>JABAQJ010000004.1 GCA_019186945.1 Gemmatimonadaceae bacterium
GATCGTGTATCGCGCACGGTCACTCGACACCTGCTCCCATTCGATGCGGTCGACAGATGCGTCCGCGCTGGCATAGCTCACTATGTCGGTGTTCGCCTGAGTCCCGTACATCGTCACCACCAGCGCTCGGTCCTCCTCCTCCACGACATAAGGTGGCCTCGATGTCATTGGGAACGCGACATCGCTCCAGTCGGCGTCGGACGCCAGTACACGAGCGTTCATCGCGACCCGGCGCGGCGGCGGCCAGCCAGTCGGCAACAGCTGCAACTCGGCGCTCTGGACCCACACGTCGAGTCCGGAATCGAGGCGGATACGACTGGCGTCCCCAACGCGTGCCGTCTCCTGCACTACCGTGCCGGGCAGAAGGAACCACTTGTAAGTCCCCCCAGGCACCGGGCGCGCAATCACCACGCGATCCGTGTCGGGCAGCGTGCTCGGCGCGACGCCGGCCACGGCCCAGCGAGGTTCGCTGTCATCGGACGCCGTGACCGCCGGCAATGCAAGGCGAACGCTGTCCCGGCCGCGCCGTACCACGAGCATCGCCGCAGCGCCAACGAGTGACGACACAGGAACGCTGGCCGCGAACACGTTGGAATCCGACACCGACAGATCGAATCGTCCGACCTCAGGCACCTCATCCACCACCGCGACCGCGTTCCGAAGCGGAAGCTCGACGCCAGAAGGCAGCCGGAGCGAAACCGTTGCAGATCGCGGCGCCCGCACGCTGACGCGAATCCGATCGGCTAGCGACCACATCCCGGGCGTGCGTGGCTGCAACGACGTCGAGTCCACCAGCAACGCGCCAGATTCCGGAAGATCGAGGCGCGGCGCAGGCAGCGTGATCCGTTGCACGGCACGCACCGTGTCGCGACCGCGCACGACCTCCAGCTCATACGCCGCTGACGCATGTGGCGGTAGCGGGAGAAAGGCGAGAAACGCGCCATTCGGCAGGACCGGCACGGGCTGATCGTTGATTCGCAGCGTTCCGTCGCCCGACCCGATCGAGCCAAAGATGAAGTTCGAATCCCGCGACGCGATCAGCTGCCCGGGAGTCGGATATGCGACCCGGATCGCGATCGGTCCCCTAACGCGCGGTATGGGCGGGAGGTCCGATTGCGCCACGTCGGACGGAATCGGGACGGGCGTCGGTGGCGTTACGACGCTGGGAGGAAGCACCGGTGCTGGCGATGCGCAACCCGGCGAACCTAGACACAGGCCCGCGGTAACGACGGTCGTACGGACATTCCATCTCATGCCGGTATCCTAATGCAGCGCGGACGTGGCGCGAATCCTCGGGTCCGGTTGCCTCGTACGTGACTTCATGGCATTTTCGCCGGAGACAGCTGCCTGCCGCCCTCGAGCGCCGCATGTCCCGGTTGCGGCATCCGACCACTGACGCCTTACGCGAGACAGATTCGTGAACACCTGCCCGAGCTGTCGGCATCCGCTGGAACCGGGAGCACAACTGTGTCCGAACTGCGGGTGGCGTCCTGACTCAGACATCGACTCCAACACGAGGCGCACTGCCGCCAGATCGACCACGGGAGAGCCGATGCCCACGGAACCACGCCTCCGGCTGGGTAGATCGCATCACGGAAGGCTCACTCGGACGACGCCATGCCCACATTGCGCCCGGCCGGTCGATCGGTCGGCGCTGTTTTGTCCACACTGCGGGCTACGAGTGGTGGACGGATCGGTACCTGAAGTTGGGGGAGGAGACGAGCCTCAGCCAGCCGTGCGCACGGAGCCGCGACCGCGCCTCACGCCGCCCGGTTTGCCTGTCGTTCCCCGACTCACCCTTCTGGACGAGCATGGGGGAGTCACCCACGAGTTCCCGCTGGAGAGAGCGGAGACGCTGATCGGGCGAGGCGCTGCCGACGTATCTTTCGACGAGGATCAGAGCGTTGCTCGGGAGCACGCCATCGTTTCCCGGGATCCGGCGGGAATTCGCATTCGCGACCTGACACCGAGCGGAAGGGGTTTCACGTGGATCTTCGCGCGGGATGTCCATGTCCTCGAAGACGGGGAACTGATCCTCCTTGGCTCCCAGGTAATCCGGTTTCGTCGCCTGACGCCGCATGACATTTTGGCGACAGGCCCGGCCGAGCAGGCGGGTTCGCGCGTTCCACCTGCGGATGTGGCTGTGCTGGAGCAGATGCTGGCGAACGGCAGGACACGGGACATCTGTTACGTGCCCGAGGGGCGGGCGATCCTGATCGGGCGCGAGCACGGAAATTGGGTCTTCCCGTATGATCCGACCATGAGCGCGCGTCACGCCGAGGTGCGATCCCGCCCCGAATCGGGCGACGTCGTCATCCGGGACGTTGGCAGTCGCAACGGCGTCGGGATCGCCCTTCGCGCCGAGCAGGCGTTGAGCGACGGGGATCGTCTGCTGCTGGGCAAGCAGGTGCTCCGTGTCGACCTGCAGTAGGTCGGATCGGCCGGCGCGATGATCCTTCCTCCGGTGCAATGAGCCGCGGCATGGATCGTCCCGGTAAGTGGAACGGCACCCCGTCACCGGTCATCGTCGAGGCCTTCGCCCAGAGCGACGTTGGCCAGGCGCGGGAGCATAACGAGGATTCGTTCCTGGTCGCCCATCTTGGCGATGCGCGTCCGATCCTCCAGTTCGAAGAGGTGTTACGACGTCAGGCAGACGCCGAGGGGGCCGTTTTCATGGTCGCCGATGGAATGGGCGGTGCGGCGGCAGGTGAATTGGCGAGTGCGACCGCGGTCGATGCCGTGCTGCGGCACCTGCAGCAGCACTGGAGCGGCCGCAAGACGGTCGAGCCCGTGGCCTTCGTTCGGGAACTGGCGAAGGCCACTGAGGTCGCGAATGCCGCGATCTTTCAGTACGCGCACGACCATGTGGAACTCCGCGGGATGGGGACGACAGCGACGATCGCCGGGCTCCTCGGCGACACACTGTATCTCGCGCAGGTCGGGGACAGCCGGGCATATCTGGTGCGTGGGGGAATGGCGTTTCAGCTGACGAAGGACCAGTCGCTGATGCAGAAGCTCATCGAAGCCGGAGAGATCACGGAGTCGGATGCAGAAATCAACGAGCGGCGTAACATCATCCTGCAGGCGCTGGGGCCGGAGGCTCACGTTCGGGTCGATCTGACGCACCAGAAGGTCTGTCGTGGAGATGTGCTGATCCTTTGCAGCGACGGCCTGTCCGGATTGGTAAAGCCGGACATGATCGCCCGTGCCGTTCGGGAGGAGCCGGACCTTTCCCGGGCGTGCAATCGGCTGGTGGCGATCGCCAACGACCTCGGTGGGCCCGACAACATTACGGTTGTGGCCGCGCGGTTCGACGGCGAATCGTTGCGCCTGCCGAGTGCCATCGACGAACCCCGGCACCGGACGTTCGACGTCGATGGGCACGTCAATCCCGAAGCGGACGCATCCGCGCGGTCCGATGTAGCGCCGGCGGACATCTTTCCGATCGTCGACGAGGAGCGCCGCCGCCGCGGCGAGCGCTACGTGCGGATTCTGGCGGGCATCGGTGTGCTTGCCGTCCTGTACATGGTGTGGCGCTATCTGTGGCCACAGTAGCCGGAACCCGCTCGCGTCGCGTACCGTGTGTCAGCGATGCGCCATGGCCCAGCGTGCGAACGCCAGCTGCATCGGCGGCTCTCCGCCCCACGTGCCGATAACGTGTTCTCCCTCGACGTCCCGAGTGACAAGACGCGGGTGCGCGAAAAGCACCAGCACGATTTCGCGACTCGCGGCACCTGCCTCGCGAACCGCATGCCTCATCAGTTCCAGTGCTCCTGGGGAGAAACCGGGCGTCCCCTTCCATGCGCGGATATCGTTGAACGCGAAGACCACGACGGTGGACTCCGGGCGGAACAGACCGCTCAAGTAAGGGAGCGACCCTGCCACTGCGTCGTCGTTCTCCGATATCGTCGACGCCTGGTAGCGAGGTGTCGCGCGGTACAGCAGCCGCGCATCGAATCCGGCGTTGCCTAACGCCGAGAACAGCGGATCGCGCGATGGCGAGTCGTACGGACCTCCGACATCGTCGTCGATGACAATCGCGTCGAGCTTTGCGCCGAGGGATGGCGTCCTGCCCCGCACGATATGGACTGCGCGATCGCAGAGGTCTCGCACGACGATGCGGTCCGCGTCCGCCACGGTCCTGGCGGCGGGCTGCGTGGCGCACCACTTCGCCCACTGCTCCCGCCGGCCGAGCGCCTGATCCAGGTCCCGGATCGCCAGCGTCCTCGTCCGCACCCCTTCTTCCAGGGCCCGCAGCACCACGTCCAGTTCCTCCGGATAGAGCAGGAGGTCGCACCCGGCTTCCAGCGCTCGCACCGCGGCCACGCCCTCGCCGGAATCGCCCAGAACGCCCTGCATGATCATCGCATCGGTCACCACCAGACCTTCGAACCCCAGGCGGTCCCGCAACAGCCCACGGGTGATTCGGCGGGAAAGCGTGGCGGGCGCCCGTGTGTGATCGAGCGCCGGGTAGGCGACGTGTGCGGTCATGATCGCCGCCACGTTGGCCTCGATGGCTGCCCGAAACGGGAGCAAGTCCACCGCTTGCAGCTCCGATTCGGTGGCATCGACGACTGGAAGCGCGACATGGGAATCCGTGGACGTCCGACCGTGTCCCGGAAAGTGCTTGGCACACGCCATCGCTCCATGTCGCTGGCACTCGTCGATCCACAGGCCAACGTGACGCGCCACGCTCGGCGCACTGGCGCCGAACGATCGCGTGCCAACGATCGGGTTGTCCGGGTTCAAGTCGATGTCGGCGACCGGCGCGAGCACGGTGCCTACGCCGATCTCTGCAGCTTCCTGTGCCGTTACGCGCGCGGCCACGCGCGTGGACTCGTCATCGTCCGCTGCGCCTAACGCGGCGACTGGCGGGAGCCCCGTTGCCCCTCGAAATTGCTGCCCTGCCCCGCGCTCCAGGTCCGACATGATCAGCAGTTCGATGCGCGACCGGACGCGCATCGTAGCGGTGAGCGTGCGAACCTCCTCGACACTGCCGCCGAAGACGATGAACCCGCCCACACCGGCCTGCAGCGCTCGCTCGATCGCGGGGAGCGACTCGTCGAACCCCGTTGAAGGATCCCGGCGCACAGCGGGGATCAGGAGTTGCGCGAGGTCGCTCACGCCGGCGTCAGCTTGCCGAGAATACGCGGACCGCGGGCGCCCGTAACCGAGGGCACGTTGGCGGCACGTCGGTCGAGGAACAGAAAACCCAGGAGCGCGAACGCGACGGCCTCCTTCGCCTCACCATCGAAGAAGACGTCGGAGAAGCGCCGCACCACACGAGGCGCCAGTCGCGCAGCGATCGCGTCCACCAACGCCGGGTTCTCCGCGCCACCTCCCGAGATCACGACGTCCCGTACCGGCTCCGGAATGAAGCGTGCGAAGGCATCGGCGATCGACGCGGCCGTGAAGTCAACCGCGGTGGCGACGATGTCGGCGACCGTCGCTCCGGCCCTGGACCGTCGACAGTCGTCCACGAATGCAGCGATGAACTCCGGAGTAAACAGCTCGCGCCCCGTGGACTTGGGCGGCTCGGCGGCGAAATAAGGATGTCCCAGAGTACGACGAACGACCTCATCGATCGGGGTGCCACGCCGCGCCAGCGCGCCACCCGTGTCGTAACGCACTCCGGCCGTGAGACCACGCACCACGCCGTCGATGATGACGACCCCCGGGCCGGTGTCGAATGCGCGCGTCGCCAGCATGCCGCCACCTGGCGGGACGATCGTGACGTTGCCAATCCCGCCCAGGTTCTGGAAGGCGCGCCACTCCGACGCGTGCGCGAACAGGAGCGCGTCGGCCATGGGCACGAGCGGCGCTCCCTGCCCGCCAGCAGCAACGTCGCGCACACGGAAATCGTGGAGGACGTCTATCCCGGTACGCTCGGCGATCACCGCCGACTCGCCGGACTGCCAGGTCGAATGCCCGGGTACGTGCCACAACGTCTGCCCATGGGATGCGATCGCCGCGATCTCGTGGCGTGGCACTCCCGCGTCCGAAATGACGCCGAGGGCCGCATCCGCCAGCCAGGCACCGAGGTCGAAGTTCAGGCGGCAATACTCCTCCGGCGCTGCGCCGCCAATGGCGCTGGCAATGCGTTCGCGCTGGGCATCGTCGAAAGGCACTACACGGAACGCGAGAAGGTCGGCGCGCGGCGCTCCTGCTCCGACGGCGGTGAATCGGACGACCGTCGCGGAAATGCCGTCCAGTGATGTACCGGACATCAGCCCGACCAGCACTCGCGACGAGGAGCGGCCGGTGCTCATTCCGGTGGCGCCTTCCCGGCTGCCAGGCGAACCGAACCTCCTGCATCCGAGAGTGCGCGCTCCGCTGCGGCCCGCCCGACGCCCAACAGGTTCATCACGATCGCGACCTTGAGCACGCCATCGGCCGCTGCCAGCATGGAGCGAGCTTCCTCTCGCGTCACGCCGCAGACCACCATCGCAATCCGCTCGCTACGATCCGTCAGCTTCACATTGCTGGCGCGCAGATCGACCATGAGGTTGCCGTAGGTCTTGCCGATGCGGATCATCGCGCCCGTCGTGAGCATGTTCAGCACCAGCTTCGTCGCGGTGCCCGCCTTGAGCCTGGTGGAACCCGTGACCACTTCCGGCCCCACGATCGGGAGGATGAGCACGTCGAGGAGTTCGCGCACCGCGCCTGCAACCGGTGTGCACGCGATCATGACGGTGCTGGCTCCGCACTCGCGCGCGCGCGAAAGGGCGCCGCGAACGAACGGTGTCGTCCCGGATGCCGCAATGCCAACGACGACATCTGGCGCCCGGACCGCGAACTGGTCGATTGCCTCCGATCCCCCCTGCGGGGAATCCTCCGCGCCCTCTTGCGAGCGAAAGACCGCAGCCATCCCGCCGGCGATTATCCCCTGCACGAGCGATGGGTCGCTGCCGAACGTCGGCGGACACTCGCTCGCGTCCAGTATGCCAAGCCTGCCTGAGGTGCCGGCGCCGACGTAGAAGAGACGCCCACCGTTCCGAAACGCGTGCTCGATCAGCGCAATCGCTTCCGCGATTCGCTCACGCTGCGAGGCGACCGCATCCGGGACGGTGCGGTCCTCCGCCGTCATCAGATCGACGATCTCGATCGGCGATGCCATGTCAATGGCAGCCGTGCGCGGATTCCTGTGCTCCGTGATTCGCGGGTCAAGTGCGTTAGAGGCCACAATCCGTCGGCTGCGAGGTCGAGCGCATGACGCGTTTGTCGGGGCTGGCGCCGTGCGGCTAAGTTAACGGGGTTCCATCGGTCGCACCGGTGCCCTTCAGGAGCCTCGGCGAACATGAACGGTTTCAGGTCGCTATCGAGCGCGGCGCTCTTGGTGCTGGCCTTTGCCGCCGTCCTGCCGGCACAGGAAGGTGCGGGCCGCCGGCGTGGCGGCCGTGTCGGCGGCGCCGCACAGGCGAGCACGAGCGAGCCGACGTTCTGGCTGTCGGTTGGCACCGGCATTCTCCTTCTGGCACCCGTGTGGGACGGGAACTCGCAATCGCTTTGGGACTTCGGAGACGGGTTCCCTCTGACATTCGCCGTCGAACGCGAGTTCGGCTCGGGCTTGAGTGCCGGCTTGGCCGGCTCGTATACCCGCGCGCCACTCGTTTACTCTGGGACCGGATCGAACAGCGCTTGCGATGGTTCCATCCGTTGTAATGCTCACGCCACGGTGGCAACCTATGGCGCCGTGTTTCGCGGCGGGGGCACGTCCGGTCAGACCGGTATGTATCAGTTCTTTCGGCTGTTCCTGGGCGCTATCCAGTATGGAGCATTCGAGCAGGACTCGCCACGCCGAAAACTTCCACCCGGCGGCGCAAACAAGGACCTCCTGTTCTCCGCCGGTTACGGCTTCGGGTATGCCTTCACCGGTGACTGGCGCCTGGAACTGACCGGAGAGTACATGAACGGCGTGCACGAACGCGACAACCTTCCCGGAAACGTCCAGACGCTGGCACGTCACTATTCGATCGGTCTCGGGCTTCGGGTGGGACTCTGACGGGCAATGGGACGTGCCGGCCGGTGCCCAGCAACCTCCACCGAACACGCATGATGCGAAAACCCGCTGCATTCCTGTTGCTGCTGCCAGTGATGGCGATCGCGTGCCGCGCGACGACCGGTACAGCGCGCCGTCCTTCTGCCTTTCCGGCCGGGTGGCGGTTTTCGTCCGGCGGGAAGGCTGCCTTTGGCGAACGGTTCATGATCGCGAGCAACGAGAAGCTCGCGTCGGATGCCGGGAACGAGATCATTCGTGCTGGCGGTAACGCAGTCGACGCCGCGGTTGCGGTTGGGTTCGCCCTGGCGGTGACCTACCCCGTGGCCGGCAACCTCGGCGGCGGCGGGTTCATGGTCATCCGCATGGCAGACGGGCGATCGGCGGCGATCGACTATCGGGAGATGGCGCCGGGCGCGGCCTACCGTGATATGTATCTGGACAAGAACGGCAACCCGACAAACGAGAGCATCGTTGGCTATCGCGCTTCCGGCGTTCCCGGATCGGTCGCGGGAATGACGGAAGCGCTGGCGAAGTTCGGGTCGAAGCCGCTGTCCGAAGTGATGGCGCCGGCCATCCGCCTTGCGCGAGACGGTTTCGTAGTGGACTCTGCCTTGTTCCGCTCCTTGTCATCCAGCCAAGAGTACCTTGCCCGCTTTGGAGCGGAGCCGGTCTTCTACCCAGGCGGCGAACCGATCAGGCCCGGTACCGTATTCAGGCAGCCTGCGCTGGCGCGTACGTTGCAACTGATAGCGGAACGCGGCGCCAGCGGGTTCTACTCGGGAGAAGTCGCCGACTCGCTCGTGGCGGGAATGCAGCGCGGCGGTGGCCTCATCACGAAAGCGGACCTGGCCAACTACAAGGTCGAGTGGCGGCATCCGATTGCGAGCGACTACCGTGGCTACACTCTGCTCACGATGCCGCCCGCATCATCGGGTGGTATCACGATCACCGAATCGCTCAACATGCTCGAAGCCGCCGGGCCGCCTGGAGTCTGGGGGAGCACGCGCTGGGCGCACTTGCTGGCCTCCGTTTACCAGCGCGCCTTCATCGACCGTAACGCGAAGCTGGGCGACCCCGCGTTCGTAAATGTTCCGATCGCCGAGCTGACGAGCAAGGAATACGCGCGCAAACTGGCCCGGACGATCGATCCGTTGCGAAGCACGCCGACTCCGCCGAACGGCAGCCAGATCGTCGACGGCGAGAGTACGACGCACTACTCGGTCGTCGATGACAAGGGAAACGCCGTGGCAACGACGACAACACTGAACAACGGCTACGGATCAGGCGTCTATCTGGCAAGCGTCGGATTCTTCATGAACGACGAGATGGACGATTTTGCCGCGGCGCCCGGCAAGCCGAACATGTTCGGACTGGTTCAGGGAGAGGTCAATGCGATCGCGCCGGGCAAACGGATGTTGAGCGCGATGTCTCCCACGATCGTGCTGGATCGTCAGGGCAAGTTGTTCCTTGTCGTTGGGGCTGCCGGAGGTCCGCGCATCATCACAACGACATCGCAGGTCATCCTCAACGTAATCGACGGCGGAATGTCGCTGTACGATGCGATGCACGCCCCTCGGCTGCACCATCAGGCGCTGCCGGATACGCTGCTGGTTGAAGCCAATGGCCTCTCGCCCGCGGTGCGGGATTCCCTGATCGCGATGGGACACGCCATCCGATTCACTGGGGGGCTCGCCAATGCGAACGCCGTGATGCGCGTACCGGGAGGCTGGGAGGGCGTAAGCGAGCCACGCTCCAGCGGTACCGGCGGCACGAGTTCACGCTGAAGGCGACAGTCCTCCGGATGAAAACCATGCGGGGCCGTCGGAAGACGGCCCCGCATGGCATCGGTCATCGGCGAAGACGCCGGGATCAGCTCGCGGCCACGGTGATCGTCGAGTTCAACTTGATCGTGATCGCAGCGCCGTTGTTGACGCATCCCTCGTAGTTTGCCGTCGCCGCTGCCGCGGCTCCGCCAGCTGCAGCGCCGGCGGCAGCTCCAATGACGGTGCCTTTCGTATCCTTGCCAAGAACCTGGCCCAGGATCGCGCCCGCCACCGCGCCGCCGAGCACCTTCTTGGCATCGTTTCCCTTGGTCGAACTCCGCACTCGATCGATCTCGGCCGTCACTATGTCCGCATCCGGCGTGTACGTCTTGCCGTCAAACGCGATCGAGACTACCCGCAATCCGATTTCGATCCGGTCGTTCGTATTCTCGCTCCGCTTCAGCTTGGTCAGTTCCAGGGTGACACGAGCACCCGCAGGGATAACGGCCCCGTTCGTGCCCGTGACGGGACTGGAGACCGTGCTGACGAAGCGGTCGCCGACCTTGTGCGTATTGGTACAGACCTTCTCGGTCGACGCCAGCGACAGTGTCGTCCCGGCACCGATGGTGCCTAACGGCTTCTCCGAACCTACAGCACCGGTCGTCACCGTATTGCCGCTCGGCGTGGAATTGGCGGCTGGCGGATTGGGAGTGGGGTTGGCCGGAGCGGGAGTCGGCACTGGCGAAGCGGGCTTGGGTGCCGAGGCTGCCGGTTTCGGCTTTGGTGCCTGCTTGACAGGCGCGGGACTCGGGGTCAGCGGCGCTGGTTCGGCCTGGGCGGGTATGTCCTGGAGTTCTGGCTGGACCGCGCTGTCCGTGCCAAGGCGCGCAAGGTCGCGATTGAGAGCGGTGTCTTCCGACAGGGCGTTGTTGTCGCCCTTGGCGCACGCCGCCAGCACAAACGCCGCCAGCGTCAAGGGCAGCATCGCTCGTCGCGTATATTGCATCATGATGAGACCTCCGTTCGGGTGCAGTGCGCCCATGGGCTGCAGCGCGGTGAAAGTACCGTGTGACGCTCGAAAAGTGCCGTGCGCCGGAACGCGGAAGCAAGCGGCTGGGAAGGCGTGAAGTCACTCAGGAACCTCCTGCCATACTTCCGTCCTTATCGCGGATCGCTCGCTCTTGGCGTGGGACTGGTCATCGCCGGTGGTGCGCTGGCGAGCGTGAATCCCTGGCTCGTTCGCGCCGCGATCGACGAAATCAGGGCCGGCAACGAACTTGGCGATGTCGTCAAGCTAGCGGCGGTCATGGTGGGAATCTCGCTCGTGGCCGGGGTTTGCCGCTACTGGATGCGCGAGCTTCTCAACGGCCTGAGCCGAAGGATCGAGACCGACCTTCGGAACGACCTGTACGCGGTGCTGCTGAAACAGGATGCCGCGTATTACGGCCGGATGCGTACGGGCGAGTTGATGGCGCGACTGACCAACGACCTGAGTGCCGTGCGCATGGCCGCCGGACCGGCCATCATGTATCTGAGCAACACTGTCGCCGGCGGCGTTTTCGCGCTCGGATTCATGCTGCGGATCGACAGAGGACTGACGTTGCTGGCGCTCCTGCCGATGACCGTCCTGCCGGTCGTAATGCATCGCCTGGGACGAGCCATCCACGACCGGTTCGAGGCGGTCCAGGAGCACTTCGGCTCGTTGACGACACGCGTCCAGGAGAACCTCAGCGGCACCCGAATCGTGCGCGCGTATCGCCAGGAAGCAGCGGAGAGCGAGCGGTTCGAAGCGCTGAGTCGCGAATACGTGCGGCGCAACCTCGAACTCGCGCGGCTCTACGGGATCATGCACCCGGCATTCGGACTGCTCGCCGGCGCTGGCGCCGTCATCGTGCTTGGCGCGGGCGGAATCCTGGTACTGAATGGTCGGATATCGATCGGCAGCTTCGTGGCGTTCGGCCTGTACCTGAGCATGCTGACATGGCCGATGATCTCGTTAGGCTGGGTGTTGAACCTGTTCCAGCGTGGCGCCGCATCGATGACACGCCTGCAGGACGTGCTGGCGTCGCGTCCGCATGTCCGCGATCGCGCCGTCGCTCGCTCGCCGGCGCTCCCTCCCGCAAATGGAGGCCGCCGCGTCGAGTTCCGTGCCGTTTCGTTCAGCTATCCTTCGCGGGACGGCGAACCGCCGCGGGAAGTCCTTCGCGACATCTCATTCCGTGTCGAAGCCGGACAGACGCTGGCTATCGTCGGGGCGACGGGCAGCGGCAAGAGCACGCTGGTCGAGCTGCTCCCACGCACTCACGACCCTCAATCCGGCCAGATCCTGATCGACGACGTGCCGATCGCGTCGATGTCGCTGGAGGAATTGCGCCGGGAGCTCGGCGTAGTGCCACAGGAAAGCCTGCTGTTCGGCGACACGATCCGTGCGAACCTGCTGTACGGTGCCGGCGAGTCAGCGGACACCGGGTGGGCGGCCCGCGTGGCTCAGCTCGAAGAGACGATTGCTGGTTTCTCCGGGGGTTACGACACCATCCTTGGGGAACGTGGCATCAATCTCTCCGGCGGGCAGAAACAGCGCGCCTGCCTGGCAAGAGCTCTTGCCCGGCGCCCGTCGATAGTCCTGCTGGACGACGCGCTTTCCGCCGTCGACACGCATACGGAGGCGGCGATTCTCCACGGCCTGCGCGCCGCGCTCGCGCATCGCACGGCTCTGATTGCCTCGCACCGCGTCAGCGCCGTGCGCGATGCGGACCTGATCATCGTACTGGACGACGGCCGCGTAGTCGAAACAGGAACCCACGACGAACTGATCCAGCGCGGCGGCCGGTACTGCGAACTGCTGTCGCGGCAGGAACTGGAAGAAGAGATCGAGTCGGGCTAGAGCCGGTCGCGGAGTGCTTCCGGCGTAAAGCGCTGGAGGTACGATGCGAGGATGGTGAAGTAGTTTGTCAGCATCAGCACGCCAATCCCGATCATCAGGACGCCGGATGCACGCGAGATCCAGACCATCTGCCGCTTCAGGCGCTGGAAAGTCTTGATGAATCGCTCGATGGCGATGGCCGAGAGGAGGAAAGGGATCGCCAGGCCCAGCGAATAGAACGTCAGGAGTGACAGGCCTCGGGAGAGATCGGCGGTGCTTCCCGTGTACACGAGGATGGATCCGAGGATCGGACCTATGCATGGAGTCCATCCCGCGCCGAATGCCACGCCCACGACGAGAGTGCCGAAGTAGCCCGCCGGCTTGTCCGCCAGGTGCACGCGGCGCTCCCGACCGAACATGCCGACGTTCAATACACCCATCAGGTATAACCCGAACACGATGATGACCACGCCGCCGATTCGCGCCAGCCAATCGCGCTGGGTAAAGAGCAGGCGACCAAGCACGCTGGCGGTTGCCCCCAGCGCCAGGAAGATGAGCGAGAACCCGAGCACGAACAGCACGCCATGCGACAGCGCCGCTTTCCTCGCCTTCGTCACGTCATCCAGCGAGAGCCCGGTAATGAACGTGATGTAGCTGGGAATGAGCGGAAGGACGCAGGGCGACAGGAAAGACAGCAACCCCGCGGTGAAAGCGATCGTCGGGCCGATGGCGTTCTCTTGCATCGTTCAATCTTAGCGGCGCGTGGTGCCCGACTGACAGGCGCGGCACACACCAAGGATGACCAGCCGGTGCCTATGCCGAGCAAAGCCGTGCGTCTCCGCGACAAGGGCCGTCATCCGGTCGAGGCGCTCGTCTCGGAACTCGGTCACGTGCCCGCACACGGTACACAGGAGGTGCTCGTGGTGCGGCTCGTCACGGGCGGATTCATAGCGCTTGTACCCTTCGCCAAAGTCCCGCTCGACCGCAAGGCCGCTGCCGACGAGCAATTCGAGGGTACGATAGACCGTGGCCTGTCCGACCGATGCGCCGCGAGCGCGAAGCTCGCGCGCGATGTCGTCAGCCGTTTGGTGGCGATTCGACAACAGCACGACACTCGCCACCGCGATCCGCTGATTGGTGACCGGGAGGTTGTGATCGCGGAGGTAGGACCTGAACGCGTCGATTACGTCGCGCTGGTCCACCACGGCTGCGCCAGCGCCGATCGCAACTGGTCGGCGGAATACGACTCTGGTTCACCTTCGTCGCCGGCACGCTTCGCCACGCCCCTGGCAACGCGGTCCACGGTCTCGATCGGAGCGTCGGCTTCGTGCGTCAGCTCGAAGTCCCATCGTCCGCGGTCCGGTCCCTTGAGCATCAGTCGGTAGCGCGCTGCGAGGACGGCAATGCGCCTGGGCGCTCGCGCCGCAGTCGGGCCGATCGCGGCATCGGCGGCCGCCAGGTTCAGCATGTCGTCCAGTGGGACGGCCTCGTCGGCCTCGGCGCCGATGAAGTCGGCGGCGATCGGCAGGGGGACTTCGCGTTCGGCCGATACCGATAGTACGACTTCGCGCTCGCTGGCGACTCGATCGTTCGCCGGGAGCCCGTCGATTTCGCGAATCCGTCGGTTCTCGCGATCGTCGCCGGAGCCGTGTTGCTCCATGGAGTCGCTCAACATCGCGCCGAATCCCATCGAGAGCCGAGGCGTCTCCCAGGCCGGCGACACTCCTGTCACCTGTTCCACGTCTGCCTGCACCGTATCGAGCGCCGTCGGATCGGGTATCGGTGGCGGAATCTCCAGCGTTTCGACGGCCACGACCGCCACGCCGCTTTCCGTGCCGCCCTGTCGAATCGCAGGAAACAGCCGCAGTTCGACGATACGTGCGCCTGGGAGACGATCGGTAATGGCTTTGAGGAAACGCCACTGCGCTTCCGTCATCGGGATCCACCCAGCGTCACGACCTGCTGCGGTGTTACGCGGCCATGCCGCGTCGCCAGGCGGCGGGCGTCCATTTCCCGTTCGACGTACAGACGGAGGATGTGCATGAAATCCTGTGCATTCGTAACGACGCCGAACGCCTGGTGCGTTCCGCGATCCTTGAGCTTGCTCACGACGAACTCCGAGGAGTCCACGCAGATAGTCGGCATTTCACGCAACATGCCGTCCGGTTCCGTCACGAAGGCGGGAAGCATATTGCCGGTAGCGATGGAGTGGAGCGCAGTCGCAACCATGATTGCCATCGTCGCCTTGATCGCGTAGACGCGCATCGCGTCCTGCGCTTCCGCAATGTCGGTATAGACGTCGGGGAGAGGTCCGTCGTCGCGAATCGATCCGCAGAGCACGAATGGCACGCGGTGCCGCACGCAGGCGTGCATGATTCCGTCCGTGACGAGACCCTGCTCGACTGCAGCGGCGATCGAGCCCGCGGCTCGCACACGGTTGATCGCGCGCATGTGCAGTGCATGCCCGCCGGTCATCGCCTCGCCGCTCCCGCTCATGCCTAACGTCGTCCCGTAAATCGATGCCTCGATGTCGTGCACGGCCACCGCATTGCCGGCCAGCAGTGAGGCGACGAAGCCGTTCTGGATGAACCAGGTCATGTCTGCCCTGGCCCGCGAGTGCACGAGCGCCGGTCCGATCACCCAGACGGGATACCCACCGCGTTCGCGCTCCTCGATCAGGATCCGCGCCATCAGCTGGTAATCGATCGGCTTCTCGCGCGATACCTCGCTGGTCATGAACTTGAACTCGCCTTCGAGGGCTTCGCCGGTAAACGCATGAGCGTGCACGAAGATCCCCTGGCTCCCGTCTTCCATGGTGCCGACGGCAACCAGGTCGCCCCTCTTCACCCGGCGTCCCTCCCGCACCCAGACGACGCCTTCGGCGTCGAGCACGAGCGCCGAGTCCATGCGCGGTTCACGTGGGAGCCGCCAGACTCCGTCATGGCGAATGTAGGTCGGCAGGTTGGTCGTCGAAAAGAACTCCTCCGGCAGGACGCCATCGGACGGGGCGGGTACGAACCGCGCGTCGGGTGCTGTCGAGAACGATGGCGCGGAGAAATCCGGATGTTTGAAGGCGCTCACGCGTCAAAGATCGCTGGCGACCGCGCCCGGTACAACGGCACGGGCCTCTCCGCGACTATCGACGGCGGCTCCAGGAACTCCCGACTCTAGAGTAGCGTGACCGGATCGCGATCGACTGAGACGCGGAGTCCCTGTCGAGGTGGCACGGGAAAGCGCGTAACCAGGTAGGTGATCACTCGCGTGAGCGAACGATCGCTGGCGGACTTGAGAAGGAGGTGCCAGCGCCAGCGGTCCTTGATCCGATCCACGTGACATGGCGCCGGCCCGACCACGGTGGTCCGGACGTCGGGGTATCGCGCGAGAAGGCCACCCAGCCAGGTGGCACAGGCCTGGGCGAGATCGGCAACGGCGGTTTCCGCTGTCCCGCTGATCAGCACGTTCGCGAGCCTAACGAGCGGCGGATACGGTGGAGCGTTGCGTTGTTCGAGCTCCTCGTCCAGGAATCCCGGCACGTCGTGGGTGATGGCGCATCTAACCGCATGGTGCCCGGGATGCCTTGTCTGGATGTATACGTTTCCCCCCTTCGGGCCGCGGCCCGCACGCCCGGCGACCTGTGCCAGCAGCTGGAATGTCCGCTCGGACGCGCGAAAATCCGGGAGATTGATGCCGACGTCCGCGTCCACGACGCCTACCAGCGTCACGTTGGGGAAGTCGAGTCCCTTGGCGATCATTTGCGTGCCGAGCAGGACGTCCACGTCGCCCGCGGCAACCCGGTCCAGAATATCGGCGTGCGCGGACTTGGCGCTAGTGGTGTCGACATCCATCCGTGCGATCCGGGCCGCCGGGAACCGCTCGCCAAGGACTCGCTCGACCTGTTGCGTGCCGAACCCCCGTTCGCGGATGGTCGCTGCTCCACACCGGGCGCACTGGCGTCGCGGCGCTTCCTGGTACGAGCAGTAATGACAGGCGAGTCGCTCGGGTGTGCGATGATACGTCAGCGAGATGTTGCAGTGCGGACAGGAGGCGACGTCGCCGCAGGCCGAACAGAGGAGGAACGAAGCGTAACCCCGCCGGTTCAGCAGCAGCAACGACTGTTCGCGGCGCGCGAGGCGATCCTGGATGCCGCGCTCCAGCGGCTCGGCAATGAGGCGACGGAATGCGTCGGCGGGGGGCTGCTTGCCGTCGTCCGGTTGGCGGCGATCGATCACGTGAACGACGGGGAGTCTGCCGCCACCGACACGCTCCGGTAGCTCCAACAAGCGATAAGTGCCGTCACGCGCCCGCGTCCAGCTCTCCAGCGACGGCGTAGCACTCCCGAGGACAGCGACGCCGCCAGCGGCTCGGGAGCGCACCACCGCGGCGTCGCGTGCGTGATACCTCGGAGTCTCCGCCTGCTTGTAGCTCGCCTCGTGCTCTTCATCGACGACCACGACGCCGACGTCGTCCAGTGGCGCAAACAACGCCGATCTGGCGCCGACGGCTATCCGTTTCCGACCGTCGCGCAGCGCACGCCATTCGTCCCACCGTTCTCCGTCACCGAGCGCCGAGTGCAGGACCGCGACCAGGTCGCCGAACACCGATCGGAAGCGATCGACTGTCTGCGGCGTGAGGGCGATTTCAGGCACGAGGACGATCGCCGACCTGCCGCGCGCAAGGACGATGTCGCGCAGTACGTCCAGATAGACGAGTGTCTTGCCCGACCCTGTCACACCTCGCAGCAGGAAAACGTCACCGGGCGATCCCGCAACAATCGCGTCGATCGCTGCCCGCTGTGCAGCGGTTGGCCGGTGTTCGGGGTGTTGCAGACGTCGGCGATCGGCCATCGGCGTGCGGGCAACCACGTCCTGTTCGATCCGTGCCGCGCCGCGCGCGATCAACGCGTCCACCACGCCGGCAGACACCTGCAGGCGGTCCACCAGGTGGTCGACGGGCACGCGCCCACCTAACGACTCGAGCAGTTCGAACACCTGCCGCTGGCGCGGCGCTCGCCGGAAGACGCGATCTCTTTCCATCAGCGAAGGCCACTCGGCTTCCAGAACGAGGATGCGACGCACCCGCTGGCGTGGCACCGGAGTGGCCGCACCGGTAAGGAGCGCAGGAAGCGCGCTGCGTAACACAATGCCCGAAGGAGCGGCATAGTGTCGCGCGATCCAACTGCAGGTATCCAGGAGCGAGCGAGGCAGCGCCGGAACAGGATCTGGGACGGCAACGATGGACTTGTACGTGCGACCCGGGACGGGTGCGACATCGACTTTCACGCAGATCCCGACAGCCTGGCGACGCCGAACGGGCACCAGTACCCGCGCTCCCGGCACCAGCGGATGCTCGAAGGCGCGATCAACGGCGTACGTGAAGGTCCGGTAGATCGGAAGCGGAAGCGCGACCTCGACGTACGTATGTGCGTCAGACATGAGCAGAATATCGCACCCTGCGCAACGCGTGCCGGGCACGGCATATTCAAGCATGGCGCCACCCACATTGCGTTCTGCCCCGAAGGCTCGAAGGGCGCTCCCGAAGATGTTGGCCGGGGGGCAGGCGATACTGCTCTACGACGGCTTATGCGGTCTGTGCGATCGGTTCGTGCAGTTCGTCGTGAAGCACGATCGCCATGGCACGCTGAAGTTCGCGACGCTTCAGGGCGCGTTCGGAAGGGCCGCGCGCGCCGCAGCGCCAGAACTGGCCCGGATCGATTCGCTGATCCTCCTCACCCCAAGTGGCGCGTATGTTCGTTCGAGCGCCGCCCTCGAGGTGATGCGTTATCTGGGCGGCGTGTGGGCACTTGCGCTGACCTTGTATGCGGTCCCGCGAGCGATCCGCGATTGGGGCTACGACCGGATCGCAGCACGGCGTTATCGTGTTTGGGGCAGGTACGACAGCTGCCCGGTTCCCGACGCGTCAGTACGGGGCCGCTTCCTCGATTGACGCAGTCGGCACACGTTGCGGGGCTCACATCGCTGGAGCGTCGTACTCCTGGGCCGGCGCCGATCGCTGGCACCCCTCAGGGCACGTACGCACTACTGCGAACCGACGAACGCCGGTGAACGGCGCGCGAGCCAACCGTTCCGCATGTCGCCGGCGTTCGGGATCCTGGCCGCCACCATGAACCCGATGAGCGCATCGGCCAGGACGACACCGGTCTGGTATCGCTCGCCGGCGGGCTTGGCGAGACACTTCATGATAATGGCAGACAGCTCCGCCGGCACCCGGGAATCAACCGCATCGGGTGCAACGGCCGTCTCATGCACCTGTTTGTAGCCGACGGAGTAGGAGTCGGCGCCGTCGAACGGAGGGAAGCCGAGCAGCATCTCGTACAGCATCACTCCGATCGCATACAGGTCGCTCCGTCCGTCGACCATTTTGCCCATTGCCTGTTCGGGCGACATGTAGTGAGGCGTACCCATCGCGCGCCCGGTCTTCGTCAGGCGCCCGTGGAACCGAGCTGTCGCGATTCCGAAGTCGGTGATGCAGGAATGACCGTCCTCGTCGAACAGGATGTTGTCCGGCTTGACGTCGCGGTGGACGATACCGCGACGATGCGCGTAGTCCAGCGCGGACGCGATCTGTGCGCCGATGGCCGCCGACCGGCTTGCCGGAACGCACCGGTCGCGCGCCAGCACGTCGGCCAGCGACCCGCCGGCCATGAACGGCATGACGAGGAAGACCAGCTCGCCGATCGCCCGATAGTCCAGGATCGGACAGATGTGCGGATGCACCAGCTGACTAGCCGCCTCTGCTTCTCGACGGAAGCGCACGCGCATCTCCTCGTCCCTGGCAAGATGCGCGTGCAGCACCTTGATGACCAGCGGACGCTCGAGCGTTGCATGCTGCGCGTAGTAGACATGCGCCATGCCCCCGCTCCCCATGCGACGGATCACGTGATACCTCCCACCGGTCGCCTTGCGCAGCGCTGTCAGCTCGGCGTCTGGCTGCTCGATCGGAGGGTCGCTGATTTCCGGCAGGGGCGAGGTGCAGCGCACGCAGGTAACGGCACGGGCCCGATTCCACGTTCCGCAGTCAGGACAGAACATGATATCGGGGCGAATCAGCTGAACGATCGGTGAGCGCAGCGCGGGGGCGGCCCAAGTGCAGCGAGCCAGCATTCATCCGCCGAACTCCAACTTCACGAAATCGTACGGTGGCCATGGGCCACTCTGTTCGATGCGCAGGTCCGGCAGCCTTCGCTGTTCCTCTCTCACTACGGCAGAGAACGCATTCCACTCCTCGCGTTCCAGGAGGAAAGCCCCTTCGGCTCCATCGAGCGTCATCGGATCGCCATCGTTCCGATCGACGGCAGCAAAGGCAACCGCATGCTTCTTGAGCACGCGGAACGAGTCGAACGCTGTCACCTCGAGATCGTGCCCGACCTTCGAAATCTCGTGTGTCGTCCAAGCGCTCGTCGACAGCCCTTGGGTAACGCGGACCCGAGCCATCACCCGCGCATCGAGGAACCGGATCGCATCGACGAGCGTGACGTAATGAAGCTCGATCCAGCGCAGCAGCGCGTCGCGCGACCGGAACACGAGCCCATAGGGCGCCGGTACTATCGCACGCTGCGCGAACACGTTCTCGACCACTCGGCGGTACGCGGCGATTTCGTCTTCCTCCGGGTCCATCGGAACGTACGGGACGGAGCGCGCAAGCGCGCCGAGTTCACGGAACGTCACGACGTCCGCGTCCGCTATCCTTGCCGGCTTCCCAGCGTCCAGCAGGTGCACGCCGCACAGCTGCAACGCGTTGATACTGCCGGTCACCGCCCGGAATCGATCGGTCGTGGTTCGTGCCAAACTCTTCCTCTCATCCGGCATGGATACACGCGGTAGCTATCATGGCCGCGAAGTTGTCATGTCGCGGCGCGGTCCGCCATTCCTGCCTGCGACACCGGCACCGCAGGAACAAGTATCGACCGTTCGGCCTCCAAACTCGCGCACGAACGCCCAAGTCACCCCGCCAGTCATCTGCCAGCGTGTGAGATCCCCTTCGAGTATCGGACGACGATCGGGGATAGCTAAAGCAGCGATCGCATGATGGCGACGCTCCCTTCGCCCACTCTATCAGGATCGTATCCCCCTTCCAATGCCACGATCATCCGCCCGCCGCACCACCCTTCCGCCCGCGTAACCAATTCACGCGTCAGCATTTCCATATCCGCAAGTTCAAACGTGAACCCGCCGAGCGGATCGCCCCTGAGAGAATCGAACCCGCAGGACACGAGCACAAGATCCGGGCGGAAGTCCGTGGTGGCTGCGTCGATCGCCCGAACGAGTGCCTCGGCATATTCGCCCGCTCGAAGGCCGGCAGCCATGGGAATGTTCCACACGTTCGCGAACGGGCCACGCTCATCCGCCCTTCCGGTCCCAGGATACCATGGCCACTGATGCAACGAAATGAAGCGAATGTCGCGCTCCGCCTGCACCAGCGCCTGCGTTCCGTTGCCGTGGTGCACATCCCAGTCCACGATCAGGATGCGGTCGGCGAGGGATCGGACGCGAGCGTAACGAGCTGCCAGAGCTACATTTCCGAACAGACAAAAACCCATGCCACGCGCTCTCAGAGCATGATGTCCTGGAGGACGTACAGCGCAGTAGGCGCGCGTCGCCCGACCGTCGAAGGCCATGTCCACGGCATCCAGCAGGCATCCGGCGGCAGCTGTGGCAGCATCCCAACTTCCCTCGCTAATGACGGTGTCCGGGTCGAGTTGCCCGCCGCCACCTTCCGCCATCTCGCGGACGCGTTCCACGTACTCCGGTTCGTGCGAAATCGCCAGCTCCTCCTGCGACGCATGCCGTCCCTCATGATGCACGAGGTTGGCAAACAGGTCGGGGTCGTTCCGCAGCGCGCGGGAGATGGCGCGGAGACGTCCGACGTGTTCGGGATGCTTCCACCCGGTGTCGTGACGCCCGCAGTCGGCATGAGAGACGTAGGCAACGTTCATCGTGCGCCCCGCAGGCGGCGGCTCGCCCACTCTCCCATCAGGCCAATCAGGATCACCGCCACCAGTAGCCAGTCGACGACGATCTTCGGGAGGGCGGAGGGCGATGTGACGAATGATGCGGGTGCGCCGAGTGCAGCATACATCGCTGCCGTTGGAGCGGCATCGAGTCCGCCATCCTCGGTTGCGATCGTGAGGGGTGCATAAGCGACGCTGGCGACCGTGCGCGACCACCAGCGTCGATGGGCCTCGACCGACCCGCTCGCGCCGGCCATGCGCCAGCGCCACGTGTCTTCAACGCCCAGTGCGAGTACGCGTCCCGCACCTGAGCGACGTGCCACGACGATTGGCGCGCTACCGCGCCGGTCGAGTACGCTACTGCGGCTATCCCGGATGGTGAACGTCGTGGCCGCCAAGCCGTTCACCGGGTCGGACGATGTCAGCGCACCGAGCTCGCCGCGCAGCCGCTGCGCCGGTGAGACTCCCGCGAGCGACGCGATTGCAGGTGAAAGTACGGCACCCATCGCCAGGATTGCACCGCCCCCCGAGCGAACGTAACGGGCAACATCGGCAGCGCGCGTCGCTACCGAATCGAGTACGACGACAGCGGAGACGTGCGTCGTGTCCAGCGGAATCGTTGCACCGGGTCCAACGACAACGCCAGGTGCGACGCGCATGCTCACGACCACCGGCCAACCCGACTCTTCGAGCGCTGCCGCGATAAACTTCGTCTCCCACGTCGCCTGGCCGATAATTACCACCGAGCGAATCGGAAGCGAATCGCGGCGCGGCACGTCCGCCGCGACGTCATCCGTGCGCACGTGGAGCGCTCCGGTCACGGTGGCGGCGATCGAGAGAGCACCGTCGCCGGTACGCAACGAATCGATAATGCCATCATCGTCGCCGACGACGATCGGCATGGCGCGTGGCGCCAGCATCGTGATGGCCAGCCCACCGCCAGGCTCAACCGAACGCTCCGCCTGCACGGCCAACGTGGCCAACGAGCGCGACGGTCGCCAGCGGACCGTTGTTTCGGCGCGGGACAGAGCGCGCAGCCAATCTCGCTCCATCGGTGTCAGGGTCCGTGCCGCGTCGAGCTCGATCGCTGGCACGGTACGATACGTCGCACGGACCAGCGCAGGATGAAGGTCCGTCGTCGAAGCGCGCATCACCTCCGTCACAGACACGGGCGCCAGCAGGATACGCGCAGCCATGACGACCAGCGCGGCCAGGGCGGCTCCGCGCAACGCTCGTTCGCGAACCGGAACCCCTGCGTCACGACGTGAGGGCATAGACGACAATGTTGACGGCGAACCGCGTGTTGTCGACCGAGAAGAAACGCTTGTTATCGGGGTGATAGCCCCATTCGGAACTGTAGTCCTTATTGCTGTAGAGCACGGAGATCCGATCGCCATGCATCGCGGCCAGGAGATCCGGATGGATCAGGTTGTCGCCCCAGCCATTGAGTTCGTGGCTCGTATTCGGCGGCCCATCGGGGAAGACGAAAAAAGCCCGATACAGGCCGTGGGTCCGTGGCAGCTTCACCAATGGACCGGCCACGCGCGCCAGTTCCTCGGTCGCGGTCTTGTGAAACGCGCCGTCGATGTCGTGGTTGTGATCGTCGACGAAAAGCATTCCCCCACGTCCGAGGAACCGTGCCAGTACCTGCCGCTCGGCCTGCGTGAACCGGACCGGGAGGTGTCCCGTCAGGTACAGCAACGGATAGCGAAGCGCGTCGTCGGAGGATAGCGAAACATTGATGCCGACTGGCGCCACCGGGATCGACGTATAGCGCGCCACCGAATCGATGACGTTGGCGGGCACGAGCGGGGCGGAGTCCCAGTCCCCCGATTCGTATTGCGCCGTAGCGAAGATGAACTCGCTCACTGCGATCCGCTTCCGCGGCTCCAGCGAGAAACCGAATCGGCGACGACGAGAGGCTCGTCGAGCGCGCGCCGAGCCTGTTGCAGCTCTCCCGTGGCGTCGTGGCCCGCGCGCAGAGCATCGGTCGCTGCCGCCAAGGCGCGCGCCGCGTCGGCATTGCGATCGAGCAGCGACACCCGGAGCACCAGGAACGAATCGATCGCCGACGCTGGCGTCGCCATCAACCGTGCGAGCGCAGCCGCGAACCGACGGCGATCCGTCAGCTGCGCCGTGTCCGCGGGCTGATGCGGGGTTCTGGCAGACGGGACACCTTTGTCCTTGCCCTGCAATCGCACTCGCGGGATGTCCACGACGACGCGAGGTGCCCTGCCCCTCAGGTACAATCGTTCCGCCGCCCGCGCACGCTGGATCGCCGCGAGAGCACGGTACATGTGCGGCAGGGCACGCTCAGGCTGAGCGATGCCCAGTTCTCGCCCGGCATCCCACATGGCGTTGTACGCCTCCAGCAGCGGGCGATTCACCGCGGTCACCGGCGTCTCGTCGCTGCCGAAATCCAGCAATTCTGACTCCACCTTCGTGGCCTCCTCCGCGGCTTTGAGCAGCTCATCCGCAGTTAGGACGCGATCGGCGTCGGTCTCGTCGTGCGCGTGCTCGCCGCCAGGGCTATCCCCCAACCGGTCGAACACGATATCGCCAACCTGCCTCCGCAGACGTGCCTGGTCGCGCGCGAGACGCGCGGACTCGGCCACGAACCGGTCGCGTGGGAGGGCTCGGCGGCGCCCACGCAGGGCCTCCGTCAGGTTGATCAGCATGCGCTGGCTGAGGACCGACTTGTCCTCTTCCGGCGGCGCGGCCCCCTCGACAGCCACCGAATCGTACTCTCCCGCTCGCGCAACCCGGAGCGTTCGCGTCTCCGAACGGCCAATCCCGGGGCCCGTCACCGTGTTGCCGTCGCGGGCGACGGCCCGCAGATGAACGATATCCCCTGGTTTGAGCTGGATGGCCGACAGGTCCAGCGACGCCGACAGTTCGCCGGTGCGGTTTCCCCCAAGGCGACGCTCGCCGACAGAGCCGGTACCGAAGGTGAAGCTCTCCCCGTCGCCCGAGGATACTATGTACTCGAATGCCGCCCGTACGATTCCGAAGTCGTCGTGCACCACGGCACCTAACGGGATCGAGCCTGTTGGCGCGCGCAACACGCTGTCACGGGCGGGGCGGAGCAACGTGACGGACGGGACGGAATCAGGAATGACCTCAACGACGACGACGCGGCTGCCATGGGGCGATGCCACGGTGAGGGCCTGTGTCCGCGCTGGCGTCACCAGTCTTGCCAGACGTCCGCCCGACGACGTGGTTTGCGCCGGCAAAGAATGGTCTCCGATTCTGAGGGTCGCCACGGAATCGGAGACTTCTATCTCGATCGAGCTGCCAGCCAGAGCGCGAACTGACGCTGGATCGTCCAAGGCCTGACGAGCAAGGCGAGCATAGGCAGGTGGTGTAACGCGAATTCGCACCCGAAGCGTGCCGCCGATGCCGCCCGGGCCGCCGCGGGAGACCATCCCGCCGCCAGCCTCGCCAGCGACACGGGAGCCCGCCACCCAGAGCAGCGCGGCCGCCAGCAGCAGCACGCCAGTTCGCCGAAGCGCGCGGCGCAGAGCATCGCGCTCAACGACCTGCCATCGCGTCGCGTCAACCGTCAGTCCCAAGCCAGGCGAAGTGCTCGGCATGGCCAGCGCGCTCACCAGGGCGTACTGCATAGTGGGCACGCGCTCTTCCACCCACAGCGCGCATCGTTCGAGCGTGAGCTTGGACGCTCCGCGACGCCGGAACTCCGCCCACCAGGCGATCGCAGCGGCGAGTACGATCGGGATCGTTGCTGCAACTGGTGGCGACCCGACGAACGCGCGTATCATGATGTGGATCACCGCGGCCGAGATTGCGGCCGCACCGGTCGCATAGAGGCCCGCGGCCAGTCGCAACGCACGGCGCGTCCGGTCGAGGAGATGCGCCGGAGTCATCGTGCGCCGGTCACCGCCGGATCCGGTCGGGAGCGCACGTATGCCTCGATGGCAAGCAAACACCCTGCCGCCAGCAGCAACCAGAGCGGAAGGAGCGAGCCAACGCTGCCGCGCGGAGGCTGTGCAAATGCGACAGCCGGCATCCGTGGCGAGGCGACGAGTGCTGCCGCGTCGGCGTTCGAGAGCAACTCGTCGGACGTGGGCGATCCGCATGGAGCGGCGAGACGACGCATCAACCTTTGCATGGCAAATGAGAGCGCGCCATCGCCGTTCGCCGAAGGTGCGAATCCGACGGAGCGAATGCAGCCATCCGCATTCGGCGCTTCGCTGGCAGCGATCGCACCGTCTCCCCACCAGGCGATCGCGGTTCCCCTCGGGACCGCCGCGACGGCATCGAAGTATCCGACCACGACGCCGGCGGTGGTGACCGCAGCCATAAGTGTGTCCTGACCGGCGTTGGTTGAGGCTGGCGGCCAGCGAACGAGCACCCGACGGGCGGCGCGCCCCCAGATCGAGTCTGCCTGAGACAATTCGCCCCGCCGCATGCGCACAGTGGCTGGCTCGCTGGTCACGCCCCCAAGGGCCAGACGCGCACCGGCAGCGACAGGATCCTCGTCACCGGCGTCGAAGTCGACTATTGAAGCTGGCCGAGTGCCGCCGCCGGCGGGGAGGCTGTGCAGATGGATCGAGTCCGGCCAGAGCGCGCGAATAGAACGCGTAGCCGCGTCGAGCGCGGCTCTGTGCAACGGCGACAGCAGATGCAGTTCCACACGCGAGTATCGAGCCCGAAGCGGTTCGGCTGCGCGGATGCCAGCGATGAGCGCTGCCGAGAGGCTCGACGCCCGCGTTCGCCTGGCTGTGTCGGGACCGGTCAGCGCTTCTGGTGCAGCCAAGCGCGCCGAGGTGTCGAAGGCCACGATCACAGCCGGGCCGGCGCCGGAGATCGCGCGCACGGAATCAGTGAGTCCGAAGCCTTCGTCCGGCCAACCGCGATCCACGAGCAGTACACGCGCCGTTCGATCCTGCCGCCACGTCCAATCCGGTCGTGCGGCAGCCAGCCCCACAAGGAGAACGACCGCCAGCCTCAACATCAGCAGCACGACGTCGCGCAACCGATCGATCCGTATCGCTGATGCGGCCACGTCGTTCGGCACGAAACGAGCGGTGGGAAGCAGCTCGGCGCGGCGCTCGTGACGCGCCAGCAAGTGCAGGACGACGACGATCGCGCCGGCGACTGCCGCGACGCCAAGGAACCCAGGATGCGCGAACCGCAGCATACGTCAGGCAGCGACCACGCGAACGACGGCACGCGCCGTGGGTTCGCCTACGATCACCTCGGTGAACGTCGCACCAGTGAGTCGCCAGCTTCGACCCAGATCCTCCCGCCATTGCGCGAAACGATCGCGGTAGCCGCTCCTGGTCGCCGCCGTCATTGGACGGCGGAGTGAGGGCTGCTCTGGATCGACTACCATGGCAGCGCCTTGTACCGGCTCCAACTCCTCCTCGGCAATCACGTGAACCGCGTGGACGTCGCGCCCCTGTGCCACGAGGGCTTGGGCAGCGACGCGGGTGGCCTGCTGATCGCCCAGGAAATCGGAGACGATCGCTATCCGGCCGGCGCGCAGCCCACGCCGCAGGACAGGAGCGATCTCCGGACTTCCCCGGGGCGTAACCGATCCCAACGCGCGTGCCATCTCACGAACGATGCCTCGGCGCGCGTGCGGTGCGATCACGGCCTCTCCGGAAATCGTAGGAACGATAAGCCCCACGGGATCGCCAACACCGCGCGCAACCGCTGCCAGCGCGATCGCGACACCAACGGCGTAGTCCCACTTGCTGGTGCCGTGACTGGGAAAGGCCATCGACGCCGAGGCGTCGAGCACGAACATGGTCGACAGGATCGACCGCTCTTCGGCGAGGCGGACGAATGCCCGATCGGTTCGCGCCAGCAGTTTCCAGTCCAGTTGCCGCGGATCGTCGCCCTGCCGATAGACACGATACTCGGAGAGCTCGGGAGACATCCCGCGCCGCCGCGAGTCATGTGTGCCCGGGAGCGCACCGGAAACGCGGCGACGCGACGGCCATGTCAGGCCACGTACGGCATCCAGCAGTGCTCCATAGGGGGCCAGCGTCATCGCAGCGACCCGCTACACCCGCACGTCGCTGCGTGGCTCGGGTATGGCCGCCAGGAGCTCCTCGATTACCCGCTCCGCGCCGATCCCCTCGGCGTCGGCGGCAAAGTTCGGCAGGACACGATGTCGCAACACCGGCAGCGCTACGCGTCGCACGTCCGCCGGCGCCACGGCGTACCGGCCAACGAGTAGTGCATGCGCCTTGGCGCCAAGGATCAGGGCCTGACCGGCGCGCGGTCCGGCTCCCCAGCGCACGTAGCGCTTCACCGTGTCCGTGGCGTTCGCCGAATCGGGTCTCGTTGCACGCACTATCGATGCCGCATACCGCAACGCGGGCTCCGAGGCGATGACCTCTCGCGTTATCCGCTGCAACGCCACCGCCTGCGCCGCGTCGATCACCGCCTCGAGTGCGACTGCTTTCGTGCCAGTCGTCGCTCGCAGAATCTCGACTTCCTCCCGCTCGTCCGGATAACCGACTCGGATGTCGAACAGGAACCGGTCGAGCTGCGCTTCCGGCAGCGGATACGTTCCCTCCTGCTCGATCGGATTCTGCGTCGCGAGGACGAAGAACGGCTCCGGCAGCGCCATCGTCTCACCGGCCGCCGTGACGGAGTGTTCCTGCATCGCCTCCAGCAGCGCTGCCTGCGTTCGCGGCGGCGCGCGATTGATTTCGTCAGCCAAAACAATGTTGCTGAAAATCGGCCCGCGCGCAAAGCGGAAGGATCGGGCACCGGTGCGCGTATCCTCCTCCAGAAGCTCCGTACCGGTGATGTCGCTCGGGACCAGGTCCGGCGTGAACTGGATGCGATGGAAGTCGAGACGCATGGCGTCGGCGACCGAGCGAATCATCAGCGTCTTCGCCAGCCCCGGGACTCCGACGAGCAGGGCGTGGCCACCAGCCAGCACGGCCATGAGGATCTCCTCGATGACGTGTGCCTGCCCGACGATACGGCGCGCGACTTCCTCACGAAGCCGCGACGCCGCGGCGAGGAGAGCCTCGCGCTCGACCGATGAACCAGCGGAGCGGGACTGGAGCGTACTCAGCGGACCGGGCGCCTTCGGCGGTAGAGGAGGAGAAACGTGGAACCATTTCCCGCACCCGACCCGCCCACGGAGACGCTCTCATCCAGAACTTCCCATCCGTTGAGCTTCGTGACGAACTCGTTCGCATTGGGCGCGTCGGGCAAGAGCGTGTCGAGAGCGCGCTGTTTGACGGTGCTTACTGGTGTGGCGGCCGGTGCTACCACGCGAAGCACATCCCACGTCGGCGCAACCTGCACCCTCAGCGTTACCGTCGGCTCGCCATCAGAACCCAGTTTCAGCGCTCCGGGACGCGCCCGCAGCTGTACAGCAAAGGGTGCGCTCACTCAGCAACCTCGTCGTTTGGTGGGAGGGTCGTGAAGAAACGCGATATCTGTGCGTCGAACATGTAGGACGAGGCGGTCACTGCCGTGCCGCTCGGTGTCGCGATTGCGCCGATCGCGATCTCTTCGCCACCCAGCCCTCGAAGCGTGAGATGGTTTGCGCTCTCCTGTTCGATGAACGCTGAGTAGATCGTCGTTCGCTGCGCGAAGAAGGTCTTGGCCGCTGCCAGTACGTCCGGTACGGACAAGCTGGTTTCCTTTTCCTGGAGCGTGCGTCGCTGAAGTGACATGAAGGGATGGGGTGTGGAATGCAGAGTCGTCGCCGCAAGGCTACTCCCGGGCATCTCCGCGATTCAATTCCAGTGGCAGTTCCACCGTAAACGTGGAGCCTTCCCCCGGAGCCGAATCGATAAAGATGTCGCCGCCGAGCAGCCGCGCCAACCTGCGGGAGAGAACGAGGCCCAGGCCACGACCGCCGGTCTCGCGCAAGGAAAAGTCCGGTCGGGACTCTTCGAAGACTGCCTGCTGCGCATCCCGGGAAATGCCAATCCCCGTGTCCTGCACCACGAAAGCCGCGCGGTCTCCCCGGCACTCGACGCCGATGGTCACCGCACCGTGGGCCGTAAACTTGTAGGCATTTGCCAGCAAGCGGGACAGAATCCTCCCCACTTTCTCTCGATCGCTACGCATCAACGGGACCAGGGTGTCTTCTCCCGACAGCTGGACCCGAAGCTCGACGGATTCGGGGCGACCCTGAACGGATGTTACGGCGTCCGTAACCGCCAGTCGCGGATCGAACTCTTCGGCGACCACGTCGAGCGTACCGCGCCGCAACGACGTCAGATCCAGCATATCGTCGACCACGCCAAGCACCTGCGCACTTGCCTCGTGCGCCAGGGACAAGTCGGCTCGCTGGCCCTCTGTCAAAGGACCGGAGAGTTCCTGCCGAACGATGTTCAGATAGCCGAGGACGGAGGTAAGCGGCGATCGGATGTCTCTTGCTACACTGGCGAGGAGATCTTCCTGGGTATGTCGCGCCGCCAGCGCGGCTCGGAACTCGTTCTCGAGCGCTTCGTTCGACTCGCGGAGCGAGACGTTGGCGCGCCGGAGTTCGTCGATCAGGGCTGCCTTCTCCGCCGTCGCGGCCATCTGATCGGCGACGATGCGGAGCAGGCCACGGGTTTCCGGAGTGGGTGCCCCGGTTCCGGCGTAGTAGAACGTGGCGGTTCCGATCACTCCCTTTGCCGTCTGCAGCGGAAGCGCTACGAGCGAGCGGAACCCCATTTCCTGGGCCACTTCCTGCCAGTCTTCGAGATCCTTGTCGGCGAAGACATCGTGCACTTCGATCACGCGGCGTTCGGCTGCGGCCTCGCCGCTGGGGCCGAAACCGAGCCTGACGCGATACTCGCTCAGCCACGGGCGGTGCGGTTCCGGCCAGTTGAAAGTAGCCGCCAGACGCATCGTTTCGGCGACGCCGTCGATCAGGTAGATGCAGGCGAAGGACGCCCCTACCATCGGGCTTACGCGCTCGATTGCGAACTGGAACACGTCGTTCGGTCGGTCAGCATGGAGGAACGCATGCACGATCTCGCGAACCAGCAGCAGTTCACGCAGCGTCGAAGGCGCTGCCGGCGACGCAGACGGCGGACCGCGAAACCGATCGTGGGTCAGAATCCGGGACTTTCTCACGCGATCAAGCTAGTGCGCTTGCCGCCCGAGCGAAAAGGCGCGGTCTAGTTCACGCGGGCGTTCCGGGTAATGCTGTCGTTCGCGGTGTTCGTGTCCGCCTCGTTGCCGGTGAGTGCGAGCGACACCGGAAACTGGCCCTGCTGCACCGGCCTGACGGTCAGCGAGAACGCAACCGAACCGCCAGGAGGCGATCCGCCTAACGTGCAGGATAGTCCGCCGGTGACCGGTCCGCAGGTCGCGTTGGTCGCGCTCATAAGGCGGAAACCAGGCGTGCCCGGCACGAACAGCGTAGCACCTGACGACGCCCCAGGTCCGGCATTGCCGGCCACGAGGTTGACCGTCGCCGGGACGTTGAGGGTGAACGGACCCGGCGGATTGGCGAAGCTGAGCGCGAGGTCGGCGCCGGGCTGCGGATCGCATGCGTCCCCAATGCCGTCCTGGTCGAAGTCGGCCTGCGAAGGGTTCGGTACCGACGGGCAGTTGTCGCTGGCATCCGGCACCCCGTCGTTGTCTCCGTCGAGCGGACCGGCAGGAGGGTACGTCCAGAGCGACGCTATTCTAGCCCCAGTCCGGCCGCCGATCTGGTTGGAATTGTTGATCACGAGGCGATGGGCCTCGTTCCCGGGACCCCCGAAATCGTCGGTCAGGTCGATGTCACCGAGCGAGAGGAACTGGGCGCCATTCCACACGAATCCTTCGATGGCAAACGTCGTCTGATCCAGGCACCAGAGCACCACGTGAAGCTGATCGTTGATTCCCGTCGGTTCGCACTGCACGTATCCCGGTGCGTCGCCAAGGTCGACCGTCGAGCCGTCGGTCTTCCAGATGATCACGCGCGTTCCCTGACCGCCGATGGGGAAACCGTGGCCCACGGCGTCCCCATGGTCGTTCAGCGCCGCGACGTAAACGGCAGGCATGAAACCAGCCGGCACGGGGAGAGGTGTCGCCACGCCGCTCGCGAACGTGAACGAGCTATTGGTGAACGCGTAGGCACGAAACGCAATTACACCGCTCGCGTTCATGTCGGCGAACTCGATCTGGATACCGGGGAACGGATCGAATAGCGTGGAAACGCCACCCTGCCAAGTGACGTATCGCTGCGTTGGATGTCCGTAGCTCCAGCCGAAAGCACGGCCGCTGCCGTCGATCGCCACTGCGCTCGATTCGGTGTCGCCGCCAAGCGGAGCGATGAACGCTTTCGTCGATCCTGTCAGCACAAAGCCGCGATTCGGGTTGAGAGCGTCGTACCAGTGGCCGGCCACTTGACCGCCGGCATTGATGTCGGTGGCCCAGCTGTTCGCGTCCGTCGCCGACGTGCGCCCGTCCAGATCCACGATCGACGACGGCGAAGTCCATTTCACCGCGTGGTTGGTCAGAATGCCATTGGCAAGGTAGGACGACGCACCCACAAGCACCCCCGCGTCGTTGATGCCGTGTACGCGCATTGCTTGACCGCTCTGGAGCGTGGACAGTGACGTGCGCGTGACGCCAGGTCCCAAGGCAAGACGCGCCGCCCGCGGACCGATATCGTCCGCTCGCAGCCTCGGCCCGGTAGCTGTGGCTGGATCCGTGCACGCGGCAGCCGACGTAAGCGCCGCCAAGGCGACAAGACGCTGGTATGAGCTGGAGAGCATTGGTCGACTACCTGTCGTATCGTGGAGACGCTCCTACGCAGTCTGGCACGCATGCACACGGCGCGCTCACGCTTCAGCGCCCGAGGCGATTCAGAACGCGTGCATACGTGGAGTCGGCGGTCTGGGCCGCCCCTCCGACGCCGGCCAGCTGCTCCAGCGCCGATCGTACTTCATCGCTGCTCGCGGCGCTGGCGGCGCGATTGACGACGTTCTGGCCGATTTTCGGATACGACGCTCCGCCCAGCGCCGCCAGCCGTCCGCCCTCCGCCCATGCACCCACCGCGATGAGGTCCTTGTCGAGCAGGCGGCGCGCCGCATTCCGCACACGCGTCAGCCTGAAGGTCATGTCATCGCTGGCCATCGTGGGACGCATTGCCGCCTCGTTCAGGAACGCGATTATCGGCGCTGTCGCTGGAAGCTCGGAGAGGTTGCCCACTATCTCCCGAGCGATCGGAGCGATCTGATCGCCTTTGGAACGCACCGCGACCTCAAGATCGACCAGCAGTGCGCCAACTCGGACTGCACGTCCCTGCTCGCTCACCGCCGTGTCGGCGGACGCCCACGGCCTCGCGTCCCACCCCGCCGGGAGCCCATCCGCGGCGGAAGGCAATCGCTCGACCGCGATAAGAATGGCGTCCCGCGCTGCCGGTCGAGTGCGGTACTTGTACCATGCTCCGCCAGCTACCACGATCGCGACCGCCAGGCCGGCAATCCAGCGCCAGCGTTTCTTCCGCACTTCGACCGGATCCGACATGACGGCTCGCTCCTGAAGGAATGGCGTCGACTACTTGCGTGGCTGCGATGCGCGAACTTCCAGCTGAAACACTAGCGCATGCGGCGGCGTGGCAAGGATTCCGGCGACCGCCTGCGCCACATCGTCCGGCGTTAGCATCCAGCTCGTGTCGGCATCGCGCTCGACCATTCCCGTCGCCACCGATCCCGGGCAGACGACGGAGACGCGAACGCCGTGGTCGCGCACTTCGAGCATCAGCGATTCGCTGAACCCGATCACGGCGTGCTTCGTCGACGCGTAACCGGCTCCCCCAAAGAATGCCGAGCGTCCGGCGATGGAGGCGATGTTGACGATGTGCCCGCTGCCGCGCAGCATCATCCCCGGGAGAACGGCCCGGGTAACGTGAAAGAGCGCGTTGTAGTTGACATCCACCATCTCGTGCCACTCGGACGCTTCCAGCTGCAGAAGCGGCTTCTTGTGCATCACGCCGGCGTTGTTGACGAGTACGTCGACCGACGAGCCGCCGAGGGCGGAGGCAATGGCGTCCGGACGACGGAGATCGAGGCGAACGGGCTGGCAGGTGCCGCCAATCGCGGAAATGTCGTCGAGGAGTCGATGGAGCTCGACATCCCCTCTGCCCACGGCGATGATGTCGTGCGTGGGAGCGAGGCGGAGCGCAATGGCGCGTCCGATCCCACGCGTTGCGCCTGTGATCAGTGCGGTCGGCATGGGCCGTATCAGACAGCAGACGTCATGCGTCGTATCGTCCCGTAGACAGCTCGCAAACCGAAGTGCAGCGATGTCAGCGGCAGCCGCTCGTCGTGTCCGTGCATTCGCCCTTCGTCGTCCTGTGTCAGCGGGAACGGGAGCAGTCCGTATGCCTTGATCCCCAGTAGCCGCAGGGCTGCGCTGTCAGTGGCGCCGGTGCTCAGGAACGGTACGACGGCGAGCCCCGGAGAAAGTACTTGCAGTGTGTCGCGTACCGCGTCGAACATTTCGGAGTCGATCGGGGATGCCGGCGCGTCCTCGCCGCTCCCACGGAGGCGGAACTCGATCCCCGGCTGCCCGACGGCGATCCGCAGCCGCTCGATCAGTTCGGTGATCGACTCGCCGGGCAAGGTGCGGACGTTCAGGGTGGCGGTCGCATCGGCCGGAATGACATTCGTGCGGATGCCGCCGGCCAGCATCGTGGGCGAGATGCCGTTGCGGATGACGGCGTCCCATGATGGCTCGCGCGACAGCGTGCGCTCCCCGGCGGCGATTCTCGCCGGATCGTCCGAACTGATGTCGGCCATGGCCGCCGCCTCGACCGGGTCCGGCCACACCGGTGCCAGCGCACTGAAGAAGCCACGCGAGATGTCGGTAAGCAGCAACGGTTCCCGGTGCGAGGCGATCGCGACCAGGGCCTGTGCCAGTCGCGCGATGGGATTGTCCGGCAGCGGAACGGACGCGTGGCCCGAAGTCCCGGTGGCGCGTACGATAACCGCGTGCGGGACCTTCTCCGCACACTGCACAGCGGCATACAGCGGACGGCCGCCCACCATGCGAACGCGTCCGCCTTCGTTGAGCGCCCACTCCGCGTCCAGGAGCCCGCGATGGTGCGTGGCCAGCCAGTCGATGCCGAGCGCACCACCGGTCTCCTCGTCGCCGGTCGCCACGAACACCACGTCGCGGGTCAGTGTTACGCCAGCATCAACAACGTGACGCTTGAGGAGGAGCATCGCCATCAGGTTGCAGGCGAGCATCCCCTTGTCGTCGATCGCCCCACGGCCATACACGCAACCGTCCTCGATCGCTCCCGAGAACGGAGGTTTCGTCCAGCCATCGGGCTCTACTCCCACGACATCCATGTGCGCCAGGAGCAACACCGGGCGAGCGCTCCCGCTCCCCGCAATGCGGGCCACCAGCGCGCCGCGCCCGGGCACCGGCTCCAGCAGCGTCGTCGGGATGCCATTTCTCCGGAGAACACGATCCAGGTAGCGTGCGACGCCGAGTTCGTTGCCGGGTGGGTTGACGGTGTCGATCCGGATCAGCCGCTGGAGGTGCGAGGTCGCGGCCTTGAGCGCGGCGCCCCAGCGGATGGATTCCTGCACGCGAGACGGCATTGGTTCGACGCCTCCAGGCTACCCGTTCCCGACCCGTGCCGAGACATAGTCGCGCACGGCGTCCGCGGCAATGCGCTCCTGGCGAAGGCTGTCGCGATCCCTGACCGTGACTGTGCCGTTCAGCATCGTTTCGCCATCGATCGTGAGACAGAACGGCGTGCCGACTTCGTCCTGCCGCCGATAGCGGCGACCGATGGCTCCAGACTCGTCGTAGAACACCGGGAAATGCGGACGCAGCTCACCCGCGAGCTTCGCCGCGAACTCCGGCATGCCGTCCTTCTTCACCAGCGGGAAGATGCCGGCCTTGATCGGCGCCAGCGACGGATGCAACCCAAGGACGACGCGACCTTCGTCCTCACCCGGGACAGCTTCCTCGCGGTACCCGTTCGCCAGCAGCGCCAGCGTGGTTCGATCAGCTCCGACAGACGTCTCGATCACGAACGGAACGAACCGCCGGTTGTTCGGCTGGTCGAAGTACTCCAGCTTCTTCCCCGAGTATTCCTGGTGGCGGCCAAGGTCGAAGTCTCCCCGGTGGTGAACGCCTTCGATCTCCTGGAAGCCGAGCCCGCCGCCGAAGTCGAACTGGATGTCGAAAGCCGCCCGCGCGTAGTGCGCGAGCTCCTCAGGGGAGTGCTGGTGGAACAGCAGTCGGTCGTGCTGGAGACCTAACGACGCATGCCACGCCATCCGCTGCGCCTTCCAGAACTCGAACCATTGCATGTGGTCGCCGTTCGGATCGACGAAGAACTGCATCTCCATCTGCTCGAACTCGCGCGTCCGGAAGATGAAGTTGCCGGGAGTGATTTCGTTGCGGAACGCCTTCCCGATCTGCGCGATCCCGAACGGCACTTTCTGGCGCGTCGCCTGCTGGACATTGAGGAAGTTGACGTAGATCCCCTGCGCCGTTTCCGGCCGAAGGTACACCACCGCTGCCGACTCCTCGACCGGCCCCATGAACGTCTTGAACATCAGGTTGAACTGCCGTGGCTCGGTCAGCTGGCAGTCGGTGTGCTCGCCAGGCCTCCGGCTCGGCTTCCGCGGACATCGCGCGTCCTCGAGCTTGTCGGCACGGAATCGCGCCTTGCACGCCTTGCAGTCCACGAGCGGATCGGTGAAACCGGAAACGTGGCCGCTGGCCTCCCAGACGCGCGGATTCATGAGAATGGCGGCATCGAGACCCTCGATGTCGTCCCGCGATCGAACCATCGCGTGCCACCAGCGATCCTTCACGTTCTTCTTCAGTTCCACGCCTAACGGCCCGTAGTCCCACACGGAGCCGGTGCCGCCGTAGATCTCGGACGATTGAAAGATGAAGCCGCGCCGCTTGCATAACGACACGAGCTTGTCCATGACGTCGGGATGGGGCATAGCCTTGACAATCGGTCAGTGAGAGGGGCGCAGACGACTCTGGCCAGCGTCGCACCGTGGGTCGCCGGCCGCTGCACGGAATGTGCAACCGCGAACCGGCAGCCGGGAAGCGCTCAGGCGTCGCGCCCCGGCGACTGAGAGCGCCGAAAGTCACGATACCACGCCTCGAAAGCGCGCGGAAGGAACTGCGGACTGAATGTGGCCCATTCGCCAAGTACAGCCGGGAGCTTGAACTCCGCGCCCGCTTCCGCAAACGGCCTCCCCGAGGCATACGCGCTCCGTGCCGCACGCTCTACCTCGTCCAGCATTGCGATGTATCGGTCGAGATCCGCGCCGCCAGCCATCGGTCCGTGCCCGGGCACATACAGCATGCCCGTCGCCCGGGGAATTGCGCGCACCGACGCCGACAACGCAGCAGGAGACGCGTTGACGAAGTTCGGGAACATCGCGTTCCAAACGAGGTCACCGCAAAACACGATCGGTCGATCCAGCAATTCCAGCGTCACATCGCTGTCCGTGTGCCCATGCCTCGGAACGATGCGGATGCGTCGATCGCCGAGGTCGACAACGGTTTCCCGATCGGCACCGAGCAACTCGGTGTCACGGAGAGCTGCTGCGCGTTCCGGATCCGGAGGCTGTGTCTCCAGCGCGCGCTCGGCGGTAGTGTGCGTCGCACGCAGCGTCACCTCCTCGGTTGCCAGGTACCCGCCCACACCCGCGACATGATCGGCATGGAAGTGCGTGAGCACGACTTGCGTCGGCCAGCGACCCGTTAGCGCGCGGGCCTGCGTCGCCAGCCATTCCGCGCCAGCGCGCTGGAAGAAACCTTCCACAGCCACAACGCCCGTGCGACCGGCGATGATCCCGCCGTTGCACAACGTCGTCCGGTCTCCGCCAAGCGGCGTCGAGATCAGCGCCCACACGCCATCGCCGATCTCCTCCAGCCGCGCGAACGGTTCGGCAGACACAACCCGATGCTCCGTTCGACGCCAGAGTCTGGCGCTGGTGGCCGGCGGCAACACGGCGGCGATGGCCGCGAGGTGGGCGGCGCACGATCCGGCCGCCGTCAGGAAACCGCGACGCGTCAGCGGCTCGGGTGATGTCGTCGTCGAAGTCAGGTCGGGCATCGTCTCCTCCCGGTTGCCGTCATCGGGCGAGGTTTTCCACTCCAGGACCAGCGCACGCTGAATCCTGGCCGTCGGCGCTGGCGTGCTCTCGCCGCGCCGCGATCCGAAACGCTCCCGTATTCATCGGCTGGGCCATCGACGATATCACTTCTCGAACAGCTGGCGTTCGCGCGCCTAACTATCGAGTTCCCGGCTCAATACCGGCGGCGCAGGAGGCTGTCGGCCCGTCAGCTGTGCCACGATCGCATCACCGTGAAACCGCCCGTTTTCGATGAACACCTTGTTGGCGTCATATCCCGCCACCACCACACCGGCGACGAAAATGCCCGGAACGTCGGTCTCCAGCGTCGCCGGGTTGTGCGACGGAATACCCGTGGACGCATCGATCGTCACACCTGCCCTCTGCAGAAGCTCGACATTCGGCGCGAAGCCGGTCATGAGAAATACGTGATCGGCGCGAAGCTTCTCGGTTGTGTTGTCCTGGCGCCGCAGCGTCACGTACTCAGGGTCGATCGCCGCAACCCGGCTGTTCCAGCGAACGCCGATCATCCCCTCGGCCACACGATTGGTGAAATCCGGCAGCACCCACGGCTTGATCTTCTTGTCGAATGAGGGCCCGAAGTGAACCAAAGTGACCTGGGCCCCGGCACGCCAGAGGTCGAGAGCTGCCTCGGCCGCCGAGTTCCCGCCTCCGACCACCACCGCCCGCTGCTGGAAGGCGTCATGCCCCTCGCGGTAACGGTGCGTGACATGCGGAAGCTCCTCGCCGAGAATGTTTAGCAGGTTGGGAGATCCCCAGTACCCGGTCGCGACGATGACAGCCCGCGCCCTCGTCTGTATGCGTGTCCCACTGCGCCTCACCGAGCGCACGACGAATGCCTCGCCCTCGCGATCGATCGAATCCACTCGCTCGTATTGCCGCACCAGCAGCCCGAAGTGCCTGACGACGGCCCGGTAATAAGTCAGCGCATCGCGTCGCGTCGGTTTCGATTCCGCGATGATGAATGGCAGACCACCGAGAGCCAGCTTCTCGGCAGTCGAGAAGAAGGTGGCGTACGTGGGATACTGCGTGATACTGGAGACGACCGATGCCGCATCGAGCACCAGCGTCCCCAACCCTGCGTTCTGCGCCGATATTGCGGCCGCCAGTCCGCACGGCCCGGCGCCAACGACAACAACATCGAGCGTCTCGTCGGCTCGCTGGCCGCTCATGGCGTGTGCTGGGGAGAGAGGTTCACGCTGGAACTCAGCTGGCCTCGATGATCTGATCGCGTCGCGTGCCCACGCTCACGAAGCGGATGGGGGTCTCGGCGAGTTCCTGTATCCGATCCAGGTATCGACGGGCCTTTTCGGGGAGATCTTCCAGTCGTCGGACGTCTGCGATCGATTCCCGCCAGCCGTCGAACCACTCGTACAGGGGTTCGAGCCGATCTAGGGCGATGATGTCGGCCGGGAACTCGGTAAGAGTCTCATCCCCGACTCGGTAGCCGGTGCAGATTGCGAGGCGGTCGAGCGTATCGAGGACGTCGAGTTTCGTGACGGCGAGACCGGTGAGCCCGTTCACGCGCGCCGCGTATCGTACCACGACGGAGTCGAACCAGCCGCAGCGCCGCGGCCGACCCGTTGTGGCGCCGAATTCGTTGCCCAGCTGGCGGACCTGGCTGCCTAACGGTTCGTCGAACTCCGTGGGGAGCGGTCCGTTCCCAACGCGCGTGGTGTACGCTTTGACCACGCCGATCGCCTGATCGATCGCCGACGGCGGCAACCCCGCGCCAGTTGCCGCCCCACCGACCGTCGTGCTGCTCGACGTGACGAACGGGTAGGTGCCGTGATCGACATCGAGAAGCGAGCCCTGCGCGCCTTCCAGCAGGATGGCGCCACCGCCGCGAAGCGAGCGATGCATGACGAGACCGACGTCGTCCGCCAGCATCAACAGCCGTGGGGCAATCGCCATGAGCCGGCCCATCGTTTCCTCGACGTCGGCCCGACTGGTGGAACCGAACCGTTGCAAGAGGGCGTTGGCGTGGTCCACGCCACGCTCGACCAGTGGGCGCAAGCGGTCGGGGTGCTTCAGGTCGACAACCCGAACACCGCGTCGGCCAACCTTGTCCTCATACGACGGTCCGATCCCGCGCCCCGTCGTTCCGATCGCCTTGTTCGCCGCGCTCTCGGCATCCACGAGCTTGTGATACGGCATCACGAGGTGGGCGCGATCCGATACGTAGAGACGTCCTTGCACATCGATGCCGTCGGCAACCAGCTGGTCGATCTCGCCGAACAGCTTCTCGGCGTCCAGCACAACGCCATTGCCTATCGCGCAGCGTACACCGGAGTGGAGGATCCCGCTCGGGATCTGGTGCAGCACGAAAGTCGTGTCTCCGATGTGGACCGTGTGTCCGGCATTCGCGCCACCCTGGTACCTGACAACCCAGTCGGCTCGTTCGGCGATGACATCGACGAGCTTGCCCTTTCCCTCATCGCCCCACTGGGCACCGACGATGACGATGGTGCGGATCTTTGAGTCGAACATCGGTGCGTAGTGAGGATCCTGGGGAATGATGTCCGGTAACGGTCGAACAGGACGCGACGGCTGCAGACGGCTGCAATGGAAGGGCTAGACGTGCGGTGCGCTGACGGTAGTGAACTTCCGGTCCGACGGTATGCTGCACGCGGGGGGGCCGCGCTCCGCGGCATCGAACGGGCACAAAAAAACGCCCCCACCACACTGGAGCGTTGGCGAAAGCTAGCGCTGGATGGCGTGCTCGCAAGCGAACCGATGGCAGAACCCTTCGCTCGCATACCGAACGGGGCCGCATCGATGCGGCTCGGGCATGGCAGCTAATGGACCGGATCCCCTGCCCTGTCAAACCGAGCGCCGTGGACATGCATCGGTGCCCATGTCGCACTGGCGCTAGCGTTTCCAGTGTGGCATCGTGCGCCCACAACTTCAGGAGCGTACGCGGCAATGCGCCTGGTGATCGTTCTGTTCGTGCTGACCGTGGCCCAGCAGGGTCGATGGAAAGAAGTCGGTACGACCTCGTCGTCAAATCCAGTCTACGTGGACGTGCGCTCGATCAAGCGCGCGGACGGCATCGTTCACGCCACCGTGCGGGTCGTCTATCAGAAACCGGTGAAGGTCGGCAAGTCCCTGATGGCGGCCTCGCGGTCGACCGCGATGTTCGACTGCGCCAAACAGACCTTCGCGGTCAAGGAGAACGTCTACTACGTGGACGAGAAGAAGAACATCGTGCATTCCCGGAGCGTAAACGCCAAGCCCGGGTTCGGCCCGGCCATCAAGGGATCGTTCGCAGATGTCGCCCTCGTCCAGGTCTGCGCGATGGACAAGGCACCTAACGCCAAGCCGTAAACACCAGCAGGACCGCGACGACCGTCGCGATCCCGGTCTTGATCGCCGCCGCCAGAAGGCGGCCGATCAGCGCACCAGTGGCAACGCGCGTTGCCGTCCCGGCCGTCGCGGTGCGATTCGTGTACTCCGCCACCAGCGCACCGCAAAAAGCGCCGGCGAACGCGCCGATGATCGGTCCCAGCACCGGGACCGGGACACCGACTATCGCTCCAACCAGACCACCGACCAAGGCCCCCCAGCCAGCGCGACGAGATCCCCCGTAACGCCGCGCATAGCGACTTCCCAGGGAGAACTCGAGATACTCGGCGATCACACCCAATCCTGTCGCGATCGCGATCGCAGTCCATCCGATCTGCGCCTGTGGCACGAGCATGTCGTACCCGATACCTGCGGCCACCATGATCCACAGTCCCGGCAATCCGAGTGGGACGAGGACGAGCGCGACAGCGCAGATCGCTGCCAGCACCACGATGGCCACGATGCGTCAGGCAGGCACGAGAGCCGCGTCCCGAAGCAAGGCATCTACCTGTGCGATCTCGTCCGGCGACGCCTCCAGCAATGGCAGACGCACCGGGCCACCGGAGAGGCCAACGCGCTCCATCGCCACCTTCACCGCGCCGATTCCCAGGCGGCCGACGATCTCCGCCCCCATAGGCGCCAGGCGGCGCTGCGCCTCGCCGGCGTCGGCAGGGCGTCCGTCCCGGTGCGCACGGTAGATCTCGAGCGCCAGATCGGCGGCGAACAATGCGACTGCCAGGATACCTCCGCGAGCACCCAGCTGCAACGCCTGGTGAAACGTGCCGGCGTGGCCGGTGATGACGGTGAAGTCATTCCCCTGTGCCTCCAGATAGCGCGCCATCGTCGCCATGTCGCCCGAGCTGTCCTTCATCCCGATGATGTTCGGATGTCGTGCCAGCGTCGCCACCAGTTCCGGCTCGAGCCTGAAGTGCATGTACTTCGGGATGTTGTACAACAGCACCGGGATCGGACTCTCGACAGCCACCGTTTCGTAGTGCGCGACCAGCGCCTTCGTCGTCATCGCGTTCGAGTAGTAATGCGGCGCAACGACCAGGACCGCATCCGCACCGCGGCTGGCTGCCTCTTTGCAGCGTCGCACGCACGCACGAGTCGACTCGGCGCCCGTGCCGGCGATCAGCCAGCGATCCGACGGAATCACAGTGCGTGACATCTCGATCAACCTCAGGCGTTCCGACTCCTCGAGCAGCGCGGCCTCGCCAGTCGACCCGCACACCACCAGACCGTGCAATCCAGCATCGAGGTGCGCGCGTGCGTTCATCCCGAACGCATCGAGATCCACGTCACCGCGACTGTCGAAGGTCGTGACTACCGGACCGAACACTCCCGTCAACTGTCTTGTCATGGCCAATTCGCTCCCCCCGCTGCCCCGCCGAAGCCGGACCCGGGCATTGTTGTCTTCTTGAATACGCTCATCTGCAACTCGAAATCCGCCGGACGCGTCGACGCTGCCAGCGCCGTCTCGAACGAGACCGCACCGCTCGTCACCAGATCCGCAAGGTGCTGGTCGAACGTCTGCATCCCGTACTGCTCGCGTCCGTCAGCGATGAACTCTCGAATCTCCGACACCTTCTGGCCCAGCATCAACTCCTTGATCGTCGGCGTCACGATCATGATCTCGCACGCGACGATCCGGCCATTGCCGTCGGCACGCGGGAGCAGACGCTGCGAAATGACCGCGTGCAACGATTCCGCCAGCCGCAGTCGCACGTTGTCCTGCTCGTCCGGCGGAAACATCGAGATGATCCGCGCAAGCGTCGTCTGTGCATCCGGCGTGTGCACCGTCGCCATCAGCAGGTGACCCGTTTCCGCCGCCTTCATCGCCGTGTCCACGGTCTCCGGGTCGCGCAATTCCCCCAGGATGATCACGTCCGGATCCTGACGCAACGCCGCCTTCAGGCCTTGGCGAAACGTTTCCGTGTCGACGCCAATTTCGCGCTGAGTGATCGAGGAGCGCATGTCACGGTGCAGGAACTCGATCGGTTCCTCGAGCGTGACAATGTGTTTCTCCGCCGTGGCGTTGATGTGGCCGACCATCGCCGCAAGGGAACTCGACTTCCCGGAACCAGTCACTCCGGTCACCAGCACCATCCCTCGCTCGGTCAGTGCAATGGGTTCGATCGAGGCGGGCAGGTTCAATTCGGCGAACGTCGGAACCCGGAACGGGATCACGCGCATCACGATCATGAAGCTCGATCGCTGACGCAGGATGTTCACCCGGAACCGGCCGATTCCGGGCGCCCCCCACGAGCAATCGTAGTCAAGCAGCGAATCGATGTTGGCCTTGACCTTCTCGCTCGAAATCAGACGCAGCGCGATCGACCGCGTCTGATCCGGTGACAGGGCCTGCTTCGTCATCGCCACCAGCTTGCCATCGATTCGGGCACGAAAGACGTCGCCAGCCTTGATGTGCAGGTCCGATGCACCGCGATCGACCGCAGCCTTGATGATCTTCTCCATCACGTCAATCCCATCCGCTCGCGAACCGTTGTCATGGTGGAACTGGCAATGCGTTGCGCCGTCTGCGCACCGTCGCCTAACGCCTGATCGACTCTCTCCGGATGCCCTGCCAGCTCGACGCCGCGGGTGCGAATCGGAGCGAGTTCCCGGTCCATCGAGTCGAGCAATACCTGCTTGCACTCGATGCACCCCCACCCCGCAGTCCGGCACTGTAAGTCCACGTGCCGGACGGTCTCTGGGGACGAAAAGGCCTTGTGCAGATGGAATATGTTGCAGATTTCCGGATTCCCCGGATCCGTTCGGCGCACTCGGGCCGGATCGGTCATGGCAGGACGAAGCTTCGCCCAGATAGCGTCACGCTCCTCCATGAGCCCTATCGTGTTCCCCAGCGACTTCGACATCTTCGTCTGCCCATCCAGTCCCATGATACGCCGCGTCGGCGTCAGCCGCGCTCTCGGCTCCGGGAAGAATTCGCCAAACCGGTTGTTCCAGCGCCGCACGATCTCCCGGGACAACTCGAGATGTTGCAGCTGGTCTTCACCGACTGGGACGGTGTCCGCCCGATACAACGAGATGTCCGCTGCCTGCAGGACGGGATAATTCAAGATCCCGGCGTTCACGCTCTCCTGCCGCGCCGACTTCTCCTTGAATTGGGTTTGGCGCTCCAATTCGCCCAGTGGCGTCACCGTGTTGAAGATCCAGGCAAGCTCCGTATGTTCCGGCACGCGAGACTGCACGAACAACGTAGCCCGGGTCGGGTCGATTCCCGCGGCAAGAAGCGATACCGCCATCTCCCGAGTGCGCCGGCGCAGGGCGTCCGGTTCGTACTCGAGCGTGATCGCGTGAAGGTCGACGATGCAGATGAACGACTCGATCTCGTGCTGCAGTACGACCCAGTTCTTGACAGCGCCCAGGTAGTTGCCGATGTGCAGCTCTCCTGAGGGCTGTATCCCGCTGAAGATCCTCGGCATTCCGACAACTTAAGTCCTATGAACTTTCCATCGCAACGCGTTGCGAAATCCGAGTTTGCGGAGCTCCTGCGAACGGCATCCCGGGCCGCGCAGTCGGCGGCCGAAGTCGTACGAGAACGCGCAGGAAACCTCCAACTGATCGACTGGCACGAAAAGAGTCCGACGGACTTCGTGAGCGAAGTGGACACGCTCGCCGAAGCGCGCATCGCCAGCGTGATCTCGAAGGACTTTCCGCAAGCCACCATCGTAGGCGAAGAACTCACCCCCACGAGCGCTGCCAGCTCGGGTGTCACCTTCATCGTCGATCCGCTGGACGGGACCACGAACTTCCTCCACGGCTATCCGCAGTATGCCGTGTCCATTGGCGTCGAAGTCGATGGCAATCTGGTGGCCGGGGTGATCCGCGACGTTGTCCGCAATGAGGAGTACGTGGCGGCCATGGGAGCCGGGGCGTACCGGGACGGCGCCGTGCTACGCGTTTCCGACATCACAGCGCCCCGTCGTGCCCTCGTTGGCACCGGCTTTCCGTTCAGACACCCGCACCTGATCGACGGGTACCTCCGCCAGTTCGCGCGCGTCCTCGCCGTGACCGCCGGTGTACGCCGCGCGGGTGCCGCAGCGCTGGACCTGTGCGACGTCGCGGCCGGCCGCTTCGAGGCCTTCTGGGAGCTGCACCTCTCGCCGTGGGACGTCGCAGCCGGAGTCGTTCTGATTCGTGAAGCGGGCGGTGTCGTGACCGACCTCCAAGGCAGCCCGGCATCAGCAACGACCGGCGGGCTGGTAGCGGGAAGTCCAGTCATGCACGAGTGGCTGCTGGCGCTCATTGGGTCGGAGTAGACGGCAGCGCGCCAACCCGTGACCTTTCACCCGCGCCGAGCGCGGATCTCCCTTCACCCGATCTCCTGGACTCATGAAGCTCGTCGAGTGCGTTCCCAACTTTTCCGAAGGACGTGATGCGGCCGTCGTGCAGGCCATTCGCGACGCCATTGCCGCCGTCGACGGTGCTATCGTACTCGACGTGTCTTCCGATCCCTCTCATCATCGGTCGGTCGTCACGTTCGTCGCACCGCTCGATCGCGCCGTCGACGCGGCGTTCGCCGGCATGCGTGCCGCGGCGGACCGGATTGATCTGACGAAGCACCGTGGCGAGCACCCGCGCATCGGCGCAACGGACGTGGTACCGTTCATCCCGCTCGATGGAACGACGATGGAGGACTGCGTGGCGCTGGCGCGTGCGTTAGGCGAGCGCGTCTCTCGCGAACTGGGTGTCCCCGTATTCCTCTACGAGCGCGCCGCCACTCGACCCGACCGGGAGAACCTCGCCGACGTCCGGCGCGGCGAGTTCGAGGGCCTTCGCGACGAAATCGGGACGAACCCCAACCGCCGGCCCGACTTCGGCGAACCCCGCGTGCATCCCACGGCGGGGGCGACGGCCATCGGCGCTCGTCCGTTCCTCGTGGCCTACAACGTGTACCTGGGAGGACGCGAGAACCTCGCCGTGGCCAAGGACGTCGCCAAGGCCGTGCGCCACTCGTCAGGCGGTCTTCGATTCGTGAAAGGTCTCGGGCTCGAAGTCGACGGCCAGGCACAGGTGTCGATGAACCTCGTCGACATCGAAAAGACACCGGTGCATCGCGCCTTCGACATGGTCAAGCTGGAAGCGGAAGCGCACGGCGTGTCTCCCACCTGGAGCGAGATCGTCGGTCTGGTCCCCGAACGCGCCCTGTTCGACACTGCCGTGCGCCACCTCCGGCTGAAGGGTTTCGGCCCCGAAATGATCCTCGAGCACCGAATCCGCCAAGCCGCGGGCGCCGGCGAAACCTTGAGCGGTTTCGTGGCCTCGGTGGCCGCCGCGACACCGGCGCCAGGAGGCGGGAGCGTCTCCGCCCTGGTTGGCTCACTCGGCGCTGCGCTGGCGCAGATGGTGGCCGGGCTCACCGTCGGCCGGAAGAAATACGCAGCGGTCGATGCCGAAATGAGGGAGCTGGCGGCCAGGGCCGCCGCGCTTGGCAACGAGCTGTCCGGCCTCATCGCAAAGGACGGCGCCGCGTACGGCCTTGTCATGGATGCCTACAAGCTACCCAAGGACACCGATGCGCAACTGGCCGCACGCACGCGAGCGATCGACGATGCGCTCGTCGAGGCAGCGCAGGTGCCGCTCGAGACAGTGCGTGCCTGCGCCGCAGTCGCTCGCCTCGCGCGTACCGCGGCAGAAAAGGGCAACGTCAACGCAGCATCCGACGCCGCCGTCGCAGCACTCCTCGCCCATGCCGCCTGCAACGGAGCCGCCTACAACGTGCGGATCAACGTGGCCTCGCTGACCGACAGGGCACGAGGCACAGCGCTCGTAAACGAAGCGCGCGAGATCGTCTCGGCAGCTGCCGCCGACGCCGATGCCGCCATCGCCGTCGTCGAGGGCCACATCGCCAGCTGAACGCTCAGGCGGCTCTGGTCAGGACCAACGGACCGCTGTCCGTAATCGCCACCGTGTGCTCGAAGTGCGCGGATCGCGAACCGTCCGCGGTCACGATGGTCCAACGGTCGCGCAGTGTTCTCGTGCGCGATCCGCCCAGGTTGACCATCGGTTCGATTGCGATCGTCAGGCCCGGCATGAGCTTCGTCCCGCGCTTCGGCTTGCCGAAATTCGGAACCTGTGGATCACCGTGCGGTTTCGTCCCCACGTAATGCCCAACGAGGTCGTCTGCCGTCGTGTAACCTGCATCGGACACGACCGATTCGATCGCCGCGCCAATATCGCCGATGTGATTCCCGACGGTCGCCGCCGCGATCCCCGCCTCGAGCGCCATCTGCGTTACCTCTATCAAGTGCGCGCTGTTGGCGTCCACGGTGCCAACGGGAACCGTAATCGCCGCGTCCGTGAAGTACCCCTCGAACTTCACGCCGACATCCAGCTTCACCAGATCGCCAGGCTGCAAGACGCGCTTGGGCGACGGAATCCCGTGAACGATTTCTTCGTTGATCGAGATGCAGGCGCTCGCCGGAAATCCATACAGTCCCTTGAACGCTGGCAGCGCACCGGGATGAGATCGAATGAACTCGTCCGCGATCGCATCCAGATCCTTGGTACTCACGCCGGGCATGACGTGGCCACGCAGCAATTCCAGAGTTCGGGCGAGGATGCGTCCGCCCAACGCCATCAGTTCCAGTTCTCGAGTCGACTTGAGGGAGATCATGCGCCGAGCGCCATGGTGATTCGCTGGAGTACGCGTTCCGGTGTCCCCAAGGCGTCGATTTCGAGTATACGCGTCCCTCGCTTCCGGTACCAGTCCAGAACGGGTTGAGTCTGAATGCGATAGACGGCCAGACGGTTCCGCACCGCATCCGGCTCGTCGTCCTTCCGCCGCACCAGCGTCCCGGCGCACTTCTCGCAGGTCGTGCCCGGTTCCCGACCGGTAAATGGCGTTTGACAGGAATCGCAGACAGTCCGCCCGCTCAGGCGCCGGACCAGTTCTTCATCGGGGATCTCGAACGTCAGCACGGCATCCAGCGTGCGCCCCAGGTCGCTCAGTACCCGCGAGAGTCCTTCCGCCTGCGGCACGGTGCGCACGACGCCGTCGAGGACGGCGCCGTGCCTTGCCCGATCGGAACCTAACGCTTCCTTCATTATGCCGAGGATCACGTCGTCCGGGACCAGATCCCCCCGATCCATCGCGGACTTGGCGGCAAGACCCAGCGGCGTCCCGTCGCGCACGGCCGCCCGCAACACGTCTCCCGTAGCGATCTTCGGCACGCCTAACGCCTGACTCAGCGGGTCACCCTGCGTTCCCTTCCCGGATCCGGGTGGCCCCAGCAAGACAATGATCATGGCGATGAACTGTAGAGGTAATCGACGCGATCAACGCGCGAGCGCCGACCGCACACGCGATCGGCGCTCGAACCGATGGAGACGGAACGACTCCCGGACATCCCCTGACTGCCTAGAATCCCCCTGCCTGTTGGCGACCCCGGAACCGCACCCGGCCTTTCTTCATGAAACCGTCGTACTTCCGCAGCAGCAGGTGCTGCTGCATCTGAGCCAGTGTGTCGAGCGCCACGCCAACCACGATCAGGAGTGATGTGCCACCGAACTGGAAGGGGACGTTGACCCAGTCCGCCAACACCTGCGGCAGCAGCGCGATCGCCGTCAGGAACAACGCTCCCGGGAAGGTGATCCGGTCCAGGACGTGCTCGATGTACTCCGCCGTCTTTGCGCCCGGCTTCACGCCTGGGATGAATCCCCCCTGCTTCTTCAGGTTCTCCGCCAAGTCGATCGGGTTGAAGATGATCGACGTATAGAAGTACGTGAAGAAAATGATGAACACTGCGGACAGCAGGTAATACAGCCACGTCCCGGGCTGAAACAGCTCGGCGAACCGAAGAAGGCTGGGATTGCCGGAAAACTGCGCCAGCGCGCCCGGAACCACGATCACGGACTGCGCAAAAATGATCGGCATCACGCCCGCCGAGTTGATACGGAGCGGGATGAAGTTGCGCGCCGCCTCTCGCATCCGCCCGCGCGCCATCGTCCGCTGCGGGATCTGGATAAGAACGCGCCGCGCTGCCAAGGTCACCGCTACCACACCGCCAACAACAGCCACCATGACCATTCCGAGCACAGCCAGCGAGAACAGCCCCAGAGCGCCAGTGCTCACGAACCCAAACGTCTGAAAAATACTCGGCCAGAAGCGCTCGACGATCGAGAAGAAGATGATCAGACTCGATCCATTGCCAAGGCCGCGCTCCGAGATCTGTTCGCCCAACCACATGACGAACACCGCGCCGGCCGTCAGGATGAGCGCCATCTGAACCTTGAACCACAGGCCCGGCGTGGCAACCGCCCCCTGCAGCGACTCCGTAAACAGCGCGAATCCCCAGCCCTGCACAACCGCGAGGACGACAGTGCCATAGCGCGTCCACTGCGTCAGTTTCTTCCGGCCCTCTTCGTCGCGCTGCATCTTTTCCATCGTCGGGACGACCGCGCCCGCGATCTGCACGAAGATGCTCGCCGAGATGTACGGCATGATGCCGAGCGCGAACACAGTTGCACGTGACAACCCGCCGCCAACGAACAGGTCGTAGAGTCCGAGCAGTCCCCCCGCTCCCTGGTTCGCGAAGAAGTCCGTAATCGCGACCGCATCCACTCCCGGCGCCACGATGTGCGTACCGACCCGGTACAGAACCAGGCACCAGAAAGTGAAAGTGATCTTTTCCCACAGCTCCGGCGTCTTATAGATGTTCGCGAGAGCCGCGGCGGGATTCGGTTGCGCCATTTACTCCTCGATGCGGCCTCCGGCCGCGACCACCTTCTCACGCGCAGCTCCGCTGACCTTGAGCCCGCGGACGGTTACCGCCCGCGAGACCTTGCCGTTGGCGAGCAGTTTGACGGGCCCCTTGCGAAGCTTGGTCAATCCCGCCGCCGCCAGCGTCTCGCGGGTAATTTCGTCGCCGGTCACGCGGTCGAGATCGTCCAAGCCCACGACCTGGTATGCGACCCGGAACGGATTCGTGAAACCGCGCTTCGGGATGCGTCGCGTGAGCGGCATCTGACCGCCTTCGAAGCCCGGCTTTCCACCACCCGGACCACCGTGCCCCGCCCGCGCCATGCTTCCCTTGTGCCCCTTGCCGGCCGTCTTCCCGGTTCCGGATCCCGGACCGCGCCCCACGCGCTTGCGCGCCCGATGCGAGCCAGGCGCCGGCACGAGGTTGTGAAGGCCGATCTTTTCGTTCTTGGCCACGTGTTTACTCCTCGACACTGGTCACCTCGACGAGGTGACGCACCTTATCGATTGCCCCGCGAAGAGCGGGAGAATCCTTCTGCACCACGGAGGCCTGGTGATGTCGCAGACCGAGGGCCTGCAACGTCTGGCGCATCCGCCATGAGTGTCCGATGGCGCTCTTCACCTGTGTGATGCGTAGCATCCCATCGCCGGCCGGCGGAAGCGAACGCACCTTTTTCGGTCCCTTCCCGGGATGCCAGACGAATGTCCTAGGCATGGGCTGTCTCCTTGCCCTTGGCTCGGGAGCGGTACGGAATCGCCGTCACCTCTATGCCTCGTTCGCGCGCGATCTGCTCGACCGTCGTAAGCTGCTTCAGCCCGTTGAACGCCGCGCGCACCATGTTGTGCGGGTTCGTGGAACCTAGCGATTTCGTCAGGATGTCAGTAATGCCGGCGCACTCCATGACGGCGCGTACGGCCCCACCGGCAATCACGCCCGCTCCGGGCGCTGCGGGCTTCATGAGCACCTGGCCGGCACCGTGCGCACCCACGATCTCGTGAGGGATCGTACTGCCCGTCCGCGGCACCGTGACCATCGCGCGGCGTGCCGCCTCGACTGCCTTGCGCACCGCCTCCGAGACTTCGTTGGCCTTCCCGGTCGCAAAGCCCACCTTGCCCTGACCGTCACCGACGGCGACCAGCGCGTTGAAGCTGAAGCGCCTACCGCCCTTGACGACCTTGGCGACACGGTTGATCGCGATCACGTTCTCCACCAGATCCGATCCATCGCGCTGCTGCTGGTCGCCGCCGCGATTGCCGCGCCCGCCACCGTCGCGTCCGCCGCCTTCCCCGCGTCCGCCCCCACGCCCGCCCCCGCCACCGGGGCCACCACGACCAGGACCGCGGCCGCCTCCGCGCCCGCCTCCACGGCTGCCGCCTCGGCCGCCACCGCGTCCGCCTCGGTTACCTGGACCACGACCCTGAGGCGCTCCACCAGTGGGAGCGCCGCCAGTTGTCTTCTCGTTGTCAGCCATTATCAGAACTCCAGTCCGCCCTCGCGGGCGCCATCGGCCAGCGCTCTCACGCGGCCGTGATACCGGTATCCAGCGCGATCGAACACTACCTTGGCGATGCCAGCCTCTTTCGCGCGCGCGGCAAGCCGCCGCCCGACCTCTGCCGATTTCTCTGTCTTCTTCCCGGTCAACGCGACATCGACCACGGTCATCAAGGTCCTCTGCGCGACGTCATCCACCAGTTGCGCCGAAATGTGCTTCAACGAACGGCTGATAACGAGCCGCGGTCGTTCGGACGTACCCATCAATGTCTTCCGAACGCGAAGATGCCGGCGACGGCGTTTCTCCTCTCGGCTCTTGGGAATGCTGATCTTTGCCATTACTTGCCTCCGGCCTTACCCGCCTTCCGGCGGACGACTTCTCCCACGTACCTCACGCCCTTCCCCTTGTATGGCTCGGGCTTGCGTAGCGAACGGATTTCCGCTGCGACCTGCCCAACGATCTCCTTGTCGGAGCCTTCGATCACCACTTGCGTTGGCTGCGGCGCGCTCAGCTTGATGCCCTCTGGCGCCTTCACCTCGATCTGATGCGAATAGCCCAGCGACATGAGCAGCCCGTACGGCTTGACCTCCGCCTTGTAGCCGACGCCGGTGATCTCCAGCTGCTTCGAGTAACCCTTCGTGACGCCCTCGATCATGTTGGCGACCAGCGTCCGCGACAGCCCATGCAGGGCCTTGTGACGTGGCTCGTCCGACGGACGCGCCACCGTCACCGTACCGTTTTCCAGCGCAACGGCCAGGTCACCGTGAATTGCACGCCTGAGTTCACCCCTGGGTCCTTTCACAGCAACCGTGTTGCCGTCGATCGTCACCGTCACACCGCTCGGGACTGGCACTGGCTTCTTTCCGATTCGAGACATGGTGCGCTCCTTTACCAGACGAGGGCGAGCAACTCGCCGCCCGTGTTGGCCTTGCGGGCCTGCTGGCCGGACATCAGCCCCTGTGACGTGCTCAGGATCGCCATCCCAAGGCCATTCCGCACCCGCGGGATCTCGGCCGCCGCGACGTACTTCCGGAGCCCCGGCGTGGAAACGCGGCGCAACTCTCGGATGGCCGCCTGCCCGCCCGCGTATTTCAGCACCACACGCAGCACTTTGAAGCCGTTCTCGAGCTCCAGTACTCTGTAGTCCTGGATGAAAGCGTTGTCCCTGAGGATCCTGGCGATTTCGATCTTCACTTTCGACGCCGGCATGTCCACGCGACGATGCTTGGAACCGCAGGCATTGCGGATCCGCGTCAGCATATCGGCGATCGGGTCTGTCATACTCATTTCAGTGTATCCTCTTCCTCTCGTATCCCTGGGGACGTGGAGGAATCTCGGTGTGCTGATGAATCTGGCCGCGCCGCCCCACTGGGCCCTGCGCCGCCAAGCGCTGTTACCACGACGATTTCCGGACGCCCGGCAGAAGCCCCATCAGTGCCATATCCCGCAACGCGATCCGCGAGAGGCCGAAGAATCCTTCGTACCCGCGGGCACGGCCCGACACCTGACAGCGGTTGCGCACCCGCGTCGCCGACGCGTCACGCGGCATCTTACGCATCGCTGCATACGCCTTGGCCCGGTCGTCGGCTGACGTCTTCGGGTTCTTCACGATCGCACGCAGTTCCCGCCGGCGAACGAGATACTTCGCCGAGAGTTCCTTGCGCATCTCGTTCTTCGCTTTCTTGGAGGTCTTCGCCATAATTCTGCCTAACGTGGCGAACGGAGTGCCGCCGAGCTCAGGCCTGCACGACAATCGGTTTGTCGTCGCCCCGGAACGGCATTCCCAACTCGCGCAAAAGCGCAAACGCGTGATCGTCTCGCGTCGCGGTCGTGACAAACGTGATGTCCATCCCGTGGATCTGGTCGATCATGTCGTAGTTGATCTCGGGAAAGATCATCTGCTCCTTGATCCCGAGCGAATAGTTGCCGCGACCGTCGAACGACCGCGTCGACAGCCCGCGGAAATCGCGAATGCGTGGAATCGCGGTGTTCACGAACCGGTCGAGGAACTCCCACATCCGCGCCCCGCGCAGCGTCACCGCCGCCCCGATCTCCTGCCCTTCCCGCAAACCGAAGTTCGAGATCGACTTTCGCGCCTTTTTCCGCACCGGACGTTGCCCCGAGATGATCATCAGTTCCTCGACCACGTGGTCGAGCAACTTCGGCTGCTTGATCGCCTCGCCCAGACCGACGTTCAGCACGATCTTCTCCAGGGTGGGCACCTGGTGCGGATTCTCCAGTCCGAACTGCTTCGCCAGCCGGCCACGCACTGTCGCGCGATAGTACTCGCGCAAGCGCGGCGCCGGCACAGGGAGTTCGCGACCGGCGTGCGGTCCCTTGGGCAGCATCGACTTGGCGTCGCCCTTCTTGCCGCCACCGGCCGCCTTGGTTCCGCCGTCGGGCGCCTTCTTCCTGTCCTTCGCGTCTTTCGTTTCCTTGGTCGCCATGCCTGTATCCTCGCTCAGCGCGTACGCGGGATGGCTTCCCCGCTCCGCGTGCTGATACGCTCTTTCGTACCGTCAGCATCAACTCGGCGCCGTACGCGCGCCGGTTTGCCGTCCTTCGGATCGAGCAGCATCACGTTGGAATGATGGATCGGCGCCGGCATGTCGATGATCGCGCTCTGTTCTTCCGCGCGACGTGCTTTCCGGTGCTTCTTCACCATGTTGATCCCCTCGACCGTGATTCGCCCGGTCTTCGGGAAGACGCGCAGGACTTTCCCGTCGCGCCCCTTGTCCTCACCGCGCATGACGCGCACGCTGTCGCCCTTCGTGATCCACAGCTTCGTTCGCTCCGATTTCCGCGCATGACGCACCTGTCCCAGGCGCTTCCCCGCGGTCTCGCGATACTTGAGTCGGCGCATGTTAGATAACCTCCGGTGCCAGCGACACGATCTTCATGTACTTCTTCTCACGGAGCTCGCGCGCCACGGGCCCGAAAATGCGGGTCGCCTTCGGCTCGCCAGTATCACTGATGATCACCACGGCGTTTTCGTCGAACCGGATGTAGCTGCCATCCTTCCGGCGCGTCTCCTTCACGGTTCGCACGACGACGGCCCGGGCAACTTCGGACTTCTTCACCGTTCCGTTCGGCAACGCATCCTTGACGGCGACGATCACCTGATCGCCGAGTCCCGCGTATCGCCGGCGCGTTCCACCTAACACACGGATCACCAGTGCCCGCTTGGCGCCAGAGTTATCCGCGACCTTGACGACTGTTTCCTGTTGAATCATGGCGTCGTCTCCTACCGTGCGCGTTCGACGATTTCGACCACGCGCCAGCGCTTGTCCTTCGACAAGGGTCGCGTCTCCATGATCCGCACGGTGTCGCCGATCTTCGCCGAGTTCGCCTCGTCGTGCGCTTTCAGCTTCTTCGAGCGGCTCACCATCTTGCCGTACACCGGATGCGGAACGCGCCGGTCGATCTTCACGACGACGGTCTTCTGCATCTTGTCGCTGACCACGACGCCGACGCGCTCCTTTCGCGCGGAGCGTGCGGTGGTCGGCCCGTTGCCCATTGCTTCAGCCATGTGTCGTCAGACTCCTCTGCTAGCGCCCGCGGCCAGTACTGGTGAGCTGCCGTTCGCGCAGCACGGTGTGCAGGCGCGCGATCGTCCTGCGGATGGCGCGAAGGCGCAGGGGATCCTCCAGCGCCTGCGTCCCGCTCCGAATGCGCAGCCGGAAGCGCTCCTCATCGAGTTCCACAATGCGCGCGCGGATGTCCTCGTCCGTCATCTCGCGGATTTCCTCACTCTGCATCGGTGTGCGCCTCCTCACGCTCCACGAACTTGGTGCGCACCGACAGCTTGGCGGCCGCCAGCGCAAACGCCTTGGTGGCCGTTTCGCGCGTTACCCCCTCCAGCTCAAACATGACGCGTCCGGGCTTCACGACCGCGACCCACCCTTCGGGCGAGCCCTTCCCCTTCCCCATTCGCGTCTCCGCCGGCTTCTTCGTGATCGGCTTGTCCGGGAACAGTCGGATCCAGACCTTGCCGCCACGCTTGATGTGGCGCGTCAACGCCACGCGGGCCGCCTCGATCTGGCGGCTGGAGATCCAGCCCGGCTCCATGGACATCAGCCCGTAGTGGCCGAACGAAATCTCCGAGCCTCTGGTCGCCACCCCGCGGGTGCGCCCCTTGAACATCTTCCGGAACTTGACTCGTTTTGGACTCAGCATATTGAGCTATCTCGTTAGGTCGAACGCACTCGGCTCTCGCCTTACACGCCCGTCGAGTACGTCTTGCCGCGGCGGTCTTCCACCACTTCGCCCTTGAAGATCCAGACCTTCACGCCGATCGTCCCGAACGTCGTCTTGGCCGTCGATACCGCGTAGTCGATGTCCGCCCGCAGCGTGTGCAGCGGAACCCGACCCTCGTGATAGCCCTCGACACGCGCGATCTCCGCGCCGCCCAGGCGCCCGCCAGCCTTCACCTTGATCCCCTGCGCCCCCATGCGCATCGCGCTCTGCACCGCGCGCTTCATCGCCCGCCGGAACGAGATGCGTTGCGACAGCTGGTTGGCGATGTTGTCCGCCACCAGCTGAGAATCCAGTTCGGGACGCTTGATCTCCTCGACGTTGATACCGACCTCCTTCCCCGTCAGCTGCGAAAGCTCGTCCCGCAGCTTGTCGACCTCCGCGCCCTTCTTTCCGATGACCACGCCCGGCCGGCCAGTGTGGATCGTCACCACCACCTTTCCCGGTTTGCGCTCGATATGAATGTCGGCGATAGCTGCGTGCCCGAGGCGCGTCTTCAGATACTTCCGCAGCAGCTCGTCCTCTTTCACCAACGCCGGGTACTCGCGTCCGGCATACCAGCGCGATCGCCACTGCTTCGTGACCCCAAGGCGAAAACCGATCGGATTCGTTTTCTGTCCCATTAGCGTCCTTCCTTCTCTGCCACGACGATTTCCACGTGACTGGTGCGCTTGATCATCGGTGTCGCACGTCCCATCGCGGCCGGCGTCCACCGTTTGAGCTTCGGACCTTCGTTGATCACTGCCTTCTTCACGAACAGGGCGTCCACGTCGAGCGGCTCGTTCGACGTCCGCGCATGCTGCTCGGCGTTGGCCACGGCAGACCGCAGCACCTTGGCGATCTGCACGGCCGCATGCTTTTTCGAGAACGACAGCAGGGCCAGGGCGTCGTTGACGTTCAAGCCGCGAATCTGGTCGATGACCAGCCGCATCTTGTACGGCGACTGCCGCGCGGTGCGCTGGATGGCGCGGGATTCAGCAGCCATGGCCTACTTCCCTCCCCTGGCGGCTGGCGCAGCCGCCGGCGCGGCGGCCTTCTTGTCCACGGCCTTGTTCCCGGTATGACCACGGAACAGGCGCGTTGGCGCAAACTCCCCCAGCTTGTGCCCAACCATGTTCTCGGTCACGTACACGGGAATGAACTTGTTCCCGTTATGCACCGCGAACGTGTGGCCCACGAAATCGGGGAGAATCGTGCTCGCACGCGACCACGTCTTCACCACGCGCTTCTCGTTCCTGGCGTTCATGCCGCTCACGCGCTTGTAGAGCGCTTCCTGCACGAACGGACCTTTCTTGACACTTCTCGCCATAGTCTCGATCTCGAACGTTGGACGACCGTCTCGCGCGGCCTGTCGCCGCGCGACCGGCCGCTCCTAGAATCCGGATACCGTCGCCTTGCCACGCCGCCGGCCGCGAACGATCAACCGCGTCGACGGCTTCTTCATGTTGCGCGTCTTCACTCCTTCCGGCTTGCCCCACGGACTCACGACATTGCGCCCGCCACGCGTGCGGCCGCCGTGCGGGTGATCCACGGGATTCATCACTTCACCGCGCACCTTCGGCCGGCGTCCCTTCCATCGCGTCTTCCCGGCCTTGCCCCAGGATTCAAGCTCGTGCGTCGCATTCCCGACCTCGCCGATCGTCGCCAGGCAGCGTCCGTGAACCCGGCGCATCTCCGTACTCGCCATGCGCAACGTCACGTAGTCCCCCTCCTTGGCCACGACCTCGGCCGACATCCCCGCCGACCGCGCCATCTGCCCGCCCTTCCCCGGCACCAGCTCGATATTGTGCACGGACGTGCCTAACGGAACCTCCTTCAACGGCAGCGCGTTCCCCGTCCGCACGTCCGAGCCCGGACCGGAAACGATCGTGTCACCGACCGCGAGTCCCTTCGGATGGAGGATGTACCGCTTCTCGCCGTCGGCGAATTCCACCAGCGCGATCCGCGCCGACCGGTTGGGATCGTACTCGATCTCCCGTACGGTTGCAGCTACGCCGAACTTGCTCCTCTTGAAGTCGATCACGCGGTACTTCCGCTTGTGCCCACCCCCGCGCCGCCGCATCGCCACGTGTCCGTGGTTGTCGCGGCCGCCGGACTTCCTGAGCGGCTCCGTCAGCGACTTCTCCGGTTCGCGACGGGTGATCTCGTCAAAGTCGGACACGGAACGAAACCGCGTCCCCTTGGTCACTGGTTTGAACTGGCGGGTTCCCATCTGTTAGCCCTCGAAGATCTCGATCTTGTCGCCCTCTCGGAGCGTCACGATCGCCTTTTTCCAGTTGGGGCGCGCGCCGGACGTCTTGCCCATCCGCCGAACCTTGCCGCGCACGTTCATCGTGCGGACCCCGGTTACCTTCACACCGAACAGCTTCTCGATCGCCATGCGGATCGCCGGCTTCGCTGCGTCCGGCGCAACCTCGAAGACATACTCGCCGCGCGTCTGGTAGGCCGCGGAAGTCTTCTCCGTCACGACGGGACGAATCACGGTCTGATACAAGGTTGCCATCGGTTACGTCCCCTTCTTCCTGGGAGTCGCGGGCTTTTTCGTAACAGTCGCGGAGGCGCCCTTCGCCGTTCGCGCCTTCGCCCCTGCCTTCGCCACGGGTTCCTTCGACGCAGACTCGGCGGCCTTCCGCGCGCGGTCTCGCGATGGAGCCACGGCCGCCTTCTCCACCACCGGCGGCAGAGTCTGGCCAATGGCGCCGCCTTCGATCAGGACCGCATCCGACCAGAGCACGTGATACGTCGATGCGTCCCGGAACGGGAGCACATGGACGTTCGGCAGGTTGCGGCTGCTGAGGTAGACGTTCGACTTGGGTCCGTCCGTGAGCACGAGGATCTTCTGCCCGCCAACGCCAAGTCGCTCCAGAAGCGCGACGAGATTCTTCGTCCGCGGTTCCGTCCAGCCGAACGCGTCGATCACGTAGACAGCGCCTTCGCGCGCGCGCGCGTTCAACGCGCTCTTGCGCGCGAGCACACGCATCTTCGCCGGCACGACCTCGTCGTAACTTCGGGGACGGGGTCCGAACACCGTGCCGCCGCCTGGCCAGTTCGGCGCCCGCGTCGATCCCTGGCGGGCGCGCCCCGTACCCTTCTGCTTCCACGGCTTCTGGTTCCCGCCGATAACGAGTCCTCGCGTCTTCGTGGATGCGTTCCCCTCGCGCTGGTTCGCCAGGTACGCCTTCACCGCACGATGCATCACCGGCATGTTGATCCTGCCGTCGAACACAGCTGACGGCAGGATCACCCGCTCGCGCGGAGTGCCTGACGCCGTATAGGCCGCAGCTTCAAACGTCGTGGTCTCTGACATGGCCGATTATCCCTGCTTGCGCACCATCACCAGCCCGTTCGTCGGGCCGGCGATTGCGCCACGGAGGTACAAGAGGTGCTTCTCCGCATCCACTTTCTCGACGCGAAGATTGATCTGCGTGTGGCGCGCGGCACCGGCATGGCCCGGCATCCGCTTTCCCTTGATAACCCGCGACGGATCCGTACCGGCGCCGACCGATCCCGGTTTGCGATGCTTCGTATTGCCGTGCGTGTTCGGACCGCCACCGATCCCGTAACGCTTCACCACACCCTGGAAACCACGGCCCTTGGACGTGCCCGTGACCTTGACTCGCTCGCCGACCGCGAAAATCGAGACATCGACCGTGTCGCCTAACGCCAAAGCCGGCGGGGCCTTCATCTCATCGAGCCTGAACGAGCGGAGCGTCCGCGGCGGTTCGCTCAGACCCGCCCGGGCGGCATGCCCGACAAGGGCCTTGGTCGCACGATGGCCGCGCGGGTTCGCCCGCTCGCCCTTTTTCGACTTCCGGCGAACGCGTGACACGCCGAATCCCAGTTCGACCATCGACGCACCCGACGGCTGCGTCAGCACGGCCACGACAGGATTGGGCTTCGCCTCAACCACGGTCACTGGAACCTGCTGTCCCTGTTCGTTGAATATCTGGGTCATACCCAGCTTCCGTCCGATCAAACCGATCATCGTGTGCCCACTCGTTGAAGTAGTCGCGGCCCGGAGCGCGTTGCGCCGCCGTCGTGCGGCCGGAGGACTGTCAGCGCGCGCCGCATGGCGCCGGTGCCAAGCGAATCGCCCGTCTACTGCACCTTGATTTCCACGTCGACGCCCGCAGGCAGATCCAGTTTCGTGAGTGCATCCACCGTCTGCGCCCGCGAATCAAGGATATCGATCACTCGCTTGTGCGTCTTCAGCTCGAATTGCTCGCGCGACTTCTTGTCCACGTGCGGCGATCGCAACACCGTCCATCGCCGGGTCTTCGTCGGCAACGGGATTGGGCCCGATACCTGCGCCCCCGTCTTCTGCGCCGTCCGCACGATGTCCGCCGCGGCCTGGTCGATCACCGCGTGGTCGAACGCCTTCAGCCGAATGCGAATCCGTCCTGCCATGAAAATGCCTCAGAGTACGTGACCCCGATCCGCGCCTGCGCCATCCTGCCGGCGCGCACGCGCGAATCGGAATCGCCGATGTTTAGGCCAGAACCTTCGTCACCACACCCGAGCCGACCGTCCGCCCACCCTCACGGATCGCGAACCGCAGCTGCTCCTCGAGCGCGACCGGCGTGATCAGCTCGATCGTCATCTGCGTGTTGTCGCCGGGCATCACCATTTCCGTCCCGCCCGGCAGCTCGATCGATCCGGTCACGTCCGTCGTCCGCAGGTAGAACTGCGGGCGGTATCCCTTGAAGAACGGAGTGTGACGGCCGCCTTCTTCCTTGGTCAGCACGTACACCTCCGCCTCGAACTTCGTGTGTGGCGTGATCGAACCAGGCTTGGCAAGCACCATCCCGCGCTCGATCTCCTTCTTGTCCACCCCACGCAACAGCAAACCGACGTTGTCGCCCGCCTGCCCGTCGTCGAGCAGCTTGCGGAACATCTCGACGCCAGTCACGATCGTCTTCTTGTCTGATCCGAAGCCGACCAGCGCCACTTCCTCGCCGACCTTGATCTTCCCCTTCTCGATACGACCCGTCGCAACGGTACCGCGACCGGTGATCGAGAACACGTCCTCGACCGGCATCTGGAACGGCTTGTCGACGTCGCGCACTGGCTCCGCGATGAAGCTGTCGAGTGCATCGTAGAGCTCCTGGATCTTCGCGATCCAGGCCGGATCGCCTTCGATCGCCTTGATCGCGGCCCCGCGAATGACCGGCGCATCGTCGCCGGCATATCCGTACTTCGTCAGAAGTTCGCGAACCTCCAGCTCGACCAGATCGAGCAGCTCGGAGTCCTCGACCAGGTCGCACTTGTTCAGGAAGACAACGATGTTAGGCACGTTCACCTGGCGGGCCAGCAGAATGTGCTCGCGCGTTTGCGGCATCGGGCCGTCGACCGCGGAAACAACGAGGATCGCGCCATCCATCTGTGCGGCGCCCGTGATCATGTTCTTCACGTAGTCGGCGTGGCCAGGGCAGTCCACGTGCGCGTAGTGGCGCTTCTCAGTCTCGTATTCGACGTGCGACGTCGCGATCGTCAGGATCTTCGTCGGATCGCGACGCCCCTGCGATTCCGATGCCTTCGCGACTTCGTCGTACGCGACATACTTGGTGCCGTAGCCCTTGTCCGACGAAATCTTCGTCAGGGCAGCGGTCAGCGTCGTCTTCCCGTGATCGACATGGCCGATCGTGCCGACGTTTACGTGCGGCTTGGTCCGCTCGAACTTTGCCTTTGCCATTGGAACTGATCCCGAGGGTGAGGTTTCTGCTGCAGTGGAACTGGAGGAGACTGATCGCGGGTCAGTCGTCGCGCCACCGCGCGCCCGACGGATCCGCCATCAGCCTCACGACTTCACTTTGTTGACAATCTCTTCGGCCTTGCTCTTCGGTACTTCCTCGTAATGCGAGAACTCCATCGAGTACACGGCACGTCCCTGCGTCATGGAACGGAGCTTCGTCGAATAACCGAACATCTCGCCCAACGGTACGGTGGACGCGATCACCTGCGCCTCGCCACGCTGCATCATGCCGCCGATCTTGCCGCGCCGCGACGACAGGTCGCCCAGCACGTCACCCATGTACTGCTCGGGAACGACGACCTCGACCTTCATCATCGGCTCCAGCAACACCGCGCTGGCGCGCGACGCAGCCTCCTTGAACGCCATCGACCCCGCAATCTTGAAGGCCATTTCGCTGGAATCGACGTCGTGGTACGACCCGAAGATCAGTTCGACCTTCACGTCGACCATCGGATATCCCGCCAGCACGCCGTTCTCCAGCGCCTCCTTGATCCCCTGTTCGATCGGGCCGATGTATTCCTTGGGAATCGTCCCGCCAACAATCTTGTCTTCGAAATGAAAGCCCTGGCCAGCCTCCATCGGCGCCAGGTTTATCACGCAGTGTCCGTACTGGCCCTTGCCGCCAGACTGACGAATGAACTTCCCCTCCACCTTCTCCACGCGCTTCCTGATCGTCTCCCGGTAGGCGACCTGCGGCCGCCCCACGTTCGCATCCACCTTGAACTCGCGCATCATGCGATCGACGATGATCTCAAGATGCAACTCGCCCATCCCGGAAATGATCGTCTGGCCGGTCTCCGAGTCGGTATGAACCCGAAACGTCGGATCCTCCTCCGCCAGCTTGTTCAGCGCAATGCCCAGCTTGTCCTGGTCAGCCTTGGTCTTCGGTTCGATCGCCACGTCGATGACCGGCGTCGGGAACTTCATCGCCTCGAGGATGATCGGCTTGTCGTCGTCGCACAGCGTATCGCCCGTGCGCGTATCCTTCAATCCGATGGCGGCCGCAATGTCGCCGCAGCGAACCTCGTCGATCTCGTCGCGCTTGTTGGCGTGCATCTGCAACAGCCGACCGATGCGCTCACGCTTGTCCTTGGTCGAGTTGTACACGTAGGATCCCTTGGTCAGGATCCCCGAGTACACGCGGAAGAAGGTCAGCTTACCGACGAACGGGTCGGTCGCAATCTTGAACGCGAGGGCGGAGAACGGCGCCTCGTCGGAAACGGTACGCGTCTCGAAGGTCTCGTCATGGTGCGGTAGATGTCCTTCGATTGCAGGAATGTCGATCGGAGCCGGCAGGTAGTCGATCACCGCATCCAGCAGCGCCTGCACACCCTTGTTCTTGAAAGACGCGCCACACAGCACCGGAACGATGTGCATGCCGATCGTGGCCTTGCGGATCGCGCGCCGGATCTCGTCGACGGTCAACTCCTCGCCGGCAAGGTACTTCTCCATCAGTTCCTCGTCGTGCTCCACCGCGGCATCGATCAAGTCATGCCGCGCCTGCTCAACGGCCTCCTTGAACTCGTCGCCAATCTCCACGACGTCGAAGGTCTTACCCAGCGTTTCGTTGTGGAAGATGTATTCCTTGCGCTCGACAATATCTATGTGCCCGGTGAACAGCTCACCGCTTCCCACAGGCAGTTGCAGCGGAAACGCCTTCTTCGACAGCCGGTCCCGGATCATGTACAGGCATCGATCGAAGTTCGCGCCCACGCGATCCATCTTGTTGGCGAAAATCAGCCTCGGAACCTTGTATCGGTCCGCCTGGCGCCAAACCGTTTCCGTCTGCGGCTCCACGCCCGCGACCGAGTCCAACAGCGTCACCGCACCGTCGAGCACACGAAGCGAACGCTCCACCTCGACGGTGAAGTCCACGTGCCCCGGCGTATCGATGATGTTGATGCGAAACTCCGGGCCGCTCCCGTTCTCCGCACTCGAACCGTGACGGCGCCAGAAACAGGTCGTGGCAGCAGACGTAATCGTGATACCGCGCTCCTGCTCCTGCTCCATCCAGTCCATGGTGGCGGCGCCATCGTGGACTTCTCCAATCTTGTACGACTTGCCCGTGTAATACAGAATACGCTCGGTCGTCGTCGTTTTCCCGGCATCGATGTGTGCCATGATGCCGATGTTGCGATAGCGATCGAGCGGTGTCGTCCGTGCCATATCTCCAGAAACCTTTATCTCGTGCCGGCCCGTCCCGCGCCGGCGTCCAGTGCGCTGCAACAAAAACGCGGGTGGACCAGTCGCTCCTTCTTGCAGAAGCCGGTATCCATCCGCCGCCGCCGGGTGCATTCGCGTCGGTGCGAAGGGGACCCATGGCGCGCCAAGCACTAAGCTCGACGTTCGATTGTCCTGCGTCGCTTATCGGGAGTGCCACACTCGAAACGGGTGCAGCACCGACCAACATCCATCCTCGCGACCGTCGCGAGCCCATAGTGAGGCAGACGCGCAGTTCGTCCGCCGAATACGCCCCGCGCCTGAACGTCGCACGCAGGAGCCACATAAAGTCGCTTGCCGCGTAGCGAAAGTCAACCGCGGCCTTGACGTTAGACGCGGGCTCGTTCGGCGTCGCACCGCACCGAACGGCAAGGCCCGCCGGGTCGCCACACGACGGTCAACTCACTTGGGTGCCGCGACCAATCGCAGATAATGAATCCACTGCGTCAGGCTCTCCACCTGATGCCCGACTCGTCTGGAGAACGTCATGGGCTGACCAGCACGTGGCGCCGTGACCGCATCGATGTCCCACGGCCTCCCCTCGCCAAGGCGGAGGCGTCCCGGTCTGATCGCGACGCTCCAAAGCCACCGCCGGACGGCCTCCGACGGACAAATCCGCTCCGTCGCGAACAACTGCGCCGCCAAGTGACGCTCCACAAGCCCGCGCATGCTCCGCGGAGTCGGCGATTCCAGCATGGAGATCACCGCGGCCGGTATGTCGATCCCGCCGAGCGACCGCGCCAGCCGGAATGTCCAGTAGCAGCAGGACGAAGCTCCATGGGTTCGCGCCACCTGAACCACCTTCTCCCAGTCGACACGACCGGATGTCACCACGGCCTCCAGATCGCGGAACGTTCGCCACGCACCGAATGAAAGCATGTGCGACCACGCCAAGTGCACGGCGAGGTGAACGACCTGGTGTGTGTCATCGAGCGCGTGGACGCCACGGCCGGCAACTTCCAGCGCCCGCGACGCACGGCGAACCGCATCGAAACCCAGGGCAAACGGGTGTCCGAACACGGATAGTGCTGTGTGAAGCTCGAGCTTCGCGCCCACGCGGCGTGCATCGGTCAGCGGCGGCAGATGATGGTGTTCGCGGTATGACACCTCGGGATAGGCCGCGCGATCCCATGTCCAGCCAAGCGATGCGGCGATATCCCACGCCTGCTGCGCCTGCGACGGCGCAACGAGAAGGTCGACGTCCCCCATCGGCCGTTCGACAAACGACGCATAGGATGTCTGCGCCAACGCAGCGCCCTTCAGCAGGATCACTTCGATGCCAGCGTCCACGAGAGCACTCACGGTCTCCGTGAAGCGCTCCTGCAGATACAACGCATGGAAGTCCGTAACCATCGCCAGCCGCTCCCACGACAACGCTGCGTCCTCGGGGATCGCCGCCGGAGCAACGGCGTGCAGGCGCCGCCACACGACGTTGGTCGCGCGTTCCCACTCGGCCAGCCAGGAGAGCTTCGCCCAGTCGATCGGCAGCTTCAACCCCGCGGCAATCGCCTCGTCATTGCACTTTCCACCAGCCGTCAACAGCAGCAGGCGGGCCTCCCGACTGAGGACGTACGCGAGGGACTGGTCCCGGGACATGGCGGAGAGCGTGGTCAGTACAGGTTGAGCGAGCCCTGCCGCCGAGAATACGACAGGCTGGCGCGGAACGAGAACCAGCCGATTGCGACCAGCACGACGCACATCGCGACGAGCATGAGGAAATCGGGTATCACAGAGACGAACGACGCGCCTTCCAGCAATACGCCGCGAAACGCGCGAAGTCCATAGGCGAGCGGCGTCACCGCGGCGAGCGATTGAAGCCAGGATGGGATCTTCGCCGTCGGATAGTAGGTTCCGCCAAACAGGGCCGAAATCACCAGGACTCCCTGCGGCAGCGCCCCCATCGTCCGGAATGCCAGGATCAGTGCGGTCCCGACCAGTCCCACCGCCCAGTATGTCACCACGATCAGCGCCAGAATCAGCGTTGCAGCTGGGATGCCGGTCCAGGCGATCCGCGCCCCGAGTATCCAGCCCGCACCCAGCGTGAGCACGCCCCGAAGGATCGTCCAGAGGATGGGATACGCCGAGAGCCCCAGCAGCAGCGAAAGACGCGGCGCCGGCGACATCAGAAGCATCTCGAAGAATCCGCTGGCGATCCCGCCGGAAACCGCGTTAGGTAGCGTGGTTACGGCAGCGGTGACCAGCGACAGTGCAACGGTGCCCACCAGCAGAAACCCGAAGTACTGCGTCCCCTCCCCGGCGATCGCGTTCGCCATGAGTCCCTGAAGAGCGTTCGCGACGAAGAAGACCGGCACGACGGTAAACGCCAGCGAGGCAAGCGACGTTGCCATCTGCACACGATAGCTCAACGACGTCCGCCAGCCGGCCATCATCAACGCTCGAATCGCCCGCGGTCTCATGCGACCCCCGCACGGACGTCCTGTCCGGATACCACGCTCTCGATTAGATCGGCGAGCGCCAGCGGCACCTGCTCGAACCGCGCCACAGGTATTCCAGCATGGACCAGCGCCGAGAGCACGGCCGGAGCCGAGCTGTCGCCGTCGAGCAGCTTGACGGTGATGGCGGCCAAGCCTCCCCCCTCTTCGGCACGCTTCAGCGTCTGGGCATGCGAAGCCAGCAGCACACTGCCCAGTGCTTCGTGGTCCGGCTTCGGCGTCACCAGCCGATACCGCGCACCCAGATACCGCGACGCTAGCTCGGTCGCCACCCCCTGCGCCAGCAGCCGGCCACGATCCATGATGGCAACACGGTCGCACAGCTCAAACGCCTCGTCGGCGGAATGGGTTGCCAGCAACACTGCACACCCCCTGCGCTGCACGAGTTCGGCGCGAAGAAAACGACGGAACTCGCGCGCCGACAGCGGGTCGAGGCTCCGGGTGGGCTCGTCCAGGAGCAACAGCCGGGGACGCGAGAGCAAAGCGCGGGCGATCAGCAGCCGCTGCATCATCCCGCTGGAATACTGCCCGACCATCTTGGTCCCCGTATCGTCCAGCCCGACCGCCGACAGCGACTCGGCAATCCGTTCTCCGACCACGGCCTTGGGCACCCCGAGGAGATCGGCAGCTAGCCGAAGGTTCTCTCGCGCAGTCAGTCGCCAGTACAGGCTCCGCTCGCTCGCGAGGCATGGCGAGACGGACGCGCGCACGGCGTCCCCCTGGGTGCCCACATCGAACCCGGCTACCGATGCCGTTCCCTCGTCCGGAAGAACGAGCGTGGCAAGGATCTTCAAGAGAGTCGTTTTCCCGGCGCCGTTTGGCCCGAGCAGGCCGAAAAACTCGCCTGCGTGGACCTCACAGGCGATGTCGGACAGCACTTGCGCCCACGCGCGGCCCCGCGGATGGATCAATGTGTCCCGAAGGGTTCTGCGCACCGGGTAGCGCTTCGACACCCCATTCAGCCGCGCGACGACATCTCCACTCTCGGGGCGCAACGGCTGCATCTTGCCAGCCATCACGACGTGAAAACTGCGGGGCTTGGCAGCAAGTGCCAGCGGGCAATCGCCCTTGCAACCTCGTCCAGACGGGTGAAGTCGCGGGTGACATAGAGGTCGTAAACCCGTATGGCGCCGGCCACGCTTGCCGTTTGCGAAAACAGCGCGCCAGCCTCGCCACCGGCGAGCAGCGGTGCGAGCTTCGCATGCTGTACGAGTGACAAAGTCGCGGCGATGGAGTCGATTGGCTCACGCAGCACGGCGGCATGATCCGGGAGTTCGTTCATCGGCGTAAGGATGTACGCCGTAGAAAAACGCACGGGAAGGGACTGGACCTGCTCCGGCCGAAGGTCATCGACCAGGTGCTTCCTCTCGTCGGGAACCTGCTGCGCTGTGGCGCTGCCACGCATGGCCTGAACGGAATCCCGCCACAGCCGCAGGCGCGGTACTCCCGGCAGGCAGATCGGCGGTTCCGAGATGAGTACCGGAAGAACATCGTCGGTGATGAGCCGGGCCCCTGCTTCGACCATCGCCGTCGCCAACGTGGACTTTCCGTGGTACTTGGGGGCCAGGAACGCGACGCCTTCATTTCCCATTGCCACGGCGCTGGCGTGCAGCGAGAGAATACCGGATCCGTGAAGTGCCAGTGGTAGAACGCGACCGAGGATGTCGGCACGACCTGCGTCGAGCAGTCGATCGGTGCCGCCGAACCATGTGATTCGACGTCCGTCGGCAGAGATGTCGAAGCGGCCCGTGTCATCGAATACCAGAGAGTAGCCGCCTGCTTCTCGCTTGAACGCCCGTACGCTGCAGGACGCGTAGACCGTGTCCACGCCCAGCGACGCGGCATCGCCGAGTGACGGTGGATTTACTCCGGCTTCCAGGCTCCACGTCGGCTCGACATCCCCCATCTGCGCGAGCTCCGGAAAGTCGATATGAGAGCGCAGCACACCGCCAAACACCGCGAAGTTTGACATCAATTAGTCGGCTCGAACTGGAGGTGGCACTTGGACTTCCAACGACAGGACGATCAGGGGCATCGGAAGTTTTTGCCATCATGTTTCGTGCCCACAACACAATGCCGCCGACGGGCGACGTGAGTCGCCGTCGGCGGCATTGAGAGGAGTACCGCAACGCCGTCGCGGTACTCCATCTGACCTGTCCTGCGCTACCCGCTACACTACGACGCTAGGCGCGAATCATGCGGCCCAGCCGGACGGTCGCAGTCGCAGCAGGAGCGAACTGCGGATTGTCTTGTCGTAGTGCGACTTAGGAGCGGATGCAGCCCGTCGGGTCCGTAGGCGGAACGCGCGGATTGCAGTCAAGACCGATGCCCGGGATCATATCGTCGCCGATCTTCGTCTTGCCGGTGGCGTTGATTCTCCCCTGCGTCAGCTGACGGAACGTTCCGAACTTCTCGAGCTTCGGTGCCTGGTACATTACTCCTCCCCGTGAGTGGTTCGTCCCCTACATAAGCAACTCCTGGGCCACGACGTTCGCTACCCGACTTCAGGTCGCATCTCGCGTCACTGGATCGCTCACACATCACTCCATGTGCTTGCGGAGCCATAGCTCCGCTTCAACAGTGAGAAAAAGCTGAACGCCAGTCAAGTGGTCTTCGGTCTCCCTGTAGGCAGCCAGCGCCTTTCGGAATGCCTCCAGATCCAGGATGCCCAGGTCCGCGAGCACTGTCTGAGGCGGCACAACCCCCTGCGAGCCGAAGACGCTCTCCACGACTTCACCGAATCCGCGAATCATCTGCCGGTGGAAGTACCCTCTCGGCACGCCAGTCTTGTACGACCGCGGCGCCAGCACTGAATCGGGCAGCAGGCCACGCACAGCTTCCTTGAGTAGCCGCTTCGAGTCGCCGACTGGTGCCCGTTCAGCGACCGGGCGTGATGCAGCGAACTCCACAACCCGCTTGTCGAGCAGCGGTGACCGCACTTCTATCCCTTCCTGCAGCGCAAGATCATGCGACCATGCGAGAGCGCGTGGCATGTACGGCGACGTCATGTACCAGCGGCACTCGAAGGCCGCTGGCCCCTCCAACGCGTGCCGCTCGAGGTCCGACCGAGCCCAACCGCGTTCCTCCAGCGAGGCCCTCACGTTGGCCCGTATCCAGCCCGGAAGATGCTGCTCGAACGGACGAGCCAGCGGTTGTTGCCGGAAGACGTCGACGACTCGCCACACAAAATCGGGCAATGCAGGCGCAATACCCCATCTGAGGATATCGCGCAGACCGTCGTGCTCCCCTTCGCGCAACATCCTCCACCAACCGGCGACGTCACCAGCGAACAGAAGTTCCGCGAAAGCGGCCTGTGAAACCTGAAAGAGCAGATCGCCGCCATGGCCGTCCAGAACCACTCGCGCTTCAGCGCCACGCGCCACGCGCGCGAGGCATCGGTTCATCTGCTCGAAAGTGTGCGCGTAGGGATCGTCGCGAAGCGCCGCTCGCGAGTGCTGATCGTCGAACAGCAGCATCCCCTCGCTGTCGACCCAGTGCGGTGTGAGCTCCCAGCGGTCGTTGATGGCCTTGATGTGGTCGTCCTCCCTCGCGGAGTCGCCTTCCGGAAAAGAGACCGAAACTGTGTCGAACAGAGTGTCAGCGAGTCCTCGCTCTTTGGCAGAACATCCAGCAGCCAGCACTGCCGGGGAGTCCGCACCGCCACTCAGGTACACAACCACCCGCTTCTCCCGAACACGATCGGCCACGGCCTGCTCAAGCAGACGGCGCAGCTCGATCGCCCCTTCGCGCAGGTCGGCTCGACCCTTTGCCCTGAAGCGCGGCGGCGTCCAGCGTGCTGCTTCAGTACAGGCGCCGCCGATCCTGTATCGCAGAACGCTCCCCGCCAGGACCGGCGTCACTCCCTCGAATGCGGTTTCACGGCTCCCACCCAGGAGGCCCGCCACTGCCGCGCCAACAAAGTCCCTGTTGATCCTTGGGGGCTCCGCAAGGGAGGCAAGCGCCACCGCATGCGAGGCGACCGCAACACCGCTGCCTATCGTCCGCACGAAAAGGCTCCGCCTGCCAACGAAGTCGCGGCCGAACACGAGTTCGCGCGACGCGGAGTCCCACAGGACGAACGCGAAGTCGCCGTTCAAGTGCAACGGAAAGTCGTACCGCCAGACGCCATACGCCGCGAGCATAAGGGCAGCCGGATCCATCGCATCCAGCCGCTTTCCGGCCCGCTCCAGTTCGGCCACCAGCCCGGCCGTGTCGTACAGGGTTGCGTCAGCTACCAGAGCGACGCGGTCGTCGCGTGCGACCGCGCCCGGACAAACGCCGGAGAGCGTCGTCTCCCATGCATAACGGGAGACTCCCATCGCGCACAATCGATCCTGCCAGACATCGGTGACTTCGTTCCCGCGATGCCGCATTCCGGAGAGCAGATCGCGAATGCGCTCCGCGCCCCCATTCGTCGAATCCGCCGAAACCCACGCGCAGAGGGCGCTCAATCGGCGTGAAGCACGCTGATGCCCGGCAGAGTTTCGTAGTCCGACACGCTGGCCGGGTCGTCACCCAGGATGACGTCGCCGTATTCGACCCAGGCGTGCGCATGAAACCGACCGGCGCGCATCACGACGCCAAGACGCACAACGGCGTCAGGCAGGCCGTGCCGCTCCATCATGCGGCAGAGAGCAACTGAACGAACGAGGCAGGCAGGTCGAAAGACGCCGAAGCTCGATGCACGACTCACGGCCAGCGCCAGTTCGCGCGATCGAACGACGGACGACTCGGACGGAGACATCACCGGCGCCGATCCGCTCTCTGGACTCGTCAGGCTGCCAGTTGCCTTTGTCCAGACTCGGAACTGCGCCGCGATGAGGGCGAACTGTCCGGCCAACAGGTCGCGCCACTCGCGCCCGGACAGCTTACGAAGCTTCGGGACGGCGTTCCGATACTCGCGGATCGTTCGACGCATTCGCGCCCGAAGTGACAACAAGCCCATTCTCGACAAGGTCATCCAGGAACTTGCGGACATCCTTCTGGATCTGCGCCGGACTTACGTCCGAATACTGCGCGATCAAGGCTGCGCACAATTCGTCAAACGTACGGGTGGCCGGCGGCAGGAGTTCCCAGATGCGTGCCCCGATCACGTTCACCCCGAAGTACACCTCGGTGTCCGTGGAAAACAGGACGCCGCCTTCCGCCAACGGTTTGAAAATCGCGGAGGGTGACGGACTAGGGAGAGACGCTTTCTGGTGGTCCACGTACAAGTCCTCTTCGCCCGGACGGTATGATCTCGGCGCTACGGATGTACCCCAGGACGCTCAAGGCGCCCGTCCCGAAACGTACAGCGACTCGATTGTTCTGTAAAATGCCCTGCGGCGTCACAAGGAAACCGAGGGCGCCCACCGGACCTCGCCCTGACGCACAGAGCGGGACCAGTCCCGTGGACTCGTCCCGCCTGCACAACGTGGGCCGGAAGAAGAACGCTACCAGCGATAATGCGCGAACGCCTTGTTTGCCTCGGCCATCTTGTGCGTGTCTTCCTTCTTCTTCACCGCGTTCCCTTCGCCTTTCGACGCTGCAATGACCTCGGCGGCGAGCTTCTCCGCCATGGATTTCTCGCTCCGATTGCGCGAGTAGAGGATCAGCCAGCGCATCGCGAGAGCGGTCCGGCGTTCGGGACGGACTTCGACAGGTACCTGGTAGGTAGCGCCCCCAACCCGGCGGCTCTTCACTTCGACGACAGGCTTCAGGTTCGCCAAACCCTGCTTGAAGACGTTGACCCCGGGCTGGCTGGTGCGCGACTCCACCAAGTCCATTGCGCCGTAGAAAATTCGCTCCGCGGTGGACTTCTTGCCTTCGTACATCAGGGCGTTGATGAACTTCGACACCGTCTGGCTATCGTAGCGCGCATCCGGGAGGACCGGGCGCTTCACGGACTTCTTGCGTCGGCTCACTTCTTACCTCCGGCCGCGCCGGCCTTGGGCTTCTTGGTTCCGTATTTCGAGCGGCTGCGATTGCGGCCGTTCACGCCAGCGGCGTCGAGAGTACCGCGAACGATGTGATAGCGAACGCCTGGCAGATCCTTCACTCGTCCGCCCCGCACCAACACGATCGAGTGCTCCTGAAGGTTGTGTCCTTCGCCGGGGATGTAGGCGATCACTTCCAGGTTGTTCGTCAAGCGGACCTTCGCGACCTTCCGCAGGGCCGAATTGGGCTTCTTGGGCGTGGTTGTGTACACGCGTGTACAGACGCCGCGGCGGAACGGATTCGCCTTGAGCGCGGGAGATTTTTCCTTCTTGACGACGTCCTTGCGGGCACGTCGGACGAGCTGGTTGATGGTCGGCATTGCGCTATGCAAACGAAGAACCGCGCCCCATGGTGGGGCGAGGCAGACACGTATGATAGACGAGTCGGCGCCGATGGTCAACCCGCGAGGGCCCTTGGACTTACTCGTTTCCAACAAGCCGTCAGCGAAAAGCCGCCGACGGCAGGGCATCCCGCGCCCGAACGCCCCTGATGAAAGGTCCGACCAAGTGGTCGATGCTGTTGGCGTAGTACCCGATTAGCTCGCGCCCGCGCGGAAGGATAAGGAACCCGCCGCCTGTCCGTGCGATCACGCGCCGCATCCGCAGCATTCGGTAGGCGCGGTCGAAAGTCTCTTCGATGTCTCGGTCTGCCCGAAGCACTCGCGCATTCAGCTCCAACAACGCATCGCGCATGGCCGCCATGCGATCGAGCAGCGCCTCACGAGACACGAACTCGGATTCGAAGGATTGCAGGGCCGCGCACGCCAACGATACCGGAGTCACCGGGATCAGTTCTCCGATGCGCCCCATGATGCCGTCGCAGAAAACCTGGACGTGACGCAACCGCTCATGCCTGGGGAGCTCGAACAGGCTGATGCCACCACGCTCGCACGTCGAGACCCACGTCGAGACCGGGACTGGTTCGCCGATGACGACCGCTGCGCGACCGTTGCGCTGCCACCGGAAGGTCACAAGACGCCGCAGATTCGCGCCCAGGTATCGCGCTACCTCGAAGAACTGCGCCCAACGCGACGGACGCGCCGATGCGGGGTCCGTCGCCGCCAGCTCACGGAGCAGCGAGCGATCCTCCAGCACTCGATCGTAGTTGATCGCCACGGGCATGATGTACATGCGGTCCCGCAACGCGGGGTCGCGCGCCACGCCTAACACGTAATCGAGGAGCCCGATCTTCGCCGGCCTGAGCTTTCCGTCCCGTGTCAGCCCGCCTTCCGGAAAGATGCCCTGGGTGACGCCTTTGGCGGTGATGAGCCTGACGTAGCGCTCGAGGACGGCGTGATACAACGTGTCGCGGTAACGGCGCCGGATGAAGTACGAACCGAAGCTCTTGAAGAGGTACTCGAGAGGAAACGCGCGCGCCCACTCGCCCACAGCGTACGAAATCGACACATCCCCAGCCAGTGCGTATGTCACCAGCACATAGTCGGCGTTGGAGCGATGGTTCATCAGGTAGATCACGATGGAATCCCGCGGCAGCCCCGCGAACGGATCCTTCCGTACGCTCTCCACACCTACCTTGTAGAGGCCGTTCATCAGGATGCGACTGGCGTTGTACGCAAGCTTGTAGTACGCCAGCACATTGAAGAACGGGATGATTTCGTCGAGGTATGCGCGCACCTGACGCCAGGCGACGTCCTCGCTGAGCGAATGCGCGCGGGCATGATCCCGCACGTCTGACGCGAGCTCCGGATCGGCCAGCAATGTGGCGATGATCTCTCTCTTCCTGGCGAGCTTGTATCGTGCCAGTCGCGGCCGGAACCGCCACAGCGAACGCCGCGCCGCACGACGCAGCCACCGTTGCATCAGCAGGCCGGTGGCGACGAGGATCGCGGCGCCAGCGAGCCAGAGAGCCCAAGTCGACATGCGGTGGAACCTCCGGAAGGCCTGCCACCGCGTCAAGCATTCCGTGACACAGAAGAACGACAGCCAGGGGGACCGCCCCTGGCTGTCGTGTCCGCGTAAAATCCCCTATGGCTCGTCCGAGCCCATGGAGAATCCGGTTTCCGCGTAACTGGTCGAGAACATGCCAGCGAGTCCGACCTCGCTCTGGGGCAGTTCTTCCACCTGCGGAAGTTCTGCGCCTTCGATCTCCACGTCGCTATAGCGGTACATACCTGTCCCCGCGGGAATCAGGTGCCCGATGATGATGTTCTCCTTCAAGCCCATCAGGTTATCCCGTGCACCACGAATGGCCGCGTCCGTGAGCACGCGAGTCGTTTCCTGGAACGACGCCGCCGAGATGAACGATTGCGTCGTCAGACTTGCCTTGGTGATACCCAGCAGCAACGGCTCGGACTTCGCCGGCTTCTGCTTCTTCTTCTTCGATCGCTCGTTCTGTTCTCGGAAAGCCTGCCTGTCCACGTGTTCGGCCTCGAGGAACTCCGTGTCGCCTGGATCCGTGACGCGCACTTTCTGCAGCATCTGCTTGACGATCACGCCGATATGCTTGTCGTTGATCTTCACGCCCTGCAAGCGGTAGACCTCCTGCACCTCGTTCAACAGGTATTCCTGGACGGCACGCGGTCCGCGAATCCGCAGGATGTCATGGGGATTGACCGGTCCTTCGGATAGCCGGTCGCCAGCCCGCACACGGTCGCCCTCGTGCACGCGCAGGTGCTTGCCTGCACCAACCTCGTACAGTTGTGCCTCCTGCGCGTCATCCACGACCCACTGTCCATTCTCGACCTTGGCAGGCGAGACGAAGATCTCGCGCTTGCCGCGCTTGATCTCGCCGAATCGCACGATGCCATCGATCTCCGAGATCGTCGCCGGATCCTTGGGGCGGCGCGCCTCGAACAGCTCGGCAACGCGTGGCAGGCCACCGGTAATGTCGCGGGTCTTGTACGCCTCGCGAGAAATCTTGGCGATCGTCTCGCCGGCATGCAGCGCCCGGCCATCCTCGGCTACCAGGACGGCGCCGACCGGTATCACAAAGTCACGGATCTTCTTCTCCTTTCCGCCCTTCGTCGTCCAGATCTCGATGTGCGGGTGGAGCTTCTTTTCGCGGTCCTCGATCACGACACGCTGTCGCAGGCCCGTGAGTTCGTCGAGTTCCTCGGCGAACGTCTCGTCCTCGACCAGGTCCACGAACCGGATTTCACCGTCGACGTCGGCGATGATGGGGTTCGTGTACGGATCCCACGTGAAAATCGGCTGGTCCCGGCGGACTTCGACGCCGTCCTGCACCAACAGAGTCGCGCCTAACGGGACAGCGAGTCTGGCGCCGACGGACGCTGAGCTGTCGCTCGACGTCTTGATCAGGATCTCGCCTTCGTACGAGGTGACCACACGCTGCCCTTCGGGGTTCGTGACGGCCGTCAAGCGATCGCCGAACTCGATCAGGCCCGCGACTTTCGTCTTGCGCACCGTCTGCTCTGCGATACGAGCCGCCGTGCCACCGATATGGAAGGTCCGCAGGGTAAGCTGCGTTCCCGGTTCGCCGATCGACTGCGCGGCGATGATGCCCACGGCTTCCCCAAGATCCACCATGCCCATGGTCGCCAGGTTGCGGCCGTAGCACATCCGGCAAAGTCCGCGTCTTGCCTCGCACGTCAGCACCGATCGGATCTTTACCGTTTCGATGCCGCTCTCCTCGATCGCCCGTGCCGTATCCTCATCGACAAGCTGCCCGGCCTCGGCAAGGATCAGCTGCCGCCCGGACTCGTCTCTTGCCAGCGGATCGATGACGTCGTCGGCGACGACATTGCCGACGATACGTTCGGACAGCGCCTCGATGATGTCCTCTCCTTCCTTCAGCGCCGAGACGTCGAGACCCTGGATCGTGCCGCAATCCTCGTCCGTGATCGTGACATCCTGCGCCACGTCGACGAGGCGGCGCGTCAGGTAGCCGGCGTCCGCGGTCTTGAGCGCAGTATCCGCCAGACCTTTTCGCGCGCCGTGCGTCGATATGAAGTACTCGAGCACGGACAGCCCCTCGCGGAAGTTGGACTTGATCGGACTCTCGATGATCTCGCCGATCCCGCCCGTCAGCTTCTTCTGCGGCTTCGCCATCAGGCCGCGCATTCCAGCCAGCTGCCGGATCTGGTCGCGACTGCCGCGCGAGCCCGAATCGAACATCATGAACACGGGGTTGTAGCCGCGGTTCGATTCGCGCATTGCCTTGACCATCGCGTCGGCCACATCCGAGTTCGCGTGCGTCCAGGTGTCGATCACCTTGTTGTAGCGTTCGCCGTTGGTGATGTTGCCCGTGGAGTACGCGCGCTGAAACCGTTCGACGCGTTCCTCTGCCTCCTTGAGCAGCGTCACCTTCTCCGATGGGATATGCAGATCCTCGATCCCGATCGAGATGCCGCCGCGAGTGGCGTACGTGAAACCGAAGTCCTTCAGGCGGTCGAGGAAGTTGACGGTCGCCGCCAGGCCGCTCTTGCGGAAGGACTCGAACGCCAGTTCACCTAACGCCTTCTTCTTCATGTCGCGGTTCTGGAACTCCACTTCCTCCGGGACGATGGCGTTGAAGAGCGCACGCCCCACAGTGGTAACCACCCAGTCCTTCCGGCCGTCGCGGCCGGTCAGGAACCTGATTGGCGTATGGTACGTCGCGCGTCCGTTGGCGATCGCCATCTCGACTTCGGCAACGGATGTGAACGTCTTGAGCGTGGCCACCGCCTTGGGATCGCGTGAGTACTTCTCGAAATCCATCGGCGCCTTGGTCGCGTAGTAGCAGCCGAGCACGATATCCTGCGACGGCTCGGCGATGGGACGTCCGTCCGAGGGCTTGAGAATGTTGTTGGACGACAGCATCAGTACACGCGCCTCGATCTGCGCCTCGAACGAAAGCGGTACGTGCACGGCCATCTGGTCGCCGTCGAAGTCCGCGTTGAACGCCGCGCAGACGAGCGGGTGGATACGGATGGCCTTGCCTTCGACGAGAACGGGCTCGAAAGCCTGGATGCCGAGGCGGTGCAGCGTCGGAGCGCGGTTCAGCAGCACCGGGTGATCCTTGATGATCTCTTCGAGGATCTCGTAGACTTCCGGGCTCTCGCGCTCGACGATCTTCTTGGCGCGCTTGACAGTTTCGGCGATGCCCTTTTCCACCAGCTTGTGGATGATGAATGGCTTGAACAGCTCGAGCGCCATCGCCTTGGGCAGCCCGCACTGGTGCAACTGAAGCTCAGGGCCGACGACGATCACCGACCGCCCCGAGTAGTCGACGCGCTTGCCTAACAGGTTCTGCCGGAAGCGCCCCTGCTTGCCCTTCAGCATGTCGCTCAGCGACTTGAGCGGCCGCTTGCCGCGGCCGCGGATTGCCTTCGAGCGACGCCCATTGTCGAACAGCGCGTCGACAGCCTCCTGCAGCATGCGCTTCTCGTTCCTGAGAATGACCTCCGGAGCGCGATGGGTGATCAGCTTCATCAACCGGTTGTTGCGGTTGATGACACGGCGGTACAGATCGTTCAGGTCGGAAGTAGCGAATCGCCCGCCGTCGAGCGGGACGAGCGGCCGCAGATCCGGTGGAATCACCGGAATCACGTCCATGATCATCCAGTCGGGCTTGTTCCGCAGCGTGGCGGCATCCCCGGAGTTCCGGAACGCGTCGACGATCTTAAGACGCTTGAGCAGTTGTTTCTTCCGGTGCTGCGAGGACTCGCCGACGACCGCGTGCCGGAGTTCGTCGGCCAGCTTGTCGACGTCGATTCGCTTCAGCAGTTCGCGCGCGGCCGGCGCTCCGATGTCCGCAAGGAACGCCGAATCCCCTTCCGCCTTCGCCTTGGCCTTAAGCTCGAGGTACCTGTCCTCATCGAGCAGTTCGTTCTGCCGGACTTCCTGCTGCCCGGGCTCGATGACGACGTAGTTCGAGTAGTAGACGACTTTCTCGAGGTCGCGCAGCGTCAGGTCCAGGAGGTTCCCCATGGGGCTCGGGAGCGTCTTGAAGAACCAGATGTGCGCGACCGGCACCGCCAGCTCGATATGACCCATGCGCTCGCGACGCACCTTGGAGAGCGTGACCTCTACGCCGCAACGATCGCAAATGACGCCGCGATACCGGATGCGCTTGTACTTCCCGCAGTGGCACTCCCAGTCCTTGACCGGACCGAAGATGCGCTCGCAGAACAGGCCGTCCTTTTCAGGCTTGAACGAGCGGTAGTTGATCGTTTCCGGCTTGGTGACCTCACCCCAGGACCACCATGACCGGAGCCCCTGCGTTTCCTGGCGCTCGCGCTCCTTGGGATCCCTCGGGCCGCGGATCTCTTCCGGAGACGCGATGCGGATCTGGATGAAGTCAAACGACGACGAGCGCGTCTCGCGCGCAGATCGGAAGTCGATCATTGGTTACTCCTCGCCCTGATGGCCGAAGCCGGCACCGTTCTCATTCCCATCCCCGTCGGAATTGGCACCCATCTTCACATAAATGCCTAACGCCTGCAGTTCCTTCACGAGCACGTTGAACGATTCCGGAATACCGGGCTCCGGAAGGTTTTGGCCCTTCACGATTGCCTCGTACACTCGGCTTCGTCCGTTCACATCGTCGGACTTCACCGTCAGGATTTCCTGAAGCGTGTGCGACGCCCCATAGGCCTCCAGCGCCCACACTTCCATCTCGCCGAACCGCTGACCGCCGAACTGCGCCTTGCCGGCGAGCGGCTGCTGAGTGACCAGCGAGTACGGCCCGATGCTCCTCGCGTGGATCTTGTCGTCCACCAGATGCGACAGCTTGAGCATATAGATCTCGCCGACGGTTACCGGGAAGGCGAACCGCTCGCCAGTCCGGCCGTCGCGCAAGTGGAGCTTGCCGGCCGCGGTAATGCCGGCCAGCTGCATCAACTCGCGCGCCGCAGCGTCCACGTCCGCCTCCGACTTCTTCCCAAGCATGCCCGCCAGAGCCGGCAGTTCCAACTGCTCGAGCGCGGCCGCCGGATCGCGGTCGACGCGCTTCTCCAACTGCCGCAGCGTGGACTTCATCTCGGCGCGCACAGCTGCGGCGAGACCTTCATCTTCGCCAGCGGTCGTGTGGAACGCCACCTGCGCCGAGATCTCCGTGGACTCACGCTGTGCCAGCTCCCGAGCCGCTTCCGACAGGAAGTCGCGAAGACGATGGAACACGTCGCGTGTGTTTTGCGACACCGAGCGACTCGACAGGTCGTTCAGGTCCGCGTCGTTCATCAGGGAGACGCGTTCCTCCTGTGCGCGACTCGGCTTCACGTCCGCAAGGATGGCATTGATGTCCGCCTGGGTGATGCTCGGCGATGCCACTTGCAGCGCCAGCGCCTGCCGCGCCCAAGTGATTCCCGCGAGCTTGAGCAACAGGCCGATCTCGCGCTCGTTCGCCCCCTGGAACACCGGCGTCTTGGCGTAAAACCCGAGAATCCGAGCCGCCCACCCCAGATGCGTCTCGAGGATCTGACCGACGTTCATTCGCGACGGCACGCCTAGTGGATTGAGCACGATGTCCACTGGACGCCCATCGGGCAGGAACGGCATGTCTTCCTCCGGCACCACCCGAGCCACGATGCCCTTGTTTCCATGCCGGCCGGCCATCTTGTCGCCGACGGAGACCTTCCGCTTCTCCGCCAGGTACACCTTCACCAGCTGGATCACGCCCGGCGGCAACTCGTCGGGTTGCAGGATGCGGTCGATCCGCTCTTCCGCCTTTTCCTCCAGGCGGGCCTTCTCCTCGTTCGCCGCGTCGATGATCTCGCGAATGGCGTCGTTGGCCTTCTTGTTTTCTACCCGGAAGGTCTTGAGGTCCACCTGTGAGAACTTGAGATCACGGAGCGTCTCCGCCGTCAGCTTCGTCCCGGCCGGAATCGCTTCCTCCACCGTGCCGGACCTGAGCGCCAGAGCGACGACCTGACCATCGAGGATCGCGCGCAATTCGTCGTCGCGGACATCGTTGACGCGGATCTTCTCCTCGCCTTCCAGACGCCTGACGTCGCCGATCCGCTCGCCGCGATCCTTCTCCACCACCTGATCCTCGACGCGCGAGAAGATCTTCACGTCGATCACCACGCCTTCCATTCCCGGCGAGACCTTGAGCGACGAATCCTTCACGTCCTTCGCCTTTTCGCCGAAGATCGCCGTCAACAGTTTCTCTTCCGGCGAAAGCTCCGTCTCTCCCTTCGGTGTGATCTTGCCCACGAGGATGTCGCCGGGCTTCACATGAGCGCCGATCCGCACGATGCCGCGCTCGTCGAGGTCAACCAGCGACTCCTCGGCGACGTTCGGAATTTCACGGGTGATTTCTTCCTGGCCCCGCTTGGTGTCGCGTACATGCAGCTCCAACTCCTGGATATGGATCGACGAGTAGACGTCGTCCTTGACCAGGCGCTCCGAGAGCACGATCGCGTCCTCGAAGTTGTGACCGTACCATGTCATGAACGCCACCGTGACGTTCGCGCCAAGGGCGATTTCGCCGAACTCGGTGCCCGCGCCGTCGGCCAACACCTCGCCGGCCTTGAGCTTCTGTCCGAGCCTCACGATCGGGCGCTGGTTGATGGCGGTATCCTGGTTCGTCCTCCAGTACTTGCGCAGCTTGTAGCGGTCCTGCTGGGTCAGGCGCGCCAACGGCCTCTCGTCGTCCTTGCGGCCACGCTCGACTGAACCGGCATCGACGATGATCTCGTCCGCCGTCACGCGTGTCACGACGCCGCCCCGGCGGGCGATCACCACCGCCCCCGAATCTCGCGCGACCTTGCTCTCCAGTCCGGTGCCCACCAGCGGCGTGCGCGGGTTGAGGAGCGGCACGGCCTGGCGCTGCATGTTCGAGCCCATGAGCGCACGATTGGCGTCGTCGTGCTCGAGGAACGGGATCAGCGCTGCCGCGATCGACACCAGCTGTTCCGGCGCCACGTCCATGTAATCGATCCGGTCGGGTGCAACGAGCGGAACGTCGCCACGCTGTCGGCAGAGCACCAGTTCCTCGACAAAACTCCCGTCGGGGTTGAGCCGGGCGTTGGCCTGAGCGGTGACCGCCTCCTCTTCGCGATTGGCGTCGAGCCATACCAGCTCGTTGGTGACGCGGCCGTTTCTGACGAGGCGATAGGGTGTCTCCACGAAGCCCAGGTCATTCACCCGGGCGTAACAGGCCAGCGAAGTGATCAGTCCGATATTCGGGCCTTCCGGCGTCTCGATCGGGCACATCCGTCCGTACTGCGAATAGTGAACGTCGCGGACCTCGAAGCCCGCACGCTCGCGCGTGAGGCCGCCGGGGCCTAACGCCGACAACCGGCGCTTGTGCGTCAGCTCGGCCAGCGGATTCGTCTGGTCCATGAACTGCGAGAGCTGCGACGATCCGAAGAACGCCTGGATTACCGCCGAGACAGTTCGCGCGTTGACCAGGTCGTCGAGCGAGATCTTTTCCGGATCCGTGTTGATCGACATCCGTTCCTTGACGAGTCGCGCCATGCGCGACAGGCCGACGGAGAACTGGTTCGCGATCAGTTCGCCCACGGAGCGGATCCGTCGGTTACCGAGGTGGTCGATGTCGTCCACGTGGCCACGCCCCTCGTGCAATTCGACGAGGTATCGCAGGATCGCCACGAAATCGTCCTTGGTCAGCACCGTCACGCCCGCTGGCGTATCCAGGTTCAACCGCTGGTTGATCTTGTAGCGGCCGACGCGTCCGAGGTCGTATCGCTTCGGCGAGAAGAACAGCCGCTCGAGCGCCTGTTTGGCGGTCTCCTTGTTCGGCGCGTCGCCCGGCCGAAGCAGCGCATAGATCGACTTCAGCGCGTGAGTCTCAGCGGCGTCGGCCATGCCCTCGACTGACGCGAACTTCCGCCGCTCCTTCTCGTCCCAGTTGTTGGGGTTCGTCGGATCCTTCGCCAGCGTGTTCTTGATGAGCGTGGACTCGGCACGTCCCGACGACACGAAGACCTGCACGCGCAGGATCTCAGCCTTCCGCAGTCGCTTGATCAGCGTTTCCTTGAGCGGCTGACCGGCATCGGCGATGACTTCTCCGGAATCCGGGTCGATGACGTCATGCGAGAGGATACGCGGCTGGGGGCGTTCTCCGCGCTCCATCGCGTCCATCTCGTCGCGCAGGTCCACCAGCATGTGCGACGCGAAGACCTTGACGGTGTCGATTCCCTGCCGGGTGAGGCGGTTGAGCACCTCTTCCGTCAGCTCGTCTCCCTCGCGGACCAGGATGTCGGCCGCGGCCCGTTCGGCGGCCGCGCGTGCCTTCTTCGTCTTCGCCTTCGGCGCATCGGGGTCGACGGCTTCGCCCACCAAGGTGATGTCCTCGGCGATGACGGCACCGAGAACCTCACGCTGGTCCAGACGGCTCTCGCGCTTCTTCGTCAGGTCCAGGTCACGGACGGCAAAGAACATCCTGAGGATGTCCGAGTTCGCGCCGTAGCCGAACGCGCGGAGGAGCGCGGTCGCCGGGAACTTCTTCTTCTTGTCGATGTGGACGTAGATCACGTCGTGGATGTCGACCGTGAACTCGACCCATGAGCCGCGGAACGGAATGATGCGCGCCGAGATCAGCCGTTGGCCGTTCGGGTGCGTCGACTCCTCGAACACGACACCGGGCGAACGGTGCAGCTGGCTTACGATCACGCGCTCGGCGCCGTTGATGACAAACGTGCCGAGGTCCGTCAGCAACGGCAGTTCACCGAGGTAGACTTCTTTCTCGATGATGTTGCGCGGGCGCTTGACGCCGTTCACGTCCTCGTTGATGACCAGCTGCAACGTCGCTTTCAGCGGCGCCGAGTAGGTCATGTCGCGCTCGATGCACTCTTCGACCGAGTACTTGGGTTCACCGAGCGAATAGCGCACGAACTCCAGCGAGAAGTTCTCGTGGACGTCGGTGATCGGGAACAGATCCTTGAAGACGCGTTCGAGCCCGATGTCCTCGCGCTCGTGGGCGACGGCGTCCGTCTGGAGTAGCGCCTCGAAGGCGCGCGTCTGGATATCGAGGAGATGGGGCATCCCCATTCCCTCATCGAGCTTGGCAAAAGAGATCTGCTTCATGAGTTCAGGCATGCTTCACCCGCGGGCAGGCGAAAAGCCGGCAACTCCCGCGCCCGCGCGATTTGGCGCGGGCCGGAAGTCGTCGGAACAGCGTGAGTTGTAATGCGATGGAAAGAACACGATCGCGGGATGGGTCTGGAGTGAACGGAGAACGCGAGGGACGGGTCGCGGCGCGGCCCGTCCTCCGCGACGATCCGTCACTTCAGTTCCACCACCGCGCCAGCGCTCTCGAGCTTGGCCTTGACGGCATTGGCTTCGTCCTTGGACACACCCGACTTCACTTCCTTGGGCGCGCCATCGACCATGTCCTTGGCTTCCTTCAGGCCCAGACCGGTGAGTTCGCGAACCACCTTGATGACCTGGATCTTCTGGGCACCGGCCTCCTTGAGGACGACGGCGAATTCCGTCTGTTCCTCGACCACCGGCGCAGCCGCAGCCGCACCGCCCCCACCGCCAGCAGCAACTGCGGCGATGGTAACGTTGAACTTCGTCTTGAACGCCTCGATCAGCTCGGTGAGCTCGATGACCGACATGTTGCCGATCGCATCGAGGATCTCGTCCTTGCTCAGCGTCGCGTTAGCCATTGTCTCTTCTCTCCGTGTCGTCCCCAGGCTGTCCTGGGATTGTTGAAATCACAATTCCATGGCGGGCAGACAGCATCTGGCCGCTGCCGCCTGGGGGTATCAGGCAGTTCCCAACTGGTCTTTCCGCGCTTCCAGCGCTAGTGCGAACATCATCAGCGGGCTGTTCAGGCAGCCGGCGAACATCGACAACGCTTCAGTCCGCGTCGGCATGGTTGCGAGCTTCTTGAGCACGCCGGCGTCAATCGCGTTGCCTTCCCAGATCCCGCCCTTGACCGCGGGCTTCTGGTCGTTCTCCCTCGCAAAGTCCACCAGCACCTTCGCGGCACCGATCGGATCCGTGCTTAACACCACTCCAGTAGGTCCGCGCAGGCGATCGGTGGTCAGACCGCTCTCGTGCACGGCGCGCAGTGCAAGCGAGTTCTTGATGACCACATACTCGACGCCAGCCTTGCGGAAGCGCCGGCGCAGCTCTGTCATCTTCTTGACGTTGATGCCGGTGAAGTCGGTGAAATACAGCGCCGACGCCCCCTGGATCCTGTCTTTCAGCGCGGAGACGAGTCGTTCCTTTTCGGTTCGTTTCATGGCGCGTTATCGGTAGAGGGTGGCGTCGACGCGAACACCGGGACCCATCGTGCTGGACACCGAGACGTTGCGGACGTACACGCCCTTCGCCGCTGAAGGCTTGGCGCGCACGATCTGGTCCATGAACGCCGTGTAATTCTGCTCCAGCGCGTCCAGGTTGAACGAAACCTTGCCGATGGCAGCGTGCACGTTGCCGCTCTTGTCGACGCGGAACTCGATCTTCCCGGCCTTGGACTCGCGCACGGCTCGTCCAATATCCAGGGTGACCGTTCCCGCCTTCGGATTAGGCATGAGACCACGCGGACCCAGCACACGTCCAAGCTGACCGACCTGCCCCATCTGGTCCGGGGTAGCGATCAGGACGTCGAAGTCGAGCCAGCCATCCTTGATCTTCTGAATGTATTCGTTGCCGACGTGATCGGCGCCGGCATCCTCTGCCTCGCGCGCCTTGTCGCCGACCGCGATCGCCAGCACGCGTACCGTGGTGCCAGTACCGGCCGGGAGCACGACCGTGCCGCGCACGACCTGATCGGCATGGCGCGGATCAACGCCGAGCCGAACGGCGACCTCCACCGTTTCATCGAACTTGGCGAAAGCCGCGCCCTTGACCAGGTCGAGTGCCTGACGAGGCTGGTACGAAAGCGTCGCGTCTCTCTTGGCGGCGGCCGATACGTACTTCTTCCCATGTGTGCGCATCTATTCCTTCACCTCCACGCCCATCGACCGGGCAGCGCCAGCGACCATCGTCATCGCCGACTCGATGCTATCGCAGTTCAGGTCCGGCATCTTGACCTCCGCGATCTTCCTGACCTGTGCCTTGGTAAGCGATCCGACCTTCACGCGGTTTGGCTGTCCTGAGCCCTTTTCCAGGCCCAGCTCCTTCTTGATCAGGATCGCCGCTGGTGGCGTCTTGAGGATGAAAGTGAAGGACTTGTCGGAAAAGATCGTAACCTCGACCGGGAGGATCAGACCATCCTGGCTCTGCGTTCTGGAGTTGAACTCCTTGCAGAAGGCCATGATGTTGATCCCCTGAGGGCCAAGGGCGGTGCCGACCGGCGGTGCCGGATTCGCTCGCCCCGCTGGAATCTGGAGCTTGACGAATCCCGTGACTTTCTTTGCCATGCGTTCTCCTCTGGCGTGCGATTCGCGTGGAGGAGGCGGGGCAGCTCCTGGTGACCTTACGAGGGCAACGCGGGAGGCGGTCCCCGAACTTCGGGAGCGACTCCTGACATAGCGTCAAGAAGGCAGAGACGACCCCGGCATCGGTGCAACGATGCCGCAGCGGACCATGTGCCTTAACGCTTGTCGTGTTGCGTATGCGTCTCGCGATCCCAACCCAGGCGCTGCTGCCTTGGCTCCAAACGCGATCTGACTGCCACGATCCGCTTTACGTCGCCGTGGTCGTCGACGGTGCGCTCCTCGCCGCACTGCGGCCGCCCCGCGCAAGGGCCGTAAGCTCAATATCCCTTCAACTGCAGGTAATCCAGTTCCACACTGGTCGGCCGCCCGAACAGCGAGACCGAAACACGCACCTTGCCCTTGTCCGGAATGATCTCCTCGACGGTCCCGTTGAAGTCCGTGAACGGGCCCTCGGTGATGGCAACGGCCTGGCCGACCATGAACGGTATTTCTTCCTTCGGCGCTTCGGGTTCAACCTCGTCGGCAATCCCGAGGAGCCGGCGGACTTCCTCATTTCGAAGGTGCATGGGCTCCTGCCCCTGCCCATGCTGCACGAACTTGAGCACGCCCTGGATACTGTTGATGATGTGCGAGGCCTCCTGACCCCAGAGCATCTCCACCAGTACGTATCCCGGGTACAGCTTGCGCTCGACCGTGACCTTCTTGCCGTTCTTGATCTCGACCACTTCCTGCGTAGGGACGAGCGCCTGCCGGATCAACCGCTCCTCAGGCGGACGCGGATCCTGCTCGATCTTCCGCTGGATCAGGGATCGAACCTTGTTCTCGTGCCCAGCCGTGGTCTGAATCGCATAGAAGCGATGCTCCACGCCGTTAGCCTCCGAAAAGCGCAGGGATCCAGCGCACGAGGACGTTCTGCAGGATCACGTCCATCAGCGCGATCAGCCCGCCGATGAACAATGACAGCGCGACGACGCCGACCGACAACTGCCGGATCTGCATCCAGTCGGGCCACGTCACCTTCCTCATTTCGGTCATCACCTCGTTGTAGAAGGCGATGAACCTCTGGACGGCACTCAGCCGAACCGCTTCGGTGGCCATCGGTTACTTGGTTTCCTTGTGTACGCTGTGCTTGTTGCACCTGGGGCAATACTTCTTCCATTCGACCCGCTCCGGATGCAACCGGCGGTTCTTCATGGTGAAATAGTTGCGATTCTTACAATCGCTGCACGCGAGGATGATCTTCTCTCTAGGCATGTCCGCTCGTTCCTTACCGTCAATCCCGTCGCCGGGCGTGCATTCGGGCCACACCCACCCTGCCGCCTTCCGCTGCTCAAGAGCTCACGATCGGGATTGAACCGATGACCTCACCCTTACCAAGGGTGTGCTCTACCAACTGAGCTACGTGAGCAGTCGCTTCCTGCCAATTCCCACGACACACGACCCCAGCAACCCCATTTCACCTCCGCGCCACACCAAGCGGGAGACGGGGCTCGAACCCGCGACATCCAGCTTGGAAGGCTGGCGCTCTACCAACTGAGCTACTCCCGCACTCACAACTTCTCGCCCCCGCCTAACGTCACACCGGCATCATGGTGGGGGAAGGATTCGAACCTTCGAAGGCGTGCGCCGGCAGATTTACAGTCTGCTCCCGTTGGCCACTTGGGTACCCCACCCATTACCAACGCGCATCCAAACCGACTTAGACGCCCCGCCCTCACTGTCAGAGCTGACGGCGAGACTTGAACTCGCAACCGCCTGATTACAAATCAGGTGCTCTGCCAAATTGAGCTACGTCAGCATCAAGCCCTTTTTGCGCGAGACTTGTACGATAGCCGGACTGCTACCGCGTGTCAACGCACACAATGAGAGGGGTTTAGCCACTGGCCCAGGCTAGTGGAACCGCTCCAGGACGGTGCCCTGCGGCGTGTCCTTGACCGCGAACCCCCGCGACTCCACTTCCCCTCGCAGAGCATCGGACCGGGCAAAGTCCCTCTCCTGCCTCGCTTTCAGCCTGGCTTGGAGCCGCTCCACGGCCCACAGGGCATTGCCAGCCTCATCGATGGAGAGGGTCGACTCCGCCGGGTCGGGCGTCACCCTTTCAATAGAAACAAGGAATCGAGCGGCTTTCGGCTGGATATCCAGCACCCCATCCATAAGCGCGAATACGCGACGCGCCTCGGCAAGCGCCTCCCTGTCGTTTCCTCGCCTGTCCAGTTCCGCGTTGCTCCGCTGGACGAAGGAAAACATCGCTGCGACGGCCTCGGGAGCATTCAGGTCATCCGACAGGGCCGCACGGAACGCTGCTTCAGCTTCCGCCGCAACAACCGCCATGTCTGCTGTGCCACCCGTCGCCACCTCCAGACGGTAGGCGAACTCTCCGACACGTCGCACGGCCTCGATCGACGCTTCCACTCCCTCTCCGGAGAGGTTCATCTGCTTGCGGTAGTGCGTCGAGAACACGAAGTGCCGCAAGGCAGCTGCTGAAACGCCTCGTTCTCGCAAGTCCTTCACCGTGGTGATGTTTCCAAGCCGCTTGGACATCTTGGTGCCATCGATCTGCAGGAATTCGCCGTGGCACCAAAACCGCGAGAACACCTTCCCGGTCGCCGCCTCCGACTGCGCGATTTCATCCTCGTGGTGTGGAAACACCAGATCTATCCCGCCGCCATGGATGTCCAGCGTTTCGCCCAGGTACTTCATCGCCATCGCCGAGCACTCGAGATGCCAGCCCGGTCGGCCTCGTCCGAACGGAGCATCCCAAGCCGCCCCCACGGCCTCGTCTTCGGGTTTCGCCGCCTTCCAGAGAGCGAAGTCCTGGGCATTCTCCTTCGAGTAGTCGTCCTGAGCGACTCTGGCGCCGCTCCGGATTTCGCGCCTGTCCAGGCGTGAGAGCTTGCCGTACCCCGGGAACCTGCTGATGGCGAAGTAGACGGAGCCGTCGTCGGCCTTGTATGCCACGCCCTTGTCCAGAAGTACGCGGACGAGTTCGACCATCTCTGTAATGTGCGTTGTCGCCTGCGGATAGAACTCAGCGTCCTGGATTCGCAAGTAGCGACGATCGTGATGAAAAATCTCCGTAATCGGCTCCGTAACCTGCGCGATCGTCATGCGCCGGTCGCGGGCGCGATTGATGATCTTGTCATCGACGTCCGTAAGGTTTTGCACCTGCACGACATCCCAGCCCTGCAGCCTCAACGCCCGGCGCATCAGGTCGTTGAACAGGAACGTTCGGAAGTTGCCGATATGGGCCGGGTCGTAGACCGTTGGTCCGCACGTGTACATGCGGACGGTCTTGCCATCGGCGGGCGCGAAGGGCTCGACAGTTCGGCTGAGCGTGTTGTAGAGGCGGAAAGAAGTCATGATGAGGGAACGCAAGCGGGAGTCGGAGCGCGCGTCAAGCGGGAGTCGGAGCGCGCGTCAAGCGGGAGTCGGAGCGCGCGTCAAGCGGGAGTCGGAGCGCGCGGCAAGCGAGAGCCGGAGCGCTTGTCAGACGGGAGTCGGAGCGCACGTAAAGCGGGGCGCCGCGTGCCTGTCGCGCGCTCGCGTATGCGGCCCCAGAAGATCGCTTACGCATTCGCGCGCCCTAACGAGCGGGCGAGGAGCCAGTCGAGGGGAAGATCGTCAGGGGCGATTGGTGGCCGCTGCCCGCATTGCCCAGGTCGAGGATGTCGTCTCCGCCTGAACGATCGAACCGCCAAGAAGCGTGAAGCGACGGGCTGAACTCCGCGGGAGGATCTCGCGTTCGCGGGAGCAGATCAGGATGCCCCGCTGTTGAGCAGCAATGGATTGAAGCATGGTCGCGAAGGCATGTGCCGCAGAAGGGCACAGCCCGGTCGCGGTCTCGTCCAGAAGCAGGAGTCGAGCGTCCACCATCAGCGCTTCGGCCAGCGCCACCCGGCGCAGGAGCGTCGGGGGGAGGGCGTGCACTACCGCCGTCCGCGTCGCGCCGAGTCCGACGGTATCGAGTACTTGGCCCAGTCGCGACGAGTTTGGGGGGACGTCCGGACCGCGGACGGCGCAGTGGTATCGAAGAGCGTTCTCGACGGACATGGAACCGGGACTTAGCGGCGACTCGCCGACAATGGCGGCACTTGGCGTCGCTGACAGGAGTCGCGCGTCAGTTCCCAGCCAGAGGATTCGTCCGAATGTCGGGCGCGAGACACCGCCGGCACAACGGATCAGGGTGGTCTTGCCGGCCCCGCGCGGACCGGCCACGATCACGATTTCTCCAAGCGAAACGTCGAGCGAGACGTCCCGCAGCACGGTGATCGGCGAAAGAGCCCCGAACGAAGGAGACCGATACCGTTTGGTGACCGAGCGAAGGGAGAGAGCGGGAACCATGGACGCCAATCTGTCGTTCGTGCGCCGGGAGGTGTCACCATTCCAGCGACGATCGTATCAAACCGTCGCGGGCGGTTCGGGTGCGGGCACCGTGGACACTGGCATGGCTGCCGAGCGCAGGACGTCGAGATGCTGCTTGGGGATTATTGCGGCCTGATGCGGCAGGGGCACGCGCAATATCATCACGCGGTCCCGGCCGGCGCGGCGGAAGTTGTGGCCCTCGTAAACGCGGTGGATCAATACGCGGCGCACGATGACCAGCGTGACTGCTAGCAGGGGCACGGAAACCACGATTCCACCCAGGCCGAGCAAGCGTCCGACGATCAGGACCGCGAGCATGCTGAGGACAGGGGGGATTTCCAGTCGTTTCGACGTGATGAGCGGCACTACGAGATTGCCCTCGATGATGTGCAGGATCACGCCGAGGAGGATGACGAGGAGGAAATGCCCTCCCGGGCCGAAGCCGAGGTATCCAGATCCGCCTAACACGAACAGTGCCGGGAGCAGCGTTCCGATCAACGTCCCGAAGAACGGGACGATCACGATCACGCCGGTGAATACTCCGAAGGTGAGCGAATACGGAACCTGCAGGATGTACAGACCGATCGCCGTCAGCAAACCGAGGATGGTCATGGCCAGCAGCTGCGCGGTGATCCAGGCCTTGAGCGTGCCACCGATATCCCGCAGCACATCGCGGACGAGATCGCGATGAACTGGCGGGAAGAGGGCGATGAGCCACTCCCGATACAGGTTTGGGTAGAGCGACAGGTAGATACCCATGACCAGCACGGAGATCATGCTGACGAGGACATGACCTAACGACACGACTTTGGGCAACACGCCGCCGATCGTGCCCTCCAGCTGCTGGACGATCTGGCCAACGACCTCGTTTGCGGGCGGCAGGGCGTCGCGCATCACCGGGTAGCGAGCCGTCATCCGCGCCAGCCATCCTTGCCAGGCGTTGACGTAATCGGGGAGCACCCCGACGAGTTGCCTCGTTTGCTCGACGATCGGTGGGACGAGCAGCGCGCCAAGCGTGGCCACGGCACCGAGCGTTCCGAGTAGAGCGAGGGCAAACGCGATCGCGTGCGGGAGGCGCGTGCGATCAGTGAGGGCGTCCGTTACCGACGTGAGGTACAGAGCCAGCAGCGACGCCACGAACAGGAGCAGCAGGATGTCGGCGACGGTCCCGAGGAGCCAGATGAAGAGGACCGTCGCAACGGTGGCCGCGAGGAGCGGAGCGGGCCGGAACCTGGACTCTGTCGCTTCGCTCAACCGCCCGGCTGGTCGTCGTGGATATCCTCGACCTCGGCGTCGTGCACTGACTCCTCTCTGGCGCCGGTGCCAAGCTGGCGCTGCGTGACCGGCGGACCCTTCGGCAGGAGCCCCATCTTCTGCTTGAGCGCCGTCAGTTGTGCGTCGGCGCTAGCCGTTCCGGCGACGCGTTCGAGCTGTTTGAAATCGTGCTGCAGTCGATCCCCGGAGAACTCCTCGTCGATCTCGCTCGACGCTTTGATCATGCGTTCGTTCTGTGTGATCTTCTCCTCCATCCTCGCGAATGCCTCGAACGCCGACTTCTCGGAGATGGAGGACATCGTCTCGCTGATTCGCTTCTGCGCCTGCGCGCGCCGTTGGCGAGCGAGGAGCAGGTTCTTCTTCCGCTTCGCTTCCTCGATCTTGTCGTTGAGGTCGCGCAGCGACGTCTTGAGCTTCTCCGTCTCCGCGGCGTGTGCCTGCCATGTCTGTTCGAGCTGCTGCCCGTGCAACACGTGCTCGCTCTGCCTGACGAGCGCCTGTTTGGCGAGGTCATCGCGGCCCTCCTTGATCGCAAGCATCGCCTTCTGCTCCCAGTCCTGGGCCTGCTTGTACTCCGCGTCAGCCTGGTCACGCAGCCGCTTCTCGTCGGCGATCGCCGCCGCGACCTGCTGCTTGGCTTTGACCAGCTGGTCACGCATGTCGATGATGATCTGGTTCAGCATCTTCTCCGGGTTCTCGGCGGAGGAGATCAGGTCATTCAGATTCGACTTGATGACGGTGGCGAGGCGATCGAATATGCCCATACTTACTTTTCCTCTCGGTACGACACCAGTTCGCGCAGATGCGTGGCGAGCGCCAGCGTCATGCTCTCGTAACTCGCCAGAAACTCCTCGAAGTCCAGGTGTTCGAGCTCCAGCGCCTCCGTCAGCACGATCGCATGATCGGCGATGCCGTAGGATCCGTGAACGAGGTCAGAGGCGTTGAGTTCCAGAAGCCGGCGGTTCAACGCCGCATCGCGCCCGTTCTCCAACGGGACGTCCATCACCTTGAGCCGCAACACCACCACCGGAGGGTTGTAGTGCACCACCAGGTCCGTATCGAGCGCACCGCCGGGGCGCACTACCCAGAGGTTGTGACCGACTTCCCGGTAACTGGCTCCCGAGGTTTCCAGACGATCGAGAAAGGACTCGAGATCTTCTTTGGTGACCATGAGCTCCCTGCAGCTGGAGTGTGAACGCCGTACGGCCGCCGGCGCGCTCGGTTTCGGGCGCCATCACGATAATACGGCGCGGCCGAACGGGCGAACAGCGATCTAGCCGCGCTTGATCTGCACGAGGCGCTCGCGCGCCAGCCGCCGGCCCGTCGGAGTCGCGGCCAGTCCCCCCCCAGCGGTTTCGCGGTACCTCACATCCATGGAACGCCCGATCTCGCCCATCACATCGATGACTTCGTCGACTGGGATCGCGAACGTAATCCCCGCGAGAGCCATCTCGATAGCGGCCAGGGCAATGGCGGCACCCGTAGCGTTGCGAAAGACACACGGGAGTTCAACGAGTCCACCGAGCGGATCGCATACCAGTCCCAGCGTTCCCTGCTGGGCGAGTGCGACCGCATGCCCGGCCTGCGTCGGCGAACCACCCAGCATTTCGGTCGCCGCGCCGGCCGCCATCCCTGCCGCGGCCCCGGTTTCTGCCTGACACCCTCCTTCGGCACCGGACAGCGAGGCGCGCTCGGCGACAACCGCACCGATGAGACCTGCGGTAGCCAGCGCGTCGACAACCATTTCGTCAGGTACCGCTTGGCTCTGGGCCAACCCGGTCAGAACCGCTGGCAGCACGCCCGCGCCACCGGCCGTGGGCGCGGCTACGATCACTCCCATGGCAGCGTTGACTTCCTGGACGGCTAGAGCGCGCGCGAGCACGTCATGGAATGGCGTCCCGGCCAGCGGGCCGGCGGCTCCATGTTGCAGCTTGGCCGCGTCGCCGCCGACGAGTCCTGACACCGAGCGGTGCTCTCCGGTCATGCCCTGGGCGACGGCGTCGCGCATGACCGCAAGGGCGCGTCGCAACGCTTCCCGGATCTCCTCTACGGGGCGACCCTGGTCGCGGGCCTCGGCCTCCAGTGCGACTGTCGCGAGGGTGGTGCCGCGCGCCTCGGCCGCGCGGATGGCGTCGGCAATCGCTCGATACATGGAAACCTCAGGCGCTCACCCTGGGCAGCACGCGCACCCAGTGCACCCAGCCAAGAGCGCGCAAGTCGTCGCCTACCGTTTCGGGAATCACGTCGTCGCACTCGATCACCATGAACGCGTCCTGGCCGCGAGCGCGCCGCGACAGTCGGAGCGTGGCGATATTGATCGCATCCTCGGCGAGGACGGCGGCGATCTTCGCAATCGAGCCACGCCGGTCCTCAGCCGTCAGCACCAAAGTGTGGTACGAGCCGGTCACGTCAACCGGGTAGCCGTCGACCGAACTCAGTCGAACACGCCCGGCGCCCAGCGATTCGCCGACCGTGACGGCTGTCCTGTCGCCTCGCGTCAGCGTCAGCCTTACCGCGTTCGGATGCGGATCGTCGTCGAGCGTCGTCTTCTCGAACCGGAAGCGCAATCCTTCGCGTTCGGCGATGTCCAGCGCATCTCGAATGCGGACGTCGTCCGGACGAAAGCCGAGGAGACCGGCGACCAGCGCCTTGTCCGTGCCGTGTCCCTCACCGGTGCGGGCGAAGGATCCGTGCAGCTCCAACAATGCCTCCTGCGGCGTCCCGCCCACCAGGCCGCGTGCCAGCAGCCCGATGCGGCAGGCGCCGGCCGTGTGCGACGACGACGGGCCGACCATGACGGGACCGATGATGTCGAGGATCGAAACCACGGCGTCAACCGGCCCTGGGGTGCGAGCGCCGGAGGAAGTCCGCCAGGTACGCTCCGGTGTGGCTGCCGGGAACCCGCGCAACATCCTCGGGCGTTCCCGCGGCAACCACCGTACCTCCGCGCGTACCGCCGTCCGGTCCCAGGTCCACGATCCAGTCCGCCGTCTTGATCACATCCATGTTATGCTCGATGACGAGAACGGTGTTTCCGCGATCGACCAGGCGATGAAGCACCTCCAACAGCATTCGGACATCCTCGAAGTGCAGGCCGGTAGTGGGCTCGTCGAGGATATACAGTGTGCGCCCAGTGTCGCGCTTGGACAACTCGGACGCGAGTTTCACCCGCTGGGCTTCGCCTCCGGACAGCGTGGTGGCACTCTGCCCAAGGTGAATGTAGCCGAGTCCCACGTCCGACAACGTGTCCAGTTTCTGACGTATGCGCGGCTGGTTCTCGAAGAACGCAAGCGCGTCTTCGACCGTGAGCTCCAGCACATCGCTGATGTTGAGTCCGCGGAATCGTACTTCGAGCGTCTCACGGTTGTACCGCTTGCCCTTGCACACGTCGCAGGGGACATAGACGTCAGGGAGGAAGTGCATCTCGATCTTCACCAGCCCGTCGCCTTCGCAGGCTTCGCAGCGGCCGCCCTTCACGTTGAACGAGAACCGTCCCGGCCCGTAACCGCGGATCTTCGCTTCCGGATGCTCGGCGAACAGTTCACGGATGGGGGTGAAGAGGCCCGCGTACGTCGCCGGGTTGCTTCGTGGCGTGCGCCCGATGGGGCTCTGATCGATGTCGATGACCTTGTCGATGTGCTCCAGTCCGGTAATCCGCTGATGTTCGCCGGGAATGACGCGCGCACGGTAGAACTGTCGTGCCAGCGCACGATGGAGGATGTCCTCGACCAACGTCGATTTTCCGGAACCAGAAACGCCCGTCACGGCCACCAACGCGCCTAACGGGAAATCGACCGTTATGTTCTGGAGATTGTGCTCGCGTGCTCCGTGCACGCGGATCGTGCGACCCGGATCCGTCGGACGTCGCCGGCCCGGGATCGCGACGTGCCTTGCACCCGAGAGGTACTGTCCGGTCAGCGACCGCGGTGTATCGATCACGTCCTGCACCGTGCCGCTGGCGATGACTTCTCCACCGTGTTTTCCGGCGCCCGGGCCGAGGTCGATCACATGGTCCGCGGATCGGATCGTCTCGTCGTCGTGCTCGACGACAATGACCGTGTTCCCGAGATCCCTCAGGTGCTCGAGCGTGTGCAGGAGCCTTGCGTTGTCCCGCTGGTGCAGTCCGATCGACGGTTCGTCGAGTATGTAGAGCACGCCGACCAGCCGAGAGCCGATCTGTGTGGCGAGGCGGATACGCTGAGCCTCGCCGCCCGAGAGGGACTCGGCGGCGCGGCCCAGCGTGAGGTAGTCGAGCCCGACGTCTACGAGGAATCGCAAGCGCTCCCGCACTTCCTTGAGTATCGGGCCGGCGATATCGGGATCCAGACCGGGGCGCCCGTCGGCTCGAACCGGGAGCGATTCGAAGAAGGCGAGCGATTCGCTGACCGACGACTCGGCGATTTCCCCCAGATTCCGTCCGGCGACGGTGACAGCTAGCGATTCCGGCTTGAGGCGGCGCCCTCCGCAGGCGGCGCACGGTCGCACCACCATGTACTCCGATAGTTCCGCCCGGAGAGCGTCCGAGTCGGTCTCCTCGTAGCGGCGCTGGATGGAGAGCAGCACTCCGTCCCAGATCGTCGTCCCGGGCGCAGCCACACGTCTGGTCCGCGCCTTCCCGCGGACGTGCTCCTTGGCCGTCTTCGACGTCCCGAACAACAGTGCGTCGCGCACCCGTCCCGGGAGATCCTTCCACGGGGTATTCAGCTCAAACCCGAGCTGCTTCGCGAGTCCGGGCAGGATCACGCGGCGCAGGTACCCATCGGGCTCTCCCCACGGCAGGACGACGCCCTCGAGGATCGAGATCCGGGGATCGCCAAGAATGAGCGACTCGCTGACCTCGCGCCGCGTCCCGAGGCCACTGCATGCCGGACACGCCCCGAACGGCGAGTTGAACGAAAAATGGCGCGGCTCCAGTTCCGGAAGAGCGGTGCCGCAGTTCGCACAGCCGTAACGCTCGGAGAAAAGCTGCGATGACGGGCCCATGAAGTCGTGGCGCTGTACTTCTATCAGCCCTTCCGCGAGCTTCAACGCCGTCTCCAGCGATTCCGTGAGGCGGCCACGGTCACCGCGTCGCACGACCAACCGATCGACGACGATCGACACATCGTGGTTGAGGCGGCGGTTCAGCTTCGGTGGGTTCGCCAGCTCTATCAGATCACCGTCGACAATGGCGCGTATGAATCCCTGCTTCCGCGCCGCCTCGAATAGCTCGCGAAACTCGCCTTTCCGGGAGCGCACCAGCGGAGCCAGCACGTCGATCCGCGTGCCTTCGGGCCACGAAAGGATCGTATCCGCCATCTGCGTGGCGCTCTGCCGTTCCACTGGCCGGCCGCAGTTCGGACAATGCGGCGTTCCTGCACGGGCGAAGAGCAGTCGGAGGTAGTCGTATACTTCCGTCACCGTCCCGACGGTCGAACGCGGGTTGTGTCCGGCAGACTTCTGCTCGATCGAAATCGCCGGCGAGAGCCCCTCTATGGCATCGACGTCCGGCTTCTCCATCAGTCCCAGGAACTGACGTGCGTAAGCCGACAGCGATTCCACGTAGCGGCGCTGCCCCTCGGCGTAGATCGTATCGAATGCGAGCGATGACTTCCCCGAGCCGGACAGTCCGGTCACCACCGTCAGCCGGTTCCTCGGGATGACGACGTCGATGTTCCGCAGATTGTGCTCGCGTGCCCCGCGGACGATGAGCGATTCGCCAGACATGAGCCTCTTAAGGTGGCGTCGGGCACGGGCGCCTTCAAGGGAGACCTGTTATCCAGCCCAGCGTGTGACCTCCGCCGGCACTCAACGGTCCCGTAGGAGTGCCTCCCTCGGCCGGCGATTCCTCGACCGGGACGCTCGCTGAACCTCGACGCCCCCGCACCGTGTTCAACTCGGTCAAGCCTCGCTCGCTCGGCGCCGCCGCGATCCTGTCCGGCTGGATCCTGGGTATTGTCGCGTTCACCAAGAGGGAGATCGAGCGCGGATCTGGAGATCGCCTGGCGGAAATCGCCCTGCGGGTAGCGCCGGCATCGCACTACTACGCGATCGAGCGACACGGTCGGGCTGTCGGTTTTGCCTCGACATCCATCGATACACTCGCGCGTGCGTTTCAGCTGATCGACTATCGTGTGACCGAAGATGCGGCGTCGAGACAGCCGCGGCGCGCCACTGAGCAATTGCGGGCCCGCCTGAGTCGCGGTCTGGCGTTGCGCGACTTCTCGTTCGCGGTCGCCGACAGCGAGCGTACCCGGCGCGTATCCGGATGGCGGTTGAGCGATACGACGCTGGCATACGTCGTAACGCAACCCGGTCAGCCGGCGGACACGCAACGGCTGAGCGTGGCCGCCGATGCTGTGCTGCCGTCGATGGTGCCGATGCTGGTCGCGTTAGGCGGCGGCTTGGACGTCGGCGCCAACCAACGCTTTGCCGTGTTCGATCCGAGTGACGGATCGCAGCGCACTTCGACCGTCCGCGTCATCGCCGAATCCCTGTTTGTCGTTCCCGACAGCGCCGTGTACGATGGCTCGCGCGCGCGCTGGACAATCGCACGCAGCGATTCCGTACGCGGGTGGCGACTCGGAATCGACGGCGACGACCTGTGGGTAGACGAGCGGGGGCAGATTGTCGCCCGCTACACGTCCGACAGCCTGTCTTTGCGGCGAACAGCGTATGAGCTCGCGTTCGAAAACTGGCGCGCCGAGCGGCCGCGCGAGACGCCCGACGCACCGCGAGCCCGCGGCAACGTCGACCTCGCGCTCGACCGCCCGGTGCGTCCGTTCGACGGCGATTCGATCACCATTCGACTGACCGGGATATCGCTCGCGATGTTGGATCTGGCGGGCGCATGGCAGGATGTCACGGACGACCGGGTACGCGTCAGGCGCGTGCCAGCCACTGCCATGGTTCCCGGCTTCGCACTGCCGCCAGGCGAGCAGATCCGGCTCCGGTTCGCGAGTTCGACCGGTTCAGCGCCGATGATCGATGTCGACGATCCGGCGATCGTGAAACGGTCGGCGGAACTGGCGGCACGCGAGGCTGACCCAGTCCGCGTGACGAGGCGCATCGTCGAATGGATGCGCGATTCGGTGTCTCACGGCCCGGGCGACGACAATCTCGGCGCATCCCGCACCCTTCGCGTTAGGCGCGGCAGCGCCGCGGCGCAGTCCATGCTCTTCGTGGCGCTGGCGCGCGCATCGGGCGTCCCGTCGCGACCCGTGCGCGGCCTGCTGATCGACGATGGGCGCGTACACACGCACACCTGGGCCGAGGTCTTCCTCCAAGGGTGGATTCCGGTCGATCCATTCCTGCGAGAGTTTCCGGCGAGTCCAGCGCACGTTCGGCTCCTGGTCGATGACGTCGACGCAACCGAGGAGTTCAACCGCGCCGTCGCCAGTCTCCGCGTCGACATCCTATCCTCTCGACGGTAACCAGATGATCGAACTGAAGCAGCTGACGAAGAAGTACGGGTCGTTCACGGCCGTGAACGCGATCGATCTCACCGTCGGGCGCGGAGAGTTGTTCGGGTTTCTGGGACCGAACGGCGCCGGGAAGACCACGACGCTGCGCATGATCGCCGGCATTCTCCGTCCTACAGGCGGGAGCGTAACGATTGCAGGGATCGACATCCTTCGGGATCCGCTGCATGCCAAGGCTCTGCTCGGCTTCATCCCGGACCGCCCGTTCATCTACGAGAAGCTCACCGGAGCCGAGTTCCTTCGCTTCGTGGCAGGGCTCTTCCAGCAGGAAGGTGTCGAGGTGGAGCGTCGCGGGCGAGAGCTGCTTGCGCTGTTCGATCTGGACGAGTGGCGCGACGAACTTGTCGAGAGCTACAGCCACGGGATGCGCCAGAAGCTGATCATCGCCAGCGCTTTCGTGCACAGGCCCGAGGTGATCGTCGTGGACGAGCCAATGGTTGGGCTCGATCCGAAGGCCGCCAGGACACTGAAGGACCTGTTCCGCGAGTACGTGCGTCGGGGCAACACCGTCATGATGTCCACTCACACGCTCGAGGTAGCGCAGCAGTTGTGCGATCGCGTGGCGATCATCCAGCGCGGGACGATCCACGCCTGCGGCACCGTGGAAGACCTGCGCGTTCATTCCGGGAATCAGGAAGATCGACTGGAGGACATTTTCCTCAGGCTGACCGGGGAGGCACCGTCTCGCGAGCTGGTCGAGGTTCTCGATGCCTGACGTCCGGCGGCGGCCCGGCGTCAGGCACTTGCTTCTGCCGAAGTGGTGGACGGCACGCGCACGTGCGCACCGATCGGAGAAGGGTCGTGGTCTGCGCCTCGCGTTCCTCGGAGCCGTCGGGATGCTGTTCTGGAGCTTCGCGTTCGGCGCGCTGCACCGCGTGCTACGGTACTTTGCCGCGGCGCCGGAAATCGGCGGTTTGCTGGCGTCGAAGCTGATGGGATTGTTGTTCGTGAGTTTCCTGGGGATTCTGCTCCTCTCCAACGTCATCTCGTCGCTGTCGGCGTTCTTTCTGGCGCGGGATCTCGAACTGCTGGTTGCGGCTCCGGTGGATTGGCTGACGCTGTACCTTGCCAGACTCAAGGAAACGCTGCTGCATTCGAGCTGGATGGTCGTGCTGATGGCCGTGCCGATCCTGACGGCGTACGGCGTGGCGTTCCACGGCGGTATCGGCTTCGCCGCTGTGGCCGTTGCGGCGTTCGTGCCCTTCGCGATCATCCCCACGGCGGTGGGCGCGGCGATCACCCTGATACTCGTCAACGTCTTTCCGGCGCGTCGGACGCGAGACATTCTGAGCGTGATCGGCGTGCTGGCGGCCGGTGGCGTGGTCGTCCTTGTCCGGATGATCCGACCCGAGCAGCTGGCGCGACCCGAGGGATTTCGATCGCTGGTCGACTTCATCGCCGTGTTGCGTGGGCCGACTGCCCCATATCTCCCTAACGAGTGGTTGCAGCGCACGTTGATGGGGTGGCTCGATGGACGATTCGATCCGCTTCCGCTCTACATGCTGTGGAGCACGGCCGCCGCGTTCGTAGTCCTCGGTGCGCTGCTTCACCGCGCGCTGTTTGCTGCGGGCTTCACGAAGGCCCAGGAGGGGAACCAGCGATCGAGCCGGGCGTCGGCTACGGACAGCGCTCTCTCCCGGATGCTTGCACCGTGGGGCACTCGGCGCCGCGAGTTGATCCTCAAGGAGGTTCGTGTGTTCTTTCGCGACACCACGCAGTGGTCGCAGCTGATTCTGTTGGCGGTACTCGTGGCCGTCTATGTCGCGAACATCAGGTTTCTGCCGCTGACGGGCGACGGCGTGACGTTCTTCATCGTCAACCTGATACCGTTTCTCAACCTGGCGCTGGCCGGGCTTGTCCTCGCTTCGATAGCGGCTCGCTTCCTGTTCCCCGCAGTGAGCCTCGAGGGTCGAACGTGGTGGCTGCTGCGAGCCAGCGCCCTGTCGCTGCGCGAGATGCTGTGGGCGAAGTTCTGGGTCGGCACGCTTCCGCTGCTGGTACTGGCGTTGGCGATCGTGGGCGTGACGAACACACTGCTGCAGGTAGATCCGTTCATGTACGCCGTCTCGGTGGGGAGCATCACGCTCCTGACGTTTGCGTTGTCGGGACTCGCCGTGGCGTTCGGAACCGTGTTTCCGCGGTTCGAGACGGAGAACGCCGCGCAGATTCCGACGTCGTTCGGAGGCCTGTTGTACATGATGACGGCGGTCACCGTGATCGGGGCCGTGATGGTTCTCGAGGCGCGTCCCGTGTACGCCTACCTGAGCGCGCAGACGTTTTCCGAGCGCGTCGATCGATCCGGCATGGTCATCGGGTTCTCACTGGCTGCGGCCGTCTGTCTTGCCGTTACGTTCATCCCGCTGCGACTGGCCCAGCGTCGCCTCGAGACGATCGAGCATTAGCGAGGCGCGCCATCGGCGGCACTCCTGGGTCACACGGTGCCACCGTCTCGATGGTCGTGGCCACCCGCGGTGTTCGCCGCGCCCGCATGTCGTCCGTAGCGCAGGAAGGCAACGGGCATGACGAACAGATTGAGTATCGTGGACGACACGAGTCCGCCGAGGATGATGACCGCCATCGGGTATTCGATTTCGTGCCCGGGTTCGTTCCCCGCGATCGACAGCGGCAGCAGCGCCAGCGCCGTGACCGACGCCGTCATCAGGATTGGCACCAGGCGCTCCCGCGAACCACGCACCACGAGGGCGCGCCCGAAGGCCTCGTCCTCCTCGCGTTCGAGGTGCCGGTAGTGGCTCACGAGCATGATGCCGTTCCGGGCGGCGATACCGATGACAGTTACAAACCCAACCAGCGAGCCCAACGTCAATACGCCGCCGGAGAGCAGCGCGGCTGCAACGCCGCCGATGAGCGCCAGCGGCAGCGAGCCGATCACCAGCGCCGTCATCCGCACCGTACCGAAGTCACCGTAAATCACCAGCACGATGGCCAACAGCGCCAGCACACCCAGCAGCAGCAACCTTCGGCTGGCCTCGCGCTGTGCGGTCCACTCGCCAAGCAGTTCGGCGTGAAACCCTCGCGGCATGGCGATGCCTGCCAGCGAACGTTCGACGTCCTTCGCGACCGATGACAGGCTGCGCCCCGAGGCATTGGCGGTGATGTCCAGTCGCCGGGATGCGTTCTCGCGCGTGATCTCGTTCGGGGTCGGAACCAGACGTACGTCGGCGACTTCACCTAACGGGACGAACGCGCCGGTGCCGCTGGTGAGCAGGAGCCCGCGCAGGGCCTCGGGGTCGCTGCGGACTTCCGGCTCGCCCCACACGGCAACGTCGTAGATCGCCTGGCGATCGTACACTTCGCCCACACGCGTCCCCCGAACGAGCGTCGCGACCTGTCGCCGCACGTCGCCTGCCGATAATCCGAACATGGCGAGCGCCTCTGGACGGACCTCCAACTCCACCTGCGGCACCAGAGTCATCGCCTGGATCTTGAGATCGGCCACACCGGCGATTGCGCCCATGTGCCGTCCCGCATCGGCTGCCACGGCACGCAACTGAGCGAGGTCATCCCCGTACACCCGCACCACGAGACTGGCGCTCGCGCCGGTCAGCACCTCCTTGACCCGTTCCCGGAGATAGGTCAGCAAGTCGCGGTAGAGGCCAGGGTAGCGATCGACGACCGCCTGCACGCGCGCGACGGTAGCATCGTACGGTGTCGCCTGGTCGATACTTATCCAGAGTTCGGTGAAGTTGGGTCCGACGACTTCGTCGGCGACTTCCGCTCGACCGATATGCGCACCGAAATTGCGCACGCCGGGAATCGACATCAGATCATCGCTCGCCCTCACGGTGACACGTTTCATCGCCGACAGCGACGTTCCCGGTTTCTCCACCCAGTGCATCAGGAAGTCGTATTCCTTGAACTTCGGGAGGAACTCCTGGCCAAGGAACGGCACGACCGCAAGCGTCGCCGCCAAGGTCCCGGCCAGGGTCAACCCCACGCCCCGGGGTCGATCGAGCAGATGGTCGAGTGCGCGAGTGTAGCGCAACGTGAGCCAGCGAACGAAGGCTGGCGCATCGCGCCGCTCGATCTTCCCCGGCAGCAGCAACAGCGCCAGCGCCGGCGTCACGATCAGCGCCACCAGCAGCGAGGCCATGATCGCGAGGATGTAGGCAAGTGCCAACGGGCGGAAGAAGGATCCTGCCAGCCCACCGAGGAAGAAGACCGGGACGAACATCAGCGCCACGATCACCGACGCGTACACGACCGCCGAACGCACCTCGAGCGACGCGTCGAGGACGACGCGGAGCGCCGGACGTGGGTCGGGCAACAGGAGGTTCGCGCGCAGGCGCCTGACGATGTTCTCGACGTCGATGATGGCGTCATCCACCACCTCGCCGAGCGCGATCACCAGACCGGCCAACACCATCGTGTCCAGCGTCCCGCCCCGGTATTGCATCATGACCGCCGCCGCGACCAGCGAGAGAGGAATCGCCGTGAGCGAGATGAGCGCGGTTCGCCAGTCGCGCAGGAAGGCGACCAGGACGAGCACCACCAGCATGCATCCGATCAACAGCGACCGGCTGAGATTTCCGAGAGCCATCTCGATGAAAGTCGCCGGCCGGAAAATCGTCGCGTCCACCGTTACACCCGGCATCGCCTGCCGGAGCGCAGCCAGGGCTGCGTCGACGCCGCGCGTCACGTCGAGTGTGTTGCCCCATGGATGTTTTTCCACGATGAGCAGAAGACCGTCGCGCGAGTCGATCACGGCATCGCCGATGAGCGGCGGCGTACCATCGACGACGCGAGCGACATCGCCTAACGTGACGATGGTCATGCCCTGGCGTGGAATTGCGACACGCGCCAGCGCGGCCGCATCGGTCGTCCGTGTGCGCTGGGTAACCGCGAGCCGCTGCTGTGGCGTGTCCATGAACCCGCCGCCCTGGATCACGAGCGCGTCGCCTGCCGCCTGTTCCACCTGCGCCAGCGTCACGCCGTTGGCGCGCAGACGCTCTGGATCCACCAGCACCTGCAACTGGCGAGGTCGCTCTCCCCAGATCGCCACATTAGCCACACCCGGCACGGCCATGAGCCGCGGGCGAATCGTCCAACGCGCCAACATCGACAACTCGGTCAGGTCCATCGAGTCGCTCGTCAGACCGACCTTGAGCACGCGAGCCAGTGACGAGTGAGGCGCCATCATTACCGGCGCCCGAGCCACCGCCGGAAGTTGCGGCGTCACACGCGCCAGCCGCTCCGCGACAAACTGCCGCGTGGCCAGCAGATCCGTGCCATCGTCGAAAAGGAGTACCACGCTCGAGAGACCAAGAACGGACTTCGAACGCGCCGTCCTGACGAATGGCGTGCCGCTGAGTGCGTTCTCGATCGGGACTGTGACGAGCGACTCGACTTCCTCTGTGCTCAGTCCCGGCGCTTCCGTCTGGATCTCCACCTGCGGCGGGGCGAATTCGGGGAACACGTCCAGAGGGGCCGATCGGATGCGCCAGACGCCGACCAGAAACAGCAGGAGGGCGACCGCGACGACGGTCACGCGTTGGCGGAGCGCGATCGCTATGAGCCAGCGCATGGCTACTTCCCGGCTCCGAACTCGGTGCCGAGCAGTTCCGCTGCCCCGTCAGTCACAACGACGGCACCGATCGCAATGCCGGCGCGAACCTCGGCCCAGCCGCCGCTGACTGCGCCCAACGCAATGCGGCGGCGGGCGTACCGGCGCTCAGCGATCCGCTCGTAAACCCAGGCGCTTCCGGAGTAGTCGAACACTACCGCAGCCCACGGAACTGCCACGACCTCCGCAGCAGCGCCGGTCATCGGCACGGATACGAGCACACGCTGGCCCGGGCGAAGCAACGCCTGACGATTGGCGACGGCGTAGTACACGTCGCTGCTGGCCGCCACCGGGTCGGCAGTCGGCGGTGCGGCGATCGGCGAAGCCACCAACGCCGGTCCGCCGCCGGATCCAAGCAAACGAACGGCGGCGCCGCGCCTCACGTCGAGGCGCTCGATGTCGCCGGCATACGCCGGCACGCGCACCCACACCTGATCCAGACGCGCAACCTCCAGGAGCGCGGCCCCGGCAGCTACAACTTGGCCGCTCCCCACGGACAGCGAGCGAACGACGCCATCCAACGGGCTCCGGACAAGCAACGGCGTCACCCCGGCAGGCACACCCCGAGCCCCGTCAGAGAGCCGCGCTCGACCAGCGGCGGCATCGCGAGCGCCACTCGCCAACGCTACTTCCGCGTCGGCCGCTTCCTTGTCGCGAGCGGAGATGAGCCGGTCCCGCCACAACGCCGCCGCGCGATCCGCCTCCAGACGTGCACGAGTAAGGCGCACCTCGGCCGCCTGCAGATCCTCCGCGACCCGCTGCAGATCGCGATCGCCAGACAGCGGCACGAGGCTGAGCACGTGTTGCCCCTGGCGGATGTGGCTCCCGCTCACCGGCAGCTCGCCCGAATCCGGGTGCGTCACCACACCGGCCGCGGGCGCCACCAGTTGCTGCGACGATCCTGGCACCGCGAGAACCTCTCCGGGCAGTTCCCGCGTGCGTCCCATCCGCCTCCTCACCACGCTGTCCACTGCCACGCCGAGCCGCCGTTCGGCGTCCTCCGACAAGCTCACGGTCGTCAACGACGCTTCGCTGACCGGGTTGTCGATCGTGACGGGCTTGTCGGTCGGTTGCGGTGTCTCCGACCCACAGCCCAACAGGAGCGCGAGCGCCGATACGTTACAAAAGCGAAGGTTCATCGGTCGGCCGGTGCGTAGGTGAGGAGCGTGCGGCCGCTCAACGCAGCGTACTCCGCTTTCGCTTCAGACAGGGCGAGCAACTCGTCGACAGCCGTCAGTTGTGCGTCGCGCTCCGCGCGGAGGGCCTCGAGCACCTGCAGCACGTTCGTGCGTCCCGCTTCGTATAGTCGAACCGCTCCTTCCCGCAAGCGAACGGCACCAGCCAATAGCGTGTCAGATGCCAGCTGCGCCCGGCGTCGCGCCTCCAGGACGCGGGAACGCGCCACGGTCAGGGCGCGCTCCGTTTCCAATTCTCCCTCGCGAGCCGCCGCTTCGGCCTGCTGCGCGCGACTAGCCGCAGCGTCCACCGCTTCGCTCCCGAGCGAGAAAAGGGGCAGCGGGACGCTCACGCCGATGCGAGTGAGCGGAGTGTATCCCGCTCGCGTGGCGCTCTCACGCTCGAACAACAGTCCTGGAAGCGGCATGCGCGCCCAGCGTGCAGACGAGCGCAGATGCGTCGCCGCCGCCGCACTCGCGCGCAGCTCTCGAAGCCGGGGAACAGTCGCCGGATCGACTGCCGCCGTATCCTCCTCGGCGATCTCCATGTCCAGAACGCCGTACGCGGCCGGAGCGGTCTCCCCTGTCCACCCGATTTGCCTGACGAACTGGGACGACCGGACCGCGAGATCCTCGCGCGCCTTCGACTGCTTCAGGCGGACACGAACCGCCTCGAGAACGAACTGGTCACGATCGAGCTCGGAGATGTCGCCCGCGGCCGCACGTCTCTCGGCAAGGACCGCCAGCGATTCCGCCACCTGTGCGATGTCGTCATGCAGGCGAACGCGTGCCTCCGCAGCATGCACTCCAAAGAAAGCGCGAGCCACGTCACGGTCGAAGTCCGCGAGTCGCTGTATCGAATCGGCCAGAGCAGCCTCAACCCTGGCAGTGGCAGCCCGGACGTCGCTTCGGATGCGGGACAGCGGGGTCAACGACTGCGACGCCGAGATACGCCGGGTTTCGTTTGCGGCGACGCTAGTGAACTCCACTGTCGGATTCGGCAGACGGAAGGCGAGACGTCGTCCAGCACGCTGCTCCTCCACCCGGGCGCTCAGTGTGGCGACGTCGGCCCGATGGTTCCGCGCGTACCGGATGGCCTCGAGCAGCGACAGGCTGTCCCGAGCCGGAACGGCGCCCTGCAGCAACAGCGCGAGAGTGGCAGAAAGCATTGCCGGTGTGGTTGGCGTGGCACGAAGCGTCGATCACCGGGCCGGAAGTCACCATCCCGGATCGGAGGATCCGATAGTGCCCAGCGTGTCCGGCGTCAAGGTTAGATGTACAGAAAGAGCGGACGCCTGACGACGAACCCGAGGCCTCAAGCCGCCAGATACAACCCGCAGCACGTGCAATACCGTGCCCCGATCTCCGTTGGCCGCTCGCCGCACCCGCGACAGGCACGGAGGTACAACCCGCAGCTCGAACAGTATGGCGGCGACGGTTCCGGCCTTGGACCGCACGTTGGACAGATGCTGTGCTCGGCACGGGCGCGCGCGACAAGCAGCTCCGCGTCGTCCGGCGCCGAGACCTGCGGCAGCAACGTCTCGGCGCGCTCCAGCGCAGCTACGTACGCCGCATGCAACCCGATGTAGTCGCGCTCGCTCAACGATCCGCTCGCGCGGTCGAGTTCGATTTCCTCGAGAGCCAACTTGAGGCGGGACACCTCATCGAGACGCTGGCCCAGACCTGGCACCGGCGCCCGATCGACAGACGCGCTGACGCTCCGCACGCCCCGCCGCCGCAGTACTAGCAGCAGCGCCGCGATCACGGCTGCTACCACGACGCCCCACGCCACCGGGCTCACCTCGATCCCTCCGTCGGGGGCTCGCGCGTCACCGCGGCCTGCCGCACTTGGCCCATGATGCGCGCCAATGCCTCCTCGGCAGCGGCGCGCTCGTCCGGCGGCCACGGACCCGCATGCCGTTGCAGTTCGCGAACCTGATCGAGCATCTCGTCGATCAGCAACCGCAGCAGTCGGTTGGTACGACGCTCCCGCCTCACCATCGGGTGCGGGGGGAGTGCGCCAGCGTCACCGGGTTCCGAATTCATCAAGGCTCCGTAACAGGCGTCAATGGCTTGCTGAATCTCGTTGGGTGTCTTCCTGGTGGTCGTGACTGAGTGCTCATCCAAGATCCGGCGAGCCGATTATCCGCGCCAGTCCGGAAGTCGTTCTGCTCCGGAGAAGTCGAACGGCCCACGGAAGACGCCGCGGTCGGTAATGATCGCCGTGACGAGGTCGGCCGGCGTTACGTCGAAGGCGGGATTCCAGACACCCACTTCCGTTGGCGCCACGACCGCTCCGAACGGTCTGACCACCTCATCCCGACTGCGCTGTTCGATCTCGATGACATCACCCGAAGCGGAACGCGCGTCCAGTGTGGATGCCGGTGCGGCAACATAGAACGGGAGGCCATGGTGACGCGCGTGCACGGCGATGCCGTAGGTGCCGATCTTGTTCGCTACATCCCCGTTCGCGGCGATGCGGTCGGCGCCAACAAGGCACAGGTCGATACCGCCAGCCCGCATCAGGCTCGCGACCATGCTGTCGGTCAACACCATGACGGGAATGTCGGCGCGCGTCAGCTCCCATGCCGTCAAACGGCTCCCTTGCAGCAACGGCCGTGTCTCTCCAACCAGCACCTCCACCTTCTTCCCACGCTCGACGGCCAGGTAGATCGGGGCCAGAGCCGTCCCCATACCGGTGGTTGCCAATGCACCCGCATTGCAGTGCGTCAGCACCCGAGCGCCGTCGGCGATCAGGGATACTCCCTGCTCCGCGATGCTCCGGCACATCGCGCGATCTTCAGCCAGCATGGCCGAGGCTTCGTCGTGAAGAGCGTCGATGATCGCCTGAGCATTGCCGCTCGTGGCGTCTAACCGATCCAGCATGCGATCGATCGCCCAAGGCAGGTTGACGGCGGTGGGGCGCGCGCCGCGAATCCGGAGGCCGAGTTCGCGGACCTGTCGGCGAAACAGATCGATGGGCTCCGAGCGAAACGCGCTGGCGGACGCCACCAGCCCCATGGCGCCACAGATGCCTATGGCCGGTGCACCGCGCACGGCCAGCGACCGGATCGCCTCGCATACCGTGTCGACGTCCCACAGGTCGCGTTCGCAGTAGTCCGCGGGAAGGAGTCGCTGGTCGATGATGCGAACACCCAGGCCCTCGGGCGACCAACGGACGGCTTCAACGTTGTGCACGCGATCAAGTTAGACACGAGCCTCCACCGAAAGCAGTGGCGGCACGATTTCGGTAGATTCGTGTGTCACGGACCGTGACGGCGGTCCTCGTTCGGTTTCCCTCGCATTCCACAGCCCGCACCCTATGTCCTTCGATCACGTGACGTTGACGGTTGCCGACCGGATCGCGACGCTGACGGTCAATCGCCCCGACAAGCTCAATGCCCTCAACGACGCCACGATCGCCGAGCTGGATCGCGCGATCGACGAGGTTCGATTGCGCGGCGATATCGGCGGCGTGATCGTGACAGGGGCGATGCGCGCGTTCGTGGCTGGAGCCGACATCGGCGAACTGTCGCGCCAGTCGCCAATGGACGCTCGTGAGCGGGCGGCGTATGGGCAGCGCGTGTTCGACAAGTACGAAGCATGTCCGAAGCCGGTGATCGCCGCAGTGAACGGCTTCGCGTTAGGTGGCGGGTGCGAGCTGGCCATGGCGTGCCACATCCGGATTGCCTCGGAGGCAGCCAGGTTCGGGCAACCTGAGGTCAAGCTGGGGATAAGTCCCGGCTACGGCGGCACCCAGCGCCTTCCCAGGCTGATTGGCCGCGGCCGTGCGCTGCAACTGCTGCTGACCGGAGAGATGATCGACGCCGCGGAGGCTTATCGCGTCGGGCTGGTCAACTCGGTAGTCGCTCCCGCCGACCTGCTGCCGAGCGCGGAGGCAATGATGCGCCAGATCCTCGCCAACGCACCTCTCGCCCTCGCCCTCGTGATCGACGCGGTCAATCGCGGCGTGGATCGACCGCAAGCGGATGGACTGCATCTCGAGGCGAACGTATTCGGGCTGCTCGCCGGAACACGCGACATGAGCGAGGGCATGGACGCGTTTCTGAACAAGCGCCGGCCGCAATTCCAGGGGCGCTGAGCCCGGCGCGCCCAACACGCCGGCGACCGTCTTACCTGCCTGTGCCGCTACTGCAGCGCTTCACGGCTCTGGGGTTTCGCAACCTCGCGCCGCTGGCCTTGGACGTGCCGGCCCACGGCCTTGTAATCGTCGGCGACAACGGACACGGCAAGACCAACCTGCTGGAGGCTATCGCCTACCTGCACGCATGGCGGTCGGTACGGGGCGCTGGCGACATCGACCTGGTTGGATTCGGGGCAGCGGCGTTCCACCTGGCAGCAAGCACTGGTGCCGGCAGCGAAATCCGCGTCGGTTTCGAGCGTGCGACCCGGCGGAAGAAAGTGACTGTGGACGGAGTTCCAGTGAATCGGCTTGCCGATGCGCTCGGCGCATTGCCATCGGTCACGGTCTCACCTCGCGATGTCCAACTCGTAATCGGCCCCCCATCGGAACGCCGCCGGTTGCTGGATGTGTTGCTGGCTCTCTCTTCCCCGAGCTACCTCACCGCTCTCACGGAGTACCGCGCCGCCCTCATCAGGCGCAACGCGACTATCCGCACAGCAGGCAAGCACCCGGATACCGGCGCTCGCGCGGCCGCTTGGGAAGGCACTCTCGCAACCGCCGGCGCCGCGCTCTTCGTCGCACGGCGCGACTGGGCTGAGCGCGTTCGCCCGCGATACGCGGAACTCTGCACCCTTCTCGGCGAACGTGAGGCAAGCGCGCTCCGGTATCGATCCTCGGCAGATACGTCGGTTCCGCCGGACGCGGACCAGGCAGCAATCCGCGATGCGCTTGCTGGAGCACTGGAACGACATCGCGGCCAGGACATGCGACGCGGTACGACGCGAGTGGGTCCGCATCGCGACGAACTCGAACTGCGCCTTGGCGGGCGCCTCCTCCGGCCATTCGGCTCGGCCGGCCAGCACCGGAGTTCGGCCTTGGCACTGCGGCTCCTGGAGTTCGAAACCCTTCGCGAACGCCTCCGGCAGGAACCGCTCCTTCTCCTGGACGATCCGTTCGCCGAACTTGATGCCGAGCGCTCGCGACGGGTGCTCGAGTTGCTGCTGGTGCGCGACCAGACGCAGGTGATCCTCGCCGTTCCGAAGGTGAGCGATGTGCCAGCGGCGTTCGCGCACCTGGCACGAACGCGAATCCTGGAAGGCACGGTGACGCTCATGGACGCCGAGGGGCGATGAACGATTCCAAGTCACGACCGGCCTCACCGATCGGTGAGGCAATTTCCGGATTCCTGAGCGGCTCCGGACTTGGCACGCGGGTCAGTCAGGCGCAGGTCGTGCTTCGATGGTCGGAACTTGTGGGGCCGCGAATCGCCGCCGTATCGCGGGCCCTCGCGGTGACCGCAGACGGTGTACTGTTGGTGGCAGTAACCAGCCATCCATGGATGACAGAGCTCTCGCTCCTGGAGCGGGAACTGCTCGATGCGATCAACCGGGCTGCACCGTCCACACCGGTGCGGCAGATCCGTTTTCAGCTCGCACGCTAAACCTTTGAGAAAACGGCGCTTACCTTGGCTCCGAGCGTTGATTCCGACGTTTGCTGCCGTTATTTTCTGATGTTCGCTGTCCGCCGCGTTTTCGGTCTTCTTTCGGACCAGCTCCGACGCGTCGCCCTCCACTGAGATCATGGCAAAGCAGAACGACAAGGCTGAAGGCTACGACGCCGGGAACATCCAGGTATTGAAGGGACTCGAGGCGGTTCGGAAGCGCCCAGGTATGTACATCGGATCGACGTCGGCCCGCGGACTCCATCACCTCGTGTACGAGGTTGTCGACAACTCGATCGACGAGGCGCTCGCCGGCCATTGCGACTGGATCGCCGTCACGATTCACGCGGATGACTCGGTGACCGTGGAGGACAACGGACGCGGCATCCCGGTCGATCTGCATCCGACGGAGAAACTCCCGGGCGTTGAGCTGGCGATGACGGTGCTGCACGCCGGCGGGAAGTTCGACAAGGACTCGTACAAGGTGTCCGGAGGGCTGCATGGCGTGGGCGTGTCCGTGGTCAACGCGCTTTCCGAGCAGCTGAAGGTGTGGGTGAAGCGCGATGGCAAGGAGCACTACATGGACTTCGCGCGCGGCATAACGACGACGCGGCTCAAGTTGTTAGGCCGTGCTGGGGAGCGCGAGTCGGGGACAAAGGTCTGGTTCAAGCCCGACGCGCAGATCATGACGGAGCTCTCGTTCGACTACGCCACGCTGGCGTCGCGCCTGCGTGAGCTGTCGTTTCTCAACAAGGGCGTGACTATCACGCTCACCGACGAGCGGGTGGAGCGGGAGCGGTCGGAGACGTTCCATGCGAAAGGTGGCCTGAAGGAGATGGTGCAGTTCCTTAACCAGAACCGCAAGCCGCTTCACGCCGAGGTGTTGTATCTGGACGTCGAGCGGGACGATATCGGAATCGAGGTCGCACTGCAGTACAACGACGGCTACAACGAAAACGTTTTCTCTTTCGTCAACAACATCAACACGCATGAGGGCGGGACGCACCTGACCGGTCTCAAGTCCGCTTTGACGCGGACAATAAATGCGTACGCCGCCAAGGGCGGCTTCATGAAGAAGGCGGACTTTTCGCTGTCCGGCGACGACGTGAGGGAAGGCCTCACGGCCGTCCTGTCTGTGAAGATCCGCGAACCCCAGTTCGAAGGACAGACCAAGACCAAACTGGGCAATTCGGAGGCGGAGTCGGCGGTCAAGACAGCGATCAACGACTGGCTGGGAGCGTATCTCGACGAGCATCCGCGCACTGCCAACATCGTCGTCGAGAAGGCCGTTTCCGCCGCGCGGGCTCGGGAAGCGGCGCGCAAGGCGCGTGACCTGACGCGCAAGAAGTCGGCACTCGATGTCGGGAACCTGCCCGGCAAGCTCGCCGACTGCTCGCTGGTCGACCCCACGATGTGTGAACTCTACCTGGTCGAGGGCGACTCGGCCGGCGGCTCCGCCAAACAGGGCCGGAATCGCGAGTTTCAGGCGATCCTGCCACTCCGTGGCAAGATCATCAACGTGGAGAAGGCCCGCATCGACAAGGTGCTGTCGAACGAGGAGATCCGTACCATCATCACGGCGATCGGATCCGGCATCAAGGACGAGTTTGAGCTGGAGCGGGCGCGATACCACAAGATCATCATCATGACCGATGCGGACGTCGACGGCGCGCACATACGCACGCTCCTGTTGACGTTCTTTTTCCGACAGATGCCGCAGCTGATCGATTCCGGGTTCGTCTACATCGCCCAACCTCCACTCTACCGCGTCGCCAAAGGCAAGCAGGAGTTCTATGCCTACGACGAACGGGAACGGGAGCAGTATGCCGAGCGCTTGGGGAACGGCGAGGGGAAGACCAGCGTCAGCATCCAGAGATACAAGGGTCTGGGTGAAATGAATCCCCCGCAGCTATGGGCCACGACGATGGACCCCGAGCGTCGCACGTTGCTACGCGTGGGCATGGACGACGCACTGATGGCGGACCAGATCTTCCAGACTCTGATGGGCGACGACGTGGAGCCGCGCCGGGCCTTCATAGAGAACAACGCCCGGTTCGTCAGCAACCTCGATATCTGACGGAGAGCCGGAACGGAGCCGGGCCCGGCGGGCGCGTTCTGTTGGGCTCGATTTCAGCTGCGCCTAATCCGGAGATTCGCTCCGGTGTTCGCTCGCATACCGAAGGAGTTGCCGCGCATACGTAACGTGCACGGCGATGATTGCGGCCGCGGGTATCCCGGCGCCCAGCCATAGCAGAACGCCTTGTGTCGCGTCGATTCCGCTGGTCGCCGAGTGGCCGCCGCCGATGGCAATCAGCAGGTAGAGTGCCACCACGACTGCAGCAACGCCTAACGCGCCAATCGCCGCCACGCGCGCGAACTTCTTCATTGTGAGTGCCATGAAACCTGCTCCAGGAAGACTGGACTCCGATGCGTGGGAGACAGCCTGCCAGCACAAGCGGCAAAAGGCAAGAGGGGCCTCGGTCGACGGGTAGCGCGCAGGCGTCACCGGCGTTTTCATCAAGGCCGGCGAAGTCGACCGTTCCACACTGAGGAGCCGCACCGATGCCCATGATCTCGTCTGTCGTTCCGAAGGCCTTCCGGATGGTGACCACTGCCATGCGCTGCGCCATGGTCGCAGCCGCATGCCTGATGGTGTCGAGCCCTGACGTGGCATCCGCCCAGGGATCCCGTCGCTCACCGCCTGCATCGCCACCGGCGGCGGCTCCTTCGCTCGCCGATTCGGTATTCGCGAATCTGTCGTTCCGGAACATCGGTCCGGCGAACATGTCTGGACGAATTGCCGATGTGGAAGGTGTCCCGGGCGATCCGACCGTCGTGTACGTCGGGTCGGCATCCGGTGGCGTGTGGAAATCCACGAATGCAGGCCAGACGTGGTCGCCGATCTTCGACAAGCAGCCGGTAATGTCGATCGGCGACCTGGCGCTCGAGCCAGGAAATCCGGAGGTGGTGTACGTCGGCAGCGGCGAAGGAAACGTGCGGAACTCCGTGTCGTTCGGCGTTGGCGTGTTCAAGACGACGGATGGAGGCAGGACGTGGCGCCATCTCGGGCTTGGCGACACGCGGCACATCCCCCGGATCGTGGTCAACCCGAAGGATCCGAGAAAGGTCTACGTAGCCGCCATCGGTCATGCATTCGGACCGAACGAGGAGCGCGGCGTGTTCATGAGCGAGGACGCCGGCGAGACGTGGAAACGGGTGCTCTACGTGGATAATGTCCACGGCGCTTCGGACATCGATATCGATCCGCAGAACCCGAACATCCTCTACGCCGCGATGTGGTACTTCGATCGCAAGCAGTGGACGTTCCGTTCGGGGGACGAACGCGGCGGAGTATTTCGGTCCACGGATGGCGGGAAGACGTGGTCGAAGCTGACGAAAGGACTACCGAAGCTGACGGGACGGATCGGGATCAAGGTTGCGCCGTCCTCGCCGAATGTGGTCTACATCGTCGCAGAGACCCGTGAGGGATACGTGTTTCGTTCCGACGACCACGGGGACACGTGGCGCAAGGTGAGCGACAACGCGCACACCCTGGGCCGGGGTTTCTATTACGCTGACCTGCGGGTGGACCCGACGAATGAGAATCGCGTCTACACGCTCGGCATGTCGTTCTCGCTGTCGATCGACGGCGGGCAGACCTTCGTGCCGGTCAACGGCAACTTCCACGGCGACCATCAGGCGATGTGGATCGATCCGACGAATCCGCGGCGGATGTTCATGGGCGACGATGGCGGATTGACCGTTTCATACGACCAGGGAAAAACGTGGGAGTGGTTCGGCAACATTCCGGTCGGCCAGTTCTACCAGCTCAGCTACGACATGCAGGAGCCGTTCTATCATGTGGCCGGCGGGCTGCAGGACAATGGCGTTTGGACCGGACCGAGCCGCACGCGCGGAGGCTCCATCTGGTCCAGCGACTGGCGGTTCATCCAGAACGGCGACGGCTACTACGCGGTGTCGCATCCGGACGATCCGGATCTCTTTCTGAGCGATTATCAGGCGGGAGGCATCCAGGCGACGAACCTGCGGACGTACGAACAGCGCGAGGCCAGTCCGCAGGTCGAGCGCATGGATGGGTATCCCGCCGATTCCAACAGCGTGAGGTTCAACTGGAACGCGCCGATCGTGCTGTCGCCACACGACAAGCGCGTCGTCTACTTCGCCGGCAACATCGTCTATCGCTCCACCGATTGGGGACGGACGTGGACGGCGATCTCTCCGGACCTCAGCAAGAACGACAAGACACGCCAGGGCGATGCCGGCGGACCGGTTCTGAAGGAGAACACGGTGGCCGAGTACTACGGCAACGTTTACTCGTTCGCCGAATCTCCGGTCCAGCGCGGATTGCTGTGGGCGGGTACCGACGATGGGAACCTCCAGGTCACGCAGGATGACGGCAAGACCTGGACGAACGTGGCGTCCAACGTCGTCGGTGTCGGACCGGATGCCGTTGTCTCCGGCGTCGAACCATCGCGCACGGCGGCCGGGACGGCCTATGCCGCTTTTGAACGCCGGATGATGGACGACTTCCGTCCGTACCTCTACAAGACGACCGACTTTGGACGCTCGTGGACCAACATCACCGGGAACCTTCCGCCTAACGGGTACATCCAGGTGGTCCGCGAGGATCCGAAGAACCCGAATCTGTTGTATGTGGGCACGGAAATCGGGCTGTACGCGTCGTGGACCGGAGGCACGTCGTGGACGCGCCTTCACGGGAAGAATTTCCCCGCGGTCGCCGTACATGAAGTACTGGTTCACCCGCGAGAGAACGACCTGGTGCTGGCCACCCATGGGCGCGCGCTCTGGGTCTTCGACGATGCCACGCCGCTGCAACAGATGTCCGCGGCGATCGCCGCCAGAACGGTGCACCTGTTCCCGCTGCGGACAGCGACGCGATACAACCAGGGCGACCAGTCGTGGAACTTCGGCTCGAAACAGTTTCGCGGGGCGAACGCGCCGTACGGTGCTACGATCACCTACTGGCTGCGCCAGAAACCCAGCGCCGATTCGCTGCTCAAGGTGGAGATCGTGCAAAACGGAGCGGTGATTCGCACACTGAAGAAGCCGTCCGTCGACGCTGGGTTCAATCGCGTCGTCTGGGATCTTCGCATGGAAGCGCCAAAGGTGTTGAGCGACATGCCCGCCGATTCCAACGAGACGGGGGACTGGCGGGCGCGACCCGTCGGGCCCCAGGTGCTCCCGGGCCAGTACGCGGTGCGGCTGACGGTCGCCGGCGAAACGCAGGAGCAGCCGCTGACAGTACGCATCGATCCCTCATCGCAGGTGACCGAGGCAGAATTGCGGCAGCAGTTCGAGCAGGCCACGCGACTGAACGCCGTCATCGCATCGCTGATCGACACCGAGCGCAACCTCGTGTCGTTCAGAGGGCAAGTCGACGAACGCCGCAACAGTGGCGTGGAAATGCGTGGATCGGCAGCAGCCCAGTTGCATACGGCCGCGACTGAAGAGATCGTGAAGCTCGACTCGGTTAGGCTGCAGTTGACACGTCCCCGGCCGGACGAGGTGCCGTTTTACTCCGAGGGACCGCGTCCGCTCGAGCGCGCGATGGCGCTGATGGGGTCGATCGACGTCGGACTGATGCCGGTGATCGCGGCCCAGCGGGAGTACATGGGGAACGTCCGTCAGGATGCCCAGACTGTGATCGAGATGGTGGAACGCCAGGTCGATGCCACCGTCCGGCGAATCAATCCCCTGCTGCAGGAACTCAACCTGCCACAGCTGCAACCGCCCCCAAAGAAGGGAAGCATCATGTAGGCAGACCCGACGGCAGCGCTCGCAGATGGATGACGACGCGCCAGTTTGGCGCGACCGCGGAAACTCGGCGGTCGCGCCCGCGGTTCAGGTGTCGATCCGTTCGACTCCGGCCGCGGTCACGCGGTGCGACAACAACGGCAGCGGAATCTCGCCTTCGTCGCCGATCACGAGCGCTTCGCTCAGCGCCGCCATGCCTGCGGCCACACCTGCCATGTCGCGGGCAAACACGGTCGCGACGGGTTCGCCAGCCGTCACGTAGTCGCCAGGACGCGCCGAGATCACGAATCCCACGCTGTGATCAATGCGGTCGTCCATTCGGGTCCGTCCGCCGCCAAGGGCAACGATGCCGCGTCCGATCGCGCGTGGCTCGACCTGCGCGACGATACCGCTGCGCGGCGCCGTATACAGCTCGACCTCTCGCGCCTGTGGGAGAATCGACGGATCGTCGACAACGGTCGGATTCCCCCCCTGCTCCTCGATGATGCGCCGGAACTGCTCGGCGGCACGTCCCGAAGAAATCGCGACCTCCATCATGCGGCGGGCTGCGTCCGCGTCGGAGGCGGCTCCGCCCAGGACGAGCATCTCCGCACCTAACGCGTAACTGACCTGGATCAGGTCCGGTGGTCCCTCGCCGTGCAACGTATGAATCGCCTCCTCCACCTCGAGCGCGTTGCCGCACGCGCGACCAAGGGGCCGGTCCATGGCGGTCAGCAGGGCCACCGTCGGGACTCCGTGCGTCTTTCCGATCGACACCATCAGTTCGGCCAGCTCCAGTGCGCGCGCGGTATCGGGCAGGAACGCGCCCGAACCGCGCTTCACGTCCAGAACCAGACCGGTCAAACCCTCCGCCAGCTTCTTGCTCATGATGCTCGCGGCGATCAATGGAATCGACTCGACGGTTGCCGTGGCATCGCGCAACGCGTACAGCTTCCGGTCCACCGGCGCAATCTCACGGGACTGGCCGATGAGCGCGCAGCCGATCCGCCCCAGCTGCGACCGCGCTTCTGCCAGCGTCAACTCCGTCCTGAAACCCGCAATGGACTCCAGCTTGTCCAGCGTGCCGCCCGTATGCGCCAAACCCCTGCCGGACATCATCGGCACCGCCACGCCGAGCGACGATACGAGCGGAGCGAGCACGAGGGACACCTTGTCGCCAACGCCGCCGGTCGAGTGCTTGTCCACCCTTCCCACACCAAGATCCGAAAGATCGAGCCGGGCCCCGCTCTCCAACATGCTTTCCATCAGGGCGATCGTCTCCTCGCGATCCAGCCCACGCAGCACGATCGCCATGAGGAGCGCAGCCATCTGGTAGTCAGCGACGTCTCCACGCTCGTACGCCGCAGCAAGCTCCCGGATCTCGTGCCGCGCAAGCACGCCGCCGTCGCGCTTTCGCTCGATCAGCCGATAGGCAAGCATGCCACCCGCTCCCGTACGTAACTTGTCGCCGTGATCGCCGGTGTTTTCGACGCGCCACGAGCGCCGCCCTCCCCTGTGCTCCGATGTCCCCGGACGACCGTTGGCCGATGCCAGCAATAGGCACGCTCGCCGTGGTCCTGCTGCTGTCCGTGCCGCTTCGCGCACAGACAGTCGCCGAGTTGAATGCCATGGGCGATCGTGCGCATTCCGAATTCCGGTCCGGCGAGGCCCTGCGGTACTACGAGGCCGCTCTGGCAATCGACTCGCTCGACGTACATGCGTTGCAGCAGGCGTCGCTTTCGGCGGTGGACGTTGGCGAGGGTACCTCGGACCGCGCAGAGGCCGCCACGCTCTTTCGCCTCGGCGAGCACTACGGACGGCGTGCCGTCGCGGTCGCTCCCGATAGCGCCGAGTCCCACTTCAATCTCGCTCGCGCGCTGGGACGCGCTGCTCTGAATGTCGGTGTTCGGGATCGCGTCCGGTACGCGGTCGAGGTCCGCCATCAGGCGCTGGCAGCGCTCGAAATCGACGCGGATCATCCCGGCGCCCTGCACGTCCTGGGCATGTGGAACGCAGAAGTCATGCGGCTGAACGGATTCGAGAAGTTCTTCGCAAAGCGCTTTCTTGGAGGCCGGATCTTCGACAGCGCCAGCTGGAACGACGCTGTCAGGTACATGGAACGGGCCGTGCGAGTCGATCCTGCTCGCCTCTCGCACAAGCTCGATCTCGGACTGATTTACCGCGACATCGGCGAGAAGGCAAAGGCGCGGGCACAATTGGAAGCCGTGGTCAGTGGCGCCCGGACCGACATCAACGATCCGCTCTACAAACGGCAGGCACAACGCGCACTCGAGAGAATGCCGTAGGGCGCGTCACGACACGGATGTGCAGAAGCGCACATGATGACCGGTACATGGGTTGACGCGTCCAGTGTGTGGCGGGACCGCGTGATCGGTTGCGCGATGTCCCATGGACGCTTCACCTGCTTGGTGCAATGGAGTTCGCAGACGCAGCCATTCTCGATCCACACGCCGCCACCTTCGACGACGAGCTGGCAGCGCTCCGGCTGCGCGTCGACGACGTGTCGCGCGAGCGAGACCAACTCCTTGCCGTCGTGGATATTCTCCAGGAGATCTCTTCGTCGTTGCACTTCTCCGAGATACTGCAGCGCATTGCGCGGCGGCTTGGCGACATGTTCGGCCTGGACCGCTGTTCGATCTATCTGGTGGGCACGGGACGGGAGGAAGTGCGGCTGGTAGCCACATACGAGGATCCTTCGTTACGGAACCTCGTCGTCGATCTCGATCGTTATCCGGAACTTCGGCGAGCGTTCGATTCGGGTCAGACGGTGTTCATTCCCGAGGCCTCCCTCGATCCACTGCTGGAAGGAGCACGGCTGGCGCTCGATGAGCGCAGTGTTCGGTCGATCGTTGTCCTGCCGATCCGTTGGCGCACGTCCGTGATTGGGGCGATCTTCCTCCGTACGGAGCGCGGGTCCGTCCCGTTCACGGACCGTGACATCCGGTTTAGCGAAGTCATCGCATCGCTGACCGCCAAGGCTCTGCGCAACGCGCATCGATTCGAAGCGCTGCAACGATCGAGCGGCGAAGCGTCGGCACGCGCCCGCCAAGCCGACCTCGAGCGGATTGCGCTGGTGGCGTTCGTTCGACGGCTCCTGCAGCGTTTCGCTACGAGCGAGGAACATGCGTGGGCCGAAACGCTGCTTCCACGTGCCTCGGACGAGGAGCTGGATCGCCTGACGTCCGTCGCGATGCAGGTAATCGCCGAGGAAGCGAAAGGCTAGCCACGTCCCCTTGCACGGGACGATGTGACCGGCGAGGATGATAACGCTCTGCCAGGCAGGCAGCGCCGACTCCGCCCCAGCGATCCGTGAAAATCTCTCCTCGCGGCGATCCCGCCACCACGCCTTTGGCGCAGAATCCGCGTGACTGACACACGCGCACTGGCGGCCCGTGTGTCGGAGTTGAGCAAGCAGCTCGAACGTGCGTCGTTCGAGTACTACGTACTCGATCGTCCAACGCTCACGGACGCGGAGTACGATCGGTTGTTCCGCGAACTGCAGGACATCGAACGCGCACATCCGTCGCTCCGGGCGCCGGACTCCCCGACACTCCGCATAGGTGCACCACCGCAGTCTTCACTTCCCAGGCACACGCATGCGTTCCCGATGCTGTCGCTAGGCAACGCGTTTACCGACGAGGAACTGCGCGAGTGGGAGGCCCGACTGGTCCGGATCGCCGGCGACGACGTGCGAACAGCCGGATACTGCGCGGAACTCAAGATCGATGGCGCGGCGGTCAGTCTGATCTACGAAGGCGGCATTCTGGTAGCTGGTGCAACCCGCGGGAACGGCGTCGTCGGCGAAGACGTCACGCCGAACATCCGCACCGTGCGGGACGTCCCGCTCCGGCTAACGGGGTCGTCCCTGCCTGCTCGCGTCGAGATCCGCGGCGAGATCTACTACCCGTTCGATCTCTTCGAACGGATGAACGAGGAACTCGTGAAGCAGGGGGAACGTGTCTTCGCCAATCCCCGCAACGCGGCCTCCGGGTCGCTACGCCTGTTGGACTCCTCGATCACTCGGCAACGACCACTGCGGTTCTTTGGATACTCCATCGTGGCAGCGAACGATGTGGACCTCGCCTTGGCCAGACAGAGCGACGTGCTGGATCGCCTGGAAGCGTGGGGCGTCCCGGTAGCGCCGCATCGGCGGCGATGTCGGTCGCTGGACGAAGCCATCGCCTGGGCGCACGCGCTCGAGCTGCAGGTCCGCGGAACTCTCAACTTCGCGATCGACGGTGGCGTTCTGAAGGTCGATTCGCTTGCGCTCCAGGAGGAACTGGGTGTCGTGGGAGGTCGCGAGCCGCGATGGGCGATCGCGCGGAAATTCGCCCCTGACATCGCCGAGACGACGCTCCTCGACATCCGAGTGAACGTGGGACGAACGGGGGCGCTGAATCCATACGCGGTGCTCGACCCGGTAGAAATCGGCGGAACGACCGTGACCTACGCCACGCTGCATAACGAGGATTTGATCCTCCGCAAGGATCTGCGCATCGGTGACCTTGTCCAGGTCAAACGGGCGGGCGAAGTAATACCGCAGGTCATCGGACCCATACCGGACAGGCGCACAGGCATGGAACGGCGATGGACGATGCCCCGGAAGTGCCCGGTTTGTGGAACGCCGGTCGTACGCGATGAGGATACGGTTGCTGCCTTCTGCCCCAACGTGAGCTGCCCGGGGCGGCAACTGGAGGGACTCGTACACTTCGCATCCCGCGGTGCGATGGATATCCGCGGCCTGTCGTATGCACGTATCGAACAGTTGGTCACAGCCGGCCTGATCCACGATGTCGCGGACCTGTACGCCCTCCGCGAGGATCAGCTCAAACACCTGGAGCGGTTTGCAGAGAAAAGCGCCCAGGCGCTGGTGGACGCCATCGCCGCTTCCAAAGTGCAACCGCTCTCGCGCCTGCTTTTCGGTCTGGGCATCCGGCACGTGGGAGCGACAGCCGCCGAAGTACTCGCCAGGGAGTTCGGTTCGATGCGCGCGCTCATGGAGGCCTCGACCGAATCCATTGGCGCGGTACGAGGGATCGGCGATATCATCGCGCATTCCGTGGCTGCCTATTTCGGAGAACCGTCGGCGCGAGAGCTGATCCGGCGGCTCCACGATGCAGGCGTGACCATGACGGAACCAGAACCGGTCAAGTCGGACGGTGCCCTCAAGGGGAAGACGGTCGTCATTACAGGCACCCTGCCGACCTTGAGCCGCCCGGAGGCAGCGGAACTCGTGGAGCGAAACGGCGGTCGGGTCACGGATAGTGTGTCCCGGAAGACAAGCTTCGTACTCGCCGGCGACGCCGCCGGGAGCAAACTGGAGAAGGCGCGGCAACTCGGGATCGAGGTGATCGACGAGGCCGAGCTGTATCGACGAATCGGACGTGAGGCCTGACGAGCAATGTCCCTACCAATCGACTTGACCGGACGAGGAATGCTGGGCTTGGCGCGCGCATCGCTCTCGGCGCTGCGCGCAGCGCTGCTGCGCGACGGCGGGCCCGCCGCTGCGGTCTACCTCCAGGAAGCCGGGTATGCCGGCGGCGACACAGTGTGGGAAGCCTTCAACCGCTGGCTCAGCCAGCTCACCGACGTGAAACCGGAGTCGCTGGACGTGGAGACATTCGAGGCGCGGGCAACCGAGTTCTTCCGCGACATCGGCTGGGGAACGCTCCACATAGGCTCGATTGGAGACTCAGTGGCGACACTGGATTCACCAGATTGGGGTGAGGCAGACCCCGGAAGCGCGCTCGAACACCCCGGCTGCCATCTGACGACCGGCATGTTCGCCGACCTGTTCGGCCGGGTCGCCGGCGCTCCAGTGGCAGTGCTGGAAGTCGAATGCCGATCCTCGGGCGCATCTCGCTGTCGCTTCCTGGTGGCGAACCCGGAGTTTCTGGAACAGGTGTACGACGACATGGCGGCCGGAACGCCGTACGAGGAAGCCATCGCTGCGGCCTCGGCTCCGGTCGCCTGAACCAGTTCTTCGTGTGGATCCGGTAGCGCTCGACCGGCGCCGCCGGTCGCATCCTACACGACCTTTCTTGGTGCGTACTTGGGGTTCGCGACCAATTCGCCGTCGACCAGCACCTCGCGATCCCACGGCAGCACGATCGTGCTTTCGGTTGCGAGGGCGTGGAAATCCGGCTCGTACGCGCCCGTCCGAATGGAGACTGCCGTCCTAACCTCTTGTGCGCCAGCGTTGACGATGGACGCGATCGCCAGCCGCAACGTATCGCCCGAATCGCAGGTTTCGTCCACGATCAGGACCCGGCGCCCTCTGACTTCGTGAGGCGCTGCTCCGAGCACCGCCGGCGTTTCGCGGACCCTGGCCGACATTTCGCGACGCGAGATGAGCAGCGACCGGAAGTCGCATCCAAGAATCGCGGCAACGACTGCACCGGGAATGACTCCGGCAGTGGCAATCCCGACAACGATCTCCGGCGTGTACTCGCGCGCCACCTTGAGCGCAAGCGCTCGAGAGAGCTCGCCGAACAACGGCCATTCCACCTCGAAGATCCCCTTGGCGGGGTCGACTTCGTATTTTCGTGGCGACATGAAGGTGTCTCCGACCAGAGTGCCGTCCCGCCTAACCTACGAGGTTGCTGCGTGGCTGGGGAAGCATCGACGCAATCTCCTGCCGATCCCGGAGGCAGCGGGATGCGTCGCCGTTGCTCCCCGTAGGCTCAGACGGTAGCTTTGCGTCGAGCGCCGGGCTTACGTGTCGATCGGGCGAACCAGCGCTCGCGTCGCGGTTTCTCGGCTTCGTCCCCGCGCCCTCAGACTCTGACTCACGCATGTCCTGGTGGAGCCGCTTGATTGGCGGCAGATCCGACAGCGAGCTAAAGCCTCAACGCCTGGACTACCTCAAGGAGGCGCTCGTCCTTGAGCGACAGGGCGACCTCGATGCCGCCCTTACCTCGTATCGCCTCGCACATCGTGACAAGCCGACCGATGTCCAGGTGCTCGAGAACATGGCGATCGTGTGTTCGAGAATGGGCCGCACGGAGGAAGCTGTCCGCTGGTACCGGCGCGCCCTCGACATCAAGCCGCGACTTCCCGCGGCTCACTATGGTTTGGCGTACATCCTGCTCCGGCGCGGCGATCGCGAGGGTGCGCGAACTCACCTCGAGGGCTTCCTGTCTACAACGACGGACAGCCCGCATATGACAGCCTGGATCGAGCACGCGCGAACCACGCTCGCTGAGCTGAACGACTCATGCCCTGCCGGGGACGACCTCGAAACGGCCTCGGCAAGCGATCCGGCTCCCCCACCACCGGTCGCCGAGGGCTGACGTGGGACGTGTTCTTGCCGTCGTCAGCCAGAAAGGAGGGGTGGGAAAAACGACGACTTCGGTCAACCTTGCGGCGGCCTTCGCACGGAGGGGCCTCAAGACGCTGATCGTCGACGTCGATCCCCAAGGCGCCGTGCGCTATGGCGTCGGGCTTCGACGCGGGCATCCCACCTTCGGTTTCGCCGACTATTTGAGCGGCTCGCGCTCCCTCAAGGAGATCATCCTCCCGACGGCCCTCCCCTGGATGCGCGTCATTCTTGCCGGGTCGGTCACCGATAGTGCCGATCACTCGGGGTTTCTGTCATTGATCTCGGATACGGCCATTCTGGGAGATCTCCTGAAAACGGCGCGCGAACGTTGTGACATCGTCGTGGTCGACACGCCACCGGGCCTCGGTCCGATCGTCCAGCATGTGCTCCTGTCGTCGCAGCACGCCATCGTACCGCTGCAGTGCGAGCCGCTCGCGTTGCAGACAACTCCGCAGATCCTGCGTGGTATCCAGGAGATCGTCTCTGCCAATGCCGAACTCACGCTCGACGGAATCCTGCTCACGATGTTCGATCCGGCCAACGAAGCGTCGCAACGAATCGCGCAGTACGTACGCTCGCACCTTCCGCTCAACATGGTTTTCGATGTCGTGATCCCGCGTACCAATGCTGCGCTGGACGCGTTCGCCGCGGGCCAGCCGGTGGTGCTGCGATCGCCGAGCGATCCAGCATCGCAGGCCTATGTGAACCTGGCGACACTACTCGCCGAGCGATTCGAGCCGTGAGACGTCGGCGCATGACGGCCGCGGCGCTCGCCGTGTTGGCGCTGGCCGGATGTGTGGACTTGACCACAGATCCCGACGAGATAGTCGCGATCGAGTTTTCGCCGTTGCCCTACCCCGCGGTAGTCCTCGGCGATACTCTGCGTGACTCGCTCGGCGTCGCCGCGCCGCTGGTCGGAAAGCTCTTCAACGGGAGTGGCGACCTCGCCACGAAACCCGCACCGACGTTCGTCTCGCTCGACACGATCGTCGATGTCACCGCGACAGGAATGCTCGTAGCGCATCAGACTGTCGGGACGGCGCGCCTCATCGCAACTGGTGGCGGACTGCAGAGTGTCTCCCGCTCCGTGGAGACGACGTTGCTGCCGGACACGTTGAGCATCGAAGCCGGACCGGATACGCTGCCTCTCAGCATCCCGGACGATGCCGCATCGAACATCTCGACTGAGTTCCGGCTGAAACTGCAATCCCGTGCAGGAGGCGGTGTCGTTCGATCGTGGGTCGTCGACTTCGCCCTCCGGTACCGATCTCAGGACATCGCGCCAAAAGACACGTCTCTGCTGTACCTTGCCAACGAGGTTGGACGCCCTTCGGCGGTGGATACGACCGATGGAAGCGGAGTCGTATCTCGCCGGCTGCGTTTCAAGGTAGTCGCGGGCCAGGTCCCCGTACTGGATTCCGTCATCGTCGTGGCCCGTGCCATGTACCGCGGTGCTCTGGTGCCCGGTGCGCCTGCGCGTATGGTAGTGCGCGTGAAGCCCAAGTAGGTCCGCACTCACAGGGGCAGGCAATCGTGTCCATCGAATCCGCCACGACGTACGCACGCGGCGCCGAACCTCGGCCAGAGCCGGGTACGCTCGTCCAGGTGTTCTTCGAGGCCATCAGGCAGTTCAACAAGCCGGATGCGATGATGCATCGCGTCGATGGCGCCTGGTATCCGATCTCGCACGGCACCGTGCAGGAACGGGTGCGGCGGATCGCCCTGGGACTGCGTTCGCTGGGCATCGCCCGTGGCGATCGGGTGGCCATTCTTTCGGAGAACCGCCCCGAATGGGCACTCGTAGACTGGGCCTGCCTGACGAGCGGGGTTCCTGATGTTCCCCTCTACGCGACCCTGCCGGCCGGACAGTTGCCGTACATGCTCAACGACTCCGGGAGCGTCGCCATTTTCGTGTCGACCGTCGCGGAGGCAGAGAAGGTGGCGCGCATCCGTACGGAGACGCCGAGCCTCAAGCTTGTGATCGCTTTCGACGAGGCCGCACGGCCGTTCGCGGACCTCACACTCGCGGACATCGAAGCCAGGGGAGCGGCAGCGGACTCACCGGAAACGAGAGAGACTTACGAACGCGAGGCACTCGCCACTCTCCCCAGCGATGTGCTCACGATCATCTACACGTCCGGCACGACGGGTCCGCCCAAGGGCGTGGTGTTGACCCACGACAACGTGCACTCCAACGTCCGCGCCTGTCGCAACCTGGTGACGATGACTCCCGCGGACGTCGGGTTGAGTTTCCTTCCGTTGTGCCATGTCTTCGAGCGGACTGGCGACTACTGGTATTTCGACAACTGCGTCACGATCGCATACGTCGGATCGTTTGATCTGGTGCCCATCTGCATGCAGGAAGTGCGGCCGACCATGGCGATGTCTGTCCCGCGCCTGTACGAGAAGATGTATGCGCGTGTGCTCGAGAACGCTCTCTCCGGAACGACCATCAAGCGACAGATCTTCTTCTGGGCGCGGAAGGTCGCGGACCAGTGGGCGGACGTGAAGCTCGCGGGGCGTGAGCCGCGCGGAACGCTCGCACTCAAGTACGCGCTGGCTCAGAAACTCGTGTTCTCGAAGCTCAAGGCGCGCACCGGCGGACGGCTGCGCTACTTCGTGTCAGGCGGCGCACCGCTTGCGCCGGAGATCAACAAGTTCTTCTTCGCGGCCGGATTGGTCATCCTCGAAGGATACGGGCTCACCGAAACCTCGCCGATCATCGGCTGCAACACGCCGAGGGATTTCCGGATCGGAACCATCGGCAAGCCCATTGCAGGCGTGGAAGTCAGGATTGCGCCTGATGGAGAAATCCTGACCCGCGGCCCGCACGTCATGAAGGGATACTACAACAAGCCGGACGACACCGCCGAAGTCATGGGTGCCGACGGTTGGTTCCATACCGGGGACATCGGTGTCATCGAAGACGGCTTTCTTCGAATAACCGACCGCAAGAAGGACATTATCGTGACCGCCGGCGGCAAGAATATCGCCCCGCAACCGATCGAGAACGCGGTCAAGACGAACAAGTATGTGTCGCAGGCGGTCATGCTCGGCGACAGACGCAGGTTTCCAATTCTCCTCATCGTTCCCAACTGGGACCAGCTCGAACGCTGGGCACAGCGGCAGAACATCATCTGGACGGATCGGTCGCAGCTCCTGGCGATGCCGACCATCAGGGCAAAGATGGAGAAGGAGGTCAGATCGCGATTTCAGGGACTCGCCAGTTTCGAGACACCGAAGAAGATCGGCTTGATCGAGCACGACTTCAGCATCGATCGGGGCGAACTGACACCCACTCTCAAGGTGAAACGGCGTGTCGTCGAGTCACGATACAAGGGAACCGTCGACGCACTGTACGCCGGAAGCGAGGATTAGCGCGGTCGCGCGAGTGACACGACAGGAGTGGCGTCAGGAAGTCGCTCGCCCACCCACGACCGCACGTCTCTAGCCATCAGGGCTATACCCGCCGGCACATCCAGCCCCGCAGCTCCGACGACACGTCCCCCCGGGCGGAGCGCTCGGTGTACGGCATGTTGCGGTGCGCCGATCCCCAGTGCGATGCCGCGCAGAACGCCACGAGCCAGGGGAAGTGCCGTATCGACGATGAGGAGCGAGACTCCTTCCGCAGGACGTATCGAGCGCCGATCGTCGAGAACGACGCAATGCACGTCGAAGGAGAAGGCGAGCGGGATCGCGTAAGGTGCCCACTCGCGATGCAGCCCAACGAAACCACCCGGTACGCGCAGGTCGAGCATCGCCGCCAACCGGGTCACCTCGTCAGGTGTCGGATGCGCTCGATTCTCGACGGTCTCGGCAGGCGTAGCGAAGCACGCTGCGAAATCCTGTATCTCGTATGAGCGGCGACAGACTGGACACCCAAGCGTTCCGCGTTCGACGTGGCGATCCGCCATCCGCTCGATCGCGGCCACCAGCCAGCATTCGGCATGATCCGCCGGGCACCGCAGGTGGTCGAGCAAATCGATGTGCATCTCGGTCGAGGGCGGGGGCTCGATGCGCCGCTACTGATGCGTGAGGCGCAGTTCGTCGACGTTGACTCGCGTGGGCTGCGTAACCACCCAGCGGACGGCCTCGGCGATGTCCGACGCCGCGAGCATCTGCTCGCGGCGCGGGAATCCCGGGCGGTTGTCGGGATCGATCGGATCCCAGATTGTCGTGTCCACCGGCCCGGGTGAGACCAGCGAGACGCGGACGCCGCTGCCGCGCAGCTCCGTGCGCAGCACCTCGTGAAGCGCGCGCGCGCCGAACTTGCTCGATGCGTAGGCAGCGTTACCCGCATACGCTACTCGGTCGGCGACCGACCCCACGGTCACCACGTGACCGCTTCCCCGAACGCGCATGCGGGGCGCGTAGGCATGAACCAGCCGAAATGGCCCGATCAGGTTCGAGTCCAGCGTCGCGGCGAGGGCCTCGGGGGAGAACGTCCCGATGGGCGCCACATCGAACACGCCGGCGCAGCTGACGAGAATATCGGGAAGCCCCGCCCACGCCTCGATCTCCGCCAATGCGCTATGCACCGCATCCGCATCCCGCAGGTCGGCAACCACCGGGTGCGCCGCCGGGCCAAGGGACTTGGCAGCATGTGCGAGCGCGTCAGCCGTCCGGGCCACCAGCGCCACCCGAATGTTGCAACTGACTAGCGCTGATGCCACGGCGAAACCGATCCCGCGCGACGCCCCCGTGACCACCGCGGTACGCGATCCGACTCCGGCCGCGGCGCCCGCAGCTCGGCTACTCACCGTGATACTCCACGGCGTTGTTCTCTGTCTCCCAGAGTACCAACCTGGACAGGCGGGCCGGCAGGAGCGCAGGCGCCAGCGCCTTCCAGAACTCGACTACGATGTTCTCGGATGTGGGGATGACGCCCCGCATGAAATCGACGTCGAGATTGAAGTTCTTGTGGTCGACCTTCTCGAGGACCGTTCGCGTCACGATGTCCCGCACGCGCCCGAGATCCAGCACATAACCCGTCTTCGGGTCGATCTCACCCGTCACCGATACGTCCAGTATGTAGTTGTGCCCGTGCCAGTTGGGATTGTTGCATTTCCCGAACAGGGTAGCGTTTTCATGATCGCTCAGGACCGGATTGTGGACGCGATGGGCGGCGTTGAACCGGAGGCGACGAGTAGCGGTAACGCGGGGCATATGACGAGCGATGGCACGAAGGCGATTGGGAGACAGGATGTCCCTGCGTACCTTACTGCCACGCCATGCCGAAAACAAAGCGGGGCTCCCTGCGGAGCCCCACCGAGTTCGGAACGAAGAGGTTTTTTTGAAGCCCGGACGATAGGAATAAGACCCGCACTACGCTTTCGCCTTCCCCGCACTGGGGCATGACGTCGGCCCAGCTGTTGGGCCCCTACGCAGGACTTGTTGGCTCAAAAAATCGATCTCTTCGCCCCTTTGCATGCCTAGCGGAGAATGTACCGGCGCTCCCACAACTGGTCAATTCACTATGGATCTCGGAATCATTGCGGCGATTGCGATGCTCGTCCTTTGGGCGGTCGGAGCGCTCATCACCGGCGCACCCGGATGGATCAATCTCCTCTTGACGCTCGGTGTCTTTCTGCTGATCTGGCGAATCGTGGCGCTCAATGCCCGGAAACCGCAGAAATAGTACGAGCCGAGTTTCGCGTGACAGGACTGCAACTTAGACGACGCGACGTTACATGGTGTAACGGAAATGCCCGCCACGTATCGGCGTTATTCGCACTCGGAGTACCGCTGAGGTCGAGGCGAGCGACGATTCGCCCGAATCCGATGACTCGCCTTGCGCGATGTCTCCGGCTCGCACTCAGATTCATGTCCATAGGAGACGACTGGCGCCACCGTGCGTTTTTATGCATCGACTGACGCTTGTCTGACGCTGGCCGCGTCGCACGCCCGCGCCACGAGACCACCGGCAGGAACGCACCTCTACTTATCGGAATCTCGTTAGGTGATCAGATTTCCCAGTTCGACAGGACCATTCCCAGTCTCGCTCCGCCCGGTTCCAGGTCGACCAGGGTCATTCGCAGATCCGTCCACCGAACGCGTCCGCCGCGTTCCACCAGCGTTCGGTACGCGTGCAGGTACTCGCCCTGAATGCGAACGGCGACGCGCCGTGTGCCAAGGCGCGCAGCTACGCCCACCAGCCCATCGGCAATGCGCGCGACATCGCGCTCGTCGGCGAGGACCATCTTGAGGACACGCAGCTCGTCACGTGGCCTGCCCTCGATCAACGGCGCCGTGTGGAACAGCGCAAATCCGGTGAGTCGCCCCTGGTCCCACAAGAGGAGTGTGTCGCCAAGACCCAGCTCCGCGGTCAACGCAATCTCGCGTGTGAAGTCCACGCCCGGCGCGCAGGCTGTCGTGAGCCGAGCACATTGTGCGATGACGTCGCCTCGTGACGTTTCGTGCAGTCGGCCGAGGAGCGACGCTGGCTCGGCGACCGGCGCGGCGTCCAGTGTCAGCGTTATGGTCAGCCGCTGCGGAACGAAGCCAAGACGCGAGTAAAACCCGATGTTGTCCATCGTTCTCGGCATGGTCTCCAGGCCGATGACGCGCGCGCCCTGCGCCCGCAGCCATGCGATGCCCGCCATGACGATCCGTTTCCCTATGTTTCTGCCTTGGGCGTCGGTACGCACCGCCAGTGGACCCATCCAGCCTTCGTTTCCCGATCGGTGCGCGATGTTGAAGGCAACGATGTCGCCGCGCTCACTGCGCCATTGCATCGCCCCGTCACCGGCATCCTCGATCGCGTACCGCCAAATGGCGGGGTTAAGCTGCGGCACGCGAACGCCAACCATCCCATCCTTGCGGTAGCGTTCGGTAAAGGCGTCGGCGAACACGGCGTTCAGCTCAGAGACGTCGTTCGGGTCGATGCGCTCGGGACGGGCATCGGGCGTCGTGTCGGACGTACGTGTCGAGGTCATACGTCCTCCGCTCCCGCGCTCTCGAATGCAGCGTCGAGGATGTCGGTTGGCGATCCGCTCGGTTCCAGCTGCTGGACGACCGCCGAACCGGAGTGCTCGTCATAGGACACCGTGATCACGCGATCGAACCCGTCCTTCACCGACTCGATATGCGTGATCATGATGACCTGCTCGAAACGATCCTGCAGGCGGCGCAGGAGCTCGATGACGTTGTGGCGTCGCGACTCGTCGAGGGAACCGAATACTTCGTCGAGCACCAGCAGCGAGAAGGCCTGCCCGGCCCGCTCGGCGATCATTTGCGATATCGCCAGACGTAATACCAGGTTCGACAGGTCTTCCTCGCCGCCCGAGATCACCGGCTTCGGGTTACCGTCCTCCAGTACGATCACTCTGTAAAGGTCGTCCAGTTCCAGCTCTGAATACCTGCCATCTGTGAGGTCCGAGATGAAGGTACTTGCCAGATCCGACAGCTCCGGGCGCAACTGGAAGTTGAGATCCGTTCGCAGATCCGAATACGCGCGATCGAGTTCGTCATGGAGCTTGCGGTCCCGCTCGAGAGCGCCGAATGTGGCCTGCGCCTTCTCCAGGTCGCGACCGGCGCGGGTGGCGTTCTCCACCCCCTGCGCTGCCGTCGCCTTGTCCGCCGTCGCCGACGCCAGCGCCACCGCCGTGCTGCGGGCCAGCGCCGAGGCTTGCTCGAACTCCTCGCGAAGCCGCACGTAGTCCTGTTCAGAAAAATCCGCTTCGGCGCGTCGCTCCCTGAGCGCGGCAAGATCGCTGCCGAGCCGCAGGGCTTCTTCGGCGATCCGCGACTGTTCGGCACGCAAGCCGTGTTCGCGTTCGATCACGGCTGAGAGGCGCGTCGCCCGCGCGTTCAGGGTCGCCAGGTAGTCGACACGATCGCGCAGTTCCGCGTGTCGGATCGCGTCGTAACCGCCGGGAAGTCCCGCGATATCCGCTTGCACGATCACGAGCTGTTCCTGTTTCGTCTGCAGGTCGTGCGTCAACTGGGCGAGTTCCTGGACCGCCGATTGCACCCGCGCCAACTGGCGCTGGTGCGTATCGACCTCGGACTGCAACTGGCGACGCTGCGCCTCCAGCGACGCAACGTCGGCTGGCATCGGGTCCAACTGCTCGATCCGCGTCGCGTAGTAGCGACCATTGTAGGCAATCGTCTCCAGCTGCTCCTCCAGCTGTTCCAGAACGGTCCGGAAGGACGCCCCCAGCGTGCGCGTGCAGGTCGGGCAGATGCCGTCTTCACCGAGCTCGACGAGCTGGTCGCGCTGGTTCTTGACGTCCTGGTACTGCGCTCGCAGCGCATCTCGCCGCGTCTCGGCCTCCTGGCGCTCGCGCACCCATTCCGTTCTCTTGGCCTCCAGGGCTCCCTGCGCCTCTTCGAGTTCGCGTCGCTTTCGCTCGTAGCGCTCGGTGACTTCTTCCTCGAGCTGCGGTGCGCGAACGACGCGGTCGCGCCGTTCGCGCAGGCCGGATACGTCGGCGATCAGCCCGTGTTCCTGGCTCATCAGCGTCTGACGGCGACCCTCGCTGCGTGCCAGCTCCTCGAACCGCCGGAACTCATCGGCGAGGGCCGCGAGCGGGGCCAGCTCGGTCGCGAGGCCGTCGAGTTCGTCACGGGCCTCGGCCACCTCGGCGAGCTCGCGCGCAAGCCGCTCCAACTCGCGTTCGCGCGCCTGTGCCTCGCTCTCGCGCAGCCGGAGGTCCGCGATCAGCGCCTGGAGTTCGTCGCGAGATCGCTGGGCCGCCGCCCAGCGCGGCGCCACGATGCCTAACGCAGCCTCTGCGTCCCGATGCGCGACCTCCGACGCTGCACAACGCGTCTCCGCCTCGGCCAGGCGTACGCGTTGCTCATCGAGCAGACGCGCCACTGCTTCCGGGTTGGGCATCGCGGAACGCACGCCCGACAACTCGGCCACGATCAGCTTTCGCCGTTCGCGTACCAGGAGCTGCGCCGTTCGCAGCTTGTCGTAACCAAGGACGCGGGACAGGAACTGGCCTCGCTCGGCCGGTCCCAGTGCCGCCATGACGTTCAGTTCCTTCTGCCCCGTGAAGTACGTGTTGAAGAACTCCGGGCGCGTCATCCCCAGACGACGCTGCAGCAGCTCCGTCACCCCCGAGATCGAATTGGCGATCGGCTCCGGCGCGCCATCGAGAAACAGCTCGGCGCTCGAGAGACCACGGACAACGCGATAGCGATGCCCCGCCAGCTCGAAATCCAGATCGACGCGCACCGGAGCGCGCGCCGGCGCACGAGAAAAACGCAACGTCTCGCGCGTCCCGCGCGCTGCCGACTGGCCGTACAGCGCCCAAGCGATGGCCTCGAGGATAGTCGACTTCCCCGCACCGTTCGGACCGATGATCCCGGTGAGCCCGAGGTCGAAATCGATCCGGGTGTCCGCGTGCTGACGGAAGTTGACGAGGTGGATCGAGTTCAGTCTCACTCGGACTCCGGAACAGCCAATGCATCTGACTCGGCGACGTCCGCGTGCTGCAGATACTGCAGTCCCAGCTCGACGAGCGCCTCGCGATTCACGTCCGGAGCCAGTGGGCGACTCCACAGTCTGTCGCGAACGATATCCGACAGCGAGGCACGACGACTGGCGACGCCGCTGGCGCTCGGGCGCGCGACGTCCGGCCGGCGCGTGTCCAGATGGAACTGCAGGGCACGCTTCCGGTACGCGCGAATCGCACGGTGATCCAGTTCGCGAGCCACATGCCGAGGCACATCGTAGACGAGCTGGCGGACGATCTTGTCGTCGATGCCGCCCGGTTGCCTGCAGCCCTCGACGTTGGCGCGAATGGCAGCGTCGATCTCGGCAGCCGTCGCACTGCGGGCCCGGATTACGGGAAGATCCACCAGCGGTCGGGCCAACGGCAGCTTGTGCATCGTCCGCTTCCCGCTCTCGAGATCGTACTCGATCATGTACTTGCCGCGAAGCTTGGCGGCCGTCTCCTCCGCCAATTCGCCCCAGATGTTCAAGCTCGCGTACTCCATGGCTCCGCTGTAATACGCGTGCGGCGCTACTTGCTTGAACACGTGGTGATGCCCGAGTGCCACGTAAGACCACTTGTCGATGTTGAGATCCCTGACCGAGACGGACAGGGACGCCCGTTCCGAATCCGCCCATGGCTTTGGCACGAACTCCGGAAGCTCGCCATGGAACGCCAGCACGTTGAACCTGAACGCCGGATCGATCTCGAACTGCGGGCGCTGTCCGGCGACGTCGGGCACCGCCAGGATCGAAAGCGACCGGTCGGCAAATGCGATACGGCGCTCGCGAGAGTCGACGACTTCGATACCCAACGGCGAAAACAGCCTGAGGATGCAGCCAGTTTCCGCGGCACGTGGGGTGTCGTGGTTCCCCGCCAGCATCACGACGATCGTCTCCGGCAGTTCCTGCCTGAGACGCGAGAACTGCTGGAACGCCGTCAGGATCGCCGGATTCGATGGCCGCACGTTGTGGAACACGTCACCGGCAACGATCACCAGCTCCGGCGCGCGCTCGACAATCGCGTCGATGGTCCTCCGGAAAACGTGCGCAATGTCCGCCTCGCGCTGGTTGATGCCCGTCGGCGTCGTCCGCTGGAACTGGCGAAAGCCCAGGTGAAGATCGGATAGGTGGATGAGCCGCATGTCGCCGAACGGTTCACGCGAGTGGACGGAGGGGCCGGGCCCACCTGAATATACCAGCGCGGGCTATTTCGCCCGCATCCACTGCGTGATCTTCACCCGCACCTGCATCGGCGGTTGGTCGGGCTTCTCGCCAGGGACGAGCGAGCGAACGTTGATTGTCGACCGGGCGTCGGTGATCCAACCCCGCTGACGATCCACTACCACACTCCCGGTCACCGTTCCGTTGGCCTCCACGGTCGTGGCACCGCCGGTGACGGGAGGTGCCGCGTGTCGACTGAGCCGACCGCTGACGGAAAGAAAGGCCAGATTCCCCCCGCGGCCGAGCGAGTCCAACCGAAACGTTGCGGTCATCACAGCGGTCCCGCGTGCTGCGCTCAGGGCGGACATCGGGATCTCCATCCGGCGCTCCCAACTGGAGCCTGGCGCGACTGGTTCCTTGGGCAATGAAGCCGGCAACTGGGCCAGGAACGCGCCGACATGCGGCGCCGCACCCGCACCCGGCCCCTCCATGGAAGGCGTCCCGTCGACAGCAATGCGGAACCGGAATCGCTGTCCTTCGAGGGCCTTCGCCCAGCCGAGCAATGAGCCGCCAGGTTTTCCTGAGGTCCCTGTCAGGTGCACGCTGTCCGTCATGGCAGTTACCGTCGCCCCCGCAAGATCGGTCGCCTCGATCGCTACCCGCGTCAAGGCCACCATCGCGTGCGACTCGCTGTTCGTCAGGTCCGCGTTGCCCTTGCGGGTCGTACCTGACACCTCCACCGACTGCTCGATACGCAGTCGCAGCGTATCTCCGGCGCGCGGGCGAATCTGCAACGCGACCGCCTGCGCCCCGAGAAACACGGGGCTCAGCACGCCGAGTCCCAGGGCCGCCAGCCTGCCACCGTTCATGGGGCGGGCCTCACTCAACTCCCATACGGATCGTCGGCCGGCGTTGGCCGCAGACGCGGGATCTGACGCGGCTGGACTGGCATCGCCGCAACCCGTGCGCGGAACTGCGCCTTGAAGTGCTGGCGGACATTGGCCGGCCGAGCCCGCAGCGTTGCATCGCGGGCTCGCAGCACTTCGGCCTCATCGAACAGCGCCGAAGCCTCGCGTACGAAGTCGAGCGTGATCGAGGAGTCGAGCCGGCGCAGCGCTCGAAGGACAGCGTCCTCCAGCGTCTCCTCTGCCTGCTGCGGGAATCGCTCGATTCCAACACGTCCGGACATGACCAGCGGCCGCGGGAAGCGGACGAAGATCGGCTGCGTAAAATGCGGATGCCGCACCATCAATTGTCCCTTGTCCAGCGTCGCCAGCTTGGTCTTCGTGGCCGGGCCGAGCACCTGGTATCCAGGGGTCGCCAGTTCATCCGCATCCATTCTCCCATAGAGCGCGGTCGCCGAGTTCCCGACCACTCGACGGTGAACCTGGCTGCGAAATTGCTGCGCGCTGAACAGCACCAGTCCCAGGTAGCGTCCACGTTCGGCGATGTCGAGAAGCATCCGGCGGACGTAGGTGTCCTGCCCGTCCGCCGGCGCGTACTTGTTGAGTTCATCCACGAACACGACCAGGTGATTGACTCCGAGGTCGCGCCGTTCCAGCCGTTCGCGGAGGGCAGAGACGACGCGGGCGAAAATGAGATTCTGCGCGTCCTCTTCCAGGTTGGCGACGTCGATCACGTACACGGCCCTGTCCTCGAAGTTGCCGAACGGCAGATCGCTGACCGCGCCGGCCTCGGTAACGAGTCCCTGGCAGCGCGTGGAGAAGTTCGACAACCGATTGCGAATCTTGCGTACCGTCGCGATGTGATGCGTGCGCCAGCTTTCCTTGCCGGAATCCTCCATGTGCATCAACACGTCTCGAAACCACGCGTCCAGATCCTCGAACGTACGGATGTAGTACCGCTTGCCGCCCTGCAGCGCCGTGTCGTGGAACTCTCGCGCGACCACTCGTTCCGCGATGAAGTCGATCAGGGCGTCTGCCTTGGCGTCGACATCGTCGCGGTTGAGCAGAACCTCGGCGTAGCGGAGCACTTCCTCCAGGCCCCAGGTGAGCGGGTAGACGTTTTGCGTGAGTTCGGGATTCGAGCGGAGCGTGTTGAGAGAGACGCCCCGAGCCGTGTAGGGGGCGTAGTACGAGACGTTGCGGAAGGGCACAGGATCGATGCCTAACGTCTTGTAGATCGCGAGGTCATCGGCATCGAGCGTTCCCGGCTGGTCGAGGAAGCACAGATCGGGGCCTTTGACGTTGAAGCAGACGGCGGCGATCGAACCCTTCTGCCGAGGGAAGTGCGTGAACAGGGATGCGAGCAGGAACTCCACCGCGCTCGTCTTGGTCGCCAGGCCAGAGACGCCGGTGATGTTGAGATGTGCGGCTTCCGGCCCAAGCAGAAAGTCGGCATCGACGAAGATCGGGGATGCCATACCGCCCGCTCGGTACACACCGATCGGGATGGCCGTGCGGTTCTCCGCCCGCAGGTAACCGTCCATGCGCAAGGCCAGAGCGACGTCCTCGTCATTCGCGAGGTGGACGGCGCCCATTGGGACCGGCTGCAAAGGTTCATCCGGGATCTGCCGCAGCACCGCCGCCGTGTAGAGCCGGATCTCAGATCGGATCGTCGGCGCGCTCAGGGCATCGGAAGGCGACGCGTCATTCCCGATCACGTCGTGAAGCGGCGACACGAGGTCCGTGTAGCTCAACCCGTCGGACACCACGCCGTAGATCCGGGGAATCGACCCATTGACGGGCTGGGCGCCCTCGACACGGACGATCGTGCCGATGCCTACAGGAGAGTCCAGCGCCGTCCAGAAATGGAACTCATGCGGAGTGTTGGGTCGTTTCTCCGTCGCGACGACGCGGCCCAGCGGCGGCGGGGACAGCGGTGGTTCGTGGTTGTTCGATTCCGGTGCGTTGCTCACTGCTGTGCGGTGGAAGATGGCTCGCGCCTGCGACGAAAGGTACGCGACGGCCGACGGCCTGTCAGCGTCCGCTAGAGTTGGAGACGCACGCGCAGATACGACTCGACATCCCGGATTCCGTACGGCATGCGATCCCACCGACCGTCAGGCAACGCGAGCGGCGAACGCTCGGCGAGGATCCATCGCGAGACCAGGTCGACGTGTTCAGTAAGGATGGATTGCGACCCGGATGGCGGCAGCGCAATCTCGACTCTGACCAGGCCCCACAGGGGATCGCGGCCCGGCGCGGTACGCACGCGCAAGTACCAGCTGGCAACGGGATCGCTCCAAGACGAGGGGATGAGGAAGGCGGCGGTTCGCTCCCGCTCACCTAACGAGGCGATCGTTTTGATCGACCCGGTACCGACATAAAGCGTGTGGTGGCTCTTGACGACGCCGACACTCCACCGGGGCGGCCGCTGGTCCGCCGCTCGCGGCACCGGACCGTCGACGAAAAGCGGCGCCGCTCCGGATCGAGCCCACTCCACGGCGCAGTTCCGCTCGATCAGCTCGCGGGCGTCGAGAACCGCCTGATAGGCCAACCTCGTCAACTGCAACGGATGCGGCGGCGCATCGCCCGCGGATCCCTGGAGCGTATCGACGACCTCGAGGCCGGTGCTTTCCAACGCTTCACGCGTGCCGGCCGAAAGGTGCGAGAACGGCACGTAGAAGCGCGCACTCTCCTCGACGGATCGCCACAACGTAAGACGCCGGCCGATTCGCACCCGGATCGCAGCGGCCACCTGACCGAGCACGACCGGCACCCCTTCGTCGTAATACCAGACACGGCTTGCCTGGATGCCGTCCAGGAACGCGCCGAACCCGACCACGGGCTCGCCTGCCACACGCCGTGCCAACATCGCGGTGCCCTCCAGCAGCTCGCACGCCCGCGTGTGCGGAGGCTCGATGGGCAACTCGCTGTGCTCCAGGGTCAGGCTGTCGCTGCCGTCAGCCAGCGGCAGCCCGGGAATGGCCCGTCGTAGCTGGCGGCGAACCGAACGAAGATCCGTGGTCATCCGGTCACCGCGGCCGGTCAGCCTCAGGTCGCTCCGATGTCCCAGGCCTGTTCCACGTCCCGGCTGGAATAGGCGCGGAAGGCGGTGAGCGTCTGTGTCCGTTCGACCCCGGCCACCGCGGGAAATCGTTCGGTGACGACTTCGGCAATCTGCTGGTATTCGGGCACTCGAACGATGGCCACCAGATCCCACTCACCGGAGACCGAGTAGACTTCCTGCACACCTTCGATGCCCGCGATCTGCCTGGCGGTGTCCGGTATCCGCTTCGCATCCGCCTTGATGAGGACGATGGTGGTGATCACGCTTCCTCCGGGAACGGTGGAACGTCGAGCAACCATACGCCGGCCAGCCGGCTTTCCGTGTCGATATCGAGCAGCACCTCGCGTGCGATACGTACGGTGCGCGTCGCGCGCCGCGGACCGAGACGGAAATGGATCGTGCGTTCCGCATGGTCCGAATCGGCGGCCATGGCGGTATTGACCTCGACCGCGTCGACACGCAGCCCGGGGTTCGCCGGCACGACGACACTCGCGTCTTCGACCTCCTCTGGCGGCACCAGCGCAGAACGCTTCCGGACCGTCGGCCAGACTGCCACCTCGACGCCGTTGATCCGCCCGCCAGCTACATCAAGGATCAGCCACGATCCGTCACTCCCCTCGAGATCGACGGAACCACTCACGCCGGCGCTCTCGCCCCGACCGCTCAACTGCGCGGAGAGAATGTCGGTATCAGGATCCCATCGGTAGGACACCGCTGGAGCGGAACCAATGCGGGGTTCGACGAAGACGGGAATGTTCACTGCTGGCTCCTCATCGCGCTTGCGTGCCTCGATCCGGGTTCCGCGCCCGGTCGAATCGATATCGTTCCCGGCGACTTCGCGGAAGATAGCTCGACAGCCTCACCCGATCAGTTCCGCTCGGTTGCATGCGACTCAAGCCCGACGCGATGAGCGCCACAGATCTATCGCCCGCCGGACTCCCTCGACGACGTCGTCCACACGCGCCGCGTAGGAGATGCGGACCCAGCCTGGCGTGCCGAACGCCGCTCCTGGAACGATGGCAACACCGGCTTCATCCAGCAGTCGCGTGGCGAAGTCCGTGCCGGCATCCCCGGCCTCGGGATTCGTGGCCGTAACATCGAGGTACAGGTAGAACGCCCCATCGGGCCTGACGATCCGCAGGCCAGGCTCGGAGTGCAACAGCTGAAGAGCGGCATCGCGCCGTGCATGGTACTCGGCCACCATCCGGGTCACGGCCGCGTCCGACTGCACTGTGTCGACCAGTGCCGCCACGGTAGCGTGCTGCGCCATTGTTGTTGCATTCGACGTTGTATGCGACTGCAGCGCGCTCATTGCCTTGGTCACGGCCAACGGCGCAACCGACCAGCCCACGCGCCATCCTGTCATCGCAAACGCTTTGGCCACCCCGTCGACCAGAACCAGGCGCTCGCGCGTTCGCGCCACCTGCAGCGACCCGGTAGCCGGTCCGTCGTAGGCGATGCGTCGGTAGATCTCATCGCTGATCACCCACCAGCCGCGATCCTCGGCCAGCGCGAGGATAGCACCCAGCTCCTCTGCGGAGTACACGGCACCGGTTGGATTGCTCGGGGAGTTGAGCATCACGCCGCGAGTACGTGCAGTGGAGGCGGCACGCAGGCTATCGACAGTGACCTTGAACCCAGCCGCTGGATCGCCAAGGACCGGAACGCAGGTCGCTCTGGCCAGTTCGACCATCTCATAGTAGCTCGTCCACGCAGGCGTCGGCACAAGTACCTCGTCGCCCTGGCCGAAGAGCGAGAAACACGCGTTGAAGAGAGCCTGCTTCGATCCCGTGGTAACCATCACTTCCGACGGCTCGACGGGTGTCCGGCCCGGCGTCTGGGAGTTGACGTACTGCGCGATCGCCTCGCGTAGACGTGGAATCCCTTCTACCGCGGTGTACTTCGTGGCGCCCTCGTCCAAGGCGCGCTTGGCCGCATCGCGGATGAACTCCGGAGTGGCGAAATCCGGTTCCCCGGCCCCAAGGTCGATAACCGTCCGTCCCTTTGCCTTCAACGCCCGCGCCCGCTGGGAAACCGCGATCGTGGCTGACTCTTTGATACGCGAAACGTTGCCGGACGGCAAGAACTGCGTGCTCATTTCCCGGTTCGGTTGTGTGGATTGGATGGAGCGAGGGCTTTCGATCGCGTATGTTTCGGCTCGCTCGCGACCTATTCTAATCGCCATGCGTCGTGCGCGCTCTTGACAACCCGGGGGAGCCGTGGAGCAGCGAGAAGGTCGTGACGAAGCGGGTGCGGGCCGCATCCCGCATGTTATTCACATTCTGCCGAGGGACGACGCCCAGGCTGCCTCGATCGTTCGCCCCTGGCTGGAGCGCACCGATCGTACTTCAGGGACGCCGCAAGCGCTGATAATTGCGCCAGACCGGGACAGCGTATTCGCGTTCGCCGCGGCGGTGAACCTCGATGCCGCGTGGCTGGTTCCGATCACTGCCTCGCGACGCGGAGAACGGCGGCTTCAGCGCGGCGCGCCCGCGCTTTGCGCCACCGCACAGGACTTGATGGATTTCATGTCCCGGTCGCTCCTCAAGCTTCAGGGGCTGCGTTCGGTCGCGATCGTATGGGCCGATGACCAGATGACAGACGACGTCCGCTCGGCGCTCGAGTCTGTTCTCGCGGAAATCCCGCGCGACGCGGAGCGGACGCTCCTCGTGGCCAACGTGTCCGAGCGCGTCGAGCAGTTCGCCACGGGATTCCTGTGGCGGGCACGTCGGATCCAGCACGAGACGCCGGCCGCGGCGCTGGGAGCGCCGGTGGAGTACGTCACCTGTGTGCCCGAGGCCCGCAGCCACGTCATGCGCCTGCTCCTCGAGCAGTTCGATCCGGCAACGACGGCGCTCGTCGCTTTCTCGGATGAAGGCGAACGCCATGCTCGTGCGTTGTGCGCCGCGCTAGGCTACGACGATTCGCTGTCCGAGGAGTGCCGAGTCGTGCGAGACGTGGTGGAAGGCACACCAGACCTCGCACTGATCGTGGATATCCCTTCGGACCTGCGCGCCCTCGTGCGTGCGACGCCATCGGCGAGCCGTTCCATTGCGCTGGTGCCACCGGACCGTGTCACGGCAGTTGCCGCCGCTCTGGGGTACCGCGGTATCCCGATCGTGCCCACCCAGGCCCTTCGCGATGCGTACACCGCGCGCGACGCGTTGCGGGACGAGATTGTCGGCACGATGCGCGGTCGCCCACTCACCGGTGAGGTGCTCGCGCTCGAGCCGATCGCGGCCGAACGCGAACCGATCCTTGTTGCCGCCGCCCTCTGGCGACTGCTGGAGGCGGAGCGAAGCCGAAACCGCAAGCCGACGTCGCCGCACTCGCCGGCCGCGCCGCCATTGACTGCAGCGCGCACTGACTTCACACAGCAGGCGGCGCCACGAGGCCGCGGCGGTACGGTGCGGCATCCGGAGCAGTCGTTTACCAGACTGTTCTTCAGTGTCGGCGAGCGCGATGGTGTGCAGCGCGGCGACCTGGTTGGAGCGATCGCTGGTGAGGCAGGCATCGCTTCGACGCAGATCGGGAAGATCGATCTGCGAGATACGCATGCGTTGGTGGAAGTGGCTGCCGACGTTGCCGAACAGGTCGTCGCGCGTCTGACCGGAGCGTCGTTGCGCGGCCGTATCGTGACGGCGCGGGTCGACGGCGGGCGCCCGACGCGGGATCGTCCGCCGGGCAGGGGGGGCGCGCGACCGCCCAGATCGGGCACGGGACCGCGACACGCGACACGCGGCGATCGCGGCGGGCCAGGGAGGGATCGCAGCGCACGTCCGCGCGGTGACGAGGGTGGCCGAACCCCGCGCGCGATGCGCGAATCCGAGGAGTGGGCGAATCGCGGCGATCGACTGCGCCACTCACGTCGTCGCCGAGACCACGATTCGTGATCATGCTGCAACTGACCGGTGGCTGGATCGAGGTCATCGCTGGCGTGATGTTCAGCGGCAAGTCCGAGGAACTGATGCGGCGCGTACGGCGCGCCGTGATCGCCCGCCGGAAGGTCCAGGTTTTCAAGTCGCACCTGGACGACCGGTATCAGGGGTTGCTTGCCGTCTCGAGCCATGACGGTCGATCGGTCGCCGCCGTCCCCGTCGACTCCTCGACGCAGATCGCCACCCGCGTGGATCCGACGGCGCATGTGATCGCCATCGACGAAGCGCAGTTCCTTGACGCCGGGATCGTAGCGCTCGCGACCTCTTTCGCCCAGCGCGGGCGTCGCGTGATTCTGGCCGGTACCGATACCGACTTCCGCGGCGAGCCATTCGGCCCCATGCCAGAACTCATGGCGGTTGCCGAAGTCGTCGACAAGCTCCATGCGATCTGCGTGTTGTGTGGCGCTCCAGCCTGCCGAAACCAACGCCTGATCGACGGCGAACCGGCGGCCTGGGATTCGCCATTGATCATGGTCGGCGGTAGCGAGACATACGAAGCGCGGTGCCGCGCGTGCCACATCGTCCGACGGCGGGATGAAGCGCAGCGGTCGCTGGCGATCGGCTGCTGAGCGGTCGCACCTGCCACCGCGGCGGCGATTCGTCTCCCGAGCGTCCGACGGACAATCGCGCCAGATCTACGGCTCCTTGCTCGATGGCAGCCGTGCGACCTGACGCGATTGACGACCCCGTGATAGCCCCGAGCCTAGCCCGATTGCAGCCGCCGATAGAAGTTGCCGACTCCGATCATGTTGAAGGTGTTGGGGTCGATCTCGTAGAACTCGTTGTCCTTGTACCGTCCGGTCAGCGGGAAGTACGGCGGTGAGTCGACATCGAGGCAGGCATCCTTGACGCGGTTCTCGGCGAAGCCGGTGTAACCACCGGAGAAGGTAGCCGTGATCCGACGCTCGATGACGCCGCCCGCCTGGTTGATGCAGCCGCCGGACGTCTGCGCGCTGTATGGCGGAACCGGCGTACACAGTCGACCGATACTCGGCCCCCCGGAGTAGTTTTCCACGCCAAACGTCGCCGTGGTCTTGCTCACGCCGTTCAGCGTGACGGCGTGCAGGAAGAAGTCCTGATCGTCGTCGAAGAAGCGTGTATTTGCGACGCCCGTGCCGTCGACGTTGCGTGGCCGGTTGAGGTCTGTGTCCGAGATATAGAGATCGTTGCCGGTGATGATCCCCAGCAGATTCTGGCAGATGGGGAGCGATGCGGGGTTCGTGACATACGTGAGGTCGTCGATCAGCTTCACCGTTCCCGCTGCGTAGAGTGTCGCCCGCCCGCGGAACTTGCCGCTCAACCAGACCGTGCCGTTGATGTAAATGACACCCCGTGAGTTGAGGTTCTGCGTACGATGTACTGGCCACAGGTACGGCTCTTCGATAGCCTGGCGCCGCGTAACGCCGGGCGTAAAGAACCCGCCGCCGAATCCCGGCCATGGCCGCCAGGATCCTGTCCGCGTGGTGACCGTAAACGTGGTATCCGATCCGCCACGCCGGTCCTGCGCCGCCAGCTGATCGTTAGGCGCGGCGCCGATCGGTCCGATTCGTTCCGTTGGCATCAGGTGCGGATCGCCAGCGGGATAGCAGCGTGCGCCACTCGACTTGGCCAGCGCAACCTTGCTCGCCAGGACTCCACTGCCCCAGGCGTGCGAGCGCGTACGCGCTGCGGCAAGGCCACCCCAGTTCCCTGCCTGCGCCTCGAGCGAATCCTTGAACCATTTGAACCGGGCTTTCACGGAATCGTGGACCGCGAATGGAATGAACGTCGTGTCGTCCCGCATCCCCGAGCCCTGCAAGTCGAACACGTAGTTCAGTCCGCACTGGTTCTCGATGACGCTTCGGTTGACCGATGCGGCCCCGTTGATGAACGCGTCGAGTCGAACGTTGTACGGCGTGCTCATGCGCGTGAAGAGGCTGTCGGTGCCAGCGCCGGCGGCCACGTACGGGTTGTTTCCGGCAGCCGAGTTGGCATCGAAGACGCGGAAGTATCCCTCGGCGGGTCCGGTGAGAGTACCGTCGCCATCCAGATCGACCGCCACGAACTCGACGCGTGTGCCGCCACGAGTTCCCGCAAATGGAGTGGGCGTGAGGTTCAGATTGGCGATCGATGCGTAGCCAGGCATGAATGCCAGCCTGGCCACCGTGGGAAACCTTATCATGTTGGACGTGGGGAGCTTCGCCGATTGGTACTGTGCAGTGCCGGAGATCGTCGTCACGGCGCTGACCGTGTCCGTGTACACCGGGCCCGGTGCGCCGCCGCAAGACACCCAGTTCTGGTTGCTGTGGGCGCGTCCGCGCACGATTTCTCCTGTCGCGTAACACACGCCCGGCCACTGATCCGTGAACATCGCGTAGCGCGCGAAGTTCTCCGCCTGCAGCTGGAGCCGCCTTACGTGTCGTGCGCCGCCGTTATCGAAGGCCACGGCCACCAGTTCCACGAACTGTCCGTACTCGCCGGTCGAACTGCCACCGATACCGGCGTAAAGGTCGACCTTCACTTTCGGGACCGGCGTTCCGCCCGCGTCGATGACTCCCTGCGAGGTCATCAGCTGCACGTAACCGGAGTCCGGCAGATGCAACGACGTGTCCTTGACGATCTGCGACTTTCCGACGGAAAGGGCCCATTCGGCCGCATACCGGTAGTCGCGCTCGCGATCGTACAGTTTGGAGAGCATTGTGGTGCTCCCCGACATGTAGATCGCGGAGATAGCCAGCCCTCCCATTGCGAACGTGAAGACCATCGTCAGCATGAGCGCCGATCCGCGGCGGTTGTCGGCCAGACGGCGTATTCTCTGTCGAAATGCAGCAAGCATGGGAACTCCTTCGTCTAGTGCAGGATCGGGGAACTGACCCGGATCGATGAATTCGCTGGTGAGCAGTCCTGTGCGGCAACGCCGTATTCCATCTGCACGCCAGGCTGCAGGTCGAAATCGTCCCAGGTGTAGGTGGCCCCGCCCTTGCCGACGACAGCGACCGGGTCGACGAACTGGTTCCCCACGATGCGCCGGAACAACGCGTAGCGCTCCACGTCCTTCTCGCCGGCAGCCTCGTCCGGCGATGCCGTCCAGCTTACCACGACGTGATTGTTCACACCGCCTACGGTCACCATCGTGAGTGTCGGAACACCGGGGTTGAGTGGCAGATCGCCACACGATCGCAGTTGCATCAGGCCGATGTTGGCCAGAGACGTCTGCGAGTTCACCGTGCGCCGCATGGTCAGGGTGTCATTATGGATGTTGCGCCCGTGGAAGATGCCGACGAGGTTGACCGTCACCGTGCGGATCGAGTCCGCCCACGAGTTGGCCGCATCCCAGAAGACCGGCAGTTTGGCGTTCGACACGGGAACGATTCGGGCAGCGCTGTCGACCCGGTTGTAACTGAACAGCGACTGGCCGGCGGGGATCTGGATTCCCCGAGCCACTACACCAACCGGGCCGTCGTTCACCCGACGGAACAGGACGTATTCGTCGCTCTTGCCCGATGTGGAATCGACGGACGCCCAGTAGCTCACGGTTTCCGAGAAACTCCGCGAACCGTCGCTGTAGCGGTACGTCAGGTCCGGGTAGTACTTGGAACTCAGCGGCAGTTTGACCTGCGTCGACACGTCCAGCGCGACAGTCAGCGACGTTGGCACGTTCGGGTCGACGTAGACGGCCTGGACGTCGGAAGTATCGTTGGCGACGAGGTCGGTGTTGAACGTGACAGCGAACCGGTCGGCCTGGACGATCTTGGGTTGTGGCCGAGTTATGCCCAGCGCGGGTACCATCGGCGAAACTGCGATGCCGATGTTCCGGAGTTCGCGGTCCACTGTATTCTGCGCGAAGCGCGCCGTCATCTGCGCATCCGTCCGACCCAGATCGGCACTCAGCCCGCGCAGTTGGAACGTGAAGAACGGCACCGCGGCGCCAAAGACCAGGATCGTGATCGTCAGCGCCAGCATCAGTTCGCCGACCGAGTATCCTGACCGTCGGCGGCGGAGCGCGGTGCGTTTCGAGGTTGGTGGCATGGGGCTCCTAGAACTGGGCGATCGCGGTCGTCTTCTTGACCGTGACCGCGAGCGAGCTGTGGGTCACCGCCACGGTCACGGTCTTGTAGTCCATGGCTCCGGTGAGCGTGCGAACGATCGTCGTCACCCGTCTGAACATCGGGTAACCGGGGATCACCGTTTCCGTCACGGCCAGCGTGTCCATCGACGTGTAGTTTCGCTCGGCCTTGACTCGCTCGACGCGAGCGGTCGCCAGATCGATGGCCTGGTTCATCACGGACGAACTGGCGTTGGTTCTCGAATAGCGACGGCCGTACTCGGCCATGCCGATCAGCGACGCCGCCAGGATCGACAGCGCCACCACCACCTCAAGGATCGTCATGCCGCGCCGCACGCTGGGTTGCATCTGGCGAATCATCAGTTGTACCTCGTCCACGAAGACCCGTCGGAACGGTAGGACTCGGCGCGCCCGCTTGCCTGAATCACGCGAACCAGGCGGTAGTCCTCGGGCAGGCCACGCGAAGACGTGACGTAAATGTCCGCATCCGTGCTGGCGGCGCCGTCGCGAAGGAACTGGACCGCCGGGTAGCCGTTCATCGTGCACAGGTTCGGCCCGCTTACCGCGGTGCTCGGAGCGGTCGCAGGATAGGGCGACGCCGGAAGACCAAATCGCGCTCCGTCCTCCAGTGGCCGCGACGTCAAACGCTCGCCGCCGTCCAGAACGCAGTTGTTGTTGGCGTCCTCGAGGATCTCCATCCGGCGGTTTGCCTCGTCGAAGTTCACCACGATGTTCGTCTGCCGCATGATCGCGTTCCGCTCCGCACCCTGGAGCACCGTCTTCACGCTCCTCATCGCGGCGTCGGCGCGATACCTCTCGTAGTTGAGACGCGGAATCGCCATCGCGGCGATGATGCTGACCAGCGTGAGCGCTACCGTCAGCTCGATAATCGAAAAGCCGCTACGCGCAGGACCGGCGTTGCGACTGGCGGACCGACACCGTCTCTGTATCATGCGCGCTGCGACTCCTGCGTTGTGCCGGCCACGATCGCCGGCCCGTCGGTGACTCGGGACAGGGGTTGGAGGCGAGCAAAATGCAGCCCTCCCCTCCCGTCATCCTGACGAAGCGCATCGCGGAAACGTCACGCACGGCGTCGCGCGAACCGATACTTGCCGCCCGCGTACGAAAAATGCGTGATGCAGATCGCGCCACCAGCCTCGCCGGCAGCTATTGACGCGTCAACGGGTTGACTCGCGAACGGCACAGGCGCCGTGCAGACCCGGCGCGGCGCGTGTGCCGCCCGAACATCACGGCGAGTACGCCAGGCGCAGAAATTCGTCGCGCGTCTTGGCATCGCTCCGGAAGTTCCCCAGCAGCGCGGACGTGATCGTCTTCGAGTTCTGCTTCTCCACACCGCGCATCATCATGCACAGATGATACGCTTCGATCACAACTCCCACTCCAAGGGGATCGAGCACTTCCTGGATCGCATCGGCCAGCTGCGACGTCAGCCTCTCCTGCACCTGCAGGCGTCGCGCGAACATGTCCACCAGGCGCGCAATCTTCGACAAACCCACGATTCGACCGTGAGGGATATAGGCGACGTGCGCCTTGCCGAAGAATGGCAGCATGTGGTGCTCGCATAACGAGTACAGCTCGATGTCCCGCACCATGATCATGTTCTCCTGCTCGTCGGAGAATATTCCCTCGCCCACGACGGTTCGGACATCCAGGTCGTATCCCCGCGTGAGCCACGCCATGGAGGCGGCCACGCGCTTCGGCGTCCGCAGCAGGCCCTCGCGGTTGGGATCCTCGCCGATGAGCTCCAGCTGGCGCTGGACGAGTACCTCGTACTCATCGAGTCGCATGGTCTCGGGATCGACGCCGCGGAAGACCATGTCGTGCGGCTCGGCGAGCGGCAAATGATGTGCGTGATCGGTCATTGGCAATTCCGGCATCGAACGTCGTTCAATCGAATAGTAGTCATCGCGCCTCAGGCATACATTACCCTTTCGGGCGAGCCACCTGATGACTACTGACGGGACACGTTGGCGTGCTCCCGGCCTCCATGGAGGACAATCCGGTCCATGCTCGTGGTCGGACTCACTGGCAACATCGCGAGCGGCAAGAGCACGGTGGCACGGCTGCTCGTCGAGCGTGGCGCCCAACTGATCGACTCCGACGTCCTCGCGCGTCGCGCCGTCGAACCGGGAACGCCAGCGCTCGAACGGATCGTCAAACGCTGGGGACCGGGAGTGCAACGCGCCGATGGCACCCTTGACCGGGCCGCGCTGAGGCGCATCGTTTTCAGCGACCCCGCCGAACTGCGGGCCCTCGATGCGATCGTGCACCCGGAAGTGGAGCGGCTGCGCCAGCGTGACCTTTCCGAAGCCCGCGCAGCCGGCGTTGGGGTGACCGTCTGCGATATCCCGCTCCTGTTCGAGGCCGGACTCGAGAGCTCGGTGGATTGCATCGTCCTGGTCGATGCTCCTGCCCACGTGCGACTCGATCGCCTGGTCAACTTGCGGCGGATTTCGCCGGACGAGGCGCAGGCGATGATGGACGCACAACTCCCCGCCGAATCCAAGCGAAAACGGGCCCATTTCGTGGTCGAGAACGACGGATCGCTCGAATCCCTGCGCGAGCGAACGCACGCACTCTGGGACTCGCTTACGCGCCAGGCATCTGCATTCACCCGAGCCAGTGTTTGACAACGAGTTTCGCGCGCGATTAGCTTCGCGCCACCATCCTTCTCCGGTACAGAATTGTGGCGAACATACCTTCTGACCTCAGTTACACCGCCGATCACGAGTACGTGAAAGCCACCGACGATCCGAACGTCGTGGTCATCGGCGTCACCGACTACGCGCAGGATCAGCTGGGCGACGTCGTGTACCTGGACCTGCCGAAGGTCGGCGCGCATATCGACGCGCATGGGACGTTCGGAACCATCGAAGCCGTGAAGGCCGTCTCGGAGCTGTACAGTCCGATCGCCGGCGAGGTCATCGAGGTCAACGCGCGTCTGGATGGCGAGCCGGCGCTGGTCAACAGCGATCCGTACGGCGAGGGCTGGATGATCCGCGTGAGGATGTCCGATCCTTCGCAACGGTCGACCCTCATGGACAGCGCCGGCTACGCCAAGCACATCGGACAGTAGCGTTTCGAAGCTCGTTACTCGAAGGCCGTGACCGGCTCGATCACGGCCTTCGCCATTTCCGATCGCTCGGATACGTCAGCTCATGTACATCTCGATCGGCGGGCAGGCGCACATCAGGTTTCGATCGCCATACACGTTGTCGACGCGCGACACGGCTGGCCAGAACTTCCGTTCGCGCACCCAGGCCGCCGGAAAGGCTGCCTTCTCCCGTGAGTAGCCGCGATCCCATGAGTCGCTGATCACGACGTCCTGCGTGTGAGGCGCGTTCTTGAGCGGGTTGTCGCTCTTGTGCATGATCCCCGCTTCGATTTCGGCGATCTCGCCGCGAATGGCAATCAGCGCATCGCAGAAACGATCCAGTTCCGCCTTGCATTCGCTCTCCGTCGGCTCGATCATCAGCGTGCCAGCCACCGGGAACGAGACGGTGGGCGCGTGATAACCGAAGTCCATCAGGCGTTTTGCGATGTCTTCCACGTCCACGCCGCTCTGCGCCTTGAGCAGTCGGGGATCGACGATGCACTCGTGTGCGACCCGGTCGTTGCGCCCCTTGTACAGCACGGGAAAGTGCGGTTCCAAGCGGTGCGCCACGTAGTTGGCGTTCAGGATGGCGATCTTCGTGGCGTAGGCGAGCCCTTCACCGCCCATCAGCTTGATGTAGACCCAGGAAATTGGGAGGATGCTTGCGCTCCCCCACGGAGCGGCGGCAACGGCACCTAACGACTCACGACCCGGCTGGGGTACCACGACGTGTCCGGGAAGGTGCGGGGCAAGGTGCGAGGCCACGCCGATCGGTCCTACGCCGGGACCGCCACCACCGTGCGGGATGCAGAACGTCTTGTGCAGGTTGAGGTGACAGACGTCGGCCCCAATGTCTCCGGGACGCGCGATACCGACCATGGCGTTCATGTTCGCCCCGTCCATGTAGACCTGCCCACCCTTGTCGTGGACGATCTGGCAGATCTCCCGGATCCCCTCTTCGAAGACGCCGTGCGTTGAGGGATACGTGACCATCAACGCCGCCAGGCGATCTCCATGCTCCGCCGCCTTGGCGCGCAGGTCCGCAATGTCGATGTCGCCGTTTGCTGACGTCTTCACAACGACCACCCGCATGTTGGCCATCGCCGCACTCGCCGGGTTGGTGCCGTGTGCGCTTTGCGGGATCAGGCAAACGTTACGGTGACCCTGACCACGCGCCTCGTGGTATCGGCGGATCACCAGCAATCCGGCGTACTCTCCCTGTGACCCGGCATTCGGCTGCAACGAGACGCTGTGGAACCCGGTGATCTCCGCAAGATCCTTTTCCAGCGAGGAGAACAGTGCGGCATACCCTTCGCTCTGATCGGACGGCACGAACGGATGGATACGACCGAACTCCGGCCACGTGATCGGCATCATCTCCGCAGTGGCATTGAGCTTCATCGTGCACGATCCCAGCGAAATCATCGAGTGCACGAGCGAGAGATCCTTCGCCTCCAGCTTCCGGATGTAGCGCAGCATCTCGTGCTCGGCGTAATAGCGATGAAAGATCGGGTGCTCGAGGAATGGGCTCGTACGGGCGAATCGCTCGTCGTAGCGCGGGTCGATGGCTGCGCCAAGCTCGTCGAGCCGCGGCACGCGCTTCCCCGCAGCAAGTGCCGCCAGCACATCGGCCACGTCCGCGTCGGTTACTGTCTCGTCCAGCGCTACCACGACGCTCGCCGCGTCGAACCGGCGCAGGTTGATGCCACGCTCCAGTGCCGCTGCCATCACCGCGTCTGCCGTCGTTCCGTCGAGAACGATGCGCACGGTATCGAAGTACACGTCGTTCGGCACGATATGGCCAAGCTTCTCCGCGCCGGCAGCGAGCAGCGCAGCGTGGCGATGCACGCGTCGAGCGATCCGAGTCAGTCCGCCCGGCCCGTGCCACACTGCGTACATCCCGGCGATCACGGCCAACAGCACTTGCGCAGTGCAGATGTTGCTCGTGGCCTTCTCCCGCCGGATGTGCTGCTCCCTCGTCCCGAGCGCCATCCGCAAAGCCATCCTGCCTTCGGCGTCCTTTGACACGCCGATCAAACGCCCCGGAAGCAGGCGCTTGTATTCGTCCTTCGTCGCCATGAATGCGGCGTGCGGGCCACCAAAGCCCAGCGGAACGCCAAAGCGCTGGGAATTGCCGACCACCACGTCAGCGCCCCACTCACCCGGTGGCACCAGCAACGTCAGCGCCAGCAGGTCGCTCGCCGCAACCAGCAGCGCACCGGCGGCATGGGTCCGCTCGGCGACATCGCGATAATCCACGACGGCGCCGTCCGTCGTCGGATACTGGACGATCACGCAGAAAACGTCCTCACCGAACGTAGCAGTCCGCGCATCGCCCACGACCACCGTCAGCTGCGATGCCCAGGCTCGCGTGCGAACGATATCGATCGTCTGCGGGTGACAGCCCGCATCGATGAACACGGTCTCCTTCCCGTCCTTGCCTTTCACCCCGTACGCCATGTGCACCGCTTCAGCTGCCGCGGTCCCTTCGTCCAGCATCGAAGCGTTGGCAATCTCCATTCCCGTCAGATCGATCACGACAGTCTGGTAGTTGAGCAGCGCCTCCAGGCGGCCCTGTGCAATCTCCGACTGATACGGCGTGTAGGCCGTGTACCATCCGGGGTTTTCCAGGATGTTGCGCTGTACGACCGGCGGCACCAGCGTATCGTGGTAGCCCATGCCGATATAGGAGCGCAGGATGCGATTCCGGTTTGCCAGAAGGCGTATCTCGGAAAGCACATCGTGCTCGGTCCGGGCCGGACCGATCGCCAGAGTGCGCCGGAGCCGGATACTCTCGGGCACGGTGGCATCTATGAACGCGTCTAGCGAGTCATAGCCCAGCGCGTCGAGCATGGCGGCGACGTCAGCGGACGAGGGGGCGACATGCCGTCGCACGAAGGTGTCTGTTGTGTCGTTCTGCACGGTCAGTAGCGGAAACAGGAAGGTCAACGCGCCCGCGGGCGCAGCGCGTGAAAGCTAGCGCGGCACGCCACCCCCCGCGAATCGCACACACACGATACATTCTTCGCCGTCAATGCCATCTGCCAGAGAGAGCACCGACTTCTTCAGACGTCAGTCGTGGCGGCTCCTGAACACCGGGCCCGAGCCCGGCCCAACGAACATGGCCATTGATGAGGCGCTTCTGCATCGTGCCTCGCGCTCCGGCGAAGCTGTTCTTCGCGTGTATTCCTGGTGCACACCGACGCTTTCCATCGGACGACATCAACGCGCCACCGGCGCGTACGACGCGGACCATGCGCGAGCGCTTGGCATCTCGCTCGTGCGCCGCATCACCGGTGGCCGCTCCCTTCTCCATTGGCGCGAGGTGACCTATAGCGTGACGGCGCCGATCGGGACGGAGAACCTCGCGCAAAGCTATGGAGCAATCAACGAAGTGCTGGTCGCTGCACTGCAATCGCTCGACGTCCCTGTGACAATCGCCGAGCGATCGGGAAGGCAGCCGGGCCCGGCAAGCGCTCCGTGCTTCGAGTTCCCTGCCGCGGGAGAAATCCTGTTCGATGGAAAAAAGCTTGTCGGCAGCGCGCAATTTCGAAATGAGGCCGCCCTGCTGCAGCACGGCTCCATACTCCTTGCCGACGATCAACCCCTGGTTACGGAGATAGCCACCGAGCCGGTTGGCGACGTCGCTGCCGCTGCGACTCTGACCGATGCCTTGGGTGCGACGCCGGCTTTGGGGGACGTCGCCGCCGCACTCCGCGATGCACTCGCGTTTCGAACAGGCAGCGCGCCATTGCCACTCGATCCGAACGAGATTGCTGATGATGTTGCGCGGCTCCGGGAGCACTACGCCAGCGACGCGTGGACCTGGCAGCGGTAGAACCGCTTGTGCTCGCCGCCATCCCGCGCCGGTGGTACACTTACCGCCGCGATGGCGGGCTTCCTCCTAAGGCGTGCCGCTCAGAGCGTTGCCGTCCTCTTTGCGGTCGCGACCCTCACGTTCTTTCTGCTCCACCTGGCGCCTGGCGATCCACTCGATGCCATCGCGTCCGACGCCCGCATTCCTTCTGACGTGCGGGACTCGCTCCGCGTGCGGTTCGGTTTGGACCAGCCGCTGGCGATCCAGTACGCCAGACACCTGACCGGGATCGTACAAGGAGAGTTCGGATATTCCACTTCGCAGCATCGCCCGGTTGGCGACGTCATGGCAGACGTCATCCCGAACACACTCCTTCTCATGGGAGCGGCCATGTTCCTGGCTTTCGCTGGCGGGATCGTGCTGGGTGCGTTGCAGGGCGGTCGGGCCGATTCCCGCTTCGACCGTATCGCGAGCGCGCTCACCACGACTATGGCCACGCTTCCCGACTTCTGGCTGGCCAGCGGCGTCTCGCTGGTGTTCGCGCACAAGCTGCGGTGGCTGCCAATCGCAGGGAAAGTCGACCCCGCGATGCACATGCTGCTGTCGCCGGGCGCGCAGATTCTGGATGTGCTGCGCCACATGGCGTTGCCGGTGTTTTCGCTCGTCGTAATCGCCGGTAGCGTCGTGGCGAGGTACCAGCGCGCGGCGTTGCTGGACATCTGGTCCGAAGACTACGTACGCACGGCTCTTGCAGCGGGTGTGCCGTGGCGAAGGCGACTCTACCACCACGCCCTGCGGAACGCTCTGCTCCCCATCATAACGATCTTCGGCTTGTCGCTTCCGTCGCTCGTTGGCGGCGCCGTTTTCGTCGAGACTGTCTTCGCGTGGCCGGGAATCGGTCGTTTGGCAGTCGAGGGACTGTTGCTCCGCGATTACGCACTGGTGCTCGGCGTCGTGATCGTGACCAGCGCATTGGTTGCGCTTGGCAGCCTGCTGGCGGATGTCCTTCATGGGGTGGCAGACCCGAGGATGCGCAATGGCTGACGTGACGCCAGCCTCGGTAGCCGCGTTCGCGGACTATGCGCCGCCAGTCACGTCGTTACCGCCTGCCCAACCCGCGACCCTGTGGAAGACGCTGCGACGGGACCGGACATTTCGATCCGCACTGGCCGTGCTCGGCGTGATCGTTGGCGCGGCGATCTTCGCTCCACTGCTCGCGCCCTACGATCCAGCAGCGCAGTTCGATCTGACGACTCGACTCCAGGCACCGTCCGCCGCGCACTGGTTCGGCACGGACCCAGTGACCCGGGATGTCCTCAGCCGAGTCGTGTTCGGTGCGCGAATCTCGCTGACGATCGCGTTCCTGGCCGTAGCGCTGTCGCTCACCATCGGCACCGTCGTCGGCGCCGCCGCAGGGTTCGTTGGAGGCAGCTTCGACGCGTTCGTGGCACGGTCGATCGACGCTCTGCTGTCGATCCCTCGCGTCCTTCTGCTCCTGAGCGTGCTGTCGCTGTGGGGAGAGTTGTCCACAAGGGCGCTGGTGGTGCTGATCGGGACGACCGGATGGTTCGGTGTCGCGCGTCTGGTACGGGGAGAAGTCGCGGCGCTCCGACAGCGCGACTTCGTGACCGCCAGTCGGGCGCTCGGCGCGCGCGGGATGCGGGTACTTGTTAGGCATGTGGTGCCGCATCTGGCGTCGCCGATCCTCGTGGCCGCCACGCTCGGGGTTGGCCACATGATCGTGGTCGAAGCAGGTCTGTCGTTTCTCGGGTTCGGCGTCCCGCAGCCCGATGCCAGCTGGGGGAGCATCATCCGCGACGGGCGCGAGTTCATGCAGACGGCATGGTGGCTCACGGCCTTCCCTGGCCTCGCGCTCGTGCTGACCGTCCTGGCTGTGAATGTCGTCTCTGACCGCTTGCGCGCAGCGCTGAGTCCGCGTCAGCTTCCGGCCCCATGAACGAGCGCAATACGCTGCTGGCGGTGGAGAACCTCCGCACATCCTATCGCACGACGCACGGAACAGCGCGCGCGGTGGATAACGTCAGCTTCAACATCGACGCGGGGGAAATCCTCGGGATCGTCGGCGAATCCGGCTGCGGGAAGACCGCGACTGCGCTCTCGGTGCTCCGGTTGATCGATCCGCCTGGGCGCATCGAAGCCGGTTCGCATCTCTGGTTCGAGGGACACGACCTCCTCACGCTGGACGAGGAAGCGATCCGGCAGGTGCGCGGGCGCCGTATCGCGATGGTCTTCCAGGAACCGATGACTGCGCTCAATCCCGTGTTCACCGTAGGTGACCAGGTTGCGGAGGTGGTCCGCGTCCACACGAGCGCCACGCGACGGGAAGCATGGGCTCGCGCTGTGGCCATGCTCGATCGCGTGGGGATACCGGAGCCAGCCATCAGGGCCCGCAGCTACCCCCACCAGCTCTCCGGTGGCCTGCGCCAACGGGTGCTGATCGCCATGGCGCTCGTTATGCGCCCTGCCCTCCTGATCGCCGACGAACCGACGACCGCCCTCGACGTGACGATCCAGGCCCAGATCCTCGAACTGCTGCAGGAACTGCAACGGGAAATGGGCATGGCCGTCATGCTGATCACACACGACCTCGGAGTCGTCGCCGAAGTCGCGCAACGGGTGATCGTTATGTACGCGGGGCAGGTCGTGGAAGAAGCGGGCGTACAGGACCTCTTTTCCTCACCGCGCCATCCCTACACGCGTGGCCTGCTCCGCGCCATGCCAAGGGCACGCCGCGCAGCAGAACGACTGCAGACCATCCCGGGAACCGTGCCGTCACCCACGGCGTGGCCCGCGGGCTGCCGGTTCCGGGATCGCTGCGCCGACGCGTTCGAGCCATGCGGGAACCCGCCGGACTTGTTCGACCTTGGTGGAGGGCACCGAGCACGGTGTTTCCTGACGCAGGTGACCGCTGCGACCGCGCCCACCGAGCCTTCCATGCCGTCGCGAATATGACGGGCAACCAGTCCGCGGCCGACCCGCCACCGCTTCTCGAGGTACGAAATCTCGTCAAGCACTTCCCCGTCCACACCGGCTTGCTGGGACGAAAGACGGCGGTCGTACGTGCTGTCGACGGCGTCTCGTTCGCGATTTCTGCGGGCGAAACTCTCGGCGTCGTCGGCGAGTCCGGCTGTGGCAAGACGACCCTCGGCCGAGCCATCCTCCGATTGATCGAACCAACCTCCGGCGAGATCCTCGTGGAAGGCGCCGACTTCCGAGCCGTCCGTGGAAAGAAACTCCGCGCCATGCGGCGCCACTTGCAGATCGTTTTCCAGGATCCGTTCTCATCGCTCAATCCTCGCATGACGATTGGCGACGCGGTGCGCGAGGGCATCGTCATCCATCGCCTTGCAGAAGGGGCAGAGGCCGACCGACGCGTACGGCACTTGCTCGAAGAAGTCGGCCTCCATGGCGAAATCGCGAACCGCTATCCCCATGAGTTCTCGGGTGGCCAGCGGCAGCGTATCGGCATCGCACGCGCGCTGGCCGTCCAGCCGCAGTTCATCGTCTGCGACGAACCCGTGTCCGCACTGGACGTGTCCGTCCAGGCTCAGGTCGTCAATCTGTTGCTGGACTTGCAGCGCGATCGGAGACTGGCGTACCTGTTCATCTCGCATGACCTGCGCGTCGTCGAACAGGTGGCCACGCGCGTCGCCGTGATGTACCTGGGTCGTGTGGTGGAGCTGGCAACCGCCGACGCATTGTACCGGGAGCCGCTGATGCCGTATTCCCAGGCGCTGCTGTCCGCAATCCCGGTTCCCGATCCGGTTACGAGACGCGAACGGATCGTGCTGTCTGGCGACGTACCTTCGCCAGCGAACCCGCCGACCGGGTGCCACTTCCATCCGCGATGCCACCACCCCGGACGGGATGCTGCCTGCGCCCGGATCTCCCCTCCACTCGAGGAGAAAGCCCCGGGACACTGGGTGGCCTGCATCAAACAGCCGCCCACCACCGTGCCATGGGATGTACAGCTCCAACACGGTGCGACCAACCCGCCCTCACGCTACTTGCCGGATCTGACGGCGATCCGTGCCTGACGCTCACCCAGGGAGCCCATCGTGACCGCCTCTGCCGCTTCGCTCGCGCCGTCGGAAAACCCCGTCTTCGATGACAAGGCGCTCCTGGGTCAGCCTAGAGGCCTTGGTCTCCTGTTCCTCACGGAGATGTGGGAGCGCTTCTCGTACTACGGCATGCGAGCTCTCCTGGTACTGTACCTGGTCAACGAACTGCAGTGGTCGGACGCGGACGCGACCCGATTGTACGGCACGTACACGGGACTGGTCTGGCTGACTCCGATCTTCGGTGGGTATCTCGCCGATCGCTTCATCGGCACACGCCGATCGCTCGTCCTCGGGGCCTGCGTGATCGCCGCCGGGCACTTTGTTCTGGCCCTGCAGTCGATGTCGACGTTCTACCTCGGTCTCGCCCTGGTCATCATCGGCACCGGCTTCTTCAAGCCAAACGTCTCGACCATGGTCGGACAGATCTACCGCGCCGGTGACCACCGCCGTGACGCCGGGTTCACGGTGTTTTACATGGGCATCAACACGGGCGCATTCATCGCACCCTTCATCTGCGGGACACTCGGGCAGCGCGTCGGCTGGCACTACGGCTTTGGCGCCGCCGGCGTCGGGATGCTGATCGGACTTCTGGGCTACTTGTGGGGCCGCGACCGATACCTTCCGGGCATCGGCGTCGAGCCCACACAACCTCGGCGATCCGTTGCACCAGTCGAGGGGCCCGGGGCGCCAGTAAACGCGATGCATGGCGTCATTGGCGGTGCGGTCGGTCTCGTGCTTGGCTGGTTCGGATCCGGCGGGAATTGGTTCGGCATCCTCATGGGCGTCACCGTCGGTGCCGCACTGGGCCTCTCCGTACTTGGCACGCACGGTGAAGAGCGCAAACGGGTGATCGCTCTCTTCATCGTCGTCTTCTTCGTCATCTTCTTCTGGATGGCCTACGAGCAGGCGGGGAGTTCGATGAACATCTTCGCCGATCGATACACTGACTTGCAGGTCGGTTCGTTCGCCATCCCGTCAAGCTGGTTCCAATCCGCGTCACCCCTGTTCGTGCTGCTGTTGTCGCTGCCGGTCGCGGGCCTATGGCGGATGCTCGACAGGCGCGGGAAGGAACCGTCGACGCCAATGAAGATGGTGTGGGGACTTGCCATCCTGGGTGGTAGTTTCGCGTTGATGTATCTGGCGGGACGATCGGCCGATGCCTGCATCGCGCAGGTTGGCGCCGAGCAGGCGCGTAGCCAATGCCACGTAGCGTCTCCGCTCTTCCTGGTCATGACGTACGCGGGAAACGTCATGGGGGAACTCTTCATTTCCCCAATAGGGTTGTCGTACGTCACGAAAGTCGCGCCTGCCCGGTTTGGTTCGCTCCTCATGGGCGCCTTCTTCCTCTCCAACTCCGCCGCATCGAAGATCGGCGGCTATGTGGCGGGCTTGACCGATCGCATTCCGTCGCAGGCGACGTTCTGGTCGATTTTTATCGTCACATCGCTGGGAGCCGCGATCGCCATGCTGCTGCTCGTCCCCACGCTCAAGCGACTCACTTCGTCCGTGAAGGCGTAGGAATCACGTCACGGCCACTGGAATACGCTCGCCGGAATCGAACGCTCGCGATTCCGGCGGATGTCGTTCGGCTCCCTCCAGAAGGTCCGCGTCCGATCCTCGTTCGTGAAGCGAAGCTCCCAGCGTGCCCCATAAGTACGGCGGAGCGGCAGAGCGATGTCCAATCGCCACATGCGTTGCGACCGCGGCGGAATTGCCGCCAGCAAGCCCACGCCGATGGATCCCAGCCAAGGCGTGTCCATCCCAAGCGGTGCGTCGCCTGACCACAGGCGCCCCAGGTCGCCAAAGACCGCCACTCCACCGTCCGCCGTCCCACGAAAGCTCCCAACCCGCCACCGCTCCTCCAACCGGCCGACGACCCGCCGTCCACCTCCCACGTCCGCGTGCTCGTACCCGCGTACGCCGCCGCGACGGTCCGCCAGCGACAGCTGAAACGGCGTCAATTGCCGCCTCCCGCTCGCCCACTGGATGTCCGCCAGAATCGTGTGCCGCGGATGCGGCCGAAGGTACCAGGCGAAACGCCCACCCATCAGAAGTCCATCCCAGACCTCCGTACTATCCATGCGTCGTCCTTCGATTCGTGCCTGCACGGCTGCGAACGATCGCGGTGAACCCAAGCCGCCATACACGTCGAGCGAGCCATACATTCGCTCTCCTGCCGGTGACCCATCGGGGATCCCGGCGCCGATTGTCGTGCCAATCTGGACGCCGGTTCGCACGTCCTGTCTTCCCGTCAGCGCGTCGAAGCCGTTGACTTCCATGAACTGCACGGAGCGAAAACCAAGGAGCAGGTTCAACCGGTTGGCGTTGTGCTCTCCGTATGTGTTCACCAGCGCGGAGTCGGAATCCGGTCGCAGCCCGCTATCGGTGACGAATACGGGGACGGAGTTCGCCGCCATCCGATCGGTCGAGATGGACGCACCCACGAGCCCCAGGCGCCCGCGACGACCGACTCGGACTACGCCTCCAACGTCGCCGAAAATGCGGCGCGAACCTAACGAGGACCGTTCGCGGCCCGGAGCGCGGAAGCCCACGAGTTCGAGACTCGACCCCACGGCCATCTGCCATGCGAACCGCTGCCCGTCGGTGAAGTACGGGTAGGTCAGGGACGTTTCCCATTCGTGTCCCAGATCCCGGCGCACACCGCGAAACTCGTACAAGTACGGCGCGCCGAACATCTGGTGATTCGCATAGTCCACCTGATACGTGTCTCGATAGTGGAAGCCCGCGCGCCATCCCACGACAGCGTACACACCCTTCCCCGCCACGTTTGCGTTTCCGGCCGTCACCGACGTCAGGTATGGCGAGTCGCCGCGTACGCCCAGCGACGCCACCGCCGAGGGTTCGTCTATCGTCACTACCTCGATGCGAACGCCAGATCCGTCCGGATACGCAGTCACGCTGGCATCGGCGAGAAACGGCTGCGCGCGCAGCACGCGTTCGGTCTCGTAGCGCTGCACCGGGCTGCATGCCTCGCCCTTCTTCAGCAGCACGAAATGCTCGATGACCTCCGGCGCCGTCGTCACATGAAGGACGTCGATCAAGTGCGACGTAAGCTGCGAACGTGCGAACCAGCCGCCAAAGCTGGGAGCCTGCGAACGCACGATGATCTCGGTGATCGGTTGCCCATTACAGGCGACCTGCGTCCTGACACCCTGGCCCTCAACGGCGCTGGCGGCGCCGCAGCAGCAAGCCGCGATCACGACACTTCGAGCCGGAACGGACAGCAGACGCTATATCCCCATTCGGCGCTTCAGCTCGGCCAAGCGCGCATCCGCATCGGCATCCTGGGCGCTCCTTCGCTGTGCACGTCGAACCTCATCCAGTTCCTGCTCCAGAGTTGAAGCCGAATCTGAATGGTGCGGCGGCACACCGGACTCGCCGGACCTCAGCCCCGATCCCACGCCCAGCGAGGCTGACTTGAGCTGTTCAGACATCTCGGCAACCTCGCGCTCCACGATCGCCAGCTCGGCTTCTTCACCCTCCAGCTTCTTTTCCAGGGCTGATGCTCGTTCGCCATGCTGGATCTCGAATCGCGCGGCGATGGCCGCCGTCTCGGTATCGTTGATCCCTTCCGCCAGCGCGCGGCGCCGACGGACGACCTCGAGTTCGTGGAGCTCGTGTTGGAGCCGCCTTCGGGTCGTTGCCGTGCCGTCGCGAATCTCGTCCAGCGCGACGCGAGCTCGCACCAGCGATTCTTTCATCGCGTGCACAAGCGCACGCCGGTCCTCGGGCGGCACGCGTCCAGACACTAGATCTCGAATCGCGTCCCTGATGTCTTCAAACACGGCGTCGTCAGGTCGAGGGTTCGGCTGGCAGGTGCGCCAGCCACCACGGTAGGATACGGGTGTCGTATCCACGTGAGCAACCGCTCGGGGGACCGGGCGCCGCCACCAGCCACTTCCACTACGTTCCTCATCGCGATTCCCCGGATCCCACCTCACGCATGCGACCGATCGTTGCCGTCAGCGCCACATCACGTCCGACCGAAGGGGCCGAACGGGTCCGCCTCAATGAAGCCTACGTCAGCGCCCTCCATCAGGCCGGGGTCATTCCGCTGATCCTGCCACCACTGGACGACACGGCCGCTGTGGCGCAAGTACTCGGCGTTGTCGATGGGCTCGTCCTGAGCGGCGGAGAAGATATCGACCCGATCGTGTACGGGGCCGAGCGCCACCCGGCCACAGGGGCCGCACACGAATCGCGAGACAACTGCGAACTTGCCCTTGCCCGGACGGCACGGGCGATGGGCCTGCCGACTTTGGCGATCTGTCGCGGGATTCAGGTTCTCAATGTGGCCCTGGGGGGAACGCTGATCCAGGATATTCCCTCGCAGGTTGGCGGAGCCCAGACCCACGATGGCACCGCAGCGCGAACGGACCGGGTCCATCGTGTGTCCATTTTCCCCGGCACTCGCCTCGCCGGTGCGCTCGAATCCCACGACATCGCCGTAAACTCCGTTCATCACCAGGCGCTCGACCGCGTCGCGGCCGACCTCCGCGTAAGCGCTCGTGCTGACGACGGTGTGATCGAAGGCGTGGAATCGTGCGACCCCCGGTGGTTCGCGTTAGGTGTCCAGTGGCATCCGGAAGAACTCACGCGAGACGCGGAAGCCTGGGACCGCCGCCTTTTCTCCGCCTTTGCCGCCGCGTGCCGCGAGCGCGCGGCATCCCGGAAAGAGAACCAGCCTCTTCGTTAGGTCTCGATCAGGCGGTACGCCAGCGCGCACCGTCGGCTACCTGTCGGAGCAGCTTGTCAGGCGAATGCACGTGCGGAAACAGGAACCGGTCACTGACACGGTTCAACGCGAGCCGCAGCTGTGGAAAGCGCTCGGCAACGGCGGCGTACAGCTCGCGCATTCCATATCGCGACGCCAGGCGATGCTCAGCCGCCAACTCGTACCCCCTCTTCCCCATGTCCTCGTAGTAGCCCAGATCCGGCCCGCCGTGCCGGTGCTTGCGGGACTCGATGTAGTCAGGAAAGACACCGCTGAGCCAGAGCGCGTAGTTGCCCAGGTGTGCACGAACCAGGAAGGCACGCGTCGGATCGCTCACGTCCACATCGCGAAGCAGCGCAGCCAACGTGTCGTAGACTTCGTCGTCGTACAGGGCGACGCGACGCGCGCGCCCGCCCAACCCGAAGTGCATCAGGACCGACGTCACGTAGTCGGCGAGGCCGCGATCCGTCTCCCCAGTACTACACAGAGCCTGGCGAACCATGACATACGCCAGGAGGGGCAATGACGCGTGAGCTCCCTGCCGCCGCTCCAGGAGCGCGGGCAACAGCCTTGGATCGTCGAGGAGTTCGTCCATCCCCCCATCGCGCAACATCGCCTCTCCACGACGCTGCTCTTCGTGCGAACCGGCTGCGATGAGTTGAAGGACCAGTTGTGCGTCGTCCCTCGTCAGGCGACGCCTGGTGTCAGCGACAATCATGTTGTTCCTCCCTCATGACCAGCCCTGCATACACCATTGCCCTCATTTCAGGTATCGTCGCATCGAGCGCGAGTGTGAAGCGCGTGCACAACGATGTCCTGACGTCGCGACTGGCCGCGGACGAGCTGGACAGCGATCTTCCGGCGCGATGCCTGGACTTCGCATTCTTCACGTCGACAGTGGGCGCGAGTGGCGCGGTGGTCAGCGACAGGTGCTGTTGCTCGCACGCTACCTCCGTGAACACGGACACGAGCCACTCGTCGTCGCATACCCGGACGCTCCGCTCATCAAGCGGGTGCGCGCTGCCGGCCTGGCGGCGAGCGCGATGCGGACGCGCGGAGATTGGGATCTGGCTGCTGTCCGGAGGCTCCGCGCGCTGGTGCATACGTGGCGTCCAAACATCGTGCATGCCCACGACGCCCGCTCGCATGCCATCGCGCTCGCTGCACTGCTCGGACGATCCGATCCCCCTCCACTCGTCGTGACGCGCCGGGTCCCTTTCGTACCGCGCGGTCGCTTGAAATACGGACCACGGGTCACGCGCTTCATCGCGATATCGCAGGCCGTGCGGCACGCGCTGCTAGCCGGCCGCGTCCCCGACGACAAGATCGACGTCGTGTACTCGGGCGTCCCGTCACCGGAGCTTCGAACGCCCCGCGATTGGCGCGCCGAATCCGGGTGGGCACGTGATACCGTCGTGTGTGGCGTGGTTGGTGCAATGACCGCGGAGAAGGGCGTTCAACTACTTGCCGAAATCGCCGAGCACCTGAGCGATCAGGCTCGTCTGCGTGCCCGCATCGTTCTGCTCGGTGGCCAAGCGTCCGGAGCAGCCCGCCTGGGAGGCATTCCGGCATTCCGTGCCGGATTCGTGGACGCGGTACACGATGCGATGGCGGGCCTCGACGTACTCTGGCATCCATCGAGAGCAGAAGGCCTCGGCACCTCGGTGATCGATGCCATGGCGCTAGGCGTTCCCCCGGTCGCGTTCGCGGTGGGTGGCCTGCCCGAGCTGATCGAGCACGACATTTCCGGCGTGCTGGTTCCGCCAGGGGACGTCCCGGGTTTTGCGCGAGAAGCCTCGTCCTTGATCACCGACACCACGCGGCGAGCTCGACTGGCCGAACATGGCGCGCTGCGCGCGAACGACTTCTCCGTCGAGCGCATGGCCGCCGGGACACTCGACACCTACAACCGCGTCCTTCGCGATCACCCGGCACACGCGGCGAGAAACGGACTGGGTCGCCCTGTGTAACAGCCGTAGACGCACGGGAACGCTGTCGCCTAGCTTTCTCCCTCCACAACCTCGGCCACGGGCTCGCCGCGTGCTTTACATCTGTATCCCCGCTTTCAATGAGGCTCCCACGATCGGCGTCCTGCTTTGGCGCATCCGCAGGACGCTCGAGGAGTTCGCCCGGGAGTACGAGCTGCTCGTCTACAACGACGGAAGCACGGATCAGACGGACGAAGTCCTGACCTCCTATTCGCAGGTGCTCCCGCTATCGGTACTCGGCGGAAAGGAACGAACAGGTTACGCGCGGGCGGTCGAAGCCCTCCTGCGGTCGGCTGCCCAGCGCACCCGCTATGCGCGACGCGACGCCATCGTAGTACTCCAAGCGGACTTTACGGACCTTCCAGAAGGCCTCCCGGAACTCATCCGCCGTTTCGAGGGCGGCGCCGACATTGTGACGACGGCCCGAACCCCGAATCCGCTGACTCCTGCACCGGAAAGGCGCCTCCGGCGCCTGGCTCCTTGGCTCCTCAAACCATTCGTGAGCATCGAAGGCGTCAAGGATCCGTGCTCGACTCTCCGTCTCTACCGTGTGGCAGTCGTGCGTGATTCGCTCAAAGCAGCCGGCAGCCGGGCGTTGACTGATGCCGAAGGCTGGGCCGCCAACGTCGACTTTCTGCTCGAAACCCTGCCCTATGCACGGCGGGTCGAAACGGTAGAGATCGCCCCTCGCTACGACATCCGCTCACGGACCTCCAGAATCCGGCCGCTGGCCGCCGCGCTCGACCTCTACCGACATGCTCGCCGAGTACGGCAGCGCAAGGACCGTCCGTCAGCACCAACCATTGCCCCCGCATGAAAATACGTCGGTTGGCGTTGGCGCTGCTTCTGTTCGCTCTGCCGATGGTGAACGCGCTAGCCATGCAGAGCGCGTCGGGCAATCCCGGAGCGGCCACCGCGCCGTTCCCCGTCCCATTCATGGTCGGCGAAAAGCTGGACTACAACGTGCATTTCGGACCGTTACGCGTTGGGCACGGAAGCATGGAAGTGATGGGAATCGTCCCTGTGCGCGGACGTGATACGTGGCACACGCGGCTGCGCGTGAAAGGGGGGATTCCCCTTGCCCGCGTCGACGACCTTTTCGAGAGCTGGATTGACATGGCGAGCTTCAACTCGCTGCGCTTCGTCCAGGATCTGAGCGAACTGGGGAGGGATCGCGAGCGGCATTTCGAGTTCTTCCCCGATCGAAAGACCTTTTCCGAGAACGGCAAGCCGGAGCAACCGTCCGTCGATCAGCCTCTGGACGACGGCTCGTTCCTGTATTTCGTTCGAACCGTTCCGCTCGAGGTGGGGAAGACTTACGAGTTCAATCGCTATTTCAGGCCAGACAGGAACCCTGTTACCATCAAGGTGCTGCGTCGGGAGACGATCACGGTACCGGCCGGCACTTTCACGGCGCTCGTCCTGCAACCGGTGATCAAGACATCCAAACTGTTCGCGGATGGCGGGCAGGCACTCATCTGGCTCTCGGACGATTCGTTGCGCATCATGGTACAGATGAAGACGAAGCTTTCATTTGGCTCCCTCAGCCTGTATCTGACATCGCTCCGCCTCTCCCCAGCCGAGATCCCATAGGCACCCGCACCGAAGCCGACCTCGTGGGCGCCCGCACCGAAGCGGACTTGGCGCGCATTCGGACCATTCCGGTCGCTCAGCGGCCGAACAAGGTGAGTGCGCGAGAGTTCGCGCATCCGCCCGGATCGGAACGGTCTTTTCGCAGCTTTCTCGACGCACTCCCCGACGTGCTGGCCGCTCGCGACTTCCGTAGCGTCGTCGAGGCGATCGCACGTGCGGTTTGCGGAAATCGTGCCATCGTGGCCATGGTAGGGGGGCACGTGGTAAAGACGGGCCTTTCGCCGGTCATTATCGACCTCATGAAGCGACGGGCGATCACACATTTGGCGATGAATGGATCGGCGGCCATTCACGACTATGAGATCGCCCGATTCGGCGCCACGTCCGAGGATGTCGCCGCTGGGCTCAGGGACGGGACATTCGGGATGGCCGAGGAAACCGGTCGCGGTTTCAACGAAGCGATCGTGCGCGGAATGCACGAGGGTATGGGCATGGGGGAAGCGATCGCCGTAGCGCTGGAGGGAGCGGCGCCGCTGGCATATCCCGAACTCTCTCTCCTGCTCGCGGCGCATCGGCTCGGGGTCGGTGCCACTGTCCACGCCGCGTTAGGCGCCGAGATCGTTCACCAGCACCCGGCAGCCAACGGCGCCGCGATAGGCGACACGAGCCATCGAGACTTTCGTCGCCTTGCAGCAGCTCTGCCCGCGTTGAACGGTGGGGGAGTCGTGCTCAATATCGGCAGTGCGGTCATCATGCCCGAGGTATTCCTCAAAGCGCTTACGATCGCCAGGAATCTGGAGAATGGCGTCCCCCGGGACTTCACTACCTGCGATCTCGACATGACGCGCCATTACCGCCCGCGAATGAACGTCGTGAAGCGGCCGGTACTCGCTGGCGGTGTCGGTTACGAGATCACGGGCCACCACGAGATCATGATTCCGCTCCTGGCGTGGGCCGTCGCCGACGCCCTCGCAGATCCCGCCTGACGCAGCAACGAGCACAATAGCGAACGCGTGACCGGAGGCCGGTCACGCGTTCGTGCTGGAGATGCGGCCTTCAGCTGACGTGGCCAGAAAAGCGTTCGCGCAGCCGTCGAGCCGTCTCCGGCGAGAAGATTCGCACGAGCAGATAGAGGACGCCGCCGAGGATCGCGATCCGAATCGCCCATCCGAGCAACCCGAGCAGGAGGGCGAAGAATACACCGAACACGCCGAAGAAGACCTTCAGGAGAAACAGGCCGAGGATCGCAAACAGCCCGATCATGAATACCGTGCGGAGCATTTCAACGTTCTCCAATTCGAGTCTGCACTCAGTACGCGTACGTCACGGACGCGGTTTCAGCACCATGGGTCAAGATCGCCCGTTTGGCGTCAACTGAAAAGCCTGTCGCCTGACTGCGGATGTTTGGGATGAGCGCGGGCCGCAAATCGGGCATCTCGCGCGTTACTTGCTTGAAATGCAGACTCGGAAGTCCACGGATCGTCGGAGGGACCTGGCCATCGCTGAGCCATCGGCTGGCAGCACGTTTAGCGAAATCGGATCCCTCATCGGACGATGTAGAAACCTGCTTGAGTGCCGTTTGGTGGTTATGTCTTCTGGTGACGTTCGCCGCACCTCTTAGATTGCCAAAGGCTGGAAGCTTCTTCACCCCACCACGTCCAAGGCGACCCGGCAGCCAAATGCCTGACACCCTGTATCAGATCCTCGGAAGGCACCGCGCCGAACCGCTTCCGGAGAGGAAGCCGGAGTGGCTGAAGGTGAAAGCGCCCGGGGGCCAGAACTTCGCACGTCTTCGGCACCTGATGCGCGACCTCCGGTTGCATACGGTGTGCGAAGAGGCTCGCTGCCCGAATGTTGGCGAGTGCTGGGAGCATGGCACCGCGACCTTCATGATCCTGGGCGACGTGTGCACGCGGAATTGCGGGTACTGCGCAGTGTCTCACGGACGGCCGCCAGTCTACGATGTCGAAGAACCGGCGCGGGTGGCAGCGGCAATTGCCGAGATGCGCCTTCAGCACGCCGTGATCACGTCCGTAGATCGCGACGATCTTCCCGACTACGGCGCGTTCATCTTCGCGGAGACGATCCGTCAAATCCGCCAGCGGTTGCCGGAATGCTCGATCGAGGTTCTGGTGCCCGACTTCCAGGGTAACCGCGATTCGATCCGGGCTGTTCTTTCTGCGGGTCCGGACATCTACAATCACAACACAGAGACCGTACCCCGGCTGTACAAGCGGGCGCGACCGGGCGGTCGGTACGAGCGCGTGCTCGACATCTTTCGCTTCGCGAAGGAAGCTGCGCCGCAGGTGCCGACGAAGAGCGGGATGATTCTGGGTCTGGGTGAGACGACCGAAGAAGTCGTCGCGACCATGCGGGACCTGCGAGCGGTGGACGTCGATATTCTGACGCTGGGACAGTATCTCCGGCCAACAGCCGACCACCTGCCGCTCGACAGGTACTACACGCCACAGGAGTTCCGCGAGCTCCGGAAGATCGGAATGGAGCTGGGATTCCGGCATGTCGAGTCGGCTCCCTTGGTTCGTTCGAGTTACCACGCCTGGGAGCAGGTCCAGGCAGCAGGCGTTTGACGTGGAATCGGGCACACTCATCTACGAAGATCGTATGGCGAAGAAGAAGGCCGAGGCGAAGGTCGAAACATCGGGAGCGGCAGCGCCACCCGATCGCATGGCGCTGCTCACGTCGATGCTCCTGCAGCGCCGCTTCGAGGAACGGTGCGCGGAAGCGTACGCGCTTGGGCGGATCGGCGGCTTCTGCCACCTGTACATCGGTCAGGAGGCGTGCGGTACCGGGGCGATCTCGGTCCTCCGCGACGACGACTACGTCATCACCACTTATCGTGACCACGGGCAGGCTTTGGCTCGGGGCATGTCGCCGCGGGCGGCAATGGCGGAGTTGTTCGGACGAATCGATGGGTGTGCGCGGGGACGCGGTGGCTCCATGCACTTCTTCGACCGCAACACCAACTTCCTGGGCGGGCACGGCATCGTCGGTGGGCACGTGCCATTGGCTACCGGTGTGGGTTTCGCGATCAAATACCGTGGCGGCGATCAGGTCTGCCTCTGCTTCATGGGCGAATCGGTGGTGAACACCGGAGCCTTCCATGAAGCATTGAACATGGCGGGTTTGTGGAAGCTGCCGGTGATTTACGTCATCGAGAACAACCGATACGGCATGGGTACGGCGCTCGAGCGCGCCTCAGCGATCCACGACATCTACCAGCGTGGCGCGGCGTATGACATGCCTCGCGGTGTCGTGGACGGACAGGATGTGTTGGCAGTGCGTGAGAAGGTTGCCGAAGCGGTTCATCGCGCCCGCACGGAGTCGCTTCCCACACTGCTCGAAGTGCGAACGTACCGCTTCATGGGTCACTCGATGTCCGACGCCGTCAGCGGCACATACCGCAGCAAGGCGGAGTTGGAGGAGTATATGAAGCGCGACCCGATCATGGTGCTGCGCATGCGCATGCAGGCCGCGGGGGAAATCGACGACGACGGCATGGCCAAGCTCGACGCCGACGTGAAGGCCATCGTGCAGGATGCCTGGGAGTTCGCCGACGCGAGCGCAGAGCCGCCCGTCGAGAGTCTGTACGAGGATGTCTACGTCGACAGCACAACGTGACGTCACTGCGCCCTTCCTTCGCGGTTTCACTTCTTTCGAATCGAATGGTACGATGCCGGTCATAACGTTTCGGGATGCGCTCAACCACGCGATCCGCGAGGAGATGCAGCGCGACGACCGCGTATTCCTGATGGGGGAGGAAGTCGCCGTCTATCAGGGAGCATACAAGGTGTCGAAAGGACTGCTCCAGGAGTTCGGCGAGATGCGTATCGTCGACACGCCGATCACGGAGCTGGGGTTCGCGGGCGTGGGCGTCGGGTCGGCGATGGTTGGATTGCGACCGATCATCGAGTTCATGACGTGGAACTTCGCCCTATTGGCACTCGATCAGGTGGTCAATTCAGCCGCCAAGATGCTGTACATGTCGGGCGGGCAGTTCAATATCCCCATCGTCTTTCGCGGTCCGAACGGCGCTGCGTTGCAACTGGCGGCACAGCATTCCCAGGCCTGGGAGTCGTGGCTGGTCCATATCCCGGGCCTCAAGGTGGTCGCTCCCGGGACACCGTACGACGCCAAGGGCCTGCTCAAGAGCGCCGTCCGCGACGACAATCCGGTGATCGTCCTCGAAGGCGAAATGCTCTACAATACCAAGGGCGAAGTTCCGTCGGAGGAATACGTGGTGCCGATCGGTGAGGCGGACCTCAAACGCGAGGGCGACCACTGCTCGCTGATCACTTGGGGGAAGTCGGTGCTGGTGGCGTTGCAGGCCGCGGACCAGTTGGCGAAAGAAGGAATCCGCGTGGATCTGGTCGACTTGCGCTCGCTTCGCCCGATGGACGTTGCCGCAATCGTGAAGTCCGTTCGAAAGACGAATCGAGCGGTCGTTCTGGAAGAAGGCTGGGAGGTGTGCGGCGTCGGGGCGCAGGTAGTCGACTACATCCAGCGTGACTGCTTCGACGACCTCGACGCTCCGGTGCTCCGAGTCACGCAAGCCGACGTACCGATGCCCTATGCAAAGAACCTCGAACGTGCCGCCAAGCCCGACGTCGCCAAGACGGTTGCCGCCGTCAAGCGCGTCATGTACGTGGAGTAGGAGTCTGGTGTTGCACCGCCCGGATGGATCCCGGCGCCTGTGTGGCGCTCGGCCTGCCTGACGGCATCACTCGCGATAACGGATCTCAGAAATGGCCACCAAGGTGTTCATGGAGGCGCTCTCTCCCACCATGGAAGAGGGACGTCTGGTGAAGTGGCTCCATCGGGAAGGCGATGTCGTGAAGAGCGGCGATACGCTGGCTGAGGTGGAGACGGACAAGGCGATCATGGAACTCGTCGCCCGTGGCGACGGCGTGCTCCGGAAAAGATTGCTGGGGGAAGGCGAGACGATCGCTGTCGGTTCGCTGATCGGTGTGATCGCTGCGAATGACGAAAACATCGACGCGCTGCTCGGCGGCGCGGCGTCTGCGGCGCCAATCGCCGAACCGCGGGTCGACTCCCCGCAAGCCACAACAGGACAAGGTGACGCGGGCGAACGGCTGACGGGCGGCACCGAACGAGCGACTGCCTCTCCCCGCTCCGCTGGGGCCACAACCCCAGCATCTTCCGCGCACGATCGCCCCGATGCCGTCCCTTCCATCACTCCGGCTGCCACGACCGGCGTGGAAATCGGCAGGGCGAAGACGTCACCGCTGGCCCGACGCCTTGCCAGTGAGCGCGGCATCGACCTGACGTCCCTTCAGGGGTCGGGCCCAGGCGGAAGGATCGTAAAGAGGGACATCGAGTCGGTCGTGCCATCCGAATCGCGTCCCGGTGTTCCGGCACCGTCGGTCGCAGTGCCCTCGCCCATCGCACCTCCGGCTCAGGCCGCACCGCCGATCGCGATCTCCAGTGGCGGCGATCACACGGACGTTGCGCTGACTCAGATCCGAAAAACGATCGCCCGCCGCCTCGCCGAGTCTATCGGCCCGGTCCCGACGTTCTACCTGACGGGTGAATTCGACATGGAACGCGTGGCGGACATGCGAAGCGCCATGGCCGAGCTGGGAGATGGGTACAAGGTCTCCTTCAACGACATCGTGCTCAAGGCAGTAGCTACGGCGCTGCTGCAGCACCCGGAGTGCAACGCGCACTGGTTGGGCGATTCCATCCGGTATTTCGGTCGCGTGCACCTTGGCATGGCGGTCGCCATCCCCGACGGTCTGATCACACCCGTGATCTTCGACGCGCATGCGAAGCGCCTGAGCGAAATCGCCCGCGAGTCGCGCGACCTTGCCGCCCGCGCCCGCGACCGCCGCCTCAAGCCAAACGAGTACACGGGTTCGACGTTCTCGGTGTCGAATCTTGGCATGTTCGGCATCGACGACTTCACGGCCATCATCAATCCACCGGAAGCCGGTATCGTCGCGATCGGTGCGATCGAGCAGAAGCCGGTGGCAGTGGACGGGGCGGTCGTCGTCCGCAGACGCATGCGAATCACGATGTCGTGCGACCACAGGGTGATCGACGGTGCCTCAGGCGCGCGTTTCCTTCAGACGCTTCGTCGCCTGATCGAGAATCCGCTTCTGCTCGTCTACTAGGCATCGGGAGTGCGAATCGCGTCCTGACAGGGGATGAAACACGCGAGGACTGTGCGCTGGCGCACAGTCCTCGCGCTCGGTTGCCGCGGCGATTGGGCGGGCGTCTTTCCGGTATCCGGCTCCCGTCCATTCACCGAAGAACATGCGTCACGTTTTGACGGCGCTTTTCGCGCCAGTCTCCGTCGTTATGCGCACGACGGCAGCGATGTGCGCCGCACTTGTCGCCTTGGCTGGATGCGGGAGCGATGGCAGCGGACCTACCGCGGGACCGGACTTCCCGGCCACGGGCAGTCTGACCGTCACCATCAGCGGACTTCCCGACGGCTCTGCAGCCGCGGTCACCGTCACGGGCCAAGGCATTGCTCGAACGCTGAACGCCGCGGAAACACTGACGAGTCTGTCGCCAGGGAGCTACGTCGTAAGTGCCGGACGCGTCATGCAGGGGACAGCAGCATACGATGCCGACGCACCGGAACAAACCGTCGTCGTTGCGGCTGGCGCTACTCCGGCGACCATCGCCGTCCGCTACGCAATCCGGACTGGAGCCCTGAGTGTCGTGTTGAGCGGCCTGCCGGCGGGCGTCGAGGGAAACGTCACTGTCACCGGACCCAACGGCTACGCCACGACGATCCGTGCCAGCACCACGCTGACGGCGCTCCTCCCAGGCACTTACAACGTTGTAGCTGCTGCGGTTTCCGGTGCCGGCCACACTTATGCCCCGGCCGTTCCTTCTGGGCCCGTGGCCGTCCTTGCCGCCGCGTCCCCGGCCGGCGCCGCCGTTGCATACGCTGTCACCACTGGAGCCATCGACGTGGCAATCAGCGGCCTTCCCGACGGCGCTTCGGCGTCGGCGACACTCGCCGGCCCCGGCGGATACGTCAAGGCGCTGACAGGAAGCGTGGTCATCACGAACCTCACGCCAGGCGCGTATTCGGTGTCGGCTGCCAGCGTGACGGTTGGAAGCGATACGTGGAGCGTCCCTGGCGGTGCGCTCTCTCTCGTCGTGTCCGCTTCGGCGACACCGGTTGCGGCGACACTCAGCTATTCCCTCGCCACGGGAAGACTGGAGATTGGCGCGTCGGGATTGCCGAGCGGAGCGACTCCCACCTTCACCGTCAAAGGTCCTGACGGTTCCACCCGTACGTCCTCTCCGGGTCAGACACTGACGGGCCTTGCACCAGGTACCTACACGGTCACGGGGCCCTCCGTGACCCTCGGAGCGAGCGTCTACGCGCCGTCGGTGCCGATTCAGTCGGTTCCGGTCGCCGCATCTACGTCGGCAGCACAGGCAACGTTCGTCTACGCCATCGCCAGCGGAGCGCTCTCGGTTCCGATATCGGGCCTGCCGCAATCGCTGTCCGCCACCGTGACCGTGACGGGACCCGCCGGCTACACCAAAGTGTTGTCTGCGTCGACATCGCTCCCGGGTGTACTCGCAGGTACGTATACGATCGTAGCGACGAACGCAGTAGCCGGCAGCAACATCTACGCACCGTCACCGCCATCGCAGACTGTCACCGTCACGCCAGGGGCAACAACGACCGCGACCACGATCGCGTATGCGCTTGCGTCCGGGTCGATCTCGCTCAGCATCAATGGCCTTCCCGGCGCATCTGCCAACGTGGTCGTGACGGGCCCCGGCGGATACTCGCGGGTCGCCACAACCACTGGACTCATCCTCGGACTGACTCCCGGCAGCTACACGATCACGGCGTCGTCCGTGACCTTGCAGTCCGTAACCTACGCGCCGAATCCGTCGGTCCAGACGGTGAACGTTCCTGCGTCGCTCGCCGCGGTGCCGGTGACCGTGACTTATTCACCCGCCAGCGGATCGCTGACGCTCACGGTGTTGAATCTGCCGGCAGGCGTCGGCGCCAACGTCAGCATCGCCGGCCCGGGTGGCTACGTTCAGCACCCGACCGCGTCGCAGACATATTCCGGCTTGCCGAGCGGTAGCTATACGATCACGGCCCAGCCCGTAACGAACGGACCGACTACATACACTCCGCTGCCACTCACGCAGACGATCGCTGTAGTTGCCGGCGCGACCGCGAGCGCAGCAGTCACCTATTCGGCAATGGGCGGTGGATTCAACCTGACGATCGATGGCGCGTACATAACGCAGTCCGTACAGGCCTATTCGGGCAGCGTCCCGCTGATCGCGAATCGCGACGGATTGCTCAGGGTGTTCGTGCGAGCATCCCAGACCAATACCGCCACGCCTGCCGTTCGGGCACGCTTCTACAGCGGGGCGACGCTGATCAGTACTATCGATATGAGCCCTACAGTACCGTCAGTTCCAACGACTATCGACGAAGCCCAGATGTCGAAGTCATGGAACGCGACCGTGCCACTGAGCGTTCTGCAGCCGGGCGTGAGCATGCTCGTCGACGTCGATCCGGCCAATGCGATCGTCGAGTCGGCGGAGTCCGACAACGCCTTTCCTGCGTCCGGCACTCCGCTCGCACTCGACGTCAGGGCGGTATCGCCATTCCAGATCCGCCTCGTTCCGGTCACACAAAGCGCCAATGGCCTGACAGGCAATGTCTCCGCAGCCAACAAGGATCAGTTCCTTGCACTGTTGTCGAAGCTGTACCCTGTGTCTGCCGTGGACATCGACGTGCGATCCCCATTCACGACGAGCGCGCCAGCGCTCGATGCCGGCAACAGCAACGGTGCCTGGACATCCGTCCTTTCCGAGATCAACGCACTGCGCACGGCAGACGGCAGCACGCGCTACTACTACGGCGTCGTCAAGACATCGTACAGTTCGGGAGTCGCCGGGATGGGCTACGTTCCCGGGCGGGCCGCGATCGGCTGGGACAATCTGCCCTCCGGAGCCACGGTCCTCACTCATGAAGTGGGGCACAACTTCGGGCGGTTCCATGCACCGTGCGGGGGGCCGAGTGGCGTGGACGGTTCGTATCCGTATGCCGGCGGGGCGATTGGTGTCTACGGGTACGACATCCCCATGGCGTCAATCAAAGTCCCCACGCAACCAGACGTGATGAGCTACTGCTCCAATGTCTGGGTCAGCGATTACACCTACAAGGCGATCCTTTCGTATCGGCAGGCCAATCCGCTGGTGGCAGCTGGGGCAGCGCGCCCAGGATTGCTGGTATGGGGGAGCATCGTGAACGGACAAACGGTCCTGGAGCCCACCTTCGAGATCGTGGCACCGCCCAGCCTTCCGCGAGCCGCAGGACGCCACCGGCTGGAGCTGGCAGGCGACGATGGCCGCACTCTCGTCAGCCTGTCGTTCGACGGCGAGCGCGTCGCCGATGCTCCGATCGACGCCGAGACCTTTGCGTTCGTAGTGCCACTGGACCTGCTCCGCGGGCAACCCTTGGCACGAGTGCGCGTCTCCCGAGACCGGCGCGCTCACGAAGTGCGCGAACCGTCGCCTCTCAGACGTCCTCTCGTACGGGATCCAGGCGACCTCCCTCGCGTGTCACGAATCTCCAAGGGCGTGGCCAGCATCAGTTGGAGCGACCCGAACATCCACGGCGTGCTCGTTCGCGACGCGCGCACGGGAGATATCCTGTCGTTCGCCCGCGGCCGGAGCGCCCGCGTAGCAACAGACGCCAACGAACTCGAACTGACCATCTCGAACGGCGTCCGTAGCGAACACCATCGCGTTAGCGTGCGTTAGGCGGGACCGCCGAGCATCGTTCCCCGCCCGGAACTCGTCGCAAGGGAACACGCTGGGCATAGTCCCCGCGTGCGAACCTCCTGAACCGCGGCCTGGCGCGGCGTTGCACAACTTGCCCGCCTCGCCTGTCTCGCCGAGTGCCAGCCGGCTAGATTGAAGGCACGCAGACCGCGCGTCGCACTCACCCGTTAACTCGCTATTCGACAGGATCTTATGGCATCGTACGATGTGCTCTTCGTGGGCGGCGGCCCGGCCGGATATGTCGGCGCCATCCGTTGCGCTCAACTCGGCCTGTCCGTCGGTGTCGTCGAGCGCGAAGGCCTTGGCGGTACCTGCGTCCTGTGGGGTTGCATCCCCGCTAAGGCACTCCTCGAGAGCGCCTCGCTCGCCAACAAGGTTCGCCATGCCGGAGACTTCGGCGTAAGCGTCGGTGACGTTTCCTTCGATTATGGCAAGGCGATGAAGCGCTCGCGCGCCGTCAGCCTTCAGAACTCGAAAGGCGTGGAGTTCCTGTTCAAGAAGAACAAGATCGCGTGGATCAAGGGCATGGGTCGCCTTACGAGTTCCAGGGCCGTTGTCGTGACAGGTGCGGACGGGAAGGAAGAAACGCACGAGGCCCGGAAGGCAATCGTGATTGCCACCGGGTCGCGCGTCAAGGGCCTGCCCCAGGTCGGTCTGGAGTTGAACAAGTCCACGGTCATTTCCTCGGACGAAGCGATGACTCTGGAACGGGCGCCGACATCGATCGCGATCGTTGGCGCCGGAGCGGTGGGCTGCGAGTTCGCCGACGTCTTCAACGCATTCGGGTCGAAGGTCTCGTTGATCGAAGTTCTGCCGTCTCTCCTTCCGGTCGAAGACAGTGACTGCTCGGCCGAGCTTGGGCGGGCATTCAGGAAGCGAAAGATCAACGTGCTTGCCGGCGCAAGGATCACTTCCGTTAAGGTGGGCAAGGCGTCGGTGAAGCTCTCGGTAGAGGCCGGTGGCGCGAAGGAAGACCTGGAGGTGGATGTCGTACTTGTAGCTGCCGGACGAGCTCCGAACGTGGAGGGGATGGGCCTCGAGAAAGTTGGAGTGCGGCTGACGGATCGGGGCTTCATCGAGGCAGACAAGGTTTCGTACGAAACCAGCGTCAAGGGGGTGTACGCCATCGGCGACGTGATCGGCGCGCCAATGCTGGCGCACAAGGGTCAGCGCGAGGGCTATATCCTTGCCGAGCGACTCGCCGGAAAGCACGCTCACCCGCTCAACTACGGCAACATTCCCAACGCTACGTATTGCCACCCGGAAGTCGCGTCGATCGGTCTGACGGAAGCGCAGGCGAAGGAGAAGAAGATCGACTACACCGTCGGGAAGTTCCCTTTCTCAGCCAACGGTCGAGCGCGAACGGCCGGGGAGACTGAGGGCTTCGTAAAGATCATTCGGGATGCCAAGTACGGCGAGATCCTCGGAGCCCACATCGTTGGCGCACACGCCACCGAATTGATTCACGAACTCGCGGTCGCTCGCGAAAACGAGTTCACCGTCGAGGAAGTCGACCTCGCCATCCACGCTCATCCCACGCTTTCCGAGGCCGTTGCGGAGGCGGTGCTCGACTCGCTCGGTCGGATGATTCACGCGTAGTCCTGTGCCAGACCGCCTCCTCCACGTGGCCCGGCTCGGATGCGTCCCCTATGGTGACGCGCTCGCCCTGCAACGAGAAGTCGCCGGCCGGGTCATCGCACGGGAGATCGAGGGCGATGTGCTGCTCCTCCTGGAACATCCTCCGGTCGTCACGTTGGGCAGGTCGTCGAAGCTGGCACATCTCGTCGCATCACGCGAACTCCTCTCGGCGCGCGGCGTGGAGCTGTTCGAGGTCGAGCGCGGAGGAGACGTGACGTTTCACGGACCGGGCCAACTCGTTGGCTACCCGATCCTCGACCTCAAGGCTGCCCCTCACAGGCGCGATCTGCACTGGTACCTCAGATCGGTCGAGGAAGCGCTCATACTGGCCCTGAGGTCTGTCGGCATCCAGGGTAACCGGAGTGCCGGGCACACGGGCGTCTGGGTGGGGGCTAACGGTGGCGCACCCGATGCTCGCGGCGCGAACACGTCACGCAAGATCGCTTCGATCGGGGTACATGCGCGCGACTGGGTGACATGGCACGGATTCGCAATCAACGTCACCACGGAGTTGTCATACTTCGACCTGATCGTCCCCTGCGGCATCCAGGGAGTCACCATGACTTCGATCGCCCGAGAACGTCCGGACCAGCGCGCCGACGTAGGGTCGTTCCTCCTGCACGTCATCGAAGGCTTCGCAGACACGTTCAGCCTGAGCTGGACCAGCAACAACGACCTGGCACTCGATCGCTTGGGCACGTCCGCGCCGCGATAGCGGCCCGCTGAGCCAAGGGCGCTTCCGAAGCCGTTCCGGACCGCACGGAACAGACCGGGGCGGCGCACCAACTGTGCGCCGCCCCGGAAATTCTCGACGAGCGCTCAGTAACTGTTGATTGGAATGCCGTAGAACTTCGCAACGGTCTCCGCGTTCGCCTTCCCAACGCCACGCACCTTCCCGTCGATCAGGACCACTGGGATTACCTCGTTCTCCGGGATCGTGTCCTTCATCTTCCACTTCTCGTTGCTCGGGGAGTAGTAGACGAACTCGATCAAGCGCCCGGAAACGACGTATCGAGTTCTGCGCCACACGTTATGTAGCGTGTCGGCCTCGATCCCGCCAGCACTATCGATCACCGCGGGCTTGCCATCGCTTGCGCCAAGCAGCTTGAACGCCGAGTCCTGGTCGATGCCGACCGTGATCTCGCGGGTCCTGGCGTCGCCTTCCGTGCATGCAGCCGCAACGATAGCGGATGAAAACACTACGGCTAGAGTCAGTGCGCTCCGTGCAGCTCCTGATTTCATTCCCTTGCTTCTCCCATACAGGTTCTCGATCGCCGTTGCATGCCAGACGGAGCTTTCCGTCTAACAAGCGGAATCTACCTTCCGACAGCGCCGGCACCAATGCGTACGCTCTCGATCGCCTCGTGTTCCGCCGACGTTTGGCCGGCCTACCGATGCAGACCACAGCGACGGTGCGTCAGTCACAACTCCTCAACCGATAGCAGCTGACGGTGAGAAACCAAACGGCCCCGCTTGCGCGGGGCCGTTTGGTTTCTCCGTACTCCCTTCTCGATTCAGCTGGTTACGGCTGGACCGTGGAGAAGAGACCGAAGCCGCTGCCGTTCACGCCCAACGCGCGGTACTGCGAGAACACCGGCGGTGTGGCGGGGATGCTCGTGAACGAGAACACCCAGTAGCGCTCCAGGCCGTTGTCGGTGCCGTTGACAGTGCCACCGCCATCGACGCAAGCCTGCGGTCCAACGTTCGGCACGATCGGTGAAGGCACCGTGCAGCGCTGGATGAATACCCACTCGCTCGCCGCATTGAGCCCGTAGAGCTCGACGCGGGTGAACAGCGGGAGCGTAACGCTAAGCGGCTGAACGGCGCGGAAGTTACGCGTCGAACCCGTACCGCCATCCGCACGGAAGTTGACGCCGCTGGTGACGCACAGTCCACCAGGAGCACCACCACCCGTCGGGCAGCCCGGCGGCAGAGCCGAGTAGCCCACGGTGTACAGCCCCGGCGCATCAACGGAGTTCGGAAGAATGACGTGCATGTATTCCGCCGAAACACCGGTGGCTGCACCCGCCGTCGCGTTGTAGCTCCACGAGCCGAAGACGTCACGGACCTGTGCATACAGGTTCGTCGGCTTGGTCGCTGGAACGTCGAGGGCCGAGATCGGGTCGCCGTTGACCGTGCAGCTGGCCGTCGGCGAAGCAGCACCGAGGCAGGTCTCCTGCACGTTCAGCGTGAACTTGTCGAGCGAGAGCGTGGTCACGTTCGGATCGACGATGGAGTTGTCGAACCGGAGCGCGATCGGGGAGAAGAACCCGTAGTGGTTCGTACCCGACGCCGGGCCTGAGACGAACGGACCGAGGCCAGCGGGCATGCCGTTATTCGATCCCATGAAGTTCGTGGACAACGCGTACGACCAGACCAGGCCGTTCGCCGCCGTCGCAGCAGCGTCACCCTGCGTGACGTTCGGGTACAGCGCACGCAGGCGAGCATCGATGACTTCGACGTCATCCTGCGAACCGAGCGACCACGTGGCCGGCGCATTACCCACATAGTGGGCAAACGGGCTGAGACCCGTCACGAGCGGCTGACCCGGATCATACGCCAGGTTACGGCGGATGCTCACGTTGTGGTTGGGCGCCGAACTCGTGGAGGCCGCCCAGAAGTCAGGACCACCCGTGGACAACTCGGCCGAAACGTTACCGGCGCGGTCGACCGCGGAGTAAGACGTCGTGTAGTAGCCCGGCGCAGGAGCGATCGGAACCACTACGCCATCCGTGCAAGTGATGTGGATCTGCGGGCCAGGACGATAGCCGTCGATGTACGAAGCTCCGAAGGCACCGGCCGGGTTTGAGCATGCCGTGGCACTGACCGTACCCGTTGCACCACCCTGCTCGAAGATGCTCTGCAGCACGACCGCACGGGAGAGCCCGGAGCGGTTGTCGAGCGCCTCAGCGCGGATGGAGTCGCCGACACCAGCGGCCGGAATCGCCTGAATGGCGTTGTAGGTCGTGGAGTCGAGAACCGTACCCGAGCCGCCGCCAGTGTAGATCGACGGGAAGTCGGACGGAGCACCAGCCTGACCGGGATTCGAGCTGTAGCGAATCGCCGGAGCGGTCTGGTCGTCGCCGAACGCGTGCGTCACCACAGAGTTCGACGCGTTGGCGAGCAGGTCGGTCGCGGACGCAATGGCGTTGTAGCCGTCGCAACCGGCGCCGACGCAGTTCTGGTTCGTTTCAGGCAGGTCTGCCCCGGTGGTGATCGGCGTGGGGAACGTCGTGGAAGAACCGCCCTGTGCCGACGCGAACGCGGCCCAGGAGCTTTCCAGCGGACCAACGCCCAAGTCCGAAACCTTTACGCCACTCGGCATGAAGGGCCAGGTCGCATTGACCCAGTAGTACGACGGGTTTTCCCAACCGCCAACCTGCGGCGGGGCTACGCCGTTCGGACCAACGTAGTCGAGACGCAGCGAGTCCGGCGTGGCGCCGAAGACGGTGCTGTTGGCGATCAAGGTCGTGTTCGGGTTCGCCGGTGGCGGCAGCAGCGAAGGCGTGCCAACCAGCGTGAACGGGTTGTTGGTGCCGTCGATCGCGGCCGTGATCACAATGTTGTCGCGAATGACCGACCCGTTCTCGTAACCGCACCCGGTCTGACCGGAGGTGCCGTAAGTCTGCGTGAACGGCAGGGCGGTCTGTGTGACGAGACCGCAGGTGCCGGCGCCGCCAACAGAGGGCGAGCCGACTGTCCACGTGACCGTAGAAATGCAACCCGTGCCGTCGCCGAGCTGGTTCGAGCAGCGGTTGAGCGCCGAGCCGGAGGCGAACGAGGGGTTGTTGTTGTACATGACGGCGTAGATCTCGGCCGTCGTCACGTCAGCTGCATCCGGGCCGCCCCAGTAGGTGGCGCCCGCATTGGCAACCGTGCTGACCGCCGAACGGGCCGGCTTCGCGATATCGGCCGCCCAACCGTCCAGGTTGTTCAGGACGAGCTGGTACGGAGCGGCGCAGGTCGGGTCGCCCGGAGACGTCGAGCAGTTCACCGCGCTACCGGCGGTGGTGCCCTTCGGGAAGACCTGGGCCATGATCGTGGTCTGACCGTTCCAGTAGTCGACATCAGCCGTGCCGGCCGCGGCGTTCTTCTCGAAGCTGGCGGTGTTGATGGACAGCGTGAGAATACCGGCTGCTGGGACCGCGGCGCCGAAGTTCTGCTTCGCGGCGCGCTTGAACTCCGTGCCGCCACCAACCTTGGGCTGCTGGATGCTGACGACGACCGAGTCGATCGCCAAGCCATTCGGCTGGAAGTTCAGGTTGACGTCGATCTGACCAGCAACGTTGCTGATCTGGACCGGCACGCCACCGGCCGTGATGCTGTTGATGGAGATCTGCGGAACGATGACCGTAACCGCGATCGTTGCCTGGATCGAGACCGTCTGCAGGTTCGTGCCCGAACCAGTCGCGGTCACCGTAACGACGCACGAGCCGCTGCCGACCGTCGTGATGGTCGTGGCACCGGTCTGCGGATCCGTCGAAGCACTGGCGACGCCCGGGCATCCCGAGGCCGCGCTCGCAGCGTTGTTGCTGAAGGCAACCGTCGCACCCGGAGCAGCCGCCACAACCGCCGTCACCTGGCGCGAATCACCGGACCCGAGGGTCACCGTGTTCGGCGTCAGCGTCAGCGCGGTGATCGCCGCCGACTGCGCGGTGACCGTGAGGGCCAGCGAGGCCGACTTGGTGGGATCCGCATCGGACGTCGCCGTGATGACGACTGTACCGACCGAAACCGCATTGATCGTGATCGGGTCGCTCGTTGCCGCCGATGTGGAAACCGTGGCGATCGAGGTGTTGGATGACGACCACTTCACCGCGGCGCTTACGCCTGCATCGCGGTTCACAGTGGCCGTTGCGGTCAGCGAAGTCCCTGCTACCGCGCTGGCAGCGTTCGGCGTCACGGAAATGCTCTGGACGCCCGGAGCAACGACCGTCACGGTACCGGAACCAAAGACCGACGTGTTCGCGGCCGAGGTGGCCTTGACCGACGTCGAGCCGACTGCCTTACCGGTGACGACGCCGTTCGCGTCGACAGTGGCAACGGTGGGGTTCACCGTGGACCACGTCACGCTCGTGTTGGCCACCGTACCATTGGTCTGAACGGACGCGCTGAACGCCGACGTCTCGTTGACCTTGATCGTCACTGCCCCCGGGGCCACGGTAACTCCCGTGACCGTCGGCGTCGGCGGCGGCGTTGGTGGTGTGACCGTGACGTCATCACCGCAAGCAGCGAGGCCAATGACCGCGCCGAGTGCGAGTAACGACCTAGTCAGTTTTTGCATTCGTTTCCCCCTTCAACAGGTGAAGTTTGAATCCTGCCTGAACCCTTCTGTACAGCCCTGCGACTGAGACTGCCTTACCTCTTGTCTGGCGCCTCCAACTGTCTCACGCCCACGAAAGCGCCGACAAAGAACGCAATGCGGCCTTTGTCTCACGACAGCAGACCCCACCTCGCTCAGAGCCGTCACTTTTCCGCGAACTGCATGTCCCCGAGCCACATAACCGCTGGTCGAAGAGCCGGTCAAACTACCGCTCAAGTGACTATCGGTCAAGCTGACTCGCGCTTCGACGACCAGGAGACGTCAGGGTAACCGCCATGCTGGTTAGGCACGGCCGCGCCTTGTGATCCAGCCCACATTCTTCATCCCAGCCCGACGACTGACCGAAGAGCGAAGAAAAACCGGCATGCCGACGCCGATTCCTTATATTCCCCTCCGCATTCAGCCGAACCACATGCCAGAACCCGCCCCCACCCAAGCCTTGCTCTACAGCCGGTCAACGGCAGCGCCGGCGGGCTCCCGCAACCTCCTGGCTGAACTCAATCCGGAGCAGGCTGCCGCTGCCTCGTTCTCCGACGGCCCTCTCCTGGTCGTGGCCGGCGCCGGCACAGGCAAGACGCGAACTCTCATCTATAGAGTCGCGCACCTCCTCGACCGAGGCGTCCCGCCCGAGCGCCTTCTCCTCCTGACGTTCACCCGTCGTGCCGCCCAGGAGATGCTCGGCCGCGCCGAGCGCCTGGTCGGAAGCCGGAGCCGCCAAGTCCACGGCGGGACGTTCCACGGAACGGCCCACCGGCTGCTGCGGCGCTTCGGTCACCTCGCCGGCCTCCCGTCCGACTTCACGATCATGGACCAGGGAGACGCCGAGGATCTGTTGCAGCTCTCGCGCGCGCAGCTCGGCCTTGCCGAGACGAAAAAGCGCCGGTTCCCGAAGAAGGAAACGCTTCACTACATCTACTCGCGTCACGTCAACACGGACATCGCGTTGGCCGACATCGTCGCCGACGAGTTCCCCCAGTTTGCAGACGAGCTGCCGCAGATCGAGCGCGTCCTCGCCGACTACACGCGGCGCAAGGCCGAGCGGAACCTCGTCGATTACGACGATCTGCTGCTGTTCTGGGATGCGATGGTGGGGATAGATTCGCCGGTGGCGGATCGTATCGCCAGCCAGTACGACCACCTGCTGGTCGACGAGTATCAGGACACGAATGCGCTGCAGGCGCGAATCCTCCGGGGCATGTGCCGCCGCCACCGGAACCTGACGGTCGTCGGCGATGATGCCCAGAGCATTTACGCATTCCGCGGCGCATCGCACCGAAACATCCTCGAGTTCCCTTCACGGTTCCCAGGCACGACGATCGTCACGCTCGAACAGAACTACCGTTCGACGCAACCGATACTCGACGTGACCAACACGTTGATCTCGCGTGCGACCGAGCGATTCACGAAGAACCTGTGGACGCGGCGTGAGGGAGGAGAGCGTCCCTGGCTGGTGACGACACAGGAGGAGCAGCACCAAACGCGCTTCGTCGTCGAGCGGATTCTGGAACTGCACGAGGAGGGAACGCCACTTCGCGAGATCGCGGTCCTGTTCCGCGCCGGCTACATGTCCGCCGACCTGGAGATTGAGCTAACGAATCGCAGGATTCCGTTCGAGAAGTGGGGCGGGCTCAAGTTCCTGGAAGCGGCGCATATCAAAGACGTACTGGCGTTCCTGCGGATCCTGGAGAACCCGCGCGACGAGGTCAGTTGGTACCGCATCCTGTTGCTGCTGCCGGGAATCGGCGATGCCACGGCGCGTTCGGCGATCGCCGCCATGGCCGACCTGGCATGGCATTCCACGGCCTTCGGCAGGTTCGTGCCTCCACCACGGGCGCGTCCGGCGCATGCGGCGCTGGTCGCCTTGCTGGATCAGATGCGGAATGCCTCGGAGATCACCGGCGCGGTCACCAGCGATATCGCCCGCGTCCGGGTTCTCTACGACGATGTGCTGCGGCAGAAGTACGACCGCGTCGAGCCGCGGCTCGCGGACCTGGATCAGCTCCAGACCATCGCCAGCGGCTATCCGTCGCGGTCAGCGTTCCTGTCCTCGCTCGCCCTGGAACCGCCGCAAGGGACGCAGGATCTTGCCGGCGCTGCCACCGACGAACAGGATGCTCTGGTCCTGAGCACGGTGCACTCGGCGAAAGGGAAGGAATGGGATGCGGTATTCCTGATCTGGGCGGTCGACGGGTGGTTCCCACTCGCGCGTTCGTTAGGTACCGAAGGCGAGATCGAAGAAGAGCGCCGCCTGATGTACGTTGCTCTGACGCGCGCGCGGAACCGGCTGGCGGTCACCTACCCGCTGAACAGCTACGCGACGCGGCGCAGCGCCGACTACGTCATCGACCAGCTGTCGCGTTTCCTCGACCGCGGCGTGCGCGACCTGATGGACACGGTGGTGCTGAAGCCCGAGCAGGCGCAACACGGGGCGACTGCGCCCGAGCCGGTGCCCGCAATCGATTTGCGCGCCATGATGCAAAGGCGATTCGGCTCACCCGACCGAGATTCGCCGTCCCACTGACCGACCGCAGGCGGCGCACGCCGCCACGCACGTTACTTCCCCGAGAACAGCTTGGCGATGAATCGGCGAATCCGCATCCTGAGCGTTGGCTCAGTGGGATCGTGCCCCCACCTCGGCGGTTGCTGTTCCTTCACCCAGGCAGCGTAGGCACGTTGCATCCCGGCCAGAACCCGTCCGTTGGCCGACGACACGTCGCGCCGCTCGCCGATATCGGCCGCCAGATCAAACAACGCCGGGGAGCCCTTCTCCGTTACCACGAGCTTCCACTGCCCCATGCGTGCGGCGCTCGCCGACCCGATGCGCCAGAACAGCGATGCGTGCGGCTCGCCGCGACCAGCCGTTGCCGACAGGTAGGGAAGCAGGTTGACGCCGTCGACCGACCCGGGCTCGGGCTCCCGCCCGGCCGCGGCGGTGACGGTCGGCACGATATCGAGCGCGCTGATCGGCTTCGTGTAGGTCGCCCCGGCGGTCACGTGCCCGGGCCAGCGAACGAAGAACGGCACGCGAATTCCGCCTTCGTACAGTTGCCCCTTCCGCCCCCGGAGAGGTGCGTTGCTCGCCGCCTTGAGATCGAGGTCGCCACCGTTGTCGCTGACGAATAGCACGAGCGTGTTTGCTGCCTGCCCGGTCTCGTCCAGCGCATCGAGGACGCGCCCAACTGCATCGTCCATCGCGGCCAGCACGCCAACATACGTCCGCCGCACACCCTCTGGCACCGACTTTTCCGCCCGCGCCAGATGGGGGGGATCCGCGTACAGCGGACCGTGCATCGCACTGAACGCCAGGTAGAGGAAGAACGGTCGCCGGTCCTTCGCGCGGACGAAGCGCTCGGCCTCGATGCCAAGGACGTCCGTGAGGTAGCCGGAGTCCGGGATCACCGTGCCATTCCGCATGAGCTTCTCGCCGACGTCGAGCAGCTGGTTCCGGTCGTAGCGGTGCGACGGCCCCATGAACCCGAAGAACTCGTCGAACCCGCGTGCGTTGGGCGCCTGCTGCGACACGAACCCGAGATGCCACTTGCCTACCAGCCCCGTCCGATAGCCTAACGACTTCAGGCGTTCAGCGAGTGTGGGGACGTCACGCGGTATCCCGAATGTCGAATCGTCCGACCGAGGTGGGTTGAACTCGTGTCCCCACCGCTGCGGATAACGTCCGGTCAACATACCGGCGCGCGATGGCGCGCACAGCGACGACACCATGTAGGCATCGGAAAAACGCACCCCCTGACGGGCTACCGCATCGATATTCGGGGTGCGGACATCGGTCGCACCCTGCACGCCAAGATCGGCGTAGCCGAGATCGTCAGCTACGATCAGCAGGACGTTGGGCGGGGTGGCCGCGGGCGCTCCCGCGGCCGCCGCACGCCGTGCCGAAGGCGCACGCCGGCTCTGGGCGTGGATCGGCGCGACGAATATCCAGACCAGCGCGATCGACGCCAGTGGCCATCGGACGGTCAGCTTCCGGCATCCCCAGCGCCTGGTACGCGGCAAATCGCAGTTAGGCAAGCGACCTCGCCATTGGCGTCAGGTTTCCGGTGTGAGCACTCCCATCCACCCTTCCTTGCCCCATTTGGGCGGCTGCATCCGTGACGACCAGCGCTCCCATTCCTTGCGCAACGCCGCTACGACATCCCGACGCTTCGCCGCGAGGTCGTGACGCTCGGCGACGTCGGTGGACAAGTCGTAGAGGCGAGGCGAACCATCATTGAACTTGATCAGCTTCCAGCTCCCCTTGCGAATCGCCCACGTCGTGCCGACGCGCCAGTACAACGTACGCTCCGGCGAACCGGCAGACGACCCGCGCACGACTGGAGCAAGATCGACACCGTCGAAAGATGGTCCGACAGCCGGCACGCCCGCCAACGCCGTCACTGTCGGCGCCACGTCCAGCGCGCTGACGGTTGCCTGCACGGCCGTCCCCGGCTTCACTGTGCCCGGCCAGCGAACGAGGAACGGCACGCGCACGCCGCCTTCGAGCAGCTGACCCTTGACTCCGCTCAGTGCCCCGTTCGACGACTTCGTACTCAGCGCCGCCCCACCGTTGTCGCTTGCGAAGAGCACGATCGTCCGCCCAGTCAGCCGCTCCTTGTCCAGCACAGACAGCACCGCGCCGATCGCTTCGTCCATGGCGACGACCGTAGCGGCATAGCGTCGACGCTCCGGATCCTTGATGCTGGACATCCTTCCGAGACGCGGCGCATCCGGCATGAGCGGGACGTGTACGGCATTGAACGCCAGATACAGGAAGAACGGCTTGGTGGCGTTCGCCTTCACGAACGAGACGGCCTCGCGCGCGAAGGCATCGGTGATATCGAGACTCTCGGACACCAGCTTCGTCCCACGCACCATCGGACCCATCCGCTGGTCGCCATCGGAACGGTAACGGTGAGTGGCGCCAAGGAAGCCGTAGAACTCATCGAAGCCGCGATACGTGGGCGTCGTCTGCGCGCGGTATCCAAGATGCCATTTTCCGACCAGCCCTGTCGTGTACCCGACTGCCTTCAGGCGCTCGGCGAGCGTCGGTTCGGTCGAGGGCAGACCGAAGGCGGAGTCGGACTTCGTGGGACCCGGGTTGAACTCGTGACCCCAGCGCTGTGGATAACGACCGGTGAGGAGACCCGCCCGCGATGGAGAACACAAGGGCGACGCCGCATACGCGTTGGTGAACCTGGCGCCTTCGCGGGCGATTCGGTCGATGTTGGGCGTTGGGATGTCCTTTGCGCCTTGCACGCCGACGTCCGCATAGCCGAGGTCATCGGCAGTAATGAGAACGATGTTGGGGCGCGAGATCGCCTGAGACAGACCGGTACGATTCGCTGGCGTAGATCTTTGAGACCGGGCTGTCGCGTGCGGGAGCGCGAATGCGATGCTCAGGACGGCGGGAATGAGACGATGCATGTGATTCCGCTGGCAAACCGATGACGGCCTTGGCGCTCCGGCGCCATTTCGAAGCAAGATGCGCACCAGCAGTGTGTCGGCGATTCCCCGTTCAGTCGGCGTATTTGACACGGAGCCATTGCTGGATCATGCCGAGATATCCCGGCAGGAGCCCATTCGGCCTTCGCATGCCACGGTTCCACTCGGCGTAGGCACGTTCCATTTCAGTGGCTTTGGCCGCGTGATCCCAGCGAACGGATCTCGACTCCGCCGGGTCTGTCGTCAGATCGAACAACTGCGCTTTCCGTGGGAAGTTGGTGGCGAGTAGTTTCCAGTTTCCCTCACGAACGGCGTACTTGAACCCCATCCGCCAGAAGAGTCGGGCATGCGGGGGAGCGTCCCCGCGCTGGCCCGTCAGAAACGGGATCAGGTTGACGCCATCGAATGCGCGTCTGGCGGTGTCTCCAGCGGCGGCGAGCGCCGTGGGCGCAATATCCAGCGCCGTGATCGGATGGCGGTAGACAGTACCTGCCGCAAGGCGAGCTGGCCAGCGCATCGCGAATGGGACGCGTATGCCGCCCTCGTAGAGTGTTCCCTTGGCACCGCGAAACGGGGCATTGCGTGCCGTAGTCATCTCGGTTGGGCCGCCATTGTCCGAGGCGAAGACCACGATGGTCTGGGTCGTCAGCTTCAACCTGTCGAGCGCCGCCAGGATCTCGCCTACCGCGTCATCCATGGATAGCAGCATGGACGAGTACTGCCTGCGACGCGGGTTGGAGATCCGCGCTACCCGACCGTCGGTAGCCGGGTCTGGTTGCATCGGCACGTGGACTGCGTTGAACGGCACGTAGAGAAAGAACGGTCGTTTCGCGTGGCGTTCGATGAACGAGACGGCCTCCCGGGCGAACTGGCGCGTGAGGTAGGCTGTGTCCTTGACCTCCGTGCGATCGCGCCAGAGCGGCTCAAACTCCTGGGTGAAGCGGTTTCTGGTATACCAGTGCTCGCGGCCGAGAAACCCATAGAATTCGTCGAAGCCCTTGTCGAGCGGCCGCGCACCGGAACCGGATCCGAGGTGCCACTTGCCGATCAGACCGGTCGCATAGCCTGACGAGCGCAGGAAATGCGCCAGCGTCGGCATGTCGGCGGGAAGGGACAGGCCTGCCGAGTCGGTCCCTGCCTCCCCGGGGTTGAAGTCGTGGCCGAACCGCTGCTGGTATCGGCCCGTCAGCAGTCCCGCGCGCGATGGGCTGCATAACGAGGCAGACATATAGCCGTCGGTGAAACGCACTCCTTCGCGAAAGAGCCGATCTATGTGGGGCGTGGAGATGTCAGCGGCACCCTGGACCCCCAGGTCCGCGTAGCCCAGGTCGTCCGCCAGCAGGACGACGATATTCGGCTTCGCCTCGACCGACGCCGTCACCGGCCTGGCCGCGGGCCGCCCGCCGGCAGCCTGAATGGCGAGTAGGAGCCCGAGCAGTCGGATCACTGGCGATCTCCTGGTCTTGCCCTGGCATGAACGATCCCGGACGTCCTTTCACGCGACGGCGACGCTGACAGCAGCGAGTTCCTCAGGACTGCGAACGGATCGCCGGCATCGCGCACGAGGCTTGCGACGTCGCCGATCGTCGCGCGAAGGTCGCCGCCGTTGCGCCGCAGCGCCTCATCGAACAGCCAGGGCTCGGATGCATACACCTGATGCGCCAGCAGAGAGGCGTTATCCAGCGCGATGTTCGCAAGCGACTCGCGAGGATATGTCGGCATTCGCGGTGCGAGGGTGTCGAGCAGGATGGATCGCATTCGGGAGTATACCGTATCCCTGCCGGCCAGGCGCGCTCGCCGGTCGTCCGGATTGGCTGCGAACGTCGACTCGATCGACGCCTTTGTGCCCTTCCAGAATGACGCCAGCAGCTTCTCGTCTTCCCAGCGTTGCGCCACCGAACTGGCGGCTTGCGAAGAACCGCGGGCGCGGAAGAAAGCCATGGCGCCTTGCGCGCCGGCGAAACTCGCCAGCGACTCGTTGAACGCGACCTGGTCAGGCACAAAGACGGTATTGTGGGTCAACTCATGGATCACAGTGATTGTCAGGGCCAGACTATCGAGTCGCAGGGTGGTGGAGACAAGCGGGTCATCGAACCAGCCTAACGTCGAGAAGGCACTGGCCGGGCGGACGTAGGTGTCCAGGTCCTGCGAACGCAAGCCGCTCGCGGCACGGAGCGCCTGACCGAAATCGAAGAAGCCCTTGTACGGCACGCGCCCCACGATGGGAAACCACCACGTATGTGGCTGCAGTCTGTCTCGCTCCGCGGCTGACACCACGAGCACCAATGTGTCATGATCCAGCCTGGTGTATGTCGTAAAGCTCGCCCCCGCGTGCAGCCCCAGAGACTCGGCCGCGAACGTTCGCACATCGAGTACGAGCCGCAGTCGATTTCGCGTGTCCGCGTCGACCGTTGTGTCGCGAATGACCTCTTCGATGGGTCGGCGGCGGGCGAGAATCTTCGCCTCTTCCCATGCGCCGCGCAGCAGGTACCGGCCTATGGGAAGCGAGATGAAGCCGACGACGGTCAGACACAGCACGATGGCCAGCACGCGCGAAAGGCGACGGAGTGTCACGGGCGACGAGAAGGAATGACGTCTCCACCGATCGGGTACCGCGGCCAGCGCGATGTCGGGCGCGATCGCCGGCCAGAATGAAACCACACTAATTTCGATTCGTGCCAGACCGCCATATCGTGTTGTGACTCCAGCGCTTAGTACGGCTTTGCCTGGATCGGGCCTTTTTGCGAGCGAATATCACGAGAAGTAAGTTAGCGGTAATGTCGTTCGTTCATCTTCACTGTCACTCCGAGTATTCGCTCCTCGATGGCGCCAATCGGATCGACGCCCTGATCGGGCGAGCGATCGAACTGGAGCAGCCGGCGCTTGCGATCACCGACCACGGCAACCTGCACGCCGCGTGGGAGTTCCAGGAAAAGGCGAAGAAGGCGGGTTTGCGGCCGATCATCGGCATGGAAGCTTACGTAGCGCCGGGAGACCGGCGTATCAAGGGGCGTGCCTCACCGACGGCCAAGCCGTACTTCCATCTGGTCGTGCTTGCGCGGAACCAGAAGGGTTACCGTAACCTGATCAAGCTCTCCTCCCTTTCCTATACGGAAGGGTTCTACACGCGGCCCCGGATCGACCGCGAACTGCTGGAACGGTACGGCGACGGTCTGGTGATATCTTCAGCGTGCATGGCCGGGGAAGTCGCGACGCATCTGATGCATGACCGATGGGACGACGCCAGAGCCACGGCGTCATGGTACGCGGAGCGGTTCCCGGGACGGTACTACCTTGAGGTCCAGGCTCACGACAGCGCGGGACAGGCGGAGCTGAACGCGAAGGTGTTTCAGCTGGCGGCGGAGCTGGACTTGCCGGTGGTCGCGACCAACGATTCGCATTTTCTGCGCGCGACGGACCACGAGGCACACGACGTTCTGCTGTGCATCGGACTGGGGAAGGACCGCGACGATCGCGATCGCATGCGGTACGACAGCGGACTGTACTTCAAGAGTGCGCCGGAGATTGCTGCGCGGTTCCCCGACCGACCCGATGTACTTGAAAACACGCTGCGTATCGCCGAGGAGTGCGGCGTGGAGTTCGCGAAGAAGTACTACCTGCCCTCGTTCCCTCTGCCCGACGGTATCGCCAGCGACAACGAGCTTCTGGTACGGCTCGCAACGACGGGCGCAGAGGCGCGGTACGGCACGCCGCTCCCGGAGCAGGCGCGGAGCCGGCTGGACTACGAACTGGGCGTGATCACGGGCACCGGGTATGCCGGATATTTCCTCATCGTCGCCGATTTCATCAGGGCGGCTCGAGAGCGGGGGATCCCGGTCGGACCCGGACGCGGCAGCGCCGCCGGTTCGCTCGTGGCCTACGCTCTCCGCATCACCGATATCTGCCCGCTGAAGTACGATCTGCTGTTCGAGCGCTTCCTGAACCCCGAACGCGTTTCGATGCCCGACATCGACGTCGACTTCTGTTTCGAGCGGCGCGGTGAGGTGATCGAGTACGTGAGACAGAAGTACGGCAGGGATGCCGTGGGGCAGATCGTCACGTTCGGCACGATGAAGTCACGCGCGGCCGTGAAGGACGTGGGACGCGTCCTCGGATTCACACCTGCGGAAACAGATTCGCTCGCCAAGCTGATTCCGAATCAGCCGAACTTTTCGCTCACCGTCAGGGAGGCGGTCGAGAAGGTTCCCGACGTGCGAAAGCTGTACCGCGACGACGAGCGATATACACAGCTGCTCGACTTCGCCATCGCGCTCGAGGGTCTCTCGCGTCATACCGGGGTTCACGCGGCTGGCGTGGTGATCGCCCCGGGACCGCTCGACGACTACGTGCCGATCTGCACTCAGTCATCGAAGGGAGCCGGCGCGGGGGCGGAGGAAACGGTCATCGTCACGCAGTACGACATGAACGGTCTGGAGAAGGCCGGCATGTTGAAGATGGATTTCCTCGGGCTGACGACCCTCACGATTCTGCACGATACCATCGTCGCGATCGAGCAGCGGACCGGCGAGCGGCTGGACTTGAACGCGATTCCTTTCGACGATCCCGAGACCTACCGGATGCTGCGCACTGGCCGCACGGTGGGTGTCTTCCAGTTCGAATCGCCGCTGGCGACAGACATGCTGCGTGCGATGCGTTGTGACCGGTTCGACGACCTGGTGGCTTCCAACGCGCTGATGCGACCCGGTCCGCTGGACGCTGGCATGCACAAGGTGTATCAACGCCGCAAACGTGGCGAAGAACCGGTGGTGTACGCGTTGCCTGAGCTTGAACCGATCCTCGAGCCCACGTACGGCGTGATCACGTATCAGGAGCAGGTGATGCGCATCGCGCAGGTCCTGGCCGGTATTTCGCTTGCCGAGGCCGACGTGCTGCGGAAGGCGGTGGGGAAGAAGGATGCGGACCTGATCAAGGTGGAACTTGGCAAGTTCGTCGCGAAGGCGGTGGCGCGCGGCTACCAGCAGCCGGTAATCGAGGAATTGGCCGCGCAGATCGAAACGTTCGGGCGCTACGGCTTCAACAAGTCGCACTCAGTTGCGTACTCGGTGCTGTCGTATCACACTGCTTGGCTGAAGTGCCATCATCCCGCCGAGTTCATGGCGGCTGTGCTGTCGGCGGCGATCGGCGACACGGACAGCGTGGTCAAGTTCATCAACGAGGCGCGCGAGATCGGCATCGAGGTGCTGCCGCCGGACGTGAACGAGTCGGGATACAAGTTCACCGTTGTGGGAGATTCGCGTATTCGCTTCGGCCTCGGGGCGGTGCGTAACGTGGGCCGGGGAGCTATCGATTCCGTGCTCGGCGCCCGCACCGAGCGCCCGTTCGCGTCGCTGTTCGATCTGTGCGAGCGGGTCGACTTGCGCCTCTGCAACAAGCGCGTGTTCGAGGCGTTGATCTACTCTGGTGCCCTGGACACGTTAGGCGGGCATCGCGCACAGTACGTCGCGGTGCTGGACACCGCCATCCGGGAGGCAAGCCTCAGGCAGGACGAACGGACCACGGGACAGGGGACATTGTTCGGAAGTCAGGGAACCTCGTCGACGGCGGGCGCGGCGGTCACGTCGTTGCTCCTGCCGAGTACTGCGGCGCTGTCGGAATCGGAGCGCTTGACCAGGGAGAAGGACATCCTCGGCTTCTACATCTCGGGCCACCCGCTCGAACCGTACCGTGCCGAGTGCGAACTACTGGCATCGACTGCGGTGTCGCAGCTGGGGACATGGCAGGAAGGTACCGTGTCGATCGGCGCGGTCGTCACCGCCATCAAGCGGCAGAATTCGAAGAAGACTGGCGCGGAGTTTGCCCGATTGACCGTCGAGGACTTCTCGGGTTCCGCGGAGATCCTGGTGTTCCCGGAAGCGTGGGCGGCGTTGGCGGATCGCGTGAAGACAGATGTCGCCCTGCTTATCAAGGGCGGATACTCGCGGCGCGACCAGGGAACCGATAACCCGACGTTCATCGTGGAACAGGTGCAGCGGTTCGAGGAGCTCCGGCTAGCGGGGCAGGTTTCCGTGTCGATTGAACTGGCGGACGAGGCACCTGACGAGTATCTCGCGCCGGCGGTGATGTCGGACGTTAGGCAGGTGATCGAGGCGCATCCCGGAGGGGCGCCGCTCGAAGTGCGGTGGACGAGCACCGACGGTGCGAAGATGCGATTTCGATCGCGTTCGCTCAAGGTCGCGGCCACCAGCGCCGCTCTCACAGAACTGCGCAACCTGCTCGGCAGCGAGCGGGTGCGCCTTGTCCGCGGAGGGTAAACGTGGCCAGCACGCCGACGCTGGAATTCGAACGACCGATCGCCGAGCTCGAGAAGCAGATCGATGAACTGAAGCGACTGGCCGATGACCAGAAACTTCCGGTCGCATCGGACATCGCTCCGCTCGAGCAGCGCCTGCAGTCGCTCAGACAGCAGGTCTACCGCAACCTGACACCGCTTCAACGCGTTCAGGTTGCTCGCAGCAGCAAGCGACCGTTCACGCTCGACTATATCCGGTTGTGCTTCACGGACTTCATCGAACTGCATGGCGATCGCGCGTTCAGGGAGGACGCGGCGATCGTCGGTGGATGGGCACGGCTGGATGGCGAGACGATCATGGTGATCGGCCACCAGCGCGGTCGTGACACCAAGGAGAATCTGAAGCGCAACTTCGGAATGCCGCACCCTGAGGGCTACCGCAAGGCGCTACGGCTGATGAAGCTGGCGGAGAAGTTCCACGTCCCGGTTCTCACCATGATCGACACGCCTGGCGCCTGGGCTGGCCTCGGCGCCGAGGAACGAGGTCAGTCGGAGGCCATTGCCCGAAACCTGTTCGAAATGAGCCGGCTCGAGACGCCGATCCTTGCAACCGTGATTGGCGAAGGGGGATCCGGTGGCGCCCTGGCGCTGGGTATCGCCGACCGCGTACTGATGATGGAGAACGCGATCTATTCCGTGATCACCGTCGAGGGCTGCGCCGCCATTCTCTGGAAAGACGGGAAGAGCCCGGAGATGCGTGAGCGCGCGGCGACGGCGCTCCGGATCACGGCACCCGACCTGCTGGAGAACAAGGTCATCGACGACATCGTCCCCGAACCGCTCGGCGGCGCCCACGCCAATCATGTGAGCGCCGCGCAGACGCTCAGGGACGTCCTCATCAAGCACCTCGACGAACTCCGTCGCATCAAGCCGGACAAGCTCGTGCGCCGACGTCGCGAGAAGTTCCTGAAGATGGGACAGTTCCTCGCCTAACGCGCGCATCGCCACCGTCGTGTCCCAACTCATCGAAGTCGCTTTCAAGGGCAACCGCAAGGAATTCTACCTCTGGGAAGGCGAGACCGCTCCGCCGCTCAACGCGGCTGTGGTGGTTGACGCCGATCGCGGGGAGGACCTCGGCCATGTCGTTGCCACTGGAGATCTCGCCCAGCGCCGTGCCAGGGGAACGTCGCACGGTCCGAAAGACACAGCGGTCGAGCTCGTGGCAAGACGAGTCGCTCGCCAGGAGGACATCCAGCGCCTTCGGGAGCTTCGCGACGAGGACGAAGTGACACGGCGCAAGGCCATGGAGCGCGTGCGCGCCAACGACCTCCAGATGAAGCTGTCGGACGCCGAGTGGCGCTGGGACCGGCGGAAACTGACGATCTACTTCACCGCTGAGAAGCGAGTCGATTTCCGCAACCTCGTCAGGGAACTGGCCTCGCTGTTTCGCACCCGGATCGAGTTGAAGCAGATCGGCGTGCGGGATGAAGCCAAACGGCTCGGCGGTATCGGCCGCTGTGGTCGCGAATACTGCTCCGCGTCCTGGTTGCCCGATCTGCGTCCGGTCAACCTCGGCGTGGCGAAGGATCAGCGACTGTCTCTGAATCCGTCGCAGATCTCCGGCGCCTGCGGCCGGCTCATGTGCTGCCTTCGGTACGAACACGAGTTCTACGTGCAACAACGCCGCCGCTTTCCCAAGGAAGGAAAGACTGTCGTCACCGCGCTCGGCGAGGAAAAGGTCGTCGCGAACGATATCTTTCGCGAGCGCGTCACACTGCGAAACAGCGATGGCGAACTGCGAGTGGTCTCCATCGCCGACCTGCGCCGGGAGCTGCAGGGAGGGCCCGGCGAAATCGCTGCCGACGAGGAAACGCCGTCGCTGGCGGTGGACGGACTGACCGACGAAGTCATCCGGCTGCAGGACACGTCGGAGCTGCCGGCCTGGCTTCCACGAGCCGGTGCCGAGTCGCTGGCGCGTCAACTGCCCAAGGCGGACACCGCGTTGCCGACATCCGACGCCGAGGACGACGACACGGACGAGTCAGATGACGAGTCCGACGCGGGCGATTCGGCCGCCCAGTCGCGGCACGGGACCGACCGTGATGCACGCGGGCGGGGCCGCCGCCGGCGCGGACGTCGCGGTGGACGCGGAGGGCGCAGGAGCGGCGGCCAACCCGGGAAAGGCCCAGGTGACCCACCAGCCGGTGGAGGCGAAACCCCATGACGGAGCAAGAGACGCCGTGACCCGTTTCTACGTGACGACGGCGATCGACTACGCCAACGGCGACCCCCACCTCGGGCACGCATTCGAGAAGATCGGCGCCGACGTGATCGCGCGTTACCATCGCATGGTGGGTCGCGACGTGCACTTCCTTACGGGACTCGACGAACACGGCCAGAAGGTTGCGCAGACCGCCGCCGACCGTGGACTCGAACCGCAGGCGTTCGTCGACGGGATCGCGGCACGGTTCCAGTCCATGTGGACCACGCTCAACATCTCCTACGATCAGTTCATCAGGACAACCGACGCGACACACAAGAGCGGTGTGCGTGCCCTGATCGAACGCATCGCGGAGAAGTCACCTGACGACTTCTACGAAAAGACGTACGAGGGGTGGTACTGCGTCGGTTGCGAGCTGTTCAAGCGCGAGAACGAGATCGAGGAGGGGCACTGCGCAATCCACCCCACCCGGCAGCTGCAATGGACAAAGGAGCGGAACTGGTTTTTTCGGCTGACGAAGTACCGATCGTTCCTCGAACGACTGTTCGCGGGCCGCCCGGACTTCCTTCTGCCGGAGTCCCGCCGGAACGAGATGCTGGCGTTGATCGAGTCGGGACTGGAAGACATCTCCATTACCCGATCGCGACTGTCGTGGGCGATTCCGTTCCCGATCGCATCCAGCGATGGCGAACACCAGGGAACATGGGTCTGGTTCGACGCGCTGCCGAACTACCTTACGGCAACCGGCTACCCGGATGGCGCCTGGCGGAATCGCTGGCCAGCTGATCTGCATGTGATCGGCAAGGACATCACGCGGCTGCATTCCATCGTGTGGCCGGCGATGCTGCAGGCGGCCGAACTTCCGCTCCCGCGGCGCCTGTGGGCCCACGGCTTCGTGCATCTGGCGGGAGAGCGCTTCAGCAAGTCCGCCGGGGTCAGACTCGAATTGAGCGACGCTGTTGCCCGGTTCGGCGTCGACGCGTTCCGCTATTTCCTGTTGCGCGAGGTGCCGTTCGACGACGATGGCAACTTCTCATGGGAGCGTTTCGAGGACCGCTACAACGCGGACCTGGCCAACGCGCTCGGCAACCTTGCCAGTCGCTCGATCGCGATGGTCGAGAAGTACGTCGGAGGCGTGGTGCCGACTGCCGGCCAAACCCTGCTGGATGAGGCTGATGCCGGCGATGTGTCTGCCTACCACGCAGCCATGGACGGGCGCGACGGCTTCCTGTTGCACGAGGGCCTGCAGGCGGTATGGCGGAGCGTCGCGCGCGGCAACGAGTACGTGGATCGCCAGGCTCCATGGAAGCTGGCGAAAGACCCCGGACAACGCGTGGCGCTGGAAGAAACGATGGCCGCGCTTGTCCGCCATCTCGCACGCCACGCGGTACTCCTGGCGCCCTTCATGCCCGCCAAAGCCCAGGCGCTGTGGGAACAGCTGGGCGCCCCGGGGACCGTGATCTCGCAACGCGCTGACCGCCTTCAAGCGATCGACGCGAGCGGCTGGAACGTGACGAAGGGAGCGCCGCTCTTCCCGAAGGAGCGGGAGGGAGCCTAACGCGGCCCCCCGTTCTTCGGCCCGTGCTTCCCGCCGAAGCTGCCGCCGAGCAGATTCCAGGTCACGCCGAGCGCGATCGTCGCTCCCAAACCGCCAGCAGCAACAGCCCACGACCGCCCCTTGTCGAGCGATCGAAGTTCAACGCTGCGGATCGCAGGCCTTGGGACGTCCACACGTTCCCCCTTCCAGGTCGTTTCGACGCCACTGCGTGCGATCGCCGTCAGCACCGACAGCGAGAGCAGCGTGTCCTCCGCCGCGGAGAGCACCCCATCGAGGGCGACGATCGCCGGCCCGATCGCCGGCGCGAGATCCACGGTCCCCCTGTCCGTCAGCCGTACGCGAACCGTTTGGCCGATGTCGGAAGCGACTGGCTGGACGGGTGTGTATCGATAGCACGCCGAAGCGCACATCAGAAGAATGGCAAGTCGTCGATGCAGCATCGGAGGAAGTGTACTACGTGCGACGTTCTTCTTGACGACACCGGACAGCCCGGACCCCCGAACCCTCCGGTTGACTGACGGAGACGGGATATCGCGCTCGAGGACCATCCCCACCAGCGCGGATGCCCCATGTCCGATCCCACTCGGCTCTCCGACAGGCGGCGAAGAGCCGAGCATGGGGTGTTGCGACAGACGATCTAGCCTGAACCCTTGCAGACGTTGCCCATCGGGTCCGACGGCGTCTTGGGGTCGTTCTTGTTTCGCTTCAGTTGAGCCGAAGGTGATGGAATGTGGGTGTTCGTGTTACGCTCGGAACTCGGGTACAGGATACGGGCGGGGATGTAGTTGCTGCCGTCGGCCGGAGTGACGTTTGGATAGCAGGTGCGTTTCCAATCGTTCCACGCTTCGACGTTCTGGAACATGGCTATGTACTTCTCTTCCATGATCTGATTGTAAAGACCGGGCCCCGACTGACTCTCGGCAGGCACATCATCCATGCCGATGTGGGTGCGGTATTCGCGGAGCGTCGCCAGAGCAGCTGTCGTTGCTCCGGTCTTGTACTGAGCTTCTGCCCGGATCAGCACGTTTTCGTCGTACGTCATGATCGGCTGGCGGAAGTCGGGATTCCCGCGTGGGTCACCCAGCCAGGCAATCTTGCCGTTGTCCTCCGCATTGGGCTTTGAACCGAATATCTGTCCGCCCGCGGACGCGCCGGGCGAAAAGTACTCGAGCAGCCTGGGATCGTTGCGACTCTTCATCAGCTCGACGAGATACTCGCCAGCGCCCATGTCCGTGCCACGCTGGATGCGGAACTGGTACCAGTGGTTGATCTCGCCAATGTTGCTGCTCTGGTACGATGTGAAGTCGGCATCATTGTCCGCGATCCCGGACGCTGTTTCCTGCAGGGCCTTGGCGTAGTCTCCACTCGCGACTTCAGCGGTATGCATGTACAGGCGGGCTTTCAGCGTGTGGGCGGCCTGGATCCATTTGACTTTGTCGCCGTCGTACACGAGGTCAGCCGGTCCCGGGCCGACGCCGGCACCGTTCAGGTTCGTCACGGCGTTGGTCAGCAGGGTTTGCAGCTTCGCGTAGATCGCCAGCTGATCGTCCAGCTTTGGCTGCAGGTTGCCACGGCCGGCGTCCGTATAGGGCACATCTCCCCACAGGTCCGCGAGCATGGCGACCGTCATCGCTTCCCACACCTGCGTTATCCCGAGGTAGACCTTGTCCGCCTGCACCAGATCCTGGACCTTGTACAGGTCGACGAGGCCGCCACCGGTATAGAAGCCATCCCAGCTGAAATCGTTCTCGGTGAGTTCGTAGTGGTCATATCCGGACCACTGACGCCCTGTCCCCGCGAACTGCTGTGTGAACAGCGAAATGAGTCGGGCGTTGTCTCCGGTGATGTTGTAGAAGTTCAGTCCCTGGAATCCGACGAACAACTGGTCCGCCTGCGCACTGCTCGGCGTATTCGGGTTGGTGTCGATTCCTGGTCCGCTGAAGTAGTCGTTGCAGCCAGCGAGAATGCCGGCGCTGGCGACGATTCCGAGCGCCCACTTTGCGCGTCTGATCATCTGTAGTCTCCTCGCCGGTTACTTGTTGAAGCTGACACCGATCACGACCGATCGGTTCTGCGGGCTATTGAAGTAGTCCTGTCCTCGACCGATTCCGACGGCCCCCTGGAGGTTCGTCTCGGGATCGATCCCCATGTAATCCGTCCACGTCTTGAGGTTGCGGCCACTGACGCGGATCTCGAGGCTCTGGATCCCGAAGGTATTCCTGATCCACGGCTGATCGGCCGTCCACGTGACGGAGACTTCGCGCAGTTTGACGTATCCGGAACTTTCCACGCCCTGTCCTGAGGGCCCGTTGAAGTTGTTTCCCAGGCCCCAGAGGAACCAGTTCTCGCCGACGGGCACCTTCTTGCCGGCGCCAGGACCAACGACGCCTGGGGACTTCTCGATGTCGATCCCGAACTGCTTTTCGTTGCCGCTGCAGTCGCCTTCCGGCGTGCAGGTCGCGCGCGGAACCGTGTTGCCGATCGTACCGAACCGTTGGAGCGCGAGGCGAGTACCGTTCCAGTTGACGCCCCCGTTCTTGATGTCCACGAGCGCCGAGAGCTGCAACTTCTGCCACAGCGTCATGCTGGTGCGACCTGCGCCAGTCCAGGTGGCGTTCGGGTTCCCGAGTACGCGGTTGGCATCGTCCTGGACTGGGAAACCGTCGTCCGCGACATAGAGCGAGTGGTTCCTGGCCTTCGAGGCGCGGCACAACGCGTTGATGTCGACGTCGTTGATGACGTTGTCCGCATCCGGCACTTCATAGCGGCATCGAGCCCAGTCCGTTCCGTAGAAGACGCCGATCGGCTCGCCCTTGACGGCTGTCGAGACACCGAAGCCGCCGGTGAGGCCGACGTAGGTTGCGCCTTTCAGTTCGGTCAGGACGTTCGTGTTTCGACCGAAGTTGGCGCCGAGTTCCCATCTGAGGTTACGCGTCTCGAAAACGCGCCAGTTCATCTGCGCTTCCCATCCCTTGTTGGTAATCGTGCCGCCGTTGCTGGTGGCGGCTCCGTAGCCGGACGAGGGAGGGATCGGGAGGGCGAAGATGACGTCCGTCGTCTTGGCATCGTAGTACGTCACGGTACCGTCCACACGCTGGTCGAACAGGCCGAAATCGAAGCCTGCCTCCAGTTCTGCGGTTCGCTCGGGCTTGAGCGTGGGTGTGCCTAACGTACCACTCGATATGAGCCCGGCCAGTCCAGCCTGTCCGGTCGACGTCGACCCGCCACCATAGTCGAGTGGGAAAGCGCCGGTAGTGTACGTCGTGAGAATCTGGTAAGGGTTCGGTTCCCGGCCCACGGCTCCATAGGCGCCGCGCACTTTCAGGTACGACACCAATCCCGTCCCCTGCCCGCTGCCGACCCAGCGCGACGCATCCCACGCGGCCGAAAACTTCGGGTAGTAATTGCTGCGATTGGCCCTTGGAAACGTCGAAGACTGATCGAGCCGGACACCAGCCGTCAGAAACAACGAACCCCACAGATCCAGTCCACCCTGGGCGAAGTAGCCGGCCACACGGACGAGCGACTCGTAGTTCTGCGGCTGGAGATTGCTGTTCACGGTGTTGTTGAGGGTGAACAGCTCGTCGGCGATATACGTCGTGCCTTTTGCCTGGAGCTGGTTGACCTTCTGACTGTTCAGGTTCTGTCCGAGCGTGAGCGAGGTGCTGAGGGACGAGTTCCAGGTCTTCTGGGCGGTGGCGATCAGGTTCTGGTCGATGCCGAGGAACGTGTAAGTACCCTGCCACAACTGGCCGGTCATGGCATCGCCCGCGCTCTGCCGCGGGAGTCCCTCGATGCGTTCGTCGCCAGAGTAGTCGGCTCCGATCGTTTCCTTGATCGTCAGCCACGGGAGCGGGTTCCAGTCCACGTTCATGTTGCCGAACGAGCGGCCGACGTACGACGTGTTCCGGTCCATGTTCATCACCCAGAACGGATTGTCGTACACACGGTCGTTCAACGCATCGACCGCGGCAGCAGTCGTGTCCGGGTTCGGGTAGCGGTACGATCGGTGCAGCCCTTTGACGATATACGGCTGGTTGTTGAAATCGGGTGGCGTTCTCGTCAGGCCCAGCAGCAGTCCGTTGAGATTGTTTCCCTTCTGGACCGCGGCCATGCGAACGTCGGAGTAGGCGAAGTTGCCGCCGATCGTCAACCGGTCGGTGAGGGCCTGGGTGGCCTTCAGGCGCAAGGTGGTCCGGTCATACCAGGAGTTCGGCGAGTTGATCGTGCCTGTCTGGTCGAGCCGTCCGAGCGACATCAGGAAGGTGCGACGATCGTCGCCACCGGAGATCGACAGGTTGTTGTCGAATGTGTGCCCGGTGGTGAACGCCTCGTCCCAGTGATCGTAGCTCTTTCCTGTGAGCTTCGGGCCCCACGACACGGACGCGGGATAGCACGCGAAGTCTCCGCAGGGGTCGGGCTCTCCGGAAAAGCCGCGTCCATACTGGCGCTGCAACGGGATACCCTTGTCAACGTTGTCGAAGCTGTAGCTGGAACGCAGGTTGTACCTGGTAGCGCCGGCTCGACCGCTCTTCGTGGTGATGAGGATCACGCCGTTGGCTGCCCGCGCTCCGTAGATCGCCGCCGCGGCCGCGCCCTTCAGCACTTCCACGGACTCGATATCGCTCGGATTCAGATCCGACGCGCGATTGGAGTACGACGTCGACGCGTCCGAGAGTTCGCTGGTAGCTGTCGTCGAGTTGTCGATGGGCGTGCCGTCCACCACGAACAGCGGCTGGCCGTTTCCCTGAATCGTCTTCAGCCCGCGGATGAAGATCTGCGAACCCGCACCCGGGTCGCCTGCAGCCGACGTGATCTCGATGTTCGGGGCCTTGGCGGCCAGCGCATTGACGATGTTCGGCTCGGACGCCTTCACGAGTTCCTGGGATTTCACCGAGTTGATCGTGTTGCCAAGCTTCTCCGACGTCGTAGATGTTCCTGCGCCAGTCACGACGACCTCGCCCAACCGCAGCGGATTCGCCTCGAGTGTAAAGTCCTGCGTGATGGCGCCGCCTCTCAAGGTGAGCTGCTGGTCAGCCTGCTTGAAGCCCAGCTGGCGAACGGAGATCGTAACCTGCTCCCCGCTCACACGCGCCGCCGGAATGACGAGCGTGTACTGGCCATCGGTGCCGGTCTGCGTTCCGACGCTCAATGCGGGTATGAACACCGTCGCATTCGCGACCGGCGATCCTGCGTCGGACGTAACCCGACCTCTGATGGTGGCTGACTGCTGCGCCATCGCCGCTGCGGACGTTGCCGCGAGCAGCGACGTCGCAGCGAGCAGACGCCTTATCACAGTCATAACAGACACCTCCTCTAGGGACGTACTTCGGGGTCCGGGAAGAACCTGCTGTGGATCCGGGCTCACGACATCTACCTGATGATCCTCCCGCGCCGAGGACACCTGCGGCCTGCGCCGAGTCGCACAGTTCGCCGCTGTCGAGCCGTGTTGATCGGACGAGGCCGCTGAGGGGTTGCGTCACTCGTTCGATTGAAGTCGGCGCTACGTTATGACCAGGGGTTTCGGCTGTCAACGAAAAGCGTGACGACGCGCGCAGGTCATCCCTGACGTTGTTGCGATCGGCGCGCATCTTCCGCCAGCGCAAGCGGAAAAACATGCGGCGCCTTCGAATATTCGGAGGCGCCGCCGCACAGCTCGATGCAACGGGATGGCCGCTACTTGTTGGACTCGACGGGCGCGGGCGGAACGGTGGCTGGCGTCCCGAAGTCGACCTTGGGGGCTTCACGAGCGCTTGCGTCCGTGACCTCGAAGTACTCGCGTGGCTTCGCTCCGACCACTTTGGCAGTAATGACAACCGGGAAACCCCGAATCAGCGTATTGTATTGCTGCACCGCCCCGTTGTAATCGTTGCGGGCGACGGCGATTCGATTCTCGGTCCCGGTCAGTTCATCCTGCAGGCGCAGGAAGGCCTGATCGGACTTGAGCTGTGGGTAGGCCTCCACGGCAATCATCAGCCCGCGCGTCGCCGTCGTCAGCTGCTCGTTGGCGTTGGCCATCTCGCGCGGATCGCCTTTCTGCAGCGCGCCAACCAGGCCGGCCCTCGCCTGGGCGACCTGGGTGAACACCTGGAGTTCCTGTGCAGCCTGGCCCTTGACCGTGGCAACCAGATTGCCAATCAGATCGGCCCGGCGTTGTAGCTGCACCGAAATCTGCTGCTTGGCGGCTGAGGCCTGCTCGTCGTACGTCTGAATCCTGTTGTACCCGCACGCGGACAGCAGCAGGGGTGCGGCAAGGGCGAGCCAGCGACGTCGCATGTCCATTCTCCGTGTTTCATGGTTCACTCGCGCCGGCGCAGCCATCGCGACGGCGTACTGCAAGCTATTGGGGCCCGACGCTCGAAGGGAGCGCCGCGGCGGCAACCTCACGGGTCGCCCATCCCGTCGGCGTAGCGAGCGAGCGAGGTGGCCGCACCCAGGTACCCCGCGAGCGCGTCACGCACACCCTGTCGGTCGAGCGTGGCATCGCCACGGGCGTACCGCAGCACACGCCGAAAGGCGGCTACATCGATGCCGGACCGTCCGTCCAGTTGCGTCAGCACGGCATCGGAGTCGACGGCCGGTTCCATGTCGTTCAACCGCACCACGGTGCGCAACAGTGTCATGAACGAGCTGATGCTGTCGCGAAGAAGCGCCCGTTGCGCCTGCTCCTCACCGCCGGCGGACAGCACGGCATGGCGAAGACGCAGCAGCTTGCTCATCGCCTCGTGCTCCAGTTGCAACCGGAGATCGCGCGGACGAACCGACACCCCGTCGACGGGCAGAGTCCCGTGGATCATCCGGTGATGCGCCAGGATGTCGGCGTACTCCATGGGAAAAATGTCCGCGGAGCCGCGCCACTCCTCGATGGTCAGCGTCAGCGGCGGCGGGTGACCGGCTTCCTTCCAGGCCGACGTCACCGCCGCCTCGCGCGCAAGGTGGTCCATCGCGATCTCGTCGACGACCACCAGCACGTTGAGGTTCGTCGTCGTCGTCAGGCGGTCACCGCGCGCCGCCGAGCCATAGAGCGCTATCGCTCGCAGGCCCGTGCCGTACACCGCGACAAGCTGCGCCGCCAATTGCTCCAATGTCATCTTCGCCATGGATCACCAACTCCCGCTCGAGCCGCCACCACCGAAACCTCCGCCCCCGCCAAACCCACCGAAGCCGCCCCCACCGCCAAAGCTGCCACCACCGAAACCGCCGCCAGACCACCCTCCTCCCCCGCGGTGACGGCCTCCGCCACTGCTCGCCAGCGCCCAGAACAATGGCCAGCACCCTCCCGAGCACCCCCTCCGCGATCCACGCGACGCCATGCTCGTCAAGAGTACGAACAGCACGATCGCCACCAACAGCACCACCAGCGGCGCGACGTCCCCACCCCCGCTCCCACTCCCGGCAGGTTGGAACTGTCGTGGCGGCACCAGCGAAGTGTCCAGCGAGAACCCGAACTCGCCGGCGAACCGTTCGGCTACGCCTTCAACGATGAGCCGTATCGCCCCGTCATAGTCGCGCGCCTGAAAGTACGGTATGGCCGCACGCCGCAGGTCGCCGGCCATCGCATCGGTAATGAATCCCTCCACCCCACGCGCCGTCTGAATGCTGACGTAACCGCGCCCGTCGGAACTCGTCTCCTTTGGGACGACGAGAACTACGACGCCAGCGTTACGCGTGCGATCGCCGATCCCCGTGTTCGCGCCAACCCCCCAGCTTCGGCCGATCTGCAGGGCGACGTCGCCGACATCCCGGCCGCCGAGGTCGCGCATGGTGACGACGGCGATCTCGCCTCCCGACTTCCGCTTGATATCGAGTGCTATTCGGTCGATCAGATCGATCGTGGCTGCCGACATCACTCCGGCCGCGTCGACGACGATGTCGGCCGCGTCCGCGGCGTACCCGCGTGGAGGCGGCGGAACGTCGATGGTCCGCTGCGCGCCCAGCGTCGCGAACGGAACCAGGGACAGGTACAGAAAGAACCGCTTCACGCGTCGCAAAGAGGCGTTCGAGGAGGTCGACCGGGCCGTGGCGCACCGGGGGTGTAGACTAGCGTCACGAGCGGGGCTCGGGTAGTCGCAGAGGCGCGCTCCGTCTTCGCATCATATCTTTCCGTGGGTTTCACGATCGATTATTACGCGGCATCGCGCCTCCAGGATTCTTCCATGCGATTTCATCGTCTCGCGTTTTCCATCCTTCCGTTCCTCGGCGCCGTCGCCTGTGGGGGCGAAGCGCGCGCGAAGCCAACGCCGGCCGATGCCCCAGCAGTGCGTCCGGCCGGAGCTACGGACCCTGCGATGCCGATGGATGCGCGAGTCGCGGCGGCGGACCTTGCGCGGGTGAAGGGGGACTCCAGCGCGAACGTCTGGGTAGTCATCGTGTCCGACTTCCAGTGTCCGTTCTGCAAGGAATGGCACGACTCGACAGCTGCAACGATCGAGAAGGAGTATGTGTCGACCGGAAAGGTGCGGATGGCATACGTGAACTTCCCGCTTCGGATGCACGCCCACGCGCGCGAGGCGTCCGAAGGCGCAATGTGCGCAGGCGCGCAGGGCAAGTTCTGGGAGTACGGAGACCTGCTGTTCAAGACGCAGCCCGAGTGGTCCGCCTTGCAGATCGCCACACCGACATTCGATTCCCTGGCCACGTCAGTGCCGCTCGACATGGTGCTGTGGCGCGCCTGCATGGAGGAGAATGTCATGGAGCCGATGATCCAGGCGGACTACGACCGCGGGGTGAAGGCCAACGTGAACTCCACGCCGACGTTCTTCGTCGGAAACGTCGTGATCGAAGGCGCGGAGAAGGCTCCCGCGTTTCGGGCCGCGCTCGACCAGGCCTTGGCGCAGGCGAAGAACTAGGAGACGGCCCGGTCGCAGGTGCGGAACCGTGCGCGCACGCCCACCGGATCTCCCTCCGCACTGGAGGTCGCGTGAACCGCGCCCTTCAGCTCGCCTACAGTGCAGCGGGCCAGCTCGCTCGTGCCGTCGCGGCATTGACGCCCGGCGGCAGCGACAAGGTCGGACGATCGCTGTCCGCACGCCGCGGCATCCGCGAGAGGTACGCCGCGTGGGCGCCGCACCGGGACTTGAAGCGCCCGCTGCTCTGGGTGCATGCGCCCAGCGTCGGCGAAGGACTCCAGGCACGTATCGTCCTCGAGCGGATGCGCGCCCAGCACCCGGAGGTCCAGCTTGCGTACACGTTCTTCTCCCCCAGCGCAGAGTCGTTCGCGCACAAGCTGGCCGTCGATTTCGCGGACTACCTGCCGTTCGACACGTTAGGCGATGCCCAGGCGGCGCTCGATGCCCTGCGCCCGTCGGCCCTCGTCTTCAGCAAGCTCGACGTGTGGCCGACGTTGTGTCGAGAGGCACGGCGCCGCCACGTGCCGCTCGGGCTCATCTCAGCTACGCTGTCTGCCGAATCGTCGAGGCGTGGCGCGCTGGCGACCGAACTGCTGCGCGACGCGTATGCTTCGCTCGACGCGGTCGGCGCCGTCGCCCCGGAGGACGCGCAGCGTCTCCGAACGTTAGGCGTGCGTGCGGAGACGCTGCGCGTGACCGGCGATACCCGGTTCGACCAGGTGCTGGCGCATGCCGCACGGGTGGACCACACGAAGGCGCTGCTTGTCCCCCTAGCGAGCGCACGTCCTACGCTCGTGGCCGGATCCACCTGGCCTGCCGACGAAGCGGTCCTCTTCAGTGCCTGGGAGGCGCTGCGTCGAGAAATCCCGGATGTACGCCTGATCATCGCACCGCACGAGCCCACCGGAACGCACCTCGAGTCCGTGGAAACCTGGGCCATGGGGAGCGAACTCCGGGTGGCCCGGCTTCCGGTCGCCGACAGCTCAGCCGATGTGGTGCTGGTCGATCGCGTTGGCGTGCTCGCTGACCTCTATGCGCTCGGAAACGCGGCGTTCGTTGGCGGAGGCTTCCATGACGCCGGCCTGCATTCGGTCCTCGAACCTGCCGCCTTCGGTATTCCCGTGGCCTTCGGGCAGCGCCACCGCAACAGTCGCGAAGCTCAGCTGCTGATCAAGGCCGGCGGTGGCGATGCCGTGGGATCCGCGGATGAGCTCACGGAGACGCTGGTTCATTGGCTCAGCGACCATCAATTGGCCGGTGACGTGGGCAGGCGCGCTCGGCAATTCGTGGAACGAGGCGCGGGTGCGACGGAGCAATCCGTCGCACTCGCGCTGGAATTGCTCGTGCGCGGGGACACGACGCAGCGTTAGGTCCCACCCGGTTGCGTCAGCGCGTCCGTTTCTGCAGGCCTGGCGGCGTCCACGCCAGCGAAATCCCGAAACCGTCGCGGCCCGCCGCATCCGCGGTACCGAACACCGCGCTGGCGCGAAGCGCAAGGAGATGCGAGAGCTTCAGACTCCCCCCAACGTCGAAGTCGACGCCTAACGCCGAGCAGCCCCTGCAGGAGATGATCGACAATCGCGGATGGACGTACGGCGTGACGCTCAGCGGACCATCGAGCGGAAAAGTGTGCCCGACGGATACGCCAACCGGAAGGCGAAGCACCGCATGGTCGCCACCACCCAGATACGCACCGCCCGTGAGAACGAAATCGAGCGGCACGTCGGCGCTCGCCTCCGCCATCTCGTACGCCAGCGCTCCGCCCACATGGATCTGGTTGCCTGCATGCCGGCCCGCCGCGTCCGCGAGGCCGGCCTCGAGCGTGAACTGCCACTTCGGCGTCAGGCCTTCTCGCCACTGAAAAAGCAATGAGGCGACGCCGCCGCGGAAATGCGTCACTCCAAAGTTCAGTTCACGCTCGGTGAGCTTCGGTGGCTGGAAGCTCGGACTGCCGCCGGCCTGTGCCGCGAGCGTCGATGTAGGCACGCCGGTAGCCCCGACGGCGAAAACCAGGAGTGCGATACGTGGATTCATGTGATCGTTCGATTGAGTGCAAAGGCCCGCGTACTGCGCCTTCTACGCCCGATGGGACAGGAAGATTCAGAGAACCGTTTCCGCATAACGACGATCTCCGGGCAGACGCCCCCGGACGATAACCACTGTGCCGCAAACGAAAGAGGGGCGACGGATCCGTCGCCCCTCGCCCGGTTCCTCATCGGAACTCAGAGCGCCTCGGCGGCCTCGGTCACCACTCGCACATGGTCGTGAATGACCTGGAGAAAGCCGCCGTTCACACGGAAGCGACCGGACGCCCCCGCCAAGCCCAAGCGCAGCTCGCCATATCCGAGCAGCGTCATCAGGGGCGCATGCTGCGGCAGAATGCCAACCTCGCCATCGAACGCCGGCGCGACCACGGCATCGACTTCGCCCTCGAACAGCGTCTTCTCCGGTGAGATAACCGAGACCTTTAGCATTCCGGGATCCTAAGCCTTGGCGAGGCGCTCGGCGTTGGCCTTGATGTCGTCCGCGCCGCCGCACATGAAGAACGCCTGCTCCGGATACTGATCGAACTCACCGGCACACAAGCGTTCGAAGGATGAGATCGTTTCCTCCAGCTTCACGTAGGCGCCTCTCATTCCGGTGAACTGTTCGGCGACGGAGAAGGGTTGCGACATGAACCGCTGTATCCGGCGTGCCCGTCCGACGATCTTCTTGTCGTCTTCCGAAAGTTCTTCCATCCCGAGAATGGCGATGATGTCCTGGAGTTCCTTGTACCGCTGCAGAATCCGCTGGACCTCGGTAGCGACTCGGTAGTGCCGCTCCCCGATGAACTGCGCGTCGAGGATCCGCGATGAGGAGTCGAGCGGGTCGACCGCCGGGTAGATGCCCAATTCCGTGATCTTGCGCGACAATACGACCGTGGCATCCAGGTGCGCGAAGGCAGTTGCAGGGGCTGGGTCCGTAAGGTCGTCGGCCGGAACGTAGATCGCCTGCACGGATGTGATCGAACCGTTTCTTGTGGACGTGATACGCTCCTGCAGATCGCCCATCTCCGTGGCCAGCGTCGGCTGGTATCCGACCGCGCTGGGCATTCTGCCTAACAGTGCGGATACCTCGGAGCCCGCCTGGGTGAACCGGAAGATGTTGTCGATGAACACCAGCACGTCCGCGTTCTCGCGATCGCGGAAGTACTCCGCGACCGTCAGACCGGACAGGCCAACGCGAAGACGTGCACCGGGCGGTTCATTCATCTGGCCATAGATGAGGGCGCAGGAGTTGATGACCCCCGACTCCTTCATTTCGAGGTACAGGTCGTTCCCTTCGCGCGTTCGCTCACCCACACCACAGAAGACGGACTTCCCGCCGTGTCCCTTGGCGACGTTGTTGATCAATTCCATGATCACGACCGTCTTGCCGACGCCGGCACCGCCGAACAGCCCGATCTTGCCGCCCTTCACGAACGGAGCGATGAGGTCGATGACCTTGATGCCGGTTTCGAAGATTTCGGTTTTGGGCTCGAGCGCCACGAACTCGGGCCGTTTCCGATGAATCGGCCAGCGCTCGGCGTCCTTCGGGATCGGCGCGCCGTTGTCCACCGGTTCGCCGATCACGTTCAGGATGCGTCCCAACGCGGGCGCGCCCACCGGAACCGCAATGGCAGCCCCGGTGTCGATCGCATCCATGCCGCGGGTAACGCCATCCGTCGACGACATGGCAACCGTGCGTACCTGGTTGCGGCCGATGTGCTGTTGCACCTCGACGATGACGCGCTGAGGACCGGTGTCCGTCGTGTAATTGACCTCCAGCGCGTTGTACAGTTCGGGGAGGTGTCCGGACTCGAATTCCACGTCAAGCACCGGTCCGATGACCTGGACGATCTTCCCTGTTTGCTGAGCTGTTGCAGTTGCCATGATCGAGATACCGCGTGGCCGTGAATGGTGAAGCGTCATGGCGACGAGATGCCGGACGCCTTCCTGCTGTCGATAGTCGCCGATACTGCCTCGGTGCCCTGCCGCGGCTGATGCCGCGTCCTGCGTGTAGTGCGCTACTCCAGTGCCGCGGCGCCTCCCACGATCTCCGCGATTTCCTGTGTGATCGATGCCTGTCGCGTCCTGTTATACGTCCGGCGCAACAGGCTCAACATGTCCGTAGCATTGTCGGTCGCGCTCTTCATCGCACTGCGCCGCGCGCCCTGCTCGCCCGCGGCCGTCTCCACCAGAGCCCGATACACCTGGTTGCGGACGTACAGCGGCAGCAGTTCGGAGACGATCGCGTCCGCGGATGGTGCGAGAATGTAGTCCGGGACAGTGCCGCCGGCCGTTCGGGCTGGCGGCGTGACCGGCAGAATCCGCGACGCCGTCGGTGGAGTGGACAGCGGCGACTTGAATTGCGCGTAGACCACGTAGACGGCATCGAGCGTGCCGTCGATGAATTGCCGCATGATCCCGTCGATCAACGCCGAAGCGTCGTCGGCCGTCGGTCGCTCGGAAATGCCGATCCTGCTGGCGGTGACGGGCTCGCCGATGTAACGGAAGTAGCCAACGCCGCGGCGGCCCTCGAAATGGAGCTCGACTTCGACGCTCCGATCTCGCAGCCGCTCGACCAGATGTCGTGCCTCGCGGATCAGGTTGGCATTGAATCCGCCACAGAGGCCACGATCCGCGGTCATCAGCAACACGGCGGCACGTCGTTCCTGTTCCGGCTGCCTGAGCAGCGGGAACCGCTCGGCGAGTTCCGGCGTGTAGAGGCTGGAGATGACGTCACCTAACGCATTGGCATACGGCCGAGCCGCTTGTACGCGATCGAGGGCGCGCTTCAGTTTCGACGTCGCGACCATTTCCATGGTGCGGGTGATCTTTCGCGTGCTCTCGGTCGTACGTATACGAGCCTTAAGTTCCTTTCCCTTGGCCATGGTGACCCTTAGCCGCGCGCTGCCACGTTCTTGTACTCCTCGATACCGCGTCGCAGCGCCTGCTCCGTATCCTTCGACAACGCTTTCTCCCTGCGCAGCGCTTCGCCGACCTGGGGATACTTCGTCGTCATGAAGACATGGAAGTCACGCTCCCACGCCTTGATGTTGCCGACCGGGACGTCATCGAGGAAGCCGTTGGCCACGGTGTAGATGATCATGACCTGCTGCTCTACGGGCAGCGGCGAATACTGTGGCTGCTTCAGAACCTCCACCGTCCGCGCACCGCGTTCGAGCTGGCGCTTCGTTGCGGCATCGAGATCGGACGCGAACGCGGCGAAGGCTTCCAGCTCGCGATACTGCGCCAGGTCGAGCCGGAGGCGGCCGGCGACAGACCTCATCGCCTTGACCTGCGCCGACCCTCCGACGCGCGAGACCGAAATACCGACGTTGATCGCGGGACGTACGCCGGCGAAGAACAGGTCGGATTCGAGGAAGATCTGGCCGTCGGTGATCGAGATGACGTTCGTGGGAATGTACGCGGAGACATCGCCGGCCTGCGTTTCGATGATCGGCAGTGCCGTCAGACTGCCGCCCGGCTTGAAGATCGTCTTGTTGTCGACGATGCTCGGGTCCTCGCTCAGCTTGGCCGCGCGCTCGAGCAGCCGGGAGTGGAGGTAGAAAACGTCGCCCGGGTAGGCCTCACGACCGGGCGGACGCCGCAGCACCAGTGACAGCTGGCGGTAGGCCGCCGCTTGCTTGGAGAGGTCGTCGTATACGCAGAGCGTCGGCTTTCCCTCGTGGTACATGAAGTATTCGGCCATCGCACAGCCCGAGTAGGGCGCGATGTACTGCATCGGCGCCGGGTCGGACGCCGAGGCGACGACGACGATCGTGTATTCCATGGCACCGGCTGCCTTGAGCCGTTCCACGACAGCCGCGACTGTCGATGCCTTCTGACCGATCGCCACGTACACGCAGATGACGCCCTGCCCCTTCTGGTTGATGATCGTATCGATGGCAATGGCCGTCTTGCCGGTACCGCGGTCGCCGATGATCAGTTCGCGCTGCCCGCGACCGATCGGGATCATCGAGTCGATCGCCTTGATGCCGGTCTGGAGCGGCTCCTTGACCGGTTGCCTGACGATGATGCCCGGTGCGATCGACTCGACGCGTCGAGTCACGTTGGTGAGGATTTCACCTTGGCCGTCGATGGGAGCGCCGAGTGCATCCGTCACTCTTCCGATCAGCGCTGGACCGACCGGGACTTCCAGCACGCGTGCCGTTCGACGGACTTCGTCGCCTTCGCGTAGCTGCAGGTAATCGCCAAGGATGACAGCGCCGATGTTGTCCTCTTCGAGGTTCAGCGCGAGCGCAGTGACCTTGTTGCCGGTCTCGGAGGATGTCACTTCGAGCATCTCGCCTGCCATGACCTTCTGGAGACCGTAGATGCGCGCGATTCCGTCTTTCACTTCGAGTACCGTCCCGACTTCCTCGACGTCGATTTCGTGGAGGTCTGCGGCGGCGATTTCGCGCAGGAGGATATCCTTGATCTCGCCGGGGCGGAGGATTGTTTCGGAAGCCATAGGAAGGGGTGCGGTTTGGTACGGCTGCGCTGGTTCGGAGCTTGTGAAAATTATCACAAGCAGGCCACGGGAGCAAGGAAAACGGGCGCGCGGCTAGCCCCGGCTGCGCGTTCGTCCGCCGACGAAGCGGTCGACCAGGTCGACCGTCCGGAGCCGAGCGAGCGACGCCGGTTTGGTACCTACGATCCGCTGGGCCGTCGTGGACAGGTGCGATGACGAAGCGAAGGCCAGGATTCGCGCAACGTCACCCACGTCAAATCCCGGGTTCTTCGCGAGTTCTGCCGCCGCCAGCAGTCGGACCAGGTCGATCAGTCGCTTCAGGTTGGCCGTGCCATCGACGCCGAACGCTCGGCTCACGTGCTCCCGTGTAACTCCGACGGCGGCCGCGATCGTGTCCGTGCGTACGGGCCGCCCGGCGTATGTGACGAGAATCCTCCAGACAGCCAGCTGCAGCGGTTTCGAGATGCGAAGCTGTGGCGGCGGGTCGTGAAGCGCGCGAGAGAAGCGGCTGGAGAACCCCGCTCGCAGCACCAGGGGACGAATTGCGGCGTCGTCGACGCCTTCCACGAGGACATCGGCGATTTCGGCGATCGCGCACCGGGACACGGTGTTGGCGTCCGTTGGGCGCATTGTCGTGAGCGCGAAGAACGGAATACTTGGGAACTCGCGGATCGTTTCGATGGCGCTCCACGTATCATCGGTCGCGGCACCGGCGTCGACGATGACCGCGTCGACGAATTCGGATCGAAGGCGCCGATCGAGGTCAGCCGATGTTTTCGTCAGATGCAACCGACAGCGTCGCCTCGGGAACGCGGTCCGTGCGAGTTCACGGGCGTGCTCGCGCACGGCGAGCACGACGATCGACGCGGGGAGCGCGATGGCATCCAGGGAACGCGAACGCGGCGCGGGTGACGCGTGACGGAGTATAGCGTGCATCCGCGTCAGGGCGACCCGGCATCGGTTTCGAAGAGCTCGTACGCACGCCGCAGCACCTCGCGAGCGTTCGCATAGGACACGATTTCCGTGGCCCGCTCGATGGGTTCCCAACGGCAGGCGGTAATCCCCTCGTCGTGCTGCGGGCATGTGGTGGCGACGTCTGTCTCCATCAGGTAGAAGTGGCAGACCTTGTGGATCAGGCGACCCTTGAAGCGGAAGTACCAGTCGATGACCTGGATCGGCGCGCGAAGGTGGAGGGCTTCGAGGCCCGTTTCCTCGCGCACTTCGCGAAGCGCCGCGGCGGAAGCTTCCTCGCCAGCCTCAACATGGCCTTTCGGGAACCCCCAGTTGCGATAGCTGTCGCGGATCAGGAGCACCACCGGGCCATCGGGCGCGCGACGAATCACGACGCCACCCGCCGACGTCTCCTGCGTTGCCCGTTCGCGGGTGGATGTCACGTCAGGCGCCACGAGGTGCGTCGGTTTCCAGGTCGGCGCGTCCTTCCACGAACTGACGCACGACTGGATCCGTGGTGTTCCGGATCTCGTCCACTGTCCCGACCTGGCGTATGCGTCCTTCGAACAGCATGGCGATACGCGTACCAACGCGATACGCGCTCCGCATGTCGTGCGTGATGACGATGCTGGTGACCCCCAGCTTCTCGCGCATCCGGATCATGAGTTCGTCGATGACGGCGCTGGTGACGGGATCGAGACCCGTGGTTGGCTCGTCGTACAGGATGTACTTCGGGCGCAGGGCGATGGCGCGCGCCAGGCCGACTCGCTTGCGCATGCCTCCGGAAAGTTCAGCCGGGAACTTGTCCTGGACGTTGGGGAGGTCCACCAGGTCCAGCACTTCGGCGACTCGTGCGTCGATCTCCGGTGCAGAAAGCTTGCCCTGCTTTCGGAGACCCATCGAGACGTTCTCGCCGATGCTCAATGAATCGAACAGCGCCGCGAACTGAAATACGTAGCCGATCTGCGAACGGAGTTCGTACAGGGACCGCCGATCGAGTGCAGGGACTTCCTGGCCATCGACCTTGACGCTCCCGCTGTCGGGTTCGAGGAGCCCGACGATATGCTTGATGGCCACCGACTTCCCGGATCCCGAGTACCCGATGATGACCATCGTCTCGCCTTCGACGACCTCCATCGAGAAACCCTGGAGCACCTTTTTGGCGCCGAAGGACTTGTAGACGTCAGCGAGTTGGATCACGGATCGTGAGGCAGTCGGGGCCGCGCGCATCCGTGTGCCCCGGACAGTTGGGTGTCGACGGGATGGAAGCGCGCTGAGGCCAAATCAACACCACGTATGTGATGAGCGAAAGGTGCAGGAGCGCGAACGGGGCGCGGTGATCACGCGCCCCGTTCCGATGCGATGTGCCCTCCGGCTTACGCCGCGAAGCTGCTCAGGGCACGCCCGACGTCGCCTTCGCGCAAGCGTTTCAGGGCGCGATCGCGGAGCTGGCGGACGCGCTCGCGAGTGACGCCGAGCATGGAGCCGATCTCTTCGAGCGTGTGTTCGCGTCCGCCTTCGAGGCCGAAGTAGAGCCTGAGGACCTTGGCATCGCGCGGCGGCAGGGTACCTAACGCGAGTTCAATTTCGTCGGTGAGGAATCGATTCATCGCTTCCTCTTCGGTGTCCGGCATTTCGTCGGCGACGAACCGTTCGATGAGCGAACGATCGCCCTCCGGGTCCATCGGCGCGTCGAGCCGGACGTCGCCGGTGTTCAGCGCAGCGAGCGACTGGACGACATCGACCGACAGTCCCGTCAGCTGCGATAACTCCTCGGGACTGGGCTCGCGGCGGAGCTTCTGGCGCAGGATCTCGGACGCCTTGATAATTCGCGAGAGGTCGGCGGTACGATTGAGTGGCACGCGCACCGTACGTCCCTGCCGCGCGAGCGACGAGAGGATGGCCTGACGGATCCACCAGACTGCGTACGAGATGAACTTGACGCCCTGATCCGGATCGAACTTCCGCGCGGCGGTGAGAAGGCCGACGTTACCCTCTCCGATGAGGTCGATGAGCGGCAGGCCTCTGTTCTGGTACTTCTTGGCCACCGAAATGACGAAACGGAGATTGCGCTTGACGAGTTCCTGGAGCGAGTCCTGATCACCCGCCCGGATCTTGCGTGCCAGCTCGATCTCCTCGGCAGCCTTGAGGAGGGGGTAAGTGCTGACCTCGTAGAGGTACTGATCCAGGATGTCGCGCTCAGGCTCGCTAGGCGCAATTCCAGCTGGAGCGACGCGTCGGCGGCGGCGGCGCTTGACTTCGGTCATTAGGGATGTCCTCGGAAAGATCTATGGCGACACGGCAGACGGTCACCGTTCGGCCTGCAGAGAGAAAACGTGAGGAAGAAGCGACGGACTCGTCAGGCAGATTCCTCGACCCGCAAGACGGTGGAAGATACAGGTTTGGCGGCGCACCGCCAGATCGTTTTGGTTGACATCGACTTTACCCGGAGGTACAATTTTCGGTTCCTGAAGGATGGCCTTGGTCGTCTTTCTGGTCCGGGGGGCGTAGCTCAGTTGGGAGAGCGCTTGAATGGCATTCAAGAGGTCAGGGGTTCGATTCCCCTCGCCTCCATGCCGCGGGGTGCCGGCTCCCCCCAGCACCCGCCGGTACTCGGTACCGGTTTCTTGCGGGAATAGCTCAGTTGGTAGAGCACAACCTTGCCAAGGTTGGGGTCGCGGGTTCGAGTCCCGTTTCCCGCTTTCGTGCGTCGTGTGCCGGTCGTGCATCGTCACCTTGTACATGTTGTTTACGAATAGCGCAGTCATTTCGCTTACTGGATTGAAGTGCTGCGGCGCGCCGTACGGGCGGTTAGCTCAGTTGGTTAGAGCGCCACGTTGACATCGTGGAGGTCACAAGTTCGAGTCTTGTACCGCCCATCGAAGCAGGCCTCGGTTCAGGGCATACGGATCGGCCAAGCGGGAAGGTCCACGCGAAGTGAGTCAACAATTTGTGGGAAAAAGGTTTATGGGCCGTTATCGGCCTGCCTTGACCCTCCCACCTCGACCGTCTAGCTTGACCCCGCTCCATCCGATTCGGCTCGTCGCCTTGGCGAACATGGCCAGCGGGTGGCATTGCGCCCTTAGCTCAATTGGATAGAGCATCTGACTACGGATCAGAAGGTTGGGAGTTCGAGTCTCTCAGGGCGCGTTCCCTACCCTTCGGTGAATAGGGAATATTCGGGGCGTAGCGTAGCCCGGTAGCGCGCCTGCTTCGGGAGCAGGAGGTCGCTGGTTCAAATCCAGTCGCCCCGACTGGCTGTCGTTCAGATCATCGAGCGCGTCGCTGTCCGGCATTCGGGCTCGACGCGCTTGGCCTTTCGGGGCTCAGTCCGGAAGAGCGCCGCAGCGACCTCGGACTGACGCGGTGCTGAGTCGCCGACGGCCGATCCGGCACCGCACTATGGCCGGGCGCCTCCCACCAATCCGGCTGCTCCGCCCCACTTCTCGTCCGCCGTCGGTCCGTAGATCGGCGGCACGGGAACATCAAGCAGACGCAGATACACGGTCAGCTGCCCCCGATGATGCGCGAAGTGGTTGATGGTCTGACGAATTGCCATCCCGCGCGTGTCAGTCATCAGGATTCGGTCCCCGCTCTTCAACACCCAGGGACGGGCGTAATCATCGTCCTTGAAGCTGGCGAGCGCTTCTTTCGCTTCGCGAACGTGGGAATCGAACTGCGCGACGAGCGAATCCGTGGGCTGGAAGCTGTAGCCCGGTCCTCCGCCGAGGTCGATGTCAACTCCGCGCGCCATCTGCGTGAGCCACCCCGGCATGATCGCCACGAGCTGAGCAAGGTGTCCGAGCGCGAACGACTTGGGGTGCGGCTTCCACTCCTTGTGCGAGAAGGGTATGCGTTCGAGCAGACGACGCGTCGGTGGGGCTTCACGCTCGATCTCGTGGACGAGTTTCTCGGCACTGGTCATTTCCGCCTCGGGGTTCGGATGAGCGTACAGTGGACGACGGTGCCCGATCCCAGGCGATCGACAGGCCATGGCGCGGAAGGATATGCGTGGACGCCATCCCTCGGGCCACCACTGGTCCGAAGAGGCGCCTTTCGCGCTTCCGCTGCATGCGCGGGCAGCGCCTCTCGTGTCCAACAGCGTACCGCTATTTGAGCCCGAACGCGAGCCCCACGCGCAGCACGAGGTTCGAACCGTTGCCGCTCGAGCCCTGGACCGTGACGCTCCCTTCACCAGGGATGTCGACTTCCACGTCGCTGAACTTGATCAGGCCGTAGGTGGCGCCAAGGTCGAGGTTGATTCTTGGCGACATTCGGATCAGCACACCGCCGCCGGCATTCAGTTGTGCGCCGGACGCCGACGCGCTCAGGCTTGTGTCATCCACATCGAAATCGATGGACTGCTGGAGGAAGGCGACGCGTACCGAGAGGTAGGGTGCAGCTGACGAGCTACCGATGTCGATGACGCGACGAGGCTCGACGAAGGCGCCTGCGAGGGTAACGCTCATGCCCTGCAATTCGGGGTCGTCGAAGTCGTGGGACGACGCCTGTGCGCCGAATCCGATCGACCACAGGCTGGGCGTGTAGCGCAACTGCGCCTCGAAACCAGGACCGGCCTTGAGTCCGTCGTATGCCGTGCCGAAGGTGCCGACGAACAGGCCGGAAGCTTGCACGGACCATTTCTGCGCCGACTGGGCGGTAAGCGTCGATGCAGCGGCGAGTTGCAGGATGGCCGCAACGGTAATGACGGCAGCGCGAGGCAGTGGCATTGCTAGGTTCTCTGATAGGGTCGAACCCATCGGATCGGTCATTCGAGCGCTTCGAGACCGAGCGGCGAGGGTGGCATTCGCGTAGTCATCCCTTCACGCGCAGCGTGCCGCAATTTCGGCTCACGGCCTCGATCTTGCCTCTCACCTGTATTGCCCGTCTTTTTCTGCTCCGGGCATCGACTTCGCCAGTCGCCCCTTTTCCCTGACTCCGATGCTGTGACGGCCTCATCCTCTCACGAGATCACGCGGTTGCTGGAGGCGCTTTGGCGCGGCGGGGGTGCTGGCGAAGGGAGCGAGGCGGAACGAGCGTCGGAGCGGCTGTTTTCGCTGGTCTACGCCGAGCTGCACGACCTCGCCGTTCACTACATGCGCAGCGAGCGATCAGATCACACGCTGCAGCCCACCGCGCTGGTCCACGAGGCATTTCTGCGCCTGTACGGCCAACGGGATACCTCCTGGAAGAACCGCTCCCACTTTTTCGGTATCGCCTCGCAGGCGATGCGGCGCATCCTGGTCGATCATGCGCGACGGCGCAGGGCCAATAAGCGGGAGGGAGGCGATCGGATAACTCTGGACGAATCGGTGGCAGAGGCTCCGCAGCGATCGGTGGACATGATCGCGCTGGACGATGCGCTGGTTGAGCTGGCGGCGCTCGACGCGCGGCAGGCGCGTGTCGTTGAACTGAGGTACTTCGGCGGACTGGACATCGAACAGACCGCCGAAGCGTTAGGCGTGTCGGCGGCGACGGTCAAGAGGGACTGGACGTTCGCCAGAGCGTTCCTGCAGCGAGCGATGGATGCCGCACGGCCGGGATGAGCCGATGCGGCCGAGCGCTGCGCGTGTCATTACGCGGGATTCCGCTTCCGCGCACCCGTCGCCCATTCCGCCATGGCTTCGTCGTCGATCTCCGCCACTCGCCTGATCCGGATCCGCGAGGTGTTCGACGGCGCGCTCGAAGTCGCGCCCGCCGAGCGAGAGGAGTATGTCCGCAATGCCTGCGGCGCTGACGATACCTTGCGCGCAGAAGTGGTCAGCCTACTCTCGGCCCTGGAGCGCGGAGGAGACACCTGGGAACGACCGCTGGGAGCGTTGCTCGCGGCCGCATGGACGGATGGCGAGCCGAGCGTCGTTGGGCACCGCATCGGCCCGTACGATGTGACACGCTTGATCGGATATGGCGGCATGGGAGCGGTCTACGAGGGCGTCCGGGCCGACGATCAGTTCCGGAAGAGGGTCGCACTGAAGTTCCTGCGTCGTGGCCTGGAAGGTGACCTGGCAATCCGGCGCTTCCGCTACGAAAGGCAGATCCTGGCGAACCTGAACCACAAGAACATCGCTGCATTGCTGGACGGCGGTGTCACCGCGGACGGCCAACCGTACTTCGTCATGGAGTACGTGGATGGCGAGGCAATCACGCAGTACTGCGCGTCCCGCTGCTTGTCGATTCGCGACCGGGTGCAACTGCTGCGCCAGGTATGCGCGGCCGTGCAGCATGCACACCAGAACCTGGTCGTGCACCGGGACCTCAAGCCGGGGAACATCCTGGTAACCGCGGACGGGACCGTGAAGCTGCTGGACTTCGGGATTGCAAAGCTTCTTCGCGAGGGCGAAGGCAGCGATCAACTGCCGATGACGCAGGGAGGCATTCGCGCCTTCACGCCTGACTACGCGAGTCCGGAACAGGTGCGCGGGTTGCCGGTAGCGGCGGCGTCCGACGTCTATTCGCTCGGGGTGATCGCGTCCGAGGTCCTGTCCGGCCACCGGCCCTTCATTCTGGACGGCCTTCTGTTCGCGGAAATGCAGGAGCGGGTGTGCGTAACGCCGGCACCACCGCCGTCAGCGCTTGTTGCTGCTGGAGATGCCGCCGGCTTCGGCGAGCGATCGGAGGCGCGGCTGCGCTCTCAGCTCCGCGGGGATCTCGATGCGATCGTCCGCCAGGCGTTGCGCAAGGAACCCGAACGGCGGTATGGCTCGGCCGAGCAGCTGGGGAATGACCTGCGCCGGTATCTCGAGGGCCACCCCGTCTCTGCGCAGCGCGATCGTCTTGGCTATCGCCTGGGGAAACTCATTCGGCGCCGACGCGTGGAAGCGATCGCCGGAGTGCTGGTCGTGGTCTCGCTGGTGGGTGGAATCGTGACCACGACTCGTCAGGCACGGCGGGCAGAGACGGAAAGCGCCAAGATGGAGCAGGTCAACACGTTCCTGATCACCATGCTCTCGGCGGTCGACCCGGGATACCAGGGCCGCGACGTGACGGTGGCGCAAGTGCTTTCCCAGGCCGCGAGCGACGTCGGGAAGCAGAAACTCGACCCCGAGATCGAGGCGGCCATCCGCCACACGATCGGCCAGACCTACTATGGTCTGGGGCTCTACGACTCGGCGACTGTCCATGCGGAGCGCGCGTACGAGCTGCGCCGCCGGCTCTACGGCGAGCTTGACCAGCGCACGCTCACGTCGATCTCGTATGTCATTGCGCTCGCCGAAGCGCGCGGTGCCTTCGCGCAGGCAGAGTCGCTGGCCCGCGTGACCGTCGACCGACACCGCCGGTCGCCACAACGAAACCCGGGAGAACTGGCCACGGCGCTCGACAATCTGGCGCGGATGGTCGAGCAACAGGGCCGGCTCGATGAGGCGATGCAGATCAAGCTGGAATCGATCGCGATCAGACGGAGCACGACGGATTCGGCGTCATTGGAGGCGTTCCCCTACTCGCTCAACAACGTCGCGGTTTCCTACCAGTACCGCGGCGAGTTCGCGAAGGCTGACAGCCTGGTGCGCGAGGCGTTAGGTGTCGAGGCGCGGGTCCATGGGAAGACAAGCCCGAACTACGGCGATCTGCTCCGAACGCTGGCATCGATTCGAGACGAGAGCGGGAAGGGCGAGGAGGCCGACAGCCTGATTCGTGAGTCCTTGCGGGTACTCCGCGCCTCTCTCGGGCCGAACCACGCCAACTACCTCAGGTCGCTGAACATGCATGCCATGCTGCGTTACGGTGCGAACGATCTCCACGAGGCTGTCGCGGCTGCCCGCGAGGTCACGGCAGCGATCGGCAACGGGCTCCCGGAAGGAGACCAGACTGCGGCGATTGCGCTGCAGGTGCTGGGTCTGGCGCTCGATTCGTTAGGCCAGCACTTCGCCGCGGACAGCGCGCTTCGGCGATCGCAGGCGTTACGCGAGAAATACCTTCCACCGGATCACTGGCTGATCGCGTCATCGAGGGCCGTCACGGGTTACCATCTGGGCCTCATGGGCCGGAGAACTGATGGAGAAGCTGGGGCGACCTGACGAAGCGCGACAGTGGCGGGCTAAGGGATAGACGGTCAGCCCGGAACGGATCGATGATCCGCTTCAGGCCGGAAGTGCGCGTGTGTGGATGAGCGGTTGCACCGACCCATCCCCACGACCATCGACTCCGGCGTCATCGCGTCGGGCGACCCCGGGAAGCCCCCGCGGGAGGAGAGAAACATGGAACGCGTCATCCTGCGCCATTTGAAGGGCTCGAAGGCGAGCCAGCTCGAAGAGTTTCCCCTCCAGCAGTTCGTCGAACTGACCATCGGCCGGGATCCCGCCTCCGGGATCCGATTCGATCCGGAGAAAGACGACTTGGTCGGACGGCAACACGCACGGATCACGCGTGACAAGGTCGAGCCGTATCGGTTCAAGCTGCAGGATATGAACTCCCGCAACGGCACGTTCCTGAACAAGCTCCGCGTAGTGGGCGAGATGCCATTGCAGCCCGGGGACGTGATCCAGCTGGGAGCGGGCGGTCCGGAGTTGCAGTTCGATCTGGATCCCTTGCCGTCGATCTACGTCAAGGCGACTCGGCTGGGAGTAGCGGGTCCGGCCGGTGCGACCGTGCAGGGCGTTGCGGAGACGCGCATCAGTTCGACATCACCGGCCGCCGGTTCGGTGAGCGGTGCCGCGTCCGCTCCGGCCGCGCCGAACGCGATCGGCAAGGCAACGGTCGAACGGATGATCGGCGAGACGAAGTCAAGATCGAACCGCAACATCATGCTGGTGGGTGCGGCTGCGTTGGTGGCGGTCGTCTCCGCTGCTGCGTGGGCACGTAAGGCCGCCGACGATCGCGCCAAAGAGGCCGAGAGGGCAGCCGCGCAGCAGATCGGGCAGGTTCAACAGGCCGCGCAGGAGAGCGCGGATTCGCTGAGCCGGGCGTTGGGTCGTGCTGGCGATCTCGCCAAGATGCTGACGCCGGCCGAGATCGCAGAGAAGTACGCGTCGGCTACAGTGCAAATCGACTTCTCGTGGAACCTGATCTACGCCCCGACCGGCGCGCAGGTGTTCCACGCGCACGTGGCCAACAGGATGAAACTGAAGAGCGGCCGGGTGGTGGCGATCATCCCGAACGGTCCGGCGTCGATTCCGGCGTATATCGACGTCGGCGACAACACCCTGGAGCCCAAGCTGACCGTCGATCCCGCGAACGGTGCGCCGATCGCGGTGACAGGATCGGGTTCCGGGTTCGTGACGACGAGTGACGGGTTCATCGTGACCAATCGGCACGTGGCCGCCAACTGGCGTTCGCGTTACCACTTCGACCGCAACGACGCCGGCGTGCTGGTCGATGGAGACGGTCGCATCGTGCTGGACAACGCGAACAACGCGATCCTCGTGAACCCGCCGGGCAACTGGATTCCGGCGGAGACCAAGCAGTACGGCCCGAAGCGCGAACTCGACGTGTTCCGCGGACGCCAGGAATACCTCATGGTACGCTTCCGGAAGAACACGAATCCCGCGGAAGCCACGACGCAGCGCGTGTCGGACCGCCATGACGTTGCGTTGATCAAGGTGACGACGCCGGCCACGCTAAACAAAGTGCAGCTGTTCGACAGCTACAGCACGTCGAAGGTCGGCGACCAGGTCATCGTTATGGGATATCCCGCCGTGTCCGACAACGTGTACGCGGTGCTCAAGTCCAAGGACATGTTCAATCGCGACGCCCAGGCCCGGGTCATTCCGGACCCGACGCTTTCGGTCGGCAACATCGGCAAGATCCTGCGCGCATCCGACGGTCCGGCAACCGACCAGTACTTCTCGTTCGCGCCGAATGGCGATACCTATCAGCTCACCATCAATTCCACAGGCGCGGGCAACAGCGGTGGCCCGATGTTCGACGCCTACGGTCGCGTCGTGGGGATCTACTTCGCCGGGAAGACGATGGACGCACAGATCTCGTTCTCGGTTCCGATCCGCTACGCGTTGGAGCTGATGTCGGTCGATCCGAACACGAAGTAAGTCCCAACTTCGGCGCCACACCTGCCCATGTCAGCCGGTTCGCTTCAACGAACGACGCTCGGTCCGTATCGACTGGCGGGGTTCCTCGGGGCCGGCGGCATGGGCGAGGTGTATCGGGCGGTCGAGGTGCAGACCGGGCGAGTCGTCGCGCTCAAGGTTCTGGTGCAGACGGCGCGAGGCGGCGACCAGGCGAACCGGTTCCGCGACGAAGCCCGAATCCAGTCGGCCATGAAGCATCCGGCGATCGCGGAGTTGCACGAGTATTTCGAGGTCGATGGTCTGCCCTGCATCGCGATGGAGTTCGTCGACGGCGATACGCTGGATGCGGTGCTGCGCCGGCGCGGACCGCTCCCGGCTCAGGAGGCCCTGCGGTTGTTCGCCGACATCGTCGATGCCGTGGGGTACCTGCACCAGCGCGGCGTGATACATCGCGACATCAAGAGCACGAATGTCAAGCTGACGGAGTCCGGCGGAGTGAAGCTGCTGGACTTCGGGATCGCCAAGAGTGCGGGAAGCCCCAAGCTAACCGCTACCGGCAGCGTCGTCGGGACGCTGCACTATCTGTCACCGGAACAGCTCAGAACCGGAGTGGCCGAGGCTCGTTCCGACATCTGGTCGCTCGGCGTACTGCTCTACGAACTGGTCACCGGACGGCTTCCGTTCGATGGCGATGGGCTTGGGATCCTGACGGAGCGCATCCTTCGTGGCGTCTTTCGCCCGGCCAGCGCCGCAGCAGGCGGTTCGTCCCGCGATGTTGATCGCATCATCGGCCGTTGCCTGACCGTCGGGCTCGACGGCCGTTACGCCTCCGCGGAAGCGCTATTGACCGATGTGCGGCAGTGCCTGGCACGTGACGTTCCGCGGCCGGCGGTACTCGCGGAGGACATCCGTGCGCTGCAACGCCACAGCGGCGAACTGTTGCTGGCAGCGCGACGTCACGGCCCACTGGTGGCATCGGCAAGCGTGGCTGGCGTTGCCGTGATCTTCCTGCTCCACACGTTGCTGGCTACACCGACGCCGCGGCAGCCGGCTTCGGGCGACACCGCCAGTGTCGTCGAGCGTGTACCGGCGATCGCGGCGAGAGGCGCAGCCGATGCGTTAGGTCCCGCGGAGGGAGAACGTGCGCAAGGCGGAACCCATCGTGTGCTCCTCGACGTCTTCGAGGGATCGGCGGACGTGGAACTCGCTGGCCGACGCCTTGGCGCCACGCCCGTTCCGATCACGGCTCGCCTCCATGATTCCGTGTTCGTGACGCTACGACAGCGTGGCTTCGTGGATACGACCGTAATGGTCGAGTTTACCGAGAATCGTCACGCGCACACCGTGAGGATGCGTGCGCTGACCGACCCCGATGGCCAAATCTGACAGCCGTTCCCGATATGACGTCGACCTCTCTCGTCTCCTGGTGGCGCGCTCTCGCGCGATACTTCACGAATGGAGCCAACGGAGGCAACTCCGCGGCCCTCCGGCCCACCATCGAGCTGTCGCGTGTCGCATGTGACGGCACTGCGGCGGAACTGCGCATCGAGGCAGGCCTCACCAGCGATCCCGGGTGCGTCCGGGAAAACAACGAAGACAGCGTGCGCATCATCCGTCCGACTACGCCTGACGAACTGTCCAAGCGTGGCGTCTTGGCGATCGTGTGCGACGGCATGGGCGGGCACGAAGGTGGCGAGATCGCGTCGCGGCTTGCCGTGGAGACGATCGTCAAGCGGTTCGAGGATGACGCCTCCGACCCTCGGACTTTCCTGACGCGCGCCGTGCAAACGGCCAACAGGGCCGTGTTCGATGCCGCCGATCGCAGCCCGCGGCTCAAGGGAATGGGGACCACCTGCACGGCGCTCCTCCTGCGCAATGGCTTCGCGTACGCCGCGCACGTCGGCGACTCCCGCCTTTACCTGTTGCGCGACGGTCAGATCTTCCTGATGACCGAGGACCACTCGGCGGTCATGGAGATGGTTCGGCAGGGAACGATTACCCGGGACGAAGCGCGACACCATCCGGACAAGAATGTCATCTCGCGAGCGTTAGGCGGGCATCGCGAGGTGGAGGTGAGTGCCTGGCCTCAGCCGTTCACCGTCCAGTCGCGGGATGCGTTTCTCCTGTGCTCGGACGGGTTGTACGACCTCGTCGGCGAAGATGAGCTGCTGGCGACGGCATTCGAGGTGCACCCGCAGGTGGCATGCGACCGACTGATCACGCTCGCTCGCGAGCGCGGAGGCCACGACAACATCTCCGTATGCATCGTCGCCATCTCGAGCGGCCGGCAGGCACCTCTCACCGTCACGCGCACGGACGGAGTCATGTCATGATCGGCGAGACGGTCGGGAACTACCGCATTGTCGAACGGTTGGGCGATGGCGGGATGGGAGCCGTGTTCCGTGCGATCGACGAGATGCTCGATCGCGAAGTCGCGATCAAGGTGTTGCGTCCGGAACTGGCGCGGCAGGCGGCCTTGATCGAGCGCTTTCGTCAGGAGGCGATCGCGCTGGCGAGGCTTAATCATCCTCGGATCGCCACGCTGCACGGCCTCGAACGGAGTGGCGACAATCTCCTCATGATCATGGAGTACGTGCGCGGCGAAACGCTCGAAGCCATCGTCCAGCGATCCTGTCGGTTGCCGTGGCACCGCGCCGCCGAGGTCACGGCCGCAGTGCTGGATGCGCTCGATCACGCGCACGATCGCGGGGTCGTCCACCGCGACATCAAGCCGGCAAACATCATGCTGGCGCACAGCGGCGCAATCAAGGTGATGGACTTCGGGATCGCGCGGGTGCTTGGGAAGAGTCGCCAGACGCAGTTCGGGCATGCCGTCGGCACGCCGACGTACATGGCACCGGAGCAATTGCGCGGCGAGGAAGTCGATGGACGGACCGACCTGTATGCCGTCGGAGCGGTGTTGTTCGAGCTGATCACCGGGCGAATGGCGTTCGAGGCGGATTCGGACTATTCGCTGATGATGAAGCAGCTCAACGAGCCGCCGCCGCCCGCGCGATCGATCGTGACCGATCTCCCCGTGGTCATCGACGAAATCATTCAGCGAGCGATGCGCAAGGCGCGAGAAGAGCGCTTCCCGGATGCAAGCACGTTCCGCCAGGCGTTGGAGCGCACTCTAGACGGTCGGGCCACCGACGTTCCGGTAGTGGCGACGCCACCGACGCGCTTCGTGCCTAACACGCCGCCCGTGGCGACCGACAGACGGACGGAGCCGTCCGGTATCGGCACAACCAGGCTCGCTGACGAACATCGGATCGCGGAAACGAGGCTGGGGGGCGGGACGTCGACGCCAGTTTCGCCACGCCCCGGCTCGATCCCGCCGCCAGCGCAGGATGTGGCAATCCCCTTGCACAAGGACTGGCGCACCTACCTGGCGGCGGCGGGGCTCATTCTCGCGATCGGCGTCGGGATACGAACATTCGGAGGTGCACCTGACGAGCGGGTGGCGGCGGACAGCGCGTCCGCGTCCTTCGAGTCTCCCGAGCGATCGCTGCCGCCGGAGCCGCCGAGCGAGCAGGCGCAACCCGACGCGGCGAGTCCGGCCGCAGTTGCGCCACGGAACGTCGCCGTGGCCGATCCTGTACCGGGACCGATTCCGGCGCGGCCGTCTCCCGTCCCGCCAGCGGGAGAGCCGGGTCGCAAGAAGGGTGACGTGCTGCCGCCACCGGTCGCCGATGCACGCCCGAATCCCGGGCCCGACACGACGGCAGCGGCGCCCGACCGGCCCGTCGCTTCGAAACCGCCGGCGCGGGAGAGTGCAGAGCTGTCGGCCACCGCGGGCGTCCACGACGCACTGCGCGCCTTCGCCGACGCCGTGCGCGAGAAGCGCACGGAAGCCGGTGAAGCGTTGACTGGCGATGGCAAGGCGGCGGCGAAGTGGGCGACGCTCGTTCGGGAAGGGCGGCTGTCGATGCGTCTGGAGGGAACGCCGGAGGTAGAGGCACGCGGCACCCAAGCGACCGCCAGCTTCAGCGCACGGCTGATGTTGCGATCGCCGTTCGGTGGAACGAAGGAGAAGGCGGCGCGCTTCCACGCCCAGTTGACGCGGAGCGGCGACGCCTGGCGCGTCGTGAGCCTCCGACCGGTCGGCTCCCTGGATCTCCAGTAGGGCAGGTCGTCCGGCGGTCGTGCCGGCCCGACGCACGCTGGCACTCGTCCGTTACGCAGTCAGCGTCGCTCGGCGCTGACAGCGGCCTAACGTGAACTCGGGGTGCGCCGCAGGACTCGGCCGGGACGCGCGGCGGTCATCCGCCCATCGACAACGACCGGCGTGCCGTTCACGATTACCCAGTCGATCCCCACAGGGTACTGGTGCGGCTCGGTGAACGTGCCCTTGTCCGCGACCGTCGCCGGGTCGAAGATAGTGATGTCGGCAGCGCATCCTTCGCGGATGCAGCCGCGTGTTTCGAGCCCGAGTCGTCGCGCAGAGAGTCCCGTCATCTTGTGGATGGCCTGTTCCAGCGTCAGCACGCGCCGCTCCCGGACATACTCGCCTAACACCCGCGGAAACGTGCCATAGTTCCGCGGATGCGGAACGCCCTGCCCTGGCTTGGAGAGCCGGCCATCGCTCCCGATCATCGTCATCGGGTGGGCCATAATCCGCCGCACGTCGTCTTCGTCGATCACGTGAAAGACCATCGACGCCCCGCCATTGAGCACGCCTTCGAGCACGAGCGGTGCGCTCTGCCGCGCGCCTGGATCGACGCCTTTCCTGATCGCCCAATCGTGGAGCGTCCTGCCGTCGAGGGAATGGTCCCATGCGACGTTGGCGAACTGAACGCGTCGGGTATCGCCACCGCCGCGATCGTTCATGAGATAGTCCTCGACGCCGCGGGTAATGCTGTCCCGTAGGACGGGATCCTGCAGGCGTTTCCTCAGTTCGTCGCGTCCCCCCTCCAGCGCCCATGGCGGCACGAGTACGTCCAGGCTGGTGGAGCTGGCGGTGTACGGGTATTGGTCGATCATTACGTCGGCGCCGGCCGCTCGGGCGGAATCGACCATTCCGAGCGTAACGACGCTCCGGCCCCACATTTGGCGGCCGATCGCCTTGTGGTGCGTGAGGATGACCGGGATCCCGGCCTGGCGCCCGATCTCGAGCGCCTCGGCGACGCCAGCGAACAACCCCACGCCCTCTTCTCGCAGGTGCGAGGTGTAGATGCCACCGGAATCGGCTGCGACTCTCGCGAGTGCGACGACTTCGTCGGTCTTCGCGTAGAAACCTGGCACATAGCGCAAGCCGGTGCTGAGTCCGAAAGCGCCCTCGTGCATCGCCCTGCCGACCATGCTTCCCATCAGTTGCAACTCGGCGTCCGTCGGGGGGCGGTTCGCCGTGCCCATGACGATCCGCCTGATCGAGTTGTGGCCGACGAGGTATGCGACGTTGATGCCCAACCCGGCACGATCGGCCGAATCCAGATAGGCCCCCAAGGGCAGCGGTCCGCTGCCGTCCGGTCCGCCTAACGCCAGAGTCACGCCCTGCCGAACCGCGCTCTGTGCGTCAGGCATCTGGAGCAGCGGTTCGAGGTGCGCGTGCATGTCGATGAAGCCGGGAGCCGCCACCCGCCCGCGAGCGTCGATCACCATCCTGGCTGAGTCCCGCGGGATAGGGCGCGCAGAGATGCGAGCGATCGACTGGCCGGCGATCGCTACCTCGCCCCGTGACGCGGGCGCACCGGAACCGTCCACGATCCGTGCATTCACGATGAGCAGGTCGTATGGAACCTCCGACGTCGCGGTCTGGGCATGTCGAGCCACGGCTACGGTGCCAGCGGACAGGATGGCGAACGCGAACAGGCGAAGAGGTCGCACGGTGACTCCCTGAGGCGATTCCGCCACGAACGTACTCCGCGTCGGCCGCGCGCGCGACGGGCGTGCGCGCGTCAGTGGCCGCTGCGGCTGCGGCACCTCCCCATCAGGCCGCCGCGGGCGCGAGGTGACGCGCCCGGGCGACTTCCCCTGTCAGACCCTCGGTGCTGCGGGAGTCTGCTCGGCGTGCGCTTCCACGAACCACAACGACTTGTCCAGGCCGCGCGAAATCTCGGTGAACAGGTCCGCGGTCCCCATGTCTCCCAAGTCGTCAGCCGCATCGATGGCGCGCCGCATCTGATCGCCGCAGGTCGACAGCGCGTTGGCGAACGCCCACACGTGCTCGTCGCCTGACGAGATACCGGGAGGATACGGCGCCAGCGACGACCGCTCGGCGACCGATGAACTCGTCCCGTCGGCGACGCCGCCAAGCTGCACGATGCGCTCGGCGATGAGATCCACATACTCGGTCACGTCCGCGGCGACGTCGTCGAACAACTTGTGGAGGGCAATGAACTGGGGACCCTTCACGTTCCAGTGCGCCTGCTTCGCTTGCAACTGGAGATCGATCGTATCGACCAGGCGTGCGCCGAGCAGGTCGATGATCTGGCTGCGAATCGTCTCCGGCAGAGTGTTGAGCGTGGGGTGTGTGGTGCTGGGCATGGCTGGAATCCTCCGGGTTACGCGGTATCCCATGCGCGGCATCGCGCGAGTCCGCAGGGCGGGCGTCCTCTTGGTGAAGTGGCGATCGGTACGAACGCCGCTGTGGGACAAAGATAGACAGCCGTTCGCCCTGGGTCACTCGGGTTGACAAACCCGGCGAGAATGGAATTGGTGGAATTGGGGTCAGACTCCAATTCCATGTAATTGGAGTCTGACCCCAATTCACATCGACTTCACATGCTCCACAAACTGATCGAGGGCAATCGCGGTCCCTTGCTGCCAGCCCGATGCCCTGTTCGTCTCAAAGTCAGCGGCATCGCGGTGCAAAGCCGTGAAGACGTAACGCGTTCCGGTTCCGGCTGCTTCCATGGTGACGATGGCCGTAATGGGAATGTCGTCAAAGACCGCCGGGCGATAGCCTGGGAACAACATTGAGGTCCACACGAGCCGCTGCATCGGAGTGACTTCCAGGAAACAGCCAAGATTGGGGAACTGCTGACCGTCTGCAGTTGCGATGTCGATGCTGAAGATGCCGCCCGGTCGCACATCCAGCTCACAGCTCGTCACAACGCCCCAGGGCTTTGGCATGTACCACTCCCTGAGGTGCTCCGGTTTCGTCAACGCTTCCCAGACGAGCTGAATGGGGGCGTCGATGAACCGTTCGAGTACGAAATCAACGCCGGGTTTGATGGTGAAGCTCCTGCTCATGAGATGATCCTCGCTCCTTCAGTTGTCCCACGTATTCGTCAAACCGATCCAGTCGGTCTTCCCACACCCGCCGGCGTTCAGTCAGCCAGTTCTCCGCGAGCCTGAATCGTTCGGGCAAGATCTCGTAGGTCCGTACCCTGCCTCGTTTCTTCGACTTCACCAGTCGGCTCTGTTCGAGCACCGACAGGTGCTGGACGAACGACGGGAGCGCCATGTCGAACGGTGCGGCAAGCTCGCTCACGGTCGCTGGTCCCGTAGACAGTCGTTCCAGAACACGCCGCCGGGTCGAATTGGACAAGGCATGGAACACATCGTCAGCGCCCGCGGATGAAACCATGTCGATGCCAGTCGTTTCTCTGTGAACTTCTATACGACCGATGAACTCTACCACAGGACAACACTTAGGTCAATACCTAAGTAATGCCAACTGGGTCACGGAACGCTTCGTGACAGTCAGTCGGCGCGGCGAGTCTCGCATCGACACTCCAGTCGATTCCCCCGGGACAAACTCCCGCGTTTAGAATGGGCAGAGTTGACGGATCATGTACGTGTTCTGCCACGACGTGAAGCTCATGATCGATAAACCACACTTGCGAGACCCTCGGCGATCCGTTTGAATCCAACCGCGGAACGAGCCCCACCCGCTGAAGACGATCAGCGGGAGGATTGCGCAGAAGCACGGTCGTCAGTAAGCGTTTACGTGTCGCATGAGCGCCCTTAGCTCAATTGGATAGAGCATCTGACTTCGGATCAGAAGGTTGGGGGTTCGAGTCCCTCAGGGCGCGTTGCGATGACAGGCTGACTGTGCGCTCGATTACCGAGCGAACGACACGCGCGATGTCAGGTCTCCGGCCCAGCAGCGATCCGTGGGTCAACCCCCAACCGGACGCGGCATTTCACCCGCCTATCGCGTAGGCGGAAAGGGATCGAGAGTCCACATGAGGTGACGCTTCGTTCTGCCGAAGTCCGTGCGCAGGGAGCTGTCGACGGATCAGTGCACGATCGGGCGTCAGGCGTTCAGCCTTCGCAAGCCGTCGTCGTCAAGTGCCGTGCCGCCTGCTGGTTGCGATCTCGTCGGCGATCTTCTGCCGAGCGACTGCTGCGGACGCGGTGTCTGCCGGAGTAAGCGAGTGTGACTCATTCGGCGCTGGTCCGGCGCTGCCGTCGGACTCGATGTGCCGCGGACCGGCAAGAAGTTGCATGACACCTTCGAGACGGGTCTCCACATCGTCGATCACGTCCGAGGCATGTGCCAGCTGTTGCGACGCAATATCCTGGAATTGCATGTGCGCCATGAGGGCAAACAGTTCATCGCGGAGCGACGTTCGCAGCGTTTGCGCCTGGATACGATCGTCTCGTTCGGCGCAGGCATCCAGATCGTCCAGGATGGTGGAGGCGCGCTCGATTCCGTCGAGGATGTTCATTGCAGCGGACTCCGTGGCGTCCGAGACTTTCCGCAACTCGTCTCCAGTACGCTTGATCCGGTCCAGCGTGGCGCGCTCGATGGATACCCTGCTGTTCCGGATCGACGACAGGATCGTAGCGATCCCTGTGCGTCCTCGCTCGATGAGTGCAGCGGCAGCTGCGACGTCGGCGGCGGCCGCGCGAGAGGCATGCTCGGCGTCGCTGTCGAGGCGTTCGCCCATCTCCAGCAGTGCCGAGTCGACGAGGCGAAGTGCGGCCTCAGAGTCGTAGAGCAGTTCGTCAGGCGTCTTGGCGGGCATGGATATCGTGGGCGTTCAGGCAGCCTGGCCCCGATCCGACGAGAATCGCGTCGATCTTGTCCTTCAACACCTGGAGGGTGAACGGCTTCACGACATAGTTGTTGACGCCGGCTTCGATCGCGGTCACGATGTCCTCCCTGACGGAACGCGTTGTCACCATCAGCACCGGGAGTGTCCCGCCGGGACGCGTGCGGAGGATCCGGACGAACTCCAAGCCGGACATTTTCGGCATGTTCCAGTCGGTAATCACGAAACCGATCGATGCATCGAACTTGTCGAGCGCCTCCTCGCCATCGCTCGCCTCAACGCAGTCGGCGTACCCGATGCGCTGGAGGGAATACATAATGATTCGGCGCATGGTGGCGGAATCGTCGACAACCAGGAACTTCATGGTCAGGCCGGCATGTTGCGGCTGAAGCTCAGACGTCGCCGCGATCGAGAATCCGCTGCGCGACTTCAGTCACGACATGGTCGATGTTATAGGCACCGGAGAGAACACGCTGACGCACCTGTTGCAGGCGGTCCCTGGCGTCCGCTGGCAGCGCGTGAATCGCGTCCTTGACCACTTCGCGGGCGCTGGCGTCCGGGTTCGCTGCGTTCCCGCGCAGCCGGTGCAGCGCCTGCTTCGCCAATTCCCTGGCCGCGGGCGACAGCTCGACACGATCGGACGGTCGCTCGGGGAGGATGCGAGGTGCACGCTCCCCTGGCGGCGAGTCTTTCTCGCGACTATCGACCTGATGCCGTTGGGGCTGTAGTGGACCGAGATTCCTGTCGTAGATCTTCATGGGTTCGTTGCCTCCATACGAATAGGGTATCGGCAACAGCGCGCCGCCGCTTTAGCGGCACGGCTAGGTTCGTTCATCCACGCTATCGCCCGGGCCCAGGGGTGCGGCTGGTACCGCGTTATACCGTTGGCGCATAAGGCTTTGCAGGACGCCAGCTCCCAGGACGGGCGCAATACCACCGCGGGTTTCTGGAGCAAGACGATTCACTTCGCTGACCGCAGCGGCGATCAATTCCCTGACTTCGTCGGGTGTTGCCCGATCCTCGGGCTCGGCGTCGGTCGCCGCGTGAGCTGCCGCGAGCTGCCCGCTGAGCGCCTCCAGCACTTCGGCGATCATTGCGGCTTCGCGCGGGGATCGACGCGCCGTTTCCGGGACAGGCGGGCGATGCATGGTTCAGCGTCGTTCGTCGACGCGACTCGTGCGAGGCGCGCTACCGGCGTATCCCGAGACGGCGGCCATGTCGTGCGTGATGCGTTCGAGCTGGCGGCGGAGATCGTCCCGTACGGAAATCACCAGTGCTTCGAGCGTTCGGTTGGCCGTCAGCGCCTGTTCGGCAAGTTGGCGGGTGGCCGATGGCAGAGCGTCGCGTCCCAGTGGGACGCGGCCGAGGGCGCTGGTAACCAGTTCGCGCGCATCGAGCGCACCGGCCAAGGCAGTCGTGTCCGCGTACTCGCATGCACGAGTCGCTCCCGCGCTCAAGCGCAGGTACTGCATGAGCAGTTCTTCGAGGGTCGAGGACGGTGCCGAGTGCATTGTCAGGCGGGGGCTGCCGTCGGCGTGGTGGACTCCACCGCTGCCTGGAATGCTTCGCGCAGCGCTTTGACAATACCGATTACGCGCTCGAACCGGTGAGCGTCCGGCCTAACGCCGAGCGTTGCGAGCTCTCCCAGCAGGAAGGAGTAGATCGACACCAGTTGCGCAGCCAACGCGCCTCCCTTCTCGCGATCGAGCGTCACCAGCAGCTCGCACACAGCCGCGCGCGCATTCTCCAGCGCTTCGGACCGCGAATCGATCGCGTGTGGACCGGTCGCATGCTGCGCTCGGGCGAGTTTCATCAGCAAGTGGTCGTACACCAGGACGATCAGCTCACCGGGACTTGCCGCCAGCACCTGCGTTTCACGGTATCTGCTCGCCTGCTTGGCAGCTTGGCCGTAGGACATGATCTGGGAGTGAAGGTGAACGATCTGCAGCTCAGGTCTTCTGCGCGTTCATCTGTGCGATGAATCCCGCGAGGGCAGCGCTTTGCTGCTGGATGCGGCTGAGCGCGGTTTCCATGGCAATGAACTGTTTGGTGAGCGACTCGCGCTTGCGTTCGAGCGCCTGCGTGACAGTATCGGCACGCAGCTGCAGGTCGGTCACTCGCTTGAGCAGGCCTTCCTGCTGAGTGGATACAGTGCCGCCAGCGCGTGCAATTACATCCGCGGCATTGTAGAGGACGCCGCTCACGCCTGACACGAAGGTGATGGTGCCCTGATTTCCACTGGTCGTACCCGTGTAGCGGATGGCGAGTCCTTCGGTCGCGCCGCCGGCCGCACCGGTGAGCAGCTGTCCGCTGCCGGTGGCAGCGAGTCCGCCGATGGTTCCGGCCACGTCGGTGCCGGAGACGGTTCCGGCTGCGAGGCCGAGTTGGGCAGTGCCGTCGGCACCTCCGGCGACGAACGCAGTGGTGATCGTGGCGGCCGTACCGTACTGGGCGCCGGTCAGGACCAGGTCATTGCCGTTCTTCGATGCCGTAATGGTCTGTTTGTCGAGGCTGAACGCGGCATTCAACCTGGCGACGATCGTGTCGATCGTGTCGCCATCAGAGAGCTGGATACTGGTTGTGATGCCAGTCGCCGAGTCGGTCACGGAGAAAGTGTCAGCGGTTCCGTCGTCCGCATACGTGCCGCTGAAACCGCTCCCGCTCAGCGTCGGAGTGGTTGCCGCGGCAGAGATGTCGACGCTGTAGGTTCCCGGGACGCTCTTGTCCGTCGACAGGAAGTAGGAGACGGCGCTGCTGGTTGCGGATCCCGACGTCGAGAACAAGGTGGTGACGTCGAGCATGTTGGACGCCATCGCGGCCTTGAGTGCGGACGCATCCAGCACCAAGGTTCCGTCCTTCTGCAGCGACAGACCGGCCATCGAGGCGTAATTCATTGCGCTTGGCGCGCCAACGACGGGAGACAGGATCGCGTTGGTGAGCGAGGCCATGCTGGCCCGCAGCGTGGAACTGTTGAACAGTGGCGAACCGACCTTGGCCTGTTCAGTGCGGAACTTGAGCAGTTCGTTGTACGCCGTCGCCACGTCGCCAAGGGACTTGATGATCGCATCGTCGTCACGAGCGACGGTGACGGCCGCCACGGTACCGACTTCCGCCTGTTGCAGATTCAACGTGACACCGGCCAGCGCGTCGGTGATCGTGTTGGATGAACGTCGAATTACCACGCCGTCGACGGCGATTCTCGCATCGCTGCCGGCGATCACCTCGCGCTGGCGGCCGATCGTGGTGGCGCTGACGCGTCCCATGTTCACCGTGCCGCCGCCCGGCTGGCTCACGGACATCGCCAGCGACAACTGCGAGTCGCCGGCAGTGCCATCGGTCAGAACCAGCTGTCCGTTGACGATGCTGGCGGCGGCCGCGCGCGAACCCGCTCCGTAGCCCGACGTGGCATCGTTCAGCTTGTTGACCAATGTCTGGAGCGTATCGCCCGCTCCCACCACGAACGAGAGGTTCACGGCAGTGCCGTCGCCACGCATGCCCTGGAGCGTGAAGGTATCTCCGGCCGCGATCCCCAGTGCATTGCCGCCGACTCGCAGGTCCGTCAGCAGCGTCGACGCTGTGGCGTTGGCGTTGGAGGCATCCGAAAACGTGTTGTCGCTGGTGAGTCCTTGAGCGATGCCCGAGCGTCCGGCCTTCATGAACCCGAGGATGTCGAGGACACGCTGACCGTCAGCGGTGGAAGCGGACACGGTGTCGTTGGTCGTCAGTCGATAGCCGGTGATGCCGTCGACAGTCTCGGGAACGACCGTAGCGCTTCCGCCGGCCGCCAGGATCCTGGCGGCGATCGACGAAAGCGAGTCTACCGTCAGATCAACGGAGATCGTACGACCACCGATCGTGATGGTACTCGGCGGTGGCATCGTCACACCGAGCATGGCCGCGATGGTCGCGGTCGATGAGGACACCTTGTACGACTGGGCGCCGCCGGAGGCATCCAGATTGAGTGTCCGTGTGGCATCGAGGAACCCTAACGACTGCAGTGTCCCGGCGGCGTCGTCCACCAGTTCTATCCCGGAGGCTCCGGTCCTGGTAGCGGTCAGCACCAGACGGTGCTGGTTACTGCCCGTAGAGAGGACGCTAGCCGTCACGCCGCTGGGAGTGGCGCCGGAGTTGAGGCTGTTGATGCGGTCACGGATCATGCCCAGCGAGTCCGACGCGCCGATCGTGACCTTCTTCCCGTTGACGGCGAACTCGCCGCTGATGCCGAGCGACGTGGTAGCGCTCGCCATCACGACGCCACTCAGCTTGTTGGCTCTGGCCAGATCCATGACTTCGACGCCGAACGTACCCGGCGAGGCACTGGCCGACGCCGACGCCGTGAGCAACGTCCGGCCGGTGGTATCGCTCGTTCCCCCCGACGTCTTGAACTGCGCGAACGCGGTCGCATCCCTTACGGCTTTCGTGGCATCCCTGAACGTCGCGGTCAACGCTTGCCATGTGCCCCACGCATCGTATCGGCTCTGTTCGAGCGCTTTAGATGTCGTCAGCGGATCCAGACGACGTTTCGTCTCCAGCTGAATGATCTCGTCTATCAGATCGCGCCATTGGATGCCGCTGGAGAGCCCGCTGAAACTACCGATGGGATTTGACATGTCAGTCCGTCGTCGGTTCTTGAACAGGCAGTCCCGGGACCGGCGAAATCGCCGGCCCCGGGGAGGTTCACTGCCTGACTGCCACGTGCGTTAGCCGCGGAGCAGCGTCAGCACGCTCTGGCCACTCTGGTTCGCCTGCGCCAGCATCGCGGTGCCTGCCTGCGCCAGGATCTGGTTCTTGGTGAACGTCGTCATTTCCTCGGCCATGTCGAGATCCCGGATCGTCGACTCCGCGGCGCTGAAGTTCTGCACCGTGATGCGGACGTTTTCCGTCGCCGTCTCGATACGGCTCTGGAGAGATCCGATCGTACCGATCGCACTGTTGACCGACGTGAGCGCCACATCGATCTCGGCCAATGCCGACTGCGCGTTCGCCAGAGTGGTCGGGTCCGTGGCGATCGTCAGAGCGCTGGAACGGAGGTCGAGGCCCGAACCGTTGATCGTGATCTGGTCGTTGCCCGAGTACTGACCAGAGGAGCTGACGAGGAACGAACCGGAACCGGCGCCGATGGTGAGCGTGCCGGCCACCGTGGCGGCACCAACGCTCGCCGTGGTGTCGATCGATACGCCCAGCGCGCTGAAGTTCAGCGTCTGCTTCGCGCCCGACGTGACGCCGAGGGTTTGCGACACCGAACCGTTGCTCAGGGTTACGACGTTCGAACCGGAACTGAACGTGTATGCCCCAGTGCCGGCGCCGTTCAGGCGGGCCGCATAGACACCGGTCGCTGCCGCCAGGACAGTGGACGCACTGTCGATCGTTGCACCGAACGAGCCGTTCAACAGCGCATTGCCCTGGAACTTCACCGTCGCAACCGTGCGGTCGATTTCGGAGCGCAGCGCCTGATACTCGGCCGTGATTCTCGCACGTCCGGCCGAATCGACGCTGTCCGACGCCGACTGCGCGGCCAGTTCCTTCATGCGCTCGAGCATCTTCTGGACGGTACCGGCAGCACCGTCGGCGATGTTGAGCACGGACCCTGCCTGCTCCGCGTTCCGCGACGCCTGGTTCAACGCACGAATATCGGCGCGAAGAACGTTGGCGATGCCGAGACCGGCGGCATCATCAGCGGCCCGGGTGATGCGGAAGCCGGACGAAAGTTTCGCCATCGACTTCGACAGTGCGTCGTTCACCCTGCTCAGGTTGTTCTGAGCCCTGAGCGCGCTGACGTTCGTGTTAATGCGCATTGCGAATACTCCTTGGGTAGTTGGCCGGGGAATCCATTCCCCGAAGGGCTACGGCCGTATGCCGTTCCCTCCGTGTACCCGTATCGGAGGATTGCTGAAGAAACTTGAGCACGCGCGACAGGGCGGCAGCAGGTCAAGCGGCGAGAGCCGGCGCCATCGGATGCCGGAAGAGGATGTTGAACACGTAGTTCGTCTCCGGAGTCTGGTCAGGCATCAGTCGCTGGAGATATGCCTGTCCGGGCTGGAACAGGTAGGTCTCATAGCCGATTTCGGACATGGTCCCACGGAGCAGTCGCTCACTTGCCCCCATCGACTCCAGCCCGAAGCGATTGACCTCGGCCACAATGAAGGGGATCCCATACCGCGTCAGGAGCTTTCTTGCGCCGACGAGAATCGCCATCTCCGCACCTTCGGCGTCGATTTTGATGGCCTTGAGCGACCCCAGATCCTGGCCGGCGAACAGATGATCGAGCGACGTCATGGGGACCTTGCGCGTCCGCGGAGAGTGGCGCGATCGCTCGTTGAACGGGTGACGTCCCACCTCCCAAAGTGCGTGACCGCCATCGTTGTCAGCGTTCACGAAGAAGTCGGCGACGGCCGGTGCAGCGCCGACGGCCATGTGTAGCGGGATGACGTTGTACGCGCTATTGAGCGCGATGTGTTCGACCAGGTGATCGAAGTTGTCGCGCTCGGGTTCGAAGGCGTACACGCGTCCCTGCTCACCAACCAGCGCGGACGCCAGCAGCGAGAAGTAGCCAACGTGCGCGCCGATGTCGATGAACGTGTCGCCGGGCCGGAGTACGTTGCCGAGGAAGTTGCTGGTCTCCGATTCGTAGAGCTGGCCGCGGCTGAAGTCGCCCAGCATGCCGGCCTGGCTCATCTGCGCCGGGTCGAGCGACAGAGTGACGGTGCGCGGACCGAATGGCGAAGCGAGGTTGATGGCGATGTCGTTGCGTGGCATGGAGGAGAGGATGTGATGGCGATGTGTGGTATTCAGAGCAGTGGGCGGAGTTCAGTCACCAACCGATCGACCTGATCCCGCCAGCACCAACCTCTCATGACATCGGCGCCCTTCGCGCCGATCGCACGTGCGCCTGCCCGATCGTCCCAAACCTGCTGGAGAACGTCGACGATCTCATCGACGTCGGACTCGCCCCAGCCGTCGGTCCCGCGGAAGAACCGGGTTGGGCGTGGCACGGCGAGCTGGCGCACGAGGGGGATGCAGCCGCCGGCGGCCACCAGGTCCAGGTGCCCCGTGTTGCCGGAGATGATCGTCGGGACGCCAGCGGCCATGCACTCCATGGCGACCAGGTTGGTTCCGCCTTCGGCGCGGTTCGGGAACAGGGCAACGTCGGCTTCCCGCACGACGTGACCCATGAGCGCGTTAGGCACTCGGCCCACATCGAGGATCGCGTCGCGAGGAATCCCATTGGCTTCGAGCCAGGAAGCGACGGCGAGCATCCCGTCCTGGAAATCGGGAACGCCCACCACATGGCCGGCGACCGAGAGATCGGCGATGAGCTGCGGCCAATGGTTATGCCATGCAGTGACGAGCAGCGTTTCCGGGTACCGCTCTCGGAAGCGGCGGACCGCCGCCACCACAAGGTCCTGACCCTTTCGGAACTCGAGCTTTCCACCGGAGAAGACGACAAAGCGGTCAGCTAGTCTTCCCGATCGATCGGCGCGATGAAACACGGTGGTGTCCACGCCCTGCCGCGCGATAACCACGTTCGCCAGACCGAGCGCTCGCAGGATCTGAGCGTTCCACTCCGAACCGGCGACGATGCAGTCGAGCGAGCGTGCTCTCGCGAGCGCCTGCGGGTCGAAGGCCGTGTCCTCGAAGAATATCACGCCAGCCTCACGTCGGCCTCGCACGCGCTCCCACAACGGCCCATGGGCGAGGTTATTCCCCAGCGCCTTGAGCATCAGCCCGTCGAACGACGACTCGCCAGTGGCGGTGACGGGAGACGTCGGCACTTGGCGCAGGCGCCAGGCATCGATCGGTACGGCATCGCGCAGGTCGGACGCGAAGATCATCGGTGCGACATCGGAACGGGCCGCGAGTTCGAGGGCAAGGTGTGTACCGTACACGCCCCATCCTGTGTCGGGACGCAACTCCCAGTCGATACCAATACTCGTTCGCGCCGAACACCGTGGCGCCGGCCCGTCGCGCACGACCAGTGTGTCGTCGAGTGGAACCGCTGTCGCGCGTCCGTCCGATGCCTCGCCGATCAGTTCGGCCAGCATGGCTGCGGAAAGAACGACGATGTCCTGCGGTCGCTCCCAGGCTACAATCGGATCGAGCGCCACTTCACCACCCACGAGCGTCGCCTCGAACGCCCTGTGGCCGCACGCCGCAAGGGCGTTCAGCGTGTCGCGAACGCTAGCCGGCGGACAGGAGTGAATGGCGGCGGCGTGAAGCGACGGAGTTCTTCCCGCCCCCGCGAACGCCGCGACCAGGTCGTGCAGCGCCGTCGCCGACGCGCAGCGCACGGCCACGCGCCCTGCCAGCACCGTCGGTTCGATATGCTCGGCGCATGACACCCGATCGCCAGCATTGACGCCGTTCGCCAGCGCAGAGAGCCTGCGTGCTTGCAAACCGTCCGGCACCCGAGCGATAACCTGCGTACGATGCGGTGCAGTCAGGACAGACAGCATCGTCAGCCCCAGCCCGGGAGCGTCGTCCACGAAGGTGTCGATGTGCGCCAGCGCTTCGTCCCAAAAGCGGCGGAGAGCGATTTCATGGCCGCAATCGAGGAGTTCGGCCTGATACTCTTCGAACATGGCGGGATCCGCCAGCTGCGCCAGCGGGATCCAGAGGTCGAAGCGTGGCCGACCGTCAGCCCCCATGTCGACGGACTCCAGCGTCGTGACCGGCTCGCTACCATCGGACCACGCTGGCGTGTCGGCGGAACCCGGGGCACCACGGTCGTACGTGCCGAGCGCGTCGGCAACGCGCAGAAACACCGGATCCCACTGCTGCACAGCGGGCTGCCTGAAGAGGCGGACCGTCGGGTACCATGGTGAGTCGCTTCGCTCCAGCATCCAGCGGAAGTCCGGGACACAAGGAAGCAGAACCCACGTGGGTCGGCCGAGCGCTCCCGCCAGGTGCGCTACCGACGTGTCGACCGTAATGACGAGATCAAGGCGCTGCAACACCGCCGCGGTGTCCCGGAAATCGTTCAAGTGGATTCCGACATCCTTGACCGCTCCCGCTGGGAATGCCTCCAACGCACTGGCAACATCGTCGCCCTTCTGCAGCGAGTACCACGCAGTGTTCGGCGTCGAGAGCAGGGGGATGAAACGCTCTGGCGCGACTGATCGCAGCCGATCCCGATGATGTGCCGGGTTTCCCGCCCAGACGATTCCGACCTTCAGCACGTTCGCTGGAGCGTCGATGAGGGCCGCGGCCGGACGCGGGCCAGCGATGAGATATGGCACGTTCGCGGGGATTGTCTCGGGACGCACATCCAGCAGGAACGGGAGGCTCATCAGGAAGGCGTGCACATCGTATGGTGGGAGGCGCGACCCGCGCGCAACGACCTCGTCGACACCTTGGACGCCCATCAACAGCGACACGAGGGGGTGAGGGCACTCCACGATCACTCGGCCTGCCCCATGTGCCGCGAGCAAGGCGGCAAAGCGAACGAACTGCAGGGCGTCGCCGATTCCCTGCTCCGTGTGCAGCAGGATCGAGCGGCCGGCCAGCGGCGTGCCGTCCCATTCGGGCGCGTTGTAGCTCGCGTGGTCGATCAACGAGGACTGGAGCTGTTTGCGAGCCTCGAACTGGCGCCAGCCGTTCGCGAAATCGCCGTGCAGCAGCGACAGGATGGCGATGTTCCAGCGCGCATTGCGATTGGCCGGATCCAGCGAAAGCGCCCGCTCGAGGAGTTCACGACTGCGAGCGTACCTCGCCGCCTCGAGTTCGCAGTTGGCCAGCAGGACGTACGGCTCGGCAAAATCCGGATCGAGTGCGAGCGCCCGCTCGGCCAACTCGCGAACGCGATCGTATTCTCCCGTCAGTTCAAATACGGATGCGAAATTGGCGTAGACCGCTGGATTGTCGGGCGCCGACTCGACCGCACGTTCGAAGATCGCAATTGCTTCTGCCAGTCGCTTCTCCTCACGCAACATCACACCCAGGTTGGAAAGTGCGTTGGTGCCGGTGGGATTGAGGGCCAGCGATCGGTGGAGCGATGCTAGCGCGTCCTCCTGGCGACGCAGTCCGCGCAGCGCGAGGGCTCGACCGTTCCAGAACTCGTTGTTGTCCGGCTGGAGCGATAGCGCGCGGTCGAATGTCGAGAGAGCTGCTTGGAAGTGGAAGCGTTCGACTTCGTTGTTGGCGAGGTTGTTTGCCCAATCGGCGCGTCGCGGATCGTAGCGACAGGCCGCCTGGAAATGAGCGGCTGCCTCGTCGTGGCGCCCGAGCCGCGTGAGCACCAGCCCAAGGTTGTTGAGGGCCTCGCCATAGGAGGGGGCGATCTCGATGGCATGATTGAACAGGCGCATCGCTTCCGCCGTTCCGTCCGGCTCCGCTGCTGCGATCGTTCCCAGGTTGTTGCAGGCCTCGGCGAAGTCGGGGTCTAACGCCAGCGCATCATGGTACGATCGTGATGCTGCCGACAATTCGCCGGCAAGATGGTGCCGAACGCCACGCTCGAAGCAGCGCTGGGCCGGTGCCCTGGTTTCCCGGTGGACTGCAGGACTCGACGACGACAGCGTCATGGGAGCGATGAGCAGATTTTCCGCGCGGTCAGGCGTGACAGCGCGATCCGACAGTCGCTGGCGGACGGATTACGGAAGGCAGTCCGCATGCCAGCGGCGAAGTACTTGCCGCGACACAGCTTGGGCGTTAGGCAGCACGCCCATCGCTAGCCGATTCCGGCAGTAATGGCCGGAACGCCGGCGAGTTTGCGGGAAGGACTTGCCTATCGTTAAGGACGTCAGCCGGCAACCGCGGTACTGGCCAGGAGGTCGAGGTCGAACGCCTCCCGAACCGAGTAGCCATCGTCCGTGCGGATGCTCTGGAAGGCTTGGCGTTCCCGCAAGTTGAACAGCAGCGGCGCCTGGAGGTTGGCCGTGCACGACTCGCCGCGGTGGGGCGGCATTGTCACGATCGCGAGGACGATGATGTCCTGCAGTCCGGGCGACCCGAGTCGCGCCAGCTCCGCATTCGAGAGTTCGACCTGATAGCGCTCGGGGAAATAGAGGAACGGGTCTACCAGCAGAAACGCAAGCGCCGAGTAGTCGGCGGACTGCAGCCAGTAGACACCTTCGCGCGGTGCAGGCAGGAGGGCCCAGGTTCTGGCTGCTGGAAAGCCAGGGACACCGGCAGGAAACTCGAGAAGGTCCCCTCGTAGGACCGGCAGCGTTCCCAGCACCTCGGAACTCAGGTTCACGAGACCGGAATCGAGACGGCCGAGTGAGTCGCTCATCGGAGGTAATCAGCGAGCGAGAGGTTGATGACGTGGGATGTGGCCAGAAGCGCGGACTGATAGGCGTTCTGCTTGTTCACAAGCGTCGTCACCGCTTCCTCCAGGTTGATGTCCTGAAGGTTCGACTTGAACGTCTTCAGCGTGGCGTCCAGTGCGACGATGTTCTGCGTTGCCGTTTCCAGCCGGTTGGTCTGTGCACCGACGTCGCCCAGCAGCGTCTGCACGACGCCGTGCCCGGTATCGATCGTGTTGATCGAGTTCTGGATCGCGAGTTGATCGTTGGCGCCAAGGGCCTGCGACAGCTGATCGAGGGATGCAAGGACGCTGGAACTTAGGAAGATCTGCGTCGCGTTGTGGTTGACGTCGATCGTGAGGCTCTCGGAGATCTCCGCGCGCCGCTGTCCGGTTGGCGGCGAAGCTGTGAAGGGCGGTGTCGACTGGGTGATCGGCGGCGTTCCCGACTGATCCCCGCCGAAAAGGTACTCGCCTTCGTGTCTCGTGTTTGCGAGCTGGATCGCGAACGCGAGCAGTTGGTCGATTTCGGCCTTGGCGACCAGTCGTGTCTGTGCACTGCCGGTACTACTCCCCTCCTGGATACCGATTTGCTTTGCGCGTGCCAACGCAACGGAGAGTTTGTCGAGAACTTCTTCCTCGGTATTGCTTCGAACCGTCGCGGAGTTGATGTTGCGCTGGTACTGGTCGAGGGCGCGGAGGGAGGCAGCGGACGACATGATGGAAGACGCGGCGTTCGGGTCGTCCGAGGCCCGTTCCACGCGGAGACCGGTCTGGGTACGGTGCCGTGCCTCCTCGACTCCATGGGATGCATGCTGGAGGCCCAGGATTGCGCTGGTGGCCATGCCGATGTTCGAAACTCGCATGTCGCGACTGTGTCGTGGGATCGATCCGTATGGTGGTTGCGACGGATCCGGGCAGAGCGTCTGTGAGGGAGTATCGGCCGCTGTGCCCGAGAACTTGAGCGTCCCGCTGCACCTCGAACTTCCGCGCGCTATGCGCTGACATGGCAACGATTCTGTACGTCGACGACGAACCGTCCGTCGGTCTGATACTCGAAGACACGCTGACGCGAGCCGGCCACCGGGCAATCGGTGCGCGCAACGTCGTCGAGGCGTTGCAGGTACTGTCGCGCGAGCAAGTCGATCTGATTCTCTCCGACTACCGGATGCCCGGTCTGACCGGGCTCGAGTTCCTGGCGCTGCTCCAGCGAGAGGGATACGACATCCCCCTGATCATGGTCACCGGGTACGCGAGCATCGAGCACGCGGTTGCGGCGATCAAGGCCGGCGCGATCGACTACGTGACGAAGCCGATTCGGACGCAGCAGCTGGAATTGGCCGTCGAACAGGCGCTCGAGTTCGTGCGACTGCGGCGCGAGAACGATACGCTGCGCCGTGAAGTCACGGAGTTTCGGAACGAGCGTCAGATCATTGGCGAGAGTCCGGGCATCAGGCGGATTTTGCAGACCGTATCGATGGTGGCTCCGACGCGCGCGACTGTTCTGCTGCAGGGTGAAAGTGGGACGGGGAAGGAACTGTTCGCGCGAGCGATCCACACACAGGGCGACCGTCGTGACCGGCCGTTCATCAAGCTGAATTGCGCCGCGCTTCCAGAAGGTCTGATCGAGAGCGCGCTCTTCGGTCACGAACGAGGCGCGTTCACGGGTGCGATCAAGCGAGTCGAAGGCGCGTTCGAGCGTGCTCACGGCGGTACGCTCCTTCTCGACGAGATCTCGGAGATGAAGCTGGAGCTTCAGGCCAAGCTGCTGCGAGTACTGCAGGAACAGGAGTTCGAGCGGGTTGGAGGGACGACGCCGATCAAGGTTGACGTGAGGGTGATCGCGACCACTAACCGGAATCTGGCCGCCGACGCCGCGGCCGGGCGTTTTCGGCAGGATCTCTACTATAGATTGGCGGTCGTCCCGATCGAGATTCCGCCGCTGCGCGACCGTCCCGAGGATATCCCGATGCTTGCGTATCGCTACGCGATGCGCACGGCCGCGGAGATGCACAAGGAAGTGCAGGGGCTGGCACCGGAGACGATTCGCATGCTGCAGGACTACTCATGGCCGGGTAATGTCCGTGAGCTGCAACATGCGGTCGAGCGAGCGGTCATACTTTCGCACGAGCCACTGCTGCAGCCACGGGTGTTCGATGCCCAGCGCGTCGGCATGGGTTCGCCGCTGGCCCAGGGCGTGACGCGCACGCCGGCGCCGGGTTCGATCGAGACGATCGGATCGGCTGGCGGCACGCTGCCACCGGGCGCGATTGTCCTGCACACGCTGAACGTCGAGGAAGCGGAGCGCGCGCTCATCCGGCGCGCATTGGAACTCACCAGGAACAACCGCACGAAGACGGCGGAACTGCTCGGCATCAGCGTTCGCACGTTGCGCAACAAGCTCAATGGCGCTCGTGTGCTGGACGGACCGCACGCAGCCGGACGCACCGACTGAACGGCAAGTCCGTCCGATTGGATCGGGCAAGAACTGCCCGCGACAACCTCCATTGCCCCGTCACCGCTCCAGCATGGGCACGATCCGACGCGCTGTGGTATCGAGTGGCCGGGATCGCGTAACGCGCTGCCAGGGAAGGCGTTAGGCACTCGGCGCCGGACGCCAGCGGAACCTGTTTCGCGGTTCCGACCAACCCGAACATCCCTGGTCCGCGCATTGCCCATAGCGGGCGGAACCACGGTCTTTGTCGCCGCACTTCACCACCTTCGCTCTCCTCATGCTCTTCGGGTTCTTTGGACGCGTCTCGAACGCACCCCGGTTGCTGGACGCACTCGACGCGGGGAGTCAGCGCGTGCGCGGTATCGCACAGCGGGTAGCTGGCGCAACGCTGCAGAACCAGAGCGGATTCTCGATTCCCGATGCGGAATCGGGCGACGCGACAGGCGTGAATCTCGAGGAAGAGATGACGCGCCTTGCGGATGAACAGCTGCGATACGAGACGGCGGCGAAGCTGCTGGAAAGAACGTACGCGAAGATTCGCCTGAGCATACGGGAGCGATAATGACGGTCCGACCTGCTGGGCTCCTGCCACTGCTGACGAGTGGCGTCGCGGAGAACACGCGACCGCCGATGTTCCGGCCGATGGAGATCGCATCGTCGGGACTGTCGGCGCAGCGACTGCGCATGGAAGTGATTGCTACGAACATAGCCAACGCGGAAACCACGCACGTCGACGGCGGAGGCCCATACCGGCGGCGCATCGTCCGGCTGGAGGAAGCCGCAGTTGCCGGCGCTCCGCCGAGCTTTCTTCCGCTTCCGAGCGAAATGTCAGAGGGGAAGGCGACGAAGACCGACCCAGTGGCTGGGCTGGCGGGCGTGCAGACCATCGCGATCGAGGAGGATCCGAGCGAGGGACCGCTGGTCTACGATCCTGGCCACCCGGACGCGAACGCCCAGGGTTGGGTGCGGCAGCCTAACGTACGCATTACCGACGAGATTGTGGACTTGATGGAGGCGCGTCGCGTGTACGAAGCCAATGCGACCGTCTTCCAGGCCGCCAAGCAACTTCTCCGACGGGCGCTGGAAATCTGACGCGCGCGTCGCATCACGCACCTAACGCAGACATGAGCATCTACGGTATCCGCGGTTCGATCGTCGGCGGGTCGGCACCGGCCGGCACCCCAGGGGCAGGCAGTTCTCCCGTTCGTCCGGATCGGCGACCATCCGCTCCGGCCTCGCAACCCAGCCCACCGTCCTCGCCAACGCGGGGAACCGGTTCTCCTGGAGCGGCAATGTCGATCCAGGCTCCGCCGGGCACAGATCCTGACCTGTGGAGCGTGCTGTCGGGCGATGAGCGGGCGTACTTCGCAAGGCTCGGCGCAATGGGTCCGTTGACGTATGGCCGTATACTGAGCGGTCAGGTCCAACCGCAGCAGGCCGTCTCCCGCGGGGCCCGCCTGGATGTGAAGGCCTGACGTGGCGGCCGACCAATTCGCTGCTGCCGCGATCCGCGGCACCAGCGGCGGCGGCGCGATTGCCGATCGCATGCAGCAGTTGCGCGATGCCATGGAGCATGCTCGTGCCGGCGACCGTACGGGTGCGCTCCAGGGTGCCGGCGGCACCGATGCGCCCAGGGGCTACACCATCGACATTGGCGCCGGCGACGGGCCGTCCTTCGCCGACACGCTCAAGCGATTCGTCAACCAGGTCTCCGATTCGCAGGATGCCGCCGCCGAAATGGTGCAGCGGTTCGTCGACGGAGAACCGGTCGAACTGCATCAGGTGATGGCCAAGGCCGAAGAAGCAGGCATCTCGCTCGAACTCCTGATCGAGATGCGGAACAAGCTCACGGAAGCTTATCGCGCCGTGATGTCCATGCAGAGTTGAGCATTCCTGACCACGAATGGCTGACGGACTCCAAGGTGTGATCGCACAGCTCGGCGGATGGCGTCGGGTCGCAACGTTGGGCGTCGGTATCGGCGCGATCGCGTTGATCATCGGCGTATCCAGGTGGGCGACGGCGCCAACCTGGGTGCCGATCGTCTCCGGCGCGCCGCTCGAGTCCATCGGCGAGATAACCGACCGACTCGATCAGGCCACGATTCCCTACCGGCTGGATCGCGGCGGCGCCGACATCACGGTGGCGGCGACGGATCTGCCGCGCGCCAGGGTTGCGCTGGCGAAGGGCGGCATCCCCTCCGCCGGCCGCCCGGGTCTCGAGATCTTCGACAATCAGTCGCTGGGGATGACGGACTTCACTCAGCGCGTCAACTACCGGCGGGCGCTCGAGGGTGAGCTCGAGCGCACGATCGGGAAGATGCGCGGCATCCAGTCCGCCCAGGTGCACCTGGCGATGCACGAAACGTCGAGCTTCCGCGCCGCCACTACTCCGGCGGAAGCGTCCGTGGTGTTGAAGCTGCGTAGCGGCGAGGATCCGCCAGCCGACGTCGTGCAGGGGATCGCGCACCTGATCGCCAGCAGCGTCGACGGACTGGAGAGCGAGCACGTGACCGTCGTGGATGACGCTGGCCGCCTGCTTTCGATTCCGAACGAAGCGGGATCGCTGCTCGGTCTGACGAGCCGCCAACTCGCCAACCAGCGCGAGATCGAGGATCGCCTCAAGGAGAAAGCCGAGGAGATCGTGACCCAGATGGTCGGGCGCGGCAATGCCCGGGTGCAGGTCTCGGCCTCCGTGAACTTCGACCGGGTAGAACGCACGACACAGACCATGGACCCGGAGAAACAGGTAGCGCAGACCGAGCAGAAGTCGGAAATCATTCCTGGCGCGCAGGGGGGCGCCGCATCGTCGAGCGCCGCGACGACCTACGAGAACTCGCGCAGCACCGAAACGTACTCGGGCGCGTTAGGTTCCGTTCGCCGCCTGACCGTGGCCGTGCTGGTCAACGACAGGATGAGTGGGACCGGAGACTCGGCGACGTTCACACCGCGCAGCGCCGACGAACTCGCCCGCATCGATACCCTGGTGCGCAATGCTGTCGGCTTCGACCCCGCGCGTGGCGACCAGCTGTCCGTGGTCAGCGTGCCATTCACGATGCCGCCGCTGCCGGCACCGGTGCCCGAACCGGCACCGACGCTGGTCGAGCGTGTTCGCGAGAACGAGTCGCTGTACCTGAACGGCGCGGCCCTGTTGTTCGCCTTCATCATCGGTTTCCTGGCGCTGCGGTCCGTCAGGCAGACGCGCTCGCACGCACGCAGCACGGCGGTGGTGCCGGCGTCGCCGTCGGTCCCGGCACCGGCGCTGCCCGGCCATGCACCGGCAACGCCGATGATCGAGGAGGCGGCGTTGGCGCCACGCATGGTCCCGGAACTGGCGGCCATGCAGGCGAACGCCGATACGCGGAATCGCGTCACCGCTACGGTCGACCAGCAGCCAGAGGTCGCAGCCAAGCTGGTGCGCGCCTGGATGAAGGAGACGTAGCGTGGGCACGACGGCCTTGGCCACCAGACCACAAGCCACTGTCGAGGCCGGCGCGCTGGATACCCTGTCCGGGCGCCAGAAGGTCGCGGTATTGTGCCTCGCACTAGGCAGCGATGCCGCGGCGCAAATCACGCAGCGCCTTGCCTCCGATGAAGTAGACGCGATCTCGTTCGAGATCGCCCGCATGGAGAGCATCAGCCCGACGGTGGTGGACCTGGTGCTCGAAGAATGGCTCACCCGCATCACCGTCGCCGATTCGCTCGCATCGGGAGGTCTGGACGCAGCGCGCGAAATTCTGGAAAAGGCCTTCGGGTCTCGCAAGGCGCAGCAGGTTCTGGAACGCATCCAGGGACAGTTGCACAACACCGTCGGCCTGCACCGACTGCGCAACGCTGATCCCCAGCAACTCGGCAGCATGCTGCGCGGAGAGCATCCGCAGACCATTGCGCTCATCCTTGCGCACCTGGACCCGCAGCACACAGCCGCCATCCTCAAGGAACTCGACAGCGAAGCCGGCTCCGAAGTCGTGTACCGCATGGCGAAGATGGAAAAGGTGCAACCGGAGATGCTGCTCCTGGTCGAGCGGTCGCTGAGTGCGGACACCGACCTGACGATGTCGCAAGGGATGAATACGGCGGGCGGCCCGGCGACCGTTGCCTCGGTCCTGAACTATGTGAACTCCTCGCTCGAAAAGGTGCTGCTGGACAACGTTGCAGCGAAGGACGAGGCGCTCTGCGAGCAGATCAAGAACCTGATGTTCGTCTTCGAAGATATCGGCACACTGGACAATCGTGCCCTCCAGCGCCTGCTGCGCGACGTCGACTCGAAGGAACTGGCGATGGCCCTGAAGGCGGCAAGCATCGATCTGAAGAGCAAGATCACGGCGGCCATGTCTCAGCGCGCGGTACAGGCGTTGAACGACGAGATGGAGATGATGGGTCCCGTCAGGATGCGCGACGTCGAGGCCGCGCAGACCAACATCGTCGCCATGGTTCGCAAGCTGGAGGAGTCGGGCGAGATCGTCCTTGGCGGTGGAGACGATGACCTGGTCCTCTAGTTCCAGCGGCGGTGCGGCGAATACCGAGCCGGCGCACGCGCCGATAGCCTGGACGCCGGACGATCTTGGCGCGCACCATGCCCACGACGTGCCGGATACCAGCGTGCCTGACGAACCGCTGATCGCCGCTAACGTGCTCGAGCAAGCGCGGCATGCCGCGTTCGACGAAGGCTTTCGTGCCGGCGAAGACTCGGAACGCACTCGCCTGTTTCACGCCGCGCGCGCCCTCCAGGACGGTCTGTCCTCAGTCCACAGCGGCGTAGAACGCTGGATCGCGAATGCCGAGGAGAACATCGCCGCATTGGCCGTTGCCATCGCGCGCCACATCCTGTCCCGGGAGGTCACCGTCGACCGCGCGGCAACGGTCGACGTCGTTCGTCAGGCAATCGCCGAGTTCTCGATCGACCATCCCGTCACGGTGCGACTGCACCCCAACGACCATGCGGAGATCGTGCCGCTGCTCGTTGCCGGCGAAGGAGAGAGCGGGCGGCGAGACGCGGAATGGATCGCCGATGCGCGGATCGCTCCCGGCGGCTGCGTCGTGGAAGGTCGCGAACGGATCATCGACGGGCGCGTGGATGCCGCACTCGAACGCGTGTACCGCAGACTGACGTACACCGGTGCCTGAGACCCTCGTCCACCGGCTCGCCACGGTCCCGCGGATCGCCCGGCATGGCCGGGTCACGCGGGTCGTCGGTCTCGTCATCGAGGCGACCGGTCTCGACGTCGCGTTAGGCGAACTGTGCCGTATCTCGTCGTTCAGCGACGACCACTCGGTCCTCGCCGAGGTCGTGGGATTCCACGAGCGCGGCGTCCTGCTGATGCCCTTGGGCGAACTCGCCGGTCTGCATCCAGGCAGCTTCGTGCAACCGCTGGGGCGTTCGTTCGGCGTCGACGTCGGACCGGGAATGCTGGGACGTGTCCTCAGTGGCCTGGGTCACCCGATCGACGGACTGGGCAAGCTGGACACGAAGGAGCGCGTACCGTTGAGCGGAGAGCCACCGCACCCGCTCGAGCGCCGCCGCATCGGCGACATGCTGGAGACCAGCGTTCGTGCCATCGATGGCACTCTGACGATCGGACGCGGCCAGCGCATGGGCATCTTCTCGGGGAGCGGCGTCGGCAAGAGCACACTGCTCGGCATGATCGCCCGCCGGGTCACCGCCGACGTGAACGTGATCGCACTCCTCGGTGAACGGGGTCGCGAAGTCCGCGAGTTCATCGATCATTCGCTCGGGCCTGAGGGTTTGGCGCGCTCGGTGGTCATCGTGGCGACCGGCGATCAGGCCGCCCTCGTTCGAGCCCGCGGAGCGCTGGTGGCGACGAGCATCGCCGAGTACTTCCGGGACCAGGGAATGCAGGTGCTGCTGATGGTCGACAGCGTGACCCGCGTGGCGATGGCGTGGCGCGAGATCGGGCTCGCCGTTGGCGAACCGCCAACCACCAAGGGCTACCCACCGTCGGTATTCGCGGCGCTTCCTCGCCTGCTCGAACGAGCCGGCAACGGCGCCGTCGGCGGCATTACGGGGATCTACACGGTGCTGGTCGATGGCGACGACTTCAACGAACCCGTCGCCGACGCCGCGCGCTCGATTCTCGACGGCCACATCGTGCTCACGCGGCGGCTGGCGAGCGCCGGCCACTTCCCCGCCATCGACATCCTCGAGAGCAAGAGCCGCGTGCGCGACCAGATCGTCCCACCAACACAACGTCAGGCGGCAAACCTGCTGATGCGACTCGAAGCGTCATATCGCGAGAAGGAAGATCTCATCATGGTCGGCGCGTACCAGAAGGGCAGCGACGCAATGGTCGACGCGTCGCTGCGCATGCGCGACCCGGTCCTGCAATTCCTGCAGCAGCGGCCGGAAGAAGCGTCGACGTTACACGCCACGCAGGCTGCGTTGATCGCGCTCGCGCAGCAGGCCGGCATCGCGGGACGGGTGAGCTGATGTTCAGGTTCCCACTGCAACGACTCCTCGATCTACGAGCGCAGCGCGAACAGGCGTTGGCTCGCGAGCTGGTCACGGCGCAGGAAGCGGCAGAAGCCGAGCACCAGCGCCACGATGCATTAGCCAGCGCTCGCGATTCCGCGCATGCGCGCGTGTCGCAGGCCGCCGCCGAGGGCCCCACGGTGGGGCAGCTCGTCAGCCTGAACTATGCAGCCGCTCAGCTGAGCGAGCGCGCGGACGCGGCCCAGGAGGCCGCCGTCGCCGCAGACGCGCATGCGAGAGACCGCCGCGATGCGCTCTCGTCAGCGGCAATGGACCGGCAGATCCTCGATCGGCTGCGCACAAGGCGCGAAGACGAGTATCGCGCAGACCAGGCACATGCCGAACGCGCGACCATGGACGCCGTCGCGCTCGCTCGCCACACGCACGGCGATGCGGCGAAACGCAAGGAGAACGAAGCATGATCCGGATGATCCTGTTCGTGGTCGTTGGCCTGCTCGCCGGCCTTGGTGCCGGAACCGGGTTCGCCGTCATCAAGGCGAAGTCGGCGTTCGCCAGCGACTCGGCACGCCGCGCCAAGGCTGTATCCGACAGCTTGGCGGAGCACACGGCGGCACCGCCAGCCTCAAATGCGGACGCCGCCGTCGAGCACGTGGACTCGGCTGACGAAAGCCACGAAGATCGATCGATGGCATCGACACCGCCAGCGGGCTCGCGGCCATCTCCCGCGACTGCAGCGCCCGAGCGAAAGACGGGAGCACCGCAAGAAGCATCCCGACATGCAGGTGCCGAGCCAGCGGCCGCGGCGGGAGGCCCTGCCAGTCCTGCGGCTTCGAGCGCTCCAGGAACCACCGCCCGCCCACCAGTCACAACCGCGGCCAGTGTGGGCGACGACGTCGCACAACCCAGGCGCATCTCCAGGATCTTCGCGGCCATGCCGGCGAGGGATGCCGCCAAGGTGCTTGCCCAGATGGACGATGCCGACGTCCGCCTCATTCTCGACGCGTTAGGCGAGAAGCAGGCGGCGGCGATACTGCAGAACTTCCCGGCAGACCGCGCCGCGGCGATATCGAAGTACGCCATTCGCGGAGCGCGCACACCGTGACACTCCCCATCGTCCCCACGTCTCCCACCCTCGTCACCGATGCCGGTCACGCGTCAGGCACACCAGACTCTGTGGGACGGACGTCCGGCGCGCCGTTCGCGGAAGTGCTTGGCTCGGCGCTCGGCGTTGGTGCTGGCGCGATGGCAAGCCCTGCACCGCCCTCGCTACTCGCCTTGCTCCTTGCCGGCTCCTCACGCATGACGCCTGCTGACGGCGCGCGCCCGATGAGAACCGGTGCATCGAAGTCATCGTCCGCGAACCCGGAGCGAGGGGATGGATTGCCGTCGGCGATACCAGCGGCGGGCGATTTGGCGCCCCGGCACGCCGCCGACCTGTCCGACGAGACCGGAACCAGCGAAGCTGCCGTTGAATCTGGCGGCGATCATCCGCTATTGGCCTCCGTGGCGGCACTCCTCGCCACCTCCACCGGTGTGCACTCTTCGGCTGCCCGGACTGCGACCGCGGCCAACCCGTCGGCAGTCAATCGCGACGTCGGTGCGCTCGTGCCCGATATTCGCGCACGTCTGGAGAAACTGATCGACCGGATGCGGAACGAGTTCGGCTATACCGTCGAAGTCGTTGAGACGGTGCGATCCCAGGCGCGGCAGGATGCGCTCTTCGCGCAGGGTCGAACCACGCCCGGACCGGTCGTGACGTGGACGCGTTCGTCGCCACACCTCGAGGGCCGAGCTGCCGACGTGATGATCGACGGCGGCTTCGAGAACGTCGCAGCTTTCCGGCGACTGGCAGAGCTCGCGCGCGAAGTCGGGTTGCGGACGCTGTGGCCGAGGGACCCTGGCCATGTCGAGATCGCCGCTGGGACCACTGCTGCGGTCCCAAGGATTCCTGAGGATGCGTTGACTCGGGCGGGAATCCGGCGGCTCGACGCGGCGTCTCGTCCAATCGCGCCATTGACGATCGGCGCCGAACCGAGCGGCTCAGTCAGGACGCAGCCAGTGCAGCCGAACATCGGACAGCAAGGCATGCGGGCAAGGCCGGAGCACCCGCTGCAGTCCGCCGCCGAGGCCCAGCCGAACGTCTCTGGCAGTTCGCAACCACTTGCGCCGGACATCGGACGGCAAGTCAGGAACTCGTCGGGGGAACACCAGGCTTGGAATGCTCCTCGTGTGGCGCGAGTCGACACCAGCGGTAAGATCGCCACCGGGCCACAGGTCACCGCTGCAGGGCAAGTCTCGGCTGGACTGCAGGTCGCGTCAGTTGCGCAAGTCGCAGCCGTAGCACAGGTCGCGACTGTGGCGCGAGTGGCGCCGGTCTCCAGACGCGCTATCGGTGCGTCAGCGAGCTCGCACATCCGAGGCACGACGGAGGACGCCGCTTGGAACGCTGACGGACGACTGCAGTCGGCCACAGTCGCGAAGCGCGTCGGCCCGCCAGCGGCGGACCAGCAGTCTGTGGACGTGTCGCCCACGCCAGCATTTCCCGCAGGCGACAACGTCGAGCGGGTGTTGGAGGCCATCGACGCGCAGCTCGTACGAAGCGCGAATCGTCACGGCGCATCGCGCGACGAGGGCAGCGCGGAAGTCGATCCGGTCGCGGCTGCACGTGAGCAGCTCGACAACGCGGCCACAGGACTGACGCGATCGGCCGACCTGCCGTTCGCGTCGCGCAGTCCGGCGATCGTTGGAGCCGGCGATGCCGCTCCCGTGAGCCTCGGCGACCGCATCGCCAGGATATTCGACGCGCGCGACGCTGCGGCCGAACGTCCGCTATCGTCCGTCGTGTTGCGGCTCGATCACCCGCATGGTGGCGAGGATCGCATCCGTGTTGATCTGCGCGGACAAAGCGTGTCTGCATCGTTCGAGGTGCGCGATCCGATCGTTGCCGATCGACTCGCCGCACACGCACCAGAGCTGTCGCGCGCCCTGTCGCAGCACGGCCTCGACGCCGAGCATGTGACGATTCGCGCCATGCGCGCGGATGCGTCGGTGGCGGCTCTTTCCGGAGCCATCGCCGAACGCGATGCCGTACGCGGCTCGACGTCATCGAGCGCATCGAACGATTCGTCGTACACCGGTCGCGACGCCCGCGACCCGTCTCGTCCGCACGATCACCAGCATGGCGACGCGAAACAGCGCGGCCGCCGCGATTCCCGAGGATCCCGCTGATGCCAAACTCCATTCCTTCGATCGCCACGTCAACCGCTGCGACAGGGCAGTCACCGACGGCACAGCGCGACGGTACTGCGGTTGGGCCTGGCGGGAGACTGGGGAAGAACGAGTTTCTGCGTTTGCTCACCACGCAGCTTCGCTACCAGGACCCGATGAATCCGATGGCCGGCGACAAGATGGCGGCCGACCTGGCGCAGTTCTCCGGGCTGGAGCAACTCGTGAACATCAACGACGCACTGGCGTCGCAGCAGACACAGTTCAACACGATGCTGATGGCGATCAATAATTCCGTCGCTCTCAGCACCATAGGAAAGACCGTCGTCGCTGGCGGCGACCAGGTGACTATCACCGTGGACGACGCCGGGGTGAAGACCGGCAAGGTCGTGGCGGACATCGCGACGGCAGGTCAGGGCACGCTCAGGATTCTGGATGCGGCCGGCAAGGAGATCGCCAGCCGCTCGTTAGGTCAACTGGTCGCTGGCGACAAGATGGAGTTCGACGTCGGCTCGGCCACCAAGAACCTCCCGGAGGGGACGTATCGCTATCGCATTGACGTGATCGACGCCAAGGGCGTCGCCATCCCGCAAACGACGTACTCCGTCGGTGTCGTCGACGGCATCGCGTATTCCGCATCTGGGGCCGTGCTCACTGCCGGCGCCCTGCGGTTCGACATCGGCAAAGTCGTCAAGATCTACTCCTGATCTCACTCCCACGAAAAGGATCTCGCACCCATGATGCGATCGCTCTTTTCCGGTGTGTCTGGCCTGCGTAACCACCAGGTGCGCATGGACGTCATCGGAAACAACATTTCGAACGTCAACACCGTCGGCTTCAAGGCAGGCCGGGTAACCTTCAAGGAAGGATTTGCGCAGTTGCTGCAGGGAGCCTCGCGTCCGCCCGGCGACCACGGCGGCATCAATCCGATCCAGGTGGGACTTGGCATGCAGGTCGGGTCGATCGACACGATCTTCAACCAGGGTAATCTGGAAACCACCGGGTTGAATACCGATCTCGCCATACAGGGCGACTCGTTCTTCACCGTCGCCAAGGGGCACCAGCACTACTACACTCGCGCCGGCAACTTCCAGCTCGATGCCGACGGACGGCTCGTGTCGCCCACAAATGGTTTCGTCGTCCAGGGCCGCATGGCGGACAACGGCGCGTTTCTCGACGGCATTCGCGACATCGTCCTCCCGTTCGGGCAGAAGACCGCAGCCAAGCCATCCGACTCCGTAGCATTGGCCGGAAACCTGAATGCGTCGGCGCCCGTGTTCGACTTTTCGTCGTCCCCGACCAACGCGTTCGACGCCGCATCCCGCGCCGACCCGGTCAACAAGGATTCGTGGACCGAATCGTCGATCACCGTCTTCGATTCGTTAGGTAATCAACACGACCTCAAGCTGCAGTTCTGGAAGACGGCCGCCGACACATGGACGTGGCAGATCGATGGCACCAATCTGCCCGCCGGCTTCACGCCGCCGAACAGCACGCCCCAAACGCTGCAGTTCGACACCACGGGCATTCTGCTGGCAGCCGCACCGACCGATCCGCCTGTCATCACCTTCACGCCGTCAGGCGCCGATCCGGTTTCGATCACCCTCGACCTGGGCCAGGGCATCAACGGCATCACGTCGTTCGCCGGCACGAACACGGCCGTCCTCCGCGATCAGAATGGGTACGCCGCGGGCCAGCTGCAGAACTTCTCGATCGACAGGACCGGCACCATCACCGGCTCTTTCACCAACGGGACGAACGTCGTTCTCGCACAGATCGTACTGGCGGACTTCAACAACCCAGCCGGTCTGCTGCGCGTCGGCGACAACATGTACGCCCTCTCCGGCAACTCCGGCGGCGCCGTCAACGGCTTCGCGCTCGAAGGCAGCCAGTCCACGATCACGAGCGGCGCGCTGGAAATGTCCAACGTCGACCTGGCGCAGGAGTTCACCAACATGATCGTCGCGCAACGAGGCTTCCAGGCCAACAGCCGCGTCATTACGAACTCCGACGAGATGCTCCAGGAAGTCGTGAATCTGAAGCGGTAGCTCGGCAACTCTCTCGACTACAGGCGGGGTCGGCGCTTGGCGCGTCGGCCCCGTTTCGCTTTTTGGCTGGTCGCATCATGGGCCCCGGTCCCGGAAAAAAGGAGCATGGACCGCTCGGCAGTTCCTGCCGTCAGGACCGAAGCGGGTCGGTCCAGGAGACGACGTACGTAGCAGGTTCGTGACGCCTAACTCGTTGCTTGCAAGAGCTTTGCGCATAGGGATCGCGGAGCGAGGTCCAGCCGTCGCGCGTGGTATGCGGCATGCCTTTCCGACGTCGCGCAAGCCACTCATCTCGCAACCCAAGTTGCCATGGCAGAGGAAACGGCCGCTCCGTCCGAAGGCGAAGCCAAACCGGCGCCCAAGGGGCCGAAGGGAATCATTCTGATCCTCGGGCTCGTCGTCGGCCTCCTCGCGGGTGCGGCCGGTGGCTTGTTCGCGTTAGGTCCGATGCTCGCGAAAAAGTCGGGCTATGTGGCAGCCTCGGCCGAGACAGCCGAGCACGAAGCCGAGGAGGGTTCCGGGGAAGCGTCCCACGTTGGCGAAGGGGCGGACGGCGAGGCAGTGAGCACCATCTACACCCTCGACAACATCATCCTCAATCCAGCCGGATCCGGCGGCACGCGCTTCCTCATGCTGGCCACGGCCATCGACGCCAAGGACGCCACTGTCGTCGAGCAGATGAAGGCACGGGACGCGGAGACGCGCGACGTGCTGCTGCGCGTAATGGGATCGAAGACCGTGGAGGAACTCGCGGACATGCAGCGGCGCGAAGCCATCAAGAAGGAACTCGCCGATTCGTTAGGTACGCTGTTCAAGAAGGGCGCGATCCGGCGCGTCTACTTCCCACAGTTCGTCATCCAGTAGTCATGGCCTCTGAACCGCTGTCCCAGAACGAAATCGATGCGCTCCTTGGCGGTGTCAGGGCATCGGGCGCACCGGTGCCGGTCGCGACCGCCGCCACCGCCACTGCCGGCACCAAGGCGGGTACGCAGCTCTACGACTTCCGCCGCCCGCATCGCATCTCGATCGACAAGCTGCGGAGCCTGGAGGCGATGTACGAGCGTTTCAGCAAGTCGCTCGAAGGCTGGCTCCTGTCGCGCGTACGCGGGCACGTGCAACTCACGCTCCAGAGCGTGGAGCAGTTCTCGTTCGGCGAGTTCGCGCTCTCGCTCCCGACACCCTGCTCATCGTACACGTTCGAGATCCTGAATTCCGGTGGACAACAGGGCGTGCTCGACTTCGGGAATGAGTTCGCATACTTCCTCGTCGATCGCCTGTTCGGCGGCGGCGTGACATCGCCAACGCCGGGCCGTGCACTGACACCGCTCGAACGTATGGCGATTCGCACCGTAGCCGAACGCGTGCTGACGATCGTGAGCGAGGTGTGGCAGGACTACATCGAGATGGACCTGGAGCTCACTGGCTTCGAGTCCATCCCTGAGATCCTGCGCGTCGCGAATCGCGAGGATCCGATGCTCGTCGCCAACGTCGAGGTCATCGCTGGCGATACACGGAGCCTCTTGCTGATCTGCCTCCCATTCGCCGTACTGGAAAAGTTCTTCGCCGGCGTTAGCGAGCGGCGGACAACGCACCTCGGCTCGCCGGAAGAACAGGCAACGAACCGCATCATCACCGAAGCCTCGTTGCGTGGGACTCGAGTGGCCATCGCCGCACGCCTCCCCCAGTTCCGCATCGCACTTCGCGAACTCGTTTCTCTCGCCACAGGAAGCGTCATCGCGACCGGCATTTCGAGAGGCGCCGATATCGACCTGCTGGTTGGAAGCCAACCGCGCTTTCGTGCCCGTCCGGGTCGTGTCGGACCGTCTCTGGCCGTCAGGATCAATGAGGGCGTCCTCCCGGCGCCCGAACAGATCACCATCCCGTTCACCCGTTCGTAACGCATCGCCGCAATGGCCTCCAACGCGAATCCCTCACCTGCTCCGTCGCCGGTTCCGCCAGCGTCGGCAACTCCGACGACCGACATCGACTTCGACGAGCTCGGACAGGCGATGATGGGCGAGAGCGAAGTGCCGTTGTCGTTGCTGATGGATCTGACGCTGCCCATTTCGATCGAGCTCGGACGCACGACGATGTCGGTCCAGGAGATCCTGCGGCTCGGCCGTGGTTCCGTGATACAGTTGGATCGACTGGCCGGCGAGCCGATCGACATCTTCGTCGGCGATCGACGTTTTGCCGAAGGTGAAGTCGTCGTGCTGGGCGAGCACTTCGGGGTGCGGGTGACGCGCATCCTGGCGCGGAAGAAGGGCGCCGAGGCGGCGTGACGTTCTCCGCGATCGTCGGCGTCGCGCTGACGCTGGCACTGGTGCTTGCCCTTGTCGCAGTCACCATGCGAATGCTGCGGCGCGTGACCAGCGGCTCGGCGGCGTCACGGAGCGCCATTCCCCTGACCGTGGTTCAGCGCGTGGCGCTTGGGCCTCGTCAGGGTATAGCGATCGTCCGGATCGGCGAGCAGCTGGTAGCAGTCAGCGTTGGCGAGGGCGGTGTGCGTACGCTGGCCGAGTTGGAAGCGGCGCCGGAAGCAGCCCCGGTCGTTGCTCCGGAGCAGACGCGCCCCGACTTCCGATCCGCGTTCCGCGCCGGCCTGAGGAACGTTGGTCTTCCGGTGGGCGTGTTGCTCCTGGCGATCGGGGCGGCGCCGCTCACTGCCGACGCACAGTCGACCAGTGGCGCGGATACAATCTCTCGCTCGGCTGCCGTCTCGCCAGCACGAGCGCCGACTCCGGCACCTGCAACGGCGGCTCCGCCCACCGGACGGGCGGCGGCTGGCGCCGCGACCGTTGCGGCGCCAGCCGCTTCGCTCGACGCCGTGACTCGCGCCCTGCCGCAAATCGACCTCAAGCTTGGCGAGAACGGGAACAACGGTGGGCTGCGCCTCAGCGGTACCGTAGGCGTCGTCGTCATGCTCGGCGCCCTGACGATGCTGCCGGCGCTGCTGCTGTTGATGACCAGCTTCACCCGCATTCTGATCGTCCTGCACTTCGTGAAGCAGGCGCTGGGAACCCAGACGACACCGCCGGCGCAGCTGCTGGCGGCGATGGCGCTGCTGCTGACCGGTTTCGTGATGTCGCCGACCTTGTCGGAGGTCAATCAGCAGGCGCTCACGCCGTGGATGAACGGAGACATCGACCAACCGGCGATGATGACGGCAGCAATCCAGCCGTTGCGCGGTTTCATGATCCGGCAAACCCGGGAGCGGGACATCGAGGCCTTCCTGGAGATGAGTCAGACGCCGCCGCCGGCGCGCGTCGAGGATACGCCAACCGTCGTTCTCATGTCCGCTTTCGTCACTGGCGAGCTGCGGACCGCGTTCCAGCTCGGTTTCGCCCTGTTCCTGCCGTTCATCATCATCGACATCGTCGTCTCGTCGGTGCTGATGAGCATGGGGATGTTCATGCTGCCGCCGGCGATGATCGCGCTGCCGTTCAAGCTTCTGCTGTTCGTGCTTGTGGATGGCTGGACGCTACTGATGCAGAGCCTGGTGGCCAGCTTCCGATGAGTTTCGCCGTCGTCTCCGACCTGGCCCGGAACGCGATGATGGTGGGGATGCTGATAGCGGCCCCGCTGCTGATCGTCGCGCTCCTGGTCGGTCTGGTCGTCAGCATTCTGCAGACTGTGACGCAGATCCAGGAGCAGACGCTGTCGTTCGTGCCGAAGCTCGTCGCCGTCGCGGCCACGTTCCTGGTCGCGTTGCCGTGGATGTTGCAACTGCTGGTCGAGTATACGGCGCAGCTATTCCGCAGCCTTCCCGGGCTGATTTCATGATCGTCGCGACCGGGTTCGACCTGCTCGCGCCGGGAGCCGCTACCGCTTTCGTCCTTACGCTTGCCCGCGTGGGCGGGCTGGTGCTGATCGCGCCGGTCTATTCGGCGCGGATCATTCCCGCGCCGGCGAAGACCGCGCTCGTTCTGCTGCTGGCCGTCCTGCTGCAGCCGGTAGCGCGCGCCCACATGCCGGCGGATGCCACGATCACGCCCGCCTCGATCGTCGGCGAGACAGTGGTTGGTCTGGTGGTTGGCCTGGGCGCCGCACTGCTCGTTGCCGCTGCCGAAGCCGCGGGCGAACTGCTGTCGCTGCAGATCGGACTGTCCGGCGCGGCGCTGCTCGATCCCCTGTCGCTGCAGCAGTCGACCGTCCTTGGCCAGTTCCTCCAATTGCTTGCGGTGACGCTCCTCCTCGCCGGCAACGGACATCTGGTGATGCTCGATGCGCTGGCCGGCACCCTGCAGCGGCTTCCTGCGGGCGGCACGTTGAACCTTCCGGCGGGCGCACAGGAGACAGTGGCGTTAGGCAGTCAGATCTTCGTACTCGGGTTCAAGTTCGCGTCGCCGGTCATCGCCGTCGTCATGGTTGCCAACGTCTCGCTCGCCGTGTTGAGCCGCGCGGCGCCGCAGCTCAACATTCTCCAACTCGCCTTCCCCGTGCAGATCGCGTTCGGGCTGGCGGCTCTGACGCTGTCAGTCCCGGTAATCGCGGCCTGGTTCATGGGATGGGACCTCACCTACGCGGCCTCCCTCACTCGTCTCGTGAACGCCCTTGCGGCGAGGAGTCCATAGATGGCGCTCCTCGACCAGGAGAAGACCGAAGCCCCGACGCCACGCCGGCGTGATGAGGCGCGGAAGGAAGGCAGGATTCCCCGCAGCGCCGAGCTCACGACGTCGTTCGTGCTGCTGGGTGCGGCGCTGCTGCTCAATGTTGCCGGCCCCTCGCTCGGGTCGCAGGTGCTGCAGCTGTTCCGGTCCGGGCTGAGCACGGCGGGCAGCACGGCGCTCGATATCGACGGGTCGGTAAACCTCGTTAGGTCGCTGGGCCTGCGCACCCTGGTCGTGCTGGGAACGTGGGGAGCGGCGCTGATGGCGATCGCCATCGCGGTTGCTGGTCCTCAGGCACGCGGGATCGTGAGCGCGAAGCCGCTGGCTCCGGATGCGTCGCGCCTCAGCCCGGCAACCAACATCAAGCGGGTGCTTGGACCGCAGGGGCTGGTTGAACTGATCAAGTCGGTGGCCAAGCTGCTCTTGATCGCCTGGGTCGTGCGCGGCGCGCTCGGGGCGGCATTGCCGGACATGATGTCCCTGGCTCAGTCGTCGGCGTTCGGCTTCCTGCTCGTGATGAAGAAGTACGTCGTCCGTCTGCTGGTGACGTCCGGGCTGGCGTATCTGGCGCTGGCGGCGTTCGACTACGTGTGGCAGGTGTGGCGATTCGAGCAGTCGCTGCGGATGAGCCGCGACGAGATCAAGCAGGAAGTGAAGCAGAGCGAGGGGGATCCGCTCACCAGGCAGCGGTTGCGGAGCTTCGGCCGCGCTCTGGCGCGTCGCCAGATGTTCCGGAGCGTACCGTCTGCCGACGTCGTGATCACGAATCCCACGCATGTCGCCGTGGCCCTGATCTACGATCCGGACAGGGCACCCGCACCGATCGTCGTTGCCAAGGGCCAGCGGAAAGTAGCCGAGCGCATCAAGGCAATCGCTCGTGAGCACGGCATTCCCTGCATCGAGAACAAGCCGCTGGCGCGCGCGCTATTGGCGACGGCGCACATCGGCAGCGTGATTCCTGCCGAGTTGTACGTGGCGGTGGCCGAGATTCTCGCGTTCGTGATCCGCCGTCGCGTAATGAGGGGTGCGCGCCTGCATGAGGTGGTTGCATGACCAGTTCCGCGGCGCCGTTCCCCGTGCTCGCGCCCACGCGCCGATCCGCCGAGGTGGGCCTGGCGGTGGCCGTGGTGTTTGTCATCGCGCTGCTGATCGTCCCGCTCCCTCCGTTTCTGCTCGACTTCTTCCTCGCCACCAGCATCGGGTTGTCGCTGGTCGTGCTGCTGGCGACGATGCAGACGACAGATCCGCTGGAGTTCAGTTCGTTTCCGGCGCTGCTGTTGCTGCTGACTCTGTTCCGCTTGGCGCTCAACGTCAGCAGCACGCGGTTGATTCTGGCGGAGGGTCACGCCGGACAGGTGATCCAGGCATTCGGGCAGTTCGTGATCGGCGGCAATTACGCGGTCGGCCTGGTGCTGTTCCTGATCCTGGTCGGCATCAACTTCATCGTGATCACCAAGGGCGCCGGTCGCGTCGCCGAAGTTGCGGCGCGGTTCACACTCGATGCGATGCCCGGCAAGCAGATGGCGATCGACGCCGACCTGTCCGCCGGATTGATCGACGAGACGGAGGCGCGGCGCCGACGCGAGGAGATCGCACGGCATGCCGACTTCTACGGCGCCATGGACGGCGCATCCAAGTTCGTGAAGGGCGATGCGATCGCGGCGTTGTTGATCACATTCATCAACATCGTCGGCGGCATCTTCATCGCGGTCATTCAGCGCGGGCTCCCACTCTCGCAGGCGGCGTCGCGATACACGGTGCTCACGGTAGGCGAAGGTCTGGTGGCTCAGGTTCCGGCGCTCATCGTATCGACGGCGGCCGGCATCATGGTGACGCGTGCGTCAGGCGCAACGCGGATGGGCGACCAGGTGGCCGACCAACTGGCTGCCAATCCGCGCGCGCTATGGATCGCCAGCGCCGTCCTTGCGTGCTTCGGATTGGTTCCGGGCCTGCCCAGGGTGCCATTCCTGGCGTTCGGAGCCGTGCTGGCTTTGGTCGCGCGGCAGGCCACCGTGGCGGAGGCGGCGCGCCATCGCGCTGCCCGGACAGCGGACGAGGCCGCACAGCGAGGACCGGAGAAACCGGCCGATCCGATGCGCGACCTCTTGCAGATCGATCCCATCGAACTCGAGGTTGGCTATGCGCTGATTCCGCTGGTCGACGAGAAGCAGGGTGGCGATCTGCTGGAGCGGATCCAGCTGCTCCGCAAGCAGGCGGCGCTGGAGGTCGGCATCCTGATTCCGGCGGTGCGTGTCCGCGACGATCTCCGGCTGCCCGCGAACGAGTACGTGATCAAGCTGCGCGGCGCCGAGATAGCGCGCGCCGAAGTGATGCCGCGCTTCCAGCTGGCGCTGGACACCGGCGGCGTGGCCCATCCCATCGAAGGGATCGAGACGATCGATCCGGCGTTTGGTCTGACGGCGCGCTGGATCGCCACCACCCGGCGTGTGGAAGCCGAGTCAGTCGGATACGTCGTCGTCGAGCCGACGACGGTGATCGCCACGCATCTCATGGAGGCGCTCAAGGCCAATTCCGCCGAACTCCTGGGTCGTCAGGACGTCCAGGAAATGGTGGATGCGCTCCGGAAATCGCATCCGGCCCTGGTCGAGGAACTCATCCCGGGCAAGGTCTCGTTAGGCCTGCTGCACCGGGTTCTGCAACGTCTCCTGCGCGAACGACTCCCGATCCGCGACCTGGTTACCATCCTCGAGGCGCTTGGCGACTCCGTCGACCAGACGAAGGATGCCGAACTGCTAGTCGAGCACGTGCGCCGCGCCATGTCGAACGTGATCGCCCGACTGCACGCCGACGACGCGGGCGCAGTGCGTGGACTGACCATGGGTCCGCGCCTGGAAGGTGCACTCATGACCCTGTTCTCCCCGCGCTCGGCTCCGGCCGGCACTCCGGCGATGACACCCGACGTCCTTGCCGATCTGCTTCGGGATCTGAACCTCCTCGCGACCACGCATGCGGTGGATGGACGGCTTCCGCCGCTGATTACACCGCCAAGCCTGCGGATCGGCGTCCGTCGTCTGGTGGAGCCGGTGCTGCCGGCACTCCCCGTCGTCTCGCTCGCCGAACTGCCACCCTCCGTGAAGCTCAACACGGTGGCCACCTGGGAGTTGACCCATGCTCTTTGAGACATTCCACGGAACGGACCTCCGCCAGGTTTTCGAGGAAGCCCACCGCGCGTTAGGCGACGACTGCCTCGTGATCAGGAGCGACGTGCAGCGACACGGATCGCGCTCGCGCGTACAGCTGGTCGTCGCCAGCGGCACAAGCCTCGACGTGCTGCGCAAGCGCCTCGACCCGCCGGCACCGATCCTGCCACGGACACATGGCGGACGTGGGCGCTCGGGCCCGTTCGTCATGGCGCTTGTGGGACCGACCGGCGCGGGCAAGACGACGACGCTCGCCAAGCTCGCCCTCAATCCCGCCAGTTTCGGCGCCACGCGTCCGGGAATCCTGTCCCTGGACACGTTCCGGGTTGCCGCCATCGAACAGATCCAGCAGTACGCGGAGATCGCTGCGCTGCCTCTGGAAGTGGCCTACGATGCGCGCGACATCGCCGGCGCTTTGAAGAGGCTGGACAAGTGCGACGCGATCCTGATCGATACGCCCGGGCGCAGCGCGCGCGCGCTGGAAGCGAACGGCCAGTGGCAGGCGTTGCTCCGATCCGCTGCACCGGACGAAACGCACCTCGTGATACCGGTCACGATGCGCGCCGACCTGCTCCCGACGGTGGCGCACCAGTTCTCCAACTGCCGCCTGACGCACCTCCTGATGACGAAGACCGACGAGATCGCGGACGATACGATGCTCGCTGACGCTTGCGCCGCCATCGAACTGCCCGTTCGCTGGCTGTGCGATGGACAGGCAGTTCCGGCCGACGTCAGACCGGCGCAGGCGCGGATTCTTCACTCGTTGGGGCTGACGGCACCACGCGCGGCGGACCGGGCAGCGTGACGATGCAGCTCGATGGCGCCCGCCAGGCTGCTGCCGCAGCGACCGGTGCGTGGGATCGCGCCCGTCGCCTCGTAGCGGTCGCGAGCGGCAAGGGTGGCGTGGGCACTTCCACCGCCGCTGCTCTCCTGGGAGCCGCCGTGGCCGCCACCGGTCGGCGTGTATTGCTGGTCGATGCCGTTGGCCAGCTCGGCACCCTCCATCAGGTGCTCGGCATCTCGCCGTCGCACACGTTAGGCGCCCTGCGCCATGGTCTGGAACCGCAGGACTTCGTGACGCCGGTCTCGCCAACGCTGGCACTGCTGGCCGTCGCGCCGGACGATGCCGCCATCGGCGACACCGACCGCCGCATACTCCAGCATCGACTGCTCTCGCTCTACGACGACTACGACCTCGTCGTCGCCGACGCCGGCGCCCATGCCTCGGCCATACTCCAGACGTGTCGAGATGGCGCGTCGCGAGTCTTCGCGGTGTGCGGAGCCGATCGCGTCGGACTCGCGGCAACGTTCGCACTCATAAAGTTTCTCGGCCAGCACGCCCCGAATGTGCGCGTCGACGTACTGACGAACCGCGTGACGACCGAGATGGCCGCGACGCTGCACGCCCACGTGAACGCTGCGACCGTACGCTTCCTGTCCCGTACCGTCCACCTCGCAGGCTCCATTCCCGAGGACGACGACTTCGGTCAGGCACTGACCGCGGGCCTTGGCGCGCACGACGCTGCCGTCGGCTCGAGCGCCGTCGCCGCCATGCACGATGTTGGCGAGCGGCTGCTGACGGATCTCGCGACGTACCCATGGACCGGCGCATCGCTGATGACTCGCACCCTACGGAAGAGGTAAGGATCATGTCACCGGATGAAATGTGGCGTGCCTACGCACAGGGCGACGACGCCGCGCGTGATGCTCTGTTGCAGTCGAACCTGAACCTGGTGCATCACGTCGCCCGCCAGCTCTCGCGCGCACTCGCTGCCCCGACCGACTTCGACGAACTCGTCAGCTGCGGCACGATCGGCCTGATGAATGCGCTCGATGCGTTCGAGCCGTCGCGCGGCCTCGCCTTCAGTACCTTCGCCGTTCCCCGCATTCGCGGCGCGATCCTCGACGAGTTGCGACGGCAGGATCACGTGCCCAGATCCGTGCGCCGCAAGACGCGCGACATCGCGCATGCCCGGGAGACGCTCACACGCATCTTCGGTCGGTCCGCGGAAGACCGGGAAGTCGCCGAGCACCTTGGGATCGACCTGCCCACGCTCTGGCGCTGGCAGTCGGAGACCGAGAGCGCGGTGCAGATCTCACTGGACCAGTCGGCCGCCGAGCACGAAGGCCATTCCAGCCTCCCGCCGGAAGCGTTCATGCACGATGGCGAATCGACTGTCGAGGAAGACATCAACCGCGAACAGGAGCGCAGGATCCTGGAAGACGCTCTGCGCAAGCTCAAGGACCAGGAGCGGATCGTGCTGACACTCTACTACTTCGAGGAGCTGAAGCTGCACGAAATCGCCGAAGTACTGAACCTGACGGAATCCCGCGTCTCGCAGATCCGAGCCAAGGCACTCGGCAGGCTGCGCGTCCAACTCGCCCACTTCCGCATGCCGGCAGCCTGAACATGACGACGATTCACGACCTCTGGAGTACAGTGGCTTCCGACCCGGTCACTCTTGCCGCGGCCCTGATGATGGCAGCAGCCCTCCTCGCCCTGGCGCTCATCGCCACGCCGGCACGTACCACTCGCGCCGATCGGAGGCCACTGAGGCGACCGGCGCAGGCTCGGTCGCTGGCCGCGAGGGGAGCCCCGTCCGCGGAAATTGCCCGTCGAACCGGCCTTTCGCGTGACGCGGTCGCCCTGGTCCTGAGTGCCACTCCGTCCACCGACACGCGGCAGACCCGTCCGACTTCGGCACGAAATTCCGGCAGCGGTATTGGCAGACGAATGTCCAGACACGCGGAGCGACGGGTCTAACTTCCACTTCCACAGGCCTTTAGACGACTGCCGGCGGAAATGTCCACGGGGGCACATCCGTTGCCACCCCTGATTCCGACGATCACCAGCACCGACGACATGATCAAGAGCGATGGAATCGCGAGTGCCGCCAGCGCGCTGCGCTACTGGGAGCGGCGTCAGGAAGTGGCGGCCAACAACCTCGCCAACGCGACTACCGATGGGTTCAAGGCCGAGCGCGTGTTTGCGAGGCTGATCGGCGAGTCGCTTCCAGCGGCTGACGCCGTGACCGATCGGCGCAGCGGCACATTGCGTCCGACGGGTCAACCGCTGGACCTCGCGATCGACGGTGACGGGTTCTTTGTCGTAGCCACGTCGGAAGGCGAACGGTGGACCCGAGGCGGAGCGTTCACTCTCGATCCGCAAGGGTATCTGGTGGATGCCGACGGCTTCCGCGCCGCTGGTGAGCGCGGTCCGATCCGGGTCACGCGGGATGCGCAGGACCGGGAGATCCTTCCGGAGCGGATCGCGATCGATCGTAGCGGGCTCGTGTCGGTCAACGGCGTGGGCGTCGATCGTCTGCGCGTGGAGCGCGGCGCGCCCACGGGATCGCTCACTCATACTTCGGGCATGCATTACGTCCCCGACGAAGCTCGCAGCCAGGTTCCGCTCGCCGAGCGGGACGTTCGTCAGCACACCATCGAAGAAAGCAACGTCAATACGGTTTCGACGTTGGTCGACCTGATCGCCGTTCAGCGGAACTACGCCTTCGCACAGAAAGTCCTGACGACGCTCGACGGCGTGCGCTCCACGATCACGAACGATCTGGGCAAAGCAACCGCCTGACCTTCCCTCGCACAGTCGACACATGGATCCGGCACTTCGTACAGCTGCAACCGGCATGATGGCCCAGCAGATCCGCACCGAGGTCATCGCCAACAACCTGGCCAACGTCAACACAACCGGCTTCAAGCGATCGCGTGCGCGCTTCGAGGATCTACTGTACCAGACGGTACAGAGTCCGGCGATCCTTGGCGCACCGGACAGCAACACCATTCCCGCCATCCAGATCGGACGCGGCACGCGTCTGTCTGCCGTGCAGCGGCTGCATTCCCAGGGAAGCGTCGAACAGACGAGCAACCCGCTCGATCTCGCGATCGAAGGGGAAGGCTTCTTCCAGGTTCAGCTGCCGAACGGCCAGACGGCCTACACGCGCGATGGCAGTTTCGGGATCTCCGACACCGGTACGCTCGTTACCGCCGGCGGCTACACCGTTCTACCCGGAATCAGGATCCCAACGGAGGCCACGGCGATCTCGATCTCCGCCAGTGGCGTCGTCTCGGTCACTCAGGGCAACAGCAAGGCGGAGGCGCAGGAAGTGGGCCGATTGGAGCTGGCGCGTTTCGTCAATCCCGGAGGACTCGAGTCGTTGGGCGAAAACCTGTACGCAGAAACTCCGGCCTCCGGTCAGCCCGCGGCCGGATTCGCCCAGGATGAGGGGTTCGGACGCGTGCTGTCCGGGCATCTCGAATCGAGCAACGTGGAGATCGTCCAGGAGATGGTGGACATGATCAGCGCCATGCGCGCCTACGAGCTGAACTCCAAAGCGATCAGGAACTCGGAGGAGATGTTGCAGGTGGCTAACAACCTCGTCCGCTGAGGGCTGTCGTGATCGCTCCGTCGCCACGCCATCTCATGGCCCTTGCCTCCGGACTGACGCTGTCGGCAGGTGGCGCGCCGCTCCCGGGGCAGCAGGCCGATTCCGACACCGTCACGGTGTTCGTCGCCAGCCGGACGCTGCCCCGCGGCATCGCGTTGCAAGAGTCGGACATGGTGCGCGACGTCCGTGTCATCCGTCGCGGAGCGCCCCGCGCGCCGGCGCACGTCGGATGGGTTACCCGGCGCGTCGTTCGGGCTGGCGAAGTCCTCGCCGGACCGGCCGTCGTCCCGCCACCTGCCATCGTCCCCGGCCAGCCGGTCCAGTTCGTACTCGAGCGGGGTGGTGTGACGATCTCCGTGCCAGGCACCGCCGCCGTCACCGCCTCGATCGGCGACACTGTTGTGGTGCGCCTTGGGGCGCTCCGACGAGCAACCGGGATCGTCACCGGACCGACCACCGTCATGGCCCTCTCGCAGGAGCGCGACCGATGATCCATTACCGCGAGCTGGCGCCGGATAGCGCTCCCGCTGTGTCCGAGATGCCGGACATGCCCCTGCCCACCCGGCGCCGCGTGGCGCGAGTGGTGGTCAGCATCCTGACGTCGATCCTTTGTCTCGCCGGCCTGGCTGCCTCGTCAGGCGCGCAAGCGGCCGCGCCACTGCCCACAGGGCCGGCGGCACCGGCCCGCAACCTGAACTGGCTCGGCGATAAGCGGGCGTTCAGCGTCGGCGATATCCTCAAGGTCAGCGTCGACGAGTATACGGCCGCCAGCGCCAACAAGGGAAACACTGCCGACGCCAGTCGGCGAAGGACGATGGACATCGATATAGCGCCACCGTCTGTCGGCACGACTGCAATGGAGCCGATCGACGGCAGCATCACGACTGGCGACGCCGGCCAGTCGCGCCAGCGCGGGCAGGCCACGAACTCCACTCGCTATGTAGGCGAACTACCGGTCCGCGTGGTCGCAATCACCAAAGAAGGCCTGTTGCAGGTGCGCGGCACCAAGCTTGTCAACGTGGACAAGAACAAGCAGGAAATGACGCTCACCGGATTCGTTCGCCCGCAGGACGTCAATTCGCAGGACATGGTGCTGTCATCGTCCATCGCCGACGTACAGCTGGCGTACCAGTCGAAGGGCGGACTCGGCAAGCCCAGAAACGGCATCGTTTCCAAGCTCCTTGGGCTCTTCTGGCCATGAGGTCGTGTCCACGTATCCCGTTAGGCGCCCGTGCGATCGTTCTCGCGTGCCTGCTCCAGGGTTTCGCCGCGCTTCGGGCACAGGGCGTTCCGATTCATGACCTGGTGATCGACAACCAGGCAGTTCCGGTCAGGTTGGTCGGCTACGGTCTGGTAACGGGACTCTCCGGTACCGGCGATCAGACATTCACCGGACGCAACGCGCAACACACCGTGCAATCGATCGCCAATCTGCTGCGTCGCTTCGATATCACCGTGCCGCCCGAACTTCTCCGGACGCGAAACGTTGCCGCGGTGCTCGTGACGGCGGAGGTCTCGCCTTGGCTGCGGCCCGGCGGTCGCTTCGAGGTCCAGGTTGCCTCCGTTGGTGACGCGCGCTCGCTGCGTGGCGGCGTTCTGTGGATGACACCTCTCATTGCTGATGCTGGCGGAGCGCCAATGGCGACCGCGCAGGGCCCACTCGTCGTCGACGACGTGCCGCTCGCGGCCAGACGGCGCTACGCGTACGTGGAAGGTAGCGGCCGCATCGCCAGCGGAGGCGTCCTCGAGGGCGATCTGCCGCGGCCACGCACTCTCGCGTCCGCGAAACTTCTCCTGCGTGATCCTGACGCCGGTACCGCGGCGCGAATCGCCGCGGTGGTGGACAGCGTCATCGGCAAGGGTACCGCCGCCGTCGAGGATCCCGGCAGCGTCGCGCTCACGCTCAAGGATGGCGAGGCTCCGTCGCAGCTGGCGATTATCGGGTCGCTGCGGGTCGAACCGACCCGCGTCGGCCGGATCGTGATCGATACCCGGCAGGGGACCGTTGTTGCTGGCGGTGAACTGACGCTGGGTCCGGCCGTGGTCAGCGTCGCCGGCATCACGCTCAGCATCGGCGGTACTGCCGCCGACTCGGCTGGTGCCCAACGCGGCGCGCTGCGCATCGCCGCCGGCACGACGGTACAGGATCTCGCCGCGGCTTTGGAAGCGGTGCGGACACCGCCTCTCCAGGTCGCCCAGATTTTCGAGGCCCTCAGGCAGGCTGGCGCCATTGCCGCGGAGATAGTCTCCCGATGACCCACATCGAGTCCACCGGGCTCCCCGGCGCACCCGCACGCACACCCGACGACGCACGACTCGTCAAGGCAGCCCGCCAGCTCGAGGGTGTGTTCGTGCAGCAGCTGTTCAAGGCGATGCGCGAAACGGTCCCGCGCGAGGGCGCGCTCGACGGCGGATCCGGCGAAGAGATGTTTACCGCGTTGATGGACGAGCAGTTCGCCGATCGGCTGCCATCTCAGTGGCACCATGGCATCGGCGAAAGCCTCGTCCGCCAGCTGCGAACCGCACTGTCGCGGTCGAGCCACGCCTCGCCATCGGAGGTACCATGACGCCCCCGGTCCGCGTCTCCCCGCGATCGTCCAATACGCTCGTCGAAAGCCTCGTCGACTCTCTACGATCGGAACAGCATCTGGTAGAGGAGCTCACCGCCATCATCCTCACACAGCGTCGGGCCGTGACCACCGACGATCTCCAGGGAGTGGACGATTCCGTTTTCGCCCTGCAGAAAGTTCTCCTCACGCTGAGCGAAGCACGCCGGCGACGCCGGTCGCTGAACTCGCGGCTCGGGTTTGCCGAGGACATTCCGTTGCGCGACCTGATCGCGGTAATGGGAGACTCGGCGCCCGATTCGTTGCACGCCGTGAGTCTCCAGCTGCAGAAGTGCGCACGGGCCCTCGCCGGCGAAGTGGCGATCAACCGACAGGTGCTACGCGAGTCGCTCGCCGCCACCGATTCCTACGTTCGCGCCCTCACCGGCGCCTTGTCTCCCGACGCCGGCTACGGCGACGCCGTCGCGTCAGCGGCGGCGAGTCGCCAGCCCAAACTCATCAATCGGCGGGCCTGATGCCGGGTTTCGGAAGCATCCTCAGCGTCGCGCGCACGGCTATCACCGTGCAGCAGACGGCGATCCAGACGACGTCGCACAACATCGCCAACGCACAAACGCCGGGGTATTCGCGGCAACGTGTGGAGATGTCGCCAATGATGCCACTCGTGCTGCCGTTCGGGTCCGTTGGCATGGGCGTCGAGATCGCCGATATCGCACGCCTCCGCGATACGTTCCTCGACGGCTCGTTCCGGCGCGACGCCGCGGCGACAGACGCCTATGGCATGAGGCGCGATCTGCTAGGCGAGATCGAGAGCATCCTGTCCGAGCCCTCGGACTCGGCGCTGTCCGCGACGCTCGATGCGTTCTGGAACGCATGGGCGGACCTGTCCAACAATCCCGGGAATCCAATCTCGCAAGGCGTCGTCAGGCACCGTGGGCAGCAGGTCGTAGACATGTTTTCCTCGACGACATCGCGTCTCAGCGACCTGGCCAACCGAACGCGGGAGCGCCTGACTCTTACAGTCGGAGAGATCAACTCCCTGGCCGAGCAGGTTGCCAGGCTCAACGGCGAAATCTCCGCCGCTGAGGCGTCCGGCAACCAGGCGCCGGACCTGAGAGACGCGCGCGATCGGCTGTGCGACCAGCTGGCGCGCCTTGGAGTATCCCGTGCCGAGCCTCAGCAGGATGGCTCGGTGGCGATCTACGTCGGCGGGATGGCCATCGTCTCCGGAAACCGGTCGCGCGCACTGGAAGTGCGCGGCGGAACGGCAGTCGCGATCGGACTGGTGGGAGATCCAGATCCGATGATTGGCGTGAGTGGTGCCCTGGCGGCCATGGTCGACTTCATCAACGTCGACTCCGTCGCCGCACAGAGCCGGCTCGACGGACTGGCCCGCGGTCTCGTCAACGGCGTCAACGAATACCACGCCTCCGGCTGGACGGCGTCCGGTGACGCGTTAGGCAATTCCAACTGGAATCCCCTTCTGGGGCCGACGGGGTCGCGCGTGAACTTCTTCGATACCGCGTCGCTCACTGCCGGCACCATCTCGTTGTCGGCGGAGGTACTGAACGACCCGACGGTCATCGCCTCTGGCGACGTTCAGAACGCCCCAGGCAACAACAACATCGCGCTCGCCCTCGCCGCATTGCGGGACGACGGCGGCATGGACGCCTTGCGCACGCGGCTTGGCGCGAACTTCGGAGCCGTGATCGGGTTCCCCCCGGGAACGTCATACGCCGAGCACTACCGACAGACGGTGACGGACGTTGGCGTCCAGGTTGCGGACGCAGAGAACCAGCGTGTGGTCTTCGACGCCATGGCGACTCAGGCGGATGCCCGGCGCATGTCGGTCGCTGGCGTTTCGATGGACGAGGAACTGACCAGACTCATGCAGTTTCAGCAGGGCTACAGTGCCGCCGCAAAGATCATTGGCACGGTCGACGAAATGATGCAGACGCTGATCCAGATGGTATAGCGGATGCTGATCCTCAGTCGGCGCCCCGGCGACGCGATCCTCATCGACGGCGGCATCCGTGTCGTGGTGCTGGCCTGCGATCGCCGAGGCGTGCGCATCGGGATCGAGGCACCAAACAGCGTCAGCATCGTGCGCGAAGAGATCGTCACCCAGATCGCCGCCGAGAACCGGCGTGCCGGCGCTCCGGAGAATGCCCCGGCGTGGCTGGCACCACGCCCGGGCGCGCGGGGGCCTGCGTCGTCCTGAACCGGAGGCGCCCATCCGATCTCGTTCAGTCCCGTCCGTCATCCGTCGATACTCTTGGTGCGGATGACGTTGTCGCCGCTCGAACCCTCACCGCTACACCGTCCGACGCGTGTTCCAGATCATCGGTCTCGTTGTTGTCTTTGGCAGCGTCATCATCGGCTACACGGCACACCACGGGCAGCTCGGGGTGCTGTGGCAGCCGACGGAATTCGTGATTATCGGCGGTGCCGGCCTCGGCTCCTTCATCATCGCGAACCCGCCCTCCGTGCTGAAGGGAACCGTCAGCGCGCTGCTCGGGCTGATGAAGCCGAACCCGTTCAACAAGGCGTCGTACGGCGAACTGCTGCAGGTTCTGTATGAGGTTTTCCAGACCGCCCGCAAGGACGGCTTGATCGCCCTCGAAGCGCACATCGAAGAACCGGAGAAGAGCGCCATCTTCTCGAAGTATCCGACATTCTCCCACCACCATCACGCACTGACCTTCCTCTGCGACACGCTCAAGGTGCTGTTGACGGGAGCGGTGGAGGATCATCACCTGGCAGAAATCCTCGACGGCGATCTCGAACGAATGCATGAAGAAGAGCACCAGATTCCCAGTGCGCTGACGAAGGTTGGCGACGCGATGCCGGGTTTCGGGATCGTGGCGGCCGTGCTGGGCGTGGTAATCACGATGGGCGCGATCGGCGGAGCCGCGTCGGAGATCGGTGAGAAGGTGGGGGCGGCGCTGATCGGCACTTTCCTCGGCATCCTGCTGTCCTACGGCATGATCGGGCCCCTGGCCGGTGCCGTCGAAGTGCGCCAGCGAGCGGAAGGTGCGTACATGTCGGTGATTCGCACCGCGCTGCTGGCGTTTGCTCGCGGCGATGCGCCGATGACCTGCGTGGAGTTTGCACGACGGTCGATCGAGCCCGGCGACCGGCCGTCCTTCGCTGAACTCGAAGGACTTACGCGCCGGAAGGCAGCCTGACGTGGGCAAACCCGGCGGCAGCAGGATCATCATCGTCAAGAAGCGGAAGAAAGCCGCCCATGGTCATCATGGCGGTTCATGGAAGGTCGCATACGCCGACTTCGTCACCGCCATGATGGCGTTTTTCATGGTGATGTGGATTCTTGGCATGGACGAGAATCTGCGGAAGGCGATCGAGGGTTACTTCTCGAACCCAGTCGGCTTCAAGAAGGGCTACTCCGCCGGCGCGTCGCCGTTGTCGGCAGGCGCCTCGCCGGCGTCGATCAAACGGGACGCGATCGAGCTGGCGAGCCGCAAGATCCAGACGGCGAAGTTCTCCGACGTCGGCGAGCACATCAAGCAACGAATCGACAGTCTCACGCTGGCCGGCGGGCTGCGCGCACGAATCGAGGTGACGATCGGGAAGGACGGGCTGCGGATCGAGCTGATCGAAGACGCGAACGGCGAGACCTTCTTTCCGTTCGGTTCTGCCCGGATGAAGCCCGCCGGCCAACTCGCGCTCTCGATCATTTCGCAGGAACTGCTACTGCTGGAGAACCCGGTCATCATCGAGGGCCATACGGACGCCGCGCCCTACTCGCGCGACGACTACACGAACTGGGAACTCTCGGCCGACCGGGCGAATGCCGCGCGGCGGATCATGATCCAGGACAAGCTCCCGGGTCACCGTATCGTGGAGGTCAACGGCCTGGCGGATCGGCAGCTGAAGTACCCGGACGATCCGCTCAACCCATCCAACCGCCGGATCTCCATCCGCCTGCCGTTCGTGGTACCTCCAGAGACGCCATCGATCGAACGCCTCGGCGAGAAACTGTCGCCGGCTCCGGCACCGACGTCTACCTCGTAGCGGCGTGCTACCCCTGCGCGGCGCTGCCCACCTGGTCGCGTGCCCAATGGAGCGCAGACAGGTAGAGATCGGCGACGGATTGAGCGGGGATGCCTAACAGGTCCGCCTCGCCGTTCACAACGTCCCACGCTCCGCGCTCGTATGCCTCGATCAGGCCGAGCGTGGGCGCGAACGGGCCGGACCGCACGAGCAGCGCCCGCCGCACTTCCGTTGCCAGGTCGATTCGGTCCAGAAGCTCGGCGAGCGGGGCGCCGAGGATCGCGTCGAGCATCGAGAACAGGCCAACCATGAACAGCGCCTCCGCACCGCGCTTGTCTCCCCGATCGATCGCCACCAGCTCGCACATGCGCGCCCGGCGAATCGCCGTATGAACCGCCTCTTCTGTCAGGCCCCCTTTTCCGGCGACTGAAGTCACGAGCAGGAGCGCCAGCCACTTGTGCATCTCCGCTCGCCCCACGAGTCGCACGGCATGGAGGATCGACTCGATCCCGCGACCGCCAATCGCCGCAGAGTTGACGGCGCGCAACAGCTTGTAGGTCAGCGAGATGTCCGTTCGGAACGCCTCCTCGATCTTCACATCCGACGAATCGACATCGCGCAACAGATTCATCAGCCGGAGGATGGTCAACTGGCTCGCCGATAGATCGCGATTGGCGAGCAGTTGCGGCCGGCTGAAGAAGTAGCCCTGGAAGAGCGTGCACCCTAACGACTGGCACGCATCCCGGACGTCCGCGGTCTCGACCCGTTCGGCAAGGAGCTGGACCTTCCAGGGCGCGAGGCGCTCGATGAGCGCCGCGAGGTCCGCCGGATCCCGGTCCAGGACGTCGAGTTTCACGATCCGGGCCAGCGGCAGGAGCGCCTCATATCCGGGGTCGAACACGAAATCGTCGAGCGCCAGAGTGTAGCCAGCCCGAGTCATCGCCGTGCACGCCGCGACCACTTCCGCGTCAGGCTGGACCGACTCGAGCAGCTCGATTACTACTTCCTTGGGGTTGAAGAGCTGGTAAACGCCGTGCAGCAGCATCTCCCGGGTGAAGTTGAGGAAGGCCGGCACGCCAGCGGTCACCCGATCGATCCCGATGTTCAGGAACGTGTGAACGAGAACCTCGGAGGCCATCACACCTGCTGCATCGCCGTCCGCGAAGGCGATCGCGCCATTCCTGCGGTACAGCAGTTCGTAGGCGACTACTTTTCCGCCGATATCGAAGATCGGTTGACGCGCGACAAAGACATCCACGAGCGCCGGACTGGTCGTTTCCGTTTGCGAAGGCACGCCGATGTATTCCGTTAGAGAGCCCCGTCAGGCTGGCCACGCGTACCGCGTGCGCCAGAGCGGCAGGATGTGTCGGACCACGGTAAGTATCGGCACGCAAGGCGTCTTGTCTGCAATCCGGGACGCCGTTAACCTACGCCCACCACCTTGGCCGGCAGGCGCCGGCCATTCGCGCGAGTAGCTCAGCTGGATAGAGCGTCGGCCTCCGGAGCCGAAGGTCGTGGGTTCGAATCCCGCCTCGCGCATGCACTCCTGCCAGGACGCCCCGGCTCCGCGACGCCCAATCCTCATCGCGAGCGCATGGGCGTCGCCAAATCCGCTCCCACACCACTCCTCCCCTCCCCGGCCGTCGCGCTTCGCGCGCACCGCTTCGACCCGCATTCCGCCGCGTGGACATCGCTCAACTCAGACGCCAGTCGAACAGCGAACTTCTCGCTCTCGCCGATTCGTTGCAGCTGGCAGACACGTCCGGCCTTCGCAAGCAGGATCTGATACTCCGCATCGAGCAGCGACTACTCGAGGCCGGAGAGATCCTGCGCGCCGAGGGTGTGCTGGAAATTCTGCAGGAGGGCTACGCCTTTCTGCGAACGCCGGAGTGGGACTACCTGCCTGGCCCGGACGACATCTACGTCTCACCCTCGCAAATCAAGCGCTTCGACCTGCGCACGGGCGACACGATCGCCGGTCAGGTTCGACCGCCGAAGCCGTGGGAGCGGTATCTCGCATTGTTGAAGCTGGAGACGCTCAACGGGGATCCGCCGAACCCGGACGCACCCCGGGCGTCGTTCGACACGCTGCGCCCCCTCTACCCGGACCAACGGCTCCGCCTGGAGGACGGTGATATCAGCATGCGGATCGTCGACCTGATCGCGCCAATCGGCAAGGGCCAGCGCGGCCTCATTGTCGCCCCGCCAAAGGGTGGCAAGACCATCCTGTTGCAGAAGATGGCGAACGCGATTGCCCGCAATCACCCGGAGGTGTATCTGATCGTCCTGTTGATCGACGAGCGGCCGGAGGAAGTCACGGATTTCCGCGAACACGTGCTTGGCGCCGAAGTGATCGGCTCAACGTTCGACGAGTCGCCGACGCGGCATGTCCAGGTGGCGGAGATGGTGATCGAGAAGGCGAAGCGACTGGTCGAGGCCCGGAAAGACGTGGTCATCCTGCTGGACTCGATCACTCGTCTGGCGCGCGCGCACAACGCAGTGATTCCCCAGTCCGGGAAGATCATGTCGGGTGGACTGGACGCGTCGGCGATGCAGAAACCGAAGAAGTTCTTCGGATCCGCGCGCCGCATGGATGTGGGTGGATCGCTGACGATCGTCGCGACGGCACTGATCGAAACCGGATCGCGCATGGACGAGGTGATCTTCGAGGAGTTCAAGGGTACTGGCAACATGGAACTCGTGCTCAGCCGCGATATCGCGAATCAACGCATTTTCCCGGCGATCGATATCAACAAGTCGGGAACACGCCGCGAGGAGTTGCTGTTGAGCCAGGAGGAGCAGAACCGGGTATTTCTGCTGCGGACGTTCCTCGCGGAGATGCCGGAAGAGGATGCGATCGCGTTCCTGATCAAGCAGATGCAGCGATCGAAGACGAACCGCGAGTTTTTCGTCCAGATGACGCAGGGATAGTCGCAGGTGACTCGGGTCATGGCGATCGACTACGGGGAGCGAAGGATCGGCTTGGCGATGAGCGATCCGCTGCGGATGATCGCATCGCCTGCCGGCCACATCGTGCGTCGGCGTGGTAAGCGCCCGCCGGTCGCCGAACTCGTTCGGCGGGCAGCCGAGGCGGACGTAGGCGAGTTCGTGATCGGCCTGCCGCTGGACGGCGACGGAAACGAAACGCCGCGATGCGGCGACGTGCGCCGACTGGCCGCCAGCCTGAGCGAACGGACCCATCTCCCGGTCCGGCTGGTTGACGAGCGATTCACGACCGCCGCCGCACTGCGCGCGATCGGCGAAATGGAAGGCACCACCAAAGGCCGCAAGGGAGATGTCGACGCTCTCGCCGCTACGATCCTGCTGCGGCATGCCCTCGCCACGGCTCCGTAGAGTGGCCGCCAGATCAAACTTGCGCCGAATCGTCGCGCTCGGAGCAGTGATCGTGCTGGCAGGCTGCGGCGATGGCGCGGGGCCACCCGTACGTGTCATCATCCCTGCCGGCGTCGGATTTCGCGCCGTTGCCGACTCGCTCGAACGGGCGGGCCTGGTCTCGCTTCCCCGTGCGTTCGGCCTGTACGCGAAGGCCCGCAGGCTCGACCGCCGCGTCAAGTCGGGCACCTACATCCTGCGCCGCGGGTCGTCATGGAACCGGATCCTCGACGCGCTCGCCATTGGGCGCGGGATGGTCAGGAGCGTGACGATCCCCGAAGGCTGGTCGATCTCGCAGATCGTGCCGCAACTGTCGCGTGCCTTGAACCTGCCGGTGGATTCGCTGGAGGCGGCCGTACGCGATACCGCCCTGCGCCGCGAACTCGACGTCCCGACCGCAACGGTCGAAGGGTATCTCTTTCCGGAGACTTACCTGTTCCCGGTCGGCACTTCGGCTCGCGCGGCCATTCGGCGCATGGTCGACGAATTCGAAAAGCGCTGGACTCCGGAGTGGGACGACCGCGCCCGCGCCCTGGCGATGAGCCGCAACGACATCATGGCCCTGGCGGCAATAATCGAAAAGGAGGCGCGGATCCCCGAAGAGCGTCCCGTCATTTCGGCGGTCTACCACAATCGGCTCAAGAAGGGCATGCTGTTGCAGGCCGATCCGACGGTGCAGTATGCACTGGGCAGGCACGTCGCACGCGTGCTGTACAGGGATCTGGAGATCGACTCCAGATACAACACGTACCGCTACAAGGGCCTTCCACCGGGCCCGATCGCTTCGCCAGGTGCCCCGAGCATCGACGCCGCGCTCCACCCAGCGGACGTCCCTTACCTCTACTTCGTTGCGCACCCGGACGGCCATCATGAATTCCGCACTACTTTCTCCGAGCATGTGAAAGCGGTTGCCCTGATGAAGGCCGCCGCCCGCGCCCTGACCCGTCGTGCCGCCAGCGATTCTGCCGCCCGCGGCCTCCGGCCCGGCGCCGCGCCGACCGGACCGCGCACCCGACGTTAGGCGATCATGGCGCGTCGTCGGAACAAGCAGCCCGATTCCAATGCGACGCAGCGGAGCGACGCCGTTGCCGTAGTTTCTGCCAGAGGTGCCGCACGGTGGCAGCGCGGGCATCCATGGATCTTCCGGAGCGACGTGCGAGAGATTCCGGGAGCCCCGGCAGGCGCCGTCCGCGTCCTCGATGACCGCAGACGCCCGTTAGGCATCGCTCTCTGGAGCCCCGTTTCGGAAATCTCGCTGCGCCTGCTGGATAGCGATCCGGACGTGACGCTCGACGACGCCTGGTGGTTCCAGCGCCTGCGTCAGGCTGTCGAGCGACGAACGCCGCTCGCCGGTACGACCAACGCCTGCCGGCTCGTTCATGGCGAGGGCGACGCCATTCCTTCGCTTGTGTGCGACAGGTACGACCGCTGGCTGGTGGTGCAGATCAACAGCGCCGGACTCGAGCCCTTCCGGTCATCGATCCTCGCGGCGCTCCTCGCACTCGTACAACCGCTCGGGGTACTGGCCCGGAACGACGCGACCGCAAGAGCGCGGGAAGGACTTCCTCGAGAAACGACCCTGGAGTATGGCGACGTACCGCGCGAGATCGAAGTGAACGAGCATGACGTACGGTACCTCGCCGCGCCGTGGACCGGCCAGAAAACCGGCGCGTTCCTGGACCAGCGCGAGAATCGCCTGCGCGTGAGGGAGGTTGCCAGCGGACGAGCGCTCGACTGCTTCGCATACCACGGATCCTTCGCCCTGCATATGGCGATGGCAGCAGGACAGGTCGTGGCGCTCGATTCGTCAGCCGACGCCCTCGCCCGTGCGCGCAACAACGCATCGCTCAACTCGACAGAAAATATCGACTTCGTGGAAGCCGACGCCTTCGACTACCTGCGCGAACGGGAAAGAGCCGGCGAGCGCTTCGACACGATCGTCCTCGATCCGCCAGCCTTCGCCAAGACTCGCGCCACCCTTCCCACGGCGCTGAACGGCTACCACGAAATCAACCTTCGGGCCATGCGCCTCCTGGCGACTGGCGGGCTCCTGTTCACCGCCAGCTGCAGCTACCACCTGAACAAACCGCATTTCCTAGGAATGTTGGAGGACGCGGCCAGGGACAGCGGACGTCGAATGGTCCTCCGCGAGCTACGTGGCCAGCCGCTCGATCACCCGGAGGTGCTGACCATCCCCGAGACCGGCTACCTCAAGGGCGCCTTGCTGGAAGCGGCCGATTGAGCGGAAGGCCGGCAGCGTACCGGTGACCTGTTCGGCGAGTGTCACACGATTGACAGAAGCGAGCCGGGGCCGTAACAACAATGAGCAGCGCCAATCACGGCCACCGGAAGCGCCGCGTGCAGACCTCAACGTGCTGGAACGCGCTGTGCTGCTGTCTGCCGTGGACACGATTGGTGCGCGAGACCTGCATTTTTACGCGCTCGCGCCGTCCCCGGCAATGACACCCGCGTCGCAACGCTGGTCTGCGACGGTGCCGAGCGCCCTGGAGACCCCGGCCGTGCCGCTGGAGGCCTCGCAGCGCCAACACAACGTGCTGGCACTCGAGGCGACGGGCGGTAATGTTGAGGGGGCTGCGCAACTGGCGATACCGCTGTCCACGCTCTATCAGAAGATTAGGCAATGCAGATCGCCATCCCCAAGGCGGGGAATCGTTTTCCCTGACGATAGTGCGGACCGCGCTGGGCAGGCATCCGGGTCACACCGGAAGCCGACATCCCCCGGCGCCCAACTGGAATCGAATCATGACAGCGCGTGGCAAAGGAACTCCGGTAGCTGGCGAAGACGCGAACGGCAATCCGCCGGGCATCGAAGGCGACTCCGGAAACGTGGACAAGATCCGCGACATACTCTTCGGCTCCAACATGCGGGACTACGACCGCCGCTTCGCCACGGTCGAGGAACGCCTGTTACGCGAGTCGGCGTCGTTGCGCGACGACATGGCCAATCGCCTCAGCACGGCCGAGCAATTCTTCCGGACGGAACTCGAGGCGTTGAGCGCCAGCTTGCGAAACGAAGAGCGCGAACGAATGAAGGCGATGCGTGAGGCGATGGACGCACTCTCCGCAATGAATCGCGATCTGTCCGATCGCATCACCGAACTGACCAGCCAGACGATGCAGCAGCATCGAGACGTCCGTGGCCAGCTGCAGGAGCAGCACCGCCTGCATTCGGAGGACGTACAACGTCGGCACCAGGAGATCTCGGAAGCGCTCCATCGCGAGGCCTATGCGCTGCGTGACGCCAAGACAGACCGGACTGCGCTGGCCGCCATGTTCGCCGAGCTTGCTCAGCAGCTGACGGGCGACGCGGGTCGAACCTGACGCCCGCTTCCGTGGCCGCGCCCATGCGGACGAACGACGGCGACACCGACGGAATGAGCGGCGCCGACGCCCCAGATCCGGCTGCTACTCCCTCGCCTGACCGCGAGGTGCTGGCGCGCAGCCGCTGGCAGGAACTGCGATCCCTGCTCCTCGATCCGGAGCGGCGCCGTCTGCGAGCGGTGGAAGAAAAGATCGAGGATCCCGGCCTCTACGCGGATGCCGTCAGCCGAGTCCTTCCCGAGGCCATTAGCCGACGGGGCGTAAAGGATCGCGAACTGACGACGGCGTTAGGCCCCGTCGTCGGCGAAGCCATCAAGGTCTCGATCAGGAAGAACCCGCAACCCCTGGTCGAGGCAATTTTTCCGATCATGGGCCCGGCGATCCGGCGGGCGATCGCAACGGCGCTGTCCGAGCTCACACAATCGCTGAACACGGCGCTCGAGTACTCGCTCACGCCGCGCGGGGTTGCCTGGCGCATCGAGGCGGTACGCACAGGGAAGTCCTTCGGCGAGGTGGTACTCCGCCACTCGCTGGTGTACCGGGTGGAGCAATTGTTCGTAATTCATCCGGAGACCGGCCTCCTGATCGATCATGTTTCAGCGCCCGGCGTGCAACCGCTGTCGCCCGACATGGTCGCGGGAATGCTAACGGCAATCGTCGATTTCGCCCGGGACTCGTTCCATGTGTCGCAATCGGAAGGACTCGACTCGTTGGAGCTGGGAGAGCTGACGGTCTGGATCGAGCGTGGTCCGTTGGCGACGTTGGCATGCGTGATTCGCGGCCACGCACCGCTGAGTTACCGCCAGACGATGCAGGGGGCTGTCGAGGAACTCCATAGCGTCCATGCGCCGGATATCGCGCAGTCGGCGGCCAGTGGACACAGCTTTGCGGTTCGTCCAGGGATCCTGGAACCGTGCCTGGTCGTAAAGCGGCAGGAGCGTGGCGGGTCGGGATCCTGGCGGCTGGCGGCACTAGTCGTCACCGTGCTGCTGGGCATCGGGTGGTTTGCCGCGACGCGAATCCTCGACGGCCGTCGCTTCGATCGCTACGTCGGCGCCCTCCGCGACGAACCCGGCATCGTCGTCGCAAACGCCGAACGAGCTGGCGGTCGCCTTATCCTTACGGGCCTTCGGGATCCGATCGCCCGTGATCCAGTCGCAATGCTCGAGGCGAACGGGCTGGACACGACGCGCGTGTCGGCGCACTGGGAGCCATACCTGGCTCTACGACCCGATTTCATCGCACGGCGCGCCGCCGCCGCGTTGCAGCCACCGCCGGAGGTGCAGGTCGCGATGCGATCGGATACGCTTGTGCTCGGTGGCGTGGCACCGGCCTGGTGGCGCGCGCGAGCCATTGAGCTGGCGGCAACGCTGGCCGGCGTCAGCGCGGTAGACGCCGGGTCGCTCCGAGACTCGATCGACGTCGCGCTCACCACCATCGCCGACCGGCTGAATGACGTCGTCATCACGTTCGGACCGGCCCAGACATCGCCCGACGCAGTTGGCGAACCACGTCTCGATTCGCTCGCGCGATCTGTGCGTCTCCTGTCTCGCGGTGCAGCCATCAACGGCCGCCAGGTCATGACAAGGGTGTACGGTTCGGCAGACTCGGTGGGTACCCGCGAGTTCAACGCCATCCTCCGCCTCGCTCGCGCCCGCACCATCCGGAGCCGCCTTGTTGCTGCCGGCCTGGATCCGCGAACCGTCACCACGGCCGCGGACAGCGGACGCGTAGCCCGCCGGGCCAGCGTCGTCATCACGGTACACCGCAGTCCAACTCCGTAGGTGCGCTCGTGGAGACCCTGCATAGGAAGATCTGCTTGTTAGGCGCAATGGCCGTCGGCAAGACAAGCCTCGTGCGCCGCTTCGTGGAGGGCATGTTCTCCGAACGGTATCAAGCCACCATCGGCGTGAAGATCGACCGCAAGACCGTTGTATCCGGGAACCGACAGGTGAACCTGGTCATCTGGGATCTGCAGGGCGATGACGACATCGAGCGCGTCCGCGCCTCCTACCTTCGCGGCGTCAGCGGACTGCTGATTGTGGCTGACGGCACACGGCCTGACACGCTGCAGACGGCGAGTCAGATCCGGGCCGACGCCGATCGCTCCGTGGGCCGCGTTCCCACGCTCCTGCTGCTCAACAAGTGCGACCTCCAGGACACTTGGCATGTCGACGATCGCGGTGCGACTCCTGACTGGAACGGACTGCACACGCTGCGAACTTCCGCCAGAACAGGCGAGAACGTGGAGGAAGCGTTCTCTGCCCTCGTCGGTCGCATACTGACCGCATAACCGCCATTCCAGCTTCCAGACATCGGAAGACGGTACCGCATCCTTGCGGGGGTCGGCATCAGGTATTTCCTGACTCCCCGCTGCGATGTCGTTAGTTACGCATGATGACGCGCTGCGCCGTTCACTGGCGCGAGTATTGCCTCCTCGCAATCGCTTCCCTACCTGCGGCTCCGCTACATGCCAATCGATGACGCGCGTGTGCTTGTGCTCGGCGAGGAAAACGGACGCATGTTCGCGCTTTGTTCGTATCTCGCGTTTCGCGGCTATCAGGTCGACCGCGCGCAAGAACTCGATGAGGCCGCCTCGCTGGTCCGCAACCTCCGCTACCGAAGCGTTATCGCTCGGCTCCAGGAATCGACCGATGGGAACGACTACCTCCAGTTGCTGCGTGAACTCAAGCAACGGGCGTTTGTGCATACGGTAGTGCTTCTCGATTCGCCCACCGGTCCTGTTCAGAATATCGACAGCGTGTTCGGCGCCGAGCACTCGATCGCGCTGATCGCTCGCTCCATCTGCCAGAGGCTGAGCGCCTGACGCCTCGCTCGCGGTGACGCGATCGGTCCGTCCTCGCCGCGGCAGACCGTGGCCAGCACCGATCCGCACGAACGCAACCACCCAGATGCAGTACACATCCGGATCTCTCAAGGCGAATTGGCAGCTGTCAGCGGTATAGTTGTGCGTTGAACTGTCCAGTGGCCAACGCGGCATCCACCCGCTTCGCAATCGTCTCCACCAGTCTCGTGTCGGTGCCTCGCTCCATCCAGACTCCGACATAGGTCTCGTCGGGATTACTCCCCTCGCCTTCGCTGCCGGAGAAACTGACGCTTACCGAGCGGCCGTCGATCAACACGTCTCGCGAAAAGTCGTCCTCTTTGCCCGGCGCAGGCTCCGCCTGGAACTCGGCGACCAGAAAGTCGATCAATGCGGTGCGCAGCGCTCGCTTGGCTCGGTAAATCCGGTACTCACGGAAATCGGGGTCGACCTGCAGATACCCGCGAGGCGGGAGCGGAACCGCATCGCGTCGTGCGACAAGGCTGTTTCCGCCACCCAACTCCGGCCTCCACACGAAGTAGTGCGTGAGCCACGACGGATCGAGCGTCGCATACTCGTACGCGCCGAGATGCGTGTTCGTGATCGGCACGACCGACGTGGCCCCGGTCACTATGTCCCGAACGTACAGCACGTGGTCGTCGCCGTCGCCGCCATATCCTAGTCGCGCGAAGGTGCGCCCATCGGGAGACACGCCGAGCGGCGGAATATTCTCCAATACGCGCTGCGTTTCGTCGCGCGCCAGCTTGTGCACGGTGGAAGTCCGCGTATCGAGGACAGCGTCGCGAAAAAGAAACAAACCGGCAGCTGCAAATGTCGCTCGATCGAGGCGCCCTTCCGGCTCCGGCGGCGTGCTGGCCGGTGCAAAGTCGGCGGGATCCGACGTGAGCTGCTGCGCCCAGGGTGCGCTGGCACAGGAACTCACGTACTGCGTGACCAGCGTGTCGCCATCGTCCCGAAGCAGGTAACAGACCCCCTCCCCTGGAGCAGGGCCTACCTGCACCAGGAGTGACGACTGAGCGCCTCCGAGAAGGGCCACTGCGTCGAACGCTTCGTATCGCGCGGATGCAGGCTGGCCACTGCCCGCCGCTTCACCCGCCGTGCGCTCGATTGTCACTGGCGTGTCGCGGAGTCGAATCGCGAATCGGGCGCGCGCCGAGTAGCGCGGCGATGCATTGCCATCTGCTACCTCGCTGAACGTTTGTGCGATCGTCGAAATCGTGAATGGACCGGCGCGTTCTACACGAATGGGCTGGTCGCTCGGCACGACGCGGAATCGGTATGACATCGCCTGTTGCTGACCGTCCCCCTTTGGGAGCCACTCGCTCCACTCGAGATGCTTCGCCTTCGGGTAGCCCGGGAGTGGAACCATGAAACCGGCCGGGACGATGCCAGGCGGTTCGACACTGATCAGTCGCTGTCCACGACTGGTGAACACTTCGACGGCTCCCGGCACCACCCAACGCCCACTCTCCTGCCGTGCGTCCTCGCGCCACAATGGTCCCTTGGCGCTCGCGCGCGCTCTTCCGCCGCTTGCTGCACTCAGGCGCAGCCACCACTCACCAGTGTCCGCTGGCGCGGGGAGCATGCTGCCGATCGGCCAACGCAGTTCCACAGCCAGAAGAAGCGTCTGACCGTTCAATTTCGGCGCCACGTCTGCGAGCAGGCGAGCGGCACCGCCAACGACCGCAACGGCACCGAGCGTGGCGAGCTGTCCGAAACCGAGGGCCTTGCCGAGACCCGGGCTCGGACCGGCAGCCACAACCCTGCTGGCAACGATGCCTGCCACGATTCCGACGACGAAGCCGAGGAGGGCCATGAGCACGACGAAGTAACCGGCCTCACCTTCGCGCGGCGAGAATGCGTACCAGTTGGCGGCCATGTTGGCGACCCAGCCGGCGGCGAGCAAGCCGACTGTGCCGCAGGCGAGTCCAGCGAGGGTTGATGACAGCCATGACATCGAGCGGTATTGTCGGAGGCTTGAGTACGGGCGTGCGACGCCGGGTGCGACGGCGCGCGGTAGGTCAGGCACCTGCGTCGGCAGTGGGGAAGCTGGCGGCCGGAACGCCGCACGAGGGGCAATAACGGTAGAAGGCGTTCTTTCTCGTGGAGCACGCAGTGCAGTTGTCGAACAGCATCATCCCGCAATGCACGCAGAAGTTCGTACTGCTTTGCGGCCCGCCTCCTCCAGGAATTGGGCGCTCGCATCCGGGACAGAGATTGGCGTTCATTTTCTTGATCGCTTCTTCATCCCCAAGGGCTTGTCGTCGCTCCGATTCTGTCTGTCGTTCGACCACGCGGCGCTTCGCCAGGTAGCGCTGCATGGCTCGAATCAGGTAGTGGCCAACAACGGCTGTCAGTACGATGCCGACGGCATAGCGTACGTAACCGCCGTAGCTCGGCAGGTATGGGACGAGTTCGAAAAAGAACGCGAACAGGGCAAACAGGATGAAGCCACGCGCGAGCGGCCAGTATTGAGTCCGCCGCTTGCGCGTGAAGAGCCACCAGGCGGCGATGAGCAGCGGCACCGTGAGTGCCAGGCGCATCCCGAAGGCCTTGAGTTCGGTCCGGAACACAGCACGCGAATAGGGGCCGGCGGCAGCGTCGGTGAGCGACCTGCGTTCCGCTTCGATAGCGGTGAGACGCTGCTGGAGTTCGAGCTGCCGAGTATCCAGGGCTTCGACCGCTGCCTGCGCGACGCGTTGCCGCGCCTGCATCGTATCGAGTTGGCGCGTTCGCCGCAGGATCTCCGGATCCTGGGCCGGGTCCGTCGTTGCCGTGCGCGTGGCGATCCAGTTGTCGAACGCCTCCCGGCTGGAGTGGTAGACATTCGTGCTCGCTGTCAGTACCAGATCTGCCCGCTCGTGCTGGGACTGGACATCGACCTGTAGCAACTTGACGGAGTCATGAGCGGTGCTATTGCTGGCCAAGGCGCTGGAATCGACGAACTGCTCGAGCGTCAGGGGCCCATCGACTCCGGGAAGGTCAGCGACAATCTTCGCACCCAGTCCGTTGAGGAAGCCTGCGAAGACCAGGGTAACGCCCCAGCCGGCGATCTGGAACAGCCGCTCGGGAGCACGAAGGCTCTTGAACATGCGCTGGATGACGTTGGGGGGAACGGGTCCGACCGTACTGGTTGCAGGTCGCTTCGCGCGCAAAGTATGTGACCGCCTGTCGCTGTCCGCAACGCGGCACGCGTCCCGGAGGGGCACGGCGACGCGCCGGAGGCCCGCCGAGGGTGTCGTCAGCCTCCACCCCCCGCTCCTTCACCTTGTGTCCTGATCAACTCGATGGCTCCCCGTGGAGCGCACCTTATCGGCGCTGGCACCGGGGGCAGAAATAGCTGCTTCTCGCTCCTTGGAGAATCCGTCGGACAGGGGTGCGACACCGGCGGCACGGTTCGCCCTCGCGTCCGTACACGAAATAGCTTTCCGGCTCGTTCGCGTCCGTACCGTAGCGGCGTTGCCGCGCGAGCGCGAGCGCCATCGTCCGTTTCACGCCGATGACGACGGCTCGATATTGGGCGGGTGTCAGCCCAGCAGCCACAACCCGCGGATCCAGGCGGGCTAGCCAGAGCGCCTCGGATGCATGGATGTTCCCTATGCCTGCCACGACCCGCTGGTCCAGCAGCGCGCCCTTGATTGCCACTCGGCGTCCCGCGCAGCGTTCGCGGAGCCAGCGGGCGTTGAAGGATGGGGACGTCGCATCCGGACCGAGCCGAGGGAGCGGATCGGCTTTGGGCTCATGGAGGGTGACGTTGGACAGGGCGCGTGGGTCGTCGAGCGCGATTGCCGACCTGTCGTCGAAGCGCAGGACCACGCGGGCGTGGCTGGGAAGGGGGGCACAACGACTCGGGAGGACGACCCAGTCACCCGTCATGCGAAAGTGCACGTGCAGAGTGCGACCGCTCTTCAGGCGCAACAGCTGGTGCTTGCCGCGCCGCCATACGGCAACTATTGCGTCGCCCGCCAGCGACGCGGCAGCCTCGTCAGGCAGCCCCCGGCGTTGCGATGGGTGAAGAACCCGGGCGCTCGTTATGGTGCGCCCGATGGCGGCGCGCCGGACGATGCGGGCCGCCAATTCGACTTCCGGAAGCTCGGGCATAGGCGATGGCTACTCGTAAGGCAGGTTCATCGTTCGACGATCGGATTCGGCACGTTCGCCCTTGCGCGCCTGACGAGCGCACCTAAGTTTACCCCCATTCTTTAGTTCTCCTGTGGCCATGGCGCATCCACCGCAGCGTTCTCTTCGGCACGAATACGAGATCTACGTCGAGCAGGAGATCGAAAATTACAAGGACTCGATCCCGCGATCGGCCTTGCTGCGAATCGGCGACGAGGCCGTGGACCAGTTGCGGAAGAAGAACCAGATCGAGTTCAACGAGATCCTGATCTGGGCGGAGGTCGATCTCATCATCCGGCGTCGCGTGCGGATTCCCGCGTTCGCCACCTGGCGCAACAGGCGGCTCAAGCTCCTCGCCGAGTACCGCCGACCCGAACGTTGGGGCCTCGCGCTCGATGGGCCGCTCGTGCGTGAGATGATCAGCGATGAGACAGCACGTCATGTCCTCGTCGCGGGCGTGCGCGAAGCAGGCACGGCCATGTTCCTGGTCGCCAACGGTTGCTCGGTCACCACGGTGGAAGAAGACGAGGATATGGTAGAGCGTGTGCTGACGGCGGCCGGACAGGTGGGGCTGACGTCCAGGGTCACTGGATGCGCGACAGGTCTGAATCGCTGGGCACCCGACGAGCCTCTCAACGCCGTTGTCTGCACGCCGGCTGCCTTCGAGCACCTGAGCCGGGACGAGCGGACGCGCGTGATCGATCTATTGAAGGGCGCCACATTGGATGGCGGCGTTCACTTGGTGCAGACTCTGGTTGCCGGATCGGCCGCGCTCTCAGAGGAAGAGCTTCGGGATCGGTACGCCGGCTGGGATGTTTCGATCGTGCGTGACGAGCAGTCGAACCGCACGTTCATGGCAAGGAAGGGCGCGGCGTAGCGAATCGAAACGGCGGAGGGGGCGCGAACGTGTCGTTCCGCGACATGCGTGGGTTTGGTGGCTGGCGCGTTTCTACCCAAGTCATCCCGCGGTAAGCACTTCGCCACAATCGTCTCGGTGGCACCGGATGTGCTTTCAGTCCGGTCGCGCGAATGCGCACTCGATATCATGGTAGCATGAGCTGGCCGCATTCGGTGAACCGTTCTCGCCGACTGCGGCCGCTTCTCTTTTTCGGCTATCACTGGTTTCACGAGTGAATCCCTTCAGTGAATCGTGTCGTAGGCGTGTCTACGAGTAGTCATCACACGGGCCAGTGCAAATGAGAAAACCACATCCGCGCTCACGCGCAGAGGAGCCGGCGATGATCGGCATCTCCGCTGGGAGCCGTAGCGCTCCCGAGCCGCGCGTCACAGCGTTCGTCTGGAGCGACGAACAGGATCTCGAACAGGTGCTCGCCGATGTGAGGAGCGCTGCATAGCGAAGCCTCTTTCGTCAGCACCGGGAAACAAGAAAGCCGGCGACGATGCGCCGGCTTCTTGTTGTTGGAGCCCGAAGAGTTACTTCTTCTTCGCCTTCTTGGCGGTCTTCTTCGCGGCCTTCTTTGCGGTCTTCTTCTTCGCAGCCATGTGAGTGATCTCCATGTCTGAGTGAAACGCCGGTCCAATCCCCCGGTGGATTAGTCGGCAACAACCGAGCGATGTTCCACTCGATTGACCTGCGCGCCCTAACTGCGACGCAAAACGGAGAGGTCCAACCGCATCTTCAAACAGCGTGATCGGCCTCTTGCGTCCGTCTGATCCTTTCGACGACTTGCGAAGCCGATCGTTTCCAACTAGTCGCGAACAATCTATATCGCGTCACTCAAACTAGTAAAGTTGAAATCGCGAGTTTTTATCGATGGCACGACGATCGCGGACCCCGGGCCGCCAGATTCACTCGCGCTGACGCGCTCCGCCCTTCCCAGTCGTTCAAGGTTGTTGAGCATGAACACCGGCGATTCGTTGAAGCGCAGGTTCTTCACGGCCTTCGTGATCGTGCCGTTTTCGATCAGGAACGTTCCGTCACGCGTGAGTCCCGTGTACAGGATGGTGCGCGGATCGACGGGCCGGATATACCAGAAGCGCGTGACGAGGAGACCGCGCTCCGTGGATGCGACGAGATCATCGAGCGATGTGGACGCATCGCCCGACATGCGCAACGTTGCGGGCATCGGCGTCGGCGTCCTGCCCTGCTTCTGCGCCCAATAGCGATCGTACGAGAGATTGCGGACGACGCCGCTCTCGATCCACGTCGTGCGGGGGATCGGTGTTCCATCCGTCGCGAACGGGAGCGCGAACGCTTCCGTATCCGCTGGATCGGAAACCAGGGTCACGCGTTCGTCGACGACCTTCATGCCGACCTTGGTGCCGCCACCAACCTTCGAAAAGAACGATCGACCTTCGTCTGCACTGCGCGCCGACATCGCGAACGCCATCAACTGGACGAGGTTCCCAACCGCCGTTGGCTCGAGGATCACCGTGTAGCGGCCCGGTTCGATTGCGACCGGGTTCACCGAGCGACGCGCCTTGTCGATGGCACGCGCCGCCAGCTGCTTCGCGTTGACCCGAGCCCAGTCGTGGCTCGCCGTGCCGGCCCACCCTGACCCCGTGCCGTCCGGAGTACGGACCGTCGTCGTGAACGCGAGATGCGTCTGCCGGCCGTACGCAAAAAGGCCGCGGGAGTTGGCGATCGCCGTTGCACCGGCGATCGCCTCCGCGTACCCGGTAGCTACGAGCCCCGCCGCGCGAGCGGCGTCGCTGACCTCGCGAGTTGCCCCGGAGCGCATCGCAGGATCCAGCGACGCAGTCGCCTCACTCCAGCCTAACGAATCGGCGTACTGCTGAGGCTCGAGCTCGGCAACCGCCTCGGGATCCTCCGGAGAGAGCTTCGCCAGCGACTCCGCGGACCGAACCGCCTCACGCAGGCTGGCTTCGTCCAGTCGGTTCGTGTTGACGGTTCCCGTGCGCCTGCCGAACGAACACACAATCGACACGCCGGCGTTGTAGTTGTCCCCGGCAGTCGAAACCTGGTTCACCGCGAATCGTGTGTTTCCCCGCGTCCCGCTGGTGATCATCACACGGGTCGCATCCGCTGAGGAAATCGATAGGATCCGGCGCGCCAATCGCTCGCAGTCGGCACGCGACAGGTAGCGGGCGCTGTCCAACAACGATCGCGGGCCGTCGCTCATGCCTTGCGTCCCGTATTGATCACGTTGATCTGGCGGTGACGGGTAGGTGGGCATCCATGCGAAATCGAATTGGCCTGCGCTGGCTGCCCTTTGCCGTCGCCGAATGCGCCCCACAACCAGTACCCGCTCTTCCCGCCGATCATGTCCATCGCGTTCCAGAACTCCGGAGTGCGCATCTGGTAGGCCACATCCTTCAGCATGCCGGCGATCTTCCCGCCGCGAATTTCGTAGAAGAGTTGCCCTCCGAACTGCGCGTTGTAGCGCTGCTGATCGATGGAGAACGACCCGTCACCGACTATCGCGATGCCGCGATCGGTGGCGGCGATGAGATCGTCCCAGCTCAAGTCGCGTTCACCGGGCTGCAGGGACACATTGGGCATGCGCTGGAACTGGACATCGGCCCACGACTGCGCGTAGGAGCATCCATGCGAGCGTGTCGGCAACCCCTGCCGTGTGTACCACCATTCGAGCCACTGCGCCTGCTCGCGCGTCGTCTGGTAGTCCACGACGATGCCGTTCCGGATGATGTGGAAGTCCTCCGGTTTCACCCCTTCGTCGTCCCATCCGACGGTCGAGAGCGCTCCCGATTGCGAGCGATCGCCGACTACGTTCATGAAGTCGGGGCCGTACCGCAGCGTGCCGAGCACTTTCTCTGGCGGTGCCACGAACGAGGTCCCGGCGTAGTTGGCTTCGTAACCATAGGCACGATCGAGTTCAGTCGGGTGCGCGATCGACTCGTGCAGCGTCAGGCCCAGGTGAGTCGGGTGCAGTACGAGATCGTACCGTCCGACCTCGACAGGCCTGGCGGAGAGCTTCTGGACAGCGAGGTCTGCCCATCGCGGCGCGTTTTCCGCGAGCTTCGAGTCGACCACATGCTCGAATCCGAGTCCCATGGGTGCGATGTCGGTCGACTGCAGAGACTGGAAGTCCGAGAAATCGCTCGACACCGCGGTGATCGACATGCCCGGGAGAGTACGGAAGATCGTCTGTGCGGTGAACGTGCCGTCGGAGTTGGCGAAACTCTTCTCCTCGCGCAGGAAGAACATCGACGACGTAACGAAACGCGCTCCGGCGACCTTGAGCGCCGCCTCGTTCGCGGCGAGGAGAAGCGCGACCTTGTCCTCGACCGGAACGCTGAAAGGGTCGATGCGCGCCGGCGAGCGCCATTCGCCGTTAGGTGTCGGAGTGGCCGGAGTGAGGACGACTGGCCTGAGTTGAGCAGTACGATTTGCCCTGGCCTGAGCGACGGCCAAGCGGGCAACCCGGGCCACCTCGTCCTTCGTCACATCACTGCTGGCGGCGAACCCCCAGGAACCGCCGACCAGCGTACGCACGCCGAATCCAAAGGTGTCGGAATCGTTCAGGCTCTGCACGCGTCGTTCGCGGGTGAACACGTTCTGCGACCGATTGCGACTGAAGCGGACGTCGGCGTACTCGGCACCAGCAGATTCGGCCGCATCCAGCGCGAGCATGCACAACTCGCGGATTGCGGCATCCTGAGGATTGTAGGGAGCGTCAGAGGGGGAGAGCGACGCCGCTCGCCGGAGCATCTGCGCGTCGACCGCTGACGCGAGGCCCACCGAGGCCGCAACGACCGATACCTGTTTGACGAACTCTCGCCGCGATGAACTCAAGCAGTATCCCCGCTCGCACGCGAAACGTTGGCCGAATATAGGAATGTGCGTATTGGCGCGCAATAGCGCACGACGAGTCTGTGTCTTCCGCTCATCGCGCACGACTACCGAATGCCTAACGAGTCCCTTTCCACGGAACTCGCGCTCCGAATACGCGAAGGAGTGCGACGCGAACGCATCGCCGTCGGCCGCGCCATCCGGCGGCCAACGTCTGCCGAGAGGCCACGGCGTCGCCGGTCTGGCACAACGGCGTCACGCCACACACGGTCCACTCCGGGCCTCGCCGACGGGCGACCACGCATCGCGGCCACGGTGATCCGCTCCACGCTTGTGCTCGCGGACGGCGGCACGACTATCCCGGATTTCCGTCTGCCTCTGGTAACTTCAGTGCTCCTCCTTTCATAATGAAGGAGAAACCGCCCGAATCGAGGCCTCACCGACAGGCGCCATGCCCAAGCTATTCGTTGACGAACGCGAAGTAACGGTCCCGGACGGCGCGACGATTCTCGACGCCGCGCGCTCGATCGACGTCCCGGTACCCACCTTGTGTTGGTATCCGAAGCTGCCGGTTGTCGGCAACTGTCGCATCTGCCTCGTGTCCGTCGAGGGAAACCCGAAACTGGTACCGGCCTGCGCGACGCAGGCTGCCGATGGCATGAAGGTGACCACCGAATCGGCGGCGGCAGTCAGAAGCAGACAAGGCGTGCTCTCGCTGCTCCTCGAACGTTACCCGGTCGAGCAGATCCCCGAGGGCAGTTCCCGAAACGAATTCGAGGAATACGTCCGCCGCTACAACGTGCCAACGACTCGCAGTCGCGAACTCCCGCTGCGCACGGGCGACGAACGCCGCGAGGATCCGATCATCCAGCACGACATGTCGACCTGCATCCTCTGCACGCGCTGCGTGCGTGCATGCGCGGACATCCAGGTCGTTGGGGTGCTCGATGTCGCCCACCGCGGCGAATTCGCCCAGATCGTCGTTGGTGCTGACGGAAATCCGGAGCACGCCTCCTGCACGTGGTGCGGCGAGTGCGTGCGAGTCTGTCCGACGGGCGCCATCCACGACATCATCCCGATGGCAGTGAGGGCCGCCAGCGGCGAAATGGTCGAGCGCATGCGCTCCCGGGACATGCCCTCGCCCGACAGGACGGTCCGGGCGGTATGCCCGTACTGCGGAGTGGGATGCCAGATCGATCTGCAGGTGCGCGACGAGAAGGTAATTCACGTCAAGAGCCCGTGGATCGAGGAGGAAACGCCAAACGAGGGTTCGACCTGCGTGAAAGGCCGTTTCGGCACGGATTTCATCCAGCACCGCGACCGCCTGAAGACTCCGATGATCCGGCGCGGCTGGATTCGTCAGGGTGACACATGGTCCTACGACGCCTCGCGAAATGGCGACGAGCGATGGGGCCGGCGCGGCGGTCCCTGGGATTTGGTCGCCGAGGAAGGCGTGACCGCGAAGCGGCGCCCGCGCACCAATCCCCTGCGGACCAACCCGACCGGCCCATCCACGTTAGGCGATCCCCAGGATCGCGTCGCCATACCGGATGACTGGTACGAGCCGTTCCGTGAAGCAACCTGGGAAGAAGCCATGTCCCTGACAGCCCAGGAACTCACCCGCATCCGCGACACTTACTCGCCCGAGGCCCTCGCGGTGTTCCAATCCGCGAAGTGCACCAACGAAGAGAACTACCTGCTGCAGCGACTGTTCCGTGGCGGTATCGGCACGAACAACGTGGACCACTGCACGCGGTTGTGTCACTCCTCGTCCGTGGCGGCAATGCAGCGCGCCATGAACACCAGCGCCGCGTCGGGATCCATGCGCGAAGTAGAGCACGAATCCGACGTCATCTTCATCCTCGGCGCCAACACGACCGAGTCGCACCCCGTTTTCGGCGCCGCCATCAAGCGCGCCGTGAGGCGCGGCGCGACTCTGATCGTCTGCGATCCTCGACGAATCGAGCTGGCGGCGCGGGCACGCATCCACCTGCAGGCGATGCCGGGTACGGACGTCGCCGTGATGAACGGCATGGTCCACCATATCCTCGCCATGGGTCTGGAGGCGAAGGAGTTCATCGCCGAGCGTACGCACGACTTCGACAGGTTGCGCGATGCCGTCCAGCCGTACACGCCAGAGCGCGCCGAGCAGATTTCCGGCGTCCCGGCTTCGCTAATCCGACAGGCGGCCGAAGCGTATGCGCGAGGGCCGCGATCATCGACGCTGTGGGCGATGGGGTTGTCGCAGCACAGTACCGGCACGGACATCGTCGCTTCACTGCTCAACCTGATCCTCGTGACGGGATCGATCGGACGCTGGGGCGCGGCGATGATCCCGATCCGCGGCCAGAACAACGTCCAGGGCGCGAGCGACGTCGGCGCGATCCCGATGTTCTATACGGACTATCAGACCGTCACCAGCCCCGAGATCCGACACAAGTTCACGTCCACCTGGGGAGTGCCTGACGAACGCGTCCCGTTGACGCCGGGGCTCAAGGTGACGCAGATCGTCGGCGCAGGCTCACCGGTCCGCGGCATGTACATCATGGGAGAGAACCCGATCCTCTCGGATCCGGACGTCTCGCATGCCGAACAATGGTTCCGCTCCCTGGAGTTCCTCGCCGTGCACGACCTGTTCCTCACCGAAACGGCTCGCTACGCGGACGTAGTCCTGCCCGGCGCATCGTTCGCTGAGAAGGACGGAACCTTCGTCAACACGGAGCGACGCATCCAGCTCACCAGGAAGGCGATCGATCCCCCGGGACAGGCTCGGCAGGATCTCGACATCGTCATCGAGCTCTCCAATCGCATCGGACTGCCGACGCCATTCGAGAACGCGGCCCAGGTAATGGAAGAAATCGCGAAGGTCACGCCGAGCTGGAGAGGAGTCTCCCACGCTCGGCTGGACGGCACCGGAGGATTGCAATATCCAGTCGACAGTCCGACGCACATGGGGACGGCCTTCCTTTTCGACAAGGGCTTCCCCACGGAAGACGGAAAGGCGCGTTTCGTAGCGGTCGAGTTTCTTCCGGCGGCGGAACTGCCCGATGACGAGTTTCCTTTCCTGCTCAACACGGGCCGCCAGATGTACCACTGGCACACGGGCACGATGACGAGGCGCTCGTTTGCCCTCGATGCACGCGAGTCGACACCGACTGTCGAGCTGAACCCAGCGGACGCCTTGACTCTCGGAGTGCACGAAGGAGAGGACGTCGTCGTGGCATCGCGACGCGCAGAGGTCAGGATCGCGGTACGCCTCTCGAAGCGCGTCGCACGACGCCAGGTCTTCATTCCGATGCACTATCGTGAGGCGGCCGCCAACCTGCTGACGAACCCGGTGCTCGATCCCTACGCCCACATTCCGGAGTTCAAGGTCTGCGCGGTAAGCGTGAAGCGTGCCGAGCCGGTGCAGTTGGACGCCGGGGCGCAGGGTAGATCCGTCGCCGTCCAGGGCGACTGACTGTCCTCCCATGACCCATCGTCGCCTCCTGTCAACGATGTCGTCGCTTCCAGGCGCAGCACGCTCAACCGGCGCTGCCGCCGTACTCGCGCTGATAGCGAGTTGCTCCAACCCGAACGCCAACGCGTCAGTCGTCATCGCCACGCAAGTGTCGCCCGGGACGGTTCTTGTCGGCGACTCGGTAAGTGTCATCGCCACGGTTTTCGTCAGTGGATCAAAGCCAGTCTCCGTGGAAACGAACACCTGTGGTGGTCCGTTCGAGGTTGTGGACAGTCGCGGCCAGGTAGTTGGCCCGGGGCTGGCCACACCGTGTCTGGCGGTGAGCATTCCGATTGTCGTGGAACCCGGCGGACAGTACGCGTTGCAGGGATACTGGACGGGCCTGTCGCACCAATCGAGCGACGGAAAGCCCGTGTATGTACCACCGGGCGAGTATCGCATCCGGGGCAAGGTCACCATTCTCGAACGCTCGACGCCGGTGCGCGGAACGCTCGTTGGAATTACGTTGACCGGTGCCGGGTAGTCGTTAGGCGGGCCCGGCTTTCCTTCTCGTCCTGCCGTATGGATCTCGGACTTGCCAACAAGGTGGCGCTCGTGACCGGTGCGTCATCGGGACTGGGGCTCGCCATCGCCCGCGAACTGAGCCAGGAGGGTGCATCGGTCGCGATGGTGGCACGCCGCGAGCCGCTGCTGAAGTCCCTGGCCGCCGAGATCTCCGCCAGCACCAGACGACGCGTCGTCCCGCTTGCCGGGGATGTCGCGGCGCCCGGCGAGGCCGCGCGCCTGGCGGAACTCGCCACGAATTCGCTGGGGCCGATCGACATCCTGATCGCGAACGCCGGCGGTCCGCCTTCCACCACGTTCGACACGACCACAGAAGCGCACTACGCGAGCGCAATCGACACGAACCTCCTCGGGTCGATCCGCCTGGCGCATGCCTGCGTGCCCGGCATGAGGAAACGCCGCTGGGGCCGCGTCATCTTTCTGACATCCTTCGCAGCCAAGCAGCCCGTGTCGGGACTCCTCCTCTCGAATACCGCGCGCGCCGGGCTGCTGGGATTCGCCAAGACCCTTTCGAACGAGGTCGCGAGCGACAACGTCACGGTCAACACGGTGATGCCCGGCCATTTCGACACCGCCCGTGCGTTGGAGCTGGCAAGAATGCGCTCCGAGCGCGAGCACCGGTCGGTCGAGGAAATCCTCAAGGCCCGCGCCGACGGCATTCCCGCAGGACGCGCTGGCGATCCAAAGGAGTTCGCTGCCGTTGTTGCCTTTCTCGCCAGCGAGCGCGCGTCTTTCGTAACCGGGGTGGCGCTGCAGGTAGACGGCGGAACGGTTGGGACGATCGTCTGACCGATGAACGTCGCCTTCTGGAACGCGATGTCACATGCATTCGACGCGGAGATCTTCGATTCCCTGAAGGAAGACGTCGGTGGGGTCATCCGTGCGGTCATCGCTGGCGTCGCCACTCGGCGGGGCCGCGCAATGGATATGGGATGTGGTGTCGGACGTTACCTCCCGCTGCTCTCGCGCGCGTTCGCTGAGGTGCACGGGACGGACTGGTCACCCGGCTGCGTGCGCCGTGCGGCTCAAGTGGCCCGTCTCCTGCCGAATGTCACCGTGCGATCGACGCGCGCGTATCGAAGTGCGCAATGGACCGGATACTTCAGCGTCGTGACGGCAGTCAACGTGCTGTTCGACCCGCTGGAACGCCGTCGTGCGCTACTGCTCGGCGAAATGCGCCGCCTGTTGTCGCGGCGTGGCGCCCTGGTGCTCGTCGTCCCGTCGCTGGAGGCGATCGTATACGCGGACGCGGTCCGCCGTCGCGTCGCCCCGCGCATCCGATCGCTCTACGAGTTCGCCGTGCCAGCATCCAGGCGCGATCCTGGCATTCTCCGGATCGAAGGTGTCCCGTACAAGCATTGGGTTGGCGAGGAGTTGCAGCTGGTATTGCGCGACCACGGGTTTCGTGCCGGTCCGTTACAGAGAGTCGAATACCGATGGGATACCGAGGTCGCCGCCCCACAACCGGTCCGCGGACTGGCACTCCCGTGGGACTGGCTCGTTGTGGCGCGGCGCACCTGAGCACAAGCCCTTCCGCCAACTCGCGTTTCGTTCCACTTTCCGCGCGCGCCGACTCGCATTACAACGGGCGCGTGGACGCTGCATCTCACACGACCGACGAGCGCCAAAATGAAGGCTTTGATCAAGGAGCGAGCGGAACCGGGCTTTGTGCTCCGCGATGTGCCGATCCCCGCGATCCGCGATAACGAGGTGCTCATCCGGGTTCGTGCAGCGGGCGTTTGCGGCACTGACGTCCACATCCACGAATGGGATCCGTGGGCTGCCGGCCGCTGCAGGCCACCATTCACGGTTGGTCACGAGTTCTCGGGCGTCGTCGAGCAGGTGGGGGCGCTGGTTCAGGACGTGAAGTCGGGCGACCGCGTGACGGCCGAGGGACACATAGTGTGCGGTCGGTGTCACCTGTGCCGCACGGGCAACTCGCACGTGTGTCCGAATACACGGATCATCGGCGTCGATCGCGATGGGTGTTTTGCCGAGTACATCGCGATGCCGGCAACGAATGTGTGGCACCTCGACGACTCTGTCCCGTTCGAGATAGGCGGGATCCACGATCCGATGGGGAATGCTTTCCATACGGCGCTGCACGACACTGAGATCCCCGGCAAGACCGTGCTTGTGACCGGGTGCGGGCCCATCGGCATCTTCGCGGTCGGGATCTGCGTGGCCGCTGGCGCCTCCCGGGTGATCGCGAGCGACGTGAACGCGACGCGCTTGGCGCTCGCGCGCCAGATGGGCGCACACCACGCCGTCCGACCAGAAGAGTTGTCCGTCGTAGTCGACCAGGCCACGGACGGACTGGGCGTCGATGTCGTGCTGGAGATGAGCGGCGTGCCGTCAGCCGTGCATCAGGCGTTCGCAGAGGTTCGCGATGGCGGCCGCGTCCAGATGCTGGGCATTCCCTCGCGACCCATGGAGATCGACCTTGCCACCGAACTGATCTTCAAGGGCATCACGGTTTATGGCGTGATCGGCAGGCGGATGTACGACACATGGATCCAGATGACGCAGTTCCTCCGTTCCGGCAAGTTCGATCCGACACCGGTCATCACGCACCGATTCCCGCTCGCGGACTTCGCCGAAGCCATGCACGTGATCAAGTCGGGCGAAGCTGGCAAGGTCGTTTTCCTCATCTCCTGATCATCGGTTTCGCATCACACGGAGGTCACCCGTGAGCCTCAACGCCAGCTTCAAGCGCGATCTGGAGTCCCGGATCGCCCAGCTGAAGGCGGACAACGTCTACAAGCGGCTGAACTACCTCGATTCGCCTCAGTCGGCGCGCGTGCGGATGGAGGGTCGTGGCGAGATACTCATCCTGTCGTCGAACAACTACCTTGGATTGTGCGACGAACCGAGTGTCGTGCAGGCCGGCGTCGATGGGTTGCGGAAGTATGGTGCGGGGACCGGAAGCGTCCGCTTCATCTGCGGCACCTACACGGTCCATCGGGACCTGGAAGCGGCGTTGGCGCGGTTCGTCGGCACGGCGGCCTCCCTGAGCTTCGTCGCATGCTGGAACGCCAACGAAGCACTGACTGCGACGGTCGTTGAGGCTGGCGACCTGGTCGTCTCTGACGAACTGAACCATGCCTCGATCATCGACTCGATCAGGCTGGCGAAGGCCATCACGAAATGCACGACGGCGGTCTACAGACACGGCGATCTCGATGACCTGGTGGAAAAGCTCCGGGCGCACAGCGGTGCGCGTCGCCGACTGATCTGGACGGATGGAGTGTTCTCAATGGAAGGCAGCATCTGCAAGCTTCCCGAACTGCTGCAGATCGCGCGCGACCACGATGCCGTGCTCGTGGTCGACGACTCGCACGCCAGCGGCGTACTGGGCAAGACCGGTCGCGGAACGGCCGAGCACTTTGGTGTTCTTGGCGAGGTCGACGTAATTACATCGACGTTAGGCAAGGCACTGGGCGGCGCCGCCGGTGGATTCGTCGCCGGGTCGGAGGCTCTCTGCGACATGCTGACGCAGCGGTCCCGCCCTCAGCTCTTCTCCAACGCGCTGCCGCCAACCGTAGCGTCGAGCGCCCTGGCGGCTGTCCACTACACCGAGCAGCACCCCGAACGCGTCCAGAGGCTGCGCGACAATACGATCTACTTCCGCGAACAGATCGTGGAGGCAGGTTTCAAGCCACTTGCCGGCGAAACGCCCATCGTCCCGATCATCATCGGCGAGACAGCGGCGGCGATCCGGATGAGCGACATGCTGCTGGAAGAAGGCGTCTTCGTTACCGGATTCGGCTTTCCGGTCGTGCCACAGGGAACGGCGCGCGTGCGCTGTCAGATCTCCGCTGCGCACAGCAGGGACGACCTCGACTTCGCCGTGCGCGCCTTCAGGAAGGCAGGCGCGAGGCTCGGGCTGGTGTGACGCTGGCGATGGCTCCGCGCAACTCCAGGGATCCGAAACGATCCTCGCGCGACGCCCCGTCGCGCGAAGCCCTGGAAGTACACGAGACCATCCGCCAGATCAATTCACTCTGGCTGGGAGGGCGCGTCTCGCGTCTCAATGAGTACTTGCTGAGCGACGTGGTCATGATCGCCCCGGCGTTCCAGGAGCGCCTGGAGGGCATCCGTGCCGCCATCGAATCGTTCCAGGCCTTCGTGCGGAACGCGCGCGTGCACGCCTTCCATGAAACGGACATGCAGATCGATGTGTGGGAGAATGCCGCAATGGCGACGTTTCGCTTCGATATGACGTACGAGTTCGATGGAACCGTGTACGACGACGCCGGACGCGAACTGTGGCTCTTCGCTCGCGTGGATCGCCGCTGGCGTCTCGCTTGGCGCCATCAGATTCCGCTATCGCGCACGGTCGTCGCTTCCCCAGCGGCCAATCGACCGCGATAGCACGACGCATCGCCGCACTTCGCGAGCCGGCGCGCTCTGGCCGCCGTTCATGCGGGAGCAAGCCAGCATCCTCCATTCCTCGCAAACAGGACGCGACGTCCGGACGGCGACAGAATGGCACGGCCCGCAATCGAATGATGTGGGACGGCCCCGGGGAACAGGTAGCGTTGCGGACATGCTTCGTGACTTGTTTGACGTCCTTCTCGTCCCTGACAATGACCATGCGTGACCTCTGTGCTTGCCCGCTGCCCCTGCAGCCGCGCCTGCCTGGAACGACGGCGTGTTGGCGATCACAGTCGCGGCACCGGACATCCGTCGCACGCCGGTTCAGGGATTTCGGTGACGTTTGATGTCTCCGAGCCGTCGAGTGTAGGCACGCTGCTGCGGAATCCGGAGCGGGGTGAGGGCATGATCGTGAGTGGCTGCCGATTGCGAGTCCACGAGGTCGCGGAAGGGCGTCCGCCGTGGAGATCGGCAACGGGTACGGAGCCATGGTTATGTCCGGGTTGCGACCGCTGTACCGTGGCCGGGCGATCGGCACGTTCAACTTGCTCTTCAGTGCGCTGCTTGACGGAGTGACGCCCGGGCAGCGCTGAAGCCTAACGACGCGTCAAACAGAGGCTCAACGTATGCGCATTGTTCGCACGGTCGCCCTTGGCATTGCCGGCGCGGCATGGATTCCGGCTCTGGTCCTGGCACAGAAGCCAGCCGATGGCTTCGACAATTCGTGGTTCTGGGGCATCAAGGGCGGCGCGTCCATGTTCACGGTTGCGGACGGCGCTGCACAGAAGACAGCTCCGAGCGTCGGCGGCGAATGGCTCATCACCCGATCGAGGATCGCACTCAACATCTCCGTCGACCAGTCGTTCTTCGACGGTACCGCCGGCGTCTACGATCCGACGGTCAATGGGTCGTTCCGACCCGTCGACATCAGCGACTGGCGTCGCTATCAGGCCAGCATCTATTTCTTCCCCGGTGCCGTCAACACGCTGCGGCCGTATGCGGGGCTGGGACTGGCGATCAATGTCATCCAGAACGCCTCTCCCGAAGGTCAGTTCACCAGCGAGGACTCGCAGAACAGTGTCTTTCAGCAGGTCAGCGCGTACAGCAGCCGCGCATCCGCCGTCTTCACCGGTGGAGCACAGTACGCGGTCGGTCGTGCCGCGCTCTTTGGGCAGGTGAACGCCATGCCCACGCGCAATCGCTTCCTGATCAGCGGCTCAGGCTACACGTTCGTACTCGAGGGCGGCGTTCGCTACAACGTCGGCAGCGCTATCGAGATGGTGAAGTAGCGACGTCGCGCCAGCAGACACTCGAGGACGCAATCCAGGGCGGGTCCGACGCATCCGTTGGGCCCGTCCCGTTTTCGACTCGTGCTGCCCCTCAAACAGCCACAGCCTACCTGCGTGACCGCGGCGAGCGAACGCGGTCCACACCGCGCCGGACAAGGAAACGCAGCGGCCAGTCTGCGGCCTTCGTAATGCCGATTCGCGGGGTGACGACGACCTCACGCGCGGGCACGGCTTCGCCGGCAAGGATACGCACCGGGCCGGATATGAGTGAAGTTCCGTTGTGCCGTGCGCCGATGCCAAACGCCTGGCACAGTTTCCCCGGTCCGTCGGTCAGTGCGCGGTCCGACACACTGCCTCGCCGTCGGCGCATCAGATGCAGCCCGCTCACAGGCTCCACGGCACGAATGAGGACTGCACTGCCATACCCTTCCTCTCGCGTGACCGCATTCACCATCCAGTGCACGCCATAGATGAAGTAGACATACACAGTCCCCGGCGGCCCGAACAGCTGCCGGTTGCGTGGCGTCAGACCGGCAGCGGCATGACATGCGGGATCGTGTGGCCCCGGATACGCTTCGGTTTCCACGATGAGTCCGCGCGTCACGGCGCCACCAGCGCGGCACTCCAGCACAGCGCCGAGCAACTCGCGAGCGACCAGTTCGGTGGGACGGTTGTAGAAGCTGGCGGGGAGCGGGCAGAGCGCGGCGTTCGGTATCACGTCGCGCGCCATCCGGCGCCGCCAGCAGCTACAACGACTCCTCTCATACAGATCCTTCTGCGCTCGCCTTACCCTTCGTCCTGGCGCTTCCTCGCGGCGCTCCCTTGCCGCTTCCGCGCCGAGCCGCCGTCTTCCTTGCCGGTTCGGCGGCTGCGGCCGGTGGAAGAGCGGTTCCCTGTGCGCCAGCAGTCGTTGCCGCAGACTTGAGCGCACGCTTCGCCGCAACCTTGGCGCGCGCCCCACGTCCCTTGGCCTGTCGACCCGCCACCTGGGTGGGAGCGCTTGTGCCATCTGCAGCGGCAGCAGGCACGGGTGGTGGCGCTGCCGCGATGGTTTCGACTACGCCGATCGACAGCAGTTCCGGAGGTACAACCGTCGGTCCGCGGCCGCGTCCCGGACCCGGAATGCCACGCGGCCCCATCCCTCGCGGAGCGGCTGGCGTCACCGCTGGCGTTGGGCTTGCCGCCGCGCGCGACTGGGCGGCACGGTTGAGCTGTTCGGCCACAGGTGCCACCACCGCCGGCAACGCCACTTCATAGTCGTCGCCGTGGCGGCGCAAATCGATCACTTCGGCATCGTGCGCATCGCGCAGGATGCGCTGGAAGTTCCGCTCGCCGAGTGACTCGGAATCGCGCCCCAGCAGCTCGTAGGCGCGTTTCCGGAGCGCGCCGGCCAGCACCGATCCGTCAGCACCAACCGACTCCTTCGCCGCGCGTACCACCAGATCGAACGCCTCCTGTTTCGTCAGCCGTTCGCCACTCACGCCGAAGGATTCTCGTGCGGCTGGCGCTGGCGCGGCGGCGGCGGGCTGTACGGGTGACGACACCGCCGCGGTCGGTACGTCCGCAACTGTTGACGACGTCTGGTTGGCGCTGGCGGGAGCTACCGAAGGCTCCAGCGACGCTGCCACCCCACGATCCGGCTCCGGCGCGCCAGATGCACGGACGTCCCGCGGCTCGCGCTCACGATCGCGTCCTCGCCCACGCCGCCCGCGACGCCCACCGCGATCCTCACGCGTCGGACGGTCGACGGCGTCGAGCGCTGGCTGGCTCGCGGGCGCGGCCGGGCGCGCCGTCGCGGCTCCGTTCATCGGCCCCACCTCGAGCTGACCGTTCTCGAGCTTCGTGATCGTCAGCAGCCCGCGGTTCGCCGCATCCTGCACGAAACGCGAGAACTTCGACATCCCCAGGTTCTTCTCGTCGAAGGTCGCGTCGATGTCCTGCATGACCTGCTTCAGCCGGTCCGAGCGCATGACGTCGCCGTTCTTCGCCATCCTGCCGACGGCTTCAACCACCAGCTCCCAGGGATCCCACTTCACCGTTTCCTCGTCCGACGACTTCACGAGCCCCGCCAACGCGTTGTAGCTGTAATACTCGTCGCAGTTCATCACCAGCAGGTCGCTGGACGACTCGCGGATCCCCACCCCAATCACATACTTCCCGTACTCCTTGAGCTTGGTCACCAGGCTCGCGAAGTCGGAGTCGCCAGACAGGAGGATGTAGGTTCCGATCTCGGATCGGGTGAATACCAGTTCCATGGCGTCCACGGCCAGCCGGATGTCCGTGGCGTTCTTCTTCGAGGATCCGTATGCCGGCGCCATGATCATGTCGATCGACGACTCGGCGAGCGGAACGATGTACTGCGGGTATCGCCGCCAGTCTGCGTAGGCGCGCTGCACCGCCACCTTCCCCTTGATGATTTCCGACGAGAGGAGCGACCGAAGCTCGGCCGCCAGATCGGACCTGATCCCCATCGTTACGTTATCGAAATCGATGAGGAGTGCGGCGTTAGGCGCGTGCTGGAAGGGAGACTGGAGCTGGGCTGGGTTCAGGGCCTGCGGCCCCCTGTGCAGGGGCGCGATCGGACCGCGCGTGGGCGCGTGTCGCGATGGTCGTTGGTTCATTAGAGCAAACGGGTATCGGGAACGGGCGCAATGCGCGCCCCGGCTCCCCGCCGCGGCTCTCGTACCTGACCGAAGACCCCGGTCAACAGGCGCCGAGTGCCGAGCGGAGCGTGAGTCGATTCACAACGGCATGACCTCGAGGCACCTCGAGAGACATTTCACATGCCGTCGGCCACACCCGGGATCCGCCACTCGCGCGCACCGGCTCCCCGCGACCGCGCGGAGCTACCGATGTCGCAAACGCCGTCAGTCCTGTCATGCGTGCGTTGCAGCTCCTACTGTGCAACCCCCGTCCTCATTCAGGGCTCGATCCCGGCTGGACACACCAATCTAACCGCTCCACGCCGTTTCGTGACCCTCCTCGGCGCGAATCGCCGACCATGGACCCGATGGCCGGAGGCGCCCGTGCACCGGTGGCTCGTCCGGCCCCATCGTCCCACGCCAGCCCCACTACACCCCAAGGCCAGACTTCGCAGGATTCGGCGAAAATGATCGGGTATCGGATCGCCCGGGATCGACGGCGATCCGCTTCGCTAGTGTCTCCGCCTCGGGGACCGTCGCGTGCGATTCCCTCCTGGAGAGGTGCGCGAGCGCCAGGCTCCGATGTCGCCAATGACAGGCTCGCTACCGACGGCGAAGGACGACGCGCAAGAGAGCGTTCCGCCCCAGGCTGACCTGTCAGGAAGCGTCTGCCCGGAGCAATTTTCGACGAAACTTCCTGCTCGTTCGCACTCGTATTCAGCACACCCGCGTGAAGCAACTCCGATTTCGGACGCGCCTGTTCCTGATCCTCTCCCTGTTCGCGCTCGCCCCCGCATTGGCAGTGACGATCGCGTGGGCGGTGTTCGTGAGCCAAGCCGCTCCGATCGTCGCGGGCACGGCTGCGTGGGAACGTTTGGCAACAACGGGGTCGGAGGCGCTCGGCGCGGTGGACTCCCTGGCGATGACAGATGCGCAAAGGCAGGCACTTCGTGCCCACGAACGGGAACTGGAGCAGTCGGTGACGCAAAGTCGCCGTCTGGGCTTCGTGGCGCGCCGGGCGGCTCCGGCGATCGTCATCGGCGCACTGGCGCTTGTGCTCGTGCTTGGCGTCGTGGCATCGCGCGTTGCGGGGCATCTGAGCCGTCAGCTCAGTCGACCCCTCAACGAACTCGTAGGGTGGGCACACCTGATCGAACGCGGGGACGCCCTGCCTCGGGAGGGGAGCCAACGGGGCGCGCCTGAGTTCCGGGAACTGCGTGAGCGGATGCGAAGCATGTCAGTCGCGCTCGCCGAAGGGCGGGCGCGCGTCGTCGAAGCGGAACGATTGCATGCGTTCCGTGAGGCCGCACGGCGTGTCGCGCACGAGTTGAAGAATCCACTCACACCCATTCGATTTGCCGTGGCTCGACTCAAGCGAGACGCCTCACCCGACCTCGCCGACGCGATCGAAGTGCTCGACGTGGAAACGAGCAGGATTCAGGGTCTCTCCCGGGCGTTCGCACAGTTCGGCAGGCTCCCGGAGGGCACACCGTCGGACGTGGATTTCGGTGAACTCGTCAGGTATGCAGCCATGTCGTCGATTCCAACGCATCTGCAGGCGGAGGTTTTCGTGGAGGACGATCTTCCTATGGTGCGCGGGCACTACGATGCGCTGCAGCGCGCCGTGACCAATATTCTGTTGAACGCTGTGGACGCCTGCGGGCAGAGTGGTCGGGTCACTGTTGGCGCGACGAGGACGAGCGTGCAGGGCACGGTAGGCGTCGAGGTTTCGGTGCAGGATACTGGGTGCGGTATTCCCGCAGACCGGCTCGCGCGGATCTGGGATCCGTATGTGACGAGCAAGCCGGCCGGTACCGGCCTTGGGCTGGCAATCGTGCACCAGACTATCCTCGCGCATCATGGGTACGTCTCGGCAAGATCGGAACCGCAGACCGGCACAGTCATCCGCTTCGCGGTACCTGCATCCGGCGTGGAATCTTCGAAGGCGGAGGGCTAGTCATGGATCTCGGGCCACTGGTCCCAATCGCGTTCTTCGCCAGTGCGGCCTTTGCCGTTGTCGGCGTCGCCGTGGCGCGAGCTGTGGTGCGCCTGGCAGAAATGAAACGCGTGGACAGCGCGCCAGATACGCTCGCGCGCCTGGAACGCATGGAGCAGGCGATCGACGCCATTGCCTTTCAGGTCGATCGCGTCGCCGAAGCACAGCGATTCACCACGCAGTTGCTCTCCGAGAAGGCCGGAACACCGGGACGCTCGTGACTATCGCGGAGCGATGGAGATGAGTCTGGTGACAGGAGGAGAAGTAGCGGTCACGGCGATCGTGTTTGGGACGTTGAGCGGCACGATCATTACGTTGGTGCGCCTCAGGTACTCGCACAATTTGTCGAAGCGCCAGCCGTATCCGGACACCGCCGTGGACGAGCGTCTGCAGCGAATCGAACAGGCTGTCGACGCAATCGCCATCGAGGTGGAGCGCATGTCCGAGTCGCAGCGTTTCGTTACCAAGGTTCTTGCTGAGCGCCTGCCGGCGCCAGACAGAGCCGTATCGCTCCCATCCCGGGGAGAGGGTTCCTCATGACGCCGATACCAGGACCAACGGTCTCGATGCCCCAGGCTCGCGACGAGGTGAGTCGCCAAGTGCAGGAAGCGGTCAAGGAAGCCGTGAACGCCGCGCGCCGTGCCAAGGCGGAGGCCGAGCAGGACGCTCGCGCCGCTGTGGCCCCGGGGCTCCCGGCATCTCAGAGCGTGATCGATGCGCTGCGGGCGGAGTTGGCGGCGGAGAAGACTGCCGTCAACGCGTTGACGGCGCAGCTCGAACCCGGACTCTCGCAGGCCCGGGAGGACGCCATAACCGACCAGCTCGACGCAGCCCGCGAGCGCGTGCGAACGGTACAGAGCCAGCTCGATCGCGCGTTAGGCGTCCCGGAGGCGACCGCGCTCGTGGTCCAACCACCGCCGATTCCGGTCGAGCAGATCCCGGAACTCGCCCTCCCGATCGTCAGCGTCGTCATGGGAACACTGGCGTTCATGATCGTCGGATGGCCGATCGCGCGGGCATGGGCGCGTCGCATGGACCGGCGCAACGTCGCGCCAGCTGCTTCACCCGACATGTCGCCACGCTTCGACCGGATCGAGCAGGCGATCGAGGCGATGGCAATAGAGATCGAGCGGGTATCGGAGGGTCAGCGCTTCACCACCAAGCTGTTGTCCGAGGTACGTGCTCTGCCCTCGCCCAATCCGCTCAACGAGTTTCAAGGCGCACGGCAGCGCGCTGGCGACGTGATCGAGCGGTCCGAAGTCAAGGGCTAGGACGTCAGGCATCCAGCGGCATGCCCAGCGTCTTGATCGTCGACGACGAGCCCAATATCCGGCGGATGGTTGGCGCACTGCTCGGAGCAGAGGGCTATGAGGTCCGCGAAGCGCCAGACGGCGCACGCGCGCTCTCCCTTGCCGTCGAGACGGACCCAGACGTCGCCCTGATCGACCTCATGATGCCCGGCGAGTTCGATGGCATGGCCGTACTGGGTGCGCTCCGAGAGCGTATCCCGGACCTGCCGGTGGTGATGATGAGCGGCCGTGCCGGTCTTGGCGACGCTGTACGCGCCACCAAACTGGGCGCCTATCATTTTCTCGAGAAGCCGCTCACGCCAGAGGGAGTCCTGCTGGCGCTGGCGGGTGCCATCGAACTGCGCCGCACCCGGCGCGAGATGCAGGCGCTCCGTGAAGACCTTGGTCTTGCCGGGGCCATGGTGGGCGAAAGCCTGGGCATGCGTCGCGTTAGGGACTTCATCGCACGTATCGGCCCGACGGATGCTAGGGTTCTGATCACCGGCGAGTCCGGGACGGGCAAGGAACTGGTGGCTGCGGCGATCCACAATGCCAGCACACGCCACGATCGCCCCTTCGTGCGAGTCAACTGCGCGGCCATCCCTCGCGATCTGCTGGAAAGCGAGATGTTCGGCCACGAGAAAGGAAGCTTCACCGGCGCAACCGAGCGCAGGATCGGTCGATTTGAGCTGGCGCATCGCGGAACCCTGCTGCTCGACGAGGTCGGAGATCTGGGCGCCGAAGCGCAGGCCAAACTCCTGCGCGCGATCGAGGCTGGCGAAATTGAGCGCGTGGGCGGGAGCAAGCCGATTGCCATCGACGTGCGCATCATCTCCGCCACCAACAAGGATCTCGTGCGCGGGTCGCGCGAGGGGACGTTCCGCGAAGACCTCCTCTTCAGGCTCAATGTGATCCCGCTGGAAGTGCCACCCCTGCGCGAAAGGCCCGACGACATCGCGGCTCTCGTCAGGCACTTCAGCGCGCTGCACCGGCTGAGGACGGGACGAGCCGTACCGCGCTGGAGCGATGAGGCGCTGGAACTTCTCGCGCGTCACCGCTGGCCCGGGAATGTCCGGGAACTGGCGAACATAGTTGAACGGCTGGCGATCCTTCATCCCGGTGCCGACGTCGACGCCGGAGAGGTCTGTCAAGTGCTGTCGATCGATCCCGCTGCGCCGCAGACTTCGACCGCCGCCGTGCTCCCCGACGTTGCGGGTCTCGACGCACCTCTCAGCGAACTGCTCGACGACTACGAGCGAACGCTGATCCTGCGTGCGCTATCGAGCGCGCAGGGAAACATCGCCGAAGCCGCACGCCGTCTGCAAACGGATCGCCCCAACCTCTACCGCCGAATGCGACGGCTCGGCATTGGCGGAGACGGATCGAGCCCAGCGAGCGCAGCGCCAGCGATAGTCTGACGGGCCATCGTCGCCATGGCCGCGCACACGTTGTCGTCCGCTGCGGCTCTCGTCATCCTTCTTTGTCTGGAGTGGTTCACCGCATCAATCGAGCGACCTGCCGACGCAAGGAGCCGCAATGAATCGCCTGCCATACGGGATCGTCGCCTCGGTCGCACTAGCCGCACAACTCGGTGCACAGCAGCCAGCGCAGCGCGAGACCGTCCGGCTCACGGACACCGGAAGCATCCCGCGCGCTGTCGTCGACGACGTCGCGCGGATCGTCAACGCGGCATCCACGCGTCGCATCACGGGTGACCTGGTCGTACGCGCCGATGAGGAAGTCGACTCCGACATTGCCGTCCTCGCTGGGCAGACCACGATCGCTGGCCACGTCCGCGGACGCGTGATCGCAGTCAATGGGGACGTGATCCTCCGAGAGCGAGCTCGCGTGGACGGCGACATCGTCGTACTCGGCGGGAGGATCTCCGGTCGTGATGGTGCAACGGTCGGCGGCGCAGTACAGGAGTTCGCGAATCGCGTCACGATCGTGCGCTCGAACGATGCGAGCGTGGCGCCTGGCGAACCGAACCCCGATGAACGTTGGTGGCAACTGCGCGAACGGTGGCGTTCCCGCTCGTGGAGCCACCTGCGTCTGGTTTCCACACGAACGTACAACCGCGTGGAAGGTCTCCCGGTGCTCGTCGGGCCGCAGTTCGGTCGAGACCTGGGCTGGGGGCGCCTGACGCTGGATCTGCTCGGCGTGGTTCGCAGCGTGGGGTCGTTCGAGCAAAGTTCCGCCAATCTCGGGCATGATGCGAGAGTGGAACTCCGTTTCGGACGCGACTACGGCGTACGTGTCGGAGGACAGTTATTCGACGTCGTCGATCCCGTCGAGCCGTGGCATCTAACGGAGGCCGAGGTGGGCCTGTCGTCATTCTTTCTCCGCCGCGACTTCAGCGACTACTACAACCGACATGGCGGCACCCTGTACGCCGGCGTGTATCTGAATGACGACCTTGACCTGACAATTGGCTACAGCGACCAACGATGGGCGACTCGGCCCACGAAGAACCCGTTGACGCTGTTCCGCAACAACTCGGCGTGGCGCCCGAACCCGGCGATGGACGAAGGCACCTTCCACGTTGCGACCGCTGCGCTGAGCTATGACACCAGGAACGACGTCGACGACCCGTGGTCCGGCTGGTACGTGACGGGAAATTACGAGTTCGGCCGCGGGACGATCTCGCGCTATGCGCCCACGTCGCCAGGTGTCCGGCAGACCAATCTCGGCGGACAAACCGAGTACGATCGCATGTTCATCGATGTGCGTCGCTACAATCGGGTGTCGCCGGAAGGGCAGCTGAACGCACGACTCGTCGTGGGCGGCTGGTTGAGTGGCGACGATCTTCCGCTGCAGCGCCGCCTGTCCGTCAGCGGGCCGGGCGTGCTTCCCGGATACGACTTCCGTCGCATGCGTGGCGCGACCGACTTCTGGCAGTGCTCGAACGCACCAGATGCGTTGCAGCCGGCGCTCGTCGACGGGCTCCCGGCCCAGTGCTCGCGCGTGGCACTGGCGCAGCTGGAGTATCGCGGCGAATTGCGGATCGATCCCTGGGGATTCTTCGCCGGCGAACGTTCGCACCGCCGATGGGGGTGGGGACGCAGTCCCGAGTGGGTGGCGTTCGTGGATGCCGGTCGTGGCTGGCTGGTCGGTCCACGATCCGGCGACATGGCGTATCCCGGCAATCGCCTTCCGCCGTTAGGCACCTTCCGCGCCGATATTGGCCTGGGACTCAAGCTGGACGACCTCGGGATTTACCTGGCGAAAGGCGTTTCCGAACACGGCGGGCCTCTGAACGTCGTCGTGCGTCTGAAGCCCCGCTTCTAGCAACGTGTTCAGACGCGCCGTGTCTGTCGCACTGCTCGTCGCCGCCCCCGCGCTCGCGCAGGGTCGTCCGAGCCTCGAACTCATCCTGCCTGCCAGTGCGGAGCTGGCGACGGAAGGTCCGCGAATTCGGCTGCGGAATGTCTCTGACCCTTCGATGCAGGAACTCGTGAAGAACGGGTTCCCGGCGCAACTGCACTTTCGCGTCGAACTGTGGTCGGCCGGTGGCGTGTTCGACGCTCTGCGGAAATCCGTCGAGTGGGACGTAATCCTCAGGTACGACGCGCTTTCCACGCAATTCCGCATCGCCTTTCATCGGGACGGTTCGATTGTGCCGGCCGGACAGTACGGCACGTTCGCGGAGGCGCTCGCAGAGATCGAGCGACCGCGGGGCGCGCCGATAACCGCCGAACGAATCCCGGATCGCCAGTACTACATCGCCACGCTCGAAGTCGAAACACTGTCCTTCAAGGACCTCGACGAGGTCGAGCGCTGGCTGCGCGGCGAAGCGCGTCCTGCCGTACAGGGGGACGCCAATCCGGGCACGGCGCTCGGCAGGGGTCTGCGCAGGCTGTTCGCGAAGCTCGTCGGCGGCGAGCGACGGAACCTCAGGACGCGCAGCGGCACTTTCCGGGTTCCGTAGCGGCTTACGACTGTTGCCTGTGGAGCAACGCCGAGCGCGGTCAGGCTCTCAGGTCAGCATTTCCGCCGAAGCGGCGTCCAGCGGTCCGCGCCTCGATCTCTTCAAGCTGGTGGAGTACATCCGCACCGTAAAAGAGGCGGATGTATCGCGCTTGCGTTGGCGTAAGCCGGCGCACGGCCCAGCTCAGGTGCACGAAGTGCGGCTCGACCGGAGCATGCAGTGGATGCATGCCGATCTCGCTCGGCAACCGATTGGCCTTGCGCGTGTTGCAGGCACTGCACGCCGTGACCACGTTCGTCCACTCGTTCGTGCCGCCACGGGACAGCGGGATCAGGTGATCCCGGGTCAGCGATTCGCGCGGACGCAGATCCAACGATCCGCGACCGCAGTACTGACAGCGGTATCGGTCACGTGCGAACAGGAAGGTGTTGGTCACCTGACGGCGGAAGCGACGGGGCACGTGAATGAACTTCGTCAGCCGAATCACGACCGGCCGGGGAAATGCCAACCGCTCGGAACGTACCAGCCGCCCATCCGCTTCCACTATCTCCGCCTTGCCATCGATGACAAGCCGAAGCGCCCGCTTCAACGGAACCATTGTAAGCGGCTCAAACGACGCGTTCAGAGCCAGACAGCCGACGATCACGTGTTCCTCCTCGACACCACCAGGTATACGAACTCCCGCGTGATGCGCAGCGCGGGAGCGAAAGAACCGCTGATGGCACAACGACACCGGCAGCGCAGGGCCAACGCGCGCATGGTGTCGTCGTTCAACCTAATTGGAGCTACCTGGCCCGATCAAGCCGGCCGACCGAGGCTGCCGTCGTCGGTGTTCGCCCAGGGCGTCGTTATGCGCCCGCCTCCGCCCCGATCGGGACTGGCGTCAGCCATCCATGACGATCCGCGACCCGACCTTTGGCGATGCCGAAGAACTCTTCCCGGATCGCACGAGTGATCGGTCCGGGACGCCCTTCGCCAACCGGCACCTTGTCCACCGATCGAATTGGCGTGATCTCCGCGGCTGTTCCGCAAAAAAACAACTCGTGCGCCACGTACAGCATCTCACGCGGCAGGTTCTGTTCACGCACCTCCAGCCCCATGTCGCGCGCAATCTGGATCACCGAACGCCGCGTGATGCCGTGCAGTATCCCGGCTGCGATCGGCGACGTTATCAGGGCGCCATCGTGCACGACGAAAAGATTCTCGCCCGCCCCTTCGGAAACGAAGCCGAACGAATCCAGCGCAATCGCCTCGTGGTATCCATTCTGTCGCGCTTCGATCTTCGACAGTTGCGAGTTCAGATAGTTGCCGCCGGCCTTCGCCATGGTGGGGAACGTATCCGGGGCGGCCCGGCGCCAGCTGCTCACGCACGCATCGACTCCGGCTTCCTGCGCATCGTGCCCAAGGTACAGGATCTCGGAGTTCCAGCAGATGATGAAGGTCTCGATCGGGACGCCGATGGGATAGAATCCCATCTGCTCTCCCGTGCGCACCACTAGCGGCCGGATGTAGCAGCTGCGCAGATCGTTCGCTGCGATCGTCTCGACCGTCGCCTGCACCAACTGCTCCACCGAGTACTCGAGCGGCATTCGATAGATACGACACGAGTCCCTCAGGCGCTCGATGTGCTCGGGCAATCGAAAGACGGCGGCGCCGGTCGGCGTCTCATAGCTCCGGATCCCTTCGAACACGCTGGATCCGTAGTGTGCGACATGGCTGATCACGTGGATGTTCGCGTCATCCCAGTTCACCAGCTCGCCGTCGCGCCAGATCTTCGCCACGCGTCCCGTCCTCGGCTTCGTCATGCCAGGTCTCCCGCTGATAGGTCACTCAACGATAACGTCGACGTTGCGGTACGGCGACCGGAATGCGCGTCATCAGGATGTCGTCGCGGACGCCAGCCATTTCGCCAGCGCCTGCCCGGCATCCTGAACCTGGCGGCGCATCGGCTCCACGTCGAAGCGGACCTGTCCCTCGCGAACCAGTTCCATTCCCTCGACGAACACGGCCTTGGCAGCGCGTCCTGCGACCGAGTAGACCAGCGCACCGGCCGGATCGTAGGCCGGGACCGCGCGCACGCCTTCGAGTGAGAAGACAGCAAGGTCGGCGGCTTTCCCCACCTCGAGCGAACCGATCTCGCGTCCCAGGCCAATCGCCCGCGCCCCGCCGAGCGTCGCAAGCTCGATCGCGCGCGAAGATCCGAGCACGTCGGGGCTTCCCAGCCGAGCGCGCTGCAGCAGGACCGCAAGGCGCGCCTCGTCGAGGAGATCCATGCGGTTGTTGCTCGCCACCGAGTCCGTACCCAGGCCGACTTGCAGCCCGAGCTGCAACATCTCGTGCAGCGGTGCGATGCCATGACCGAGCTTCGCGTTGGACGCAGGGCAATGCGCGATACCGCATCCCGAGTCCATCATCCGCGTCATGTCCACGCCGCCGACACGAACGCAGTGGATGAGGAGCGGCCGCGTGCGGAGGACGCCTGTCTTGTCCAGGAGGGTCACCGGCGACGCCGCTCGCGCGTCCACGGGTATCTCTCGGGCGCGCCATGCGCTGGCGAACTGACCGTCGCCGCTTTTCACCAACTGGACTTCCGCTTCCGATTCGGCGATGTGCACAGCCACCGGCAACTCCTCGGCGCGGGTGTAGTCCGCCACCGCGGAGAACAGCGCATCGCTGACGGAATACGGCGCGTGCGGCGAAACGCCGGTTTTCACGCGCGGCGTGTCGGCGCGGCGCAGTTCGGCAACGTGGCGCGTCAATCCGGTCATCGCATCCGAAACCTGGTCCGGGTGCGGCCCGAACACCTCCTGGTAGACAATGCCGCGCGCTCCGGTCGTGCGCAGCGCTTCGTGCCCCACGCCAGAGCTGGTAGTCTCGGCAAATGTCGTGATCCCCGCCTGCAGCCCCTCGGCGATCGCCACGATCGCGGAGGCCAGCATCATCTGCGGCGTCAGCACTTCGCTGCGCGCCTTCGTCAGCCGCAACACCCACGGGCGGAACGCCAGATCCTCGAGGAACCCACGCATCGCCGTCAGCTCGAGATGCGTATGCGTATTGACAAGACCCGGCATCAGCACCGCGTTCCCGAACGTCCGCATCTCGACCGTCGGCGCCGACGACATCGAGCCGACATACACGATCCGCCCGTGACTGACGGTGACGCACCCGTCGTGGATCGGCGGCGAGGACACGGGGAGCACCCAGCGTGCGTGATAGCTGATCATCTGCCCGACCCGCGAGGCACGCGCACCGTATCCGTCGTCGCGCGAAGAGGCTTGTTCGGTTTGCGCGTCATCGGAGGAATCCTGAAGGGGTTCGCGGTGTCTTTCGCCACCGAAGGGCTGGCCGCGGACACTGGCGGCGCTGGGGGAGGAATCTCACGCGCGGGCTCGTGTGTCGGGATGGCGAACGGATTGCTGGCGGAACCTGCGCACCCCGGACCCGGCTCCGTCCCGGGGATGAAGTATTCCACATACGGGTGTTCCGAACCGCAGGAGACCACGCGCGCGACAATGCTCTCCGGCCGCGGCCAGTCCGGCGGTACCGGGCGCCGCCGGTACGCTTCCATCATGAACGCCGTGTACGCCGGCGCTGCGAGGCGCCCGCCCTGCGCGTTCGTCATGATCTTTTTCGGCTTGTCGAAACCCATCCACACGCCGGCCACGAGATCCGCAGTGTATCCCACGTACCAGACGTCTGCGCCATCGTTCGTGGTCCCCGTCTTCCCCCCGGACGGAAGCCGGAAGCCCGCTCCCCAAACGCTACCGGCGGCCGTGCCCCGCTGGACGACATCCTTCATCATGCTCACCATCAGCCACGCCTCCGACGGTGACAATACCGGCGTCGTTTTCGGCTGCGGCCTCCAAAGCATGTTACCCTCCGCATCCTCGACGCGGAGAATGCCGTGGGGCGTCGACCGGATCCCCAGATTCGCGAACGTCGTGTACGCGCCGATCAGCTCGATCGGATACACATCCGCAGAACCGATGGCGATGGATGGATAGGGTGGAATCGGCGTGGTGATGCCGAAGCGCCGGGCTTCGTCGACGACCGCCTCGGCACCGAGGTTCATGCCGACTTTGATCGCAATGATGTTCCGAGACTCCATGAGTCCTCGGCGAATCGTCATCGGCCCATCGAACTTGTTGTCGAAGTTCTGCGGCGTCCATTCGCTGCCGTCGATCTGCGGCAGACTGACGGGCGAGTCGTCGATCATCGTGGCCGGCGACATGCCATGCTGAATCGCCGTGGCATAGACGAGCGGCTTGAAGGTGGACCCGGGCTGGCGCAGCGCCTGCGTGGCACGATTGAACTTCGAGTCGTCGAAATCGCGACCGCCCACGAGCGCCCGCACCGCGCCGTCGCGCGGATCGACAGCGACGAACGCGCCCTGCAGGTACGGCGATTCGGCTTCGGATCCCTCGGCACGGTTGCTGCCTCGCGCTACGTACTGTTCGAACGTCGTGTGCTTGAACGAACCGTACTTTCCGCCTTCCACCGCCCGGAGCTGATTCTCCAGCGCCCGGTCCGCCGCCGACTGCATGTCCATGTCGAGCGTCGTGTAGACACGCAGGCCCTGTTCGTAGACCCGGTCGCCGAACCGTGCTTCGAGCTGGCGGCGGACCCAATCGACAAAATAGGGCGCGATGTCTCCAGATTCCTCCCGCCTCGCCAGCCGCAACGGATACGCGCGGGCCAGCGAGGCCTCGGCATCGTCCACCGCGCCCTCGCGTCGCATCAGTTCCACGATCGTGTTGCGTCGCTGTACGGCGCGTTCGGGATACCGGCGCGGGTTATACCGGCCTGGCGCCTTGGGTAACGCCGCCAGGGTAGCCGCTTCGGCCAGGTTCACCTCGCGCACCGACTTGCCGAAATACCGCTGCGATGCCGTCTCGACACCGTATGCCCCGCTGCCGAGGTTGATCTGGTTGAGATACAGCTCCAGGATGTGGTCCTTCGAGTACTTCGACTCGATTGCGGTCGCCACCCGGATCTCCTTCAGCTTCCGCACCAGCGACTTCTCGCGCGAGATCTGATCCGGAAAGACATTCCTCGCCAGTTGCATCGTGATCGTGGAAAAACCCTGCGCGAACGAGCCGGCGAGCAGGTTGTGGAATGCGGACCCCGGGATGCGAAGCCAGTCGATGCCGTTGTGGTGATAGAAGCGCTTGTCTTCCGTGATCACGAACGCTTCGCGCACCACCCGGGGAATGTCCTTGAGTTCAACGAGCGTGCGTCGCTCCTGTCCTATCTCGGCGACGAAACGCCCGTCGATCGCATAGAGGCGAGACGTCTGATTCGGAGAGTACGTGTCCAGCACGTCGAGCGACGGGCACCGGTCGCCACGGCATACGAGCTGCCATGATGCGAAGGCGATGCCCAGGCCGAATGCGATAACGAACGTGCCCAGGGTCGCGACCCAGCGCGTCGCGCGCGGATGGCGACGGAAGAATGCGAAGGAAAGGCGGGGTAGTCGGACGGCCATGGGCGCGAGGACACCTACGCGGCAGGGCTGGTCGTGGAACTCGGGGAGTCCGAGCGGATCATGCCTGCGGTCGGGAAGCTAACCCGTGGCGAAAAGTGCAGCAACGAAGTTCGCTATCCTCGCGGTGGCAGGCGAGTTGGCGACCGTGGCGCTTATCTTTCGCGCCATGACTTCCCATTCCTCGTTCCTCGCCGAGCTCGCCTGGCGCGGCATGCTGTACCAGCAGACCGATGGTGCGGCGGTCGCGCTGGCCGCCGGACCAGTCACGGGGTACTGCGGCTTCGACCCGACGGCGCCGAGTCTGCATGTCGGCAATCTCGTGCCTGTCATGGGGTTGGTGCACTTGCAGCGCGCCGGCCACCGGCCGATGGTGCTCGTGGGCGGCGGCACGGGAATGATCGGCGATCCCAGCGGACGCACCACAGAGCGGCCGCTCGCGAACGAGGCTGTCGTCGCCACGAACAGCGCCGCGATCCGCCGGCAGTTGGAACATTTCCTCGACTTCTCCGGCCCCAGCGCAGCGCTCATGCGCAATAACGCCGACTGGCTGAAGCCGTTAGGTGCGATCGCTTTCCTTCGCGACGTGGGCAAGCACTTCAGCATCAATCTCATGCTGGCCAAGGACTCCGTGCGATCGCGACTGGACGAGGGAATTACCTACACGGAGTTTTCGTACATGCTGCTGCAGGCGTACGACTTCCTCGAGCTCTCGCGACAGGAAGGCGTGACGCTGCAGATCGGCGGCAGCGATCAGTGGGGCAACATTACGGCCGGAACGGAACTGATCCGGCGCGCTACCGGCAGCGAGGCGCACGGCGTCACGATGCCGCTGCTCACCAATGCGGACGGGCGCAAGTTCGGGAAGTCCGAGGGTGGGAACGTCTGGCTCGCCCCTGAGCGCACGTCGCCGTACCGGTTCTACCAGTTCTGGATCAACAGCGACGACCGCGATGTCGGTCGCAACCTGCGGTTCTTCACGCTGCTCCCGCAAGCCGAGATCGAGCAGCTGGAGCTGGCGTCGCGCGAGCGGCCCGAGGCGCGGCTGGCGCAGCAGACGCTGGCGCTGGATGTCACGGCTCGAGTCCACGGCGAGCGGGCGGCACGACTCGCGCGCGACGTCTCGAGACTCGTGTTCGACCGTCATGCGGACCCTCGCGAACTGCACGTGGATGCGCTGCATGCGATCGAGGCTGAAGTCCCCGTCGTCGATGTGCCGCCGGTGAACGTGCCGGATACCGTTACTGCGGCAGTCGACATAGTCGACGGACTCGTGCTGCTCGGTATGGCGAAGTCGAAAGGCGATGCCCGCCGCCAACTGCATCAAGGAGCTGTCTCTGTCAATGGCCGCCGCCTGTCTGCGACGGAAACGGCCGTTGCCTCCGAAGAAGCAATTCACAGTCGCTATTTCCTGGTTCGGAAAGGAGGCCGCGAAATCGGGCTGTTGCGGCTGCCGGCAGCCGCGGTGCGGTAGCGACCGCTCGCGGGCTGCCGTGGCCACGGCAGCCCGCTGCCCCGAAAGCCCTCGGCTGCGACCGCTCCGATTCGGGAGCCGGCAACCCACTGGCTGGCGTCCCGCGCCGTCGACGGTAGTATCTCCCGTGTTCCAGCCCTGCCGTCCATTACCGCGCTTCCCATGCCCGACATCGTGCGCCCACGCGTTCACCTGGTAGTCGTCGTCCTGCTCGCCTGGCCCGCGGGCGTGCTGCTCGCCCAGCGGCCTGCGGCGCCGCAGCGGAACGTCGTAGCGTTCTCCGTCGTCGAAGCGTCGATCGACGATATGCGAGCGGCGCTCCAGCAAGGTCGAGTCACCTCGCGTGAACTCGTGAGGCAGTACCTCGCGCGCATCGCGACATACGAGGATCGCCTGAATGCCGTCATCTACGTGAATCCGCGAGCTCTCGCCGACGCCGATTCGCTCGATCGCGAACGCGCCCAGGGAAGGGTGCGGGGGCCGATGCACGGTATCCCGGTAGCGCTCAAGGACAACATCCACACCGCGGACATGCCGACCACCGGCGGGGCCCTGGCGTTTGCCGACCTGGTGCCGCCGTACGACGCTACGCTGACCCGCAACCTGCGCGCGGCCGGCGCCATCATCATCGCCAAGACCCAGCTGACCGAACTGGCCAACTGGGTGGCAAGCGGAATGCCCGGCAACTTCACCGGCCTCACCGGATTCGGTATGAATCCCTGGGATCCGCGCCGCGATCCTCGTCAGAACTTCTTCGATGGGCGCCCGGTGCTCAGCACGGGCGGGTCGAGTTCCGGCGCCGGTACTGCCGTGAGCTTCTGGGCCGGCAACGTGGGTACCGAGACCTCCGGATCCATCCTGAGCCCGTCGCACCAGAACTTCCTCGTCGGCATCAAGCCCACTGTCGGCCGAATCAGCCGGCATGGCGTGATACCGATCACTGCCGACCAGGATACGCCGGGTCCGATGACGCGAACCGTTACCGACGCTGCGATCCTTCTGGGCGTCCTCGAAAGCGCACAGCCGGATCCCGAGGATCCCGCCACCAACAAGTGCACCCCGCCGGCAGGACGAGACTACACCAGGTTCCTCAATGCCACCGGTTTGCGTGGCGCGCGCATCGGCATCCCACGAGCGTTCTTCTACGACCCGCTGAAGCTTCCCGGCAGCTCCAACCCCCGTGGCGGCCTGACAGACGGCCAGCGCCGTATCATGGACGAAGTCATCGGCATTCTGAAGCAGCAAGGCGCGGTGATCATCGATCCGGCCAATATCCCGAGCGTAGTCGACACGAACGGCGCCAGCAACTTCACGAACTGGAATCCCTGCAGCGGGCTCGACAACACCAGAGGACGCGACGCCGAGTGCTCGATCGTATTCAAGTACGGAATGAAGCGGGACTTCAACGCGTGGCTCGCGTCCCTGGGAGACAAGGCGCCGGTCAAGACGCTGACGGAACTGCGCGAGTGGAACGTCGCGCACCAGCGTGCCGGCGCCATCCGATACGGACAAGCCAACCTCGACATCTCGGATGAGATGAACCTGCAGGCCGATCGGTCGCGGTACGAAGCCGATCGTCGCAAGGACATCCTGCTGTCGGCCACGAATGGCATCGACGCAGCGCTGGAGGCGAACCAGCTCGATGCCCTCCTGTTTCCCGGCGTGAGCAGCGCCAACATCGGAGCGAGACCTGGCTACCCGACTATCACGGTTCCGTATGCCTTCGTACCGGTGAATCCAGGAACCGGAGCGAACTCGTTCCCGGCCGGATTCGATCCGAGGCCGGCGCCTTACGGCGTCTCGTTCACAGCAGGCGCGTGCAGCGAACCCAGGTTGATCGAACTCGCTTTCGCGTTCGAACAAGCAACCCGGAAACGCGTGGCGCCACCGCTGTTCCCGTGACCTTTGCCCGGCGCTACCGCCAGCTACATCCACAGTGCGAACGCAGGAATTTCGGGCTATCGCTCGACGCGGCGCAGGCCCTCCATCGCCCGGCCGCGTACCGATGCCACGTCGGCACCGCCTCGCGACCAGTATCGCAGCGCATTTCGGTACGCGTCGGCGGCCTCACGAAATGCGCCTCGTTCCTCAGCCAACTCCGCGACTTCCAGGGACGCCAGCGGCGAGTACGTACCCACCCACATCGTCGGCGGCGCGAGCGAGCGGAACAATGCCTCGGCACTGTCTGACTTCCCGTCGGTACGTAGCAGGCGAGCCAACAGGTAGCGCATCGACACTTCCGGGTAGACCTCCGAAGCGTTCTCCGTATGCACCACCCACAGGTCGTACGCCCGCCTCGCGTGTGCAAGCGCCGCCGCAAGATTGCCTTTGCGCAGCTCCAGCCTGGCTTCGATATCCGCACGCAGGGCGCCAGCGAAGTCAAATCGCGTACTGCCGCGCGACAAAGCCCCCAGTTGCCCGGCCCATCGGCGCGCGACAGCTGTGTCGCCACGACTGGCGTGATACGCACCTAACAACCAGCCATTCCACCACACCTCGCGCTGTGTCTGCAACGCCAGCGCCGAGTCGATCGGCACCCAAGTCGTCATCCCGGCAACCGCAGCTTCCGCCACTGAATCCGAACCTACGCCCGCAATCCTCGCTGTAAGCAGCAACCGCTCGATGGCCAGCGAACCGGTGGTCTGCCGCCCATTCGCCAGGCGTGCTCGCAGCGAATCCGCTTCCGTGGTACGTCCTTCCGCCAGGAGCAACCGGGCGAGCGCCTCGACATACACTGACGCCAACTGATCGCCACGCCAGCGCGCGCTCAACCTGACCAGCAACGACTCGGCGTGATCCGGCCGAGTGCGCATCAGGGCGCGGATGGCTCCAAAGGGGATGGGGGCAGGCGAGGCCTCCAGACGTGCGAATAGCGCTGGCATCGCGGAGTCCGGCGCGAGCACGGCGTCGACCGCCAGTAACGTCCCCTGCAAGGCTGACGTCGTCGTGTCCGTGCGCGCCAAACGCCGCCGTTGTACGAGCAGGTCAGCGCGGTTACCGGTATTGATCGCCAGCCACGCGCGTGCGTACAGACCGGCGACATACGTGGAATCGAGTTGCACGACGTGTTCCGCCGCGGCGGTGGCATCACCCATCGATGCACCATACTGCCACCCGTACGCCCAGTGGTTGTATGAAAGGGCGGCCCACGCCAACACATCAGCGCTGTCCATCTGGATCAGTCGCGCCAGAGCATCCGCCGCCCGCCGACCCTCGGTGCGTACAGATGCAAACAGCGCCTGGGCACGCATGCGGCTGCGCTCATCCAGTAGTTTGCTGTGCGCCACTGCTCGCTCGGCAATATCCCAGAGTGAATACGCCTGGCCCCTGATGTTGGCCGTCATCGACTTGATCAGAGTGGCCTCGGTCAGGGCCAGTCCGAACGTGGAGTCGAGTGCGATAGCACGATCGATCGACACCTCAGCGCTGTCGAACAGCCCGCGCCGCATCGCTTCCTTGGCCGCCAGATACGCCTTGAGCGCCACAGGGGATTTTGTCGCACGCATTTCCACGCCGCCAACCGTGGAACTGCCGCTTGCCGTCACCACCTGCGCGATCAGCGCGACCGCCAACCCGTTCGTTAGCGCCATGACGCTGTCGTCGCTCGTTTCGCGGGAGAAAGCGAACCGTGGCTCCCCGTCCCCGACGCGATAGAGTCGCGGCGAGGCGGTCAGCCGACCGCCTTCCAACATCAACGACCCGGTCACGAACCACTCTGTTCCGAACTTGCGCGCAAGGGCCTCGGCCTCGATTGGGTCGGGACTCCGTGCCCTTGCTGACGGCGTGGCGCGCAGGTCGCGCCACGCTGCCCATGGATCGACTACCTGCATGCCGGGTGTGCCATCCAGCGCTGTAGCCAGAAGGTCGGGCAGGGCCTCTGACCAGGACGTGGCCTCGCCGACCAGTGGCCTGAAGGGAAGCACAAGAACCTTCTCCCCGGAAGCTGCGTTCCCGCTGGCGGTGCGTCCGCGCCAGAGCGCCAGCATGGCGATCGCCGCCATCAGCGCGACCACCCACGCGATCGAGCGGCGGGACGGCCAGCTCCGGTGTCGGGTAGCGCGCTCCTGGTGATAGTGCAGAGCGGCGCGCGTTGCCGGGTCGGTTTCCGCGCCTCGTGCGGCGAGCGCACTCGCAGCCTTGCGGTGCAACGCATCTCGAGCGCGGGGATCGAGTGCTTCGGCGGCGGTGCGCCTGACAAGGTCGTGCGCGAACTCGAGCGCACCCGGGCTGGTTGGCGAGTGACGCAGCAGTCGACGCGAGATCAGCTCATCCAGTCCCGCCGCAACGGCGGCCGCGGACATTTCTGTCATTGCGCCAAGCAAGGACGCATCGGTTGGCGTGCGAAACACCGCGGCGGCGTCAGCAAGTTCGCGACCGAGCGGGCTCAAGAGGGACAAGCGGCGCAGGAGCGCCTGACGCACCCCCGACGGGATCGGCAGCTCTCCCCCAGCCCATTCCCGTGCGACTCGCCACTCCCCCGACTGGTCAGGCGCCAACCATCCTTCATCCACTAGCGCCGATGCCAGCTCCGTCACATACAACGGATTCCCCGACGTCTCCGCGTACAGCCGCGTCGCCAGCACGCGCCGTTCCGCTTCCGGCATCGCCAGCATCGACGCGAGCATCAGGTCGACGTGCGTTGAAGTCAGGGCAGGCAGCTTCAACCGCCGCAAAGCGCCGACGGCGGACAACTCGCGGACCAGATCCTGACCGTCATCGCCGAATCTGGCGCTCGTCAGGAGCAACAGGGTGTGCGGTGGCGCAATCCGTGCCAAGGCAGCGATCAGATCCCGACTGGCTGCGTCCGCGTCTGGCGCATCGTCGACAAACAGGATCACCGGCCCCTCTTCGCCGACGGCGGCGACCACGCCAGCGACGGCCTCGTGCAGCGCCCCTGCGGTGCCGATCGCATGCGGAAGCGACGTGAAGCGCGCCTCGATCCAAGGCGCAAGACGACGAAGTTCCCCCAAAGCCTCAGGACTTGCGCCGGCCAGTCCAGGTGCATCGCTCAGACAGGACACCAACTCGGACGCCAACCCCAGCGGGACCGCGGCCAGCATCTCGCGACCGCGTGCGCGAAGAACCACGTGTACTTCCTTGCGCGCCGCCAGCGACGACAGAAACTCTTCGCACAGCCGTGTCTTCCCGATGCCCTGCTCTCCCTCGATCAGCACCACCGGAGCACCGCCGCCGACCGCCTCCTGCCACGCGGCTGTGAGTTCCGCGTACGCCCGCTCACGACCGACGAGGTCCGGCGTGAACAGCGCGGTCGTGCGGCTCGGTGGCTCGCGTTGTGAGGCAACCACAGCGAGTTGGCGTCCGAGTCTCGCGGTTTCGGCTGAAGGCTCGACGCCCAGTTCCTCTCGCATCCGCGACATGAACGCCGCGTGCCGGGTTTCGGCATCGCCGATCTTGCCACCGGCTCGCAGCACCTGCACGAGCTGTCGATGAGCGGCCTCATCGAGTGGAGTCAGCTCCGTTCGACGGGCGGCATGGACCTCGGCGGTCTCCCACTCTCCGTGCGCGGAAGCGTCACGCACCAGTGCATCCAGTGCGCGCGCCATTTGGCTCCGCAGGCGAACGCGTTCCGACTCCAGCCAGACGCGGAAGGGGGCATCACCGGCGTCTTCGAATCCCTCGAGGAAGTCACCGTGCCATCGCTCGACTGCGAACTCGTAGTGCTGTCGGGCAATATCCGCTTCGAACTCGGAGGCATCGATCGCCAGCGTTCCCGATGCCAGGGTGACGTTGTCCTGGTCCACCTCCAGGCCCGGACCCAGCACTCGCCGCAACTCCAGAAGCGCCTGTCGCAGTGATTGTCGCGCACGGGAGGAATCGCGCTCTCCCCAGAAAAGCGCCGACAGTTCTTCACGCGATACAGAGCGCGGGCTCCGACGCCCGAGGTAGGTGAGCAGCGCCAACTCTTTCCGGCGCGTGGTCAGCCGTGCGCTCGACCCGCCGATGAGCCGCGGGATGCCAAGTGTGACGAGTCGAGCGTGTCCGGCAAGCGATTCAGTCACAAGGATTTGACGCCGTGGTTGACGGCGACTTGCGCCCACCGTCGTAGCATCGGTCGCGTCCGAGGCAATGAACCGCCGCTACGACAGGCAGTGTGAAGCGAGAACCATCTGGGAGATAGTCGGACCGGCATGGCGGACTCAGCGCCAGGCCAACATGTCGTCACCACGCGACGACGACAAGAGGCGTTGCAACTGTGACACATCTCGCCAACGCTGCAAATGGCTGACCACTCAATTGGAGGAGGAAGACAATGAGACGAGAACTGCAGGGTATGCTGTTGGTCCTGATGGCCACCGCAGCGTGTAGCGACGCACCCGACCCGACGTCACCCTTGCTGCGGGCGCCAGAGGACGCCGCCGCGCTTCAGGCGTCCGATGAAGTCGGTCCAAACGACTATATCGTCGTCTTGAAAGATGGCGAGCAGAACGTCGCCGCGACTTCGGCGAGCATCGCGCGCGCATACGGTGCGCGGATCAAGACCACTTGGGAGACCGCGCTCAGGGGTTTCCTGGCCGAAGTGCCGCCGAACGCGCTGGCTGCTTTGCAGCGGCATCCGGCGGTCGACTACGTCTCGCGTGACGGGATGGCCTACCCGGACGTGAACCAGGGAGTCGCCGGCATCTGGGGCCTCGATCGAATCCAGGAACGGGCGCTGCCGCTGGACGGGATATACTCGTATACCAGTACCGGTGCGGGGATCCACGTCTACATCATCGACAGCGGCATCCGGCCGACGCACGCGCAATTCGCCGGACGAGTCGGCGCCGGCGTCTCATTCGTCCCCGGCGTTCCGAGCATCGTCGACTGCAACGGACATGGCACTCACGTCGCCGGCACCATCGGCGGCACGACGTTCGGTGTAGCCAAGGGTGTGATTCTCCATCCGGTTCGTGTGTTCAACTGCACGGGTGGCGCGCCGTTCTCCCGAATCATTTCGGCGGTGAATTGGGTGCAGAACAACGACATCGCGCCAGCCGTAACGAACATGAGCCTGGGCGGCGGCTTCAACGCGCCAACCAACGCCGCGGTGAATGCCCTCGTGGCATCCGGTAACTCGGTTGCGGTGGCCGCCGGGAACAGCAATGCCAACGCCTGCGGGTCGAGTCCGGCAAGTGCCGTGAACGCGATCACGGTTGGCTCGACGGGGGAGGGAGCGGGGATTCCGCCGCTGATGATCGACACGCGTTCCAGCTTCTCCAACTTCGGCGGCTGCCTGGACATCTTCGCGCCTGGTCGGTCGATCCGGAGCGCGTATCACACGTCCAACGTGGCAACGGCCGTGATGTCCGGCACGTCCATGGCAAGTCCTCATGTCGCCGGAGTGGCGGCACGACGCCGTCAGACGCAACCGCTGTGGAACGCCTTCGCCATTCGCAACAACATCGTGGCCAACGCCACCGCCGGCGTCGTCCTCAATCCAGGCGTGGGCTCTCCCAACCGATTGCTCTACAGCAGTTTCTTCCCTTGATCCGTCGGTCTGGCATGTGCCATCGGTGCGGGGAGGTGCGGGATAGCGCGCGGTAAGAGAATCACGCGAGGACAGGCGGGTGGGGCGCTCCGGCTCCCCCCGCCTCCTGCCAGTCGAGTCCCCGGGGGGCGAGATGCGAAGTGGGCCGACAGATGACAGTCCCGGAGCGCAGCCGGGCTTCGACTATTTCGTCCTCCGAATCGTCCGTGCTTCGGGCCGCGCCGGCGAGTCGGTCCATGGCACGGTCGAACGACTGGGCACACAGCAGAAGCGCGACTTCGCGGGAACCGCAGAGCTGTTGCGCCTGCTGGGGGTGGACCTGACCGGGGACCGCATGCGCGGCTGAACGGCTCAGGCCGCTCGTCGATGACGCGAAATGCCCTCGGTATCTGATGCCGTCTCCCACCGCCGTTACGCGCTTGCGCGACGTCAAGCAGTCGCTCGCTACCCACAATACGCGGCGCCACGCCCTTCAGCCTGCGTCCGATGCGTACCGCAGCAGCTCGCGTGTGGCTGGATGTGCGGGGTCATCCAGTACCTTCGCGGCCGGCCCTTCCTCGACGATCTGACCCCCGGCGAGCACTACGACACGATCGGCGAACGCACGCGCGAAGTCCACATCGTGCGTAGCAGCGAGCAGGCCGCGGCCCTCGCGCGCCAACGATCGCAGGGAATCGCCAAGGGCTCCGCGGCGTGCAGGGTCCAGCGCCGACGTCGGTTCATCGAGCAGCAGCGTCATGGGATCGAGCGCAAGCGCCCGGGCGATCGCGACGCGCTGCGCCTCGCCGCCCGAGAGCTGCCCGGGGTACGCCTTCTCACGGTGAGCGACGCCTAACGTCGCCAGCAGTCGTCGCGCCGTGGCTACCGCCCGCTCCGGGGAGCGTCCGACCGTGTGAATCGGCGCCAACGTCAGATTCTCCAGTACCGTCAGGTGCTCGAACAGCGAATGCGCCTGGAATACCATGCCGACCCGCTGTCGCAATGCCTTCAGCGCCGATTCGGAAGCGAGCCGACCGGGTCGCAGCATGAACCCGTCGACGTCGATGCTGCCTCTGTCGAAGGGTTCCAGCGCCACGACCGCGCGCAGCACCGTCGATTTCCCGGCGCCGGAGACGCCCATCAGTGCACAGGCTTCTCCCGGCCGTATCACCATGTCCACGCCGCTGAGCACCTCCACCGGACCCCGGCGCACAACCAGCCCGGACACCTCGACGCCGCCGCTCACGGCCGCTTCCATCGCTGTTCGAGCTGCCGGGCAACAAGCGATAGCGGGAGCGACATGGCAAGATAGACAGCCGCGCAAAGGATACCGGGCACTAACCAGCCCCCGATGTTCGTGGCATAGATCGCCGTCTGCTTCGTCAATTCGACCACGGTGATCACCGACACGAGTGACGAATCCTTGAGCAGGGCGACGAAATCGTTGGTCATTGGCGCGAGCGCCAGTCGCAGGGCCTGCGGCCCCCGCACGAGCCGCAGGATCTGCCACTCGCTCAAGCCGAGCGTGCGTGCCGCCTCCAACTGTGCGCGCGGGATCGCCTCCAGAGCCGCTCGATGGATTTCCGATTCGTAGGCGGCGTAGTTCAAGCCAAGCCCGAGGATCGCAGCCGCCAATGCGGGCAACCGGATCACCGACGAGAGCCCGTAGTACAGCACAAACAGTTGCAGCAACACGGGAGTGCCGCGGATTACCTCCACGTATGCCGTAATGGCAATCCGCGTCAGCCGCGAACCGTAGACACGCCCCACGGCAACTGCGGATCCGACCATCACGGCCAGCAGCATCGCGAGACACGAGATCGCCAGAGTGATCGCCGCCGCCCGCGCCAGCGCAGGCACATAGGCCGACGCCGAACGCGGCAGAGCGGCCGCACCTGCTGCCAGATCCACGGCTTCGTTCGACACGCTCGCGAAGTGGCGAGCCTGGGCGTCGTCCCAGACGCTCCACTCGCGAAAGATCCTCTCCAGCGACCCGTCGCCCATCCGCGCACGGAGAATTGCGCTCGCCGAATCGCGGAGCGCCCCGTTGTGGCTGGCGAATATGGCCACATAGTGACCGATCGCGACCGGCTCGGGCTGGATCACGAATCGGCCCAGACGCCTCAGAGATCGCTCGGCGATCACGTGGTCCAGCAGCACGGCGTCCACCCGACCATCCAGCAGGTCCGAATATGGATGGACGTCGTCGTCGTACGACACGGGAATAAGTCCGGACTCTGTCTGCGCAGCGAGCAGTAGCTCATATGCCTGCGTCGACCCGAGCGTCGCGACTCGCTTGCCCGCCAGGTCAGAGAGCCGCCGAAACCGCGTCGAGTCGGCGGGACGAACTGCCAGGACTTCCCGAAACTCGAAGTACGGCAAGCTGACGGCGAAGCGCGCGCGCAGTTCCGGCCTGTCCTCGACTCCGGAGAGCCCTGCGTCGAAGTCGCCACGCTCCACCGACTGCTGGATCGACGCCCACGCGACCTGCACGAAACGCGGCGTCCGCCCCAAGCCTCCGGCGATCATTCCCGCGATCTCCACGTCGAAACCGCGAACGCGCGTCGGATCGGCGGGATCGGCCTCCACGAACGGCGCGCCACCTTCGGCATCACCACCCCAGCGGAACTCGGAGTTCGCGCGCAACCGCGTCTCGCCCCCCGCACAGGAGAGCGCGGCGATTCCGACGAAGGCGAGCAACGTCGGCCCGCAGCGTCTGCCGGAATCGTGTGCGATCACGTGCGTACACCAGGCGCAACGAGACGGACGCCCACCCCCGATCGCGTCACTCCGGCGCTCACGACGCCATCAGCTGCAACGCGCGATCGATTTCCACGGCGCTCGTGTAGAAATGCGGAGAGAGACGAATCGCTCCCTCCCGAAGCGAATGGGCGACGCCCGCCGCATCCAACCGCGCGGACGCGGACAACGGGTCGCTCGGTACCACAGCGACAATTCCCGCCCGCTGGTGCGCGTCCGCTGGAGTCAGGAGACGCACTCCGCGATTCCGCATCGCCCACGCAACGATCTGATCGGCCCGCTCGCGCACCAGATCGTAGACGCGCTGCAGACCGACCTCGAGGAACACGTCGAGCGACGCGCCCATCCCGGCGAAGTCCTGGAACGGCAGTGTGATCACCTCGAAGCGCCGCGCATCGTCATGGAACGTCAGGTCATAATCGAGGAAGCGCGAGAAATCTGCGGACGCAGGACCCGACATCCACCCGATGTCCGCTGGCTCCAGCTGAGTAACCAGCTCCCGTCGCACGTACAGGAAACCGGTCCCCCACGGCGACAACAGCCACTTCTGCGCTCCACAGGCCAGGATATCGACGTGACACGCCCTGACATCGATCGGCGTGGCTCCCACGCCCTGGATCCCATCGACAACGAAGTAGATCCCCCGCTCGCGACAGGCTTTGCCCAGTCGAGCGAGGTCGAGACGCTTCCCCGTCTCGAAGGAAACCCACGACACCGCCAAGGCACGCACCCGCGGCAGATCGAGTGCGGCTATGATCGCATCCTCGTCCGCGAGACGATCACGACACGGCACCATGCGATAGTGTACGCCCCTCTTCTTCTCCAGCCCCATCCACGGATACACGTTCGCGGGAAACTCGCGGTCAGAACCCACCACTACATCCCCCGGCAACAATGGGAGCGACAGCGCCGCGAAGTTGATGCCGTACGATGTGTTGACCATCATCGCGATCTCGGCAGCATCGGCACCGATCAGGCGACCGCACAGCTCCCGCCCGCGCGCCAGCAACCCGAACTGCCGATCGAGCGCGATGCGCCAGGGTTCGGCGCGCAACACCGCCCATTCGGCAAGAGCATCCAGGCTGCGCTGGGGCAGCGGCCCGGTGGATGCGTGATTGAGGAACGTCACATCGGGACGCAACGTCCATGGGAACTCGCGTGCGCGAAGGCGATCCATGGTCATCGCGACTGGTTCCGGCACTGGCACCGCACAGGAGCGATGGCCGCTCCCGGACGATGCCCTGTCCCTGTCGATCCTACGGCGTCAGAGCGGCTCACGGAGTTCCTCCGGTGTCGAGGGTGGCTGGCGACGCCAGCGCCGATGGTGCCAGAAATATTGATCGGGATATCGACGTACATGCCGCTCCAGCACGGCTGTGAACGCGGCCACCAGAGCGTCGACGTCCTCTTCGCGGTTTCCGCTCTCGGTCACGTCGATCGGATCGATCAGCAGGCGGTACTTGCCGCTCGGCTGACGCACGCCCGCCATGGCAATGAGCGGCAGCTTGTACTTGAGCGCGTAGACCGCTGGACCACGTGGTGTCTTTGCCGGCCGACCGAAGAAGGGTACGAACGTCGACGCCAGCCCCTTCACGCCCTGGTCGGCGACGAAGCCCATCGACCGTCCCTCGCGAAATGCACGAGGGATGTGTCGCGCTGCGTCCCGGTCATGTACGACCGTAAGACCGAGCCGCTGACGGGTACGCGTAATGTACGCGTCGAATAGCGGGTTCGCCTGGCGACGCGCGATCACATCCAGCGGTACCCCGCGAGCTGCAACATATGCTGCCGCCAGTTCCCAGTTACCGAAATGCCCGGTGACGAGTACGCTCCCCTTCCCGGCCGCCAGCAGTTCCGACACGGGCGTCCAGTCGTCCGTTCCCTCGAACATCGCCAGCAGATCCGCACGGCTGCGACCGGAAATTACCGCCGACTCCACCGTCGTTCGCCCCAGGTTCCGATACGCCCCCCGGGCGACCCGTGCCACTTCGCGCGCCGGAAGTCCCGGAAAAGCGGCTGCGATCTGCCTCGTGACGACACGTCGCCTGATGCCCAGAGGCCAGTAACCGGCCAGACCGAGGAACTCACCGAGCCGGCTGGCTACCGACAACGGGAGTGCCGCAAAGAGCGCCAGCACGGCACGCAGCGCCACGTACTCCAGGCGATGTCGCACGGACGCCATCACGTCGCAGCTCCCATGACCGCGCCACGCGTGACCTCCTGCGTGAATACCAGCGTTTCCCGAGCCACACGATCCCAGTTGTAATGCGTCTCCACGGCTCGCCTCGCCGCCACTCCCATTTGTCGCCGCTCATCCTCATTCTCGATGAGCCGCCGCAGAACGTCCGTAACACGGTCGACGTCGCTGGGCTCCACGACGAATCCCGTAACGCCATCCCGCACCGCAGAGCGCACGCCGCCCGAATCACCTGCGACTGACGGCGTCGCTGATGCCGCCGCCTCGACGAAAGAGATTCCAAACCCTTCGGCGTTCACCCCGCGATCGATGCGCGAGAGTCCGACGTACACGCTGGCCGTTGCGTACGCTTCCGCAATCTGGTCGTCGGCGAGCGTTCCGGCGAAGATCACACGATCGGCGATCCCGTGCTGCGCAGCCAGCGCCTCGAGCCGGCCGCGGTCATCGCCACCGCCGATTACCAGGTACCGGAGTCCCGGCATGTCCCCGGCAAGTCGACCCACAGCTTCGATGGCCACATCCTGTCCCTTGTGCGGCACCAGCCTTGCGACGGTCAGCAACAGCGGCGCGTCCCCGATCCCGAAAGCGCGGCGCAGCAATCCCCGGTCGCGGTCCGGGCGAAAGTGCTGCGGGTCGGTGCCCAGCTCGATTACCCGCACCACGGGTTCCTCCGGCAGTTGCAACTCGGCGATCAGCGTTCTGGCAATGCCCGCCGTCCACTCGGAATTGGCCACGATACCGCGCGCGCACGAGAGAATCCGGCGCCCCGTCGCGCGCTTGAACGCGCTGGCACGGGTCTTCTGCAACTCACGCAGAACATCGCCTCCGTTCACGTAGACCAGGAACGGGATGTCCACCCGTTGCCTGGCCATCCACGCCGCGTATCCGCACGGCCGCACGTTCCCGAGATGGAGCACATCCACACCGTCGCGTATCAGACCGACCAGCGAACCCGCCCAGCGGACCTGGTTGACGAACCGCTTGGCCTCACCGAACGTGAATCGCTCGCGCACGATCGGATACCGCTCGCTGGAGTCGAACTCCGTCGCCCCTCCGGCCGACACCGTTGAGACCACGACACGCTCGGGTGCGAACCGACGGCACAGTTCCACGTGCCGCCTGGCAATCCCGCCCAGATCGGGCCCGAAGTCCTGGGTGACGAACAGGTGCCGCACCGTCAGATCCGAGTCTCGCCCGCGCCCCGAAGACGCTCGACGCGGCCGAGTTCCCACAGGAATGCGTACTTCGTCGCCACACTCACGGATGCCAGCACCGCCAGCAGTACGCCGTGGCTCCCGTCGCGCCACCCGCCTCGCAGCACCAGCATAGTGAAGAACCGAACCGGGGGACGAACGGTCACGGCCCAGAGCGAGGCGCGACGGCCGCGCGCGAAATGCTGCTGCGCCCAGTCGCGACTGTAGCGAACCAGCTTGGCGAAGTACTCGCCTAACGTTTCATACGGCTCGTGATCGATGCGCTGTTTGAGTTCTCCGATGGGGCCATTCGCCAGCACCCGCTCGTGCACGGGACGATCGTCGTACCGAAGCGACTTCCGGAAGAAGCGTATCGGACGATCACGCTCCCATCCGCCGTGCCTTATCTCGCGTCCCAGAAAGAGGTTTCGACGGCGCAGCCGCCAGGCCACCGTGCCGTCGCCATGTGCGATGATCCGTGCCAGCTCCTCACCCAGCGCCGGCGACGCCCGCTCGTCGGCGTCGAGGATGAGCACGTAGTCCTGGGCGGCGCGCTCGATCGCGGCGTTCCGCTGAGCGCCGATGGTGACGAACGGATGACTGAAGGCCACCGCTCCAGCTTCCCTTGCGCGCGCCAGCGTGTCGTCCGTGGAGTCGTTCTCCACGACGAGAATCTCGGCGGCGAACGATGCGCTGCGCACGCACGCACCGATGTGCGCACCTTCGTTGTGCGCCGCGATCACCACCGTCACGGGCACCGGCGCCGTCATGCGCTGCGCCTCAGCAACCGGCTGGCCATCAGTTCGAATGGCGCTGCCATGTCGGCGTCGGAGAACTCTCGCTGCACTCGCATTCGCGCCGCGTGTCCCATCGCCGTCCGGCCGTCCGGCGAAGCCAGCATGGCCGACAGCTCCGACGCAATGTGAGCTGCATCCATTACGGCCAGGAGCGCCCCGTGGATGCCGTCGGCCACATAGTGCTCGGAAAGCGTCGTGCGGCTGGCCACGACCGGAATGCCCCATGCCATCAGGTCCAGCAGCCCGTATACGCAATCGTCACCGCCGGCCACGACACAGCCGATCTCGGCCCGCCGTAGCGCCTCGACCCCATGCAGCGGATCGGATATCCAGTCCATGCCCTCTGCCACGCGCAGGGCCGCCGCATGGAGACGGGCCCTGGTTTGCATGGTGCGATCCTGTACGCCGACAATCGCCAGCCGCAACCGGGGGAACCGCCGGCGCAGCAAGGCAAACGCCCTCAGCACCTCGCCAAGAGCGCGGCCTTCGGCCTCGCGCGACCCAGCCACACAAATCAGGCGCGGCGGTGTGTCGAACGCCTCGTCGGCATCGTCGCGAGCCTCGGCAAGGCGCACACCCAACGGTCCCGCAGGGGCAGCGTCGGCACCGGTTGCCGGCAATGTGAACACGAAGCCTATGCGCGCCAGTTTCGCGGACCAGCGGGATCGCCATCCGGCCGGGAGTGCCTCGCCCGCGGCCACGCGGCGCACCACCACACCGCGACGCGCCATGCGCACCGCCACTGCCGCACTCCACGCCCCTTCGTCCGAATCCACGATTACGACATCGACTGTCTGCCGGTCGACCAGGGACCGCAGCCGAAGCGCGTGCCTCAGAGCCCCTCGACGCTGTCTCAGATCGTGTGTCTCAATCCCAGCCGCATGGGCCGCCCGACTCGCCGCGCCGTCGTCCGGCGTCGCCACTATCGAAACGCCTCCACGGTTCCGCCAACTCGTCGCCAGGTCCATCAACGCACGCTCTGCGCCGTGCAGCTGACGGCCCGGGATCACGACCAGTGCGCGCACGACCGACGTCCTGGCATGTGCCAGCGCACGAGTGACCCGCCCGGGCTCGCCCGCATCACCGCTGCCCCGCGCGCGCCGGCGAGGCGGCAGCGAGCGACGATTCGCCTGGCGCCGCCGACTGCACCAGCGCGAGCCGCGCGTACGTACCGCCGCGCTCCAGCAGCTCGTTATGCGTCCCGCGCTCGACCACCACGCCTCGATCGAGTACCAGGATCTGTGACGCATGCTGGATGGTCGACAGCCGATGCGCAATTACGAACACCGTTCGGCCGGCGAGCAGCCGATCGATCGCCTCCTGTACCTGGCGCTCCGACTCGGTGTCGAGCGCGGACGTGGCCTCGTCCAGAATCAGTATCGGCGGGTCCGCGAGCAATGCCCGGGCGATCGCGATCCGCTGACGCTGACCGCCGGACAAGCGCGTCCCGCGTTCGCCAAGGACAGTGTCGTAGCCGGCGGGGAGGTCGCGAATGAACCGATCCGCGTTGGCCGCGCGAGCCGCCTCGGCGACCTGCTTGTCGCTGAATCGCCCCGCGGCCCCGTAAGCGATGTTGTTGCGCACCGTATCGTTGAAGAGAACGGTGTCCTGACTCACTATCCCGGTTAGCGCACGCAACGAACCTAAGGTGAACTCGCGAATGTCCACGTTGTCCAGCCGGATGACGCCGGCGGTCGGCTCGTAGAAGCGGGGGATGAGGTCCACCAGCGTGCTCTTGCCGGCGCCGCTCGGTCCCACGAGCGCGACGATTTCGCCCCGCCGCGCCGAAAACGACACGTCGCGCAGTACCGGCGTGTCGTCGTACGCGAACGATACCTGCTCGAACGCGATGCCCTCGCGCAATCCGGTGGCCGTGCGCGTGCCCCTCGCCCCAGCCGTTTCCGGCGCCGTGTCGAGGATTTCGAACAGCCGTTCGGCCGCTGCCAACGACTGCTGAGCGACAGTCGGTACCTGCGAAAGCTGCTTCAACGGCTGTAACATCCGCATCACGAGGATCAGGAAGGCAATCAGCATCGACCCGGACATCGCGCCCGTCAGCAGCACTTCCCGCGCCCCGATCCAGAGGATGGCCACCGCGATCGCCGTTCCCACCGTTTCGGTGATCGGCTGCGCCAGACACGCAATACGGGTCACCCGGACCATGCCCTTCGAGTAGCTGTCGCTGGCGGCGCGGAACCGCTCCTCCTCGTATGCCTCGGCGCCATACGCCTTCACCAGCCGGATGCCGCTGATGCCCTCCTGCACGATCGCCGTCATGTCCCCGAATTGATTGCCCAGACGCTTGTGCCCCTTGCGCAGTCGCCGTAACAGCGGCTGCAGCAATCCGATCAGGATCGGCGCGATGACAAGCGCCAGCAGCGTCAACCGCCACGAAATCGCGAACAGCGCGACGATGGTCGTCAACACCACGGCAAGACTCTGGATCGAACGCGTCACGGCTTCAGTGATGACCTGCTTCGTCTGCGCCGTGTCCGTGAGTATCCGGGACAGGATCTGCCCGACCTTCGTCCTCGTGAAGTAGGCGAGCGGGAGGCGCTGCACGTGCGACTGCACCGCATTCCGGAGATCGCGCGTCACGTATTCCTGGAGCGACGCCCCCATCTGACCGCTCAGCCATACAAGCACGTTCTTCAGCGTGACTGCCGCCAGGATCACGAGGATCACATTTCGCAATGACCCCATCTTGTCGTCGCTCCGCAGGAACGCCCCAATCAGATGCTCCTGCAGGCGACTGATCGGACCGGACTGGGTCTGCGTGCCGAAGATGGCGTCGAGGAACGGGATCAGCAGCGTGAACGAAAATACGTCAAGGACCGCAGCGCCAACGTTGCAGGCGACGGTCGTCGCCATGCGCCCGGAGTGCGGCCGGAGGAAGCGATACAGGCGACGATACATGCTGCCTAACGTCTCCCGGACGAACGCCGGTGCGCTGCCCGCATCGGCATCAACGCTCCTTCGGGGTCAGCAGGGCCAGCGGCACGATGCACTCCTCCGGCGTCACGCCTCCGTGCAGGAAGCTTCCCCGATAACGGCTCTGGTACTCGCGCAGCTTCGTCGGGTAGACGAAGAACGTGTTCCCCACGGCCAGCAACGTGTTCGCGCCTGCCCCGCGGCGCGGCAGACGCAACAGATCCTCGTCGGGAAACAACAGCGCCTGCTCCGGCCGCTCGGGACGCAGATCCTCGCCGAACTTGTAGCGCAGATTCTGCGTCGCATCCCGCTTGGCGAACACCGTCGCCGGCGATGTACAGTGAATCGATCCATGATCGCTCGTCAGCACGACCGGCACCTTCCGCCGAGCCGCTTCCTTCAGCACGCTGAAAAGCGGCGACCGCTGGAACCATTGCAGTGTGAGCTGTCGCAACGCGATCTCGTCACGCGCCACCTCGTACAGGATCGCCGACTCGCTCCGACCGTGCGTCAACAGGTCCACGAAGTTGAACACGAAGGCGCCAATCCCATCCGACGGAATCGCCGACGACACGCGCCGTTCCAGATCCTCCGAATCCTGCGGCGTGGAGATCTTCTCGTACCGGACGGTCACCGCCAGTTGCATCTCCTTCAGCTGGGCGTCCAGCAGTTCGCGTTCGTGCGCGTTGAGCGTCTCGTCCTCACGCTCACCCCACCAATCCGGGAAGCGCGCCGCGATCTCCCCCGGGAACAGCCCGCTGAACACGGAGTTGCGCGAGTACGGAGTCGCCGTCGGCAGCACCGCATAATAGTGCGTCGTTTCAACGTCGAACAACGGCGCCACCAATCGCTCCAGCACTCGCCATTGGTCCAGTCGCAGACAGTCGACCACGATCAGCAACGCGACCCGACGCGCCGTCAGGATCGGCAGAAGGAACTCGCTGACCACGTCGATCGACAGTGGCGGCCGATCCCCCTCCAGGTTCCGAAGCCACGACGGATAGGCCCGGTACATGAACGCGGCGAACTCGCGATGCATGTCCGGATAAAGCCCCCGCAACGACTCGTAGAGATCGGTCTCTCCCGCCTCAGCCAGATCCACATCCCATCGCATCAACTCGTCGAATCGCTCAATCCATCCCCGCCAGTCGAGCCCGCGATAGCGCGCATCCTCGATTTCCCGGAACCGACCGACGAACTGGTGCGCGAGCGTCTGCGACCGGATCTTCGCCCCCTCGAGGAGCTTCGTGACGGCCGTCAACACCTGGCGAGGACTCACCGGCTTCACAAGGTAGTCGGCAACCTGCGTGCCTAACGCCTCACGGAGGGTCGCGTCGTCCTCGCTCTTGGTGACCACCACCACCGGCAGCGTCGGCGCCACTTCCCGCACCTCGCGCACCGCATCCAGCCCGCGCCGCCCCGGCATCTGCTCGTCCAGCAACAGCAGATCGTACGCCTTCCTCCGCAGCATCTCGACGGCGTCGTCGGCGTTGGTCGCAACGGCGACGTCATACCCTCTGTCGGCCAGAAACAGCCGATGCGGTTCGAGCAGCTCCGCCTCGTCATCCACCCAAAGCACGCTCCTGGGGGGCGGGGCCGGGCGCGAAGTCGGATGTGGCATCGCGTCGAAATGTATACGCCACGCCCGCCGCCGTCCGTCCCCACGGCGAGTACCCCGGCTCCCGGTCCTCCCTCGCCCGTCCGTCGGCCCTTCCTCCCACTCACATTCCGATCATAGTGCAACTCCGTCGATTGCCGGCCGCCGCCGCAAGCCTAGATTGCGTTTCGTGCAGACGCTCCCGCCATTCGCCGTTCCTCCGGTCGTCTTCCAGTTCCGCGCCCTCGCAACGCTGGCAGGCCGACTCCCGCTAGGCGGACAACGCGAGATAGTGCTGGCGGTACTCCTCGCAGCACGGCTCGGGCGTGACGCCATGGCTCCTTCGGATCTGCTGGCCGCGGCGCGCCGAGTTCGCGCTGCCAGAGCGCGATCCTGGTACGCGTCTCTGGCGCTTCCACCCATCGTGCGCTCCATCTCGCTCCGCGTCGTCCAAGCCAGTGAAACAGGAAGCCTCGCCGAGTTCCGTCTCGCGCTCGGCGACATGCTGGCGCAGATCGCAGACCACCTCGACGGCGCATCCCGTTCGGAGTTGAAGCGGCTCCTTTTGGCGCTCGCCGAGGATTCATGACTGGCGACGGCGGTCCCCCGAGCGGGGCTGAGAGGCCAGCCCTGCAGTTCCCCGTTCGTTCGCGCAGCGATGACGGCAGTGCGTCGACTTCGACGAATGCGTCGGCGCGGTTCGAGGCCCTGACGCAGGGAGTGGCACGCGGCGAAACGGTACCGACCGCGTTTCCCAGCCTCGATTCGCTCCTGGGAGGCGGAATGCGACGTGGAGACTTGCTTGTGCTCGGAGGCGATGTCGGCTCCGGCAAGTCCGCCTTGGCGCTGGCGATCGCGATCCGGGCATCTGCGGCCGGTCACCGCGCGGCGTTCGTCTCGGGCGAAATGTCTCCCGAGCGATTGCTGGAGCGCGCACTGGCACTCGAAGGACGTGCGAGCCTCGACGAGCTTCGCGGGGGCAATCTGGATGAGGTCACGCACGCAGAGGTGGCGACCGCCTCATTGCGATTGCGCGATCGCGCACCGGTCCTGGCGCGCCTTCCCGACACGGGCATTCGCGGTGTTTCTGAATTGACGGTCGAACATCTCGGGGTCGAGCTGGTGGTTGTCGATGCCCTGCAGAGCCTGGCAACCGGCGCCGCTCCGCAGGAGGAAGAAATGGGTCGGGCCGTGCGGGAACTCAAGGAACTGGCCATCCGCCGTGGCTGCGTCATGCTGCTGGTATCGCACCTGGCGGTTTCGCCCCGCGGCCGCGTCGACCAGCGTCCGCTGCTGGAGGACTTCGGCGCGTCGGGCGCGATACGGCAACTGGCCGACGTGGTGCTTGGCCTCTACCGGGAGGAACTGTATTCCACGGCGCCCGGACTCCAGGGCGCGACCGAGTTGAGCGTCCTCAAGAATCGCGGCGGCCCGACGGGGTACGTGGATCTTTACTTCTACAGCAAGTGGCTACGGTTCGAGGATGTAATGGAGCCGGAGCGCTGAGCGCCTCGCCATCGTCGCCGCGGCGCGATCATGCCGTTCGTATCGTGGCGCTGCTTTTCACCGTGGCCTGCACGCCGGCACCGCCGTCCGTGGTGCTGCCGCCGACTCCCGAGCCAGCACCGGCACCGGCGCCAATGCCGTCTCCACCGTTTCCATCGGAGGGCATGATCGCCGCCGGTGCCGCGGGCGGCCTCTGGTACCGCATCGTGGGTAAGGGAGCGGACACCGTCCTCGTTCCCCTGGACCTCTATCTCGGACGCTCGATCGAGCCGCTCTCCGCGACGTACACGCTCGTCTTCTACGACCCCCGTGGGCGCGGGCGGTCCACTGCCTACCGGGATAGTGCGCTGACGTCCTTTGCGTTCGACGTCGACGACATGGAACGTGTGCGAAACGCCGTGGGAGTGTCTCGGATGTCGCTGATCGGCTTCTCGTACTTCGCCGCGGTCGCGGCCGAATATGCCGCCGCGTATCCCGAACGCATCGATCGCCTCGTTCTGCTGTCGCCCATGGAACCGACGGACTCGCTCGCCAGGCTCGTTGATGCGTCGCTGGCGATGGCCCGACTCGACACCACACGCGCCCGGCAGCTCGTTCGCTTGCGTGCTGCCGGGAAGGACACGTCGGACGCAGCCGCATACTGCCGGACGTACTGGGCGGTGAACGCCCCCGCCTACGTGGGCGACAGCGCGCGTGCCGCCCGGTTCGACGCGTCGTTCTGCGACCTGCCTAACGAAAGTATTCGCACGTTCGCCGCGCACGTCGCCCGCGTGATGGCGTCGCTGCCCACGCCACGGGATTTCCGTACCGTGGCGCGACGGGTCCGCGCACCGGCGCTCGTTATAAGCGGCCAGCGCGACGTCGTCATGAATCCCGATGGCGCCAGCGCGTGGGCGGCCCTGATCCCGGATGCGCGCCTCCTCACGATCGCCGGCTCCGGGCACATGCTCTATGTCGACAATCCGGATTACCTGATACACGCGCTGCGGACATTTCTGGGTGGCGCCTGGCCGTCTGGAGCGGTTCCCGCCAGGTAGAACGATGACGGGAGCAGCGTTGTCGCGCGCTGCCCGTGAAGTCTCCGCCAGTTCGAGCGAGCGAACGCGACTCGACCGACTCGCGCAATGACTGGAGTCCCCGAACTTCCCCGCGCGGCCTATATTGGTCACCGCAACCCCCATCGGCGCGGAAGACATGGCTGGCCACAGTAAATGGAAGCAGATCAAGCACTACAAGGCGGCGACGGACGCGAAACGCGGCGCAAAGTTCACCAAACTCATTCGTGAAATAACGGTCGCGGCGAAGGCCGGGGGCGGCGACCCTGCCGGAAACCCGCGTCTCCGCACCGCGATCGACACGGCAAAGGCCGCGTCGATGCCAAAGGAGAACATCGAACGCGCGATCAAGAAGGGTACGGGAGAGCTCGAAGGCGTCGACTATTCCGAGGTGCTGTACGAGGCGTTCGGGCCGGGCGGCGTGGCGCTGATGATCCAGGCGCTCACCGACAACACGACACGGACCGTGGCCGAAGTGCGCCACAAACTTGCCCGCGGCAACGGCAACATGGGCGCGACGAACTCGGTGGCCTGGATGTTCGAACGCAAGGGACAGATCTACCTCGATGCATCGAGATACGATGAGGATCGAACTCTGGAAGCGGCGCTAGAGGCCGGCGCTACCGACTTCGCCCGCGAGGACGATCAGTACGTGGTCAGCACGGATGTCCCCTCGTTCCACAGCGTGAAGACGGCGCTCGAGAGCGCCGGAATCGTCCCGACCGAATCGGAGATCGCGTGGATCCCCAGGCAGACGGTGCGCGTGGTAGGCAGCGATGCCGAAGCCGTGTTGCGACTGATTGAGTCGCTCGATGAACTGGACGACGTGCAGAAAGTCGACGCCAATTTCGATATCGACGCCAGCGTCATCGAAGGAATGGGCCTGAATGGCTAGGCGTACCGGCGTCGGTTCCATTCGCGCGGCGGCCCGGTGTTGATCCTCGGCGTCGATCCTGGTACCGCGGTCACCGGCTATGGCCTGGTCCGTGGAGAACCGCTCGGCCCTTACGCATTGGTGGAGTGCGGCGTGATTCGCACCAAGGCTCACGAGCCGTTGCCGGCCCGACTGCGCGAGATCTACGAGGGCATTCGTGCGGTCGTGACACAGCATGGACCCGAGGCCGTTGCCGTCGAGGATGTCTTTTACGCGCGAAACGTGCGAACGACGGTCGCTCTTGGTCACGCGCGTGGAGTCGTCCTCCTCGCCGCCGAGCAGGCCGGCGTACCGATCCATGAGTACACACCGGCGTCGGTTAAGAAGGGCATCGCCGGCCGCGGCGCGGCAACCAAGGAGCAGGTGCAGTTCATGGTGGCGCGCCTGCTGCGGCTCAAGTCAGCGCCGGCTCCGTCCGACGCGGCCGATGGTGTCGCCGTCGCCCTGTGCTGTCTGATGGAGGGCGCCCAGAGAGGCGCCGCTCGCCTCGCGTTCGACCCCGGTCGCCCGCACCCGACCGCTGGCATCCGGCGCTCGGGAACGATCGTTCCGCCCCCCGGTCGATGATTTCGCAACTCGCCGGCAGGATCCTCGTCAAGGAACTGGATCGGGTCGAGATTCTTACGGCTGGCGGCGTCGCGTACGAGCTGGCGGTTCCGCTCGGGACTTTCGAATCGATACCGCGTACAGACGAGTCCTGCACGCTGCATACGCACCTTGTGGTTCGCGACGACGGGTGGCAGTTGTACGGGTTCGCGACTGCGCTGGAACAGCGCGTCTTTCGCCGCCTCCTCGCGGCCACTGGTGTTGGGCCGTCGCTCGCGTTAGGCATGCTGTCGACGCTGTCCGCGGACAGGTTGATCCGTGCAATCCGCGAACGCGACGTCGCCACCCTGACATCGGTACCGCGCGTCGGACGCAAGAAGGCCGAGCAGCTGATCCTCGACCTCGCCGACAAGCTCGACGACCTGGTCGCGCCGGATCGCCGCCAGCGTCGCTCCGGCGGCGTCCTTGCCGACGACGCCCTGCGCGCCCTCGTCTCGTTAGGGTACTCGGCCGCCGACGCGGAACAGGCGGTCCGCGCCGCACTCGAGTCCGGCGCAAGGGAAGACGCCGCCGCCCTCATTCGCGCCGCCCTCGCCGCGGTAAAGCGCTGACCCGCCGCCACTCCAGCCTCACATGCCCGCCACACGCGCCGCCACCTTTACCGAATCCGTCATACGCGAGATGACCCGCGTCGCCCAACAGCACGGCGCCATCAACCTCGCCCAGGGCTTCCCCGATTTTCCCATGCCCGCGCCCATGAAGGAAGCGGCGTGCGCGGCGATCCAGGGTGACATCAATCAGTACGCCATCACCTGGGGCGCACGCGAATTGCGCAACGCCATCGCCGAGAAGTACCGCTCATGGTACGATTTCCCCGTCGATACGGAACGCGAGATTACCGTCACCTGCGGCGCAACCGAAGCGATGGCCGCCGCATTTCTCGCCCTGATCGATCCCGGCGACGAGGTTATCGTCTTCGAACCGTATTACGAGAACTACGGCCCCGACGCCATCCTCGCCGGTGCGACGCCCGTCTTCATCCCGCTCGATCCACCGCACTGGACCTTCGACCCGGATCGCCTGCGCGCCGCTTTCTCCGCCCGCACAAAGGCCATCATCGTCAACACCCCGCACAATCCCACCGGCCGCGTGTTCACTCGCGACGAACTCGATCTGATCGCTGATCTCTGTGTGGCCAACGATGTGTGGGCAATCACGGACGAGATCTACGAACACATCCGTTATGCGGGCAACCACCACCTGCTGGCGTCGTGGCCTGGCATGCGAGAGCGCACAGTGACGATTTCCGGCCTGTCGAAAACCTTCAGCTGCACCGGATGGCGTCTGGGATTCGCCATCGCCCCCGCCGCGGAGTCGACGGCGATACGCAAGGTGCACGATTTTCTCACCGTCGGCGCGCCGGCCCCGCTGCAAGTGGCGGGAGCCGTCGGGATGGCCTTCCCGCGCGAATACTACAACCATCTCGCGCTCGAATACCGCCAGCGCCGCGAGTTGCTTGGCGCGGCCCTCCATTCGGCCGGTTTCTCGTTCACGCTGCCCGAGGGCGCCTACTATGTCCTTGCCGACTTCACCGCGATGAGCAGCCTCGACGATCGCGCCTTTGCGTTGTGGCTGGCGAAAGAGGCCGGCGTCGCCACGGTCCCCGGCTCCAGCTTCCATGCCACCGCCGGACTGGGCAACCGTTATGTCCGTTTCGCTTTCTGCAAGACTCGATCGACGATCGAGTCCGCAGCCGAGCGACTCTCCCGCGTTCCCGAACTCCTGTAGGGACGATCGTCAGGCCGCAACCGCCGGCGCAGGCAGTCCATCGCGAACCAGCTTCGGGATCTCCGAAGCCGGCAGCGGGCGCGCGAACAGATATCCCTGCCCCATCGTGCACCCAAGACCAGTCAACGCCCGCCACTGTTCTTCGGTTTCGACCCCCTCCGCCACGGTCCGCAGGTTCAGGCTCTCGCCTAACGCAATGATCGCGCGTACCAAACGCGGGTCCGCGCCCTCGGCGGTGATCCCCTCGATGAATGCCTTGTCGATCTTCAGCACGTCGATCGGGAACCGCTGCAGGTAGCTCAACGACGAGTACCCGGTGCCGAAATCGTCCAGTGCCAGGCTGACTCCCGTCTCTCGCAAACCCCGCAGGACGTCGAGCGCCTCGTCCCCGTGCCGCATCAACATGCTCTCCGTAATCTCGATCAGCAGTTGCGACGGAGCTATGCCAGCGTCGGCCAGTGCCTCCTGAACATCGTCCACCAGGCGCCCGGCCTGGATGTGTCGTCCGGAAATGTTCACGCCCACGTCGATCCGCACGCCGGTGACCTCGAACCACGCGCGCGCCTGACGCGCCGCTTCGCGTAACACCCATCGTCCGATGCCCGCGATCAGGCCCGCCTCCTCCGCGATCGGCACGAATTGAGAGGGCGAGATGTCGCCGTATCGCGGATGTCGCCAGCGCAGCAGTGCCTCCACGCCACGAACCTCCAACCCGTCCAGCATCACGATCGGCTGGAACACCAGCGACAATTCGCCGCGATCGATGGCCTGTCGCAAGTCCGCCTCGAGTTCGAGCCTGAGCACGATGTCGGCATGCATCCGGGGCTCGTACCAGGCACTCCCGCCCTTGCCGCGCGCCTTGGCGACATACATCGCCAGATCCGCATTGCGCAGCAGTTCCACGGGAGAAGCGGCGTCCGAGGCGCTCGCGATCCCCACGCTCGCGCGAGCGAAGATGTCCCGTCCCTGCAGCACTAACGGCTCCCGAAACACTCGCCGAACGCGATCCGCCACCTCCATCGCTCGCGCCATCCCGCCGCAATCCTCCAGCAACAGCCCGAACTCATCGCCCCCGAGGCGGGCCAGCGTGTCCCCGTCCCGCAATGTCGACCGCAATCGACCGCTCACCGCCACCAGCATGGCATCGCCCGCGGCATGGCCTAACGAATCGTTCACCTTCTTGAAATCGTCGAGATCTATGAACAACAGCGCAACCTGACGCAGATCCCTGGCCGATCGCTTCATCGCATGATCGGTACGATCCAGAAACAGCGTGCGGTTCGCCAGATTCGTAAGCGGATCGTGAAACGCCTGGTGCGTCAGGCGGCGTTGCAGTTCCTCGCGCTCGGACACATCGCGACTGTTCAGCACGATGCCGCGCACCACTGCGTCGGCCAGCAAGTTGGTAGCCACATGTTCCATTACGATCCAGCGCCCGTCGCCGTGCAGCATCCGGCACTCCTCGCGCGGCGCCTCGTGCGCGCCAGCGATGACATGCTGAATCAGGCGAAGCGCATGCACGGTGTCTTCCTGATGCACCAGATCGATCAGCCGCCGACCCGCCAAGTCACTGTCGCGTCGCCCGAGGATATCGAACGCGGCCGGCGACGCGAAGCGAATGGTCGAATCCGCGTCGATGATCAGGATGACATCCGACGAATGCTGCACCAATGCCCGAAAGCGCGCCTCGCCCTCCCGCGCCTTCGCCTCCGTCGACAGACGGACGTTCTCCCGCACCGCAATCAGCTGATGCACGATCATCAAAGCCGTGATCGTCCCCGCGCTCACCGTTAGGACGAGGAGCGGCGTCGACCCGGCCGCGTACCCGACGCGCACGAGCACGAGAAAGAGCAACGCCGACGAGGCGTACGCGAGATAGTTCGGCGTCGGCTCCTGCGCCGCCCGCGTCAGACGACGTTGACCCCTGGCGCCATCCTCTCCCTCGAACCAGATTGCCAGCGCCAGGCACGTCGCGGATATGTCCCAGACCAGATCCAGCGCGCTCCCCGACTGGTACGATCCCAGCTTCAACAACGTGGCGTGCACAATGTCGCCGACCAGCATCAACGCCATCCCCGCCGCCAGGTACCGGATCGGCCTATGCCCACCGTCCCGCGTCGAACGGATCGTCAGTACGGCGAGCGCCACCAGCGTCAGGACGTCGCCGAACGGATAGCCCAGCGCGTACACCAGTGCGAATGGACTTCGCTCCACACGCAGCGCATCCCCGAACTGCGTGAGGTACCACATCGTCGTCCCCCCGGACACGAGTACCATCGACACCTCCAGCCAGTACCGCGTCGAATCGGTCCACGTGTGCCGAGGGTGCGGATAGCGCAGCACCCCCAGGAGGAAGAACGGGAAGAAGAGGAGATACAACGCATCGGACCACGACACGAGGGGACTCTGGTGTCGCACAGTCTCCAGCCACCACCAATACGCATTGCCTGTCCATTGGAACAGAAAGGCCACAGTTAGCCATCGCCAGGCGCGTCGCGTCTCCCGGTCGAGGCCCGGATGCCGCACCAGCGTCGCCGCCGCCAAGGTCGTCGCCAGCCCGACGATCGCCATGGCGGCATTGTCGAAGTCGACACGCGTCCGCGATGACACGAACGGCACGGCAAGAAGGATTGCAGCCACGACGTTCTGCACGACAAGCAACCCCACACACGCCGCACGGATTCGCCGCGACATGTCTCCGGGGTGCCCGCCGGCCAGCGACCCGTTGCGATCCGATGACGCCACCATGTTCTCAGACGGAAGTTTCGACTACCCTGCTGGCCGAACTTGAGTTGTGATGCGCATCGCAGTTCACTCCAGACGATCATGGTTTTCGGAGTTTCTTTGGGACATATTCCCCGCACCCGAGCGGTGCACCGACACCGGATTCGCATTCTCGATGACCCACGAGATCACAACGCCCGACCAGCTCAACGACGAAGGACCGGTCGAGCTCTCTCTGCGGCCGCAGCGTCTGGCGGAGTTCATTGGCCAGACGAAGGTCAAGGAGGCGCTCCGCGTTTACATCGACGCCGCACTCGCGCGCCGCGAACCCCTGGATCACACCCTCTTCTTCGGACCGCCAGGTCTGGGCAAGACGACGCTCGCCGAGCTGATCGCACGCGAACTTGGCGTCAACATCCGCAACACGTCCGGACCGGCGCTCGAGAAGCCGGGTGACCTCGTCGGCACGCTCACCAACTTGCGTGAGGGCGACATCCTCTTCATCGACGAGATCCATCGCCTTCGTCCGGTGATCGAGGAGTTCCTGTATCCGGCGATGGAGGATTACCGGATCGATATCCGGCTCTCCGAAGGACCGAAGGCCCAGACGATCACGATGCCGATCGAGCGCTTTACGCTCGTCGGCGCCACGACGCGGCTTGGCATGCTGACGCCGCCGATGCGCGCCCGGTTCGGGATCGTCATGCGACTCAACTTCTACCCGACGGAGGAGCTCGAGCACATCGTCCATCGCACGGCCGAAGTGCTGGCCGTCGACGTCGACCCGGCCGGTGCCTCGGAAATCGCGCGGCGTTCCCGGGGCACGCCACGGATCGCCAATCGCCTCGTTCGTCGTGTCCGGGACTTCGCCCAGGTGCGCGCCAACGGCCGCATCACGCGCCAGATCGCCGATGAGGCGTTGCAGCTGCTGGACGTCGACCACTTCGGCCTCGATGACATGGATGCCCGCATCCTTCGCGCGATCATCGAGAAGTTCGAGGGCGGGCCGGTCGGCGTAGCCTCTATCGCGGTCGCCGTCTCCGAGGATACCGGAACGATCGAGGAAGTCTACGAGCCCTTCCTCGTACAAAACGGCTTCCTCCAGCGCACCCCCCGTGGCCGCGTGGCGACACCGCTCGCCTATCGACACTTCGGCTACGAACTACCATCAGCGCATGCCGAGCAACCCGGGCTCTTCTCCACTTGACACGATCCCCGTTCCGCCAGCGCCGGTGACACTGGGCAGCCGCACGAGTGACTTCCAGTTTGATCTGCCGGAATCCCTGATCGCGCAACACCCGTCCGAACGGCGTGGCGACAGCCGCCTGATGATCGTGGAGCGTGCGTCCGGACGAATTTCGCACGGCGCGTTCGCGGACCTGCTGCAGCTGATCCCTCCCGGCGATGTCCTCGTCGTCAACCGGACCCGCGTACTGCGCTCGCGGCTCCGCGGACGCCGCAGTTCCGGCGGTCCGGGCGAGGTTCTGCTGCTCCGTCCGATAGGCCACCCTGACTCCGACACCTGGGAGGCGATGGTCCATCCTGGCGGCAAGCTCAAGCCGGGACGATGCCTCACGGTCGCTCCCAACCTCAGCGTCGAAATCGTCGAGGTCACGGACCGCCGAACGCGCCTCGTCAGGCTCCACACTCCACTCGCTCCGCTCGTGGCGATCGAGCGCTTTGGCCACATCCCATTGCCACCGTACATAGCCCGCGACGACGCGGCGATCGACGCGGAGCGTTACCAGACTGTCTACGCTCGGGAGGCCGGCTCGGTCGCAGCGCCTACCGCGGGGCTCCATTTCACCCCAGCGTTGCTCTCGGCCCTCGAGACAGCCGGTGTCCGACGCGCCGAGGTTCTCCTGCACGTCGGTGCTGGCACGTTCAAACCGGTAGAAGTAGATGACCCCGACCAGCACGTCATGCACGAGGAGTGGTTTCGCCTCGACGACGCTGCGTGCGCCGCTCTCTCGACGGCCCGCGAGCACGGCGGCCACCTCTGGGCCGTCGGCACGACGTCCGCACGCGCGCTCGAAAGTATTGCACCGGAACCCGGATACGCTTTCACGCCAACCGAAGGGGAGACTCGGCTCTTCGTCCGACCGGGCTACCGCTTCCGCGCGGTCGATCGCCTGATCACCAACTTCCATCTGCCCAGATCGACGCTCCTCATGCTCGTAGCCGCCTTCGCAGGATTTGAGCTGACGATGCAAGCCTATCGGACCGCCATCGCTGAAGGCTATCGCTTCTATTCGTACGGCGACGCCATGGCCATCCTGTGAACGCACCAGACGAGAAGACTCCGTTCGGGTTCCGCTTGCTCGCCAGTCAGGGCAGCGCCCGCGCGGGTGTCTTCCGCACCCCGCACGGCCCCGTAGAAACGCCTGCGTTCATGCCGGTCGGCACGCTCGCCACGGTCAAGGCGCTCGACCCGCTCGATCTCGAATCGCTCGGCACCTCCATGCTCCTCGCCAACGCCTACCACCTGCACCTCCGCCCGGGCGACGATCGCATCAGGCTGTTGGGTGGGCTGCACCGCTTCATGGCATGGAGTGGACCGATCCTCACCGACTCCGGAGGCTTTCAGGTCTTTTCGCTCGAATCGCTCCGCGCCGTCGCGGAGGATGGCGTCGAGTTCCGCAGTCACATCGATGGCTCCCGTCGCACCTTCACCCCCGAATCCGTCATCCAGATCCAGCGCAACCTTGGCGCGGATGTGATCATGCAGTTCGACCACGTGATACCGGGACAGTCGGACGCCGCAGCCGCACAGGGTGCATCGGATCGAAGCATCCGCTGGCTCGAGCGTAGTCAGGCCGCCTTCGACAGCCTCCAAAAATTCGATCCAGCCCCTTGCCAGGCGCTCTTCCCGATCGTCCAGGGCGGGATTCATCCCGCGATTCGCGTCGCGGCGGCCCGGACGATCGCGAGTATGAACGACTGGATCGGCTACGGGATCGGGGGACTGTCTGTGGGAGAGTCCAAACCCGACATGTACGCCACGCTCGATCGAGTTCATTCGGTTCTGCCGGAGGACCGTCCGCGCTACCTGATGGGCGTGGGATTCCCCGAAGATCTCGTCGAAGGCGTGGCGCGCGGCGTCGACATGTTCGACTGCGTTGCCCCTACACGCATGGGCCGAAACGGGACGGCCTTCACGCACTCGGGTCGCATCAACGTGAGGCGGAGCGAGTGGCGCGATGATGCCGCGCCCATCGATTCCGAATGCTGCTGCTCCACGTGCGCCCGCTTCTCCCGTGCCTACATCCGGCACCTGTTCGTCGCCGACGAGATCCTGGGACTGCGCCTCCTGTCCCTGCACAATGTACATTTCCTCGTGGCCCTGATGCGTCGCGCGCGTCTGGCCATCCTCGACGGAACCTTCGAGCGCTGGCGCCGAGAGTGGCTGGCGCGCTACCTCCCTGATCCTCCCCCCACATGAGTCTCCCGGTCTTCCCCGTGTTGGCGCTGCTTCAGGCGGCCAGTGGTGGCGGCGTTTCCATGATCGGATTCGCGGTCCAGATGGTGGCGATTTTCGCCATTTTCTACTTCCTCATGATCCGCCCGCAACAGAAACAACGGAAGCGGCACGAGCAGCGGCTCATGGAGCTGAAGCGTGGCGATACGATCGTAACGGCGGGTGGTGTCATTGGCGAGGTCGTTCATGTGAAGGATGGAGTCAAGGACGGTACCCCGGCCAAGTCGCTCGAGGACGCGATTACCATCCGGTCTGGCGAGTCCCGGATCATTGTCGAGCGGGGCCGGATCGCGCGCATTACGTCCGGCGTCGCGACGGCGACTCCTTCACAATGAGCCTGCTCGACATTCACGTCCTCGGCTCGCCGATTCTGCGGATGGAGACGCGGATCGTCACCGACTTCACGTCGGAACTCAAGGATCTGGCCGAGAACATGTTCGAGACCATGCGCGCCGCCGAGGGCATTGGCCTGGCGGCGCCGCAGGTCGGTCGGGAGGAGAGGCTCGCGGTCATCGAAGTGGATCGGGAGAAGTACGTGATCGTGAATCCTGAGGTGATCGTCGAGGAGGGTGAGGATCGTCAGGAAGAGGGATGTCTCTCAATCCCGGATATCCATGGAGAGATCGATCGTGCCCGACGAGTTGTCGTCGATGCGTTCGACCTCGATGGCGTCCAGCGCCGGATCGAGGCTGAAGGTCTGCTCGCGCGCTGCCTCCTCCACGAGATCGATCACCTGCACGGCAAGCTGTTCATCGACTATCTGAGCCTTCTGAAGCGTCGGGCCGCGTTAGGTACGTGGGAAACGCTGAAAGCGAAGTATCCCGGAAGCATCCGTCACCTTGCGTCCGTGGGCGGTTCGCAGGTTTCTCCGTCCGGGTCCGGAGACATGTAGGGTGCGCGTCCTCTTCTGGGGAACGCCGGAATTCGCCGCACCGCCTTTGCGCGCTCTTCTTGGCGAAGGACACGAAGTCGTCGGTGTGGTCACACAGCCGGATCGTCCGCACGGGAGACATCGCTCCACCGTCGTTCCTTCGCCGATCAAGGTCATTGCCGTGGACGAGGGACTTCTCGTGCTGCAGCCGGAGCGTCCTCGCGGCGATGCTTTCCTCGATCGTATCCGCGAGCTACAACCGGATGTGTCCGTTGTCGTCGCATACGGTCACATGCTCCCGCGAGCGGCCATCGACCTTCCCGCATCAGGCACGCTGAATATCCATGCCTCGCTCCTTCCGCGTTGGCGCGGCGCGGCGCCCATCCAGGCGGCAATCCGGGCCGGAGATTCCGAAACCGGCGTCACCGTCATGCGGATGGTGGATCGCATGGACGCCGGTCCGATCCTGCTGCAGGCTCCCACTCCGATCGAAGCCGATGAGACGTTCGGCGAATTGCAACTGCGTCTTTCGGAACTCGGCGCGCTCGCGATCATGGGAGCCTTGACGCTGCGCTCGCTCGGCGCTGCCACCGAAGTCGAGCAGGATGAGAGCCTGGCGACCTATGCACCGAAGATCGACCGGAGCCAGCTCTTCGTCGACTGGAGCCGAAGCGGCGATGAGGTATCGCGGACGATCCGCGCCTTCGACCCGCGCCCCGGAGCAGTTACCGTGCTCCGTGACATCGATGTGAAGCTCTTTGGCGCGCGGAGCGTCACGGACGTCGATGGCGATTGCGGCACGGTGGTGCGCATCGACGAAGCGGGGATGCTGGTGGCCTGCGGCCGCGGTGGCGTCCGTTGCACCCTCGTCCACCCCTCCGGCGGACGACGGCTCGCCGCCCTCGATTGGGCGCAGGGACGCGGGGTCCGGGTCGGCGATGTGTTCGATTGGCCTCGTTAGGTCGGCAGCGACCGCCTCGTGCCCATGCTCACCTCCGATGGCTCGCCGCCCTGTTATCTTTCGCTCATGACGCAGGACCGAACGCAGGGAACCGGGAGCACTGTCGCGAAGAGCCAGGTCACCGATGGCAGGCGGGCTGCGGCGGACATCCTGGGCGACTTGCGCGATGGCACGCTCCTGGACACCGCATTCGACGAACGCGTTGCCGCCCTGGATGCTCGCGACCGGCGCTGGACCCGGGAACTCGTCTTCGGCACACTGCGACGCCGAGCCTGGATCGATGCCATCCTCGAACGTTCTGTCCATGGCGGTCTCGGACGCCTCGACCCTCAGCTGACGGACATCCTTCGACTCGGCGTATATCAGTTGCTCTGCATGGGCAGCGTCCCCCCCTATGCAGCTATCGCGCAAAGTGTCGAACTGGCGAAGACGCGTCGAGGTGTCGGGGCCGGCAGGCTCGCCAACGCGGTCTTGCGTCGCACAGATCGCGAACGCGTAGCGCTCGCACCGGAACTCCTGCCGGTCGCCGATGATATCGACGCGCTCGCGCTGCGCGAGTCGCATCCTCGTTGGCTCGTCGCGCGATGGCTCGCACGATGGGGATCGCTGGAAACCGCGCGGCTGCTGAACGCGAACAACCAGGAAGCGCCGATCGTCGTGCGGCCATACGGCGTCGTACGCGAGCAACTCGAGGCCGCGCTCGAGCGAAGTGGCGTGACGTGCGATGACGTTCCGCTCCTGCCGGACAGCATCCGCATCTCCGGCCACGCCTCGCTCCAGGAGCTTGGCGCCTACCGTCAGGGCATGTTCTTTGTCCAGGATCCGGCAGCGACACTCGTCACGCGCTACGCCGCCATTCCCTCCGGATCGGTCGTCGTCGACCTCTGTGCGGCACCGGGAGGCAAGGCGTTGGAGCTGGCGCGCGACGCCCGGATGGTAGTGGCATGCGATCGGTCGGAACTGCGCCTGATGCGCGTCCGGGAGAACGTGGCACGGCTGGGAGCCGGCGGGGTCTCTCTCGTCGTGACGGACGCGCGCGAACCTGCCATCGGTCAGGCACGAGTCGTACTCCTCGATGCGCCCTGCACGGGAACCGGAACCTTTCGCCGCCATCCGGATGCCCGGTGGCGGCTGAAAGTGTCGGATCTGGCGGTCATGGCGGCCATCCAGCGAGGCATGCTGGACAGCGCAGCGGCCATCGTAGCACCGAACGGACTGCTCGTTTACAGCACCTGTTCGCTCGAGCCCGAGGAGAACGACGCACAGATCGACGCCTTCCTCGACCGACACCGCGACTGGCTGCTCGAACCGCCGCCGCCGGGAGCGGTACCCGACGGTGTACTGGACCACGGGCGATTGCGCGTGCTCCCGCAACGCCACGGCGTGGACGGTGCATTCGCCGCCCGATTGCGACGCGTGTCGCTCCCATGAAGCGTAGCCTTGCGAGCTCGGTGCTCCGATACGTGATCGTTGCTGCTGCCGGCTTTCTGCTCGCGTACGTCCTGATCGCTTTCTTCGTATTCCCGGATGACGGGGTCGCCACCGGCGTCAAGGTTCCGGTCGTCGTCGGCATGAACTACGAGGATGCCGTGCGTCGCCTCGCGGCTATAGGCCTCAAGGGAACGCTTGGCGAGTCGCGCGTCACGTCCGCTTCGCCGCGGTCCACGGTTCTGGCGCAGCATCCCGCGGCCGGGCTCGATGCCAGCCGCGGTACGTCCATCGTTCTCGACGTCAGCACCAGCGAGCGACCAACCACGGTGCCGACGATCGCGGGCATGACGCAAGCCGGCGCAGCCGCGGAGTTGAAGCGCGTGGGACTCAACCTCGGACGCGTGCAGGAGGAAGCGGCCGACGATCCGCGCGGCACGGTGTTGCGGCTGCGACCCGACGCCGGCCAGGTTGTTCCCATGGGTACCGCCATCGATCTCGTCGTCAGCGGCGGCCCCAGCGAACTGTTCATGCCCGACGTCATCGGCCGTGAGGTGGGAGAGGCCACGATCATGCTCGAGCAACTCGGTGTACAGATGGCGCCGATCGAATACGATTCCGCAAGCACGCTGCCGCGCGGATCAGTGATCTCGCAGAGCCCGGCGGCTGGCGCATCGCTGTCGCAAGGCACTCCCGTCCTCCTCCGTGTCGCTGGAAAACCATGAGCGTTCGCATCGCCCCGTCCATTCTGAGCGCGGACTTCGCCCGCCTCGCCGATGAAATCGCGATGTGCGTCGCCGGAGGAGCCGATCTCATTCATATCGACGTCATGGATGGCTGCTTCGTGCCGAACCTGACGTACGGTGCCAAGGTGATCGAAACGGTCCGGCGTCTGACGACGCTCCCGCTCGACGTCCACCTGATGGTAGTGCAACCGGAGAAGTACTTCGACTCGTTCGCCGGCGCCGGCGCCAGCATCCTGACCGTGCACCAGGAGGCCGCACCGCACCTCCACAGGCAGCTGCATCATGTGCGCGCGCTGGGGTGTCGTGCCGGCGTGGCGCTGAACCCCGCCACTCCCGTCGATTCGCTGCAGGACGTAGCGTCCGACCTGGACCTGCTCCTCGTCATGACGGTGAATCCCGGTTTCGCCGGCCAGTCCTTCATCCGCAGCGCCCTGAACAAGATCCGCCGCGCACGCGCGCTCCTCGACGCGGCCGGCAATCCTGCCATGCTCCAAGTGGACGGCGGCATCGCCCGCGATACGATCGGCGCCTGCTGGGCGGCCGGCGCCGACTCCTTCGTCGCAGGCAACGCGATCTTCTCCGCGCCAGACCCGCGCGCCGAAATCGGCGTCCTTCGCTCGTTATGCAGCGCCACGGTGTAACGACACGCCAACTGGCAGCGCTCGGAGCAGCGGCACTCGGTGTCGCGATCGCCGGTTTCCAGCTCGGCGCCAGAGACGGAAAGTTCGTCGTGCCCATGGTCACCGTCGGGGCAAGGGCGCCGGAGTTCCACGCCGTCACGCTCGATTCGCCTCCGCAGCCTCGAACCCTCGCCGACTACCGCGGATCAGTCGTCCTCCTCAACCTGTGGGCGACCTGGTGTGGCCCCTGTCAGATCGAAATGCCGAGCATCGAAGCCCTGCATCGCCGGCTTGCCGGACGCGGCCTGCGCGTCGTTGCCGTCAGCGTCGATGACCCGGGTAACGAAGACCGCATCCGTGCCTTCGTCGCCCAACACGGTCTCTCATTCGAAGTGCTCAACGAAGGCAGCGGCGCAATCGAAAATGCATACCAAAGCCCCGGCATCCCCAGCACATTCCTGATCGACGACCGCGGTGTAATTCGCATGAAAGCGATGGGCGCCGCGGACTGGGACGCGCCGGACCGCCGAGAGGCCGTTGCAGCGATCCTCGATGAGGCATCGGGCCGCGCCCGAACGGCGCGCCGTTGACGCGGCAAACGATCCCATGACGCTCGTCCTCGGAATCGAAACCTCGTGCGACGAGACGTCGGCGGCCGTCCTCGAAGGACACGGCAGCGCCGCACGCGTACGCTCCAACATCATCCTGTCGCAGGACGTGCATCGCGTCTTCGGTGGCGTAGTCCCGGAACTCGCCTCGCGCGCGCACCTGACAGCCATCGTCCCAGTAGTCGGCCGGGCGCTGGATGAGGCCTCCGTTTCGTTAGGTGACATCGATACCATCGCCGTCACCCACGCCCCCGGTCTGGTAGGTGCCCTGCTCGTCGGCCTCTGCTATGCCAAGGCCCTGGCCTTTGGCGCCGGAAAGCGGATCTTCGGGGTCCACCACATGGAGGGCCACCTGTTCGCCACCTCCCTGGAGCATCCAGACGCCGTTCCCCCTTTTACGGCGCTACTCGTCTCCGGCGGACACACCCTGCTGATCGACTGCCCGCGGTGGGGGCACTACCACCTGCTCGGCGCCACGCGGGACGATGCCGCTGGCGAGGCGTTCGACAAGGTCGCGAAGCTCCTTGGCCTGCCCTACCCGGGCGGCCGTCCCATCGAACAGCTCGCGGCATCGGGCGATCCCACGCGCTTTCGCTTCCCTCGACCCATGCTGCGGCGTAACCAGACGCGGGCCGACGCCGATTATTACGACGTCTCATTCAGTGGGCTCAAGACAGCGGTGCTGCTCGCTGTACGCGCTTCGCCAGACATGGATGCCGACCGGGCCCACCTCGCCCGGGCCTTTCAGGACGCACTGATCGAGACGCTCGCCGAAAAGACCGCGCGTGCCGCTCGGGAGTTCAAGCGTCAGCGCATCGTGCTGGGCGGCGGCGTCGCCTGCAACCGCGCCCTCACTGCGGCAATCGTGGAACGCGTGGCGGCGCTCGGCGCCGTCGTCTACGCGCCGTCGCCACGGCTGGCCACGGACAACGCCGCCATGATCGCCCGCGCCGGACTCTTCCACGCCGGGCATGATGCCGCCCATTCGTGGAACCTGAACGCCTACGCTACCTTGCCGATCCCCGGACTCGCGACCTGACACAGAATGTCACCGATCATCCACCAGCCGTTCGAGATCCACCTCGGCCCGTTGAATCTGACAGGATTCGGCATCGCGGTATTCCTCGCCTACGCCATATCGCAGATCATCTCGCAGAGCGAACTCGAACGACGCGGACGCACGACGGAAGCCGCGGCCATCCCGGACCTCATCCTGGCCGCTGTCATTGGCATGCTCGTGGGCGGCAAAGTCTACTACGTGGCCGTCATCACGCACGACTGGCGCGACCTCCTGTCGCGTTCGGGCTTCGTCTTTTGGGGCGGTCTGATAGGTGGCATCGTCTTCAACTTTCTATGGATCCGCTACAAGAAGCTCTCGTTCGCACGGTTCGCTGACGTTGCCGGCATCGCCATTGCCGCCGGCTACGCGGTTGGGCGAACCGGCTGTTGGGCAGTGGGCGATGACTACGGCCGACCCTGGAACGGATTCCTCGCCGTGCAGTTCCCTAACGGATCGCCGCCATCGCGCGCGGGAATCATGAACAGTCTGTTCGGCACGCCGATCCCGCCTGGCGCCTCCGCCGAGACCGTTCTCGCGGTTCATCCCACGCAGCTGTATGAAGTCGCGCTCGGTCTCGCGATGTTCTTCGTACTCTGGCGACTGCGATCGCACAAGCACGCCGAAGGATGGCTCTTCGGCGTGTACTGCGTCCTCGCCGGCGCCGAGCGTTTCGTGGTCGAGTTCTTCCGCGCCAAAGACGACAGGTTCTTCGGCCCGCTGACAGCGGCGCAAGCGATCGCGCTCGGCATCATCGCCGTTGGCGCCTTGATCATGATGTGGCGTCGCGATGTAACTGCTGAAAAACCGGGGATCTTCGCTCGGCCGTTGGCGACCTAGTCGCGCACGATCAGCTCGTTCGTACCCTGTTCCAGAGTCTCGATTCTCCGTTCGAGGTCTCCAATCCTGGACGCGAGCGCTGTCTTGCCGAGGAGGTCCGCCGGCTCGCCGGGTTCTGGCATGGTCGGCAACGCTACCGAGCGGCTCGGCCAGAACGTTTTCACCATCGCGAATGCAAACAGCAGCACCAGCAGCAACTGCGCCAGGAGCGTCTCCACGCTCGGGAAGATTCCCATGGCATCGATGTGCGGCCACCCAGGCAGGACCGTAATGGAAACGACATTCCCTTCCTGCAACTCGCGGATGCCTTTCCCTGCGAAGACGAAAGCCAGGTAGTAGAGGAGCGCGCTGGTTACGGCGAAGAACGGACGGAGCGGGATGCGGAGACCGTAGCGATAGAAGAGCACGAAGATGACGGCGAGCGCTATCGCGCCAACTCCGATGCCTAACCAGATCGCACCGATGGACGCGCTACCCTCCTGGAAGAGCGCCTGGTAAAACAGCGCCGTTTCTGCTCCCTCGCGGTACACGGCGAGGAAGGCGACGAACGCGAGTGCCGCACCGCCTCCCTTCTGCAGCGCGTCGTTCACCTTCTCCTTGATGAACGCCTGCCACTTCGCCGCCTCCACCTTCGAAATCAGCCAGTAGCTGACCGAGAACAGCACGGCGACCGCAACCAGCATCGTGACGCCTTCGATGATCTCTCCGCTCGCCGGTACTGCGGCCAGCAGCGTAGACAACGCTACCGCCGTCAGCGCGCTGGCGCCTAACGCACCGGCCACTCCCACCCAGATCGAGCGTAATCGTTCGCGATGTCCCGTCTTGATGAGGAACGCGACGATCGCACCGATCACCAGGATCGCCTCGAATCCCTCGCGGACGATGATCAGAAGCGACTGGAGAAAGACGCCCCATGCACCGTCCGCCGGCCGGGTCAGCTCGACCATGGCCGGCATCCCTGCCTCGATCGCGTTGCGCGATCTCTCTGCCTCACGAATGGAACCCGACTTCAGCGCGCCCTTGAAGTCGGCGAAGTGGCGCTCCATCGCGCCCACCTTCCCTGGATTCTTCGCGCGCGCCGGCGTCTCCAGTGGCTCGAACGCGATGTAGGCATCGAACGCCAGGTCTCCGGCTTCATCCTTCTTGCCCAGGCGGGCAAAGGCGATCGCTTCGTCCAGGATCGCCACGACGCGCTTCCCAACCGCGCTTGCCGATTCGCCGGCCGCGCCGCCGGACGCCACCGTCTGCGGCGTGTCCTCTAGCGCCAACATCCGGACATGACCCACCAGGCGATCGATATCCCCGGCCGACAGATCTCGTCCAGGCGGCATCGCCGTCCCCGCGATTCCCTGCTGGATGGCCGTCGCGAGCTGCGCGTCACTCTGGTCTGCCTGCCATGCGAACGACGACAGCTCCACCGGGAGCTTGGCAAGCGAGGCGCTCATCGTGCCGTCCGACCCTCCCTTCGCACCATGACATGAGGCGCAACGCTGGATATACAGTCCTTCGCCTTCCGCGGCGGCTCCCTGCCGGCGCATCGTCTGCAGATACCAGATCACGTCCCATCGCTGGTCCGGCGTCAGTTCGTTTCCGAAGCCGACCATCGGTGTCCCGGCAATGCCGACCGACAGTATCCGATAGAGAATCGCCGGTGTGCGATCGTGCATGGCGGCCGCATCGCCTAACGCGGACGGTCTCGGATCGAGCGTCGCCGCCAGCGGACCGTCTCCTTTTCCTGTGGCGCCGTGGCATGAGGCGCACACTCGCGCGTACACGGCCTGTCCCGCCGCCAGGTCGATCGCTCGCGTCGGCAGATCCAGTGCGGCATCTGCTCCCAACAGCTGCACGAACCGTCCGTGCCAGGACCCGAGGCGATCCGGCGGATCGCGCCTCTCCATCGCTGCCGCCAGCGAATCGAGCGCTACACGAGCGCTATCGGATCGCGCGCCGCTCAATCGAGCCGCAGCTTCGCGTGCATCGGCGAGGAAGCTGACGGCCTCGTCGTACTCCTGCTGCGAGACCAGCTTCCCGGTACCGTCCACACCTTTGGCGTACTCTTCGACGGCGACGCCGACGATGTTCGCGATTCGTTTAGCCGGCCGTTCCTGTGAACGAACCGGGGCAGCGCTCGACACGAAGGCGAGCGCCGCCAGGAAATGATAGATGATAATGGTTCTCAAACGCATCCCGAGTGAATCTATCGGACTGAATCGATCTCGGCTAGACGGACGCTTCAAGTACCACGACCGCTGCCGCGTTTGAATCGGTGTGCGACAGCGAGCAATGGCACTTGGTCACACCAAGCTCGCGTGCCCGATCCGCGGCGCGGCCGTGGAATGCGACGCTCGGACGGCCCAGATCGTCGCGTGTGACTTCGATCTCGGACCACCCGATCGCCCGTGCTCCGGCGGTCCCGGACAGTGCCTTGAACGCTGCTTCCTTCGCTGCCAGTCGTACCGCGAAGTGCAGGGCCGGCCTCGCCATGCTCAACGCATACGCCCGCTCACTACTCGTGAAGAGCCGTTCGAGCAGACGCTTCCCGTGGGACTCGATCATCCGCTGGACGCGGGCGACGTCGACCAGGTCGATGCCAACGCCCAGAATCATCGCCCCAACGTCTGAACCAAGCCCGCCGCCAAGGCAATCGCACCGCCAGCCGAACCTCGTCCCGGCGCGCCACGGCCAGACCAGCCTCGCCGACGTAGCGTCGGGGAACCTGCAAGCAGTGGCCAAACGGCCATCCAGCAGCGATCCGCCTGCACGAACACATCCCTGGCTCTGGCCGCCCACGAGCGCCAGCAGAGATAACTGCGCGCATCGTCTGCCGATCGCACGAGATACGCAGCCTCACCCAGCGCATCCATCGCATTCAGCAATGGCTCGGCCTCGTCGAGCACCTGTGCTTCCAGCGATCGCCGCGCTGGCGCCCGGTTCGGCACGAACTCCGCAACCATTTCGCGGAGTGTCTCCATCGTCTGTCGCCGCAGATCGTCCGCGTCAAACGCTGCCAAGCGCCACTCGACCGTGTCCTGGCCCTCAAGACGGCGCCGAGCCGCCAGCAGCGGTGCGAAGAATCTGCCCTGAAGATCTGGATCTCCTCCCCGATGCGAACCGAGTGCGCGAAGGCCGACGGTCAATTCCGGCAGCGCGCAGGCCCGAGCGCAAAGCGCTATCCGGAACGACTGCAGCCGGTCGCTGTCGCTGGCGGCAATGGTCGCACGATCCGCAAATATCGTGAGCGTGGAGAGCCTCAGGTCCGCACCGTGGATGGACGCATACGGAAGCCGGATGCGAACCGTGTCCACTTCGGCCAGGAGTTCGTGTTCGGCCAGGAGCAGCCGCCCGCTTCGTTCCACCGAAGCGCCGTCCCAGGATATGCGGAGGCGTACCTCGCGCATCGCGTCTTCATGATCACGCATCGGCCAAGGAGTCGCGGAAGTCGCCTTGCGCCTCGCGATCGCTGATCGCCGCCCGGAGTCCGGTGCGCGCTTCGTAGCGCGTCACGAATGCAGAGACGCGCTCGGTCGTGAAGCTCTCGCGAGGAAGCCCCAGGATGGCGATTGCCCGCTCGATCGCGGTGGGGTTCCCCTCGATCTCCACCAGCAGGTCCATGCGCGGGTAGCGTTCGAACCGGACCTGCGCGCCGTCCAGTTCGTAGACCTGCGCCTCGCGGTCGATCTGCCGCGTCTCCACGAAGCCGAGGTTTTCCAGCAGCCGAGCGCAGAGAGTGCTGTCTCCCACCGCCAGGCTCAACTCCTCGCGGTGCTTGTATCCCCCTTCGTACGACGTCGGGCCTTTGAAATCGAGCTGCGTCGTGGTTCCAGTGGCATCGTGCGCCACACGGATGCGGAGCACTTCATCCCGCGCCAGGAGCCGCCTGGAAGCCGTATCGAAGCGCCGATCCTCCAATCGTCCGTGGAACGTCAGGCTGGCACCGGCCCGGACCAGGCGCTCGCGAGCGTCCTGCTCGTCGGGGACGACTCCTTTCAGTTCGGTTTCACGCATTGGCGATCGCATCCAGAACCGCTGCAGTATCCGAAAGATCGGGAAAGACGTAGGCCGGCTCCAGCGCAGCCAGCTCGGCGACCGTGAAGTTCCCCGTTGCCACGGCGATCACACGTGCCCCGACGCCGCGACCGCAGGCGATGTCGGATGGCGTGTCGCCCACGAGGATCACATTGTCGCCGGGTACATCCAGGCCGAGGCGCTCCCTGGCGCGCTCTTGGGCGATGGCCGGCAATTCTCCGCGCACCTCTCCGTCCGAGCCATACGCGCCCACTCGGAATCGCGTCGGCTCGATTCCGGCGGCATGCAGTTTCGCGGACGCGCCAGGCTCGAGATTGCCGGTCAGCAGCCCGATCACGCGATCCGCTCGCGATTCGAGTACCTCCAGCAGCGCCAGCACTCCCGGTTCGACCGTCACGGGCGTCGTCATCAGCTCGAGCTGGAGCCGTTCGAGGTAGGTACGCTCCAGGGCGGGTAATCTGGCGTCGATGGTCGGTTCGCCGATCCCGGCTGCGCGCATCTGATCGCGCACGATCTGCCGGTCTGTATGTCCGTCGTACCGGTATGACGCCGAACCCGGTGTCCCAAAGTGCTCTTGCAATGCGAACTCCATCGCGCGACGACCCGCGCCGTGGCTCGACAGCAATGTCCCATCGATATCGAACAGAACGAGTCTCACCGCGTTCCTCAGTCAGGGTTGTTCGCCGGCGCGCTCGCGACACTGGGCTGCGTGCGTGCCAGCACCAGACCGCTCATGATGCAGGCCGTGCCGAGGCCCTGCCACACCGTCGGCCGCTCGCCCAGCGCCGCCCATGCGACGACCATGGCGATCAGTGGCTGAAGGTTTCCGTACATCGATGTGCGGGTGGGCCCGAGCACACGCACCCCACGATACCAGAAGAGATACGCTACGACGAGCGCAGCCAGCGCGCTGTAGAGCAACCCGATCCAGACTCGTGACGTGGCATCGGACCAGTGCACCTGGCGGAGCATCGGCAATGCGCAAGTGACGGCAATGAGCGCGCCGCCCAGCATGGTGTACCCGCCCATCTGTAACGGCGGGATACGGTGAGCGTAGGGACGAATGAGGATGGAATACGTCGCCCACGAGAGCGCACCCGCCAGCACGAGAGCCGCACCCAGCAGGGAGTCGGTTCCCTCGCGCGCTCCTGTAGTCCCCAGCACGACGCTCGACATTCCCGCCAGCTGCAATCCGATCCCGCCCCAAGCCGCCCGCGAAACGCGTTCGCTTCCGTGAAACCAGCCGATCAGCGCGATCAGCGCCGGCGTCGCAGCCATGGTGAGCGCTGCCGTGGCGACCTGCGTGCGCGCGATGCCGAGGATGAAGAGCACCTGGTAGACGCCGTTCCCGAGCATACCCAGCGCAATCAGGCGCCAGCGGTCCTTGGCCGAAACCCGGCTTTCGCGGACGAACGTTCCAGCCGCCAGTTGCGCGCCCGCAGCGATCGGAATGCGGATGCCGTTGAAGACCAGCGGCGTGAACACGCGACTCGCGAACTTGATCACCGAGTAGTTAACGCCCCAGATTGTCGCCATCGCCAGCAGCATCACGTCGGTTGCACCAAAACCGTGGGCTGCCGGCGGCGTGGTGCGAGGGAGCACGCCCTCAACTGTCGTTGCCATGCCCAAAGCTAGGTTGTCGCCACAACGTGCGGCACTTGGCTGTGACAAGCGGGCCGGGTGCGGCTACTTTACGGCGCATGCATGTCTCCTTCGCGCTTTTCGCCGATGCAGCCAACCTCTCGCAGGAGGGAAAGCTGAACATCCTTGGTGTGTTCGACGCCGTGCAGGTTGGCCAGACGCCTGCCATCCATCCCCGCGCTCACCTCGTCGTGCGACTCAAAGGAACGGCGAGCGATGCGGGGACGCACGACATGACGCTGCGGTGGGTGAACCCACGCGGCGAAGAACTCTGGTCGTCCGCGGGCAAGATCGACATCGGCACGCCTCCGCACGACGTCACCGAGATGGATCTGCCGATCATTGCGGCGGTTGACCTGCCACTCGATCAGGCGGGCACATTCACAATGGAAGTCCTGGTCGACCGGGACGAAGCGGCGACTGTATCCCTGCAGGTGCGAAGCGGCGCCCCGTTCATGCCCGCTTCCAACCTCGTCAGCTGATCGGCGGACCGCTTTCACCGCAACTGGCGCAGCGACGGACGCCGCGAAGGTTGCACATCTGGCAGATGAACGTCCCGCAGCGCTCGCACGGGTAACCCTCCGAGGCGCGTTCTTCTCGTCCACAGGCCCGGCAGGTCATCGCGTCCTTCTCTTGCAACTCCACGGTTCCTCCGACATCGGTGAGTGGTAACGCTCCTCCGGCCGCCCGGCACCGGCGCAGGCGTCGTTGTCGCTCAGGCAAGCGACTCCGGTTGGTGTAGCGCCGCGCGCACGTCATCGAGTGTAAACGGCTTGGAAATGCAGGGTCGGCCGCTGGATTCGAGGAATACGCGCACCGGGTCGTTCTCCGCATCGCCAGTGAGAAAAATCACGCCCCTTGCTGCCGACGGCGCGCGCTCGACCAGTTCTCGATAGAGCGCATCTCCGGCCAACCCCGGCATTCGTACGTCAAGCAGAATGCGATCGTATGCCAGCGATGCCAGCCGCGCACGCGCCTCCAGGCCGTTGGCGGCCAGATCCACGTGGTGCCCAAGGCGCACGAGGTAGCGTGAGAGTGCTTCCCGAATAGTCGGCTCGTCGTCGACGACGAGCACCGACAGTGATTCCATCGGTACTCCCACATCCTGCCTGGAACCCGGCAACGCCTCGACGCGCGGTGCGATCGGGATCTCCACGATGAACGTGGCACCGGCCCCTGGCGTGGAATCGACATGGATGCGGCCACCGTGCTCGCGCACGATCCCGTCGGCAACCGATAGCCCGAGCCCGGTCCCTTGCCCAACGCCTCGCGTGGTGAAAAACGGGTCGAAGATCCGGTCCCGATCTGCGGCGCCAATGCCCGGCCCCGTGTCCTGGACCGTGATGGCGACCTGCGAGCCTACGAGTCTCGTCCGCAGGCTCAACCGCCGCTCGCCCGGCCAGTTGCGAAGCACCTGTTCCGAGTTGGCAATCAGGTTCAACACGACTTGCTGGAGTTGCGTCACGTCGGCGAGGACCGGCGGCAGATTGGGCTGCAAAGCGAGTTCGATGGCAATGTTGTCCAGTTGGAGAGCGTAGCGCCGCATGTCCACGGCCTGCGCCAGCAGCACGTTCACGTCCGCCGGCGTCTTCCTGGCCGGTTGCTGGCGTGCGAACGCAAGCAGGTTGCCGATTATCTTCGCCGCGCGCCGGGTCTCATCGAGGATCATCCGCGCGTTGTCCAACTCCTCGCGCGGCAGCGCAGGGGACTCGAGCAACAGCTCACCTAACGCCATCACGCTGGCCAGGGGGTTGTTCAGCTCGTGGGACAGTCCGCTCACAAGATGGCCGACCGCGGCCATCCGCTCCTGCCTTAGCATTTGCGTCAGGACCCGCTTCTCATGTGTCGTGTTGCGCACGATCGCCAGGAGTCCGGAAGCGCGCTCGCCGGACATCAGGGGCGAGGCGGTGATCGACGCCCAGCCCGCCTGGCCCTCGTCGTCGATGAACCGCAACTCGAAACGCTGGATCTGACCGGCAAGCGTCGCCTGCAGCATCCCTTCCGCCAGCTCACGATCGCGCGGATCGATCACCTCGATCACTGGACGCCCAAGCATCTCCTCGCGCGACCTTCCGGTCGCAACCTCGAACACCTTGTTGGCCGCCGTCAGGCGGCCCTGCGAGTCGATACTGACGATGGCGTCGGGTGCGGTCTCGACGAGTTGCGCGTACCGCCCCTCGGACCTCGCCAGCGCTTCTGCCCGGGAGCGTTCGTCCGTCACGTCGCGAATCCACACCACGACGCCTTCCACGCCTCCCGCCAGCGACAACGGCGCGAAGCTCGCGTCCAGCTGACGGCGGTCGCCATCGATCGAGACGATCGAATGCGGCGAGCGCTGCGGCACACCCACAAGCGCCTGGTTGCACGCGCGCTCCAGCGCGCTCTGCTCGTCCTCCGGCACGAGATCCCGAAGCGCAACGCCCTCCAGAGCCTGCTGTCCGAAGAGCTGTCGCGCCGCCGGATTGGCGGACGTGATCAGACCCGACGGATCCAGCGTAAGGAGTGCGTCGAGCGCGGCATCGATCACGCGCGCACTGCGATCGAGGACGTGCGGTAGCGTTCGCTCTTCTTCGAGCGTCACGATCGCTCCGCCATTCGCGTGCGGAGCCGCCGACACGCGGAGCGCGGTTCCCATCGCCGGCGCGGGAAGGACTCCGCGTACCGTCACGCCGTCGCGCATCGCGCGCTCGACCGGCAGGTCGTCGTTGGCCGAGGGCGCTTCGCCAAGAAACGTTTCGTAAAACGGCCGGCCGACCAGTTCCCGTGGGCCCTCGACCTTCGCCATCTGCAACGCGCGTGTATTGTACCGGGCAATCCGGCATCCGTCATCGACGATCACCATCGCGCTGGCGATCGCGTCGAACGTTGCCGTCCACTCGCGCGTCGCATCGCTCAGCTCCTCGTAGAGCCGCGCATTTACGATCGCCACCGTCACCTGATCCGCCAGCCGCCGAAGAACACGCGCGTCCTCTTCCAGGAAATCGTCTGCACGGTTGAACACCGAGAGCACGCCCAAGGGCCCGCGCGCGGTGGTCAGCGGTACGTTGATGACCTTCTCGATATTCGCGAGGCGCTGGGTCAATCGATACCGACCGGGCTCGTCTCCGGCATTGTTGCTGATGACGGTTATACCCTCACGCACCACCCTGCCGGAGACGCTTGCACCGACCGGCAGGTGCACACCCTTCAGGAGCTCGCCAGCCCCAACGGCCGCCACGATGTTCAGATAGTCGCCCTGCAGGAGCGCGACGCCGCCGCCGTCCGCCCGCAGAAGCGCGGTCGCGTGGCGCAGTATCAAGCGCATCACTTCGCCCATCCGCAGCGATTCGCCGACGGCGCGCGCCGCGGCCGCCAGCGCTTCGCTCTGTCGCCGCTCCCGTTCGCTCTCGGCGAACAGCTGCGCGTTGCTCAACGCGATGGCTGATTGCGACGCCAGCGTCCGCAGCGACTCCACGTCATCTCCGCGCAGACCATCTTCAATCCGCGAGAACGCGCCCACCAGGCCAAGCAATCGCCGCCCATGCATCAGGGGCGCCACCGCCATGCAGCCGATCGCTGATGCTCCCGCGATCATCCGGTCGACCGGCGACGGCGACATGGTCAGTAACGCCTCACCCGTACGTGCGGCCTGTGCGACTACTCCCGCACCCTCGTCGATCGCGATCGGCGCCGCCGAACCAATCCCCTCGACCCCATCGACCAGGCGATTGACAACTTGTACGGTCCCACGATCGAGATCCGGATGCAGAACGAACACGCCGTCGGCGCTGGTCGTCCGTTGAACCCCGCGCGCAAGTTCGTGCATCACTTCACTCGCATCGAGCGTTCGCGACAACGCTCCACTAATCCCCTGGATTCGCTGCAGCCTCCACGCGCGCTCGGCGTTCACCCTGATCAGTTCCCGCAGCGCGATCGCCTGCGACTCGGGGACTCCCTCCAGGAGCGCTTCGATGTCGGCATCCTGCAGTCCTGACGAAGGCATGCCGAACGGCGGGGATCCATCGCGAATGGTCGTCATCGACTCAGGCCAGAAACGGACCTAACGGGCGGGAACCAGCACCACGAGCGCTGCCGGTTCCACCACGAAATGCACCGGCGTCTCACCGGCGGAATCGCCGTCGGACTGGAGCGGTCGAATCGGCTCCGTCGCCAGTTCGATGGATCGGCCCTTCATGAAGGACATGCGCGGATGCGGTCGAAAGTCGTTCCGGACGAGCCGCCACGCGATACCCATGGCATCGCGCAGGCCACGTGGTGAAAGGACGCATAAGTCTAGCAGCCCGTCATCGGGAACGATGTCGGGGCCCAGATGGATGAGTCCGCCGAGCACTGCCCCAAAGTTCGCCACCAACGCGATCGACGCGTCACACGTGACCTCCTTGCCATCGACGCGGGCACGGACGGTGAACGGCCGTTCCGCGAGCACGGCTCGCGACGCGGTCACGAAATATGTGAAGACGCCCAGCCTGCGCTTCATGGCTCCCGACGCATCCGCCACCATGGTCGCGTCGACTCCCGCCCCTGCCGCGAACACGGTACGCCGGCCGACTCGCGGGCCATCGACGACGCGCGCCAGGTCTACCGCCCTGCGACCGCCGTCCGCCAGGCACCGCAGCGCCAGCAGCGGCGACGTCGGTATCCCCAGCGCGCGCGCCACGAGGTTGCCCGTCCCGCTGGGCAGGATCCCCAACGCAACACCCGTCCCGGCGAGCGCCTCAGCCACCTCGGCGACAGTCCCATCGCCGCCTAACGCGAAGACTGCGTCCATGCCCTCGCTGCGCCGAGCTGCCCGAGTCGCGTCCCCGGGTCCAGTCGTCTCGTGAACCCGGACCTCGATCCCCATCTCGGCGCAGCCGCGACGCACCGCTGCCATCGCCACGCTCCCACGCCTCGACGCCGGGTTCACGATCACCAGCGCGCGACGCACCCCTAGTAACGCCACGCCCGATAGAAATCGAACCCGATCTGCTTCGGCGTCGGCGCAAACACCCGCTCGATCCCGCACACGCGTGTCTGCGGCTCGAGTCCAAAGGACATCCCGTATCCCTGCGAGAAACGGTAGTCCACCTTCAACCCGAACGACTCGAGGCTGAGGGGATTCTCCTGGCTCTGGGTGCTGCAGAGCCCCGCCTGGAGCGAAACCCATATGCGATCGTTGATCTGCTTGCCCAGCCCGAACTGAAGCCCATTGAACAGTGCCGTCCTCGCCTGCGTCGCGAACGCGGTCCCGCGATCGAGCTGGTTCGCTGCCGACTGGATCTCGACCTGGTCGAAGAACCGGCCCGTCAGCATCTGCGCCAGCATGCCGCTCACGGCGGACGTCAGGAGGGACGAGACCGTCGGCCCGCCTCCAGTCCCGCCAATCTGGAGCGATGGTGCACCCGTCACGAGGTAGCTGATCAGGTCGGACTCCGAGAGCGCCAGCGAATCGGCGCTCTCGAACGTGAGTCGCGGCTGCAGGAACGTACCCTGCAGCCGGACCCGGATGCGAATGTCGCTGCCCGTCGATCCGATGTTCGACGAGAACTGGCGCACCGTGTGGAGCGCCCGGATGTCCAGCGTGGGATTGAGATCTGCGTCGCCGAAGAACCTGAGCTCCCCGCCTTCAATCGTGAGCGCGCGTGTCGTCACACCCAGGTCCAGCAGGTACGTCCCCTGCTCGGTTTGCAGACGACCGTCGAGCGCAAGAGCGGGCGCTTGCGGTCCTCCACGTGCCCCACTCGCCCCGCTCCGTGCAACGGTCATGTTCACGGACCCACCCAGCTTGATGTTCGCTTCGTCCGACCTGAGCCGCACGTCCGGTCCCATGGTAATCGCCACATTCCGGATATCCAGGTTCTGCAGCAGCCTGGGCGGCGTCTTGGGCAACAGCGTTCGATTCGCCAGCACCGTGGTGTCCACGATGTTGAGCAGATCCGGATCGTCGAGGCTGACGACATCCTTGTCGAAGAACTCCGGGATGTAGATGACGCCCCGGTCAATCGTCACGCCGCCGTTCAGCACCGAACGCGTGAAGTCGCCATTCAATCGCAGGTTTCCCGAGAGCTGCAGATCGGCGACGCGTGGCCGGACCACGACGTGAAAGTCGCGCGCCCCGAGCGTCACATCGTACGACGGAACGGAGTCCGCTCCCTGAAGCGCCACGACTCCGTTCATCCACAGCGAGTCGCCGCGCTCCGATCCGCTGGTGGCCACGAACCGGCGGATCCGTACGGTGTCACGCTCCGCCACCAGGTCGATATTGACGTCACGGATGCGTTCGCCACCCATCGCCTCCAGCGTGGCTGCGGCGCCGTCGACCTTGAGGAACCCGTCGAGCGTGCTGCGATCCGTGGGCCCGTGGAGGGCAAGGTCCGCGTTCAGACGACCGACGGCGTTCTGCAGTGACGGCAGCACGCCTTCCAGCAATCCCAAGTCGACATCTCGCGACCGCACGGTGACCCGCATGGTGTCGTCGACCGCGCGCCGAGGAACCGACGCGAGTCGCAGATCCACGGGGATGTTGGCGTGAAGCTCCAGCACTGGCGCTCCGCCGCGCAGGATGTCGAGCGATCCCCGGGCACGCCGATCGGCATACGATCCCGTCAGGCTCACACGCTGGAGTTCGATGTCGCCAACCGTTCCGTCACGAATGCTGCCATCGAGACGCATCGTCGGCGCCAACGCCTGGCCGCGGATCTCCATGCTCGCATCCAATCGCCCGCCAAGCTTCACTCGCGTTTGCGCAAGCCGACCGAGATCCTCCATGGCAACGGAGTCCGCTCGCAGCGCGATGTCCACGTCGCCGTCGCGTGGCAAGCGCCCCTTCAGCCCGATACGGCCCTGAGCACCGCCCTGGAACACGACCGGATCGATCACGATTCCCTCCCGCGTGGAGAGGATTCGTGTCCCGCCAGCCAATGACCACGAGTGTTCAGCCATCGACAGCACAAGCCTCTCCACGCCAGTGTCGGCGGTGTCGCCTGCCAGTCGCACGGTTCCCGACCCTTCCGCCGTCATCCCCGTCGCCTCGGTCGCTCCAACCCGGTAGTGGATCTCCGTCGGCGAGCGCACATCGAGGGCAGCCCCCACAACTTGGAGCGCAACACCAGCGACGACAACCGTGTCTGCCGTGACCGTCACCTCGCCATTTGTCGACGCCGTCAGGTTCCGAAGATCGGCATTGACGCGCGCGCGCGCAGCTGACGATTCCCTGATTCGCAACCCGGTCGCGCTCAGGGTCGCCCGCAAGCCGAGTGTGTCCACTGATCCATGTAGTTGCGCGGCGAGCGTCAACCGCCCGCCGAGACTGTCGTTGGCCGCCAACTGCAACGCAATACTGTCGCCTTCATACGGCCGTTCGTAGTAGCGCCGGAGTCCACCGAGCGAATCCGCGAAAGCGGAGAGCGTCAGCGAATCCTGCACCTCCGGAGAAACGCCCAGCCGCCCGCGGGCACTTAGCGACACGACCGGCGAATCCATCACAAGCGAGTCTACCGTCATCAGTCCCGCGCCGAATCGCAGGCGCGCCGTTCCTTCATAGACTCGCACGCTGTCCACCAGCGAGCGCCCCAGATCGATCGCCAGACTCCCCGCAAGAGTCGCAAGCGAGTCGCCGCGCAATCGCGGCGTCGCCTGCCCGTTCAGCTGCGATCGAGGCATCGCCGCCGTGTCGAAGAGGGAACGAAGATCAAGATCGCGGAAGAGGAAAACTCCGTCGGCTGCGTATCCGCCAACGGAGTCCGCGTCCACACGCCCGTCGTAGGTCAGGATGCCGCCCGTACCGCGAAGCTCCGAGCCGATGTCGAGATCCTCCATCGTTCCCTGCAGCCGAATCGGTCCCTCGAACTCCCCTCGGAATGGCAGCGGATACTCGTGGTACGCGTGCGCGATCGTGCCCATCGAGATCGGCTTGGCTACGACGGCCAAATCGTAGGTCAGGAACTTCTCGCCGTACGTGACCCGACCATTTCCGGTGAACCGACTGGGCAGACCAGGCCCATCGCGATGCGTGATGTCGGCATCGCGGAACCGGACGTCCAGCCACGAAGAATCCAGCCGAGCAGACCCCGAGACGAGGCCGTCGAAGCGAGGAAAGGCAGGGTTCAGGAACTGGATCGTCCGCAGGTCGAACTGGTCCACCTGGACATCGAACCCGCGGAAGACCGTGAACGCCGGGAAGAGCACGTCCAGTTCTCCACGCCCCCGCAGTCTGGCCCATGCTCCCGGTACGTTGGCGTCGCGGAACACGACTTCGGACGTGTCGATGCGGAAGCGATTGACCGGGCCGCCAGCTGCACGAATGCTGCCGGTAAGCGTTCCTGCCCACGGATACGGTAGCGGCTTACCGTTGATCCGGTGGAGGAACGAAAAATCGAGCGGGTCGAAGCGCGCGTCGATGTCTTTCACGATCAAGACCTCGGCACCCGACCCGAACGTCATATCGCCTCGAATGCGAGACCCCATCGTGCGGATATCCATGTCCGTCAGGACGTAGTCGATGACGTGCAAGTCTTTCTCGTTCCGGATCCGCAGCTTCATGGTGCCGCCGCCAGTCTCCGGAAGAGTCGGATACACCCAGTTCACATCGGCAAGAGATACGCTGTCGGCAACGATGTCGATCGCATAGCGTGTAGGTTGACCGCTCCCCCACCACACCTTCCCTTGGCCACTTCCCGTGGAAGCCGGGAGGTCGAAATGCGGCAGGTTCAGCCAGAGGGAGTCACCGAGCAGCCGCACCGTTCCGCGCGCGTTGCGGAACTTGAAAGGTGGAAAGAACTCGTCTACGTCCAGTCGCGTGATTTCGAACTGCCGGCCCAGCGATGTGTGATCGTCCACGCGCCCATGCGCGATATGCAGTCTGCCGTTCGTCCATTCCCACGTCTGCACGAAGTCGCGCCGCCCGGGAACGCGCCGTATGATCTTGTCGTCGCGACCGAGGTTGAAGGCAACGGCGCTATCGCGCTTCGCGCCGCGCAACGAATCGCTGGGAGACCACGGCATCGTGACGCGCAGAGTAAGGCTGTCGATCGTCCCGTTGTCCACGACAATGAAGTCGCCGAAGTTCCCTTGGGTTTTCGGTCTTGGCGGGCCCTTCGGCCCTGGAGGAAAGATCTTCCGGAAGTTCCAGGTGCCAGCCGTGTCCTGCGTGAGATGAATGACCGGGCGGGAAATGTGCGCCCGCATCGCGTAAATCCGGCGGTCGAGCAGGTCGCGCGGATCGAAGGTCAGACTCACCGGACCGGTGGCAAGGAACAGCGAATCGTTCGGCTCTTGTATGGCGATGGAGTCGATGGTCAGCTCACTGAACAACGACCCGCGAATCGTACCGAGATGGAACCTGCCCTTGATATTCCGATTGATCGTGCGTTCGGCGAACGAGCGGATCTTCTCCCGTCCGTAGTCTGTGCTTGTTAGCAGAGCGATAGCGAACGCCAGCAGACCGCCGATTGCCAGCAGCACGGCGCCACTCGCCAGGACGACTACGCGACGCCGAGTCATGCGTCAGAACGCCTGGCCGATGGAGAAGTTGAACGTCAAACGCCCCAGGAACGATGCGCGACGCGCCGGCCGGTAGGTCGCGGGACAGACGCCTGCCTCCTGCGTCGGGGGAATGGCCTTCCCTCCTTGCTGTGGGCGAGCGTCATGCACCAGTAGCGCGTTCCCGGGACTTACGCAGATCAGCTGGAGTTCGAACGAGGGGTCGAAATCCGACGGATTGGGAGTGAAGTACGCGGGGCCAGCCGGTCGCGCGTACGGGTTGTATCCGATGTCGACGCGAATCGGTCCAATCATCGAGTTCACCCGCACGCCAACGCCTGGCGTGACCTTGACAGTGCCGAACCCTCCCAGCCCCGCCTGTTTTCGGTTCCACACTTCGCCGGCATCCACGAACAGGGCGAACTGCACAAGCTCCGGGAGAAAGAAGGAGCGCAGTCTCATTTCGAGGTTGGCGACTGCCACGTTGTCTCCACCGGAAGGAACGACGCGTTCCGACGTCGTGTCCGGATTCGCGCGCCAGTAGGAGGTCGAGTCCGTGACCTGTACCTCCGAGTAGCCCGAGGGCACGTAGAGCGAGGCGCCGAGTTCGTTCTGGCGATACCCGCGAACCGTGTTCGGGCCGCCGGCATACATCCGCTCCTGCAACGGAATGACGGTCTTCTGGCCGGAACGCAGCGCCAGGCTCGTGCCGATGACTGCCCCGGCGCGGAGTCGGAGCGCCAGAGTACCTCCGTCGAAGAGGACGTGGTAAAACGAGACATCGCCTAACAAGCGATTGAACTGGAGCGTCGGATCCGAGCCCACGGCTGGCGATGCATGACGGAGCTCAACGCGGACCACGTGGCCACTCGTCGGATCGGCAAGGTTGTTGGCGGTGTTCCGCGTCGCAGTCCAGCCAACGGTGGCCAGACGCTTCCGCTCCTTGAGCCGGTTCTGTTCGCCGACTTCGCACACCTGGAAGACTCCGCAGAAGAACGTCGGCTGGGCCACCGTACTTCCCAATTCCATCTGATAGCTGAAGGTCATTGGCCACCGCCCACTACCCTCGCGGAAGACCGAGGCCAGCGCACCGAGCCGCGTATCGCGGAGGAACGCGCTGTACTCGGAGCGTCGCTCGCTGTATATGGTCACCGTCGGCACGTACCGAAGCCGGTAGAGCGCCGCCTGCGAGAACGTGGCACCGACGTAGTAGTTCAGCGTATCGCTCAACGGGTCGCGCGTGACCTGTGCCGTGCAAAGCGCGCTGGCGAAGTCGAACGGATAGCCGGTACCGATCTTGGAGAGGCGTCCCGTCAGATCCAACCGCAGCAGGCGGCCAAGGAAGTTGAAGTCGGAGTACTCGCCCTGTGTCCGCCCACAGTCCAGGTTACCCCAGCCGGCCGATACCCGGGTGGACTTGAGTTCGCCCTCGGTTGCCGTTACGTCGATGGTAACCAGGGAATCGCCGTCGGCGAGGCTGGCGCTGTCGACCGAAATGTCGACGTGCCGGAACGCGTCCGTCAGGTACAGCCCGCGCTTCGCGCCTTCCAGCGCACGCTCCCGATAGAGGTTTCCGACTCCGATGCCAAGGACGGAACGCAACCGGTTCGGATCGACGTGCGTAGAGGACACGCGCGAGGAATCGATTCGCACCCGGATCTGCCCAAGCCTCGCCCGCGGACCGGTGATCGCACTGTACTCCACCGTGGCTTTCCGTGCCGCCGTATCCGTTTCGAAGCTTCGCAGCACCTCGGCGAGCGGATAGCCCTGGTCCCGCAGTCGCCGGGCAAGAGTGTCCCGCGACGCGTCCATGAGGATCTTGTCGAAACGATCCCCCCGTCGAAGCCCGATCCCGCGTATCAGCCGATCCGCGTTAGGCACGCTGCCCAGACCCGTGACCGTCACGCTGTCGACGCGCATCGGCGTTCCCTCGGCGATCGTGAACCGGACCGCAACCGTCTTGGGTGCGACCAGCCGCACGGCGAGCCCAACGCGGACGTCGGTGAAACCGATGTCCCGGTACAGCTTGACGAGCCGCAGCGAATCGGTGCGGACCACGAGCGAATCGAGGCAGTAGCGGCGGCCGAGGAACCTGGTGAACCGCCGTTTGAGCGTCGATGGCGTCGTGACGATGCGCCGAGCCAGCTCGCTCGACCGGAACGCCCGATTTCCCACGAACTCCAGCGAGCGAACCTCGAGGTCACGGCCATCGCACGACGGCGCCTGCGCCCCGACGCGCGAGGCCACCGTACCCGTTGCGACTGCCCAGATCGCGAGCCCGAGCACGGCGCGCGCGATGACCCTGCACGGGTCAGGCATGCTCTACCAGCACCGAACCCGGACCAGCATGCTTCGCGCGTCGTTTTACATCGGCCGCCCGCATACCCAGATGCGCCAGGTTGACCCAGTTCTCTGGCGTCACGTACAACACCGCCGCCGAAACCGAGGCGAGCGGGAACCGCCGTCGCTCCCCCTCGCGGTCCAAGCCCGGAAACGTTCCCTCGCGCGCCGCGTCAGGTCCCACGGCATTCTCCACCACCTGACGACATCGTGTCACGCAGCCCTCCACGATCGGCAGCGCACGGTCCTCCGTCGTGACGACGATGAAGTCGTCCCCACCGATGTGGCCGATGAAGTCCTCGGTCGCGCTCCCCCCTGCAGCCGCAACACTGTCGCGGATGGCTGAACCCAAGCCACGAATCACGTCGTCGGCGATAGCAAACCCGAAGGTGTCGGCAAACGGTTTGAAGTTGTCGAGATCCAGGTAACACACCGCGAACGCGTCGTGGCTCTCGATGCGGCTGGCGATCTCGCGGTCGATCGCGCGCCCTCCAGGAAGCGCGCTCGTCGGATTCCGATCGCCCTCGCGCTGTACAAGCCGAAGCAGCGCCTGTACTCTCGCGCGCAGCTCGCGAGGGTCGAATGGCTTGGCAAGGTAATCGTCCGCACCGGCGGCGAAACCCGCCACCTTGCTCTCAACGGTGCTCTGCCCGGTCAGTAACAGGACCGGTATCCTCGCCGTGAAGGGGTTCCCCTTGATTCTGCGGCATACCTCGAACCCATTCATACCGGGCATCGAGTGGTCGAGGATCACCAGGTCGGGTTCTCGTTGCTGGATGGCGGCCAGCACTTCCAGCCCGTCCGGTACGAGTGCGACCTCGTGGCCGGCAGCGCTGAACAGGTCACGCAACATGAGGCGCATCTCCTCATTGTCGTCGGCCAGAAGCAAATAACTCACAGCAGGATACGCACTTGCGTCAGGTTTGACGGCCCTCGGCCGAGCCCGTAAGTTCTCGACCGTTGACCCGGCCTGTCAACGGCGAACGGCCTCGTCGCTGTTGCAGCGGCCGGCCTCGACCGCCCACCAACGAGGTTGGCCCCGTTCGCTCCCAGTGTCGCGGTGTCCGCCGCGTCAGCCCCCAGCCAGCCTATGACCGACCGTGCGCGCGACGACTCGTTCGACACTTATCAGCGTGACGCCTCCCGCACTGCTAACCCCACGCTCGACGCCGACGCGCAACTCCTCGACGCGGCCGCCGGTCTGGCCGAGGAATCCGGCGAGGTTCTTGCACTCATCCGCAAACACGTCTTTCAGCGCCGGCCCCTGCACGACGACCGGCTGCGCGACGAACTGGGCGACGCGTTGTGGTGCATTGCCGCGCTCGCTACCGCCCGTCGAATCTCGTTAGGTGACATCGCCCGCCGTAACGTGGAAAAACTGCGCGAGCGGCATCCGACCGGTTTCTCGCCGCCGCCCGAGCGCACCGGGTGAGCGCACCGGACAGCGCGACGTCGTCGTCAGTCGTCCGTCTGTCCGAAGACCGCCATGTTGGAACTGTGGCCCGGCGCGACCTTCTTCTCCGGGTAGATCCAATGAACGGCCTGGTTGACTGCCGTCGCCGCCTCGCCAAACCCGGTGGCGATCAGCTTGAGCTTTCCCGCATATGTCGTGACGTCGCCGGCGGCGTACACGCCGGGCCTCCCAGTCTCCATCTGCGAGTTCACGACGATCTCCTCGTTCTTGATCGTCAGTCCCCAGTTCGCGATGTCGCCAAGGTCGCTCACGTATCCGAGCATGGGCAGTACAACGTCGGCGCCGATCTCCCGCGTCGTCTTCTGCTTGACGTCGCGCAACACGAGGCCCGTCATCCTGCCGTCTTGCGCCAGCACGTCGTGCAATTCATGAAAGGTGAGCAGATCCGCCTCACCGCGTTCGACGTGGCGCCGCACTGCCGTCACAGTCGCGTCGTGAGCCCGAAAGCGGTCGGAGCGATGCACGAGCGACACCCGTGAGGCACGACCCTGGAGCTGGTGCGCCCAGTCGAACGCCGAATCGCCACCACCGACGATAACGACGCGCTTTCCGGCGTAGGACTCGGGTTCAGCCACCGCGTCGAAGATGCCGCGACCGTACCAAGGGACAGCACAGACCTGTGGCAGGCGTCGTGGAGAAAACGCGCCGATTCCGGCGGCAATTACGATCGTTCGAGTGGGAAATCGCGCCGAGTCGGTGGCCAGAACGAAATGCCCATTGTCCTCGGCGAGGCCAACGACGCGCTGTGCCAGATGCATCGGGGCGCCGAACTGGCGCGCCTGCTCGCCCAACGCCGTCACGAGATCCTTGGCAAGTATCTTCGGAAAGCCGGCGACGTCGAATATGTATTTCTCGGGGTAGAGCGCCGTCAGTTGACCGCCAAGCTGCGGCAGTGCATCCACGAGCTGTGCGGAGACACCACGCATGCCCGCATAGAACAGCGCGAACATCCCGGCTGGACCGCCGCCCAGGATCGTGACGTCGACAGGTGAGTGCGTGACCATGCGCGAATAATAGTCGGGCGAAGCCGTCGGTGGTTTACCGCGTCGAGGTACGGGGATCGGCGCTCGGTGCGTACTTTTCACGCACACCTCGCACAAGGCCGGGGCACGGATGAAGATCTACACGAAAACCGGGGACCGTGGCGACACCGGACTGTTCGGTGGGGGCCGCGTACCGAAGGACGACCCGCGTGTGCAGGCTTACGGCGACGTGGACGAGTTGAACGCCGCGTTAGGCCTGGTGCGGTCGATCGAGTTGATGCCGCGTGTCGACGAGGTGCTCGTTGGCGTGCAGAGAGACCTGTTCTCTATCGGGGCCCTCCTCGCCACGCCCAACACCGCGAAAATGGCGGAGCACCTCGCGAAGGCCCGCCTCGATGACGAGCGCATCGCCCAGCTCGAGCACGCGATCGACGAATGCGATCGCGAGCTGGAACCGCTTCGATCGTTCATCCTGCCTGGCGGCACACCGAAGTCGGCAACGCTGCACGTTGCCCGTACCGTGTGTCGTCGTGCTGAGCGTCGTATCGTCGCACTCCGCCGGGACGTGGAGGTACCGCAGCTGGTCGTGACCTACCTGAACCGGCTGTCGGACCTGCTCTTCATGCTTGCCCGCGTCGCCAACCGGCGTGCGGGGGCCGGCGAAGTCACGTGGTAGCGGGGCTGCGCATCGGGTAATGGAACGCGAGCTGCTGGGAACGCCCATTGCGATCGGAACCGGAGTCGTGGCAACCGCCGGCGGCAGAATCGTCGGCCGGGCGCCAGCGCGAACCTATGTCATCATCACCGACGAAGCGGTCGCGGCACTCCCCGTCAGCTCGATCGTCGAGGCGGGCATCAGGGATGCTGCGCCCGAGGCTCGCGTGCTTCGCCAGCACATTCCCCGGGGAGAATCGCAGAAGTCGCGTGAAAGGTGGGCCGCACTGACCGACGCCATGCTCGCGGCATCGTGTGGACGCGACACCACCGCGATCGCGTTGGGGGGCGGGGTCGTTGGCGACCTGGCCGGCTTTGTTGCCGCGACCTACATGCGCGGCATTCCGTTCGTTCAGATTCCCACGACTCTGGTCGCCATGGTCGACGCCGCCATCGGCGGCAAGACTGGCGTCGATACGAAGGCGGGGAAGAACCTCGTCGGCGCATTTCACCAGCCGTCGCTGGTTCTGGTGGACCCGAGTCTGCTCGCGACGCTCCCCGCGGCGCAAGTCAGCGCCGGTATGGCGGAAGTGCTCAAGCACGGCGTCATGGCCGACGCGGCCTACTTCCATCGTGCCGCCAGGGATGCAGCCATGCTGGCCGCCGCCACACCCACGGACGCCGCCGAATGGTGGCGTGGCGCCGCCGCGGACGACCTCGTCGACCGCAGCATCGCCATCAAGTCCGCCGTCGTTGCTGCTGACGAGCGTGAATCCGGTCATCGCGAAATGCTCAACTTCGGCCACACCGTGGCGCACGCGATCGAGGTCGAGAGCGACTACTCGATCCCCCACGGCCAAGCAGTGTCGATCGGCATGCTTGCGGAATGCGTAGCCGGCGAGACGCTCGGCATCACGTCCTCGGACGTCCGGCCCGCCTTGCGCAGGGCGCTCGAGGGTGCCGGGCTCCCGGCGACAGCGCCGACTTGCCTCGACGAACATCGTCTGATCGACGCCATGCATGCGGACAAGAAGGCTCGCGGCGGTACTGTCCGATTTGCACTCCCGGAACGGCTTGGGACTGCCGCTCGGGTGGAGGGCAAGTGGTCTGTGGCCATCAGCCCGATGGCCCTTCGTCGCGCCGTACGAGCCGTTCTACGCGAGAACCCGGAAGGGGAGCTCGTTAGGTAATGGCCACCGGTGCACGCGTCATTCTCGCCGGAGCGCTCGTGGCTATCGCGCTGGCCGCTATTGCAGCGTTCCTGCTCAACGTTCCGCCCCTGGCGATCGCAGCTGGTGCGATCGTCGCGCTCATTTCGCTGTTCGTGTTGCTTTCACGCCACGCCGCCGGGCAACGTTCGGGCAGGTCGTTAGGGAGCAGCGATTCCCGATCGCGATAGTCCCAACCAAATCGGTGTCGAAATGGGGTGTCATGTCGTAATCGAAATGGTAATCGAAATGGGGTCAGACTCCATTTCGACACGGAAATGGAGTCTGACCCCATTTCCGTGAGAGAGCAGCGATTCCCGATCGCGATAGTCCCCTAATCCCACGCACTCTTGCCAAGTCGTTGTCCTGTCTACAAATGCCATTGCGGCGCCGATGCGCGCCGGCATGGCACAGAAAATGGCTGTTGACGGTTTTGTATACCGACTTTATTGTGCGCGCCCCAACTGCAGGGCAACACCGGGCACATGCGCTCGGACCCACCGGCTTCCGACAAGGGGCAATATGCAGCAAGCGACCGAGAGCAGAACCAAGGGATTCGCAAGGTCCTCGCCGTCCACCGCTTTCGATCAATACCTGCACGACATCCAGAAGCTTCCCCTCATCACCGATCCCGAGGAAGAACGCCGACTGGCAAGGCGCGCCCAGAAGGGCGATGAATACGCAGCTGAACGTTTGGTCACTGCGAACCTGCGCTTCGTGATCTCGTACGTTAAGAAATACCAAGGTCACGGACTCGACTTGAGCGAACTGGTCGCGATCGGAAACGAAGGCCTGCTCAAAGCCGTCAGGAAGTTCGATCCAGACCAAGGCGTGAAGTTCATTTCGTACGCGGTCTGGTGGGTTCGGCAAGCAGTTCTCAAGGCCCTCGCTGAACAAACGCGTTCGGTCCGAATCCCCCTGAACCAGAACTCGCAGTTGATCCGGCTGGCGCGCGCCGAGACGATCCTCTCCCAGGTTCTGAAACGCGACCCCACAGACGACGAGATCTCCCGCCTCCTCGAAGAACCGGTCGAGACCGTCCGCACCGCGCGGCAGATGACGTCAACCGAAGTTTCGCTTGACGCCCCAGTCGATCGCAGCGACCGAGAGGCCTCAACCCTGGGCGAACGCTTCTCTGACGTCGACGGCACCGAGATCGAGGACACGACGGACTTCAAGCTGATGCGCGAGTTCATCGACCGCGTTTTCCGACGATACCTGACGCCGCGCGAAAGAAAGATCCTCTACCTCTACTACGGACTGGAAGAGGGATCGGAGGCCATGACCCTCGAGCGGATCGGCGCCCTGATGGGAGTGACCCGCGAGCGAATTCGACAGATTAGAGAACGCGCATTCGAAAAGCTTCGGGAGTCGCCGGATGGACGGGCACTCGCCAGCTTCTGGACGGTGACCTAACGAGCTAATCCCGAATGGCCAGAGCGCTCCCTCTGGCCATTTTCTTGCGTAACGTATCCGGCCGGGGGTGGTTGACTGCGCACCGGTTTGCGTGACATGTGCATGGAGCGACCGTGAACGCGTGGCTCGGGCGAAATGCGATGCAGGGATCTATTTTGCTGTCACGTTACGAGGGACTGCCTGAATAAGTCGAATGAACTCAGGTCACAGCGATGGGCATGATACTCCCTGCACACTACGGCTCGTGAACGAGCGGACGGTGCCGGCGGCACGGGTTCTGGTCGTTGACGATGAGTCGACGATCAGGGTCGCCCTCCGGCGCTTCTTTACTCGCCTGGGCTGGGACGTCGATGAAGCTCCCAGTGGGGAAATCGCACTCGCGAAACTCCTTGGCGCCGAGGACGCGCACCCGTTCCAGCTGGTCATCTGCGACCTCCGTATGCCCGGGCTCAGCGGCATCGACCTGCACGACCGTCTCGCCAGCGCCCGACCCGCGATTCTCGACCGAATCATCTTCTCCAGCGGAGACCTCGTATCCGAGGAGGTCGCTGACTTCATCGAGGCGACGAGCTGCCTCGTACTGCAGAAGCCCTTCGAACTGAGTGCTCTGCTGCAGACGGTACAGCGCCTCGACGCGAACAACGACAAGTCGGCGTCAGGGTCCGGATAGGTAAGATCCGGCCTCACGGATATCTTTGGGCCGTGAGCGCACCGTCAGCGCCTGGCCGCCAGAGCACGCGAGGGGATACTCCCATTCCGCGTACGATACCCATCTTCGCGTGCGTCCGCGGATGACGGCCCTGCCCCGTGACCTCATCGATCGGCTGCGAGCCATCGTTGGCACGCGCTACGTGCTCGAGAGGCCGACCGAGTTGTTCGTGTACGCCGCGGACGGATTGCCCGGATATCGAAAGCATCCGTCGTTAGGGATTTTTCCGGCCGATCGCGTCCAGACAGTCGAGGTGGTTCGCCTGCTTGCGGACTTCCGCGTGCCATTCGTGCCGCGAGGGGCGGGGACCGGGCTCTCCGGAGGCGCTCTGGCTGACGGCTGCGTCCTGCTCGGGCTCAACCGCCTGACGCGAATCCTCTCGATAGATGGCGCTAACCGCACCGCCACCGTGGAACCAGGCGTCGTCAACGCGCATCTCAGCCGTGCTACCGCACCGCTGGGCCTGCATTACGCACCCGACCCGTCGAGTCAGGCCGCCTGCACGATCGGCGGCAACGTCGCCGAAAACGCCGGCGGGCCGCACTGCCTGAAGTATGGCGTCACGCTCAACCATGTGCTCGCGGTGACCGCGCTGCTCCCTGATGGAGAAGTCGTGTCACTCGGCAATGCGAACGGGGAGTCAGAAGGCTACGACCTACTTGGTGCCTTCGTCGGATCGGAGGGCTGCTTCGGTGTCGCCCTGGATGTGACAGTCCGTCTGACACCGAACCCGGAGGCGATCCGGACGTTGCTGGCAGATTTCCTCTCCATCGACGCGGCGGCACACGCAGTCTCAGCCATCGTCGCCGGGGGGATAGTGCCTGCTGCGCTCGAGATGATGGACAGCGGTACCATTCGCGCCGTGGAGTCGTCGATCTACGCAGCCGGATATCCCACGGACGCAGCCGCCGTCCTGCTAATCGAGATCGACGGCCTGGCAGCGGAAGTGGACGAGGACGCCGAGCGAGTCGAGCGCATGTGCCGGTCGGAGGGGGCACGCGTGGTCAGGACCGCGAGCGAACCCAGCGATCGGGCGCGCCTCTGGCAGGGCCGGAAGAAGGCCTTCGGGGCAATGGGCCGTGTTTCGTCCCACCTCGTCGTGCAGGATGCTGTGGTCCCACGCACCAGACTGCCTGCGATACTGTCGACAATCGGAGCGATCGCCGCGCGGCACCGGGTCACGGTCTGCAACGTTTTTCACGCCGGGGACGGGAATCTTCACCCCAACATCCCCTATGACGGTCACAACCCGGAGGAGCGCAGCCGTGTGCACGCGGCGATGACGGAAATGATGCGAGCGTGTGTTGCTGCTGGCGGGACCATAACCGGGGAACACGGTGTAGGTCTCGACAAGTTGTCGTACATGCCGCTGGTTTTCAGCGACGACTCGCTCGACGCCATGTGCCGGCTTCGCACCGTGTTCGATCCCGATCGCCGTGCAAATCCGGGGAAGGTCGTACCAGTGAAATCGTGCCGCGAATGGAGCGGAACGCCTGCGGTAAGACGCGAGTCCGGTGCCGCATCGTGAGCAACCATAGCGAACGGGTTACGACCGTCCAGGAACTGTCGCGGACCGTGAGCGAAGCGAGGGAAGCGTGCAGCCGACTTCGCATCGTGGCCGGCGGTTCGTGGCTGGACGCTGGCCGACCGACCGAGTGTGACGTCACGCTCGATGTCTCGGCGCTCTCCGGAATCGTCGACTACGTACCTGGTGACTTCACGCTCACCGCGCGAGCCGGCACCACGCTGTTGGAGCTGGACGAGGTGACGCGATCTCACGGCCAGTTCGTCCCGCTCGACCCGTTCGGGTCACGAACGGGGACGCTTGGCGCCACGCTTGCTACCGCGAGCGCTGGCCCGCGCGCGGCGTCGGCCGGCACGCCTCGCGACGTCGCACTCGGCGTGACGTTCGTCGACGGAACCGGAGCCGTGGTGAGCAGCGGTGGTCGCGTCGTCAAGAACGTCGCCGGGTTCGACCTGGTCCGGCTCGCGATTGGCGCATGGGGCACGCTCGGCGTGATCGCGGAAGCCACCGTCAGGATGCGCGCGACGCCCCCCGCTGATGCGACCGTCGCCGTTCCGCTCCCATCTGCCGGCCAAGCCCTTGCTGACCACTTGCGGACGATAGACATCCCTGCGTTGCAACCGGCGGCCGCAACGTTGCTGAATGCCCGCGCCGCGCGTGGCTGCGGCTCCGGAGGCGAGACAACCGTGCTGCTGCGCTTGTGCGGAAACGCTTCCAGCGTGCGCGATCGACTGGACGCGCTCGCGCGCCGTGTCGCTGTTGAAGCGGTCCCCGACGATGTCTGGCGCCGCGTCGCGCTC
>JABAQJ010000001.1 GCA_019186945.1 Gemmatimonadaceae bacterium
CCATCGCCACCGCCGAACCGGAACAGATCCGACCCTTCGACGAAGAACGGACGCTTCTCCTGGAAGCGGGTCTCGAACGCCGTGAGATTGATTACCGCGGGATCCACCTCAACCTGACCGAAGTCCGGGTTAACGGTCGCGTTGATGGTAACGTTCGAAGTGGGGAGATACTTCAGGTCAACGCCGAATCCCGCGTTGTGGAGAGAGCCGTCCCGATAGGGATTGGCGAACCCGACGGAGGTGTCCTGGGACGGCGTCCTGTAGTCCGCCCTCCCCAGCGTGTATGGCACGATTTCCAGCTTCTGACTCGCTGCCGTGATCCCCTCGATTCCGTCCAGGTGGCCATAGCGAGGAACGCCGCCGCGCTCCAGTCGAGGAGTGAACGCGAAGAACACCTGCTCGTTCTTGCGCGCAATCCGACGATCGATCTGTAAGCCCCATTCCTGCTTCCCTTCTCGACTGAAGCGAAGCTGAGAGAGCGGGATCCGCATTTCGACCGTCCAGCCAGCCGAATCGACGGAGACCTTGTGCTCCCATACCGGATCCCAAGTGTCGTCGCCCCCGAACGTATTGCTCCCGGTCATGATCTCGTCGCCCACAACACCCGCCGGATTGACGGAAAAACGCGACGCAGTTTGGTGATCGTGGTAGCCGTCGAACGCGATCGAGAACCAGTCGGAATCGAAGAGTTCCGAGTCTCGGCGGCCGAGTCGAGCGCGGATCTCTCCTCGGTCATGCAGCCTGGCACCGACGTAGATCGCTCTATCGTCGTACAGGATGCGAACTTCAGTGGCTTCCGATGCCGGTTGCCCCTCTTCCGGATCCATCTGCGTAAAGCGCGTGATGGGCGGCGCTGACTGCCAGACAGCTTCGCTGAGGTGCCCGTCGATGGCAACCGGAGAGTCCGTCCGGATGGCGACCGCACGTGTTGCCGAATCGTGTGCGGCAGCACGTGGTGGAACGCTCAGCTTGGCAGACTGCCCATTTTGGGCCAGCAGGCCACTTGGGAGAAATGCGACAGCAACGGTAGAAATGACGAAAACGCGCACGACGGCCTGATTCCTTGGTCGGAGTGCCGCTTGAGCCGGACTGGTACAGCCTGGCTGCTGGCGGCAACGGTAATACTAATCGCACAACCCCCCACTTCCGTTGACTCGCCAATGCTGGACTTGCGTGTCGTTAGTCCGTGGAAGTCCTGCGCGGTCACGAAAGGTGGGCTCCTCGACCAGGTTTGCCGGTCAATCGTACCACGAACGACGCGCCGCAGCGCGTTTGACGTCTCGACGGCCCGAATGTTCAGGGTGTCGACAGAAGGACTCTGAAGTTCGCGCATGGCCGGCCACGCAAAGCCCCGCTCGCGCCTCGCGAGCAGAGACCCTCGTGAGCAGGGACGGAGCCGAGCGCCGAACCGCGGCCGCGTCCATCGCAGCCGCGCCGGAAGCAGGATGTCTACTTCATCCAGGTCTCGCCAAGAGCAAGAAACCCTCCGCCAGGAATGGAAACGCCGGGAGCAGGCTTCCCATTGACGAGCACCTGTGACCTCCCGGCAGGAATCTGAACGAAGGTAAGCCCGAACGGATTGGGTGGGCGCGTGCCCGGCATGAAGTCAACGAGAGACGGAGTTCCCAGATCCTGCCACACCAACTCGACAGTGTACTTGTCCGATTTACAGGTCTCCCTGCGTTCGGCTGTTCCGTCACCAGCTGTCGTCACCGTCGCACCGGAGACCGGCGTAAACGGCCGTTCGACGTACGACTTGTTGTACGTGCCAAGTACGTCCCTGGTGAGATAGTCGAACAATTTCTGGTTGTCGAAGATCGCGATCCGTAGCGCGCCGGGCGTCTTCTCGTCTCCGGTAGTGACGTAGCACACGTGGCCCGGACCGACCGGGCTCCAGTGAATTCGCCAGAAGCTGATCTGCGTGACGGTCGTGCCGCCCGGCTTGTCCAACAGACGTATGCCGGGGTTTTCTCCCGTAAGCATCACCTTCCCTGGTCGTGTGGGTGCCGGACTTGGCGGAGCAGTCGGTGTCTGGGCTCCGGACCGTGCAGAGACCGCGACGATAAGCGCCGCAGCAACGATAGATCGACGGACGATCATCGAACCTCCAGTGTGGGGGGATGTTTCCTGTGAGGCGGAACGTGCTTTCGACGCGCTGCCTGGCAGAGGTTCTGTTCCGAACCTCGACTGGCGGCACGACGGTTTGGGACTGACTCGACGCATCGCGGCGAACATAGCACCGATTCCAGGTATTCGCAGTCATCCGGTTCGGCTCGCGCTGGACTCGCTTTCGCGATCCTGCGTTTCTCCGATGCGAGAGAGGCATCGTTCGAGCGTAGCACACGCGCGCCAGCTGCAACGCCGGCGCGGTCGCGAAATGCGCCACGGCACTACCCCGCGGATCGCCAGCGGCCTACGTTCGAGGAATCCCGGTTCTCGCTATCCTTCCACCCTTGGAGGCCCAGGTGTCAGACACCCCGCGGCTGCGCACCCATCCCAAGGACCGCTTGGCGGCTCCCGTTCAGCACATCGATCTCCCTGCCACGATTGCCACGCTACGCAAGGAGCCGCATGCCGCCGTGGCCGGACATCGGCAGATCGCCGTTTTTCGCTCGGGACCAGTTACGGTCCTGGCCTTTGCCTTCGAGCCTGGAGGCGTACTGAAGGAACACCAGGCGGACGGCGTCGTGACGATTCAGACCCTGTCCGGGCATCTCCACGTGACCGCCGAGAATGCCGGATTTGATGTTCCGGCGGGACATGTGATTGCCTTGGCCCCCAGCGTACAGCACTCGGTGTCAGCAGCGGTTGAAAGCACCATGCTGCTCACGGTTTGCCTGGAATCCGGTAGCACTGGCAGGGCCGACTGACCGAAAGCGGCTGGGCAAGAAACCCACTTCCGAGACCGGAGGAGCGGACGTATGACGGATACATGGCTCACCACACTCATCACCGACACGCCACAAGCCGGCTTCGAGCTCGCGATCACGTTGAGCCGACGCGGCGTCAAGTACACACAGCCGGATACCGACGTACTCAAGCGGCTGCGCCCGGAATATGCTGAGGACGCACACGCGCTGACGGCGGCATCCCAGGTGATCGCCATCAACTTCCAAACCGTTGCGGCCGCCAACAACTACTGGCGGAAGTAAGCGTTCGGCTCTCGAACGGAACGACAAGGGAGGACTCGCGCGATCCCAAGGCGATCGTGTGCGGTTTCGTGCTGGCCATCATCACAAAGGCGATCCTGTCGTGGCAAACCTTCCCGCGTCGGCGTCGGTCAGCAGTTCGGCAGTGACACTCGTAAGATCCTCCACGCATGCTTCCGCTGCTGCCCGGCGCGTCCGGAAACTCAGGACGCACACCCGACCGAGGTAACGTTCGCCAACGGCGGCCCCAGTCATCATCACCCGACCGCGCTGGGTGACACGAGTCATCAGTGCCCGCGTTGCCGCGTTCTGCGCTTCCAGCGTGTCCAGCGCCGGGCTTTCCAGGTGAAACGCGAACAGGGATAGCTGTGGCAATGCGTCCATTACGATGCCGGGGATTCGAGCCACTTGCTCCGCTGCCCATAGAGCCAGTTCGCGTTTTTCCGCCAGCGCTGCCCGGTAGCGTACGGCGCCGAACAGCTTCAGCGTAAGCCAGACGCGCAACCCCGGGAATCCTCGCGACAAGTCCGGACCGTACTGCGCCGGGTCGTAGAACTCGTCCTGGTTCTTGGGGAGATAGCCGGCAGTCGTCGAGTGCAGCGCCCGTAAAGCCTCGCCATCTCGCACCAGCAACGCACCGATCCCGTAGGGCATGAACATGCCCTTGTGCGGATCGAGCGTGAGTGAATCGGCACGTGGCAGGCCGCGGAGCAGCGGGCGCAACTCTGGTACCATGTGAAAGAACGCACCGTAAGCGCCGTCCACGTGGTGCCACAGGCCCTCGCTCGCGGACAGGTCAGCGATATCGTCGATCGGGTCAACTGCGCCGGTGTTGGTCGTACCCGCGGTGGAGAACACCATGAAGGGTTTCAGACCGGCCGAGCGGTCACTCGCGATTGCGCGCTCCAGATCGTGCACGCGCATGCGGAACTCGGCGTCGACGTCGATCGTCCTCACGCGATCGTGAGCAATCCCAGCCAGTCGAGCTGCCTTCGCGATGCTGTGGTGCGATTGCGACGACACATACAGCGTGCCCGACCGGATTTCGTTGCCCAGGTGCAGTTCTCGAGCGCAAGCGATGGCATTGAACATCGCCATCGAGCCGCCTGTGGTGAACAGTCCCCGCGCCTCGGAGGGGAACTCCATCCAGTCACGGAGCCAGTCGAGCGCGTTCGACTCGAGCTGAACCAGTGCTGGCGCGGCGCGCCAGACGCCCGTATACCGATTCGTCGAACTTGCGATGAAGTCCGCCAAGGCTGCGGGGAAGATGCCGCCTCCCGGGATGTAGGCTAAGTAGCCGGGCCCTGGTGTGGTGAACGAGCGAGGGATCCACTCGTCGAACAGCGGGTCGAGCAACGCATCGAGCGGCGTACCGTGTTCCGGCGCCGGCTCCCGCAGCGACCGGCAAAAGGCCTCGATGTCCGTGTAGTCCCCGCAGGACGCCATCGTGTTCAGATCGGCGAGATGCGCCACCGAGCGCGCCACGACAGTATTGCCCAGCGCCAGCATGTCCTCTGGCGACAAGTCCAGGTCTGCGAGATCCGGCATTGCGTGATCGTTCACCTGCGTGTGCTCCAAGTTGTGGTTCGTGCATAACGAGAAACCGGCGATCTCACGACTGCCATTCCGCGTCGCGGCCGCTTCCGGGCGTGTCCGCGTCGCGCACCGCGAAATCCCGGCGGACGCCAACAATGGTAAGCAATACCAGCAGGGCGACCAACGTCAGTCCCTGATAAACGTGCACGGTGGCAGTCGTCATCGCGGCTCGCAGGAACGCCGCCAGCGTTCCGGGAATGGCGCCATCGTGCAGTGCACGAATTACCGCATCCATGTCCTTCGGCATCGTCACGCCCGGCGCCAGCGGCGCGGCCTCCAGGGCGCTCCGTATCGAGTGATTGAAGATCGCTCCAACCAGCACTGCTCCGAGGCTCATGCCAAGGTAACGAGAGAACATGTTTGCGCCGGTCACCACACCGCGTCTGCGCCAGTCGACGTCCGATTGCAGCGCCACCAGCAGCGGTGTCGCGATCAAACCGAAACCGGCTCCAAGCACCGCATGGATCAGGACGAGCCCGAGGACCGGCTGCGGTTGATGGGCGAGCGAGAACCGCAAGGTCGCCAGGAGCGCCAGCGAAGCACCGATCAGGGCCGTGTTGCGAAAACCGATACGCAGGTACAGTCGCCCGGATGCGCCGGAGGCGAGCGGCCAGCCTAACGAGGTAGACGCGAGCACCAGGCCGGCGGAAACAGCTCCCAGGCCGAGCACCGATTGACCGAACGTGGGCAGATAGGTATTCGGCCCCATCAGTACGATGCCCAGGCCCGCCGTGGCCAGGTTGCTCAGGGCCACATTGCGGCGGCGCCAGAGCCACCCAGGCATCGTCGGTTCGGTCGCGTACCGCTCCACACGCCAGGCAGCCGCCAGTAACAACACCGCCAGCCCGAAGGAGGCCACGATCTGCCAGGAGGCCCACGGCCATGCCTGTCCGCCTTCCAGCAGACCGAAGAACAGCGATGCCGAACCCAGCAGGATCAGAAGAGCCCCCGTGAAGTCGATCTGATGCTCCTGCGGCTCGACCCTCTCGCGCAGGAAGCGCACCAGCAACAACAGAGCCACTGCGCCAAGCGGCAGGTTGATGAGGAAGATCCAGTGCCATGTCGCGTACTCGACGAAAGCGCCGCCGAGCGTGGGCCCAAGAATGGCCGCCACACCCCAGACGCTGGAAAGCCAACCCTGTATCGCCGCACGCTCCCGCACCGTGTACAGGTCGCCCACCAGCGTGGCGACCGTTGCCATGATGCCGCCGGCGCCCAGTCCCTGCAGACCGCGGAAGGCGATAAGGCTGGACATGTTCCATGCCAGCGCACAGCAGGTGGAGCCAATCAGGAACGTCACCGTCCCGAACAGGAGGACCGGCCTGCGACCGTGCAGGTCAGCAAGCTTTCCATAAATCGGGATGCAGACGGTTTGAAACAGCAGGTAGATGGAAAACACCCATCCGATCAGGGCGAAACCACCGAGATCGGCTGCAATATGAGGTACGGCGGTGGCGATGATCGTGCTGTCCATCGCTGCCAGCATCATGGTGAGCATCAGGGCGGCCAGAATCCAGCGCCGCTCGCCGCGGCCAATTGTCTGCTCCCTCATGATGCGCCGCCATGTGCCGCGCGGGCATTCCCGACCATGGTCATGCTGCTATTCTAACCGGACGCCCGACATCGGAGTGGCAACAGCTCCGGTACCGGTGGGCCAGATCCGCGTCGTGCGGCGTTAGGCAAAGCGTATGCGACCCTAACATCGCCAATGCCCGCCAACACCGTTCGAACAAGTTTTGGAGGAAATCGATGACGAAGCGCTACCGGGGCAACCCTCTCGCGTCGCTCCTTCGTGGATTCGGCCAGATCATGCTCCAACAGAACGCCGTGGCCGGCGCACTTTTCCTTGCCGGAATCGGAGTTGCATCCAGACCAATGGCCGTCGCCGGAATCGTTGGCGTGGTCGCCGGCATGACGACGGCTTGGATCCTTCGATTCGAGGCAAGTGACATTTCCCGGGGAATGTACGGCTTCAACGGTGCGCTGGTGGGAATCGGGATGGTCGCCTTTTTCGAGCCTGGAGTCGTGATCTTCCTGCTGATCGTGCTGGGCGGCGCCCTGTCTTCCATTCTGATGCACGCGATGCTCCGACGAGCAGATGTGCTTCCAGCGTACACAGCGCCATTCGTTCTCACGACGTGGGCGACGCTGGCCATCGCCCACACTGCGCAGTTGCCGGGAGCTGTCGTCGAGGTGGCGCCGAACGGGCACGGCGACCTCTTCATCATGCTTCGCGGAATCGGTCAGGTCATGTTCCAGGATTCCTGGATTGCGGGAGCGATCTTCGTATTGGGTCTGCTCCTTTCGTCACGGCATTCAGCAGCGTGGGCTTTGATCGGTTCGACGGCCGGGCTCGTCGCTTCGCGTGGCCTGGGGTTTCCTGACCCACTGGCAACGGCTGGCCTCTTCGGGTTCAACGGCGCCCTGACAGGAATCGCGCTGGGGGACAAGTATCGGGCTGACGCAATGGCACCACTCTTGGGCATCCTCCTGTCGACCGTGTTGATTCGAGCATTTCAGGTGCTCGGGATTCCGGCTCTGACGGCGCCGTTCGTGCTATCGACCTGGATAGTCATCCTGATGCACCGTGCGGTGCATCGCGAGTCATCCCTTCCGCGCACTCAGCTTCGCGGCGACGCGACGTAGGCCCGGATGCAACCGGTCTTCGGTCTCGGCGCCAAGGCATCGAAGGCGCACCCGACCGAGGCTCGGCTGAAGCGCGTCCACACGCAGCGCATCCACGAAGTCAGGCAGTTCCATCAGGCATGCGAACGCCTGTGTGAACCGTCGACGTCAACGTGCCCCCACATCAGCTTCCAGGCCAGCAGCAGGCTCATCGCAGCGCCGATCGCCAGGAGAGCATTCCCAGCGAGTTGCTGGTCGCCCAGCAGATAGTTGCTGCACAGTCTTTGCGGGGACACCAGGTACAGCCAGCCCAGACGGAACGCGGTGGCCGTCGCTTCCACGAGGAACACTCCGCGGACCACGAAACCGGCGCGCGGCCAGCTTACGGCGAGCGGCAAACCGAGCAGGACCGGCACGCTGGTGAACTTCGCCAGCTCCACCCACGGCACGTTCAGCGCCGAGTCCATCGTGCGCGGCAGCATCCAGATCATCGCCGCGAACGAGGCCAGCAGAAGCCCGCTGATGCCGCCGCGATTCCAGGCGTTCAGCACCTTGACCGCGCGGTCTGGCAGGAATGGACGCAGCCACCAGCCAACCAGCGCGAGCAACGGTATCTGGACCAGCATCTGCAACGTCAGCGTGGACTCGAGCGCGTGGCGCACAGGCGGGAGGGCGAGCGTCAACCACAGAATCGGCCCGGCCCATCTGACCACGGTCTGCAGCCGCGTCATCGCGCCAGTCCCCGCAAGACGACCTGCTCGGCCTCTTGCGGCGAGTCCCAGTCCGCGATCGCGACCAGCCTCCCACGCGGATCGACGACGTTGATCGCAGCGTTATGCACGTATCCACCCAGCCCATCGGAGATCGCGGTTACGCCGAACCCTCGCATCAATGCCTCGAGTCCCGCTGTGTCCGTCGGGCGAGCCGCGATCCATCCGGCTCCGCGATCCTTCGAGCGGCTCTGGTAGTCCGCCAGCTGCACCGGCCCGTCATGCGTCGGATCGAAGCTGATGCTCAACAGCAGAACCTTGCCGTCCGCGATCGGTCCGGCGAGCCGGTCCTGGAGCCGCGCGAATTCGTTGCCCTGGACGGAGCAGTACGTCAGGCAGCGCGTGTAGATGAAGTCCACCAGCAGCCAGCGACCACGAAGACTGGCAAGATCCACGGTCCGGCCCTGCGCAGTCTGCAGGAGCACGGGAGGCAGATCGCGCGGGTGCTCGCGCACTGCGACTCGGCGCGCGGTCTCGGAAGTGAAGGCCCTGAACCCGTCGGTACTCGCGCTGAGTGCGGTGACACCCGCCGCGAGCACCAACAGACTAGCCAGCAGCGTCCGCAGTACTGACACCAGCCGCTCCGGCCGACGGCTGTTTCAACAGGCCTGCGCTGATCCTGATCGCGAAATACAGCATTGCCAGTACGACCAGGATCGCGCCAATCGAACCGACCTTGTCTGTGAACGTCCACGAGTCCAGATGCTCGGCCATACGCCTTGGCACGCTCAGGCGGCCGGCATCCAGGAATGCATAGGTGAATATCAGACCGCCAGCCAGGTAAAGAGGGAAGCCAAGCTTGTCTGCACTGGAGTTCGGCGGAGCGGACACACGGCTTCCGATGACGTGGTACATCAGCGCCATCGCCATCGCCAGCACTCCAAGGAGCAGATAGAAGTGGAAATGCCCCGGAACCCACTGGGTGTTGTGCATGACGAGGTTGTTGCGAATAGTGCCATCGAGAATCGCCGGTACGATGCCGGCTGCCCAGCCGAACATCGACAGGATCAGCAGCCTGGATGGCATCGTCCAGCGAATGCCGGAGCGGTGGAGGTTCGTGAGCGCCCCAAAGACGGTAACGAGAAATACCGGGAAGCCCGCTCCCCACGACACCATCTGACCGATGACCGCTAGCCACCGCGGCTGCGCGAAGTCCATCAGCAGATGGTGGGGATACACGACGATCACGAACAGGGTGCTGGCCGCCCACGACCACAGGAATGGCCGTGAAATCGGATAGGGCTTGCCGGTATACCGCGGGAGCAGTTCGTATACCGCGATCACGCCCATATAAATCGTCGCGTTGATGTACTGGTGCCCGAACCAGTAGATCAGGTTCTTGGCAAGCAACGCGTTGAGCACGACCGTCGGGAAGAAGATGTTGACCAGGCTCATCACGAGCACAACGGCGCCAGCGAGAATGCCCAGCGAGTTCGAGATGATGACCTGCGTGCTTGCCACAACGGCTTTGGGATGATCCGGGTCGATCTTTCCGCCAAACAGCCATTGCAGCCCCAACGCCCGACCCAGATTGCCGTGAACCTTGATGATGCCGGCGGCCGCGTCGAGGTAGAACAGCAACGAGCCGACACCGATGAGGAGATACCCAACCATGAACAGCGCCGATGTATTCGACGTCCATAGCCCGAATCCGCGCACGGGCAGCGGATACAGGAACGTCCACAGCGCACCGTAGCGTCCAACGAAGATCGAAGCGATGATGCAGAGCGCTCCGAGCATGAACAGGACGTAGTTGGCGACGAACGCCCACAGGTGCAACTGAACGTACTTGCGCAGGAAGAACCACATGACGGCAGTGGTCACCAGCGCCATCGTACCGACCATGCCGGCGCCGTGCATGGACAGCAGTTGGTAGAAGAGCGGAGACTGCACCGTCAGCCACTTGGCCTGCGTCATCCGCATGGTCAGGCCCAACAGCATCATCAGCACGAAAAGGGCAACCGCCGTGACGATATACAGGTTGAACGCGATTCGCTCGCCGCCTGCGAGACGCTCGTCGTCCGGGTACATGGTTAGGGAGGCCATAGTTACTCCGCTATCGCCGCGACCACCCGCAGCGTGGTCTTCATCGGTCCGTGCCCCACACCGCAAAACTCCAGACATTGCAGCGTGTACACGCCCGGCTGATCGAAGGTGTACAGCAACTTGTTGGTGTATCCGGGCATTGCCTGGGTCTGAATCAGGATGTGGCCCTCAGGCGAGTAGATGGCGAGCCCGTGATTGACGTCGGTGCTCGTGACCCGGAACTCCACCGTGCTGCCGGATCGTACCGATGGTGGTGTGACCTGCCAGAACCACTGCGATGCCACCACGTCGACCACCTGGCCGGCATCGAGCGCACGGTTCTGCGGCGGAATCGGAAAACGACGCAGCGTGGCCCAGCTGCCGGCCACGAAAATCACCAGAAGGGCCGCGAACAGCCATTTCCGCAGCACTCCGGAAGTGCGAGCTGACTCGATGCTCGCCGCCTCGTCGACGGTTCTGCCTGCCTGGCTGATGACGTAGATGAACCCCAACGCAATCAACCCCATCCCCACCAGTGCGATGGTCCAGACAATGTTCTGAAGGATCATGTCGTCCTCGTAATCCGCTCCGCTGCACGCGGCGATGGAGACTGCAGCACTTTTTCAACTCGAAAGACCTGCGCGTATTCTGCGCCGCGTGGCACTTGTGAGCAAGGACACGCTACAACTGAACACATGCGTGAAAACACTGTGCGCTCAGGCAGCCTTTTCGGTTGTGCAACGCTTCTCATCGAGGAGCCGGACACGTTTCCGTGAATTCGTTAGGCTTCGAAGCGAAGCAGCGACGATCCACTGCGCCCAGGCTGCGCCCATTCAACGCTGGTGCAGCGCTCAACGTTGACGCGACACGCTTGCGGCCGCGGCAATCCGCTGGCAGGATCAGTGGCCGGATCGATCTTCCGATCTGTTTCCGGGCACGCTCTAGTGCACGTTATGGTCCTCTCGCCCGTTACAGCTCTCAGGGCCATTCGACTGCTTCACACAGTCGTGTGGGCGTTTTTCGTCGCTGCAATACTCGCGATTCCGGTTGCTGTCTTGTACCGGCGCTTCGATTTGTTCGCGCTCTTTGCCTGCATAGTGCTGCTGGAGGTCATCGTGCTCGCGGTCAACGAACTGCGCTGTCCACTGACCGGCGTGGCAGCGCGCTACACGGAGGACCGGCGCGCCAATTTCGATATCTACCTGCCACTCTGGGTCGCTCATTACAACAAGCAACTCTTCGGGACGCTCTACCTGTTGGGCGTCGCCTTCGGATTGTGGCGGCTGTCAGTCGGCCGATAGGCCGAGTCTCGGCTGGACGATCCAGCCGTAGGCGGGTGCACAGCCGCCCGTTCAGTGTCCAACTCACCAACCGCCGCGGAGCCATTGGGCAGTCCGTGAACTTCCGCCCGCCTGGCCAGCAGCAGTGAGACTGCTGCCGACGCCGCGCTGAGCAACGTCAGAGGCACGGCGATGACGCCGGTCAGCCACCACGGGCCTGGCGACGACGGGGAGATATGCGCGAGACCTACAGCTACCATCGCCGCTGGCACCAGACTCAGGAGTAGTCCGCCAAGTGCACCCCAAGCGACGAACCGCGGAAGCGATAGCTCATCGAACCGACGATGGCGGCCCGCCGTCGCGAGGACGACGGAGAACAGTGCGCCGCCGACGAAGCCGGGCCACGCCATTGCCGGTAGCGGCGCATCGAACACGTCGAAGAAGTAATGCCACGGGAGTTGGGGCAGGAGCTTGCTGGCAACTCCAATCGTCAGGCCGACAAGTACCCAGAGGATGGCCCACGAAAGTCCCATCCCCACGGCGCCACGGATGCGCCTTTGCCATTTCTTCATGTCAGCTCCCGCTGCCGCCCGCTTCGCTCACGCACGAGGCGGCAAGCAGCATAGTACTTTGTGCCATAAAGTACACGCCTTTGGGGCCATAGACAATACCCGGATCGGTCGGCCGAATGTGCGTTGGCGCAACGGACGGCTTCCTCATAGCGTATGCGAGGATGTCATGAGGAATAATCCCGCTCTGAATGGCCGTCTTATGTCTCTCGCTGCCAGTCGTCTCACTGCCCTTGCTGCGTGTGTCGCAGTGGGGCTCACGATTCCTGACCTCGCAGCCGCGCAGCACTCGATGGCAGGATCACGCCACATCACGATTCCCGATGGCGCGATCTATACCGTCGCGGACGTGGAGTTCATGCAGGGAATGATCGCCCACCACGCCCAAGCCATCCACATGTCGCGCATGGCCGAGGCGCACGGAGCCAGCCCCCGCCTTCTCAGGCTCGCGACGAAGATCGATCAGTCACAGGTGGCGGAGATCCGCATCATGCAGCAATGGCTCCGGCACAACGAGCAGTTCGCGCCGGACACTTCATCGTGGCGGACCATGATGATGCCGGGGATGCTTTCCGAGGAGCAGCTCAGGTCGCTGGACGCCGCAAACGGGGTCAAGTTCGACCGCGCGTTCCTTACACTTATGATCCAGCACCACGAAGGCGCTCTCCAGATGGTGAAGGATCTGTTCGCCTCCCCCCGTGCCGGGCAGGAAGTAGACGTCAACGTCTTCGCGAACGACGTCGTCTCGGTCCAGACCGCCGAGATTGGCGCGATGCGCCAGATGCTCTCGCAGCTTCCAGAGAAGTAGCCCTACCGCCAAGAAACGGAGTTCATAGACATGCAGCTTGCCCACAGGGCGATCGCGCTGGCCGCGACGCTGGTCATTCCAGTGTTCCTGCACGCCCAGACGTATCCCTCGAAGGACGACCCGCGCAGCAAACTCAAGCCGGGCCGACTCGATGCCGACACGGCGTCGCGCAACATGCGCCTGGTATCGTTTTCGCCCAAGCCAGCGGAGTTCGACACGGCGCGTGGCCTGACCTTCATCAACTCTGACCTCGCCTTCGGCGACAAGTACGTCTACCAGGGAAACTTCTCCGGTTTCGTGATCTGGGACGTCAGCGATCCAACCAAGCCGAAGATGGTCTCGGCGGTCTCGTGCGTCACGTCGCAGGGCGATCCGTCGATCTATGGGAATCTGCTCTTCATCTCCGCGGAAGGTGGCGGCAACCGCAACGACTGCGCGAAGGGAGGCGTCAAGGATCCCAAGGACCACATGGCGGGCGTTCGAATCTACGATGTGTCTGACCCAGCCACTCCCCGTCTGGTGAAGAACGTGCAGACGTGCAAGGGCTCGCACACACACACGATCGTCCCGAGCAGGAAGGACAAGGGAATAATCTACATCTACGTCTCCGGCTTCCAGGGTGCGCGATCGGAAGCGGACCTCCCCGGTTGTAAAGAGGGATCGGACCCTGCCGACGTGACGAACTCACTGTATCGGCTCGACGTGATCAGGGTACCGCTGGCAGCTCCAGAAAAGTCGGAAGTGGTGACAGGGGCGCGGGTTTTCACTGGAATCGATGCAGCCCCAGTCGCCGCGAGCAGGTCGGCTGGCCGTCCGGGCGCATCCGAAGAGTTCCCGACGGGACCACGGAACTGCCACGACGTCACGGCCTACCCCGCTGCCAATCTCCTCGCCGGCGCATGCGGGAGCCACGGCCTGCTGGTTGACATCTCCAATCCGGAGAAGCCGGTCCGGCTCGACGCGAAGGCAGACACGAACTTTTCGCTGTGGCATACCGCCGTCTTCAGCAACGACGGCAAGAAAGTGGTGTTCACCGACGAGTGGGGTGGTGGGACGTCGCCGATGTGCCAGGCCAACTCGATGATGGAGATGGGCGGCAACACGATCCTGACAATCGATGCCAAGCGAAAGTACAAGCAGCACGCCTACTTCAAGATCAACACTGCACAGACTGCCGAGGAGAACTGCGTATCGCACAATGGCGGACTGATCCCGGTTCCCGGCCGCGACATCATGGTGCAGGGGTGGTACCAGGGCGGCGTGAGTGTCATGGAGTTCACGGATCCAGATCATCCGAAGGAACTGGCGTACTTCGATCGTGGTCCGATCGATCCGCCGCCGGGTGTGGATGTGCCCGTGACTCCTTCTGCGTCGGGAAGCCGAGGAGGCAGATACGCGATTGGCGGATCGTGGGGTGCGTATTGGTGGAATGGTCTGATCTACTCATCCGAGCTCGATCGCGGATTCGACATTTACGAACTCACGGTGAGCGACCAGATCTCGAAGAACGAGCTGGAGGCAGCGAAACTGGTCAGGTTCGCGCAGTACAATCCGCAGAGTCAGCCGAAGATCGAGTGGCCGGCGGCGTTCCCGGTGGTGCGATCCTATCTCGACCAGTTGGTGCGCGGGAACGGGCTGGCGACTGCTCGGACTACGGCGATCGCCGGTGCGCTCGACGCCGCTGAGAGTGCACAGGGTCGGGCGCGGCGTACAGCGCTGGAATCACTGGCGAGGCAGGTGGACAGGGACGTTGCCGGCGCGAAGGATCCCGAGCGCGTGAAAGCGATGTCGGCGGCGATCAAGAACCTGGCGGAGGCAACGAACTAGGATCGGGGCGGCGCAGGGCGTGGAATCGAGCAACTCCCGGGGACGCAACAGCCCGCGTCGCCGGTGCTACGGGGCCGCGCAGTCGACATCGGGTACGTAGCGCGCAGGAGGATGCGACCGACCGAGGCGCGCCGTCGTGTACGAGAAGGCCGGAGCACCTCGTGGTGCTCCGGCCTTCGTGTTGCTGCTGGCGGTCGCGCTAGAAGTGGTAGCCAAGCAACAGCGGAATGGTGTCAAATCCGTTGATCGACTTGTACTGGCCTTCGGCTGACCAGCGCTTGGCGAAACGAATACCGCCACCGAAGCCGAAGCCGAGGTTGGTGTCCGACCCGCTGGCCTCGAACCCGATCGTGTTGTTGCTGACGCTCGACTTCCCGTAATAGAGACCGAGACCGCCGAGCACGTACGGCTCCACGTTCGACTCGGAGTTCTTGAAGGCGTACTCCACGTTGCCGGCGGCGCCTATCATTGTGAGGGAGATATCGGTGCCATTGCCACTGTAGCTGAAGCTCCCGCTGTGGCGCGCGAGGTATGGGTCGATCCGGATGGCTACCGGCCACTTCGCGTTCGCCAGCTTGAAGGATCCCTGCACTGCAGGGCCGATGTCGTATCCGCCTTCACCCGTAGCGACGCCTGCGAAGAGAGTGAAGTTGCTGCTGCCACCAGCCTCGCCTCCCTGTGCGGCCCCCGCCCGCGTCGCCATCGCAGCCGCGGGGCGACGCTGCGCCTCAGCCGTCGACACGTGCACAACCGAAAGCAGTGTCGCAGCGACTGCGATTCGGGTCATCATTGCTCGCATGTGTAACCTCCTTGTGAATGTCGTGCTATTCGCGCTCGTGCGCTGCACTGCGTCCCTGGCCGCGCCACCACGAGGCGCGATTGGCGTTGAACATTAAGCATGAGCGCAGCGCATTGCCACGAGGTAAATGGCGCAGTCACCGCTCCCGCGGTGGTCGGCGTCGTTCACTCGGCGACAATGCGCTTGACGAGCGTGGCCGCCGGGATCGTCTGCGTTTCCTCTACGCCGTTGATGATCGCCAGAAGGGTCACCGGAATTGCCGATGGATAGGCATCGTTGAATTCCACGATTGTCATGGCGCGCGGCAGCTGAACGAGTCGCACGCGATTCGGTTTCACGTCCAGGATGCTCGCGTCGGTTTCCTCGCGGAACGAGAGGATCGCGGTGCGAAACGTACTCTGCCAGGTCGCTGCGGACGCGGAGGGAGTGTATCCTAGGATCCGGTAGGTTGCGCCGTTGTGGCTGACGAATGCGACGACTCCGGCCAGCGCTCCCTCCTGCGTTTGCGCAACGAACTCCCCCATTGCCGCGGGTCTGCCGTTGATCGGCTGCGCGGTCGTACGTCCGGGAATGATCCCCTGCTGCCCCAGGAACTGCGACAGTTGTTGCGATGGCGTGCCGTTCTTCGCAAGAGACAGAACCATGATCGCGTCCTTACGGGAGCTCACTCCTACGACCTGCGTCGTCTGGTTTTGCGTCTGCCATCCGCTGGGGAAATCGATGCGAAAGCGCAAGTCGGGATGGTGGAAAACACCGTTCCGGAAGAAACCGTCACGCGGGTTCTCTCCGAATACCAGTCCTTCGATGTGGCGGAGGAAGTCTTCGCGTCCAACGCGAAGACCGGAGAGTGAACGGTTCAAGGCGGCGATTCGGTTCTCCGTGTTGGCTACGCGGTTGTCCGGGTTCGGATGCGTCGACTGCCACTCCGGAATGCGACCGCCCTCATCGCCGGAAACTCTGTCCAGGGTACGGAACATGCTGGCCATCTCGCGGACGTCGTAGTTGTTGTTGAGCGTGTACTTGAAGCCCAGTTCATCGGCCTGCAACTCGTCGCCACGACTGAACCTGAGGAAGAGCAACTGCAGACCGGTCTGCGCGAGGTCGCCGAACTGCGCGATTCGCGGTGACACGATCGCGCCCGCGACCAGGCCAACCTGCGCGAGCTGGGCGTTGGTCATCTGGCGCACCGAATGCCGAGCGGTCACATGGCCGATTTCGTGGCCCAGAACGGATACCAGTTCTGCCTCGGACGTCATGTGGGTCAGGATGCCACGGGTGAAGAAGATCGGTCCGCCCGGCAGCGCGAACGCGTTCACCACGGGATCGTCGAGGACGACGAAGGACCACGGCACGTTCGGCCGCTCGGTGGTCCGGGCTATCGACATTCCGAGCCCCGAGACGTAACGCTGAAGGGCCGAATCGGGAACGACCGCCGATTCCCTGAGGACGGACTGCGCGCCCTCCTGGCCCATGGCGATCTCCTGGCTTTCGGAAACGAGGGTGAACTCGCGTTTTCCCGTCGCGGGATTTGTGGCGCAGGACATAGCGACGAGTGTTGCCGCAGTCAGCTGGAGGCGTTGTAGTGGGGTCGACATCGTGTGCTCGTTAGGGAGGTCTGGCGCTCTGCCCGATCCGGCGAATGCGCCGAAAGATGCATTGTCGGTGCGCCGGTTCAAATCGACCGTCGCCTCCGACGCGCGCGTCGCCCTTTCGCTTACGGTAGCTGGCGAGTACGTTCGCGTCCGTGGCACTCTGGATTGACCTCTGCATTACGAGGGTGCGAGATGCGTACTCTGCCATTGTTCGGTGTGGTGCTCCTGACGGCGGGCCTTTCCGCGAGGGAGCGGGCGGCGGTGCCGGCACTGCCGCCCGCGGTCACGGTGGCGGCCGTGGATGGCGCGGCGCAGTCGGAATGGCGTTCGCTGTTCGACGGCAGGACGCTGACGGGATGGCGCGGGTACCAGATGTTTCGCCCGCCGGTGGGATGGAGCGCTGAGGGAGGGGTGCTGACCAAGACATCCCCGACGGAAGACTTGATCAGCGAAGGCGTCTATGGGGACTTCGAGTTGGAGCTGGAGTGGAAGCTCGGGGGCGGAGGAAACGCGGGGATCTTCTATCGCGGGACGGAGGAATACGAGCACGTTTACTGGAGCGCACCCGAGTTTCAGCTGCTGGACGATGCGTCGGCGCCGGATGCGAAGGACCGACTGACGGCCGCCGGCGCCGCCTACGGGCTCTATCCGGCTCCAGCCGGCGTGGTCAGACCAGCCGGCCAGTGGAACACGGCGCGGATCGTTTGCCGCGGGGGCCATGTCGAACACTGGATGAACGGTCAGAAGGTCGTGACATACGAACTCTGGAGTCCGGACTGGGAGGCCAAGGTCAAGGCCAGCAAGTTCGGGGAGTGGCCGAACTACGGCCGTGCCAGAGTCGGACACATTGCCTTTCAGGGCGACCACGACGGCGACCTGGCATTCCGGAACATCCGCATCAGGGATCTGCGCTAGGCGTGCCGGTCGGCGCCGACGAACCTCACACTCCGCTCCACGCCATGTCCACACGCATCAGGCTGTCGGCGATGATGTTCCTGCAGTACTTCGTCTGGGGCAGCTGGTTCGTCACGATGGGGACGTACCTGGGCCAGACGTTGCGTTTCTCCGATCGGCAGATCGGGCTTGCGTTCGGGGCCACGGCAATCGCGGCGCTGGTGTCGCCGTTCTTCGTGGGGATGATCGCCGACCGGTTCTTCGCATCCGAGCGATTGCTGGCTGTGTTGCATCTGGTGGGCGCGGCCCTGATGTGGTTCCTGTCCCTGCAGACGTCGTTCGGCAGCTTCTATCCGGTGCTGCTGGCATACGCGCTTTGCTACATGCCCACGTTGAGCCTGACGAACTCGATCTCGTTCCATCACGTGCGGGAACCGTCGCGCGACTTCCCTTTCATCCGCGTCCTGGGAACGATCGGCTGGATCGCGGCCGGCATCCTCGTCGGGAAGATCCTCCGGGCGGACGCCCTGAACGTGCCCATGCAGGTGTCGGCAATCGGTTCGCTGGTGCTCGGCGTCTACTCGCTGGCCCTTCCCCATACGCCACCCAAGGCGGCCGGGACGCCTTTCAACATCCGGGATGCGCTCGGTCTGGATGCATTGCAACTGCTCAGGGACCGGGACTTCCTCATGTTCGTGGCGGGGTCGTTTCTGCTCTGCATCCCCCTGCAGTTCTACTACACGTTCGCGAATCCATTCCTGAACGAAATCGGGGCACCCGAGCCGGCGTTCATCCAGACCTTCGGACAGATGTCGGAAATCGGGTTCATGCTTCTGCTGCCGCTGGCGCTTCGGCGTTTCGGGATCAAGACGATCATGGTCGGCGGCATGCTGGCATGGGCGCTGCGCTACCTGGCGTTCAGCTACGGCGATGCCGCGAGCGGCATGTGGCTGATCTATACCGGTATCCTCCTGCACGGCGTCTGTTACGACTTCTTCTTCGTCGCCGGCCAGATCTACACCGACGAGAAGGCTGGCCCGAGGATCCGTGCCGCCGCGCAGGGATTCATCAACTTCGTCACCAACGGCGTCGGCTACTTCATCGGCGCCTTTGTCTCCGGCGCCGTCGTTGACCGGTTCGCGACGACCGAAGGCACTGTAGTCACACACGACTGGCACGCGATCTGGCTGCAGCCGGCAGCCATGGCGGCAGTGGTGACCATCTTCTTCCTCCTGCTCTTCCGGCCATCCGTTCGGAGTGCCACCACGTAGATCCCCTCGCTCTTCCTCTCATGTCCGACACTCTCTCCCGACGCGACGCAGTGCGCGAACTGGCCACGGCCGCGGCCGCGTTCACCATCGTCCCGCGACATGTGCTGGGCCGAGGCTATCGCGCACCATCGGATACGCTCAACGTGGCATGCATTGGCGTGGGCGGGATGGGCTACAACGACGTCAAGGGAATGGCGTTCGAGAATATCGCCATATTGTGCGACGTCGACGACCGGAGCGCAGAGCGCGCGTATCGCGAGTGGCCATCGGCGCGACGGTACCGCGACTTTCGCGTGATGCTGGAGAGAGAACGCGGTATCGATGCCGTGACGATCACTACGCCGGACCACGTGCATGCCGCAGCGGCGATGATGGCACTCAAGCTGGGCAAACACGTCTACTGTCAGAAACCGTTGGCGCGAACCGTGGGCGAGGTACGCGCGCTCAAGGCAGAGGCGGCAGCCCGCCCGAAGCAGGCGACGCAGATGGGGAACCAGGGACACGCCGGCGAAGGCGTCCGTCAGCTGCGCGAGTGGATCGAAGCAGGAGTGATCGGGACGGTCCGGCGCGTCGAATGCTGGACCAATCGCCCAATCTGGCCACAGGGGATCAACCGACCCACCGAGATGCATAACGTTCCTCCCACACTCTCGTGGGACCTCTGGCTCGGACCGGCGGCGGAGCGACCGTACCATCCGGGCTATGCCCCGTTCAACTGGCGGGGCTGGTGGGATTTCGGAACGGGAGCGATGGGAGACATGGCCTGCCACATCATGGACGGCGCCTTCTGGATCCTCGATCTCAAGTATCCGTCACAGGTCATTCCCGAATCGACGACGCTGTTCGCCGAAACCGCGCCGAAGGCATCACGCATCACCTATGAGTTCCCGGCGCGAAACGGACGACCGGCGCTCACGGTCGTCTGGCGTGACGGCGGCATCTACCCGCCGCGACCCGAGGAGTATGGCGCCGAGCGCGCTTGGCCACCGGACATCGAGGGCGGACAACTCTGGATCGGCGACAAGGGAACGCTGATCGCAGGCACCTATGGCGCCGATCCGCAGCTGTGCGATGCGGCGCGCCATGCCGCGTTGAAGTCGAATCCGCCCGCCGTCAAGTATCCGCGCACCGAAGGCGTATTCAAGGAATGGGTCGCTGCAATCAAGAACGGAACCCAGCCCGGCTCCAACTTCGCCGGCCATGCCGGCCCGCTGACAGAAATGATCGTACTCGGCAATCTCGCCGTTCGAGCTGGCCGGACGGTCGATCTGGATCCGAACACCGGGGCCATCCGGACGACGGGCATTCCTGGCGACTGGCTCCAGCCCACCTATCGCACGGGCTGGAACCTCTAGCGCCCGTCGCAGTACGTGCCCTGGCTAGCTGCGGACGGGAAGGGCCCTACCCCCCTCCCGAAAACCTTCGACGCAGTTCGAGGACGCCAGCGACTCGCGCTGGCCGCATGGCGGAGTCTGACCCCGAATACGCAGCCGGGCCAAGGCTCTGGTGCAACCATCCACCCCTGAGCGATCGCTCCAGGCGTGGTGACACGGTTCGGCCCAGGAGGCGAGCTATCCTCAGCCGCCCGTGAAATATTCGCATCGCACCATCCCGCCGGAGTTCGCTTGCACGTGTCCTGGTATTCTCTCCGCGCTGCATGGTTGCAGTGGTCGACCCTTCACACGAAGTCATCATGCCATTCCTCACTCTGACTCTGCTCGCTACCCTGCCACTTGGCCAAGCCCTCGATCGATGCGTCGCGCCACCGCCGTCAGCATCCGAATCCGTGCCGGTCGAGTTCGCCGATGGGAGATTCTTCGCCAGCTGGGCACCCCACGGCGCAGCGAAGCTGCGCTTCTACCTCGATACCGGAGGCCCTCGCGATCAGCTCTTCTCGGCCACGGTCCTCCGCCTGGGATTGGCGAGGCAGGTGGAAGCGGTCGATGGTGACAGCGTGTCGTGGGTACGCCTTCCGGCACCACTAGCCACACAGCTCGTTCCCGGACTCCGGAGCAACACATGGATGGAGCCCCCGCACACCGATGATGGATCCGTGCGTCTGATGGCTTCCTTTCCGGGCGGCCAGCTGGAACAAATGGCCTCGGAGGGACCCGGCGGTGCACAAGTGGACGGCATCCTCGGTCCAGATTGGTTCGGTGGCCGAGTGTGGCTGCTCGACTATGCCGCCGGCAGTATTGGCTACCGAGAGAGCGGCGAGATCGATTCGCTGCCAGCGAAATGCTGGGTGCCGTTAGGGTTTCAGACCTCGAAGGCAGGCGAGCGAACATCGAATTTCCCGCGGATCGTCGCTGAGGTCGACGGAGACTCGGTGGATTTCCTGGTCGATACCGGCGCCATGACAACGCTCACGGACCACGCCTTGGCTGTGGTAGCCCCAGGTGGACATCGTACCATCGCAACGAGTTTCATCGTCCGCAGCCGATTCGATCGGTGGCAATCCAGGCATCCCGACTGGCCCGTCGTAAGCGAGGCCGATGAGAACTATCACAATCGAATGATTCGCGTTCCGGCGATCGTAGTCGGTGGCCAGCGCCTCGGCCCAGTGTGGTTTTCCGAGCGACCCGATCGCGCCTTTCACGAGTTCATGTCCCAGTGGATGGATCGACGAATCGATGGTGCCCTTGGCGGATCCGCTTGGCAGCAGGCGGTGCTCGTGCTCGACTACCCCAATGCCCAAGCCGCTGTGTTGGAGCATGGCGGCAAGTGACGGCCGGAGATGGTTTCGATGCTGGCGTGATCGAGAGCTGGCAATCACCGCCGCACCGGGAGTTCCCCATCGCCTGCCAGCGACACTCCCGGCACACGCGGACCAACTCCGCTAACGAGGGATGGCCGTTCGGATCTACTGGATCCGCCACGTTCCGGTGGCCACCGCAGGCCTGAAGCGCTCAATTCCGCGTGGCGGAAACGGAAGCGTCTTTCCCTGCTCCGCACTCTGGTACGCGGTCATCAGCATCTTCACGACTTCGACGCCGTCGGCGAACGTCAGTCGCGCCGTCTCCTTCCCCTGGAAGACACGAACGAAGTGCCGGTCCTCGTTGGTGTACCCGTAGGCAGCGTACTCCTCGGGCACTACGGGCATCACTCCGACCTCGGCGTTCTGCTTCTCCACCAGGTCCTCGCCGGCGCTCCCGCGGACCTCGCGCGAGAAGAACAGCTGCAACCCGCTGTCCAGCGAGTTCCACTTGAGCGAATACTCGGGCCCGAGCAGTTCGGCCGACAGCCGCAGCCCCGCACCCACGAAGCTCCACGACGTAGTCGCCTCACCGATCGCACGCTCACCGCTGTCGGTGGCAAACTCGATCGTCATGCTGGCAAAGTCCTCAGTCGGCGTCTTCAGGTAGTCGACGGCGCTTCCCATCATCTTCCTGAGTCGCGTCGCGTATGCCGGACGCGTCCACTTGAGCGACGCGATGTGTCCGGTGATCTGCACGGGGCGCACGGTCGACAACGGATCGCCCGGTCGCGTAAGCAGGTATCGCACCATGAGCGCCGAATGGCACATCATGTCGTTGAGGACGCCCCCGCCCTGCAGTTGCCCCTGCCAGAACCACGGCATGTGCGGGCCGCTGTGCTCCTCGGCGGCTCGTGCCAGGTACGGACGCCCGGTCGTCGCTGCGCCCCTCGCCCAGAGCAGAGCCTTCCCCGCTTCGACGTGCGGGGCAAAGAGCTGGTTCTCCAGGTACCCGGTCGCCACTCCAACCGACTGGGCGAGCCGTTGCACCTGTTGCGCCTCGGCGACGTTCCGCGCCAGCGGCTTCTCGCAAGCTATGCCGCGAAGCTCCCCGCGTCCCTGCCGAATCGTGTCGACGATCTCCTCGACGTTTGCGACACGCGCATGATTCGGTCCGCAAAGCCAGATCGCGTCGATTGTGGGATCGGCAACCATGTCGGCGATACGTTTGTACGGCTTGCAGCTGCCAATGTCCAGGTCGGCGCAGAGCCGGGCCGCCGACGCGGCGTGCTTGGCCGTCGGACTCCAGACGCCAAGGACGTCAGCGTCGCGCACGCCCCGCCATCCCATCATGTGGAACCTGGTGTTGAAGCCCGAGCCGATGAAACCGACGCCGAATCGTCTGGATGTCATGGGGGTGCGTGCCCGTAAAGGTGAGTTCACTGCTGCCATACGATGCCACTCGGGACGGCGTCCGTCACCCCTTCGGTTAACGGGTCGATGCGGCAACCGTCCAATGGTCGCTCGATTTCATTCCCCCAACAATTGCAGGTGGAGTCTCATGAAGTACGGACGAGTGCTCATCGCGGGACTACTGACGGCAACCGGCGCGGTCCAGGCCCAACGTTTCGACCGGGGACGGCTGCCAATGACGGGTGCGCCGGTCGCGGGCGGGCTTGCCAGCAGATTGATCGAGGCGAGACGCGAACTGAACCTGACGCCGCGCCAGCTCGTAGCACTGGATTCGATCGAACGCGCCGAGTTCGCGCAGCGGCGCGACATGGCTGAGCGCATGAGGGCGAGACGCGACTCTCTCTGCCGCAACCGCCAGCCGTGTGAGCTGACGAGGGAAGAGCGACAGCAGCTCATGGGCGGTCCCACGGCAGTGCAGGAACGCATTGGCGATCGCCTGCGTGCGGATTCGGTACGACGAACGCAGATCATGGGGATGCTCGACTCGACTCAGCGGCGGCTGGCCGACCGTATCGATTCCCGGAGCCGGCGGCCGATGCGAATCGAGCGACGGGTCGATGGGCCAACCCGCCGATTCATGCGCGATGGCGGGTCGCGGCGCGACCTCCGGAGATCAGATCGCTTCCGTGACCGGACCGGCCCCAGCGGGATTGACCGACGGATGCGTCCTGACGATCGACCCGGCGGCACTTTCGCACGGCCACTATTCGGACCTGACGGCATGGCAAGTCCTCAGGCCAGGCGCAGACTCCGGTCAGAGAATCCGGCGCCACCGGACACCCTGGACGAGACTCGCCCGTAACGAATTGGACGGCGCGGCGAGAGCCGCGCCGTCCTCGTCAGGATCGCCTCGGCGACGAGCGCTCCAGGAGCACCGGTCGCATCGCGAATTCCGGACAGATAGTTCGATCGAATTCGTACGGACCGCCTGTCTCAGCATCGATCCAGGGAAAACCACGACAGACTGCTGGAAAGAAGGACTCGCGATGGATCGAGCACGCGTTGTTCGCGAGAAGCACGCAGCGTCGCGCCTTCACACGCGTCCGCCACTCGCCCCAATGCGTCCGGTAGACGGGCGATTGCCCGAATCGATCGCGAATGGCCGCGGCTTCATCGTCGCTGAGCGTGACCCCGTAGGTGCAGCACGCTGATGCGTGCGGGCACGGGTGGCACGGGAGCGCTGGCAGGCTCACGTCTTGGGTTGTTCCTTCGGCAGCTTGAACGTCTGATCCAGTTTGGGATCGCCGGCATCGCCCTTGACTCGCTTCGCGATGTAGTCGCCGAGTACGGGGCCAAACTTGAACGCTTCGGCCGAGCCGCCGCCGGTGATCCAGACGTTGCTCAAACCCGGATGCACGTCGATGATGAAGTTGCGCGTGCTCGAGAATTCGTAGTGGCAGGCGCGAGTCTCGTTGATCGGCGCGTCGGCGAGGATCGGGAAGTGATCTCGCACGAAGGTCCGCGTCTCCTTGAGAGCTTTTTCGGGAACCCAGCGGGTGCTGTAATCGGGATCGTACAGCCGATCGCCGCTCGTGCGAACTCGAAAGCCCCGATTGTCCGGAAGAAGCGAGGCCCATCCGGTGACACCCGGGTAGTTCCAGCTCGGGCAGTTGGGAAAGGTGAAGCGAGCATCAGCGGGCGGCGTGGCGAAATAGAAGACGTGACCGAGCGGCGTGCGAATGACTCTGCCTAACAAATCCGGGAAGATCTTGGGGAGCCACGGGCCGCATGCGAAGACGTAGGTTCCGGCGCTGACGGTCTCGTTGCTCGAGAGGACGAGGTGATCCAGCTTTCCTCCGGTCTGCGCTCCCGGCCAGGCATGCGCGATCCTGATGTCGCCGCCTCGCGACCGGAATACTTCGGCGACCGCCTCGCAGGCGCGACGGGCGCGGACGACGCCGGCATCCGGCTCGTAGAGCACGACGTTGACATCATCGGTGTTGAAGATCTGCCAGCGCTTCCGAAGCTCGTCGACGTTCAGGGCTTCGTGGGCGACCCCCAGTTTCTGCCACAGTTCGCGCGTGCGCTTGGTGAAGTTCTCCTCCTCCTTGCGCATGATCACGTCGCCGGTGGGATAGAACAGCTGGGTCTTTAGCTGCTTCTGCCATTCGGCGTCCCACTCCAACCAGCGTTGCATGGCCAGGCGCGCCCATCGCATCCACTGCTCGGCCTGGGCTCCCGTCCGGTCGCCGTAGGAGCTGCGAACGCCGCGAGTCTCGTCGCCCGATGTCGACCGAGAGTTCCCGGGGCCGTAGGCGTCCACCAGCATGACCTTCAGGCCAAGCGCCTGGAGGTGGTACGCCGTCCAGCCGCCGAACGCACCAGCTCCAACCACGATGACGTCAGCGGTGGATCCGCGTCGTGTGGGCCTGGGCTCCGGCATCGGTGGCAGGGGCCCGGGCGGGATGAACGCTGGTGGCGCCGATCGGCAGGCGGCCAGCATGCCGACCTGCAGGCCGGCTAGCTTGAGGAAGTCGCGACGCTTGATGCTCATCGATTCGTCCCGGACGCGTGGGGGAAGCAGGCGCATCGCGTGAGCACCGTGCCACGCCGCGCCAGTGAGACTCCCGAATCCGGCTTGGGCAGTCGTTCGATCAGGAACCCGCGCATCTTTTCGGCATCGTTAGGCAGGGCTGCTGCCCCTGACGGATAGCCGGTGAGCTTCAGCATATAGGCGACAATGTCCGTATACTCCTGGTCCTTGAGCGCTCCGGGCTCGTCGTCCGGCATGGTCGTCTTGATCTTGACGAAGAACTCGTAGACCGGCCGGCCGGCCCACGCGTCCTCGAACACGGCCCCTGCATGCTCCGTTGCATCATGGCAGGACAGACAGAACTTGCCGTACGTCGATTCGCCCTTCCTGGCCTGGTCGTCCGTGTAGATGCCCTTGAGCACTGAGATCACGCCGGTCGTTGCGGAATCCTGTGCCTCGAGCGAGTGAGCGTTTACGGTCAGCAGCGAACAGGCACAGAACAGAAGGAATCGGCCGGCCATCGGGTTGGGAATCGAGTCAGGAGTCGCGGCGTGCAAGGCTGCTGCCGCCAGGGGCGGAAGAAAGAGGTGGATTTGCTGGGGTGAGGTCAAGGGTGGCGTGGTGCCAGGACGATTGCCTTCACGCCGCCGCGTGAGCGCGCTCAGAATCGATCGAGATCGCTGGCGATCACGACGCGACCGCGGTAGCCCCCTCGCCGCACGCCTGCCATCAGTTCCTCTGGCGTGTACGGACCAACGATGTGATACAGCACGAGCAGCTTGACCTTGGCCCGAGCCGCGACGCGTCCAACCTCTTCGTCCGATGTGTGGAACGACTTCATGTATTTTGGCCATGCGTCGCCACCGGGACGGTTTTCCGGTTTCACACGTGCGGACGCGTAGGCCTCGTGGATGAGGATGTCCGCGCCCGACGCCGCGCGCGCAAGCTCCGGGCTGTAGCGCGTATCACCCGAGATCACCACCGACTTCCTCGGACCATCGACGCGATACGCCAGCGCCTGCTTCCAACTGCCGTGAGGCACCGCGATCGCCGTGATCCTGACTCCGGCGCTGTCGTACAGGACGCCGGGCATCACGTCCCGCGCGTCAACGCGCTGCCCACCGGGGCGACCACGCTCCAGACCGTTGGTGCGGATATCCACGTCCTCGGCCCACGCGGCTGCCAGGTGATCGGTCATGGCCCTGGTGCCGCGCGGCCCGAAAATGCGCATCGGTCTGCTCCTGCCCATCACCCACGATGTGAAGATGATGTCCGGAAGACCTAACGTATGGTCAGTGTGCAGGTGCGTCAGAAACAACGCCGCCGGTCCATCGATCGGCAGGCGAGCGGCAGCGAGGCGTCGCATCACGCCCGGTCCGGCATCGAAAACGAAGACACGCGTCCCTGCGACCACGGCCGTCGCCGGACCGGATCGTTCGGGATTGGGAGCCGGCATACCCGTACCGAGCATGACGACCGTCATCGTGTCGCCCAGTCCGGTCCACGGCTCGCCGCCGATCGTGCGTTGCCCATCGACATGTCGCGCCGGCGCCAATAGCGCCAGCATCATCAGGAGCGTGCGGGACCTCACGCGCTCTTCGGATGTACCACGCGGCCGCCCGCAACCGTTCGCACGACCTCGATGTCCTTGATCGTATTCGGGTCCACGGCGTGCGGATCTTTCGCGAGGACGACAAAGTCGGCCCACTTCCCGGGCGTGATCGAGCCCTTGGTTCGCTCCTCGTATGACGCATAGGCACCGTTGATCGTGGCGATCCGAAGCGCTTCGTCCACCGTCACTTTCTGGTTCGGACCCCATTCACGACCGCGATAATCCCGCCGAGTCACCATCGACTGAATTGCCATCAACGGCTCGAACGGTCCAGGGTTGTAGTCGGACGCTCCAGGCACGCGGATGCCGTAATCGAGGAACGATCGGTGCGCGAACATCCAGCGCATCTTCTCGTCTCCATACTGCGACCACTTCTCGCCGTGGTAGTAGACGTACGTCCAGAATGGCGTAGGGATCGTGCCCGTCGCCTTGATGCGCGCCAGCAGGCCTGGGTTCACTAGCGAGCAGTGTTCGATGCGATGGCGACGATCCGGGTGCGGCCACTGCTTCAGTGCACGCTCGTACGCCTTGAGCACCATGTCGATCGTGACGTCGCCATTGGCGTGGATCCCCACCTGCCAGTTGTTGCGATGCGCATCGTCCACCGCACTGTGGATGTCGTCCTGCGACATCGTCAGGATCCCGTAATCGTTCGTACCTACGTACGGCGTGCTCATGCGCATCGTGCGCTCGGAGGCAGAACCATCGGCGGCGTACTTGACCGCACCGACACGTACCCATTCGTCGCCGAAGCCGCTGTAGACACCGGCGTCACGCAGCTGTCGGTATGCGCCGCGAATCATCATGTAGGCACGATGGCGCAGTTCGCCATTCCGATATACGTCCTCGTAGGCTCGGATCTTGTCCGGACCTGCGCCGGCGTCATGCACCGTCGTGAGACCGACGGAGGCGAACCACTCCGACATGAAGCGCATGCCATTGCGGTTGCGCTCACGCTCCTGTTCCGGTGTGTACGTCGGCTCCGTCCCGACCTTGTCGAATACCTGTCGCGCTCGCTCGGCCACGCGCCCGGTGAGGTCGCCGTTCTCGCGGAAGAAGCGCCCGTGCTCCGGATCCGGCGTCTGGCCGGTTATCCCCGCCAGATCCAGCGCCCTGGTGTTGTACCACGATGTGTGACCGCCGCGATGATGGACACCGATCGGATGGCTCGTCGACACGGCATCCAGATGACGGCGATTCAGCACTGTGTCGAACTTGGTGTCGTCGAACATGAAACCGTTGACCCACTGCCCCGGCGGCGACTCGGCAGCCTTCTTGCGCAGGTTGCTCTGCAACTCGGCCAGCGTGCGAACGTTGGCGTTCGCCTCGTACAGTTCTCCTACGCCGCTCGGGTGGCAATGGCAATCCGTGAACCCCGGAAGAACCGTCATTTGCTGCGCGTCGAAGACCTGCGTGCGCGCCGATGCCATGTTACGGATGTCCGCACTCCGACCTACCGCCTGGAAGCGTCCATCCTTGATGGCGAACGCATCGACGTCAGGCGCAGCCGCGTCCATGGTGTGCGCACGTGCATTCACCACGATCGCGTCCGGCTCCATGCCGGAGCCGCGACTCTGCGGCAAGTCCGGGAGAACCGCATCGAACCCCGTTCTCCGACCCCATGCCATCCGGGGAATCGACATCGCGCCAGCAAGAAGCGCCGAATACGAAAGAAACGCCTTACGAGTCAGCTTGGCCATATGCGATCCTCCGTTCGCGGCTCCTGCAACGAGTGTAATCGCCCATCGCCCATCTTCGTCCTTTCCTCAGGACATCCGCGCGACCAGAACGTGCTGCGATCCACTGCAGGGATCGCCCTCGCCGCTGGCAGCGAGCCGAAAGACACCGATTGGAAGCTCACGGCACGGGTGACGCCCGGATGACCCACAGCTCCTGCTGCGGACCGGACAGGTATTCCACCGTTCCATCCTTCTTCACCCAGATGTCTTCCTCGCGCATCATGCGCACCTTCTGATTCCCCCATTCGGGGACCGCCGTCGTCGTCGAGAACTCGAGCGAGACCCACTCGCCGCCGAACAGCTTCGTGCGCGGGTGCGCGCCATATCGTTCCGGCCAGTCCTGGTTGGTCCACATGCCTGCGTCATGGACCCAGTATCCCTGCACGTGCGAGTACACGTCGCTCTCCATTCCCGCGGCCTTCAAACGCTCTTGCGCTGCTTGACGGATCTCGATGCCCGTACGTCCGGGCTTCATCTCTTCGTTGATGATCTCGGCCGCGCGCGCGGAATGGGCGAATGCTTGAGTAAGGCCTGCCGGTGGCGCTGTTTCACCCGGTTTAAGGACGTACGCCATCTTCTGCTGATCCGTGACGACGCCGGCAAGGCGAACGCCGAAGTCGACATGCAGCACGTCGCCCGGCTCGATCACCGCGTTGTCTTCGTCATCGAACCGCACGTTGCCGATTCGCTGGATATCCAGCGACGCCGGAAAGATGAACTCCAGCCCCTGCCGCTTTCGTTCGGCCGTGATCCAGTAGTAGACGTCCATGAGCCGCGTCTTTCCGGGAACGATGACTTCGTTCGAGAATGCGCGCCGCAGGATATCGAAAGTAGCCATGCTCGCCTCTCGCTCTACCTCCGTCTCGCCCTCGATGTGCGTGGATGCATACTCGACGAGGAGTGGCTCTACGGAAGTCATGCGCCTCGCGTAGCGCTGCCCCAGCGCTTCCACCAGGTAGGTCTTGAGCGACGACGTCAGCCCGGCCGCCATGCTGATGCTGAACGACTCGTTGATCGCAATGCGCTTGGGATCCCGCGCGAATACCCATCGCTGCAGGTGCGGCCGCAGTCCCTCGTCCCGATAGGAAACGAGCGTGTCGTAAAACGCCTTGAGGTGACCGCTCAGATGCGTACCGATCGCGGCGCTCTGCAACGGGCTGGCATCGCCGGGATCGAAGAAGATGTAGGCGTTTCGGTGCCCGTACCATCCGGTGATGCCGTTCCCGCCGAAAAGCTCCAATGCCGGGTCCGGCCCGTTCTCGCGCGACATGATGATCCACATGTCGATCCCATGTTTCCGCATCAGCGGCTGCAACACGGTGTGCAGCTTCCTTGCCTTGAGCGACCACTCGCGCTCCGTGTCGCGCCGCACCAGGTCCGCGTCGATCGTGCGCTGCTGCGCGCCGACCGAGGACAGCGGCAGGACAGCGAGCATTACCGCGAACGACGAACGCCGGCCGATCGCCTCCATCGTCAAGCCTCCTGGGGAACCGTGCACGCTCAATCTCCGGAATTGCGGCTCGCGCCGTAAGGGCCGCGGCCGGCCCGTGATCGCCTATCCGAAGAACTTCTCGATCGTTGCGGGAGAGGCCGGCGCTGTCGCCCTGCTGACTGCCCACATGAGGAGCGCGCTGGCCAGCACACCGGCCTCCGCCGGGTCGAGACCGAGGAAGTAAGGGGAACCCAGCCGGGACCACACCAGGCAGGCTGCCATTCCGCCCAGCATCGACGCCACAGCGCCATGTCGAGTGGCTCGCTTCCAGTTCAGTCCCGCGACCACCGGGACGAAGAGGAAGCTGACGAGCAGTTTTCCCGCATAGATCACGATGAAGTTGACCATGTCGAACTTTCTGAAGGCCAACGCGACCGGAATGGCGCTGAACGTCAGCACGGCGAGGCGGCCCGCCCGCACCCGTGCCCGTTCGCTCGCCGACGGCTTCAACAGCTCGGCGTAGATATCGTGGGATACTGCCGACGCCACGGTAAGGAGTATCGCACCGCCGGTCCTCGTGAACGTGACCACCGCTGCCAGCAGAACCAGGAGTCCGATAGCGGGCGGGAGCACGCTCATGCCGAGCACGGGCGTTGCCAGGTCCGCCGCCGGCAATGCCGGCATCGCCACCCGCATGGAGAGGCCGAACAGCAGCACACCGATGCCGATGCATGCCTGAAACAGGAACGAATAGCCGATGGCCAAACGCGTCGCCCGGCGGCTCTGGATGGAGTAGATCGCCGAGATCTCGTAAGGCGAGGCCGCCAGCCCCAACCCGAGCGCCATCGAGATCGCAAGGAGCTGCCGCCAGCCGAACCAGTTCCCCGTCAAACGCGGGTCGATCGCGGTCAGCGCCTGCCCGATCTCCCGGACGTCGCCGACGTGCGTCATGAGATACGGCACGGCGAGCGCATAGCTGCCTAACAGAAGCACTGCCTTCAGCATGCCGACATAGGCGTTGCTGTACATGCCTCCCAGGGCCGTGTAGGCCGTAGTGATTCCCGCCACGATGAGCACGGCGGTGCCGTACGGCATCCCGCCCACGACGCCGAACAGGAGTCCGCCAGCCTGGTACTGCGCCGACAGCATCATCGCATACACCGTCAGAATGAACACGGCGGCAATGGCGCGGGCCATCCGGCTCTCGAAACGTGCGGCGAAGTAGTCGGGGAGTGTGAGGCCGGCGATGCGCCGGATGCGTGGGGCCACGAATAGCGCTGCCACAACCCACCCGACCCAGACGAGAGGCCATGTCCACGCGTAGCTGATGCCCGAGAAGTAGTGGAACCCGACCATGCCGATCGTCGCGCCGGCGCTGACCTGATTCGCCATCAGCGTGGCGCCACCCAGTATCGGCCCGAGGCTCCGCCCGGCCGCAAGGAATCCTTCCTCGGTCGAGGCACGACGGTAGTTGTAGAGGCCGATCCCGCAAACGAGCGTCAGGTACGCGGCGACTGCCAGGTAGAACGCCGTCAGTTGTGACCCGGTCACTCGTTCGATCCGTCGGACCCGCGACGGGCCCATGCCAGGTACAACGGCACCCACACCGCCATGATCCCCACCAGAGTCCAGAGGCGCCACGTCAGTCCGCCGTCGCTCGCATCGATGGCAACCTCCGGACAGGGGCCGGCTGGTGCTCGTACCGCGGGTTCCCACTCGACCCGTACGAAGCTGGGAACCGCAACGAACCGGCCAGTCCACGTGCCGCCCACTCCCTCTCGCACGAGTCGAGGGAAGGTCGGTTCGCCCGGTGTCGCCACCCGCAGGACAACGCCTCCCTCGCGATCGTCGTCGCCACGCGGCACTGCCTCACGTGGGTGCACCAGAGGAATGTCCACCGATCGACCACGCCCGGTAACCGTGTACCGCAACTCCAGCCCGGATGCGTCGACGATGGCGCTGTCGCTCAGGAGCGTCCACGGTCCGTCTGCACGGGCCGCGAGCGTCACGCCTGCGCTTCCGGCGAGTGGCGCTCGGAGCGAAGAGGCGAAAGCCACGACCGGGCCCACGATCGCGCAAGGACGCTGCAGGAGTTGTAGCTGCAGGCCCGCGGCATCCGACACCAGACGAAAACGCTCGGTGACCATCGCCTGTGAGTCGTCGGTCGCCACCACCTCGATCGACACCGGCGCTGTCCGATCGGCAGCGCGACTCTGTGCGTCGGCGTCGAACGCCTGAAACACGAGCCAGAACGCACTCGTGAACCGCGTGACGACCGTCATGCGCACGGTCAATCCGGGCAGATCGTGGCGGTGGCCGCGTTCCCGATCATGAAACCGTAATCCCCGGGGTGGATTCGTGTGGCGTAGTTACGGCATAGCACGACGATGTTCTGCTCGTAGGGAGTGACCATCGTTTCCAGGACATCGAGCGTGTATGGGTTGACTATGTCCGCCAGCGGCGTCGCCGCCGGGAGCACTTCGCCGGGCGCCAGCATCCGGCGCGGCAGGCAGATGCCGCCATGTCGAGGGCGCATCACCTTCATTTCGTGCATCAGCACCTGTCCCGCACGACGCTCCACCTCTCCATCGAGCGCGCCTGCGTACCGCAACTGGTTGAGCACGCCGCGAACCCCGGCTGCGACATGCCTGTCCTGTTCGCGATACCCGCCGCCGATCTCCACCACCATGCATCGGACGCCCCGCTGTTCCGCGTACGTGGCCGTCGTACCCGGATAACCTGCCGCCGGCTTGTAGAGCAGTGCCGGGAGAAATGCTCGCGACAGACCATCGTCGTTGACGACGTAGCAGTAGTCCACCCAAGGAAACGTCCCGCCGGCGTGGATGTCGATCAGATACTCGATGCGATCGATGAACTCATGGGCCATCGCGTTCGCCTGCTGCTCGCTCAACCAGCCGTCCGGAGCTCCGGGGAACAGTCGGTTCATGTCGAGCATGTCGATCGGCGTGTTGCGGCTGTTGCCCTCCATGGCAAGCGGATTGGCGACACCGAGAATCCAGACGCTGCCTTTCAGCGACGCAGTGTCGAGCGTCCTTTGCAGCTCGCGGGCGATCAGGAAGCCGTCCAGTTCGTCGCCGTGCACCATCGCGGAAACGCCGACGGTCGGACCCGGCCGCTGGCCCTGAATCACATGGATCGTAAGCGCCAGCTCGAAGCCGCTGGCCATCGTGGCGATCGGCACGACGCGGCGCGACCGACCCGAGCCAAGGTCGATCGAGCTGACGGAATGGAACGGTGTCATGACGCGAGAGAGGGCTGGGGTTGTCGCATGCGATCCCAAGGTACGGCGATCGGCGACCCTCCGCACCGTGGTCGATCCGCGTCTCGGGGAGTCCTCCGGCGCTGGTCCCGTCCGGACGCCTTCCTGGACCGACCACGCCACGATTTCGGTTGCAGCCCAGGCGGCTCCGGGGCCGGCATGCGTGTCCAGCCGACGGGGTCGATTTCGTAAGGCACGAGATTGACGGTCTCAGGACGAAGGGCGTAGCTTCGGTCGACAACACGCTGAAGACGAATGGCTTCAACGATCGAGTCGCGCCATGGCGTCTGACCGCTCTGGCGCCTGGTTTCGACACTCCCTCGCGGGAATCGCGCCGGCATCGCTGCGATTCCATGTGCCTTCCATCACGCCGCTCTCTCCAAGGTGCACTCACTGATGACACAGCGACTCGAATGCCCCAGATGCCGCACGCAGATGGAACCCGGGTTTCTCATCGACCACGCCCACGCTAACATGGGCACCGAACAGGAATGGGTGGAGGGGGACCTCGAGAAGAGGTTCTGGTCAGGGATACGGACAAAGGGACGCGAGCGTTTCGGCGTGCGGACGTTTCGCTGCACGCGATGCGGGTACCTGGAGTCCTACGCCCTGACGCCGCTGACCTGAACCCTCGCAGCAGTGTCGCCGAGCGCCGCTTGCTTGCGCACGCTTCCCTCGCGAGCGATCATGACTGCACCCGCTGGACAGGATTCAACCGAATCTCCCCCCCGCAGCTCGCGCGGCAAGCGCCGGACAAGGCCTCGTGAGCTGGACAGGAGTCTCGTTCTCATGAACGCCTTGCACCGTCTTCGCTCGTCGTGCCTCGTTCTCTCGCTCCTCGCGGGATCGTTAGGCGCTCAGGACGTCACTGTCGCCAGGCTTGTCGCCGAACCGGCGAAACTCACGTTGAAGGCCGGCGAAACGGTCCCGTTCAAGGTCCGCGCCTACGATGCACAGGGGAAGGAGATCCCGGATCCGCTGTTGCGCGTGACCGGCCCGCGCACCGCTGTTCAAGTCGGCGAAGAACGCCTGACGGGACTGCGGGCCGGTTCGTTTACCGTGGTCGCGTCTGCCTTCGACGCCAATCGCGGGGAAAGCGCGACGATCGAGATACCGGTCCTCGTCACCTGGCCGGCCCTTGCCAGAATCGAGATCAGCGCCGAATCCGGCCGGCTCGTCCCCGGTGTCGTGATCGCGCACACCGCGAAGGGATCCCATGCCGACGGGAGTCTCCGCTATCCGCTGACCGTGACGTGGCGTAGTTCCGCACCATCGGTTGCATCGATCGATCGCTTCGGTAATGTCACCGGTATCAGACCCGGCGCAGTGACGATTTCGGCGGAGGCAGAAGGAGTCGTGGCGCAGCGCCAGTATACGCTGACGGCAAACCCCGTGGCATCGATCGAACTTGGCATCAAGGAGTCGTCGATCAATACCGGCGACGTGGTGCGCCTGATAGCGACCGCGAAGCGGGCAAACGGCACGCCGGTACCCGATGCCAGGATCTCGTGGAGCTACCAGTATACGCCAGACGATACGATCGCCGCACCCGGAGGCCCCGGTATCATCGACCACGGCCTGTTTGCGCCGAATGCGCCGGGTCGGTTCACCCTGATCGCGCAATCCGGCGCCGCCATCGCGCGGACGGTCCTCGACGTCAAGCCGCGCGACGTGCGGCGTCGCATCACCGTGACGGGGCGCGGGAACATCAACACGACTCACACGTCCGACCTCTGGCCGTGGACGGGCAAGGACGGCCGTGACTACTGCCTCGTCGGCACGTGGGGAGGCGACGGGTACGGGATGGTGTTCGACATCACCGACTTGAACAACATCGTCAAGACCGATTCCATCAAGGTGGATGCCCGCACGATCAACGACGTGACTGTATCACCTGACGGACGGTACGGCGTCCTGTCGCGCGAGGGCGCCTCCAACCGGGTGAACGGCGTCGTCATCCTGGATCTCGCCAACCCCGCACACCCGAAGATCGCATCGACCTTCGATCAGGATCTCACCGGTGGCGTGCACAACGTCTTCGCCACGAACGACTACCTGTTCGCGATCTCCGGCGGCCAGAAATACATCATCATCGACGTTCGTGACATCTACAAGCCGAAGTACGTCAGCGAGTACAAGCACCCTGACGCAAGAATCCATGACCTCTGGGTCCGGGATGGCATCGCCTACTCGGCGCAGGGCGGAGTCGGTACCGTCGTCGTCGACGTCGGCAACGGTAAGTACGGCGGCTCGATCGAACACCCCAAGCTCATCACCGTTTTCCCCATCAACTCGGGACACGAGATATATCCTTACTTCCAGAAGTCGACCGGAAAGACCTATCTGTTCATCGGCGACGAAGAGATGGACCGTTCGGGACGTGTGTGGGAGGGGACGAATTACTTCGGCCAGATGTTCAACTCCGGCGGCGTGGCGCAGACATCCGGCGGCTACACCCACATCATCGACTTCACGGACCCGATGAATCCGAAAAACGTCGCCAAGTATCACCTCGAGGACTACGGGACACACGATATCATCGTCGAGGATGACATGCTCTACCAGGCATACTACGACGGCGGCGTGCGCGTCGTGGACGTGTCGGGCGAGCTGTTAGGCAACCTGGCGGATCAGCGTCGCGAGATCGCGGTATTCAAACCCTACGATCCGAAGGGCTTCACGGCCAACGCGCCCTTCGTCATGAACGCCATGCCGTGGAAGGGTCAGGTACTGTTCACGGACTTCAATTCCGGCTTGTGGGCGGCCAGGCTCGAACCGAAACGTCCCGTCACTCCCTAGGACTGGCGGGAACTGGCGACGCGAGACGCCTTACGCTCTCTTGTAGCTGACGCCAAGCTTCCGGAGCACAGCCGGCGGACATCCGGGCCACGCGGCCAACGCCGTATTCCCCATATACCGCAGATCGCGCACGCCCATTCGGCTCGTCCAGAATCCCGAAGCACTCAGGTCGCGGAAGCGGGAAAAGAACGCCACGCCGTCCTTGAACTCGTCAGGCGCCAGCTTCGGCCACGCGATGTCATCCAGGATCGCCGTCTGTTGCGCTCGTGAAGTCGCGGCGAATCTCTTCGTGAATCGGCGATTCGACTCGGCGTCGAGCCACGCCAGTCCGTCACGCATCCACGTCTGCATCGCGTCGTACTCGCGCAGGATGAAGTCCATGAACTCCGGCACGCCCGCGTCACTCGCGCTGCCCGAGCGTTCGTCGCGCGGAATCACCAGGTCAGCGAGTACCCGTACCGTTCTCCACTCGTCGGCGTTGAAGAATCGCGGTCTGAACTGACCGCTCTTGACCAGTTCCTCGTGCACCGCTGCAGTCGCTCGCTCGATGTCCGCCGGGAAAATGGCGAATGGCGCCAGGGGAGCCGCCAGCAGCAGCTTCAGCACGTCGCGGCGCACGACATCCACATCGTCTGACGAATCGGCGCTCCTCATAGCTGCCCTGCCTTCCGCTTCGCGGCAATCGTCTCGCCGGTGCGCATCGCCAGGGCAAGGATCGTCCACGTCGGGTTCTTGTCTGCCTGGCTCACGAACGGACCGCCATCGGCCACGAACAGATTCCGGCAGTCCCACGCCTGACAGTCGGCGTTCAGAACGGACGTCCGCGGATCGCTCCCCATGCGTACGGTTCCAAGCTCGTGAATGATCGACCCGCCATTCGAGATGCCGTACCCACGCTCTCGCGAGGGCATCTCCGACCACACCTCGCCCCCCATTTCGGCGATCAGTGCGCGGAAGGTCTCGTGCATGTGCTTCACCTGACGTGTCTCGTGGTCCGTCCACTTCCAGTGGAACCGCAGCACCGGAATCCCCCATTTGTCCTTGATCGTCGGATCCAGTTCGCAGTAGCAGTTCTCGTTAGGTATCTGCTCGCCACGCCCCGAGAATCCGACGGTCGATCCGTAGTATCGACGATAATCCGCCTTGAGAGCCTTGCCGTACCCGCCGCCCGACGGGTAGCGGTCGATACCACCCATGAAGCCGTACGACGGTACGCCCAACCCGCCCCACATCTCGATGTGGTATCCGCGAGGGAAGTCGAGCGTCTTGTTGTCCAGCCACCAAGGCATGTAAAGGTGCGCACCCCCAACGCCGTCGCAGTTGTGAGGGATGTGGTCGACCAGCTTCGGGATGAATCCCGCCACATCCGTCCCTGTCGTGTCCGTGAGGTACTTCCCCACGGTGCCGCTGGAATTGGCGAGCCCGTTGGGAAACCGTGACGACGTCGAGTTGAGCAGGATCCGCGCCGACTCGCACGCGCTCGCCGCCAATACGACCACACGCGCGCGCACGTGTGCGTCGCGGTCCGTCCTCTTGTCGATGTACGACACGCCGGTCGCCAAGCCTCGTTCGTCCACCGTTACTTCGCGCGCCATCGCATTGGTCAGGATCCTGAGGCGGCCGGTCTGCAGAGCAGGAAACAGCAGAACGTTTGGCGACGTGAAGTTCGAATTGGTCATGCAACCGCGATTGCACTGCCCGCAGTAATGACACGGCGCCCGGTTGCCCGATGGCTTCGTCAGGATCGACAATCGAGAGGGAATGCACCAGATGCCTAGTCGATCCGACGCGTCTTTCACCATCAGTTCCCAGCAACGCGGCCTCGGCGGCGGATGGAAAACACCATCGGGATGATTCCGCAGCCCCTCCACGCTCCCGAAGATCCCCACCAGTCGATCGAGTCGGTCGTAATACGGCTTCAGTTCATCGTACGTGATCGGCCAGTTCTCGCCGAGTCCGTCAATACTCCGACGCTGGAAATCGTCAGGCCCGAATCTGAGCGATATTCGCCCCCAATGATTGGTCCTGCCGCCCAACATCCGCGCCCGCCACCAATCGAACTTCTCCCCCTCGGCGACAGTGTACGGCTCTCCCTCGACCTGCCAGCCGCCGATGCAGGCGTCGAACTCGCCGAACGGACGCTCCTTGGTCGATGCGCCACGTCGCGGCGATTGGTACGGCCACGTGAGCATCTTCGAGTCCCTGGTGTTGTCCCACCACCCACCGGCCTCCAGCAGCACGACACGCGCGCCAGCTTTCGTGAGCGTATGCGCGGCCATGCCGCCACCGGCACCGGATCCCACGATGCACACGTCGTACGTCTGGGTCTGTCCTGGCATCCGATGCAATACTCCGTGGTATCCAGATCCCGGTCCGCAGCCTCAACTCCGCCGCGCCAACCGCGATAATATCCGGGCGCCGATTCCCGCGCGAGGGACGTGATACCGACAGACCGGGGGTGTCGCTCGGAGCTGCGTCGGCCGCCCGCTGTTCTGGCGGCCTGGCTGGCCGCTGTGCTCGCAAGGCCGCTGGGACCGACCGTCCCTCTACTACCTGGCGAATCCGGCTCAACAGCTTGGAGCGCTCGTACTACCTCCCGACAGGAATGAGGACTCCAATGCGCCCCGGCGCAAGGAGTGGCTGTATCGTTGCGCCGCCGGATGTCGGTGTGCCGCCCGTCGCCCGTCCGTCGCGGACTGCGACTCCAGCCACGGTTCGCCCGAGAGCGACCGCCAGTGGATAGTCGCTGGCCCAGTGCACGCCATTGTTGATCATCGCGAACGACAGGATCGCGAGAAGTGAGTAACCCACCGGCCTGACGAACTTCCGCTCCGGATAGTTCATGGCAATAACTTCCACTGTCGCCGTCGCGACAGCGAGATGGCCAGAGGGGAAAGCATCGTGACCGGGTACATTGTCGTTGTATTCGGCCAAGCTCGGGAACCAGTTCCATCGCCCCCGTGGCTCGCTTGCTTCCGACGGTGTTTGCCGTCCCGTCACGTGCTTGATCACCTGCGTGAACGTCCCGGCGGCCAGGAGCGACTCGGTGATCTGGCTGGCCGTGCGGAAAGCGCGATTATCGGCTTTGGCCACGCCAAACGCGAAGAAGCCGCCGGCAATCCCCAGGCTCATCGCACCGTCGCCAAGGAAATAGGCGGCCGACCCGAGTGTCGTTGGGAGCGGCAGGATCTTGAGCGGACCCAGACGCACATCCACGCTCGGATGATTGGGCGGCAGCCCGATCGCGCGCGCCGCTTCGCGCGTTCGATCCACCAGCCATTCGTCAGCCGCGATTGCAGCCGCGGTGCCACCCACCAGCACCAGCCAGTCCGTCAGGCGCTCGCGCCGGACCGCGAATGTCACCGTCCCGACGATCGTGCCCGGCGCATTGCGCACGGACTGGAGGAACCCGGGACGGGAATACGCGAAGCGGCCATGCACGCCGAGGTCGTACCACTGCAGTGCCGGCCGTGATGCCGGGACAGGGGAAGCATCCCCGTTGACGTCCTGCGCGCCAAGGTGCCCGAGACCCGCCGTCAGCAGCGCCGTCATGCCCGCCAACCGTCTCAGATGCAACACCGTGCCACCGTCAGGGGTGCGCGACCGCCCTCTGTCGCACGACGTGCATGCCACTGAGCGTCCCGATAGCCGCGCCGGCGAAGACATCGCTCGCCCAATGTGCGTTCTCGTACATCCGCGACAGTCCGACGGCCGCGGCAGCGCCGTACAATCCCAGACGGATCCACCGCGAATGACGAGGCTGCGCCTTCGAGAGCCCTGCGGCCAGCACCGTTGCCGCCGCGAACGCGGAACTCGTGTGACCAGACGGGAACGACGCGAAATCGTTGTTGAAGAAGCCCTTGCCTGGCTGGTACGCCTCGATGTCGTTCACGAGTGCGCGCGGGCGCACCCGGCCGACACCGCCCTTGATCAGCGAAGTCAACAACCCGGCAGTCACAACGCTCCTCACCGCATCCACGCCGAGCGTCCGCGTGAACTCGTGGTTCGACGCCCAACCGGCTGCCGCGAGCGTTCCGCCGATGGCCAGCGGAAGGAAACCGCCTATGGAACTGGTCTGCGAAGAAACCCGCTGCATTCGCTCACCAGATCGATCGCGGAGCTTGCGCGTCTCGTAAGCCAGATGGCTGTCGAAGAACGAAACCGCCGCTGTCGCGGCTGCAACGCCGGTGGACGTCACGATCCGCGGATGGCGGGACGGAAAATCGCGCCACCGGACACGGCCAGCCGAATCGAGCGGTGCCTGCGCCGTCGCGACTCCCGACAGCAGCGTGCACAGGATGAAGTGCCTGCAGATCCTGCTGTCAGCGATCACAAGGCCTCGCCGAAGATGATGGTGTCCATCGAAACACCGCGGCCATACGCGCCACAGCATGCCAGAACCCGGCATCGGCGTCAAGAAGCCCTCGTGCACGAGGAGTGCCCCGCCGATTCGGCTACCACTTCATGACGCTCCACACATCCGAGTAGTCATCCGTCCACACGGGGGCCGTCGAGTATGGGGGAAAGACGTTCCAGCCCTTCTGGCGTACCAGCCCGCTCAGCGTCTGGACTCTCGGCGCCAGGACGCCCCAACGCGATCCGTAGTACATCTTGAGTCGCTGCTCCTTGTCGACGTCGCCCTCCCCAGCCGCCCCGGCAATCCCTGCATCGATCGCCAGGGAAAAGAGCACCGGGCGAAGCTCCAGGTAGCGGTTGCTGATGTGGAACGCGATCGCTCCTGTCGGCTTGATCTTTCGCAGGTACATCGCCAGCGCTTCCCGCGTCATCAGGTGGACCGGGATGGCGTCCGAGCTGAAGGCATCCAGCACGATCAGATCGAACGTGCCGTCAGGCTCCCGGGCCAGCGACAGCCGCGCGTCCCCCAGCTTGACGTCGGCTCTCGGCGGACAGTCGTCCAGGTAGGAGAACAGCCGCGGATTTCGTGCGATCCGCAGCACCAGCGGGTCGATTTCGTAGTACGTCCACGATTCCTCCGGACGACCAAAGCACGCCGTCGCTCCGCTCCCCAGGCCCACGACCGCCACTCGGCGGAACCGTACATCGGGGAAGAGCGTGGCCATCATCTGGCCGAACGGTCCCTCCTTGTGGTAGTAGGTCAGCGGATCCAGTCGATGCTCCTTGAGCCAGTTCTGGCCGCCGTGAGTCGTCGTTCCGTGCTGCAGGATGTGGTACTGGTAGAGCTGGCGGACCTTGTACACGCCGAAGAACGACCGCGCCTGCATCAGCACATCGGGATCGCCGGCATCCGCCATGCGCACACCGCCATAGATCGCCAGCGCGCAGAGCGCCAGTCGCAGCGGTCGTGCGAACGCCAGCCCGGCGACGATCGCCGCGGCACCCAGGAAGATGTTCAGGCCGTACGATCCCCACTCGTTCGGAGGAGTCGGCAGCTTCATCGCCCCCAGCACCACCGCGAACAGGAGCGCCGGAACCGCCAGATCCAACATCTGCGAACGCCGAGTGCCTGACGATTGCGCTCGGTGCGGCCTGAGGCCGAGCGCGATGATCAGGGCAAACGGATACTCGACGACCGTGCGATACAGCACAGGCGCGACAAGAACGTTGAATGCGCCACCGAGCACCCCTCCCACCGACATCCAGAGATAGAACTCCGTCAGGTGCTCCGGGCGCGGCCGCGAATCGGCCAGTTCGCGATGGCAGACCATCGTCGTCACGAAGAAGGTCACCAGATGCATCAACGCCGTCACGGAAATTCGCCGGCTCGATCCCATCGTGATCAGCACGATCAGCGCCAGCGACAGGATTAGCTGCAACGACAGCATCACCTGCCGGTTCGCCGGCGGTCGGCTGGCGAACACCAGCACGAACGTCAGGAGATACAGTGCCAGCGGCACCACCCACAGGAACGGCACGGCCGCGATATCGGTGCTCAGGTACGTCGTCACCCCCACGAGCAGGCTCGACGGCGCAAACGACAACAGGAGCCAGCGCAGTCGCCAGGAGCGGTTTGGGACCACTCCTGCCGGGCGCGAGCGTTCGTTGTCCGCCGTGCCGCTCGTCGTCAGCTGCGCTCCAACCGGGTCAGCAGGATACTTCCACGCCACCAGGGCGCAGGCCGCCAGGAGCGCCATCAGCATCCAGTAAAGGATCAGCCAGATCTGCGTCTGCTGACCCAGCCGCATGTTGGGCTCGATTAACGTCGGATACGCAATCAGCGCCGCGAAGCTGCCCAGGTTGCTTGCCGCATACAGGACGTACGGGTTCGCTGCCGTCGGATGGCGAATCCCGGCAAACCACCGCTGAAGCATCGGCGCGCCAGCAGCAAGAAGAAGGAACGGGAGACCCAACGATGCGGTGAAAAGCCCGAGCAGGTACGGAATCGGCAGGCTGGTTGCCGGTGGAATCCGCCATGCGGCCGCAACTTGGAGCGGCAGAAAGCTCAGGGCCGCGGCAAGCAGGATCAGATGAACGACGCCTTGGCGCGAACTGCTGAACCAACGCGAACTGACGTACGCATACAGGTACCCTCCGAGCAGCGCGGTCTGGAAGAACAGCAGCGCTGTGTTCCACACGGCGGGAGTCCCGCCGAGAAGGGGGAGCACCATCTTCGTGAACATCGGCTGCACCGAGAACACAAGGGCCGCGTTCACGAAAATTGCAGCTGAGAAGAGAAACAGCACGCCCCACTCCGACAGCCGAGCCCGGCTGGTCGCTGAAGCGGCCACGCTGCTGCCTTCCGGCGCAAGCGTGCTATTTTCGTAAGCTGATTCGATATCGGACATCTGGCGAATGTGTCGCTTGGTGCAGTAGTCGTCCATGTCGGCCGCACCACGTTTCGTCACCCGTGTTCGCGCATCGGCCCTGAGCCGATCCGTCGGAATCCCAACGCCTGTACCGAATGCGAACGTCTGCGTGTCCAACCATGGCTGTTGACACAATCGCTGCCAGGTGGCCGTAGGCAGCCTCACTCGCCATCCGTTTCCTCCTAACCACGTCGTTATGGCTTCTCGAAGAGACTTCGTCCGCACCGGCGGGACCGCCCTGGGCGCGGTTGCGATAGGCGGCGCATTGAACCGTGCAGGCGCGCAAATGCCGATCGACGGCCCAGCGGTGCGATCGCATGCGAGCGACGAAATGGATGCGTCCGTGAAGGACTTGCTCCTGGAATCGCTCAACGCTGCCAAGCTGGCTGGTGCGTCGTTTGCCGACGCTCGCATCGGCAGATACCTGCAGAACTTCGTCTTCACGCGTGAGAAGCAGATCATCAACGTGGTCGATACCGATTCGATCGGTATCGGCGTCCGCGCGCTGGTGGATGGCACCTGGGGATTCGGGGCATCCCGGTCGCTCTCCAAGGACGGTGTGGTAGCCGCGGCACGGGAAGCGGTTGCCATCGCCAAGGCAAACCGCGTGGCTCGAGATCGCGCGGTCGAGCTCGCGCCCGCGCCGGTGTATCCGTCGGCAACATGGAAGAGTGCTTACGAGATCGATCCCTGGAGCATCCCGGTCGAGCAAAAAGCCGACCTGCTTATCCAGGCGAATTCGGAGGGAATGAAAGCCGCCAACGTGAAGTTCGTTTTCAGCGGCTTCTTCTTTCGGAAAATGGAGCGGAACTACGCCAATACGGATGGATCCGTCATCAGCCAGACGATCGTGCAAAGCGCCCTGCAGCAGCAGTTCACCGCCGTGTCCTCCGATTTCACGGACTTCCAGAATCGCGGCAACACCTTGCCTCCGGTGGCCCGCGGCTGGGAGTGGGTACTGCAGCAGAACCTGTTGGAGAACTCGCGCAAGTGGGGCGAGGAAGCGAGCGAGAAACTGAAGGCGAAGCCGGTCGAAGTCGGACGGTACGATCTCGTGTTGCACCCGTCGCACCTCTGGCTGACGATCCATGAGTCCGTGGCGCATCCCACCGAACTTGATCGCGCCATGGGTTACGAAGCGAACTACGCCGGGACCAGTTTCGTCGCCCCGCCGGATCGGTTCCTCGGGAAGTTCAGGTATGGTTCCGAGCTCATGAACGTCGTCGGCGACCGATCGCAGGTTGGCGCGCTCGCGACGGTGGGCTACGACGACGAAGGCGTAGCGCCTGACGAGTTCACGATAATCAGAAACGGTATCGTGAACGACTACCAGACCACACGCGAGCAGGCCACATGGTTGCGCTGGTGGTACGATCGCGAGAAACGACCGACGCGTTCGCACGGCTGCTCGTACGCCGACAGTTGGTCCAGCGTCCAGTTCCAGCGGATGCCGAACGTGTCGTTGCAGCCGGGAGCGAAGGACCTGACGTGGGAAGACCTGATTGCCGCCACCGACAAAGGCATCGCGCTCGTGGGCGATGCCTCGTTCTCGATCGACCAGCAGCGGTACAATGCGCAGTTCAGCGGCCAGATGGCCTACGAGATAAAGAGCGGCAAGATCGTGGGGCTCCTGAAGGATGTGGCCTACCAGATCCGCACTCCGGACTTCTGGGGATCCATGGACATGATCGGCGGCAAGCGAAGCTATGAGGTGTGGGGCAGCTTCTTCGACGGCAAAGGGCAACCGGGGCAGGTGAATGCCGTGAGTCACGGGTCAGTCCCAGCCCGTTTCCGCAACGTCAACGTCATCAACACCGGCCGGAAGGCCTAGCGTCATGACCCGTTTACACTCGGACGACGTCCTCTACGCTCCGCGCCGGCTCATGACGCGCGACGGTGCCGCCCTGCCTGACGGCACGATCCTCTCGCGCGACGAGGCACAGAACCTGGTCGAGCGGATCCGCAAGATGTCGAAGGCGGATGGCATCGATGTCCAGGTCGGCGGCGGCTACTCTGCCAACGTGCGATTCGCAGATAACCAGATGTCGACCGCAGGGGCGGTGACCGACTTCCAGGTTGGCATCCAGAGCTGGTTCGGACCAAAGCATGCCGTAGTCGTCACCAACGAAACCAGCGAAGAAGCGCTGCGCGCAGCCGTCGACAAATCGGAGCGCCTTGCCCGCCTCGCGCCCGACGACCCCGAGGCCATGCCCCTGCTGGGCCCACAAGCGTACCAGCCAGTCGAGGCTTGGTTTCCCTCAGTCGCCGACATGGACGCTGGCGAACGCGCGCGGATTGCGCTTACCGCACTCGAACCCACCCGCACGTCCGGTGACCTCGCCGCCGCCGGTTTCCTGGTCACCAATGCCCAGGCAACTGCATTGGGCAACAGCAAAGGAATGTTCGCCTACCATCGCGGCACTAACGTCAACTACACGCTGACGGTCCGCACGCAGGACGGTTCCGGATCCGGGTGGGCCGGAGCCGAACATAACGACGCTGCCCAGCTCGACTTCCGTGCCGTGAGCCAGCGCGCCATCGAGAAAGCCCGCCTGTCGCGGAACCCCGTTGCCGTCGAGCCTGGCCGTTATACCGTGATCCTCGAACCGCAGGCTGTTGGCGATCTCTGCCAGCTGATCGGCGGCTACACCGACGCGCGTGCGACCGACGAGGGACGTTCGCCGTTCGTCAAGGCAGGCGGCGGAACCAGGATCGGCGAGAAGATCGTGGACTCGCGCATCACGCTGTACGCCGATCCGTTTGATCCGATGGTCCGAACCCAGCCGTTCGACGGAGATGGGCTCCCGTTAGGCCGACAGGTCTTCATCGAGAATGGCGTACTCAAGACGCTATACTACTCGCGTTTCTGGGCCAGGAAGAAGGGCGTCGCTCCCACAGGCGCCCCCACTTCGTTCCTCATGTCCGGAGGAGGCGCAAGCGTCGAGGACATGATCCGCGACACCGAGCGCGGCATCCTGGTCACCAGGCTCTGGTACCTGCGCGAGGTCGATCCACGCACAATTCTCTACACGGGACTGACCCGGGACGGCACCTTTCTTATCGAGAACGGCAAGATCAGCAAGTCGATCAAGAACTTCAGATTCAACGACTCCCCGCTTTTCCTCCTCAACAACGTTGAGGCCATCGGGCGTCCTGTTCGCCTTGCCGGGACCGAGGCGGGAGGTGCCGTGGTCGTTCCACCGATCAAGGCCCGGGACTTCAACTTCACGAGTCTGAGCGACGCGGTCTGAATCTCCCCGGTTTTCGAGAGCGCCGGACTGGAATCCGGCGCTCTCGCCGTTTCCCTGAGCCCGTGCGCCACGCACCTCGACGTCTCCCGGAGTATTCTCCCAGAGTGCCGAATCTACATCCGGTTTGCTTCGCCCTCCTCGTCGTCGTCTCACTCACCTGCCTGCCGGGCTGCAAGGCGCAAGTGACGCTGCCCGGACTCGTCGACTCCATTCAGACTCTGACAGAGCGCGGGTTCGCCACCCTAGATGTCGAACCAGTCGACGATGCGATCCGCCTCATCGATCGCGCCCTGGCAGTCGCACCGACCGACTCGGTCCTGCTTCATTACCGCGGGTATGCGCTATATCGGAAAGGATCACTGCTCAGTGCTGCACGTCGCACCAGGGAGGCGAAGGCCGTGCTGGACTCTGCTGCAGCCAGTCTGACGCAGGCCGGCAAGACGTTGGACTGGCCGGAGAATCCCGCCCTGCTCGCTGCCACGCTCGGCCAGCAGATCTCGCTCGGTGGCGGGCCATTCTCGGCCATGCGGCTGGGCACGCGCGCCAACGGTCTGCTGGACGACGCCACCCGGCGCGGGCCGCACAACCCCCGCGTTTTCCTCGTCCGCGGCATCAGCGCGATGTTCAAACCTCGCCTCTTTGGCGGCGGTGTGGACAAGGCAGGAGCCGACCTGGAACACGCGGCCTCGCTATTCCAGGACGATTCCGCGCGCGCACCGCATCCTGCCTGGGGAAAGAGCGAGGTCTTTCAGTGGCTCGGCTGGGTGCGTGCGCGGCAGGGACGCATTCCCGACGCGCGCAGCGCCTATGCTCGTGCGCTGCAGCTCGATCCCGACAATCGGTTCGTTCGTGACTCTCTGCTGCCGGCGCTGTCAAAAACGAACCGTTAGAGACTGCCGCGTTCCAGTGTCGCTGCACGATCTGCCAGTTCGGAGGGCAGGTACAGATGCATGCCGCAGGCAACGAATCCAGCGTTCTTGAACTGACGCCGCCACCAGCGGGCCGGACGCATCTCGCTTCGATTGAAATCGCCGGTCGCGTCGTCTTCGGACGTGAAGACCTCGAAGTAACAGACACCGCGCGCTCGGGCCCGGATCGCCTGCAGTCCGCCCGGCAGCTCCTCCGGCGCAACATACATCAGGACGCCGCAACACAGAACGAGGTCCACCTCGTCCGGCAACTGCAATCCGCCCAGCGATCCGAATGTCCCAAGCTGGATATTGCGCCGCTTTCCCCAGCGACGTACGGCATATTCGCTCGCATCCACTCCCCAGTAGCGCACCCGCGGCAGCAGATGACGCAGCGGCGGCAACCAGTTCCCCTCCCCGCAGCCCACGTCCAGAACCCGCCGGACCGGCTGCTCGAGCAGATATTCGGCAGCCCCAACGATGAACCGCAATTGCCTGGCAATGTCAACTGCCGACTTCACCCGGTACTTCTTCTGCCGATACCACTTGTCGAAGTACGCCTTGTCGTAGAAAGTCGGGCTGCGCATCAGAACGGAAGAGAAAGGAGGAAGTCACTGCGCATCCGCGGCAGTTCGTCCATCCGATAACTGAATCGCAGTCCGGTTCGCAACGGTGACCGGAGCTGGATCGGCGCCACGTCCGTGGTCACCTCCACACCGGAGGATCGCAGCAGCACATGCGCCGAGTTGTCGCGGCGCGCTGCATAGCCGTAGTCGAAAAAAACGTTGCCCTGCACGCGTCGGACATAGGCAACCGGTCCGAGCGCGTAGTCCGGATACAGGAGCGGGAACGCATAGGTAACGCCAACGCGCCTGAACCTCTCGGCGGTGAAGCCGTCATACCCCCGGGAGATGGCGTACCGTGACGAGAAGAGGTAGTTCGTGCGCCGCTGCTCCTCACGCTCGACTTCAAGCATCAGGCCATGGTCTCTTGCAATCCCCGGCAGGAACAACATCGCCGACGCTGATAGCTGGTGCCCTTCGTAGTCGCCTGCGAATGGCGTGTGCCGATAGGTCAGCGAGGCGACGCCACCGCGCGGCAGGATGGCTCGCGACCCGGACCCCAGAATGCGACTGGCGGTCACGCTGTACGTCGCAGGCAGGAAGTTCCCGTTGTTGTTCGAGAACCTCGTGTCCATTGGCCGGCCTTCTACGCGCGTCATCCCCAATGAGGCCGACGCTACCAGCCTGTCGGTCGTCAGGCCGCGAAGCCACACCAGCGGCACGCGAAGCCCAAGCTGCGCGGACCGTTCCGACCACTTGAACCGCACGCGCCCGGAGTCCAGCGCTGCCGCGGAAGCGCGATCCCCGATGCGGAGCGCGCCGTCGATTATCGGAAAACGCGCGGCGTAGCTGGCTCCCAGTTCCAGCGAGGCGGTACGCTCGGCGGTGTTGAAGAGCGCTCCCACGGATGTGGCGAACGTGTTGAGCACGTTCCGCGACTGAAGGACCAGCCCCGCATTGTGCGCATCGCCGGTTGGCGCGACGCTGAGCGAGTGCAGGTTGAACAACCGACCGGGCCCCTCGTACGCTACCGTGCGCCGTTCGAGTGTGTCGAGCGGACCCGTCGCCGCGGTAACCGGCTCCTGCTGCAGCAGTGGCGCGTAATAGTCGATCCTCCGTGGCTCGACTGTCTCCAGCGGGCGCCAGGCCGCGGTATCCATCGGCATTTCCGCAATTTCGTAGCCGAGCGCCGAGTAGTCCTGGAAGACCATGCGGCGTCCATCGGGCGAAATCGACGGATTGCGACCGCCGTATCGGCGACTGGTCACCAGGAATCGCTGCCTTGTTTCCAGATGCAACGCCTCGATGTTGTCGATCCCGGAAGCCGGTGAGCCGTAGAACACCCAGCGGTCGTGCACAACCGGCCGCACTATCGCGTCCGTCCGGAATGGCTGGATGGTGTCTGCCTGCTGCGTCGCCACGGACAGTCGGACGAGTGCGTTGCCGCGTCCGCGATCACGGTCCACCGCGACGACGTACACGCTCGTTCCATCCGGAGACCAGGCGGGAGTGACGAGGAAATGGCCGGATGCGTTGGGAAAGGTGCTCAGTCGCCGCCCAGTCTCCGCATCCACGATATCCAGGGACGAAGCGCCTTGCTCGGTGAACCTGATGGCCGCAATCGAGCGCGCGTCAGGCGACAGCGCGGCACCGAAATACCGGGTTCCGCTGGTGAGGCGTCGTACCCGCCCGGTGGACAGATCCAGGAGTCGGAGCGTCAGGTAGCTGCGCTGTGTGAAGCGAGGGTCGACCTCCAGCTCGGACCAGACTACGCGGTCGCCGGATACGTGAAACGACTGCTCGCCGCGCGTTGCGAAGCGCTTCACGAGCACTTCGCGGGTGCCATCCTTCAGGCGCACCAACGACGGTGCCGACGACAAATCGGAATACTCGGCGACGATGCTTCCGTCTCTTGTCCATTGAGGCAGTCGCCACCCGTGGTACTCGCTCACGGGCGGCGAGACGCGTGTTGCCGGTGTCGTGTCCAGCCCCGCGACCTGCATACGCCACAACGAATCGAGTTCGTGGACGGCGTCACGGTGGATCTCCGTCAGCGAGCGGCCGGTCACGCGCTTGAGGCCGCGTGACAGTGCATAAGGAGGAAGCGGCCATCGCGATGCTGTGTGCAGGACCTGCCGCCAGGCGTCGGCGCCGTACGCACGCTTCACGTGCGTAGTCAACAGATAGCCGAGCTGGTACCAGTCGGGATAGAACGTCCGGTAGGATCCCTGCCAAGCCTGATAGAAGTCGTACGGTTCGCCGTTCAACCGCATCGTGCGCACCCGGTTCGCGAACGATGGCTGACGACCGCGGCCAGCCGTGGTCAGGACCGTTTCGGTGCCGACCGCATCGCCTTCCCAGAACCAGGCCGGGAAGTACAGCGATCCGCCGACGAAGGCCGTCGTCTCTTCGCCGAATACCCTGCCTAACGCACCGACCCATCCGTCACGGATTGCCCGTTCCTGCACGATGTGGCGCCCCTCGTGGATCGCGAGCAGCGAGAACCAGTCCACAGGCCCGAACTCGTCGACGCCGGCGGGAGGAATCGCGTGCCACTCGGAACGACGGGGCCCCCAGGAGACGAAAGCGTTCGCAATGGCGGACTGGTTGTTCAGAATCACCGGGATCCGGTCGGGCTGGCGGTTCAGCGTCTTCGTCAACGGATCGTAGGCGCGCTCCAGGATCGCCGCCGCACGCTGCGCTTCGGACTCCATCGAATCCGGGAAGATCACCTGGAAATGCGGCGTTTCGATCCGGTACCACCGCACTGACGGTGGGAACTGCGCGCCGGACAGACGCACGAAGAGCGGCACCTGCGCTCGGCACGGGATCGCCGGCATGCAGATGCTGGCGAGGGCGACGACGCACGATGCCATACGCCGCATCTTCAGTCCCGCTCGCGCCGCAAGGCACGGCCGGCCAGAATGCCGCTCACCCGACCCTCGTCGATCGACATCTGCCCGTTCACCAGCAGGTAGCGCACGCCGGTCGCCAGGCGCTCCGGCGCGTCATACGTCGCTCGATCGGCGAACGTCGCGGGATCGAACACCACCACGTCTGCGAACATTCCTTTAGCCAGCACGCCACGGTCCTTCAGTCCGAACGCCACGGCTGCCATCTGGCTGCTGCGATGCACGAACTCCGCAAGCGACAGCACGGGCCGCTCCTTCACATACAGACGGTACTTGCGAGGGAACGTGCCGAACTTGCGCGGATGTCCGTCGGATCCGTCGGAGCCCGTCATCGTGAACTCCGCCCGCATGAAACGAACGATATCGTCATCCTGCATATTGAAGCTGACGACGCCAAGATCGCCGCTCAGCACGATGTCGATGGCGACTTCGACCGCATCTGCATGCCGCGCGGCTGCTATCTCGCTCAGCCGCTTGCCGGCCAATCCGCGACTGTCGCGCTCCGTGATCAGCAGGGACTCCGCACCACCGCGCCGACGCAGATTCTCCGCCATCTCGGACATGATTCGCGCCCTGATCGACCCGTCGCGCAGTCGGGCCCGCAGCGAGTCTCGGCCGCCGGCTTCCGCCCACCGTGGCAGCAGGGACGCCCCCACACTGGTGCCACTCGCCGTGTACGGATACTGGTCGGCAGTAACGCGCTGGCCGCGCTCACGCGCAGCACGGATGGTAGCGATTGCCGAATCGCTCGCCCCCCAGACGTCGGTGCCCAACGCCTTGATGTGGGAAACGTTGACCGCAACCCCGGATTCGCGTCCTATCTGCAGCGCCTCCGCGATCGCGCCGAGTAGCCCGACCGTGTAAGAACTCTCGTCACGCAAGTGCGTGTCATAGACACCGTCGTAGGGTGCAACCGCCCGTGCAACGCCGATCACTTCTTCCGTCGACACGAAGCTCTGCGGGGCGTAGTACAAACCCGCGCTCATTCCCACCGCTCCCTGTTCCATCGCGCGCCGCACCATGCTCGACATCTGCGCTACCTGTGCCGGGGTAGCCGCCGCTCCTGACATTCCCAGTACCGCGGAACGTACGCTGCCGAACCCCACGAACAGCGCCGCGTTCGTACCGATCCCGTCTCTGGCAAACTTCGTTAGGCGCGCACCGACGTCGACGGGGCCGCCACCGTCATTCCCGGTCAGAACCGTCGTCACCCCCTGCGCAAGGTAGGCCACGTTCCGCCGCAGGTTGGCGTCATCGCTCGACAAGTCCCCCAGCGTGTGCGTATGTGTATCGATGAACCCTGGCGCGACGATCAGCCCCCGTGCGTCTACCGTCCGGCGACCTTCGATCCGGAATGCCGTCGCGTCGCCCACGAAAACGATCCGGTCGCCCGCGATCGCGACGTCCGCCGCCCGTGGCGCCGAACCACTCCCGTCTACCACCATGCCGCCCCGGATGAGCAAATCGGCTCGATCCTGCGCCTTGGCAATACCCCCCATGACCAGAACGCCGAAGATACCCGGCAGGCATCGCCGGATAGCCATCGCTATGCTTCGCGTGTCGCGCATGCTTGGTAAGGTTGAGGAGCGTGCCCAAGCTATGTGCCGACGGCTCGCGATGCACCCCCACGGTCAACCAGGGGCCCACGCCGCTTGCCGGGAATCTTCATCTGAGACATCGTAGCTTCATTACGGTACGACGCCATCGCCCGACGCGATGGCATCCCCTCTCTTCCCTTCAGGTTCCCATGGTCTGCACCCCCACCCTCCGCGTCGCCCTCGCCACCGGCCTCATCGCCGGTACGTTAGGCGCCCAGGACGCCCAACGCCCGATGACGTTCCTCGACGTCCAGTTGATGCGGAATGCCCAGGGCCTCGACATCTCGCGCGATGGAAAATGGGCGCTGTACGCACTCTCCGTCCCGAACTGGAAGGAGGCGAAGCGCTACACGGACATCTTCGTCGTGTCTACCGAACAGGGACTCCCGTCGACACGACAGCTGACCTTCACGAAGGACAGGAACGAAAGTGGGCCACGTTGGTCGGAGGACGGCAAGTGGTTCGTCTTTTCCTCCAATCGGGACGCCCCCAATTCCGGCTCGACCATGCAGCTTTACCGCATGAGGCCCGATGGTGGCGAGGCCCTGAAAATCACGGACGCCAAGGATGGTGTGGGTGCATACGCTTTTTCGTCCGACGGCAAATGGCTCGTGTTTGCTGCCGGAAAGCAGGACGAACAGCAGTTGTGGGCGATCGATGCCACGAATGTCGACGGCGCCGTTCCGGTCCAGCTCACCAGGCACACGACGCCGGTCGGAACCTGGCAGCTCTCCCGCGACGGAGCTCGCATCTTCTTCCTCGCGCCAGACTCGATCGATCACGACAACAAGGAACGAATCGAGAAGAAGTTCGACGCTCGCGTGCGTAATCAGGACATCCCGCTCAACCACCTGTGGGTGCTGGATGTCGCATCGCGGCAGGAGAAGCGCCTGACGTCGAGCCCCGACTACAGTGTCGAATCGCTGACGCTCTCGGACGACGGGAAGTGGGTGGGTTTCCGCGCCCTGCCAAACGACCGATACGTGCGAACCATCAATGAAGCCGGCAACAGCAGCGAGTTGTACCTGCTGAACATCGACAGCGGCGCCATCGAGCGCCTCACGAACAACAGGGACATCTCCGAAAGCCCCCTCTCGTTCTCGCCCGACGGCCGCACCATCGCGTTCGCCGCGTCGGATGACTTCGCGTACTTCCGAGCCGACCGCGTCTATACCCGGCCGATTGCGGCGGCTGGAGGAACCTGGACCAAGCTCGGTGCTTCGTACGACGGCGACGTCACCATCGGCTGGTGGTCGGATGACAGCAGGACGATTTACTTCGGCGACGGCGTCAAGGCGACCAACCAGTTGCTTGCACTGGACGTCGAGAAGAATACCGTCTCCCAAGTGACCAACTTCCAGGCATCGCTCAACGCACAACGGGATCGCGATAGCGGCAAGATCGTCATCACCTACAGCGATCCGACGACGCCGACGGTGCAGTTCCTCGTCAGCCAGGTGTCGGATGTCGCTAACAGAAGCGCTTGGCGGCAACTCACGAATCCGAATCCTCAGGCAACGCAATTCGCGTTAGGCCATGAGGAGGAAATCTCGTGGAAGTCCCGGGACGGCAAAACGGTTGGCGGCATCCTGATCAAGCCCGTCGGCTACACGCCGGGCAAGCGATACCCTTTGATCGTGGCCATACACGGCGGCCCGCAGAGCGCCGATGTCCTCGGGTTCAACGGCGGCTACGGAGCGCAGATTTACGCCGGAGACGGGTATGCCGTGCTCATGCCGAACTACAGAGGATCCACGAATTACGGAGAGAAGCACAAGTGGGATATCGTCGGCAACTACTTCCAGAAAGGCTTCGAGGACATCATGGCCGGCGTCGACAAGCTCATCGCCGATGGGCTGGTCGATGGCGACAGGATGGGTGCCCTCGGATGGAGTGCCGGCGGACACTGGTCTAACTGGATCCTCACCCACACCGATCGCTTCAAGGCCATCTCGTCCGGGGCCGGCACGGTGAACTGGATCTCGATGTACGCGCAAAGTGACATGCAGTTCGTCCGCGCCAACTATCTCGGCGGCAAGCTCCCGTACGACGACTTCGAGGCCTATTGGAAGCAATCCCCCATTCGCTACATCAAGAACGCCCGGACTCCCACGATGATCCATGTAGTCGATGGCGATCCTCGCGTTCCCCGTCCGCAGAGCGAGGAACTCCACATGGCGCTCAAGAAGCTCGGCGTTCCAACCGAGTTCTTCGTTTACCCAGGCAACACCCACGGCATCCCGGACGCGCGAAACCAGCTCCTCAAGTCCGTCGCCGAGAAGTCCTGGATGGACAAGTGGATCCTCGGCAAGGGCGGGTTCCAGTGGAAAGACGTGCTCAAGACGCTCGATGAGAAAGCGACGGCCAACGTCACCTCCTCGCCTGGCTCATGAGACCGTCGTGACAATTGACTCCGAGCGCCCCCCACGACGCGGGGGCGCACTGGACGTGCTCGCGATTGCCGTAGCCGCAGGTGTCGTCGCTGGGCTGATCCACTGGGCCGAACTCCAGTTCGCTCGCCACGTGCTGCACCACCTGGTTTGGTTCAGCCGCGATTTCGTGTGGATGTCACCCATCGTCTACACGCTCCTCCTCCTCCCTCTCGCGGGCATATTTGCCATCCTGGCCACCGTCGTGGCGCGGCCCTGGGTGGTGTCCCTTGCTGCCTTCTTTCTGTTCTGGGTCGCGACCTTCGGCGTGCTCCTCCCGTACTCGGAGGTCGCCCGCATCGCATCGCTGGTTCTGGCTGCCGGGATTGCAATTCAGCTCGCTCGCTGGCTGCATGCTGCCCCGGATCGGTGGCTGCCCCGGTACCGGCTATTTGCGTCGGCTGGCGCCATCCTTGTCGTCGCCATGGCGCTTGTCCTCCCACGATGGCGCGCCCACACCGCCGATAGCGCGCTCAGCGCAATCCCCGTGTCAGCCGCGCCAGAACCACCGCCTAACGTCCTGTTGATCATCCTCGACACGGTGCGTGCGGCCAGCATGAGCCTCTACGGCGCATCTGTGCCGTCCACACCGCGCCTCGACGCGTGGGCTCGCGACGCCGTCGTCTTCGACGAAGCCTACTCCACAGCCCCCTGGACGCTTCCCTCGCACGCCTCGCTCTTCACGGGCCGTTACGCCGGCGAAGTCACGGCAGACTGGAAGACCCCACTGGATCGCGCTGACTCGACACTGGCCGAGCAATTTCGTGCTCGTGGCTATGCCACGGGAGCTTTCATGGCCAACATGCACTATACGGCGTGGGACTCCGGCCTCGAGCGAGGCTTCATCGCGTTCGACGACTATCGCCGCTCCTGGGCTCAGCTCGTTCGCAGTTCGTCATGGACGCAAACGCGCATGTACGACGAACTGCTCGGCGCCTCGTCCCTCCAGGATGTGCTGCAGGCACTCCTCCATCCCAACCTCTCGATCGACATGAAACACACATTCGATCGAAAGTATGCGCGTCAGGTCTCGCGACAGTTTCTCGATTGGCAGGCTGGCCTGGGCCAGCGCCCGTTCTTTGCCGTCCTGAATTACTTCGACGCCCACCAGCCGTATTACTCTCCCCGTCAGTTCCAACAGCGCGTGCGCGACAACGAGGGGATGTCCGGGTACGCCGCCGCCATCGCCTACCTCGACACATCGATCGACTCGGTCCTGATCGAACTGCAACGCCGGAACACGCTCGACAACACGCTCGTCATCGTCACATCGGACCATGGGGAGTTGTTCGACGAGCACGGCCTCACCGGGCACGCCCACAATCTGTACCGCAACGTCCTTCGCGTTCCGCTGATGATTCGTTTCCCGCCCGCGGTCCCGCAGGGAACGCGCATCGCCAAGGCGATCTCGTTACGCGACGTCGCCGCCACCATCGTGGACCTCACCGACCTGTCGCAGGCAGCCGTGCCCGGCACATCACTGCGCGTCACCTGGACGGATTCCGCGTCCCGCACCAGCCCCGTGCTCGCCGAGGTCAGTCGGGCACCTAACGTGGATCTCTCGTACCCGACCGCCAAGGGCCCCATGAAGGCACTGCTCGACGACTCGACGCATTACATCCGGAATGGGGACGGCACGGAAGAGCTCTATCGATACCGGGAGGATGCGTTCGAGGCACGGAACCTCGAGTCCCATTCCAGCGGGTCGTCCCTGCCATGGCGCGCCCTCGTGGATTCCTTCCTCGCTGTGCGGCAGCGTCGCGATGGCCGCTAGCCTCCGACCGGCTCCACATACCCAACGCAGCGAGGGCGACGCCTCTCGGCATCGCCCTCGCTGACCTGCATCGAAAACCGCGATCAGTACGGCGGAATCGTCAGCTCGATCACGTCCCCCCGACTGGCGAGAATCTCGTCAGACACGGAGTCGTTCCGCCCACCGATTCGGTGGACGACGAACTTGAACGAGTTGAGCCCGCCACTCAGGTGCGCCGGCAGCACAAACCTGGCTGTCGTGTTGCCGATCGCCGTGCCCAGGCGCTGGGCGTAACCGCCGTCCCGAATCACGTAGACTACGGCATCGAGGAACCCCTGGTTCCGAACGTCGACGATCGTCTTCGTTGTGTCAGCAACCTTGCTGGAATCACGCTCCGGGCGAACCTCCGCCGCGCGTGCCGGCGCAACGATGGCCAGAAGCATCAATCCCGTGAGAAGTGAAAACGCCGTACGCATACACGCCCCCTGTGCTCTTGCTCTGTTTCCTGTCGAAGGAACCCGGTGCCCATGCTACACGGGCCTCTTCCCGGAGTTCGAAACGGTCGCAGGTGCGCCGGTCGGAGCGTCGGGGCTCGCGCACTCGGCCACGTCAAACCACTCGCGAACCTCGCAGAGATGAGCTGCCAACCCGGCTACGTCCGCCGCTTCCAGCAATTCCCGCGTGCGGCGCAGTTCGCCCTCGGCCAACCGGAGCCCATTCGCGACAGCGACGGCATTCTCCAGCAGGACAGGCGTCCACATGCCAGGCGAACTCCCGGCAAGACGCGTGACGTCGCGCCCTCCGGGCCCAAGATCAGCACGAGGAATGGCTGCGCGCTTGAGCGCCATCCCCAGTGCGACCGACACTACCTGCGGCAGGTGACTGGACCACGCGATCTGTCTGTCATGCCTGTCTGCCTCGATGTACTCGGGCTTCGCACCGAGCATCCGCCAGAAGGCGCATGCACGCTCGGCAGCTGACCGCGTCGTGTGCGGGGTGGGACACACAAACACCCTGCGCCCGTCCAACAGCCCGGCACGGGACGCCTGCCACCCGCTCTGGTGATCACCGGCCAACGGGTGCGAACCCACGAACACTTCCCCCAAGCCACAGTCGGTCGCGGTCGCTACGACACCGCACTTGGTGCCCCCGACATCCATCACCACGCCAGCCCGGACGCCGAGTCCGGCGATCATGCGAAGCACACCATGCGCTGCGTCGACGGGAGTCGCGACCACAACGACGTCCGCTAGTGCGACCTCACGCATGCCGGCGTCCATCGTGCCGGACACGATGCCGCTAATCCGCGCACGCCGGAGCGCTTCTACATCGCGATCGTACGCAACCACACGAATGCCACGATGTACTAGGTCGCGCGCAATCGAACCGCCGATCAGGCCAAGCCCGACTATTGCCACAACCTGCGGAATCGGGGAAGGTGTTTCCCTCACGCTTCCTCCTCCTGCACGTGACGCGACAGCGCGACAATGTGCCGGAAGATCTCCCGAACAGGCTCCACCGAGAGCTGCGCCTCAGAAGCCATTCCCGCAACGGCCTTGATCACCTCCGCCTCGCGGCTCCTGTTGACGACAGGAATCCCCGCGGCGCGCTTTGTCGCACCAATCCGGCGCCCGATCGCCATGCGCTCGGCCAGAAGACACACGATCGCCCTGTCGATGCGCTCGATCTCGGACCGGCCACGGGCCAGATCCTCCTCAAGCCCGGAATCGCTCATGCGGCCTCCGCCAACAACCGCCGGTCGCCGATGCAAAGGACAACCATTCGTGGCCAGTCGGTCGAAAGGTGCCACGTTCCCGCAGCTTCATCGCGCTGCCGCTGCAAGTCGAGTTCGCCGTCCATGATAGAAATCGCGTAGAGTCGGTTGTGCTGTTCGAACAGGGAAACGATTCAACTGAAAAAGAAGCGGCCCGTGGACATCCCCACGGGCCGTCGCGGTGCGCGCCTGTGCGCCTGAACCTCTGTCTCTAGGTGCGCCTGTGGCTCCGCTTCCGGCCCATGGTCTGGGTCGCGTAATAGCGATATCCGTAATAGCCGCGCGCGATCGTCATGAAGCTACGCCAAGCTGTCCTGGGGCAAATCGATCAAGGCAGTACGAGAAGAGGCGCCGGCCGGAATCGAACCGGCGAATAGCGGTTTTGCAGACCGCTGCCTTACCACTTGGCTACGGCGCCAGTGCCAGCGGAACTTAGGCTCCAAGTCCGACACACTCAAGCGGCTTCTCGCACCTTGGCCTGAAACGTGTTACACTCGCTGCCCACGCGCTCGCGCCTGAGGCTACCCATCCCGATGCTCGTCACCCTCTCGGAGATTGACGCTGCACGCCAAATCATCGGCGCTCGGCTCCGTCGGTGAGTGTCAAGGTAGTTGTCGCCTAACGCGTTATGCGACTGACATGACCCCCAATGCTGATCCGAGTTTATGTCAGTCCGCTTGGGCGAAGGGTGAAACTGCGCCTCAAGCGCCTCGTGGCCGACCAGGCGCTCAATCTCCAGATTCTGAAGGACGTCCTGGGAAATGGACGATGACCACGGCGATGCGCCGCAACGTGGTCCGCGAAGCCCAAGAGCGCGTTGCTTTCGGGACAGGACGTCTTTGATCGCCGCATCCTCCTGCGCCAGGTCCGCGTACAAGACGTCAGGCTGGCGCGACACGGCTCCGGTCCCCATGATGTGAAACGCTTCCATTCGTGTCCGCGTACGTGGCTCTCTGCTGCCTCGTTGCATCTTCGGCTGCCCTGCAAGTGGCTCCATTCAGGTTCCTTATGCCTCCTCTTCCGGTCCGCTCGCAGTCGAGCCCGCAGGCTCCCGCCGCACGGGCTGTTGAGCAGAGCGTCACCCAGGGTACTCCAGCCAGTGCCTCGGACATGTACAACGCCATGCGCGCGCAGCGCCGTGTTCTCCAATCCCAGCTCGAATCTCTGGAGGAAAAGCGCTCTGACCTCGTTCGTCAGACGAGAAGCAGTGACATCGGTTCGACCGAGCGCGCCGGCTTGGAAGCCCGCATCAAGGAAATCGATACGCGCATCGCATCGGTTGACCAGGAGATCGCGACGAGTGACGCAGCTGTCGCTCGGGCGGCAGCCGTGCCCGGTGCCGTGGTAGAGCCCACACCGATCCCCAGAAGCGGTCCGCCCGAAGAGGTCTACTTCCTGACCGGGCTCTTCATGTTCGTGGTTCTGCTGCCATTGTCGATTGCTTACGCGCGACGCCTCTGGCGCCGAGCACCTTCAGCTCCAATCCCGGTCTCCCCGGAAATGGGCGAGCGCTTCAACCGACTCGAGCAAGCCGTGGACGCCATCGCCGTCGAGGTCGAACGTGTTGGGGAGGGTCAGCGATTTCTCTCGCGCCAGTTCACCTCTCCCGCTGCGCTCGGAGCCGGCCCCGCCGAACCGATCGAGCTTCGTCAGCGCGAACCGCTACCCGCGGAGCAGCACCGCTAGTCGGCTAGCCCTTTCCGCGCTTCCACCAGCCACTCTCCCAGCGCGCGCTCGTTCCCCGGACGTCCACGTGGGCAAACGGGCCGCTCGGCCCCATGGCAGTGTATGTGCCGAGTCCGCCAACCAACGATGGATGCGCGCGCTCGACCTCGGCCACCGCCACGCTGATCAGGCCCACGTCCGCCAGATCGACACGTCCATCTCCGTTCAGATCGTCCATGCGACCGTCGCCGTCGTTGTCGATCAAAACGTCCGCCGCATCGCCGTACTGGTGACGGCTGGCACGCGCCATTCCCTCCGCGGTCCCACGGTCGTTGTAGTATGGCGCGCGAAACCCGGATAGAACGACTGCGCGATCGGCGCGATACCCTCGTCGTTGCAGGGCCTGCATAACGAGTTCGAGCTTGTCGATCAGCTTCGACTCCAGAACGACGTATTTCGGCCACACGTCTTTCTGATCGTGTGTAACGAAGTCTCCGAGCACGAAATGCGCCGACAGCGGAAGCATCGCGTTGTCCGGCGTGACCTCGACGAAGCCATCCGGGTTGTAATAGTTGCGCGACATCAGCCAGCGTTCTGCTGGCCAGCGACCAAGCCGATAGGCTCCAATGCGCTCGCCCTGCTTGGCGCTGAACGGGCGAACCACGACCAGCGCGAACGGAATACTGTCCGGTCGCACGATCGTGTGGACCGCGGGTTGACGAATGGCAGCCTCACCATACGCCTTGAGAAAACCCGGCACTCGCAAGGCCTCTTCGCTGGTCAGGGTTGCGAACCGGAGTGCCCTGCTCTCACCAAGCAGAGAGTCGCGAATCTCGACGATGGGCGGAACGGCGCTCGTTTCGGACCCGGCCGACCCTGGCCCACCCGATGAGGTGGACGAAAGCGGATCCCCATCGGAGTATTTCCGCACTACCGCGAGCCCCATCGTAGCGATGACCACGAGGGCAACGAACCCTAGAAGAGAGTAAGCCTTGCGGAACATACTGATCGATGCGGAATCCCGAACACTCGTCATGGGAAGAAACTAAGCGTTCTCGACAGCTCGTGCGCCTCTGCCCCTGCAGCGAACCCGCGACGTACTCTCGGCTTACGGTCTGCGTTCCACCCTGACAATCCTTCGAGAAACCCCACGTGCCCAGCGCAACACTCATCGGCGTTCCTTACGACGCGAAGTCCTCCTACGCCCGCGGACCCGCGCTCGCCCCGGATGCAATCCGAGCCGCGCTGTGGAGCCAATCCGGGAATCGGTTCTCCGAAGGACTTATCGAGGTCCTGAGCCCGGATCACCTCGGCGATTACGGAAACATCGCCATCGAGTCCGAGGACTACCCTCTGTTGGCCATCGAGAACGCCGTCTCGCTGGTGCTCAACAGAAGCTCGATCCCTCTGGTCCTCGGAGGGGACCACTCCATCACCTACGGCGTGGTGCGCACCGTGGCGCGAGCGGTGCAGCCGTTCACCATCCTCCACCTGGATGCCCATAACGACCTCCACGATTCCTTCGCCGGGGACCGCTTGTCCCACGCCTCGCCCTTCGCCCGCATCATGGAGGAGCGACTGACAGCTCGGCTGGTCCAGGTAGGTATTCGGTGTCTGACCCCAAATCAGCGCGATCAGGCCAATCGCTTCGCCGTTCAGATGATCGACATGACGTCCTGGACGGCGGGACGACGCCCGGAGATCGAAGGCCCCTGCTACCTCTCACTGGACATGGACGTGCTGGATCCCGCGTTCGCACCTGGACTCTCGCACCGTGAGCCGGGCGGATTGTCACCCAGGGACGTTATCGGCCTCATTCAGAGCATTCCTGGGCCGCTGGTCGCCGCAGACATCGTAGAACTCAACCCGGTCCGCGACTGGGACGGGATAACCGCTCTCGTGGCGGCAAGGTTCGTGAAGGAAGTCGTTTCCAGGATCGCTTCTTCCGCTCGGTGATTTCTGTCGATTTTGCAATTGACATTGCGTTAACATGGTCAAAATCCTAGTATTCCTGCACCTTGCTGATACTTTCTTGCGAAATCAGCAGATTTTCATGGTCATCCACAAACTCAGGCATACTCCTTGATGACGAAATGGTGCGCTCGACCTGGCGTCTGACCGGTTTCGCGCATTTCGGTAACGATCGCTGGCAACCTGCCGCGTACCCGCCGGGATTCGCGGCTTCATTTTTTCCGTCTCGAACCCCGTCCCATGACTAGTGTCACGACCGCTCGCAAAGCTGCGCTGCACGCAATCATCAACCGCACTCCCGTGCCGGGCGTCCACAGCGCGAATGGTGACGCGCCGGGCCAGGTATCCGACTATTTCGGTATCAATACCTTTGGCGTTAGGCAGATGCGATCGAAGCTGCCGAAGGATGTCTACGCCAAGCTGGTCAGCGCCAACCGGCACGGAAAGAAGCTGGATGTGGATGTCGCGCCAACGGTCGCGCAAGCCATCAAGGAATGGGCGACTAGTCAGGGCGTAACGCACTTCACACACTGGTTTCTCCCGCAGACCGGCCTGACGGCGGAAAAGCATGATGCTTTCCTGACCTTCGACGAGAACAAGCATCCCATCGAGCAGTTCTCCGGGGCCCAGCTCATTCAGTCCGAGCCTGACGCGTCGTCCTTCCCATCTGGCGGCTTGAGAGCCACCTGGGAAGCACGCGGCTATACGGCCTGGAATCCGGCCTCGCCGGTCTTCATCGTCGAGTCCGGAAACGCCCGCACTCTCTGCATCCCCTCCGTCTTCATCGGCTACAACGGCGAAGCCCTCGACGAGATGACGCCGCTCCTTCGCTCCTCCGACATCCTGTCGGAAAGAGCCATCAGGCTCTTGGAGCTGATCGGCGACAAAGGGGTTATTCGCGTCATCACCACCATGGGTCCGGAACAGGAGTACTTCCTCGTCGACCGCGGACAGTTTGCGCTGCGGCCTGACCTGGTCATGTCGGGCCGAACGCTCGTAGGCGCGCCGCCACCGCGTGGCCAGCAGCTCGAAGATCATTACTTCGGTGGGATACCCGAGCGCATTCAGGCGTGTATCGCCGAAGTCGAGCACGAACTCTACAAGCTCGGCGTCCCGATCGTCACTCGGCATAACGAGGTCGCACCCTCGCAGTTCGAGATGGCGCCGTTCTTCGAGGAGACCGATATCGCCGTCGACCACAACCAACTGGTCATGTCCGTGTTGCGCCGCGTCGCCTTGCGGCACGGCCTCCAGGCGCTGCTGCATGAGAAGCCGTTCGATGGCGTCAACGGCTCGGGCAAGCACTGCAACTGGTCGATGTCCATCATCTCCGACAATGCCCTCGACGGCGTCAACCTCCTCAAGCCCGGCAAGACGCCCCATCAGAACCTTCGCTTCCTGCTCTTTCTCGCCGCGGTCCTCAAAGGGGTCCACAAACACGCCGGCGTGCTTCGGGCCGGTATCGGGACATCAGGCAATGAACACCGCTTGGGCGCAAACGAAGCGCCGCCGGCGATCATATCCGTGTTCATGGGCTCGATGCTCACGCGCCTCATTGACGACATGGCCGCGGGGCGGAAGGCATCTGGCGGCGCTGACGAGCAACTGATCCAGCTGGGAGTTGCCAAGCTCCCGGAGATCGAAAGGGACAACACTGATCGCAATCGTACGTCCCCCTTTGCCTTTACCGGCGCCAAGTTCGAGTTCCGAGCCGTCGGATCGTCGCAGTCGATCGCGTGGCCCATCACGCTCCTCAATGCCGCTGTCGCCGAGGCGCTGGATGAGCTATCAACACAACTCAGGGCTGAGCTGCTGAAGACGAAGAAGCCGGACGACGCGGTGCTCAAAGTGGTCCGCAAGGCGTTCCGTGAAACCACGCCGGTCCGCTTCGAGGGCAACAACTACTCCGACGAGTGGGTGAAGGAAGCCGCACAACGCGGCCTGTTGAACCTGCGACGAACGCCGGAGGCACTCGCCCAGCTCGTCACGCCGGCGGCCCGGAAACTCCTCGTTGGACTGGGTGTGCTCACCGATGCTGAACTTGAGTCCCGCTATAACGTCCGCCTCGAGCGGTACATCAAGGATCTGCTGATCGAAATGCACACGCTCAAGGAAATCGTCGACACCCAGATCCTTCCCGCGGCGTTCGCGTATCTCGCCGTGCTCACACAGAGTGCGGCCGAAGCCAAGTCGGCAGGCATCCGGGTCATCCCCCAGCTCGATGCCGCGAACGACCTGGGCACCATTGTCCGTAACGCCCGAGCCAAACGCGAACTGATGGCCGGTGTTCTGGAAAAGGCCGAGCGTATGCACGCGCATCCGGAGAAAGCCGCGAAGCTCCTCACGAGCGACGGCGCGGAAACCATGGGCGCCCTCCGCGCGGCATGCGACGCGATCGAGCTGTCGATCGCCGACGATGCGTGGCCGTTGCCGAAGTACCGGGAAATGCTCTTCCCGGTCTGATCGCGTCGAGTCTACGCCTGCGGCCGGCTCCCTCCCACGGAGCCGGCCGTTGTTCGTTCCTGGAGCACAGCGCGTAGCACGTCCGACGTGACGTTCGACCCACAGACAACGATGGCACTGACGGCCCCCGCCTTCATTGCGTAGCGGCGGAAGCCCGCTATCGCTACGCCAGCCGCACCCTCGACCAGCGTGTGCTCCGCCGTCAGGCAGTGCCGCATCCCCATTGCGATCTCGTCTTCGCTCACCGTCACCCAGTCGTCGACCAGTGCCCGGCACAACGGGAACGTCATGCTGCCTGGCTCGATTCCCCCTGCCGTGCCGTCAGACAACGTCGGTCTGGAGATCATTTCGACGATGTGACCGGCCGCGATGGAACGCGCCATCACCGGCGATGCCTCCGGCAAGCAACCAACCACGCGCGCTGCCGGCCACTTACCCTTCACGGCCGCAGCCACTCCTGCAATCAGCCCGCCACCACCTACCGCTACGAAGACCGTGTCCAGGGACGGCAACTGCCCCTGCAATTCGACACCCAGTGTTCCCTGGCCGGCGATCACCGCCACATCGTTGTACGGGGAGACATACTCGCACCCGCGCGATGCTGCTACCTCGCGGGCACGGACTTCCGCGTCGAGACTGTCCGTCCCGAACTGCGTGACGACACTGCCCAGTTGCCGGATCGCAGCGATCTTGGTCGGCGACGTCGACTCCGGAACGAATACGTCAGCCCGCATGCCTAACGCCTCTGCCGCCCACGCAACGGCTACCCCATGATTGCCGGACGACGCCGCCACCACACCGCGCGCGCGCTGCTCGGCCGTCAAACTGAGCAGCTTGTTGAACGCTCCACGCAGCTTGAACGACCCTGTGTGCTGGACGTTCTCCAGCTTCAGGTATACCCGGCTGCCACCAGCCTCCAGTGCCCGCGATCGCTCCACCGGCGTCTTCCGCACGTGCGGACGCAGGCGTGCGACCGCCAGCGCGATCTCTGCCAGCAATGCCTGTCGGTCCATCGGCGCGCTGCCCATGCAGCGCCAGTCAGTACTTCAGCAGGTAATTCTCCAACTCCCACTCCGTCACCTGCGTGATGTAGTCGTGCCACTCCTGCCGTTTGGCATGGAGGAAGTTACTGGCCACGTGCTCGCCTAACGCGTCGAGAATCGTGTTGTCCTTCTCCAGCTCGTCGCACGCCTCGTTCAGATCGTGGGGCAGATCGTCGATCCGCAATCGGCGCTTCTCGCGGTACGACATCTCGAAGATATTCGTGTCCACGGGCTCACGATGATCGGCCTCGGTCACCAGTCCGTCGAGCCCCGCCGCCAGCATCACCGCCAGAGCCAGGTATGGATTAGCCGAGGGGTCCGGCATTCGCACCTCCACACGGGTTCCCGCACCACGCCGCGCAGGCACCCGGATCAGCGGCGATCGGTTCCGCATCGACCAAGCCACGTTCACCGGCGCCTCGAAACCCGGCACCAGACGCTTGTAGGAGTTCACCAGCGGATTCGTGATCGCACAGAAACCTCGAGCATGGCGCAACAACCCGCCGATATAGTGCAGCGCCACCGTCGAAAGCTCCCATCGCGCACCCGGATCCCAGAACGCGTTCTCCTTCCCCCGGAACAGCGACTGATGAGCGTGCATCCCGCTTCCACTCTGACCGAACACCGGTTTGGGCATGAACGACGCCAACAGCCCGAACTGCTGGGCAACATACTTCACCACAAATCGAAACGTGGCGATGTTGTCCGCCGTCGTCAGCGCGTCGGCATAACGGAAATCGATCTCATGCTGGCCATGCGCTACCTCATGATGCGCCGCCTCGACCTCGAAGCCCATCTGTTCCAGCGCGGCCACGATCGCCCGCCGAGCATCCTCGCCGAGGTCCGCCGGCGCGAGATCGAAATATCCCCCGACATCGTGCGTCGCCGTCGTCGGTTCGCCACGGTCGCCGCGCTTGAAGACAAAGAACTCGGCCTCCATCCCCGCATTCATGGCGTAGCCCAGTTCCGCGGCGTGTGCAATCTGGCGCTTCAACACGCGCCTTGGATCGCCCTCGAATGGCAGACCGTCCGGCATGCTGATATCGCAAATCACACGGGCCACACGCTGCTCCGGATCTCCCCACGGAAAAATCCGGAATGTGCTGAGGTCCGGCGACAGCAACATGTCCGATTCCTCGATCCTAACGAAGCCCTGAATCGACGAGCCGTCGAACAGGATGTCCCCCTTCAACGCTTTCTCGAACTGCGACGCCGGAACCTCGACGTTCTTGTTCACGCCCAGAATGTCCGTAAACTGCAGCCGAAGAAAGCGCACGTTCTGCTGCGCCGCATACTCGAGGACGTCCTTCGTTGTCGCGCCAGCAAAGTCGTTGGACATGGGTAGCCGGGAACTCGGCAGCGAGGGCTCGCGCGTCTCCGCTCTGGCGACGCACTTCGCGCGAACGTTAGCCCGTGATGACGACTCTCTCAACAGCGCTCCTCACCTGCGGATTCTCGCGCCGGCTGGCAACATTCACTCCCACGCTCTTAGCTTCCGGTCATGACCGAATCCGCTGCGCCTACAGGTGTGTGCCCAGGTTGCGGTGCGACCACGACCGGCAAGTACTGCTCGGACTGCGGCGCGCCAGTAAGCGGGGCTTGCTGCGCTGCGTGTCGAACAATCCTCACGCCTGGTGCACGTTTCTGCCATCGATGTGGGTTGGCTGTCGGAGCGGCAGGTGCATCTGGCACATTCGCCGCACAGTCCCGTCCTGAAGCGGCGTTTACTCAGGGCCCGGGCACTTGGGCTTCTGGCGGGGCGCACCAATCCCCACCCGCACAGCAGGGAAACCAGTTCCTGCCCTGGAGTATCGCGGCACTCGCGCTGGTCGCCGTCATCGCCATCCTCGCCGGCCAGCGGTTCGGTGCGTCCACTCCCTCCGCATCGGCCCCGGACTCGCAAAGCTCCCTCGACGGCACCTCCGGAATCGTTCGTGCGCCAGACATCTCCTCGATGTCACCGTCGGAACGCGCCGATCGCTTGTACGATCGAATGATGCGCCTGGCGTCGGAGAACAAGACTGACAGTGTCCAGTTCTTCGCTCCCATGGCGCTGTCTGCTTATGCCTCCATGGGTCCCCTCGACCTCGATCTTCGCTACGATTTCGGCCGTATCGCCGAGATCAGCGGCAACCTCGATATCGCCCAGGCGCAGGCAGACTCCATTCTTGCCAGTAACCCAACTCACCTGCTCGGTCTCATTCTCGCGGGTCGTGTGGCCGCGCTACGGGGAGACGCCACGAAACAGGCTGCCCTCACCCGAAGACTCGTGCAGGCGCAGGCCGCCGAAGCCGCAAAAGGACTCGATGAGTACGCGCGTCACAAGGGTGACATCGATGCCGCTCTCGCCGAAGCCATTCGAAGCAGGTAGCAACGTGCTGATCCTCCTTCGCTGGCGTGGAAGCATCCTCCTATGACCGTCACACCCACCACGATCACAGTCTGCCACAGCCCCGATTCGGACGACGCGTTCATGTTCTACGCGCTGGCGACGGGCAAGGTGGACACTGAAGGCATCGCGTATACTCACGAGCTTCGCGATATAGAGACGCTGAACCAGCGCGCTCTCCGCGGAGAACTGGAGGTTACCGCGGTTTCCATACACGCCTACGCCTACCTGAGCGATCGCTATGCGCTTCTCCCGCATGGTGCATCGATGGGGGACCGGTACGGTCCTCGCCTGGTCGCCTCGAAACCGCTCCGGCGTTCCGACGTGGCCGGGAAGCGTATCGCGGTGCCCGGTCTCCTGACGAGCGCGTACCTCGCGCTCCGCCTCTATGAGCCCAACTTCGAGGCAGTTGCGGTGCCGTTCGACCAGATCGAGGATCACGTTCTGGCCGGCGAAGTGGACTTGGGACTGCTGATCCACGAGGGCCAGCTGACCTTCGGAGACAACGGTCTTCACCTTGTCGCCGACATGGGGCAGTGGTGGTTTGAGGAGACCGGTCTCCCGCTCCCACTAGGAGGTAACGTGGTACGAAAGGATCTCGGGCCACAAGTTATTCGGAAGATTTCGAGACACCTTCGAGCCAGCATCAAGTATTCACTAGATCACCGTGAGTTGGCTCTCGATCATGCGATGCAATATGCACGAGGTTTGGATCGACCAAAGGCTGATACGTTCGTCGGTATGTACGTGAACGACTGGACCTTGGACTACGGTTCCCGTGGCCGGGAAAGCGTAGCCAGGTTTCTGGAGCGTGGAGTGGCCCAAGGTATCATCCACCGGCCGGTCTCGGTCGAGTTCGTGGACGACTAGGGCAGCCTCCACCCGCTTACAGGTCGCACGCTCGCTCGGAGTCAGCATACGCAGGCCGACCCGTCCATTCTGGCATCTGCAATGTCCGATCACGTCGACTCGTCCGTACTGCATCAGATGATCGGCGACCGGGAGCCCACTCGGCTCCTCGTCGTTGACGACGAAGACACGGTGCGCCTTGCGATTGCTCGTTTTCTGCGCTCCCGCGGCCATGAAGTAGAGTCCGCCGCCTCTGCCGACGACGCTTTGGCGCTCCTGAGAAAGACACGCTTTGCTGCAATGGTATGCGACGTTCGCATGCCGGGGATGTCGGGTGTCGATCTCATTCCGATGGCCCTCGAACTCGACCCCGATCTTGCCGTTGTCATGCTGACTGCCGTCACCGATAGCTCAGTGGCGGCGCAGTCGCTCTCCCGCGGCGCCGGCGAGTACCTCGTGAAGCCGGTTGCTCTCCGGGAGCTGGAAATCGCCGTCGAGCGGGCGCTGAGCAAGCGGACGATCGCCAGAGAGCAGCGTGACATCGAACGGCTCATCTCGGACGAAGTGGACCGCCACACTGCCGCGCTCCGCCATGAACGCGCTGAGTCGTACTCGCGCTTCGTGCAGTCGCTCGCGCTCACTGTCGAACTTGCCGAATCCAACGATCCCTACTTCGCCAGAACTGCCGCTCGAGTCACGGCTATTGCCGCCGCTATCGCCGACGTCCTGAAGCTCGACCAAGGCGCTCGGGAGCATCTCAATACGGCCGCGCTACTGCACGACATTGGGAGACTCGCCACCCGCGACGCCCTCCTGCACAAGTCCCAGCCCCTCGAACCTGCGGAAGTGCGCCAGCTTCGCGAGCACGTCCGATTGGGTCTCGAAGTGCTTTCGCCGCTGATCTTTCCTCGGACTGTGCTCCACTTCGTTTCCGACCATCACGAACACTGGGACGGAACCGGCTATCCTTCAGGCAGGTCTGGCGAAAGGCTCTCGATCGGTGGCCGGATTCTGGCAGCCACGGATGCGCTCGTGTCGCTCACCTCGAAGCGACCGTACCGTGAGCCGATTCAACCCGACGAAGCCCTGGAACTCCTGGCTAACGACGCCGGAACGCAGTTTGACCCCACCGTTCTTCGAGCGCTTGGCATCGTCGTGACAGAGCAGCATGTACTGGGCCTAACGGGCTGACTGCCATCCTCGACCAGAGACGCTTGACGGAGAGCCAAGTCGGTTGTACTAGGGTGAGCAATCAGCGCGCTCGATTACGGATCCCGGTCCCGATGCGCAAAGAAGGGCGTGCAAGACCGACAAGCTCGCACGCGACGAAACAATCCTGACACTTTGGTTAAGGAGGCTTGCAATGCCGCGTGATGCGGAGTGGTACGACACGCTGCGTTCTTCAGATCGTGACGACGACGTCGATGATGTGGGTTACGGTGGCGGATCGTACGACGACGATGACGACGAGGAAGGCGGCTGGGGATCGACTAAGCATCAGGACGATCTCTGGGATGAACCTGAAGACGCATCGCTCGACGACGAGGAAGACGCTTCGGAGAGCGAAGGCGATCTCGATGATGACGCCGATGAGGAAGAAGAAGTCGTCTTCCCACCGCCGACGTCGCGACGAAGCTCGCCTGTCGCGCCTCCCTCCCCGCCTCCGCCGCCGATCCCCGCCGCTCCACCGAAGACGACGGCTCCCAAGTCGACAGCGATTCCAAAGCCGGCAGCGGCTCCCAAGCCGGCGCCCAAAGCCGCGGCCAAACCGGCAGTCAAGACCGCTGCGCGCAAGACTGCAGCCCCGAAGAAGAAGGCGCCCGTCAAACCGGCAAAGACGGTGAAGAAGGTGGCCAAGAGGGCCGCTCCGAAAAAGATCGTGAAAAAGGCGGTCAAGAAGGCATCGCCCAAGAAGAAGGCTGCTCCGCGAACAACGCCGAAGAAGGCAGCCAAGGGAAAGAAGAAGTAGGTCTCTTCACGCTCATCAGGGACGCGGCCGCACATGCCGCGTCCCTTTTTTCTTGATGACCGCGGCTGGCGGATCGTGCCACTGTCGCCATAATGTTGGCACATGACAGAGTCCCCGGTGACTTTGCTTCGTTCTCATGCCCGGCACGCTCCCTGGAACGCACGCGGGCTCGCGACACATGTGTCCGCCCTGGTCGATGCAGCTGGCGTGAAACCGACGAACGCCTCGGCGCGGGCGGCGCCGAGCGCTCGTGCTGTCCGCTTCTACGTTGCGAACAAGCTCCTCGATCGACCGGAGGGCCTCGGGACAGCTGCGACGTACAACTACCGTCACTTCCTTCAACTGCTTTCCATCAAGATCCGTCAGCGGGAAGGCATGACGCTGGAGACCATCAAGAAGGAGATGCGCGAGTTGACGGGCGACGCGCTCGAGAGACGCGTCGCTCAGGCCTTGGCGCCAGTCCTACTGACCGGAATGCCGGCCGCGGCGGCGCGCGACGACCTTCGCGTAGCGTCCTGGCGCCGTGTGCCGGTAGCCGACGGCATCGAATTGCACCTCAGGGACGATTCTCCTGCCGCCACCGAGGATACGACAGTCATCCTGCGAGAGGCGCTCCGTACCGCCCTCGGCAGATCCGACGTAAAATGACCGCCGTACTCGATTTTGCCGGCAAGACTGTTCTGGTCGCCGGCATCGGGAAGCGGGGGCAGACCGGTGAGGCAATCGTCGATGCCTTCGCCGACCGAGGCGCGCGTCTTGTCCTTGTCGGCCGGAGCGCTGAGTCCGCTGACCAGTATGTAGAAGTCTTGCGAGTTCGAAACATCGAGGCTTTCGGGCATGGGTGCGATCTCACGGACGCCGCCGCGCTCGCCGCGCTCGGCAACCTAGTGGCAGCTCAGGCGCCCACGGGTGTGCATGGCCTCGTGCTCCTCGCCGGCGGTTATGAGACCAGCGGACCAATAGAAGAAAGCGATCCGGCCGTGTGGGACCACCTGATGTCCATCAACCTCGCGACTGCTTACCACACCACACGCGCGTTCCTCCCGCTCGTCCGTCAGGCTCGTGGCTCCCTGGTCTACTTCAGTTCCGCGTCGGCCTTGCCCGGAGGAACCGTGTCCGGGATGTCCGCATACGTTGCGGCGAAATCCGGTGTTCTGGCGCTCATGCGTGCGGTTGCGGCGGAAGAGAGAGGCAGCGGTGTCCGCGCCAATGCCCTTGCTCCAACCGCGATCCGCACTGCGAGCAACCTCGCGTCCATGGGAACGGATATGCGTTACGTCGACCGCGAGACTATCGCGCAATGGGTTCTGTATCTGACGGATCCATCCAGTGGGCCCGTCTCGGGACAGGCCTTCAGGCTCGGTTAGCGTGGTCGGTTTTCCGCGCCCCGCGTCGACGCCCGGGGTCCAGGGATCTGCCGGCAGGCGTTACCCGCAGCGCACGTTCCCGCTCGACCGATCGCTCGAGGGTCTGCCCCTCTTCCGCCTTAGTGACTCAACCGACGAGGGAGTGGTTCTGTACGCACCGGAAGCCGGCGGTCGATGGCGCGTGCTCCCCGCCCCGGGCGATCGCTTGCCGGGTACCTTCGACCAGGACGTATACGTCGAAGTCTGCCGACGCTACTGCGATGCCGGTATGCCTAACGACGGTTCGGTCACGTTCACACTCCATGCCTTCTTGCGCTCGATCGGACGCCGCGCCGACGGACGCACGTACGAGCAAATGCGAGCGGCATTGAATCGCCTCGAGCGCACCAGCCTCGAGTCCCTCGGTACGTACTGGAGTGCCGCCTCCGCCGCGAGCGTGCACGGCCGCTTTACCGTCCTCTCCGCGGTCACCATTGATCGCCGTCGTATCGTCGACCGCGACCAGCTGGCGTTGTTCGCCGCCTTTACCGCTTCGGAACCGGGCGACGCGCGAGTCGTGCTGGCCCCGCAGCTGCGTACCAACATCGCCGCCGGTCACGTGACCTTACTTTCCGCGTCGCACTACCTCGGACTCTCCTCACCTGTCGCCCGCCGCCTGTACCGACTGCTAGAGGTCGCTCGCGCAGACGGCATGGTGACTTGGCGCGTTCCCCTGGAGCACCTCGCGGAACTGGTTCCCCTCGCTCAACGCTACCCATCGCACCTCCAGCGCGTCCTTCAGCCGGCGCACGAGATGCTCCTCAGCGCCGGCATTCTGCGCGCTTGTACAATTCATCAACTCCGCCGGCAGTGGCACGTCGATTACGTGCTCGGCCTTCGCACAACCTGAGATTTGAACCGCCCCGTCTTTTCCGGAGACTTGGTTAGTTGAGTGCCGGCTCGGCGATGTCCGCGCTGGCTCGTGTCCGAAACTGCGCTTCAAACTCCGTCGGGGGTAGGTAGCCCAGTGGCTCCATCAGTCGCTGTGTGTTGAACCAGCTGACCCACTCGAGCGTCGCGTACTCGACGTCCTCCAGACCACGCCACGGACCACCGTGATGAATCACCTCGGCCCTGAACAAGCCGATGATCGTCTCGGCCAGCGCGTTGTCGTACGAGTCACCTCGACTGCCGACTGATGGTTCGAGGCCCGCCTCAGCCAAACGTCCGGTGTAGCGAATCGACAGATATTGCGAGCCGCGGTCGCTGTGGTGAATCAGTGGCCCCTCCAGCTCACGATCGTACAGCGCCTGCTCCAGGGCATCCAGCGCAAGATCACTCCGCAGCGACGATGAAGCCCGCCAGCCGACGATTCTCCGCGCAAACGCATCGATCACGAACGCGACGTATACGAAACCGCGCCACGTCGCCACAAACGTTAGGTCCGAAACCCACAGCTCGTTAGGGCGCGTGGCCGTAAAGTCTCGCTGCACCAAGTCCAGCGGTCGATCGGCCTGCACATCCAGAATCGTCGTTCGCACGCGCCGTCCCCGCACCACGCCGCGAAGCCCGCGCGCACGCATCAGCCGCTCGACCGTGCACCTCGCCACCGGAATCGCCTCACGATTGAGCTGCTTCCACACCTTCTTCGCCCCGTACACCCGCCGGTTCGCATGCCACACCCGTTCGATCTCCAGTCGGAGACACGTGTCTCGACGGGCGCGTGCCGGCCCTCTGGTTGGATCGTGCTGTCGCGCTTTGGCCTCGTAATACGTCGACGGAGCGATCGGTATCATTTCGCAGATCGGCTCGACTCCGTACTCCGCACGATGGCCGTCGATGAACGTCACCATCACGTCCCGCGGCGGTCGAGCTCCGCCTGGGCGAAATACGCCGATGCCTTGCGCAAGATCTCATTCGCGCGGCGCAGTTCCTTCACTTCTCGCTCCAACGCCTTGACCCTCGCCTGCTCCTCGCTCGTTACTCCAGGTCGGCTGCCCGCATCGACCTCGCTCCGCCTGACCCAGTTGCTCAGGGTCCGGGTCGAACAGCCAATCTTCGACGCGATCGACGTGATCACCGCCCACTTCGACGCATGCTCTCGCTCCTGCTCCGCCACCAGCCGAACTGCTCGTTCACGTACCTCGGGGGAGAATCTGGTTCGCTTTGACATGACTCCAACCTCTCACACATTGGAGTCTCCGGGAATCCCGGGGCGGTTCAATTCTGTCGTTTGGCGCGGGCTGGCCGCTCCCTGCCCCCCCTTTCTCCAGCGAGCGAAGCGACACAATCTTCAGAGGCCCGGCTGGTGTTTAGCGTTGCCCAGCGGCTGGGTCAGCAATCCCTGCGGTAGAATCGTACTCGTTGTCCCGTCCGGTGTTTTGGGCCACGTGGTGGATGACCGGAACTCGACACGGTGCTATTGGTACGGGCACTCTTCGTTTCATCTTCTCGAGTAACTCCATGCGTCGATTTCGGTCAGCAACTCTCGTCGCCGTCCTCCTCGTTCCGCTTCTCGTCGGCGCGTTCGGCTTTCAGGATCGCTCGGAGCGTGAGGGTGGACGCCTTTTCGGCCAGGTGCTCGATCTGGTGTCGAGCCGTTTCGTCGATTCGACGGACGCTAACGATCTGTATGAGAAGGCAGCCCGGGGTTTGGTCAGCCAGCTGCAGGATCCCTACTCCGAGTTGATGTCGCCAAAGCAACTGCAAGGGTTCAACACGAACACCGCCGGCAGGTACGGTGGCATCGGTATGCGGATCGAAGAGCAGGCCGGTAAGGGCGTGACAATCGTGACCGTGTTTCACAATACACCAGCCGAGCGCGCTGGAATTCGCGAAGGCGACCTCATTGTCGGAATCGACACGCTCTCGACGCGCGGCTGGAGTTCACGGCGCGTTGCGGACTCCTTGACGGGCGTGCCCGGCACGAAGGTCTCCGTCACGTTTGCGCGACCGGGGATCACCGAGCCAATCAAGGCAACGTTCACTCGAGCGATCATCCGCGTTCCCGCTGTTCCCTACGCGATCCAGTTCGACGGGAACGTCGGCTATATCCCGGTCACCGGATTCAATGAGACATCGAGCGCAGAAGTCGCGGCAGCGGTGAAACAACTGCAGGATGAGGGAGCGAAGAGCTTGGTGCTGGATCTTCGCAGCAATCCGGGTGGGTTCCTGGAGCAGGCGCTTCAGATGAGCAATCTCTTCCTGCCGGAAGGTGTGGAGATAGCGAGTGTGCGTGGGCGAAACGTCGAGGCGCAAACCTACGTGGCGCAGGAAAAGCCCATCGCTCCCGCAATTCCGATGGTGATCCTGACGGATCAGTTCACCGCCTCGGCATCCGAAATTGTCGCTGGTGCGCTCCAGGATCATGATCGTGCGGTCATCATCGGCACAACCTCGTTCGGCAAAGGCCTCGTGCAGACGTTGTTCAACCTGGACGGCGGCTATGCACTCAAGATGACGACGGGAAAGTGGTATACGCCCAGCGGCAGATCCATCCAGAAAGAGCGCAAGTTGAATGCGGATGGTCAGCTGGTCGAAATCCACCCCGACTCTGCAGAGACGGACTCGGCGCGGAAGGCGCGGCCGACATTCAAATCGGATGGTGGTAGGGTCGTTTATGGTGGAGGGGCGATCACGCCGGACCTAACTGTCCAACCCGACACGTTTACGACCGCCGAACAGGAGTTCAGGAAAGCCACGGCATCGAAGGGACCGGACATGTACGTCGCCCTATACGACTACGCATTCGAACTCAGCAAGCAGGTAAAGCCGAACTTCACGGTCCCGCCAGCATGGCGCGACGAGCTCTACGCAAGGCTCAAGCAAAAGGGTATCGATATCGACCGCAAACAATACGATGGCGCGTCACACTACCTCGATCGTCTCCTAGAGAACCGTGTGGCCCGACTCGCATTTGGCGATTCGACCGCCAAGCGCCGCGAGCTGGACGACGACACCCAACTGCGTCGGGCCCTCGACTTGCTCCGAAAGGGACAGAACCAGAAGGAACTCTTCGCTCTCGTGGCGGCGAACGCGCGCGATTAGATTCGGCACGTATGCGACGCCTGCCTTTCCTTGCCGCCACGTTCGCCGTGGCGGCATTTTCTTGCCGCCCGATTCCTTCTTCGGAATCGGGCCTCGTCACGCCCGAAAGCGGTGAACGGCACCTCACCAACATCCGCCAGCTGACCAATGGCGGCGAGAACGCCGAAGCGTACTTCAGCCGCGATGGCCAGTGGCTGACGTTTCAGTCCACGCGTGGCGGACGCACGTGCGACCAGCAGTACGTCATGCGTATCGATGGCACCGGTCTGGTGCGCGTCTCGAATGGCCTCGGGAAGACGACATGCGGCTGGTTCCTGCCGGACGGACAGCGACTCTTCTTCGCGTCATCGCACGCCCACGACTCCACGTGCCCACCGCGCCCCGATCCTTCATCCGGGTACGTGTGGCCGCTCGACCGCTATGACATCTACACGGTCGACAGAGATGGCTCGGGACTGCAGCGCATTACGCACTACGACGAGTACACGGCGGAAGGAGTGCTCTCTCCCGACGGTCGCCGGATCGTTTTTACGTCGTTGAAAGACGGCGACCTAGACATCTACACGATGAACGTGGATGGGTCCGACGTTAGGCGCCTCACAAACACGCCGGGGTACGATGGCGGACCGTGGTGGTCCCCGGATGGCAAGCGCATTGCTTATCGTGCCAATCACCCGACGGATTCCGCCCAGCTCGCCGACTATCGACGTCTTCTGGGAGAGCGCCTGGTGCGACCCAGCCGTGTGGAAATCTTCGTCATGAACGCGGATGGATCCGACCAGCGGCAGGTCACGCAGCTCGGTGGTGCGAACTTCGGACCGTCATGGACGCCGGATGGACAGAAGATCATCTTCTCCTCGAACTTCCAGAATCCGCGCGGTGGGAACTTCGACCTGTTCCTGGTGGACGCAGGCTCGACGCGCGCAGGGGCAGACCAGATCGAACAGATCACCTTCTCCCCGGTGTTCGACGGCTTTCCCATGTTCAGCCCGGATGGAAGGAAGCTCATCTGGGCCTCGAACAGGCATGACGCCAAGCCCAACGAGACGAACCTCTTCCTCGCTGACTGGACGCCGTAGCGCCGAAGGTTCGACGCGCCGCCCTGGAAAGCGTAGCTTACCGGCAATGGACGTACCCGAGGTGCCCATGCTGATTCTCCCCGCTGTCATTGCGCTCCTGATCGTCTACCTGCTCGGTCGATCAGTGAAGATCATTGGCCAGGCAGAGGTCATCGTGGTCGAACGGCTCGGAAGATTTCATCGCGTCGCTCGATCTGGTCTCAACATCCTCATCCCGGTTGTCGAGCGACCACGTCACTTGGAAGTCCGCTACACCGAGGCCGGACCAGGAGGACTCACGCGCGTCATGTCGTCCTCGACAGCGCGGATCGACCTGCGAGAACAAGTCCTGAACTTTCCCAGCCAGTCGGTCATTACCAAGGACAACGTCACGATCGGCATCGACGCAGTGCTCTACTATCGGGTGGTCGACCCTCAGAAAGCGACCTACGCGGTCCAGAATCTCCCATACGCCTTGGAGACGCTCACCAGAACCACGCTTCGGAACATCGTCGGAGAGATGGAGCTGGACCACACGCTGGCATCTCGCGATGAGATCAATCGACGCATGCGAGAGGTCATCGAGGAGGTATCGATCAACTGGGGCTGCGATGTCACTCGCGTCGAGCTGCAGGCCATCGAACCGCCACGTGATATCCAGGCATCCATGGAACTCCAGATGCGCGCCGAGCGTGAGCGCCGCGCCGCCGTCACGCAAGCGGAGGCGGGGAAGCGCGCCGCGATCCTCGAAGCCGAGGGACTACGCGAATCCCAGGTCAGAAAAGCCGAGGGCGAGCGCGAAGCGGCTATTCTCCGCGCCGACGGCCTGGCACAGGGACGTTTGGCGATGGCGCAGGCTGAAGCAGAGGCAATTCGACGGATCGCGGCCGCCCTTCCCGAAGGTCAGGCCGCAACCTACCTGCTCGGCCTGAAGTATCTGGAGGCCCTACCGACGCTGGCGCAGGGTAAGGGTTCCACAATCTTCCTCCCGGCCGAAGCTGCTGGCGTCATGGGTGCCCTCGGCGGCCTGAAAGAGCTTCTCGCCAAGTCGTCCGGGGAGGCTGGAACTACCTCCGGATCCCGCGCCTCGATACCAGCAGTCCCGCGGGCAATTCCACCAGGTACGGATCAGTAGCATTGGTCCCTCGAGCTATCTCCCGCGAGCGGGCTGACCGCATTGCGCGCTCGAAGCACTGTTCGCATTGCCTTGAATACAGCTTCAAGAAAGTAGTCGTGAAGCCGGCTAGCACGATGCAGCGCGATGAGTTCGGAGCCGTATGGCAGGTCAGTCGTGTGTGCGGGGTGTGCGGTCTGGATGAGGAACTGGTCCTGGATGCCGACGGCGAGGTCATCTACACGACCTGAGCTCGGGAACGGATCCTTACAACCCTGGCGCATCGGTGCATGAACGGGGTCTACTCGCTCTGCAATCGCACTGGCAAACGAGGCGCGTGATCTGAGGTCTTTAGTCGCCTGTCGACCGCGTTTCCGAATCGGGAACTTGGAGTTGTAACTTTTGACGGTTACCTTCAAATGTGTTAATCCGCGTGCTTTACCGCGCTCGAACAGTCGAAATCTGGAGGTTGCATGCGAAAGCCACGTCCGGCGACGTACAACCCGGCCCAAGCGCTCCATCTCATCGCGAGTGACCGAAGCGGCGAACCGCTCAGCTGCCCGTCCTGCTCAGGCAACATCGAACGCTTTCCAGCGCACATCCCGCCTCCACCTCGCTCACATGTGACCTTGAGGTGCATCTCATGTGGCCGAGTCGCACGCTACATCGCAGGCGCCGCCTGAACGCGACTCCCGTGATCGCGCTGCGGCCAACATCGTCCACCGCACTGATACCGCTCAGTGCAACCTTCGTGCGTCCCTGTTTGGATGACCCTCTCTGGGACGCATGTTCACCGCCCAGTGCATGGGTTACCGATGCGCGGTGACTTCTGTCTGGGAGAGCAACACCGTTAGCCCCTGCAGGGGAAAAGAGGAACACAGCATGGCACGCATCTCCGGCACCGTGAAGTGGTTCAACGACGCGAAAGGATTCGGTTTCATTTCCCGCGAGGGAGGTCCGGATGTTTTCGTCCACTTCAGCGCAATCCAGACGCCAGGATTCAAGACCCTTGCAGAGGGTGACCGCGTCGAATTCGAAATCGTTCAGGGCCAGAAAGGGCCACAGGCCGCGGACGTAATCAAGGTCTAGGCTCTTTCCCGAAGATCGAGGGTCCGCGCGTGGCGTCCTGGCTGGGCCAGGACGCCACGCGTTCTTTCCGGAGTCCTGAGGTGTCGAGGACACCACGAGGTCGTTGCTCGATCCGAAAGGGCCTGGTAACTCTTGATAACTCTTTGAATGGTTAGTTACCCCGGCCAGCGTACACCTGTCCCTCGGCCGCTGGAGTCAGTTCGGCGACCGGCGGAAACGCCGCCCCGAGTGTCCAATTATCTCCGCCATTTCTGTGTAATCTCACGCCGTCACCAACCCGGAGGTCGCCTATCTCGACCTCGTACTCGTCCGGAGGCACACGCCGCAAGGCCAGATGGCCTTGGACCGCGTCGTCCAGAGATCCCCGGCACGCAGAGTCTCTCTGGAAATCGCCGCTCCGTGCAGACCACGCGGGTGTTAGTCTGTCGCTAACCCTCTACCGGGCCGGGATTCGTTCAAACGGGAGTTCGATCTGCTGCGTGGAGTAGCCGACCCGCGTCGTAGAGTTGGGTCTCCGCTGCGCTGGATCCGCGCACGCACCGAGCAGGTGTGCCGTCTGGTGATAGAGCTGCAACGCCTGCAGCGGGGCGAGATTTCCACCAGCGTTCCCGTTCGCAATCCCGCGTGCCTCGTCACGCACAGCGCGTGGGAGTGCCTGAGCAAGAGGATGCTGCAACAGGCGCAGAATCAGCTCCGCGTCACGGGCGCTCAGCGCACCACAAAGAGACTCCAGAAAGGCTAACACACGACTCCTGCGGCTTTGTGTGCTACTGACACTTTGCCACTACGAACCGTAACGGTCAAGGCAGCCGGGATGTTGATAGGCGAGCTGAACGTAGACTGAGCGTATCGTCTCCCCGACGAATAGTCAGTCCGAGCACACGATCCGATCGAACCGAAACGTGCGAGGGGAGCGCCCCTGCTTCGTTGGTGCGTACCTGAACAGCTTCGCGGGACGTCCTCGACCCTCCTGCCGCCACTCCCCTGTCGGCTCGACAAGCTGCGCTGCCCGTAGCGCGCGTCTGAAACTCGCCTTGTGCAGACTCCGGCCCAACAGGAGCTCGAACGTCAGCTGCAGTTCGCCAAGGGTAAACGCGGTTGACAGCAGCTTGAAGGCGATAGGGGTACTATCCGCCCGCGCTCGAAGCACTGCCATTCCTTCTGCTAGCATGCGCCGTTGCCGACCCGACTCCGGCTGAACTGCGCCCAAATACTCCCAACACGTGCCGTCACGGATGCACACGTGGGGCCGAAGTGCCGCGATGAAGGCGACCGACAGGCCAGCGCCCGACGGATGCCTGTCGGTATCGCTGTAGGCGCCAAGTTGCTCGACCCACGCAGCCTCACGTCCGGTCCGCTCCCGCACCAGACGACGTGCCACAGCGAGCAGGTCGCTGCCCACGGCCACCTCATCCCAAGGAAGCGCATGGCGGGTGGTCGCGGCTGAACCACGATCCAGATCGAACATGGTCGCCAGCCTGCATCCAGTTGCGCTCACCGCCAAGACGTCAACGCTGCAGTTCAGCGGGCGCGATGAAGTGCGGGTGCTGGCAGTGGGATAGGTCTCGATCATGGATTGCGAACGACCGCTCGTTGAACCAGAACCCGGGCCGAACTCGCTGGCTGGCCTTTCCGCTAACTCCGACGCGACTCCGATCGAAAGCGCCAGAAGGAAATCTCGAGGCTACCGGTGCTGCGGGCTCACTTGGCGCACTATACCTGCTCCGATTGGGAGTATCGGTGGGATGGCGATCGGAAGGGTACCGCTGATCGGTCTTGACCCAAGGAGCGCGCGAGCGACCGCCCGCTGTGATGCCGGACTCCCGCCCCACCCCACAACGTAAGTCGAAACGCTCGGCACCTGCTGCAGCAGATATGGTGTTCCCAAGGACACAAGCACCACGCGGCGCCCGCTCGAAATCAACCCGCTGACAAAGTCGGCGAACGCGCGCGGTGCCAAGGCCGTTGCGGTCTCGGAAGTGATATTCACGTAGCTGCACACGACGACGACGTCGGCGGCATCCGCCATGCGCATCGGCGTCTCGAACCGAGGATCTTCATCGTCTGCACTGACGAACGTACTCGTCACGTGTGGAAGGCCGCGCCGCAATTCCGAGATCAGCGTCGTCCCTGCGCTCAAGTCCGTGCGGCGGGCATAGGTGATGACAGCAACCTTGGGCGCTGTTCCGTTGCCGCCGAGCGGAACGAGAGCCGACGAATCCTTCGCCAGGACAATGCTGCGCTGGGCGATGCTGTCGGCCAAACGCAGGTTCATCGAATCGCCGACGATCGCTCGCACTCCTTCAACCGACACGAACCGATCGCGAACGAGCCCGAAGCGCGCTTTTAACGTGAGCACGCGGCGCACTGACTGGTTGAGTCGATCTTCGGTGTAGCGGCCGGATTGCACACCTTTGATGACCGCGTCGATCGCCGCTGGGACATTGGCGGGCATCAAGAGCACGTCGTTGCCCGCGGCAATTGCCATCGTTGCAGCTTCGGCTGCGCCGAACTTGTCCACAACCCCACGCATGTCCATGGCATCCGTGACCAGCAGTCCCTGGAAACCGAGTTCGTGCCGGAGCAAGCCGGTCATCACACGAGGTGATAGCGTGGCTGGCACACCTGAGGAGTCCAGCGCCGGCAGGAACCCATGAAAAGTCATGATCGCGCCCACATTGGCCGCGATTGCCGCCCGGAACGGAAGGAGTTCAACTGAATCGAGCCGTGCCCGACTGGCCGTCACGACGCTCAGCGCCAGATGCGAGTTCGTTTCGGTGTCCCCGTGACCCGGGAAGTGCTTTCCCGTGGCCAGTACTCCGCCATCCTGAAGACCACGTATCGTCGCGACCCCAAGGCGTGCGGCCAATTGCGGATCCTCGGCGAAAGATCTCGCTCCAATGACTGGATTGGCGGGATTGTTGTTCACGTCGAGCACGGGTCCGAACACTACTGGGATACCGAGCGCACGTGCTTCCCGCGCTGTCGCGAGCCCGAAGGCATAGGCAAGGGCCGTGTCGCGCGAAGCCCCGAGAGCCATCTGAGACGGGAAGACCGTGGCCCCACCGAGGTCGATGCCATTCGGCACGAAGAAGCCCGCGCGCGCGCGGAACCCCGCGCCAGTCTCCATGTCCGCACTCATCAGCAACGGAAGGGCGCTCAGTCGCTGGAGGGCGTTGGCCTTTGCCGCAATGTCGAGCGGTGAGCCGACACTGAGGATGAAGCCACCCACATGGTCCTCACGAACGAGCCGTGCGATTCTGCTCCACTCAGCGCTGCGCTCGGAAACGTAGTCGCTGAGTATCCATGGCCAGACCAGTTGTGCCGCTCGATCCCGAAGCGAAAGCGTTGCGATCACGGAATCCACCCACACCGAGCCATCGTTCGAGCTGGCTGGTACCGGAGAAGGTCGTTGTGTCGCAACACCACCGCAGGCCGCCGTGCACAGCAGCAGGACGATCTGGAATCGCTGGCGCCATCCAGGTCTCCGGCGCGGCTGGATCGCCGCGCGCCAGGTCACCACGTGATCGTCCCTTTCCTGGTTGTGTCCACGTCTTCTGAATTGCCCGTTTTGAACAGAAACGACTGCATGTTGCGTGTCAGGAACTGGCGCGCTTGTGGATCCATCACGTTCAGGCCGTAGTGGTTGATCAGCATGGTCTGTTGTCTCAACCAGTCGCCCCAACACGTCTGACAGATCTCCGCCACAACCCGGGTGCCGATCTGACCCGGAAATGGCGACCGTTCGAACCCAAGCTTGATACTGCCGCACCGCGTGCAGGTCACTTCAGGCATACGCGCTCCACAGAGGTCTTTGCGGCGTGCCAGTGTCGGAACGACGCCGCGAACGAATCGTCAGACGTCCGAGTGCGCGTACTGGACCTTCGCGAGCCCGAACAGCGACAACAGGCGAATGTAGATCCAGCCGATATCGAACTCGTACCATTTATGCTGGAACTTCGCCGAATGCGGATCTGCGTGATGGTTGTTGTGCAGCTCCTCACCACCCAGCCAAATGGCGATGGGCACGATGTTCCGGCTCTCGTCCTTCACGTTGTGATTGCGGTAGCCGATGGCGTGGCCGACGCCGTTGATGATCCCGGCAGCCCAGAATGGTATCCAGAGCATCTGCACCGCCCACACCACTGCGCCAACGAAGAAACCGAACAAGTATATGTCGACCGCGAGCATCAACACGATGCCCAGCCAATTGTAGCGTGAAAGGAGGAACCGCTCGAGCACATCGTTAGGGGTTCCGCGTCCATACTTCTCCAGCATTCCCGGCTGTCGCACCGCACGCCGATAGTAGAACGCGCCTTTCAAGACGATATTGCGCAGCCCCTCCAGAAGCGGGGAGTGCGGATCGCCTTCACGGTCGGCGAATGCGTGGTGCTTACGATGGCAGGCGACCCATTCCCTCGTCACGATTGCGGTGGTTAGCCACAGCCAGAGACGCATCGGGATCGTTGCTATGCCATGGAACTTCACGGACCGATGTGTCTGCATGCGATGCAGAAAGAGCGTAACGCAGACGTTCGTCAGGTGGCCCACCACAACTATGAAGACGAGGGGTTTCCACCACGAGGTGCCCCAGCTTCCGAAGTCCGGCATGGCTCGGTTGGGTGCAGGTTGGGGGAGTTCCCTCCGGCGGTCATTGTCACGGAGGGCATCCAAGCTTCGGAATGTAGTCTGCTCCGTGCACTCGACTCCAGTAGCCCGCCGCGACGAATGGGCGACATGCTGACGGCCATCGATGCCGCGTGCGGAGCCTGGACGACAATATATCGGCATTGCTTCACTGGACATCCAAGCGTCGGAAGGGTTGCTTTGTGGCCCTGCCGGGCTCGTCCGGATGCTCCTCCAAATGTCGCCACCGCCAGAAATCGACAGACCCCGAGGGGATCTGCTCTCAGTTGCCATCATCGGAAACGATGCGGTTCTGGCGGCTCTTCCCGCGCATCCCGTGCAGCTCGCGCACGGCTGTCACCTGCTCGGATATCACGCGGTGGTTCCAGCGAGCTGGGGCGACGAACTCGTAGCCGACACCGTCCTGCAGAGCGCTGAACGGCTCGGTCGTCAGCCCGCAATCGTCTGCGCCTGCGATTTGGCCCGCTCGCGCCTAACAAACGGATGGGGCGGACTGCAGCCGTTCCTGATCTCCACCATTTCGCCTCCGGTCGCGGCCGCCCGCCACCTTCGGGCGATGCTCACGGGACGACGACTGGATATCACGTTCGTCGGAGATTGTGTCAGCGGTGCGGATCCCGTCTTTGACGCCCGCTTTTCGCCGGATGTTTTCCTCGTCCGGCTGCGTTCCGCGGGCATCGACCTGAAGGAACTTCCTGCGCATTTCGATAATCTGGTGCCGCCGGATCGTCGGCGATTCGCGTCGTTGCCCGGCGGTTGTCCGGCGCCCGAGGCGCTCGCGAGGCGCTGTCCGGACCGTGAGCTGATCGAGCTGGCAGACGAGGATCTCGTTACCGAACTGGCGCAGCAGCTGTTGGCGCAGGATGCCGTCTTGCTCGACGTCGCCACGGGCGTGGGGTGTGCCTGCACCGGAGTCCGGCGATCAGCCTCATCCCGGACAGCTCGCGTGGCCGTCATGTCGCTGGAGCCTCCCCGGTCCCTTCAGCCCATCATCGAAGGGAAGCCACTCGTCGATCTGTCCGCAGGGAGCACACCCCCTGCCTTGGTTCTCCTCCCACGGGATCCGAGCGCCGATCTCATACAGTCTGAACTGCCGCACACGAAGCCGGGCGAGGCCGAACCGCACGAACCTGATTTCACTCCAGGCAGCGACTTCGTGGCGGACACTGCAGCCGCGTCGCTCCAGGCCCGGGAGTCGGTCCGCCGATCGCGGCCACCTGTGGCCACGACGCCTCCTCGAGCGCTCCGCGGGGTACGCTCCACGCGTTCGACGCCGTTATCAGCGACGATGCGAGAGCCATCTCGGTCGACCGTGAGAGCAACAGAAAACCCGGTAGGGCTTGCTCCTTCGGATGACGAGCAGAATGAACGAACGCGTGTGGGTCTCGCCGTCGCGGCGCCCGTACCCACCGCGCCCGCGGTACGTCCGGCGGTGGATGGGCGCACGATGAGCCATCGGCGGGCACGGGTTGGCGTCGGTGCGCGCCGACCGCACGCCTTGTCGTGGCTTCGTCAGGATCTGCTGCGACAGGTGCTGCTCTGGACGGCGATCGCCATCGCGTCGGGGCTACTCGCGCTCGCCATAGTAGCCAGGTCGCGTTAGGTGTCCCGCTCGTCGTAGTCGGCCACGGCGCGTCGCATGGCGGCTGCGAACGACCGCTCGCTGAACTCCGCTCGCGGTATCTGCCGAGTCATGAGCGAAAACTGCCGCTCCATCTCGGCTTCTATCATGGACTCGGTAGGGCCACGGACACCTAACGCTTCCACGGATTGTACTGCCAGACGATGCAGCACCGCGCAAGTCTCCGGACGGAGAGCAGCGAATGCCGGCGGCACTCGGGCCGGGGGGGCGCTCCGTGCCAGATCCTTCCTTCGCCCGGACGCCTCGAACACCGCACTGGGTGGCGCCAGCGTCACGACGAAGGAGCCCGAGGTGTGCTCCTTCACGCCCGCCACCACGCCGAGCCTTCGCAACCTCGCGAGCAACCGTTCGACGTCGATCCGAATCACGGGTATCCCACCCGGACTGCCATTGCCGCGACCGGTAATGATCAGCACCTCTCCCGTCAGCTCAATCTGCTTGCCGCGCAGCCAGACCTCCGCCCGCCGGACGGCCTCCGGCGCCGCGGGCAAGCCGTCGCGCAAGTTCAGGGTTCGCGTGGGTCCGAAGCGCGCTTCGTCGAACGCCTGATGGACGCCGAGCGGCCGACGTCTCACGGCCTCATCGCCACCCGTAGCACCTGGCCATCGAGCCGCTCCATTGGCCGAATCCCCGCCAGTTCCGCCAACGTGGGCGCAAGATCTACTACGCGTACGCGATTTGGGTATCTCCCCGGCTTGATCCGCGCTCCCCACAGGATGATCGGCACGTTGGCATCGTAATCGTGCGGCGTCCCATGCGTGGAGTAGTTGACGCCCTCACGATACCAGTACGGTTTGAGGGTGACCACGGCAGCGGCAGGAACATCGGGCGGCAGCATGTGGATCCAGCGGCGCGCCACGTAGTCCTTCACGGTGTCCTTCCGTGCGAGTTCGCTCACCAGGTCTACGCGCAGCACACCGTTGACGCGCATCGCGGCCCGTGCGAACGCTCGCGCCACAGAGTCCGGCTTGAGCTTCGCAACAGCGAGCGCGCCTGGATGCAGGTACAAAATGCCCTCATCGAAACCAATACCCTTGGGGTCGGCCCCTGCGGCAACCAGGCTTGCCTGCGTAGCAGCCCAGAGTTCTCGCAGCTCCACGCGATCCGCACCCGCGTTCGGATAGCGCGATTTAGCCTCTGGGAGCGGGGCAACCGCGTGATCGGCGGTCAACGCGACCAGCACCCTCGTCGAGTCCCGTAGCTTGAACAGCGAGTCAAAGAACGCACCCAGGTAGCGATCGAGCCGCAGGATCTGGTCGTGGATCTCGCGTGAGTCCGGCCCGTATCGATGACCAACCGCATCTGTGCTCGAAAGCGAGACGGCGAGAAGGTCCGTGCGATCACTGGTGCCCAACGCCCTCTGCTGGAGCCCGTCGAGTGCGAGGGCAAGCGTGACCTGGTCCATCATCGGGACGCCAGCAAGCGCCACCGCCGCCTGGCTCGAGTCCCGCGGCAGCAGGTGAGGAAACAGGAAGTCGCGACCGCCGCCCTCGTACCAGACGCTGTCAGGCTCGGGATACTGCGACTGGTCGAGCAGCAGAGTCCACGACTTCCCCGCGAAACTCTGCGGCAGTTGCCTCGCGTTGAACCGCTTGACCCAATCCGGCAGCGTATCCGCGTAGTAGGTACTGGTCGTGAATGCGCCAGCAGGCCCGAACCAGAAGACATCCTGCTTCGCCCTGCCTAACGGCAAGATGGCTCCGCGATCCTTCCGGGAAACGGATACCGCACGCATGGTGGGATCCGCATAGCGCAACCAGTCGGCGAGCACTGTTCCGCGAAACCTGAATGGTGACGCGCCGTCACCTCGCACGCCAACGAGAGGCGATTCCGGATCGTTCACGCCTGCCGCATTGGCCACGATCCCCGTACTGCGAGGAAACCGACCGGACATCGTGGATGCGTGACCTGGTGCCGTTTCCGTGATCGCATGATCCTGAAATCCGTTCAGAAAAACGGCACCGCCCGACGTGAGCCGAGCGAGGCCACCGGTGAACTGCGGTGCGAACAACGTCAGGTAATCCGGCCGGAACTGGTCGATCGTAAGAAAGACGATCAACGTCGGCGTTGTTGCCGTGGCGCGCGGACGAATCGGCTGCGCGACGACGCCGCTCGGTAGCCATACCAGCAGCGCAAAGACGATGAGAGTACGACGCATCATTCCGAGCCACTCGGTGACGAAGGACGCTTCCATGATTCATTTACGACTCTCGTTCCAGCCCTCGCAATCCCTGCCCCGAAAATGCAGTATTCGGAAGGATCGCTCCGGTCGGTCGATCCACAACCTCCACGGGAGGCACGCATGCAGCGCCGCCACATGGGCCTGGCCATCGCAGGTGTTGTCCTGTTGTCGAGTACTACCCGCTCCACAGCGTACGCGCAGGTGCCGCGAGGCGATGCGCCCAGCCGTCCCGTCCAGGTAGTCGTGAGTGGAGGGCTGTCCCTTCCCGCCGGCGATCTGAAAGACTTCCACGATACCGGATTCCACTACGACGCCTCTCTGCTGATCAACTTCGCGGGCTTCCCACTGACGCTTCGCCCGGAAGCGTCGCTTACACGACTGAAGCTCAAGGATCCCAGCGGGGGTACGACCGCGAGCTCCGGCTCCTCGAGCGACGTCACGCAGATGTTCGCAGCGTTGGGCAACATAGAGCTGCCACTGGGCGGCGGACTTTACGCGCTTGCCGGTGGCGGCGTGTTGAATCTGAAGACACCCACCGGGTCAGCGAGCACCGCTGACCTGTCGCAGAGCAAGGTGACCTTCGACGCGGGCGCCGGTCTTCGGTTCCGACTGGGCGGGATAAGCGGCTTTCTCGAAGGACGCGTGGGGACGGCGTCCTATGACCAAGGGAAGTTCGGCTTCTCGAAGGCCACGCTGATTCCGATCACGTTCGGCCTCGTGTTCTGAGACGTAATGTGGCCCTGGCGCACGTTGCCGATGCTCCAGGGCCCGCGCCGGCACCGCCTCAAAGCCAAGCGACGATCTCGTCCATGTTCTTGCGATGGATGTCCGGAACCCGCGCATCCCTCGCTGGATAGCCAACCGGCAGTATAAGAAATGCCTTTTCGTTGGCAGGCCGGTTAAGCAAGTCCGCCAGGAACCCCATGGGGTTGGGCGTGTGGGTGAGGGTAACAAGACCCATCTGGTGAATCGCGGCGATGAAGAATCCGACGGCGATTCCGACAGACTCCATCGTGTAGTAAAAGGTTCTCTTCTGCTCGTGTGCGTCGACACCGTACGCCTGCCGGAACACCACAACCAGCCAGGGAGCGTCCGTGAGGTGTGGCTTGTGCTCGTCCGTACCCAGCGGAGCGAGTGCGTCAAGCCAGTCCTTCGGCGCACGACCGCCATAAAACGCTCGTTCTTCGCGTTCCGCTGCCTCACGTATGGCGGCTTTCGTCTCGGGATCCGAGACCGCCACGAATGTCCAAGGCTGTTGGTGGGCGCCACTCGGCGCCGTACCCGCCGTGCGAATCGCCAGTTCGATCGCCTCCCGTGGCACGGGAGTGGTCGCGAAGTGACGCGTGGTCCGGCGGCGGTTCATAGACTCGTAGAACGCGCGCGCTCGTTTCAGCGTCTCGTCGATCGGCAGTGCCGTGAAGTCGAGCGGACGAAATGAGGATTCGGACATTCGAAAATGGTAGCTACCGCAGCTGTAGGCGGGCAGAGCCCCAAAGGCTCGTGCCTGCACCGTTCAACCCAGCGCCGCCTCCATCAACTCGAGGCCGCGTGCCAGTTCTTCGCGTGTGATGATCAGCGGCGGGAGAAGGCGCAACGTATGTTCGCCTGCCGTGACGAGGAGCAGCCCTGACGATCGTGCTCGTGCGACCACGTCGGCTGCCGGGTCGCTCACGTCGATCCCCCACATCATCCCCATCCCACGCGCGGCTCGGATTTTCGGGTTGCGTGTCTTCAGCGCCTGCAGCACCTCGCCCAGCCATCGACCCTCCGTCGTGACATGCGACAGGAGAGCAGGGTCCGCCAACCGGCCCAGGACGTAGAGCGCCACCGCGGCTACGAGCGGACCACCACCGAACGTCGTACCATGATCTCCCGGCTGAACCGCGCTCGCGATTTCTTCAGTCATCAACACCGCTCCCATCGGAAGGCCACCCGCAAGCGGTTTCGCCAGCGTCATCACGTCCGGCCTCACGCCGAATTGCTCGTGAGCAAACAGCGTCCCGGTGCGACCAAGGCCGCACTGTATCTCGTCGAAGATGAGGGCGATGCCGCGCTCCTTCGTCATCCGACGCAACGCTTGCACGAAGTCGGTGTCGAGGACTCGGACCCCGCCTTCGCCCTGGATTGGCTCCAGTATGAGCGCGGCAACCGACTCCGGATTCAGCAGGGCGGCCAGCTCATCGAGATGACGCTCGGCGATCGCTATGCCGCCAGCCAGCGGACGGAATGGCGCGCGATAGCCCGGACGGTCGGTCGCCGCCAGCGAGGCAAAGAGTCGACCGTGAAACGACCCGCGCAGTGCCACGATCTCGTTCCTGGCCGGACCTCCGATCGATCGCGCCCAGCGTCGCACGAACTTGAACGCGCCTTCGTTCGCTTCCGCCCCCGAGTTGCAGAAGAACACCCGATCGGCGAACGAAAGCTCCACAAGCCGCTCTGCAAGGGCTTCGCCTGGAGCCGTGCGAAAAAGGTTCGAGACGTGGATCAGACCATCGGCTGCCCGTTCGATGGCACGACGAAGCCCCTCGTCTCCGTAGCCTAACGCGTTCACGGCGATGCCGCTTGTGAAGTCGACGTACTCCTTGCCGTCAGCGTCGAACAGGATCACTCCCTGACCCCGCACCAGTTCCATCGGCGCGCGCTTGTAAACGGGGAGCAGAGCATCAGTCACGGGAGCAGTTACCGTCGCCATGGAGATCGGACCGCTGAGGAAACGTGGCGTACCGAGGTACCGGCGCGTTCATCGTAGATCGACGTCGCGTCGCCAATTCGCACGCGCGCAGCGCCGTGTTGCAGGGCGCGCACGGCTGCTTCGAGCTTGGCGGCCATACCGCTCCTGGCCACGCCGTCTGCCACCAGGCGCGGCACTTCGCCGGCCGCGACTTCACGAAGCAACGACCCGGAACCGTCGAGGACGCCGGGCACGTCGGCAACCAGAAGCAGCTCGCTTGCGCCAAGCGCGGCGGCAATCGCCGCGGCCGCGTCATCGCCGTTGACATTGAGGGCGGCACCTCCTGGTCCTCGCGCCAGCGGAGAAATCACCGGAAGATACCCGCCGTTGAGCAGCGTTTCGATCACGTGAACCTGCACGTGCTCCGGCTCACCGACAGCACCTAACGAACCGTCGCCGAACGGCCTGGCTGTCAGGAGCGCTCCGTCCTCTCCGGACACACCGATTGCCGCGATGCCGGCTGTCAGGAACTGCGACACCAGCCGTTTGTTCACACTCGCCGACAGCACCATGCGGACGAGTGCGACGTCATCCGGCGTCGTTACGCGACGCCCCTGCACGAACGTAGGCTCCCGTCCCATTTGCCGCATCAGCACGGTAACCTCTTCGCCGCCCCCATGCACGATGCACAGACGTTCGCTGGCAGCTGCTCGCGCCACGATGGCGGGCAGCTGCGGGTCATTCTGTGCACGCCCGCCCAGCTTGATTACTCGCGTCACCCCAGCAACCCCGTCGTTTCCGGGATGCCGAACGCCACGTTTGCATTCTGGATAGCCTGACCGGCGGCACCCTTTACCAAGTTGTCGATTGCCGAAAATACGATCACCGTGGGACGCCTCACGTGTGCGACCGGGCGTGCGGTGATCCGTACCACGTTCCGCCGTATGACATCGCGCAAAGCAGGAAGCTGCTCGCGGACTTCGACGAACGGCTCGCCCGCGTAGCGCTGTTGCCAGACCGCGAGCAGGTCGGTCGGCATCCGGCGGAGCGGCACCGTAATCGTCGCCAGGATTCCGCGTGCGACCGGAAGGAGATGAGGAGTGAAAAGAAGGTCGACATCGCGGTTGAATCGCCCTACCGTCTCGCGCATCTCCGCAAGGTGGCGGTGCTCATTGCCAACCCCGTAGGCGCGGAAATTCTCCGCTACCTCGGCGAACAGGAGCTCCGGCCTGGGCGCGTTTCCGGCTCCACTAACGCCACTGGCGGCATCAATCGTGACCAGCGCCCCCGACTCGATATGGTCACCTTCGAGCAGCGGTAGTAGCGCCAGCAGAATCGCGGTGGGATAGCACCCTGGATTAGCGATGATCTCCGCATCTACGAGGTCTGCCCGGAAAAGCTCAGTCAAACCGTATGGGACGTCACGGCTTGTGTGCCCCGGTCGCAGATCCGACGACAAGTCAACCGCGCGAACACCATTGGAGGAGACGCGATCGACCCACAGCTCTGATGCGCCATGGGGAAGGGCACTGAAGACGAGTTCTACCGACTTGAGCGGCGCATCGTCCGGTGCCAGCAAGGTCAGCTCACGGTCGCCTACGGCGAATGGCTCACCTCGACGCTCCTTCGCCGTCGCGAAAGCCACCTCGAACTTCGGGTGAGACGCCAGGATGCGTCCCAGCTCCCGGCCGGCGTAACCGCTGCCACCGAGGATACCTACGGGTATTCTATGCACCATGAATGCATATTCTTGCATGCGCCCGATGTCAACCAGCCTAGCGAGATTTTCTGCTGCCTCAGTCGGTGCCCGGTGCGCCCGCCTTACGCTTGCTGGCGGCCGGCGCTAAGCTCGATCGGGCCCCGTCGAGCTGAGGCTACAGGAGTGAACAAGAAGGAACGACAGGCAGCCATTCATGACATCGTGCGCTCGCGCGCGGTCGCCAGCCAGGAGGAGCTTCGCTCCCTGCTGGCGGAACGCGGCATGGCAGTGACGCAGTCGACACTGTCGCGGGATCTGCGCGAGATGCGGCTCGCGAGGATCCCGACCCAGTCCGGCGCACGTTACGCTCATCCCGAAGCGCTGGGAGATGACGATCGAGCTTCGCTGAGCGACCTGCTGCCGCAGTTCTTTTCCTCATGCGACGGCGTCGCAGAGCTGCTCGTGATCAAGACGGTTCCCGGCGGCGCTCAGCCAATCGCGGAGGCCATCGATTCCGAGGGGATTGCTGACGTGGTTGGCACCATCGGGGGCGAGAACACGATTCTCGTGATCTGTCGATCGTCAGCTGCACGCGAGCGACTGGATCGCCGGCTACGAAAGCTTGCCAGCGAAGACTGATCCACTGACCTGGTCTCGCCGCGATGCCGCTCCATCGACCGGAACTTCCGGTTGAGGTTGACTTCGCATCGTCTTACGACTAATTATGCACACGTTTTGGATAGTACGGATCCTTGGATTGGAGCCTGGACATGAAGACGATTGCGCTCGCGTATTCTGGCGGGCTGGACACTTCCATCATTGTACCGTGGTTGCGCGAGCACTATGACGCCCAAGTGATCTGTGTCGCCGCGGACGTCGGCCAAGGCGTCGATGAGTTGCGCGGCGTGCGCGAAAAGGCGCTGGCGTCTGGCGCCGCGGAGTGCTACGTCGAGGATCTCCGCCGGGAGTTCGTCGAGGACTTCATCTACCCGACGCTTCGCGCCGGCGCCATCTACAATCGCAAGTACTTGCTGGGCACGTCGATGGCCCGCCCGATCATCGCCAAGCGGCAGGTGGACGTCGCCCGAGCAGTGGGCGCCGATGCGCTGGCGCACGGATGCACGGGGAAGGGCAACGATCAGGTTCGATTCGAGCTGACCTACATGACCTTCGCCCCCGATCTCGAGGTCATCGCGCCGTGGCGTGAGAACGACTGGAAAATCCGGAGCCGCGAAGACGCCCTGGCCTACGCGGCCACCCGGAACATCCCGGTGACGGCGACGGCGACGAAGATCTACTCGCGCGACCGGAATCTCTGGCACATTTCTCACGAAGGCGGGATGCTGGAAGACCCGAATCAGATACCGCCCAAGGATCTTTTTCTCCTGACGACGGATCCGAGTGACGCACCGGACGAGGGCGAACTCGTCTCGATCGCTTTCGAGTCCGGCACGCCTGTCGCAGTCAACGGCGCACGAATGGGCCCCGTCGAACTGATCGAGGCGCTGAATGCGATCGGTGGCCGTCACGGAATCGGCCGTGCCGACATCGTGGAGGATCGCTTGATCGGCATGAAGTCCCGCGGCGTTTACGAAACGCCGGGAGGTACGCTGCTCTACACGGCGCTGAGCGAACTCGAGATGCTGGTCCTCGACAGGCGGACGCTCGCCGCCAAGGACGCGATCGCACCGCGTTATGCAGACCTCGTGTACGAGGGACGCTGGTGGACTACGGAGCGGGAAGCCTACGACGCCTTCATCAACGTGATTGAGTCCCGCGTCTCGGGATCGGTGTCGTTGCGGCTGTACAAGGGGAACGTCGTCATCGCCGGCCGCGAGAGTCCACAGGCCCTGTACGACGAACGCTTCGTGACGTTCGGCGAGGACGACGTATACCAGCAGAGCGACGCGGCCGGCTTCATTCGGCTCTATGGACTTCCGCAGCGGGTTCGGGCGCTCAAGGACCGCCAGATGGCGGACGCGCGAGGTTCCACCGAATCCTCCGAGGTGGACGCGCTCGCCCTCGCGTGACGCGGGTCGGACTCGTGACTGATTCTTCGCACAAACTCTGGGGCGGCCGGTTCTCCGGCCGCACCTCGCCGATCATGGATGCCGTGAATCGGTCGATCGGCGTGGACTTCCGCCTCTGGCCGTTCGACATCCGTCTGTCCAAAGCATGGGCGGTGGCACTTTGGAGCGCAGGTGTCCTGACACTCGAGGAAAGCAAGCAACTCGAACGCGGTCTGGACGCCGTCGCCCGGCGATTCGCCGATGGCGAGTCCCCCGCGCCTTCCGATGAAGACGTGCACACGATGATCGACCGGTTGCTCCATGAGGAAATCGGCGACGTCGCATCCCGCCTTCACACCGGCCGCAGCCGCAACGATCAGGTCGCGACGGCTACGCGCATGTGGGCCATGGACGCGTGCCAACGGGTCGACGAGGCCATCCGTGAGCTGCAAAGCGTCATGCTCAGGCGGGCTCGCGAGCTGCAGGATGCAATGTTGCCGGCCTACACGCACATGCAGCGTGCACAACCGGTATCTGCCGCGCACTGGATGCTGTCGCACTTCTGGCCGCTCGACCGCGATCGGCTGCGCCTCGCCGCGGCAGCAAGGGGCGCCTCGACGCTGCCGTTAGGCAGCGGCGCGGTCGCTGGCTGCGCATTCCCGGTTTCTCGCGTCCTGCTGCAGGGAAGCCTCGGCTTTTCCGCCATCTCGCGCAACTCCATGGACGCCGTCGCGGATCGCGACTTCATCGCCGAAGTCATCTTTTCGCTCGCGCTTCTGGGAACGCACCTGTCGCGCCTTGCCGAAGATCTGATTCTCTACGGTTCCAGTGAATTCGGTTTCGTGCGGTTCGGCGACGGTTTCAGCACGGGATCCAGCATGATGCCGCAGAAGAGGAACCCCGACGCTCTGGAGATCGCGCGTGGATCGGCGTCGCGGATGCTGGGCGACCTTACCGCACTGCTCGGGACGCTCAAGGGACTCCCCAGCGGCTACAACAAGGATCTGCAGGATGACAAGCGCACGCTGTTCGACGCAGTTGATTCGTCGCTCCTCGTAATCCCTGCAGTCGCTGGCACGCTCGACGAACTCGCCTTCGTCGACGAGCGCATGCGCAACGCCGTGTCCAGCACGATGATGGCCACCGACCTGGCGGACTACCTGGTGCATCGCGGCGTATCGTTCAGGGACGCGCACGCAGCAGTCGGCCAGCTGATCCGGCTCAGTGAAGAATCCGGTACCGAACTGCACGCCCTGCCAAGAACCGCGTTTCGCTCTGCGCACGAACGCTTTGGCGAAGACGTGTTCGACGCCCTATCGCCCCGTCGCTCGATCGAGCGACGCGACGTCGATGGAGGTACGAGTCCGAATTCGGTGAAGGCGCAGATCGAACTGGCCGTGCAGTCGCTCGTCCCGCCGACGGAGACGCGCGGAAACGAGCTGAACCTGCGCGCCGCTGGTTGACCGCGTCCGCGCGCAAGGTTACTTCGGAAGCTCGATCGCTGTGACGCCAGTCGCGAAATATTCCGTCTCGCCAAAGCACGACGAGGGCACTCCAACGTGCTGGTCGTAGTGCAGCGATACCTGTCGGCCCTGCAACTTCTGAATCTCCCGAGCGATCGAATCGCTGCGGATAGAAAACTCGAATATCACCGGTGCACCCCCCGGTATGTTCGAAAGTTGCAGCTCGCCCTCCCAGGTTTTGCACAACCACCCCTTTCTGGCCAGCTTCTGTACATAGCCGACGCGATCGCCTGAGGAATAGCTGTAGCTCAGTGCAACGCCCGCCCAGATAGTGAATATCAGGAGTGGCGCACCCACAACGACAGCGATGGTCACCTTGCCCCAATGCCGCCGAAGGAAAGGTCGTTGATTCGGCACCGGTGTCGTCGGTGCCGATGCGGCAGACTGGTTCGGGCCTTCCGGCATATGCTAGCTCCAGATGACACACTGGCCACGATGCCGAGTGCATGTGGGCGAGGATAACTTACGCTGGAACCCGGTTGGAGAGACAGTGACGGCCTGGACGCGTCGAAGAACGGTGACAACGGACGTGGGCGGGGTGAAGATCGGATCTTCTTCTCCCGTCGTTGTCCAGTCGATGACTAACACGGACACGGCCGATGCGGCCGCGACGGCCACCCAGATCGCTGCTCTGGCACAGGCCGGCTCTCAACTTGTCAGAGTCACCGTCAACAACGACGACGCAGCCGCCGCAGTCCCGGAGATCGCAGTACGCCTGCAAGACCTGGGTGTGCGCGTGCCGCTCGTCGGTGACTTCCACTACAACGGGCACCTGCTTCTTACGCGTCATCCGGACTGCGCTCGCGTACTCGCGAAATACCGCATCAACCCCGGAAACGTGGGCAGCAAGCACCGGAACGAGAACTTCCGCGCGATCGTCGATGTCGCGCTCGCGAACGACAAGCCGGTACGCATCGGTGTCAATTGGGGATCGCTGGATCAGGATCTCCTGACGTCGCTGATGGAAACCAATGCGGCGCTCCCGATGCCGCGTGAGGCCCGCGACGTCTACATCGAGGCGATGATCGAGAGCGCGATCCGGTCCGCCGCCCTCGCGGAAGAATGTGGACTCCGGCACGATCGCATCCTGATCTCTGCGAAAGTCTCGGTAGTCGCCGACCTCGTGGAAACGTATCGCCGGCTGGCGGCGCGTTGCGACTTTCCGTTGCATCTGGGGCTGACAGAGGCTGGCATCGGTACGAAGGGTGTTATCGCCAGTACGGCTGGTCTGTCCATCCTGCTCGCCGAGGGCATCGGCGACACGATTCGCGTGTCCCTGACTCCGCGCCCGCAGGGAGATCGCACGGAAGAAGTGCAAGTCGCCCAGCAGATTCTCCAGTCGTTAGGCCTCCGGCATTTCACGCCACAGGTCACGGCGTGTCCGGGATGCGGTCGTACGACATCCACCTTCTTTCAACAGCTCGCGCAGGACGTCCAGCAGCACCTGCGCGAGCGCATGACCGAGTGGCGCGGACGCCGGCCGGGAGTCGAGGAGCTTCGCGTCGCCGTCATGGGATGCGTCGTCAACGGCCCAGGAGAATCGAAGCACGCGCACATCGGCATCTCTCTCCCAGGCACGTTCGAGGAACCCAAGGCACCGGTATACGTGAACGGACGGCTCCAAACCACATTGCGCGGCGACAGGTTAGTGGATGAGTTCTTCGAGATCCTGGACGACTATGTCGCCAGCCACTACCCGGTTACGGATTCGCCCCCGGTCACGCCCCGCTAATTGCGGGTCACGGCACCCCGATCAGCTGCAATTCCTCGACAACCGATCGGAGTTCGTCAGCGAGTGGGGCCGAGAACCCCACATCGCGTAACCGGCGCTGCACACGCCGATACCAGTCGAGCGTGGCGTCCCGGCCGGGCCCTGTTCGTTGCCAGACGGTGTCCGGATCCACGGTGCGCCGCAAGTCGGCCAGCAGGGACGCGGCGGCATGCAGCATGGTAGCCGCAAATGTCCAGCGGGCTGCGTCCGATGCCGCGCCCAGCCGATCCAGCGTGTCGGATCGGCGTTCGTCGGCGGACAGCTCGATGCCGTCGTCGTCAGCGCGCCGCGGAACGACTGCCACCAGGGTAGCCAGCGTCTCGTGCCCGAACTTCTCGCCGATACGTTCGTCCAGCACCTCCGAGGTTGTCCCTGCCCGCACAAGATCCTCCACAACGTCATACAGCACGCCAGCCACGACAACATCGTCCGAGCATCCATATCGCGTCAGGATGATGGCGACGTTCGCCGGCTGCGTCAGGTACGGCGGCCGGGTTCCGCGCCGAACCTGTTGGTCGTGATGCTTCGCAGCAAACGCAAGAGCGTGGTTGATGCGATCAGAGTACCCCAAAGTTGACATTCGCTGTGGCGATGGGCGTTGCTCGTCGACGACGGCGGGCGGATAACATAGTGCTGGCCGACGCGGCCCGTCACCAGCTGGCTCCGTCAGGACGCGGGTACCTGCGAAAACCAGCGAACGATCTCTTCGAGGCCGGTCTTGTCGATTTCGTCGAACGCGGCACGTCTTGCTGAGTCCACATCCAGCACCGCTATCAGTTCTCCAGCTGCGTTGAATACCGGTACGACGATTTCCGAACGCGACCTTGCATCACAACTGATGTGTCCGGGAAAGCGATCGACGTCCTCAACTATCACGGTACGTCGCTCCCTCGCGGCCGTCCCGCACACGCCTTTGCCGAAGGCGATTTCCAGACAGCCCAGCGATCCCTGGTACGGACCCACACGAAGTAGTCGATCCCGTTCGACAACGCGATAGAACCCTACCCACAAGTGCCCGAACGCGCTCGCGACAAGGCAGCTGATGGTCGCCATCCCCGTCACGTCGTCGCTGATTCCTGCGAGCACCTGTTGGATCTCGCGACACAATACTCCGTAGGCTTCGGACTTCGGCAGGTGCCGCAGGTCGAGCGCGGCTTCAGCCATGGCCTCCTCCTGCCGCGGCGGACGAAGAAATCCCGCTGGTACGGAAACACGTTCCCATGGTGCCCAGCGCGGCCCGAATGATAACATCGGTGCCGCATCGTGCGGCTCACGCGACCTGCGAATGTCGATGGGTACTCGCACCCGGTGGAACGGTGCCATCGTCAACGTTTCGGTTAGTCGTCGGCTTCTTCCTCTCCCAGAGAGCGACACACAGGATCTGCGAGCCACCCAGTCGCAATCGCTCCGCGGAGCGCACGAGTGTTGAGACCTTCGTGCTCGTGCGCCTTGCACAGATCACCGCATCTTCACCAGACAGAACTCTTCCAGCAAGCTCAAGCGGAGCATTCACCACGGTCATGTCGTAGCGACGTGACGCGCGCTGGATTTCTGCCCTGAGCGCCTCACCCTCCGACGGTCCAACGGCTCGTGGGCGAATCCCCGCTGGAATGCAGTCCATGCTGTTTCCACGGCCAACTGTCACGGCGATGACGGCCTCCGACCACTGGCGGCGGTTCCCAAGGATGTCGACCATCCCCGCCACCGCGCGTCTGATCGACAGGGCCCTTGCCACTGGGTTACTCAAGAAGTCGATATCCAGCAACAACACCGAGCGTGCCTCGTTTGCCAACACTGCCGCCAGGTTCGCCGCAACGGTTCCGGCCACGACCGGCTCATCGCCAACAACGACGACCCGTGAGCGGGGCGGCACGTGTGCGGACGCGTGCCACGCGAGCAATCGGTATGCGTCCTGCTCCGGGTCAAGCGACGACGGACGCTCACGATCCGCCCTCCGTCGTACATGTGACTGTGAAATCGTACGCCCCACCACACCCAGTGCGTGGGCGTCTGCCGCCAGTTCCGCTTCGCCAAGATCCGCAATTCGAGGCGACCGCGCCTCTCTGACGAGCAGAAGTCCGAACGCGAGAACCAAAGCAAGAACGACGCTCCCGATCAGGATCGCCGACACCGGAGCGATTCGATTCGCAGCCCTCTCCGCTGATGCCAACGACCTCGCGGTCTCGTTCAGACGTCGTGCCTGTGCGGTCGCCCGAACCACCTCAGCCAACAAGGCCCTGGCGGTGTCACGCGCGAGGGCGAGAGCGATCGTGTCCGGGAGCTCTATCATCGTGTCTCGCGACGTTGCACGCGAACGAGAAGCGGCCAGTTGTGCCCGCCTCAGGCCGGCACGCGCTTCGTTCGCCGCAGCAACGATCTCGCGTCCAAGGACGTTGGCCCTGGTTGTCAAGGCCACGAAGACCGGATCGACGGCTGCGCCAGTACCGAACTCGTCACGTTCCCGATCGACATCGGAGAGCGAGTCGAGCAGTGCGCCAATACGCGGGTTACCCCGCAATGCCGGCGATTCAGCGATCGCACGATAGGACTCCAGAAGCGGAGCGTTCGCCGCGCGCGCAATCAGCGCGTCCAGCGCGACCACCAATCGACCGAGCGAATCGGCTCCGTGTGACGTCTCCCTATCCCGACTCCCGCGTTCCTCAGCTTCGGCGTCACGCCGACGCTGGCGCTGAAGAGCAAGCATCGAGTCGGCTGCCGCCAGATCCAACCGCGCCCGCGTCTCAGCACGCAGAAGCGAGATGGTGTCGTCTACCTGCTCCGCGGCGTGAGTGTGCGCGAGCATCTTGCGGGCCCCCGCTGGAATCACGAGGAATGCTGTCGCCAGCCCAAGAAAGACTGGCGCCAGCAGCGCCGCCAGCTGACCCTTCCGCGCCAGGACATTTCTCGCCCGGGCGCCCCACCACCTGGACCGAGACGCACGGAGCCGACGTGTGAGTGTTGGCGATCGCGTCGAGAGTTGCATGCCCCGTCAAACTACTGCGCGCACGACATCCGAGGGCGAGCCTGCCGCGGGCTTTCATGCGCGCGATCAAGGCACAGATATGACAAAGGGGGCGCCTTCAAGCGCCCCCTTCTGGTCGGGCAATTCGAACTACTGGACCGTGATCACGCCCTTCATGGCCATCGCAAGGTGCGGTGTGCAGTGGTACGGGTACGTACCGGGCTGGATGTTGCCGAGTGACAGCGTCCACGTCTCGTTCGGATTCATCATCATCGGTGAAGAGCCATCGATCGAGTTCGGCATGTTGGCAAACAGCTGGTCCTTCGAACCCGCCGGGAGGGTTGCAGGATCGAAGGCGATATTGTGCGGTCCGCCGGACTCCATGATGAACTTGATGCCATCGCCCGGCTTCACGGTGATGTTGGCCGGCTCGTACCGATATCCCTGTGCATCGCCTACCATTTTGATTTCGTGCGTAGTCCCGGTGATCGCAACCGGTGCCACTGACCCAGCGGCTGGCGCCGCTGCCTGTGTTTCGGACGGAGCCGGAGCGGGCGTCGCCGCCGCCGAGTCTGCCGACTTGGGTTCACCGCCACCGCATGCCCCAACGACGAACGCACTCGCAATGAGTGCCAGTCCGTAAGAACGCATTTTCTGAAGGCCTCCCAGAGCCGAACGATACCGCTGTAGGTTGGAGTGTCTGAACGCTAGTCCCGCGATACTCATCGCAGTCCTTGTGAACTTATTCACAAAGACGCGCAGTGCCAAGGGGATTACTTGACCACAAACTCATGATTGTGATCCCTGTCGTCGCGGTCGCGCCAGCTCCAGGATCAACACGCTCTTCGCGACACCGTCCACTTGGTCCGGCGGACACGTTGCTGGAACTGAGCAGGCTCGGCTTCTCCCATGCACATCTTCGGATCGACGGTACCTGCATCACGGATTTCTGTCAGGAATTCCCGATCAGTCACGGACTTCATCTTCAAGTTGGCGCTGACATTCAGCAGCCGGACGACGTCGATGCATTCCTGACGGGAGGCGCGGAGTACGTGGTGGTCCAATCGCACGATCGCGACGTGGACCGGTTCTGGGCGTTGATCGAACCCCACGATCACGCGGTAATCGCTGCCGTGAGTGTCTGTGAGAAGCGGGTAGTCTGCCGCCAACCGGGCCCGTGTTCCGTGATGCGCCAGCCCGCAGACTGGATCGAGGAGTTGGCTCGGCTGGGGATAGCCGGCGTCCTGGTTGACCATTGCGACGACCAGGGTCGCCCAGGACGATGCGATCTGTCTTTCCTGGAAGATCTGGTCGAAACCGCGAACCTGCCGATCATGGCAGCGGGTGTCTTCGATCGCCTTGGCGATCTGGATGCACTTCAGGACCGCGGTGTGTTCGCGGCACTACTCGGCGACGGTCTCGACACTCGCGGCATCGATCTCGCGGCGGCGGCAGGAGAGTTTGGCGGCTGAGGGGCTGGTACTACCAAACGCAACTGAGCAGTCTCCGATCCATCGCTGCCCTTGGGTCGCTAACTCCACCAGTACTGGAAGCAGTTCCATCGGATTGACGGCCATGGAGCTGGCGAACGGAGAGCGCCGCTCCCTGGTGGGCCGGACACGCCCCGGGTCGGCGGAACAGCAGTGTACGTGACACGACCCTTCCATCCTGATGCTTGAAGCCGCCAATCCAGGCTTTGGAACGCGCGGGGCTATCTGCGGCTGCCCAACGGGCGCCAGCTTCACGAGGCCCTGGAGCGTACGCGGAGGCGTCGACGCCCGCATCGAGGTCTACAATCCAGAAGCAGCACCCTTCGGGTACCGCTAGGAGTGGTACACGCAGTCGGCCTGCAGAAACGTTGTTTCGTCCCGCGGAAGAAAGTACTAGAAGCGCTCCATCTGGCGTGTCGGAGCTCGCTTGGGATCGCCAATGTAGACGAACCGAAAGTCCTTCATGTACCGCTGCGCGACTCGCCGGACATCCTCTGGGCTGACGGCGCGGAGGTCCTCCGCGAAGCGGTCCAGAGCGCTGATGCTTCCGTGGAACAGGTAGGCGCGCGCAAGGAAATTCGCCTGTGATGCGTTCGATTCGTTCTCGAGGAAGTACTGTGTCGAGAATTGTGCGACCAGCCGATCGAGTCCTGCTTCGTCGAGCGTCCCGCCTTTCAGGCCATCGAGCTGCTCGCGCATGAGGTCGATGGTCACGTCGGGCGCGACCGTGGTGACATACAGGCCGCCAGCGCCAACTGCGCGCTCGATGAACGGAGCGTCAACGGCGTACGTCAGATTGCGGCGCGATCGGATCTCCCCGAACAGCTGGCCCGACAGTACTGCAGATGCCACCCGTAGCGCGACATAGTCGTTGGAGCTGGCAAGCGGTCCGGCGTATCGGCCCATGATGTAGTTCGTGGGCAGCGCGCGGTCCACGATCAGCGCCGCGTCCTTCGACCGCGGCAGCGTGTCCGGCAACGTCCAGCGATATGTACCGGCAGGTAGCCGGGCCAGGGTCTTGCCCACGAGTCGCTGGATGTGCGTCGGTGTCACGTTCCCGACAACCACCAGCAACATTCGCGATGTGACGAACTGTTCGGCGTGATAGCGGCGCAGGTCCGTCAGTTTCAATCGCGCGATCGACGTCTCGGTCCCTGTCGTGGGAACGGCATACGGGTGGCCGGAAAACGCAAACGAGTCGGCCAGAAACTCCAGGAGCGCATCCGGTGAGTCCTTGCGCTGGCGCACCGCGCCCAGAAACTGGCTCCGCACGATTTCGAACTCCAGCGAATCGAGGGTTGGTTGCATCACTCGACTCGCGAAGACGGCCCAGGTGGAGTCCAGTGTGCTCCGCGTGGCCCGGATTCCGAAGTTCGTCCAGTCGGGGTCGGCACTCGTGACGATGGAGGTTCCCAACCTTGCCATCTGTCGGCGCAAGCGGTCTTTGGGGTACGTTCGCGTTCCCCGTTCGGATGCCTCGAGCAGCAACGGCTCGATGCCGGCGTTATCAGCGGTCATCTGCCGCGCACCACCCAGCAAGTACAGGTTGGCGACCACGACGTCCGAGGACGGGGAGTACCGATGGATCACCCGGATGCCGCCTGTTTCGTAGGTCGTGGTAGCGGCGCTATCCGGCGGCGATGCCGCGACGGTCGATTGCGCGCGTGCTGGCCCGGGAATCCCGGAGACGAACAGCACCAGCGCGAGGGCGCGTCCCCAACCCCGGTTCATGGTGTCACCCTGGCGAGCAAGTCCGCTTCCGTCAGACCCAACTGGCGCCTGACGTCGGCCGGCATTAGTACGCCCACCACGTATGGTTTGCCGAGTATGTAATCCCGTGCGTATTTCCGCATGTCCTCCTGCGTACGACGTGCCATGCTGTCGATGTACCTCATGTAGTAGTCCAGGCTTGCCACGCTCCACCAGAAGCCGATCGTGTGCGCGAAGTCCGAGGGACGGTCGAAACCGAACGCGGTGCTTACCGCGCGCTCCGCCTTGGAAGCGTCGAGCTGCTCGCGTGTGATATAGCCGGGATCGGCGAACTGCTCGATCTCGCGATACAACGCTGAGAGCGCAGCCTTGAATCGATCTGGTGACGTCTGTCCGGATATCGTGATGGGTCCGGCGTTATTGAGCGTGTAATAGTTCACTCCGACAGAGTGCCACAGGCCGCTGTCGACCAGACGACGCTGGAGCGTCGAACCCGGCTGATTGAGTGCGTCGGAAAACACGTCGGCTGAGAATGTTGCCTCGGGGTCTGCCCGCACACTCGGCCCCTGCCACCGGATGAACACGGTGATCGCGCCAACGTCCTGCTCCACGAACAGCGCGGAGCTTCCCGTCATCGGGGTAATCGGTGGAATCGGATCGGCGATGAAGGGATCGGACCCGCGTTTCCAGTCCCCGAAGACGTGTTCCGCCAGCTCAAACACACGATCGGCATCCACGTCGCCGGTGACGATCAACGCGGCGTTGTTCGGCACGTAGTACTTGCGCTGAATTTCCCGCATCTTGTCCGGCGTGACCGTCTGCAGAACCTGACGTTCGCCGATGACGTTCTTGCGGCTCCATTGCCCCGGATACAGTGCCTGCGTCGTGCGCTTGTCGAGCTCGAAGAACGGACTGGCTTCGTTGCGATCGTACTCGCCCAGTACCACCAGCCGCTCGCGATCCAGTTCCTCGCGAAGGAACTTCGGCTCTCGCAGCGCGCCGGCGATCAACCGAAGCCCTCCCTCCAGACTGTCAGACGGCAAGGAGAGGTAGTAGTTGACTCGTTCCTCCTGCGTCGTGCCGTTGAATATCGCGCCCAGTTCTGACGCACGGTCGATGAACTCGTCGGGCCGCGACAACTGTGCGTTGGCCTTGAAGAACATGTGCTCGTACATGTGCGCCAGCCCCTCGTAGCCCGGCGGCTGGGTAAACGATCCGTTGCGCACATCGATCTCGATGGTCGCGATTGGTACCCCATGGTTCTCTGCAACTATTACCTCCAGTCCGTTGTCCAGAACCTTCTGGCGCACGAACTTCTCCAACTCCGCACGTTGTGCCTGCAGGACCGCCGGCAACCATGACAGGAGTAGACCCAGGGCAGCGATGCCGCTGCGTAGCTGGCGCCACCTCTGAAGGAATGGTTTCTTACGCGAACCATGTCGACAACCGAACACGCGACTCAGTCCTTTGATGTAGAAGCTCGCCGAGTACTTCGCGCGGAAGCTCTGCGAAAAAATGAGGTGCTGGCCCCGCACACTACATTTCGGATCGGCGGACCAGCGGACTCGATGTACGATGCCACATCGGCTGACGATCTGGCAAACGCAGTTCTTCTCGCTCGTCGCGTCGGCGTACCGTACTTCGTCCTCGGCCTGGGTGCGAACATCCTGGTCGGCGATCTCGGCTTCCGGGGCGTCGTGATCCGCAACATGGCCCGTGCCTTCGACCTTGGTGAGGACGGAATGCTTTGGGCAGAAAGTGGCGCGATCATGGCCGACATCGTTCGCACTACTGTGCGGGCCGGCTTCTCGGGCCTCCAGCATTACGCCGGCATCCCGAGCACCGTCGGCGGTGCAATCTGGCAGAATCTCCACTTCCTCTCGCCGGCGCCCCAGCGCGAGCGGACCATGTTCATTGCCGAAGTCGTCGAATCGTGCGACCTGCTCACGAAGGAGGGCAAGCGAATATCAGCGGATGCCACGTACATGGAGTTCGGATACGACACCAGCGTGCTGCATCGGCGCCGGGATATCGCGCTCGCCGTCACCTTCCGCCTGACGCCAGGCGATCCAGCGACGCTACATCGCATCGTGCAGGAGAACCTTGCCTGGCGCGGATCTCGGCATCCCTGGCTCGAATATCATCCCAGCGCCGGCAGCGTCTTCAGGAAGATCGAAGGCGTAGGTGCCGGGCGTCTGATCGATCAATGCGGATTGAAGGGGTTTCGTGTTGGCGACGCGCAGATCTCGCACATCCACGCCAACATCGTCGTGAACCTGGGCAAAGCGACGGCTGCAGATGTGCGAGCTGTCATCGCCCACGCACAGTCTGCTGTCCGGGAGCGATTCGATCAGAATCTCGTTCCCGAGATCGGTTTCATCGGCGAGTTCTAGACCGCCCAGCATCAGCGGCGCCGCGAAGCGCCGTCAGCTGCATGCCGTCGTTAGGCACCCCTTCGCCGTGCTTCACGCTGCCACCGCCATTAGGCGCATCGCCTCCAAGGTCCGGAGGAGTTCATCCATCTCGACCGCCTTGAAGAGCGCTTCGGGGCCTTGTGATGCGAGATCGGTGAACGGCGATTCGTAGAGGCGGGACGTTTCCACCACGCCGTACTCCGTCAGGTGATCCACGATGAGGTTCACGAATTCCAACTGGTTCGCGGTCAACGTCTTGCCGTTCGTGAACCCGGCCAGTGCCTGCTTGGCAGCCGCCCGGTCCATACCGACGAGAGAACGCACGAGAAGCCCCAAGCCCTGAGCATCCTCCGCTGCCTGGCGGATGTCCTTCGGCTCGCCCACCCCACTCTCGCGGAGCAGACGTTCCAGTTCAGAGATGTCTGACAACGTGAGCGGCCGGTTCATCCTCAGCGTCGCTACGGCGACATGATCGAGATGCTGGCGCAGGAACGCTCTCGCCTTGGCAATGAACTTCGCCTGATCGGTGCCGACGGCGAAGCCCGGCAGCGTGAAGTCGGCTTCGCCGCCCATTGAATCTTCGAAATCGGTGTACACCGGCTTGCGCTGGTTCTTGTCGATAAGTTGCACGAGCCCGCGCAGCCGGCGACGCATCGCCTCGATCATCGGCACGGTGACGTCCTGCCACCACGCATCGCTCAGCACATCCTGGATGAGCGCCATCTGTTCGCGGACCATCGGAATCGCATCCTTCTCCGCCAGAAGTCCCGCGATCTCCCTGACCCGGTCGCGCAGCCGCTCGAAGCCCGGCTCGGCATGCAGAAGCGTGAGCTGGAGCTTCAAAACGAGCAGGTCGAAGCGTTTTGCCTCCTCGTTCTCGGGATCGAGTTCCGTAGGGAGCCCCGCAACCTCGTGGGATAACTCCGCGATGGCATCTGACGCCAATGCCAACCATGCCTCGGCTCCGCGTACTTCTCCACCAGGCGCCGGTGCGGCCGCACGATGAAGTTGTCCAGCTTCATCGCGGCGACTTCGCGCTGCAGCAGATCCGCGACGGCTCGTCGCACCTCTTCGTCCGTCCTGGGGTCGCCGTACGTCGCCGTCGCCTCCCTGACCGCCGCAGCCAAGGCCTCGTTGGGCCGGCCATCGAGCGCCGCGATCAGGTCCAGCCGCGCGTCGAACAGCCGCTTGGCGAGCGATTCGGCCGCGTAGCCGTCGGTTCCCGGGATGTCCTGGCTGAAGTACTCGAGGTTCTGGCAGTAGTCGAACAGGTAGAAGAACTTCTTGTCCTCGCCCAGCCCGAACAGGTCCTGACAGAGCCGCGTGCCGCGCCCCAGCATCTGCCAGAACTTGGTCTTCGAGCGCACCAGCTTGAAGAAGACGAGGTTCACCACCTCCGGGATGTCGATGCCGGTATCCAGCATGTCCACCGAGATCGCGATGTGCGGAGCCTTGTCCTTGTTCGAGAAGTCGTCGATCAGGCTCTGCGCGTACTCCGTCTTGAAGGTGATGACGCGCGCGAACGCGCCCTTCAGGTGCGGGTAGTTGGCGTCGAAGCGCTCGGCGATGAACTCGGCGTGCTGCTGGTTCTTGGCGAAGATGATGGTCTTGCCCAGCCGGTCGCCCCCCGCGACCTTCTGGCCGCGCGTCATCAGGTGCTCCAGCACCTTGTCCACGGTGTCCTTGTTGAAGAGCCAGCGGTTGACGGCCTCGGCTTCGATCCGGTCGGGGACGTTTCCTTCGTCGTCCCACTCCAGCGCGTCCCACTGGTCCTTGTCCTCTTCCGACAGCTCGTCGTACCTGATCCCCTCGCGCTGGAACCTGAGCGGCACCGAGACCGCCTGCGGCGGAACGAGGTACCCGTCACGCACGGCCTCCTCGAGCGAGTAGGCGTCGGTCGGCACGCCGTCCTCGAGATCGAACAGGCCGTAGGTGTTGCGGTCCACCTCGTCCCTGGGCGTCGCGGTCAGCCCCACGAGCAGCGAATCGAAGTAGTCGAAGATGGCGCGGTACTTCTGGAACACCGAGCGGTGTGCGAGCGTGTTGATCACCCGCGCCTTGCTGAACACCGCCTCGCTGGCCGCCTGCTTGAGGCTCGGCTCGTGGATCAGCGCCGAGAGGTTGTCCTGGTACGGAAGCCGCAGCGCCGCGTCGTGCTTGAACGCCCAGCTCACCGCCAGCTCGAGCGTACGGCGGGCGTAGAAGCACGCGGTGCGCGGATCGGCGTGCACCGCGCCTTCCGCTTTCGACGCCGCCTCGAAGACGGCGGCCCATTCGCGCTGGAGGAAGGTGAACTGGCTCATGCTGCGGAGAGCTCCTCGCACAGTCCGATGAGCGAGACCGTCTCCACGTCTTCCGCTAGGGGAAAACGTTCCACGCCGCCATAGACCACGAGGCGCCGCTCCGGGCGAACGGCTTCGCAGGCCAGGCGGAAACCACGCTCCAGCTTCGGCGCGAGTCCGCGCTTGATCTCGATCGCCCAGGGCTTGCGATGGCCGGGGAGCTTCAGCAGCAGGTCGATCTCCGCGCCGGCCGCCGTGCGGAAGAAATGCGGCTCGGCGCCACTCGGCGCGGCGGCGATCAGCGACTCGATGGCCAGGCCCTCCCAGCTCCCGCCCACGGCCGGGTGCGCCAGCAGCGCTTCGCGGTCGCCGATCCCAAGCAACGCGTGCACCAGCCCGCTGTCGCGGATGTAGACCTTGGGCGACTTGACCAGACGCTTACGGACGTTGCCGTGCCACGGGGGAAGGCGGCGCACGAGGAGCAGATCCACGAGCAGGTCGAGATACACGGCGACCGTCTTGCCGTCCACGGCCAGCGCGCGAGCCAGCGCCGACGCGTTGAGCAGACCGCCCTGCTGATGCGCGAGCATCGTCCAGAGCCGGCGCAGGGTCTCGGCCGGGATCCGCGGCCCGAGTTGCGGGATGTCGCGCTCGAGGTAGGTGCGGATGAAGTCCGTGCGCCAGCGCAGGCTCGCCGCATCGGTAGCGGCCAGGAGACTCTCGGGAAACCCCCCGCGCAGCCAAAGCGCGTCGAGGCGTTTCCGACCCACCTCGCCCGCGTCGAGCGGGCCGAGCTCCAGATAGCGGATGCGTCCCGCGAGCGACTCGCTCGACTGCCTGAGCAGATCGATCGACGCCGAGCCCAGGACGAGGAAGCGGCCCGTCCCGCGTCCGCTGCGGCGGCCTTTGTCGACGAGCCCGCGGAGGCTCCGGAAGAGGTGCGGGGTGCGCTGGATCTCGTCGAGGATGACCAGCTTGTCCGCGTGCTGCGCCAGGTAGAGCTCGGGCTCGGAGAGCTTTGCCCGGTCGGCTTCGGACTCCAGATCGAGATAGACCGTCGGCCGTGTCCCGGCGACTTCATGCGCCAGCGTGGTCTTGCCCGCCTGACGCGGCCCCAGCAGCGCCACCGTCGGAACTTCTGCAAGGGCAGACGTGAGCGTCGAGAGAAGCCGGCGGGGGATCATCCGTGCAATTATGGAGCTACGCTCCAGAAATACAAGGATGCCTGGGGCCGATGCCAGGCGCGAGCATTCCCGGGCACATCGGCCGTCGGCGTCTCGAGGAACACCGCCTGGCTTGCCGCCTCATAGCACGCCCCGCGTCAAACGACCTCCGGACACGATCCGTGGCGCCATAGCTGGCGCATACTGGGCGCGATTGGTGGCGCGATTCATCGTAAACCCTTGTCCTGCAGGCGATAACGTCTGGCTCTACCGGTTCGTTCAGCGACCGCAATCCGTGGTACGGAAGCCGGAGCGCCGCGTCGTGCTTGAACGCCCAGCTCACCGCCAGCTCCAGCGCGCGGCGGGCATAGAAGCACGCGGTGCGCGGATCGGCGTGCACCGCGACTTCCGCTTTGGACGCCGCCTCGAAGACGCCGCTCCATTCAAGCTGGAGGAGGTGAACTGGCTCACTCCTCGATGCCCCCATGTTCTAGCCAGCCTTTAGCATGGCGGCGGCAGCCATCCATGTGAAAGGCTGGACCATCTTCACCCGGCGGGCCGTTTGCATCGTTTTGCTCCGGGATTGCAACCAGCGCCCGGCTCGTTGCAATCCCCCCGGCCCAACGGCCTTATCGATCAGCCAGTTACAAGGGGGCGAGGGGCGCTGGTCGGTCGCACCCCGAAGATCGCGCTTCACGGTTGCAATTCCTCGCGACCGACGCCTGGGTACCAACGGGCCGCCTTTGTCGTCCCGACGCTGTGGATCGTCCCCTCCTTGCGCAGTTCACGCAGCAGCACCTGAATCTGGCTTCGCGACAGCGCCGGCAGTACCTGCTGCAACTCCTTCATCTGTGCGCCGTTCGCTGCGTTGTCCCGGATGTGCTTCAGCAGAAGCGCTTTGTTGGTCCCTCGGTCAAGTCCCTTCGTGCGGGTGTAAACGCCCTTGCTGCCCAGCGCCGCGTAAAGCCCGCGCGCCAGGATGTATCTGGTTCCCCGTCCGCGCCCAATCGACTCCACCGCGCCGGCAGCAATCAATCCCGGCAGGCAGGCCTTGAGGTGCTCCGGCATTGATTGTTCGCGCCGGAGATAGTCCAAGGCGAGGAAATCGTACGTCGAGAACGACTTGAGCTTCTCCTCACCCAACCGCTCGATGAAGCGCACGAACGCCGGGCTGGCAACCGTTCCATGCAGGGCCAGCCGCACCTGGTGCGCCGACGTGCCCGCAAAGCTGGGGGCGCCTTGCCCTGCCGAATCGCGCTTTCGAAGATCAGGTTCATACCCTGGCCCGAGCGTTCGATCAGCCCGCACTTCGCCAACGCCTCGGCCAGCCGGCGATTGCGTGGGTTCTGCTGGTCGAGGATGTTCGCCGGGGTGACGCCCGCCGGCAGGCCACCAGGGCTCACCACCTCGAGCCGCTGGGGATACTGGCGCACGAACACCGAACCGCCGAGCCGGTAGTCCCGATGCGCGACAGCATTGAGCAGCGCTTCGCGTACCGGTACTTCGTCGAAGGTGGGGAGTTCGATACGGAACAACCCGTCCTGATAGCTCTGCCGGTCGTTGCGCAGGTTGATCTTGTTCCAGATGCCGTCATGCCAGAGGAAGAAACCCTCCCGGTACTCCTCACGGTCCTCAGCAAGCAGCGGCGTGCGCTTGTCGTCCAGGCTCCAGCCGTCGGCCTCCACGTCGTAGAACCAGACGAAGTCGGTGCCGCCGGAGTTGGTCTTGGTGAAGACGAGGATTGCGGTCGAGACGCCGGCGTACGGCTTGAACACGCCGCCGGGCAGCGACACCACGGCGTCGAGCTTCTGGTCTTCCACCAGAATGCGGCGCAGCTCCTTGTGCGCCTTGCTGGAGCCGAAGAGCACGCCGTCGGGCACGATCACCGCCGCGCGCCCGCCGGGCTTCAGGAGCCGCAGGAAGAGCGCGAGGAAGAGCAGCTCGGTCTTCTTCGTCTTGACGATCTGGAGCAGGTCCCTGGCGGTGTTCTCGTAGTCGAGGCTGCCCGCGAACGGTGGATTGGCGAGCACCAGCGTGTACTTCTCCTCCTCGCCCGCGTGGTCCTGCGCGAGGGAGTCGCGGTAGCGGATGTCCGGACTCTCCACGCCGTGCAGCAGCATGTTCATGCTGCCGATGCGCAGCATCGTGTTGTCGAAGTCGAAGCCGTGGAACATCCGGTGGTGGAAGTGCTCGTTCTGCTTCTTGTCGTGCAGCAGCTTCGGATGCCGCCCGCGCAGGTACTCGCCCGCCGCGATCAGAAAGCCCGCCGTACCGCAGGCCGGGTCGCAGATCACGTCGGTGGGCGTGGGCGCCGTCAGCTCGACCATCAGCCGGATGATGTGGCGCGGCGTGCGGAACTGGCCGTTCTGCCCGGCGCTGGCGATCTTGGCCAGCATGTACTCGTAGATGTCGCCCTTGGTGTCGCGCTCCTCCATCGGCACCTGGTCGAGCAGGTCCACCACCTTCGCGAGCAGAGCCGGCGTCGGGATGGTGAAGCGCGCGTCCTTCATGTGGTGCGCGTAGGTCGAGTCGCCGTTGCCGAGCTGGCGCGCGAGGTCGGCGCGCAGATACGGGAAGACGTGCTCGCCGACGACGGCCAACATGTCGGCCGGGGCGAAGTGCCTGAAGCGCGACCAGCGGAAGTCCGCGTAAGCCCGGCCCTTCGCGTCCTTGCCCTCCGGGAAGATGCGGCGCTCCATCGGCTGCTTGAGCCGGTTGGCCTTGTTTTCCTCCAGCGTGTGCAGGTCGTCGAGGCGGCGGATGAAGAGCAGGTAGGTGATCTGCTCGATGACTTCGAGGGGATTGGAGATGCCGCCGGACCAGAAGGAGTCCCAGATGCGGTCGATCTGGTTCTTGATATCACCGGTAATCATGCGCTGGGCCTTACTCCCTGTCTGGAATCATGCGTCGCTGCTTCCTCGCCCCGGTTCTGAAGGGGGGCAACCACTGGAACTCACTCTGGGGTGCCTAACTACAGGATCTGCCCGACATCGAACTGCAGGCGCCATCGCCCACGATGATCGATTGGTCGAGCGAGCGTAAGGCCAATGGCGCCTCCAAAGACCCGGAGCCCGACGCCAATCGCAGAGCGCCATCCACATGTGGGACGGGAAATCAACCCGTGATCCGCCGCATCCGCGCGGCATAGATCGATCGCGCTGCCTTCGACGGGCACCGACCCACTGAGATCGACAAGCGCCCCCATGGCCCCCGCGCCACGGGCACCAACCCAAGCAGTCTGACCACTCAACGACACTGCAGGTGAGAGGCCCGGCAGGATGAACCGCGATCCGATCCGAAGCGGCGTTCTCAGAACCGGGAGTCGACGCATCGCCAGCGCCCTCCCCACCACGGCACGATTCCCCGCGAACTCCTTGTACCCGTATCCAATCAGATTCTGCGCCGAACCGACTTCGAACAACTCCTGTGCGGGAATCCTGGAGCCTGTCAGGAGTCCCGCATCCACCCGCACAACGGTAGTCATTTGCGCGCCATTCCACCGCGCGATCGCTCGCGCCTCCACACGTTCGTACTTCAGCCCGCCGGTTCCAACTTGCGCCAATGCCTTCGCGCCGAAACCTGGCTGTACGAACCCGACACCAACCGCCGGATTCAGTTCCATCGTGATCGTGGTTCGCCTGTACGATCCCGCCGTAATGCCGCGGTTCGCACGAAAGTCCGCACCGAATCCCAACGGGCTGCGTTTCATGTGGACGGTCGCAGACCCGTCATGAACGAGAGCCACCTCGATCCCGGATAAGAGCTGCTGGCGAAGTCCAAATGCATGGCTCACGGTTACACCTGCAATGTCGCGCGCTACGTAATCGTAATCGTCCACACCGAGCGCGGCGCCTAACGTGGATCCCGAGTCCAGCGGTGGGCGGAAGTCGTTCGTCATGTCCAGAGTGCGCCCGGCATGCAGGCCGGTGCGAGTTCTACCCCGGTCCCAGGTCACGAGCGCATGGCCGCGGGCTTCCCGTTCCATCCATGCCCACCCGGCATTCGCGTGAATTCGCAGACCGGGCGCGGCGTCACGCGCCAGAAGTTCGGCCGCCAGTCCCGTATACCATCCTTCCACGCGATTGATGTGAACCAGCTCCGCCAACCGGGCTGCCTGAACCCGGAGGACGGGCCACCCGGTGGGTCGCCAACCTGCAGGAGCAAGGTCATCGAAGTCCTCCGACGTCGCATTCGGCGACGCCGTACCGAGCGGTTGCCGCCAGTACGTGAAACGGCCCAGAGAGTCACCGCCTGCCAACGTCAACCGATGCGGACGCGGTTCCAGGGAATCGCTTGCCAGTGGCGTGCGCGAGGGATCGAGCGTCAGCCGATAGTCGCGGAACCGGGATGTGACGCGGAAGATGGATCGAGTGTCGCTGGCAATTCGAAAGAGGATTTGCGCCTCGAAGCGCTGAGTGGCCGGCAGCCACACCTGTCGCTCGACCTCGAGATTGTCGAGTTCTACGTACAGGACGCTTTCCAGCGTCGCACCGATCGCGCGACCGAGGAACGAGGTGGCGTCGTCCGTCGTGGAGAACCGGCCTCGCATCCTCACGACGTGCCCCCGAGTCACGTCGAGCGACAGCTCACCGGCGAAGACGACCGTGTGTTGGGGCAACACACTCCGTGGCTCGACAAGGACACGGACTACCGGTATCGACCGTCCGTCGATCCGCATGGTCACGACTGTGTCTCCACCGCTGTACCGGTAGTAGCGCTCTCGTCCCGCTGCCAAGGGATGGATCGCCGTGACTTGCCTTCGCGGGCGCGCACGGTCGGCTCGCCGCCCGGTACTGTCCCGCCCGAACAGAAGCTGGATCTCGTTTCCGTACAGGTGCGGAACCAGCAGCGACTGTCGCAGGAACGACAGCGCCGAAAGTTGCGGTCCGATAGCCTCGACGCGTTCGCCAACCACGTGCTGGACGAACGTTCCAGGACGTCTCCACTCGACGCGTGAGCTTAGCTGTTCGAGCGAAACAGGAGCTTCGATACCGCGCGCCTGACGGACTCCGATCGCCACTTCGCTCTCGACAGCCGCGTAGTACGCGCGGACCGCCGTGGGGATGTTGCGGTTCTCCGTTGCCGCAATGGCAATTAGCTGGCGCAATGCCGGACTGCTGTAAACCGAATCGCTGAACGCCACTTGCAGGCACAACGCGACTGCCAGCACGACGGCCGTCTAACCGCTGAGTGGTCGCGTGCGCCGGTCCGCACGCACGGATGCCAGCACGCCGGCCAGCAGGATGAGCGCTACCACACCCAACAGGTACAGGTTGAAGTTCGCTCCCATCAATTCGTGCAACTGCTCGCCCAGAAGCATCTTGAAGCCGATCAATCCGAGGATGGCGGACAGGGAGACCTTGAGGTAGCGGAACCGCTCGATGATGCCGGCAAGGACGAAGTAAAGCGACCGCAAGCCGAGAATCGCGAAGACGTTGGACGTGAACACCAGGAAAGGATCGGCCGTGATCGCGAACGTAGCGGGGATCGAGTCGAGGGCAAAAACCAGATCCATCGCTTCGATAAGCACTAGTGCCACAGCCAGTGGCGTCAACATTCGGACGCCGTCGTGCACCGAAACGAAATGTGGACCGTTCAATTCTCCGGTGATCGGGACGATCCGCCGCAGTTGCGTGATGACGAATGCTTCCTCGGTCACGACGTCGTGCGCGTCCTTGCTCCGCAGCATCTTGTACGCCGTATAGATCAGGAACACACCGAAGATGTACAGGATCCAGTGATAGCGAGCGACCAGAGTGGCCCCCAGTACGATCATCAACCCCCGCATCACCAACGCCCCGAGAATGCCCCAGAACAACACACGATGCTGGTAAATCGGCGGGATTCGCAGGTGCGCGAAAATCATCGCCATGACAAAGACGTTGTCAGCGCTCAGAGACAGCTCGACGAGATACGCCGTAAAGAACTTGAGTGCCGCAATGTGGCCTGTATTGACGCGCCCATCGAGACGATCGACGTGCACCCCCAGTCCGAGCAGGTGGTGGTTGTATGCGTACCAGACGAGCACGTTGAAGGCGATCGCACACGCACATACGACCGCCGTCAGCGTCAACGCCTCGCGTACGGAGATGACGTGGGCCTTCCTGTTCACCAGCCCCAGGTCGATGGCCAGCATGACGAGGACGAAAGCCAGGAAGGCCCCCCATGCCCATAGCGTCGGATCGATGGTTCAGGCGCCTCGGCGCGAGTCGAAGGTGCGCAATCAGATACGGGCGTGAAGGCCGACGATCGCCTTCGCGATCACGCCATCTCGCGTAGTCCTCACTATGATCATCGGGATGCCTTCCCTTCAACCCAGTCGCGCCACTCATCCTCGACAAGGCCAACCGTCACCCTTGGTCCGCATCGCGTGAGCGGCACGCGCAGAATCAGCGGTTCCTCCGCCGCCTTCTTCAGCCAGAAATCGTCAGAATACGAAGCTGACCCAAGCCCAAGCTCCGCAAACCGCTTGGCTTTCCGATCGATCAACCCATCCACGCCGCACCGCTGCGCGAACCTCCGGAGTTCCCCAACCGACGCCGCGCGTTCCGAAAGATCCACGAAGTGTGCTTTCACGCGACGCTCCGCGAAGAACCGTAACGCCTTCCGTGTGTCCGCGCTCCTCTTCGTACCAAACACCTGGACTTCAATCGCCATCGAGCGCTCTCGCAGCTATTGTTTTGCACTGTGCCGACTGTCCGGCCAACCCCCCGCCGGATCATCGCCCAGAATCTATTAGCATGCACGAACCCTTCATCCCGGCATGGTGGCTTCCAGAAGGGCACAGCCAGACGCTCTGGGGGAAGTTCTTCCGCAGGCGCCATGACGTGCCATGGATCGTCGAGCGGATTCCAACGCCTGACGACGACTTTCTTGACATCTACCGGCTGCCGGCACCGCCCACCGCCCCCCGGATCGTCCTCCTCCATGGGCTCGAGGGCGGCCCCAGTTCCGGATTCGTGACGGCTCTGGCTGATAGCGCTCGGAGATCCTCCTGGGGATTCGATGTCGTCGTAAATCGCGGGTGTGGTGGCGAGATCAACCTTGCACCCCGGTACTACTTCGCTGGCGACTCCGCTGACTTCAGCACCGCACTCGCCCACGTAGGTCGAACGCACCCGCGCTCTCCGCTCCTGCTGTGTGGCATCTCGCTCGGCGGAAATGCCCTACTGAAGTGGCTGGGCGAACTGGGTGCCAGTTTCCCACGGGCAGTCCTCGCCGCTGCTGCCGTCTCGGTGCCGTTCGACCTCGCCCGTTCCTGTCGACGTATCGACTCGGGGGTCTCGCGCATCTACTCGCGGAACTTCCTGAGTACCATGAAGCCAAAGGCGCTTGCGAAGATCGAACAATATCCGGGCATTGCCTCTCCGGAGGCTGTGGGGCATGCCAGTTCCATCTGGGCACTGGACGACTCGTTTACCTCGATCGTTCACGGGTATCGTGACGCTGCGGATTACTACGCTCGGTGCTCGTCGCTCCAGTTTCTCGATCGTATCCGCTGTCCGACGCTGCTCCTGTCCGCGAGGGATGACCCATTTCATCCGCCTGAGGTGCTGGATGAGGTCCGACAGGTCGCCAGCGTGAACCGCATGCTGACGCTCGACTTCCCCGACAAGGGCGGACACGTTGGGTTCGTGAGTGGCAGGTGGCCTTGGCGCACCGCCGATTACGCCAAGGCTCGTGTCTTTTCCTTCCTCTCGCAACATTCTCCTGCTTCGATCAGTGAGTTGGGCCGCGAAAGCCGACGCGCGCTCGCTGCCACGCCTTGTGAGTGGAGCTCAGCCGGGAGGCCGTGATTTCGATGTCATTGCTGTTCCTCGCGATTCTGTTCACTGGCCTCTTCCTCAGCGTCGTCGTCATGTGGAAGGGTGTCGAGCGACACGATCGGCGTGTGCCGACCTCGGACAGTCTGGGGCGAGAGCTTCCCCCTGGCATTGTCGCACACTGGCTTCCGGTCGTGGCCGTATTCGCGTTGTCGCTCGGGTTCATCGGCTACTGGCTGCTCCGGACGACATCGCTGGACGCAACGACCGCGCTCCTTGTAGCTGGCGGGACGTCAGTCGTTGCATCAGGAGTGGCGTACCTCTCGATGACGCGCTGGATCCTGCCGGCCGCCAGGCGATCGCCCGAGGATCCGCGCTACGCACTTCAGGGCGTTCCCGGTACGATCGTTGCCGATGTCGGAGCGTTGGGCACCGGGATGGTGGCTTATTCCGCCAATGGGCGCACGGTCAGTCTCCGTGCGAGAAGTGTCGACGGGTTGCCCCTCGCCGCAGGCTCTGAAGTGGTAATCGATCGCATCGAGGAAGGGATTGCTTTCGTGGAGCTGTGGTCTCAGGTCGAGGCGCGCATTTAGTGAGTTGGAGCCTTCCTCGCGATTCAGCCGATACACCTTCTTCACGTTGACCCGAAGGCTCTCACGCCGAAGAAAAACGTGCAGACGCTTCTAGCCAAACGTGAGCCTGACGGCTGCCAGTTCGTGCAAGCCGACAGCGAAAATGCGCGTCCGTCAGACGGACTGAACGACACAACATCAAGCAACGTCTCGTGCCCAACACGCGGCACGCCCGAGGTGCGCTCAGGCGGTAGCTCTCCAGCGCCTGGCCCACCGCCGCCCGTCGCTGGGCTGGGCCCGGAAGCAAGTCCCTCACGACGCGAGGTGATCGATCATCGGCTGTGTGATGAGAACACGCCCGCGTTCAGTCCGACGGAAACGCTTCGCGTCCAGTTCCGCGTCCTCGCCGACCACAAGGCCCGGCGGAATCCGCACACCGCTGTCGATGACCACGTTCCGTAATCTCGCTGACCGGCCGATATCCACGTACGGCAGCACTACCGCACCGTCCAGGTATGCGTACGAGCGCACGCGAACCCCGGTGAACAGAAGGCTCTTGTGCACGTGCGCCCCTGATACGATGCAACCACCGGACACCAGCGCGTTCAGCGCCAGCCCACGCCGGCTGTCCTCGTTATGCACGAACTTGGCAGGTGGCGTGATTTCGGCATAAGTCCAGATCGGCCATCGCTGGTCGTACAAATCCAGCGAGGGCGTGACGCTGGTCAGGTCGATGTTCGCCTCCCAGTAACCATCCACAGTCCCGACATCGCGCCAGTACGCTTCGCCCTCGGACTCCGCACGCACGCACGATGCGCTGAACCGATGTGCGACGGCCTTACCGTGTGAGACGAGGTGCGGAATGACGTTCTTTCCGAAATCCCGGCTTGAGTCCGCGTCCTCCGCATCACGACGCAACTGGTCGAACAGGAATTTCGTCTTGAATACGTAGATGCCCATGCTCGCCAGTGCCTTGTCCGGATTGCCGGGAATCGCCGGAGGATCCGCCGGCTTCTCGATGAACGACACGATACGATCGTGCTCGTCAACGTGCATCACGCCGAAGCCCGTGGCCTCGAGTCGAGGAACCTCCAGGCATCCCACCGTCACGTCCGCCTGTTGCTCGACATGCTGTTCCAGCATCAACTCGTAGTCCATCTTGTAGACGTGATCTCCCGCCAGGATAACCATGTACTCCGGAGCGTACGACTCGATGATGTCGATGTTCTGGAATACCGCATCCGCAGTCCCGGCGTACCACTCCGTCTCCGAAACTCGTTGGCTGGCGGGAAGGATGTCGAAGCTCTCGTTCCGCTCAGGACGGAAGAAGTTCCAGCCGCGCTGCAAGTGGCGGATGAGACTGTGCGCCTTGTACTGCGTGGCGACACCGATCCGGCGGATTCCCGAATTGAGCGCGTTCGAGAGCGCAAAGTCGATAATCCTCGACTTGCCGCCGAAGTAGACGGCTGGTTTGGCACGGCGATCGGTAAGTTCGAACAGACGTGAGCCACGACCGCCGGCCAACACGTAGGCCATGGCGGAACGTGCAACGGTGAAGGATCGGCGGAGTGGAAGCACAGTCATGGCCACAAGAACGAAGTCGACTGATGCGCGCTCACGTATGGGCGCGACCCCTGCCCTCGGGAAACGACGGTCACCGCTGATTGTGGCTTCGGGTCAGTCACGGCGGAAGGGCGGAAAACGCGATACATTGGCGACTGATTGCCGGGCTACGCCCACTTCCCACCTACCGCTGATCACTATGCGGATACTGTTCGTCGCTGCGGAAGTCGCGCCTCTGGTCAAGACGGGAGGGCTGGCTGACGTTGCCGGAGCCTTGCCCCAAGCGCTGCGGCAGGCCGGCCATGACGTACGCGTCGTGCTACCACGCTACCGCACGTTGCGAGAGAACGGAGTGCCCGCAGTGGGACCGATAGCCGCGACGTTTCTACCGATCGAGGAGCGGGCTGAAGAGCTCCGGGTCTGGCGGGCAACCGAACGCGAAACACCGACTTACTTCCTTGATATCCCGGCTGCCTTCGAACGCGAAGCGATCTATGGGGAATCGGACGACCACCGCCGCTTCATTCTGTTTTGTCGAGGTGTCATGGCGTTCATGCAGCACCTGCGAGAAGTGGACAAGTGGCAGCCCGACGTGGTGCATTCTCATGACTGGCACTCCGCTCTTGTGCCAAACTACATCAAGACGAACTACGCCTACACCTTCGGCCACATTGCCACGGTCTTCACCATCCATAACCTCGCGTACCAGGGACAGGTGACACCAAACACACTGACACTTGCCGGACTGAGCGGAGGGGGGTTGATAGAGGACGGTCTCGGCAATGGCGTCGCCGGCACGTTCAACTTCATGGCGCGCGGCATCGCGTTCAGTGACGAGGTTAGTACCGTCAGTCCGACATATGCCGCCGAAATCATGACCGCGGAGTATGGCGAGCGTCTGAATGGCTTGTTGCTTAGGCGGCGTAATCGGGTGTCCGGAATCCTGAATGGCATCGATACCACAGTCCTCGATCCGGCCACGGACCCAAACATCGTCGCCCACTACAGCGCCGAGGATCCATCCGCGAAGGCAAGATGCAAGGAGGAACTCCAGCGCGAGCTACGACTGCCAGTGGCACCGAGCGCGCCACTTCTGGGGATCGTCTCCCGACTGGTAGAACAAAAAGGGCTGGACTTGCTCGACCGCATCATCCCGTGGCTGGTCGGGAAGACAGATGCTCAACTCGCCGTGCTGGGTTCAGGACATCGGACCTTGCAGGCCGTCTTTCGCCAGCATGCCCGAGCACATCCCGACCGCGTGGCCGTCCGATTCGGATTCGACGCAGCGCTGGCCCAACGCATCTACTCCGGAAGTGACGCGTTTCTGATGCCGTCCCGCTTCGAACCGTGCGGGCTCGGTCAGATGATCGCGCTCCGCTACGGAAGCGTGCCCATCGTCCGCGCCACAGGCGGACTCAGCGACACCGTCCACGAGGGTCTCCACGGAAACGGGTTTCGCTTTCATCCGCACGACGCTCGGCATTTTGCCGAGACAATCGAGCGCGCATTGCGCGTGTACCGTGACCCGAAGAGCTGGGCTCTTGTGCGAGAGCGAGGCATGCGTGAGGACAACTCGTGGGCCCATGCTGCGCAGCAGTACGTGCAGCTCTACCAGCGTGCGGTGGCATCCATCGGTCGCGCCTAGACAGATTCATGGGTATCGCCCCGTAATTACGCGCCATCAACGAGCCACTACTACTGACAGTGAAGAGCCACTCGGTGGACTCGGAGCAAACCACCGGCCGAGCCAAAGACATGCTCGGCGTCGATAGGTATGTTGCCACACAGCTGCCTGTTTCCGTATCCTTTTTTTGTCGCATTTCCTGTTGGAGTTCACGTGTTGGATCTCCTGCTTTTCGTCGCATTATTCGCCGGTCTCATGGCACTGCGCTTCCTTGCTGCCACGATCATCTTCCTGGCGCTCTTGCCCGCAGGAGACCGCTGCCCCAACTGTGACGCTCCGACAATGCGAGTCTCATCCCGGTTCGCCGACGCCCTGATCCCGTGGTTCCGCAAGCGCTGGTGCCTTGGGTGTGGCTGGGAGGGCATGCTGCGCCGTGGACCCGTGGGCGAGATGCCTGGCTCCACCCCACAGCTCAGCCAGTCCCCTTAGGTCTCGCGAGGACTCACGGCATAGAGCCTTAGCCACGATGGCCAGTTGCCTGACAGGTCGAAGAAGTCTTCGAAATGCCGCAAGCCAGACGCCTCGAGACTGTCGATGAACACGTGCAATTCGCCCGTCGCATGAATGGGACCGATGCAGACCAGCCGGTCCTCGACCTGAAACTCTTCGTCTGTTAGCCCCAGACGTGCGTCAACTGCCGCACGCGTTAGGCCGCTCCGTTCCCAGGCTTCGCGGCGAAGCAGGATGCTCGGGTGGCTGGCAGGAAGCAGTATTGGCATGGCAATTCCACTCTCATTCAGGTGAGGCGCGGCGCACAGGGCTGTCCGCCGCGCAGGAAGCTGTTGTTACCTTACATCGCTGCGGGGGACGCCGGCAGACTGACGTAACCCTGGCCAACGCGTCTCAAACTTCGTTCGCATGTCGTCTCGGCCGATAGAACAGTCCTTTGACGTCCTTGTCGTTGGAGCTGGCCACGCCGGGACGGAGGCAGCTGTACTTGCTGCTCGTCTTGGCGCACGCGTCGGTCTCGTTACCAGTGCCATCGAGACCATTGGCCAGTTGTCCTGCAATCCCGCTATCGGCGGCATCGCCAAAGGCACCGTGGTCCGCGAAGTCGATGCACTGGGTGGAATCATGGCAAGGGCCACGGACCTTGCCATGGTCCAGTTCAGGATGCTCAATCGAGGCAAGGGTGCGGCCGTCTGGTCTCCACGCGCTCAGTGCGATCGCGGGCTCTATAGGCGAGCTGTCCGCGCACTCATCGAGCGGCACCAACTGCTTCACGTGGTGCAGGGCACTGTGGCGCGACTTCTGCTCGATCCACAGTCCCGCGAAGTGCGTGGAGTAGAGACTCTTGAAGGTCGTGCGTTTGCCGCGCGCACCGTGGTAATCACATCCGGTACGTTCTTGCGCGGCCGAATTCATATCGGGACAGAAACCAGACTGTCCGGTGGCCGAGCCGGTGAGGCACCTGCCGTACATCTGGCTGAACAGTTGGAGCAGGCAGGACTTGCGGTCGCCAGATTCAAGACCGGAACTCCGCCACGAATCGACGGAAGATCGGTCGACTTCTCTGGCCTCGAACGACAGGACAGCGAGGTTGAAGCGCTCGACTACTCCTGGTCCCACTTCTGGACAACGCCACGACGGGACTCAGCCGGGACTCGGCACCCAGCTCAGATCCCCTGCTGGATCACGTACTTGGAGAAGCCCGGGAAAAAGCTCATCGAGGAGCGATATCGCGAGTCCGCGATGTACGGCGGAGCGATTGCCGCTCGTGGCCCTCGTTACTGCCCTTCCGTCGAGGACAAGGTTCTTCGCTTTCCGACTGCAGACAGGCATCAAATCTTTCTCGAGCCAGAGGGCCACGATACTTCGGAGCTTTACGTCAACGGTCTCTCGACATCCCTTCCCGCTGCTCTGCAGATGGAAGTCCTAAGGACCGTTCCTGGGCTGAGTAACGTACGAATGACGCGGGCAGGTTATGCCATTGAGTACGACTACTTCCCGCCAACCCAACTCCTCCCCTGGCTAGAGACACGCGCCATTCCCGGGCTCTTCCTGGCCGGACAGGTCAACGGAACGACGGGATACGAGGAGGCAGCTGGACAGGGCGCGGTTGCCGGTTGCAATGCAGCACGAAAGGTCTTGGGAAAGCCACCCGTCATACTTGGCAGGGAGACCTCGTATATCGGCGTCCTGATTGACGACCTGGTCTCGAAAGGTGTCGACGAGCCGTATCGGCTGTTTACTTCGCGGTCCGAGTTTCGACTGACGGTCCGGCAGGACAATGCACTCGGGCGTCTCGCACCGCTTTCCCTCGAAATCGGTCTCTTGTCTGACGAGGAGGCCAGAATGGTCTCCACTCGACTCGGCGATGTAGAGCGCGCAGTTCGATTTGCCCGCGACCTGTCAGTGAGTCCGGAACAGGTCGCTGACGTCCTCGCTGCCGCCGAAACCAGTCCAGTGGGTCAGCCTGTGAAGATAATCGATCTGGCCAGGCGCCAGCGGGTCTCGCTGCGTACTCTCCTCGATACGGTTGGTGTCGGTCAGGAGCTAAGTCCGGATTCGGTCGTCACTGCGGATCTGGAGATCAAGTACGCTGGGTACTTTGAGCGCGAACGAGTGCATGCCGATAGGCTTCGGAGAATGGGATCGTTCGCCCTACCTGACTCGCTCCCTTACGAGAGCTTCCGGTCATTGACGGTCGAGGCAAGGCAGAAGCTTGCAGTTAGGCGCCCGTCATCACTCGCTCAGGCCGCGTCTATCCCGGGAGTGGGTCCGAACGACCTGCAAAACCTGATCATCGAAGTTGAGCGTTGGCGTCGGGTTGCTGCGAGCGCCTCGCATGCGTCCTAGGCGGAGGCCCGCGTGACATTAGCCCACACCGATGACTCTGCCCGATTCCCAAGACCGGTCGTCCTTTGCCACGTCGGGCTCTTGGGTACGAGTCCTTCTGGTACTCGGAATCGGTTTGCTCGGGACGCTACCTGCAGCGAATTGGCTTGACGGCGGCCACGACGCGCCCTGGTTCAACGAGATTGCCAGCGAGTGGTTGAGCGGGACCGCGATCGCGGTCGGCACCGGACTCGTCCTGGCCATATTGTCGCGACGCTTTCCGTACCTGTGGAACCGGGATCTCGCGACCAGAGTCGCGCAGGCAGCCGAGGCGAAGCGCTGGCGAACAGGCATCGTGTGGTCCGCATCGATGTTCCTGCTGTATGCAACGATCGCGCGGACTGTCTTTGATGGGCGGCCCCTGCTGATCGACGAGCTCGTCCAGGTCATGCAGGCGAAGATCTTCGCCCGAGGGCTTACTTCGCTTCCTGCGCCCGCGCACCCGGAGTTTTTCAGCATTCTGCACGTCGTGGACTTTGGAGGCCGCTGGTACGCGCAGTTTCCGCCTGGTGGCCCCGCGATGCTGGTACCAGGCGTCATGCTTGGGGCACCGTGGCTAGTGGGTCCCATCTGCGGAGCGCTTTCCGTATTGTCGTTCTGGCTGTTGGCTCCCAGCCTGGATCCACGCCCGACGGTCAGGCTCGGTGCGACGCTGGTATTCTCCTGTGCACCGTTCATGCTGTTCATGTCGGGCTCGCACATGAACCATGTGCCGACACTCATGTGGAGTCTGTTCGCGCTCCTCGCGCTGATTCGCGTTATCGGGGCGACTTCCGCTGTGCCGCTGGCCTCGGCCTCGTTAGGCTTCTGCCTCGGCATGATGGCGGCGATCCGACCGGTCGACGGAGCTGCGTTGGCGCTGCCTGTCGGCGGCTGGCTCCTGTGGCGTACATGCCGCGGGCGCCTTCCGCTTGGCGATCTTCTGCTTGCGGGCACTGGCGTCGCGATTCCACTCGCTGGCGTTCTGCTCTTCAACCTGCGCACGACTGGCGATCCGTTTCTCTTCGGCTACGAACTGCTCTGGGGCAAGAGCCATGCGCTCGGATTCCACAGTGCGCCTTGGGGTGTAGCCCATACGCCGTCCCGCGGACTCGAGCTGTTGAACCTGTACTTCCTGCGCCTGCAGACCTACTTTCTCGAAACGCCGTTTCCGTCGCTCTTGCCGGTGCTCGGTGCCTTGGCGCTGGGGTCGCTGCGCTCGAGCCTCGATCGGGTGCTGCTATGGAGCGGTGGGTTGCTGCTGGCGGGGTATTTCGCCTACTGGCACGACGGATTCTATCTCGGGCCGCGTTTCATGTTTCCGTTGATGCCTCTGCTCGCGTTGTGGTCGGCACGGTTTCCTGCCGAGGTACGCAGACGCAGTGGACCGGGGAGCATGACGGTGAGAGCAGTGACGTTTTCGCTCGTGGCCGGCGCCATGATCGCGCTGTGCGTGGCTGTTCCGTTCCGCGTCAGACAGTACGCGGGCGGATTGACGTCGATGCGGTTGGACTACACCGGGCCGGCTCGTCGTGCCAACGTGTCCAATGCGATCATCCTCGTCCGAGAGAGCTGGGGGACGCAGCTGGTCGCACGTATGTGGGCACTCGATGTGCCCCGGAGCGAAACAGAACTTCTCTACCGCAACGTGGACACGTGTCTGCTGGAACAGCGGGTGCAGCAGCTCGAACAGCAGGGGACGCGCGGTCGCACGGCCATTGCCGCGCTCGTGCCGCTGCTCCGGGATTCGGCGCGTGTCGAGAAGACATCGCTTTCGCCTGACCGCACTGAGCGGATGCTCCCTGGAACCCATTACGCTCCTGTGTGCGTCACGCGCATCAGTGAGGACCGTGCGGGGTTCACGCTACTCGCGCCGTTGCATGCCATGGAACTGGGCTCGAACGTCTACGCACGGGATCTCCATGCTCGAGACACCTTGTTGTTGAAGCTGTATCCTGAGCGTGCGGTGTTCCTGCTTTCGCCGCAGGGCAACGAAATCGGCGCCCCATTACAGCTGCAACGAGCCTCGGTCGACTCCATGCGACAGGCTTGGATGAGCGAGCGGGAATCCGCTCCCCGGCCTTGACGGCTGCCGGCAAGTCCAGCGACCGGTTTCGTTGACCATTCCCGCAAGATCGTGGTGCAATTCCATGGGATGACCCGCGCGGAACAGGACTCGCGAGTGGACGGTATCGGCCAAGCAGTTTACGCTTGGCGGTGTCCGGGCTGACTGATCGCGCAGTTAGTCACGGTATGCTACTTAATGACATTGGACGAATGAGCCGACTTCCCACTTGCGGTGTCCTGCTCCCGCTTCTTCTCGGACTGTCGCCGGCCGTTGGCCTTGGGCAGTCAGCCCCTGCGAGTCCGAGCGTTCCCCCAAGTATCGTCGTATCTGCTATCGGCGAGGCAAGCATCCAGCCTGACCGTGCGACGATGATGTTCTCCGTTGAAACGCGAGCGCCGACCGCGGCTGCCGCCGGTGCTGAGAATGCTCGTCTCCAGCGAGCCGTAACCGATGCACTTCGAGGCAGGATTGCCTCCTCGGATCGCTTATCGACGGCGGGCTATTCCGTCAGTACCGACGACCGCTATGAGGACGGACAAAGGAGAGTCACAGGGTACATCGCGCGAAATACGGTTGTACTTGAGACGCGATCCATTGAGCGGGTGGGCGCCTACATCGATCTTGCCCTTTCCAGCGGCTCGAACCTGGTATCCGGCCTCCGCTTCTGGGCATCGGCTGCAGACAAAGCCCGACGGGAGGCGCTGGCGGACGCAGTAAAGAGGGCACGCGCTGACGCCGAAGCCATCGCGGCAGCTGCCGGGGGATCTCTGGGACAGCTATTGGAAGTTCAGTCTTCGTCTCCAGGCGGTCCAATCATCATGGAGGCGATGGCGATGCGGTCCGCCGCCACCGAGACGCCCATTTCTCCTTCTGAACAGACCGTGTCCGCCACAGTGTCGGCGAAGTGGGTGTTTGTCGCCAAGAGGTAAGGCTTCACACTGGGATGGAGTAAGCGTGGAATTGTTCCACGTGGAACAACTTTCTGGCTCACCCGGAGCGAGCGGCATATATTCCTCGCGCCTCAGATGCGAACGGGTACCAGGTTGGCGCATGTCATCGCAATTGCGAACCAGAAGGGTGGCGTCGGAAAGACGACTACAGCGATCAATCTTGCTGCATCCCTGGCGCTCTCGGAACGTCGTATCCTGCTGGTTGATGGAGATCCACAGGGGAACGCTACCAGCGGGATAGGAATCCAAGCCCGGAGTCTGCCCAGAACGATCTACGACGTCATTCTCGGCGCATGTGCCGTCGATGAAGCGATCGTGATCAGCTCTCATTTCCCGACGCTCCATGTCCTTCCCTCGACTCCTGACCTGGCCGGGGCCGAAGTCGAGCTTGTCGGAGTAGATTCCCGGGAGTTGATGGTGCGACACGCACTGGATTCGCTCCGGCGCCGCTACGACGTGATCCTTATCGATTGCCCGCCGTCGCTCGGGCTTATCACAGTCAACATGCTGGCGGCAGCCGACTCTGTTCTCATCCCCCTCCAATGCGAATACTTCGCATTGGAGGGTATCTCCCAACTTATGAGTACGATCCAGCTAGTACAGCGAAATCTCAATGAGCGATTGACGCTCTTTGGCGTCCTTCTAACGATGTACGACGCCAGGCTAAACCTGTCGCGACAGGTCGCCGAAGATGCTCGCGCTTACTTCGGAACATCTGTTTTCACCACGGTCATCCCCAGAAACGTCCGACTCGCCGAAGCCCCAAGCTTCGGTCGACCAATCATCTCCTACGACGTTTCTTCAATCGGCTCCGCTGCATACATGCAAGTGGCAAATGAAGTTGTCACTCGTCTGAAAACGTATGTTTCCGAGCCCGAGACGGTCGTCTCCTGACCAAACCCGATCACTCCACATCCTCGCGAAATACACACCGTGACTGATCCACCTAGACGCCTTGGCCGTGGGCTGGAAGCGCTGATCGGAGGGGCCGGTCATGAGACCCGAACACCCAGCACTGAGCTGCCGAAAGACATACCCATTGAACTCATTCGGCCAAACCCGTTTCAGCCCAGACGCGAGTTCCGCGCTCAGGACATGGACGAATTGCAGGCCTCCATGAAGGCGAGCGGGCTCCTACAACCCATCGTGATCCGGACGGCTGATAATGGCTTCGAACTCGTCGCCGGCGAACGAAGACTCCGTGCCGCAACCGCGATTGGCTGGACTTCGATCCCGGCTGTCGTCCGATCGTTCGATGACCGTGACATGCTCACCATGGCGCTGATAGAAAACCTGCAGCGCTCTGACCTCAACCCGATCGAGGAGGCCGAGGGATATCACCGACTGCAGGACGAGTTCCGGCTGACGCAACAGGAGATCGCAAACACAGTCGGGAAGGAGCGCTCGACCATCGCCAACCTGCTTCGCCTGCGCTCGCTGCCCGAGGCAGTACGCGAAATGGTTCGCCAAGGCCGGCTGTCGGTCGGCCACGCGCGCGCGCTACTCGCGCTGCCTGGCGGCACCGACTTGACAGCTGTCGCCGAACGAGTCGCGCGCGATAGCCTGACGGTCCGCGATGTCGAGCGTCTCTCGCGCTCGGCTCACGTTGACCGCCCGCCGCGATCCGAAGCACAAGCAAGGGAGCCGGTTTCCTCAACTGAAACGGCGGAGACCAGAACTATCGCCGACAAACTCCGCCGTTTTCTTCAGACGGATGTGGCAATCACCGCTGATCGTCGGGCGCAGGGAGACATCCACATCCACTTCTACTCCGCAGATGATCTCGACCGCTTGCTCCTCAAGATTCTCGGTCCTGACTGGCAGCAGCATTGACCATATTCGTGGTAGCTTCCTTCTGATCGGCGATTCCGATTCGATAGCGGATCCTCGCATAACCTTTCTCCCCAAGAGGGGAAGTCCCACTGACTACTCGTCGAGAATGCGTTCCAGCAGGAGATCGGCTTCCCGGCCGTGGCTTCAGCGGTGAACGTTGTTTGCGCACCGGCTTCTTCAGTGGCGACGTCGAGACAAAGAGCATTATTGTCCTTTGAATGTGGTCGACCGACGACACTGTTCGCATGTTGAACCCTAACGCGCGCGCCGCGATTCATCCGTTGCGGCCGCTACCGCAACCTCACTAGCCCTCACTCGGCCGCATAGAGCGTCTTGCCTGGCAGTACTGTCTTCGACGCGGTCTGGATTCTCGTTTCGTGCGCATTCCGCATTTCCTCTCCGCTTTCGCCGCCGCACTCGCCTTGGCGTGTACTGGCGATCGCTCGAAGGACGCAGACGCTTCGACGACTTTTCGCGTCGCCCTTCTCACGCCTGGCCCGATCACAGATCACTCATGGAACGCAGGCGCGTATAGTGGTCTGCTCGAGATTCGCGATAGCCTCGGCGCGGAAATCAGCCACATCCAAACAAAGACGCCCGCGGAGTTCGAGGAAAACTTTCGCGAGTACGGGAAGCGCGGATACTCGCTGATCTTCGGCCACGGGTTCGAGTTTCAGGATGCCGTGCGACGTGTCGCACCGCTCTTCCCGAAGAGTGTCTATGTGGTGACGTCCAGTCAGCTGGCAGGCCCGAACTTCGCAGGAATACGCTTCGCGTTCGAGGAGCCTGCTTACATCGCGGGGATGATCGCGGCCTCGGTGTCCCGAACTGGAGTAATTGGGCTCCTTGGTGGAACGGAGCTTCCGCCCGTTCACGCCGGGTTTACAGCCTTCAGGGACGGTGTGCGTCGGGTGCGCCCGGAGTCTCGGATTCTTGTCTCCTTCGTGGGCAACTGGGACGATGCCAGTGCAGCGAAAGAGCAGGCACTCGCCCAGATTGCCCAAGGCGCAGACGTCATCTTCCAGAACGCGGATGCGGCAGGCTTGGGCGTATTCCAAGCCGCTCGTGAGAAAACGGGCGTAGTCGTCATCGGCTCCAATTCCGACCAGAATGGTGTTGCGCCTGATGTGGTGCTGGGAAGCGTCGTGATCGACTTGCCTCGCGCGTACCTCACGGTCGCCCGCGTCATCCGCGACGGTCGCTTCACCGGGTCCGTCTTTGAGCTTGGCGCCGCAAGCGAAGTAGTCCGCTATGTCGCCAACCCAGCCATGCCCGGGCGTGTTCCGCACGCAGCGCAAGTTACCGCGGACTCGGTCTGGCAAGCCTTCGTCAACGGCTCGTTTCATCTGGATCCGGACGAAGCCACACGCGAGACATCTCGTTAGGTATGGTAACGGCTGGCGAAGTTGCGAGGTACCTGGACGATCTTCTCGAGACAGGCGAAGTCCCGGACTACCCCGGAGCACTCAATGGCCTCCAGCTCGATCATGTCGGTCCTGTACGGGGCATCGCTGCTGCTGTCGACGTCTCGCTCAGCGTCATCACGGCAGCCGTCTACGCAGGTGCCAACCTGCTTGTCGTCCACCACGGCCTGTTCTGGGCTGACCGCGAGCGCATCGTGGGTGCGCGGTATGAGCGACTCCGACAGCTCTTTTCGCACGATATTGCTGTCTATTCGTCACACCTGCCGCTGGATGCGCATCGATCCGTGGGCAACAACGCCCTGCTCGCGAACACTCTCGACCTCGAACCGAGTGGGGGGTTCGCGCATTTCCAGGGTGTCCCTATTGGCGTGATGGGGCGGGCCGAACTCCCGACGGCTCGACTTGTGGAACGCGTTCGGTCGGCAGTATCACCGTGGGGCGGAACCGTAACGGCGACGGCACACGACGATCGCCGGATAACGCGCGTGTGGGGCATCTGTACCGGGGCGGGAGCGTCCACAGCGACTTTGCAGGAAGCAGTCTCTCAGGGAGTCGATACTCTCATCGTTGGCGAGGGCCCGCATCATACCGCGGTCGACGCTCCGGACCTTGGCTTGGTCGTGGTCTACGCCGGACATTACGCGACCGAGACCCTTGGCGTGCAGGCAATCGCGCGCGATGTGTCGGAGCGATTCGCTTTACCCTGGACTTTCGTGCACGTACCGAGTGGACTGTGAGCGATCGTCTGCTCGACCTGCGGAACGTCCAGAAGCGTTTCGGTTCGGTCGTTGCACTCGATGGTGTTTCGCTTCAGGTCGCCAGCGGTTCCGTGCACGCGCTGCTTGGCGAGAACGGAGCAGGCAAGACAACGCTGATGCGAATCGCATACGGCCTCACACGACCCGACTTAGGCCGGATCGGGGTGGGCGGCACGTGGCGCCACTTCCGCTCGCCGATGGATGCCTTGGACGCCGGCGTTGGCATGGTGCAGCAGCACTTCTCGCTCGTGCCCTCGATGACTGTCGCGGAGAATGTGGTGTTAGGCACACGCCTTCCTTTTCGTCCCACGGTCATTCGACGCATCGTACTCGAACTCGCCGAAAAGACAGGACTTCCTGTCGACCCCGACGCTCGGGTTGAGACTCTGAGTATCGGTGCCCAGCAGCGAGTGGAGATCCTGAAGGTCCTCGTGCGTGACGCTCGCGTGCTGATATTGGACGAGCCCACTGCCGTTCTCCCACCGCAGCAGGGCAGGGAGTTGCTGAGTTGGGTCCGGAACTTCTGCACGGAGGATCGCGCCGTCGTGCTTATCACCCACAAGCTCGAGGACGTGCGCGCCGTGGCCGATGCCGTAACGGTGTTGCGAGGTGGCAGGTGCATCCTTACCGGTAAGACTTACGACATCCCTGACGACACGCTTGTAGGTGCGATGCTTGGCGCACCGCTCGAGCCCGTCGAGCGCGTTGTGCGTCACGCACCCTCTGGCCCTCCGATCCTCCAAGCGAAGGACGTAACTCTTCGCGATGCGCGCGGGATCGTACGCATTCGCAATGCGGACTTCTCGGTTAGAGCCGGTGAGGTTATCGGAGTGGCGGGTGTGGAAGGTTCGGGTCACCGTGAGTTGCTGAGGGCAGTCGCCGGCCGCCTCAAGCCTTTTTCTGGATCTCTGGTACTTCCCCAACGTGTCGGATATGTGCCGGAGGACCGACAGAACGACGCATTACTGGCTTCCCTGGATCTCCGACAGAATCTGCTGCTCCACGACGCCGCGAGGCGTCGCGGCTTCTTGCGATGGAAGTCCGTGGAACGGTCGGCTGAGTCCTTGATATCGGCTTTCGATATCCATGCTTCTGGCCCGCGAGCAGCCGTCGATACACTTTCGGGCGGAAATCAGCAGCGGTTCGTCCTTGCGCGGGAGATCAGCGATCGTCCCGACCTGCTCGTAGCAGCAAATCCCACCCGTGGGCTCGACGTCCGGGCCGCACAGTATGTGTTGGAGCTGCTCGGCAAGCTGCGCGATGATGGAATGGCGGTAATCATCCAGTCCAACGACATCGACGAACTGCTGGAGACCTGCGACCGCATCCTCGTGACGCATGCCGGGCGTGTCAGGGAAGCTCGTCCGGACAGGGATCTGATCGGCCGAATCATGGTTGGCGCCGCTTGAGTGCGATCCTCCGGGGGCACGCGAGCACTGTTCGATTCCTGTTCGGCGGATCGGTCGTCGTCGTTCTCCTCGGCGTGCTGGCCGGGACAATCGCGTTAGGCGGGTTTCCCGTGGGCGCATCGCTGCAGTCGCTCGTGCGCGGCTCGATTGGCTCTCCCGATGCTCTGCTTTCGGCCACCTTCGTTCGCGCATCGCCACTGTTGCTTACGGGACTGGCTGTCGCGCTGTCATTCCGTTCTGGCGTTTTCAACATAGGAGCCGAGGGTCAACTGGTGGTTGGCGCCGCGGCAGCTACGTTCGTCGCTATCCGTGCTGAGCAGTGGCTCGACGTATGGACCGTTCCGGTCGAGCTGGCGGCTGCCGCCGCGGCAGGCATCGCTTGGGCCATCGTTCCTGCATGGCTGCGTCGGCGGTTCCGCGTGCCCGAAGTCATCACGACCATCATGATGAACTTCCTGGCCACGTTCCTTGTCTCGTATCTCGTCCGTGGTCCGCTGCAGGAGCCTACTCGCGTCTACCCGCAATCGTCGACCTTTGCCGAACTGGCTCGCATCCCCACCGTACATCCGATGGTGCGTCTCCATTGGGGATTCGTCCTGGCCATTCTTCTTGCGCTCTTCCTCGGCTGGGCGCTGCGCCATACCGCGAGCGGGTTCCGTATCATTGCCGTTGGAGTGAACCCCCGAGCGGCGGAGGAGACTGGCCGGATTGACGTCGATCGCCTGACATGGCTCGTTTTTCTGGGCAGTGGCGCATTGGCTGGCCTGGCAGGTGGAATCGAGGTCGGCGGGGTTACCTACGCCCTCTACGACAATGTTTCGCCGGGATACGGCTATACCGCTATCGCCGTCGCGCTTCTCGCCGGCCTACAGCCAGTCATGGTGGTCCCGAGTGCCATTCTCTTCGGAGGCCTGAGCGCTGGTGCCGCCGCGATGCAGCGGGACGTCGCAGTGCCGGCGGGGTTCGTCGAGTTCGTTCAGGCGCTCATCATCCTGGCGCTGCTGGCCGCGCCGCACATCGTCGCATTCATGCAGCAGCGGCTTGCCCGCCTCCAAGCGGTGGAACAGCAAGGCGCGCGCTGATGGAAACGCTTCTGACTGCGTTCCTCGCATCCACGGTGCGCACCGCAACGCCGCTGGCGTTGGCTTCGCTCGGAGAGGGCATGTGTGAACGCGCCGGCGTCATCAATCTCGGAATGGAGGGCACGATCATCGCGGGCGCGTTTGGCGCCGCCGTCGGAGCAGCAGCCGGAGGTACAGTCCTTGGGATCGCAGGCGGAGCGCTTGCTGGGCTGGTTGTCTCGTGTGTGTTCGGGATCTTTGCCATCTGGTTGCGGACAGACCAGATCATCACCGGAACAGCCGTCACGCTGGGCGCGTTAGGCCTCACCAGCGCATTGTACCGAGTGACTTTCGGAACGCAGGGTGTGGCGCTCTCAATACCTACTCTCGCCCCCCTTCCCTTGCCGCTCCTCTCTTCCATCCCCGTTCTCGGGTCGGCGTTCTTCTCCCAACCGGTGCTGACATACATTGCATTCGTGCTTGCGCCAGTGTGCTCCTGGTTCCTGTTCAGAACGCGAACCGGCCTCATTTGGCGGGCGACCGGTGAGTCGCCGGAAGCAGTTCGAAGCGCAGGCGGGCGACCGGTTCAGGTGCAGCTGCTGGCGACGTCGCTGAGTGGACTTCTCGGCGGTCTGGCCGGTGCCTGCCTCGTGCTCTCGCAGGTAGGAACGTTCGCCGATGGGATGTCGGCTGGCCGCGGTTTCATCGCCATTGCCGTCGTCGCGCTGGGGCGCTGGCATCCCAGCGGTATTCTCGCCGCGAGCCTGCTCTTTGGTGGATCCAGCGCGCTCCAGTACCTGTTTCAGGCGGCTGCGACCGCCATTCCCTATCAGGTCTTTCTTGCGCTGCCCTACATGATGGCGCTGGTGGTTCTCACGTCAGGAAGACGGGGACACGCGGCACCAGCGGCACTCGGAGGCAAGCTCGAGAATTCGCTTTCGTAGCCTTCAGCATCCTGCGTAAGCGCTCGTCCAACGGATGCGCCATTCACCCCCGGTAACGCGCTCGATAAGGCTGTAACGGACGCCTTCGCCCAGATCGCGTGCCACGAGCAGTTGTATCACACCGGAAGGCGACTGAACGATAGCGAGCGTTTCCGTTGTCTCGGTCAGATCCTCGATGCCCATCCTGCGCTCGTAGTATTCCACCCGCAGCCCGCTGCGTTCGGTTGAGTCGACACGCGCGATGACGAAAAGGTGCTCCAACAGCGGCATGGCTTCCTGACTCACGGAACGCGTGACTTCGGCGACTACCAGCGATACGCCGGTCATCCTGAACTGCGCCGCCTGCCGTACCACGAACGGCCGTCCACGGAACTCCGAAGCTGTGTCACCCGGCAGCGCGGATGCAACTCTGGCGAGTGCAACCGTCAGGACAGTCGAGTCCTTCGAGCTCAGTCCCGCCAATGAATCCATTTGCGCGACCGTGACTCCCGGGTCAATGCCCAGTGACCACTCAGCAGGCAGAGTCCCTCCCGTGTCGGACGCCAATTGCACCGTTGGCCATGTCGGACAACCATCGACCGGATCGTGCGCCATCTCGACTATCCGCGCTGTCGCGACACGTCTCCCTCCCCTCAGCAGCTGCAAGGAACCTCCTATGGAGCTCTGCATGTCAAAGCGGACCGTATCAAGGGATGACGCGTCCGTGAACGCAGGAAACACGAGGAGGGCCGACGATCCCCCTGGAGCCGGAATCGCGAATACACTTCCCAGTCGCTCATCCCAGCCAGTAAGGGCGGCGACCGGCGGAACTACCGCAGTCGGTGGCGAGTCGCCAAACGTGACCGTATCCTTGCTCTGCCGCGTCGTCTCTTGACGACAGGCCATGACAAGCAAGGTAACTGCCGCCGTTGCGGCTGCGTTTGCCCTGACTCTCACGCTATACATGTCGCAGTCAATCTGTCGATCGGTTACGAATCGTCAATGTGTTGTGCCTGATCGGCATGCACGCGACCTGCCGCTCCTGGTCCGTTCATGACGCCCTCAGCTGAAGACCGCCGTACAGCGGCTGCGACGTCGATCGTTGCACGACTCGGACTCAGTCGGCCGGAACTTCGCGCATGGGCGATGTACGACTGGGCCATCTCATCCCTGCAGACGACCATTATGGTCGCTGTCTTCCCCGTGTTCTTCGTAAGGATCTCGGACCTTCCCGAGAGTCGGGCAACACAGGCATTCGCAGCCGCCAATACGATCGCCGCGCTCGTTTTGGCTGTGCTCTCTCCGTTGCTCGGAGCGATCTCCGATTTTGCAGCTGCCAAAAAGAAACTCCTCTTCGTTGCAATGCTGATCGGTGCAACGGCTACGGCTGCAATGTTCTTCATCGACCGAGGTGAGGTCGGCTTCGCAGCCACGCTATTCGTGATCGCAGTAATCGCCGGTACTGCCAGCGTCGTTTTTTACGAAGCACTCCTTCCTCACATTGCCGGTCCGGACGAAATCGATCGCGTATCAACCGCAGGCTATGCGATGGGCTACATCGGCGGTGGTGTGCTTCTCGCACTCAACCTCGCCTGGATTCAGAAGCCGGAATGGTTCGGCCTTCCGTACGGCCCAGACTTGGCGGAACAGCAGCGCACGCTTCCAACCCGACTGGCATTTGTCTCGGTGGCTGTATGGTGGAGTCTCTTCACCATCCCGTTGCTTCGTGGCGTCCGGGAACCAGCACGCACGCTCGAAGCAGATGAGGTGACCCGGCCACGGTCTGTCACGGCTCCGTTCGTCCGCCTGGCCGAGACGCTGCGCGAACTGCGCGGATTCAAACAGGCGTTCCTGATGCTTCTTGCTTTCTTGGTCTACAACGATGGGATCCAGACGATCATCAGGATGGCGACTGCGTATGGGGCTGAAATCGGCATCCCGGACTCGGCGCTCATCGCGTCAATTCTGATCGTCCAATTCGTGGGAATCCCGTTCACTTTCCTGTTCGGTGCATTGGCAGAGCGAGTTGGGGCAAAGCACGCGATTTTTCTGGGCCTGCTCGCGTACACATTCATCAGTGTGGTCGGCTACTTCATGAAGAATGCCGTTCATTTCGTAATTCTGGCGGGGATGACCGGCATGGTCCAAGGTGGTACTCAGGCCCTCAGTCGGTCGCTCTTTGCCACCTTGATCCCGGCACACAAGTCCGGGGAGTTCTTCGGTTTCTATAGCGTCTTCGAGAAGTTCGCGAGCATTTTTGGTCCACTACTCTTCGCTGCCACGATTGCAGTGTTCGGGACCAGTCGGCACGCGATACTCTCGGTGATCCTGTTTTTCGCAATCGGCGCCTGGTTGCTCTCGAAGGTGGATGTCGCCAAAGGGCAGCAGGACGCTCGACTCGCCGAAACCGGACTGAAAGCGCTCCCAACACCTACATCGATCGGCGCATCATGACTTCCGAGTGGTCTTCTCTTCAGTGGCTGATCGGGGGAAGGAACCTGCCAACAAGATCCCAGTGCCACGCTTCCCGCCGCTCATTCGTGCGCGGGTCTTTCAGGGGCTTGTACTGAAGCAGCTCAATGGCAAGGCCCACTTCCAGACCGTATCGAATAAGGAGCACACGGTCGGCGGAAATGAGGTGGGCCATTGGTTCGCCCTTCCAGACGTGGCGGTGGAGCCAGAGACCACCCTCCAGCGCAAAGACCAGCCCGTCGCGGCGTCGCGCGAACTCTCTGTACCACAAACCCTGTTCACTGCCCATCCGGCTAAGTAATGGTGCCTACTGGCAGACGAGAAGGCCCTCAGTGGTTGCGGGGGCAAGCGGCGAGACGCCTCCCATGAACATCGCACACTGTATCGGATAGGCCAGCGGATGTGTCACGACAGCCGACCAGCCGGCAGCCGTTGCTGCACCAAAGGTCACCGTAACGCCACTCGTGAGCGTCACGTTCATGGCGGTCAGATTCGATGTGTAGGTTCCGTAGTCGTAGAAGTAAGATTCCTCCGCCGTCGCGAGGTTCCTCAGATCGGACCGAAGGGTGGCGGCATTCGCCTTCCCCTTCGTGTTCTGAAACTTCGGGATCGCGATTGCGGCCAGAATACCGATGATTACGACCACGACTAGCAGTTCGATCAACGTAAAACCACCATGCCGCTTCTTCATGAGGACTCTTCCGCTGTTCAATCGTGCGCAGAGTGGATGCAGGCCGAATTCCTTCAGCGGCCTCCATTGCAATGCCAAGGCCCGTCAGAACACGGCGCACAAGTGGTTGTGTGACAATATATTACGCCGATTGAGTCTGTCTAACGACGGTGATCGGGATCCCTCGAATCGCGCGGGGTGGCGCACTCTGCAATGACAACCGGACCCGACTGCTACCGCCCGTCCTTCGTTTCGAGCCAGTTTGCGCCGACGCCGAGATCGACCACCAGCGGCACCGAAAGCTCAGCGGCATGTTCCATTTCGTGCTTTACGAGCCCCTGGACGCGCTGTGCCTCATCCGGCGCCATCTCCAGCACCAGCTCGTCGTGGACCTGCAGGAGCATACGGGATTCCAGGCGCTCTTTTTCGATGCGCTGATCTATCCTGATCATCGCAATCTTGATCAGATCCGCCGCGGAACCCTGGATTGGGGCATTCGTTGCCACACGTTCGCCGAACGAGCGAATATTGAAGTTGCGGTCCTTCAGCTCCGGGATGTACCTGCGGCGGTGAAAGATTGTCTCCACGTAACCGTGCTCCCTGGCAAAAGCCACGCGGGAATCCAGGTACTCGCGCACACCTCGAAAGCGGTCAAAGTACGTCGCGATAAATGCGCGAGCTTCAGCCACCGGGATTTTGAGCTGGCGGGCAAGTGCGACTGGACCCTGTCCGTAAATCGTCGCAAAGTTGATTGTCTTGGCTCGGGCACGCATTTCTGACGTGACGTCCGCAGGGCTCACGGCGAAGATGATCGCAGCCGTTTCTCGATGAATATCTCCACCGCGAGAGAAGGCATCGACGAACGCGGCGTCATGCGACAAGTGCGCAAGCACCCGCAGTTCGATTTGGGAGTAGTCCGCGGCGAGAAGCATCCACCCACTGCGCGCGACGAAGCCCCGTCGAATGTCACGCCCCAGTTCCCGCCGAATCGGGATATTCTGCAGGTTTGGATCACTCGACGACAAACGACCGGTCGCCGCTACCGTCTGGTTAAACGTGGTGTGCAGGCGCCCGTCAGTCCGATCGACGAGCCTTGGCAGCGCATCCAGATACGTCGACTCCAGCTTGGCCAGCTCCCGGTACTCCATCAACAACACGGGAAGCGTGTGCCCCTCGTCGGCGAGTTCCTGAAGAACGGTCGCATCGGTCGACGCGCCGGTGGCAGTCCTCTTCTTGACCGGAAGATGCAGCTTCTCGAAGAGAATCGTGCGAAGCTGCTGGTTTGAGTTGATGTTGAAGCGCTCGCCAGCCACATCAAAGATTTCGCCTTCCACTCGCGCACGTTCGCGTTGAAATCGTTGCTTCAACGAACGGAACCAGTTCAGGTCGATCGCGATTCCGGTGATCTCCATACGCATGAGGACGTTGATCAGCGGAAGCTCCACGTTCTCGAACAACTCCATCAAACCGTGCTCGGCAAGCTGCATGGTCAGAGTTTCCCGAAGACGCAGCAAGGCGTCGGCCCTCCCGCAGGCGTACGGCATCACCGTTATCGGCCGCAGGAGGTCCAGGGCGACCCGATCCTTTCCTCGCCCACACAGCGCTTCCTCCGTCATCAAATTCCGATCGAGGAACTCGAGCGCCAGAAGCGTCAGATCGTGTGACCGTCGGCCGGGATCCAAGACATAGCTCGCCAACATCGTGTCGAACTGAAGTCCATTGAGGGCGACCCCTGCACCCCGAAGGATCGCCGCGTCACGCTTCGCATCGTGTGCGACCTTCGCTATGCGCGGCTCCTCGAGCACCGCAACAAGATCCCTCATAGCGGGGTCTCGCAGTCCTGGAAGATTCTTGGGTTCGTTCTCCTTGGCGTGAGCATCCCCGGTACTTTCCCCGAGCAAGTCACCTTGCCGAGTGTGTTGAAGCCGATGGGCGAACGGAAGGTAGAACACTTCTCCTGGAACGATGGCGAGGGCAAGGCCTGCGAGTCGGGAACGTATCGGGGCCGCTTCGTCCGGACTGTCTGGTCCCGGTGCGGAGACGGTGGTCAGGGCGAACGTCGTCTGCTGCCGGAGCCGCGCAACAAGTGACGAAAGCGATCCAACGCTGTCTACGATGGAATAGTGGGCGTGGGTTTCAGCTGACGGTACCGTCTGCACGTCGTCGAGCGTCTTGAGGAGCGTGGAAAACTCCAGCTCGACGAAAAGCTGTCGCAGTCGCGAAATATCCGGAGCCCGGACTCGGCATCGCTCCAGTTCCAGCTCGATCGGCACATTGGTCTGGATGGTCACGAGGACTTTCGACAACAGGGCCTGCTCCGAAAACTTCTGGAGCGCCTCGCGAGGGCGCTTCTTCGGAATCTCGTTCGTGCTGGCGAGGATCGAAGTGAGATCGCCGTATTCTTCGATCAGCTCCCGGGCTGTCTTGTCGCCAACACCCGGCACACCTGGGACATTGTCTGATGAATCGCCGACGAGTGCGAGGTAGTCCGTTGTGCGCTCTGGTGGAACGCCAAGGCGTTGCATGGCGTTTTCAACGGAAACGAACTGCTCATCGACACCCGCGGGACCTCCACGGCCTGGATTCAGGAGCCACACGCCAGGTTCGATGCATTGGTGGAAGTCCTTGTCGCCCGACACGATGACCACGTTCAGGCCGCGGCGGCGTGCCTGCTGTGCCAGGGTACCGATTACGTCGTCAGCTTCAAACCCGTCGACTGTTACTGTGGCTATGTGATACGCTGCGAGGAGTTCCTCGATTCGTCTGAGCCCGGCATCGAAGTCCGCCTGCAGTTCCTCGGAGAGCTTCTCGCGCGTCGCCTTGTAAGCCGGCAGGATATCATGCCGAAACGAACGACCGGAATCGTGGATCCAGGCGACGTAGTCTGGACGGTGCGAAGCCGTCAACCTCATCAGAAAATTGACGACGCCCCATGCCGCCGAAGTATTCTCTCCCCGAGCCGTCGTGAGAGGACGCGACAGCATCGCAAAGAACGCGCGATAAATCAGCGCATACCCATCGATGAGGTAGATCGCCGGGCGTGGTGGTGCTGAAGCGCTAGTCACGTGGGAGTCGACGGAGAAAAATGAATCCGCCTGCCAATTGGCAGGCGGATTCTATTCGGAACACAGCTGATCTGCTTAGACGCGAGTGACGTTTGCCGCGTGCAGGCCTTTCGCCCCATTCTGGATGTCGAACTCCACGAGTTGGCCTTCTGCCAAGGTCTTGAAGCCATCCATGGTAATCGCCGAGAAATGCACGAAGACGTCTTCGCCCCCTTCCTGCTCAATGAACCCGTAGCCCTTGGCGTCGTTGAACCACTTGACCTTCCCTCTGGCCATGAAAATCGCCTCCCTGCCGAGTGAAGCACACCTGCACAAACGTGGTGCGGGACAAACCGGGATGGTTCGCGGCCCACTATATAGGGAACTCGAAACAGAGTGTCAAGAGAACGCCATATTCTGCAACAGGATACCTGTCAGTGCACGACCAGTTGTCTCCGTCGGACACGGTATTTTCACGGCGCCGCCCGTTCGTGACTTTTCTCACGAACGATGTCCTAGCCTGCCAGGTTGCGGCGCGCTGCACTCTCGAACTCTGTCTCGCTTCCAAGCGTCATCTTCCAGCGGCCGAAACCGGATTGGTCAATGAACACCACTTGAAGGCGCTCAGACCGGTATTCCCACACTTGGCTTCGCCCGCGCTGGTTCACGTCCGCGATGTTCGGTTCGAACACTTGATCCGGGGCACCAAGTGCTACGAACACTCTACCCCGGTCCGTCATCCAGCCGACGGCACCTTCTTCACGGAAGCGGGAGTTGGCCTGAGCAATGCGAGCGAAATAGTCCCGAAGGCCTTCGTTCTGCGGCGTAGCTGGATTCGGGTCCGTGTCTCTAAGAAAGGCAGCCCAGAGCGCTGCTCGCGCCTCCGGAGCAGCTTCGCGCAGAGCATTCAGTCGGGAAGGGACGGCGAAGTAGCGGAGATAGTCGATCATTTCGGAAAAGGTCGCCACTGGCAACTCCTCGCCGAAACCCACGAAGATCGGTGCACGGAGCGTATCGCGTCCGTCCGCGCGAACTACGCCAACCGTCATGACACCAACGCCGAGTTTCGAAATCGGGACCGAGAACGTTCCTGCAAACAGGGCACCCTGCCGCGGCAGTGACAGATCCGTACTCCACAGGACGACGTCTGCCCCTTCCCCTTGAACCAGTACCTTCACAGGCAGATCCTGACCTGGACCATAGCCCTCCACATAAAAGGGAAGGATCGAATCTCTGCCGAAGGTGAGTGTTGTGCGTGGAGTGGCGACGACCGCCGGAAGCGAGTCTCTCGACTGGCGGATCCTTGCTTCGTAAAACGCTACCGGTGACGAAAGCGACTTATCTCCGAAGCGCGGAATCCCAACAGTAGCTTCGACCGCGCTGCCTCGTGGCGCGGACTCATCTCGTACCGTCAGCCGCATCTCGTAGGTTCCTGGGGCCAAAGACAGAACGTGTCGGAAAATGACGCTCTCGTCGCTTCTCGTCGTCTCACGGAACGCGAGCACTCGAACGGATTCGCTGCTCCGAAACTCGCCAGCCGGCTCTGTACCACGCCGGATGTCAAGAGATACGGTGTAACCTGCCTTGTAACGATCTCCCTCGCGGCTGAACGTCAGCACACGATTTGCCAAGCCAATACTGAGAATGACCGTTGTGGAGTCGGCAGTACGTCCCGCAAAGAACGAGAGACTGCCAACGAATGGCGTCTCACCGGATTCGGCGAGAAGTCCCATTCGCCGATACAGTGCGACTGCGTCAGGCACCGTGGTCCCTCGCCTTGCCACACCGAACACGGTGCCCGAACTCGCCACAGGCGCGCTTACCGGCTCCTGACGGCCTCTATTGCCCGATGCGCATCCCGACACCGGCAGCAGCAGCCAAGTCAGCGCACTCAGCCACAATCGTCCACTGGGACGTCTGTTACTCGACATTTGTCTTCTTGCTCGATGAGTACTGTTCGGTGAGCTGTTGGACTGTTTTTCTTGCCGTGTCTGCATGGGAAGGTTAGGTTCGCGCCCGTGAATAAGGAAAACCTCTCCGGCCGGACCATAGCGGGCTTCACGCTCGAGGCACTCGTTGGCGAGGGTGGCACGTCTGTCGTTTACCGAGCCACCCACCCCCAGCATGGAACTGTAGCCTTCAAGGTTCTGCGCGAGAAGCTTCGCCATGATCGGACCGCACTGGCCCGATTCAACCGAGAGGCAGACTTCGGCAAGCGCGTTCTTCATCCGAATGTCATTCGAACTATCGAGACCGGTCAGGCCGAGGGACTCAGCTACCTTGTGATCGAGTGGGCGGCCGGGGAGTTGCTTGAGACGTACGCCAAGGCCAAAGCGCCACTTCCGCGGCAAGAAGTGGCTAACATCCTTCAGCAAGTCGGCAATGCGGTGCAGGCCGCGCATGAGGCCGGCATTATTCATCGCGACTTGAAGCCGGACAATGCGATGTACGATCCCGCTACGGGCGTCATCAAACTTCTCGACTTCGGAATAGCTGCTGCGACCGACACCGCACCCGACGAGCGGCTTACCCGTGCTGGATATTTCGTCGGAACCCTGATGTACGTGGCCCCCGAGGCTTTGTCTGGAGCATTGGTGACGCCGGCGGCTGACCAGTACAGCCTGGCCACGATCGGATATTTCCTCATAACGGGTACTCTTCCATACTTGGCGAAGTCTCCCCGGGAGATGTTTACGCAGCTCCTCTCGCAGCCTCCCATCCCACTCAACAAGGCTCGGCCCGGGCTGGACTTTGGCGCCACGACCGAGCGGGTTCTCATGAAAGCTCTCGCTCGCGATCCGGCTGAACGATATGGATCCGTGATGGAGTTTTGTTCTGCGTTTGCTCAAGCGCTCTCTGCTCCCGCTGAACCCGAAGCGCTCCCACAGGGCAGCGTCATCTCGCGGGTCAGGAGCCTCTTCCGAAAGTAGTAGTACGAGGACTGGCCCCGCCGCGCCCGTGGAAGGCACACCTGATCGCCCGACTGCCCCTAATTTCGTTTCGCCCGTGACTGCTCGCGCCACGCTACTGCGTCTCCTGGCCCACGATTCGTTCAAACGCGGCGATTTCGTGCTCTCGTCCGGGGCGCATTCACCCTACTATGTCGATGCGCGTCTGACGACCATGAGTCCGGATGGACTTCGCGCAGTTGGAGAATTGGGCCTGAGGACGATTCTGGCTCAAGGCTGGACCCCTGACTCCGTGGGTGGACTGACATTGGGGGCGGATCCAATCTCCTGCGCGATATCGTATTACTCAGCGGATTCGGCACATCCCGTGCGAGCATTCACCGTACGAAAGGAAGCCAAGGGGCACGGGCAAGGCAGGCTGATCGAAGGACCCTTCAGATCATCCGACAGTTGCGTCATCATAGAGGACGTGGTAACGACCGGTGCTTCTGCTCTACGAGCGATAGATGCCGTACGCGCGGCTGGCGCGCGTGTGCTCGGAGTGCTGGCAGTTGTTGACCGGGAAGAAGGCGGTCGCGAGCTGATCGAGAGGACAGGCGTCCGGCCCGTTTGCCTGACCCGCGTCTCGGAACTCGCCAACCTGGGCGCATAGCGTCAAGGGATCAGCGGATCGAAGTGCCGGAGCGTGTCAACGTACGGCGCTATGAGTTCACGGCGAAAGTGATCCAACATCCCCTCCCCGTCGTAATTCTCGCGAAAGACCGTGGGTGTCATACGCATCAGCATCAGCACATGTCGGCTGAAGCTCTGTGGCGATGAATAGTCCATTTGATTTGCCGCGGTCGCCAACGAAAGCCCGGGGTTCTCGAGGAGTTGAGCGGCACACGCGAGTCGCGCTAACGTGAGGTACTGTTTCGGTGCCGGGAGATTATTTCGGAAGAAGCGACTCATGAGCGTACTCGGTACCACGCTCAGTCGCTCCGAAAGTCCTCGGACAGTCGATACCCGGGGCGCGAGTTCGAAGACCGCTTGAAAGAACTGTCGCAGTCCGCCTCTGGCATCCGGAACCTCGGAATCGAGGAGTGCCACCCCGAGGCGTTGCAGGTTCGTCGCATGATCGCGAATGAGCAGCCTGCGCAGTTCCTGCCAGCCCCGAGGATCGCGGACATCTACCAGGGTCCGCACGCCGCATCGCCCAAGGAGCAGCACTGCCTGCGCTGTCTGCGGAAGGTACTGAGAGACGACGGCGACCGTCGGGATGCGCGGATACTCCCGCACGATTCGAGCGATTCGATTCGGATTTTCGTGAGCACAAACGTTCACCGACAGCAGTACAGCGTGAATGCGATTGGTACGAAGATCCTTCGTGATCTGCTCGATCGATTCGCGATGGCAGGAGTGATACAGCCCGATGCCAGCTGCATCGATCCGGATTCGTTCGTCTGGCGAAAGGACAGTGGCAATAGGTACTGCTTCGCGGTGCGTTGTCTGTGCGACAACTGAAGCCTGGCACGTCATTGTCTCCCCCGGGGTTCGAAGACAACGCCGAGTGTACCGGGCGCTGTCACCATGGCGTCATTCGCCGCCGGTTTCCGCCGACGCTTGTCGGCTCCCGTACGTGGTACGAAGGAGCTAAATTCTGTCCATCGATGTGCGGACCGGGTGATCGCAGATCGCGCGAACGCTTGATCTGAGGAAAGTCCGGGCTCCACGGGGCAGGCTGCCAGGTAACACCTGGGCGCAGGCTGGTTGCCTGTGACGGAAAGTGCAACAGAAAGTAAACCGCCAGCGGAGTAATGCTGGTAAGGGTGCAATGGCGAGGTAAGAGCTCACCGCATTCCCGGTAACGGGGATGGCACGGCAAACCCCAGCCGGAGCAAGGCCAAATAGGCGGCGATGGATACGGCCCTTATCCGACCAACACGCCGCGGGTAGGCTGCTAGAAATTGCAGGCGACTGCAATTCCAGAGGAATGATCATCGGCAGCTTCTAGCGAGGCTGCACACAGAACCCGGCTTATCGGTTCGCCATCGACTGTGGGAGAGCACGAGGGAGCAAGGCCCATCCGGTTTGCTCCCTCGTGCTTGTTCAGTGCTTTGAACATACCTAGTCGACAAGTCGGAGCGGCATCAGCAGACACAGGTAGTCCGCACCACCATCCCAGCCTTCCGGCGAGATCGTTGCAGCCCGCTCAGGTCCCTTGAGAGTGAGTCGAACATCGTCCGTTGGCATGTAGCGGAGGATCTCCAGGAGGTAGTTGCCGTTGAATCCGATCTCCAGAGGATCCCCGGAAAAGTGGACTGGAAGTTCATCTTGGGCTTCGCCCACATCGGGCGTTTGCACGCTGAACTTCACGAGGGCGGCATTGAACGAAAGACGAACTCGATGCGTCTGGTCCGAAGCCACGATCGCCATGCGCCGCAGAGCGCTCGTCAAGGCAGCCCGGTCGATAACCGCGGTCTTGTCGTTATCGAGCGGAATTACTTGCTCGTAGTTCGGGTAGGGACCCTCGATGACGCGCGAGATGACCGTGGTAAGCGGTGACCGGAAGGAGATGTGGTTCTCGCTCATTCCGATTTCCAGTTCCTCGTCGGCTGGAAAAAGTCGGCGGACTTGCTCGAGGGCCCTTGGCGGAATGATTACCGAAACGTCATCGCTACCGTACTGTCCCCCCACTTGCATTCGCGCAAGACGGTGCCCATTCGTGGCGACCATCAAGAGCTGCGAAGGATGAATCTCCCAGAGCACACCGTTCAGGATCGGTCTACTCTCTTCGGTAGACACCGCGAAGACCGTGTGCGAGATGAGTCGCTGAAGATCGCCGGATTTCACACGAAGGTTGCGGTCATACGCCACCGCTGGAAAGGCCGGGAACTCGTCCTTGGCCATTCCCAGCAGTTTGAACTTGGACCGACCACACTCGATGACTGCCCGCTGGTCGCTCGAGCTGATCTTGACCGACGGAGCGGGGAGTTCACGGGCAATTTCTGTGATCTTTCTGGCCGGCAGTGTAAGAGCACCTGCCGTTTCGACATCCGCGGCCACTTCCGTGCTCACAGCAACATCAAGATCGGTTGCCGACAGCTTCAGTCCGCGCTCCGTTGTTTCCAGCAGGAGATTACCCAGAACTGGTAGAGTGGTCTTCCCTGGTACCGCCGAGGCAACGGCTGAAAGGCCTTCCTGAAGCTTCTCCCTCGCAATGGATAGGCGCATGATTCTGGTTAGGGGTGTTTAGGAAGCGAGGGTCTCGTCGACCCGATGGTCGCCATCTTTTATTTACAGACCGAACCCTATTGAAACGATTTGGTTTGAAAATGCAACAGTAGTAGAGCGTGTGGAAATGTGGAGATCCTAGGCTGAACCCTCCCTCTCCTGTTCTGGGGTAGCTACGTACGGTATGCCCGTAAGACTCAGCCATGCATGCTGGTAATTGGCCTGAAACGATGGTTCGGATGCGAGTTGTTCCTTCGCCCGACCCAAGCTGTGGATGACTGTGGAGTGGTCGCGATCCGAGAAGGCGCTTCCGATTTCCACGAGTTGCAGGTGGAGCAGCTCTCGACAAAGGTGCATGGCTGCCTGTCGAGGAATGGTGAGTGTCTTCAAGCGTGACTTGGACCTAAGATCGGCGACAGAGACATTCCAGACTGCCGCAACCGCCGCCTGGATGGTTTCGGGAGTGATAGGCGGTCGACCGTTGGAGAGGGTGCTGGGATCCTGAAAGCGGTCGTTGAAAGCATCGGCTGCAGTGGAAAGAGTGATCTCCCGGTGTTTGAGCGAGGCGAAAGCCAGGAGCCTCACGATTGCGCCCTCGAGCTCACGCACACTTCCCTGGACATGTTCTGCCAGAAGGCGGATCACGTTATCGGGGATGGTTCGTTCCAGTTGATCGACTTGAGCCTTCTTTCGGAGGATTGCTATGCGGTGTTCGAGATCTGGAACGGTGATGTCTGCGACAAGTCCCCATTGAAAACGAGTAATCAGACGGCTCTCGATACCTGTGACCTCAGAGGGCGAACGGTCGGAAGTGACCACGATTTGCCGACCTGCTTCGTAGAGCGCGTTGAAGGTATGGAAGAACTCCTCTTGTGTGCCTTCCTTGTTCTTCAGAAAGTGAACGTCGTCAATTAGAAGAAGATCTGCTTCGCGGAAGCGTGTGCGGAACGCGGGCATCGCGCGGCTCTGGATTGCCGTAACGTACTCATTGGTGAACTGCTCAGCGCCAAGGTAGATGATTCGGAACTCGGGTTTCCGGACGAGGATTTCATGTGCAATGGCCTGCATGAGGTGCGTCTTGCCCAAGCCTGTTGGCCCATGAATGAAGAAGGGATTGTAGACTCGTCCCGGAGCGTCAGCGATGGCAAGTGCAGCGGCGGCGGCAAGTTCGTTGGACTTCCCGATTACGAACTGATCGAACGTGTAACGCGTCGACAGGATTGGACGTGGTATGGCAGTGGCTTGGCGGGCGGGCATCGGTTTCGCCGCCGCAGACGGGCGAGCGAACAGGTCCATCTGGATGCGGTCACGGGTCCGCTCGTCCACCGAGAAGCCAACGGCACACGGGAAGCCAAGAGCCATTGGAGCGAGCGCGGTCAGCATCGTGGCGTACTTCGAGGTTAGCCATTCGACGCTGAACTGGTCGGGGGCTGCCAGCAATAGTTCCGTTCCAGTAAACGCAATTGGGACAAGCGGTTCCAGCCACATTCGAAACGTCTGTTCCGCAATGTCCCGTTTGGCGCAAGACAAGATGCGCTCCCAGGCGTCTCCGGCTGCTAGGCTCATGCAACGGATGTGGAAAACTGGTGGGCCGCGAACCTATGGGCACCCTGTGGAAAAGTCAATCCGTAGGCAGAACGAGGACGCCTAACGCATTGACATCATTATACTAAGACCCTATGTTCACCGGCTCGATTCTACCTGCATCACTAGCGCTTCGGAGCACAGTATGGGCAAGCCAACTTACCGTCCGCGCAACAAGCGGCGGATCCGGACACACGGATTTCGCACGCGTATGGCCACGCGATGGGGGCGGGAAGTCCTGAGTCGGCGTCGGAAAAAGGGGCGAAAGCGACTGACTGTCCAACTGCCGTCAAAGTACGCCGCAGCGTAAAGGTCGCGAGTTCCCGCGAGCGTATCGCCTGACAAAGCGGAGCGATATCGAACGCGTCTTCCGAGAGGGGAAGCAGCGCCGCACGCGGTCACTCGTAGTGCGGCTTGCTGCTTCCCCTCAGCCGCATGTGCGGGTGGGCATTATCGTCCCGAAGCTCAAACAGTCGGCGGTAGCCAGGAATCGTCTCAAGCGACGCCTTCGGGAACTCGCTCGGTTGAACCTGTTGGACGTCGCCAAGAGCTCTGACGTGATTCTGCTCGCCACGAAAGAAGCGTTCCGCCGGAGTTTTGATGAACTGCGTGACGAAGTGCTAAGCGCCAAGGACATCATTTCCGGCGCGGCATAGCCTGATGCGATGGATCGTTGTGGCCGTAATTCGCGGTTACCAGCTCTATGTCTCGCCGCTGTTGCCCTCAGCGTGCAGGTACTTTCCGTCGTGTTCAGCATACGCAATCGAGGCAGTGGAAAGACATGGTGTTGTCCGTGGCGTCATATTGGCGATTCGTCGTATTGGACGGTGCCACCCGTTCCGGCCAGGTGGCTACGACCCTGTTCCCTAAAGTGATCAATGGAGAAGCGGACCATCCTGGCTTTGGCGCTAGTCGCCCTGGTCATCATCCTTACGCCAAAGCTCTTTCCGGGAAGCCGAGTTGCACCCGTAGTGGGACAGACCGGGTCGGAGCAGGTTGGGGTAGCACAGCCGGTTCAGGATTCCCTGCTGGCGCAACGAATTCCGCCACAGGCGAAAGTCGAACGTGATACCTCGGTCTCCGCGGTCAGTAATCCGGGCGTGGCTGCTGCGGTCGAGCAGGACGCAGCCGAGCAGACGGTGATCGAGAGTAGTGTGTCTTCATTCGCTACCAACAGCTCTGGTGCGTCGCTGCAGCAGGTGTCGCTCCGGACTTTCCGGGATTTGTCGGCGGCAAGAGCCCCGCTCGTTACGCTCACGGCGGGGGCAACACCACTGCTGTCGTATCGGATCGTATCCACGCGCGATACGATCCCACTCGCTGGCGTGATTTTTCAGACGACCCGGGAGGGTGACGGGATTACTCGCTATGACGGGGTGGTCGGGGACTCCCCTGTTACGATACGCTATGTCGTCAAGCCGGACAGTTTCATCGCGCACGTTTCCGGGACGATCGGCAGGAGCCAGACGACGGGAGACCCGCGGTTTCTCCTCATTGATCTGCCGGAGACGCTCCGATCCTTCGAGGCTGATACTGTTGATGACCAGCGGCACCTGGCCTTCGCGTATTACACAAAGGCCGGCGATGCGCGAAGCCTTCCTTTCGGGAAACTCGACCCGGGTGAAGTGGAGCTTGTTCCAGGACCGCTTACATGGGTTGTCACAAAGGACAAGTACTTTCTCGTAGGCCTTCTATCAGATGGGAAGGATCCGGCATTCGCCGAGTTTTCTGCCGAAGGCGGCATACAGTCATCCCGTACAGAAACGCACGCGAAGGGAACGATCGTCCATCGACTAAGCGACGGCGCTTTTGCGTTCGATGTATATGCCGGACCTCAACAGTGGCGGCGGCTATCATCGCTCGGTCGCGACTTCGAGAACTCGAACCCGTATGGCGGCTTCCTTCAACCTGTCGTCCAGCCATTCGCGACGATCGTGATGAAGATCCTCCTGTGGATGCGTGAGAACCTTCGAATCAGCTATGGGTGGGTGCTTGTGATCTTCGGAATCGCGGTGCGCCTGATCCTGTGGCCGCTGAACCAAAAAGGGATGCGAGCGAGCATGAAGATGCAGCGCATCCAGCCGGAGCTGAACGAGATCCAGAAGCGATACAAGAGCGACCCGCCAAAGATGCAAGCCGAGATGATGCGTGTGTACAAGGAGCACGACATGAGCCCCTTCAGCACATTCGCCGGCTGTCTCCCGCTCTTTCTGCCCCTGCCGATTCTGTTCGCCTTGTTTTTCGTCTTTCAGAACACGATCGAGTTTCGCGGCGTTCCATTCCTCTGGTTTCCTGACATCTCACAGAAGGATCCCTTCTACATCGTACCTCTGACGATGGGCGTCTCGATGTTCGCACTGTCCTGGATCAGCATGCGAAACACGCCCCCGAACCCGCAGACGAAGGCGATGACCTACATCTTCCCGGTGATGATGACGGTTCTGTTCGCCAACTTCCCGTCGGGGCTCAACATGTATTACACAATTCAGAATCTCGCAGCTCTGCCACAGCAGTGGCTGATCGCGAACGAGCGAGCGAAAACGAGCGCCAAGTCGTAGCGCGCTGGAATAAGGACTTTCCCGGGCAGTCGTCAATGCTCCTGGACAACGACACGATTGCCGCCGTGTCGACCGCGCACGGCCGAGGAGCAATCGCGATCCTGCGGCTGAGTGGACCAGAGGCATTCGAGATCGCGCGACGCGTGCTTCGCCGCACGCCCCAGACGGGACGAAGTGTCGTGCTGACGACGCTGCTGGATCCAGACAGCGGAGAGACGATCGATCGAGTGCTTGCGACCCGTTTCGATCCTCCGCACAGCTACACCGGGGAGCCCTTGGTAGAACTCAGCACCCACGGCGGCTCGGCAGTACCGGCCGCGGCGATGCGCGTGCTTCTGCAACAGGGTGCTCGACAAGCTCGACCGGGAGAGTTCACGCAGCGGGCGTTCCTGGCCGGAAAGCTTGACCTGGTGCAGGCTGAAGGAATCGCCGAGCTGGTCGACGCGGAGACCGAAGCGCATCGACGGATTGCCCTCAGCCAAGTAGATGGCGGACTCTCCCGCCTTCTGGATGAGCTGCAGCGGCAGATGCTCGGGGTGGAGGCCCTGCTGGCGTACGAGATCGATTTCCCAGGTGAAGACGATGGACCGTTGTCACGACAAGCCGTCGGGGAATCGGCCGCGGAGGTCGTGCGTGTCATCGAGAAGCTGCTCGGGACAGTGGAGATCGGACAGATTGCGAAAAAGGGTGCGTCCGTCGTCATCGCTGGTGTTCCGAACGCAGGGAAGTCGTCGCTACTCAACGCGCTTGCTGGTGAGGAGCGCGCCATCGTCACCGACCAGCCCGGAACGACGAGGGATGCAATAGAGGTCGTGCTGGATGACCCGACGATCCCGCTTCGGCTGATCGACACGGCCGGGTTGCGAGACACCTCGGACGCGGTGGAGCGATTGGGGATTGAGGTGAGTCATCGGCACCTTTTCAGCGCCTCTGTCATCCTCGCCTGTGGAGAGAACCGAAGTGATATCGAGGATGCGCTGGAGCACATTCGATCGACCGGGGCGACTGGCATCGTGCTCACGGTACACACGAAATCGGACCTGTCTTGGGACAGTGATCCGGTGCCTGGTGCGATCGCCGTCAGTGCGAGGAACCGGACCGGTCTGAGCGAGCTAACCGGTGAAATTCGTAGAGCTGTTCAGAGTCGCTTTGTGCACACTGAACCGATGTATCCGGTCATTACGCGGACGCGACAGCGCATGGCCCTCGACGAAGCACTGGCAGAGATGCATGCATTTCAAGACGAGTGGGCGAAAGGCGACCTACCGCCGGTCATCGCCGCGGTCCATGTGCGAAGCGCAGTGCATGCGCTAAACGAACTGATCGGGAAGATCGACACAGAGGCGATCCTCGGCGCGGTTTTCGAGCGGTTCTGTATCGGGAAGTGAGGAGGCGGCCGCACTAAGCGGAAGCGCTAGCTGCCGAATCGCCTTCCGCGAGCAGTTCGCTCGCACTGGCTCGCACGACCCAAGGCAATCCGCGCGATTCGAGCGCGCCCGCGACCATCTGTGCGCCCAGGTAGTATCCGGATCGTTCAGGAATTACGTAGCGATCGAGCGTGCGTGCCTCATCGCCGACACCGCCCGACAAGTAGCGGAGACGCAGGCCCAGTGCAGAGCGGTCGAGCTCGAGTTGGAGCGTACGGGCAATCACAGGCTCGAGCTCTCTGACGCGCGCATACTGTCGCCGACCGTAGCCGAAATATTCCCAAGGAGCGTGTCCGGGACTCACCAGACGCGACGTCTGGACCGCGATCCCTTCATTGACGAGGAGTTCGCGGAGCGAAGCCCGTCGTCCCGTTTCCCAATACGAGTAGTATCCATCTGCCTCATCGATCAGGGTTCGCAGTTCGCTGCGACTGGCTGGGGATGTGTAGCGGACGGCGTGCGCGATTTCGTGGGAAAGCCAAAGGGGCAGGAGTTCCGGATCGAGGCCGAGTCCTTGCGTCTCCGGGTTCGCGACGCCCGTGAAATGTTCGAGACAGACGAACGCCATACCCCTTCCTGCTACGACCAGTTCGCCGGCATTCGCAGCGCCGACGCCGACCATGAGGACGATGTCGATGTCTACGTCCACGTCGAGCATTTGCGCGCAACGCGCTTCAGTGTCTCGCGCTAGTGAAACAACGTCCACTCGTTCCAACATCGCGCGCATGTCTTCGCGATCCGCGAGTGCAGCCATTCGCACCACACCCTGGAAGTGCGGTCCGTCGGGATCGAGCACGTAGTTGTGCCAGTAGGCCGCAAGCCGATGGCGGTGCGCTTCGAAGTACTGATTGTATGCGGCGATGCGGTCGGTGCTGTTAAGAACTGCGAGGAAGTCGGGGAGCAGGTTGACAAGCATCAACGACCGGGGCGCAGGTGGGCGGCGCAGTGCTGCTCAATCCGGGCGGCAAGATAGTTGTGCTCACCGGCGACAACAAGAGAGAAGTACACAGCACGCACTTCTACTGACGGCGCGCGTCAGCGTGTACCGAAAAGGCGATCGCCAGCGTCGCCAAGGCCGGGAAGAATGTATCCCGACTCGTTGAGCTCCCGATCCAACGCTGCCGTGAGGATCTGTACGTCAGGATGTTCGTTCAGCAGTCGGAGGACACCTTCCGGCGATGCAACGAGACAGAGAAAACGAATGCGTGATGCCCCGGCGCGCTTCAGCGACGTGATCGCGGACACCGCGCTCCCTCCGGTCGCTAGCATCGGATCGAGAACAAGGAAGTCGCGCTCCGCGACGTCGCCAGGAATCTTGAAGTAGTAGTCAACCGGCTGCAACGTGGTGTGATCGCGATACAACCCGATGTGGCCAACACGAGCCGACGGGACAAGTCGCAAAATGCCTTCGACCATGCCCAGCCCTGCGCGGAGGATTGGCACCAGGGTCAGCTTCTTTCCGCCAACGCGCCAACCCTTGGTCACCTCGAGCGGTGTTGCGACATCGACTTCCTCGAGCGGGAGCGATGCGGTTGCCTCGTACGCCATGAGCATCGCGATCTCATCGACCAGTTCCTTGAAGATCTTCGTTGGGGTGTGCCGATCGCGAAGGATGGAGAGCTTGTGCTGCACCAACGGATGGCGCACAATGACACAGTTGCGGAACTCAGGGGTGGTGTGCATGGACCGCAAACTAGTAATTTCGCGCGCATGAAAGAATATCAAGCCGTCGTGCTCCGGCTGACTCGCCATACTCGCGAGGACGAGGATGCGCTGACCGATCTCTTCAACGAGCGCAGTCGTGGCGGTTGGGATCCGGTGATGATGGCGCAGGACGATCAGCGCCTGACGGTGATTTTCCGCCGCGACACGGAGAACGAGCACTGAACCAATGGAGCTAACATTCGCGGGCGCGGCGCGCGAGGTTACCGGGTCGTGTCACATCCTGCGGGTAAACGGAAAAGCGATTGCGCTGGACTGCGGCCTGTTTCAGGGTCGGCGATCTGAATCGAGTCTGAAGAATCGCGAACTCCCAATGCCCGTCGACGAGCTGGACGCAGTCGTCCTCTCCCATGCGCACATCGATCACGCGGGCAGGCTACCATTCCTGACGAAATCCGGATTTCGCGGTACGATCTGGGCTACTCCAGCGACGCGCGACCTCTGCTCGTTCATGTTGATGGACTCTGCGCACATACAAGAGAAGGACGCGGAGCACCTCAGTCGCAAAGGAAAGGAGTACGTCGAACCGTTGTACAGGCAGCATGACGTTGTCTCGGCCATCGGGCAGATACATGCTGTGCCGTACGAGAGGACGTTTGCGGTCGTGCCCGGCGTTGAGGCGACGTTCCATGATGCCGGGCATATTCTCGGATCCGCCAGCGTTGTCTTGCACGTAACTGAAGGAAGTCGGGTTCATCGGGTGGTCTTCTCGGGTGATATCGGCCGGAAGGGTCTCGCGATCATACGTGATCCTCATCCTCCGGTAGGTGCGGACCTGCTCATAATGGAGTCGACGTATGGCGATCGAGACCATACCTCGGTCGATAGCGCGCGTGCGAGACTTGGCGAGATCGTTCGCGAAACCGCAGCGCGTGGCGGGCGCATACTGGTACCGGCCTTCGCGGTTGGGCGCACGCAGGAACTGGTCTACGACCTGCACGCCCTTGCCCGCGCGGGAGAAATTCCACGGATCCCGATCTTCATCGATAGCCCGCTGGCAACTGACGTTACTGCAGTCTTCGAACTCCATCCGGACGCGTTCGATCTCACGGAAGATCTGATCCAGCAGGTGCGGACGCTCTTCCGGTTCGAGATGGTACGTTTCACGCGAGACGTAGCTGAGTCCAAGGCGCTCAACGCGATGCATGGGCCAATGGTCGTTATCGCGGCGTCGGGAATGGCGGAATCCGGTCGCATCCTTCACCACTTGCTCCACGGAGCAGGCGATCCGCGCAATACGATCCTGATTGTCGGGTATCAGGCCGAGCATACGCTCGGGAGGCGCATCGTCGAACGCCGTCCGACGATCCGCGTCTTCGGTGACGAGATCCCGCTCCGCGCGCAGGTGGAGATTCTCAACGGGTACAGCGCCCATGCGGACCGTCGTGGGCTATTGGAGTGGGCGCAAACAGTGCGTGGCGAGTCGTCTGCTCGCCTACCGGTATTTCTCGTGCATGGCGAAACCAAGGCACAGGATTCGTTCGGAACGATGCTCGAGGCAGATGGATTCCGTGTGACCACGCCAGCCCGAGGCGATCGCGTCAGCGTCTGATCGGACTTAGTGGTTGCTGGCGCCACGACTCGGTGAGTGCGAGTCCGCAAGATTTTGACCCAATTGCGGTGACGGGGAGGGGTTCCTCCAGAGGTTCCATGCGGCCGAGACCGTGGTTCTGCCCTCGATCTGACCCGCTCACGCCATTTTCGTGGAGAGCTTGAGGCCGAGCTGAAATAGCGGAAACCCCGTGACGGGCAGCAGATTCGATCGGCATGAGACTCGGATTTAGGTCCCACCTGATTCGACTGGCGGTAGCCACCCCGATCGCGGTATGGGCGTCGAGTCTGGTCGCTGTGTTCTTCTACGGTCGACGGGACGCGGAGAGGTCAGCGGATGCCATCGTCGTGCTGGGCGCGGCACAGTACGCGGGCCGTCCGTCTCCGGTGCTAAGGGCGCGTCTCGATCACGCGGTGGAGTTATGGCAGAAGGGATATGCTCGATGGTTTGTCGTGACTGGCGGTACCGGTGCCGGCGATACAACGAGCGAAGCAGCGGTAAGCCGACGGTATGCGATTCGGCAGGGAGTGCCGGATGCGGTCATTCTGTTGGAGACACTGGGACGATCGACCGATGCCTCGCTCACTGGAGTGGCGAACCTGCTACACGAGCGGAGGCTGTCCAGCGCGATTCTAGTGAGTGATCCGTTTCATTCGTTGCGTATTCGAATTCTTGCTCGCCACTATGGGATCGAAGCGGTGACGTCTCCGACGCGGACCAGCCCGATTTCCGCAAGTCGAACGGAGTCGTTGGCCTACATGCTGGGCGAATCCCTCAAAGTACCGATTACAGTGCTTTATACTCTGATCGATGGCTAGGACCGTGCCGCCTACGATGAGAGCCGGACGATGGGAAGGACCGAGCCACGGACGCGGGAGGCTCCTGACATGCGTAGTTGCGAGTCTGGCATGCCTGACGTTCCGTATCGAGGCCCAGGCGGTCTCCCGCGGCCCAGTGTTCCTGCTCCAACCGGGATTCGTAACGACCGATTTCATGTCGTCGCAGTCCGATGCAAGCTCGACCGGATTCAATGCGCGCTTCGCCACTCTGCTGCGAACCGGCAGGTCGTGGTTGACACCGATCGCCGGAGCGAACGTGACGCCATACGGAACCACCGGCTTCACGACGAGCCATGTGAACGCGCCGAGCGTCTTTGCGGGGAATGTTTTTCCGTTGGTTCCCGACAGCGCGTTAGGCGGTTGGATTCAGCTGGACGTGTCCGTCCTGTGGTACTACACATACGATGGAGGGGGACGCCACGCCTCACGCTTGTACGGTCGTGATCTGTACGTGGAGCTGGCAATCACGGCTCCGTTAGGCAGGAAGCTCCTGGAGGGCCTGGGTCCGAACTGGCGACGACTGGACGGATACTTGCTCTTCGACCAGAACCTCACACCGAATCCCGATCCTGTTTCCACACGCACTGATCGGTTCAATCCAATCGCCCTCTTCGGCATGACCTTTCGCATAGGGCAGGTTCCGTGACAGTCGTATCGGATGTCCACGTCCCACTCGAGATGTTCGAGCTGGACAACGGTCTGCGGGTTACCGTGTCGTCTGACCATACGACGCCGATTGTGGCCGTGAACCTGTGGTATCATGTCGGGTCTGCCAACGAGCGTCCGGGCAGGACGGGTTTTGCGCACCTGTTCGAACACATGCTGTTTCAGGGATCGGCGAATGTCGGAGCGAATGAGCACTTCGAGATCGTTCAGCGTGCGGGCGGGACACTAAACGGTTCCACTTGGCTGGATCGGACGACCTACTACGAGACCGTGCCGTCGCACTACTTGTCGCTCGCGCTTTGGCTGGAGTCGGATCGGATGGGAGCGCTCCTCCCTGCAATGACCCAGGAGAAGCTCGATACGCAGCGTTCTGTGGTGAAGAACGAACGGCAGTGGTCGATGGACAATCAGCCGTATGGAACATGGTGGGAACGGTTGCCCGCCCTGTGCTTTCCGCCATCGCATCCGTTCCATCATTCGCTCATCGGCTCCATGGAGGATCTCGATGCAGCGAAGCTGAGCGATGTCACCGAATTCTTTGCCACGTACTACACGCCTGACAATGCGGTACTGACCATTGCCGGTGACGTCGAACCGGAACACGCCCGGGCACTGGTGGAGGAGCATTTTGGCGCGATTCCGCGCGGGAAGGCACGTCCTCCACTCTCAGGGATGGAACTGCCTGCGCACTTTGGGATCTGGCAGCGCGAGGTCGTTCCCGATCACGTCGCACTGCCCCGGATTTTCCTTGCGTTCAGAATTCCCACGTTCGGGACCGATGACTCGAGCGTTGCTGCCGTGACGAGCGCGCTTCTCGGACTGAAGGTGGGTAGCCGGCTGCATCGATCCCTGGTCCGAAACCAGCGGAAGGCAACGTCCGTTGCTGCCTTCACATTCGACTTGGCGAGAGGCGCCGATCTGCTCGTGCTGGATGTCACGGCAAGTCGCGGTATCAGCGGCCAGGCGCTCGAGGAAAGCGTAGCACGGGAAGTCGACCGGCTGATCAGTGATGGAGTAAGGCCGGCTGAAGTGGAGCGTGCGATTGCGCTGCTGACAACGGATTACGTGTCCTCGTTGCAGAGTGCGACGAGTCGCGCCGACCTTATCTCCAAGTACGTGACCTATCTTGACGATGCCACCCGAATCAATGCACAGATAGCGGACTATCAGCGTGTCGACGGACTCGCCGTGACGCAGTTCGTCGAATCGTACATGACCGAGCGGAACCGGGCATCGCTGCTGTATGTGCCAATGGATGCTGTCGGATCCACCTGACGAGGACGAAATGAGCACGCGCCCGCTTCCAGACGCGATTCGCGATTATCGGTTCCCGCGCGTCGATCGCCTCGTTACGAGTAACGGCATCCGCGTGATCGTGGCACAGCTGTCGCGGCTGCCAGTCGCCACCGTGCTCTGTTCTGTTGACGCCGGAGCTATCCGTGAAGATGTCAGAGCGGCCGGGGTTGCGCAGATGACCGCACGCGGGCTGGCGGAAGGGACAACGAAACGTACGGGAGATGCCCTCGCGGAATCCTTCGAGGCGTTAGGCAGCGCCATAGAACCAGATGCTGGATGGGACGCCCTCGAACTGCGTCACACGGTGCGATCCTCGAGACTTCGTGACCTGCTCATGCTAGCCAGCGAAGTACTCACCTCGCCAGCATTTCCCGAAACGGAACTGGGCAGGCTGCGGGACGAACGGCTGGCGGAGATAATGCAGCGCGATACGGATCCGCGCGGTTTGGCCGACGATCTGTTCGCGCGGAAGCTCTATGGGCCGGAGTCGCGGGTACGATTTCCCATTGGCGGCGAAGCGGAAACGGTGAAAGGCCTGTCTGAATTCGCCGTGCAGTCCTGGTACAAGGGGATGGTCCATCCTCAACGGACTTGCGTCGTCATCGCTGGAAGCGTCGAACCGAACGAAGCCCTGGCGATGGTGGAGCATGCTTTCGGTTCATGGACGTCGAACGCCGCGACGGGGAGCACAGATCCGGTGACGACGCGAGACAACCCTGCCGCAACGCATCTGGTTACAAGGACGGAGTCGGTTCAGTCGGAGATCCGCGTCGGCCATGCCGGACCGCCGCGAACCCATCCAGACTACTTCGCGCTCACCGTTCTGAACGCGATCCTCGGCGGTCTCTTCGGTTCTCGACTCAACCTCAACCTTCGCGAAGCTCACGGCTACACATACGGAGCCTTCTCCACGTTCCAGTGGCGCAGGGACGGCAGCACGTTTGTCATTTCGACGGCGGTCAGAAGCGATGCGACGCTTCAGGCCCTCCGTGAGGTCATGACCGAGGTGACACGGATCAGAGCAGAGGAGGTATCGAGAAGCGAGCTCACGCTGGCAATCGAGCACCTTCAGGGTGTTTTTCCGATCCGATTCGAAACCACGGACGCACTCGCAGTGGCGCTAGGCGCCCAGCACGTATTCGGGCTGCCGACCGACTATTTCGACGTCTATCGCGATCTGATCGGAAAGGTCACAGCCGCCGATGTGTTACGTGCCGCGCGAGAACACATTCGTCCGGAGGCGTTGCAGGTGACTGTAATAGGGGGGCCAGCGCTCGAGGAACACTTGGTCAAGCTCGAACACGGAGAAATGACGGTGATCGACGCTGCGACTGCTGTACATGGCTGAATGAAGCTACCAGCCGCAAACCCGCGCTGCTGATGGGATCATCTTCGCGCCTCGATACTCGACGGATCTATACAGGACGCGTCCTGAATCTCGATATCGATACGGTTCGTTTTCCGGACGGAACGAGCGGAGAGCTGGAGCTGATTCGACATTCGGGTGCCAGCGCAGTCGTCCCGTTCATCACCGATCCGTTCGGCGAAGAACCAGCCGTGCTGATGATCCGGCAATTTCGTTACGCTGCTGAGCAAGTGCTGTTCGAGATCCCTGCCGGTCGCCTGGATAGCGACGAATCGCCGGACGCGTGTGCTCGCCGCGAGCTTCGGGAGGAAACCGGCTGCACCGCTGGCCATCTCGAGCACATGCACACGATGTACACGACGCCAGGCTTCACGGACGAGCGAATTCACTTGTATATGGCCTGGGATCTCGAGCGCGGTACGGCTCACCACGAGCGCGACGAGTTCATTGAACCGGTAGTTCTCACGCTGAGAGAAGCGCTCGCCAAGATTAACAACGGCGAGATCGTGGACGGGAAGACATCACTGGCGCTTCTGTTCGCCGCTGGCTTCCGGCTGGGGCAGTGAGCCAAGAGCGCTCTGGGTTTTGGCGACGACAGCACCGTCTAACGGAACAGGCGGGCGACCGTCCAAGACAGCGGACACACGCAGGTACCGAGCACCCAATTCGGTAACGGCAGGCTAGCGCAAGTCAATGCAGTACAGGCGGTTAAGCTACTGGTGCCGATAGTCCTCCCAACGGCACATCGTCTGCCATTGATGCCCAAGCACGCGGGCGCGGTTCAGCGCCCGATCAGGCATCGAGGAGGAACGACAATGGCTGACGTCGCGGTGAGGATGGCATCAATGCTGCCAGGAGCGGCAGTCAGGGAACGACTTCGCACGCTTGACGACGGAGAAGTTGTCGGGGCGTTTCTGGAGGGTGAGGAGCGAGCATTCGATGAACTGGTCACGCGGTACCAGACTCGACTTCTCAACTTCGTTTTTCGAACCATCGGCGATCGCGAGAGGGCAGAAGATCTGATTCAGGAGGTATTTGTCCGGGTCTACCGGCACATCCATCGATTCGACCGAACGAAGAAGTTTTCCACGTGGATTTATACGATCGCGTCCAACCTTGCGAAGAACGAGCTACGAAACCGTTCGCGCAGTCCGCTGGTGCTGTTCCAGACTCTTCGAAAGAACTTTCAGGATGATGATCGCCCTCTCCAGTTCGAGGACTACACGACACGACCGGACGATCTCTACCGAAGGCGTCACCTGCGATCCCTGGTTGAAGCCTCGGTAGATCGGCTCCCTCGGCATCACCGGGAGGTCTTCGTGCTGAGAGAATTGGAGGGGAAGTCGTACGAAGAGATCGCAGAAATAACAGCGTGCAACCTGGGCACCGTGAAATCGAGGCTCAACCGGGCACGAAGTGCGTTCGCAAACATCATTAGTCCACATCTGGACTGAGGGAGCCGGTTCGCAGGTGTTGGCGCCGCGAGCCCGAGCTCGCGGCGCCAAGTGTTTCCAGACGTACGTGGCGACCAGTCCAGTGGAACGCACGCCAAGGACTTGGGTAATCTGCGGGCGCGTCGACCCTGGGGAGCTCACGAACACAATGCACTGCTCGGCGTTTCGGAAACAGCACTCGGTGTATCTGGACGACGTGCTATCGGGTGAGCAGAGGGAGGCCATGCGGGCACACGTTCGGTCGTGCGAGCGGTGCGCGACACACGATGTCCGGATACGACGTGCGGTACTGTTGGCACGAAATATCGCGACAGTCGAAGCCAGTGAGGATTTCGGGCGCCGGCTTGCTGCCCGCATTCGTCGCGAACGTGAGCCGATCGCGTTGCTGCCGCAGAGCCGACGAGTTGCGGTCTGGTGCGGGGCAGCAGCGGCAAGTCTGGTTCTGGTGGTCGGCGTTCTCGCTTCGCTGACCACGGGCGACGCTCAGTCCGAGCCGCCTCGATTGCCGGCCGTTGTCGCGTCTGCACAGGCTGTCCTGGACACGGCGACGGCACCGGCGATCGTCGCGGCGATGTCAGCAGGCATGGTCGTATGGCCAGCTCTGTTGATTGCCGAGGAGGCGCCGCTGCGATTCGCATCGAGTTCGCAGTAGGCAGAGTGCGACGCGGGTTGGACTGACAGCGAACCGGCGCAAGTAACGATTGGCGGTCAACGCTATATTCCTGTGTCATGTCTCAAGCCGATCGACGCGAGCTTCAACGGGCCATTGAACAGAAGAAGTTCGCCCTCGTCTACTATTTTCACGGCGTGAACGAGCCGATGAAGGACAGCGCGATCGGGAGACTCGTCGATGCTGCGGTAGATCCTGCCACGCGTGACTTCAATCTGGACTACATCGATGGCAGTGAAGTCACCGGTGAGAGCCTCGGGACTCTGCTCAATACACCGCCCCTCATGGTAGAGCGACGCGCGGTGGTTGTGCGCGACGTCCTTGCTCTTCGAAAAGAGGCGCGGCAGGTGCTCGAGCAATACATCGAAACCCCTTCTCCAAGACTCGTTCTGGTGCTCTCCGGCGGCGTTGATGTGGCCAAGGACGCGTTGCACGACCGCTTGGTTCGCGAAGCGACATCGATGGCATTCGATGCGCTTGAAGCGAGGGAGGCGCTGGCGTGGGTTTCCGAGTATGCGCGCGAATCGCTAGGCGTAAGCATTACCAGAGATGCGGCCGACCTGTTGGTGACTGCTACCGAGGGAGAACCTTTGCAGCTGGTGGCTGAACTGGGGAAGGTCGCGAGCTATTCAGGCGAAAGACAGATTGACCGAGACGCAGTCACGGCTGTCGTCGGTGTGCGTCACGGCGAGACACCCGGGGACTTGTTCGATGCAGTGGCTGCGCGCGATGCGATGCGGGCGCTGGCGCTTGTACCGTTCATTCTCCAACAACCGAAAGTGACCTTGGTTCAGGTGTTGATGGGTTTGACGACGCAGATGCTGGCGATTGCGTGGGGACGTGCGGTCTGGGAGCGTGGCAGGGCAACTGGCGCGCTTTCCGGGCAGTTCTACAACCTGCTCCGGGAAACGCGTGCATATCCCGGACGCGCGTGGGGAGATGCCGTTCGCGTATGGATTCGTGCAGTTCCGAGTTGGGACCGGCACCAGCTCGACAACGCGCTGGAGGTGCTGCTTCAGGCCGATCGCTCGGCGAAGGAGGGTCGATACTCGTCTGAGGAGCAGCTGTTGAGCGGCGTGGTCCTGCGCCTGTGCGGGACAGGGGGAGGCACGGCGTGAAACCGTGCGCAGCCGTTCGCGCCCTGGTTCTGTTGGGGTGTCTCTTGTCGCTCTACCCGTGTGATGTACCGGCACAGCGCGCTGACTCGGCCGTTGCAAGAATTGCCGGTCTGGTCAGCCGTGGTGACCGGCAAGGAGCCTATGCGGTCGCGGACTCCCTGCTGACGGTAACGCCGGTCGATTCCCCAGAGTATCCAGAGGTGCTCTATTGGCGGGCCTTCTCAGCTGCGAATGCAGCTGGAGCTGAGCGAGACTACTTGCGCGTTGCGATCGAATATCCGTTGTCGCTGCGGGCCGAAGACGCACTTCTTCTGCTGTCTCAACTCGAGTTTGCCCGCGGCGATCGGACGGCAGCTCTGAAGCATCTCGACAGACTGCTTCGCGATCACCCGACGGGACACAACGCTGGCCGTGCGTCCTTCTGGACGGCGCGGATTGCCTTCGACACGGGTGATACGGCGCGCGCTTGCCAGGCTCTTGCCGCAGCGCGCGCGAAGCTGCCGGAAACGGACATCGAGACTAGAAACCAGGCTGAGTATTTCGCCCCCCGTTGCAGCCCGCGTTTGTCGGCTGACGGCTCTCGTCCGGCGCCAGAGTCATCAGTCGTACCCGCGAGCAGCTCGTACAGTCTGCAGGTGGCGGCGTTCAGGACGAGGCGCGAGGCAGATGTCCTGATGCGCGGGCTCAAGCGACGTGGGTTTGACGTTCGGGTTACGCACCAGGACTCGTGGTACCGGGTGCGCATAGGTCGTTATGCCACGCATGAAGCGGCCGCTCAGGCACAGGCGCGGGCACGGGCGTCGAAGGTAACGACGCGCATAGTCGAGGCGGAGAAGCCATGAGTCGTGAGGGCACGCCGCTCATGCAGCAGTATCGTGAGATCAAGGCGCGCCACCAGGATGCGATCCTGATGTTTCGGATGGGGGATTTCTATGAGATGTTCTTCGACGACGCGCACGTCGCATCCCGTGTGCTCGGTCTGACCCTGACGGCACGGAACAATGGTGGTGCGGCGGACGTCCCGCTAGCGGGCGTTCCGGTGAAGGCCGTGCAAGAGTACATCCGTCGGCTGGTGGACCAGGGATTCCGAGTCGCGATCTGCGAACAGGTGGAGGATCCGCGACAGGCGAAGGGCATCGTCCGGCGGGAGGTGGTCGAAACGGTCACGCCGGGCGCCGTCTTCGCTGACGATCTGCTGGATGCCGGGCGACACAATTTCCTGTGCGCCGTCCTGGTGAAGGGACAGGCGCTGGGGATTGCGGCGATCGACGTCAGCATCGGGTCATTCTGTCTGGTACGGTGTGCGGCAGCGGACGGCGAAGCCATGCTGGCGCGATACGCCCCGCGCGAATTGCTGATCGTACGGGGAGGTGCCGTTGGCGATGCCGGTCCGACACTGCGCGCGGGTGGAGCGCTGGTCACGGAGCGCGATGGCTGGGAGTTCGATCCGGCACTGGGGCGTGAGGAGATCGCGCGGCTCTTCCGGGTGCACACGCTCGAGGGGCTGGGGATAGGCATCGACGACGATGTCGTGGTTGGAGCTGCGGGGGCGCTGCTGCGCTACGTTCACGAGTTGCAACCGGCGGGCATACCGCAGCTCGAACGCCCGCGCGTGGAACGGAGTGGACAGTGCATGCCTCTGGACGAAATGACGAGGCGAAACCTAGAGCTGGTGGAGTCGCTCCGTACGGGACCGGACGTTGCCAACGGGCGGGGTGCCGCGGAACGATCTGGAACGCTCTTGGGGGTGCTCGATCGCACGCAGACGCCGATGGGAGCCAGGCTGCTGCGGCAATGGCTGCTGGCACCGCTGCTCGATCGTGAAGCAATCATCGAGCGTCTCGATGCGGTGGAGCGCTGTCTTGCGCTGCCGATGGTGCGTGCAACGCTCCGGGCGGCGATCGACGGAGTTCGCGATATCGAGCGCTTGGCAGGCAAGGCGGCCAGTGGGCGGAGTAGTCCTCGCGAGCTTCGTGCGCTCGGAGACTCACTGTTGCGCCTGCCGGCTATCGGTGGGGCATTGCGCGATATCGGCACAGCGGGCGCGCTCCGCGCGATCGTGGATGGATGGGACGATTGCGACGACGTCTCTTCGCGAATCCGCTCGCAGCTGGTGGAGCGGCCGCCGTCGGGGATCGGCGACGAAGACGTAATCGCCGCGGGTGCCGACGCGGCCCTGGATGAGCTTCGAGGGTTGCGTGACGGCAGCAGAGACGCCATCGCGCAAGTTCAGGCTGCGGAACGCGGGCGAACGGGGATTGCCTCGCTCAAGGTCGGTTACAACCGCGTGTTCGGCTATTTCATCGAGGTCACGAACGCCAACAAGCACCTGGTCCCGGACGATTATCAGCGCCGGCAGACGCTCACCGGCGCCGAGCGCTACATCACGACAGCGCTGAAGGAATACGAGGAGAAGATCCTTCACGCCACGGAGCACATCGAGGCGCGGGAGCGTGCGCTGTTCGACGAGCTTCGCGAGGCAACCGGACGCGAGATTCTTCGACTTCAGTCCGCGGCACAGCGGGTAGCAGCGCTCGATGTCTACGCTTCGCTCGCCGAGGTTGCAGAAACAGAGCGCTATGTGCGGCCAGATGTCCTGGACTCGTTCGAGCTGGAGATCACAGGTGGGCGCCATCCCGTGGTCGAGCGGATGATGCCGCGCGAGAAGTTCATTCCGAACGACCTGTCCCTGGTGAACGATGCGCGGGTGGTTGTGCTGACCGGTCCGAACATGGCGGGGAAGTCGACGGTGCTGCGCCAGGTTGGCTTGATCGTGCTCATGTCACAAATGGGAAGCTTCGTGCCCGCGACGAAGGCACGTATCGGCGTGGTGGACAGGCTGTTCACACGCGTCGGGGCGAGCGACAATCTCGTGCGTGGCCAGTCGACATTCATGGTCGAGATGGCGGAAACCAGCGCGATCCTGCACACCGCCACGGACCGGAGTCTCGTGCTGCTGGACGAGATCGGGCGGGGGACTTCGACGTACGACGGAGTGTCCATCGCATGGGCGGTAACCGAGCACCTTCACAACACCATCGGATGCAAGACAGTGTTTGCCACGCATTACCACGAACTGACACAACTGGCAGACGAGTTGTCCTCGCTTCGGAACTACAATGTGGCGGTGCGTGAAGCGGGGGACGAAGTCCTGTTCCTCCATCGACTGCAACCCGGTGGAGCAGATCGTTCCTACGGAATCGAGGTCGGTCGGCTGGCGGGGCTCCCTCGACAGGTGATCGAGCGTGCGCGGGCCATCCTGCGACTGCTCGAGGGTGAGCAGCTCGTTTCGCGCCCGGATGGCACCGTGCGGACGACTCGTGATGCAACGGGGGCTCTCGACCCGCAGCTGACGCTCTTTCATCCCGCGTCGCATCCGGTCCTGACGCGACTTCGCGAAATCGACCCCGAACACACGACGCCCTTCGACGCGTTGAAGCTGCTGACGGAATTGACGTGTCTTGCGCGGGAGCCCTGAGCTACGACTGATGCCGAGATCTCTTGCGTTGCTGCTGGCCATGAGCGCGATGGCGTGTTCCGGTGACCGGTCGGTGTCGCGACGGCTGCGAAGCCGCGAACCGGTGGAGCTGCCGGCGCTGATCACCACCGAGCTACCGTTTCGGTATCCCCCTGGCTTGTACCTTCAAGGCGTTCAGGACGACGTGACGCTGCGGTTGTTCATCGACTCGTCGGGCGCGGTTGTCCGCGAGTCCACGCGTATCGAGGAACCATCGCGGTACGCGCTGTTTGACAGCTCAGCCATGGAGGGTGCGACGCGGCTGTCTTTCCGACCTGCCAGGCAAGGCGAACATCGCTTGGGACATGCGGTCCTGTTCCCGGTGAAGTTCCGCGTGCCAAACGGGCCGACTCTTCCTCAGGACACTGCGCAGCGGAGCGAGAAAGAATGAAGATCGCCGTGCTTATGGGAGGCACATCGGCCGAGCGGGACGTCTCGCTAGCATCGGGCGTGCGGGTGGCGGAGGCACTTCGGCTGCGCGGGCATGAAGTGATACTGATCGATACAGTCGTGGGGAGACTAGGCCCCACGGAAGAGGCAGCGCTGCTCGCGGGAGGAGTGCTCAAGTCCGTTCCGCCAGATGTACACACGCTAGCGCGCCTCGATCGCCAGTTACCCACGGAAGTGAGTGCGCTGCCAGACGTCGACGCGGTCTTTCTCGCGTTGCATGGCGGACGAGGGGAGGATGGAACGGTTCAGGCGTTGCTCGACCTCGCGGGCGTTCCGTATACCGGGAGCGGCCACTTGGCGAGCGCTCTCGCGATGGACAAGGATCTATCAAAGCGACTCTTCCGGCAGGCGGGTGTTCCGACGCCTGAATGGATGATGTCGCCAGTGACCGCGCGAGCAGTCGAAGGGGTCTTCGGGTTCCCGTGCGTGGTAAAGCCGAGCAAGCAGGGGTCCACCGTTGGGTTGACTCTCGTGAGGGGGGCGAACGAACTGCCGGCGGCGCTCGAGCATGCACGCGAGTATGACGACGAGGTCATGGTGGAACAGTTCATTCCCGGCCGCGAACTCACCGTCGGGATTCTTGGCGAGCGCGCGCTGCCGGTCGGCGAGATCATCCCGGTGCACGAGATTTACGACTACGAATGCAAGTACACACCGGGGATGGCACGCGAGGTATTTCCGGCAGCGCTAGCCGGAGACGAGTCGTCGCGAGTTCAGGCTCTGGCCGTGCGAGCTTTTGTCGCACTGAAGCTGCGGGGCTATGCACGAATCGACTTTCGCATGTCGCCGAGCGGTGAGTTTTTCTGTCTGGAGGCAAACACGTTGCCCGGGATGACTGAGCTTTCGCTCATTCCGCAGGCGGCAGCCGCGGCGCAGATTTCGTTTCCAGATCTTTGCGAGCGGATCGTGGAGCTCGCACTACCTTGACCGGACGACACGCATGGGAATGACTCCCATCCTGGCGGCGGCGCTTACGGGCGTGCCAGTGGGAATTCAGAAGCAGGGCATCTGGTGTGGCTTCCGGCAACTGTTCGTGCGATTCGCTGGAGCGGCGGAAACGGCCCAGATGTACACGGCGGACGCTCTTGCTCGGGAGATGAATCGGGCCCTTGGTCGCACGCCGATCCACTCGATCTGCATCAGCGGACGTGACGCGTTGGGAAGTACCGAGTTCCTTGTGGCGGCGTTGAAGCAAGTGCTTCCGGGCCAGCGTGTGATGGCAGATACGGATGGTCAGAGGCCGGAGGCGATCGCCGCGCTGCAGGATTTCATCGACTTGGTGCAAATTACCGTAGAGCTGCCCTACTCGGCCGTGTCGACCGAGCGCATGCAGGAGACGGTTCGGGCCGCCAATCGCGCTGGGTGTGGGCATGCCGTGGTGATTTCAGGAACCGACGAAGCGAGTGACGCGGATTACTTGCGGATCGTCGAGCTCGCACACGATGCGAGCACGGCGACGGCGATCGTCATTCATCCCGGACCGGCGGAGGAGCGATCTCCCCTGGATCGCCGGTGGAGCGTCCTGTTGGAACATGCGATGGCGAAGCACACGGATGTTCGTGTGGCGCTTCGGCTTGGCGGGCCGGCGACGATCCGATAGACGCGGGAACGAGGAGTTGCCGAAGCGGTACGCTTGGTATAGTTGTAGATGAGGCCCCAATCGAGTCGCATGTCCTCTCTCATTTCGGACGACGTTGACGTTCCGCGCCTAACGCGGGCAGTGCAGTGGTTGATCGCGACCAATTTGGCGATCTACTTTCTGCAACTGACCGTTGTCGGGTCCGGTAACATGCAGGTAGCGCTGGGGTTCGATGCGGAGCATCTGTCCACCGCGTGGTGGACAGTGCTCACGTACATGTTCGTGCACGGAGGGTTCTGGCATCTTGCCTTGAACATGTACACGCTGTTCCTCTTCGGGCCCCGTTTGGAACGTACGTGGAGCGCTGGCGAGTTTGTGCGCTACTACGTTGTGTGCGGGCTCGGCGGGTGGTTGTTGCATCTGCTCGTGGCCCGTGAGTCCCTTCTGGTGGGAGCGTCCGCGGCCGTGCTGGGGGTGATGCTTGCCTACGCGACGCGATGGCCGCAGGACGAGGTGTATCTGTTCGGCGTGATGCCACTCAAGGTCAAGTGGCTAGTGGGGTTGCTGGTGACGGTCAATCTCGTTGGGGGGATGGCGACTGCGGATCAGGGCGGGGGCGTGGCGTATCTGGCGCACCTGGGTGGGCTGGCTGCGGGGTGGATCTACCTTCGATCGTCGTCCTCGATGGGAATAGATCGACTGCGGCAGCGCATTTCCCAGGTGCCAGACGTGCCGGATGAGACACCGCGTGCCATCCCGCGTTCGTTACCACGAACCCGCGAGAAAGCGAACGAGATCGACGATGTCATCAGCCGTAGCCACGCCGCAACGACGCGCCGTGCGATCGCTACGCCGCCCCCAGGTGGAGCGCGCTCCGGTCGGCGAGACACCAGCGAGCTGGATGTCGTGCTGGACAAGATCTCCCAGGGAGGGCTGGAGAGCCTCACGACTGAGGAGCGCAAACTGCTCGAGGAGATGTCGAAGGAGTTCCGACAGAAGGAGTAGATCCCCGCAGTCAGCGGCTGATCTTCTCTGCGGCCGTGCGGCTGTGGCGCGCAATCCCGGCAGAGGTTTGCGGGACGTCGTGGACGAGTCGACCGAAAAAAAGAGCCCCCCGGCTGTACCGGGGGGCGAGTGCCGCCACGCCGTTCTCGCGGCGGCATTGGCCGGCGCAATGCGCCTGCCTAGAGCAAGGTACGACCCCGTTCATCGGCTGTCCATACTCGGCATGCCGAACGGGAACTTGTCTGCTGTCTCATTTTCAAACGCATGGTTCATGCCGGGCGACTGGCGCTGGCCAAGGTCGGGAGTACATCCTACGCGATGCCCCGTCCCGACTTGATCGAGAGCTTCCCGAACCCCTATCCGGAGCGCGACTACGAGATCCACATGACGTGTCCGGAGTTCACGTCGCTCTGCCCTCTTGGAGGAGTCGAGAGTGACGCAACCGAGTTGGCGTTGCTGCAAGGGGGGGCTCCGGACTTCGCGACCATCGCGATCACATATGTGCCGGCGGAGCGGTGCGTTGAGCTAAAGAGCCTCAAGTTGTACCTCTGGAGTTTTCGGAACGACGGTATCTTCTACGAGCGCGCGGTGAACCGGATCCTGGACGATCTGACGGCGTGTATATTGCCGCGTTGGATGCGCGTAGTAGGAGATTTCAACGTCCGCGGCGGGATCAAGTCAGTCATCCGCTGCGAGTCCGGCTCTCATCCGGCCGGTCTCGGGTCGCGTTAGGCGAGGCAGGGCAGTTCCGATGTTGGATCGGGAGGCCTGGGGCGGCGCACCGATGTACACGCTGATGAGTGTCTAGGCGGCCACAGGCAGACGGCTTGGTGTTGCTGGCAGGGTTTGCTACGTTTCTGGATTCCTGGGGCTAGGTAGCTCAGTTGGTAGAGCAGCGGACTGAAAATCCGCGTGTCGGCGGTTCGATTCCGTCCCTAGCCATTGTTGGAACGCGTGCCACGAGTAGGAGTTCATGAGAGCGTCTTCGCCGATACTATGGAGTTGACCCGGTTTCGTGGACACTTCACCCTTTGGGGGAGGAGGAGTCCCGATGCCACGAGAACAGAACCGGAAGTGACGCACCTACCCGCCGGAGTTTCGGCAGCAGTTGATTGCGCTTGTGCGAGCGGGGCGCACACCGGAAGAACTGTCCCGCGAGTGTGAACCGTCTGGCCAGACGATTCGCAACTGGGTACAGCAAGCGGATCGCGATCGAGGAAGTCGCACCGATGGCCTGACGAGTGCCGAGCGCGCGGAGTTGGCGCAGCTCCGCAAGGAGAACCGACGGCTCAAGGTGGAGCGCGACATCCTCTCAAGAGCGGCGGCCTGGTTCGCACGGGAGACCGGCACGATTCCGAATCCGTCCAACGGGTCTTCGGGTTCGTGAGGGATCACCAGGCCGTGTTCCCGGTCGCGACGATGTGTCGTGTCCTCAAGGTCTCTCCGAGTGGATTCTATGCGTGGCGGCAGCGCGGCTTGTCGGCGCGGGCGGTTCGCGACGTCACGCTCACGGCGCACATCACGCGCTTTCACACGCGGAGTGATGGGACGTACGGGGCCCCGCGGATTCTCCGGGATCTGCGAGACATCCACGAACGCGTCGGCCAGAAACGCGTGGCCCGGTTGCTGCGCGACGCGGGGCTGCGCGGGGTCAGCCGGCGGCGCTGGATCACCACCACGGACCGCGGGCCGGTGGCGCAGGCCGTCCCGGACCTGGTCCAGCGGGAGTTCGTGGCGGCAGCGCCGAATCAACTCTGGGTCGCCGACATCACCTGCGTCCCGACGTGGGCCGGGTTCCTGTTCCAGGCCGTGGTGCTCGATGCGTTCAGTCGACGCATCGTGGGATGGGCGATGGCCACGCATCTCCGGACCGAGCTCGTGCTCTCGGCGCTGGAGATGGCCCGCGTGCAGCGTCGACCGACCGGGGTAATTCATCATTCCGACCACGGCTCGCAGTACACGTCCATCGCGTTCGGTGAGCGCTGCGACGTCCTCGGCGTGCGCCCCTCGCGCGGGACCGTGGGCGACTGCTACGACAACGCACTCTGCGAGAGCTTCTTCGCCACGCTCGAGTGCGAGCTGCTGGATCGCCGCACGTTTCACTCGCATGCGGAGGCGCGGGCCGCCATCTTCCGTTTCATCGTGGAGTTGACCCGGTTTGGTGGACACCTGGGTCAGGCGACCTTCAGGATCTCGTGTTCTTACTGCACGGGACTGCGGCAGCCTAACGACAAATGCCGACGGCGGCGGTTGTACCGGACCCCGAAGTCGTTGGCTGTCCGGCCGGATCTCACCCCGGGACTCAGGAGACATGAACGCATGTCGCAGGTGGCGATCGTGGGTGGCGGTATCATTGGCAGTTCGTGGGCGCTCGTTTTCGCGAGAGCCGGCCACGACGTTCGCGTGTATGCCCGCCACGAAGAGGTCCGCGCGACGCTGATTGACCGTGTACGCACCGCTGCCGAACGGTCGCACGCTGTCGCGTCCGACGTGTCGGTGGACGAGACCGTCAGGCGCATCACGATGGCCACGGACCTTGCCGACGCACTCGATGGTGCGTCGTGGATGCAGGAGTCGCTGGAGGAGCGGATCGAAGTAAAGGCGGATCTGTTCGCTCGCGCCGATCGCCTCGCGGCGCCGGAGACAATCCTCGCCAGTTCCACCTCCAGTATCGGGGCATCGCGATTCACGGAGAACCTGAGAGGGCGCGGGCGATGCATCGTGGCGCATCCCGCCACGCCTCCGCACCTGATTCCAGCGGTGGAAGTAGTGCCGGCACCGTGGACGACGCCGGGCGTGGTCGATCGCGCATTTGCAACGATGACTGCAATCGGCCAGGTGCCGGTGCTGGTGCGTCGCGAGCAACCGGGTTTCGTCCTCAATCGCCTGCAGGGGGCGTTGCTGATCGAAATGTTCCGCGCGATCACCGACGGTGTGATGACGCCGGACGACGTCGATAAGCTGATCAGAGATGGGTTCGGATTGCGCTGGGCCTTTCTCGGTCCCCTGGAGGGCGTGGACCTCAACGCGCCCGGCGGTATCGCCGACTATTTGTCCCGGTATGGCTTCATTTTCGACCAGATGGTGCGCGAGCGCGGTGGCTCCAGCGACGTAGTGACGTCGGAGCTGACGGCCGTGCTGCACGCGGCGATGCGAGATCGCCTGCCACTGGAATCGCTTCCCGATCGGATTGCGTGGCGCGATCAGCGCATGGCCGATCTGCGCCGACTGCGACAATTGAAGGGGCCGGATAGTCGCTGAAGGCGCTGCGTGCATTCCCACGGGACCATGGGTGTCCATCGTCGCCGTGGCGCGCGATAGATTATCACGCGACTCGGCAACGGACCCGATGAATACAACCCGTGCGGTTGCGACGGCCACGCCTGGTCGCGCGGCAAGTCACACTTCAAGAGCGAAAGCGCTGCACGATAAGTTGCGGGAGTTCCCGTCTTCCCTGTTCCAGTTCGATCAGCGGATGAAGGACGGATGGTACACTGACCGCTACTTCGTGCGGACGGCGCGAACGATTGCCCACGATGGGCGCGACCCGACTGTGTGCATGCAGGTGTTCGCGAAACGGCGCGGTGTGGTCGCGGGGGTGTACGAAGCGATCAGGATGCTGGAGACGCAGCTGGCGACGCACCCGGTGACAGGGCGGAGATACGCGTTCAGCGAGGTGACGATCGAGACACTGATGGACGGCGACGAAGTGGAGCCGTTCGAGACTACGATGTTCGTCACCGGTCCGTATCTGGCGTTTGCGCATCTGGAGACGGATTACCTGGGAGTGCTGGCGCGGCGATCGTTAGTGGCATCCAACGTCCGTCGTGTGATCGAGGCCGCGAACGGGAAGCCGGTGATCTTCATGGGTGCGAGGCATGACGACTGGCGTGTGCAAACGCCGGATGGGTACGCGGCGCGTGTAGGTGGAGCCGGAAGCGTGTCGAGCGATGCCGGCGGTGCATGGTGGGGAGCATCCGGTGTCGGGACGATGCCGCACGCAATGATCGCGGCATTCGGCGGCGACGCGGTGGAAGCGACGCTGGCGTTCGCGCGCTACTGCATGGCTAGCGAACCGGACGTAGGGGTGGTGAGTCTGGTCGACTACCGCAACGACGTTGTGACGGACGCGCTGGCGATCGCCCGAGCGATGCGCGCTCAGATCGGGCTGCGCTCCCTTTCTGCCGTGCGTGTGGATACCAGCGAATCGATGGTGGACCGAACGCTACTCCGTGAAGCGGCGCAGCTCCCGCGCGAACTCGTAACGGGAGTCAATCCGATTCTCATTCGGCGGTTGCGATCCGCCCTCGACGCCGAGGGCTTTTCCGACGTGGGAATAGTCGTCTCCGGTGGATTCACGCCGGCCCGGATACGCCGGTTCGAGGAGGCAGGGGTTCCAGTAACCGGGTATGGCATTGGATCCAGCCTGCTCGGGCACAACGATGGCGATGCGGATGGCCTGATCAACGACTTCGACTTTACAGCGGACATCGTCATGGTCGATGGCCGGCGTGAGTCGAAAGCTGGTCGGGAGTTGCGGCCTAACGGGCGACTGATTCGCGTCGATCCGGAGCAGCTCGGGGGAAGCGACGCATGACGTGGCTGACGGGGAGGCAATCGGGAACGCCTCAGCTTCTCGGATGGGTAGTCGACGTGCAGCGCGATTTCATGGACCCGGACGGCCGCCTGTACGTGCACGATCTGACCGACCCAACGGATCCAGGCGCTCGGATGGCGAGAGGGGCGATCGTGCGAGCGGTGACGTGGATGCGTGCGCGGTGCGCGACGATCGTATTCACCGGCGACTGGCACGCGTACGGCGATCGGGAGATCGACTCCGTAGCGCCGGATCCGCTGAAGGGAACGTATCCACCTCACTGTATGGGAATGTCTCCTGGTCCACGAGAACGCGAGGGTGCCTCGCTCTTGCCGGAGATCGCACCGAACGAGTCAGCCTTGGTGCTCAGTCGGCACGCCACTGAGGTTGAGGCCCGGGCAGTTGCTCGCGATGCCGTGAGATCGGCTCGGCCCGTCTTTCTGCAGAAGAGCGAATTCTCCTGTTTTTCCGGTAACTCCGGAACCGATACGCTCCTTGCCGAACTGGCCGCAGTGCTGGGCGAATCGTTCGAGGTGCTGGTGTGTGGCGTTGCAACCGATGTCTGCGTTCGGCATGCCGTTGAGGGCATGCTCGATCGCGGCCTTGCGGTGAGCGTCATTCGCGATGCGACCTGGGGTCTTGGTCTTCTACCATCCTCTGAGACTTGGGATCGGTGGCGGTCACGTGGTGCTCGCGTGCTGCGAATGGGCGACCTGGAACGAGCAGGTTCCTGACGACGGCGTGCTTCCACGTCGAAACGAGACCTGGCAAGCGATGCCGGGTACCGAAACCGAATGCGCCCGGCCTTCCAGGCCGGGCGCGCTAGCAAGTTCGAATGCCGTTCAGAAAACCAGCAATCCGTTCACGTGCCATCGACCGGTTCCGTCAGGCCCAATGGCCAGTTTCTTGGGAAGTGTGAGTGGTCCCCACTTTTCAGCCTTGGCGCGGGAGCCCAAGTAGGCACCAAGGCCGCCTCCAACGAGGGCACCGATCGCGGCCGTTCCCATCGTGCTGTAGTCCTTCGACTTGTCGCCGGGGTGGAAGTTCGAGGCAAAGTAGCCGAACGCGAGAGCCCCGGCTGCCGACCCGATCAACCCGTAGCGAACGATGTATTGCCGGTGGTGTGGCTGCTCCCCGAGGGTGACTTCGATCTTGGTGATCTGGTCGAGCGTAAGGGACCAGATTCCGCGACCTGCCTTCTCTTCGAAGAAGAGCAACGTGTCCGCCTTGTTCTCGAGGTAGTTGGCGATCAGCGGCGACACCAGGTTCGGGGCCGTGACACGCACGCGCATTCCGGGCACGAGGGGAAGCTGGCCCTGCGACGTGGACGTGGTGTCGGTCTGCTTCGTTGTCTGGGCATGGCCCACGGGCACGAGGGTCACGAAACAGGCGCAGGCAAGAGCCAGAAATCGCAAGAGAAAACTCCGGGAAAGGTCGGGGCCTGGGGTCTGAGGCAGCACGAGAGTGGACGCGCGGTCGTGCAAGCAAGGACCGCGCCCGTACTACGACGGTTTAGAACGGACGCCGGTAAAAATGTCCCAGTGGGGCAGAATGCGCACCTCTGTTATGAAACCTGTCGCTCGTTGGCGCGCGCAAGCGCGTCACCCTAGCTTCGGAGGTGTTCGAACGTAACCGCGTACCCAAGCACGAAGACCGATGTCCGAGCCCACAACCAGCCTCGACGTAAGAGCGATCGCCAAAGTTCCCGGCGGCAATCGAATCCGCTTGTCGAATATCGCCATCGACCTCAAGGGCTCTGAGATCCTGCGGATTGCGGGCGAGATCCGGGCAATGGTTGCCGCAGGGGAGTCGGTGTGCAATCTCACTGTCGGAGACTTCGACCCGCGACAGTTCAGGATTCCTGAGCTTCTGGAGGAGGGGACTATCGAAGCGCTCAGGAAGGGCGAGACCAACTATCCACCTTCTAGTGGTCTGCCGGCGCTGCGGGAAGCGATCCAGACGTACTATGAGCGGGACCTGGGTATTGCGTACGACTTGGACTCGATCGTCGTAACGGCGGGTTCTCGTCCCGGCGTCTACGGGGCATATCGCGCCATTGTCAGCCGTGGCGAACGAGTGATCTACCCCGTCCCCTCATGGAACAACAATTACTACACGGACATGGTGGAAGGCGTGGGCGTGCCGATCGAGACAACGGTATCGGATGCGTTCCTCCCGACCCGACAGCTACTCGAGCCGTACGTACGCGGTGCTCGGATGATCGCGCTGAATTCGCCGCTCAATCCATGCGGGACCGCATTCACCGCTGAGGCACTGGGCTCGATTTGCGACATGATTCTGGAGGAAAACGATCGCCGGGGGGCGGCAGGGCGCCCGCTGTTCCTGTTGTACGATCAGGTCTACTGGAAGTTGACGTTCGGAGGTACTGAGCACTTCAACCCTGTGACGCTTCGTCCGGAAATGGCGCGCTACACGGTGTTCATCGATGGGCTGTCAAAGGCGTTCGCCGCCACGGGTGTGCGTGTGGGCTGGGTGGCCGGTCCTACAGACGTGATTGGCGCAATGAACAATTTTCTCGGTCATGTCGGGACTTGGGCACCGAGGGCCGAGCAGGTGGCCGCTGCAAGCCTACTAAGATCACCGGATGAGATCGTCACCTACGGAGTCGAGCTTTGCAGGAAGGTTCAGCTCAGGTTGGACGCGCTGTATCAGGCAGTCATGGACCTGAAAGCATCGGGTCATCCAGTGGACGCGGTCTCGCCGATGGGCGCGATTTACCTGAGTGCCCGGTTCAACCTCGAGGGAAAGCGTGCTCGGGATGGCAGCCAGATCCGGACTGTTGACGACGTTCGAGGCTGGCTGCTTCGTGAGGCTGGGCTTGGGGTAGTTCCGTTCGGAGCGTTCGGTGCCAGCAGCGGCGAGTCCGGCTGGTTCAGACTTTCCGTCGGTGCCGTCTCCATGGCGGACATCGAGCAGGCCATTCCGAGACTTCGGCGCGGACTCGATTCCCTCGGCTAGGCCGACTGGTGGCGATCGGGCGCAGGCGACACGGATAGCTTGGGCGTCCAGTCGGCAAGAGCTCGATACGGTAGTCGGATGCAGGTGGGACACGTGTGGCAGAGACTTGCGCCGGAGCAATTCAGCATTTGGGTGCAGGAAGCGGGACTGGGACGCGTGCACGTGCATCCGGTCCCGGTCGACAAGCGAGCGAAAGATCCCGCGCTCGTCGTCGCCAACGGTCGCGGGCCCAATTGATACTTCATTTCCTTATGAGGAACCGATGACATCGACATTTCAGCCAGTGCCAGCGCGGCAGCCAGCGTTGGACCGACCGGCTTTCAAGGTGGCGGATCTTTCGCTGGCGGAGTGGGGCCGGAAGGAGATTCGTTTGGCGGAGCAGGAAATGCCGGGCCTGATGGCGATTCGGCGCGAGTATGAGGGAAGCCGGCCGTTGAGTGGTGCGCGCATCATGGGTTCGCTGCACATGACGGTACAGACCGCGGTGTTGATCGAGACCCTGGTTGCGCTTGGTGCGGACGTACGCTGGGTGTCGTGCAACATCTTTTCCACGCAGGACCACGCAGCCGCCGCGGTGGCCGTCGGTCGGGACGGGACGGTCGAGGTTCCAAAGGGCATTGCGGTATTCGCCTGGAAGGGCGAGACGCTTGACGAATACTGGTGGTGCACGGAGCAAGCGTTGATGTGGCCGGACGGATCGGGTCCGACGTTGCTGCTGGATGACGGCGGCGATGCCACGCTTCTGGTGCACAAGGGTGCAGAGTTCGAGCTGGCGGGTCAGATTCCTGCCTTCGATGCCGCGAGCGAGCCTGAGGAATGGGGGGTGATCCTGGAGCTGCTGCGTGCGGAAGCTCGCGTCCGGCCAGGGCGCTGGACGAGGGTGGCGGCGGGGATTCGCGGTGTGTCGGAGGAGACGACGACCGGTGTGCACCGTCTGTACGAGATGATGCGGAACGGCACCCTGTTGTTCCCGGCGATCAACGTGAACGACTCGGTGACGAAGTCCAAGTTCGACAACATCTACGGTTGCCGGCATTCCGTGATCGACGGTTTGAACCGGGCAACCGATGTGATGTTGAGCGGAAAGCTGGCGGTCGTTTGCGGGTATGGCGAAGTCGGCAAGGGGTGCGCGCAGGCTCTCCGTGGACAAGGGGCACGCGTAGTCGTGACAGAGATAGATCCGATCTGTGCGTTGCAGGCAGCGATGGAGGGCTTCGAGGTCAACACGGTGGAAGCGGTACTCGATCGAGCCGATGTGTTCGTCACGGCAACGGGCAACCGGAACGTGATCACCGTGGAGCACATGGCCCGGATGAAGGACAAGGCGATCGTGGGAAACATCGGTCACTTCGACAACGAAATCGACATGGCCGGACTGAGGCGGATCCCGGGACTGCAACGGATCAACATCAAGCCACAGTATGACGAGTTCCGGTTTCCCGATGGGCACAGTGTGTTGATACTGGCGGAGGGTCGTCTTCTCAATCTCGGATGCGCAACGGGGCATCCCAGCTTCGTCATGTCCGCTTCGTTCTCGAACCAGGTGCTGGCGCAACTCGAACTGCATTTGCGTGCCGAATCGTACGAGAAAAAGGTGTACACGCTCCCCAAGCACCTGGACGAGAAGGTCGCGCGTCTGCATCTGGCGAAACTGGGGGTGAGGCTGACGGAATTGACACCGGACCAGGCGACCTACATTGGTGTCGCCGTGGAGGGGCCGTACAAGCCGGAGCACTACCGATACTGAGCCTGCGGCGGCCGAGCAGAGCGACCGGACGAGAACTGGGTCGATCGGGCTCCGCGGTCGTGCTGAGCCTCGACGTCAGGGCGAGGAATCGCTGGCCGGATCGTGTGCGGCCCGCCATGCGTCGATTCGATCGAGAGCGTCGTGCAGCCGGCGTGCCCCGCTGCCGGAAACTGCCGCGACGACAGCGCCGAACTCGGCGAGCGTGGTGCGGAACAGCGAATCGAGCAGCTGCCGGTCGAACGGGCGGTCACGCACGCCGTCGCCTACCCAAGCGAGGTCGATATCGCAGAGGAGGTACAACGAACCAACGCGCTGTGCCGCGACCGCGTCGATCCATGCAGGCGAGGCACCGTAGTAGTGCCGGGCGTAGACGACAGTACTGAGCAAGTCGGTATCCTGGACTACGAGAGGTGGCCCTCCGGCGATCGCGACGTCCTCTCCGGCGATCTGCCCGCGCGCGATTTTTTCGACATCGCCAGCCAGCAGCGGGCGGCCGACAGTTTCGGCGTACGCGCGAGCATACTCCGGAATCCACACCGCGTGGAGCGCTTCCGCGAGCTGACGTGACAACGTGGTCTTGCCGGTGGACTCTGAGCCGGTGACGACGATGCGTATCGATCGAGTCGGCGCGGCCACGCTCGTCAGGCGGTTGCTGGCTTGGTGTCCAACCGGTCCCGGCAGGAACGACTCCATTGCAGATGACCGGACACTGCGAGGGCGAGGAAGACCGCGTACTGGAATCCAGTGAGGTAAAGCCCCTTGAGCAGCACGAGCATACCGACATAAACGACGTCGAGCACGATCCACAGGAGCCAGTTCTCGAGGATCTTTCGCGTCATCATCCACTGTGCGGCAAGCGAGAACGCAGACAGAGCCGCATCCAGCCAAGGTAGCGATGCGTCGGTGGTCCGATGGAGGACGAAACCCAACGTGAGCGACGCAGCGCTGGCTATGAGCAGAAGCGTCGTGCCGGTGCGTCGCGTCAAACGCGACACGTGAAGCTCGGTTCGATTCTCGCCGCCGTACAGCCACTCGTACCAACCGTAGATGGAGAGGAGCAGGTAAATGACCTGCAGACCCATGTCCGCGTACAGCTTCTCCCGAAAGAACAGGAGCGCGTACAGGCCGACGTTTACGATCGCCGTTGGCCAGGACCAGATGTTCTCGCGAGTGCTCAGGTATACGCTGATGAGCCCGAAGGTCACAGCAGCGATTTCGAGTCCATCCACGTTGAACGAAGTATTCGATGAAGAGCGCCGCTACTTCGGGACGATTCGGAGGATCCGGTCATCGCCGGCCTGGGGTGAGCCGCGCCCGTCCTTGTTACTAGTGGCAATGTACACGGTGCCATCGGGAGCGACGAGGACGTCACGAAGGCGGCCGAACTCTCCGGCGAACAGCGTTTCCGCGGCCGTCACGGCGCTTCCGTTCGTGGAGATCGTTAGGCGATGGAGTGCTCTTCCGTTGAGCGTGGTGAACAGCAGGGATCCGCGCCAGGCGGGGATGCGCGGGCTATCGTAGAACGCGAGACCCGATGGGGCAATCGTCGGCGTCCATGCGCGGAGCGGCTCGACGATGCCGTTCGCCTGGCAGAACCGCAGCTCGTTGGGGCCGGCGTCGCCGTCACAATATCCACGGACAGAAGGCCAACCGTAGTTCGCGCCAGCCTGGATGCGGTTCACCTCGTCGTTGTCCGAGGGCCCGTGCTCGGTTTCGTAGAGAGTCCCCGCTGGCGAGAATGAGATGCCCTGGGGATTGCGATGGCCGAACGAATACACGCTGGTCCCGAACGGATTGCCAGGCGCTGGACGGCCATCCAGCGTCACCCGCAGGATCTTGCCGGCAAGCGATGCGCGATCCTGGGCCGACTCGGCGGACGCGGCATCGCCGGTGGTCACGTAGAGGAGGCGATCCGGCCCGATCGCGAGGCGAGAACCGTTATGAACGGATGCTCCGGGAATGTCGTCGATCAGGATCTCTGGTGCGCCCAGGGCTCCGCCCGTGAAGAGCATTCGCACGACGCGGTTCTGCGTCCGACCTGCAGTCGTCGTCGTGTATGCAGCGTACACCCACGGTTGCGTGGAAAAGTCCGGATGCAACGCAAGTCCCATCAGACCGCCCTCGCCGATCTCGCTTACAGGCAGCTGACCGATTCGGGTGACCGAACCCGACACCGGGTTCACCCGTGAGACCATGCCCGGACGTTCGCTGATCCAGATGGTTGCGTCCGGAGCCCATACCATCGACCAGATGGTGTCGAACCCACCGGCAACCGACTGGACCACGATTCCATCGGCGTTAGGCGTGGTGGCGGTGGCTCCTCCGCAACCGACCAGGCCGAGGAAGAGCGCCGTGGAAGTGCTGGTCGCGCAGGATTTCATGTGCCGGCGGATGCGACAGGGCACTGACGGTCTGCCGTTGCGCGCAATGAACAGGTTCTTCGTCATCTGCATCTGGGGAAGCAGGGGGCCCGCCGTTATCCTGAGAATACTTGCATCATGTCGAACTCTCGCGGTATGGGGTCACCCAGGCACACTCTACGGCTGGCGCTGGTGGCCGGCTCGGCGATCGTCGTCGTGTTGGCGAACGGTTGTGGGCTGGCGCTTTCGGGTACTGGGCGGGCTCCATCACCCACCGATTCGCTGCTGGCGCAGGGTGCACTGCAAGCGGTCGTGGATCAGTTCGTCTCCAACGAGCAGCAAGTGGGCGCGCCCACGGTCGGGCCGCCGCTGGGTGAGCGTGCGGTTCGAGAGGGTGCCCGTTTTTCGCGCGCCCTCATACGGCGCCTCGATTGGATCGACGTCAGCGCGCTGAACGAAGCCGACTATGTGACACTCCTGTCGATCCGCTCCGCGCTGGATGGCGTGGCTGAACGCGCACAGTTCTTCGAGAACGATCTGGCGACATTCGCAGCCGCCTCTCCGTTTGCTCGGCTCGTTTACGTGCTCTCCGGCCTGATGCCGAGGGACTCGGCGGACGTGGCCGTGTATGCCTCCATGCTGACGTCGCTGGCGGCGTATGCAGATACTCTGCGGGCGGACCTGACGAGGAGAGAGTCGCAGGGGATCGTTCTCTCGCAGAGTGCCATTGACCGGGCAATCGGAATGCTCGCGCCAGCGGAAGGCCTGACGCCCGATAACATGCTCCGACTATCGGGGCCTCGTACGCGTCTGCTGGATGACGTCTCCGCCTGGCATGCGATGGCGCAGGCCGATTCGGCAATTGCACGAGACCTTGTTCCCGCTGTCGCCCGTCTTCTGGCGTTCCTGCGGGGTGACTACGGTTCGCGCGGGCCGCGCGGGATTGGCTTGTGGCAGTACGTCGGCGGTCGGGAGTATTACCGCGCGCTCGTCCGGGCGGTGACGACACTCGATGTGACGCCCGAACAGACACACGGCGTGGGTTTGCGCGAGGTAGCGCGCTTGTCGAGCGCGATGCAGTCGCTGCGGGCGCGCATCGCCGGATTCGACGTGCCGGCGGACTCGTTTCACGCTGCCTTGCGGCGAGATGCGCGCTATGGTGCCATCACGCCCGACGATGTGGCGGATCGCGTGCTGTTTGCTCAGTCCGAACTTCCGATCCTGGATGATTCGGGGATCGTGGCACCGGGCAATTACCCGATCGTAACCGCGCCGGCGATGGCGGTACCAGGAGGGGATCCGGTTTTCGGTTTCTATCGACAGCCCAACGCTCGCGATTCGTCGGCGCAGTACACGCCTTCGCCGCTCATGATGAAACCCGGGCTGTCGATACTGCTCGAACCACTCAGCTACTTCGCGATTTCGCCGGGTCGTCACGACCTGCTCGGTCGCCGTCTGGCACCTGGCCGAGACGTTGCGCGCTGGTATGCAAACGTTCCGGCTTTCAGCGACGGGTGGGGGCTTTACGCGCTGGATCTGTTGCGCGATACCGGGGCGCTCACGGATTCGTTGCAACAGTATGGTGCGTTGATGCTGGAGACGATAGCCGCGGTGCGTTTGGTGGTGGATGGCGGCATCCACTATTTCGGCTGGACGTCAGAGCAGGCATCGGCGTACATCCGCGAGCACACGATGCTCGATTCTGCCGAAGCGTTGGCGGAGGTCATGTTCATGGCGCACGATGCGCCGGGTCTTGGGCTGGCGGCGGCGATGGGCGTCCACGAGATCCGCGGTGTGCGGCGTTGGCTGGAGCGCGAACTCGGGAAAGACTTCGATATTCGACGCTTCAACCGGGAGCTGCGCTCGTCAGGCCCCGTACCGTTGCAGGCACTGGGGCGCCATTTCGAGTGGTGGCTGTGGCAGGAGCGAGAGAGGATTCGGGAACTGCGGACCAGGACCAGTGAACGAAGCAGGCCTCAGGGCCAGGGGCCAACGACGGCACCGGCTGCCTGAAGGCGCTGCATTGCCGCAGGGAAATCGTCGTGGACGGCGAGTACCACCAGATCGCCGGGGCGCGCAATGCGCGTGACATGGTCGATGGCGGCAAGTTCGTCATCGGCTCGCACCAGCTGGTTGGGAGACGCTCCCAGTCTGATGAACTCGGCCGCGAGCAGGTCGGTCGTTTCACCAGGCGCACGTCCGCGCAGATACGCAGGCATTTCCTTGAGGATGAGCACGTCGGGCGCGAAACGCCACGCAGCGATCGCGAGCGCGTGGATCGCGCGGTTGTCGCGATCTCCGGCCTGACCGATCACGACCAGTCGTCGTCCCGCGATTCCGGCGAGGCCAGGAGCGATGGCGTTCCAGCCGTCGGGATTATGGACGAAGTCCACGAGGAGTCGCGCGCCGCGCAAGGTGAGCGTGGCAGATCGGCCGGGGTTGTCGAAGGCGTCCGTGCCGAATGTGCGCAGCGTGTGACTGATTCGGTCGATAGGCACGCGCAAGGCGAGGGCGGCGGCGCTCGCGGCAAGGGCGTTGGCGAGGTTGAAGCGCATGGTCCCGCCTAGTGAGATCGGCACGTCGGCTGCCCGAGCGAGTTCGTGTCGAGTGCCGTCGTGCCACGCGATCAAGTGGTGGCCGTGCAGGACGCATGCATCCGCACCGGCGGCGACGCTGCGCGAGATGGTGTCCGTTTCCCCTTCGAGCGAAAACCAGGTGACAGGCGCGATGACCGTGTCGGCAAGCGCGCTGAGCGTGGCATCGTCGGCATTGAGGATGACGCGGCCAGTTCGCGGGATCGCCTTGGCGACGACGAGTTTGGTCTCGCCAAGCGCGCGGAGATCCTCGATGCCGTACTCGCCAAGGTGGTCGTCCGCGACGTTGGTGACCACGGCTGCCTGTGCTCGCTCGACGGCCAGACCGCGGCGGAGAATGCCTCCCCTGGCGGTTTCGAGCACGGCGGCGGTCACGCGAGGATCGCGCAGGACGCGCCTAGCACCGGCGGGTCCGGCGTAATCGCCATCGGCCACGATCTGATTGCCTACACTCACGCCGTCCGTACAGCTCCAACCCACCGTGTGACCAGCGGCGCACAACATCCGGGCGAGCAGGCGCGTGGTCGTGGTCTTGCCGTTGGAGCCGGTCACGAGCACAAGCGGAACGTCATGCAGCGACTTCCACGGGACGTTGGCAGGTTCAGGGAGTCGGGCCACTGGCGCGGTCCACGAACCCGTGCCGGCGCCGACCGTCAATGAATCGTCATCGATCGTAACGGATAGGCCGCGGGCATGCGCTGCGGCAACCATCGCCGCCAGCGCGGGTCGCCTGTCATGTTGAACGAATACCCTCAGACGAGACACGACGTCCGTGTAGTCCGGTGTGTCGGCGGCCAATTCGCGTTCCGCTGCCAGCCACGCTTGCTCGTTGATCTCGGTCGCTGCGAGGAGGCCGTCGATCGGTGCGCTGAGAAAGCAGCTGGCGAATCGCGATCCTGGTCGGTGCCTGACGACGATGGACTCGTGCGTCCAGCCGAGGCGCTCGAGGAGCCTGGCGATGGCGACTTGCCACGCTTCGAGCTGGTTGCTCGCCCGGTCCTCGGGCAGATCGAGTTCCAGGACCGCACCGGGGCGTTCGGAATACAGATTGGCTCCCATGAGCCGTCGTGAGCCAATGATGGCTGGTGACGGATATGGATGCTGAGGTGCCGGGAGTTCCGACGCGTCCCCCGGGAAGGAGGGGACGCCAGGTGCCGTCATGTGGGGTGTCGCATGGCTGACGTCAGTCGTCCGCTTCGCGAGCGAGCCGAACTCCACGTTCCTCGCGGACGAGGATCATGTCGTCGTAGATGGCCGGGGCGGAAAAGTCCGGGTGGTTCTGGTCGGGTTCGGATTCGAACCGGGATGGTTCGGGACTCGGTGCGGTCAACTGGTCCGCATCCGGCTTGAAGTGGACAACCTGTTTCCAGCTGCGGGCGATGGCGTCGGCGAAGATGAGAAGCAGATCGCCTGGCTGCGCCATGCGGAGACCAGCGTCGATGGCCTCCTGTTCGTCGGGGATGACGCTGATGCGCTGGGGATCGATGCCGCCGAGCTGGAGCGAATCGCGGATCATTTCCGGGACGGCGTGTGCATCGCGTCCGCGGGCGTCGTCATCGCGTCGGCAGATGTAGTAGTCGAAGTCGCCACGTGCGGCCACCGCCCCTATTTCGCGGATGTCGTCGTCGCGACGGTCGCCCGGTCCGGCCACTACGCAGATGCGTCTGCCCTTGATATCCAGCCGGCGCGCCAACTGGCAGAGCTGATCGACCGCGGCAGCGTTGTGGCCGTAGTCCATGATGACCTTGAACGGGTGTTCGTCATAGACGTTGAGCCTGCCGGGAGCCTGGTAGAACGTGGTGTGGAAAGTGCGGAGGCCGTTTCGGATGTCCTCCAATCGGACGCTCATGCTGAACGCCATTGCGGCCGCTACCATGGCATTCTGCACGTTGAAGCTGGCCTTGCCTTCGAGGGTTGCGGGGATGAGGTGTGTCCAGAGGAGGGGGATGTGCGCTCCCTTGTCGTAGATGGTGATCATCTGTCCGTTGACACCCGCTTCGAGTGCGATCGCGCGCCCGCCAGCCCGGATGTGTTCCCGAACGAGTTGGTGCTGCGGGTTCATGGTCACGTAGCAGAGGTTCTTCGCATCCGTGTAGGCGGCCATGCGCAGGCAGAGGGGGTCATCGGCGTTGAGCACGACGGTGTCGCGGGAGATTTCAGCGATGATGCGCTTGACTTCGGCGAGCTGTTCGAGCGTGTCGATGCCGCGCATGCCGAGGTGGTCCGATTGCACGTTGAGAACGGCACCGACGTCGACGTGGCGCACCGCCATACCGGCGCGCAGGAGTCCGCCGCGCGCGACTTCGAGCACTGCGACGTCGATCGTCGGGTCTGCAAGCACCATCCGGGCAGAGACGGGGCCGGTCATGTCGCCCGCGACCGTGCGCTGGCCATCGATGTAGACGCCATCGGTCGACGTCATCCCCACGGTTCGTCCGGCGAGCTTGTGGATGTGCGCGAGCATTCGCGCGGTGGTGGTCTTTCCGTTCGTCCCCGTGATCGCCGCGATCGGTATGAGGCTGGGTGAGCCTGGCGGGAAGAGCATGTCGATGACGCGGGCGGCGACGTCCCGGGGCTTTCCCTCGCTTGGGGTGGTGTGCATGCGGAAACCGGGAGCGGCGTTGATCTCGCAAATGGCTCCGCCGCCATCCTTGTACGAACGGGCGATATCCGAGGTAAGGAAATCGACGCCACCGACATCCAAGCCGATTGCCTTGATGGCGCGAACGGCCATCTCGACGTTATCCGGGTGAACGATGTCGGTGACATCGGTTGCGGTGCCGCCCGTGGACAGATTCGCTGTCAGACGCAAATGCACGACGTCGCCCGGCTCCGGGACGGTCGTCCGGGTCAGGCCGCGTTTCCGCATCAGCTGTTCGGCCTGGTCATCGAGTTCGATCCGGGTGAGTACCTTCTCGTGGCCGATACCGCGGCGTGGATCGGCGTTGACGATCGCCACGAGTTCCTCAATGGAGTGCACTCCGTCGCCTACAACGTGCCCCGGTTCGCGCTTGCTGGCAGCGACCAATTCACCATTGATGACGAGCATTCGGTGATCGAATCCCGAAATGAAGCTCTCGACCAGGACGGAACGGGAGTGCTCGCGGGCTACGGCGAACGCACGGCGGACTTCATTCTGCGTCTGGAGGTGAATGGACACACCGCGCCCGTGATTGGCATTGTACGGCTTGACCACGACTGGATAGCCGATACGCTCCGCAGCCGCAACAGCACCGTCTTCCGACTGCGTCAGACGCTGTTGCGGTACCGGGAGACCGAGCGTCGCGAGAATCTTGTTGGTTTCCTCCTTGTCCGATGCGAGTTCGACCGCTATGTGCGGTGTCAGGCTGGTGACCGTGGCCTGTATGCGGCGCTGGTAACGGCCGTAACCGAGCTGGATGAGCGAGAACTGGTTCATCCGCATCCACGGGATGCCACGCCGGGCTGCTTCGTGGACGATCGATGCGGTACTGGGCCCCAGCGCCCGGCGTTGCGCATAACGAATGAACTCCTCCCGGGCGCTTTCCCACACGAAGTCCGCGGGATAGTCGTCACTGCGTAGATCGGGAGGGAGGAGCGATTGAATGAGCGCCAGTGCCAGGGCTGCCGCTTCCAGTCCCACTTCGGCCTGCTCGTACTCGAACACAACGTCGTAGATGCCGGGACGGCCGTCGACTGAGCGCGTCTTGCCGAAGGTAACGGATTCGCCGGCTGTGTTCTGCAGCTCGATCGCGCAGTGCTCGAGGACGTGACCAAGCCAGGTGCCGTCATCCTCGCGAAGTCGACGAAGGAAGCCGCCGGGAACGCCGTATGAGCAGCCGTGCTCGTGCAGACCGGGAAGGCGTTCGAGGAGCGCGCCAACGAACGATTCGCCCAGGCGACTGGTGGGCCAGTCTTCGAGGGATTCGAGATCGACCTCGAGACGGATCACGGGAAAGTGCGCGTACAGCGAGGGGCCGACGAAAACGCGGCGATCGAGGATGCGCATCGAAGACTGGGACGGCGGTTGGCGCCTAGCGGCGTTCGGCGACTTCCTGGGGCACTCCCGCTTCCCGCGTGTGCAGGTTGTAGGTCGCACCCTGCGTGAGAATGTGCAACCGGACTCCGATGAGCGTAACCGGCTCGTTGGGCGGCGTGTGGTCTGCCGAAGAGTATTCCACTTGCGACGGATCGACGAGGGTGATTGCGCCCGTGCCGTGGATTTCCGCGACGTCGTCTCCGTCGATGAACGCTGCCGTGTCCTCGTCGAGCCCGATGCCCACTGCAAACGGGTTGAGGGACAGCGCCATGAGGAGACGTCCGAGCCGGTCTCGCTGGCGGAAATGCTGGTCGACGAGGATCCGGTTAGTGAGACCGAGGCCCGGGGCGAGGGTGACCATTCCCTGGCGGGGTGTTGGCCCTTCGTCGCCGAAGGCGATCATGTGTTCGGAGAGAAACGCCGCGCCTGCCGACGTGCCGGCCACGTGTTGACCGGCTGCGTTCCGCCGGCGCAGGATCCGGGCTACGGGAGTCCCGCCTAACGTGGTGGACAGGCGGAGTTGGGTTCCGCCTGTGAGAAAGACGCCGTCGGCGGCCTCGATGGCCGCGAGAATGTCCGGCTTCTCGCAATCGGCGCGCGACTCGATCGGCAGGGTGACTGTCGAGCGGACGCCAAGGGCACGGAAGGACTGCTCGTAGTGGGCTCCGGTATCGGGATCCGAAGAGGCAGTCGGGATGATGGCGATTCGTGCCTGAGAACCGCCGCAGAGCTGAGTGAAACGGGAAAGAATCCGGTGGTCGCCGATCCGTCCTCCGATCGGGACGATGTAGCCGCGCTTTCCGCTCTCAGGAACCCGTGATGGACTCATGCGGCGGAGAAGCTAACAGGGGTGCGGCCCCAGTGAACAGGCGTGTCCCGGCGCGATCTGCGGGGCTGAAGGCGCTTTGTTGCGGCGACAGGGGCCGGCATGTCCTATTCCAGCGAACACGGCACTGCGGCAGTTCGCGCGCGCGACTCCTGATGCGCAGGGGCTGCGGGCGGTAGTATCCTTGGCTTTCCCGCTTGCGAGCGGGTTCGTCAGGAAGGCGCCGGCGCTGAGCACTTCGTGGAGGCAGAGCTTGGGCGATTCGACGACAATGGGAGGGTACCGACGTACGCCGCCAGCGATCCGCCGGCTGGAGGATCGACTGATACCGCGCGGTGGCGCCGCCAGGCTGCCCGTCGGGTGCGCGCGTGTGTGCGTCATTGCCGGCACACGCCCCGAGGTGATCAAGATGGCGCCCGTCATCTCGGCGCTGCGCGCGCGACCGGAGCACTTCGAAACGATTGTCGTCACCACGGCGCAGCACCGGGAAATGCTGGCTCAGGCCCTCGATGCGTTCGGCCTAACGCCGCAAGTTGATCTGTCGCTGATGTCCACTCGGCAATCGCTGGCCGATTTCACGTCCAGAGCTCTCCTTGCGCTGTCGAGTTGTTTCGGGGAGTTGCGCCCGGACATCGTGCTAGTTCAGGGCGACACGACGACCGTGCTGGCGGCGTCGCTGGCGGCCTATTACCTCGGGATCGCTGTGGGGCACGTCGAGGCCGGGCTGAGATCCGGCAACCTGCGCAATCCGTTTCCCGAGGAACTGAACCGCCGCATGGCCGGGGCCGTGGCAGAGCTGCATTTCGCACCAACCGCGCGGGCGCGCGACAACCTGATCCACGAGGGAGTTCCGGGCGATCGGGTCTTCATAACCGGCAATACGATCGTCGATGCGCTGATGCAGATGCCGCGCCGGGAGCGATTCGAGAGCGACGTACTTGACGGGGTGCCGTGGCACGAGCAGGTCGTGCTGGTGACCGTGCACCGGCGCGAGAACATCGGCGAGCCGCTGCACGAGATCTGTGCGGCCATCCGTGAGATCGTCCTGCTGCATCCGCGCGTGCACGTGGTCTTTCCGGTGCATCTCAATCCGCGTGTTCGCGATATCGTGATGCCGGAGCTGGCTTCGTCGGAGCGGGTGCTGCTGACGGACCCGCTGAGCTACGGTGACTTGCTGGAGGCCGTTCGCCGGTCTGTTTTCGTGATGACCGACTCCGGCGGCATCCAGGAGGAGTGTCCGTCACTTCGCAAGCCGGTGCTGGTGCTGCGCCAGAACACCGAGCGCCCTGAGGTTGTGACGTCCGGGTTCGGGCGTGTTGTGGGCACGGATTCCCCGGCGATCGTTGCGACCGCGGACCGGCTGCTGCGGTATCCCGACGAGTTGCGAGCGATGACAACGGGGGAAAATCCATTCGGTCGAGGAGATGCCGGCGAGCGGATCGCCATGGTCCTGCAGGCGCATATGACCAGTCGAGCAGCGGCGTCCGGGCAGCGATCGGGCGGGACGGCGAGCGCATGATGAAGTTCGCTGCTTTCTGTGCGGCGCTGGTCGTGGCTCTTGGCCCCGGGGCTGTCGCGTGCGACGCGCAAGCGAGCCCCAGGGGCAGACTCGAGCTGGTGGCGCATACGCAGCGCGTGACGAAGTCGCTGGGTGACTGGCGCGGAGTCGCCATGCGCCTGATGCAGCACCCGTCAGCGCGGGACACGTGGTTCGGTGAAGCGCTCTGGCAACGGGCGTTCAACGACGAAGGCGTGTATGCGAGCATTGGCGAACGACACGCGTTCGGGTCGCGCTGGACGTCGTTCGTGTCGGCTGGCGGAGGCACGGGGGACTTCCTGTTCCCGGACGCGCGAGCAGACGTGCAATTGGGATTCGCGTGGGGTCAGGGCAAGCGTCTGATTTCCTCCGTGGGAGGCACGGCGATCGACGGCAAGCGGGGATATTCCGATGTGGCTGGGCGCCTGTCGCTTACGGCTTACCTAATGCCGGGTGCCGTGCTGGAGGTGGGGCAACGCTTCACGAGGAGCGCTCCGGGTGGCGTCCGAAGCGCGCGCACGGATGGTGCGCTGACACTGGGAGTCGAAGGACGCGGGTACCTGGTGGTCCGAGGTTCCTCCGGAGGGGAGGGATACCAGCTCGTTGGGCCATCGACGGTGATTCGCAAGTTCGACAGCCGGGAGGGCGGGATCGGCTGGCGGCAGTGGTTCGGCTCGCGCGGCGGGTTCCTCTTGCAGGTGGAGCAGTACACAAACGATCTCTACACCCGTTCGGGAGTCAGCGTTGGCGGATTCGTCGACTGGAAGTAGGACGCCGGCGTACGTCGCCGCGTTAGGCGAACGGAATCGCCTGCTGGCCGAATTGCGCCGCCGTGGTGCACGGGGCGGCGTGATCGCGCTACACCGTTCGATGGTCTCCGGACGACTTACTGCGTCGCTGGCACTCAGTACGATCGTCGTGCCACTGCTGCTGACCGGTTTCGTGCTGCTGGCCCTGCGTCCACTGGGCGATGCGTGGCTCGCGATGCTCGGCACTTTCCAGCGGCTTCTGGAGCTCCCGGGCGACGTGGTTTCGCATTCCGTCCCGCTGGGCCGTGTCTTCTCGTTTTCCATTCCCAGCCTGAGCACGACCGCGTCGCTGCCGACCGCGCAGGAATACACGATCGTGGGAGTGACCTGTGCTTTGGCGCTCGCGGTGTCCGCGTTCCTGCCGAGGCGGTTTCTTCCGATCGCGTACTACCTGCGATTCGGTACGCTGGTTCAGCTGACGGCGTTCCTCTACTTCGCCATTCGGCCCGATGGCTTCCCGTACGAGTTGCCGCCCTACATTCGGTCCCTGTTCGAGATCGGATCGGCGGTGCTGGTTCTGGTACCGATCGTGTACGCTTTCACGCTGTTTCCGTTCGACATCGCGATGTGGCGGAAGGTGATCCTCACGATCGCCACGGTGGCGCATCTGGCGGTACTGATTCCGCTGCAGGCGACGATCCACGCCTTCACGATCTATCACCTGTCCGTTCTGGTGATGCCCGCCATGTTCTTCCTGTGGGGCATCCTCGTGCATGTGTTCGTCTTCATATCGTTCTACGGCTGGGGCATGAGCTGGCCGGACGCCGGCGTCAGCGAGCGACAGGAGCGGCCGGAGGCACCAGTGTCATGACCGTCCAGGTGCTCGTAGTCCTGCTGCTGGTCGTGGTCGGCGTGCTGGCAGTGTATACCGTCCGGCACTATCTCTTCACGTTCAATCGGCTGTTTGGCCGCCAGCGGCAACCGTACGTGGACATTGCGGTGGCGAACTGGCCATCGGTCACGGTGTTCGTGCCCTGCCACAACGAAGAGCAGGTCGTGGCTGGATCTCTGGAGGCGCTGCTGGCCGCCGACTACCCGCACGATCGCCTGACGATCACGCCGATCGACGATCGCTCGACGGACACCACTGGCGACATCCTCCGGTCGTACGCTGCGCGTCATCCGTCGCTGGTGCGTCCGGTATTCAGGACGCAGGGACAGCCGGGGAAGGCAGCGGCGCTTGCGGAGGTCAGCCCGCGCGACAAGAACGAGATCCACCTCTTCTTTGATGCCGACTACGTCCCCGGTCCGAAGTTACTCAAACAGCTGGTGGCTCCGTTCTTCGATCCTGAGGTAGGCGCGGTTATGGGCCGTGTTGTGCCGCACAACGTCAACCGCGGGCTGTTGACGCGCCTCCTCGACCTGGAGCGTGCCGGGGGATATCAGGTCGATCAGCAGGCCCGTATGAACCTCGGCCTGATCCCGCAGTATGGCGGCACGGTAGGTGGAGTGCGGCGCGAAGCGCTGGTGAGCGTGGGGGGATGGCGAACGGACACACTGGCGGAAGACACGGACGTGACGTTCCGATTGCTGTTGCAGGGCTGGGACGTGGTTTACCAGAACAGGTCGGAGTGCTACGAGGAAGTCCCGGAAGCGTGGGAGACACGGATCCGCCAGATCCGGCGCTGGGCCCACGGACACAACCAGTCATTGCGGCGGTATCTCTGGCCGGTCATTCGTCGTTCGTCGCCGCTGGGATTGCTGCAGGCGGTCGATGGAGTACTGCTCCTTGGCGTGTTTGCCGTTGCACCGTTGCTTCTGGCGGGATGGATCCTCGCGATGACGATCTACTACCTCGGCTACCCACCGTCGTGGACCGTACTGGCATTGCTGGCGGTCTCCGGGTTCAGCACGCTCGGGAACTTCGCAGCGTTCTTCGAGATCGCTGCCGCCACGCGCCTGGACGGGTCGCGGAGGCGGATCCGACTCCTGCCATTCATGTTTTTCGGCTTTCTGGTAAGCCTGATGGCGGTTTCGCAGGAGACGCTGAAGCAGCTGGTGACCTTCCGGCGCCGACGTCGCGTCGTCTGGCACAAGACGGAGCGATACCGGGAGTCGAACGGACTCACCAACGGTCTCGCAAACGGCGAGCGTGCTGTCAACGGATACGCAGTAGCACGCGACGCGAAAGCGATCGCGGGTGGCGGCTCCGATCCGGACACTTCGGGGAGCCACGAGGAACGCGGGGGTCTCTCGTGATGTCGGCCCTGTTCCTTCTGGCGCTCCTTGTCGGCACTATCGGCTGGATTGCGCTCCCGCTCCTGCCAGCGGTGCGAGAGCTTCTGCGGCCGACGGATGCCGGTCCACTCACACAGGTCGGACAGGATTCAGGAGACCTGGCGATCTTCGCAGAGGGATTCCGGCGATATCTGTCAAGCGAAATGTCGCTACCAGCCGATTCCGGGCAGGCGACCTACGGCCAGCTGCGCGATGGGACACCGCACCTGGAACTCGCGGGTGACGCGATGGCGTTGCGCCAGGCGACTGCAGCTGACGGGACGGTCGGATGCGTGGTCACGAGCGCCAGGGCAATCGAGCTTCCAGGCGGTGAGACATTCCTTTATGAGGTCTGCGTGCGAGATCGCTTCACCGGTGGTGCGGACGCCGCATACCGCGCGCTGCTGACGGAGCGCGATGCGCAATTGGGGCCACGATCCCGCGTGCTGCGCTGGCTGCATGTCGAGGGCGACGTTGTCGTCGGCGAGGGGAGCGATCTCATGGGTCGGGCATCGTCGTCAGGGACGATGCGATTGGGCGAGGGCGTGCGATTCACGCGACTCCGCGCGGCACGCATTCTTGCCGGATCTGGTGAGCCGGACGAACCGCAGGTGCCGCCACCGGTCATTCAGAATACGGTGAAGCTTCCGCGTACTGCGCGACAGTTGCGCGCTTTCGTTCGTGTAGACGGAGACCTCGTGATTGCGGCAGGTGCGACGTTTCCCGGCACCCTGGTGGTGCGAGGTCACGTACGGATCGGGGATGGAGCGCGTATCGGCGGATCGATCAAGGCACACGGCGATTGCGTACTCGGCGCAAGCGCAGTCGTGAATGGTTCAGTAGTCGCGCGCGGCGATGTGCATCTGGGAGCGTCGTCGCGCGTCGGCGCGCCTGTAATCGCTGAAGGTCGGGCCACGGTCGGAGAAGGCGCGGCGATCGGAAACGCAATGGGACCGGCCAGCCTGGTAGCCGATGCTGCCGTGCTGCACAGGGGCGCGCAGATCTTCGGGTGTGTAAGCGCGCGGCTCGGCGGTGAAACGGTCACCTAGTTTCGATCGGGCTGGAACACTGGCACGAGTGGGCGAAACGGGGCGGGAGTACCTGCCTCATGTGGCGACTTGGCCACATTCCTGAAATACAGTCCCCCGGGCGCCGGTTATCGACGTGCGCCGGGCAGCTGATCGCGACGGCTCAACGCATTGCGCTGTAGGGTGATAGCGCGCCCTTAGGGCGGCCTCACCGTTCGCCGTATCACTATCTGCGAGGGCATGACGCTTGCCTTCCCTGCCCGAAGCGTGACGCGGGTCACGCTTGTTTCGTCCGCGGGAGTTCCCGCGCTTCCTCGTGGCACAGGTTGGCAGACATGTACAAACGCCTCACGCAGTGGTCCATCCTTGCTTTGACGGCGCTCGCGCCGTTAGGCGTTCAGGCGCAGCGAATCATTACTCCTGGTAGCGGTATCTGGTCCGGGAGCACGCGTGGATCGAACGGGACGGTGGCGATCACCGGCATGAATCCCCGCAGCGGGAACGGCTCGCTCGAGTTGACGACGAGCGGCAACCCGAACGACTGGGCGTTTTTCAACCTGTTTTCCGGAGATCCGGCGACGACACAGGGATGGGGAAAGCTCTCCGAGATCTCGCACCTTCAGTTCGACTGGTGGCGATCGAGCGATTCGAATGGCGGAGACCCGGTGTGGGAGGCGCAGTCGCCGGTATTGCGGCTCTACGTTCGAAGCGGCGATCCAGCGAATCCGGTCTTTTCCGAGATCGTATGGGAGCGGTGGTACAACCTGACGTCGCCCACCCCTCGGGATCAGTGGATCACGGAGGACGTGACCAACCAGATGTTCTGGCGATATGTGAGCGGCGCCGGGTACACGATCGACGACTGCTCGAATCCGCCGGACATCACGCCTGGCATTCCACTAAAGACAGAGACACCGCAGGACTGGGGGAATGGCCAGAATTGCTATTTGCCGATGGATGCGGTTGTGTACGGTATCGGTGTCGGAGTGGGGAGCAGTTGGCCGCTTCCGTATCATGCGTTCATCGACAACGTGCAGCTTTCGTTTAACGGTCGCGAAGTCGTGAACGACAATTTCGAGTTCGATCCGTTGGTCGCGCCGGAGCCGGCTACGCTTGCGCTCCTGGCAACGGGACTGGCGGGACTGGGTGGTGGAGCGGCAGCGCGTCGCCGTCGTCGCTCGAAGATCTGAACGACACCTGCTCACGGGAGGGGCAGTGGCGGGGCTGGGCGTTGCGCTTGGCCCCGCGTGTGTTTCCACAGTGACCGTTAGGCAAAAAAAGACGCGGCGCCAGGATCCCCGGAGACCGTGGCGCCGCAGCGATGTACAATCCGCCTGCCGTAATTGTACGAACATCCGCGCGATTGCGCGAGGCCGGCGTCAACGATCGCCTGGAGTAAAGATGGACGTCGCGATCGTCTCGACGATGTCCCACGGCGCCGAGTCCGTGCGATTCGTAAGCACGACGATCGACAGCCCGTCGTCGGGAAACAGCTGGATCGAGTTCGTGAAACCGCGAGTCTCGCCATGATGGCGTAAGCGGCGGTGTCCCCGGAATACATCGACGAACCATCCAAAGGCATACTCGCTCGCAGTTCCATCGGCCAGCACGAAGGGTGTCGTCTGTCGTGCAAAGGTCGCGCTATCGAGCACGGTGTGATGCCGCAGGGCGCGTATCCAGCGCGCCATGTCCGATGTCGACGAGTAGACGCCGCCATCGCCGAGAGTCGCAGAAGTGTTGCTCTGATCGGTGCGCGTGACCGAATCGTCGATCACGGTGTGGCCAAACGCCCGCCGCTCGACGGTTGAGACGCCATCTTCGAAGGCGATCGTCGCTGTCAGCGATGCGGGACGGAACACGCGCTCCAGAAGGAAGTCTGCGAGACGCATTGCAGAGGCATGTTCGACGATCTGGCCAAGGAGCACGTATCCGGAGTTGCTGTAGCGATACCGGCTCCCCGGAGCGAAGTAAGTGCTCTCAGTGCGTGTCGTAAGCAGCTTCAACACATCGGCATCCCGGACCTGGTACGTCTGCGTGTCTGGGACGAAGTCCTCGTAGTCCCAGACCCCCGAAGTGTGGGAGAGCAGATGCCGGACGCGGATAGCTCGGCCGTAGGCAGGGAACGCCGGCAGGATGTCGGTGAGCGGCGTCTCCAGAGTGAGCTTCCCGTCGCCGACGAGGAGGAGGATCGCGGTAGCCACGAACTGCTTCGAGAGCGAGGCGAGTCGGAAGTTTGACTCCGGCGTCGCCGGTATGCCGGCGGCTACGTCCGCCAGCCCATACGCCTTCTGGATTGCGATGCTGTCTCCCTGCATGACGAGGATACTGGCACCGGGTTTCCCTGGCTCCGCGAACGGCGCGAACAGCGAATCGATTGTCACCGGCAGAGTATCCCGTGGAATCGTGGGCTGCTCACACGAGGCGCCAGCAAAGAGACAGGCGACGACGGCGACGACAGGCCGGCAGCACGCGTGGATTGAAGAGCGGTGGGCGATGGGCATGCGTGCCGCGTTTTCTAGAAGGTGGGGATGGCCCGGAGTGTGGGCTCGATCCAGGAAAACAGGAATGAGCGGACTTCGGGGAATGTCGTACTGAGGTACGCGAGCAGCGGCACGATGGCGAACAGCCCGAGGTTCAGGGCGAAAGTCGTATCCCAGGAGACCTTGCCCGGTTCTGTGCCAGCGACCACGCTGAGCAAGTCGTTGCGGTTCATCTGCGTCACGACGGTAAGGATCGTCCCTGTGGCAGTAAGAAGTATGGCCACGACCGCGAACTTGAGCACGCCTTCGGGTTGCAGGGGATACGAAGACGAGATGACCACAATAGAAATCAGGGCGGCCAGGAGCAGCAGCGCCAACCAGCGAAAGTTGCGGAGGGTCGAGTGGACGAAGATCAGGGCTTCCGTTGCGAGGTATTCCTCGAGGAACGACTGTGCACGGTTGCCGGTTGACGATGGTGGAGCACCGGGGGTACGCGGGTCAGGCCAGAGTTTGCGGAGCGCGACGAAGACGTTGTTGACGGCCGATGTGCGCTGCATCTGCGAGAGTCGCGTCGCTGTCGGCGCGGATGCCTTGACGTCGAGCTCCGATACGGTGGGAAGGAGCGGTTCGAGCTCGATCAGGGTCGTCAGCTGCGTCGGCGGCACGGCCGTCGGTCCGCTGGCGACGCGCAGTTCCATGATCGCGGCCTGGGCGCGGCGCAGCATCTCGCTGGCGACAGCGGCGATCTTCGGCGCGCTGGGAACACCGATCAGTCCGATTCTCGAGAGCGCGCGGGCGCGTTTCGGAAGGCGTCGCACGGCGTCCAGTGTCGGCGTTTCAGCGAGCGTGTCGAGCGCCAGCTCGACGGCTTTCCAGGCGAGAAAGAGCCGCGCGATACCCCACGATGTCGTCGTCACGAGAGAGAACAAGCCCAGCCAGAGCACCCAGTCGGCCGGCGTAGCGCCAAGGACGGGAGGAAGCACCAGAGAGTCCGGCACGGTCGCCCTTCGCGCAACGATCAGGGTGCCGAAGGCGAGGAGCGCTGCAGCGAGGATGAGGACGCGGCGGTCCGGAATGAGCCAGAGCAGCGCCTTACGAGCCTCGTTGACGGCGAGGATGGCATCTTCGTCGTCACCGCGCAGTTCGAGCTGGCGCGAGCCCGCAATCTGCAGCAGTGCCACTTCGTAGGGCGATCGGCTCGTCCACGCCGTACGGACCTGAAACAGCTGCCAACCGCTCCACAGCGCGAACCCGGTGCCGAGGAGCATCACCGCCGGCAGCAGCGACACACCGCTCCACGGATGAAGCGTCCGATAACTGAAGAACGCAAAAGCCTGCGGGTTGTCTCTCAGCTCCAGGATGGCGACGCACAACAGGAGCGAGAAGTACACGTAGCCGATCGCCACCAGGCCAATCAGGAGATGTCCGACGTGGTTGTTTCGCGGTTCCTTGTCGGCTGACGACGCGCTCTGCGGCGCCGGGTCATCCGCCTTCACGGATTCCCGGTGCGAGCGTGGAACGAGGAGGAGACGAAAGTGACCCCAGTTCCCGGCTGAGAGTCGCCAGCATCCGAATCCCGCGATGAGGATTCCGAGGCCGAGCACGAGGACGACGAGGAGCTGAGCCCCAGTGGCGAGGGCGAGAAGCAGGATGGGCGGCACGAACGCGCATTGAACGGCGCAGGCAAAGACGCCGCTGAAGAGCCGTTGGTCGTCCGTGAGAGATTCCGGCGACGGCGTCGCGCTCGCATAGGTGGCGCTGTTCCGGTCGAGCACTTCCTCCGGGTTCGTGTGGAGCAGGCGATCGCGCAGGCGCTCGAATCGATCCGGCCGGAGACTCGCCCAGGACAGGGCCGTGACCAGGACGAGGCTGAGCCAGGCTACTACTTGCCAGATGCCTGCGTCGCGGACGGGAGGGGCGGCAATCCGCGACGTGTCGGCAGCCGCAACGTTCCGCTGCGGATGCGAGCCGTCACGTGGCGACGGTCCCGCCAGGCGAAGCGGGTATGGTGCGTCGCGTCCGATGATAGTGAGCCAAAGCGGCGGCCTTCCTGCGGCGGCCTCCGTCTCGCGGAACGGCATGCGGTACTCGAGCTGCGAGCGCGACGTCGACAGCAGGGATACGAGCGCGTTGTAGCCGCCCAGGCTGGCGTCATTCGGGAACGCGAGCAGTTCCAACGGGCGATCGTGCGCGCGGTCGTACGCCGCGTCTGCTCGCGGAGACCACCACTGGTTATCGAGAAGCAGCGGGTAGGTCGAGACGATGTACATTCCGTCCAGATACTGCGAGAACTCCGGGCGGATGAAGAGCAGGTGGCTTTCGAGCGTGAACAGCTGCATGCTGCGGAGTCGCCGTTTGATCTCCCTCGCCAGCGTCAGCTTGTCGCGGATGTCCGTCGCCTGGATGATGACCGCCCGGGTACCCCGATCCTCGAGCACGCGAAAGATCTGGCTCATGACCAGGTCGAGCGTCGGGACTGTGAGATCCGACGTCACGGGAGGCGATTCACGCCGGGATCGTTCGTCCAGCGAAAGGCGTGTGCGTGGCGACGTCGACAGACCGGGAAGGTCGGGCGTCTGGTCGTTCGGCGAGCGTGTCCGCTCGAACTCGCTGCGAAGGCTTGCGATGTTGAGAGGGAACGGGATGCGCAGGATCCCGCTTGCGGTTGCTGCAGTTGCAGCCGCCGGTGGGGATCCTGCGCCAGCCCTCGGCGAATCGGCAGGCGACCGGCGAGCGGCGATCGAAGACCGGGCATTGCGATAGTTGCTCATGACTGTACCGCCGGAGTCGATGCGGCCTGGCGAGACTTGCGGGGCGCCATACTGCGTGGACGATTCCGACAGGAGTGCGACGTCCCGCTCCTCAATCCCCAGGTCGTGCAGGACGTCGCGAAGGGCAATCAGCATGGCGTCGTCCGTGTGCACCGTGGAGGAGTAGCGGATTCGATGTGTCACGACGGAGTCGACCTCGGATGAGGAGGTACGAACGCGGACAGCGACTCGCGAGGAATCCGTGAGCACCGCGTGGTTGGAACTGGCGGTAGCCGACCCGCTGATCACCCGTGCGGTGCGAGCAGGGGAGCCGTTCGTCAGCACCTCGTCCAGTGCGAGTCGCAGCGACAGCGCTGACCCGCTGAACACGGGTCCGGCCACGAGCAGTTCCGCCAATCGCAGCGGATCGGCGACAAACACCGAATCGCCGACGATCGTATTTCGCTCCGACACGGCTGCCCGGAAGGCATTCTTCTGGATGCCGGTGGTCGGAGTCTCGAACGCGAGGTAGAGCAACCAGAGCCGATGGGGAGATTGATTGGGGTTCGACTGCCTGAACAGGATTACGCCAGGGAAGTACTCGTCGGCCGCGACACGCTCGTAGGCGCCGCTCGGAACCTTGACGGCGATGCTGTCGTCGCGAGCGGGAATCCAGTGTCGATCGGGCACGTAGCCGGCGGCGGCGAAGGCGCGGCGAAAGGATTCGAGATACGCGTCATAGAACCAGTCCTGGTGCGAGTCGTACGGATCGGGGATTGTCGCTATTACCGCGTTGACCTCGTATGCGCGCGACTTCCACCCGGCCTGCTGATTCCAGGACGTGCCGAAGAAGTCGGCGAGGAGGCGCTGTCCGCGATCGAATGCCTGAATTGCCTCCGTGGGGGTGTTTACCCTCGCCAGCTCCTGCGCCACCGGTCTGGGCGCAGCCGGCACCGAACCCGTTGGCGCCGAGGAGGCCGTGGGCGACACGCGAAAGGCGATGGCCAGCAACGCGACCAGCGCACCCATGCCCGTCAGCCCAAACGCGAGTGGCCTCCGATCATCCGCCATGCGACATCCTCAGGGGCAGGTATGACGGACCCCAGCGCGAACGGCGCCGGGGCGAAACCGTCAAGCACGGCTGCAATTCTGGCGCGCGTGCGGGCGGATGTACACTCGCGCAACTCCGAGCCGCTACATCCTGGTGCGCGGACCGTCGAGTTCGTCGATGGTTCTCGTCGATGCGGGACGTTCCTTCTGCAGGCGTGCGGCCACCAGCTCCGCCTGCTTCATGACACGCAGGACGTTTTCTCCAGCAACCTTGCGGAGGTCGGAGTCGGACCAGCCGCGTCGCGAGAGTTCGGCGAGGAGCACGGGGAAGGTAGAGACGTCCTGGAGTCCAAGCGGCAGGTCGTTGCCGGTACCGTCGAAGTCGGATCCGAGGCCGACGTGATCGACGCCGGCGACCGTACGGATGTGTTCGATATGGTCGGCGACATCCCTGACCGAGGCCTTGGGCTCCGGATGCTGGTTCGTCCACTCGCTCCATGCCCGCGCTCCTGCGGCGCTGTCGTCGCGAAAGCGCCGCCTGATGTCATCGGCGGCCCGATCCGCCTGGCTTCGATAAGTAGCAACAGCCTGCGATACGAAGCTGGGGACAAATGCCACCATGACGACGCCGCCATTTTTTGGCAGGCGGGCGAGGATCGAGTCCGGCACGTTGCGCGGCACATCGGTCAATGCCCTGGCAGAGGAGTGCGAGAAGATGACCGGTGCTTCCGCAGCGTCCAGTGCGTCGCTCATGGTTGCCGGGGAAACGTGCGACAGATCGACCAGCATCCCCAAACGGCTCATCTCGCGGACGACTTCCTTGCCGAAGCGCGTGAGGCCGCCGTGTCTTGCCGAATCGAGTGCCGCATCAGCCCAGTCGAGCGTGACGTTGTGGGTGAGCGTCATGTAGCGGGCACCAAGGGCATAGTAGGCGCGAAGTGCCCCCAGCGAGTTCTCAATAGCATGTCCGCCCTCCATGCCAAGGAGCGAGCCGATCTTGCCCGCGGCCTTGGCGCGCCGTACGTCGGCGGCCGTAAGAGCCGGCTGGAATACGTCAGGGTACTTCGCGAAGATGCGCTTGGCGATGTCGATTTGTTCGAGCTGCAAACGGGCAAACCCGGAGTCTCTGACCTCTCCCGGCACGTACACGGACCAGAATTGGCCACCAACCATGCCTTTCCTCAGGCGCGCGACGTCCGTATTCCCTTCGGCATGCTTTCGCAGGTCATAGGCGTCGACGTCCCGAGGTGCGGCCTTGAAGTCGTTGCGGATGTACCACGGGAGGTCGTTGTGTCCGTCGATGAGGGGTGTCGTGCGTAGAATGCGAAGAACCCTGGCCATGTCCGCATCCTGCGCCGGCAGTGCGACGGCGGCGAGGAGGATGGACACCGCCAGGGCGAACCGATGGAGACTTCGAGAGAGTGGCATAGGCGTCGGTGTCGACCGGAGAGTTGCGCGCAGGAACCTAACGTGAGGTAACAAGCCGGATCGCGACGGGGAAGGCGCTGACCGAATAGTTCGTCGCTTCCAGGCTTGCTGAAACAAAGTACCGGCCGGGCGCGAGTTTCGCCGCCGGGTCTGGCGGATACAGGCTCTGGCCGCCGGTCCACAGGTACGTCCTCACGATGCTGTCCCGGGCCGGGAGCGTCATCAGCGACGCGAGCCTGGTGCAACTGTGCGTCCCGGCGGCCGGCAGCACGACCACGCCTCGCGTGTCCCTGATGAACAGCCGTTCCTGGCACTGAGTGGCGAAAGAAAGACGCACGGCGAAGTCGAGCGTGTTCTTTACGATGACCTTGAGCGTGTCGACCTCGCCGGCCACAAGGACCGAGTCGCTAACCCTGATGCGGAGCTCGATCGGAGGAGCTGCGATCACGGGTACGACCGGGCTCTGCTGACAAGCGACAGCAGACGTCAGCGTGACGAGCGTTGCCGCAGTAGTGAAGCGCGTTCGCATGGCTCCATAGTACGTGGCCCGTGGGAGGCACAACACCCTGGTCGCGGCAGTCGATTGAACGTCGCCGTGCGCCTGTGCCGGAGGGGTTCGCGCCGAATCATTCAGACGCTGCGTTCAGGTTGTATCGCATGATTGCGGCGTGTTTCCCGCCCTTTAGACGCTCGAGATCGTAGACATCCCCTGACGGTCCGTCTGCCATGGCGAAGACACGCTCCAACAGGGCCCGGTCATTATCCGTGAGCGCGATCGAAAGGGTTCGCAGCGTTTCATCCAGGTGCGATGTGTCACGAGCGCCGACGATCGCCGCCGCCACCCCGGGCCGGTCCAGTACCCAGCGTATGGCGATCGCACCGCTCGTCACGCCATGAGCGGTCGCAACGTCGTGCATGACATCGAGCAACTGCTGATATCGCTCCCATCCGCCGAACTCGTCGAGGATGAGCTTGTATTTCGTGAGCGATCGATTTTCCATCGGATCGTGGGGCTCTGGCCCAAGACGCCATGTATCCGACAGGAAACCTCCGGCGAGGCTCCCGTAGGCCAGCATCCGGATTCCCGCGCTCGCGCACAGCCTCGTCATGACGCCTGCCGGCCGGCGGTCGAGCAGCGAGTACTGCAACTGATGCGTCACGACCGGGACGCCAGCGGCAACGATGCGCTCGAGCTGGGGTGCGTTGAAGTTGGTAACACCGATATCCTGAACTATCCCGAGGACACGCAGTTCGGTGAGGTACTCGGCGGCGCGCACGACGCCCGGAATCTCGTAGTCCCACCAGTGCAGCTGCACGAGGTGGAGCGTGTCGAGCCCCAGTCGGCGGCGGGAGCGGTCCACGATTCGGCGTACTTCGGTGGCGTTCAGCGTGGGGAGTCCGTCGAGATCCGGGACGCACTTGGTATGTACGCGAATGGCGTCTGCCCGCGACGGATACACGTACCGCCACTCGCGGAGGAAAGCGCCGATCAGCGTTTCGACGCCCGTGTAGATGTCGGCACAATCGAAGGCGGTGATGCCGTGTTCGGCGAACGCGAACATGTCCCGGACAGCGGCGCGACGGTCCACGGGACCATGACCGCCTGCCAGTTGCCAACCTCCCTTGACGATGCGCGGGAGGCAGGCACCACTGGCGAGCCGCTCGCACTCCATACCTAACGCGGGACAGCCGTCACGTCGTCGTGGCGGAACGTCCGGGTGCCGGTGCGCGTGATGCGAAAACGTGCGCCGCAATTGGGGTCCGGGCACGCCACGTCGGCATCCGACGTCATCCAGTCGTTGGCGTCCGTTGCCCGCTGTTTCGCAGGAAGGATCGGCAGCAGAGCGGCCAGCGGATACAATGGAAATGTCTGCCCGGGCGGAAAGCACAGCTCTTCGCCCGACAGACTAAACCAGTCGCCCGCCTTGTGGCTGCACACCATCGGCCGCTCGGAGGCGATGACGTCGACACGCAGATCGTAGAGGGTGAACGTATCTTCGGCTGACATGGCAGGCGTTTTCCCTGGTAGTGGGCCAGCAGTATCATAACGCCAGAGGCGCCGACTCTCGACGTCGAATCCGGTTGCCGCGACGGAGCATGACGGGACGAACCGAGACGCATTCGACCCGCTTCTTCAGGAGCCGCACTGCGAACCGGGAGGCCCTGACTACCTGTCACCCGAAGCCGGCGACGGGGGCGATCGCGATCGTGCTGACGAGGAGCGTCGCGGGAGTTCGGTGGCGCCTCTGCAGGCAATGGCGCTGGCTTCGCGTCAGGTCGGTGCCTTCTGTACGGTGCCTAACGCGTCCCGGTATCTGGGATCCAGCGTTCGTGGATCGACTCGCCCGCGCAACGACTCCAGTGCGGCGATCGCCTCGGTCGGGAGTGACCGATCCCGCATCCACGCCTCGAGCAGGAGTTCGAGTCCGCGCCGTTCCACCGATACCGCTTCCGCGTCGCGCAACATCAACCGGCACACGTCCGCATCTTCGCGCAACAGCAGTGCCCACGCAGTCACTCGGCGTGAATCGCAAACCAGTTCCGACGCAGTGCGGCTGTCCATCAACGGGACGAGGCGACCAGAGGTTCCGAGTAGTTCCGCGAGCGCGATGTCCACTTCGCGCCGCGCGCCAGTCAGATCGCCCGCTTCCTTTCTTTTCACGACTCGGGCGATTGCCGCCGAGACCGATTCAATGAGACGTAGAATGTAGTCTTTCTGGACCAGCGCCATGATGTACTCCTGCCGACACCGTTCTCGACCCCATCAGCATACTCCTTGGTCACAATGGGCGTTGGCTGGTTGGGGACGGACCGTCCCAATCTGGAGACGAGGCGGGCGCTACCGTGGGCGTCTGGCCCGGCGGGTTGGTGCCGCGAGGAGCGGATCGTCGGGCCATTCGTGCTTCGGATAGCGACCACGCAAGTCCTTGCGAACATCGAAGTACGACGATTGCCAGAAGCCGCGGAGGTCTCGCGTCACCTGCACCGGACGATGCGCGGGCGAAAGTAAATGGAGTGTGAGCGGCACCCGCCCTCCCAACACGCTTGGCGTCTCCGTACAGCCGAACATTTCCTGCAGCCGAACGGAAAGCGTCGGAGCCTGGGGGTTCGCGTAGTCGATCGGGATGCGCGATCCTGTGGGAACCGTGACATGCGTTGGGGCGAGGCGATCGACATCGGAGCGCAGAGTGCGATCGAGCAGGGATAGCAAGGCGGCACCGAGGTCGAGGTGCGCGACGTTCGCCACGCGACGGACGCTGTTGAGTGCGTGACCAAGCCAGTCATCGAGCGCGATGATGAGTGCAGCGTCGCTGACGTCGGGGAACCGGGAGTCGTGTGCGTGGAGGAACAGCAGGCGCTGGCGAAGTGCGACAGCTGTGTCCGACCACGGCAGCGTACCGATACCCTCCCGCTCGATCGCCAGCTGCATCGCGTGCCGCATCGACACCGTGTCGGGGTCGGCGATGGCATGTCGCGACAACAAGATCGCACCCAGTCGTGCCTCGCGATCGGCGCGCATGGCGCGAGCGGTGCCATCCCATTCGACCACGTCCTGCGTTACCACGTGCGACGCGAAGGTCGCGAGCACATCTTCACGAGAGATCGGCGCCGCCAGGTATGCGAGAGCTTCGGGGCGCCGTCCGTCCGTCTCGGCGATCGCGAGCACCTCTTCGCCGACGAGCGGGTCATCGTCGCGCAGCCTGACTCCTCCTCCGCCCCGCATGACGTATCGTGGTGCCCGTCCCGGGCGCCGCAGGGCGATTCGATCCGGGTAGGCCAATGCGAGCAGCATGCCCGCGCACTCCGGCGAGTCGTCGCCTGCCTCGATATCGAGGATACGCCGCCAGCGTGCCGCCGCGGCTCGTATCCGGTGCAGCGTGTGCGCATCCACGCGACCGCCCTCTGTGCGGGCGGCGCCACGCAACGCGTCAAGTCGCAGGCGGATATCCGCTGGTGGTGGCGCGCCGTCGCCGCGCAGCACGTCGCGATCGTCGAGCAGCGCGGCCAGGTCAGCACCTAACGCGCCGAGCCCGCGGTCACTGGCGACGCAAAGCATGTGTGCGAGGCGAGGATGGGCGCCAATACGGGACATTCGCGTGCCGTGCATGCTGATGCCCCCCGACGAATCGACGGCATCCAGTTCCCGGAGGAGTTCGCGTCCCTGCGACAGCGACGCTTTGGGCGGCGGGTCCAGCCAGCGCAGAATGCCGGGATCGGCAATACCGGCCACGGCAAGATCGAGCGCCAACGGCGCAAGATCCGCATCGAGAATCTCCGGACTGGCGAACGGCATCAGGAGCTCGGTTTCGTGTGCGTGCCACAAACGGTAGCAGACGCCAGGGGCCGTGCGTCCGGCCCGACCGCGCCGTTGATCGGCGGCGGCGCGGGACACGCGAATCGTCTCGAGTCTGGTCATCCCGCTGGCTGGCGAGAAACGTGGTACGCGTGAGAGTCCGGCGTCGATGACGATGCGAACGGCTTCGATCGTCAGGCTCGTCTCCGCCACTGCTGTTGCCAGGACGACCTTCCGAGTGCCAAGTGGAGCTGGAGCGATGGCGCGATCCTGCTCGTCGGCCGACAGCTGCCCGTAGAGCGGAACCACGACGGTCCCGTTCGGGAGCGCCCGCTGGCCGAGCCAATCGGCCACGTCGCCGATCTCTCGCTGTCCCGGCAGGAATACGAGGATGTCACCGTCCCCGTCGGACAACGCAACGGAGACGGCAGTTCCCACAGCTGCAGCCAGCGATATCCCCGGCTTGGTGGGCCGATAGATAGTTTCGACAGGAAACGCTTGGCCGGCGCTCGTCACAACCGGCGCTGCATCCATCAGGTCGGCCACGCGTGTTGCGTCGAGCGTGGCAGACATCACCAGGACACGCAGCTCGGGGCGGACGAGTTGCTGGGTGTGCAACGTAAGGGCGAGTGCCAGGTCCGCGTGCAGTGAGCGTTCGTGAAACTCGTCGACGATAACCAGGCCGGTTCCCTCCAGCGTGGGATCGTTCAGGATCAGCCGAGTGAGGATGCCCTCGGTCACGACCTCGACGCGGGTCTGCGCGCCGACGCGGGCATCCGCGCGCACTCGGTAGCCCACGCTATCGCCTACCCGCTCGCCAAGCAACGATGCCATCCGATGCGCGGCCGCACGGGCCGCGATCCGACGCGGCTCGAGCATGACGATTCGCTGGCCGCCTAACCAGGATTCGTCACGGAGGGCGAGCGGGACTATCGTCGTCTTGCCAGCGCCCGGTGGGGCCTGCAGCACCGCCGATGATCGTCTGGCGAGGGCGCGCCGCAAGTCCGCGAGGGAGGATTCTATTGGGAGATGGGCGCCGGACACGAGCCGGAACTTAGTCGCACAGGAGCCGTTCGCGCCTGTTATGATGGGTCGGGCCCGAACTCATCGCTCGATCGCTTCAGAACGCCGATCGCCCATCGCGTATGCCTGAACTGCCGGACGTCGAACTGTACGTCGAAGCGCTCCGCGCGCGCGTGCTGGGGAAGGCGCCGACCGCTATCCGGATCGTCAGTCCGTTTGTGTTACGCAGCGTTGACCCTCCTGTGACCGAATTCATCGGCAGACCGATCGTGGAGATCCGCCGATTGGGGAAACGCATCGTATTCCAGTTCGAGGGCGACGTGTACGTGGTCGTGCACCTGATGATCGCCGGACGATTGCGCTGGCGGGGGCCTGGCGGGAAGGTTCCGGGGAAGATCGGGCTGGTGTACATCGAGTTCGTGGATGGCGTCCTGATTCTGACCGAAGCGGGCACCAGGCGTCGTGCATCGTTGCATCTGGTACGTGGCGCGTCTTTGGTGGCAGCGATGGATCGGGGCGGGTTGGAAGTCATGGGATCGACGCTGTCGGCGTTTGCCGAGCGTCTGCGTCGGGAGAATCGCACCGTAAAGCGCTCGCTGACGGATCCCAGGCTGTTCAGCGGGATCGGCAAGGCGTATTCCGACGAGATTCTGCATCGCGCCCGAATCTCGCCGATGCTTCTTACGTCGCGAATGACACACGATCAGATCGTCGGCTTGCATCGCGCTACGCAGGACGTGCTGGGGGAGTGGATCGGGCGATTGCGTGCGGAGTCGAAAGGCGAGTTCCCGGAGAAAGTGACGGCCTTTCGCGAGGGGATGGCGGTACATGGGCGCTTCGGTCTGCCGTGCCCCGTCTGTGATGCGCCGGTACAACGGATTCGATATGCGGACAACGAGACCAACTACTGCGCCCGCTGCCAGAACGCGGATCGCATTCTCGCGGATCGGGCGCTCTCACGGCTGCTGAAGGAGGATTTTCCACGAACACTGGACGATGAGGAATGACGAGGGTGAGCTGTCGCGGCTTTGCAGTGCCTGGCGCGGGGCGGCTGCATCCGAAGAGATCCCTGGACATCGAGTCCATGGAAGTGCCGGCGACAGACTGCGCTCTTGTCGTACCGGACAGGTCTCCATAGAGTCAACAGGAACCGGTTCTCCTGCCATGGAGGCGCTCATGCGCACGTCTTGCCGTCTGCCGCTCCTGCTCTCCGCTTTCGCACTTGCGCCGACACCGGCGGAGGCCCAGACGGCGCTTGCCGTGCCGCTACACGAGTACACCGTGCCGTGGGGACGCGAAGGTCGCCCGCGCGATCCCGCCGTTGCGCCGGACGGTTCGATCTTCTTCGTCGGACAGGCCGGCAAGGCGCCAACGGGGAACTACATCGCGCGGCTCGATACGAAGACGGGTTCGTTCAGGAAGTTCGATCTGGATCCAGGTACCAACCCGCACAACTGCATCGTGGATGCGCGCGGGTATGTCTGGTATTCGGGGAACCGTAATGGCACGATCGGACGCCTGGATCCTCGCACGGGAGAACTCGTTCGCTATCCGATTCCGGACACCACCGTGAAGGATCCCCACACGATGACGTTCGACAAGGACGGGAACATCTGGTTCACCGCGCAGCAGTCGAACGCGATCGGATTCTTCAACGTCTCGACCGGGAAGTTTCGACTCGTGAAACCGCCTGTACCGGAAGGCAAGCGAAGCACGAATCCATATGGAATCGTTCTCGACTCGCGCGGTCGACCGTGGTTCAACCTGTTCAACACCAACACGCTGGGGACGCTGGATCCCGAGACATTTGAGCTGACAACGTACGTCCTTGCGAACGAGCGGACACGCGACCGGCGGATCGCCATCACCTCGGATGACAAGGTCTGGTACGCGGATTACACGCGCGGCTTCCTGGGGCGGCTGGATCCCAGGACGAGCAAGGTGGACGAATGGCCGCTCCCTGGTGGCGCGAACTCGATGCCCTACGGGATGGCCGCCGACGACCAGGATCGAATCTGGATAGCGGAGACGGGTACGCAGCCCAATCGTCTGGTCGGCTTCGACACCAGGAGCGGCACGTTCTTCAGCAATACCGCGATTCCCGGCGAGCTGAATACTGTGCGGCACATGGTCTTCGACAAGCGATCGAAGTTGCTGTGGTACGGCTCCGACGCGGGCAAGATCGGACAGGCTGCCGTCTCTGCCGCGAAAGTGGCGATGTAATCATCAGGCACAACGCAGTAGACCAGGCGCGTCGGGAGTCCTGGACTTTCCTCCGCGCGGTATCGTCTGGGGCGACAGGGCGCCCATCACCCGCGGTCCACCAGTCTTGCCTGATTCATCATGGCACGCAGGGCAGTTCGATTTCTCGCTATTCTGATCGCGCTCGGCGTCGTGTTCTATTCGCGTTCGCGGGGCACGTCGTCACGCGTTGACGAGGACGATACGCCGGCGGCCGACACGTCGGCGGACGGTCGGTTCAGGCCGACCGTACAGGAGGGCTTGGGCGCCTCCGTGGCGATACTGCTCGATCAGTCCGGATCGATGGAAGACGCACCGGATTCGGGCGGCGACACGCCGAAGTACCGGATCGCACGGGAGGCAATCGCCCAGGTGCTTGCCCAAACGGACTCGTTCGTCACGCTTCATCCGGACTTTCAGGTGAACGTCGGACTGTATGTGTTCGACGGCGATGTGCGGATGGAGCTGCCGATCGCGCGGTATCGTGGTAGTGCGCTGACGGCCGCTCTGGCGAATCTTCCGGAGCCTTCCGGGAACACGGCGATTGGCGATGCGATGCAGCGGGCCACGCGCGATCTGTACGCTGCCGGCACGATCCGCAAGTATCTCCTTGTCGTAACCGATGGAGCGAACACCAGTGGCAGGGAGCCGGACGTGGTAGCGAGGGAGATCGCCCGTCGCAGCGAAGGGGCAGTGAAGTTGTACATGGTGGCGTTCGACATCGACGCCGCCAGGTTCGGGTTCGTGAACGAGGTGCGGGGAGCGGTCCTTCACGCAAATGACGGCCCGGGACTGCGCGCCAGCCTGGATACGTTGTATCGTGGTCGGATTCTGGCCGAGGCAGTAGATGCTGGCGAGACGATTCCTGCGCGCACCGATTCAGCGGGCACGCGTGGCTCGCGACCTGTACCTTCTTCCGTTTCCCCTATTCCTCCGCGGTGACCACATATGATCATGGGCAAGTTCGGAACGGCGGTTCGGGCCTTCTTCAACAAGCTGGCGAACCTGCTTTGGGAGAGCGATCCGCATGCCATCCTTCAGCTGGAGGTGGATCAGGCGACGCAACAGATCCAGGTTGCGCGCCAGGGGTTGGAGCAGTATCGCGGGCTGGTAGAGCGTGTGAGCATGCAGGTAGCCGCCGGCAAGCAGAACGCTCAGCGGCTCGAGAGCCAGATCAAGGCGCATCTGCAGGCCGGCAACCGCGACGTCGCCGGTCAGTTGGCCATCCAGCTGCAGCAGGTCAAGTCCGATCTGGCGCAGAACGAACAGCAATTGGCGATGCATACGGATGCGTACAGCAACAACCTGCTGAAGCTGCAACAGGGGCAGAAGGACATCGCGGCCTTGCGTCAGAAGGCCCAGAAGCTGAAAGCGGATCTGGAGATGGCGAAGGCGGAAGCGGAGATCGCACGAGTGGCCGAAGCGATTTCGGAGTCCGCGATTCCGAACTTCTCGACCCGGATTGGCCAGGCGACGGAGTTGATGCAGGACCAGATTGCCAAGCATCGTGGCGAGGCGCGCGTCGCGGCGGACATGTCGAGCCGTGGTGTGGAGGAGATTCGGGCGCAGCAGGCTGCCGAGGCTGCGTTGGGTGAGGATCTCCTCAAGCAGTTCGAGGTGGAGCTTGGCCTGGTAAACGCCGAGTCGGCGCCACAAGCGAAGGCGCAGAAGACCCTCGGTCCACAGACGCAGTAACCATCCCGGCGTTCGATCGTATTTCTGTCTTCAGCCCAGACTTCAATGACCAACGGTAGCGGTGGCGGGCCGAAGCCCGCGTTTTACCTCGTGATGTTTACGCTCGTCGTGGCCGTGATCGGTTACGGCGTGTATCGGTTCAAGGATCGTATCTCGTTGGGCGACAGCGGAGCGATCAGCGCGACCGACCTGGCGCAGGGCGGCCCGGAAGCACCGGACGACGCGTCGCTGACGACGTTCAAGGAGTACGACAAGCTCAAGTACCAGGAAGCCGGGAAGATGCCGGAAGTCAAAGGCGTCTCCAGCTACGCGCCGTTCGCGGACAACACCGTCATCTTCTCGCTCAACGTCTGGGCGGGCTGGGCGCCGATCATTCTCGCGAATAACGGGTTCGAGCCGGGGAAGGTGTGGACGGCGGCAAATGGCAAGACTTTCAAGGTCAAGCTGACGCTGATCGACGACCCGGTGTCGATGCGGGATGCCTATGCTGCGGGCAAGGTTCACGTCGGCTGGGCGACGGTCGACATGCTGCCGCTGTTCCTCGAGCAGCTCAAACGCGATTCGCGCACCATGCCGCGCGTCTATCAGCAGATCGACTACTCGTTCGGCGGCGACGGCATCGTGTGCCGGAGTGCGATCAAGTCGGTGTCGGACCTGAAGGGGAAGACGATCGTGCTGGCGCAGAACTCGCCCTCGCACTACTTCGCACTGAACACGCTGATCTCTGGTGGGCTCCAGCCGGGCGACGTGGATTGGAAGTTCACGGCCGATGCGTTCCAGGCGGCCGCGGCGTTCAACGCCGACAAGCGGATCGCGTGCGCGGTATCCTGGTCGCCCGACATCTACAACCTGGCGAACGCGAGCGGAAACAGGATGCTCGTCAACACGCAGACGGCGAACAAGCTCATCGCGGATACCTGGTTCCTGCGAGCGGACGTAGCCAAGGATCATCCGTACCTGGCAGAGGCGTTGATGCGCGGGATCTTCGACGCGATGGAGCAGTTGCGGACGCAAGACGGGAAAGCGGCCGCGGCGAAGCTGATGGCGAAGGGATACTCGCTACCGGAAGCGGACGCGCTTGCGATGCTGGGCGATGCGCATAACACGAACGTGGCGGAGAACCGGGAGTTCTTCCTCAATGCCAATAATCCTGCAAACTTTCAGCGCACGTTCGAGACGGCGTATTTCCTCTACCGGAAAATCGGCGCGTTGTCCGGGGACGCCGTGGCATTCGACGACATCTTCGACGGTGGGCCGCTGTCGAAGCTGGTCAAGGATCCCAGGTTCGCCAACCAGAAGAACGAGTACCAGATCCAGTTCGTGCCGACGACGGCGATGTCGGTCCAGGCAGAGAGCAACGAGATTCTGACAAAGGCAGTCGTCATCCAGTTCTTCCCGAACTCGGACTCGCTCTTCAAGATGATCACGAAGACTGCTGACGGGAAAACCGTGGAAGAGTTGTACGATCCGAACGTGAACAACGTGATCGAGGAAGTGGGTCGATTGGCCGGGCAATACGGTGCGGCGCGCATCGTGGTCGAAGGGCATACCGACGCGTCGATGCGCTCGTCAGGCATGGTGAGTGCCGCCGATGTGCAGGAGCTGTCGTTGCGTCGCGCGAACGCGGTCAAGCAGGCGATCGTCAGGAAGTTCAGTTCACTAAACCCGAACCAGTTCTCCACAGCGGGAGTCGGCTGGGACCGGCCCGCGGATCCGAGCGACCCCAACAACAACGCCAAGAATCGACGGGTCGAGATCAAGGTCTACCCGCTGGAACAGAAGTAAGGATGACAGCCCGTCATCTCTTCGCGTTGCGCGTGGTCCCTTCACTGCCGGTGCGCCAGGCAGCGGGCAGTGCGGCGATTGCGGCCGTATTGCTCGTCTGGTGGTTCCTGACGAGCGGTGTGACACCGGAGGCGCGCACGATCTCGCCGTCCGTCTTCCCCAGTCCAATGGAAGTGATCCGTGGGTTCCCGTCGCTCGTAACGGATCGGAATCTCATTGGCGGGATCGCTGCGTCGCTCAACCGTGTCTTCCTGGGTTTCGGGCTCGCGCTCCTGGTGGGGATCCCGCTTGGTATCGTCGCCGGATCGTTTCGTCTCATTGGTGCCGCGGCGCAGCCCATCTCGCTCTTCGGGCGCACGATCCCGGTGGCGGCACTCCTTCCACTGACGCTGCAGATGTTCGGGATAGGCGAACTGCAGAAGGTGATGTTCATCTTCCTCGCGACAGCTCCGTTCGTTTTTCACGACACAGCGCGCGCGATAGCGAGCGTGCACGATCGGTATGTGGACACCGCCCAGACTCTCGGTGCGAGTTCTGCGGACGTCATGGCCAAGGTGCTGATTGCGCTCGCGCTTCCCGACATCTACGCAACGATTCGCACCATGTTCGGCATCGCCTTCGGGTACATCATGCTGGCGGAGGTGGTCGATGCGAAGGCGGGGCTGGGGTTCATAATGCTGCAGAGTCAGCGGCGCGGCATGCCCGAACACCTGGTCGCGACGCTCTTCGTCATCTCCGCACTGGCCTACGGACTCGACGCGCTGTTCCGGTTCTTCCAGCGCGGCCTCTTCCCGTATCGCGAAGATCATGACTAGCGACGCGACGCCGCCACCTGCCTCCGCCACGCCGCCGCCGGTCGTGAAGTTCGACCGTGTCAGCAAGACGTACGATGGTGGCTATACCGCCATTCGTGACGTGACCTTCGAGGTGGACGATGTCCCGGGTCACATGGAGATCGTTGGCATTCTCGGGCCCTCGGGGTGCGGAAAGTCCACCGTGTTGCGGTTGATCGCGGGACTGACGCCGCAGCATCCGGCAACCAGCGGGACCGTAGAGGTGATGGGCAAGCCGGTAGCGATGCCCGGAGCGGATCGCGGTTTCGTGTTTCAGGACTACACGTCCTTCGACAACCGGACAGTGCAGGACAACATCGCATTTGGGCTGGAGTGTCGGGGCATGGGGAGCGCCGAGCGAACGGCGCTCGCCCGCGAGTGGATCGCCAAGGTAGGGCTCGACGTCGATCGGGACGCGGAGAAGTATCCACACGAATTGTCCGGCGGCATGCGACAGCGCGTGGCACTGGCGCGGACACTGATCCTCAAGCCGCGCGTGATCCTGATGGACGAGCCGTTCGGTGCGCTCGACCCCGGGACTCGTTATGCAATGCAGGATCTTCTGGTCTCGCTCGCGCGAGAGGTGCAGGCCACGGTCTTCCTCGTTACGCACTCGATCGAAGAAGCGGTCTACGTGGGGGATCGCCTGTTCATCTTCTCGAACGCTCCAGGAACGATCCTCCGCCAGATGTCGACGCCGCCGCCAGATCGTCCCGCACGGGTCATGCAACGCGAGGCGTCGTTCCTCGACATCGTCTTCGAGGTGCGCGACATCGTCGATGGCATCGAGGAGTCCGCCGGGGCCGCCACATGACGATAACAGTCTCCCATGGCTGATCCTTCCGCTTCGGGCGGCGGCTTCCTCAGGTACGTCAGGCGTGCCTTCGCGCAGCGGTGGAACCTCGGCCTGTTCGGCGTGGCCACGGCTTTCGCGCTACTCTCGCCGGCTCCGGACGCGCTCGTCCCGATCGTTCTTGGTCTGGAAGGAGCCTACTTGTTGGGCCTGGTGAGCCGGCCGCGCTTTCGCCAGTACGTGGATGCACAGGAAGCGGCCGCATCGCGCGCGGTGCGCGAAGGGACGGCGGTGGACCTGTATTCCCAGCTCCAGGCACGCCTGAGCATGGGCGACCGGCAGCGCTTCCAGCGCGTCGTCGATCGCTGCGAAGACATGCGGCGCCTCGCGAAGACGGCGCACGCGACGGCCACGCCCGACGACAACCTGCGCGAGTCGGCGCTCAATCGGCTCCTCTTCTTCTATCTGCGGCTTCTGGTCGCACGACGCTCGCTCGAACAGTTCCTTCAGCAGAGCAACCGGGCCGAGCTGCAATCGCAGCGCACCGGTTTCGCCTCGAGACTCGCGGGTGCGGAAACGGCCGGTGATCAACGCATGGTTGCCTCGCTCCAGGATACGCTCAAGGATCTCGACACGCGTATCGCCAACGTCGACAAGGGAGAAAAGGACGCGCAGTTCATGGACCTGGAGCTGACCCGTATCGAAGGAAAGGTCAACGCGCTGGCGGAGACGGCAATCACACGGCAGGATCCGGGGGAACTGAGTGCCCAGGTAAGCGCGTTCACGGACACCCTGAGCCTGTCGCAGGACGTCGCCTCGCAGATGATCTCCCTGCAGGATCTGGAGCTGGCAGCGGCGGATGCGCCGCCAATCCTGGGGCGCGCCCGTGCCCGTCAGGTGAACTGAGATGACGGACGAAGCGCGAGACGGTGTGGTCGATACTCCGACGGCGGCAGGGGCGACGATTCCCGGATGGTATCCGGCATGGGCAAAGGAGCTCGCCGGTGCCTACTTCGCCGGCAGTGCGTCGCTGTTCGTGCTGCACGGCAATACGTTCGACGAAGTGCCTCTGGATGCGGGCGAGTTGCCTTCGTATGGCCCGATCTCGACGTTCATTGCCGAGCAGCTGTTCGGGAGCTGGGATCTGGTGCTGCACTACGATGCCGGCCGGGGCATTCGACCGTTCGGGGGACGCGACGCGATGCGGCTGCGTCAGATGGCGCCACGCACGGCGGAGATCTTCGGTGGCGACCTGGAGAAGTCACGTGTCGTGGAGCCCCAAGCCGTGTTCGCGGCGCTCGATCGCCACCTCATCCAGCAGCTCAACACGCTCCCCGAGTCCCGGCGACGCGTGGCACTTCTGGTGGATCACGCCTCCTTCGTCTTTCCCAATGCGGAGCCGGGTACGCTATCGCTGAGCGCGAGTTCGGCCGCGGTCACCGCCCTCAACTGGGCGGCCGCCGCCAGCGTCAGGCGGATCGACTTCGCCTGCGTCCTGATCGAAGAACGGCGGGCCAACCTGCAACAGCGCATCACGCAAAACCCGCACGTCGTCACGATCGAGATCCCCCTGCCTGACGCGGATCAGCGGCGACGCTATATCCGCACGCTGGTTGGCGCGCGGAGCGCAGTGTTCGCCGACGGTCTCGCCGCCACTGACTACGCCGAGGAGACAGCAGGTCTTGCGCTCAACGATCTGGCTCCGCCGTTGCGTGCGGCGCTCGAAGGGCAGGCGCGGCTGAATCGCGTGGCGTTCTCGCGACTCAAGAAGACGCTGATCGAGCGACAGTGTCACGGGTTGCTCGAGTTCGTCGAACCACAATTCACACTCGACGACGTCGTGGGACTCGATGCCGCCAAGCGCACCCTGCGCGAGGATGCGAAGCTCATCGAGCGGGGACACCGAAAGTTCGCGCCGATGGGTTACCTGATCTGCGGACCAGTGGGCACGGGGAAGACGTTCCTGGTAATGGCTGCCGCCGGCGAGATGGGCATGCCATGCGTCACGCTGAAGAACTTTCGCTCGAAGTACGTGGGCGAGACAGAGGCGAACCTGGAGCATGTGCTGTCCGTGTTGCGCGCCATGGGTCCGGTGATGGTCATCGTGGACGAAGCGGATGCGATGCTGGGCGATCGTGAATCCGGTGGCGACGCGGGAGTGTCCAGCCGGGTTTTCGGGATGATTGCGCACCAGATGGGGAACACGGATTACCGCGGGCAGATCGTCTGGGTGCTGATGACGGCCCGGCCGGACCTGTTGCCTATCGACCTGAAGCGACAGGGCCGAGCCGAAGTACACATCCCCCTGTTTTATCCGGAGAGCGACGATGAACTGCGCCAGATGCTGCGGGCGATGTCGCGGAAGGCTGGTGTGTCGTTGGCGGAGGATGCCGCAGGTCCGTCGCTGGCAATCCCGCACGTGGGACAGCTGTCCGGTGCGGACATCGAGGGCGTGGTGACGCGCGCCGCCCGCCAGGCGGGGATTGCAGGGGAGGCCACGATTTCGAAGGAGCGCCTGGAACGGGCGCTGGCCGATTTCATCCCATCAGCCCAATCGCTGGAAAAGCGACTGCAGATCGCCGCGGCGATCCTGGAGTGCACGGATACGGCGTTCCTTCCGGCGTCTTATCGGACGGCGGATCGAGCGGCGCTCCAAGCGGAGATGTCGACGATCAAGATGCACTTGCGCTCGTCGTGACTGCCGCGGCTGCGCGAAGGGCGTGGCACTACCATGCGTCGTCGTCGAAGTCCATCACGTTGCCGGCCCCCGACATCAGCGTGACCAGAAGCGTCTCCGTCTGCGGGAGCATTCGTTCGAAGAAATACCGTGCCGTTCGGATCTTGGCGTCGTAGAACCGCTGGTCCATCTTGCCACCCGTCACTCGTCGCTGGCTCGCGACACGTGCCTGGCGCAGCCACATGTGTCCCACGGCCACGTAGCCGAAGATCTGGAGGAAGTCGGATGCTGCCGCGCCGACCTCGTCGCCGTTAGCGATGCCCTTGGTCGCCAGATGCATTGCTCCCCGGCTCAGCCTGTTCACAGCCGCACCAAAGGCGTTTGCCATCGCCGCCAGGTTCGGATCGCGTTCCGCCTCCGCAAGCTCAGCGCGAACGATCGCCAGATAACGACGAAGCATACGGCCGTTGCCATCCGGGAGTTTTCGTCCGGCGAGATCCAGCGCTTGCACGTAGTTCGTGCCTTCGTAGATCTGTCCGATCCGGGCATCGCGCACGAATTGCTCCATCCCGTAGTCGCGGATGTATCCGTGCCCGCCCAGCGTCTGCACGCCGATGTTGGTCGCGACGAAGGCGCCGTCGGTGAAGAACGCCTTGATTACGGGCGTCATCAGGGCAACGAGATCGGCGGCTTCCTCGCGCACCGACGAATCCGGATGCCTCAGCTCGACGTCGATCTGGAATGCAGTCCACGTGGCGAGCGCTCGAGCCCCCTCGACGAACGCTCGCATCCAGAGCAGGCCGCGGCGGATGTCGGCGTGATGCAGGATGCGATCGGCGCTCGCCTGCGGATCCTTGACGCCGGACAGCGAGCGGCCTTGCCTTCGTTCGCGCGCGTAGGCAACCGCGTTCCCGTAGCTGACGCCCGCCAGCCCCAACCCCTGGAGTCCTACCCCCAGTCGCGCGGCGTTCATGAGCGTAAACATCGCGCGGAGACCCTTGTGCGGTTCACCGACCAGCCAGCCCGTGGCCCGGTCGAAATCGAGCACGCATGTGGCGGAACCGCGAATCCCCATCTTGTGTTCGATCGACCGGCAGAACACCGCATTTCGCGCACCGGGCGCGCCATTCGCGTCTGGCACGAACTTCGGGACCAGGAACATGCTGATGCCGTGCGTCCCCGGTGGCGCGTCGGGGAGACGCGCCAGCACCAGGTGCAGGATGTTCTCCGTCAGGTCGTGTTCGCCAGCCGAAATGAAAACCTTCTGCCCCGTAAGCAGGCAGGATCCATCCGGATTCGGGACCGCTGCTGTGCGAATCAAGCCCAGGTCGGTTCCCGCATGCGCTTCGGTCAGGCACATCGTGCCGGCCCACTTGCCACTCACGACGCGTGGCAGGTACAGCTCCTTGAGCGCAGTGCCGGCATGCGCATACAGGCCCTCATAGACGCCTAACGCCAGCCCGGGATACATGGCGAATGACAGGTTTGCGGCGTACAGCATCTCGTCGATCGCGAACCGGAGCGTGAACGGCAACCCCTGGCCACCGTAGGCCGGATCGCAGGCCAGGCTCAGCCAGCCGGCGTCAGCGAGCGCCGCATAGGCCGCCGGAAACCCTTCGGGCGTCTTCACGTCCCCTGCCTCCCAGCGACAGCCCGCAGCGTCACCCGGCATGTTGAGCGGGGCGATGACGTCCTCGCAGAACCTCCCGCCTTCCTCCAGCGCGGTCAGGAGTACATCGAGGTCGGCGTTGACATAACCGGGAAGTGATGCCAGCGATGCAACATCGAAGAGTTCGCGGAACAGGAACCGGTAGTCGACGACTGGCGCGCGAAACGTCGGCATGAAGGAGGCTCAGTGCAGAGTATTCACCACTCGGGTCCGGCAGGAGCTTCTATGGCACCGCGTGTCAGGGAATAATACGTGGAGGCGCCGCGACGTACGTGTCACGACGTCGCGAACGCCACACCTCAACGGGATCGAACCGGCATGACACGGACGTGGACCGACCGGGGCACGCAACTGGCTCTGGCATGCGGGACGCTCGCGTGGCTGGGCGCCACCGCCTGTTCGCCAGCAGCGATGGCCGGTGCGCCGCGCGGATCATCGACTCGCGAGCGCTTTCTTCAGCTCGAACAGAGGTATGCCGACGCACGCGATCTATACGCGCAAATCCGGATCACCGAGGCGCGAGGCGCCACGCGATCTGCACACGACAGCCCGCTCAGTGATCTCGAGGCAGCCTACGAGGTCGAGCGCACGTCGCTGATCGGGTCCCTCGCCTCTCTCGACAGTACGCAGCTGGGCGGTGACGATCGGCGCGCCTACCGCACGATGCGCCTGGCGCTCGATGTCGGCGTCATCGATTCGTCGGCCACGCCAGCCATGGTATCCTGTGCGTACGATCCAGGCGCGCTGTCGGCGGGAGAGGGCGGGTTCGCCCGGCTTGGCGCGCGTATCTACGAATGTTTCGGGCAGGCCGCACGTAGCATTGTCATTGGCAAGGATACGCTGGACCGCCTGACGATCGTCGGCAGGCTCGAGTCGGAGGAGGATCCGGTCGAACGACACCGGTACTTCATGGCACTCCTCCCGCTCTGGCTTTCAATGGACGGCGACAACGGGCCGACGTCGCCTTACCGGACACTAGTGAAGCTGGCGGAGGCGGACTGGCGGACCAACGGCTCGTACATCGCAAGTCAGGCGCGTAGCCTCGACGTGGACTCCGCGCACGTGGAGCCCATGCTCGTCGAGATACTCGAGGCGTGGCGCGATCGCAACGCGGCTGCCGCCGTCGAACCATGGGACTGGTGGTACGCGAATGGCGCCGCCAGCCGCAAGCTATCGGTGCGCGTTACCACGGAAGCATTGCGGGCCCTGAACGACCGGTACTATGCCGACGTCGGCGCCGAGCCCACGTCGCTGGGCATCCACTACGACCTGGCGCCGCGCGACGGGAAGACGCCGGTAGCGTTCACTGATTTCGGCGCATACCCGCGCAGGGAGCGCGGTCGATGGACCGGGATCGAACCCTGGGTCTTCGCGACGTATCGCGCAGGCGGACTCGCCAACCTTTCCGAACTGCTGCACGAGACGGGGCACGCCATCCACATTGCCGCGATCCGCACACGGCCCGCCTGGACCGACTGGCCGGACAGCGATCCGTTCACCGAGGCGTTAGGCGATTTGCTTGCCCTCGACGTCACCGAACCGGAATGGCAGCAGAAGTATCTGGGCGATTCCGCCACGACCGCGGAGGCGATGCGTGGCCGCTACGGCGGCATCGTTCTCGACGTCGCCTGGGCGCTGTTTGAGCTGCGGATGCTTGCCGATCCATCCCGCGATCCGAACGCGACGTGGGCGGACATCACGAGCACGTATCTCCGTATCGCTCCGCATCCGGGATTGGCGTGGTGGGCGATGCGCGGGCAGCTTGTGGATCAGCCCGGATACATGCTGACCTACGCATTGGCCGCGATTGCCGCGGCGGATCTCCGGGCGCAGATAGTTGCCGACCACGGCCCGTTCTGGCGTGGCGACCGCCGAACGTACGACCGGCTTTCCAGTCGGTTCTATCGATGGGGGCTTGAACGCCCGACGCGAGAAGTGCTCCGCGACTTCCTTGGCCGCGCGATCACGACTAATGCAATCCTCCGTGACATGCAGCGGCTGAGTGAAAGGTAGGAAACCAGTCCACATCGTTCGCATGCGTACTCAGCCCAGCTGGCGCTGACCGCGTTCGAGGTCGAGCAGGATTTGCTTTCGCCACAGCCCTCCCCCGTAGCCGCCAAGTTTTCCGCTCTTGTTCACGACACGGTGGCACGGGATCACGATCGCGATCCGGTTACTGCCGTTTGCCGTACCCACTGCCCGGACAGCGTGCCTGTCGCCTAACGCCAGCGCCACATCCTCGTACGATCGGGTTTCGCCGTATGGGATACGGAGCAACTGATTCCAGACGCGAATCTGGAAGTCCGTGCCGGGATAGACCAGGGGGACATCGAACTCTCGCCGAGCGCCGGCGAAGTACTCGCGGAGTTGTTCACGGAGGGCCTCGAGCTGGGGATGTGGCGCCGGGACGACCGCGCCGCCGACGCACTTGCGCAAGGACGCCACCTGCTCTTCGAGTCGCTGTCGATCGCTGAACTCCAGGAAGCATATCCCGTCATCCGTTGCACCAGCGAGCAACGGGCCTACCGGGCTGTCGATCCATGTGACCGCCACACGAGCGCCGTCGCGCGCGCTCCCCGGCGATTGCTCGAGGATTCTCCCGAACGCTTCACGGAAGCCACTGTGGGACTCGTACCCGTGGTCGAGCACCACCCTGTCCAGCTTGTCACCACGCTTTATGCGGTCGAACGCCACGCCAATGCGACTGCTGCGGGCGAACGCGTGAAAGGTCATCCCGTAGTGCCGCGTGAACCACCGCCGGACCATCACGGGCGAGAGCGACATCGAACGCAGCGTGCGATCCGTGACGCGCTGCTGCGGGGACTGCTGGACCCGGTCGATCAGGTTGCGCACCCAAAGAGGCGGTCCATCCTTCAGTTCCAGCGGCCGGCAGCGCTTGCAGGCGCGATATCCCGCGATCAGGGCATCGTGCGCGGATGGGAAGTACTCGATGTTGCGGGCCAGTGCACGCCGCGACGTGCATGAGGGGCGACAGAACACGCCGGTCGTCCGAACGCCGAGAAAGAAGATGCCGTCGTAGGAGACGTCGCGCCGACTGCGGGCGCGTTCCATTTCGACGACCGGGGGAAGTGTGGCAGACATGCGGTTGACGCTAGCTGGATCTCTGTTGCGTCGCCACCGAAAAATGCACGGCTAATCTCCGGGATGCACGCGCGTGTTCAGCGCACGCGAACGGCGCCAGTACCGGCGGCCGGAAAGCGCACGAACACCGCCCGGTCGTTACCGGGATCGATTCTGTCCTGCGTGCCAGCCTTTCCCTGCATCGCGTCCTGGGTGCGCAGATTGGACGCACTATCCAGCGTCTGCGCGATGGGCACGCGACGTTCGAAGTTTCCGCACAGGTACGCGTTGTCCGAGGCGAGGACGACGACGCCCGTTGACGTCTGCACGGCAACCCACTGGGAGGCGAATGAGTGTTTTTCGCAGCCAGGCGAAGCGATCGGTCGCATGGTGAGGCTACATGCTCGGCCCCAGCAGGACGGCGTTCGCGAACAGCGGCAACAGCCCGCGGAACAGATCCCGGAAATTCGGGTCGTGAGCGAAGACGATGACGCGTCCCGCTCCGGCACGCTCGGTCCAGAGATATGGAGATAGCGCCAGACGTCCAGGTGTCTCTGGCCAGAAGTAGCCGGAGAGTCGCACGCGGTTCTCGGGAGCGAACCGAATCACGGCCTCGCCGGCGCGCAGATCCTTCGGCACAGTGAACACGACGTCCGAGTTGACGAACACCGGCAGTTCCGGCGTGGTGATGCCCGCCGTGAGGGTGGAAAGCGAATCGGCGAATGCGCGTGCGATCGTACCAGCTACGCGGGCGGGGAGGGGCGCACCGCCGGCGCTGTCCGCGCGCACGGAGTCGCGGCGCACGCGCAGGCGAGACAGGCCAACACGTTCGTTTGCGAGCCAGGTCGAGGCGCCGTCCAACGTGATCAACACGCCGCCGGCGCGAACCCAGTCCGCCAGCCGCCGGACACCAGCCTCGCCTAACGCTCGGTCGAACTGCGCACCCTGCACGGAAGGCACCACCAGCACGTTGAACCGGCTGAGTGCCCCGTTTGCCACGAATCCGGCATCGACGACCGCTGCCGGATAGCCGATACGCTGATCGAGAGCGTACCACGCGAATCCGAACGAACCTCCGGACACCGGGGCGCCACCCAATAGCGCGACCCGCGGCAGTTGCAGCGGCACTACCGAGTTGCTTCCCAAATCCGTTCCGGAGTCCACGCCCGCGGAAGCGATCGGAAAGATCCGCGCACCAGCCGCCGCAGCGGCCCGGCCGACCTGGTCATGAACGGAGGGGGTGTTGGACGTTACGCGCACCACGAACGCACCGTGGGGGAACTCCGTACCGGCGCTGGCGAAGCTGCGCGGAGCGTACCAGACCTTCACCGAATCCTTCAGCAACGATGCGAGAAGCCGTATCGACGCTTCGCTCCCGGGTTCGAAAGCGTAGCCATACGACGCACGCGCCGGTGTCGCCGGCGCGGCTGAAACTTCCTGCACCGGCGTCAGCCCTGCGGGAAGTGCGCGCAGGCTCCAGGCACGCAGGCGGAACGCGAGAGGGAGCGACCATGCCGTCACGTCGTAGAACCGGTTCGGCTGCCCGGTCCGGCGCATTTCCAGCTCCATCCTGATGAACTGCGAGTCCAGTTCCGCATCCGGCTCGAGCAGCGCCTTCGCCAGGTGACCTTGGGGCTGGGCGTAGTCCACCAGATAGGAACCAGCGGCCACTCGCGTGACAGGCGCGGGCGTCCGGCCCGATGTAGCAGCTGGCGGCGTCCCATCGCCGTACGGCGTTGCGTCGCGGAGCTCAGCGGTGGACGTCAGGCGCTGAACGGAGATCCCGTTTCGCAGGAGCAGCATGACGAGGGAATCGGCACGGCCCTGTGCATCCCTCTCGAAGAGTACGCTCCGCATCGGACCGGTCGCGTGCGACGTGATCGCTGCCCGGCGCGCGTCGGCGTAGTCGCGGACCAGTTCAGAACGGCGGCGCCCAGATGTCCGAACGGTGGCCCACTCGGCCGTGTAGTGCTCCCACGCCGCCTGGCGGAGGGTACGCACCAGGCCATCGCTGCGCCTGATTGCGCCGCCCGATGACGATGCCGATTCGAACAACATGCCGATCGATCCGGTCAACATCGGCCAGCCCTCGCCGTAGCCTGGATAGAACGAGTCGTATCCCTCGCGACGGAAATACGACCAGCCGTGCGTATCGAACTCCGTGCCGTGCGCCGCGGCAAAGATGTCGAACCACTTGAACAGGTGCCTGGGGTTGTTCTTGTTATCGGGCTCGCGCGGCGGCGCGAAGTAGAACGAGGCGCTGGATCCCTGCTCGTGCAGGTCCAGCGCCACATGCGGCCACCATTGGAGGAAGGCCCTTACACGGCCACGCGATTCGGGATGCGACTGGATGAACCAGTCGCGATTGAGGTCGAAGTAGTAGTGACTGGTGCGAGGCCCTGGCCACGAGCCGGCATTGTTCACGGCGCCGGGTTCGATCGACAATCCCTGGGCGCTCCACGTTCGTTCGAGATCGTGCGTGTGACGTTCACGTCCGTCCGGGTTCTCGTTTGGATCGATCAGCACCACGGTGCTGTCGAGCGCGGCGCGCGTTTCGGCGTCCGTGCCCGCCGCCAGCTGATACAGTAACGCCAACCCGGCCTCGACCCCGGATCCCTCACCCCCGTGTACCGAGTGCGCGGCCCACACGATTGCCGGCAGCCGCCTGACGGCTGTCTCCATGTCGGCGGCGGATGCGCCTCGCGGGTCTCCGACACGCTGTGCGTCTATCCGAATCTCCTCGAGGCGTGCCATGTTCTGCTCGCTGGACACCGTGATCAGAAGCATCTCGCGCCCCTCGAAGGTTCGGGCAACCGTATCGACACGTACTCGTCGCGAAGCGGCCGCGATCCGCTCCACATAACGCAGGATCAGGCGGTGCGGCGTGAACCGATCGCCAAGATCGTAGCCCAGGATCGCTCGCGGCGTGGGAACGCTCGGGTCGTAGGTATTGGACGCTGTGCTGTACGAGTGTTGGGCAGCGATCAGCGAGGGTGCCAGGAGTCCAGCGGCGAGTAGACGTGTCGGAAACGACATGCGAGACGGACGCTCCGTGATCCGGGGGAAGTCGCACGAATGTAGTCCGGCGACTCAGGACTGACCATGCGCGCTTCTCTTACTGGTTAGCATGCCTCGACCGGACTAGCTTCGCGTAACACCTCATCACGGATCCAGGGCATGTATCCCCTCGCGCTCGGCTTGCACAATCTTCTTCGGTGGGTGGTCATCGTCGCCGGTATGTACGCCACGTTCCGGTTCTGGCGCGCGTGGCTGCAGCGCGGTAGCTGGACACCGACCGAGGGTCGATGGGCTCAGGTGTTCGTGATCGCGCTCGACGCCCAGTTCGTGGTCGGGCTCGTGCTGTACGTCTTTCTCAGCCCGCTGACGAGGCAGGCGTTCGCGAACATGGGTGCCGCGATGAGGGACGCGCCCGTTCGGTACTTCGTCGTGGAGCACGTAGTCATGATGCTGGCCGCGATCGTGCTGGCGCATGTAGGCAATGTCCGCGTGAAGCGCGCCGCCACGGATGCCGCGAAGCTGCAGAACGCGGCGCTATGGTTTGGCGTGGCGACAGCCGCGGTCCTCGGTTTCGTGCCATGGAGCCGTCCCCTGCTCCCAGCGTTCTAGCCGCACCGGAGGAATCGCAAGCTCGAGGGATCGGGCGAAGGGCTCTTCACGCTGGTGACGGTGACTGACCGGGCTTGAAAGCCAGTAGTATTCGGTATGCGCGCTTTCGTGATTCTATGGCGGCTCGGGCCCATCGTGGCGTCGTTCATGCGCGACTACCGGCGATGGATTCTTATCGGTGGGCCGGTAGCGCGGAGCGCGGAATTTCATGAACGGCGCGCTGCCAGACTCGTCACGCGGATCGCCGGACTCGGCCCGTCGTTCATCAAGATGGCACAGCTCTTCGCCACCCGTGCCGATCTGCTGCCGGAGCAGTACGTCGCGGCCCTCTCCACACTGACGGATCAGGTCCCTCCCGTCTCTCGTGCCGCCGTGCACGAACAGATCCAGAAAGCCTACGGTCGCACCGTCGGGACGCTGTTCGAACGGTTCGACGAAGCGCCGATTGCCGCCGCATCGCTTGGCCAAGTGCATTTCGCGCGCTGGAACGGTCAAGACGTCGCCGTCAAAGTGCTGCGCCCCGGCGTCGAAGCCCTGGTCCGGAAGGACATGGCGGTTGCCGGACCTGTCCTCCGGTGGCTGTACCGTCGCTTTCCCAACGCCCACCTGCGCAATGCGATCAACGTCGTTGAGGAGTTTTCGCAACGTGTGTGGGAAGAAATGGATTTCGAGCACGAGGCGGCGAACGCGGTGGAAGTGCGAGCGAACTTCCGTGGCAATCCGCGGATCGCGATCCCGCGCATCGTTCCAGAGCTTGTCAGGCGCCGCGTGCTGGTGATGGAGTACATGGAGGGGATTCGCGTGGACCGGATCGCGCCGATCGCAGGCGACGCGCCGGGCAATCCCCGCGGCGTGGTGTCCTCCGTCATGGAGTTGTACCTGCAGATGATGATGGTCGACGGCCTGTTCCACGCCGATCCGCATCCTGGGAATATCCTCGTCGCTGCAGACGGCCGGATAGTGCTGCTCGACTTCGGGATGGTGGTCCGCGTACCGCGCGAGTTGCGCCGCAACCTGGTGCGAACGGTATTCGCCGCGATCAGGAAGGACGTGCCGGCGACGGTGGCCGGGTTCCGTTCGCTGGGCGTAATCGCGCCGGAGACGACGGACGGCGAGATCATGGGTTTGGCTGAGCGTCTGTTCGAGATCGCCTACACGGATCGCACCATGCGCGAGCGCATCGAGCTGCTCGCCAACGAAGTCGTGGCCACGATGTACGACTGGCCGGTGCAGCTGCCGAGCGAGATGGTGTACTTCGCGCGGACGGCGGCGCTGATCGAAGGCCTGGGCGTGAAGTACGATCCGTACTTCAACCCGATCGGGTTCGCGTCGCCGATCGCCATCCGGATGCGATCGCGGATCATGCAGTCGCTGGCGGAGCCTGGGGAGGCACACCCTGTCGATTGGCCCACGATGGTGGGTGCGGCGGCCGGGCACGTGGCGGGCATGATCGTGCATGCCGGCCGCCAGTTCCTGTCCGCGCTGGCGGCGGAACTGAACGAACCGGGCGGCTTCTCGATGTCGCGGCTCGTCGGAACGATCGCCGGTACGAGCGGAACCGACCGGGGACGGGCGGTCGAGATGGCCACGAGCCGACGTCCTGGCGCGGGAGAGGACGAGCGGAGAGCTGTCCCCATGCTATTGGCCGGAGACTGACGTCGGTAGAAGCGATCACTGTTCCTCGCGCGGCGCAGCGTACCGCATTCGTTCGAGGATGATCGTCGCGCGCCGCGATGCGATCGTGCCCCGCGGAGACCAGCGACGCGGTGCCGGAAGCACGGCCGCCAGGCGTGCGGCTTCCTCACGCGTCAGCCTCGACGCAGGTTTGTGGAAGTAAGTTCGCGATGCTGCCTCGGCGCCGAAAATCCCGTCTCCCCACTCCGCCATGTTCAGATAGAGGTCGAGTATCCGCTCCTTGGAAAGACAAACCTCCAGGACGACGGTGAGCCATGCCTCCAGTCCCTTGCGAACGTACGAACGACCCTCCCACAGGAAGAGGTTCTTCGCTACCTGTTGCGTTATCGTGGACGCACCGCGCAGTCGCTTGCCTCGCTTGCTATTCTCGATCGCTTTCCCGATTTCCTCGAAATCGAAGCCCTCGTGCAGAAAGAATCGATCGTCCTCGGCCGCAAGCACGGCCCGCTCCAAATGGGGCGACAGCCCCGAGTGCGACACCACATCGCGCTTGGGGTACACAGGTCGCTTGCCGTCAGCGAGTCGCTCGACAGCCCGCGACAGCATCACTGCCGTCGTGAACGGCTGCACCAGGTTCAGGGGAAGCACCAGGACAAACGGACCGACGATAACCACGATCGTCCCGATGATCAGTACGAGTCGCAATCGCTGTCGCCAGGTCATCGGCACAAGCTCGACGCATCGGGCGACAGACTCAAGAGGGCCTTGTTCGACGAATCGCCGCTCTCTGGCTGGAATAGCTGGCAGTTCAGCTCACGGATTTCTACTGTTTCGATGAAACGCGCACTCACTATTCTGGCAGTCGCCAGCCTGGCCGTTGCCGCACGGGTTTCCGCGCAGTCGACAATCGCGAGGCCGCAGCGACCCTATCGACCCGGCATCGAGGTGCTTCTCGCCGACTCGATGCACCTGGTTCAAGGCAAGCGCGTTGGTCTGATCACCAATCACTCCGGTGTGCTGCGCGATGGCCGATCCACGATCGACGCGTTAGCTCGAGCACCTGGCGTGCGCCTGACGGCGCTGTTCGCACCAGAGCACGGGATTCGCGGCCAGGCCCACGCTGGCGAGAAGATCGCTACCACGGTCGACTCGGCGACTGGCGTGACCGTCTACTCGCTGTACGGCGAGACACGTGTCCCCACCGAGGAGATGCTCGAGGATGTCGATGTCCTTTTGTACGACATACAGGATCTTGGTGCGCGCACGTACACGTTTCCATGGACGATGGCGCTTTCGGCGAATGCGGCGAAGCGACCGTTCATCGTACTGGATCGCCCGAACCCGATCCGCGCCGATCGGGTGGAAGGCGGTGTACTCGAGCCGGCATTCCGCTCATTCGTGGGGCAGTATCCCGTGGCGATGCGCTATGGCATGACGCCCGGCGAGTTGTTGTTGTATCTGGCAGGAACCGGTCAGGTGAGCGCCGATGTGAAGGTCGTGCCAATGGACGGCTACCGTCGCGACATGTGGTGGAGCGACACCGGTTGGCCATGGGCGAATCCGTCGCCGAATATTCGCTCGCCCGATGCCGCCCTTCTTTACACGGGCACCGTGCTCTTCGAGGGCACCAACGTTTCGGAAGGGCGTGGCACACCTATGCCGTTCCAGCTCATCGGGGCTTCCTGGCTTGGCGACGCCGGTCAGATCGCGCGCGAGCTGAACGCGAAACGCCTTGCCGGTGTCGTGTTCGACTCGACACTGATCACGATGGAGAAAGGATTCAAGTTCCCCGAACAACGGATCCCGATGATCGTCGTGACGGTGTCCGATCGGGATATCGTTCGACCGCATGTGGTCGGATTGCACCTGCTTCGGGCGATTTACGCGCGGCATCCAAGGGACTTCGGGTGGCGTAATACTGCCATCGATCGTCTCGCGGGCTCCGATCGTCTGCGCGCCGCAGTGGAGCGGGAAGGAGGGATCGAGGCGCTCATTCCCGTACTCGACAGGGAATCGGCCGAGTTTGCGAAACGGATCGCACCGTACCTGCTGTATCGCTGAGTAAACGCGCCTCGTGCGGGGCGTGACGGTGCCCGCCGAAACCCCATGTTCCGGAGCGCCGTAGGAGGGGCCATGCCGCTCCTCGAGGCCGTCCGACTGGCCGTCTCACAGATCCGCGTACAGAAGCTCAAGAGCTTCTTCACGCTGCTTGGCGTGTCGATCGGCGTGATGTTTCTGATCGCCGTAGTGTCGATCGTGCAGGGGATGGGACGGTACATGGAGGATGATCTCGTCGGCAAGATCATCACGAAGGGCACGTTCGAGGTCAGGCGTCGCCCGAACATCAACATGGGCGATGTCGATGAGTCAGTATGGCGCGAGTACGCCACGCGTCCCAGGGTGACCGAGGACGACATCGAGCCAGTCACTTCCGCGCTCGCGCCCGGAGCCCGTTGGGCGATAATCAGCTCGGACGCCGTGACCGTGGAGTCGCGTTATGCGCGCCCTCGCAAGCCGTATCTGAACGCAGTCAGCGAGCAATGGATGGGGATCAAGAATCTGGGCGTGGTCGAAGGTCGGATGATCTCGCCGCAGGAATACGACATGGGCTCGCACGTCGTGATCATCGGACAAGACGTGAAGTCGCATTTCTTTCCCGGGATCAACCCGATCGGACGCGAGCTGAAGATCGCGGACCTGCCGTACACGGTGGTGGGCGTGGCGGAGAAACAGGGGAGCGCCTTCGGGATCTCGATGGACAGCTTTCTGATCGTGCCGTACAGGTCTCCCGCGCATCGTCTGGTAAATCGTTTCAAGGTGATCGATGCGGTCGTTGTGCAGTCGTCGACCGAAGTCGCGATGCGCGCCGACATGGAGAGTGTGCGCCAGGCGATGCGGCAGCAGCGTAAGCTGCGACCGAGCCAGAAGGACAACTTCGTGCTCGAGACGTCGGACTCGGCACTCGAGTTCTGGCGGAAGATCCAGGGCCTGCTCGTGTGGGCAGGGATCGCTCTGCCGGCGATCGGGCTGGTTGTCGGTGCGATCGTGATCATGAACATCATGCTGGTCGCCGTGGCCGAGCGGACGCGGGAGATCGGTGTACGCAAGGCGTTAGGCGCGCGTCGGCGGGATATTCTGTCGCAGTTCATCGTGGAGTCGATCGTGCTGGCGATCGTCGGATCGATCCTGGGGATTCTCGCCGGGACTGGCCTGGCCAAGCTGATCTCCGCTGTCTCGCCGCTGCCGGCAGAGGTCGCACTGTGGTCGGTGATCGTTGCAGTCGCCGTCGGAGCTGGCGTGGGCGTTGTCGCCGGCGTGTATCCCGCAAGCCGGGCGTCGCGGCTGGACCCCGTCGTCGCGCTGCGACAGGAGTAGGGAATGCGGTTCTACTCCGGCCTTTCCTCGCTGCTCGAAGGGATCCTGATCGCCATCGATGCACTGCGCGCCAACAAGGTGCGTGCGGCGCTGACGATCCTCGGCATCGCGATCGGCGTGTTTGTTGTCGTGGTGATGTCCTCCGCGATCCACGGCATCAACGCCGGGGTGGCTCAGGAGTTCGAACAGGCCGGTCCGACCACGTTCTTCGTCAATCGTTTCCCGATCTCGCTCGAGGCATGCAGCGACGCGGACGACACGAGCTGCAAGTGGCGCAACAACCCACCGTTGAGGCTGGCGGAAGCAGCGGCGATCGGTCGCCTGCCATCGGTGAAGGGGATCACCATCGCGACAGGGGCAAGCGCGTCGGTCAAGTACTTCGATCGGTCGCTGACGCTCCAGGTTGCCTCGCTGACGGCCAACTGGCCGGAGGTGAACGGCGGGGACATCGTGCAGGGACGAAACTTCACCGCCGCCGAGGAAACAAGCGCGGCGCGCGTCGTAGTGATAAACGAAGTGCTGGCCGAACGACTTTTCGGTGAGTCCGATCCGCTGGGGAAGGTGATCACGCTCAACCGGAACCCTTTCGAAGTCATCGGCCTCTACAAGGAGGCCGGTGGCTTCCTTGGCACGCCGCGGCCGCGTGCTGCCGTGCCGATCACGACCGGGCGGCGTTACCTCAACGCATGGCTCGACGGGCTCGAGTTCACCGTGCGTCCACGCGCTGGCTATGATCGGGATGAAGCGATCGACGAGGTGACGGCAGTGATCCGCGGCGCGCGTGGCATGCATCCGGCGCAGGACAACAACTTCGCGATCATCACCCAGGACAAGCTGTTCGAAACGTGGGGAAAAATGACCAGCGTATTCTTCCTGGTGATGTTCGCGCTTTCCGCCGTCGGGCTGATCGTCGGTGGTGTTGGCGTGGTTGCAATAATGATGATCAGTGTGACGGAACGAACGCGAGAGATCGGTGTCCGCAAGGCGTTAGGGGCCACGCGTCGGGTGATCCTCTGGCAGTTCCTGGTGGAGGCAGCGACTCTCACAGCTGTCGGAGCCGTCTGCGGACTCCTCGCCGGATGGTTCGTGGCCCTGCTGGTGCGCAGCGCGACGCCGATCCAGGCGTCGATCCCACCGCTGGCGATCGTCGCTGCCCTGGCGGCTTCGTGCCTGACGGGAATCCTGTTCGGTATCGTCCCAGCCAGTCGCGCAGCTCGGCTCGACCCGATCGTGGCGCTTCGCTACGAATAGCTGTGCGCTAACCGGCCTTCGGCAGCCGGGTCTTCGGGGTCGGTATCTGTTCTTCCGCCCATCGCAGGGATTCCGCGTACAACTCCGCCAGCTGGTCAGCCGGTATGCCAGCCGCAATCGACTGCTCCGCCGCCAGCTCCCACATCCCCAGTTCGTACGACTCGATCACCTGCAACAAGTCGGAGTAGATCCCCTCACGGTCGAGGAGCGCCGAACGAACCTCCTCGGCCAGGTTCACACGATCGAGCACGTCGCGCAGGGGCATGCGAAAAACCGCGTCGAGGAGCGAGAACAGGCCGACGAGGAACGCGGCCCCCGAGTCCTTGCGAGGCCCGAACCGGGCCAACGCCTCGGCCAGATGGGCGCGCTGCACCGCTTGGCGAATCAGTTCGTCGTCCACACCGGACTTGCCGGTCCGCGCCGTGTACGATGCCAGGGCCAGCCAGCGGACAAGATTGTTTCGTCCGACCAGACGCAGCGCGTGCAGGATGGACGAAATACCCTGGCCGCCGATTGCAGCCGAGTTCACGATGCGGAGTAACTGGAAGGTGATGCCCGGATCGCCGCTGACCACGCGCTCCAGCTCCCGTTCGGACGTGTTCGCGTCCCGGGATAGGGCAAGGAGGCGGATCGCTGTCGCAGTCGAGGTCGGTATCTCCGCCTGCGGCAACGATTCCGGTCTGCTGAAGTGGGAGCCTTGGAAAGCTTCGAAGCCCATCGTTACACAGTCGCTGTGCGCACTGGAGTCCAGCACATGGTCTGCGATCGCCGACTTCCCCTGACGCTTTAGTGCCGCCACGAGCTGCCTGAGCACTGCAGGATCGTAGCTGCGGAGGTCCAGACGCACCCATTTCGCTTGGGCCAGCAGCGGCAACACCGGACTCCCCGCTCCGGTCGGCAGCCTGAAGTCATCCAGCCCCAGAACGACGCCGGTTGCTGTCAGCTCCGATAGCGACTTCAGCACTTCCTCGTCCGGCTGGAGGTCGGGAGGAAGGAGCACCACCACGGTACGCGGATCCGGGGCCTTGCAGACGCCAGCCAGCAACTGCTCGCGGGTCACGCGCACGAAAGCAGGAAGCCCGGAGCGGAAGATGTCATACGATCCGCTCAGGTAGCTGCGGGCGAAGGGATCGCTGCCGTCTTCCGGGTCGCGAAACCGAAGCTCATAACCGATCGCTGCTTCCTTTCGATCGAAAATCGGTTGGCGTACGAGGCCGAAACTGGACATGGGCGCGGTTGGAAACTCCGGACTCGGATGAGTATCGACCGGCGTGGCCCGCGACATGAGGGAGCAGCCACGTTTCCGTTTTCCGCTCCGGGCGTCTTGATCTGAGAAGAGGGGCCCGTGGCCCCACAACGGTTCACTCGCTCGATCCGGCACATCCCGTGTTACCAGGTCCATTCTTGATGCTGGGAGTCGCTGGGGCAGCACTTCTGACGACGTCCGCGATCATCTGGGAATGCCGAAGGCGCGCCAATCGGGCAGGCGCGTCGGCGGCAGCGACTCCGAGGCGCTCAGGCGCTGCCAGAGACGAAGCACTGCGGGCTCGCTCGTTGGCGCTGGACGCCATCAGCGAGGCAGTCCTCATCGTTCACGAAGACGGCCGGATTCTGGACTGCAACAGTGCCGCGCTCACGCTGTTCGGTCGGCACCGACAGAATATCGAGCGCGAGTTCGCTCCCTCGCTCCGGACCCTTGGCGCCGACAGCGCACCGGCGTACCAGTCAGCGAGAGACCGTGGCGTGTGGTCGGGCGAATCCACCGCCCGTCTGCCCGATGGGAGTAGCAGGCTCTGCCTCACGCGAATCGTGCCGATCCACGATCGTTCGGGAGGGTTAGCCGTGTACTGCGAGTCATATCGCGACGTGGTGAGCGAAAGGCTGGTGAGTCAGGATCTGCGTGACCGTCTCTTCGGCGTTCAGGTGTTCGGCGACCTGCGATCGGAGACGCCGGCACCGCATGCGTCTCTCGCACGACTCGGCGCGGTGTTTCGAGACTTGGAGAGTCTGCTCCATCGTTACGAGCAGGTGGTCGAAGCCTTGTCCGACCAGGACTTGGCCGAACCACTGGCGGGGCTCGTCAGCGAACTTCGTGATGGGCACGACAGCGACGACGCCAGGAGTCTGCAGGCGGAGATACCTGCGCTGCTCGCCAGCCTGCGCGCAAGGATGACGAGACGAGAGACCGCGCATAGGAGCTAGGCGAGCTGGGCTGTACGCTCCGCACGCGCGTGACGCCGCAGTCGTACAGTTGTGCAGTGTCGCCGCGACCTGACGGATGCTGAGATTACGGGCACGTGATAGGTTGCGCCGCGGATCGCGACCGTCCACCAACCTCAAGCCAGAGATCTCGTGCTAATACCGCTTCCTGAGTCGCCCGAGGCGCTCGCCAACGCATCGTGGCCGGACATCGCGGGGTTCTACGAGACCCTGGCGACGATCGAAGTCGCTCCGGAGCAGGTGGCGGCGTGGGTTGCTACGTGGTCCCGTCTCGAGGAACTCGTCGAGGAGGCCGGAACGCTGGCCATTATCGCCTACACCTGCGACACTGCGAACGAAGCGAAGGAAAGCGCCAACCTTCGCTGGACCGCAGAGATCTTCCCCAAGGCTCAGGAGCAACAGGTGCGCCTGGCACGGCGGCTGCTCGACTTCGGCTACACGCAGCCCGGGCTCGAGCCCACGCTCAGAAACTTCCGGACCGACATTGAGATTTTCCGCGAGGAGAACGTGGCGATCTTCTCGCAGCTCGAGGAACTGACGACGGCGTACCAGAAGATCGCGGGTGGGCTCACCGTCGACTGGGAGGGGAAGCAGGTCACCGTGCCGCAGCTGCAACCGTTTCTGAAGGATCCGGATCGGGGGGTGCGCGAGCGCGCGTTCCGCGCGGGTTCGACCGCGTACCTCGACCGGAAGGACGAGTTGTCGACGCTGTTCGACAAGATGTACGCGTTGCGTCAGCGTGTGGCGCGGAATGCGGGGTTTCCCGACTTCCAGGGATACGCCTTCAAGGCCAAGCATCGTGTCGACTACTCGCCGGAGGACGTTGCCGCGTTCCACGACTCTGTGGAGGCGGCCGTCACGCCGGCGCTGGAACGGATGATGTCGTACCGCCGGCAGCGGCTGGGCGTGGATGTGCTGCGGCCATGGGATACGCAGATCGAGCTGGATGCGACGGGGCCAGTGAAGCCCTTCAGTGATCTCCCCGGTCTTGTCGAACCGGCGAAGCGGATATTCGATGCGCTCGATCCCGAACTTGGCGCGCAGTTTCGGCGGATGGCGGACGAGGGGCTTCTGGACCTGGAGAGCAGGCCGGGAAAGGCGCCCGGGGGCTACTGTACGAAACTGGCCTTCCGTGGCGTGCCATTCATCTTCATGAATGCAGTTGGGGTGCCCGACGACGTGAACACCCTGGTGCACGAGGCCGGCCATTCGTTCCACGATTTTGCGTCGCACCGCCAGCCGCTAGTCTGGCAGCGGAGTGTCGGCCACGAGGCGGCGGAACTGGCATCCATGAGCATGGAGCTTCTGGTGACGCCGCATCTGGCACGGCCGGTCGGTTACTACTCGGCGGCGGAGGCACGCGTGGCGCGGATCGAGCAGTTGGAGGACATCCTCGCCAGCCTTGCGCACATCGCCAGCGTGGACGCGTTTCAGCGATGGATCTATACGAGCGGGGAGGGACACGATGGTGCGGCGCGCGATGCGGCGTGGCTTCGAATCCGTGGTCGTTTCGAGCGCGGCATTGACTGGACGGGGATCGAGGCCGAACGGATCATCAGGTGGTATCGACAGCTGCACATCTTTGAATACCCGTTCTATTACATCGAGTACGGAATTGCGCAGCTGGGCGCCCTTCAAGTCTGGCGCGCGAGCCGGCAGGATCCACGGAACGCCATCGATCGATACCGCCGCGCGTTGGCGTTAGGCGGGACAACTTCCCTTCCCGAGATCTACCGAACGGCCGGCGTCCGCCTGATCTTCGATGAGGCAGGCATGCGGGAGTTGGTCGATCTGGTGGAAGCCGGCGTGTGGGAGCTCCGGGCGACGGCCTGAGAGCCCATCAGGATCCGGTCCAGACCCCGCAGCTTTCCAGCGACGACCGAGGAGGACTGTCACGGGCTTTCGTCGTGCGACCGGTTACGCCGGTCTGGCGGAGTCGAGCTGGGCCGGCGGCACGGCCCCCACGCTCTTAGCGTCACCGACTACCCCGCGTCTGTGGTAGTCGATCTGACCGAGGTGATAGGTCAGATGAGTGGCGAGGTGGATCAGGAAGTCAGCCGTACTGAAACGATGATGCGCGACCGGGGATGGGAAGTCCGCAGCCAGCTGCTCGTCGGTCAGACGCGGCAAGGCTTCGCTGACGTCGCGCTTGGCGGCATCGATCGCGCGCAGAAGGTCGGCGCGGGATGCGCCGCGAGTTGCGAACTCCGCGTCACGGTCACGGACGTACCCCGTGTGCCCCAGCTCGGCGCCAATGTAGTGCCGCAGGTTTCCGGACAGATGCAACACGAGAGTTCCAGCCGAGTTGGGGATCGACGGGATCGTCTTCCAGAGCGAAGCGTCGTCCGGATACGCTTCTACTTCGCGTCGCAGGGCACGCAGGTCCCGCAGCAGGATCGTGGTGAGATACCGGGTGAACATGAGCGGTCCTAACGAGTTCGAGAACGACGTCAGTGCGTTTCGCGAGCCCCGGTGGCTTGCGCCGGACGATGGCGATCGGCAAAGGTACAGCATGTCCATGCGGTACGTGAAACGATGGTCTCGACGGGTTTCCCTCGGATGCGCGCTGAGTGCGCTGGTGCAAGGGCAAGCGGTTTGGGCGCAGCAGACGAAGGAGCCTGATGGCCTGAAGGTGACGGCACAGGTGGCAGCCGGGACCGTCATGGCTCCTGTGGCGTTCGTTGTGGGCGGCCTGACGACCAAGTGGGTGGCTCGACACCTCGGGGCCACCGAGGCGCGAGAGCGGAGTCTGGCGTACGTCGGCGCCTGGATCCTGGCCGGCGCCGCAACGGCGGCGGCACCGGCGCTCCTGGAGAAGGGCGGCTATTTCATGGCGTCGGCAGCGGGTGCCGCCATCGGTGGGAGCGTGGCCGCAGTGATGGTAGCGGGTGGTCGCGCTCTGTTCCGGAACGACGATCGTTGTGGCGTTTTTTGCACCGCTTGGGGGCTGGCGACGTTCGCGGTGCCGGCGACCGGGGCGGCCGTCGTCTACAACCGATCACGCTAGACGCCGCGATGCGTGGCGCGACCCGGGTTGCCATGAGCGCCACCGTGCTGTTCCTGGCGGTCACGGCCACAGCCCAGCGTCCCGGAGCATCGTGGCCGTGCTTGCGCTTGGCCTTCGACGCATGGTCTCCTCCGCTCGACTGGGCATCAGCCGGTCACGCGGCCGATTCCAGCGCCAGCGGCAAGGCCGCACGTCGCCTCCGCGACTCGATCTTTCTCCAGCAGCCCGGTTCCGCCGCCGACGGCATGGTATGGGACGAGAAGTCAGCGGGGCGCCGCCTCTTCGTATTTCCGGCTTGGTGGCCAGCCGGTATCAGCATCGAGTTCGACAGCGCGACCCTGACCCGCGACACGCTCCAGGGCGTGGCCGAGGCGATAGTGGCGGATGGCGATGCGCGACGGTCCACCGCGCGGGTTCGGGCGTTACGCGTCGACTGTGGCGGCAGTCGTCAGGGAGAGTCCGGCCGAAGCGCCGGCGCCAATAGCCAGTCGATCACAGCGTCCCGCTCCTGGGACGGTCACCGCAGCCGCATGGTCAATCACGTAGTTGCCCGCTATGCCAACGGGCACGTCCTCAAGGGGACGAGCCTCGACGTCGATCCGAAGCGAACGACCTTTCACGTCCGCACGCCAGACGGCAAGATGGTTGACGTTGCAATGGCCGATCTCAAGGCTCTCTTCTTCGTCCGGTCTCTCTCCGGCGACTCCGTACGTAAGGACAGCCACGATATTGCGCCGTCAGACGCGCGGCTGCGTGGCGCCCGCTTGGTCGAAGTCAAGTTCAAGGACGGCGAGAAGATTACCGCCTTGGCGCTCCGCTATCCTCCCAATCAGGCGTTCTTCTTCCTCACACCAGTGGACGTGGGTGGCAACAACATCCGCATTCTGGTCAACGGAGGGTTCGTCGAGTCGATCGCCGTGGTAAAGGTGCCCGCCGTCCCTGTTTGACTGCGGCGAGTTCCTGGTGCGCGAAGAGCGTCGGAAGGCAGAGTCGCGCGCCCGTCGTTCGTCGGCGGGTTGTTCGGAGCACAGCAAAGTGAAGAGGACGTGATCGGCGACCCCGGCGAGCGGCAGCAGTAGGGCGGTGCGGCGAACGCCGGGCGATGGGTGCGAGGGCCCGGACAAAGCCAAGAGAGACAGAGATCCGACTTCTGTACGGGCTTCACGCCGGGCATTAGCGTCTATCCAGTGAGGCGCTGGCCGGTGCTGACGACTACTCCTGTGAGACAGGCGCCGACCGACCTCGATACCCAGGAGTGATCGAATGCGCTGGACGCCGGGAAAACGAAGCAACGATCTCGAAGATCGCCGGGGAATGGGTACTGCCGGAGGGGGAGGTGGCGGCATGCGGGGAGTCGGCTTCGGGCGGATGGGGCTAGGTGGGATGGTCGTCCTGCTCATCCTGAGCCTCGTCTTCAAGCAGGACTTCTTCAGCTTGGCCGGTTCTGCCGTTGGCAGCGGTCCGCAGGCCGCAGGACAGGCCAATGCTCCGCTGCAGACGACGCCCCAGGAAGAGCGGGAAGTGGACTTCGTGTCGTTCGTACTCGATGACGTGCAATCGACATGGGCGCGGATCTTTCAGGCGCAGGGCCAGAGTTGGCGTAACGCGCGACTCGTCCTGTTCCGCGATGCAACGGAGACGGCCTGCGGGTTCGGCGAGTCGGCGAGCGGACCGTTCTATTGTCCCGGCGACCAGAAGGTGTACATAGACCTTGGTTTCTACGAGGAGCTGCAACGGCGCTTCGGTGCCCCCGGCGATTTCGCACAGGCCTACGTGCTGGCTCACGAGATCGGCCACCATGTCCAGAATCTGCTCGGTACGGATGCCCAAGTCCGCCGGATGCAACAGTCGAATCGCGGTGCCGCCAACGCGCTATCCGTTCGATTGGAGTTGCAGGCCGACTGCTACGCAGGCGTTTGGGCTAACTCGACCGCCAGCCGCAATATTCTGGAGAGCGGCGATGTCGAAGAAGGACTGGGTGCGGCTGCTGCTGTGGGCGACGATCGCCTGCAGAAAATGTCGACGGGGCGCGTGAATCCCGATGCCTTTACGCATGGATCGTCGCGCGAACGCGTCGACTGGTTCCGTCGCGGCTACCAGAGCGGGAATCCCGCCGACTGTAACACGTTCCAGGGCGTCGGCTGACGTCCGTTTACGGCGAGGGCTCCAGCCCACAACCCGAGCCATGCGTGTCACGCTCCTGCTGAATCGCGACCTGCATGCGTGTGTCGCACTCAACCTGCTTCTGCCGGCGCTGATGCGCCACGAGACGTCCATCTGGCTCTCGGAGACTGTTGCGCGACCCCACCTGATTCCACACGCTCTGACGACGCTGGCAGCAGCTGAGCGCACCATCCCGACCACCGTCGTCTGGCCGCTCGCTGACCGCGTCGCCGACAGCGGAGACTGTCTGGGTTCGTTCGAGCGGTGCGCCGCACGGCTGGGTACCGTCGCCAGAACGCTCGACGAGCCGAATTCAACCGAGGGTTTGGCCACGCTCCGCGACGCGCGTCCCGATGTGATAGTGAGCATCCGCTACAGTCGGATACTCGGTGCGGCTGCTATCGCCATTCCCCGATTCGGAGTGTTGAATCTGCATTCTGGTCAACTTCCCAAGTATCGGGGCGTCGTTGCCACGTTTCGGGCGCTCCTGCTGGGCGATCCCGAAATCGGATGCACACTCCACCGGATCGTGGATGCCGAAATCGATACTGGTCCGATCGTCGGTATTGCCACGCGGAGGGTAGAGGGTCAGGCTGTGCTGTTCGACGCCATCCAGAGCGTGTATCCCTCGGGGTGTGCGATGATAGCTGACGCGCTCGATCGACTGGAATGCGGGAAGCCGCTCGCGATTACGGTCGCGGGCGCGGGCGGCGCGTACTACACGTGGCCGACAGATGCTGACGTTGCCGAGTTCCTCTCGCGCGGTCACCAGGTGGTCGAGTTGAGCAGTTACGCCCGACTGCTCGCGCGCTTCGTCCCGTCGTCCAAACAGACGTGACGAAGGGGTTATCGAGATGCGTACTACGATCGCGATGGGTCTTGTCGCCGTGGTGGTCCTGGGATGCGGTTCATCCCGAACCCCCGTGGCGAGCGGCCCCTTCAGGTGCCCGTCGCCCGCTCCCGGCAGCGTCTCATACGGTTGTGCGCTGGTAACCGGTATCGTGGTGGGGCCGTCCGGTCAGCCACTGGATGGCATTTCGGGCGCCGTCCGGGCCACGGACGCCTGCGGATGCCGTCACGTCGCGATCCCCGTGGACAGCGTCGGCAGATTCTCGATCACGATTCAGCGGACGCTTCAGCCGCCAACCACGAATCCGGACACGGCGACGATCGCGATCTATGCTGGCGCCACCGCGGCCAGGTATCCACGTTCGGTCACCGGCGATCCGTATTTCGACACCGCCAGTGTGCTGCTTCGGTTCGCCAGTGTCGGTTCGATCGCCGAGCAGTACGCCGTGCAGCTGAGGATCCTCTTTCCATCGCTGTAGCCCATTCCGCGGGCGCCGCCGGCACGACGCGTCCGGCGTTTTCAGCTCACTCACTTGCCGGAGCAGGCCGCATGAAAGCATCGCACGTAACCATGTCGATGACGATCGACGGGCATCGGATCGAGGAGACGTTAGGCGTCGTCCGCGGTATCGTGGTTCGGTCGCGATCCGTCATCGGGAGCATTGGCGCCAGGCTCCAGACGCTCGTCGGGGGCAACATCACGCTGCTGACCTCCCTCTGCGAGCGCGCGCGTGCAGAGGCGTTTGCGCAGATGATCGAGCATGCGGAACTGCTTGGCGCCGACGGCATCATCTGTGTGCGCTACGACGCCACCGAAATCCTTCCCGGGGTAACCGAAGTCCTTTGCTACGGCACGGCCGTCAAGACCGCGTCGCACGGTGCGTGACGTCGTGAGCCGGAGGCGCAGCGCTGTCGTGATGAACCTGTGGGTCGGGATCGCGATCCGCATCATGACCGTAATCTGGTTCGTGAGCGGGATGGCGATGATGTACCACACCGGTCCGGCGTTCACTGCCCAAGAGCGGCTGCAGGCGCTGAAGCCGGTCACGCTCGGCCCATTGGATACGCTGATCGACTTCGCGACGGCTCGGCGCGCACTTCCACGAGGTACGGCGGTGACTCGTGCCAGGGTGATGAACATGGACGGGCGCGTCGTCTATGCACTGTACGCCGAAGATGGTGAGCACCTGCTGGGGCTTGGGCTGGTGGATGCCAGCGACGGAAGACTCCTCTCGCCGATATCTGCCGAGCAAGCCGCTCGTACGGCGCGCGCGAGTCAGAGCTTTTCGGGCGACGCTGCGGTCGAGTTGCTGGTGCGTGGCGACCGGTACTTCATGGGGGCGGAGGCGAGGGGAGACTTCCCGGTATATCGGGTCGCGTTCGCGGATGCCGGCAAGACCTCCGTGTACGTGAGCGCCCGGACCGGCGAGACCGTGGCTCGGGTCGATGGTCGAGCGCGCGCGACAACGTGGATCGGGGTGGTGCCTCATCGCCTGTACTTCCAGGCGTTGTGCTACGATCGCTTCGAGATGTGGTTGTGGCTCGGCATGCTCGTTCCCGGTGCAGCGATGGCGATCGCTATCGCCGATGTGGTCATGGGGCTGATACGGGTCGTCTCCGCACATCGGGACGGCGGCCAACCGACCGGATACAATGACGAACCGAGGTGGCTCCATCTGTTCGGTGTCGTGGGCGGTGTCCTGGTGTTCATGTGGACGTTGAGCGGGATGCTGAAGGCGACTGGTGCGTCGGCGACTCCTTCTCCAACGGTTCTTGCGCGCGCACGTGGGGACACGACTGTCTGGGCGCACCCGACGTTGCAGGTGACGAATGCCGTGCGGCGCGTCCTTGCCACGGCACCTGGCGACTCGGTGCTGGCGGTCGACCTGTTGCGGGCCGACGATCGGAGCGGGTACCTGGTGCTCCTGCAGTCCGGGTCGCGCGTCTGGGTGGATGCGATCACGGGAGCGATGCGACGCGGGATCGATCGACGCGAGGCGGAGCGTGTGGCACGGCATCTGCTTCAGACTGCCGCGTCAGTCGTAGCTGCCGAGTACAAGGCGGAAGCGGATGCGTTCCATCGTACGACCGGCGATCGGGAGCCGCGGCTGCCGGCGTGGCGTGTTGCGTTCGCGGACGATGCGCGGACATCCGTTTACCTCGATCCCGCGACCGCGTTACCGACGGCCGTCGTCGACGACGGAGTTCGCCGATGGGGATGGTGGCGAGACCGGTTGCACTCGCTCGATTTCCCTGTATTGGCGAAGAAGCGGCCGCTCCGGGAAGCTGTGATACTGCCGTTGATGCTGATCGGAACCGCTTGGAGCCTGGTCGGGGTCTGGCTATCCGGTCGGCATCTGTGGCGGTGGCGAGCGCCTGCGCAGAGGGAGCGGACTGGGGAGTCACGTTAGGCACCGGGGTGTGCTGTCGCGTCACTGCCGGATGAGTGTTCGCGTGCCGTCGATGAGCTAGCCGTCGATGACGGTGCGGGCTATCTTCACATGCCGCGCGACAATTCGAGCGCCGACGTGCCCACGCCTCGATTCGCTTCATGCTGCCGTACACCTCACAACGCCAGGTTCACCGCTCACGCAGCCGGCACGGTGGAGTGCGCGTCGGTATGAAGCGGTTCCTCGTGGCGGCTCGGCAGTGGGATGTGGACACCGTTCTTGCGGGTTTGAGTGCGCATCCGGAGTTCGCGACGGCCACGGACCGACAGGGGCGGACGGCGTTGCATATCGCGGCAACCAGCGATGTTCGTCGTGCCCGGCGTCCCGCATCCGCGTCGATCGCCGTCGCGCGTGCCCTGCTCGATCATGGCGCGAACATCGACGCGGTCCAGCCGATCTGGGACAATGGCGAACTGTTCCCCGCGCATCCGCTGTGGCATGCCGTGGCGCGTGGAGGGAATCGTGCACTTGCCCGTTTTCTTCTCAGGCGCGGCGCAAATCCGGACTTCTGCTTCTGGGCGGTAGTGTGGAGCGATGACCTGGCCACTGCGCGGCTGCTGGGCGAACGACACGCCGACGTAAACCTGCGTTTCCGTGGCGAGACACCCCTGTTGTATGCAACGCGATTGCGCCGGACACGAATGATGCGCTGGCTGCTGCAGCACGGAGCAGACGTGAACCTGGCAGACAACAACGGTCGTTCACCACTCTTCCACGCGCTCCTTCGGCGCCACCCGCTCGCCGAGTTGCGAATACTCCTCGACGCGGGCGCATCCTTGACGATGCGGGCTGCGGATGGGTCGACGCCGCTCTCTGTCGCGGGAAAGAGACTCGCGGCCTTCCTGCGGTCCGGGTTGGCGCAGGAACACCGGCCGACCTCATGACCGTCAGGTTGCGAACGGCGCGGCTCGATCTGACGCCGTTCGGTACATCCGACCTCGACCACTTTCACGCGCTCAGCGTCCAGCCAGGCGTCCGTCGCTATCTATGGGACGACGAGGCCATCTCGCTCGACCGCGCGCGCGAAACGCTGGAAGCGAACGAACGTCTCTGGGCGGAGCGTGGATTCGGACTGTTCGCGCTTCGCGTGCGCGAGCACGTGGAACCGATCGGCTACGCCGGTCTCTGGGAAATGCCTGGTCGTGCCGTCGCTGAACTGCTCTATGCGTTAGGTATGGACTGGTGGCATCGTGGCTACGCCACGGAGGCGTCGCTGGCGATCATGCAGGACGCCGTATCGCGGCTAGGGCACCCGAAGATCGTTGCCAGCACGGACGCGCCGAACGAAGCGTCGATTCGTGTGCTGCACCGCCTGGGCATGACGCCAGTGCGGCGCGGCGTGGCCGCCGGGCTCGATATCGTCTTCTTCGAGATCGCCGCGACAGATGTGCTGTCCGATCCAGCGTCCAGCCCTTAGGCGGCCTATGCGAACCCGTCAGTCTCGCGTCAGCGTGCTGGTCACCAAGCCTCTTGCACCCCGCAGCGTGTATCTGTGGCGCGTCTTGCGGGGATTCGCGATCGCCGGTGGGGCGGTGGCGGCCGGGCTGCTGATCGGCGCCATCGGGTATCATCTGACCGAGGGGCTTTCCTGGCTCGACGCGATGCTGAACGCCGCGATGCTGCTTGCCGGCGAGGGGCCAATGGCACCGCCTCACACTACGTCCGGCAAGGTGTTCGCGACCGTCTATGCTCTATTCAGCGGAGTTCTCTTCATCACCGCTGTCTCCGTTCTTCTGGCTCCGGTGGCGCATCGCTTCCTGCATCGGCTTCATCTGGAGATCGCTGTTGACGAGGACGAGGCATGATTGCCGGTCCCCTCGGGAGCGCGTTGTCGGTGCGGACGATAGCGGGGGCCGGCGAAGCCGAGACCTGTGCACGGATCATGGCGACGAGCGAACCCTGGATTACGCTCGGTCGCGGCTACGACGCCTCGCTTGCGGCGGTCAGTGACCCGGATCGGGAGGTATTGGTTGCCGTCCATGGAGGCCGCGTCATCGGCTTCGCTGTCCTGGCGATGCGCGGAGGATTCGCCGGGTACGTGCAAGCGATCGGCGTGGATGCAGGATACAGGTCGCTGGGCGTGGGGCGGGCGCTCCTGACGCGCATCGAGGAGCGAGTCTTCGCCGTGACGCCCAACGTCTTCCTCTGTGTGTCCTCGTTCAACCTGCGCGGCCGCGCTTTCTACGAGGCGAACGGATACCGGCACGTGGGCACCATCGAGGACTACGTCGTTGCCGGGCACGACGAGTTGATCATGCGGAAGACGATGGGACCGATGGCCACATTCAGGCCGGCCGATCGCGCGCCGACGTCCGATGTTCCGGGTCAGCCGTAGTCGGCCCGGATTTTCCGCCCGTCGGCAGGCATGGAGTCGGGATCGGCGTCAGGCACTCGCTGCCCCGTCGCGCGGCGTGACCGTGGTCTGCATGACGAGCGGCATGCCGGCATGCGTTCACCGCCCCCGGGAGACTGCCTAGCGACGGTTGCAGACCTAACGTCTGTCTGCCTTACGACGCCTAGCGAGAGCGCGACGGGGGGGGGCGCGAACTGACGCCGAATCGCTTATACTGTGACGGTCGCCGGTCTGTCTGCCGCCGGCGCGAAGGCCCTCACCCCGCCGCTTATCGTCCGTTCCGCGAAGGCGGCACTTCCGGATTCCTCTCATGGCACAGCGGAAAAAGGCAAAGGCTGGCGCCGCGAAGCGCGGCAAGGGTGCGGCGAAGAAGGCTACGCGTCGCAAGGCGAGCAATCTCCCCGCGGGTATCAGCCGCATCGATCAGCCCTCGACGCGCACTCATGGCTACTTCGTTCGCGTTGGTTACCACCGGACCAAGGACGGCGCCTGGCGACCCAAGCACCGCGCCTTCTTCGGCGATGCCAGTCACGGCGGAAAGGCCAAGGGCCTGAAAGCCGCCGAAAAGTGGCTGAAAGAGGTCTCCAGGTAGGTTCCGCTGACGGCGCACGCGGCTTCCCGGTGCGCCGTTCGGTCGTCGGAAGCCTAACGAAGGCCACCAATGGCCTAACGCGAAGGGTTCGCCGCCAGCCGTCGAGGTCAACCACCATGTCCAACCCGCCCGAGCGCCCCCTCGCGGAACGGCTTCTCGGCTGCTGGCGCCTCCTCAGGGCCGACGGGCGCCTCGATTTCGCGCCCAACGCGCGCATGACCTTCCTTGCCGACGGCTATCTCGACTACGAGTTCGATGCTGGTATGCACCGCCACCACCGCGTCAGGATGGTCTATCGTGTAGAAGACCGGACTCTGCACACCGAGGTCCCGGAAATCGCGCACCGCCAGAGCGCGAACTTTTCGTTCGGTGCCGGCGATGTCCTCATCTTCGACTTCGCCGGCCAGCAGGCGATGTTCGTTCGAGAGTACCAGGTTTAGCGCCCATCCTCGTGGCTTGGGACGCAACACACTAGATTAGCGCCCAGCCACTGTGCCCTTCTTCGTCAAGTCTTTCGTCAACACAGATTGCGACGAGTGCCGCAAGCCCTTCGCCATCTCCGGGGGCGGCGTGTGTGAAGCGTGCCGGCGCATTTTGTGCAACGATCACCTGCATGGCACGATCCTGCGTCGAGCAGCGATTGCCTTTGGCGCGCGGATGCTGTGCGTTCGCTGCCGCACCGGTGAACGTCCCAGAGCCACTACGCGTGGCTGAAGCGTCATGACGGAGCGGCTCTATTACACGGATGCCTACCAGCGGCAGTTCGACGCGCGGGTCATGAGACGGACGGAAGGTGCACGCCGGCTGTACCTCGATCGTACGGCCTTCTATCCCACGTCTGGGGGCCAGCCTCATGACTCCGGAACGATCGATGGCGTGTCCGTCATCGACGTCGTGGACGAAGGCACGACGATCGCGCACGTCACCGCTGCGCCCGTCATCGCGGACCGGGTGAGCGCATGTGTCGATTGGCCACGACGTCACGACCTCATGCAGCAGCACACAGGACAGCACCTCATCTCCGCCGTGTTTGCCGATTCGTTCGGCTACCAGACGATCAGCGTGCACTTCGGCGATAAGATGTCCTCGCTAGACCTCGACACGAACACGATCGATCTCCATGAGATCCGCGAGGCAGAGGCGCGCGCCAACGCGCTCATCGCCGAGAATCGGCAAGTCGTGGTTTCGTTCGAGCACGCGACGGACGCCACTGGTCTGCGAAAGCCGTCAGACCGGGATGGCATTCTTCGCATCGTGTCCATCGATGGTGTGGACCGGAGCGCTTGCGGCGGCACGCACGTCCGATCTACGGCGGAAATCGGTGTCCTCCTCCTGCGACGGCAGGAGAAGATACGAAAGAACACGCGGATCGAGTTCGTGTGTGGACAACGCGCTGCCCGACGAGCGCGCGCCGATTACGAAGCCATCGCGGGAATCGCACACGCCCTCAGTGCGTCGGTAGACGAGGTTCCCGGTCTGGTGAACTCACAGCTGCAACAGCTTAAGGAAGCCGAGACTGCCGGTCGACGCCTCGCCACCGAGATCGCCGATCTGCGCGCCCGCGAGCACTACGCCGCCACCGAACCGGATGCGAACGGCATGCGCCGGTTCGCGGCACGTCTCGATACCGGATCGCTCGATGAATGGCGATCGTTCGCGATTGCCATGTCCACGCTTCCACGAGCAGTGTGCGTCATCGGTATCGGTGTAGCGCGCAGCGTAGTGGTGTCCGCTTCGGAAGATTCCGACGTGGATGCGGGGGCGATCATGAAGCGCGTGACCGCTGCGGAAGGCGGGCGTGGCGGCGGATCGGCACGACTGGCGCAAGGCGTCTTCCCTGACGACGAGTCGTTTGCGCGAGCTCTGCCGCTGCTGGGAGGCTGACAATGAACAACACGCCCGCATCCTCGCCGGTTCGTCATACCATTGTCGCTGCCGATCGCGTTCCCACCCGGGAAGGCATCGTGACCTTCCTCAGCTCTGCCAAGCGCGAGGGACGGTGGGCGCTGCCAAGGGCGATGCGCGTTGCGAGCATCATGGGCTCGGCAGAACTCGATCTGCGCGAGGCGGAGATTGGCGAAGGAGTGTCCGAGATCGAAGTGATGGCCGTACTTGGAAGCGTCGAGATTTTCGTTCCCGTGGGCGTTCGCGTGGAATGCGTCGGCGATTCGTTGATGGGGAGCTTCGAGCTGAGGATGAGCGGCGTACCGGAGTTCCCTCCGGACGCGCCCACGATCCGTGTGAAAGGGTCCGCATATCTCGCAAGCGTCGAAGCTGTCGTCCGCGGCCTGAGTCGCAAGCAGCGTCGCGCCGAGAAGAGGCTCAGGGGGTCGTCGGGCTCGGAGTAGCAGCGTCGATGTGTCAGCGTGCCGGGCCGCATGACCAGCGTTGTCCGGCACCGGCTTCACGGCGCAATGCGGCCAGCCCTCGCGCAACGGAACGGACGATGCTAGTGTAGGGCCGGGCAGCGTCGGGACGTCGCAACTTCGTACACTGAGGTACCGGTATGCTGACGATCGCGCAGTGGTTGGACGGGATTGGTGCCCGCGCTTTCGGGATATCGGCTGCATTTTTCCTTCTGATCAATGGCGCCGCGCTCGCGATCCTTGCGATCAAGCGTGACTATACGCTGGTGAATCGCTGGACGTCCCGTCTGCTGGCTGCGAACCTCGTCCTCATCGGGACAGGGATTGGCATACCGCTCGCGACAACGTTGGCGCGCAGTGCCCTGATGGCGCTGGCCCCAATGACCCAGGGGATTAGCACGGGAACGCGGGACAGCGTCCTGGAAGGGCTATCGGAACGCGAGGGTCGAGTCCGACATTGAGCATTGGCTCATGAAAACCGAGCGGGGCGATCCACTCACCTGGACGCCCCGCTTTCGCAGTTCCTGAGGATTATTCGACAGACTATCCGCGCTTTCCCTTCCGTGCGCCGGACTTCTTCCCGCCTCCACCCCCGCCTCCACCGCCCCGTTTGACGTTGCCACTGCCGCCCAAGCCGCCGTTGACCAGCTTCGGCGTCTTCTTGGTTTCGGGATCCGGAGTGTAGTCGACAGAAATCTTCGGTGTTGTCCGACCGAGGCTGGCACTGGAAGGACTGCCAGTATTAATCGATGGTCGCCCTCGACGTGCGCTGCCCGCTGCTGCCGGAACGCTGACCTGAGGCAGTTTGGCGGTTACGCCAACGCTCCCCTTCCTTGCCGGGCTGCTCTTCTTCTTGGAGGCTGCCTTCGTTGGCTGGGACCACGTGCCACCGGAACGACCGGCCTTTGCTGCTTTCGCTGCACCACGTCCGCGGCGCTGAGCGTCCAGATGCGTCGGTGCAACCGCCACAAGGAGCAGGGTAGCCAATCCGGCCGCAAACAGTTTTCGCATGACGGAATGTTCTCCGGCGAGACGTGTTGTTCTTGCCGAGGTGCAAGGACCGCGCCCGATAGGGCAACGGCGTTGACGGACCAGGAGCACTATATGGATGTTAACTGGAGTGAATGCAATCCCTTGTGCGGCATCCAGTTGAAAGTTCCAAGCGTCCGGGTTTGTCTGATAGGCGTGGGTGGTTGAGGCTTCGTGGTCGGAGATTCCTGACGCGGAGCAGACACTACACATGCGGTTTTTATCCACTGGCGAGCGCAGGGTTTCGAACACCTATCCGGACATGCCGAGCCTTTCGTCCTCCTCGACGTTGATCAGCAACTTGGAGGTTCTGGAGCGGTCTGCCAGTGATCGAATGCTGGAATCGGCGCGAGCGGTTACTAGTTCTTTCCGGGAACTCGATGCCGGCCGTGTGAGGGAAAACCCGTTGCCGGCGTGCCCGACGTCGTGCAAGATGACGGATTGACCAACCACCATTCCCGGAGGGAGTCGTGATTTCAGTTGCGTCCGTTCGTCGTCCAGCTTCCAGATATTGGCGTGCCGCGTCGTTGATCGCCTTCATTGCTGCGGGACCGATTGCTGCGCAGGAGAAGGTGGATCTGGCGGCTATCGATCGGATCAAGGATGAAGGATTCCAGCGGTCACAGGTTATGGAGACCGCGAGCTGGTTGACCGATGTGTACGGCGCTCGCCTGACGGGTTCGCCCGCGATAAGGAATGCGGGGGACTGGGCGGTCAGGAAGCTGACCGAGTGGGGCCTTGTTGGTGCCAAGCTGGAGCCATGGGGGCCTTTCGGTCGTGGCTGGTCGAACGATTACTTGAGCGTCCAAGTGGTAGCGCCGACTTCGTATCCCGTTATCGCGTACGCGGCGGCATGGACGCCAGGGACGGCGGGTCCCGTAACCGGCGACGTTGTTCGTGTGCAGGTGGACAGCGCGGCCGATTTCGCGAAGTATCGCGGTAAGCTCAAGGGGCGCTTTGCTTTGATTACGTCAGGAGCGCGCTTGGCAGCACACTTCGCGCCCGATGGGAAGCGTTTCACGGAAGAGGAGCTTGACCGCATGGCTGTGGCGCCCGTCCCGGATGCGGCTGGTGGGCGTCCAGGACAATTCCAGCAGTCGGATGCGTTTCGCCGCATGCAGGAACTGGCCAGCCAGCGTGCGAAGTTCTTCGCCGACGAAGGCGTCGCCGCGGTGATGTCCGTTGGACGGGGGGACATGGGTACGGTTTTCACAGGGGGGGCGGGGTCGCGAGACCCGAAGGCGCCGACGCCGACGCCGTCGCTGATTCTCGCAGCCGAGCACTATAATCGGATCCTGCGGACACTGGAAAAGGACGTACCGGTACGAATGGAAGTGAACGTGAAGAACACGTTCTACGATCAGGATTTGAACTCGTTCAACGTCGTCGCGGAGATACCGGGATCGGACCCGGTTTTGAAGGACGAACTCGTGATGCTGGGCGCGCACTTCGATTCATGGCACGCCGGCACGGGCGCGACCGACAATGCCGCCGGGTCCGCGGTGATGATGGAAGCGGTGCGCATCCTCAAGGCGGCCGGTCTGCCGCTCAAGCGATCCGTGCGGATCGGCTTGTGGTCCGGAGAGGAGCAGGGGTTGCTGGGCAGTCGAGCCTACGTCAAGGAGCACTTCGCCGACGTAGCGGCCAAGGACATCAAGCCGGACCACCAGAAGTTCGCCGGCTACTTCAACCTGGACAACGGTACGGGGAAGATTCGCGGCGTGTACCTGCAGGGGAACATGCAGGTTGCGCCGATTTTCCGGGAGTGGATGAAGCCCTTCGAGTCGTTAGGTATGCGGACGCTGACGCCGGCCAACACCGGGGGGACGGATCACCTGGCGTTCGACGCCGTGGGTTTGCCAGGGTGGCAATTCATCCAGGACGACGTCGAGTATGGGTCGCGCACGCATCACTCGAACATGGACGTATGGGACCGGCTGGTAGCGGACGACATGAAGCACAACGCTGTGGTGGTTGCCGCCTTCGTGTACCTTGCCGCCAATCGACCGGAGAAGCTGCCGCGCAAGGCGATGCCGGCGATGTAGGCCGAGCGCAGTGTCGTCAGACGCAGTGCGTGCTTGCCGCCACGGGCGCTGGAATGGGGTCAGACTCCATTTCCAGTGAAATGGGGTCAGACTCCATTTCCAATAATTGGTGCGTTCTTGCCGCTACGGGCGCCGCGATGCACGTTCTCTGGATCCGCGCGGGAGGGTGAGACCCTCCCGCTTCTGTTGGACCCGATGACTTGACGGAGCGGTACGTGAGCGACCACGATTCGGACCTGCAGGCGCTGTCTCGCGAACGTATGAGATACGCGGTCGCGCTTACGTTGGCGATGATCGCCGTGTATTTCGGCTTCATCCTGCTCCTCGCATACGATAAACCGCTGATGGGGAAGCTTCTGATGCCTGGCCTCTCGCTGGGCATCCTGCTGGGCGCCCTGGTGATCGTGGTGTCGTGGCTGCTGACGTATGCATACGTACGCTGGGCGAACCGCGTGTACGACGCTCGGCTCGATGCGTTGAAGCGCTAGCCGATGCTCGCGATCCTGTTTCAGACGTCGGAGCCCACGACACCGACAACCGTGCTTGGCGAGCCGAACGCCGTGTCGATGGCGTTCTTTCTCGTGTTCATTGCCATCACGCTCGGCATTACTGCGTGGGCGGCTCGCCGAACGCGGACCACAGAGGAGTTCTACGCTGCCGGGCGGACGATCAGTGCGGGGCAGAACGGGTTTGCGTTGGCTGGCGACTACATGAGCGCGGCGTCCTTTCTTGGGATCGCTGGTCTCGTGTCGACGACCGGTTTCGATGGCCTGATCTACTCGACCGGCTGGCTCGTCGGCTGGCCGGTAGTTCTGTTCCTGATTGCTGAGCCGCTGCGTAACCTGGGACGGTACACCTTTGCCGACGTGGTGAGTTTCCGGTTGCGTCAGGGGCCGGTGCGGATCGCTGCCGCTGCAGGTACGCTGTCGACTGTCGTGTTCTACCTGATCGCTCAGATGGTCGGCGCGGGCGGATTGATCAAGCTGATGTTCGGGCTATCGTACGAGCTGGCGGTGGCGATCGTTGGAGCGGCGATGCTGGCATATGTTCTGTTTGGCGGGATGATTGCCACGACATGGGTTCAGATCGTGAAGGCGTTCCTGCTGTTGAGTGGGGCGAGCCTGCTGGCGTTGCTGGTACTGGCGCGATTCGGGTTCAGTCCGACGGCGTTGTTCAACGCGGCGGCCGAGCGGTATGGTGCGGCGATGCTGGCGCCGGGGAAGCAGGTGTCGAATCCGCTTGACGCGATTTCGCTCGGCATGGCGCTGATGTTCGGTACGGCCGGGTTGCCGCACATTCTGATGCGGTTTTATACCGTGCCGGATGCGAAGGCAGCGCGGCAATCGGTGTTTTACGCGACGGGGCTGATCGGCTTCTTCTACCTGATGACGTTCATCCTCGGCTTCGGCGCGATGGTTCTGGTAGGGCCGGATTCGATCAAGGCGATCGACGCTGGCGGCAACATGGCGGCGCCGCTCCTCGCCGAGACGTTAGGCGGCACGCCTTTCCTTGGTTTCATCGCTGCCGTGGCGTTCGCGACCATCCTCGCGGTGGTTGCCGGTCTGACGCTGTCCGGCGCAGCTGCGCTTTCGCACGACTTGTGGGTGCATGTTGCGCGGAAAGGGCACGCTCCGGCGCAGGAGCAACTGCGGGTCGCGCGTATCGCGACGGTGCTGCTCGGGGTGATTGCGGTATTGCTCGGGATCACGTTCAAGGGGCAGAACGTCGCGTTCATGGTCTCGCTGGCATTCGCGATTGCCGCCAGCTCCAACTTCCCGGCGATTCTGTTGTCCGTTTTCTGGAAACGATGCACCACGCAGGGTGTGGTGGCTTCCATGGTGCTGGGCACCGCCTCCACACTGCTGCTGATCTACCTCTCCCCTACGATCCAGATCGATATCCTCAAGCACGACTCGGCGTGGTTCCCGCTGAAGAACCCGGCGTTGCTGACGATTCCACTGTCGTTCGTCGTCGGTATCGCCGTGTCGCTGGCGACGCAGGACGCCGCCGCCGAATCGGGTTTCGAACACGCGCAGCGGCGGATGGCCATGGGAGTCAGCGAAGCTTCCTGACGTGCCGGAGGCGTTCCGATGCTGGCCGTTGTGCAGCGTGTCAGGGCGGTCAGGCACGATACGAAAGCCCATCCGTGGGCGAGCGCGACGTGGTAACTGGAGGAATCGCCGTATTTCCTGCCGCACCGATCGCTCCGTGGCTGTAGCTCGTCATACGACGACAAGGGCATGTCGTGCCGCGAGGCGCGGGAGCCATTCCGTGCGCCGCGACGATCGGATCGCACGGTGCAGCTGGCGGTGTACGAATGGATGGGGCGAGTGATCGACGCGCTGACGTATCCCGAAGTCGGCCGGTTGGCGATACGGTCGAGCTTCCTCGTGCCATCCCGGAGCCATCGCCTCGGTGGCGTAGGCGACGCGACACTGCTTACTTTGCGCGGTCCAATGCATGCGAATGCGAACCTCCGGCCCCCGCTCGACCGCTCTGAAGGCGAGATCGACGGGGTTTGCGGCCGAGTGCGGGCATGCCTCGTTATCGCGACGCCAATCGTCGAAGGAATGCCCCCTCACGCCGTTGCCGGGTTCGACGCTGTCCGGACATGTGCGCGTCGCGCCTCCGTATTCCCCCGTGACCTGGCGTGCTCCATTATCCCCTGACTATGGCTGTCGACCGAAACAAGATTCCCTACCTGCCCGAGCGAATCGAGGGGCTTGCCGTCGCTGCAACGAATATCTCGTGGAGCTGGAATCGCGAGGCGCGCCGACTGTTTTCCATGATCGACGAGCCGCTCTGGCACCTGACTCGGCATAACCCCATCTCGGTGTTGCGGCGCATCGATCCGGAACGACTGAATGCCTGCGCGCGGGACACCGGCTTCCTGGCGTTGTACGATCATGTCATGGCGGATCTGAGGCAGGCGCTCGAGGGAAGCGATACGTGGTTCAGTGCCCGCCATCCGTCGCTTGCCTCGGGAACCATCGCCTACTTTTGCGCTGAATTCGGGTTGCACAACTCGGTCCCGATATACTCGGGAGGTTTGGGTGTACTGGCGGGCGATCACTGCAAGGCATCGTCGGATCTGGGGATTCCGCTGGTCGGCGTCGGTCTGTACTACCAGCACGGTTACTTCGACCAGAAGTTGCGGCTGGATGGATGGCAGGAGGACAGCGAGGAGCAGTATGACGTTGTCAATACGCCCCTCGAGCGTGTCCTCGGCCCGAGCCGAGAGCCTTTCCTGGCGCGCGTGAGCACGTTCGGTCGGGATGTTCACGTGGGTGCTTGGCGCATGATGGTCGGTCGTGTGCCGGTGTACCTGCTGGACACAGACCTCGAGGTGAACGATGTCGCCGATCGAGAGTTGACGTCCAAGCTTTATGCTGGCGGGCCCGAGGTGCGGCTGCGACAGGAGTGGATCCTCGGAGTGGGGGGCGTGCGGGTGTTGCGCGCTGTTGGCATCTCGCCGGCTGCCTGGCATGCGAACGAAGGGCACGCGGCGTTCATGCTGACGGAAAGGGTCCGCGAGTTGACCGTGCAGGGCATGGCGTTCGACGAGGCGGTGAAGCGCGTGCGGGCATCCAGCGTGTTCACGACTCATACGCCGGTACCGGCTGGCCACGATACGTTCTCGTTCGACCAAGTGGTGCAGTGCAGCGGCGCCGTGTGGGAGGAGATGGGGATCAGTCGCGAGACCTTCCTCGAGATCGGCCAGCATCCGACGGAGGAGCAGGATCGATTTCACATGACGGTGACTGCGTTGCGGCTGTCGAAGCATGTGAACGGCGTTGCGCGGCGACATGGGGAAGTGTCACGGCAGATCTGGGCGCCGCTGTGGCCCGATCGACCGGCGGAGCGAGTCCCTATCAGGCACATCACGAACGGCGTGCACCTGGACACGTGGATGGGAAAGGAGATCATGGAGTTGCTCGACGAGTTGCTGGGTCCGGCCTGGTGGACACGGAGCGACGACAGTGCGATGTGGAACCGGATGTTGGAGCTGGACGATGCCGGATTGTGGGCGGCACACGTTGGGTTGAAGCGCAGCTTCATGAGCTTCGTTCGCGAGGAGGCGAGGAGGCGCTGGGCGCGGCACTGGAAGGAAGCCACGCACGTCGTCGGCGCCGGTACGCTTCTCAATCCGGACGTGTTCACGATCGGGTTTGCCCGTCGTTTCGCAACCTACAAGCGTGCGGACCTCGTGTTCCGCGACATCGAACGCCTGCGCGCGCTGCTGGTCAACGCATCGCGGCCGGTGCAGATTGTCTTTGCCGGGAAGGCCCATCCCGCGGACACGCCTGGGAAAGAAGTCCTTCGTACTGTCTACGGTTTCACGCGCGATCCGCGACTGGAGGGACGGGTAGCGTTCATCGAGGACTACGAGTTGCATCTGGCTCACAGGCTCGTACAGGGAGTCGACCTGTGGCTGAATCTCCCGCGTATCCCGATGGAAGCGAGCGGGACCAGCGGCATGAAAGCGGCATTGAACGGCGTGCCGCAGCTCTCTACGCTCGATGGGTGGTGGCACGAGGGCTATGACGGCCAGAACGGATGGGCGATTCCGGCGGCTTCGTCGCGTGCCACACCCGACGAGTGGGACGCGGAGCGGTTCTACACACTACTCGAAGACCAGGTCGTCCCGCTCTATTATGCGCGAGACGAGCGCGGCATCCCCGTCGGATGGCTGCTCAAGATGAAACACGCGATGCGTGTGGCAGGACAGCAGTTCACGGCCCGGCGCATGCTCGCGCAGTACGTCCAGCAGTCCTACGCGTCGGCCATGCAGGGCGACGCGTCGCCGGACGATCCCCCGATTGCCTAACGATAATGGCAACACGACGATCCGCCAGAACGCCGCGCAGCGTGGCCGCTCAGGATGTCAGGCTCGCCCCCGATGGCTATCCGCTGGCTCATCCCGCAACGGGCGAAGCCGTCACGGTCGTGCACATGGCGGCCGAATTGGCGCCATTCGCCCGCACCGGCGGCCTTGGCGAAGCCGTTGCCAGCCTCGCCCACTTTCAGGCCCGAGCGGGTCTCGATGTCGTCATCCTCTTCCCGCTGTACCGACAGGCGCGCGAAGTCGCAACCGATCTCGAACCGGTTTCAGAGAAGTTCCCGGTTATCGTCGGCCCGCGCACCGAAGAAGCGCAGCTCTTCGAGTCGCGCGAACTCAGGAACAATCCGGCGCACGGCAAGCCGAGAATCCTGTTCGTCGACAACCCGCACTACTTCGACCGCGACCAGATCTACGGCGATGCGCGTGGCGACTACGCGGACAATCATCGCCGGTACGCGTTCTTCTGCCTGGCGTCGCTCGGCGCGCTCCCGCGAATCGCCCGGGCGCCTGTTCTGCTCCACGCGCACGACTGGCACATGGCGCTCGCACCGGTATATCTGCGACTGTACGACGCTGGCCGCGAGTTCTACCGCCGGACCGCGTCGGTGCTCACGGTGCATAACGCGGGATACCAGGGGCACTTCCGTACGGAGACGCTTCCCGACATCGGTCTTCCCTGGGAGATCTACAACCATCGGCAGATCGAGTGGTATGGCCGCGTCAATTTCCTGAAAGCCGGCATGGCGTTCGCCGATGCCGTGATCACAGTCTCGCCGTCGCATGCGCACGAACTCCGCACGCCGGCAGGCGGCTTCGGCCTTCACGAACACTTCCTCAGTCTGCGTGACCGCTTCGTCGGAATCGTCAACGGCATCGACCAGGGCGAATGGGATCCGGAGACCGACCCGCTGATCACGGCGCGCTTCTCGAAGGAGGACCTGAGCGGAAAGAAGCGATGCAAGACGGCGTTACAGCGCATATTCGGACTCCCGCAGCGCGCGCGCACCCCGATCTTCGGGATGAGTGCGCGGATGGTGTACCAGAAGGGACTGGATCTGATACTCGATTCTCCGCGGTTTCTCTCGCTGGATGCCCAGTTCCTCTTTCTCGGCCAGGGAGAGAAGAAGTACATCGACGCACTGACCGAGCTGGCGCTGCGTGCGCCCGGCCGCATCGGTGTCCAGACCAACTTCACGAGCAAGCAGGAGCACCGGCTGCTCGCTGGTTCCGACATCCTCGTCATGCCTTCGCAGTACGAGCCGTGCGGGTTGACGCAGATGCGCGCGCAGCGCTACGGCGCGCTTCCTGTCGCCCGGAAGGTTGGCGGTCTCGCGGACACGATCGAGGACGGCATTACGGGGTTCCTGTTCGACGCGTTCAGCACGCGTGACTTCCTCAGCGCCTGCGTCCGTGCGATCGACCACTACAGCCACCCGACGATCTGGCAGGCGATGCAACGCGAAGCGATGTCCCGCGACTTCGGCTGGGAACGGTCGGCGGCCAGGTATCTGGACCTCTACCGTCGAGTACTGCAGTCGCCACGCTTTCCCCGGTAACTTGCGTCATGCGGCAAACCGACTTCGTTCTGATGCTGCACTCGCACCTTCCGTACGTGCTGAACCACGGGCGGTGGCCGCATGGCAGCGACTGGATCTGCGAGGCAGCGATCGATACGTATCTGCCTCTGGTGGAGAAGCTGCGCCGGCTGGAGGATGCGAACATCGCAGCGCCCGTTACCGTCGGCTTCACTCCGATCCTCGCCAACCAGCTCGAGCATCCGACGTTCCAGCAGGAACTCGACGCGTATTTCACCCAGCGAATCGGGTTTTGCGACGAGGCGCCGGAATCGCTCGAGAGCACGAACGATGCGCACCTCCTGCCCTTGGTATCGTTCTGGCGAACGCGGTTGCTCCGGTTGCGCGACCTGTTCCACGCGCTGGACAGGGACATACTGCGCGAATTCCGTCGTTTGCAGGACAAGGAGCGCCTCGAGATCACCAGTTCGGCGGCGACGCACGGGTTCCTGCCGCTGCTGGGTCGCGATGAGAGTATTCGGTTGCAACTGGCGTTAGGTCGCGCCGAGCACGTGCGGATCTTCGGGCGCGAGCCGGATGGATGCTGGGTGCCGGAGTGTGCGTACCGAAGCGCGGGCCCATGGAGTCCGTTCCCCGGCGAACCGCCGCACGGCGTCCGTCGCGGCATCGAGGAGCACCTCTCGGAAGCCGGCTATCGGTACTTCTACGTCGATTCGCACATGGCGCGAGCCGGGTTGCCGTTAGGCCTTTACGGCGAACTGTTCGCGGGAGAAACGGAACGGGTGGCGCTCGGGGCGATCGGCACGGACGTTCGTCGCGCCGCACACTCGCCGTATCGTGCGTATCGCGTAACCACGGTGGACGCGCCGGTTCCGGTCGCCGCGCTGGTGCGCGATCCTCGCGCGTCGATGCAGGTGTGGAGTCGGCACGGCGGCTATCCGGGAGCGGCTCCCTACCTCGAGTTTCACAAGATCCGCTGGCCCGGTGGGCTCCGGCTCTGGCGCGTCAGCGCCGAGGGAACGGACCTCGGCGCCAAGGAGCCGTACGTCCCGGATGACGCGCGTGCACAGGCACATGCTCACGCAGCGCATTTCACGAGCCTGCTCAACCGCCTCGCCGTCACCCACGGTGGCCGCGAGGATAGCGTCATCGTCGTTCCATTCGATACCGAGCTGTTCGGTCACTGGTGGTTCGAAGGGCCGGATTTCCTTGGCGACTTGTACGCCACGCTGCCGCAGCACGTGCGCGTGCGTGCGGTGACCGCCAGCGAGCACATCGACGCACACACGGCACGGCACGGGTTGCGGCTGGCGGAGGGATCCTGGGGAAAGAACGGCGATTACTCGATGTGGATGAGTCGCCTCGTCGCCTGGACCTGGCCGGTGATCTGGAACCTGGAGCATGCGCTTTGGGACGCAGCGCCCCGGGCGCTGGATCGCCCGGACTTGCACCCGATCCTTGCCCAAGCCGCTCGGTCGTTGCTGCTGCTGCAGTCGTCGGACTGGCAGTTCATCATTTCTACGGGCGAGGTCGAGGACTACGCCATCAAGCGATTCAACGGCCATGCTGCCGACACGCGCCAGCTTCTGGACGGTCTGCGGGCCGCGCTGGATGGCGCCGATCCCGGCGCGACACTGACACGCGCCCATGAGCTGCAAGAGCGGGACGACGTATTCCGCGACATCATCCCGTCGATCCGGGCGGCGTTGCACCGGGAGCCGCTGCGGATCGTCACCGATCCACTGACGCCACTGGCGGCATGGGCGGACGACCCGTCCGATACTGTCGCTCCCATGGTCGCCGATGACGACGACACGGTCGCCGGAGCCTGACGCGGCAAGGGCGTCGACTTCGGAGGGGCCTGCCGTCGTGCGTCCCCTCTCGCTGGTTCTGCACGGACACTTCTACCAACCGCCGCGCGAAAACCCGTGGCTCGAGGAAGTCGAGGTCGAAGTCTCGGCTGCGCCGTTTCATGACTGGAACCAGCGCATCGAACGCGAGTGCTATCGGGCCGTCGTCGCCGCCCGTGTGCAGGGGACAGACGGTCGAATCGCCGAAATCGTCAACACGCTGGACTGGATCTCGTTCAACTTCGGGCCAACGTTGCTCGAATGGATGGAACGCGCCGCTCCCGATACCTACCGCGCGATCCTTGGCGCCGATGCCGCCAGTATCGCTCGTCTGGGCGCGGGGAACGCGATCGCACAGCCGTATCACCACGCGATCCTTCCTCTTGCCAGCCGCCGCGACAAAGTCACGGAAGTACGATGGGGGATCGCCGATTTCCGTCGCCGCTTCGGCCGCGATCCGGTCGGCATGTGGCTGCCGGAAACCGCCGTCGATGACGAGACGCTGGACGTCCTGGCAGCCGAAGGAATCCGGTTCACGATTGTCGCGCCGCATCAAGTGCGACTCGCACCGCCCCATGGGCTCCCGGGCCGATACACGACCGCAAACGGACGGCGGATCGCGCTATGCGTGTACAACGGCGACATGTCGCACGGCATTGCCTTTGGCGGAGTACTCGCCGATGCGCTGCGATGGGTCGACGTCATCGAACGGCTGGCCCGCGAGCAGGAGACCGAAGTCGATCCGGACGCCGACGACACGAGTGCGATCGGCGCGATTGACAGTGCGAAGCATGCTGAGCCGCGGCTGCTGTCAGCAGCAACCGATGGAGAGACGTACGGGCACCATCACCGGTTCGGAGAGATGGCGCTCGCCCGAATGCTGCAGGAGATGCGTGCACGCGGCGCAACTGTCGAGAACTACGATACGTTCCTGCGTCGGCATCCCCCGCGACACGAGGTGGAACTGGTCGCTCCCACGTCGTGGAGTTGCGCGCACGGCGTTGGTCGATGGCAGCGGGACTGCGGCTGCCGCATGGATGGCGCGCGATACCCAAGCCAGGCGTGGAGAACGCCGCTGCGCAACGGGCTTAACGCTTTGGCCGGTGGATTGCACGCGATCTTCCAGGACGAGGCTGGCCGGATCTTCCGCGATCCGTGGGCGGCGCGCGACGCCTATGGCGAAATCGTGGCGGATCCGTCGTCCGGCAACGTGGATACGTTCCTCGACTCAGAGGCCCGGACGACGCTCACGCCCGAGCAACGCCTTCGGGCGCGCGAGTTGTTGGAGCTGGAACGCGACGCACTGCGCATGTTCACGTCCTGTGCGTGGTTCTTCGACGACATCGGCGGCATCGAAACACAGCAGGTGCTGCGCTACGCTGCCCGCGCGATCTCGCTCGCCGGTCCGGCCGCCGCACCGCTGGAAGCGGCGCTCCTCGCCACGCTCAGGAACGGCGTGAGCAACGATCGCGTAGTCGGGACGGGACGTGATGTCTACCTCACGTACGCTCGCTCGCCAGCGCCCGCCGCAGCGCGTATTGCTGCTGCCGAACTTGCGGCGCACACGATCGGCGTGCATCACGAAATCGAGTATGCAGCGGCCACGGTCACCACGCAGCGCGATCGCGTCACCGTGACCGAGCGCCGGACCGGCCGCACCCACCGCTTCCGCGGCCGTGTCTTTCGCGCTGGCCTGACCGACGTCGAGATCGAACTGCAAACGGATGAGCCTGATGCCCTGACCCATGCGTTCACCGTCCGTGACCTGCCTGAGGGTGCCCGGCTCGAGATTCGTTCGGTGCTTCGTCGCCAGCTTCTTCCGCGGTGCCTGACGTCGGCGGAACTGGATCACCTGGCGGCAGGAGACGTTCAACTGCGCGGCATTGCCGCACTGGCGCTGGTGCGAAATATCGTGCGCCTGGACGAAGCACGAATCGACGATACACTGGATCTGGTAAACGCGCTGCTCGACCTGTTCGAGCACCTCGAGGTGAAGACTCCGTTCGACGCTCAGACAGCGTTCTGGAACGTTTGGGAGGCCGCGACCGAGGAACGCCGGGAACCGCTGAGGGCGCTGCGCTGGCGTCTCGGTTTTGTGGAGCTGGCGGCAGAGGCTACTGCACCGGGACAGGCGGCTCGCGCGCGGTAACGGGCCGCACTCGGCGCCAGGCGGCTGCGTAACGCAACCGGAATCCAGTCGCCCGACACCGGTATTTCCGGAGCGCATATGGCCCGGATTGGTGTCGGTACCCGTCGCACGAGGCATGGCCATCCTGCCGGTGCAGCGAGGTTGCTTTGCCAATCGCCAGACAGCAAGTTCGCGCATCCGGCTTCTTCACGCGAATCCCCGACAGCGCGCATGTTCGCCATCTTCGCCGCACCGCTTCTTTCGGACAACGCTTTCACGATGATTGCCGCCGCGGCATCGCTTCCCGGAGTGAGGCTGGGCGTGATCACGCACGACCCCGCCAGCAAGCTGCGACACCTGGAAGGTCAGGTTGCACATTGGCGTGTCGACAACATCCTCGACGTCAATCAGCTGCGCTGGGCCGCGACCGAGCTACAGGCGCGCAACGGCCGCATTCATCGTCTATACGGAGCCTACGAACAGCTTCAGGAGGCGCTCGCGGAGGTCCGCGAGTCGCTCGGCGTCGACGGCATGAGTGTCGAGACTGCGGTGAACTTCCGGGACAAGGCCCGCATGAAGACCGTCATGCGGGCCAACGGCGTTCCCTGTGCGCGCCACAGGCTGGCGGCGAACATCGCGGAAGCGCTTGCGTTCGCGGCGACATCCGGATTTCCGGTAGTGGTAAAGCCGCCGGCCGGCGCCGGAGCGCAGCAGACCTACCGGGTAGAGAATCCCGATCAGCTGCAACGTGCGTTGAGCGCACAGCCGCCGAGTGCGACGACACCGGTGCTGCTCGAGGAGTTCATCCTTGGCGAGGAGCATAGTCTGGAGACGATTTCGGTCGACGGCAATGCCGTCTGGCATTCGCTCACCCGGTACCGCCCCACACCTCTGCAGGTGATGGAAAACCCGTGGATCCAGTGGTGTCTCGTCCTGCCGCGGGAGGTTGACGATCCGCGCTACGACGACATCAGGGCCGCGGCCCGCAAGGCGCTCACGGCGTTAGGCATGCGTACCGGCCTGAGCCACATGGAGTGGTTCCGCCGAGCGGACGGCAGCATCGCCATCTCCGAAGTCGCCGCCCGCCCGCCCGGCGCACAGATCACCACGCTCATTGCACGCGCGCACGACATCGACTTCCTGTGGGCGTGGTCGCAGCTGATGATCTTCAACACGTTCGAGGCTCCACAGCGGAAGTATGCTGCCGGCGCCGCGTACCTCCGAGGCCAGGGTCGCGGGCGAGTCGTCGGCATCCACGGCTGGGATCGGATCCAGCGGGATTTGGGCGACCTGATCACCGACGTCAAGCTCCCGGCCATGGGCGCGACGCCGTCCACGAGTTACGAAGGCGAAGGCTACATCATCGTGCGACATCCGGACACCGCCGTCGTCGAGCGCGCGGTGTCTCGCATCGTTTCCACCGTCCGAGTCGAGCTGGGCTGATCCCGCCGTCAGCTCGCACCACCACTTCCGCGAGAGTCGTCGATATGAACGTGATCATGCTGGCCCCGGGGTACCCCGGCGAGATGCCCTACTTCTGCCGAGGGCTGTCCGTGCAGGGGGCGAAAGTGTATGGCGTCAGCGACGTGGTCGAATCGGATCTTCCGCCAATGACGCGCCAGCACCTGTCCGGCTACCTGAAGGTGCCTAACTTCCAGGATGAGGACACCGTCGTGAAGATGGTTGCGGCTGGCGTCGGGTCGAACACGATCGATCGCGTGATCTGCATGTGGGAGCCTGGCGTCCTGCTGGCCGCGAAGATCCGGGAAGCGTTAGGTGTGCCCGGCATGGGTGTGGAACAGGCGATGACGTTCCGTAACAAGGATCTGATGAAACAGAAAGTCACCGCCGCCGGAATACGTGCAGCCCGACACGCTGGCGCTACGTCGATCGCCGGCCTGCGCTCAGCGGCCGAGCAGATCGGATTCCCGATCATCGTCAAGCCGATGTCCGGCGCGGGATCGATGGACACGTTTCGCGCCAACGACATGGCGGATCTCGACGCCAAGCTGGCCCGCGTCACCAGGTACGACGAGGTCAACGTCGAGGAGTTCATCGAAGGCGAGGAGTATACCTACGACACGATCTGCATCGATGGCAAAGTGGTTTACGAGAACGTCTGTTTCTATCGACCGAACCCGCTCGCCGCGCGCAGCAACGAATGGATCTCGCCTCAGACGCTCGCCGTCCGCGACCTGTCGCCGCCGCAGATCCAGGCCGGAATCGCCATGGGCCACGACGTTCTCGAGGCGCTCGAGTTCAAAACCGGCTTCACGCACATGGAGTTCTTCCACACACCGAAGGACGAAGTCGTGTTTGGCGAGATCGCGGCGCGTCCGGCGGGCGCCCAGACGGTGGACCTGATGAATTACTGCGGTGACATCGACCTGTTCGTCGGATATGCCGAGGCGGAGTTGAAGGGCACGTTCTCCTGCTCCACCGAGCGGAAGTACAACGTCGCGAACATCTTCAAGCGCGCGATCGGGAAAGGCCGCATCTCTCGCATTGCCGGGCTCGACTCGATCCTGAATCGGTTCGGCGAGCACATCGTGCACGTAGACCTGTTGCCGATCGGCGCCGACCGTCGAAACTGGATCCTTACCTTGGTCTCGGACGGCTACGTCGTCGTCAGGCATCCCGATTGGCAGGCATGCTGTGACATCGCAGATGCGGTGGGAACGGACCTGACACTGTACGCGTCCTGAACGTCCCTTATGCCGGTATCGCCTGACCGCGGGGTTCTCGCGGGCAGGGTGAGGCGGAACGGCTGGGCGGCGACGTGCCGAGCCGCCCACGCGGCGGCGGTCCGTGTCAGGACGTCGCCGCGTCCGGCGTGATTATCTCGACGCGTACGGGGGTCGGCAGTTCCAGTGTGTGGTGCGCCGGACAGCTCTTGACCACGCGATCCATCGCCTCGCGATACGCCGGCGATAGCGGGGATGCCAGCTCGACTCTGACCGCGAACTCGCCAACACGGTACGGATTCTTCGCGCCGTGTTGCTCGACTTCCACGCGCATCCCCTCGGACGGGAGATTGCGCGCAAGCAGAAACTGCTGGACGTAGTACGCGATGCACGTACCTAACGACACGCCGAGCAGTTCGAGCGGCATCGGGGCCGTGTCTGCACCGCCGGCCCTGACTGGCTGGTCCACGTGGACCACATGCGATCGGACCTGGGCGGCGAACCGCACGCCACCCTCGTGTGTCACGACGATTGGCGGCCGCCCCGGTGCCTCCGTGGCCTTCGTCCCCTCGGCGTGCGAAGCGGTATCTGTCACGTTACTCTCCAGGCGACTCGAATGCCCATTCGCTGAGAAATCGAGTCGATTGGCGGCCGGCACGCAGTCAGCGAATTGCTGTCCGGCGGCGTGGCCAGCCCCCCACATGCCTTCAGGAGAATCCCGATGCACCGGGTCACGACCTGTGCCGACAGGCTGACCTGTCGAGCACACTGCCTCCGGCGCTCCGGACATCGTCAGCGGTGGTATGACCGCGCGGTAAACGGTCGCTCATGTTCCACGCCCACCGCCGCAAAGCAGTGCCCGGTCGCACGAACCGGGCGCTGCTTCCCCGGTGCCGTCGTCACCGTGTGCCGTCGGACGAGGTGGCCCGCACTGTCGGTCTGGTGCTGTACTTGTCGAACCACGCCCGCAGGTACAAGTGCGTCCGCAGGAAGTTCGAGGGCGTACTGGTCGTGCCGTGGTATTCGTTGTTGAACCTGATGAGCGCCGAGGGAACACCGCGGTACTTGAGCGCTCGATAGAACTCCTCGGACTGCGGCATGGGAGTGCGCAGATCCAGAATGCCCGTCATCAGGATCGTCGGCGTCTTCACGTTACCGACGTACATGATGGGCGATCGCGTCAGGTACTCGCTCGGATCTTCCCAGAAGGGCTTCTCGAAAGTCTGGTACCAGCCAGCGCCATCCGTCTGTCCCACGAAACTCATCCAGTTGATGACCGGGCAGAGCGATGCAGCCGCGGCGAAGCGATCCGTGTGACCAACGACCCATGCCGTCAGCACGCCGCCGCCCGAACAGCCGTACACGAACATGTTCTTCGCGTCCACGTAGCCGCGGCCGACAACCGTATCCACACCAGCCATTAGGTCGTCGAAGTCCTTTCCCGGGTAGGCGTTTCTGATCAGGTCAGTGAACTTGTTACCATAACCTGTACTGCCGCGCGGATTCGTATAGAGCACGACATAGCCCTCGGCGGCTTGCAGCTGCCGCGCGTAGTTGAAGCTGACATTGAACATCGCTTGCGGGCCGCCATGGATCTCGAGGATCAGGGGATACTGTTTCTGCGGGTCGAATCCGGGCGGCTTTACGATCCAACCCTGGATCCTGAGTCCGTCACTGGACGTGTACCAGACTTCCTCTGTCTGGGCCAGCGACTTCCCGGCCAGCACGTCGTCATTGACGTTCGTGAGCTGCGTTAAGGCGCTCGCCGCTCCGGTTTTCGGGATAGCGAAGGTGACGACGTCGCCAGGCCTGAGCGACGTGGCGCGTGTGCCGACGGCGACACCCGTGCCGCTGATGTCGCTGACGTTGAGCATGTGCGTTCCGGTCGTCACCGGCCGTACCTGTCCGGCGACCGACGCGAAATACAGGTTCTCGGTCCCCTCGCTCTGCACGTTGAAGTACACACCGCTCGCGTCAGGCGCCCAGCGTACGCCGGACATGGGACGGTCGAGGTTCCCGGAGATCGTCCGACGGCCCGATCCATCGGCATTCATCACCATCAGTCTCGTGTCCGGCCAGGCCGAGTGGTCGATCGAGTCGGCCGACATGAAGGCGATGTACTTCCCGTCCGGCGAGAACACGGGGTTGTTGTCCGACCCCGGATGATGCGTGATTCGCCTGATTTCGGCGGTTTCGGTATTGGCCAGGTAGATCTCCGACTCGGTCCCGCGGCCGATCCACGCGCGGTCTGCGTCGGGCACGCGGTAGGACGAGAACGCAACCCACTTGCTGTCTGCCGAATAGTTAGGCGCCGAGGCATTCCAGTCGCCGGATGTAACCTGGCGGGGCGTACCGCCGTCCGCGGGAATCACGAAGATCTGGCGATAGCCTTCGTCGGTGAAGCCGATGCGATCGGACCGGAAGGCGATTCGCGTGACGATCTTCGGCGGGTCGACCCACTTCGCGCCCTTCGGTGGCGAGGGCATGGGGATCCGGAAATCCGCCAGCTGCTGCGGTGCCGGGACCATCATCGTGAACGCGATCGACTTGCCGTCCGGTGACCATTCGATATCGGACGGCGACTCCGTCAGGCGCGAGATCTGGGTCGTTGCGCCTTCCGCGTCCATCCAGCGCACCCAGATCTGCGATCCACTCGGCTCTCCTTTGGCGATGTAGGCTATGCGCTTGCCGTCCGGTGACCACTGGACGTTCGCGCCTTGCACCAGCGCTCGTTGGCGCGAGCCGTCCGCGTTCATGAGCCAGAGGCTGCTCTCCCACCGGTCGTTCAACTTGTCCACCCAGCGGCGCGTGAAGACGATCTGCGTGCCATCCGGGGAGAGCTGCGGAGCCTGGACCTCTTCCCAGTCCAGGTATTGCTCGACCGCGATCCTGGATAGCGGCTGTTGTGCGGGGAGCGTAGTACCCGCACACAGTGCCACGAGTGTGCCGGCAGTCAGCGAGGCGGAGCGTGCGACCTTCATGGGGCCTCCCGTGAAACGCGCTCGTTAGGGTTGCGCAACGTCTTGCCCGAGGCGAGAACGGCGGCCGTCCGGGCCGCCGTTCGTATCGTCTCAGGATGTCTGTTTCAGGTTCGGGTTATTGTCGAGTTCTGTGCGCGGGACTGGATAACACACCTGCGTGCCGACCGATCCGAAACCGGTTCTCCAGTAGGGACTGCCGGCTACCGGAACGTACCGCGATGCCGCGACGGGCTGGCGTCGCCAATCCGCCATGCGCTTTCCCTCGAGCCAGAAGTCGTAGCCCTTCTGGAAGAACAGTTCGGCGAGGATCGAGGCTGCGTCGGTCGGGCCGGAGTACGGTTGCTGCTGTGCCGCCGCACGCTGGCGATCGATCAGGGCAAGCTGCTGATTCGCGTCGCCCGACGCTTCGGCAACGATGTACTCGGCTTCGAGCTTGGATGCCAGCCGGATCGGTGCCGCGTAGGTTGGAAACTTCTGCTGCACGTAGAACGGTCCCGCGGCCTGATCGACGGCCGTGAACTTGTGCTGTCCCGGCGCCAGGAAGGTCACGCGCGGGTCCGTCGTCTGATAATACGGCGGGACGCTGATCGTGCCGCGGTCGACCGTGAAGCGCCACATCGTGTTCGACAAGCGCGCCCTGTTCGCCAGGTCGTCGGTGAAGTTCATGTTGAAGCTGAAGCCCGCGGGCACCGCGCTGGCATCGGCCGTGGCGCCGGCCTTGTCGCCCTTCTGCAACTTCGCCCGCGCGCGCCCGACCAGTGACAAGCGAGCGAGCGCCAGCCCGTCAGTCGTCCCGTTCGCCGTTCCCACGTCGACCGCCCTGTTGAACCAGAAAATCGCGGAGTCGAGGAGTTGCGTTGTGTTGAGTGCCGGTCCGGCGTTGAGCGTGCCGCTGCAGAAGTCGATGGCGAGATAGAGGATGCTGTACGCACGGAACGCCGCACCACGCGCGATGTTGATGTTCGTAGTCGGAGATGGGAGGTTCAGGTCGAGCAGGATTTTCCCGGAAGCCGCCACCAGCTGCAACCCGGCCCAGCGGGCCGCGAGCGTGGGATTGTCGACCGACACCTCCCGTTTCCCGAATTCGTTCTGGCTGGAACTGGTCTCGATGATGTACGTCTCGCCAGTGAAGTGCGATTCGAACATCGCCGTCATCCCCATCTCGGTGACGAAGTTCTGCTGCACCGTCGCGGCAAGCGCTCCTGCCGCTTCGGCCGGGTTGACCGTTCCCGCGTCGATCACGTTCGGGTTGGTAACTTCGAGGAACTTGTCGCCGCAGGCGGTGGCGCCGAAGAGTACGAGGGCGCCCGCCACAGTGCGCGAGACCGCGCGTCGGATCTGGATGCTCATATGGTCCTCTCGCGGGTCAGAAGTTGATGTCGAAGCGCAGCATGGCACGCCGCGGAGTAGGTAACGTAAAGAAGTCTGCGCGTGAGAAGTTGCCGCTGTCCGTGATCACTTCGGGATCCGGTCCTTCGTAGTCCGTCCAGAGCCGGAGGTTCTGCATGGCGAAGGTCACGGTTGCTCCCTCGACGATGTCGCGCATCGCAGTCAGGAACCGCTTGGGGACGCTATACGCAGCCGAGAGTTCGCGGAAGCGAACGAAGTCGCCCGGCTGTTCCCAGGCCTCGTACACGTCATTCTGGGTTGCGACGGCGCCAGATACGGTCACGAACGCCGGCTTGCCGGGCGTGTCGTTGCCGTACCGACGCAGCCGTTCGCGACGCGAAAGTCGCTTGGGGTCGAGTCGGTTGGCGGATCGCACCAGCTGCGTCTCTCTGTAGAAATCGGTGAAATTGTCGGTGATGAAGTCGCGCTTGGCGTCCACGAGCGCGGTGATGCGGAAATCGCGGAACACGGTGAACGTGTTGGACACGTTCCACTCGAACGTCGGATAGAGGTTTCCGACCGGCGAAACGGTATCGGCGACGACGACCTTGCCTGTCGCCTCGTCGATGGACTGAATGCGCTTCGAGACGTAGACGCCCAGCTGCTGGCCGAGCATGGCGCGCGTGTGACTGAAGCTGCCGCCAGGCGCAAATGCGGCCACGCCGCCCAAGTCGGTCAATTCGTTCTTGAGCGTGTTCGCGGCCAGTCGGATATCCCACCCGAGGTTACGCATCTGGAACAGCGCTGCGTTGATGCCGATCTCGAAGCCGCTGTTCTGTACGGAACCGATGTTCTGCAGCGGATTGGCGGCAGCGCCGAGTTGCGTGTAGCCGAGCGACGGCGCAATGGGCTTGGCGATGATCAGGTCGTTGGTGGTCTTCCTGTAGTAGGTCAGTTCGGCGCTCACGCGGTCTCGCCAGAAGCCAGCGTCCATGCCGACTTCGAACTCCGTGCCGCGTTCAGGCTTCAGATCCGCGTTCCCGGGGTTTCCCGGATTGGCTCCGTTCAGCGTCACGCCCGCGATGTTGTATGGTGCGGCAACGAGGATGTTGAGCGCGGCGCCCGGAGCCGGTGACCGACCCGTCGTTCCCCACGCTGCCCGCAGGCGCAGGCTGTTGAAGTACTTCTGCATCCCGCTGAAGAACGGCTCGTCGGAGATGGTCCACGATGCGCCGAGCTTCGGCAGCACGAACGATGGCGCCGCGGACCCGAAAGCGGAGTTCTTGTCGACGCGCAGGGCGCCCTGGACGAAGAGGCGGTTCTCGTAACCCAGCTGCAACTGCCCAAGATATCCGAACTGCTTCTGTTGCGTCTGCTGGCTTCCGCCGGTCGTGGTTGCAGCCGAGTTTACCGAGTTGTTCGCGTTCGTGACGAAGCCCACGCCACGTGAACTAGTCACCGTGTTTCGCGAGGATACGACCTGCAACCCGGCCGACAGGTTGGCTTCCCATTGCGAGCGGCTGCCGAACGTCTTGCGGGCGTTCCCGAGGTAATCGACAGTGTAACGCTCGGCGCCGCGCGCCTGGCGGTTCATCTGCCCGAGATCCACCTGGCCGCCATACCAGGTACTGTCGTTCTTCGGAAAGAACTCGAACTGCTCGTCGGACGCGTAGTCCGTTCCGACGGTCAGGCGGTTCGTAAACCACGGGTACGGGAGATAGCTCGCCGTGATGTTGCTGGTCACGCGGTGAGTCAGGAGCTGGTTGTTGATGCTCTTGATCGCGTTGGAGTGCCTGTTGAACCCGAACCATCCGTCGGCGCTGTTGGCCGGGTTGTCCGACCGCGTGAGGGGTGAGCCGAGCAGGGCCCCGGCGATCCACCCGTACAGCGAGTTGTCGAGATTCGGCAGGCGCGTCCGGTTCTGCGCGAGGCCAAGGCCGACATCGAGGGTGAGTCGCGAATCCGGGACGAAGTTGAAGTTCGAGCGGACGTTGTACTTGGCGTTATTGTTGTTTGGCAGCGTGCCTTCTGCTGTCGTGGTGCCAGCAGACAGGTTGTAGCCGTAGTTCTGGCCGCCGCCACGCCCGTTCCAGCTGACGGTCAGGTCGTTGCCCGTCCGGAGTACCGGATACCGCCTCCAGACGTTGTCGTGCACGAGCGTCCCCACCGCCTGCCCACGGCAAAGTGGGTTGGTGCTCGTCGGGGCGACGAGTGCCGCGGTGCAGTTTCCGTAACTGTCGTCCGGGTAGAAGTTCTGGTCGACGCTCCCGAACTCGGCCCGCACCGACTGCGAGAAGCGGTTGGAGCCGGGGCGGCCTTTCTTGGTGATGATCTGGATTACGCCAGCGGAGGCATCGGCGCCGTAGAGCGTTGCGGCTGCCGGTCCCTTGACGACTTCGACGCTCTCGATTTCATCGGGATTGAGGTCGTTCATGCGGTCGTAGGACTGGCCGCTCACGTTCCCGTTGATCGCTCCTTCATTGATGCGCACGCCATCCACGAACAGCAGGGGCTGGTTGGACAGGTTGATCGACGCGGCACCGCGGATGCGGATGGTCTTCGCGGATCCGATGACGCCGGAGTTGGCGCTCACGGCGACGCTCGGTATGCGCGATTGCAGCAGTTCGCCGACGTTCTTGACCGGCGCTTCCTTCACGAGTTGCGGCACGGTCAGCGATGCCACCTGCGCCGACTGCGCGCGCCGCTCCTGGTTGCCGGCGGTTCCCGTCACGACCACCTCGGAGAGCGATACCAGAGACTGCGCCAGCTGGAAATTGACCGTATGCGTCTGGCCGGCGACGACGCGAAGCGTGTCGCCGGATGCCTTGTAGCCGAGTCGGAAGGTCTGCAGCGTGACTCTGCCGGGCCGAACGTTGGTGAGTCGATATTCACCCGTTGCGCTGGTCTGCGTCGTGAGCGCCGTTCCGGCGATCGCGACGCGCACATCGGCGAGCGGGGCGCTGCTGGCGGCGTCCGTCACCTTGCCGACGATCGTCCCGGTTTGCGCCGTGGCTGCTGCGGGCAGCAGGAGCACGGCTAGCGCGGAACGCACGAGCCTTACACGCGAATACATGGACACCTCCGAACTCGTTATGGGGCGGGGGGGAGGGGAGAGGGAGGAAGCGCGAACCGATGCACGCGTCCCGGTTGGGCGTGGGGGCGCCCGAGGCAATTTTTCCTAGTATCCGCTTCGGGAAACGTTTGTCAATACCGCGTCAATGCGGCGAGCAGCGGGAGTGTGTGCCGGGGACTTGGAAGGATGCACGCGAACCGTGTTGCCGACGGTTGCTGGCAGCGGCCAGGCATTGCTGTCGGATCGTGGACACCGGAGGACGCGACACGTCGTCGACCTCCGTTCCTGCTGGCGTGGGCAGCGAGCCAGGCGTGACGCGCGCATCGAGGACGGCCACGGCCGATGGCAATACGCCAGGCCGTGCCGCCTACCTGCGTTCCGCGATGAACGTCGGTACGGTGCTGCCTCCCCCTGCCGTCACGTTCAACAGGTCCGCCGTCGAGAGTCGAGTAAGCACGCCCTCCATATACTCGCCATGGCAGACGAAAGGGGCGGTGTCGTACATGCGGTCGTAGATCTCGACGCGGCCGTCCACCCAGCTTGGGTACGGCTCGCTCGGGACAACGACCTTGTCCTGGACGATGTGCGGCGTCTTCATGGCTTCCTGCACGGCTGCTTCCCATTCGCCGTGGCTGACCGTCCATCCAAGGACGATTCCCTTGCCGCCGTACTCATCGTTAGGCTTGATGACGAAACGCTCGCGGTGTTCGACGATGTGCGGAATCAGATCCACGGTCTGCCCGTCATGCGCGGTCTTTCGCTCCTCCACTACTCGCGTCCACGGGATACAGTCGCCGATGCCGCGCCGTTCCTCGGCGTCGAACATGTCCGCGTTGGCGTCGTCGGAAAGGACCGCCAGTGACGCCTTCTTGTGCAGGATCTTGCAGCGGAAGCCGTCGACCATGCACACCGCACCGTCCCGCACGGCGCGCACCACGGGCGAGTCCAGGCCGCAGGTATCGATCAGCTCGCTGATCAGCACGCGCTTGTAAACGAGATCGATGGCCCTGCCACCGGCGTGCAGCACGCCGCCGCGGTACTCGCAGCGCCGCGGGTCGTCGATTACGCAGGCAATGCCCAGCGACGCGAAATGCCGCCGGTACATCTCGAACTCGGTGACTGTCGGTACGTCGTCCCAGTCGAGGATGCCGACAGTAGGAGAGCCGCCGCCGCGGAACTCACGATACGCGTCGAGCAGCACGCCGACGACGCCATGGCGCGCGGGGATCGGCATCACGTCGTGCGTGCGGGAGAACTGGCGCATCGCCGGCGCGTCGAGAAACGCATCGGACAGCGCATCAGTGTAGGCCGCTCCCGCTGGCGTCTCTGCGTTGTATTCCGTCAGCCCCAACGCTCCTCTGGCCGGATCCCAGAAGAAGTCGAGCCTGGACGTCGGGCTTGGCCGCGAGTACCCGGTCCGATCGGCGAGCAGTGTCTCCTCCCAATCGACCAGCTTGAACTGCCCCCGAAACACCGGGTCCGCCATCGCTCGTTCGTATGCCTTGTCGAAGGCGCGCATCAGCGGCCGGAGGCGCTGCTGCAACGATCGATATTGCGCCAGCGTAAGGAATCGCGGTCGAAGCACCGTGCACAACGCGCGGCCGCCGAAGACCAGGCCGTTCGCGGCAAGGTGCCGCTCTAGGTGGTCGTGGGTCCCCTCGGCGATCTCCGCCGTGAGCAGGTCGTGGTAACCGGCGGCGGTACTCATGATGTCGTCGTTGGTGGAAGGGGCTTCATCCGAACAGCGAGCGCCACGACATCTCCTTGAGTTGCGGTTTGGGGTTGAGTGCCCGGTCGATCGCGAGGTCCGCCATGGCTTTCACTACCCACTCGAAGTAGTGCGGCGTGAGCGAGTAGATGTCCATGTCCGGAGCGCAGTTCATGAAGTCGATCGCGTACGGCACGCCGTCCTTCACCGCGAACTCCGCCGAGTTCATGTCGTAGCCCAGTGCGTGACACAGCTTGCGGGCATCTCCTACGATGCGCTCGCGCAGCGTCGGCGTCAGGTAGGCATCGTTGACGTGGTATTTCCGGGCCTTCGGGTCGTACTGGATTGGCTGGATCGTGTCCCTGCCAATGCAGATGCAACGAACGAACTGGTCCCACTGCACGAACTCCTGCACGATCATCGTCAGCAGGCCGGAGTCGTTGTAGTTGCGGATCAGTTCCTCGACGGAGTTGCAAACGTAGACCTCCTTCCATCCGCCACCGTGCGCATCCTTGAGGATACAGGGCATGCCGACACGTCGAACGATCTCGTCCCAGTCGAGCGGGAAGCGGAGGTTGCGGAGCGATTCCGTCGGCACGATGCCCTTCACGTAATCCTTGTTCGGCAGCAGGGCCGTCCTGGGCGAGACGCAACCGATCTTCGTTGCCAGCGTGGCGCCGAAGAACTTGTCATCGGCGGACCACATGAACGGGTTGTTGATGCACGTCTTGCCGTCCAGCACCGCCTTCTTCAGATACGAGCGGTACATCGGCACCTCGTGAGAGATGCGATCGATCAAGACGTCGTACGGCACTTCGCTGTCGTGGAAGTCCCCGCCCAATTGCGCGAACTCGGCGATTACGCCCCGATCGCGCGAGTTCACTTCCTTGAGGAATTCGGGCGGCCAGCTCCACTCGCGCCCGACGATCATCCCGACTCGTTTGAGCTGTGACATCAGTCATGTCCTCCCACGTACGTGACGATCATGCGTTCCCAATAGGGCCAGTCGTGAGCATGTCCATCCCAGACGCGGAGCGCATTGCCGATCCCGCGCTTCCACATCAGGGCGCTGAAGTCGCAGTTCTCGTCGAAGTGCGGGTCCCCGCGGCCGATGGCGAGGATGATATCCATGCGGCGGAGCGCATCGAGGCGCCGCGGATCCTTCTCGTGCTGGACGAAGTCGAACGGATTGCAGGCATAGACGTTGGCGTCGGAGTAGCCTCCCGTCATGCCCTTGATGTCGTAAGTGCCGCTCATCCCGATAAGTCGATGGAAGAGCCCAGGGTTGCGCAGAGCGATCGAGGCGGCGTGGAAGGCGCCGAACGACGCGCCGGTGGCGATGACGAACTGATTGTCGTTCACGTGCCGCATGAACGGAAGCAGTTCGTCGCGAATGTAGGCGTCATAGCGCAGGTGCAGCCACGCCCGGTGGCCTGGATGCGCCTTCTTGTCGTACCAGGATGCGTCGTGATTGTGGTCCGGACACCAGAGCTGGATCCATCCCTTCTCGATGTGCTCTCGCAGCACGTCCGGCATGTACCGGTTCGGCCACTCGTTATGGTTCCCCATCGTCGTGGGGAAAGCGATCAGGTGCGCGCCGCCATGCCCGAACCATCGCACGTGCATCTCGCGCCCGACCGCCGGGCTGTACCAGACCCTGTGTTGTCCAGGAACTCGCGTGCTCATATCAGGTGAGTGATCCGCTCAGGAGAAAAGGGAGCGCATCGCGCAGACGCCGCCCCCAGGCTGCCTCGTTATGCATTCCGCCCTTGTCCTCGACCCACGACAGTTCCGTGCCCGGAGCATAGCCCTTGTCGATCAGCAGGTCGCGCATCATCCGGGCGTTGGCCAGCGTCCCTTCGCCTTCTCGCGTGCCCACATCCAGATAGATGCGCCCGCGAACGTACGGCGCTTCCCGTATGTAGGGGAAGATGGCGGCGTCGGCAAACCACAGTGCCGGGCTCAGTGCCCCCGCGAAACCGAAGCGGCTGGGTTGACGGAAAAACGCGTAAAGACTGATCAGCCCTCCCAGCGAAGATCCGACGATCCCGGTCGATTCGGTTTGCGCCGCCGTCCGATACCGCTCGTCGATCATCGGTTTCACGGTATTGAGGAGGAAGCTGACGTAAACATCGCCCAAGCCACCGCCATTTCTGGCATCTACGAACGGGGAGTATTCGCGGATCCGATCGATCCCCATGTTCGGAACCCCAACGACGATTGCTCGCCGCCCCTTGCGTCGTGCCCGGGCGAGGGCCTCGTCGACTCCCCATTCGCCGGCAAACGATGTCGTGGGATCGAAAAGGTTCTGGCCGTCGTGCATGTAAATGACCGGGTACGGCCGGTCATTTTTCGAATAGGACGACGGCAGGTAGACGGAGATATCGCGCCGGTTGCCCAGTTCGGGGGAATAGACGTCCTGGATGACCTCGAGGGTGCCTGGTGGGGATCGGCGCCGGGCCAGCCACTTCTCCAGGAATGTCGAGTCGGACGGCATTCTCCTCGCTCTCGGCGCGGTGTTTGGTGCGGAAAAGTAGTCGGCCGGCGACGCGCTCGCCCCTCATTCGAGCATACTCCTGCAGCTATCCCCCAGCGTTCTCAGGCCGCAAGTTCTTCAGATGCCGGAGGAAATCGAGAACGATCGCCACTCGCCCGCCGGCAAGTCTCCATCGGCGTTCCTCACGATGACTTCACGTCGCAACTTCGTCCGTTCGATGGGCGCCTCGATTGCCGCTGCATCGGTCGCCGCTGAGTCGCTCGCGGCCCAGTCGGCTGGTTCGCAGCGCTCGGGATCCGAGCGCCTCCTCGTTGACAACCCCTTCCACCCCACCCCGGCGCCAGTCGGAGTGGACAGACTCCCGCTGGCCTGGTACCAGCAGCGATCGCGCATTCTGCGCACGCAGGCGCGCGACAGGGGGGCGGACGCGGTCCTGCTCCAGAGTGACACGAACCTCGTGTACTTCACCGGCTGCTTCCGCAGCAGTGGCGAACGAACCACTTGGGCACTCCTGCCCGTGGACGAGACGGATACCGTCTACTGGTTCTCTCCGGCCATCGACCGCGACCTTATTACCTCGTGGTGGTCGACCGAGAACGACTACTATTTCTGCTACCCGCACGCCGAGGGCGGCTTTCCCAACCGGGGACAACTTGCCCGCGGCACTCGAGTCGACCTGTGGGAATGGGTACTCGGCAAGCTGGCGGCGAAGGGGCTCGGCGACCGAACGATCGCGCTCGATCGCGAACTCGGACCGTCGGCGCAGAGAACGTGGAACCGTATGCTTCCCTCCGCGCGTGCCATCGACATATCGAGTGAGTGCCTCGCGTTGCAGGTGATCAAGACGCCGGAAGAGATCGCCCTAACGCAGCGCGCGTATCGCTACTTCGATCGCATTCACGCGTTCGCTCGCGACTACATCCTGGAGCATGGCACGACGACGACCGACTACCAGATCGGCCAGGCGCTGGCTTCGTTCGGCATCAACCTGATGATGCACGACGTCAAGCGCGATGGACGACCGCACAGCGCCGTGGGCATGGATGTGACGGGCAACTACGTGCGGACGGGCGTCGCCACGGCGTACCCCCACCCAAACCAGTTCTTCCACGCCCAGGTACAACGCGGCCAGCCGCTCTATGTCAACTGCGACATTCTGTTAGGCGGCTACGGCGGCGAAGGGTATCGCAACTACATCCTGCTACCATCCACGCAACAGCACGACCGGATGTGGCAGGTGGTGGCGGATACGGTGCAGATGATCGTGGAGGAAGCCAGGCTGGGCGCAGTGTGTTCGGAGATCGCGTACAAAGTGCACGCGCATCAGGTGAAGGAGGGCATGCAGGAGTTCATCTACCATCGTCCCGGACACGGCCAGGGGCAAAACTTCGTCGGTCACCAGCCTCCGTTCCTCGCGTTAGGTGACGATACCGCGATCGCCGAGGGCATGACGTTCTCCGTCGAACCGGGACTGTACGATGCAAGGTCGGGGATCGGAATCAATCCGAGCGATCGGCTGCTCGTTCTCGAGGATCGCGCCGTCCTGATGAGCCGCATCCCGTTCACGAGGGAGTGGAGCTACCTGAACGTGTAGATTGCTCTCGAGATATCCCCGGACGCGATCGTCTGCGCGGCCGGCCGAGGGGCCGGTCCTCTTCCTCATGTTGGAGTTTCCCATGCGTGCGTACATCCTCGCCCTCTGTCTTGCCTCGTTCACCCCGGCCGGCGTCCGTGCCCAGCTTGCCGAATCCCGGATCCTCACGCTTGCCGCGGTCAAGAACGCGATTGCAGCCGCCGAGTCCGAGGCGAAGGCGAACGGCTGGAAGGTGTCGATTGCCGTCGTCGATGCCGCGGGCGACCTGCTGGGGTTCCTGCGCATGGACGGCGCGAGTCTGATGTCCATCCAGATTTCGCAGGGCAAGGCACGAACCGCGGCGCGCACGAAGCGCCCAACCAGGGACTACGCGGATCGCCTCACGCAGGGCAATATCGCGACGCTCGCTCTCGACGTGATGCCGCTCGAAGGTGGCGTGCCCATCATCGTCGACGGTGTTGCAGTCGGTGGGATCGGAGTGAGCGGCGCCACATCTCAGCAGGATGCCCAGTGCGCCACCAAGGGGGTCGCGGCCATCAAGCCATAGCCACGAGATGTTTCGAGTCCGTTTCCCCACGACGATGAACATGGGCGAGGCGTCCGAATGCGTGGGCGTCGCCGGGCATCTCGTCGCGAGGGGTCGGTAGTGACTTGGTGCAGGCGCGGTCGCGTCGACATCAGCGACGAACGAAGCCAACCGAGACGACGCTCGGCTGCGCCAGCCCAGTGGTTCTGCACCGCACCACGCCGTCAGCGAAGGCCGTCCCCGCCGGGAGGAGCGTGCCGCGCACCGGTTTGCGATGTCGTCAGTCGAGTGAACTGTCGATACATCCCGGCACGCCATCGGACGATCATCCCGAACGCCATCAGGAAGAACACCGATGCCGTCTGGAGTGGGGAGATCAGGTGGCCGATGTAGTCGTGTAGCGCCATGCGAACCGCCAGCAGTCCGAGGAGGATGCCGATGAAGGCCCGCGACCGCTTCATGTAGACGCCACCATCGCGCAGTTCGAGGCGCGACGACCTCACCACGGGCCATGAAAGCGCGAACACTCCGATGAGAAAGGAGCCGATTGCCCAGGACCAGGGCACGCGGGTGAGCGGCAAAAGGAACATGAAGAATGCGCTGCTCATCGCCACCGGCGGGATTGCGATGGATCTGACCGTGACGGGAACTCGCATCTCCCGTGCGCGCCATGCGAGCAGGGCGAGGCCGCCGAAGATCGGGCCGAAGCGGAGGGCAGGCCTGAGAACGGCCTCGTAGCGCGCGTACAGGTCCTGGATGCTCACGATGACGCAGGTTGACGGCGAGGTTGCGGTTGTCGGAGCATACAGAGAGAAGCTGACGGGTCAGGCGCGGTGTGCGAAAGGCTGGCGGCATCCCGAGGTCGGCGGATACCAGCGGGTGCGATCGGGATTGCCCCGGTGAAGCCGGCGGCCGTTTCGTCCCGTTGACGGATCTGCCGGACTCGCTGACGTTACAGCATCGGCCCGATGCCCGTCCACTTCCAGACGTCCCGCCGACCACACATTGCCACGTACTTGAACCAGGGGGAGAGGTCATGCGACGGCTGCTTTTCGGACTGGTCTTTCTTGCGCCCCTCAGTGCGCGCGCGCAGCTCACGATCACTTACAAGGGCAGCGAGCACCGCGATGGGAAAGCGGTGCCCGTCATGACACAGTATTCCGTCCAGGACGGACGGGTCGCGGCGATCATGAGAGGCGAGAAGACGGCACGCGTGCTCTACCTCTCGAAGGAGCAGGTGCTGCGCGTCATCAACGAGAGCGACAAGAGCTATGTCGACCTCGATCAGGGCACGGTAGACCAGATGACGAGCATGGTGGCCGACATGCGGAAGCAGCTCGAACAACTGCCGGCAGCGCAACGAGCGATGGCGGAATCGATGATGAAGAACGCGATGGGCGGAACGAAGCCGGCAATTGCATACACGTGGTCGAACGAGACGCAGAGAGTCGCTGGCTACGAGTGCAGGCTCGCAACAGGAATGCGTGGCGAGGAGAAGGTGACGGAGTACTGCGCGTCCAAGGCACCCGAGTTCCGCATGACCGCCGATGAGCGTCGGACAGTCCAGGACATGCAGTCGTTCCTGAGCAGCTTCACGAGCATCATGCGCTCAGGCGACGACAACACGACGAACGCGTTCGCGTGGGATGCCACCGGCGACGGATATCCTGTCCTGTCGCGGAGCTTCAAGGACGGCAAGGTCACACTCGAATTGCAGCTGGACCGGATCAGCCGGGAGCGAGTTGCCGACTCGTTGTTCACCGTACCGGAGGGGTACCGGAAGCTCGAGATGCCCGGAGGCGGCCGGCGACGTTAGGCGCCCGCTTCGCGCCGATCGATCAGGATCTGCTGACGACTCTCGCCGCCTCGGCCGGGAAGATATCGGACGGCGCCGCTGAGGCCACCGGGACGCGACCTGCCCCAACCCAACCCGACACGTTTCGCGCCCGATGACCTCACGATGATACAAAGCAGACGGCGTGCCAGCGCGTAGCGGCCCGTTTTCCCGGCTTTCCGGGCGTATACGGGCAGGCGCGAGCGCTGCGCTACCAGGATGTTTGCGCCTGCACAAAGTCTCTTGTAGTTTCATGCGATCCGTACCTCGGAGTCGACGTGACGGCTACTCTACTTGCCTGGATCGGAGCGACCGACCTCAAAGCCGCCGCCGGCGAGACCGTGGGCGTCGGGCCGATCGCCAACGCACTCGATTCGATGGTCTTCGACCGCGTCCACATCCTGTCCAACTACAGGGCCGCCGAGGACAGCGGTTTCATCAAGTGGATCGCGAAGCGCACCAGCGCCCGGATCGCGATCGAAAGGGTTACGCTCACCAGCCCAACCGACTACGAGGAGATCTACAATGCGGCATGCGCCACGTGTGAGCGTGCCAGCGGGAAGGGAGTGGAGTTCACCTTCCATTTGAGCCCCGGAACGCCAGCGATGGCGGCGGTCTGGATTCTGCTCGCCAAGAGCCGGTTCCCGGCCCGGTTGATCGAGTCGTCGCCCAGGCATGGGGTGAAGCGCGTGAAGATCCCGTTCGAGATCGCGATGGAGTTCGTCCCGCAGCTCCTGGCGGAACAGGACGCACGGTTGCGCACACAGAGCGCAGCCCATCCGCCACCGGCGCCGGAGTTCGCGGACATCATCCATCGAGGAAGGGAAATGAGCCGGCTCATCGGACGGGCGAGCCGCGTGGCGCTCCATAACGTGCCGGTCTTGATCGAGGGCGAATCGGGAACCGGGAAAGAACTCCTGGCGCGAGCCATTCATCGCGCCAGTCCGCGGCGCGAGCGCAAGCTCCTGGCCGTGAACTGTGGCGCCATCCCCCGCGATCTGGTCGAGTCCGAGTTGTTCGGCCACCAGAAAGGGGCGTTCACTGGCGCAACGGCGGCGCGCGCCGGGTACTTCGAGGACGCGCACGGCGGGACGCTCTTCCTCGACGAAGTCGGAGAGTTGCCGCTGGCGGCGCAGGTGAAGCTGCTCCGCGTGCTGCAGGATGGCGAGGTCGTGCGTGTGGGAGCGAACCGCCCGGTGAGCGTGGACGTGCGCATCATCGCGGCCACCAATCGTACGCTGAGCGACGAAGTGAGCGCCGGCACGTTCCGCGAGGATCTGTTCTTCCGTCTGGCGGTTGCGGTGCTCAAGGTGCCGCCCCTGCGGGAACGCACGGGAGACCTGGGTCTCCTCATCGACCGACTCTTCGTCACCGTGAGCACCGAGGAGGCCCGCGCCGGCACGACGCCACCCAGGACGCTTTCGGCGGGGGCTCGCAGCGTACTCCTTGGGCATCCGTGGCCAGGGAACGTCCGGGAGCTGCTGAACACGCTGCGGCGCATGGTCATCTGGGCGGACGGTCCGGCCATCGCCGCGGATGACGCACGTGAAGCGCTCCTCCCGCTGCATCGGGACCGCGAGGCAGAGACACTGGGGAAAGCGTTAGGTGACGGATTTGAGTTGCCAGCCCTGCTGGATAGCGTCGCTCGACATTATCTGACGCGCGCAATGAAGGAGGCGAATGGCAACAAGACCAGGGCCGCCGACCTCGTCGGACTCCCAAGCTACCAGACGCTCAGCAACTGGCTTCAGCGGTACGGGGTCGCGACGTGATCGTCGACTGTCCGGAACTCCCGATCTACTGTTCCGGGCGAGTCACCGCCGCGACTGTCATATGTTGCCCCCCCGGCGGTCACTAAGTCTCGGAATGAGAACCGCTCCAGATCCGGATGGCTCCGACCACCTCCGCCAGCACCGAACTCGAAGCCTCTCTGGAGGCGCTGCACGAGTCGAGTTTCGGATGGGCGCGCAGTTGCTGCGATGGGGACCGGGAGGAGGCGCACGACGTTCTACATACGACGTACGTGAAGATCCTGTCCGGTCGCGCGAGGTTCGAGGGACGTTCCACGTTCCGGACCTGGCTCTTCGGCGTCATTCGCCTGACGGCGCTCGAGGAACGTCGTGCCAGCGCCAGACAACGCGCTCTCGCGGATTGGGACGAGCGGCGGGAAGCCGACCCGCTGGATGCCGCGCTGATCGCGGTCGACGAACGGGAGGCGCTGCGATTGGCACTCGCACGCCTGCCGGCGCGACAGCAGGAAGTGCTGCACCTCGTGTTCTACCAGGATCTCAGCATCGCCGATGCGGCCGAGGTAATGGGCATCTCGGTGGGCTCTGCCCGCACACACTACGAACGTGGGAAGAAGCGGCTGCGTACCCTGCTGTTCGCTGAAGGCGGTTGACCAGGAGCGACGAGCGATGATCGAGGACGCCGGACGAGACGAAGATCTGCGCGCACGGTTCGAACGTCTGCGCCAGGAGGATGCATCGCAGGCGCCGGCATTCGGCGCGATGCTCGCTCATGTCCGCTCGTCGGCCGCAACGCTCCAGCGACGACCGGTCGTGGTGGCGGATACTGCCGCCAGTCGCTGGCGTCCATCCCGACTGGCTCTCTGGGGAGCGCCAGCGCTTCTTGCGGCCTCACTCGTCTTCTGGATGGTCGAGGATCGCCTTGCGGACCGCGAGTTCGACCTACTCGTCTCGGAATGGTCCCGCACCGACGGTGCCCTTCAATCGCCAACGCGGGATCTGCTCAACGTGCCCGGCGCATTTCTGTTGAACCAGGTGCCAGCCGTCGGCAACGGCAGCTCGCGGAGGGGCCTATGAAGCGCACGTGCACCATCGCCGCCGTCATCTTTCTTGGCTGCCTGGCCTTCGGTTCGACGCTGGCCGCCCAGGCCACGCCCAAGGCTGACGACCCGATCGCTCGCACGCTGTTCGAGCCGGAGTTGATCATGACGCACCGGCGGGCGATCGACCTGAGCGATCGGCAGCGCGACGACATTAGCCGGCTGATCAGGGATCTGCAGGGTCAGGTCGTAAGCCTGCAGTGGGATCTCAAGGAGCAGACCGACGCGATGTCAGCCGAATTGAGCAGACCACGCGTCGATCTCGATCGCGCCCGGGATCGTCTCCGCCGCGTCCTGCAGATCGAGGGCCGCATCAAGGACGCGCACCTCTCCATGTTGGTCCGCATCAAGAACATCCTGACGCCAGAGCAGCAGCAGACGCTGCTGAAACTGCGCGGTCAGGCATGAGCCTCACGGCCACCAGACGATTCCCAGCCCGAATCGAAAGGAGTTGGCATCGACCTCGAGGTTCTTGATTGCGAGGTTGCCGACATCGATCTTCGTGAACTCGCCGCCAGTCCACTTGAGCGAGACGTCAAGCGCCATCGTTTCCTTCAGGTAGGCCGACAGGCCGGTACCGAAAGTGAAAGCGCCTCCGCTGAAGCTGATGTCGTTGGCCGTCTGCCCGCGGACCTCTGCGTTCTTCACGCTCACCGCTCGCGATCCCAGGGAAGTCTCGACGTACGGCACCCAGCGGCGAAGCGAGTTCGCGAAATGGAATCGCACACCCAGCTCGGCGTGCGCGAGCGCCCAGTCACCCGTGATCGATCCCTGCTCGTCCACAGGGATATCGATCCTCGAGCCGTCCAGCTGAATGAAACCCGTCACGATCCGGTTGAAACCATAGCCAAGCTGAACTCCCAGCCCGCCGCCGCCGTGCGCATCGTTCCCCTCGACCGAAAGAGAAGTGCCTTGGACGTGCACACCCAGCGAGACCCCACGCGTCGTGGACAGCTGCGCCGAACCATGAGAGGGTGCGAGCGCCGCGACACCGACGGCGATCGCGAGAAGCACGCGAGATGTGTGAAGATCCATGACGATGATCGCGGAAAGGGAAAGATCCTCCGGCGCATCGCGCCGGAGGACTCATCGAACTACCGGTTCAACCAGCCGGATTCGCTCCGATCTGGGGGACTCAGAGTATCCACCCGAGCAACAGGAGCTTCTCCACCGGTTCCACGAGATTCTCTATCAGGTCGAAGACGTCGTCAACCATGTGCATCAGCGCGTGCAACAGCCTGAGCTGGTCGGGGGAAAGCGGCTCCCCTGTCGGCCCGCGCAGCGTCGGATTGCCTGCCGGTCCCGTGACCGTCGCGAACGTCGCACTGTTGAGGTACACGACGCCGTCCAGCATTCCCGCATTGTCGGCGACGTCCACGCGCAGGCTGTTGGAGCCGTGCTTCACCGTCAGGTCGACCTGCCCGCCACTGCCGTTGCCTTCAGCCACTCCGCGAACCGCACCGGTTGCCTCGAAGTTGCGCGGACTGAGCTTGAGCAGGAAGTCCGCGTCGATACGGGTCTCGCCGGAAACGTCCTTGCCAGTGGCGTTCACCGTGAACGTGAGCCTGGTGCCCTCGCGATTCTGGACGTAGCCGTCGACGTCGATCTGTCCCTTGCCAACCTGGAAGTCCACCCGCGCCCGGTAGTCTACGAGGGTGATTCCTCGCTCCACGACGATCAGACGCAACACAACGGCGCTCCCCGTGTTCGCTCCTTCGTCCAGCAGATCGGCGTAACCCACTTCCTTCGACGGAATCGGCCGGCCGTCGGACCCTACCTCGTACAGGACGAAGCGAACGCCATTCGCCGGCGCACCGGGGCGTTGCGGGTCGATCACCCACTCGTCACTGGACGCATCGTAGACGAACGTCTTGCCAAGATGCCGGTTGGAAATGACAGTCCGTGCCAGGACAGGATCCGCCGTGCGCGATGTGGCAAGATCACGGAAGAAACGGGCAACGAATGGCCGCCCCGATTCGGCGCTGGCGAACTGCGGTAATTCACGCATCGCAGCAGCAGCAGCTCCAACGGACAGCGACGTGCGACCGCTCAGAGCCTGAAAGCTCGTCCACCCCGTTGTCGAGAACACCTGTTCCATGGCCTGGTAGTCCTCGAGTGCTGCTCTTGCATCGAGCTGATTGCGTGCGCCCGGTCCGGTCGCAGGTTCGCACGCGGCCACCAGGGCCAAAAGGACCACGGGGAGAATCCCGAGCCGGCGTCTGCGGTGTACTGCGCCAAAGTTCAACATCCTGCCTCCATCCGCCTGCGGCGAAAGTGCTGGGGTTGCGCCTTCATTGTGGGCATGAGTGGCAACCGCGGACGGTTTGTATGACACAGGTGGAATACGCTGGCGGCACGTGCCGGGCTGTGTCGCCAGCGTATTCGTCCGGTTTCGCTACTGCGTCGCCTTTCCGGCCATTCGCAGGATGTCGTCGAGCGGGTTGCCGTCGCCATCGAGGTCGATGAGGGAGCCGAGCCCCACGCCCGCACCCGCACCCGCTCCGCCGCCGCCAAGCAAACCGCCCAGGAGCGTACCGAGTCCGCCGCCGGCCGAAGTCGGCGCAGCCGATCCAGCTCCACTCTTGGACATGTAACCGGTAACCAGCATGGCTACCATCGGCAGCATCTTCTTGAGAAGGCCGACGTCCATGCCGGTCTGCGACGCTGCGTTTTGCGCCACCGTTCGACTCACGTCCTTCGAACCGAAGATCTGACCAAGCACGTTGTTCCCGCTGCTGAGGTCCGTCGGCTGCGTGTTCAGCACGTTTTCTAGTAATGCCCCTCCGCCGAGTTGACCGAGCAGGCTGCCGAGTCCTCCCAAACCGTCCGGGTGCGACTGCACCTGTTTCTTGAATCCGCCGAGGATCGCGGGAGCCAGCGCCGCTGCGCCGCTCGCTGCCTGGGACTCACTGATGCCCAGTTCGCGGGCAATGGACTGAAAGCCGCCCAACTGGCCGAGCAGGTCTGTGATTTGCATCGCCATCTCCTTGCTGTGTGATCGACTGGAGCGCTCACGCTCACCTGTCGCACGCGGATGCGCAAGCCACGACGAGGCGGTCCCGTTCTTGCTTCGTGACAGGATGGCGATGCAAGATCGAAATCGTGCGGTCCGGCTTGTGCAACAGGGGGAGTGACATTCAGATGACACGGGGACTCCGAGTTGCACCCCGCGCGACCCTGGTCGCGGTCCTTCTCCTGGGCGGCTGTGCTCTGGACAGGCCTACGGCGTCGACGACCGAGTCGCAGCAATCCCATGTCGGTTCCGGCGGGCAGTCAACCCTTCCCAATATCGTCGTGATTCTTGTCGACGATGCGCGCTTCGATCTGACGACGCGGCCTTTCCTGCCGAAGACGTACGCGCACCTTGCCGACTCGGGCATCGTGTTCAGGAACGGCTACGCCAACACGCCGCTCTGCTGTCCGTCTCGGTCGACGATGTTCACGGGGCTCTACGTGCACAATCACGGAGTTATCGACAACTCCGCGCCCGATGGCGGAGCGCAGGCGTTCAACGACACCCGGACGATTGCCACGGCACTGCATGGTGCCGGATACGTGACCGGGCTGTTCGGGAAATACCTCAACCAGTACGGGAGTCTGCAGCCGTTTCCGTATGTCCCCCCGGGGTGGGACGAATGGCACGGAGTTCTGGAGACGAATCCGTATCGATACTATAACTACCGGACGGTCGATCGTCTGTTGGCAGCTGCAACGACGACGGTGACGTGGCATGGTTCCGCACCGTCCGACCATCAGACTACGACGATCGAGGGTTTGGCCATCCGCTTCATCGGCAGCGTGCCGGCGAACCTTCCGCTGGCGATGTTCGTCACGCCGTTCGCACCTCACCAGCCGGCGACGCCGGCGCCCAGCGACCTCGCCGCGTGCGCCGGCCTGCCGGTCTTGCGGCCGCCATCGTACAACGAGGCCGTCGTCAGCGACCAGCCGGCGTTCGTTCGCGCACGAAAGATCCCATCGGCGCGGATCCTTGCCGCCAGCGACTCGCTCCGGCTGTACATGTGCCGCTCGCTGGTCGGCGTCGACCGGATGGTCGAGGCCATCGTCCAGGCGTTAGGCTCGTCGGGCAGACTTTCCAACAGTTATCTGTTTTTCCTCAGCGATAACGGATATCACTTCGGCGAACATCGCCTCTTCCTTCGAAAAGCGACCTTGTTCGAGGAGTCGGTGCATGTGCCGTTCATCGTTCGCGGGCCGGGCCTCCAACCGCGCGTGGATGCCATGCACTTCGTACAGATCGCCGATGTCGCACCTACGTTGCTGCAGATCGCGGGAATCCCCAACACACTGCCTGTGGACGGGTCAAGCCTGTTCGACGTCTTCAGCAATCCGATGGCGCCCGGTCGCGACGACGTACTCCTCGAGATGCTGGACGTGAGCGTGCCTAACGAAACCGCGGTGGGCATTCGGACGGCGCAATGGGCGTACCACGAGTACGCGAACGGCGATCGAGCCCTGTACGACATGGTCAACGCACCTCCCCAGGCGACCAATCGTGCTGGCCAGACGGCGTATGCCGCCATTCAGGCTCAGTTGGCGTCACGTCTGGCTGTCCTCCGGACACAGTAGGTCGGGTACTCAGCTACAGAGCGGTTGCGCGAACGAAGGTCGTCTCGTGTGCGTACCCAAACGGCATCTCGCGCAGTGCCCGCTATCAGGCTTGCTCTTTCCCAGCGGGGCGCCCATATAGTCGGCATGTCCACCCAGCGCCCAACCGCCTCACGCCGCCCACTCAGCCGCGTCGCGTTCTATCTCCATCTCTGGCTCGGTGTCGTCAGTACCGTATCGCTCGTGGCAATCGCGTTCACCGGGATACTGCTCAATCACAAACGCGGGCTGGGCCTGATGCCGGACGTGCCATACGCGCCGACAGCCCCGTTCGAATCGGCGATTCACCTGGAGCGGCTCGCGTACGCGGCACTTCTCGCGGCGCCCGTGGAGGCGCGGCTGCACTGGCAGCCGAACGATGCCGTGGACGTCGGTCTCATTGATCGGATGGACGTGCGGCCGCGGAACGGATACGTGAAGGTACGGTTGCGGGACAAGGCCTCCACCGAAATGACCGTGGACATCACGAGCGGCAAGGTTCTTCACATCGGCCGGCGGGGCGATGTCTTCCTCGAAAAGCTGCATTCGGGCGAAGCATTCGGCGGTGCGTTCGTGATTCTCTCGGACATCGCCGGCGTGGCGCTGATCCTGACTTTGGTCACGGGCTATTGGCTCTGGCTGGTACCGAAACTCGGACGCGGCACTCGCACCAGGGAGGGCGCATGAGCCTGGGAATCGTGGCATTTCTGCTCGGGCTCTTTGGGGTTCCGCTGGTGCTCCTGGGTGTGGCACACAAGCTTCGGCGTCGCAGTGCGCGCGTTCAGGCCGGCTTCTGGGGCGCGGTATGGGGACACTGCATCGCGGGCGTCATTGCCGTGACTTGGGGAATGATTCCACCCGAGGCGTGGACGGACTCGGAGGTGGCGAGAGGCGCGGCCGGGCTCTGGGGATTGTTGACGATACCGGCGATCGGTGCGCTCGTCAGAGTTGCTGCTGCCGGCGGGGCGAAGGCTCAGCGGCCCCGGGAAGGCAAGTCCGACCGCGCCGCCACTTTGAGCTGACGGGATCCGGAACGCTGACGGACGAGAGGGGACGGGCGAACACGACATGGCGACCGGCGACACGAAACACCTGCTCGGCGTGTGGAACCCGTCGTACGAGGCGGACGCGATGGATGCGCACATCGGTGTGCTGCTCCGTCATGCGCGGTCGCACACGAACGACGTCCACGTGTGGTGGGGAAAGCTGCGCTCGCAGTATCGGCAGGCGCCCCTTCCGCACCTCGGCGACGTCCTGGCGCTCGAGGAGCAGATCGCACGCGACGACGATACGGAAACTCAGTTGTACCTGACGGACTTCCGATCGTTGTACGTGGCGCACGTAGGGAGTATCGTTGCCGCGGACGTCCGCGACGATCGTGGTCAGCACGGACACATCCCGCCGTACTACCTGTACGGCAGCCGAGTGGCCGACTGCTGGTTCCGACTTCGGGACATCCGGCGACTCGTGCTCGATGACACCTTGTCAGTGGCCTCCGAACTCCGGAATCTGCTGAACAGCAGGTACAACGATCAGCGTGTGTCCCTGTATGGCGGCATGGTGGATCTGCCCCTGATCGTGAGACGGCCGGACGGAAAGCGATGGTTCGATACCGAGGAGCGCGAGCGTTTGACCGGCGGACGGTGCTGGGTCGAGTTCGACGCCGAACGGGCCGGCACTGGCGAGATGCAGCGCGACCTGCGCGACAACAGATTCGGGGCCCGTCTCTGGGGCAACCTGGATCCGGCAGCACGGTCGTTCATCGCCACCGCGGAGCAGCTCTACCGGACACATCGGAACGACGCAGCCTTCGATCTGTCGGCTGTGATCATCGACTTCGCCAAGGCCATGGAGGTGCAGGTGAACGGACTGGTGCGACGTACGCTAGGGAAAGCAGCTCCGGCGCTCAGGATGTTCACGCACGATCAGCGGCTGGTGGATATCACCGCCCGGTCCTCGTGGGGTCTGGGTGAACTCCATCGGATCGTTAGCGAAGACCGCCAGCGCAACGAGTTTCTTCGTAAAGCGCTGCAGAATGGAGAGTGGTTCGCGGCCAGTCTGCCGCCGGTGCTGGAGGAACTGCGGGTCGTACGGAACAAGGCGGCGCATGGCGGTGCGATCGAACGGGAACGGATCGATCAGCTCCGCGGCGCGTTGATTGGCGTCGGCAGCAAGGGAGGCCTGGTGGAGCTGGCGGGTGTGACAGTACGGTGATGCGAATGAGGCGGCGGAGATACCTCGGCCGCCGTCTGTGACACCAGCACTCCATTCGACTGCGGAGGTCCGCTCCTGGCGGCTATCCCCGCGGCTTCGTCCAGATCGGTTTTTCCGGAAGGCGATCGCGGTCGACGATGCGCCCGCCCACCATCACCATCGACAGTTTCCGGATATTGTGTATGTCGGCGAGCGGATCGGCGTCGAACAGCAGCAGGTCTGCCAGCTTTCCGACCTCGATCGTGCCGTAGTCGCCGAGACCCTGCGAGGCGATGGCCCCGTTCTTCGTGGCTGCGACGATCGCCTGCGAAGGCGTCATGCCCAGCTCGACCAGGCCTTCGATCGCCGCCAGCGTCGCCGTCCCCGGCATCATGTGCTGGTCCGTTCGCGGCGTGCGACGAAACTCCGGTGCGCCGGACAGGTACGTGTCTGTCGACGGCGTCGTCAGGCAGCCACCCTTGATCAGCTTCTCCACATTCGCACGGCGCAGCTGCATGGCTTCGCGCCGTCTCTCTGTGCGAAGCTCCCAACCTGTCTTCTGCCGTGCGCGCGCCGACACCGTGTCGCTCCGGATCGAGTCGGCTCGCGCGGAATCCGATCGCTGGCGTGTCTTCAGGTAATCGGACCAGGCCTTTCCGGTCACACCGTTGGAAAGTACCGAGCAGATCACCTTGCGATCGACGATGAGCCTCACCAAGTCGTCGGGTATCGGCACATCGTGAATCTCCGGATGCTGGATCAGGTCCACGCCCGCAAGGACCGAGATCCGCAGCGGCTCGGGATTCGTGGAGTGCACCTCCGCGATCAAACCGCGCCTGTGCACCTCCTGCACCAGGGCTTCCTGCTGCCGCGGAGAAAACGTGATGAGGTTGCTGGTGTGCGACGTGCCGCCGTACTTCACGAAGTTCGGCCCCTTGTCGAGATACCTGCCGATGGCTGTCCGCAAATCCTCAGGCGACATCTCGAGCAGTTCCTCACCAGATCCCTGTGCGATGAAGTCCATCATCTGCTCGTCGAAGTAGGTCGCCGGCGTGGCGTTGGAAAAAAGCGGTGACTTGGGACCACCCCAGCCCACGATGTTTCCAGCAACGAGTATCCGCGGCCCGATCAGCTGACCCCGGGCGATAGAGTCGCGGACGGCGTTGAGCGGGAGTAACGCTCCGTAGCTGTCTCGGACGGTTGTGATACCGTACTTCAACTCGGTCTGCGCCGCCTCCACTACGAGATCCGTAAACCGGTCCTCGTAACGCACCATCGACTCGCCATTGTTGTAGAGCGACAGGTGCACATTGGTGTCGATGAAGCCCGGAGTCGCGAACTTTCCCGCGGCATCGACCACGCGCGCTCCTCTGGGAACCGGTGTCGATGCCCTCGACCCGATGGCCGCGATGCGCCTGCCCCTGACTATGATGGTGGCGTCGGCGACCGGAGGTCCGCCATTTCCGTCGATCACGGTCGCCCCGACGATGGCCACCAGGCTGTCGCTCGACGCCACGGCGGGCGCGCCCTGCTGCGCCGCAACCGCCGCAGACATCCCCGTCAGCAGGAACACTGTCACCGGGAGCCACAGCGCACATCGTCGGACAGGTGCAATAAGTCGCCGGATCGTTTGCATGATCGTCGTCCTCACAGGCTGGCAGCTACGAGCTCGACAACACCGATTTGTCACCAACGGTCGCCCGGTGCGACTCCCTAATCAGCGGGAGCGCCGCGGTTTCGCAAGGCACTCGGCCCCGACTGCGCGGCGTGAATCGAACTCGCCAGCCACTGGAGGCGCTTCCCGGCAACCTGCGTGTTCGAGAGCGGCCAAGTGCCGCGCACATGCCGAAGTGTCGCCGAGTGAATTGCGCAGGGGACCAGCAGGTGAGTCTTCTCGCTTCCTCCACCGGCCCCATCGAGAGTTTTCGCCGCTGTTGGGAGGTGGCGGGCGGGGATCGCTGACGCCACTGCGCCCGCCTGTCCCGTGCTTCGCTCCTCCCGTCACAGGCTTACGCGCCTCAACACGGTGAAACCTTCCCTGGCCGAGCGATACGAGCGAGCGATCCGCTCCAGCTCGTGCCGCCATGTCCGCAGGGGGAGCGGATCCGGCGGTCGTGAGCGGCACGCGGTCACCCGGTCGCATGGCCTGGAGGGCTGCCGCTGGCACATGGACTGTACACGATGTCGATTCAGGGCATGGCCCGACCGGGTACGGCGAAGCGTCGGGCTCACCCACCGTTCAACCACACTTCCAAATGCACGGGCAATTCATCTGGTATGAGCTGACGACACCGGACGTCGCTGGAGCGAAGGCGTTCTACCCGCGTCTTACCGCATGGGGTACGCAGGCGTTCGACAAGGACTACACGATGTGGACCACGGGTGGATCGCCGTTGGCGGGTATCTTCCGTTTGACCGACGAAATGAAGGCGCAGGGCGTGCCACCGAACTGGATGCCGTATGTCGAATCCCGGGACGTTGACGAAACGGTGAAGCTGGCGGCGGCGTCGGGTGGGGAAGTGCTGCATGGGCCGGAGGAGGTGCCTGGCGTGGGACGCTTCGCGGTTGTGTCAGATCCGCAGGGCGCTGTTTTTGGCGTCTACAAGCCTGCCTTTTCGCAGGCCGCATGGGACGGGACGCCCGTCGTCGGTCGCTTTTCCTGGCACGAACTGATGACGACGGACCGCGCCGCAGCGCTCCGATTCTACAGCAAGCTGTTCGGGTGGGAGGCGCTCGACGAGATGGACATGGGCGACGGTGAGATGTACGCGATGTGGGGCCATGGAAAGGCGATGTACGGCGGAATGTTCGATCGTCCGCAGCAAATGGCCGGGATGCGACCATTCTGGCTCGTGTATATCAACGTGAAGGACGTCGGCAAGGCGGTTGCAGCCGCGACGCGCGCAGGCGCCACCGTGGTCCGGTCCCAGATGGACATTCCCGGCGGATCGATCGCGATCCTGGCCGACCCGCAAGGCGCCGGGTTCGCGTTGCATCACGTGTCCGCGCCGGCACCTGCCGCAACGCCGACTCGGAAGGTGACCGCCAAAGCGACGTCGGCGAGGTCGAAGTCAGGGAAGGCAGCGGCCGGGCGCCAAACGAAACGGGTCGCCGGCGCCGTGACGCGACGGAAGACCAAGGCGCCGGCGAAACGCATCGCGAAACCCGCGGCGAAGAAAGCCGTCGCCAGGAAGACCGCAGCAGCAGGACGCTCTACACGCAGGCCGGCGAAAACGAAGGTACGGAAGACGTCCGCCGCACGGCCGCGGAAACCCGCAGCTCGTAATGCGCGCCGCGCCACCTCGAAACGAACCAGGACCGCGCCACGCACGAAGAGAAGACGCTAGGAAATCCATTTGCCACCTCATCAATCCCGTGCCGGTGCGAACCGGTACGGCTTCCCTGCCATGCGCTCGATCGTTTCCCTGACTCTGACATGGCTGGCCGCCTGCACGTCCGCCGCGCCGCCATCGTCCACTCCCACCACCGCATCCGCCGCGCCGGCGCCCACCGCGCCGCCATCGTCCACTCCCACCACCGCATCCGCCGCGCCGGCGCCCACCGCACCGCCAATCGACGTCGTCGCAGTCGACTCGTTGATTCGACGCGTGGTGGCCGGCAAGAGGTTGGTCGGCCTCTCCGTCGGCGTCATGCAGGACGGCAAGGTAGTCCTCTCCCGGGGATATGGGTTCCGCTCGCTGGACCCGGACCTGCCAGTCACGCCCACGACCATGTTCGGCATTGGCTCCGTCACGAAGCAGTTTACGTGCAGCTCGGCGTTGCTCCTGGAGCAGGACGGCAAGCTTTCCATGAACGATCCGGTCGCGAAGCACGTGCCCGCGGCGAGCCGGGCCAAAGACATCTCGCTGTTGCAGCTGGGCCAGCACGTCTCCGGATACCGCGACTACTATCCGCTCGATTTTGTCGTGCGCGAGATGACCAATCCGGAACCGACCGATACCGTGATCGCGCGGTACGCGACTCTCCCGCTCGACTTCGAGCCTGGGTCGCGTTGGTCCTACAGCAACACCAACTTCCTCATCCTCGGCAAGGCGATCGAGAATGCGTCGGGCCAAACCGTCGGCGCATTCATGCAACAGCGCATCTTCACGCCGCTGGGGATGACGCGCACGGCGTTCGATCGGATCCCAGGGGACAGCAACACCGCCAAGGGATATACCTCGTATGCGCTCGCACGGCCGACGTACGCCCGACCGGAAGGGCAGGGCTGGATCGGAGCTGCCGGAGCTATCTGGTCGACCCCGACCGACTTGCTGGCTTGGGATCTGGCGCTCATCGACGGGAAAGTGTTGTCCCCGGCTTCCTACGCGAAGCTGACGACGCCGCGACTGCTCACCGACGGGCGTGAGACGACGTATGGTTGCGGGCTTGGCGTGCAACGCACCGGAGAGACGCTCATCTATTCGCACGGCGGCGGGATAGCCGGCATCGTCACGCAGAATATCGTGATTCCGGCGACGCGATCCGCCATCGTCACACTTGCCAATGCTGACTTCGCTGCAACCGGGGAGATCACATCCGCCCTGGTTGCGATGCTGTCGCCACACGCGGATCTCCCAACGATCGCAGGGCCCTCTGCGCTCGACGCCGCCCGGACGTTCCTGAATCAAGTCGAGAAGGGAAAGGTGGATCGCTCAACGCTGGGCGACGATTTCAATGCCCTGCTGACCGACGAGCATCTGGCCAGGGATCGTGCGTCGCTGGCTGCCAACGGAGCAATCTCGGACGTTGTCGTCCGCAACAGGGTGGAACGGGGTGGTATGGAGGTCGCGATCGTCGAGTACATGGTCGGGAAGACGCCGGCACGATCGGCGATGTATCGCACGCCAGACGGGAAGATCCAGCAGTTCCTGATCAACCGGCGATAGTTGCACGGTATCGTGCCGTGCAGCTCCGGCATCATCCGCGCCTGCGTTGGATCCGGCGGATAAGCCCGGCAAGTTCCCGATTGGCTGCTTGGGTGGCGGGCTGAGCGTGCACACCGGCAAGCAGTCAGGAGAACGACAGGAGTACCAGGTATGCTGCGATGGCGGGGATGGGGCGCCTGGCAGGGCGCGGTCGAGGTGGGATCGCTGTTCAGGCAGGTAAGACGGCCACCATGGTGCGTCGGCAGGCTGGGGTTCCTGACGCATCTTCCGGGTTCCTCCGTCGCGTGCCGTCCGCCCGCACCGTACCTTCCGGCAAGGCCGGCCAGCATTCCGCTCAACCGTTCGGGCACCATGAAGCCACCGTCCCTGACCATCGGCGTGGAAGAAGAGTACCAGATCATCGATCCGCGTACTCGGGAGTTGCAGTCGTACATCACCCAGATTCTCGAGGAAGATCATCTCATCATCGGCCAGGTGAAGCCGGAGCTTCACCAGTCGATCGTGGAGGTGGGCACCCGGGTATGCCACACGCCGAGCGAGGTGCGCGATCAACTCGTGGCGTTGCGCAGCGGTGTGATGGAGCTGGCGGCTAAGAAGGGGCTCAAGATTGCGGCCGCCGGGACGCACCCTTTCTCGCACTGGGCGGATCAGAAGATCACGCCGTTCGAGCGTTACATCGGCACGCGGGAGGCGATGGCGCAGCTGGCGCAGCAACTGCTGATTTTCGGCACGCACGTCCATATCGGCATCGACGATCCCGATTTCCTGATCGACGCCACGAATGTGACGCGCTACTTTCTGCCGCACATCCTCTGCCTGTCCACCTCGTCCCCGTTCTGGTTAGGCAGGGAAACCGGGCTCAAGTCGTACCGATCGGCGATCTTCCGTGCGTTTCCGCGCACCGGGATTCCCCGGTTCCTCTCGTCGTTCGCCGAGTATCAGAACTACATCAAGACGTTGCAGGCGACGGGTTCGATCCCGGATGGCTCGAAGATCTGGTGGGACGTGCGACCGCATTGGAAGTATCCAACGCTCGAGTTCCGCATCTGCGACGTTTGCACAAGGGTAGACGAAGCGGTGTGCATTGCCGCTATCTTGCAGGCGCTCGTGTTCAAGATCTGGAAGATGCGCCGGGACAACATCACGTTTCGCATCTATTCGTCGGACCTGATCGACGAAAACAAGTGGCGCGCTGTGCGTTACGGCTTGCAGGGGAAGTTGATCGACTTCGGGAAGGAAGTGGAGCAACCAGCGCCGGTGCTGATCCGGGAGTTCATCGAGTGGTTCCTTGGCGATGTTCTCGACGAGCTTGGGACGCGCAAGGAGGTGGAGTATGCGTTCAGGATTCTGGAAGGCGGCACGAGCGCGGATCGACAGGTGGCGGTATACCGGCAGACCGGGAGCCTGAAGGCTGTAGTGGATCAGCTGATTGCCGAGACTGAGGAAGGGGTGCTGGCCGCGCCGGGATCCGAGGGGCTGCTGGCTCCCCGCCAGTCGCCGACGCGGGCGGTATCGGAGTTGCGGTACTCGGAGACGGGTGAGGCACAGCCGTCAACATAGCAGCCGCCTTGCACTGCTTCTTGCTACTCAAAAGAGATGAAGACGATCACACCACGCCGGCCGGTTATTGGCGTTACGACACAGACGTTGCACTCGATCGACGGGATCCCCGCAGGCTTGCCACAGTCTGTGGTGATGAACCAGCGGTACTACATCGCCGTCACACTGGTTGGGGCGACACCGATACTGATTCCCCTGCTCGACGACGAGCCTGAGGCGTTGCGCGGCATCTACGACATCTGCGACGGTATTTTGATCCCGGGTGGCGTGGACGTCGATCCAACCTGTTTCGGCGAGGCGCCGCATCCCAAGCTGGGGCGGATCGATCCGGCGCGCGATCGAGTGGAGATGCAGATGACGAAGTGGGCGGTGGAGGATCGCAAGCCGCTGCTCGGGCTCTGTCGCGGGGCCCAGGTCATCAACGTCGCGCTGGGCGGGACGTTGTATCAGGATCTGGAATCGCAGTGCCCGGCCGCGATCAAGCACGATTACTTCCCGACACACGGATTCGAGCGCGACCACCTGGCGCACGAAGTGACGCTGACGAAAGACTCCCGGCTTCGCCACCTGATGGAACTGGACCGCATTCCGGTGAACAGCATGCACCATCAGGGCATCAAGACGCTGGGTCGCGAACTTGTAGCATCGGCGGTTGCTCCTGACGGGTTGATCGAGGCAGTGGAGTCTGCCGACGATCACTTCCTGGTGGGCGTGCAGTGGCACCCCGAGGTCTTCGAACTGACGGACCCGCACACACGGCACGTGTTCCGATCTTTCATCGCGGCGTCCATGGAGTATCGCGCGAGACAGTCGTAGACGCCGCGGTTCAACAGATGGCGGTGCGGGGCGCTGCGATGCACGCTTCGCGGTGGCATCTATCGGGCGTGCGGTCCCGTCGTTGCGCCAGGAAGGGGCGTGTCCGCTACCGAGCGGTGACGCGTTCGTGACGGTCATCCGTCAGTGTGCGGCCAGCAGTGTCGGGTGGCCGCCCGAAATCGACTTCGGGCCATCCTGACGCGAAATCCGGGGAAAGCCCGGTAGAGATGGCGTCGTACTCGCGCGAGCGTGCTGCCATGGCACGGACCATCGATCGTACGTCGTTCCTCGACGCCGAATATGCGGCGTTCGCCGAGCGCCTCGAGTCGAACCTTCGGGCGCTGCGCATGGTCCTCGACCGGCCCGGGTTCGGTGATGGAGATCCTTCGTTAGGCGCAGAATTGGAGTTCTCGATCGTCGACGATCGGGCGCGTCCGTTGATGCGGAACACGGACATCCTGAAGCGATGTGCGGACCCGCGTCTGGGGCTGGAGCTGGACAGGTTCAACCTCGAGTTCAACCTGACTCCCGTGTCAGCACGCGGTCATCCATTCTCGCATATGGAAGCGGAGGTGGCGGCGGCACTGGACATGACCAACCGGCTGGCGGCGGCTCATGGCGGTCGGGTGGTGCCGATCGGCATCCTGCCGACGCTCACCGAGGACGATCTTCAAGCCTCCGCCCTGACCGATGCACCGCGCTACCAGGCCCTGTCAGCCGGCGTCCGGCGGTTGCGTCACGCGCCGTCGGTGGTGCGCATTTGCGGCGAGGACGTGCTTCAGGTGACGAGTGCGGACATCGCGCTGGAGGGCGCTAACACGTCGTTCCAGGTACACTATCGCGTCCCGCCGCGGGATTTCGCTCGCGCGTACAATGCGGCGCAGCTGGCTCTTCCCGTCGCGATGGCCGTCAGTTCCAACTCACCGACGTTTCTCGGCCGGCGGTTGTGGGACGAAACCCGTATTGCCCTGTTCAAACAGGCGCTGGATTACCGGGATCTGGAGGCGACGCGCTGGCGTCCGCCGACGCGTGTGGGCTTCGGTCACGGGTGGCTGAGGAGGGACGCGTGGGAAGCGTTCGCTGAGTCGGTGGCGCTGTTTCCAGCGATCTTCCCGATCGTGGACGACGAAGATGCCGAAGGCGTAGCCGCTACGGGTGGCGTACCGCGGTTGCGAGAGCTGCGGCTGCACCAAGGAACCATCTGGCGCTGGAATCGCGCGATCTATGACCCGGGTTTCGACGGTCATCTGCGGATCGAAATGCGGGCCCTCCCGTCAGGGCCAACGCCTGTCGACATGGTGGCCGGTGCGGCCTTGCTGACAGGGCTGACGCGGGCTCTCACGGATCGGATGGACGATCTGCTGCCTCGATTTCCGTTCGCATACGCCGAATACAACTTCTATCGGGCGGCACAGTACGGTCTGGGAGCGTCGCTTCTGTGGCCCGGCGGCGGGCGCTGTGGCGAATCGCCGATGGAGCGTCCCGCAGTGGCCGTGGTTCGCGATGCGTTGCCCATGGCGGAAGCGGGGCTGGAAGCGCTCGGTGTGGATAGCGCGGAGGCGACGCGTCTACTGGGGATCGTGCGGGGCCGGGTGGACAGCGGAGTGACAGCGGCACGGTGGCAGCGCCGATGCTTCGAGCGATTGTCGATTGCACACCGGCGCGACGAAGCGCTGGCAGAGCTGGTCGAGCTCTACCTGGTGCATTCCCGATCGGGTCGACCTGTGCACGAGTGGCCCGACGCCTGACCAACGCACCCAAAGTGCCGTGGCGTCCTCGTTTCGGCTTGACGTCATGCGGATTGGTTGCCAGCGAGCCGCAGCCACGAAAGAAGCCAGCCAGGCCGGCTGCCTCTTCCTCGCAGCGACTTGTCTCGCGATGGCTCGGCTTGGGTTCGGCGTGAACGTCAGGGACGATGCGCGCAAATCCGCGGCAAACATCCGAGACCTTCACGGGAGGAGCTGAACCGGGATCCTCCGGGGCATTGCAGCCCGGCCCGTTACAGCCGAGATTATCGCCCTCAAATCGCCAGCATGGGGGCGGCCATGTCCGACGAGATCCGGGGACCACTGCAGCTCTCCGGCATCCAGATGCCGACGTGGATCCTCCGCTACAATGCGGACGGGATCTGTGAATCGCCGCTGACCCGAGGCGATCTCTTGGAGCGGCTGAGAGCCGAAGAGCACTCCGATGTCATCCTCTTCTCTCATGGCTGGAACAACGACTTCGATGCCGCGTCGCGCTTGTATGGCCGATTTCTGGCCGCCTTCGAAGGGTTGCTTCCATCACATCCGGCGAACCGCACGTTCACGCCGGTCTTCGTTGGCATCACCTGGCCCAGCACTTGGCTGGTGTTCGACAACGGGCCGAAGATCGCCGGGGAGGAATCGCTGGAAGGCAAACGGACCGAAGCATCGATCGATGTCATGTCGCGGGCGATCGCCGAGGCCGGCACTCCGGACAAGGCGGCCCGGTTCCGTGAGCTGATGGGCAAGCCAACCGTCACTGCTGAGGAGTCCGAGGAACTGTCGCGGTTGATGCTGCCGCTGCTGGCGTCCGCGTCGGACGACGAGATCGGCGATGGCGCGCGGGATCTGACGGCAAGCGACCTGGCCAGTGCTGCCGAGGCAACAGCACTGGTCGAACATTCGTCAACAGCGCCGGCGGACCTCGACGATTTTGGTGGGACGGGCGATGGGGGCGCGACCGCTGGCCCGAAGGCTGCCGGCGCCCTCTCGTTCCTCGATCCGCGGACCTACCTCCGACTGGCCTCCGTCTGGCAGATGAAAGATCGCGCCGGTCGCGTGGGGGCGCGGGCGATGTCTGCTCTCATGCGTGACATCCAGACCGCGACCTCCGCCAGGATTCACGCGGTGGGGCACTCGTATGGGTGCAAGGTGATGCTCTCAGGCATCTGTGCCGGACCGGCATTCGTACGGCCGCTGGACTCGTTGCTCCTGCTGCAGCCGGCGTGTTCGTATCTTTGCTTTGCGGCGAGTGTCCCGGGGACGAGGAGGGCCGGCGGTTACCGGCGGGCGCTGGATCCGTCGATGGTGCGTCATCCGATATTTTCCACGTACAGTCGGAAGGATCTTCCGCTGCATGCCACGTTTCATCTGTCGTTGCGCCGGGATTCCGACGCCGGAGAGCCGCTCATTGCGGCGTCGGCAACATCGGCCGGCGATCCGCCGAGCCGGTACGCCGCGTTAGGTGGCTACGGGCCGCGTGGCGCTGGCGAGGAATTGCGCGATCCGATTCCTGCTGCCGGTGAGGACTACGGCTCCCTTGGGACGGCATCGATCATCGGCCTCGATGGGTCTAAGGGACGGATCTCGGGACACGGCGATATTGCCAAGCCCGAGACGGCGTGGGCGCTCCACCGGCTGGTGTTTCGCAAGTAACCGGGGGCCACATGGCGGTCTATCTGAAGAAGCGGCATCACCTGCTTGCGCTCAAGCTCTCGTTGCGTCGGGAGGGTCGGGTGTGGGTCGTGCATCTCGACCTGGAGACGCATGCTGGCGACGAACCCAGGACCTTGGCGACGTTTCGGATGCCGACGGAGAACCTGGGACTGCCGCGCTACGTCGACGCCACGTCGGCGCCGTCGTTCTTCATTCCTGGGGAGGTCACCGGAGACTTGCGCGAACGGATCGCCGAGTTGCAGCTGGAGCCATCTCATCCGCTCTGGTTGCATCTGGTGAAGCCGTATGGGTACCTGGGGGTGGTGCCGTGGGAGGATCTGCTGGTGCCGGAGTTGCAGCGACCGGTCTTGCGGCTACCCGACTTCCTCGAGCCGGCGCGCGAGCGGCGAGATACGCTCGACGTGGCCCTGTGCTGCTGCGTGCCGGCATCCGAACGGTCGTTCCCGGTCCCACAGGCGCTCGGTGAGATCGCGGCCGCGGTCCTCCGGGGTTCGCGCCGGCCGCACACCAGGATTCACGTGTTTCCCGACATCGGCTCCTTTGCGCAGGTGCGCGACGCATTCGAGGGCGAACCGCGCGTCTCCGTACACGACCCGTCGGCAGCGCGTCGCTACCTCGGTCAACGGATCGAGGGAGCCTCTGCCAGTGCGGTCACGAGCCCCTGGTTGCAGTGGATGCGGGATGCGATGGAAGGTCGGTCGCTGGATACCGTGCATTTCGTCTGCCGCGGTTACTTCGCCGACGAGCGTCCCTGTCTGACGGTGACCGAGTCTCCGGCGGAGAGCCAGGATGCACGAACCGCGCGATACCTTGGCGTGGCGGAAACGTCCACGTTTCTCAACCAGACCGGCGCGTGGTCCGTGGTGTGTACCGCGCCACCGGACGGCAGCCCGGAGCTCGGGCTACGTTACTTCGTCGATACTCTGGCGCAGGTTCGACCCGGCCCGGCACTGTTTCACGATTCCAACCGGGACGATGGCCTCGTTGCACTGCAGAGTGCCTACGAGTTCCTGTTTTCGCCGGATCCGCGCGAGGCGATCGCCGGTCCGCTCTTCATGTACTGCCAGCCGGCACTGGTCGACACGCAGCTCCCCGTGGAGGCGAAATCCGCGCTCGGCGCGACTATCGTCAGTTTCAACTCGGATTTGTTCAACCCGCCCGTGACGGCATCCGACTCGGAGAAGCCACGGGCAGCCCCAGATCGGAAGCGCGCCAAGCGCATGACGCAGACGGAAGCCATATCTGCTCCCTCCGAGGAAGCGCCGGCGGATAGTGACGTGCCGAACTGGCTCTCGTCGACACAACGTTTCGTCGAGGAGCAGATGCAGGAGGCGCAGCGACGGGACGCAAGCCTGGGGCGTGCGCCGAATCCCCGGATGCAGGCCCGCACGTCAGCGATTGCCGAGACGCTCGCCGATGTCCAGAGCATCATAAAGAGCTTCGCCGCCTCCAGGCTGAAGCCCTGACGATGGGAGCCGCCATGCAACCACGGACCATCGTCTCCATAGAGCAGGACACCGAGGGAGCGCTGGTGGCGCGCCTGTTGAAGGCGGAAAGCAATCTGCCGAACGCTCGCCAGTCGATACCGATAGGTTTCGATGCCGGTGCAATTCCTGCGATGGACGACGAAGCGAAGGTACAACTGTATGGGGCGCTGCTGCGCGACGCGCTGAAGAAACACCCCGCGATCCAGAGCGCCCTTTCGGCCATGTTCCAGCTGCCGGATGGTCAGTCGCGTGCGCTTTGCTTCGAGATCGTTGCCCTGCAGGGAGAGCAGATCCGATGGGAGGCTCTGTGCGACGATGCCGGTGACTTCGTTGCGCTTGGCGGTCGATGCCGGGTGAGCCGGATAGCCGACGAGGTCAGCCGGCAGGATGCCGGCATTCGCCCGTTCAACCTGCCGCTGAGGATCTGCGCCTTCATGTCGGCCGCTGGCCGCGATGCGACGCCCGAGTGGACCGCGTTCGTGTCCGCATTCGATGGCGCGCGTTCGGCGGGTCTGGCCCTGGAGGCGCGCGTGTTCGTGGGACAGCAACAGCTTCTCGACCGGATCCGGCAGGAACTCGCGGACGGGCAGCATCCGGGCGTCACCATAGCTTCCATGCCGTCGTCCGACCTGGATGTGGAGGGAGCACTCAACGAGTATCGGCCGCAACTGGTACACTTCTTCTGCCACGGATCGTCCGGGTTCGGCAAGGCGTACCTGGAGTTGGCGACCATCGTCGACCACGACACGGAGAGCGTCGAAGGATCGGTCGTGGTGGAAGTCAATTCGCTGGTTGAGGCTGGCGGAGTGCGAAACGCGTGGTTGGTGGTGCTGAACTGCTGCGAAGGAGCGGCGGCCGGCGAACGACTCGCGTCCATGGCTTTCCGGATCGTGGCGAATGGGAGCGTTCCAGCGGTCATCGGCATGCAGGAGCCCATTCCGGCAGGCGACGCAAACGTGTTCTGCGAGAAGCTCTATCCCGAACTCTTCCGCCTGCTCTCCGCGACAGCAACGGAGAGTCTGAGCAAGCCGGTGGCGCTGGACCTGACGGAGACGCTCGTCCCGGCCCGACGCGCCATTCGCAATCGCCACAGGAAGAACCCGTCGAGTTTCCACAACTGGACGCTGCCTGTCCTGTACGTCCAGAAGGAACCGCTGCAGGTACAATGCCGGCCGGCAGAGTCGGACGAACACTTGGCGTTGATGCGGGATCGGGTGAGGCTGGTCGCAGGTCTCCTGCGGCAGCTTCCGCCAGATGCGGATCCCGCGTTGCGCGCGCAGTTCCTGGGAGTTCTCGACAAGCCGCCTGTGGTGCCGCCGGAGTTGCGGCCGGACTCGATGGGACAGATTCCAATCGGCCTGTAGGCATGTTCGCGCTCTCCGATCTGCTGCGGATCAACGCCTGGACCGGTGCGGAATCGCCGTCAGCCCAGCCGGCGCTGAAGTGGGGTCTGAAACGCCGCATGGACGGCCCGTCGGCGGACGACGGGAAGCTGGCCGGACCCGCGAAAGTCACGTCCGAATCCAACTGGAGGCATCCGGCCATCGGTTGGGGACTCGTGCTGCCGGACAACGACGAACTCGATGCCGCAGCGCGCGCGACTGCCGATGACGCACCACACGCGATCCAGGAATTGGTCGCGGCGCGTAACAACGCACCGGTGTTCCGGTACGTGACCGGGCACCAGGGAGGATTCCTGCGCCGCTACTTCAGCGACGGGAAGTTCCAGGATCCATCGCTGGCCGGGAGCGCACCAGGGATCGCGCGCGGGCAGCTACCACGCTACCTGCTCATTTACGCGCCGCCGGAGCGAATACCGTGGCGTTTCCAGTACGTGGCCAACTCCAGCACCTTCGTCGGACGAATCTGGCTCGAGGGTGACGCACTAACGAACTACGTCAATGCCCTCCTCAAGGACTGGAGCGATACCCCAAGTAACCCGTTGGCGCCGGTGGTGTGGAGCGTAAACCTCGGAGAGCCGGACATCACGTGGCTGATGGACACGGTGATTTCGAAAAGACTCCGCGACAGGTTTGCCGAGGGGGAGCTGACGGAAGGCGCGAGCATGTTCAACGACGACGCCACGGCCGCGGCACTGGCATCGGCGCTGGCGAAACACACTCCATCGCTGATCGCGTCCACGAGCCACGGAATGACTGGCCCGCTTTCCACGCCAGCGCAGATGAACGCGGACCTCGGGATGCCGGTGGGCGTCGATCACGACCTCGTACGACCGGAGACGCTGCTGGATGGCTGGGCGCCTAACGGGGCGATCTGGTACGCGCACGCCTGCTGTTCGGCCGGAAGCGACGCCAGTTCGCGGTACGCAGGGCTGTTCGATCCGGGGTCGTCGGTGGCCACGACGCTGGCAGGCGTTGCCGCGACCTGCCAGGATCGGGTGGCGCCGTTGCCGACGGCCCTGCTTGGTGCGAAGCACCCATTGCGCGCGTTCGCCGGTCATGTGGAACCGACTTTCGATTGGACCTTGCGCAACCCGGAGACCGGCCAGCCGCTGGCGCACGCGATCGTCGATGCCCTGTACACGCGACTGTACCAGCAGGGCGAGGATCGGATGACGTTAGGTCACGCCCTGACGAAAGTGTATGCCGAGGCGGGCGCGTTCCTGGCACAACACGCGCAGGCGCTCGAGGCTGTCAACCAGGGTGCCGAGCTCGCCCGCGAGCGCGCGCTCTATCGCCAGCTCGTGGCGATGGATCGCCAGCAACTGGTGATACTCGGCGATCCGACGGTGATGCTCCCACCGCTACCCTGAGGTGACGCCGCTCGCGTCGGCCGGCGATGGGAAGAGGCGGGCCGATCCGCGCCGCCGGCGAATCGTCCGCGGCATCCTCGTCATGCTCGTGGCGGCCATCGGTAACGCCGGATGCACGCACGACATCCACCTCGCACCCGCGCCTCCCCTGGCGGCAGCCACAACAACTACCGGGCCGTGGGCAAGCATGATCTTCGCCGCCCGCACGGACAGTGGTGTGGTGGTGATCGACTTGGGGTGGACCGGTGCCGACAAGGCACTGCGGTCCCTGCTCACGCAGTTGGGAGCCACAACGGCAGACGTGCGCTGGACCTTCCTGACGCACGCCCATCGCGACCACATCGGCGCCTGGCGCACGGTGCAAGCATCGACACTCGTGCTTGGACGCGACGAGATCCCTTTCTTCACAGGCAGCGCGCGGTACACCGGACTGGTACCTCGGATCGGCGATCGGCTGGTGTCGTATCCGCATCCGGGAAAGGGCGAGCTCCGTCTGCTGCCGATCGCGACCGATACCGCGTTCGTACTGGGCCGCGACACGCTTCGAGCCTTCCCCGTACCCGGTCACACCGCGGGGAGCACGGTCTACCTCTTTCGTGAGACGCTGTTCGCCGGGGACGCCGTAAACTGGCGTGTGACGAGCGGTTTTCGTGGCGCGCGAAGCGAGTATTCCGATGATCCGAAGCGGAGCCGTGCGAGCTTGGCGTCGCTGCTTCGGCGGATCGATTCGGCAGGTGTGCGCTGGCGCGTCCTGTGCACGGCACACGGGAAATGCGGGCTTGCGGATTCAACGCTCCGCGCGAGGATTCTGCGGTAGCCTGGCAGTTCAAGAGGAGGAAGCGATGTACCGGCAAGCCCTGCTGGCCACCTTGATCGCGATGTCGACCGCGGCGTGCGCCAGTGGCGGGAATGCCAGCGCCACGGGCGCCCTGACGTCGCGGCAGTCCGATATCATCACGCGCAGCGAGATCGCGGAGACGCAGGGACTCCTGACGGCCTGGGACGCGGTACAACGCCTCCGTCCGCGCTTTCTAAGGAATGCCGGCCGCACCAGCGTCCGTGGCAGCGGAGACAATCGGGCAATCGTGCGAGTCGACGACAATGTCGCCGGTTTGCCGGAAGTCCTGCGCTCCATCGACATCAGCGAGGTCATGGAGATTCGGTATTACTCGGCCGTCGATGCTACCGCACGGTTCGGCGGGATGTATGGGCGAGGCATCATCCACGTGATCACACGACAGCGTTGAGCGGTCGACCGCATCGGCCCAGGCCGAGCACGACCGCTATCGACTTTCCGGCGTAATGACGAGGGCTCGACCGCTGTAATCCGTGGGATCGATGTGGCGGGTGACGGCAGTGCGTCGCGCGCCGCTGTTGAAGTACGTCAGCTCGACGTCGACCGACCGAACGACGGCTGGGAGTCCGAAATGCAGCGGCGCCATGCCCTGCGCGCAGTAGCCGCTGCCGGAATCGACGAGCCGTGTGGCGAGCAGTCGGCCGGTGGACGTGTCGTACAGGCGGACCTCTGCGCCTGGAAGCGTCCAGCGACGTACCGAATCGAGCGCAACGACCGCCAGCGATCGCGTTGCGGCAGATACCGGCAACGTGTTGCGCATCAGGTAGTGCTTGCCTTGCGCGTGGTTGTTCGCGAGCGCGATGTCCAGCGCGCCATCGCGGTCATAGTCAGCGACGGCCACGCCGTGGCTGGCGCCGTGCTCGACGAACGGCTGCGGGAGGACGTCGGTCCAGCCGGACATCGTACGCTTGTACAAGTGGTCGCGAGCTTCCGGTTGAGCCGAAAGGAAACTCGATACGTATAGCTCCAACATGCCGTCATTGTCGAAGTCGCCCCATGCTGTGGTGACGTCGTGGGTATCGCTAGCGAGCGGAGTGCCGGGTGCCGCGTTCCGGAAGCGGCCACCGCCCAGGTTCTCCCACAGCAGGTCCGGGCCGTAGGCGGCGACGTAGAGGTCCAGATCGCCGTCGTTGTCGAAATCGGCGGCTGCTGCGCCCACGCCACCGATGTCGCTGCGCCTGCCCGGGTTGTCCATTCCGAGTGCAGGCGCAACATCTGTGAAGCGTCCTTCATCGTTGCGATAGAGCCCGTCGGTGTCGCCGTCCTGGTTGGCGACGAACAGGTCGAGGTCGCCATCCTGGTCGTAGTCCACCCAGGCCGGTTGCCTGGTCGTGCCATCGAGGTCGAGGTTCAGCGATGCCGCCACGTCCGTGAAGTCGCCGCCATCGTTCCGGTACAGGCGTGTCCGGGCGTCACGTGCCGCCGCGAATCCGAGGAAGAGATCCGGATCGCCGTCGCTATCGAAGTCGCCCCACGAGGCCGCGCGCGTCTCGAACGGGACCGTCAGTCCGGCCGCGGCTGCAACGTCGACAAACCGTCCCCCTTCGTTGCGGTAAAGCCGGTTAGGCGCGCCGCGAAAACCGACGAAAAGATCCAGATCGCCGTCGCCATCGTAGTCTGCCCAGGCGTTCGGCTGGCCACCGGGAGCGGAGAACAGATCCTGCTGCACACGCTCGAACCCGATGGCGTTCGCCGCGGTTGACGGTACCGGAGCCGGTGTGTTATTGCAACTGGCGACAAGTACGAGTGCGACGGGTAGCGCCAGATTCCGCGTCATGGCTCAGTTCCAGTGACCGTGGACCGCGACCGCGGCGGTCACGGCACCCGGCGAGTCGACCGTGCAAGCGTGTCCGTCGGCCAGCACACGACCGGTCTGCGTTCGGCTGTCGGAATGCACGCGATCGAAGCGAGGCACGTCCACGTATGCGACCGGTGCATTTGGAAGAATAACGAGATCCCGGTGGCAGGGTGTTCGAGAGGGACTCGGGAATCTGCCGTCGCCCCGTGTCTTGCGTCAGGGGCGAGGCGCGGGAACTCGTGCCACTCGCCGGGCGATTTCACCCTGGTTCAGCCGCAAGGTGTCCATGGGCGTCAGGCGGTCCGAGCCGAGTCGTCGGTTCAACGTCAACAGGGTTCGGGAAGGAAGGCCGCAGAACGAGATTCCGCCGCGCGAGTCGGATGTCCCGTCCTGCTGGCGCGTAGTGGAGAGCAGGTTCGCGCCGGATCCCGAGACCTCCAGCCAAGTCACGGCGAGGTCGGCGAACGCGAGCGGGCCCTCGGTGGCGGCGTTGCGAACGCTGACATGCAGCGTCCCTCGATCGCGAGCGGGCGGTCTGGTCGGGCACAACCGACTCACGATCTCACGGGTGTTGCTGGCGCGCAAGTTGAGCCGCACGGTCTCGCCCTCGGCGAGGACGGCGTCAGCGGACGCTGCTTTCAGGCCAATCGCGTCGTAATCCGCGTGCTCGACGACGACGTCGAAGTTGCCCGCCGGGAGCGAATCCAGCGCGAACGTGCCGCTGGCGCCAGTCACGCCCGAGTACGGCGTGCCGTCGAGCCGGACCCGGGCTCCGGCAAGCGGACGTCGCAGGCTGTCCAGTACCTCGCCAATGAGCATCGCGGGCTTCTCATAGACCCGCAGGCCCTCGGCGGTGACGTCGCCACCTTCTTCCCGAAGGCGATAGACCACGGATCTCACCAGAACGCTGGGTGCGGTACTGGTCAGCCCGACCGGTGGCGACACGGATCGTCCGACCTGCGGCATGCGGATGAACCAGCGTCGCACGATCCACGCTCCGGATCGGAGCCGCGCGAAGTGGACCTCGCCGCCCAGTCGGAGGTTGTCGGCGAAGTCGTCGAGGTTCGTGTATTGGTACTCCACGAACCTCAGCTCGAACGTCCGGGCATCCAACCACAGCGTGCCACGCACGTCGCCCACATCCCGCCGCTTCGCAGGCTCGAATTGCAACCCGACCATACCTTTGCGGTCGCGCGACGGTCGCGCGTACCCGAAGCAGTGATCGGCCTGGAACCGGTCGGAGAGCAGCACGGCCGCGTCGGGCGCGAAATACAGTGTCGAACCATCCTGATCCTTGCGCCAGAAGCCGTGTGCCGAGAGAGATTCCGCCGGGAGCGAGAAGAATGGTCGATCGACCACGCCCTGGACGTCGGAGCGCGTCTCGTCTATCACCTTGAGCGTCGCCGGGTCGATTTGTCTGACGTAGCGCACCAGGCGGGCGCTAAAGAGCCGGTCGCGGAGCGAGATTTGCGTAGCGGCCAGGGCTGTGCGCGCCTCGTCCCAGAGCGCGGCCACGCGCGCTCCGTCCCTGTCGTCGCGTTTGCACAACGGAAGCGCCGTAACGACTACTTCGGGCAATGTGTAGAGCAGAGCATCGAGCTGCACGTTCAGCTCACGCGACTCTCCTGTTGCCAGATCAAACATCGCGGATGTGTACCGCCGCACGCCGATGCGCTTGGCCTCGATTCGATAGCGGCCGGCGGATGGCGCTCGGACGCCGTAAAGGCCGCGATCGCTCGTCAGCGCCGATGCAACCGTACGTGCCGAGTCGTCCACGAGTGCGACGAGGACTCCGCTCAATGGGGCTCCGGTATTCCCCTCGGTTACGGTTCCGCGGACCAGCTGTGCCTGTGTTATCGGCGCACGAACGAGGCAGAGGAGCGTCAGGATGCGCGCAATACGGGACATCATGGGCTCACCCGGTACGCATCCAGCCTAACGCCGTCGAGACGTGCGGCGCGGTTTGAGCACGCCCATTGCGTCACGCACCAGCGTTCCCGTGATGGCCACGGCGGCGGTGCGCAGGACGCTCCGTCCGATGCTCGAGCCGAAGATCTGGCTCAGGAGACCGCCGCCGCTCCCGGCCGGTGCCGGATCGCGGCCTGTCGGCGCGGCGTCGTCGGTATCGGCCAATCGGGCGGCGAGCATCTCTCTCGCGCTCTCGTTGTCCACGGCCTGCGCATACTTCCGGATCTGCGGCGTGTTCAACCGTTGCGGCCACTCGGCGTCTGTGAGCGGTCCCATGCGACTCCGTGGCGGGATCAGGCGCGTCGCGAAAGGCGGCGTTGGCGTGCCCCTGGTCGTCAGCGTCGTGACGAGCGCTTCGCCGGTCCCTAACGAGGTCAATGTCTGCGGCACGTTGTAGAACGCTGTCTTCGGGAATGTCCGGGCAGCTGCCCTGAGCGCGGCCTCGTCGTCAGGCGTGAACGCGCGCAGCGCATGCTGAACGCGCTGGCCCAGCTGTGCCAGAACGGTTTCGGGTATGTCCTTCGGGCTCTGTGTGATGAAGAAGATCCCCACGCCTTTCGATCGGATCAGGCGCACGACCTGTTCGATTTGCTCCAGCAACGCGGCGCTGGCGTTGTCGAACAGCAGGTGTGCCTCGTCGAAGAAGAAGACCAGCTTCGGCTTGTCGAGGTCGCCCACCTCGGGAAGCTCGTTGTACAGAGAGGCGAGCATCCACAGCATGAACGTCGAGAACAGTGCGGGTCGCTGCTGCACATCGGCGAGTTCGAGAATGCTGATGACGCCCCGGCCATCCCGTTCGATCTGGAGCAGATCGTCCAGATCGAACATCGGCTCGCCAAAAAACTTCCCTGCTCCCTGCTGCTCCAGCTCGATCATCTCGCGAAGAAGGACGCCGACCGTTGCTCTGGACATCCCTCCGTAGTCCTTCAGCTCCTCCGCGCCCTCCCCTGTCAGGTACTGAAGCACGGCCTTGAGGTCGGCCAGGTCGAGCAGGAGGAGTTTCTGGTCGTCGCAGAACTTGAACACCATCGAGAGTACGGAGCTCTGCGTCTCGTTCAGGCCAAGAACCCTGGACAGCAGCAGCGGCCCGAAGGACGACACCGTCGCGCGCAACTGCGCGCCTCGGGCTCCAGTGAGGCTCAGGAACTCGACGGGAAACCCAGCGCTTTCCCAGGCGTACCCCGTATCCCTGGTGCGCTGCGTGAGCTTCTCGTTCGCCTCGCCGGGAACGCATACCCCGGACAGGTCGCCCTTGAGGTCCGCCATGAAAACCGGTACGCCGTGGGCGGACAATTGCTCGGCGATCAGCTGCAGGGATCTGGTTTTCCCTGTGCCGGTCGCGCCCGCGATCAGGCCGTGCCGGTTCATCATCCCGAGCGGGATGCCAACCGCTGGGTCCGGGTGGCACTCCCCCTCGTGCACTATGGCGCCGAGGACGATTGAATCGGCAGCGTGCGGGAAGGCGCTGCTCGCAGCCTCGAGAACGGCTGGGTTCATGGCGGTAGGCGCGGTGACAGGTTCGGCGTTCCGTCCAAGCTACTGTCGTGCCGGTGTCGACGCCACGGCCGGACATGCCTAACGCTTGCTGGTCGCCGGGCGGGGCGTGCCTCGGCAGAATGCGAATCGGGCGCAGTCGATTCCCGGCTGCAGCCGGAACCCGCCATTCACGTATTGGCACAAGTGGAGGGGGACGCTGCCCGATCGGCGTCGCCGGCCTGCGAGGCCATGCCACGCTGCGTCGAGATCGAATACGTGCTTCCCGGAAGACCGCTGGAGACGATCGTGATCGTTCCGTTGACATCGGTCCGATACCACGGAATCATACGCGAACGCAGCAACTCCACCGTCTGCTCGTGAACGAACCCGAAGTCGTTGGTGCTGGACAATGACATCACGATGGCATCCGGTCGTACCATGTCGAGGTATCGAGCCGTGATGCCGTTGCAGCTCCCGTGATGGTTTGCCTTCATGATGCGAGCGGACATCCCGGGCGTTTCGTCGTAGCCAGCGATGTCGAAATACTCGATCGCCTCGTGCTCGGCATCCCCGGCCAGCCACATGGAGAATGACGTTGAGTCCGGACCAAGCAGCTTGATGGCAACCGAGCGGTTGTTCGGCGAGTTGCCCTGATGGTCGGGGCGCAGGATCTCCAGTCGTGCGCCGCCATCGAGCACCAGCGTGCACATGCGCGCACCCGAGCCGCACGGGTCGTCCGTGTCGTGGAGCATCATCTCCTGCCTGCTTACGCGGGCACGGATCGAGTCCCGCAGTTCGATGAGCGATGAATTGAGAGCGGGATTACCGTTCTCGAAGAACGCGTCGATGACGATGCGTCGCGACGACGCAAACAACGCTCGCAGCCCCGCGTAGTGATCGAAGTGCTCGTGAGACAATATCACCGCCGTGAACCTTGCGCCGTTCAGACCGAGGCTGTCGAGCGCGCGCCCGAACGTCCCGCTGCTCGGACCGCCATCGACGATGACCCGGCTCGCGCCGTTCTCGATCACGATGGCATCGCCTTGACCGACGTCGAGGAAACGCACGACGAGCGGTTTCGACACCGGCGGCGGCACGGCGCCGGGATCGAGTCCCTGGGAGCCGCACGCCGTCATCACCGCGGTGGCCACCAGCACCCATGGCCATCGCTGTACAGGATGCAAACCGGATCGCAACGGCGTCGCTCTACTCGAAGCTCGGTTCGTACGCTTCCGCGGGCGCTGGTTTGAGCTGTGAGTTCCTCTGCAACAGGCGCACACAGGAATTCCAGCGAAGGATCGACTCGTCGTTGTTGGCCGGCCGCATACCCTCTGCCTTCGCGAACCACTGCATCGCCTGTTCGATCCAGTCGTACGCCATTTCCGCCGAGCGCGGGATGGCGCGTCGCAGCAGCGCCTTTCCCCAGCGCTCGCAGACGATTCCGTTATAGTATGCGTTCTTGTACGGATCGTGCAGCTGGCCAACGGCGTCCCGAGCCCTCGACAGGGCATCCACGTGCGACTCGACGAACTGGTCGCTGATCGCGAGTACGCGCGTGACGATGGCCTCGGCGTTGGCCGGGTCGACGGCGAGGATGTCGTCGCAGATGCTCTCCGCGGCCTCCGAGTCGTTGAGCAGCCGATACCGGTGCGCCTTGAGCAGCGCTGTCGGGATTCCAGCGGTCGTGATCGGTTTCAAGGTGTGCATGACGAACCTCCGGTGCAGCGCTCCTGGCCCTGCCTACGTTGTGCCCGGCGACGTCGTCTTCCCGCCGCGGAAGAGACGCACCAGTCTGACGATGGGATCGTAGAACTCATCGACCACACGCTCCTTGAGCGGAATGATCGCATTGTCGGTGATCGTAATTCCTTCTGGACACACCCTGGTACAGCACTTGGTGATGTTGCAGTACCCGAGGCCATGCGCATTCTTCAGAGCCGGCAGACGATTGGCGGTGTCCAGCGGATGCATCTCCAGCGCCGCCGCATATACGAAAAATCGCGGCCCGATGAATTCGCCGTGCCTGTTGTGGTCACGGAGGACGTGGCAGACGTCCTGACACAGGAAGCACTCGATGCACTTCCGGAACTCCTGTACGCGGTCCACGTCGACCTGCTGCATGCGCCACGACCCATCGGCTGCTTCGGGGGTACGCGGCGTGAACTTCCGGATCTGTTTCTTGACCTCGAAGTTCCACGATACGTCCGTGACGAGGTCGCGCACGTGCGGAAAGGCGCGCATCGGCTCCACGGTGATCGGCTCGCTGAGATCCAGCTGATTCATTCGCGTCATGCACATCAGCCGCGGCATGCCATTGACTTCCGCCGAGCAGGAGCCGCACTTCCCGGCCTTGCAGTTCCAGCGCACGGCCAAGTCGCCGGCCTGTTCCGCCTGGATCTGGTGGATGGCGTCGAGGACGACCATCCCCTCGGTGATCTCGGTTCGGTACTCGCTGAACGAGCCGCTGCCGCGCTCGCCGCGCCAGACGCGAAAGGTCGCTTGAGTCATGGGAGTCCAGGCACGGAGCTCACGTCTCCTCGGCGATGACGGCTTTCAGATGGTCCGGTAACGGAGGAATGGCGATGCGTTCGACCTTCATGGCGCCGTCAGTGCCGCGCCGACACACGAGGTTGAACCCCGCGAACGCAGCGTCCTTCGCAGGGAAGTCGTCCCGGAAGTGCCCGCCACGGCTTTCCTTTCGCTCGATCGCCGACCGGGTGATGGCTTCGGACACCGTCAGCAGATTGTTGAGGTCGAGCGCTGTGTGCCATCCAGGGTTGTACTCGCGGTTGCCGGACACGTGGACGTCTTGGGCGCGCGGGCGCAGTTCGGCGATCCGCGTCAGCGCGCGCTGCATTTCCTCCTCCCGCCTTACGATCCCGACGAGTTCCTGCATCGAGTCCTGCAGTTCGTGCTGAATCTGATACGGCGACTCGCCTCCCGACCGTTGGAACGGCTCCAGGGCAGCGGCGACGGCGCTGTCGATATCGGCGTCAGCGATCTTCGCCGCGCCGTTCGATCTGGCAAAGCGAGCCGCGTACTCACCGGCGCGCTTGCCGAACACCAGGAGGTCGGAGAGCGAATTGCCGCCGAGTCGGTTGGCGCCATGCAGTCCCGCTGCGCACTCGCCAGCTGCGAACAGGCCCGGGACGGTCGCCATCTGGCTGTCCCCATCCACACGAATCCCGCCCATGATGTAGTGGGTCGTGGGCCCGACTTCCATCGGCGTCGTCGTGATATCGATGTCCGCAAGCTGCTTGAACTGATGGTACATGCTCGGAAGCTTCTTCCGAATGTGTTCCGCGGAGTTCGGCATGCGCGCCTTGATCCAGGCGATGTCGAGGAACACACCGCCGTGCGGACTGCCGCGGCCCTCACGCACCTCCTTCAGGATGCAGCGTGCGACGTGATCGCGCGTCAGAAGTTCCGGCGGACGTCGTGCCGTCTTGTCGCCCTGCGTATATCGCCATCCCTCGTCCTCGTTATCGGCCGTCTGCGAGCGATAGTTCTCCGGGATGTCAGCGAACATGAACCGCTCGCCCTTGCTGTTACGCAGCACGCCACCTTCGCCACGAACGCCTTCCGTCACCAGGATGCCGCGGACGCTCGGCGGCCAAACCATCCCCGTAGGGTGAAACTGCACGAACTCCATGTCCTGCAGCGCAGCGCCGGCGCGATAGGCAAGAGCGTGACCGTCACCGGTGTACTCCCAGCTGTTGCTCGTTATGCGGAAGGCCCGTCCGATGCCGCCGGTGGCAAGTACGATCGACCTGGCCCGGAAGCACTTGAAGCGGCCGCGTTCGCGGTCGTAGGCCAGCGCCCCGCTCACCCGCTCGCCATCCGTGAGCAGCGTGACGATCGTGTGCTCCATGTGCACGTCGATTCCCGCGTGGATACCATGATCCTGCAGCGTGCGAATCATCTCCAGGCCGGTCCGGTCCCCGACGTGCGCCAGCCGGGGGAACTTGTGACCGCCGAAGTTGCGCTGGAGGATGCGTCCGTCCGACGTCCGGTCGAACAGCGCGCCCCATGCCTCGAGCTCGCGCACCCGATCCGGCGCCTCTTTCGCATGCAGCTCCGCCATACGCCAATTGTTCACGTACTGCCCGCCCCGCATGGTATCCGCGAAGTGCACGCGCCAGCCGTCCCTCTCGTCGACGTGTGCCATCGCCGCGGCAATTCCTCCCTCAGCCATGACCGTGTGGGCCTTTCCGAGGAGCGACTTGGTTACCAGGCCCACGCGTACCCCTTCCTGCGCAGCCGCGATCGCAGCCCGCAGTCCGGCCCCCCCGGCGCCGATCACCAGCACATCGTGGTCGACTCGCTCCATCTCGGCCATCAGACGATCCTCACGTCCGTCCAGATTCCCAGCGAGCAGAGCCGGATGTAGAGATCCGCAAACGCCACCCACAGGAGACTTGCCCACGCCCACTTCATGTGCGCGCGGTTGAGGCAGCTGCTGCAGTCATAGGCGATCGTGCGTGTGGTCGATCCCGACAGAACGTCCCGATACCCGCCGAGGACGTGACGAAACGAGTGACAGCCGAACAGATAGCCACCTAACAGGATCACGTTCAGCAACAGAATGAGCGAGCCTACCCCGATGCCGAACGTTGCCTGCGTCACGCCCGGCGCCGTGAACCAGAACGCACGCCAGACGTCCCAAACGAGGACGAACCAGACGATCAGCGAAGCGAGCAATCCGTAGCGGTGAAAGTTCTGCAGGCTGAGAGGAAGGAACCGCTCGCCGAGGTAGGTCTTTCGAGGCTCGCCCACGGCACACGCGGGCGGATCCTGCCAGAACGCCTTGTAGTACGAGCCGCGATAGTAGTAGCAGCTGAAACGGAACGATGCCGGGATCGGCAGGATCAGCAGGGCCGGCGAGAACGGGAGCCAACCGGGCCACCACACAGGCTTCGGACCGAACCACGCGTGCGGCGAATCGCCAAGGAGTTCGGGAGAGTAGAACGGCGACAGATAGGGGCCAAACGTGTAGTGGGCGTTCTGAAACGCCGCCCAGGTCGCGTAGGCGATGAACGCAGTCAGGATGACGACCACCGGGACGCTCGATACCCACCATGCATCCCGACGCAGGGTTTCCCCAAAGCGACGGCGCTGGATTACCGGGAGCGGTGCGTGTGCCATGCGCCCTCTACCGTTCGGGACGACTACCCGTGAGCATCGTCGAGCCCCGTGCATGTCTCGACCCTGCTCGAGATCCTATTCAACCGCGGGGGCCAGCGTGTGTCAAATGTGGCAGCTTCGAACCGACCATGGATGCCGTCCCTCGAGCACGACAGCGCGGGCATTCGCCCTGAAGGCGACATCGACGTAGCTTCGCACGTGCCACACCGGAGAGGAGAGAAACCGATGCCCAGAACCCCGCGCCAGTCGAGAGAAGAACCGATCACGCGACGCGACGCGTTGAAGGACGGTCTCTCGTTCTCCGCGGCTGCGTTCCTGGCGCCGGCGCTCGCCGAGTGGCTGCACCGCGATGCTTCCCGTGCAGGCGATGCTCGCCCGTATCTTGAGGCCGCGCAAGGCGCTGGCCGGTGGATTGCGACAGCGACGATCGCCGATGGGTCGGGGGCGCGGTGGCCAGCGGACCCACGTGATCCCGGGACAGTGCAGCTCGATCTCTACAACGGAACGCCAGGCGTCGTCCCGTTCTGGCTGGAACTGCATCACGCCACACAGGACGGTGCAACGCTGGCACAGGCCGTAGCAGGTGCGGATTTTCTCCTTGACGCCTTGGCGAAGGAGGCCGTAGAAGAAGCGGGTCTGTATACGGGCATGGCGGGAATCGGCTGGGTGCTGGCGATGACGGCCAGCGAGAGCAAGTCCGAACGCCACGCAGACGGGGCTGCACGCGCTCTCGAACTGGTCAAGGCTCGGGCGAAGTCCGATCCGTCTGGAAGCGGCATTCGCTGGTCGGATTCGACCGACATCATTTCGGGGAGTGCAGGTATCGGGCTGTACCTGTTGTGGGCGCGGCAGCATTTCGGCGATGCCACGGCGTTGGATCTGGCGGTACGTGCCGGTCTCGCGCTGTTGGCTGCCGGAGAGCGGGCCGGCGACGGCCTGCGTTGGCGGATCGATGCATCGATGCAGCGAAACTACCCGAACTTTTCGCACGGTACAGCCGGTGTCTCGTACTTCCTGGCGACGCTGTATCAGGCGTCAGGCGAGCGTCTCTTCCTCGATGCCTCGCTCGCCGGAGCGCGCTATCTCCAGTCGCTGGCGACGACGACTCCCGCTGGCGGGCGGATGGTCTTCCACAGCGAACCCGGAAACGAGCAGATCTTCTACCTCAGCTGGTGTCACGGTCCGGCGGGCACGGCCCGGCTCTTTCATCGACTGGCGACGATCACCGGGGATCCCTCGCATGGTTCGTGGGTCGATCGGTTGGCGCTGGCGACCGTCGACATGAAAGTGCCGCAGCAATCGCCGGGATTCTGGAACAACATTTCCCAGTGTTGCGGCAACTGTGGCGTGACCGAGTTCTTCCTCGGCATGCATCGCTTTCGGAGCGATCCGCGACATCTGGAGTTCGCCGAGCTGGTCGCACGCGACACTTTGTCGCGAAGTACGGCCGATGCGGGTGGACTGAAGTGGATCCAGGCGGAAAACCGCGTGTCGCCGGAGCAGGTGGTTGCCCAGACCGGCCTGATGCAGGGTGCCGCTGGTGTCGGTCTGGCCATGTTGCACCTGGACGGCGCGCTGACCGGTCGACAAGCGTTGATTCGCCTGCCGGACGATCCGTTCGTGTGATGCGGATCCGGCAGTGCGGCCGCCGGGTCACGCGCTCTGGCCCTGATCGCGTCGCGCGCTCGAACCCGTTAGCCGATCAGCGATCTCGCGCTGGATACCACGTGGTCAGCCGTCAGGCCAAACTCGTCGTAGATTCGCTGGCTTGGCGCCGACGCGCCAAATCGTTCGATCCCGAGCATCACGTCGCGTGGGCCAAGAAAGCGATCCCAGGACATTGGGTGTGCTGCTTCGAGCCCCACGCGCGGGATTCCCGGCGGGAGCACCGAGTCGCGATACGCCGCCGGCTGCGCCAGAAACAGCTCGTGGCTCGCCATGCTGACCACGCGCACCTGCCGATTGTCTTCGTCGTGAAGGCGCCTGCTCGCCTGTACCGCGATCCCGACCTCCGATCCGCTCGCCATCAGCACGACATCCGGTTCCCCCGATTCGCACTCGACCAGCACATAGCCACCCTTGGCCAGCTCGCTGGCAGGAGCGCGACGCGGGTCGGAAATGAAGGGAACCTTCTGGCGCGTCAGCACCAGCGCGACGGGACCGGACGTGTGCTGCACGGCGAAGCGCCATGCTTCGGCCGTCTCCGCCGCGTCCGCCGGCCGCACCACCGTGAGGTTGGGTATGCATCGCAGCGCCGTGAGGTGCTCGATGGGCTGGTGCGTGGGCCCATCCTCACCCAGGCCGATCGAGTCATGGGTGAAGACGTAGATGACGCGGATACCCATCAACGCGGCGAGGCGGATCGCCGGACGCATGTAGTCGCTGAACACGAGAAACGTCCCGCCATAGGGTACGACGCCACCGTGGAGCGCGAGCCCGTTGAGCATGGCGCCCATGCCATGCTCGCGAACGCCGAATGCAATGTTGCGGCCGGCGGGATGCTCGGGAGAAAAGCGCGGGGCATCCTTGATCGTGGTCAGATTCGAGCCGGCGAGGTCGGCGGAGCCGCCGAACAGCTCGGGCACCTTCGCCGCGATCGCGTTGACCACGATGCCGGACGCGGCGCGGGTAGCCATGGTCCCGTTCTCCGCCGTGAACGCCGGAATCGCCTTCTGCCACCCGCCGGGAAGGACGCCCTGCATGCGACGGCCGAACTCCTTCGCGTCGTCGGGGTGGGCCCTGGCGTATGCGATCAGGTCGCGGCGCCACTGCTCGTGCAACCCCGCCCCACGCTCGCGTGCCAGCCGCCAGTGATCGAGCGCGTCGCGTGGCACCACGAACGAGTCCGTCCACGGCCACCCAAGCGTCTGCTTTACCAGTGCGACCTCCGCCTCACCCAACGGTTCGCCGTGCGCCCTGGACGTGTCCTGCCGGTTCGGCGAGCCATAGCCGATGTGCGTCCGGGTGACCACCAGCGTCGGTCGCGCCGTCTCGGCGCGTGCGGTGGCGACGGCACGATCGATCTCCGACTGGTCGTTCACTTCGTGGATGTGCAACACCTGCCAGCCGTAGGCCTCGAAACGCTTCACCGGATCGTCGGTGAAGGTGATCGTGGTCGGACCGTCTATCGAGATCCGGTTGTCGTCGTAGAAACCGATCAGCTTCCCGAGCCTGAAGTGACCGGCGAAACTGGCGGCTTCATGCGAGATCCCTTCCATCAGACATCCGTCGCCACAAATGAAGAACGTGTGATGATCGACGATGGCGTGTCCGTCCTTGTTGAAGCTGGCGGCCAGCTGGGCCTCGGCCAGCGCCATGCCCACGGCGTTCGCCAGTCCCTGGCCCAGCGGGCCCGTGGTCGTCTCCACGCCAGGGGTGTGCCCGTGCTCCGGATGCCCCGGTGTCCGACTGCCCCACTGCCGGAAAGCCTTCAGATCATCCATCGTCACGTCGTAGCCGCTCAGATGCAACGCGCCGTAGAGCAACATGGACGCATGCCCGTTGGAGAGCACGAACCGGTCTCGATTCGGCCAGGTCGGATCGGCAGGGTTGTGACGCAAATGCCTCGTAAACAGCGCGTAAGCCAGGGGCGCGAGGCCCATTGGCGCGCCCGGGTGGCCGCTGTCCGCCTTCTGCACGCCGTCGATCGCCAGCATACGCAGGGTGTTGATGCACAGGTCGTCAAGCGACATGGCTGTCGTCGGTACGGCAGTTCTGGTCACGGAATAACCCTCGACGGAATGGCGGGACAGCGCTCTGACGCTGTTGGATACATCGCGAAACCTATCTCATGTTGCGATGATGCTCACGGGGGCGATGACACGGATCCGCGTCGGAGTACGGAGGCGTGGTGAGTGTGGTTGCGCGCCACCTCTCACAAGCCTGCAGATCGGTCATCCTTGCCCGCGAACCGACGAGACACTGCTCCCGCGCGCGGAAGGCGCCATATTCCGGGATGCGCTCTGCCGGCCATCGCCCCCGGCTCACGGTCTGCGGCGCCGTCGTCGGGCGGGTCTTCCGGTGCATCGCTGTGGCCGGCCAGGCGGCGTCGCGGCGGAGTTCTGGCACGATCCTGTGAAAGCGGTGAGCGGCGCAAACGGGGGTTGACCATGGCGAGTCCAGGACGCTCGGATCCGAGTGAAGGCCGTCCGCGATACCGCACGCTGGACGATCCGTCGACGGCGCGGGAGTTTCTGCGCAAGGTCGGCGAAGGCGTGTACATCAGTGATCTCGCCGGCCGGATCCTCGACGCTAATCCCGCGTTTCTCGACATCTTCGGCGTCGCCTCGCTGGACGAGCTCGCATCGGCTGACGTCGTGTCGTATCTGGCGGATCCGGACCGCCGTCGGTTGGAGCTGGCGATGCTCGAACGCGACGGTGCGGTCAAGGACTTCGAGCTTGAGATCGTGAGGCCCGACGGTCAGCGACGGTTCGTGCGCGATACCATGTTCGGCGTGCGCGACACCGACACTGGCGAACTCTACATGCACGGCGTGCTGGTGGACATCACGCGCGCCAAGGAAATGGAAGCGCAGCTGCACGAGCAGCTGATCCGCGATGCGCTGACGGGCCTCTACAACCGTCGCTTCCTGTTCGACCTGGCCGCGAGCATGAAGGCGGACGGTACATCGCGCTGGGGGTGCATCTTCATCGACATCGACCGGTTCAAGCTCTACAACGACACGTACGGGCACGCCAGCGGCGACAGTATCCTGAAGCGCATCGCCCGGTTTCTTATCCGGCAGGTTCGAGCCGAAGAACCGGTCATCCGCCTTGGCGGCGACGAGTTCCTCGTGGTGCTGATCGGCGAGAACGCGAGCCGGACGGAGACGGTGGCGACGCGCCTGCGGAACGCGGCTGCGCGAAACGCACCGGTTGCGTTCTCGCTTGGCTGGGCCGAGCGACTGGACGACGAGGATTTCGAGACGACGGTCGACCGGGCCGACAAGAACCTGATTGGCGTGAGAGTACTTGCCCGATCGGGCGATTGGCCCAATCTGCCGTCCGAGATGGAGCGTCGGAAAGACAGGCCGCGGTAGGCGAACGATCACGACCTCGTCACGCGGTCCGGGCATGCCGCCGCGGATTCGCAGCTGATAGAGGTAGCGGCCTCGCACAAGCATGCTACGGCGCCCCTGTCGATCGACACGTGAAACCGGCCCGCCTTTCCGCCGCTGGTTTCGCCCCACCGTGTGCAAACCGCGTGGCCTTCTGACGTCTCCATGCACCACTCCGCAAGGATTCCGTCATGCGAAGCCGTACCCGCCTCAGCCTCGTTGCCATCCATCTGCTGCTTCCGATCGCCCTGCAGGCACAGGGCTGGATCATTCCCAGACCCTGCGACCCGACGCCACCACCAGCTTGTCGCGGCGCCGAGTGCGACGATGCACGACGACACCCGCCGCCATGCGGACCAGTGAATCGCATCACCCGCACGTCGAACGAAGTGCGCGCCGAGCTCGTCGGTCGCGCCGTTCGGTTCGAAGTGAGCGAGACGTTCCTCAACCGCGGCTCCACGGTCGGCGAAGCTGACTACGTCTTTCCCCTGCCTGCCGGAGCCGCATTCGAATCGCTGCAGCTTTCGATCAACGGGGAAATGGTTTCCGGCGAGACCTTGGCGGCGGATCGCGCGCGACACATCTACGAAGACATCGTCCGGCGGATGCGCGATCCCGCCCTCGTCGAATGGATGGGATCCGGTATGCTCCGCACCCGCATCTTCCCCATCCAGCCTGGCGAGACGAAGCGCGTCGTCGTCCGCTTCCAGGCGCTGGCACGGCGAGACGGCAACGCCATTCGTGTCGACTATGCACGGGGCTCCGCGCCAAAGGGGAGCGCCGGTCCGTCGATGACTCCCGTCACGATGCGTGACGACACGCATCCGGGCGAGAGCGGCCGCCTCTTCACTCTCACCTACCCAACATCCACCGACTACGCCTCGGCGTACTCGCCGACCCACACGTTGCGCAGCCGCGTGCGCGCCGGGCGACACATCGTCACCGCGGAAGGGGACGCGCCAGCGCTGACCATCCTGTTACCGCTCCGTCAGCCCACGGCCACGTCGATCTCGGTCCTCGCGAACCGGCCTGATCGCGACGAAAGCGGCTACGCGCTGATCGCGGTCACACCGCCAGCCGCACAAGGGCGAACCACACCGCGTGACGTCACCTTCGTCGTCGATGTCTCCGGCTCCATGCGTGGCGACAAGCTGCGCCAGGCGAAGGCGGCGGGCCGGCAGCTGCTCTCCTCGTTAGGTCGCATCGATCGGTTCCGTCTCATCGACTTCTCGACCGACGTCCGCGAGTTCCGCGAGGGCTGGACGCCGGCGACGGACGCCAGTATCGCCGCGGCCCTGCGATATCTCGAGAACCTCGTCGCAGAGGGGTCGACGAACATCTCCGGAGCGCTGGAAGAAGCCCTGGATAGCCATACTATCGACGGACGCCTTCCCCTCGTCGTCTTCGTCACCGATGGCGAACCGACGGTCGGCGAGCGATCGCCCGAGTCGATCGCGGCACGCGTGGCCCGCCTGCGAGGTGACACCCGGCTCTTCACGGTCGGCGTCAGTGCCGACGTCAACACGACGCTGGTCGAACAGCTGGCGCTCGAGGGACGCGGCACAGCGCACTTCGTCCGGCCTGGCGAGTCGGTCGAGCAGGCGGTCTCGCTCCTCGCCACTCGACTCGCGAGTCCCGTCATCACGGACGTCCGCGTGCGAGCCGACGGAGTGACTCTCCGGCAGTTGCAGCCGCAGCTTCCGGTCGACCTCTACGCCGGGCAGGACCTGATCCTGCTGGCCCGCTATGTCGGGAGCGGGGAGGCGACCATCCGCCTCGACGGCCGAACCGTGGATGGACCGGTCCATTGGACGACGCGCGTCGCGTTCCCGGCGCAAGAGCGTGACAATCCCTTCGTCGGCCGGCTGTGGGCAGCTCAGCGTATCGGCTGGCTGACGGCCGAGAAGCGACGCGGCGGCGGGACGGCGGAACTGGACCACGAGATACGATCGTTAGGTGAACGGTTCGGTATCCCTACCGAGTTCTCGTCATACCTCGTCGTCGAGCCGGGCATGCAACTGACCGGCGTGCGGGGCGGCGTCCGGCGCAAGGCAGATGGTTCCGCGGCGGACATCGCTCCGGCGCCGGCCATGTCCGGAGAGCAGGCGGGCCGGCTATCGGAGTTGCGTTTCGAGGCAGCGAAGGCGGCGTCCGCGCAACGCGCGGCGACTAACACCGCGGTGCTCGACTCCTTGAGTGGAGCGTCCGAACGCGACGCAGTCCGACGCATCGGAGCGCGCGTCTTCTACCTGAGGGACGGCACGTGGACTGACGCTCGCTATGTTCCTTCCATGCGTTCGGTTCGCGTCAAGGCGTTCTCGCCGCTGTATTTCGAGCTGGTGCGACGGCTGGTTGGACTTGGAGATGCCCTCGTAGTCGGCGAACGGGCGGTCGTTGCAGGTCGCGCCATTGCGGTCGTTGTCGCAGCCGACGGTAAGGAGCGGCTGGATGACCGCGACCTTACCGAGCTGGCCACGCTCTGGTGAACACTTGGACGACGCCGAACTCGAACGACTCTTTCGGACCTACCACGTGGCGCTCGTCAGGTATCTCACTCGCCGCCTGGGGGACCGCGACTGGGCTGAGGAGATCGCGCAGGAGACGTTCCTGCGCGCCCTCCGCCAGGACACCCTCACCAGCGAACGGTCGTGGCTCTTTGCCGTGGCAACGAATCTCGTGCGCGACGAAGCAAGAAAGCAGGAGCGTCGCCGGCGGCATCTGGAGTTGCTGGCGGCGGAGGCCCGGCAGGACCAGACGGAGCCGGCGATCGCCTCGATCGAGCGGGTGCATGAGGCGGCGATGGCGCGGAAGGCGGTCGAAGCGCTAGCCGAACGCGACCGGCTCGCCCTGCTCATGAAGGAGGAAGGGCTCAACTATCAGGAAATCGCAGACGCGTTGGGTCTGTCGGTGGGATCGATCGGCACCACGCTTGCCCGGGCACGACGCCGGCTTGCGGAGACGTATGAGGCGTTGCAGGCGGCGGATCGGCCGCGCGCCGGAGGAAGTAATGGCACATCCTGACGAAGGCGCCATCCACGCGTGGCTGGACGGCGCGCTGTCCGATGAAGATGGACAGGACATCGAACGACACCTTGCCGACTGCCCCGCGTGCTCGGCGACGGTGGCGGAGGCCCGCGGCCTGATTGCCATGGCCTCTCGCGTGCTGACCGCGCTCGACGACGTGCCGGGCGGCGTTGTGCCTGCAGCTGCCGGCCCTGGCGCAACGAATCGCGATCGATTGGCAGAGTTGCGAGCAAGGCAACAGGCGGCCGTGAAGCGCCGGTCGTGGTGGCGCCGCCCGGGCGCGCTCGCGGCGGCAGCGATCGTGTTCGTCGCCGCGGGTACCACGGTCGTGGCGCGGAACGCGATCTGGCCGACGAGCCGCACGTCGATGGAGACCACGGCATCGATCGAACCTGCCAAAGCGCTTCCCGCCGCCGACTCGACGTTCGCCGCCACCATGCCGGCGGCAACCTCGCCCGCACCGGCCCCGGGGGGAGGAGAGCCCCCTCGCAGCGAAAAAGCCGAAAGGGCGAAGCGATCGCTCCCCAGCGCTGTCGCCGCGTCACCGCCAGCACCAACCCCGGTGCCGCCAGTTCGTGCCGATAGCTCCACGATGGCGGCCGAACGGATAGCTACCGCTGGCGCACGGTCGAGCGAGGCCCGGTCCGATGCCGCTACGCTCCGAGCCGCCGCACCTGCGGACGTTTCGACGCCGGATGCAGCGACGGTAATCACCCTTGCAGGATGTTACGCGATCCGACTCGTTGCAGTTGGCGGTCAACCGATGGCGATCGCGACGACCCGGTTGCCGACGCACGTTGCCCTGGATAGCACCCGTGCCGGGGCTGCCGGAGAGGTCGCGTACGAGGCACGGGATCTGTCGCCCGAAGGGGAACGCGCGCCGGGCACCTATCGCTGGCGTCCGACCGGGACGACATCGTTCGAGTTCATTGTACTCAGGAACGGCTCGATGACGCGTCTGGCGGCGGTCAGCGCCGACCAGTCGCCCGAGCGTCGTCCTTCAACGCCGACTCCAGCGGAGGCGCCGGTGACGCTCGTCGCAACCCGGGAGGTTTGTCGACAGGCACAGCCGTAGCCTTTCTTCGGCGCCGCATCGGCGGTTCCCGCGACGGCCCCGTGGCTTCACGGCACGCCTCGCTTCGGATGTCACGGCGTGCCAGCCGGGTCGTCGAATTCGTTCGCGTCTGGCTCCATCGTCACTGCTCCTGGGCGCAAGGCCCGCATCACCGTCCTGCCGGCGGACATCGCACCGAACGCGACGTACGCATAGAAAGTGTATACGCGCCACCAGATCAGCGAAGATGCGATCAGCTGAACAGGGATGTGGCCGGCCAGCGCTGCCTGGAAGCTCATCTCGACGACGCCACCGCCAGCGGGTGCCGGCGCCGCCGAGCTGCCGTACAGGAGCACCATCGGCCATACGAGCAACGGGGCCACGGGCGGACGATCGCCATAGGCGAACACCAGGATTGGCAGCACGAGAAGTCGCGCGAACACATGGGTGACTGACACGAAATACGCTGCCAGGATGAATGCCGGACGCGCACGAACCAGTCCTTCCACACTAACCTTGACGTGGCGCAGCGTCGTCTGGACGCGGTGCCACATCGTAGCGGAAAGGCGCAGGCGGGTGGCCCATGCGGGCGCCGGGCCGCTGGTATTGCGGCGCGACAGGATGAACAGCACCGCCGTGATGGCAAGCATCGTGGTGGCGTAGGCGCCCACGATCGAGAGCAGCGCCGTCATCAGAGAACCGGATCGTTCGAGCGTCAGGTAGAAGACCACCGCGATGGTAAGCAGGGACATCAGTTCCAGCGCGAGTTCCAGGAAGAGGACGGCGAGGATCTGAGCCGCCGGGTAACCCGCCTCCTTGAGGACCAGGAATCGCGCTGGCTCCGCCCCGGTCTTCGATGGTGTGATCGCGGCGGCGAAATCGCCGCCCAGGCCCATCCGGAGCGCTGTCCCGAACTCCACGATGGCGCCAACGGCCCGTCCGCTGAGCTGCACCTTGAACGTTCTCAGCGTCAGGTCCGCGGCAACGATCGCCAACGCCCCCAGGTGCGCCCAGAACGGAAGACCGAGCGGGGCCCCATCTTCCGGCCAACCGGACACCACGACGTAGATCGAGGCGCCAAACGATGTCGCGAACGAAAGGATGGTCAGCAGCCAGCGAAGCGGGGTCACGCGCGGATCCGGAGTCCGGGATCCACAGCCACCATGCCTAACGACATCGTGCCCGGCCAGCGCTGCCCGCTACCCCGGATCGGGATGCCTGGCTGCGTTGCAGGTGTGTCCCTTCCGGCCGCGGGACGGGATTCAGGGGCGTGATCGGGACCATCCGTCAGGAGATCGCGAGGTGGAGGCGTGCGGAATGTCGCTCGCCGTTCGCCCGAGCGCACGAACAATCATGTGGAGCGGTAACGTCCGCGGCCAGTGAAGGGCGCGATACCGCTGCTTGCAAATGCGCCGAGCGCGCAGCGGCGGCGATGTCGCCGGCGCCGCCTATCGCGACAGACGGAGTCCTACCGTCGTCGTCCGGCCGGCGGTGATCTGCAGGTTGTCGCGCTCGTTCCGCTGCGAGTTGCCGATGTTGTCCATACGCGCGAACCATTCCACACCGCGCATCAAACCCTGCGACACCGAGACGTAAGGTTTGACAAGCGACGGGTAGCGCCGCTGGTACTGGCGCAGCGTAGCACGCCGCGGCAGGGAGCCAACCTCCCCGCCGTAGAACGCGATCCAATCGTATCCGGTCCACGAACCTATGTAACTCGCACCGAATGTGACCCGCCCGCTGCCCCGTTCGTAGGTCAACGATCCCAGCCCCGAAGCAGTCGGAACCTCGGGCACGCGATCGCCGACGGCCAGATCTCCGGAGTAGGACGGCGACAACGCCCGCACTCGGCTATCCGTGACCGCAAGGGACATCGCCGCACGGAAGCGGCCAATGCGCGCCGCGCCTTCCGCCTCCATTCCCGTGTTCTCGATGCGGCCGACGTTCTGGTACTGGATCGATCGCGGCTGGTCCTGGCTGGCACGTCCAACCAGCACCTGTTGCACCAGACCGTCCGCGTTCTGATGGTAGGCCGTCAGTGACAACGACGCTCGGTCGCCAGCGTACCACTCGATGCCGCCCTCGAAGCCCGACTGCGATTCCGGGGCGAGCAGCGGATTCTCGACCTGTCGGAACGACAGCGACAGGACTGAGCGCCTCGCGCTCGCGGGCGGCGGTCGCAGGCCCTTGCCATAGGCGCCACGCATCTTGAGCGTCGATGAACCGAGATCCCGGGTGAACGAGGCACCGACCATCGGTGACCACGCAGCGCCGATCCCAGGGCCGAAAGAAGTGTTCTGTTCGCGTCGGATGCCAGCGGTCACGAACAGTGCGCGCCTCAAGTCGACCCTGGCCTGTGCGAACAGGCCGCTGTTCCCGGTCCGGTCGCTGTACAGCGTCGAAGGCGCACCGGACTGACCGAAGATGTTGCCCCACGACCCGAGACGCTCGCGCGCCAGCAGCGATCGTTCGGCGCCTAACGTGAGGGTGGTCGAGCCGCCGGAGGACTCACGCAAACTGAGCACGGTGCTGTACCTGAGCGAACTCCGGCTCACCCGTTCGTCCGTCGCGCCAAGCAGCGCATCGGCGCCGGTTGCGACTTCGCCCTGCGCAGGAATGGCGCCGGCATGTCGATCGAGGCCGAGGATGAGCGATTGGCGCCAGATTCGCAGGGGCTGAAAATCGAAGAGGAGGCCGTACGTTTCCGTCTGGATGCGCTGTTCCAGGAGCTGCGGACGTACCGCTGCCGCTGTCGCCATGTCCGCTCCCACGGTGGCCAACAACGGATTCTCGGGTGCGGTGAAGCGAACGTCCGCGTACCGCATGGTTCCTTCGAGCCGAAGCGCGCCGACGACGTGACGAACGGCGCCGAAAGCGCCGCGATATCCCTGGCCACCGCCAGGGACGATCCCGCCGGCATCGTCCCACGAACCGCCGAAGCCTAACGAGGAACGCTGCCCCCCGCTCGATGCAAACCCCACGTACCTCTGGGCGAACGATACGTCGGGCATGAACCTCGATTCCTGGACCCCTCCCGACAGGCTCAGTTCGCCCTGGGGCCGCCAATCGCCGGCAAACCGCCCATGCCGCGTGATTACCTGCACAACGCCGCTGATCGCATCGCTACCGTACAACGCCGACCCCTGAGGCCCCCGTATCACCTCGATGCGCTCGACGCTCGCCGGATCGATCGAGAACAACAGGTATGGACTCGCCAGCTCGACTCCGTCGACGTACGCCTTGAGGTAGTTCGACGTGAACGAACTCGACCCGCGCACCGAACCAATTTGAGCGAACGGACCCGCAATACCGAGATTCCACGCCACCACTCCGGGAATGCCAGTGCGGAACAGCTCCTCCATGCTCCTGGCGCCGCTTTGTCCGATCTGCGTCGACGTTAGCACCGTGACGGCGGTAGGCAGTTCCCGTTCTGGCGCGCCAAGGGCAGGCGTCCCCATCACCAGCACCCGGTCCATCACCTGAGCGTGGACCGCCGGCCTCGGCGCGATGGCGGCGAACTCACCCTGATTCTCGCGCCCCGCTGGCGCCGTCGATGACCAGGCTGGCATACGCACCAGCACCACGTACCCGGCTGGCGTTGCGACGACATCCACGTCAGTGTCGCGCAGGACTTCGCGAAGCACCTCACCCACCGGCGTACGATCCCGTGCAATCGAGACACGACGGTCGAGCGGGACGAGATCCGAACTGTAGGAGAGCCGCAGCGCGCCGGCTTGCGCGATCTGCTGAAGCGCGAACTCGAGCGGTGCGTCCGTCAGGTGGATCGTCACCCGTCGCGACAAGGGGCCACCACGGAAATCGGCCCGTCCGCTGGTGTCGGCCGCAAGTGTGAGCTGGCGGGCCTGCGCGTGCAGTACGCCGGACTGTGCACTCAGCGCGAGTGCGACGAGCGCCCCAACCAGCCCGGCGCACCACCGGCGGGCGGTGCCCGGCGCCCCAGTCACACGCCCCCCTCGACCTCGCGCACGGCCGCGCGCGATGCCCGACCCTCCATGGGTTCGCGGAGCGACGTTCGTGACGCTGCCCGCACCGTCACCACGCGGCCGTGACGCTCGAACCGGACTTCGGCGGACAGACCGATCACTCGCAGGATGTCGTCTATCGGGTCGCTGGCGAATCGGGATGTCAGGTGCCGCGTTGCGAGCGCGGGATCCGCAAAGCGGAACTCCACATCGTACCAACGCGACAACTCGTTCGCGACCTCCGCCAGCGAAGCGTCGTCGAACATCAATTCGCCGTCCGTCCAGGCAAACAGCCGCTCGATGGCCGCGTCGCTGGTCACATGCGGCACACCATCAGCAGCAATCGTTGCTACGTCCTGCCTGGCCAGCAGCACCGTGTCCTGTCGGCCGGAGCCTGGCGTCCGATACAGCGATACCGCTCCTTCGCGGACCGCGACCCGCAGGTTGGAGTCGCCGGAATAGGCGCGCACCGAGAACTCGGTTCCGACATCCTCGATCACCGCATCGGACGCCAGCACACGGAATGGACGAGCGGCATCATGGCGAACCGTGAAAAACGCTTCGCCATCCAGGTGAACGATACGTGGCGCGCCCGCAGCCGCCGGCTCGAAGTGCAGCGTCGAGTGCACGCCAAGCAGGACTTCCGAACTGTCTGGCAGCACGACCGTCCGCCGCTCGCCGATCGTCGTGCTCGCCTGCAACCCCGCCAGCACACCGGACGTGGAAGATTCGGTCGGTCGTACGAACAGGCGGGACGAGATGGCAACCGCGAACAACAGCGTCGCCGCCAGCGCAAACATCCATGGCTGCCTGGGCCATCGGCTGGCGATCGGGAGCGCAGTCTCCGACCTGCGTCCGGGCGAGCGAAGTCCGGCCGCAACCCGTTGCCAGGCCGCATCCACATCGACAGATGTTCTCCCTCCCGCACCGCGCCAGCGCCGCTCCACCGACGCCAGAAGAGCACCGTACTGCGCATCGCCCGCAGCCCAGCGCCGAACTATTTCCTTCTCATCCGCCGAGGCATTGCCCGACACATAACGAGCCAATCGCTGCCAGTCGACCTGCTCGTTCATCGCATCGTTCCCGAGTGGGCGCTCACTGTAGATTCGTACATCTCCTGAGTCGTGGTATCGACACTCGGCTCATCACCCCCCCCTTACTCGCCGGATGGCGAGCGAATAGAGTCCGGGACGCGCACCGCATACGACGGGAACGCAGGAACCCCCGGAGGTTAGGAGGCGGCGTCCCACTCGCCCTCGGGAAGGTGCTGATGGTCGCCGTCGACTCGGTGCGCAACGATGCCACCTTACGTCTACTCTCCTCGTCCGACATGTCCGAGCCCGCGACCTCCGAATCGGATGCCGCGCTCGTCCGCCGGATTCGTGCGGGCGACGAGCGCGCACTCGAGGACGTGTTCCGCGCGAACTACGCCGGCATGGCCGCGTTCGTTCTTCGATACGTCAACGCACCGGACGTCGCCGAAGAGCTGGTTCAGGACATTTTCCTGAAGCTCTGGAGCCGCCGTGAGCAACTGTCGGACATCGAGTCGCTCAAAACGTATCTCTATCGCGCCGTGCGCAACCAGGCGCTGAACTGGTTGCGCCGCCGCAAGCTCGAACGTCGCTGGGAAGAGGAACACGGCGAGGACGCCGAGCCCGTTTCGCTGGCCGCAGCCGACGATGGCGCAACGGAGGAGGAAGTTGCCGCTGCGGTGCGCGTCGCGATCGAGCGGCTCCCGCCCCGCTGCCGCGAGATCTTTCTCCTCAGCCGGGATGGAGGCCTTACGTACAACGACATCGCGCGCGTTCTCGAGATCTCGGTCAAGACCGTGGAGACCCAGATGGGTCGAGCGCTCAAGTCGCTGCGAGGATCGCTCGCGACGTATCGGAATCCTGGGTAGCGTGCCGGCCTGTCAGGGTGGGGAGTTCCGTCGCCTGTCATCCCATGCGTCAGGATGCGAACCGAAGCCATGATTTGGCATCGGTAGAACGAGGCAAAATCCGGCACGCTGGAAGGAGAGAGGACATGAGACATGCGGTCTACGGGGTGCTCTTCATGTTGGCGGCGCTCGCCGGTGCCTGCGTCGACGCCCCGACGGAGGCGTCGACAGCCGAGAACGACAGCATGCTGGCATCGAGCTTCGACGCGCTCTCACGGGAGGCATCGCAACAGGGAGACGTGGAACGAAGCCAGGAGTTCACCTGGGCAGCGCTGGCCGTACGCAAGGGCGTTGTCCCGTCCAGGCTGACGGTGGTGCGCAGCGGGTTGATCGAGCAGTACGAGGCGATGGTGCACGCGGTGACCTGGGTGAGTCCGATCGCGGAGCAGCGAGCACCGACGCATCGCACCCTGCTGGCGTGGCGTCGCGTTGGCGGAACGCTGCAAACGCTGATGATCAGTTCGACCGCGGACGTGATGCCCGTGCAAAACCCATTGAGCATGTCCGCGCACGCTTCTCTGGCGGCGCCGTTCGCCGGAGCGCACGTATGGTATGCATCGCGTGGCGATCGGTTGGAGCGCATGATCGGTGTGAGCGGGACCGTGCGTGTCTCGCCGTCGGGAGCGGCCGTGACCTGCCCGTCCGTCAGCTCGAGGGCGCCGAGGGGCGTGACATGCGCGCGTCAGAAGTTCACCGTCGCATTCGACGTTGATCTTCAACTCGCGGTCCCCGGTACGAGAGTTCCGGACGTCAAGTCGCCAGTGATTCCTCTTCGGGCAACGGAGCAGCTGGTGAACGGAAGTCGTCTCCTGCTCTCGTGCGCCATGCCGGCGAGCGACCGGGGCTGCTGACGGTCGTTCCCTGGTTCGGCCGTGTTCGCTTTGCGGAACCGCGGCGTCGTCGGTCGTTCAGCAACGGCGAGCGTGGTGATCTCGTCGGATGCGAACGGGCTGTCCACCCGCGAGACGCAACAGCTTGAGGATCGGTGTCGACGCACCAGTCCGCCTTCCCACTGCAGACGGAGAGGATTCCTGACGCTGCCCAACTGTTCGGCCACCTGAACGGGCGCGCTACAGCGTCCACGGTCATTTCCGCAAACCAAACCCTGCCGCCGGCTATAACGTACCCTATACGAACGTGCCAGGCCTAACGGCGGGAGCTGTACCCTTGGACAGAACATTGCCTCATCGTCCGACCATGCCCTCGCACTCGTCCGCCATACGATCTGACCAGGAACGAATCAATCCAGGCTCCGTGCAGGTTGCCAATACGCAGCACGCCGGAACAGCCACGCCGATCCGGCGAACGACGCGACGAAGAATCCGTTCAGGAGGGTGAGCTCCAGCGGTCCGCTCCAAGGATCCCCCAACTTGGCGATTAGCGCAATCACCGCCACCAGCGCTTGCGCCAGAGCTGTCGCGAACAGCGCGCGAGCCATCCCAAGCGGTCTGAAGCGCACGCCGAGGGAGCCGATGATCCCAATGGACAACACCCCGAAGTACATCAGATTGGCTGGGTCGCCATCCCTCCCGATGATGCCGACGCCGAGGCTCAGCCAGATGAGGAGGAGTGACGTTGCGAGCGCGACGCAAACGGCGGCTCGATAAGTCGTGGCTTGCTTGGCCATGGAATCTCCGCAGTTTGATAGGCGAGCCTGTGACGGTTGCTGAATGGCCGGACCAGGAGCGTGCTGCACCCCGTCGACCTGACGCTTGAGAGCCCACGCAACGCTTTCGATCGCATCATCGGGGCTGAAGTTGTGCAGGGCGCGAAACGCGCACTTCCTGCAGAGCGTCTTCGGAAGTCGTGAAGGCTCGCCTTGGCTCTGCCGGATCCCAAGCCGCGACGAATAGCGCCCGCAGCAAGGCGGGAAGAACCGTGGCGAATCGAATGGCGTCCGCAACCGGTAGTCGTCGCCCGAATAAGAGAAGAACGCCTTGCGCCGTTGTGAAGGCCTGATGGCGGCTACCGAACTCGCATGCGTCGCGAACATCCGTCAGGAACGCGTCGAACTGATCGGCCGCACGCTGATACTCCGCTGGCATGGGCATGATTGGTTCTTCGATCGAGGGCAAGAACAATCCCGGTGCGCCGATTGCACTGTCAGCTCCACGAGCGATCGCCGCGTGTGGTGCGTGACGGCGAGGTCAGTTGGAACCGTACGGCTCTTCCAGGACGAACGGTGAGGAAACGCGCCGATTGGGTCGAAGCGGAGCACTGACATGAGCGCCGCTACCCTGCTGTAACATTCCGAAAACCAGGCGATAGCGACCGCCGATACGCGAGGATCGCCACTCTGGCCCGCCTGGCCCATTGAGGGCCGCCGAGATCGGTAAGGTCACGTGGAGTTCCTGTCCGGCCGGAAGCTCCCGCGGAGGGACTGCTATCAGGGTGCACAGTGGCCACCACGCAGTGATCCATCGGGATCCTTCCTCCAACTCGATGGACACTGCGCAGAATGGAAGAAAGACGGATTCGGGGCCCTGGTTACGAATGACCGCTTCGACCCTGAAGTTCAGCCATCGGACACCCCCGGAAGCGGAGACCGTCGGTTGCACCACATTCGAAGCAGGAAGGATGTCGACCGTAACGTGCGATTGCGGAGCGTCCGCGCACGCGGCGACCGCGAGCAGTACGAACGACAAGGTTCGGAGCATGGGTCTCCCTGTGTATCGAAAGCGAGGTGTTCCGGGCCTAACGCCTGTCAGCAGGCTGTAGGCGCAGTTGGTGCTGGGTGGCCTTCATGGCCCTGCCGATCGCAACGTAATGCTGCACCGCTGGGGCTACCACGCCTAGCGCCAACTGCGAAGCTCGGCTGCCCACCCTCACCGGGTAACCGGTTCCCTGAGTATCGCGACCGAGGCGGAACCGCCGCATTGACATGGGAGGCGTCGTCGTCAGACCTGTCGATCCGTGTGAACGTCATCGAATGTTGCAATGCTGTCTTATTCATGTAACGTACTTGTCACGACAACATGGGGCAGATTACCACCGAACAAGGAATGAGTGGGAATCAACGTGCCCTTCGGCAACGGCAATTTCCGCTTCTGCCAGACCGCGGGAGGTCACCTTGAAGTGCGTATCGGGTTGCCGTCGAGGACGAAGGCATCCTTATCGATAATGTCGTCCAGGCCCACCGCAAGGCGACGTGTCGCCTGAAAGCGATCCGCGTCTTGTGGCACGAAGGCACGCCAGTCGTGGTCTTCACGCCCGCGATCGCTCAGTCGACGAGGTAGCCTGGGCCGGGAAGCAGCCGAATCCGCGACCTATCCCCGGAGCTACCTCGGTGTGCAAGCCCGCCGGATCCCACGTCTCCCAAGCTGGCCCCGGAGAGCGCTCGTTACACCGGGGCGACTGACGATCGTATCCGTCCATGCCGGAGAGGTGTCCCGAAAAAGACGGGATATTGACCCGTTGCCACGAGTTCCTGCGCGTGAAGGTCAGGACCAGACTCACGAGGAGCACATGCATCGGTCGATTCTCGTTCTGATAGCCACGTCGGCCCTGATCGCGTGCGGTGGGGGTGGTGCGGACAAGGGCACGACGCAGCCCCCCGGCCCGGCGTCTGTGGCCAGTGTCGTCGTTACACCGAACGCGGCGCAACTGGAGCCGAACGGCACAGCGCAACTTGCCGCGACCACGAAGGACGCGAGCGGGAACACGCTTACCGGCCGCACGATCACGTGGACGACGAGTTCGTCCGCAATAGCCTCCGTTACGTCGTCGGGACTCGTTACGGCAGTCGCGGCTGGCTCCGCCACGATCACCGCTACCAGCGAAGGCCAGAGCGGCACGGCCGCGATCACTGTCGTCGCGCCCGCGGCGGCTGTGGTGACCGTCGTCATCGATCAAGCGGGCACAACGCTGGTGCCAACCCAGGCGTTGCAACTGACGGCGACGCCGAAGGACGGAAACGGCAACGCTCTGACGGGACGCACGATCGCCTGGACGACCAGCGCTCCGACCGTTGCATCGATAACCGCTTCCGGTCTCGCTACCGCGGTTGGTGTTGGAACCGCCGCGATCACCGCGACCAGCGAGGGCAAGAGCGGTACGATCAACCTGACGGTTGCCGAAGGCGCAGTCATCGGAGCGTCGGGCGGAACGGTGACCGGCGGTAACGGGTCCGTGGAGCTGACGATTCCGCCCGGCGCAGTCTCCGCCAAGACGCCAATCTCGATCACGCCGGTCTCTGGCGCGCTTCCCGTGCCAGCCAAAGCCAGTCTCGCAGGTACAGCCTACCAGATCGGTCCGGCGGGACTCACCTTCAGCCAGCCCATCACTATCAAGATGAAGTACGATGTGGCAACTCTCCCGCTGTGGTCGATGGGCGGCGACCTTACCGTCGTAGTGAACAGCGGCGCCGACTGGACTTCGTTAGGCGGCATCACCGTCGACCCGGCGACAAAGACGGTGTCGGGAAAAACGACATCGCTTGGCTCGCTCGGCAGGTCGATTGCCACGAGGCCGCGGCCAATGGCGAGCGGACCCGATGGCGTCGCGACTCAAGTGTTGCTGACCGGCACTCCCCCGGTAACGACCATCGCCGTCAACTGGGCGACGGTTACCCTCACCCCGGCACTCGACAGCGTCAACAACCAGAAGCGCTCCGTGATGGTGCATGCGAGCATCGTTCCCACGGGAGCGCCAACGCAGATGCCGGCACCTCCCGGCATTACCAAGCCGACCGCGCTCTGGAGATACCGATGGCGAACTACGGGACGGCATGGAACGTTCCCCGGCTCGACGAACGACACCGGCTGGATCGACAGTCCGGATGTGCAGTACATCTGCACGGACCCGCAGATCGATCTGCTCACTGGCAGCATCGACGATGTCATCGTGGACGTCCTGCTCAACCCTGGCACGGAGAACGACCCCGCCAATCAGCAGATCGTACGCCAGCAGATTTCCGTATTCGCGGGCCTCAAGAAGACGTACGAGATCTCGCCTGACGACGCGACCATCGGGCCGGGTGTCGCGCAGCAGTTGCGCTTCATCGCCCGCGATCAGAACAACAACATCATTCCTGCCGCTCAAGGGACAACGTTCAAGTGGAAGAATTCGGACTTCGCCGGTACGATCTCGTCGAGTCAAACAGAATACGTCACCTACACGGCGAAACAGGCACAGGCGTTCACGAGCCCTCCTCCACGCGTCGACCGGGTCGACGCCGACATCCAGGGCTCCGGCAAGGTCGTCGAGCGTTTCACCCACTGGGATTTCAGCAAGTTTCCCTGGACGCTCATCAATGACAGCACGGTGACGACCACCTATAACCTCCAGGGGTCCGCCCACACCTTCGTCACCGTTCACGTCCCCTACACCGTCACGCTCTCGCCAGCCAATGCCACCGTTGCAGTCGGCGGGCAGCCACAACCTCTTCAGGTAGTTCTCTCACCAGCTTACAACGGGACCGGACTCGCTTACGTCTGGACGTCTCCCGGCACGCACGGGACCCTGAGCGAGACGAACGGCAACCACTCGGCGAACAAGTCCGCCACGTACACGCCCAACGCTCTCGATCAGGGAGGTATCGACCAGATCTCAGTAAAAGTGGTGTCCTGGGTCGCCAATACCGAGCTCGAAACACTCGGTACCGCGTCGGCGAACATTACCGTCGACGCGAACAGGAAGGCCACCTTCTCTGCGCGCCAGATCCCGGTCAACGGGGGAGTCAGCTGGTTCACGACGGCGACGCTGGAGATCCCGAAGGTTCCCGGTGCGAAAACGTATCAGGTCATCGGCACGATTCTCGGCGCGCCATACTCGAGAACTTTCACCGGCGCTACATCGACGAACACCCAGTCGCTGAACGAAGTGCTCGACGGAGGCAACACCTGGTATATCAACCTCAATGGCGGCTACAACACGATAAAGTCGCAGGCGGATATTCGGTTACAAAATTACAGGACGCAGTACAGCACATCGACTGCGACGTACAAGGCGACTCCATAGTTCGCGTGATGGCGCATCCCTGCGATGAGAGTCTCGACCGCGGTCGCGGCCGAATCGGTTGATCCCTCGGTGCGCCACCTCGTCATCCGGATTGCCCACGAGCCTCGCCGCCACCTAACGGTTGCCTAACTCGTACGGCGTGCCGGTGTTAGCAAACGCACGCTCGAGCGTCGCTTTCGAGATACCTCGGCCTCAAGCCCAGGGAAATCATCTGGTGGTGTAGCTCGTTGCACGTGCTGGACGCGCGGCCAAGGTGTCGGAGTTGGGAGGGCGTGGCAGGGCGGCTCGGCTTCTCTGGCGCCGGGCAGGTGATGCGAATGCTCCGTTGGACGACGCACCCGGGTGTATTGGTGCCGCGCTGTATTTCCGGGACCGTGGGGCCTCTGCAGAGGAAACCTGCGGAGCGGGCGAAGCGGAGACGAGCGCAATAGCCGCGACTCACGGCGGCGACTTCGGTGCCGATTGTGCCGCGCTGCGTGGTGCGACGCCGACGAGCGATGCGAATCGGAACCCCGTGAGGTCGCCTGTTCGACACGCTAGGCCGCGTGTCGAACAGGCGACTCAACAGCTGGACCCTGCCATCCACCCTGTTTCTGTGCTACTCACCGGGCACGACCAATCGCCCCCGTTACGCCGTCATGGGCAGGTCAGACTCGTTATCCCTCCAGAGGTAATCGTACCCAGCTGGCTCGGGTACCTGAACGTGTAGGTTCCCGCCATCAGCTCCATGCCGTCGGTGAAGGTCCGCCACGCGCCTGTGGAGTACTCCGTGATACACGAACCGAAGACTTGCCCGGTCGAGAAGAACTGCGTCTGGATTCCAGGGCCGGCCACAACGGCAATTGGATTCTTCTCCTCGCTCGTGAAGTTGTAGCTGACCCGGAACTTGTAGCTCCCCGGGAACACCGGAATATCCCTGTATACGCCCAGCGCCCCCCATGAGTACCAGAAACCGCCACCCTGGTCGAGCGTGGCGCCGCTGGTGATGCCTGCGCCCGCGTGGTCCTTGAGGCTGATGCGTAGAAGCTCAGCGATCCACGTCGTCGACAGGACCATTTCGGCACTCGTCTTCTCCATGCCGCCCTGATTCACCACCATCTTCACCTTGGTGGTGCCCGTCGGGAGCGACCCGTACAGGTACCCGTTGATGTCTGTCTGACCGGGCAAAGTCGGCATCCATGAACCGCCAACCGCCGGGGTGGCCTTGGCGCCAGCGACGCCAGTTCCCGTTTCGTCGATCACGCGCAGCGCCGCGAGGTTCTGTGCACAACCGGCGACGACTACGCCCTGGGGACCGTTCCCATCGAACCAGAAGTTGTACGTGCCGGGAAGCAGGTCCATCGAAGGCTTGTCGAAGTACCACCAGGTGCCGCCCATATTCGACTTGATCGCGCCGCTGAAAAGAAGGGTCAGCGTCGTAGTCTGAAAATCTACCTCGTTGGTGCCGGCGGCGATCGCTGGATACAGCGTTTGGGTGTGGTGGTTGTAGCTCATTCGGAGCTTGATGCTCCCGGGGAACGTGTAGAAGGTGACCGTTCCCGAAGGCCCCGTGGTTCCGTGCGTGTACCAGTAGCCGCCGCCCTGAGCCACGGTTCCTCCCGGCGAGGAGGTGATGGAACCGGTACAACTCACCAGATTCGCGTTGACGCGGGCCAGTTGGAACGTCGGATCCAGGATGATGTTCTGCTCACGCGTCGTCTGGTTGACCGTGACGGTGAGCTTGTCATCCCAGTTCCCGCTCGGGCAGGTCGGTGTGACCTGGAATTGCCCACTGCCATCGGTCGTGAAGGCATTGGACGCCTGCCAGCTCCCTCCGCATCGGTTCTTGGAGACGCCGGCCTGACCAACGAGTGGACTCCCACCTTCGTCCAACAGCGTGATCGTGACGGGTGATCCACCGATCGATAAGTCCGGTCTGACGTCGCTCTTTGGGGGCGCAACGCCGTAGTCCCCGCAGGCGGCCGATGTCAGCACCGTCGCGAAAATGAAAGCGCGTATGGAACATCGCATGTGGCCTGCTCCTGTTGAGATGTGAGGATCATCACAGCCCGGCATGATACGTGGCGCGCCGTCAGGCAGGCGTCAGATGCCACTTACGCCGGAGCTTCGGATGTCGCGATGATTCGCGGCTGGCCACTGTGCTTCCGACATCCGTCGTTACTGGGGCACGCCGGGCACCGCAGTGTGATGGACGAAGTGCCGAATGCCCGAGGAAGAAGGAAGGCAACCACTGTCGGCCCAGCGGGCCTATCTCACCTGTGCGGAGAACTGCACCGGATCGAGCTGACAGGTCTCGTCGAGGGCGCCCCTTAGCCCGAAGAGGCGCGGATCGTCGCGAAACCGGAAGAGGCGGTACAGATGGTATTCGCTCGCGTGCGCTTGCGAGATCCGCAACTCGTTTCGCGAGAGAAAGAACGGCGTCTGTTTACCGTAGGCCGTTGTCTTGACCTCGATCAGCCGGTCCCGCCCATCGTTGTCGAACGAGTGGATGTCGAAGCCAGCGCTGTCATCGAGCGTCTCCGAAACGTGCTCCACCCGATCGGCCAGCGCGTGCCGTCCGGCATGAATCAGTCGAGCTTTCTCGTACCGTAGCGTGAACTCCTCGCCGGCACGCCCAAGCGATGAGTTGCGCGCCTCCTGCTCCAGGTAGTTCACCATCGGCCGGAGATAACGGGGGAGTTCTCTGATCGCTCCGTAGGGTGCCCGATCGGGTCGCTCGGGCGGTGCTTCCCAGCGCGCGAGCATGTCCTCGACGGAGGGAATGACTCCCGGCGCGTCAACCGCCGCCTGAACCGCAACTCGCAGAGCGGCATCGCTGGCCAGACGATCGGCGACAACCTCGGCCAACAGACCCTGGTAGTTGCGTAGCGGCTTGTAGCCGACGATGGGCGGGTGCCCCAACGCGATGAGAATCGCCGAGACGTTCTGGTGCTTCCGCTCGATCGATCCATCAGATCGATTGTTGAGCAATGGGGCGAGCGCGCGGCGGTGCGTGCTCTTGTTGTACTCCTGCGCCGTCAGCTGCGCAGTGAGCATCGCGAAGTAGTCAGCAACCAGGGCTTCGACTTCGTGGCGGGTCCAGTCCGCAGGCATTGGAGAAGGCGAGGTCGATGCAACTCTGGGGCGTACAGCGAGTCTACACCTGGCCTTCGCCAGCGCCAGGTCGCGGGCTGCGCTCAGGCCTGACGTGTCGCCGGGCTACTACTGCGAGCCGATCGCCGCGTCGCCAGCCCGCTGCTCCAGGTCGCCGAGCACATCCTCGATCTGCGCCGCCCTCGAAGAGGACGTTGTCGGGCACGACGACTGCGGCGCTACCGTGGACGTTGAGCAGCGCCTTCACGTGCTGCACGAAGTTGAGCTGCTTGTTCGAGGTCGTGGTCCGGACGTCCGGCCGGTTGTAGGTGAGCGACTGGAGGTCGGTGTCGCCCTCCTTCACGATCGTGATCGAGGATTTCTTGCCGAAGGGCGGGTTGGTGGCGACCACGTCAACATGGGCGCTCGGCTAGTCGCGCAGCGCTTCGTCGGTGCGGATCGGGGGTGCGTGGTCGTCGGCACCGTCCGGGCCGATGCCGTGCAGGTACAAGTTCATCCCGCGGAGGCGAGCTACGTTAGTCACCAGCTCGGTGCCACGCAGCGCCTCGAAGCGCAAGTAGCGCTTTTTGTCGCGGTGCAGGTCGTGGCGGTTCTTCACGTACTCGTGTGCCGAGAGCAGAAAGCCGCCGGTACCGCAGGCCGGGACGGCGATCACCTCGCCGGGCTGGGGCGCACGCAGTCGACAATGGCGTCAATGAGCACGCACGGCGTGAAACCAATGGCGTCGATTTGCCAGGGATCTGAGAGGTCGGCAGGATCGAAGTTCGGAAGGCTCGTCCAACGTTGGGCTTGGTCATCGCGACCGTTAAGGGAGAAAAACCCCTCCTCCGCACGAGTGACGACCTCTTTATGGAAGCGCACCACCGGCAACCAGGGAATTTCTCGGCCTCGGTATTCGGTCATCCCATCCTCACGGGGACAGTACTAAGCTCCTCACGCCATCTCATCGCTGAACGGATGCGAAGCTATGACCAGCTTGGCCTCGGCCATGTCATTGCAGTGCGTCTCCTCAGCCTTTGCACATCTCCAGCGCGGCTACGCAGTCACGCAGTTTGTCCACCTCGGAATTGATATCCACAAGGACTCCAACACAATATCCGTCCCGCGAACGCAGTCCAAGCGGCCTGTGCCTCAACGCTCTCGCTGAGTTCAAAGAGCCCCTGCTTCGTGAACCGGCGCCTCTTGCAACGCAGCAAGCAAGGGGTTGCGCCGCACGGCCAGCCCACGTTTCCTGTTGGGGCCAGCTGGCAGCTCGTCGCGTTTCGTAATCGTTCACGTCAGGCTGCCCTTACCGACGCGCCGGCCCAACCCCGCCGGCCTTATCGATTCCTCAGGTCGAATCCCGCGACGATCAGTCCGCGCTTGATCAGCTCTTCGACTTGGGCCCCATCATGAGCCACGACGACGGGCATCTGTGGCATGGCCACGTTCTTGAGCCAGCGCAACTCCGTCGCGATCGCATCGCGGTCCTCGATCAAGCCAAACGCCTGGAGTGTGGCCGCAGGCTTCTGCCGCTCCAATGCTATACCCGTCGCGTTCCAGGCCACATCGCCCGCGAAGATCAGCTCCGACCCCGACTGCAGCCGGACGTACACCAGTTGAGATCCCGGCGTGTGCCCAGGCGCCTTGATCAGGACGACTCCCGGAGCGATCGGCATCAACGGCTCGTAGTCCAGAACCGCGAAACGAGCGGCGACGGCGGAGTCCATCCTGATGCGCGCGTCGGGTGCATTCATGAGTGTTTGCACCTGAGCCCGTGTCAGCAGCGTGTGTGCCTCAACCTGCGATCGAAAGGGCGAGCGAAGAACCCCTGCAACGTGGTCGGAATGTTCATGCGTGACAACAACGAGTCGGGCATCACGCAGTAACTCGTGAATGTGGCGGTAGGCTTCGTCAGACCAGAAGGTCACGTTTGGTTCGAACTCGCGATCGTCCGCCGCATCAACGACAATCCATCCCCGAGGGAACCGGACCTGAAACACGAGATTGTCGGCAGCCACTGTGTCCCGGGCGTCCGTCTCGATCGCGACGCCAAGGGGCATGCGCTCGCGGCTCAGGCGCTCGACGTGAATACTCGTCGGGGCGTCGCCGGGAATGAGCGAGGCCGCGCGTCGAACGGCAGGCAGCAGCTCATTGGTAAAGTGAGCCGTCTGAGCGTTGAGCCGCAGCTGAGTGGGGCTGCCGGCCAGCACTGCCACGGCAAGCAGTCGGAGCATTGGCGTTGTCTTCACGAAAAGCCTCCGGGAATGGTCTTCTCCGTTGCCCAGCAACGGCGGCCGAAGTGACCGCCTCAAGGATTGCGCCCCTCGGTCCCCGCTCCTCGGGGAGGACCAAGCGCCCGCCACTCCATCGCCCGACGCCCCACGCTCCCATCGTCCGTGGCCCAGAACTCAGCCGCGCCGGGCGGTAGCGTGCACAACATCGCTTGCAGCTGCACCACGTCGACCTGACGCCGGAGCGCCCAGGCAACGCTCTCGATCGCCCCATCGGGGCTGAAGTTGTGCAGGGCGCGAAGCGCACGCACCTCCAGCAGAGCGTCTTCGGACGTCGTGAAGGCTCGTCTCGGCTCTGCCGGATCCCAATCCGAAACGAAAAGCGCCCGTAGCAATGCGGGAAGAACCCCGGCAAATCGAATCGCGTCCGCAACCGGCAGTCGTCGCCGGAATGCAAGAAGAACGCCTTGCGCCGTTGTGAAGGCCTGATGGCGGCTGCCGAACTCGCATGCGTCGCGCACATCCGTCAGGAACGCGTCGAACTGATCCGCCGCTCGCTGGTACTCCGCTGGCATGGGCATGTTGGGCGTTCGGTTGAGGGCAAGGACGCTGGTGCGCTGCAGACCTGAGCTCGGCGGGAATGAGCGTCGTCATGCGGTCGTGCCTCCATCTCACCGCCACACTTCCCGAAGGACTCAACCGCTGTCGATACCTCGGGCAAGATCGCCTCCTGCTCAATCGAACGGAACGTCACTACGGACGGAGCGGCTGCGCACCGCCATCCTGCAGCAACCGGAAATACTGCTCTTCCTTGATCAGCAAACCTTCGCTGCGTCTGAGCGGGAAGCTTGTCAGACAATCCTTCGGATGCCTGACATCAATGGCAAAGACCCGGCCGCCGAATTGCGCGCTGACCTTGCCCTGCAGGTGATGGCCCACAACAATGGCGCGGGTGGCAACGACGCCGAGGCCGCGATCGACGTCTGCTGTTGACAGACCGTCTTTGAAAATGTCCCCGGTACCACGCCGGTCCGGCCTCGCTCGAACGCAGGAAAGATTCACTCGTCTCCGTGGTGAGCGTGTGCCACGGGATTCGATATCCGGCGCGGACGATCCGGTTGATTTCCACGCGAGAGACACCGCACTCGGCAATGCGTGGGTGAAGCCCGCCGTGAACGAACGCCACGCCGTTGATGACCTCGACCAAGTTCCTTGGAGCCATCCAGCGACCGAGCACGGAGTTGTCTTCGAACAGTTCGTCCTGGCGCTTGCCAAGGATGCCGGCGATGCGGAAGTACTTCTCGTTCGCTATCTGATAGTTGCCCTGGAGGTTCTTGATCTCGTGGTTCCCGATGATGTAGTGCACGTGGCCACCGCTTCGACGCGCGGACTGCTCGATCTTGTAGATGGCCCAGAGCACGTAAGTGGTCGACGCGCCGCGATCGACGAAATCGCCGACGAGCACCAGATGCCCATTCCCAAAGGTCCAGTTCAGCGAATCGTCAGCAACGCCATGGCGGCGGCGGGTACCTTCGACAAGACACCACCGTATCAGGAGTGAGAAGGGGCGGCTCAGCGCAAGCGGGATCAGGAGGAGACCATCGCGCAGGCGCGCCAGCTGCAAGGGGAGGTACAGGCGCAGATGATGCGCGGACAACTGGAGGCCGTGAGCGCGAGGTGACGGAACGCCTGCGGAGTGAGGATGAGATGAATAGCGAGCGCTTCGCTTCCGCCGCACCATGATCGCCACGGCGGACGCTGACGTGCGCGCTGTTCTTGCGGCAATGACGCCCACGGAACGCCGAATGCCAGCGCTGGTCAACAATGCGCTCGCCGAGGGGCCTCTGGTAGCGGGCTACCGACTCGCAAGCGATGAGACCCCTCCGTCACAGCGGGTGCTCACGCCAGCTTACTACGAGTGGTGCGCCAGGCGTTCCCCCATCGAGGTGCGCGGAATCCGGGTGACGTTCGTACTGAGTGGGACGTGCCTCAGACCGGCCGTGCAGCGTGCCGTGCACGGCGCCGCGCGGAGGATGGACTGGCAGGGAATCCGGGCGATGGTCGATGCCGTCCGCTGAGGCGCGCCAGCTACGTGCCGGTGTGATGGAACCGGAGTTCGATTCGCCGATCCGGCACAAGCCAGATCAGGGCCACCACGGCATAGAACGCCAGCGCCACCGATGGCCAAAGAAACGTGGAAAGGATTCCGAGCACATACATGACAGGCGAGAGCTTGCCTTTCCAGTCGCTGCCGATCGCGGTTTTGAGCGGTGACTCAGTACCTTGATCGCGAATGATCGTCTGCTGAAGGATCCAGTATGCGATGGCCGCTGCGAGGAGTACGCCACCGTATAGCGCGGACGGCAGGGCCGCGAAGTGATTCTCGCCCATCCAGCCGGTGACGAAAGGAAACAGGGACAGCCAGAAGAGCAGGTGCAGGTTCGCCCACAGAATGCCCCCGGTCACTCGGGCGCACGTGTGGAGCATGTGATGATGATTGTTCCAGTAGATGGCGACATACAGGAAGCTGAGCACGTAGCTCATGAATACGGGAACGAGCTGTGCGATCGCTTCGAGGCTGTCGTCGTGCGGTACCTTCATCTCGAGCACCATGATCGTGATGATGATCGCGATCACCCCATCGCTGAACGCCTCGAGTCTGTTCTTGCCCATATTCTGCGTCATGAACGAGGATGTGGAGGATCCTGAGGCGTAGCAATGCTGCCGCCGCCACTGGCAGCGCAAACGGCAGCAGCAGAATGGACCGTCACACTCCGGCAGCGTAGTCCGCCCTGGAAACGCCGATCCGCACGTTGGATTCGGCAGATCCTGTTCGTCGCCGGCGCGCGGGAGTGGGCTTCCGTGGTACACCGACCAACGCGAAGCCGGCGCAGCTAAGAAGCCACCTGACAGCAGTCATGAAACGCGAGACAAGACGCACGGAGTACCTAACGACGTTGCTCCATGTCGTCGGATAATGAGTTACTCGCGCCTCCGGCTGTTCGTGTGGGCGCAAACTCACTTCCGGAGCAGCTTGAAGGCGTGGTTGGGATTGAACCCGGCGTTGAAAAGGTGCGTGACCCAGACCATCGCCAGCGGTTCGAGATAGCGCGACTTCCCGATGTCACCCAAGTCGATCGCGGGCGGCCATCCCAGTTGCTGCGTGAGCTCACTGGCCGTGGCCTTGGCCGTGGCATCGTTGCCGCAAATGAACATATCCGGTTTGTCGCCGCCGAAGTCCGGCTTCACCATATGCGAGGTGCCAACGATGTTGAACCACTTCACTACCTGCGCTTCCGGCAGCCAGCGTTGTACCTGTTCGCCGGCCGAATCGAGATGCCCCAGCGCCAGAACCGGCGGCCGCCCCGGCTGCTCCAACGCCAGCGGATTGCTGGTATCGAGAACCACCTTGCCCCTGAAGCTGGCCGGGTTCGCCAGGTCAATCACCGCTCTTGCGTGAGCCCAGCCAATAGAGAACACGACGACCTCGCCGAACTCGGCGGCCTGACGGAAAGTGCCCACCTGCACATCCCTTCCGGCTCGCGCCAGCCAGTCAGCCAGTTTTCCGGATGCGGGATCGCGGGTGCCGATCGTGACGTCATGACCGGCAGCCCTGAAACCCGCTGCCAGTACCTTGCCCACATCTCCTGTGCCCAGAACGCCAATGTTCATGCTATTGCTCCCTCGTCTCACATGATCGCCTAACGCACCAGCGTAAGCTGCCCCGCCCGCTTTCAGCCCTTCACATAGGAGAGCTTCTCGGCGATACGTCCGCCCGCGACGCGAAACAGATCGACGCCACGGACGTGTCCTGCCTTACCCTCACGCACCCAATGATACACCCACTGCACGACGCAGCGGTTGCCGTTCGCAAAGACCTTCTCGACGTCGAACCGCGCTTGTGGCGATCGCTGGAAGAACGCCGTCCAATATGCCTTGACCGCTACCTGACCCTCCAGCCGCTCACCGTCTGGCGCGGGCCGGGTGCTCTCGAACACGCAATCGTCGGTCATCAGTGCCATGATCGCATCGACGTCGTGTTGATTGAAGGCGCCGTTGAAACGGTCCACCGTGTCCAGAGTGGTTCTGGTGTGGCTGTCCTCACGGAAATCCGTCATTGCTGGTGTCTCCCGTGGCAAGAAGGCCCTGTTGTGGCACGTGGCCGACTTCGGATGAGCCCAAGGGCGCGTATGGCTGCTTTTGGCCCTGCCGACTCCTGACCGCTTGAGCGCCCGGTTCTGCATCGTTCGCGCGATGGCCAACACCTGCGTTGGCGGCGTTCATGGAAATCACGGGCCTCTGACCGGGCGAGTGCGACTACGCCGCGTTGCTGGCCCTCTCGAGCTCGGCCACGTCAAGCTTGACCATGGTCATCATGGCTTCCATCACCGCTTTCACCTTTCTGGAGTCGCTGTCACGGATCAACTCGGTGAATCGCCTCGGGACGACTTGCCAGACGAGACCGAAAGGATCCTTGATCCAGCCGCATCGCATGGGTTTCGCTCCTGCCTTCACGAGCTTGTCCCAGTATTCATCTACTTCATCCTGATCCGCGCAGTCCACGTAGAGCGAAACACCCTCCGAGAAGGTGAAGTATGGACCTCCGTTGTAGCCCATGAAGAGCTGACCGCCAACGACGAACTCGGCGGAACTGATAGGCCCGTCCTTGCCCGAACGGGCGATGGTGCGCACTTCGGAGTCCGGAAACGTCGCCGTGTAGAACTCGATCGCCGCCTCGAGCTGGTCATTGAACATGAGGAAAGGCGTCACTTTGTTCATGAGAGTGTTTCCGCTGTGAAGGCGCTGCGCTTCTCCGCGAAACGTACCACCTTCGACGCCGCCGCACCAACCAGTGGACGGCCGCGTTCGCGCAGCGGAATGCGGCCTGCCAGTACCGTGCGGTATCGCTTGCAATTGCCTCTGAACGCCTAACGTCGAGACGCATGGCTGTCCCCGCGACTGGTGGCCCAGTCGGTAGTGATGGTCCGGCGATCGGCCCGCGCCGCAAACGAGCACTCACCTCTGACACGTGCGCAGTCCCCGAGGACCGGCTTCACCCGCCTCTACGTCCGTGACAGGACAGGAGCTTGGATACGAAGGAGGTGGCCCATTCGTGTTACCGGGCGCGTGACGTCGGCTCGCGCCTACGGCACGGATTGTAGATGAACACCCAAATTCCCGCAGTCGTGAACACGCAAATTCCCGCACGGGCTTGACGGGGCGGCCGGGAAGGCGCCCCCTCTGCAGCGACACGCGCTGTGGAGCGACCGATGGCCAAGTTGCG
>JABAQJ010000005.1:0-276255 GCA_019186945.1 Gemmatimonadaceae bacterium
CACGATCCCGCCACCGGTTCGATCGATTTCCAGCCGCGTTGCTTCAGACGGAAGGTCCAGCGAATCGGCGAAGGCGATCAGACGGCGGCGAATGCTCTCGTCATCGGAGCGCTCGAAGAAACGTGCATCCTGCGCCATGGCATCCCGATAACGGTAGTATCGCATGTAGACCTCGCCGACATCAGCCGCGAAGTACGCAATAGCGACCGCCACGAGGATAGAGACAAGACAGCCGAGCTTCCCGGCCCCTAGTCGCACCCTCACCACTGGGACTGCGCTCCCTCGATGATGTCGCTCACGATCTTCTGCAGCGCCTGTTTTCGAGCGCCCTCTTCGCCACGATCGGGGTACTCGCCCTCTGCCTGAAGGCCCTTCCGCTGGTACAAGATGCGGCCGGTCGACTGGTCGAGGATCTCGACGTCCACAGAGATCTGCAGCTTGCGTCTGGCCGTGGTTGCCTTCGCAGGATCAGCGCTGAAGCCGATTGGGACGTCGGCCTCGAATTTGGTAATTGTGCCCTTCACGATCGCGCTTGCTCGCGACTCGGTCGCCTCTCGCAAGCCCAGACGCGACTCGAGTTCTTTCCGCAGAATCTGCTGCAACTCGTTCGTCAGCTCGGAACTGGTCGTTTCGTTCTCGAACGGAATGACGGCGACGCTCTTGATGTGGGACGGAAGGCCCCCGCCAGACGAGAGACTGTACAGGCACCCGGACAGAACGAGAACCAGGCTAGCGGCGCCAAATCGTCGCATCGAAGGCCGATTCCTCCAGGTGACGGATGATGGCAAGGCGCAGCGTTCGTGCTGGCCTGGCATGATGATACTCCACATGAAGCGAATCGCGGCGCACGGCGTACTCTGTGACCCGACCGTCCTCGACATGCTCCACCCGAGCCAGCCACCCATCCCTGAACGCCACCCGCCACCGTGGATGCTCTCCGATGTCGGCACGCAGGGTATCGCCGTCGATCGCAACTACGGTATCCGGTGCCGTCGCGGTAAGGCGGCCCAACGAGGCCCAGAGGAGCGTAACGGGAGGAAGGTAGCGCGTGGCCTCGTCCTGTGCAGGTGCAAACAGCGAATCGCCGATCATGATCACCGCACCGCCCGCCGCGCCATTCTGGAGAAAAAAGTCCAGGCGGACGCTGTCCGGTGGCGCAATCCTCGCCACACCTTCCCCACGAGCACTGAAGATCTTCTCCCGGTACTCCCAGGTGAACACCGTCCGCCGATGTCGATCCGGCAGCCTCGTCGCCGGCAGCGCAACCGCGGAGCGAACGCCGCCAAGCGGTGGGGCGATCCGGATTGAAGCGCAGGCAGACAATCCGAACGCCATCGCAGTCCTAACGAGCCGGTGGCTGGCCGCCCTCAAGCATGAGGCGAATATCCGCCGGGATGACTGACGCCCGACCCTGCGAGTCGATGGCGACGAGCATCGTACGCGCAGTAACGAGTCTGACGCCCGTCTCGGCGTTAAAGATCGCATAGTCGAAAGTAATGGCGCGCGATCCCACGGCGCGCAGAGTGGTCCGGACCCGGATCCGGTCGTCGTATCGCGCTGGCGCGTGATATCGCAAAGAGGCGTCGGCGACGGCAAGCGCAGTCCCTCGCCGCTCCATCTCCGCGTACGGCAAACCCGCCGCTCGGATGAACTCCGTGCGCCCCATCTCGCACCAGACCAGATACTCAGCGTGGTACACGACGCCCATCTGGTCGGTCTCTCCGTAGCGGACACGGAATTCGATGTCGAATCCGTCGTGATCCCGCGTCATGTGAGGAGCCGTAAAGCAAACGCGCGATCGCGTGCGCTCGGGGTGAGAAGCGCTCCTTCAGGAATTGAGCCCTTGGCGCGGGCGATCGCCAGCACGTCGCGTTCGGTGATCAGCACGCGGCGCCGCCCCCCTCTTGCCCCCTCGCGCCAAGCGACGACGTACGCGGTATCGCCAGATCGGACGTCTGCCGCGTTCGCTTCATCGACATCGAGGTGCAACTCCGTCGCATGCGTTGGCCCGCAGCGGACCAGCACTTGCGCGAAGGCGGTCGTGCGAGCACCGACCCCGCAACTTACGTCCACTACGTCGCCGTCACTGAATCCCCAGCGCCTGGCATCCTCGGGAGAGAGGTGGAGATGACGGGCGGCGACGATCGCGCCGCGCCGGAGGTCGACGCGACCGTATGGCCCGACGAGCGACACCCGGCCCACTGACTCGCCGAGGTTGCCACTGGCGGAGACGGGTGGCTCGATACCCAGGATGGAGGAATCGCTGCGGGCGATCTCGAGTTGGGTTTCGCCACGAGCCGGGCCTACAACGCGGAGCCCTTCGATGCGACCCTTGGGGCCAACAACTTCCACCACCTCGTTCGCCGCAAACTGGCCCGGCTGCTTGATCGTCCGCTGTACCGTGAGATCAGTCCCGAAGAGCACCTTGATGTGTTCGCCAGACAAGTGGACATGGCGTCGAGAAACGGCCACTGGGACCTTCACCGGAAGCGTCCGTTTGCGCCTGGCAGCCGCGCCGCGGCTCGATGGAACGGTATCGGTAGGGGCCTCTGAGATCGTCGGGCTCGCAAGCACTGGAGTGCCCCGTCCGGCAGCTGCAGCCCTGGTGGCCCGTGTCAGATCGGTGGTCGAAGGACGATGTGGGGACTCGATGGGCGTTCGAATCGGAGCCACGTCGCCAAGCGGCTGTGCGGCGCCTGTCCACGGCGGGAGATCGGCTGTCCGCTCCGGCGGCGATGGACGTATTGGGGCCGGGAGCCACGTCTTCCGCAAGCCGGGGTCCGTGCGCGCTCCTCCTTGTGCGATGGCCGCAGCGATAAGCGACGCGAGGCGTTCGAGTTCGTCGTTCGTCATCGATCGGGCGGCTGGGAGTGCACGCTGGCGAGGAAGTCCGACACGATTTGTCGAATCGCGGAGTCCGCGACTGGAGCGTTGGTCGCTGGCGACACAGCCGGTGGCAGGGCGGGCGCGTCGCGCAGGGGATCACGGTAAGGGCGGATCTCCCCCCCAATTCGCTTGATGTTGATGAGGTGAAGCGGCGTGATGTTGTCCGACGTGATGCTGCCACCCCAGGATCCGGGGCCGAGGGTCATGGCGGGAGCGAACCCGGTGGTGTAGCCAACCGCGCCGATCGCGGTGTTGGAGTTGACGACGATTCGGAACGCAGGCTTTTCCTGGAAGAAGCGCTCGATGACCAGCGGGTCGCGGGAATGCAGCCCTAACGAGTGGCCCGCACCACCGTATCGCAGGAGATCGATTGCGCATTCGCAGCACGCTTCCCAACCATCGGCGACGTAGTACCCCAGGACAGGGCAGAGCTTCTCGCGGCTCAGCGGATCTGAGGGTCCGACTTTCGTCAGCTCCACCAGGAGGAGCTTCACACCCGGTTCGACAGCGAAGCCTGCACGCCGCGCGATCGTTCCCGGTTGCTGGCCCACCGCGTCCGGGTTAATCCCCTTTCCCGACGCTGGAATCATATATCGCTCGAGCGCCTGCTTCTCTGCGGGCGTGCAGAAGTGCCCTCGTTCGCGCAGGAAGGCGCTGCGAACCGCGCGTTCGATTGGCGCATCGACGATGACAGCGTTCTCGGACGAGCAGAGTACGCCAGCATCGAAGGTCTTCCCGTCGACGACGTCGGCAACTGCCTTGTCGACGATCGCAGTCCGTTCGATGATGGCGGGCACGTTCCCCGGACCGACGCCGTAGGCTGGCTTCCCCGAGGTGTAGACGGCTCGCACCATATCGGAACCGCCTGTGGCAAGGATTACCGCGGTTTCGCGGTGTCGCATCAGCGCGGCAGTGCCTTCGAGCGAGGGCAATGTCATGGCATTGACCAGGCCGGGAGGGGCGCCAGCCCGTTGCGCGGCACGTTCGAGAACCTCGGCAGCTGCAACAGTACATCCGGTCGCTCGCGGATGCGGCGACATCACAATGGCATTCCGGGCTTTGAGCGCGATGATCGCCTTGTAGATGGCCGTCGAAGTGGGGTTCGTCGTCGGTATGATCGCACCGACGACCCCCATCGGTACCGCCAGCTCGCGCACCTGCCGCGCCGCGTCCTCGCGCAGCACACCGACGGTGCGAATCGGCAGTACATATTCGAGGAGTACGTCTGACGCGAAGCGATTCTTCACGATCTTGTGCTCGTACACCCCCATCCGCGTTTCGTCGACGGCCAAGCGAGCCAGTACTTCGGCAGCGCCGGACGCCGCTCGCGCCATGGCCGTGACGATAGAGTCCACCTGTTCCTGGCTTGCCGTGGCGAACTCGCGCTGTGCCGCGGCCGCCCGAGATACGAGGTCGCGAGCCTCCTGAACGCTGCGGAGATCGGCGTCCACAGTGCCTGCGGTATCAGCCGCTCAGCGAGCGAAAAGCGGCGAGGAGGTCATCTCGACCGGCTCGCGCCACGTCGCGTCCCTTGATCGGGAAGTTCGGGATGCGGCGGGCCAGGGCACGCAGGTCGACGACCTTGTCGTGCTCGAGAGCCGCCAGGTCGATGCCGAGCGAATGGAGCGAGCCTGGTGCACGGAGCGCCGGTGTTTCGTCCATGACTGCGAGGCCGATCCCGGGACTCGGACGTGGGATCACGTGCACCGATATCAGTTGCCCCACTCGTTCGGCCGCGGCGGCGCCTGCGTCGACCGCCGCCTTCACTGAAGCCACATCGCCAACGAACTTGACCGTCACGAGGCCCGCGTCGGCTCGTTCACTTCCGAGGAGGCGCACGTCGGCCGCTTTCAGGGCCGCATCGGCGGCCTCGAGTGCTCCTACCAACCCACGCGTTTCGACCAGTCCGAGCGCACTGTCGGACCAATCGCGATCAGCCGTTGTCACCCGCTGGCCCCTGCGGCAACAGCGCCTCGAGTTCAGCGTGCGGCCGCGGGATCACGTGTACGGAGACGAGTTCGCCGACCCGCTCGGCGGCTGCTGCGCCGGCATCGGTTGCGGCCTTGACGGCACCAACGTCTCCACGGACCATGACCGTGACGTAACCGCCACCCACCTTCTCCTTACCTACCAATCGGACATTCGCCGCCTTGACCATCGCATCTGCCGCCTCGATGGCGCCGACCAGACCCTTCGTTTCGACGAGGCCGAGTGCATTCTGTGGCATCCGAACTCCTATGAGCGTAGCATTTCGGGCGAAGATGCGTGCTCCCAAGCGATTTGTAAAGACGTTGGACCTCAAGTAAACTGTGCCCGTGCTCCCTGGCCCGTGCTACGTGATTTCGGATGCTCATCTTGGCGTCGCGCCGCCGGACACGGAGCGGTCGCTGCTCGCGTTCCTACGGGTCGCCCGACGCGACGCAGGCTCACTAGTCGTCAACGGCGACTTGTTCGACTTCTGGTTCGAATGGCGCTTCGTCCTTCCCCGGGCTGGCTTTCGGGTGCTAGCCGCGCTCGCGGAGTATGCCGATGCAGGCATCCCCGTGGTTTGGATCGCCGGTAACCACGATTGCTGGGGCGGTGACATCATCCGCAAGGACGCCGGAATCGACTACCGCATGGATGGATGGCGTGGTTCTATCGCGGGCTGGATGGCACGTGTCGACCATGGGGATGGGCTCCGCGAAGTCGAGGACAGGCGCTACCGCGCCCTGCGCTCGGTATTGCGCAATCCTTTCGCAATGCGGGCGTTTCGTTGGCTGCATCCGGACGTAGGCGCGCGGATCGCGTTGGGGAGTTCGCACGCCAGTCGGACCTACAAGGCAAAGGACGACGGCGAGGGTCTTCGTCGAGTTGCGTATCGCGACCTGGCAGCGGATCCTGCTCTGGACCTGCTGGTTCTTGGCCACTCGCATGTTTCTGCGCTGGAGCGTACGCCGACAGGTCAGGTATACGCCAACGCCGGCACGTGGCTTGGCGACTCGACCCATGTGCGCATAACGAGCGAGCGCGTGGAACTCAATCGCTGGACTGGCGAGGTGACAGCCACGCCGCTCGCAGCCCTCTCCCGTACTCAGTAGCGCGAAAGAACGCCAATCAGTCCTACCGCCGGGGCGGCGCGCAACCCCAGCTGAATCGGAAGATCCCACAACTGCGCCGATACGTAGGCGTCCGCGCCCGAGAAGAGATGGTTGAAGATGAGCAGCGCAACCCAGTCTTCCACGTGAGTGCGTCGGGCCTTCAGTCGACTCCCGGCATAGCGATTCCGGAGCGTGTCCGAGACGACAGGTTCACCGTTGGCGTTGGTCGTGTACGCGGCAGCTATCGCATCGTGCCGGTGTTCCCTGGCAATACGAAGGTCATAAATCGCCTTCGTGGCCATGGCAGTCGATAGGCCTTCGAAGAAGAAATAGAAGGCTCCAGCGCCGGCGCGTTGCAGGCGCGATTGGCCGAGGCCTGGCAGCGCCAACGAGTACAGAAACGCGCGGCCGGGCGAGATGGGTGGTTTCGTCGAGTCGCGCGCGACCAGGCGGCTCTGTTGGGCTGTGGCCTGTGGGATACGGCGAGGACCGGCAGCGATACTGTCTGCCTGCTGCGAGGCGAGCGTGGTCGGCAGCAGGACGCCAGTGGCGACGACCACCGCCACGGCGTGGCGACTCAGAGCAGTACGACCGATCATTGGCTCGTTGAAAGGAAAGCTGGTCGTGGCGGGAACGTGTGGGAATCGAACCCACCCAACCCGACGTAGTCAGGTCACAGTCGTTTTGAAGACGACGGAAGCCACCAGGCCCCATCCGTCCCCTCTGTTTCAGGCTACGACGACAATTGCAGACGACTCGCGCGCGACCGCCTCACCAATCAGGGTTGCGCCCGGGACGCGCGAAAGATAGTCGTCGAGGCGATCCGAAGGCACGGCGACGAGGAGGCCACCGGATGTCTGCGGGTCGACGAGAAGGTTCCGATCGTGTTCCGTCGCGTCACCCCAATCCACGTCAGGTTGGAGGTACCGGGCGTTCCGCTCCACGCCGGCCGGCTGCATTCCAGCCTCAAGTGCCTCTCGAGTACCACGGAAGAGCGGAACCCGGGAACGCGAAATGCGAAGCGTGACGTTACTGGCGCGGGCGATGTGCACGGCATGGCCAAGCAGCCCGAACCCGGTTACGTCGGTGGCGCAGCGCACGCCCGTCAGGAGGGCGGCACGCGCCGCCACGTCGTTAAGCGACCGCATGGCATCGATAACCGGTTGCAGCTGACTGGAATCCACAGCGTTGCGCTTGGCAGCGGTGGTCATGATACCGGTGCCGATCGGTTTCGTCAGGACGATCTGCATTCCGGGCGCCGCATTCGTATTCGCGAGTATCGCGCCTGGATGGACACGTCCCGTGACGGCAAGGCCGAACTTCACTTCGTCGTCAAGCACCGTATGCCCGCCGACGATCGACGCTCCGGCCTCGTGCACCTTGTCCTGGGCGCCACGCAGTATCTCGCTCAGAATCTCTATCGGGAGCTTGCCGAGAGGAAATCCTGCGATGCAAAGTGCGGTGAGTGGCGTCCCTCCCATCGCGTAAACATCCGAAAGCGCGTTGGCGGCGGCGATCTGTCCGAATACGAAGGGATCGTCGACGATCGGTGCGAAGAAGTCGACCGTCTGGACAAGCGCGATATCGTCCGCCAGCAGAAATATCCCCGCATCGTCGAAGGTTTCATGACCGATGAGGAGGCCTGGGGCGGTTGGTCGTGCGAGCGGGGCGAGCGCTTTGTGGAGGTCACCCGGACCCATCTTGGCTGCTCAACCGGCGCAGCGCGCGAATTCGGTCAGGCGAAAGAGCTGATCGCGGGAATGCGCCATGGCAGACTCAGGAGTAGCACGTCATTGCGACGAAGTCGCTTGGCACACTGGAGCATCGTGTGCCATGTCCAAGATAACGGTGCGGTGACAGCGGCGCGTCGAAACCGTTCAGCCGACCTTCACAATTGCGTCGATTTCCACCAGAACGCCGCGCGGCAAGGCGCTCACCTGAACGGTAGAACGCGCCGGACGGGCCGTGCCTAACGCTTTGGCATAGGTCTCGTTGACCCTCGGGAAGTCGGCAAGGTCGTGGAGATAAACGGTTGTCTTGACGACGTCAGACCACGTCGCACCGGCGCCCTCGATGACCGCCTGCAGGTTCGCCAGCACGCGCTCCGTCTGCGCAACGACGTCGCCCTGAACAACTTGACCCGTACCTGGATCGATCGCGATCTGTCCAGCTGTGAAAAGGAAACCGTTCGCAAGGATGCCCTGCGAGTACGGTCCGATTGCGGCTGGTGCCCTGTCGGTCTGAATGCTTTGGACGGACACGAGTGACTCCTGTGTTCCAGTGTGCGTATTCGGTAGCTGACGTCAGGAGAGCCCGACGATCGAGCCGTCAGGGCGCACCGCCATGCGCGCGGCAGCCGGCTCCTTCGGCAATCCGGGCATGGTCATGATGTCACCACATTGCGCCACAACGAACCCCGCTCCCGCGGACGGATACACTTCATTGACCGTTATACGAAACCCCGACGGTCGCCCGAACCGCGTGGCATCGTCCGTCAGCGAATACTGGGTCTTAGCCATGCAGACCGGCGTATTGCCGAGTCCGACGGATTCCATGTAGTCAATGCTGCGCTCTGCCTTTGGTGAGAAATCCGCGCCGTCAGCGCCGTACACTCTACGAGCGATCGTCGCCACCTTTTCGCGAATCGGGAGCGCCGTATCGTAGATCGGGGCATAGTTCGAGCCGCCAGCGGCCAGCATGGCGAGGACTTCGCGGGCGAGTTCTTCACCGCCCGCGCCGCCTTTCGCCCATACGTCGGCAAGCGCGACACGTACTCCCAGCTTGCGCGCGGTATCGTTCACCAGCTGCAACTCGGCGTCTGTGTCGCTGGTGAAGCGGTTGATAGCGACAACGACCGGAACGCCGAACTGTTTGACGTTCTCGATATGGTGTTCGAGGTTTACCAGTCCTTTCGTCAGCGCCGCGATGTTCTCGGTGACCAGCGATTTCCGGTCTGCGCCGCCATTCAGCTTCAGAGCACGAACTGTCGCGACCAGAACGGCCGCCTCCGGTCGCAGGCCCGCCATCCGGCACTTGATGTCGAAGAACTTCTCGGCACCGAGATCGGACCCGAAGCCCGCCTCGGTGACGACCACGTCTGCCAGCGCGAGCCCGGCCTTGGTGGCAAGCACCGAGTTGCAGCCGTGGGCAATATTGCCAAACGGTCCCGCGTGCACGAAGGCAGGCCCACCTTCTAGCGTCTGCACCAGATTCGGCCGGATGGCGTCCTTGAGCAGCAGCGCCATGGCGCCGGCCGCCTGCAAGTCGCCAGCGCGTACAGGCTTCCGCGAAGCGCCAGCCGTCGCACCGACGATGATTCGCGACAGCCGTTCCTCGAGATCCTGCCGAGACGACGAGAGCGCGACGATCGCCATGACTTCGCTGGCAGGTATGATAACGAACCGCTCCTCGCGCACGACTCCTTCCGCTGGACCGCCGAGCCCGATGACGATCTTCCGCAGCGCGCGATCGTTCATATCGATCGTGCGCGGCCAGGTGATGCGTCGCGGGTCGATCCCGAGAACGTTGCCCTGCTGGAGGTGATTATCGAGCATCGCGCTCAACAGGGCATGCGAGGTCGAGATCGCGTGGAAGTCCCCGGTGAAATGCAGGTTAATATCCTCCATCGGGAGGACCTGCGAGTAGCCTCCGCCAGCCGCACCGCCTTTGACGCCGAAGACCGGTCCCAGTGACGGTTCGCGAATGCAGAGCGCGGTTCGAGTTCCCAATCGACGGAGCGCCTGTGCCAGGCCGACCGAGGCCGTTGTCTTCCCTTCGCCGGCCACAGTCGGGTTTATGGCAGTGACCAGGACCAGACGACCGCGCGGCGGCCGAGCCGTGATCTCGATGGGAATCTTTGCCTTGTACTTCCCGTAGAAATCAAGGTCATCGGCCGTCAGATCCAACTCGGCGGCCACGTCGACAATCGGGCGGAGCTTCGCGCCCTGGGCGATCTCGATGTCAGTGGGGACAGTCACGGAATGAGACGAGTCAAGGTTGGAGTCGCGATCGCTCAACTTGCTGGAACACGTCGCGACCTGAAAGCGCGCGGGATACTACGCCACCACCCCGGATATCGCTAGGCCGAAAAGACGCGCGGCATTCCTTGCGCACACACTTCCGAGTGCAGCCGCGTCGGCCTGCCGAATTTCGGCCATCCTGGCGAGCGTCAACAAAACAAGCGCCGGTTCGTTCCGCTTGCCACGGTGCGGAACCGGAGCGAGGTATGGAGCATCCGTTTCGACCATCAGACGATCTTCGGGCACGGCTCGGAGCAGTCCCTCGTCCTGCCATTTCCTGAAAGTGATGATTCCGGCGAATGAGAGATACCACCCGGCATCGAGCGCCGCATGAGCGAGTTCCGGTGGACCGCCAAAGCAGTGCATGACGCCCACGACACCGGATTGTCCTGCTTCACGCACCATCGCAGCCGTGTCTTCGGCGGCCGCCCGCGAATGCACGACTACCGGACGGGACAGCTGTTGCGCCAGTCGCAGCTGTGCCCCGAATGCGTCGCGCTGGCAATCCCGCGGGGAGTGGTCATAATGGTAGTCGAGCCCGCACTCGCCGATGGCGATCGCGCCACGCTCCACTTCCACCTGAATGCCCTCCACATCGCGTGCGGCATCGAACCCTGCAGCGTCATGCGGATGGATTCCAGCGGTGAAGTACACGAATCCTGGATGCCGCACGGCAATCTCACGCGCCCTGGTCGCAGCCGCCAGTGATTCTCCGATCGAGATGACCGCACGCACACCGGCATCGCGTGCGCGGGCAATCACCGGGTCGCAATCGACGTCGAATGCCGGATCGGCAAGGTGCGCGTGGCTGTCGACAGTGCCTTGCATGCGATGACGAAAACCGCCACGGGCCGCCGCGGCAGGACTGTCAGGCCTTCGACGTGGCCTTGGGCGCTCGAACGGGAGACTTCCTTCCCGCGGGCGACTCCATCTCAACTTCCGCCGCCGGCTTCGCGCGTGCCGACGCGCTCACGAGCTGCGCTTTCCCCACATCCGAGCGCGGAAAGCGTTGCTCGATGTACAGCAGCAACGGCGACGCTACGTATATCGACGAGAACGTGGCCACGAAGATGCCGAAAGTCATGACCCACGCGAACGGCCTCAACACCTCTCCGGCGAACACCAACAGCGCCAGCGTCGCGGCAAGCGTGGTCGTGTGCGTCAGTATGGACCGGGGTAACGTCTCGTTGACCGATCGGTTCAGCAGGTCGTACAAGGGTTCCTTGCGCGCTTTCTTCAGATTCTCGCGAACGCGATCGAAGATGATGATCGTATCGTTCCCCGAATAGCCAAGCAGCGTCAGGATACCACCAACTACCACGAGCGACACTTCGATGTGCGCGATCTTGATGAATGCCAGCGTCACAAGGACGTCGTGCGCGGTGGACAGGACTGCCGCCACGCCAAAACGCCATTCGAACCGGAATGCCAGGTATATCAGCGTTACCATCGACGCAAGGAGCATGGCGATCGCCGCGCCACGCCGGAGTTCGCTACCGACTTTCGGTCCGACAGCCTCAACTCTGATGATCTTGAAGCCGTCGGCGTACTTCGTCCGCAGCGTCGACTCGATCACCTGCGAAACGCCTTCGGCGGCAGAGGCCTGTCGCTCGATCTGCGCCTGATCCTGGGCGCGGATGGTGAAGTCCCGGCTGGTACCGAACTCCTGGATCTCGGCGCCATGGATTCCCGCCGCGTCCAGGGTGCTGCGGAGGTCGGCCACATTCGGGGGCGTAGTGAACTGGACCTGCATGAGCGTCCCGCCCGTGAACTCGATGCTGTAGTTGACCGGTCCCTTGATCAGGTACGATGCAAGCCCGAGTACCATGAAGGCGATGGTAATGATCGCGGCATGGCGCCACCACTTGATGAAATCGAAGCTGGTATTGTGGAAGATCCGGATCATCAGATGCTCAGCGTCTGGACGCTGCGCGCCCGGTTCAACCAAAGAAGGTAGAACGTGCGCACGACGAAGATGGAGGTGAAGAGCGAAGCGACGATACCCGCAATCAGCGTGACCGCGAAGCCTCGGACCGGCCCAGTCCCGTACTGATAGAGAACGGCGCCAGTCAGGATCGTCGTCAGGCTGGTGTCTACGATGGCAGTCAGCGCGTGCTTGAAACCCTCGTCGATTGCCGTTCGCACGGTCTTGCCGCGATCCAGTTCCTCACGAATCCGTTCGAAGATCAGGACGTTCGCATCCACCGCGATACCGACCGACAGCACCAACCCCGCCAGTCCGGGGAGCGTTACCACCGCCCCGAATCCCGCCAGCACGGCCAGTGTGTACAGGATGTAGAGCGACAGGGCCGCTACGGAGAGCACACCGGAGAACCGGTAGTATCCGATCATGATCACAACTACCGCCGTGACCGCCACGATCATTGCCAAGCGTCCCTTGTTGATCGAGTCCTCACCGAGCGAGGCACCGATCCGGCGGACCTCGGCAATTTTGAGAGGGACAGGGAGCGAACCAGCGCGGAGCACGAGCGCCAGATCCTGTGCCTCCTGCAAATCGCGCCGTCCCATGGTGATCTGCCCGCGCGTTCCGATCGCACCCTGTATCACCGGTGGCCGGCCCATCACCTTGTCATCCAGCACGATCGGCATGTAGTCATTGATGTGTTTCGCCGTCTCCGTGCGGAAGCGCCTGCCGCCCTCGTTGTTCAACGTGAACTCCACGACGGTCCCCTCGATGGGGTTGTTGTTGGGCTTCGCATCCTGCAGATACTCGCCCGTGATGATTGGACGTGCATCCAGCACATAGAACGGCCGATAGGGCCGGTCTCCCAGCGAGAGCGTATCGCTTCCCCACTTGATGACCTTGCCGGGCGGCAACGCAGCCTGCACCTGCGGCAGCGAAAACCAGTGATCGGCCTTCTGATAGTCGGACTCGGCAACGAAGTACTCGCCAGGAATCTGACCCTGCTGGACGATCCGGGAGAGCGGACCAGCGCTGGCATTCAACCCCGGTATCGTCGTGCTGTCCTTTTTCGCGCTGTCCGTGGGCGCCTTGGCCGCGGTATCCTGGCCGAGCAGCCCGGCGATCTGCGCCTGCGAACCGGTCGCTGTAGCAGTACCGCTCACCGCCTCCCCGCCAGCCTCCTTGATCGCCTGATCGAGGCGCGGAAGAGCCTTTTCCAATGCCTGGGTCTTATCCGTCAGCATGAACTGCAGGAATGCGGACTGCTTCAACACTTTCTCTGCACGATCGGGGTCATCGACTCCGGGAAGCTCAACAATGATCCGATCGTTCCCAACCTTCTGTATGACTGGCTCCGACACGCCGAACTGATCGATCCGTGTCCGCACGACCTTGAGCGCCCGATCCAGGGCATCGCTCTTGTTCACGACCGCCTGCTTCGACTCGTCGATTTCGAGCGCCACGTGCATGCCGCCCTGGAGGTCCAGGCCGCGCTTGAGTGGCACACGTCGTACAGTGTCATAGGTAACGACGCCGCCCGTTGTGGTTCGTTCGACAGTCGTTCGTGGGAACAGCGCCCAGAGCGACGCAACTGCGAGCGCCACAATCAGCCCAATGCGATACTTCAGGTTCGACATGCGACAACCATAAGAAGATGTGTTCCCGGGAAGCTATGAACGTTAGAACTCGGCTGGTGACGAGTCAACGGAACGAGGGCCAGGTTCAAGTATTCGCGGCCAGTACGATCTGTGCCTCGGTGGCGTCCTTCCGAAGCTGTCGTACCAGTTCGTCTGGACCGGCGAAGCGGATGGTGTCGCGCAACCGATGGACGAAGTCCAGCCGGACCCGGGCGTCGTACAAGTCTCCTGGAGAACCAAAGAGGTTCACCTCCATCAAAACGTTTGTCTCTCCGAAGGTCGGCCGAGATCCCAGGTTCAGCATTCCGTCGAACGGGCCCTTCGGCGTTTGGACGCGCACGGCGTAAACCCCTTGCGGCGGAAGTAGTTTCCGAGGCGGTGGAAGTGGAATGTTGATTGTTGGGAACCCCAGGAGTCTTCCGCGCTTGCTTCCATGGGTGACGCGCCCGCCGACGGAGTAAGCGCGACCCAACGCAGTTCGCGCGCGCTCCAGGTCGCCGCCGGCAATTGCTCGCCTGATCGCCGTTGAAGAAATCGGCTGACCCCCGGCTACGGTGACTGGTGGAACCACATCGACGCCAAAGCCGCGCACGCGCCCGAGTGCGCGAATCGTGTTGGCGTTGCCTCCGCGGTTTCGGCCAAAGCCGTGGTCGTGGCCCATCAGCAGATCGTGCATGCGGAACCGGCCGATGAGAACCTGGTCGACGAACTCGGGGGCCTCCAGGTTGGCAAGGGCGCGCGTAAACGGCACGATGGCGACGTAGTCGACGCCGCTCTCGGCCAGCACTTCGAGCTTCTCATCGCCTACCGTCAATAGCAGAGGCGCGGCAGCGGGGTTCACGACTTCCAGCGGGTGCGGATCGAATGTGACGAGCAGCGACGGAACCCCGAGCGATCGCGCCCGCTGGACGAGGCGAGCGAACACGATCTGATGCCCGCTATGGACCCCATCGAACGACCCGATCGTAACGGCGGTTCTCGCGACGTCGGGAGGGAGCCCGCTCGGACTGTCAGGCACCGACGAGCACCACGCGTGGGCGCCATGCGCCATTCTCGCACTCCGCTACGGCAACCAGTGTGCCTTCGTTCCCGATAAGCGCGGCACGCGACGCTGTTATGGTTGCCGCAACCGTGCGCCCGTGAGAGGCCTCCACCGTGGCGCGCTCCGTCAGCTGCTCCACCGGGAGATCGCTCACGACGTCCCGGAGGGGGCACAGGTTGAAGTCTCCCGCACGCACGGCGTCGAGGGTAACCGCGTTCGCCACATCGAACGCACCGGCGCGAGTGCGACGAAGGGCAGCGAGGTGCGCTGCCGATCCGGTCAGCCGGCCCAGGTCACGCGCGAGTGCTCGCACGTATGTGCCGCCCGCGCACACGATCGAAACACGGAGGACTCCGTTGGTCAGCGCGCCTACGCACCACTCGTGGACTCGAACCGTTACCGGATGCAACTGGACGGCGACCCCGCGACGCGCCATTGAGTAGGCGCGCTTTCCGGCAACATGCTTTGCCGAGTACACGGGAGGGATCTGCTGGATCTCGCCCGTCAGTCTGGCAATCGCATCCGGGATGGATGCCGCCCGCGGGAGTTCCGCCTCGCATCTCGTGTCTCCAGTGGCGTCATCCGTGGTGGTCTCACGACCGAAGGCGACGAGTGCGTCGTAGGTCTTGGGTTCGCTCGATACGAAGCGGGCCAGGCGCGTTCCCCGACCGACCAGCATCAACAACAAGCCGGTGGCGAAGGGATCGAGCGTGCCAGTGTGGCCCACGCGTGCCTGTCCCGTTGCTCGTCGAACGACAGACACCGCATCGTGGGAGGTAATGCCCGCAGGCTTATCGACGAGCAGGAACCCGTCAGTCGAAGTCACCGTCGTCCGGTTCGACAGGCTTGCCGTCCCGCACCTGGGCGAGCAGCGATTCGATGCGCGCCGCGTTGGCGACCGTCGGGTCGACACGGAAATCGATCTCGGGTGCGAGCCGAAGACGGAGTGCACGCCCAACACGCGAGCGGAGGTGCGAGGCAACGGACTCCAGCCCCGCCACCGTCGACGCACGTTCCTCGTCCGTTCCCATGACGCTGACGTAAACATGAGCATGACGCAGGTCTCGCGTCACGTCCACACCAGTTACGGTGATCAGTCCGCGAAGGCGTGGGTCTTTCGCCCCCTCGGCGAGGAACGTTGCCACCTCGACTCGTATAGCTTCGGCCACCCGATCCGGGCGGCGTGTCTCGTTCGTCATCTGCAGCTCCTGCTGATCGGGCCGATCGCCCTGTGCGCCACGACATCCATCGTGCGCTCGCGAACGGACCGTCCTCCGATCAAGTCGTTAGGACGCCGCTCCCTCGCTCTGCAAGGTCCGCGCGACCTGTTCCTTGCGGTAGCACTCGATGACGTCACCGACCTTGATATCGTTGAAGTTCTCGATCCCGATCCCGCATTCGTACCCTTCCTTCACCTCACGCACGTCATCCTTGAATCGACGCAGCGAAGCAATCGATCCATCGTATACCTCGCTGCCGTCCCGGACCACGCGAACGCGTCCCTGGCGATTGATCGTGCCGCTTCGCACCATGCATCCCGCTATCGAACCCACTCTGGACACCTTGAACACCTCGCGGACCTCCGCTTCGCCAAGGACCAGTTCGCGTTCTTCCGGCCGCAGTAGTCCCTCGAGCCACGATCGCACGTCATTGACGGCATCGTAGATCACGCGATAGAGCTTGATGTCCACGCCTTCCCGTTCCGCGGCATTCCGGGCGTTGTTGTCCGGGCGTACATGGAATCCGATGATGATCGCCCCCGATGCCCGGGCGAGCAGGATGTCCGACTCGGTAATCGCCCCAACGCCGCGATGCACGACATCGACCTGCACCTCGGCGTTCGACAGTTGCGACAGGGCGTCGGCCAGCGCCTCAGCCGGACCTCCCTGGTCCGCCTTGATGACGACGTGCAACGTCCGCTTCTGTCCTGCAGCTGCCTGCGACATGAAGTCTTCGAGCGTAACGGCCCCCTTGCTCGTACGGCGGCTTTTCGCCTCGCGGTCGAGCCGTTCCCGGCGCTGCGCGATTTCTCGCGCCTGCGTGGCGTCCTCGACGACGAGGAACTGATCGCCAGCCATCGGCACGCCCGCCAGCCCCAACACCTGCACGGGAATCGCCGGTCCGGCTTCCTTCACCTGTTTACCCCGTTCGTCCAGCAGCGCGCGAACGCGTCCCGAGTACAGACCGCAGATGAAATCGTCACCAATCCGCAGCGTGCCACCCTGCACGAGAATGGTGGCCACCGGTCCCTTTCCCGGATCCAGCTGCGCCTCGATGACGGACCCGGTCGCCTTCTTCGATGGATTGGCCCTGAGGTCGAGCACTTCTGCCTGCAACAGGATCTGGTCAAGCAGGTCGGTGACGTGCGTTCCCTTCTTGGCCGAGAGCGAGGTCGACAGCGTCTGACCGCCGAAGTTCTCCAGCACGACACCGTGCTGGAGCAGATCCTGCATCACGCGCTGCGGATTGGCATCGGGAAGATCCGCCTTGTTGATGGCTACGATCAGCGGCACGCCCGCGTTCCGGGCGTGCGAGATGGCCTCGATCGTCTGCGGCATGACCGAATCGTTCGCCGCCACGACGAGGACGACGATGTCCGTCACCTGCGCGCCACGGGCGCGCATTGCCGTGAACGCCTCGTGTCCGGGAGTATCCAGAAACGTGATTTCCTTCTTGTTCGGCAACGTCACATGGTACGCGCCGATATGCTGCGTGATACCTCCCGCCTCGCCAGCCACAACGTTGGCCTTGCGGATGTAGTCGAGCAGCGACGTCTTCCCATGGTCGACGTGGCCCATGATCGTGACCACAGGGGGGCGTGGGCGCAGATCCTCGGCAACATCGGCAGCCGCAACTTCGCCCAGTTCCGCCGCGTACTCCTGTTCCTTGACCGCCTGGAAGCCGAACTCACCGGCGATCAGTTCGATTTGGTCGAAGTCCAGCCGCTGGTTGATGGTCACCATCAACCCCAGGTTCTTGAACGCAAAACCGACGATCTGAGTGGCGGGAATCTTCAGAATCGCCGCCAGTTCAGCCACGGTGATGAACTCATTGACGCGGACCGTCTTCTTTTCGCGCTCGGCTTCCTCCCGGCGCATCGCCTCCATCTCTTCGCGACCGTCGTCCATCCGCCGACCGGTACGGCGGACAGGCCCGCTGCGCATCGCTCCCATCACGCGCGAGATATTCGCGTTCACTTCTTCCCTGTCGACGGCTCCTCGCTTCCCCTTCTTGCGGCGCGATTGAGGCGACGGCTGCTGCGGCGCACCACCGCTGGCCGCCGGCTTGCGATCGTCACGGCGCGCCGGAAGGCCAACGCCACCACTGGGCGTCGCCGATGCCACCGGCCTCGGCGGGAAGTACTGTGCCGAACTGCCGACTGGCTTGGGGCGCGGCGCGCCGGGCACGACGGGTCGTGGACGCGGACGATCCGTACCGCCCGCGGGCGGTGCAGTGCGTGGCGACGGACCGGCCGAAAAGGTCTCCGTCACCTCCGGTGGAGCTGGCGCCTCTGTCTTCCGCACTACCTGGACGGGCGGCAGCGGCTCGACCTCTGGAGTCTTCGCCTCGACAGGCTCAACCCGTTCTTCGGCGACGGCGATCGCCGGCGGTTCTTCGGGAACGACGTCGACCGTCGCGACTTCAGGGCCAGGTTCCGGCACGGGGGACTGCACAGCGTCATCGAGGATCTCTGCCACTTCCACGACCGGATCGGCGGGCCGGCGGCGACGACGGACGCCCACACCGGACGCCGAGACTGCTGGCGTACCGCCTGATGCAACCACCGGCTCGGGCGCAGAAGTGGATCCTTCGCTCGCCGCAGGCGCGCTCGTCCGGCGGCGACGTGGCGAGGCCGCGACCGGCTTCTCCTGGCGAGCACGCTTCTCACGCTCCCATCGTGCGCGGACTCGCGCCACGTGTTCGTCCGTGAGCACGGTCACGTGGCTGCGCACGGGCACGTCCATCTGCCGCAGCAGACCGATGACCTCGTCCGCGGTAATCCCGAACTCGCGAGCCATGTCGTTAACGCGAAGCTTGCTCAAACGATCCTCCTAGCCGTCCCACCGTTTCACCGGCCCCGCTGCTCCGACGCTTCGATCAGCGCCTTCACACCTTTCGCGAGCGCCGTATCCGTAATGCCTACGACCGCTGTGGTCTCTCTCCCGACCGCACTGCCCAATGCAGCTGCCGGTGGTCCGGAAATGACGCGTACCCGGCGCGCTTCCAGCAACGGTACAACCTTCTCCAGACTATGTCGCGATGCATCCGGCGCGACGATGGCCACCTTCAGCTTGCCGCGTCTTGCCGCGTCTCGCACTCGTTCCACCCCGACGATCGCATTTCTCGCACGGACGCCCAGCCCGATCAGGCCCAGCAGGCGCCGTTCCGTCCCCTCATCCACTCATTTCTCCGCTGACCGAGGTGCGGCCTGGCTCTCGCCCCCGGCAGCGTCCTCGCCGCCTTCCTCCGTCAGTTCATTCAGGATCGACATGATGCGCTCTGCTTCCTCCGGCGCGATTCCGGGCAAACGGAGAAAGTCATCGCGTTCCAGATCGATGATGTCGTTCAACGTGCGGTAGCCCGCTTCCTCAAGCACCGCAACCGTCGACGTCGGCAGTCCCTCGATCTCCGAGAGCTTGACGTCCGCCGCAACATCGGACTCCTCTGGCAGCGGTGCGAACATCGGACCCTCGCTCTTCTCCATCCACTCGCGGCTCGAGTAGATGTCGATCTTCCATCCAGTCAGCTCAGACGCCAAACGGACGTTCTGCCCGTTCCGTCCGATCGCCAGCGAGAGCTGATCCTCGTCGACTACCGCTTGAACCGTCTTTCCCTCGGGATCGAGGAACACGCGGGCGACACGGGCCGGAGCGAGGGCGAGTTTCGCGAAGCGCTCGGGATCCGGCGACCATGGCACGATGTCGATTCGCTCCCCATTCAACTCGTTCACAACCGCCTGCACGCGCGACCCTTTCAGCCCGACGCACGCGCCGACTGGATCTATGGCGTCGTCCCGCGATACCACGGCGATCTTCGTCCTGCTGCCGACCTCGCGCGCCGCTGCCTTGACGTCCACAATTCCCTGCTGCATCTCCGGGACTTCGAGCCGGAACAACGCCTTGACGAAAAGCGGATCGGATCGGCTCAGGATCAACCGCGGTCCCTTCGGTGTCTCCTCCACGCGCTTGAGGACAGCACGCATCGGGTCACCCTGATGGAAATGCTCGCGATGATTCTGCTCCCGGTATGGCATGATCGCTTCAGCTTCCCGGAACTTGTTCAGCATCACGACCAGCTTACCGCGTTCGATTTGCTGAATCTCGCCTGAGAGCAGATCGCCGACTCGTCCTGAAAACTCGTCCCGGATCTTCGTCCGCTCACCTTCACGCACCCGCTGGATGATTCGCTGTTTGGCTGCCTGCACGGCGCTGCGCCCGAACTCCGCGAAGTCGACCGGGATCTCCATGAGATCGCCAACCTGGAAGTCCGGATCTTCGTAACGCGCTTCCTCGAGCGAAATCTCCCGGCCCGGATCCGTCACTTCCTCGCTGACAGTCTTCAGGAGGACAATGTTGATCTTGCCGTTGGCTTCGTCGATCTCGACTTCCGCCTGGACGTTCGGTCCGTGTTTCTTCGCGAGCGCAGCGTGAATGCCGTCCTGGAGCAGCCCATGCAGCTCCGAACGGTCCAACTGCTTCAGGTTCGTCAGCTCTCGAATAGCTGTCAGAATTTCGACGGAACCAACCATCGCCACAGCCCCCTAATGGTTCCAGCGGAAGACGAGTCTCGCCTCCCGAATGTCCGAGAATGGAATACGACGCTCCACACCACCAGAATCGCGCACAACCGCGACGTCACTGCCCTCGTCCGCTTCGAGGCCGACAATCTCGACCTCGACACGACCGCCCAGCGCCGCCGAAAGAACCTTGGCCCGACGGCCAATGAAACGCCGCCAGTCCACACTGTTTCGTAAGGGTCGCTCCACTCCTGGCGACGACACCTCGAGCACGTAAGAACTCCCCACCAGCCCGGACTCTTCAAGTCGCGGCTCCACCGCTCTCGATACGGCTGCGCAGTCGTCCAGCGTAACCCTACTGCCGTCCGTTCGGTCGATTCGCACATCGAGCAACGGACGCGCTCTGATCCCTCCAGTCCGGAACTCGACGAGATCGAAGCCTAGCACGGCAACTTCAGCTCTGACAAAATCTTCCAGCGCTCTGCTCATATCGCGTCGAGGTACTCCCCAAGAACAAAAAAATGTGGGGAGCACTCCCCCACATTTGCGACACGGCGACCGGGATCACCGAGTGAAGTCAATCTATGAACGTGATGAACGTAAAGCTAGGGGCGCACTCAAATGGAGGGGGCTATCGTGAGACAACGACGCCGACATGCCTTCCCGAATCGCCAGCCCGATGCGAAAAGAACCGTCCGTTGTCACACCTCGTGCAGGATTGCGAGACTGAAACGTCGCGCACTCCGGCCCTTTCCAATTGCCTTGCGATCAGGGCGCGAAGGTCGACTGTTGATGGAGAGGGAGAGGGAGTCGATACGCGGGGGTTTCGTCCGGCCAAGCGCCCGTACACGTCCGCGCCGACCTCATAGCACTGTCCGCAAATGGCGGGACCGCAGTGCGCCACCAGATCTTGCGCGCGAAAGCCGATGTTCGTGAAGCAGCGCACGCCCTCGGCCGCGATGTTCGCCTCGGTTCCCTTCCAGCCCGAGTGCAGTATGGCCGCCGCGCCGGAGGGATGACCAATGAAGACCGGGACGCAATCGGCAAGGGTAACAACCATCATTGTCCCTGGCGCACTGGAGAAGTGGCCATCCGCTTCCTTGGCGCGGAGCAGGCCCTGCCAGTTGTCCTGGTGATCGAGGATGACGGAGCCATGGATCTGGGGTGAATGGACGACCCGCTGCACGTCCCGCGGGAGGTGTTGTGCCAGCGACAGCCATCGTTCGAGCACGTCGCCCGCTGGCTCTCGCGATCGCCAGCTGAAGTCGCCGGCTTCGCGGGTCGTTGTGAACGCCGTCAGGCCGATTCGATCGAGATCCGATGCCAACTCGATGGGTTTCAGCGTGTGCACGTCACTCGGAAATCCGGGTGATTTTCGCGCCGAGTGCATTGAGTCGCTCGTCGATTCGCTCGTAGCCGCGCTCTATCTGCGTCGCGTTGTTGATCGTGCTCCTGCCTTCGGCACACAGGGCGGCAAGGAGCATTGCCATCCCTGCGCGAATGTCCGGAGACTCGACGCGCGCGCCCCGCAGACGGCACGGCCCGTCGACAAGGACCCGATGGGGATCGCAGAGGACGATACGCGCGCCCATTGCAATGAGTTTGTCGACGAAGAACATGCGGGACTCGAACATCTTCTCGTGCATCAGGATCAAGCCGGAGCACTGCGTGGCCGTGACAATGGCGATGGACATCAGGTCCGCGGGGAACGCCGGCCACGGCTGGTCCTCGAGTTTGGGCACATGTCCGCCCAGATCAGTCCTGATCTCGCGCGACTGTTCCTCCGGCACGAGGAGGTCATCGCCGTCGACCTCGCATCGTATGCCGAGCCGCTCGAAGCCGAGCCGTATGGAGCGAAGGTGCTCCACTCCGGCCTCCGAGATCCGGAGCGGCGAGCGCGTGACGGCAGCCAAACCGATGAACGATCCCACTTCGATGTGATCCGGACCGATACGGTGCACTCCGCCCCCGAGCGAGGCGCATCCGTGCACCGTCACGGTGTTGGTTCCGATGCCGTCGATGCGAGCACCTAACGTGACGAGAAAGCGGGCCAGGTCCTGCACGTGCGGCTCGCTGGCCGCGTTGCGAAGTACCGTCGTTCCCTTGGCAAGTACCGCGGCCATCAGGGCATTTTCGGTTCCCGTGACGCTGGGCTCGTCGAGGAACACGTCGGCACCGATCAATTCGCGAGCGCGGAACTCGTAGACATCCGAGGCGGAGACCGTGGCTCCGAGCTGTTCGAACGCGAGGAAGTGCGTGTCTATCCGACGACGCCCGATAACGTCTCCACCGGGCGGCGGCAGGACGACGCGACCGCGTCGGGCAAGGAGCGGCCCCGCCAGTAGAATGGACGCTCGGATCTTCGCGCAGAGTCCCGGATCTAGGTCGTCCACGCGCAGGTCGATCGCCTGAATCTCCAAGGTGTTGTGAGCGGTCCATTCGGCTCTCGCCCCCACGGAACGCAGCAGTTCGACCAGCGTCTCGGTATCCCGGATTCGCGGGACATTGGTCAGCGTGACGGGATGGTCCGAAAGCAACGACGCGGCAATGATCGGCAGCGCGGCATTCTTGTTACCAGCGGGCGTGATCGATCCGGAGAGGCGCGAGCCGCCCTCGACGATATACTTCACACTTGCCATGAATGGTTTCGTATTGAGATGTCGGAAAGATGACCCGACTCGGAAGGTACGTTCAAGACATCGCTTGACTTCCGATTTTTCCTGAGGCTACGATGAGGCACCTGCGCGAGAGGTCGTCATGCCTGTCTTGAACCAGCCGCTTCTTTGGGGACTGCCACAGGCGGCTGCCCTTCCGGATACGATCGTCACGCGTACCATCGTAGAGCGGGCCTGGCTCGACACGCTCGTTTCTGTCGAGCAAGCGATCGTCGGGCTGGCTATGTTGGGAATGCTGCTGACGATCGTGCTCGTCCTGGTGGCCATCCGGAAAACCTTGCAGGAGTTGTCGCGTTTGGTTCAGACGTCGATCGGCGATGTGTCTGGTGCGATGCACAGCGTGCGCGACGTTGCTGACGACGTTCGAGGAATCACGAGGACGCTTCGCTCGGACTTCGAGACCGTGAGCGAGACCGTGCGCGACGTGAACGACAGGGTTCGCGATGTAGTCGAGGACGCGGAGGAGCGTGTGCGCCGGTTCGGTGCGCTCGTCGATTCGGTACAAAGCGAAGCGGAAGACCTCGTGGAAACGGCGACGGACACACTGCACGGTGTGCGAGACGGAGCCACGGCCCTCCGACACGGTTTCTCGTTCGCGCGTTGGGCGACGTCGGACAGGAAGCGGCGGCCGCGGGCCGAAGCGGAGTCCGACGAGGATCTCGACGAAGCGCCTCGGAGGACAAGGAAGCGGCCACGCTTCCGCCCTATCGTTCGACCCAAGCCTCGACGCGAGTGATTCGCTCCGCGTTCGTATTGTGCGTCGTGGTCGCCGCGGTCGCAGCGGTTGCGCTGTTCCCTTCCACCGCTTGGGCATGGACTCCGGGGACGCATGTGTTCCTCGGAGAAGCAGTCCTTCGCTCCCTGCAGTTGCTACCTGAAGGAATAGCATCGCTGATCGGTGCGTTTCCGTACGAGTTCCTGTACGGGTCGATCGCGGCGGACACGAGCGTGGCGAAGAAGTATGCAGCGACCGGGAGGCACTGCCATTCGTGGGCCGTCGGCATGGAAATTCTCGACCGGGCACGTGACGAACCGCTCCGGTCGTTCGCGGCAGGGTATCTCTCGCACCTTGCTGCCGACACAGTTGCGCACAACTACTTCGTCCCCCGCCAGCTTACCGTTACTTCGAGCACCGCGGCGATCGGTCACAGTTACTGGGAGAGCCGCTTCGAGACGCACCTCGGCGAGGGGGCGCCTCGCAGAGCCAAGGAGATCATCGTACTCGACCACACGCGTAGTGACGCACACCTCGACCGGATCCTGAGTCCGACGATCTTCAGCACACCGACGAATCGCCGAATCTTCCGCGGCATGGTACGCGTGACAGACACGGATTCATGGCAGCGGATCTTCCAGCTGGCATCCGAGCATTCGCGCTGGGATCTGGCGGACGCCGACGTGTCGCGCTACCTGGCGCGGTCATTCGACTACGTGGTCGACTTGTTGTCACGGATGGAGGACGCCGAGTCGCTCAGGCTGGACCCGTCCGGCTTGGCGCGGCTCCGCGCGGCGAAGCAGGTTCGGCGGGCTGCGCTTCGCGAGGGGGGCGAGGAACTGGCAGCGGCTGAAGCAGACCGCGAGTTCGGGATGCCGCCGACGAGTCTCCGGCATTCGCTGGAACTGGCGCCGCCGATCCTGCCCGCGATCGCGCGAACGGGAACGGTTACGGCTTGAACGCCGATGTGTCGGTAGCCATCGCTGCCAGCAGGGCGGAGACCTTCCGCGGGTCCGCACGCCCCCCCGAAGTCTTCATCACCTGACCAACGAGGACCCCCAACAGCTTGCGTTCACCTGCGCGCAGCCGACGGATTTCGTCCGGCGATGTGGCGCAGACCGCATCCACCCACTGGCGAAGCGTTGCGTCATCGTTTACCAGCAGGAGTCCCTCGCGTTCGGCAAGTATCCTTGGCGCCTCAGCGGTCGTGAGCATCAGGGCGAACACCCGCTTGGCAGCGGTATTGGAGATTGTGCCACCGCGAACCATGTCGAGGAGCGAGGCAAGCGACTCTGGTGTGACAGGGAGGTGAGTGATGTCGACTCCCAGCGTGTTGAGCGCCGCCTGGACCTCGCCAACGACCCAGTTCGCGGCCGCCTTGCCGTCGCCGTGGGCACGAGCGACCTGCTCGAAGTACTCGGCGACGTTTCGGCTGGCGGTGAGCACCTCGGCATCCGTTTCCGGCAGTCCATAGGCCGCGACGAATCGGGCACGGCGCTCGTTCGGGAGTTCGGGAAGCGCGTCGCGACGCGTGGCGATCCACTCCGGCGTCAGAAGCAACGGTGGGAGGTCGGGATCCGGGAAGTAGCGGTAGTCGTGACTCTCCTCCTTCGACCGCGCCGGCCGTACGTCCTGGCGGGCTGCGTCCCAGAGCAGGGTCTCTTGCCGCACCCGACCGCCATCCGCGAGTATCCGGCTCTGGCGCGCATGCTCCACGTCGATCGCTCGCTCGACGCTCGAGAACGAGTTCATGTTCTTGATCTCGGTCTTCGTGCCGTATTCTACAGCCCCTTTCGCCCGCACACTCACGTTGGCGTCGACGCGCAGACTCCCCTCTTCCATGTTCGCATCGCTGACGTCCAGGTACTCGACCGTCCGTTTCAGCTGGCGGAGGAACACCCCGGCATCGGTAGAATGGCGAAGATCGGGTGCAGTCACGATTTCGATCAGCGGTGTTCCGGCGCGGTTGAGGTCGATCGCCGTCAAGCCGGGGTAGCGGTCGTGTATCGACTTCCCGGCGTCTTCTTCCATGTGGACGCGATCGATCCCCACGACGCGTGGCTGGCCATCCTGTCCGCGGAACGTGACACGTCCATTCGTGGCCAACGGACGATCGAATTGCGAGATTTGATATCCCTTGGGCAGGTCGGGATAGAAGTAGTTCTTGCGCGCGAAGACCGACTCCTCGTGGACTGTGCAGCCCAACGCCAGCGCTGCGGTCGCCGCCAGTTCGACCGCACGTCCGTTCAGTACCGGCAGCGCTCCGGGAAGCGCAAGACAAACCGGACAGGTGCGCGTATTGGGGGCGCCGCCGAACGCCGTGAGGCAATCGCAGAACGCCTTGGTGCGCGTCCTGAGTTGCACGTGCACTTCCAGACCGATGACGACTTCCCAAACGTCGCCAGTCATGACGTTCCGCCACCGACCACGACACTCTCGATGACGCGTGCGAGCGACAACATCCCTGCTTCCTCGAATGGAGGGGCCATCAGTTGTCCGCCCACCGGCAATCCGTCGACCTCGCCTATCGGGATGGACATTGCCGGGATTCCCGTCAGGTTCGCTGTCACGGTGAAGATGTCGCTGAGATACATCTCGTAAGGATCGGTGATCGCGCCGATGGGAAACGCCGGAGTCGGCGTGGTGGGTGTGAAGAGCGCGTGCACGCCCGAGGCGAAGACGCGTGCAACGTCATTTTGGATCAGGGCACGAACGGCCATGGCGCGCCTGTAATACGCGTCGTAGTAGCCCGCGGACAGCACGTACGTCCCGAGCAGTATGCGGCGGACTACTTCATCGCCGAAGCCCTCTCGCCGCGTGCCCTCGTACATCGCAGCGAGCGAATCGCCCGCACCCCGGCGACCGAAGCGCACGCCGTCGAATCGCGCCAGGTTCGCCGATGACTCGGCCGGAGCGATGATGTAGTACGATGGAATGGCCAACTCGGTGTGAGGCAGCGAGACGTCGCGAACCTCGGCGCCCAGGGCCGACAGTTGCGCGAGCACCGCGTCGCACCTGGCACGGATCGCTGGTTGCAGTCGGTCGGGGAAGTACTCGCGCGGGCGGCCGATCACGATCCCGCACAGCGAGTCGGCGAGCTCCCTCGTCAGCACCGGTACAGGCCGGTCGATGCTCGTGGCGTCCATGCGATCGGCACCGGCGATTACCTGGAGGCCCAGGGCAGCATCGTCGACGGTGCGACCGAAGACGCCTACATGGTCGAGTGACGACGCGAAGGCGACCAGTCCATATCGACTGACGCGACCGTACGTCGGCTTGACGCCGACGATGCCGCAGAACGCCGCCGGCTGGCGCACCGAACCGCCGGTCTCCGAGCCTAACGCGATCGGCACGATTCCAGCGGCGACCGAGGCCGCAGATCCCCCGGACGATCCCCCGGGAACGTACGTCGGTGCGCGCGGGTTTCGCGTCGGGCCGTAGGCGCTGCGTTCCGTGGACGATCCCATCGCGAACTCGTCCATGTTCGTCTTGCCCACAACGATGGCGCCGGCAGCGCGCAACCGGGATACCGACGTTGCCTCGAAGGGGCTCACGTAGCCGGCGAGCACGCGCGATGCGCAGGTGGTCGGCAGATGCAACGTCGTCAGGTTGTCCTTCACCATGACCGGGACTCCGGCCAGCGGGCCGGTGCGGCGGTCTGCGTTCAGCGTCTCCGCTTCATGACGCGAGTGTGCGCGATCCTCCCAGAGCGTGATGTTCAGACCGTCGCGTCCGGCGCCGACGTCGTCGGCTCTGGCCCACGCGAACGCAAGGTGCTCCCGCGGATGGGATCGTCCCGCTCTCACGCTCTCGGCGATCGCCAGCGCTGTCGAAGTGTGCGCGTCCGCCATGTCAGGCCGAAGATCCGCTGTCGTCGTGGCTAGCCAGGCGAGGTACCACGAAGAAGCCGTCGCGGAACGCTGGGGCGAACGACTCCAGTGCTACCACCGGTCGGTCCGCCGCCGCGTTGTCATCGCGAAGGGGCATGCCGCTCGCCTGCGCTACGGCACTCCCGACCGCAACCTCGGCGCGCGACAGCGCCGCCATATGATCGAGAATCGAGTTCAGTTCGCGTGCCAATTCCGGCAAACGCTCGGGCGCAACACCGATGCGGGCGAGCGCGGCGACGTGCCGCACGTCATCGTGCGTGATCGACATCTACTCCCACTCCTTCTCGAGGCCGGCGTAAGCAACAACCAGGCGCTTGCGACCGACGCTGTCGTCGTCGAAGTCCACCGTGACCTTCGTCTCTCGCCCGGTTCCGGTCAGTTCGGCTATAGTCCCGGCACCGAACCTGGCGTGCTTCACACGCGCTCCCTTGACCAATCGCGGCGCGTCCTGCGATTCCTCTTCGGGCGGAAACGCTGATGCTGACGGTCGCTCGACCGCGAAGCCGGGGCGCCGAGTTGCTGCCCTGGCTTCGAGCGGACGCCCGCTGGCGCGCGCCCGCGGGCTCGTGCGTCGCTCGTATGACGCCGGCGGCAGATCCTTCAGGAACTGAGAAACTACCGATGGCAGCAGTTCGCCGTTCCTCCGCCGCATCTGGGCCCAGGACAGGGTGAGCGACTCCTCGGCGCGAGTCACGCCAACGTAGAACAAGCGTCGCTCCTCTTCCATGAGTGCAGGTTCGTCGCGCGCACGAGCTAGCGGGAAGAGGCCATCTTCCAAGCCCGTCAGGTACACGACCGGAAACTCGAGCCCCTTGGCGTTGTGCAGCGTCATGAGGGTGACCGCTTCCGCATCGGGATCGAGGCCGTCGACGGCCGCGACCAGCGTGACACGCTGGAGAAAGTGATCCAGCGGCGTGAGTCCGATCTCGCCACCCTCGTCATGAACCGTTTCGGCGGCGCTCGCGATCAGTTCACGGACGTTGGCGATCCGGTCCGCGGCCTCCGGGCCTTCGGTGGCGAGGTAGTCGTCGTATCCGATCGCCAGAACGAGCTCTTGCAGCAGAGCATCGACGGGTGCCTCGCCGGCGCGCACGCGCAGGCTCTCTATGAGCGTACTGAACTCGGCTAGAGCCGATCGTGTTGCCGCTCGCATGCCGCCGACAACGTCACCGCGCGTGCCGGCAACGAGAAGAGGAATCCCCTGGGCGGCCGCCAAGCCACCTAGCGTTTCAAGCGTCGTTTCGCCGATTCCGCGGCGCGGCACCGCGATCGCGCGACGGAACGCTTCATCGTCCCTCGGATTCGCGATCAGCTTTAGGTAACTCATCAGGTCGCGGATCTCGCGACGGTCGTAGAAGCGAGTGGCGCCGATCAGCCGGTAGGGGACGGCGTGACGCCGCAACGCTTCTTCGAGGGCTCTACTCTGCGCGTTGGTCCGATAGAGAATGGCGAAGTTCCCCAGTGACTTTCCGCGACCCTCGAAACGGCGCGCCTGGATATCGTCGATCACGACGTCCGCCTCGTCGCGCTCATCGAGCGTCGCCAGCACTCGCACGGGTTCGCCCGCAGCGCGCGTCGGGCGCAACGTCTTGCCCCGTCGGCCCACGTTGACGCTGATCGCCGCATTGGCAAGGCGGAGAATCTCAGGTGTCGACCGGTAGTTCTCCTCCAGACGCACCACCGCTGCCCCCGGAAAGTCCTGTTCGAAGTCGAGGATGTTGCGGATGTCAGCTCCACGCCAGCCGTAGATCGACTGATCATCGTCGCCAACGACCGTCACGTGGCCGTGGGCGCCGCCCAGCAGAGCGACCAGCCGATACTGGGCACGATTCGTGTCCTGGTATTCATCGACCAGCACGTATCGGAAGCGGCGGCGATACCGCTCCAACAGATCCGGATGGCCGCCGAGCATCTGCACCGGGAGCAGCAACAGATCGTCGAAACTGACGGCGTTGCTCTCGCGGAGCAACCTGTCCAGTTCGCGATAGACCTTGACGACCGCCTTGCCGAACGTGTCTCTCGCAACGGTCTCGTAATCGGTAACCGATACCAGGCCGTTCTTGCAGTCGGAAATCACGGCGAGGATCGCCTGAGGCGCGAAGTCCTTCGTCGACACTCGCGCGCGATCCATGGCTCGCTTGACCGCACCGAGTGTGTCCGCTTCGTCGTAGATCGTGTACGCGGACGTCCGGCCCACGAGCGCAGCGTGCATCCGCAGGATCCGCGCGCCGATGGCGTGGAACGTGCCAGACCACATGCCCGCCGGAGCGGCGCCAAGCAGGTCGGCGATCCGCTCACGCATCTCCCCCGCCGCCTTGTTGGTAAAGGTGACCGAGAGGATCGCAGCGGGATCGACACCATGCACGTGGACGAGATGGGCGATGCGCGTCGTCAACACGCGTGTCTTCCCCGAACCTGCCCCCGCCAGCACCAACAGCGGGCTGCCGTCGTGCGTGACGGCCTCCCGTTGCGCCGGATTCAAACCGCGAAGCAATGCCTCGTGGGGCAATACATCGGTCATGCGGGAAAGGTAATCTGGAACGTCGCTCCCTTCTCGCTTGGCAGGAGTACGAGGCGTCCGCCGTGCGACTCCTCGACGATGCGTCTGGCGAGGGCGAGGCCGATCCCCCAGCCTGATGGCTTGGTGGAGAAACCAGGCTCGAAAATCTGTCGGCGGAGGTCTCGCGGAATCCCCGGGCCATCGTCCGCCACAATGAGTTCCACTGCGCCTTCCGGCCTCTCAGCGGCACGAAGGCTGACTCGCCCTCCGCGTCCGGCCAAGGCATCGATGGCGTTCTTCACGAGCGCTTCCACCGCCCACTCGAGCAAAACCGGATCCCCATCGACCTTCGGAATTCCGACCAGAGTCGTCTCCACCTGCACGGAGTGAGCGAGGCTCGGAACGCGAGCGCGGAAGTACGTCGCGACGTCTGCGACTGTTCTTGCCAGATCCACCGGTTCGCGCCGCGGGGGACGCCCGATGCGCTCGAAGCGATGTGCCACTCGTTCCAGGCGCTCGAGGTCTCCCGCCATGTGCTGCGTGGCGCGCAGTGCGAGCGGGTCGTCCGCGCGCTCGCTCAGCAGCTCGATCCAGCCACTCAGGCTCGAGAGCGGCGTTCCGAGCTGGTGAGCGGACTCGCGCGCCATCCCTGCCCAGACACGTTCGCGTTCGGCACTGCCGCGGGCACGAAAAGCGTAGACACCTGCCAGCAGCAACATGAGTAGCATCGCCACCTGTGCGGCCGGGATGATGCGCAGCCCCTTGATCAGCGCCGTGTGGCCGAAATGCACCGTGCCCATGCCCGGTTCGATTACGGGGTCGTTTTCGGCATCGAGCACGGCGACATAGGCGCGAACTCGCGGGTCGTCGACGGCCGCCGCGAACGGAAGATTCTCCGCGGCGGTCGGCATGCCGTCGGGATCCGTCAGGATCAACGGCACGCCGGACTGCCGGATTCGGGTCGCCAGATCAAACAGGGCCACGGCCGGGTCGGTCGCGGTATCGCTCTGCGCCGTGTAGACGCGGGCGTACATCTGTCCGATGCGCAAGGCCTCGACACGCAGTTCGCGGACCACGCGCTGCGTATAGAGCACGTAGGACGCCAGCAACGCAGCGACGCCCAGAGTGACCACCACACCGGCGCCGCGGCGCATCGCCTAACGCAAGACGGCGACCCCGAGATACGGCTGCAGAATCTCGGGTATCCGAACACTGCCGTCGGACTGCTGGTAATGTTCGAGCAGGCAGGCGATCACGCGCGGGAACGCCAACCCGGATCCGTTGAGCGTGTGAATGAAGCGCGGCTTCTCACCAGGCGCCGGACGATAGCGCAGATTTGCGCGTCGTGCCTGGAAGTCGGTGAAGGTGCTGCATGACGACACCTCCAGCCACTTCCCCACCCCGGGAGCCCAGCACTCCAGATCCCACGTCTTTGCGGACGCGAAACCCGTATCACCCGCGGCCAGCAACGTGCGGCGGTACGGCAAGCCCAGGCGCTCCAGCAACACCTCGGCGTGTCGCGTGAGAGTTTCATGCTCCGCCGATGAGGTTTCCGGCGTGCAATAGCGCACGATCTCCACCTTGTCGAACTCATGGACGCGCAGGAGACCGCGAGTGTCCTTCCCCGCCGAGCCGGCTTCCCGCCGGAAACAAGGCGTATACGCGACGAAGCCGTGCGGCAGGAACGCCGCATCCATGATCTCATCCCGGTACAGGTTCGTAACCGGAACTTCCGCGGTCGGCACGAGGAACATGTCCTCGTCCCTGAGCGCGTACATGTCCTCCGCGAACTTCGGCAGCTGCGAGGTGCCCGTCATACTCGCACGATTCACCACGACCGGCACCCAAACCTCTTCGTATCCGTGCTCCCGCACGTGCGTATCCACGAAGACGTTCATCATGGCGCGTACGAGCCGCGCGCCAAGTCCGCGAAACACGATGAAGCCGGATCCGGCGATCTTCGCGCCGCGCGGCAGATCGAGCATGCCGAGCGTTTCGCCGATCTCCCAGTGTGGCCGCACGCCCGCGGCCTCGCGCGGATCGCCCCACGTCTTCTCGACGCGATTGGCCTCCTCTCCACCGTCTGGCAACTCCTCGAGGACGAGATTCGGAAGTTCGAGCAGGACACCCTGGATACCGGACTCCAGGATCGCGAGCTGTTCCTCGAGCGTCGCGACGCGGCCACCGATGTCGCGACCGGCCGCAATGAGGTCGTCCGCATCCTCTTTCGCGCGCTTTCGCCTTGCCACTTCCTGGGCATTGGCGTTGCGAGCCGCCTTGAGCGACTCGACAGCCTGGATGGTCGCTCGGCGATCCGAATCCAGTTGAATGCCCCGATCGATCAACGGCGTCAACGAGTCCAGCTTCTGCCGGCGACGCATCGCATCGCGCAACTGATCGAGCTGGTCGCGAAAAACGCGCAGGTCGTGCATGGCTCAGTTCTTTGGAAGGCCCGGCAGGAACGATCGGAAGCCACAGTTCGGATCGTGCGTCACTCGGAAGAATATCTGTCGCGACGTGGTATTCACGCTGTCGATGCCGACCTTGCTGTACAGCAGCACCGAGTACGAATAGACGCACTGGTCCTGGCTCGTCAGCTCCAACGCGAAGGCTTCTCCCGGCCTGACGACCGCGACGGAATCGTACACGTAGCCGCCGGAAGGGGCCTTGGTGAGGGCATCGAAGGCCTGCGCCGACTTCTGGATGCCTACACGGCGCGTCGCTGTGGTGGCTCCACCCATCAACCGAACCGGAATGACCCTCACGTTCCCCTGATCATCCAGATCGAATGCCACATCGTAGTTGTGGGTCGCGTCGACGCGCACGACCGAGCGGAAGGCGGTGTTGAGCGCAGCCGGGAAAATCGGCGACGTGCCGCTCAGCGCGAACGCCACCAGCGTGTCGGTCTGAACAGCCAGAGTTGCCTTGACGGCGAGCGGATCGTTGCACGCGAGAGAGGCCGCAACGCAACATGCGGCCGCCATCGAAGACAGGCGGCCAAGGGACAATCGCAGGTTTGGAAGACGTGGATTCACGGTGTAGAGTAACCCCGTAAGGTGTGGGACTTCAAGCGATTGTGCTTGACTTCGTGCTGAGTCCCGGTAATGCTTCGCTCGACTTTTTCCGGAGCGTGGATGCCGACGATTCGCGAGCTCGTGAACGCCATAGCGCAGCGTGAGGGCGTTGAAGCGGCGATCGTACTCGGCCACGACGGACTGCTCATCGACGGGCGCACGACCGGCTCCGACGCCGAACCTTTGGCAGCGCTGACACCCGGAATCGTTGCCGCGGCACGCGATTTCGGGAGTTCCGCGATGCGAGGCGACCTGGTGTCGGTCATCCTCGAATACGAGCGCGGGATTGTCCTTTTGACCACGCTCACGGCCGACGCGCTCCTGCTGGTCCTCGTGCACCCGGGCGCCAACGTCGGAGCGCTGATATACGAACTGCGGAGCCATCGCGGACACATCGCCTCGATCGTGTAATGCACACCGTATCCGGGGAAGGTGGTAGCGCGCGATCCGGCCGGCAGCGGAATGTCGCCTCGATGGGCCGCGCGCGCGGGTGTCCGTGAGCACGACCTGGAGTGTGGTGCTCGCCGGTGGCATCGGGTCGCGCTTTTGGCCGCTGTCCACTCCAGGACGCCCCAAGCAGCTGCTCCCCCTTATTGAGCAGCGGCCGTTGCTGGCTGCGACGGTGGACCGGCTGGCGCCACTGACATCGCCAGAGCGCACGCTCGTGCTTACGAACGCATCGCTGGCGGCGGCTGCGCGAGAACTTCTTCCCGGTCTGCCTGACGAGAATGTGATCGCCGAGCCCCAACCGGCAGGAACTGCGGCCGCACTGTCGTGGGCTGCGCACGTCATCGAAGATCGCGCCGGTTCGGACGCGGTGATGCTTTCCGTTCATGCGGATTGGTCGATCGGGGACGAATCCGGATTCCGCGATACGCTCGCTCTTGCAGGGGACATTGCGACGCGACACGCAGCCCTGGTGACGGTAGGAATCGTGCCTTCGCGCCCAGATCCGGGATTCGGCTACATCCGTCCGGGTGCGACTGTCGAAGGACCGGCACGTCGGGTGGCCGAGTTCGTGGAAAAGCCGTCCCGGGAACGGGCTGCGCGCATGGTGACGGAGGGGTGCTTGTGGAACTCGGGGATCTTCGCCTGGCGCGTGGGAGACTTCCTGGCTGAAGTGCGCGCTCACACTCCGGAGATTGCCCCGGCGCTGATTGCTGCCGGCGGCGATCGGGATGAGTTCTTCCGTCAGGTGAAATCGATCTCGGTCGACGTTGGCGTGCTGGAGCGCAGTCAGCGTGTTCTGGTCATCCCGGGCGATTTCGGTTGGGACGACGTCGGTACGTGGGCCGCGTTGGCTCGTGTGCGTGATTTGGACCAGCACGGAAACGCCGTCTACGGCCGCGTTCATGCCGTGGAGTCGCGAGACAACGTCGTACACGCAGAGACCGGGGACGTCGTGCTGTTCGGAGTCTCCGATCTTGTCGTCGTGGTTCGGGATGGTCTGACGCTGGTGACCTCGCTGGAACGCGCAACGGACCTGAAGGAGCTGATCGACGCATTACCGCCATCCGTTCGAGATCAGTCGTGAGCGTTGCACTTTACGATGACGCGCGGGCCAGGACCTTCGAGCCCTTCGCTCTGACGCGGCCCGCCAGCGAGATGCGCGCCGGCGCCGTACTGATGCGCAGGCGATGGGAGCGCGCCCTGGAAACGGTGGCGACCGGCCTGATAGTCGCCACTCACCTCCGGGAGTTCGAAGATCCGGATTCACCCCCGGTCCTTCATGACGACATCCCGGCCGGGACGGTGATCGCCAACGCACGCTGCGCGATCACGCTCGATACGCTCCCGGCCGCGGACGCGTGGCGGGTCGAGGGACGCATCGCCGGGGTGCGCCTTCCCGTGCCGCTTGCGTCAGGCGACCTGCGTGACGGCCGACTCGATCTCGCATCGCTGGTTGCACCGGGCAGCCGCGTCGTGGACGTGATCGGCTGGTGGATCGACCAGGTATGGGATTACGTACGATTCCTGCCCGCGCTGCTCGAGCACGACATCGAGTGTCTGGCCGAAGCCATCGAACTCGAACGCGGGTTGCATCTGACGAAAATCGGCGACTATCCGGCATACGTCGAGCGCGGCGCGCGGATCGACCCCTTCGTGATCTTCGATTGCCACGCCGGGCCGATCGTCGTGCGGCGCGGTGCGGAGGTGGCTGCGTTCACCCGTCTCGTTGGCCCCTGCGCAGTCGGTACCGACGCTCGCGTCCTTGGAGGGAAGATATCCACGTCGTCGATCGGCGACGCATCGCGTGTCGCCGGAGAAGTCAGTCACACCATCTTCACCGGTCACGCCAATAAGGCGCACGACGGGTTCCTCGGGCACTCGATCCTCGGACGGTGGGTGAACCTTGGCGCATCCACCGTCACCTCCAACCTGAAGAATACCTACGGTCCGGTTTCGCTGTGGACGCCCGATGGCCGCCGCGATACGGGGCTGCAGTTTCTCGGTACGCTGGCCGGTGACCACGTGAAGACGGCGATTGGAACACGCCTGACGACGGGGACGGTCCTTGGGGCGGCGTCGAACGTCTTCGGCGACCGCGACCCGCCGAAGGTCGTGCAGCCGTTCTCCTGGGGGTTGCGCGGAGAGGCGTACGAGATCGACCGCTTCCTGGCGGTGGCCGAGCGCGTGATGGTGCGGCGGAATGTCGTGCTGACACCGCGCATGCGCAGAACACTCGAGCGCGCATTCGCAGAACGCTGGACGGTAACGCTGTGAAGGTAGACGTTCTCGGGAGCGGAAGCCGCGGGAACGCCATCGTTGTCGATGGACAGGATGGCCAGGGCTGCTTGCTGGTGGATTGCGGCTTCGCGCCACGAGTGCTTGCATCGCGGATGAAGCTGGCGGGCGTCGTTCCCGAAGAGGTGTGTGGTGTGATCCTCACGCACGAACACCACGACCACATTTCAGGTCTCGAACGTGCGTGCCGCCGGTGGCACTGGCCGGTAGCTGCAACCAGCGGAACGGTCGTCGAGTCGGGTGGAGCGGTGCATGCCTCGCACCGATTGACGCGCGCCAAGCCGTTGCATCTCGCCGGACTTACGATCGAGGCCATGCGCACGCCGCATGATGCCGCCGAGTCCGTCGGTTTCATCCTCACCCACGACAGGAGCGGGTGCCGGCTGGCGATCGTGTACGATTTGGGTCACTGGACGGCGAACATGGCCTGCCGACTCCAGGGCCTCGACGCAATCGTCGTCGAGTCCAACCACGACGAGGAGATGCTGCGTTTCGGACCCTATCCCGAGTTCCTGAAGGCTCGGGTGGCAGGCCCCAAAGGTCACCTGAGCAACGCTGATGCGAGTGAGTTGGCCAGAACCATTTCCCATCGTGGTCTCCGCACGATCGTACTCGCCCACCTGAGCGAGACGAACAACACGCCTGGCCTGGTGTTGGGCGCCATGCGGCGCGCGCTCCGAGGAAGCGCGTTCAAGGGGCAGATCGGCGTGGCTCGTCAGGACAGTCCGATCCAGTTCACGATCGGCCCATCGGGACGCGCACATCAACTGGCGCTCGGGCTGTGAGCGGGGCAGGCGTCCGGGCGGATTCGGGGCGGCTTCTCCATTGTGAGCCGAGCGACCCGCCGCCATCTTTGCGCGCCCGTGCGGAGAGCCTGGGCTGCGCGTCCGCCTCAACGGGGAAGACGAGTTGCCGAAGTCGCTGAGTCGCCCTGACCAAACCCATGCCACGCGCGATGCAGCGCTCGATCCGGGTGATGCGTTACCGTCGGCGTCCCTGGGATGGGTCAACGGTCCCAGGCACGACCGAATGACCCGTCGAGACAACCCCGGCGCAGCACTCCGTTCGATGCGCCAGTGTTGAACGACAACCGCCGATCGAAGTAACCGTCGCACAACCCATCCTTACATGCCACTCGTACCCATACTGCTTGGCGCCCTCACTGTGAGCGGCCTTGTGCTGGCAATCAGCTGGGCCAGAGCGAAGAACAAGCCTTCCGGCGGCTTCGTGCCGACGCCAAGGGAACTGCTCATCGGGTTCGTAACGAACTTCTTCGACACGCTCGGCATCGGCTCGTTCGCTCCCACGACTGCGATCTTTCGCCTCTTCAGCATCGTACCAGACGAGCTGATTCCAGGCACGCTGATCGTGGGACACGCCCTCCCGATCGTCGCTCAGGCCCTGTTCTTCGTCAGTACCATCGCGGTCGATCCGCTGCAGATGACGGCAATGATCGTTGCTTGTGTGGCAGGAGGCTGGCTGGGCGCTGGCGTCGTTGCCTCGCTCCCACGGCGCGCGGTGCAACTCGGAATGGGTTGTGCCCTGGCGATTGCCGCCGCGTTCATGCTCACCGGCATGCTCGGCACCATGCCGACGGGTGGGACCGCACTGCATCTCAAGCCGCTCGCGTTTGCGATCGCGCTGGCCATCAGCGCTATTCTCGGCGCATTTCTGACGCTCGGGATTGGCAACTACGCTCCGAGCTTGGTGACTTTCAGTCTATTGGGGATGGATCCCCGGGCGGCGTTTCCGATCATGATGGGATCCGGGGCCTTTGTCGGGACCATTGCCGGACTGAGGTTCGTGAAAGCCGGTCGATTTCACAGCCGCGTGGCGCTTGGTTTGACGCTCGGCGGAATCCCGGCGGTGATCGTCGCAGCAACGGTGGTCAAGTCAATGCCTCTTGGCGCGCTGCGCTGGCTGGTGGTGATCGTCGTCAGCTATGCATCGGTGACGCTGCTGCGAGCCGGCCTTCAAGGCCAGAGGACGCCGGAGCGCGCACAGGAAGCGGCGTGACGATTGGGGCTCGGTGAGAACCGAACTGGATCCGCTGGGACAAGGTCCAGTCTGCTGAACAGGAAAGAGGCGGGTCGCCTGAGCGACCCGCCTCTTTCTGTGGTGATGGTTCGGCTTAGTACATCCCGCCCATGCCACCGCCCGGCGGCCCACCTGCCGGCGCCGGCTTGTCTTCCTTCTTCTCTACGACGAGCGCTTCCGTGGTGAGGAGCAGCCCGGCAATCGACGCAGCGTTCTGCAACGCCGTCCGAGTCACCTTCGTCGGATCGATGACGCCCGCGTGCACGAGGTTCTCGTAGACGTCCGTGAGCGCGTTGTAGCCGAACGCATCGTCCTTGGAGGAGCGCACCTTCTCCGTCACGATCGAGCCTTCCGCGCCAGCGTTCTGCGCGATGATGCGAAGCGGCTCCTCGATTGCACGGCGAATGATGTCGACGCCAACCTGCTCGTCTGCATCGTCGAACTTGAGTCCCTTGAGCGCGCGCTGCGAGCGCACGAGGGCGACACCGCCACCCGGTACGATCCCTTCCTCGACGGCGGCACGGGTAGCATGCAAGGCATCCTCGACATGCGCCTTCTTTTCCTTCATCTCGCTTTCGGTCGCGGCGCCAACGTTGATGACCGCCACGCCGCCCGCCAGCTTCGCCAGACGCTCCTGCAGTTTCTCTCGGTCGTAGTCCGATGTGGTCTTGTCGATCGCAGCACGGATTTCCTTGATGCGACCCTGGATCTTCTCGGAATCACCGGCGCCATCGATCAGCGTCGTGTTGTCCTTGTCGATCACGATGCGCTTGGCGCGGCCCAGGTCCGTAACGACAGCGTTCTCGAGCTTGAACCCGACCTCGTCCGAGATGACCTGACCGTTCGTCAGCGTCGCGATGTCCTGCAGCATCGCCTTCCGGCGATCCCCGAAGCCAGGCGCCTTGACCGCGGCGACCTTGAGCGTGCCTCGCAGCTTGTTCACGACCAGCGTGGCGAGAGCCTCGCCCTCGACGTCTTCGCCGATGATGAGCATCGGGCGACCCATCTGCGCTACCTTTTCGAGGATGGGGAGTAGATCCTTCATCGCCGAGATCTTCTTGTCGTGGATGAGGATCATGGCATCCTCGAGCACGGCCTCCATCTTGTCCGGATCGGTAACGAAGTACGGGGAGATGTAGCCGCGATCGAACTGCATGCCGTCGACGGTCTCCAGCGTGGTCTCGATTCCGCGAGCTTCCTCGACCGTGATCACGCCGTCCTTGCCGACCTTTTCCATCGCTTCGGCAATGAGGTTGCCGATTTCCTTGTCGTTGTTGGCCGAGATAGCACCGACCTGGGCGATCTCCTTCTTGCCAGCAGTCGGAACCGAGATCTTCTTGAGTTCATCGACGATGTTGCCGACGGCCTTGTCGATACCGCGCTTCAGGGCCATCGGGTTGGCCCCGGCAGTGACGTTCTTGAGACCCTCACGGTAGATCGCCTGAGCGAGCACCGTGGCAGTCGTGGTGCCGTCACCCGCCAGGTCCGACGTCTTGGTGGCGACTTCCTTGACCATCTGCGCGCCCATGTTCTCGAGCGGGTTCGACAGTTCGATCTCCTTGGCGACGGTGACGCCGTCCTTGGTAACCGTCGGCGCACCGAACTTCTTGTCGATGACCACGTTCCGGCCCTTGGGACCGAGCGTGACCTTGACCGCCTCCGCGAGCTGGTCGACGCCGCGCTTGAGGGCAGCCCGAGCGTCCTGATTGAAGTGGAGTTCCTTGGCAGCCATATGTCTAAGCCTATCAGTTCAGAGTGATGTGGGGCTCGGTGTCGCGCTGCAGTCGAGCGCGGGGCGAGCAAAGAGTGGAGCGTTGGGCGGTGACCTCAGGAGCGGCTCAGTTGATGACGGCGAGGACGTCAGTCTCGCGCAGGATAAGCAGGGTCTCGCCATCCACCGTGACTTCGGTTCCGCTGTACTTCCCGTACAACACCTTGTCGCCGTTCTTCAGCTCCATCGGCACCCGCTTTCCATCCTCGAATCGACCGGGCCCGACGGCCACGATTTCGCCCTGCTGTGGCTTTTCCTTGGCAGTATCCGGGATGTACAGACCGCCCCGCATCGTCTCCGCTTCCTCCATCGCCTTTACGACGACGCGATCGGCAAGCGGCGCCACCTTCGTGGCTGCGGTGCTCTTGGCACTCATAGGTTTCAGCCCTCCGTCTTTGAGTTGAATTGATGCCATCGAAGCTCATTAGCACTCAGCAAGAATGAGTGCTAATGAATTGGAAACGTACCCGCGGGAGAAACGTGAGTCAAGTGTCGGGTGCAGGCATCTGACTTCCCGTAAGTATCTATATCACCGCATGTTATGACCATACTGGCAACGGCGCTTGCTCCCGCCCCCAGGCATCTGCGGAAATGCTGCTCTTGACGCTAGCAACGCTTCGATTCGCGGGCTCGCGGACCTAGACTGAACCTTGCCTGCTGGCGATCAGGTCATAGGCAATCTGCAGCCCCTGGAGTGTCAGGTGGGGCTCGACGCGATCGATCTCCCGGCAATGCGGAGCGAGCAGCGCGGCCAGTCCTCCCGTAGCCACGACGAGCGGCACTCGCGAATCGGGCCATTCCCGTTTTATGCGCCTGACGAGACCATCGGCTGCCTCGGCGCTACCGAGGACGACACCGGAGCGGATGCAGTCCTCTGTTCGCCGACCGATGACCCGGTCCGGGGCCGTCAGCTCGGTCGCCGGCAGCTTCGACGTTCGTCGCACCAGCGTTTCGAGCGCCGTGCGCAGCCCGGGAGCAATGACGCCCCCAAGAAACACTCCGTCGGATGTGATGCAGTCGAATGTCGTGGCCGTGCCCAGGTCGACGACAATCGTATCCCGCTTGAAGATCCGACTGGCTGCGAGCGTGTTGATGATTCGGTCCGCGCCTACAGTGAGCGGCTCGAGGACGTCGAGCGTAATCGGGAGCGGCGAGCGCGCATCCACGAGAACCGGGGGCTTCCCCGAGAGCTGCGCGCACGCCTCGACGAGCGATTCGGTCAGCGCTGGCACCACCGATCCGATCGCCGTTCCCGCGACGGCCGTGCCAAGGATGCCGGCACCGCTCAAGAGGCCGCGGATCAACAGCAGGAGTTCGTCCGGCGTACGAGAGACATCCGTGACGACACGCCAGTGGTGGCGGAGCTCAGTACCGGAAAAGAGACCGAGAGTCGTCTCGGTGTTGCCGACGTCAAGTACGAGGATCATGGGGCAAAGGCTCCAAGACGAGCGAACCGCTTCCGAACCGATCAATTCCGGTGGGCCCGGCGATCAAAATGTGTCCCTCGGCATCGATTCCCGCGACGCGCCCAGCCGCTGGCGTGAGCGCCACACGACCGCGCGCCAGGTCTCGCTCCGCGAACGCGGAGAGTTCAGACTCGGTCAGGATGCCAGTCGACTGGGCTGCTTCGCGAACCGCAGGGAGCACTGCTTCGAGCAGCCTGACGCGATCCGGGTCGCAAAGCGCTGCCGCTCCGTCGATCTCCGCAGGCAGGCGCACGTTGATCCCGACCCCGATCGCCACCCACTCCGGCCGTCCGGCAGTCCACCGCACTTCCGCCAGCACACCCGCCAACTTGCCAGCGCCGACATACAGGTCGTTCGGCCATTTCAGTCGCACGGGTGCCGTGGCATAGCGATCGAGTACGCGTGCCAGGCACAGGCCCACGCGAAGGGATAGCACCCGCAAAGCGGCGCGATCCTCCAGTCGTTCGATCAGCGTGAACCAGACGCCGGCTCCCGATGCGGACGACCAGCGTCGCCCGCCCCGTCCCCTTCCGGCCGTCTGACGGTCCGCCAGCACCAGCGTGCCAGCTTCCGCACCGCCAGATGCCAGGACATGTCCGACATCCATGGTTGAGCTGACGGAACAGTACAGCGCCACGCGCGGCATGCCAAGCCGTACCCGCAAGGACTCCGCGTCGCGACCGTCGTAGAGTGCCACCTGTGACACGAGTGTCACGTCCGGATCGCGATCAGCAGCAGTACCGCGGCGCCCAAAAGCAGGCGATACAACGCAAACACACCGTACGACCGGTGGGAGACGTAGCGGAGCAGGATCGCGATCGCAAGCCAGCTGCTTACTGCCGCGGCCAGGATACCGATGACGATCGGCGGGGATATCCCCTCCCCCACTGCCTCCGGCACCTTGAAGACGGCGGCCCCGGCCGTCGCCGGCATGCTGAGCAGAAACGAAAATACCGCTGCGCTCTGGCGATCGAGCCGAAGCAGGCGCGCACCCGTGATCGTGGTTCCGGAGCGGGAGACACCGGGAATCAACGCGAACGCCTGAGCAACGCCGATGAACACGGCGTCCCGCCAACGCATCGTGCCTAACGTGCGATCGGTTGCGCACTGCCGATCGACAACCCAAAGTGCGATGCCCATCAGCATCAGCATCAACGCAATCAACCCCGGCGAACGAAATGCCGTTTCGGCCTTCTCCTCCAGCAGAATCCCCGCTACCGCGACGGGGATCGTCGCCACGACGAGGAACACGACGCGCCACTCCTCCGGGGTCTCAACCCGACGCCGTTCAAGGATTCCGAACCCGGAACGGGTCAGCGCCACCCACTCTGCGCGAAAATACCAGAGCACGGCAACGAGCGTCCCCAGGTGCAACGCCACATCGAACGCCAACCCCGGGTCTTTCCAGCCAAAAATCCACGGCGTCAACGTGAGATGCGCGGAACTGCTGATCGGCAGGAACTCCGACAGTCCCTGCACGAGTCCCAGCACCAGTGCTTGATAGATCGGCATGAAGAATCTTCAGGGCGTGAGGTCGCTCAGACGCCCACGGCGTGGATGGCCTCTTCGTACAGAGCTTCATACTGCGGGACTATCAGGTCGCGCGAGAAACGTGCGCGGGCATCCGCAGCGGCCCGTTCGGCGAATGCGCGGTGTCGCGCAGGATCACCGAGGATCGCCAGCGCGGCGCTCGCCATGCCATCGATGTCGCCGACCGGACACAACGTTCCGGTTTCGCCTTCGGAGACGACTTCCGGCAATCCGCCGGCGCGACTCCCCACCACGGGAACGCCGCAAGCCAAAGCCTCGAGCGCACTGAGACCAAAGGACTCGCGGTCGGATGGAAGCAGGAACAGATCGGACCCCGCGAGCAACGGGGCCACGGCATCGATACGACCGAGGAACTGCACGTCCGCATCGACACCTAACGCGCGGGCCTCTTCCTCGGCGTCGACCCTGTCCGGCCCGTCTCCAACCATCACCAGCGTCGACGGCATCTCGGATCGGACCTTCGCGAAAATCCGCACGACATCCCGCACGCGCTTGACCGCTCGAAAGTTCGAGATGTGTGTCAGCACTTTTCGCCCCGCAGCCTGCTCTCGCAGAACCGGTTCGTAGCGGTCGCGCACGTAGACATCTGGATCGATGAAATTGTGGATGACGACAACGTCACAACCGGTACATCCGAAGGTATAGATCGTCTCCTCTCGCAGAAAACGCGACACCGCGCTGATACGCGTCGAACGTTCGATGGAGAACTTGGTGATCGGATGAAAGGACCGATCCTGACCGACAATCGTGATATCGGTACCGTGCAGGGTCGTAACCACCGCGACATCGCGATGCCCAAGGTCGCGCAGCATCTCGCGCGCAATCCACGCGCTCGTCGCGTGGGGAATGGCATAGTGGACATGGAGCAGGTCCAGCTTGTGCGTCATCGCGACCTCATGCATCCGAACGGCGAGGGCGAGGTCGTAGGGCGGATACTCGAAGAGCGGATAGCGACCGACGTCGACTTCGTGAAAAAAGACGCCCGGCAGAAAGTTCGGGAGCCTGAACGGCTGCTGGTACGTGATGAAGTGGACTTCATGCCCCCGTTGGGCCAGCGCGATGCCCAGCTCGGTGGCCATGGCCCCGGAACCGCCGTACGTCGGATAACACGTAATCCCGATGTTCACACGCTCTCTCCATTCCACCACGCACGCGCGATTCGCATCACGTCGGGTTCTGAGGGATTGACTGCAGTCACTATCGCGTCGCTAAGCTGGTGCCGAAACCAGGTGCGCTGCCGTTTCGCGTATTGTCGTGTCGCTACAATCGTTCGGGAAACGGCAACATCGACGGGAAGCCCGCCCAGCACGGCCTTGCGCATGACGCCATATCCGGTAGCACTCCACGCCGGCGAGGACGACGGTACTGTTGCCGCAAGACTCGCCACCTCGGAGAGCCATCCTCGATCGAGCATCTCGTGCACGCGTCGCTCGATTCGACCGGCCAACGACGCTCCCGGATCGACGACAAGATAGCGGGCGGCCAGACGTGCCGCCCGCCCGGCAGTAGTCCTGTAGCTGTCCGACAGTCGCTGCCCCGCCAGCAGCGCGGTCTCGACCGCTCGAAGCAACTGCGTCCGGCCGAGGTGTGCCCGGGAAGGATCCAGCGCCTCGCACCACCGGCGCAGCTCTGGCGTCGAATAGCGTGCCAGCTCGATCTCGAGCTCAGAGCGCCGTACCGGATCCAGGGATGGAACAGCTGCCAGCGGTTCGACCAGAGCGCGGATGTAGAAGCCCGTGCCACCGACCACCAGCGGGTGACGGCCCAACCGCTCGATCTCGTTCAGCCACGTTCCCCGCGCGGACGCGGCCCACACGGTCGCCGAAACCCGTGTGACGGGATCCGCCAAGTCAATCCCGAAGTGCGGAACACGCGCGCGCTCGGCGACGGAAGGTTTCGCCGTTCCGATATCGAAACCGCGATAGACCTGCCGCGAATCCGCGCTGACTATGGCGGCGCCCACCGCTTCCGCCAGCTGCATCGCGATAGCGGACTTGCCGGCGGCAGTTGGACCGACAATGATGCGGAGTTCGGCGTGCGATGACATCGGGAAGGATCCGCGCCACTTGCGGCTAGCGTCGTCCAAATCGGCGATCGAGCTCATCCCAGCCCAGCCGCACGATGGTCGAACGACCGTGCACGTCATGCGCGGGGAGCGAGGTCGAGGCAAGTCCGCGCACGAGGGTCGTCATTTCCGCTTCCGAGAGCAGGTCGCCGGCCTTGATCGCCGCCTTGCAGGCCACAGTGGCCAACAGACGCTCGTGGCGCGCGTGCGCGGTCGGCACCCGATCGCCGGCGAGACTCGCCAGGGTCTCGCGAAGGCAGCGAAGTGCATCGAAGCGGCGGTGGGGGTACGGGACGGCGTGTACGATAACGCTCGATCCTCCGAACGCCTCGATCTCGAATCCGAGGCGGCGGAGCGGATCGGCGGCTGCCTCCATGGCCTCGCTCTCGTCGGCGCTCAAATGGACGGTTTCCGGCAGCAGCAACCGTTGCGACGTAGCAGACCCGGACTCGATCTCGCGAGCGAAACGCTCGTAGAGAATGCGCTCGTGCGCCGAGTGCTGATCGATCAGGATGACGCCATCGTCGGATTCGTAGACGATGTAGGTACGCCGCAGCTGGCGGAGTGAAGGGAGCGCCGCCGGATCGTCCGTCGTCGGTGCAGTCGCCGATGCGGTGCCAGGAACGACGCACTGGAACAGCGGACCGGCCGCCAGGTCGGAGGGCAGCGGCGGTCGATCGATCGATACGTCAGACTGGAGCGGCCAATCGATGGCACGGCGAATCCCGCCAAAGGCCGCCGCCGCGCTGGGCGAGCCTAACGCCCTGCGGACCGCGAACTCGATGGCGCGCTCCACGCTCCATCGATCGTGAAACCTGACCTCCGCCTTGGCCGGGTGCACATTGACGTCGACCGCGTCGCCCGGCAGAGTGACTTCGAGGAACAGGGACGGCCGCAGACCCGGTGCGAGTGTCGTGCGATAGGCGCTCTCGGCCGCGCGGACGCACCCGGTGTCGCGAACCGGGCGCCCGTTGATCAACAGGGCGATGCGGCGCGATGCGGAGCCGACGTCGGCCGGTCGCTCGACGAGTCCCCGGACACGGATCGGACCAAGGACGGCATCGACGTCCACGAAACGCTGGGCGTACTCGTTCCCCCAGATAGCCGCAATTCGCTCGCGAAGCGAACGCGACGGCGCGAGCGCCAGCGCCTTTCGCCCATCGTGCGTCGCGGTCAAATGCAGATCGCGGCGGACGAGGGCGACGGTCACAAGCGTTTCGGCGATCGCTCGCCATTCGGCGCGCGCACTGCGCAGGAATTTCCGTCGCGCGGGAGTGTTGTAGAAGAGCTGCCCGACCGTGACCGTGGTACCCCGTTGCCGAGCGGCACTTTCCTCGCCGACCACATGGCCTCCTTCGGCCCGTACCAGAACTGCCGTCCCATCCTCGGCGGCTGTCAATAGCTGCAACCTGGAGACAGAGCAGATGGCGGGAAGCGCCTCGCCCCGAAATCCGAAGGAGCCGACGCCGACCAGATCGGTGATGCTGCGGATCTTCGAGGTCGCGTGTCGCGACAGCGCCAGTCTCGCGTCCTCCGGATCCATGCCAGCGCCATTGTCGCTGACGCGAATCAGCGTGCGTCCGCCGTCCTCGACGACGATGTCGATCGAGCTTGCGCCGGCGTCGAGCGCATTTTCCACGAGCTCCTTGACCGCCGATGCCGGCCGTTCAACGACTTCGCCGGCCGCGATCTGATCGGCGACTTCGCTGCTCAGGACTGCTATTCTCGTCATGACGGCGAGTGCACGTGTATCGGGTTCGAGCGCGCAGCCGGCGCGAGTGACGAACCTAAGGACCAGCGATGGATGACTCAACGGCGTCGGGTCCGATCCCGTCAGCGCCGTAACTCGAGCGACTCCAGCTTGCGAGATTCGATCCACCCGTTGCGGTCGCCCCGGAGGCGAACGCGAGTCCAGGCAGTCTGCGTGCCGACAGCATGCGCCAGCTCCCCCGGTATTACTTCTGCCCCGGACTCCGCGGCGAGCGTGGGAGCGGAGCGAAGTCTGTCCCCATGGAGTACTATCGCCGCATGACGCCCCGAGAAGACGTCGTTGAGGTGCAGCCCCGCCATGCCGACCACGAGCGCGCACGCAGCAAGGCCAGCAGCCGCCTGCCGCCTAACGGGGCGTGACGGCGCCGTCGCCAGCGTACCCCACGCGCCGAACCAGAGGAGCGCACCGATGCCCGCCAGGAACGAAAGAGGAATCGCGGGAACGTCGCCGAAGACGCTGCTGTCGAATCCCGGTGTCGACTCAAGGTAGCCCCGGACGTCTTCCGCCAGGGGATCCAGACGCAACGCACGCTGCCAATTCGCGGCTGCTGACGCCGTGTCGCCCATCTGCCATGCGACCGAACCGGCGTTCGCCCACGCGTCCGCAGCACGTGGATGTTGCCGAGCAACGTTCTCGAAGAGCGCGCGGGCACGACCGAGATCGCGCGCGTCGTAGGCCGCAACGGCGGTCTGGAACTCCGTGGCCGAATCGGCCGCGATGGAGACTCCGGCGCCGGTGGCGACGAGCGCCATGCCCACGAACACCGACGAATGAAGGCGAAGCGGTATTCGCGGGATTTCTTCCCGCGGTAGTGCCTCGTCGTCGATAGCCTGGAGAAGGCGATGGGCCCTGATGCCGCGATCGGTCGGCGGCGCCGGAGACCGACCGAACACAGAGGCATCCATCTCGGCCAGCAGTCGCGACGCATCGGCCGCTGTTTCTGGGGAGACCCCCGCGCGCCGCAGGATGCGCGCGAGACGAACGTGGTTCGAGAGAAAACTGCCGGAGCCAGGTATGCGGTCCGCGAGCGCCCGCGCATAGTCGCGCCGAAGCGCGCTGGGATCGACGCTGCCACTGGCCACCATCGCGGCAATTCGCGCCACAGGAGACTCGGCAGGGTTGCTGCTCGGCCGGCGCCGCATCGCCAGCAGCAACGCTGGAAGGGGCGCGAGCGCAATCGACATCCAGTACCACATCGACGCAGACAGCGGACGCGAGGCGTCTCCCGAATACGCGCGCCGTATCGGAAGCAGGACCAGGGAATCCGCGACAGTGCCAGCCGTGACAGGAACACCGCTAGGCGCAATCGTGACGGCAATCGACGCCGACGACGCAGTTCGATACTCCTCGATGTACGGGTCGAAGTACACATACGCGATCGCTGGAACAGTCAGGATGCCGTCGCGGCGGGGCGTAAGCAGGTAGTCGAACTCCTTGCGCCCGCGAACGAGGGCTCCGCTGGTATCCACTCTCGTCCGTTCGGCGCCGGCGACGGCATCTCCCCAGTTGAGCGAGACGAGCGGAGGCGGCGCGAGCGAAACGTTGCCGATCCCCGAGACCGTCAGGGTGAGGAGCAGCGGGTCGCCCACGCGGCCGGAGCGATTCTCGATCCGCGCATCGAGCGCCAACTGGCCGACGGCGCCGCTGTAGTCCCGGGGGCGGCCTGCCGTCGGCGGTTCAAGTACGTCCAGAGTCGACGCCTGCGTCCGTTCGGTGTGAGTCTCTTCCCTGCTGAAGAACGACGTGGAGAGCGGCAAAGCATAGTTCAGCTTCGCTGGCGGGATCTCGAGCGCGCCCGCTGCAAGCGGGAAAAGAGCGCGCCGGAAGACGTGGACTTCGTAGCGCTGGCCGTCAACGATCCGCGCCGGGACGGTCGCAGGCGCCCCCAGATCGTACGCCAGCATGGTGCGCATCTCTGGCGGGATGAACTCCGGATTGCGGCGCATGCGTGAGCGCGTTTCATCGCTCAGAAACACGCCAACTTCGTACGTCGCCTGCTGCCCAACGTATACTCGCCCGGGCACCACGTGCGAGCGCACGGCGATGTCCTCACGCCCCGTGAGCGATGCCGCTTCGACAATGGAAACGTATGAGTGGGTTCGACCGGAATCGCTGACCGCTGCGCGTTGCGCAGACAGCCTGACAGGGGTCACAAGGAACCAGATGAACAGCACTCCCAGCCATCGCATTACCAGTCGCGTCCTCCACGCGGCGGCGGGCGGGTTTGTCGCTGCTTCTTCCCCTGCACCCCGCGTTCGTCACGTGCGGCGCTATTGAGCAGCTGCTCGGCTTGCCGCTGACCCAGTCCCCCGGACGGCCTGTCGCTCTGCGTGTCGTCCGGAAGCTGGGAACTGCTCGAACTCGCTCGTCCACCCCCACCTCCGCCTCCACCATCCTCCTTCTGCTTCTGGAGCGCGAGCTCGTAGTTCCATTTCGCATCCAGATGTCCGGAGCGCATCAGCAGAGCACGCTTGTATGCATCGAGAGCTCCATCGAGGTCGCCGCGCGTCGAATCCGCACCTTGCGCGCCGTTCAGGCCTCGCTTGAGCCGAGCAAGGCCGTAGTTGAACAGCGCGCGGAAGCGGAGTTCGTCGGGCTGCGGGTGCACCGCCCGCTCCAGTGGCTCGGCCGCGGCGCGGTCGGAATCGGCGGCGACGAGAGCGGTCCCGAAGTTGTACAGGCTTCGCGCGTCTGCCCGCGGAGACGCGGCTGCCGGCCGATAGAGAGCTATGGCGGCACCGAAGTTTTTCGAGCGAAACGCACGCGCCGCGACGGCCTCGGGTTCGTTCCGCCATACGCAGCCCTGCAGGAGCATCAACGCGACCACAGCTGCAGCGGCTGCCGGGCGTCTGCCGGAGCGATCGGACCACCACGTATCGAACAAGAGGAGAACGAATGCTGGTATGAGAAATAGCTGGAAGCGACGTGTGTACTCGCGTCCACTCTGCATCGTACGTCCCGTGGCCTTCAGCGCTCGGAGCGCCTGGCGGATGCGCGTTGCTTTGTCCGATTCGCCAGCGTCGATGAAGGTGCCGTGCGATTCGTCGGCGGCCGCGCGGAGCGTCAGCGGATTGTAGCGCGTGATGACGATCTGGCCTGCCTCATCCCGTTTGGGAACGACTCTATCGTCCTCGCGTATCGGGATCGTGCTGCCCTTCGTCGTGCCAAAGCCCACGGCGATGATCGGGATGCCGGCCTCACCGGAACGACGCGCTGCATTCGCGATATCCGATTCCGGCTCGAACGCCTCGCCGTCGCTCATCAGGATCACGGCGCGGTCGCCGCCGCCTTGGGTGGCTTCGAGAAGGTCAACGCCTTGCGAGATCGTGCGGGCGAGCGAACTGCCGGCCTGGCCCACGATAGACGGGTCGAGGTTGTCGAGGAAGAGCTCGAGGGCGCCGTCGTCGACGGTCAGCGGCGTGAGGATATAGCTTCGTCCGGCAAATGCCAGCAACGCGATTCGATCACCGGTGGCCTGTGCACGGAAACGACGCACCTCCTGCTTCATACGTTCCAGACGATTCGGCCGTTCGTCTGTCGCGAGCATGGAAAGCGAGGCATCGAGGGCAAGCACGATGTCGAGTCCCTCGCCGCGGACAAGAGTCTGTTCTTCGCCCCAACGAGGGCCAGCGAGTGCGATCAGCGCGAAGATGGCCGCACCAGCCAGGCGCCAGGCGCGCCCGGCCGGACCTCGCCACACGATTTCCGGGACCAGGCGGTAAAGCAGGTTTTCGGCACCGAACGTCGTCAGGCGCCGCAGTCTTCGCCGCCAGCCCAAAACGACCAGAGCCGCCACCGTGATGGCCAGGACGAGGGCAACAGGAATGAACCACGGCCAGTCGATCCTAAGCATCAGGCGGCCTTTCCTGGCGTCACCGGTGGCGCGTGCCGAGCGGCATCGATCGAACGCACCATGTTTCGGGCCTCCTTGCCGAGCGTGGCGGCCCGCTCGACCGAAATCGACCGCCGGGCGAACTTGACCATGTCCACTTCGGCGAGCATGGCGGCAAGCGCATTCACCGGAACGATAGACTCCTCGCGTACCGCCACCAGCAGTTCCGTGCTTGTGAGAGATGTCCGCGCCAGTGGTACGACGCCCGCGAGATAGTCGCGGAGGACCTCGACGACCAGCGCTGCATAGCGCGCACGCTCTCCCGCCGGCAGCAAGCCCAATCGGTCGATTCGGTCGAACGCGCGCTCCGCCAGCAGCAACGGGTCCGTGACGAGCGCGGGCCTGCGGCGGTGCCGCCGCCACCACAGCCAGGTTAGCAGGAGGAGCGCCAGGATCGCCGAGACCAGAACGAGCCACCACCACCATGGCGGTGGCACATCGAGTACGTCCCGAGGCGGTTTGGGAATGTGTTGTGAAGAGTCCGCAGGAAGAACCGACCGAACGTGTATGGCGACGTTCCGCATCACCAAACGCCGCTCGCCGCTCGCATCGCGCACCAGTATGTCCGAAAGGACGATCGGCAGGCGCCCGGTATCCCAGGCTGCCAGTCGGTACGTGGCAGTCTGTTCGACAAGCGTTGTATCCGCTGACGGTTGAACGACCACAGGATCCAGGGCTTCGACTTTTCCGCCCGAATCCAGCGCCGTCGGGAACTCGATCGTCGCACCGCGAGGCGCCCGGACGCGAACGAGGAGCCGAAACGGATCGCCAACAGTTACCGTTTCCGGGCGGACGACCGCACTCGCCTGCGCCGGCTGGGTTGTCGCGGACGCCTGCACCGCAGAGAACGCGATTGCGAGGAGCAGGCTCACGCGTGGTGCCGCTGTCGCCGGTCGCGCATCCGGAAGAAGCGCAACAGCGGTTCGAGGTATCCCGTCGCCGTCGACATCGGGATTTCGTCTACCGACAGACGACGGAACAGAGAACGCCGGTCCTGGCGTTCGCGAGTGACTGCCGTCGCGAAGGTGGCTCGCACCCGTGCGTCGTTCGTGTCGATGTCGACGGTCGCGCCGCTTTCCGGATCCACGAACCGCGCCAGTCCAATGTTAGGCAACTCCGACTCGCTCGGATCTTCCAGCGTGGCGATGATGACGTCGTGCCGTTGGGAGAGCAGCTTCAACGGGCGATCGAGCCCTGCATCGAACGCATCGGAGATGACGAAGACGATGGCGTGATGCCTGAGCATCCGCCGCAGGTAGTCGAGCGCCTCGGGAAGGTCCGTGCCATGACCGACGGGTTCGTGGACCAGTGCGTCGCGGACGATGCGGAGGGCGTGACGACGACCTTTCCCGGGAGGCACGACGTGCTCGACCCGGTCGGTGAACAACAGCAGCCCGACGCGATCGTTGTTCCGAATGGCGGACATCGCAAGCACGGCAGCGAGTTCCGATGCCATCTCGGACTTGAAGCGATTCACGGTGCCGAATCGTGCCGATCCGGAGAGGTCCACCGCCAGCATCACCGTGAGTTCACGCTCCTCGATGTAGCGCTTCACGAACGGACGACGCATTCGCGCGGTGACGTTCCAGTCGATGGAGCGCACTTCATCGCCGGCCTGGTACTCGCGCACCTCGGCGAACTCCATGCCGTGCCCCTTGAATATCGAGCGGTACTCTCCGGCGAACAGCGAGTTGACGATGCGGCGGGTACGGAGGTCGATCAGTCGCACCTGACGCAGCACTTCGGCGGGCACCGCCATGGTGCGTCGCTGTCGTGCCTCGAGCCCGGCGTCGTGGGTTGCGGCCGGCGTCATGTCGTCAGGGCGACTCGACGGCCGCCAGGATGCGAGCCACGATATCGTCGCTGGTGACGTTCTCCGCTTCCGCTTCGTACGTTGTCAGGACGCGATGACGCAGGACATCCGGCGCGATAGCCTTGACGTCGTCGGGCGTCACGTAGGTGCGACCGCGCAGGAAGGCGTGCGCGCGCGACGCCTGTGCGAGCGCTATGGTGGCGCGCGGCGAGGCTCCGAACTCGATCAGGGGAACGAGGTCCCTTAGCCGGGCTTCGGCGGGTCGGCGAGTAGCGTGGACGATGTCGACGATGTAGTCGACGATGCGTTCGTCCATGTACAGTTCCGTAATCCGATGGCGCGCGTCGAGGATTGCGCCGGGCTGTGCCACCCGGTCGATCTGGATGGGATCGCCGGATGCCATCCGACGCATGATCTCCTTCTCCTCGTCGCGAGACGGATAGCCGACCCGCAGCTTCAACATGAACCTGTCGACCTGGGCCTCGGGAAGAGGATAGGTTCCTTCCTGTTCGATGGGGTTCTGAGTGGCGAGGACCAGAAACGGCTCTTCCAGCTTGTAGGTATGACCACCTAACGTGACCTGCTTTTCCTGCATGGCCTCCAGGAGCGCAGACTGCACCTTGGCGGGCGCGCGATTGATTTCGTCGGCGAGGACGATGTTGGCGAAGATGGGTCCCTTCTTGACCGAAAACGAACCCGTCGACTGGTCGAAGACCTGAGTGCCGACGACATCGGCGGGGAGCAGATCCGGCGTGAACTGGATGCGTTGGAACGCAGTGTTGATGCTTTCGGCGAGCGTGCGAACAGTCAGCGTCTTGGCGAGTCCCGGGACGCCCTCGAGGAGAACGTGTCCGCCACTCAGGAGGCTGATGAGGAGTCGTTCGACCATGTATTCCTGGCCAACGATCCTTTTTCCGACTTGCCGCAGCACAGCCTGGACGAGCGCCGTATCCTGTTGCGCCTGGTGTGGGATTGCCACTCGCGATTGCTCGGGCTGGAGTGTCGTGGTTATCGGGGGCATCTTACCCCGGGTGGGCGGCGTGTTTCCGGCGGGCCTGCACGCTTACCAGCACATCGATGGCATCCCGCTCGGCGCTGGTGAGCGGTCGGGTGCGACCGGATGGCAGCGAGCCCAGTTCGACCGGTCCGAATCGCGTTCGAACCAGTCGCTCGACATCGAGACCTAACGCCCTGCAGATCCGGCGGACCTCACGCTTCCGGCCTTCTGCGAGGCCCAGTTCGAGTATCGAGTGCCCAGCCGCATCGGTCCTGGCTCGCGCCCATGAGGGCGTGGCCATTCCGTCGCCCAACGGGACACCCTTTACGGCCTCACGGGCGGCGCGCCGTGCGTCACCACGTACCGTTGCCTCGTACACGCGCTCGACCTCGGTACTGGGATGCGTCAGGGCATGGGCAGCGTCGCCATCGGTCGTCAGGAGCATCACTCCCTCGGTGAGGAAGTCGAGCCGCCCGACATAGGTGAGACCGGGGGAGTCCGAAACCAGATCGAACACGGTGCGACGCCCTTCGGGGTCGTGGCGTGTCGTCATGACGCCCGCCGGCTTGTGCAGCACGATCCACGTCGCCCCATGTCGCGCGGGGATGACTGGCCGACCATCCACACGGATCGTGTCCGTCTCCGGGTCCACGACTTGGCCAACGGTGGCAACCACGCCGTTCACCGCCACGCGGCCGGCCCGCACCAGATCTTCGGCCTTCCGTCGCGATGCGATGCCCGCGCGCGCAAGCGCCCGGTGAATCCGCATCGGGCCATCCATGGTCAGACCGGTTTCGATTCCGGACGAAGCGCCACCGCGAGTTCCTCGGCCCGCGGCAGCTCCTCGAGGTGCCGGAGCGCGAACTGCTCGAGGAAGAGCGGTGTGGTACCGTACATCAGGGGGCGACCGATGCCTTCGCCGCGCGCCACGACGTCGATCAGGCCCCTCTCGTGCAGCGACTTGATGATCGCGCCGCAGTTCACGCCACGGATTTCCTCGATCTCTGCCCTGCCTAACGGCTGCCGGTACGCGATGATCGCCAGTGCCTCGAGCGCGGCGGCAGACAGCCGGTGCGGGCGCACCGCCAGCTGGGCGCGTTCGATCGCCTCCGTGTACTCGGCACGAGTGAGGATCTGCCAGCCCTCTCCGAGTTCGACCAGGTCGACACCGTGTCCATTCACTTCATACGTCTCCCGGATCTCGTCCAGCGCCGATCGAACGCCTGCCCTGGACGCGTCGGGATCGAGAGCGGACAGTTCTTCCATGGAGATCGGACGGTTGCTGGCGAACAGCGCAGCCTCAAGCAGCCTGGCTAGGGGACTCACGAGTTATCAGGACAGAAGCGAAAGGAGTACGCTGACGCAGCTTCAACTCGCCGCGGCGCGCCAGTTCGAGCAGGGCCAGCAGCGTCGATAGCACTTCCCATGGCTCCGCTGTCGGCCGGAGGATGTCGTTCCACCGAGTGCGCTCGCGCATGGAGAGCACATCGCGCACCAGGTTGATCATCCCGTCGACATCGATCGGCCGCGGAATGACATCATGCATGTCCGGCTCGGCCGTGACGCGGAGCACGCGGTCGACCGCCGCCAGCAGTTCGGCGAGCGAGAGCGCCAGGGGCGCCGGCGGTGGCTCAACCACCGACTGGGGCAGGAAAGACCGGGCAAAACGCGCGCGCCGCTCCTCCGCCATCCGTTCGAGGACATCGGCGACTTCCCGGATCTGCTGGTACTCGAGCAACCGCCGGACGAGTTCCGCACGTGGATCCTCCCATGCGCTGTCGTCTTCCGATCTGGGGAGGAGCATCTGCGCCTTGATGCGGAGGAGCCGAGCCGCCATCTCCAGGTAGTCCGCGGCCTGGTCAAGGCCCAGCGATCCGATGCGCTGCAGAAACTGATCGGCTATCCGCGAGATCGGAATGTCGTAGATGTCGACTTTCTCGTCGCGAATAAGGCCCAGGAGCAGATCCAACGGCCCCGAGAACTGCTTCAGCTCGACGACGAACGGCGACACGGAGTCGAGACTGGCCGACATCAGAGGCCGACCGTGAACGGCGATGACAGCACGAAGGGCGCGGTAAGCGTGCGCGCGAGATTGTACAACACCACGACCGGCGTCATCCAGAAATTGAACAAGGGTTCGCCGATCCGCGTCCCGATCAGCAGAACGAGAAAGAGAATCCCGAAGCGACCGAGTTGCTGGTATCGGAGCGCCCACGCCGGTGGGAGCAGATATTTCATCACGTGCGATCCGTCGAGCGGCGGGATCGGCAGCAGGTTGAACACCGCGAGGACCAGATTGAAAATGATAGCGCGATCGAGCATCAATTGAAGGATAGCGACCGAATCGTTTGCGGCCACGACGGCTCGGCCGATCACCCCGAAACCAGCGAGGAGCGCGGCACAGAGGACGGTCAGCACCAGATTCGTCACGATGCCCGCGAGCGACACGATGATGTCGCCGCGACGATAGTTGCGGTAATTCCCGGGAACGACCGGGACCGGTTTGGCTCCGCCGAAGATGAAGCTCCCACCAGAACCGAAGAACGTGAGCAGGGGGAGTAGAACCGTCATGAACGGATCGATGTGCTTCAGCGGATTCCACGTCAGGCGACCGAGGCGCTCGGCTGTGTGGTCCCCCTGCCGTTTGGCCGCCCAGCCGTGCGCGTACTCGTGCGCCACCATCGAGAAGAGGATGACCGGAGCCAGGAGCAGGAACTTTTCGAAGTTTTCCAAGTGGTCGCTGCGGGCTGAGGCGCGGCGCGGTGCGCCGAAGGGGGCAAGGTAGCGGAGTGGAAAAGGAGAGTCAAAGAACCCCGCTTGCTTGACATGGTGTCGCGACCCACGTAGGTTCCTCGCTCGCAAGTTGCGTATTCACTTACTCTTCCGGAGTTGTTCGTGCCCCGTATCGCGTCGTCGAAAAAGAATATGAGGAAGTCGCGCGCGGCTACCGTGCGCAATCGCGCACAGCGGTCGGCGCTGAGAACCGCTCTCAAGAAGGCGACGGGTTCGGATTCGACGCCCATCGAAAAGGTTGGTGCGGTACGGCTGCTCGATCGTGCCGCCCGCAAGGGACTGATTCACAAGAACACAGCCGCACGGCACAAGAGTCGCATCGCCAAGGCGACTGCGTAACAGGGCCTGCGTGAAGACGCGGAACGGGCGACCACCGAGTCGCCCGTTTGTCATTTCCGGGGTACCGCGCGAGACGCCGCTACATCGCGGCTAGTTCGCCACCACAACGCTCACAGTACCATTCGGTCGGGTAGTTCATCGTTCCGCACTCCTGGCACTTGAGCGTCTTGGCCTGCTCGGCCGGAACGTCCTTGAAGAACGTCGCCATCCCTTCCGGAGTGAGCGATGGGATCCGGACGGCATTCGCTTCCTCGGTGGTTGGCCGTCGTTGCACGTGCGTGCCATGGTCTGGCGCCGAGACGCGGAGCTGATCGACTGGTTGAGCAGCCGGTGCCCCGTGCACCGTGGAGCCCGGTTGGACAACTTTCTGGAGAAATGCGAGGTCATCGAAGGCCTGTCGCGGAGCGGACGGCACGGTAACGGCTGGGGCAGGAACTGGTGGCGGGTCCGGGGCCGGGGAAGGCACGGCGCTCGCCGCCGGCGCCGTCTGAGCCTGGAGGAGGATGTCCTGCACGCGCCCCAGTTCCGCGCCGAGGGTGGCACGTTCTGCGGACAGTCGAGCGATATCCTCGTCGCAGGTGGCGAACGCAATAGCCGCGGACTCAGCGGAAAGCTCACCAACACCGGCGCGGAGCTCTGTTTCGGCGCGGCTGTCGCGCCGGGCCGTTTCGTCGGCCACCAGAACCGCGATCCGCGATGCGAGGCTGGTGGCTGTCGCCTCCAGTTCCGATGCACGTCCGCGAAGTTGCTCGGTAACTCCACGGAGCCGTTCCGCGTAGTCGCCCCGCACACGTTCGACGACGTGGCTTGGAGCTGCATCCCGGCGGGACTCGAGCTGCGCGAGCCACCCTTCGTAGCGGCGCTTCTCATCGAGCAGCGCGGACAGTGCTTCCATGTGCGTGGAATCCATCAGACACGACTCCCGTGAGTAATCGGTGTGACGTTGCAGCCGGGGTAGACCGCTCCCGGCATGGCTCTCTCGCGCGCCTCGACCAGGGCCCGGATGTCTGCTCCGTTCAGCGTATTGACACGACCTAGCAGCCGCGCCGTGAGCAGGATGCGGGCGCTCTGCTCGAGCGACTCCATACGTTGATGCGCCAACAGGAGGTTCGCGCCAACTGTCGTTGCGCCGTGGTTGGCCATGAGGAAGGCATCGTGGCCCGCAACGAACGGTTCGAACCGGTCGGCGAGATCCGGGGTTCCGGGAGTCGCATATGGCACGAGTGGCACCCATCCTACCTGGAAGATCATCTCCGGCAGCACGCAGGTCGTGAACGACTCGCCAGCCACCGCGAACCCGGTAGCTGTCGGCGGATGGGCATGCACGACTGCGCGCACGTCAGCGCGACGTTCGTAGATCCGCAGGTGCATGGCGATTTCGGACGATGCCTGGCGCGCGCCGCGCCGCTGGCGTCCATCCATAGTCAGCTCCACCAGATCGTCCGTCGTTACTTCGACTTTGGACATACCCGACGGCGTGACCAGAATCCGATCCTGCGCGATGCGCACCGACACGTTCCCGTCCGGGCCCGCGATCAACCCGCGTTCGTACAATCGCCGGCAGACCTTGACGATCTCCCGCCGATGGGCGAGAGCCCCACTCATCGCGCCGCTCCTGTCACTCCGTCAGGCGGAAGACGACCCGCCCACCGACTATGGTACATGTCGCCCGTCCCTGTAGTCGCATACCACGATATGGCGAATTGCGTCCCTTGGACAGGAACGAGGATGGATCGACCGTCCACTCGCGCGCGGGATCGAAAACTGTGATGTCCGCCACGCTCCCCTTGCGGAGGGTTCCGCCAGGCAGGTGGAACGTCCGGGCTGGAGCGCAGGACATCCGGTCGACGAGTTTCGCGTAATCGATGATCCCGGTTGCGACGAGATGTGTGACGACTACGGCGAGCGCAGTCTCCAGCCCGACGATGCCGTTGGGAGCATCGGCGAACTCACGCTCCTTCTCGTCATAGTGGTGCGGCGCGTGATCGGTGGCGATGATGTCGATCGTACCGTCGTTCACCGCCTGCTGCAACGCCTCCACATCCGCTTCCGTTCTGAGCGGGGGGTTCATCTTGGCGTTCGTGTTGTATCCTTCGACTGCGTCCTCGGTCAGGGAGATGTGATGCGGGCACACTTCGGCCGTCACGTTGATCCCGCGGTCCTTTCCCCATCGGATCAGTTCCACCGACCCCTTCGTGCTCATGTGGCAGAGGTGCACATGGCCGCCCGTTCGGCGCGCGAGGAGGATATCGCGGATGGCCATGATCTCTTCCGCTTCGGAAGGAATACCCTTGAGGCCGAGTCGTGCACTGACCAGGCCTTCATTCATTGCGCCGCCAAGAGCGAGCGTCGGTTCCTCGCAGTGATCGGCCACCGGTATCCCGAACGATCGGGCGTACTCGAGGGCCGTTCGCATGAGCTGGGCGCTGGCCACCGGTTTCCCGTCGTCGCTGACGGCCACTGCGCCAGCTCCGACCATCTCCCCGAACTCAGCCAGTGCTTCGCCGCGCTGATCCAGCGAGACGGCTCCGATCGGAAAGACCCGGGCCGCTCCGGCCCGCAGAGCCTGGCGGATAATGAACCCGACGGCGGCCTGGTTATCCGTCACCGGGTCCGTGTTCGGCATGGCGCAAACGGCCGTGAACCCGCCCGCCGCAGCGGCGCGCGCCCCCGTGGCGATCGTCTCGACGTGTTCGCGACCCGGTTCACGAAGGTGGCAGTGCACGTCCACGAATCCCGGGGACACGATCTGTCCGGTACAATCGATGACTTCGAGTTCCCGCCCATCCCGACGAACGTCGCCTAACGGCTGACCCGCGTGCTCCACCAGGCCATCCACAAGGAGGACATCCCCGACCGTATCGACTCGATGCGACGGATCGAGCACGCGCCCGCCGCGCAGCAGCAGCGAGCGTGCTGGCGTCGCTCCCCTTCCCTGATCCGGTGCGGCTGGCAAACCGTTCATCGGCCCGTTCCGCTCTTGGCGGACTCGGCCAGCTCCGGTCGCCCGCCCGCGAGAAGGTAGAGTACCGCCATCCTGATTGCGACGCCGTTGGTCACCTGGTCGAGAATCACGCTGTGTTCCCCGTCAGCGACGTCCGAATCGATCTCGACGCCGCGGTTCATTGGTCCTGGATGCATGATGACGATGTCGCGTGGCGCGCGTTCTATCCGCTCGCGCGTCACGCCGAACACCCGGTTGTATTCGCGCAACGACGGGATGTATCCGGCCTGCATCCTTTCCAGTTGCAACCGGAGAATGTTGAGTGCCTCCGCCCATTCGATGGCCTCCTCGATCCTCGTGAACACCTGCACTCCCATGTCGTCGATGGCGTTCGGCATCAACGAGCGCGGCCCGCAAACGGCAACCTGCGCGCCGAGTTTTCTCAGTCCCCACAGGTTGGATCTGGCGACGCGCGAATGCAGAACGTCGCCGCAAATGCACACGCGGCGCCCTTCGAGAGTACCGAACCGGTCACGAAGTGTCAGCAGATCGAGCAGGCCCTGAGTCGGATGCTCGTGCGTCCCGTCGCCGGCGTTGATGACGTTGGATTCGATTCGCCGGGCGAGGAAGCTGGCGGCCCCTGACGCGCCGTGCCGAATGACCACCATGTCGATCTTCATCGACTCGAGGTTCCGCGCCGTATCCACCAGCGTCTCGCCTTTCGAGACGCTCGAACCCGAAGCCGCCACATTCACCGTGTCCGCGCTCAGCCGCTTCTCGGCGAACTCGAACGATACTCGCGTTCGCGTCGATGCCTCGAAGAACAGGTTGACGATCGTCATCCCGCGCAGCGTCGGTACCTTCTTGATCTGCCTTTCGCTGATCTCCTTGAACGGCTCGGCGGTGTCGAGTATCAGTCGGATCTGATCGGCGGTGAGCTCCTCCAGGCCCAGGAGATCCTTGCCGATCGGATTCGGCACTGCGCTCACTGGCCGCTTCCCGACGTCACGAGGACGACCTGGTCGTCGCCATCCAGCTCCGATACCAGCACGTCGATGTGGGAGCCCTTCGGTACGGAGAGTGTCTTGCCAACGATATCGGCGTGGATCGGGAGCTCGCGCCCGCCGCGGTCGACAAGCACAGCCAGCGCGATGCTCGCCGGCCGACCGAAGTCCGCAAGTTCGTCGAGCGCTGCCCGTACCGTGCGGCCCGTGTAGAGCACGTCGTCGACGATGACCACGTGACGTCCGTCGAGAGTCAACGGCAATTCGGTCTTGCCGACAACCGGTCGTGGCCCCACCGTCTGCAAGTCATCGCGATAGAGCGTGATGTCGAGGGCGCCGCGAGGGATCGGGCTCCCTTCCCGCTCCTGAAGAATGTCCGCGATTCGACTGCTCAACTGAACGCCACGGCGCTGGATGCCGACCAGGACGACGCCCTGCGTTCCATCGAAGTGCTCGACGATCTCATCCGCCATCCTGCGCAGCGTTCGCGCGACGGCCTTGGCATCGAGCACGATCTGTCTTTCGGCGGGCATGGTGCGGCTGAATCTGGCGCGCCGCGCTTCCAAAATGAAGCGCCTCGTTACGACACCGCCGTCACCGGTTCGCGGCGCTTTCGTTTCTGCTCGTACAACATGCCGTCAGCAGTCGCCAGCAGTTCTTCCATCGACGGCGGTGCCAGCGGATCGAATCGCGCCACTCCTACACTGAACGACAACGGGTAAGGGCGGGCCTCCTTCGCATTGCAGTCGCGGAGTTCCGCCTGCAACCGGCCGATCAGGATGTCATTCGCCCCAGGCCCGGGATCGGCGGCAAGCACCACGAACTCATCGCCACCCAGTCGTGCGATGATGTCGGAGTCGCGGAACGTCTTCTTGAGGATTTGTGCCGACCGGATCAGCGCACTGTCCCCTTCCGCGTGGCCGTAGGCGTCGTTGATATCCTTGAAATCATCCATGTCGACGAACAACAGGAGCAGTTCGCGATGCCCGCGACGGGCCATCTTGAGTTGCTGCTGCGCGAGGGTCAGGAAGCCACGGCGATTGTACAGGCCGGTGAGTTCGTCGACCAGAGACAGAGATCGCAGGGCCTGCTCCTGCTGTTTGCGGTCCGTCACGTCACGCGACCATATCGCCACACCATCGGCAAGCGGTACTACCTGGTGGCGAATCCAGGCAGCGCGCACGTCCGGGGATGAAACCTCGAACTCCTCCTCCAGCAGTTCCTGGGTTTCCAGTACGCGGACGTACCTGTCGAAATACCCGGCGGCCCGCGTGCTCGGAATCAGTTCGCAGAGGCGTTTGCCAACGATGCGATCGCGTGGACGGCCAAGGAGAACGGCAGCGCGTGCGTTCAAGTCAGCGAAGTCGAAGTCCGTGACCGTGCCGTTGCCGTCTCGCACAGCGCGAAGGACGTAGAACGCATCCAGGCTTCCATCTGTCGCGGCGCGAAAGCGCGCCTCGCTGTCGCGCACCGCGTCTTCGGCCTCACGCCGTCGCACGAAGTCGTGGCGCAGCATGAGGAAGGCAAGTGGCGCCAAAACGATGGTGAGGATCAGGCCCAGACGAACGACGATGGCGGCACGACGAGCACTGTCCCTCGCCGCGGCCGCTTCGCGAGCCACTGCCAGCTCCGTTTTCGGTGCTTCCAGCGCATCCCAGTTACGCCTCACGCCGGGTGCATCGGTTGCACGCGGTACCGCGATGCGCTCAACCGTGGCGATGAGGTCCCGCGTGGACCTGGACGCGACGATGCCCGTGGCCACAAGTATGACCAGGGCTGCGGAGAATGCTATGGTGAGCTTCTGGCCGATGGTTAGCCGCATTCAGTCGTCGTGCGCTTGATGTTGAGACGCACCAACGACATACAGGTCACCAGAAGTGCGCCACGCTGGCGCTAATCGGCCCGATCGTCGATCTCGCGCAGATCGGAAGTTCGCATTCCGGGCCTCCGCATTGGCGCAGTGCCGGCAGTGTCGTCCACCAGATCGTGGTAGATGCCATCGGTTGCCACGACGATCGGCACCTCCCGGTCCGACCGAACCAGCGTGAGCCGCGCCGGCGAATCGGCCGCGATGGCGTTCGGGAGGTGTTGGCGCCGAATTCGCTCCAGGAGCAGGAATGCGGTACGGCCAAGGAGGGCAAGGCCCGCGTAGGCGGCGACGTCGGCGAGGTTGAGGACCGTCGCGCCGCCACCGGCTGCACCGATGGCGATGAAATCGACCACGCCGCGCGTGGAGAGCACGAGACTCGTGAGGTTCCCCAGCGCCCCGCCGACGATCAACCCCAGTGCTGTCGGAGCCAGGCGATCGATCCGGGACAAGTCGCGGCTGACCGGAACCACCAAGGCAATCGCGGATAGAGTCAACGCCAGATTGAGCTGCCGGGTATAGGAACCTAACGAGATACCGAACGCTCCCTGGTCGTTATGCACTACGGTCAGACGGAGCCAGTCCGTGACGTCGACGGGAACGCCGGACAGGGTGGCAACCGCGACATACTTCGTTGCCAGATCGATTGCCGCGACCAGAAGGGCGAGACGCGAGAGCCGGGCACGATGCCGGGAAGCTGTCATGGTCCCGCAAATAAGCGGCGCGAAATCCAGCGAAGGAAGTGGCGAGCGGTGTGCGTGCATCTGTCGCCACGCGCCGGAGTCTCGCTCCGGTCTGCAAACGCCAATGCATGCACACCGCTCGCTCGCATCCGAGCAGATGTCGTGCCAGCTCCAGAACCGCCCGATTCCCCAAGCGTGCCTCGAAACCGGCCGAAATGACCGAGCCGGTATCGAAGCAATCCCGAAGACACCTTAGGGGTGAGGCGCTGGAGCGCCACAGCCTCGTCGCTCGCGTGCACTACTTCAGCGAATCCAGTCGTGCCTTGAGACGTGGATTGTCCGGTTGCGACCTGATCAACTCCTCGAGCACCACGCGCGCCGAATCCTTCATCCCGGCCGCGAGAAACGCGTCGGCACGCAAGGAAGCCAGGCTGCGCTTGATGCGCACGTTGTCGTCCGATAAACGAAAAGAATCGATCGCTGCCAGGGCCGCGGCGGGATTCCCAGAATCGCGGAAAAGAGACTCGATCGCCATGATGCGGATCGCGGTATCCTGCGGCCAACGTCGAGCCATTTCATCGATCAGCATCGCGGCGTCACTCGCCTTCCCTTCCCGGCGATCCTGCATTGCGCGATGATACATGCCGGCAAGAAGGAGGCGGTTGACGTCCTCGGGATTTCCCGTGCGAAGTCCCACGCCGCCAGCATACTCGTAGACGAGCGCTCCTCCATGTTCGCCGGTTTCAACAAGGGCGTACACACCGGCCAAGCCGACGACGGCCGATGCATAGGCGAGCAGTCGTCGCTTGTCCGCGGCGACAGCAAGGGCGATGAGTTCCAGCGCCGCCACCCCAAAGAAGATGTTGCGCGTACGCTTGCCCCAGTCCTCGTGCTCCTCCACGATCGTTCGCGATCCCGGAACGCGCTCGACAGGACCGTGCGCGTCCGTTCCGGACTTGACGCCTGCTACTGCGGCAACAGTTCCCAGGATGAGCAGCGTCGCGGCCGCCGGATTCATCCACGGCCATCGGCCGACCAGGGACACCACACGAAACGCCACTCCCATCACGAGAAGGCCGATAACCATGTGAACCACGTACGGGTGCATCGCGGCAATGTTCGACATATGGCGGGCGAAGGTTGAGGTGCGACGGCGCCGCGTTGGGCGCCGGGCACGACGTGAAGTTAACAGGAAGCCTTTGCACCAACCCGCCACCCGAACAACCGCAGGCCGTTTCGTCCCTGCGTAATGCGATTCGTCTCCCGGGAGTGGCAGCATCCGACTCGCGTGCCGGCAATTGGAGGGTATCGTTAGACAGCGCGCCGAAGTGGACGGTCGGCGCGTCCACTCGTACGGGACGAACCCGAATGGCATCAGAACCCGGAACGTCTTTCATCGAATGGCCGGACGAGGCGGCACCATACCGACTCGTCGAGCACCGGGACTCCAGCGGCATGCCTGCACAACCGGCGGCAGAGCGACTTGAACTGGGTCGCGCATCGCTCGTGGCAGTTGCAGCCTGCATTGCGATCGCACTCGCCGAGTGTGTCAACGATTACATCCTGCGATGGCTGGACGGCACGCCGAAGAGCGTGTGGTTCGTCGTGGTGGAACAGTTCCCGTGGTGGCTGTTATGGACGGCGTTCATGCCGGCGGTGATGTGGCTGGCCCGCACGTACCGCTTCGACGATGCGCGTTGGCGCCGGAGCGCGCTGGTTCATGCCGCGTTCGGGCTGACCATTGCCCTGGCCCACGGCGCGTTGTATGGCGCCTACTTTCATGTCAGCAACGGCAACATTCCGGCGGTCGCCACGATCCCCGGTGCCATTCGCTGGTTTCTGCTGCGGTACCTGTTCATGGACGTGATGACGTACTGCGCGGCCGTTGGCATCTACTACTCCTTCGAGTACTTCACAAGCTTCCGGCATTCGGCATTCGCCGGCGCGCGATCAGAGGCCCGGGCGACCCGCCTGGAGTTGCATCTGGCGCAGGCGCGACTTCATGCCCTGCGTATGGAACTGAACCCGCATTTTCTGTTCAACGCACTGAATGCCGTGGCCGGGCTGGTTCGCCGGCGTGAGCCGGAGAAGGCGGTCGAGACGCTGAGCCGGTTGGGCGACCTTCTGCGTGCGACACTGAACGGAGATATGGAGCCCGAGGTACCGTTGGTGGACGAACTCAACTTGCTGCGACGCTTTCTGGATATCGAGCAGATTCGCTTCGGTGACCGCCTGCACGTCGAGTGGAACGTGGAAGCGGGCGTGCACGGAGCGCTCGTTCCCCCCCTGATCCTCCAGCCTCTGGTGGAAAACGCACTTCGACACGGCATCGCGCAGCGCCCTGGGCCTGCGTCGCTGCATATCGGCGCCCGCCGGTCCAACGATCGTCTGGAGCTGACGGTACACGACAGCGGCCGTGGCCTCGCGCTACCACACGGCCGTGGGCTGCGCGAAGGCATCGGGCTGTCCAACACGCGCGCCAGACTCGAACAGCTCTACGGGCCACGACTGACCGGCGTCACCCTTACCAACGCCGTGGATGGTGGTGCGCTCGCCAGCGTCCACCTTCCTTACCACGAGACACCGGCCTCCCATGTCGCTCGTCCGCTTGTCGCCAGCGCCTGACCCCCAGCGTGCTGCGTTGCGCGTGCTCATCGTCGACGACGAGCCTCTCGCTCGCGACTGCATGCGTCTGGTACTCGGCGCCGAGCCGGGCGTAAGCATCGTCGCCGAATGCGAGGACGGCGTATCCGCGGTTCAGGCGATTCGTGCCCACGTGCCTGACCTGGTTTTCCTCGACGTCCAGATGCCTGGGCTCGACGGCTTTGGTGTCATCGAGCAGGTAGGCGAGGATGTCATGCCGCCAGTGGTCTTTGTGACTGCTTATGACGTGCATGCCATCCGTGCCTTCGAAGTGCACGCGATGGACTACGTGTTGAAACCGTTCGATGATGCGCGGGTGCTGGCAACGCTCGATCGTGCGCGCCTGCGGGCCGCCGAGCGGCGTGACAGTGCGCTCGGCCGCCAGCTGGCTGACATGGTACGGTCATGGAACGAGCACGGGACAGCAGGCCGGTCGGGAGTGACACCGGAAGGGGCCCTTGGTTTCGGTCTGGAATCGATTCCTGAGTCGGCGCCACGAATCGGTGATACCGGTGAAGGTGCGCAGACTGGGCACAGTGGATTGCCGGAGCGCCCGCTGGCGCGTTTCGCCGTGCGTCTCGACGATTCGGTCCGGTTCATCTCCGTAACCGACGTCGACTGGATCGAAGCGGATCGGAACTACATCGTCGTGCACGCGGGCGAAACGAAGCATCGCGTTCGGGCATCGTTGAGCAAAGTCGCAGATCTGCTGGATCCTCGGACCTTCGTCAGGATCCATCGCTCGATCATCGTGCAGATCGATCGGATTCGCGAGGTGCAACCCTGGTTCGGGGGCGACTACGTGGCCATCCTGAGAGATGGAACCAAGCTCCGCGTGAGCAGGCTCCGGGCCCCGTATCTACTCCGGCCGCTCGGCTGAGTCGCATCGACCCGCGTCAGCGCGGTTCGGCCCGGCAGGATCGCAAAGAGCGGGCACTCGTGTTCCCTTGCGTGCGTCCAGCGCGCCAGGGTCGCGGAAGTCGCCGGGGTCGTGGCGCGTGCCGCCACGACAACCATGCATCGTCTCCGGTTCGTTCCCGCGATCGCCCTCCTTGTGGTCTATCCCGCGGCCGATGCGCAGCATCGAAGCGTCGCAACGTTCGTTACCACCTTGGGCCGAGACACCGTCGCAATCGAAACATGGGAGCGACGGACATTCCGGCTCAACGGGGAATTCGTCCTGCGCGTGCCGACAGCCGTACGGTTCAAGTACGCGATCGACCTGCGTGCCGACGGATCGCTTTCGCGCTCGCGCACCGAGTTGATACCGCTTCGAGGCGATCGCACACACTGGGTAGTCGTCACTGAACGTCAGGGCGATTCCACACGCGTGACTTTCGATTCGGCTGGAGCGCGCAGAGTAGTCACGCGTGCCACGTCAGCGCTTCTGGTGCCATCGCTGACCACTGGATTCGAATCGTCGTTCGGCATCTATTCGTCGATCGCGATGTTGCAGCTCGCGCTCGATCGAATGCCCCCGACGGCAAGTGATACGGTCGCGATGCCGACGATCGGCGTGCTCAGTGGGCGTGCCACGGCGCGCAAGTTGGTGAGGCGCTCCAGCACGGAGGTTGACGTGGACTATTTCGGCATCGCGTGGACGCACGTGACCATGGATGCCCAAGGATTGATCGAGCGTGTCGACGCCACCAATACGACCGAAAAGACGCTCGCATTCCGGACGACGGGCATTGACATCTCACGTGTCGCCAGGGAGTACGCCTCGCGAGATGCGGCCGGCCGCGGGATCGGCGTCGCGTCGCCGCTGGACTCGGCGGCCGCCACGATCGGCGGAACGAACGTGTTCATACGCTACAGCAGCCCACGACGGCGCGGACGGCATATCCTCGGCGAGACGGTGCCGTACGACTCCGTGTGGCGGACAGGAGCCAATGCGGCAACCGTGCTCCACCTCGAGCGCGATCTGTTCGTCGGGGATGCACTGGTGCGGCGTGGAACCTACAGCGTCTGGACGAGGCCCACGCGAGGAGGCGTCACACTGATCCTCAACCGTCAGCACGGGCAATGGGGGACGGAGTACGATTCGACGCGCGACGTCGCCCACATCGCGATGTTTGTCACGCCGGCGACGACGGAGCAGGAACAGTTCAACATCGCACTTGTTGCGGAGCGCGACACCGGTACGTTGCGCGTCTCGTGGGATGATTTCGTCTGGAGCGTTCCGCTGCGGGCCCGATAGCAGGCCGTCCCTCGGGACGAGTTGCGAGGCGTTGGTACCGCGCACGCGCGACTGCGCCCTCGCCACGCGCGCTGCAACGTCGTCGGCGGGCATCCTCATCGCGCGCAAGGGACACTGCGCGCGGTCGTCGCGAGAGGCCGGCGCGCCACGACCACCGATCGAGCCTCGACTTCCCTGATGCGACGACCGCGGGGCATCGGCGTGGTACGGACGTGCCAGCAAGGAGAGAGCATATGTTCAGACACGTCAGGTCTTGGCTGGCCGCGGCCGCGGTTGCCGGGTGCGCACTGGCTCCACCGGTGTTCGCGCAAAGCGGTGTCGGCACGATCGAGGGTACGGTAAAGGACGGTCAGAGTGGTCGGCCCCTGGAGGGTGTGCAAGTCGGTGCCATTGGCGTCGGAGCTGGCGCCGTGACGAATCGAGACGGTTTCTACCGGATCGCGAACGCACCGGCGAGGGCGTTGGAGCTGCGCGCACGGCTGATCGGCTTCAGCGCCGCAACGAAGCAGGTTGTGGTCCGTGCGGGGCAGGCAGTTAGTGCGGACTTCTCACTGAATCAGTCGGCACTGCAGCTGGAGGCGGTCGTCACCACTGGCACCGCCACCGCCACCGAGGTCAAGCACCTTGGCAACACCGTGGCGCAAGTCGAACCGCCTCGGTTCGCCCCGATCACGACAACCAGCGAACTGTTGCAGGGACGCGAGCCCGGCGTCGTCGGACTTCCCTCGTCCGGCATGACGGGAACCGGGGCACGAATCCGCATCCGTGGCAATGCGTCGCTGTCGCAGTCGAACGAACCGATCGTCTTTGTCGACGGGATCCGCATCAACTCCGGCGGCGATTTCTCCATGGCGGTGGGAGACGGCGGCGCGGCCGCACCATCCCGCCTGGACGATATCGACCCGAACTCGATCGAACGCGTCGAGATCCTGAAAGGCGCGGCCGCGGCAACGCTCTACGGCACCGAGGCCTCGAACGGGGTCATCCAGATCTTCACGAAGAAGGGGTCGGCGGGCAAGCCGCGCTGGGACCTCCAGCTTCAACAAGATGCCCTTCGCTACCCTGATAACCGTCTGGAATCCAACTGGGGCATTGCCAAGTCAGCGGCTGTGGCGTCGTCGCTCAACGCATTCTATGGACGCTCGGACATTGCCGCGTTTACTCCGTTCGACGAACCGTTCGTCAAGCGGTTCTACGACCTCGGTCTGGCCACCACTGCCTCGTTAGGTGTCAACGGCGGCTCGGAGGGCGTGACGTACTATGTGAACGGCAGGTACTTCACGGAGAACGGACCGTTCGGCGGAACGGATTACGGTCCGGCAGTCGATGTCGTTCGTCGCGCCAACGCCACCATGAACCTGGGCTTCGTCCCCAGCAACACGCTGCGAGTCGGCGTGCGGTCGTCCTACGTCAACACGTTCCAGGAGACACCGCAGAACGCCAACAACATCTTCGCTCCGGTGACGCAGGCGTTGTTCGCCAAGCCGGAACTCGCCGCCTGCAACAATGGGCCGGTAGACAATCGGGGCGATGGTACCTGCAAGGGACCGGGAAATACGTTCGGGGTCCAGGGCTTCGGTTCGCCGCAGGAACTCATGGCGTTGCGAACCCAGCAGAAGATCGACCGGATCATCGGCGCCGTGGACATCAGTTACCAGCCCTTCGCGAGCCTCTCCTGGAATGCCACGGCCGGCGTCGACTACACCGGCGGCCAGAACTTCGGTTTCCAGCCGTTCGGTTATGCCATCGACGACATCGCCAACAACGACCTCAGCGGCGCACGAACCGTGCAGGACCGCAACCAGCGCGAAATCACGCTGGACTCGAAACTGAGCTGGACCGCGAACCCGCTTGGATTCCCGTCATCCCTGGTCGTTGGCGCCCAGGCGTTCCTCTCCCGGACTGCGCAACCGGGGTCGTTCAATCACAACTTCCCCGGCCCTGGGATCATGGTGACCTCGGCAGGCGACGATCCCGTCGCGCTCGAGGTTGTCTCCGAGACCGTCAACGGCGGCCTCTTCGTGCAGGAGCAGCTCGGCCTCACGAACTGGATCTACGTCACCGGCGGGGCACGCTACGACTACAGTTCCACGTTCGGCAAGAGTTCCTCTGGCGTGCTCTATCCGAAAGTGTCGCTTTCGATCGTTCCGTCGGACAGGACGAACTGGACGCCCGTACTCGGCATCTCGTCGTTGCGGCTGCGTGGAGCCTGGGGGCAATCGGGCCGCCAGCCGGGCGCCTTCTCGAAACTGACGACGTTTGATCCGCTGTCCGGCGTATCCGGTTCGGGTCTGGCCCCCGGCAATATCGGCAATCCGGACCTGAAGCCGGAGGTCTCGACGGAGGTGGAAGGCGGCGCCGAAATCGGTATCTGGGGCGACCGACTCGGGCTGCAGTACACCTTCTGGTCGCGGAAAATCGAAGACCTCCTCGTCGACAAGCAGTATCCGATCTCCGGAGGATTCCAGGCAACGCAGCTCTCCAACATCGGCGCGATGTCCGCGCACGGACAGGAGATCGGGGTCAAGGCTTTCGTTGTCCAGAAGCCGAATCTCTCGATCGATCTGTTCGCCAACACGGCCTTCCTGTCGCAGGAGGTGACGTCGTTAGGTGGCGCTGCCGAAATCAAGGTTGGCGGCTCCTATCCGCGGTATCGCAACTACATCAAGGAAGGCTTTACGCCAGGGTCGATGTTCAACACGAAGCTGCCGCGTCCGTGCGCGCAGCGCCCGGCCGGAAAGACATACGCGTGCCTCAACGCCGGCGAGATGCCGTACGATTTCAACGGAGACGGGAAACCGGATACCGAAACGGCCGTGCTGGCGGCGCTGGCCGGACCCGTTCCGCTCAGCAAATTGATCGCGGGCAACGCTGTGCTGCGCGTTGACGAAGATGGCGACGGCGACTACCTGGATCACTACGGCGGGAAGCCGTTCCCGGACTGGACTGGATCCTTTGGCGGCACAGTCAACATCGGGAGAAGCTGGAAGGTCTACTCGCTCTTCGAGTACAAGGCTGGCGACTTCACCTACTCGTGCCTGACATGCGCATTCCGGAACGCCAATGCGCGCGGGCAGAATACGATCGCCGCTGCCAGGGTCGAAGCCACGCTCGCCAATCCGGCAAGCTCCGCGCAACAGCGCCTGACGGCCGCGAAGGACTGGCTTGGACTGGTGGCGCTGAACTCCTACCCCGGCCTCAACCAGGCGTCGCCAGGCGACTTCGTCCGCTGGCGCGAACTCTCGATCACGTACTCCGCGCCCCGCGCACTGGCCGAACGCCTCGGCGCGCGGGATCTGTCGTTGTCGCTGACGGGCCGCAATCTGACTCTGTGGGCTCCCAAGTACGTCGGGCAGGATCCCGAGATCAACATCTTCTCGGCAGGCGTCCTCGCGGGACTGCAGAACAACTTCAACGAAGGCATCGATGGCTTCGGCATGCCGCTCCCGCGGCGCGTCGCGGTCTCGGTCCGCATCGGATACTGAGCGACGAACCATGACTCCCATCAAAGATCCACGCCCGGCGCGCGCGTTCCTGCGTACCGTCGCCGGACTCCTCGCGCTCGCGTCGAACGTCGCCTGCAGCAGCCTGCTGGAGGTTGACAACCCGAACAATGTAACCGCGGACGCGCTCGGCAATCCCGCGGCCGCGCCCACGATCGTCAACGGCGCCGAGAACAGTACCGCCCGGGCGCTGCATTCGATCTTTACGCCTTACGTCGCAGTCACCGACGAAACCGTCTTTCACGGCTCGCGCGATGACTACCAGCAACTCGATCAGGGGCAGGCAGGCAACGCCGCGAACGAGTACACCAACGCCGCATCGTTCAACGTGAACGAAGCGCGCTGGCTCGCTGACAACGCCGTCAAACTCCTCGAGGGCTTCAGCAGCGCCAACAAGCTCAACGACCCTGCCCTCCTGAGTCGTGCGTACCTCAACAAGGCAGTGATCTACACGATGATCGGCGACATGTACGACGATTTCACGATTTCCGACCGCACCGTGGCCGGCGCACCGGTTGGCGAGGCCAACATGTACAAGATGTACGACAGCGCCCAACGCGCGCTCGACAAGGGCCTGACGTCGTCAACGGGCGAGATGCGAGGGACGATGCTTGCCATGCGCGCACGCGTTCGGCACGCGAAGGGCGTCTTTGCATTGCTCAACCCGGTGCCTGCCGCGCCGTCCAACCCGTTGGTGCCGGACAACGGCTACCTCGCCGACGCTCGAGCGGCGCTGGCCGCCGGCTTCACCCATGCGGATGCCCTCGTGTCATCGGTCAACACGGGCAACCCGGCGTTCGGGTTTGAGCTGAACAACCGGGTGGAGATCAGCACCGGCCCTTTCTTCGTGTCCCTGCTCCCGAACAACAAGCCCAGAGAGGTGATTCTGCACGATATCGTCGACACTGGCAAGATCGACCCGTTCGCCACGGAGATGATCAACCTGACGAACGTCGCGTCCTGCACGCCGTTATGCACCTATGACGGCGATCCGAACCTTCCTCCGATACGTGTCGTTTCCGACAACGAGATGCGACTGTTGATCGCCGAAGCGGCGCTCGCCGCCGGCAATGTCGGCGACTTCGATGCCGCCATCAACGAACTCCGCGCAACGAAGGGACTCGCACCGTATACCGGTGCTGGACCAGGTCGACTGGCGCTTCTGGAGTACGAACGACGCGTTGCCCTGCTCTTCATGGGACGGCGTCTGAACGACATGTATCGCTTCGGTACGATCGATCCGAGCTGGAATCCGAACTCAACGGCCGTCAGGCAACGCGGCTGTCTGTTCCCGATCGGCATCTCCGAGCGTGAATCGAACCCGCATCTGTCCGGCGGCAAGTACCAGCCTGTTTGCCGTTAGGCATCCTGGCGAGTGGGGCTCGCCGCCCCACTCGCCAGCGGGTCTGCACAACCAAGGGCGCCACGTGCGTAGCACAGGCTTACCGGAGCAAATCCGCTTTCGCCGCATGCGCGACGTCCGGCCAAGCCCACGATGTCTGGCCCGGTGCTCCCCTTCGAGGCCGTGCGGCCACTGGCACGGCTAGGCCGATCGTGTCGGCGTTCCTCGTCTCACTGAGGACTCGATCGGCAATCGCCAAGGAGCGCGGCGATACCGTACGGACAGGGCGGGATTCGAACCCGCGAGTGAGTTGCCCCACCACACGCTTTCCAGGCGTGCGCCTTAAGCCACTCGGCCACCTGTCCAGGAACGACCACGCGCCGATCACCAGCCGTTGCGGCGCCACACTTTACCAGGTCACGGACAGGGTGGGATTCGAACCCACGATACCGTTGCCGGTATGCCGGTTTTCGAGACCGGTTCCTTCAACCACTCGGACACCTGTCCTCAAGAGCAGCGAACTCTATCGGGCCGCGAATTGAGAGTCAACGAGCGGAAAGGTTACCCGCAGGGTCTGCCTGGGGCGTCTGCCCGCAGGGTCTGACCCCAATTCGGAGTCTGACCCCAATTCCGGAGTCTGACCCCAAGCCCCTGTCGAAACGGCAAGACGATCTACCTATCGACCGGGCTATGGTCGTCCGTGCGCGAGTGCGACTCCACGGCATCGTCGCCAGTAAGGCCCCTTCGTTGTCGGAAGAAGCGTCGCAAGACACTCGCCGCATCGTCCGCCAGGACGCCCGATGTCACCTGGGGCCGGTGGTTGAGTCGCGGATGACGGAGGAGGTCGTGGATCGAACCAGCCATCCCGGACTTGTCGTCCCATGCACCGAACACGACGCGCTGGATCCGTGACAGTACCAACGCGCCGGCGCACATTGCGCACGGTTCGAGTGTGACGGTAAGCGTGCAGTCGTCGAGACGCCACGTGCCTAACGCGCGGGCCGCATCTCGCAGCGCCAGCATCTCCGCGTGTGCCGTCGGATCCTGGTCGCGCACCGTGCGATTGGAGCCGCGGCCCACGACACTATTTCCCTTGGCTACTATTGCGCCGACGGGCACGTCACCGGCGTCGAAGGCCCGCTCCGCCTCGTGCAGGGCCAACCGCATGCAATACTCATCGCGGCCCGCCCCGGACACGTCCGGCAGACCGCATCCCGCGTTTACACCGTAGCCCGCTGCGTAATCATGCATGCGCGGCCGCCTCCGCAGGCTCGCCCTTGCGGAACGCCAAGCCCTGGTTCTCGACGTCGACGACGATTCTGTCTCCCTCGTGAAATCGTCCTTCGAGTACCGCAAGCGCGAGCGGATTCTGCAGCAGTCGCTGGATCGCTCGCTTGAGCGGACGCGCCCCATACGCGGGATCGTAGCCCTCGTCCGCAAGAAGCGCCATCGCTTCCGGCCCCAGTTCCAACGCGAGCTTCCGGTCTGCCAGCAGCTTCCGCAAGTGTGCCAGCTGCAGGTCGACGATGGACGCAATATGGTCGCGGCCAAGCGGATGGAAGACGATGATATCATCGACGCGATTGAGGAACTCCGGCTTGAAGCTCTGCCGCAGCACGCCCAGCACGTGCTGCTCGACGACGGTCCAGTCGCTGCCGGCGTGCTCCAGAATGAACGGCGACCCGACGTTCGAAGTCATGATGATGACGACGTTGCGGAAATCGACCGTGCGGCCCTGAGAATCGGTCAGTCGTCCATCGTCCAGGATCTGAAGCAGGATGTTGAAGACATCGGGATGCGCCTTCTCGATCTCGTCGAACAGGACGACCTGATAAGGGCGACGCCGCACAGCCTCCGTCAGCTGCCCGCCCTCCTCGTACCCCACGTAGCCCGGGGGCGCCCCGATCAGCCGCGCCACTGCGTGCTTCTCCATGTACTCCGACATGTCGATGCGTACCATCGAGTGCTCATCGTCGAACAGGAATTCGGCCAGAGCCCGCGCCGTCTCCGTCTTTCCCACTCCAGTCGGGCCGAGGAAGATGAAGGAGCCAATTGGCCGATTGGGATCCTGGAGGCCGGCTCGCGAGCGCCGCACGGCGTCGGCCACGGCGCGCACGGCCTCTGGCTGTCCCACGACACGCTTCCCGAGCTCGGTTTCGAGCTTGGTCAGGCGATCGCGTTCGCTCTCCATCATCCGCGAAACCGGAATCCCGGTCCATCGCGACACAACCTCCGCGATGTCGTCGGCAGTGACTTCTTCCTTCAGGAAACGCGGTCCGCCACTCCCTTCACGACGGGATGCCAGCTGCTTCTCCACATCCCGCATCCTCCGTTCGAGCTGGGGGATCGTCCCGTACTGGATCTCCGCTGCACGTCCCAGATCGCCGGAGCGCGTCGCCTGCTCAGCGGCCGTCCTCGCGTCCTCGATCTCCTGCTTGATCTGCCCGACCGCGCCTAGCGTCTCCTTCTCCTTCTGCCACTGTGCCTTCATCCCGCTCGATCGCTCGCGCTCCTCCGCCAGTTCCTTCTCCAGCGCCCCACGTCGCTCGACCGCAGCCGGATCCTTCTCCTTCTGAAGCGCCTGGCGTTCGATCTCGAGTTGCACTATGCGCCGCTCCACTTCGTCGATCTCCTGAGGCATCGAGTCGATCTCGATACGGAGGCGCGAAGCCGACTCGTCAACGAGGTCGATCGCCTTGTCGGGAAGGAAGCGATCGCCGATGTACCGATGGGACAGCGTCGCGGCCGCCACAATCGCTCCGTCCGTGATGCGCACCCCGTGATGAGCCTCGTACCGTTCCTTCAGTCCGCGAAGGATAGCTATCGTGCTCTCCACCGTTGGCTCGCCCACGAAGACGGGCTGGAAGCGGCGCTCCAACGCCGGATCCTTCTCGACGTGCTTGCGATACTCGTCGAGTGTCGTGGCACCGACCACCCGCAGTTCGCCGCGCGCCAGCATCGGCTTGAGCATGTTGCCCGCATCCATCGATCCTTCGGCCTTGCCGGCCCCAACAATCGTGTGCAACTCGTCGATGAACACGACGAACTGCCCCTGCGAATCCGTGATTTCCTTCAGCACTGCCTTGAGCCGCTCCTCGAACTCCCCACGGAACTTCGCGCCCGCGATGAGCGCGCCCAGGTCGAGCGCAATCAGGCGCTTGTTCTTGAGTCCCTCCGGGACGTCGCCGTTCACGATGCGCTGCGCCAGCCCCTCGGCGATCGCGGTCTTCCCGACTCCGGGCTCCCCAATGAGCACCGGATTGTTCTTCGTACGTCGCGAAAGTACCTGCATGACACGACGAATCTCTTCATCCCGGCCAATCACGGGGTCGAGCTTCCCCTTGCGCGCAGCCTCCGTCAGGTCCCGCGTGAACCGTTGCAAAGCCTGGTACTTCTCTTCCGGGTTTTGGTCCGTGACCTTGTGCGAGCCGCGTACCGACTTGAGCGCTTCCAGGATTTCGGATCGACTCGTGCCGGCGGCAGCGAGGAGCGCCTTGCTCTCGGCGCCCTTGGTGTCGCACAGCGCCAGAAGCAGATGCTCGGTCGAGATAAACTCGTCACCCAACGTCCGTGCATCCTCCTCCGCACGATCGACGACCTGGTTCAACTCGCGCGACAGACTGGGTTGCGCTCCCGTCTGCATGGGATAGCGCGCCGCTTCGCGAGCGATGGCGCCCTGTAGCCCCTCCACGTTGACCCCAACCTTCTGAAGCAGGGGTTTGACGATGCCCTCGTCCTGATGCAGCAGCGCCTGAAGAAGGTGCAGGTCGTAGACCAGGGGATTGCCGTTCTTCCGCGCAATGGCGAGCGCTTCATTCAACGCCTCAGCCGATTTGACCGTGAGCTTGTCTGGATTGATCATCGAAGCGGCAAGGTGGGTGACCGATGTGGCAGGAATCGTGACAAGTGCGGTGGCAACAGCAATGCCCGTGACTGGCGCCGAAACGACACGGTTGCACCCCGACACGCCGACCGCTAACCCAACATTTTCTGCCTAACTGGCACGCTCGACGGCGGCTCGCTAGACTCCGGTCGCAATGCATCCAAGCGACTGTCGATCACTCCCCGCCGGACTGCTGCTGGTGCCGCCACTGCTGGTCGCGCTGCTCACCAGCTCATGCAATCGTCACCAAATGTCCGGCGGCATCTCGGATTCTGCCTTCGTTGCTGCCATGGCCGGCCTCCGCCGCCTGCCCGTACACTCGATGATCGACTCGGCAAGCCGGATGGCCGCTCGCGATTCGATCCTGCGGGCGAACGGATTGACCGCCGCGCAGCTGGAGGCCGCCGCCGCGGCACTCGCCTCGGACCCGGGGCGCGCCGCGGCCATCTGGGACGCGGTAACTCGCAAAGAGAACTCCCCAAGAGATACAGGCCCGACCGTACAGGGCGCCGACTCCTCGAAATGACAAACGGCGCCTGACCAAGGCGCCGTTTGAGCTCTCGCGGAATGAACCGCGCTACTTCTGTACGATCATCTTCCGGAGGTAGGGCTTACCATCGACCTCGAGGCGATAAATGTAAATCCCCGAGGCAACCTCGCGATCGCTCTTCATGAACTTGCCGTCCCAGTAGGCCGTGTAGTCGCCGCACGTCAGGTAAACGTTTTCGAGGTACGTTCCACCCGACACGTTCGCGTCGCCGCCCTGCAGCCGCGGTACCGCGATCAGCTGCGCGAGGACATTGAAAATGCGCAACGTGATACGGTACTGCTTCCCAGGATCCGCACAGCTCGCACCCCCTCCGACTGTGAACGGGATGGTCGTCTCGGGATTGAACGGGTTCGGGTAGTTCTGCCCGAGCGCGCCCCCCTGTTTGTCACGACCCTGCGAACCCTGCTGCGCCACGACCGTCCGTGGCAGGAACACGAAGAGAGCGAGCACGACCAACAGTGCTGCCCATCGGTTCGTCATCGTCTGTCTCCAAACTGACAAGGATTATGTGTGTGTGTAACTCCTGATTTTGGTGGACTTTGAGACTCTCGGCGCGAACTTAGGAAACGGGTTTCGAGCTGTCAAGCACGACGAAAGGACTCACGCGCGCCGGAGTACACGACCAGCCGTACGCCGTTCCGTCACGCCAACCCGGTCAAACCACTCCAGCAACGGGATGACATACTTCCTCGACACACCCAGCAACTCCCGCAATTCCGAAGCCGTGAATTCCCGCTCGGGCTCCTTCTCCATTCCTGCACACAAGGTGCCCTGAGCGGACTGTAACGCTGTTCGTGCAACCACGCGTTCCTTGTCCAACTGCACGACCGCACCCTCCTCCATGAGAATACGTAGCAGACGACCAGTTTCGCTGCCGAAGCCCTCCTCCAGTTCTCGCAACGATCGCGCCTCGAGCCCGACCCGTTCGATTCGACCCCGTAGCGACTCCAGACGTTGCCTCTGACCCGCATCCACCTGCGGTTGCCACCCTCTGACGCGGACTAACGGGCCGGAGAACTCCACCTCACCAGACTCCATCAAACGACGTTCCACGGCGGCAAGCATCGGTACGTCTCCGCCAACTGTGCGGCGCCACTCCGCAGAATGCATTCCGAAGGACAACGGATTGCGGGCGTGGTACTCGGTCAAACCAGTGAGCATACGATCACGCACGGCGGCAATGACCGTCCTGTGGAAAACCCTCGTCCCGATTGCCTCAACCGAAGAAGTCGTCCCCAAAAGCGACTTTATATCGGCAGACGTAATTCCTAGTCGTACTGGCAGTTGATCGATCTCTACACCTGTTGTTTCCGAAGTCAGCGCTAGCCTGTCGAGGTGCGGCGCGCCGCCAACCATAACTGTCGGCCATGGCTTCGCCCTCCGATTCCTGACCATCGGATCCAGCACGATGCCGCCGCCGATGGTCTGTGGAGGAGACCCCCGGCGAAGCACGAAACGATCGCCGCCCCGGAGCGCGACAGGCTGATCGAGCAGGATACGCGCTGATCGTTGCTCCCCAGCGCAAACCTGGCCTCCCGGCGCCACAACCCTGGCTGCAACATCGAAGGTTCCGTGGTGCAAACGAATCCATTCGCGTGGCTTGAGCGTGCGCACGGTGTCCTCCAGCAGGGCCACTCGCGCAAGCAGCATCGTTGTCGAATGCCACGCCTGGGAATCCACCAGCACTTGACCGCGATCAATCAATGACGGATGCACGCCTGCCAGAGCAATCGCAGCACGCGTCCCTGCCCGGCCCTCGCGTACCACCCGACCATGGGCTTGTATGCCACGAACGCGAACTTCCGCACCGGCCGGCATGACGAAGAGAATCGAATCCTCCCGAACAGTACCGCTCCACACGGTCCCGGTAACGATGGTCCCCGTCCCCTTTGCGGAGAACGCTCGATCGATCGGCATGCGGAAGATGTCGCTAGCATCCCGTTCCGGAATCGCCGTCACTGCGTTCGCGATGGCCGCTTTCAGCTCATCGAGTCCGGTACCGCTGACGATGGACGTGGGAACGATCGGCGCGTCCGCCAACGATGATGAACTCACGAGCTTTCGAACATCGTCGGCCACCAGATCGAGCCACTCACGATCGACGAGGTCCGACTTCGTGAGCGCTATCACGCCGCTTCGGATTCCCAGCAGGCTCAGGATGGCGAGATGCTCGCGCGTCTGAGGCATCACGCCCTCGTCGGCAGCAATTGCCAGGAGCGCAAGATCGACGCCGGTTGCGCCAGCCAGCATTGTCCGAACGAAGCCCTCGTGTCCAGGCACGTCGACGACGCCCATGATCCCCACACCTGGCAGGTCCAGCGGAGCGAAACCTAGTTCGATGGTGATGCCACGGCGCTTCTCTTCGACGAGCCTATCCGTGTCAACGCCGGTCAGCGCCGTGACGAGAGCCGTCTTGCCATGATCGATGTGACCGGCCGTACCGAGGATCATGAGCCTCCCATGGCGCCACGCTCCCAAGACAGGAACGCGCGCAGTTCGCGGTCATCGCCGACGTGGAACACAAGGAACTCCCGAAGAAGCCGCTGGTGCGCTCGCAGTTCGGGCGTCGAGAGGCGTAGTCCGTCGGACGTCGACCCTGTCCCGCTCGAACCCGGTGCGAGCCACCCACGAATGGCGGCGCGCGCACCGGCAGGAAGCAGGCGACTGGCCGTCAGACTCGACCCGCATCGGGTACACGCGACCCCACCGCCTTGGCAGGAGAATGGGAGTTGCTCGTCAGGTGCCAGTTTACTGTGACAGACGCAGCAGTGATCGAGAGCTGGGGAGAAGCCGAGTTCACCGATCAGGCGCCAGCAAGCGGCGAGGCCGGCCACTGGAGCAAGGCCGCCAGCGGCGTTGGCAATACAGTCGAGTTCCGTCGTGATCACGTCGAACAGCGCATGATGCGATTCGTCGTGTGCGGTACGTAGAGCGAGTTCGACGAAGGCCGACGCCGCGACGAACCGATCGAGGTCGGACGACAGTCGGGAGCGCCCACTGGATAGGTCGAAGCTGACCAGCGTCTGGAGGTCACGGGCGGCTTTGACCTGCACGTGAGCGACGCCCTGCGCGAAGAGGTCCACAGCGCTGCCGAACTTGCTCCTCGGACGTCGCGCGCCCCTTGCAACGACAGAGACTATTCCGAGATCTCGCGTGGCCAGACGGATGATCCGGGACGAGTCGAGGTAGTCGAAGGTGTGAAGGACGCATGCGTCGGTGACGACCAGCGGCATTCCGAAGTATACTCGCCACGTGGAGAGCTCAGTCGGATCGAGCGGCGGCCAATGCATCCCTGAGGGCCGCCATGGCGCGGGAGCGCTCTGCCAGGTACTTGTCGCGCGCCGCCAGGCCCACGCTCGGTTGGTCGAGCAGGGCATCCAGCGCGGCCACTCGATTGGCAAGGGCTTCGGTGCTCTGTCGCTCGTCCTGCTGGACGACTGGGACTTCCGGAACCCGAAGACGCGCAGCCGTCAGGGGACGCCGATATGCGTACCACCATGCTCCCGACGTCAGCAGCAGCGCGGCTGGAATCGCCAGCCAGATCCAGGCGCCGAACCCGGGCGCCGCGACAATGGGAAGCGCTATGGTGAAGACAGCGCTGGAATCGATGTCCCGTGCCAGCGCGCGCTGGAACTGCCGCCCGCCAACCGTGACGGCCGGCTGCGATGCCAGCTTGGCTCCCTGGACGCGACCCTCCCGCTCCTCGATCAGGACCTCCAGTACCGTTGCCGCACGTTGCATGGGCATCGAGAGCGGAAAGGCGGAGGGCGGCAGCGCGTAACTCACGACCAATTGCTTCATCCCGGGCGGCAGCGGCGCAAACAGCTGTACCTCCCCTTCCTCGAATCGCACCGCCTCGCTGGCGAACTCTCCCTCGCCCACTCGCGGTTCGATGGTTCTGTCTGGCAGGCGCAGTCGCCAGACTGGCGATGCGTCGTTATTGCTGATCATGGTGACCGACGAATCGTTCGTCAGCTCAAATACCTCGACGATCGTCCGTTGACCGTTGACAGCCGGCGCTGACACGATCACGTGCCGGCCGCCAAGGAGAACTTTTCGTGCTACGGATGACGTGTCGTAGACCACGATGTCCGCTGGCTGAGCGGCAGCGACATCGTCCGCCAGCGGTGTCGAGAAGTAGCCAATTCCGTCGTACCTGGCGGACAGCAGGTACAACACGCCGCTGTCCGGACGAAAGGTCATGCGGAACGTGCCATCGCGAAGCGATCGCATCGAATCCACCGGACCGGCACCGGCAGGCGAAACACGGTGCAGCACCACCATCTGGCCGGCGAGGGCTCGTTCTCCGCCGGACGAACCTCGGAATACGGTGCCCCGTACAACCACGGCGTCATCGGTTGACGTCGTGCTGCCCTGCCCGTTCGAGCGCACCCCCGGTTGCGCCGACAGACGTCCGCAGAACGCAGCGGCGAGGACGGTTACAACGCCAATTCGTCGCACGAGACGACGCATCGACACCTACAGATGAAACTTGCCGAAGTCCTCCGGGCGCAACCCGGAGAGGTACTGCTTGAGTTCTTCCGCGTTCATCTCGTCGGTGCTCTGGATCGGCGTCGCCTTCGGGATGGAAGCTTCATCTGTCTCCTCTTCCGTCACAGCATCCGCAAGCAACGAGTCCTCGGCGTAGATCGGCGCGGGGAAACGGAGCGCGACCGCGATCGCGTCCGACGGTCGCGAGTCCACGGTGTATACCGCATCCGACCGAACGATGTGCATCTCCGCGTAGTACGTGCCCTTCATGACTCGAGTGATCTGTACTCGTCGGAGATCTCCACCCAAGCCCAGCACAAGGCTTCGACACAGATCGTGCGTAAGCGGACGCTCCTTCTTGACGCCGTTCATCTCGAGGAGGATCGACTCGGCCTCCGCCTGGCCGATCCAGATCGGCAGCAGACGGTCGCCATCCTTTTCCTTGAGGATTACCACGTACGAATTGGTGCTGCCGTCCAGTCCGAGCCTGGCCACGTTGACTTCCACCATCGAACTCATCGCGCCTTCACGTCGGGAGGAATCTCCGAACTATCGCACGGCGCGCTGAAGATCGGCAACCTTGCTCGTCCGTTCCCACGTGAACGTCGTTCCCTTTACCGCCCGGGACTCACCGTTGCCGGACGCGATAAACGCGATCTTCTCTGAAGTCCGGCCGAAGTGACCGTACGCCGATGTTGCGGAATAGATCGGCTTCCGCAGGTCGAGCGCATCCATGATCCCCTTTGGGGTCAGATTGAAAATCTGCCTGATGGCGCCCGTGATCCGGATATCCGGCACACTCCCGGTCCCGAACGTGTCGACGCGCACGGAGACGGGCTCGGCCACGCCGATTGCGTACGCCAGTTGCACTTCGCATCGTCGGGCCAGTTTTGCCGCGACGACGTGCTTCGCCAGCCAGCGGGCGGCGTAGCACGCTGACCGATCCACCTTGGAAGGATCCTTGCCAGAAAACGCGCCTCCTCCATGCCGTCCCATGCCACCATAGGTATCGACGATGATCTTGCGCCCCGTAAGGCCGGCATCGCCTTGCGGTCCACCGACAACGAAGCGCCCCGTCGGATTGATGTGGAACTTGATCTTCCGGCTGAAGAGCTCGGAGGGGATCGAGGGCTCGATCACGGCATCGATCACCGCCCTGCGAATCCGACTCTGAGAAATGCCGGGGTCATGCTGCGTCGACACAACGACGGTGTCCACCGCCACCGGGCGGTCTCCGTCGTAGACCACCGTAACCTGCGCCTTTCCGTCCGGGCGAAGCCACTTGAGTTCTTCGTCCTTTCGCCGAGCCGCCAACGCGTGTGTGAGGCGGTGTGCAAGCACGATCGGCATTGGCATCAATTCCGGCGTCTCGTCAGTGGCGTAGCCGAACATCATCCCTTGATCGCCAGCTCCACCCGTATCCACTCCCCTGGCGATATCCGGCGATTGCTTGCCGATGGCGCTCAGGACGGCGCAGGTGTGGGAATCGAAGCCATACGATGCATCGGTGTAGCCGATGCGCTTGATCGTCTCGCGTACAACCGTAGGGATGTCGACCCAGGTTTCCGTCGTGATCTCTCCGGCTACAACCGCAAGACCGGTCGTGACGAGGGTTTCGCACGCGATGCGTGCGCTTGGATCGTTGGCGACGATATGATCGAGAACGGCGTCCGAAATGGCGTCGGCAACCTTGTCGGGGTGGCCTTCGGTGACCGATTCGGAGGTGAAAAGCGAACGCTCAGCCACGGAACAGGCTCCAGGATACATGAGAAAGCGCCGGCCGTGATCGGGCCGGCGCGGTTACCCGCAAAAACGATAAGCACCATGGCGATCCCGCACCAGCGGAGCGGCAACTCACGAGATCGTCACAACAGGTGCTCCCTGAGGAAGGGTGCATCGCCGAATGCCGCCAGCAGACGATAGCGGAGTTCGCGCTCGGCCTCCGCCGCGGTGCGGGCCGACAGTGCCGCGTTGGCTGCCTCCGCAGCGAACGACGAACTGATGCCGCGTATGATCCGCTTGACAAGCGGAACGGCACGAGGGCTGACGCTCAACTGCCGCACGCCCAGCCCAATCAGGGCGAACGCCATCAGCGGATGCGATGCCATTTCGCCACAAACTGAGATATCGAGGTCGAACTGTTCGGCGATGTCGGCAGTCCGGCGAACGAGCCACAGGACGGCCGGATGCAGAGGCGTGAAACGCGAGGCCAGGTTGGCATTGCCTCGATCGACAGCCAGCGTGTACTGCACCAGGTCGTTCGTGCCGATGCTGAAGAAGGAGACGTCGTTGCCGAACGTGTGCGCAAGGAGCGCCGCAGCCGGCGTCTCGACCATCACGCCTAGCGGAACATCGCGGGCGAACGGAACGCCGCGCTCGGACAGTTCCGCCGCAGCCTCCGTCAGCAGCGTTCGTGCAGCCGTGACTTCGTCGAGTGTGACCACCAGGGGCAGCATTATCCGCACGTCGCCATGCACTCCTGCACGCAGCAAGGCGCGGAGTTGGTCCTTGAACAGGTCCGGCTGGTCCAGACACATGCGGATCGCGCGCCACCCGAGGAACGGATTTGGCTCGTGAGGGAAACCGCCTGTCGGCAACTTGTCGCCACCGACGTCGTACGTGCGAATCACCACCGGGTGCGGGTAGAAGGCCTCCACCACGCGGCGATACGCCCGGTACTGCTCTTCCTCGTCCGGCATGGCGGCGCGACCGACCACGAGGAACTCGGTCCGCATCAGTCCCACGCCTTCGGCACCGCTCCTCGCGGCCTGCTCCGCTTCATCCGGAAGATCGACGTTGGCGCGAATCGTTATGCGGACGCCATTGGTGGTTATCGGTTCGGCATCGACGAGCTTCTGGAGTTCGGCTTCCGTTTCCTTTTCGACCGCGGCGCGCCGCCTGAATGCTTCTACCTCTGCCTCGCTCGGGTTGACGACGAGCATTCCGCTGGTGCCATCGAGTACCGCGAACTCGTCGCCGCGCAACCGTTCCGTCGCCTCACGCAACCCCACGACGGCGGGCAGCCCCAACGAACGCGCGAGGATGGCGACGTGCGATATCCGAGTTCCCTCGTCTGTGGCGATACCGGCGATCGCATCGCGATCGAGTTGGAGCGTCAGGCTTGGCGTGAGGTCGTGCGTCACCAGGATCGCCCCGGTCCCCTTGTCGACCGCGACCGGGTCGTGATCCGGGAGATCGAGAAGGATCGTCAGAACGCGAATCTGGACATCTGTCAGATCCCGGACTCGTTCCCGCATCATCGGGCTCTGACTGCGCCCGAATTGCTGCCGCCATTCCTGCATGACGACGTCGAAGGCCTTCTCGGCAGCAAGGTTCTGTCGGATGTACTCCGCCACCTGTTGTTGCAGGTGCTCATCCTGGAGGATCGAGATCTGAACCTCGAAGATGGCCGCCTCTTCCGGTCCGGCGTGTTTTTCGGCCTTTGCGACTACCTGTTGAAGGCGGTCACGCGCGCGGGCGAAGGCTTCGTGCAGTCGTTCGATCTCGTGCGGGACGCGATCGTCCGGCACGATCCGATGCGGAACGTCCGGGACTTCCCAGCGCAGCAGGCGCACGGGTCCGACGACTATTCCCGGCGAAGCAGAAATCCCGGTCAGTGCGCGTTCCACCGCTATCGTTCCCCGAACTTGTTCGCGATCAGGGCCGCAAGCGCATCCACCGCATCGCTGGCGTCAGGCCCTTCGGCGCGAAGCGTCAGCACAGCGCCGCACTCCGCCGCCAGCAGCATCACACCCATGATGCTCTTGCCATTCACCTCGACGTCGTCGCGAGCGAGCGTGACGTTGCTCTTGTACCGGGCGGCCGCCTTCACGATCTCCGCCGCAGGTCGCGCGTGGAGTCCGTTTTCGTTCACGATCTGCACCGTGCGTTCGACCATCACTTCACCGCCCAGAGGAGGATCAACGCGACCTGCGCGACCAGTGCCACCTTCCAACCTTCCACGCGACCGTGCAGCCGTGCGAGGAGCACACCGCCCACCACAATCACGGCGAGGGTACCTCCCAGTAGCGCCACGCCTGGCTGAACGATCCGTTGCACGACAAGCGGCAAGCCGAAGCCGGCCAGCAGCAACGCCAGGCTCCCCAGGAGTCTCGGACCGTGCCGGACGAACCGCGTGCCCAGCGAATGCGCCACCTGGATTCCGGTGCGTAACCCAACCCGGAGTCCCCAGGCACGCAACGCCAGGTTGATGGCATTGTAGAACCCAAGAAACGTGACGACGGTGGCCATGGCACCGCCACCCCAACCGAAAACGGCCAGTGCTGCCAGGGCGCACGTCGGCAGCAGCGCCGCCCAGACCAAGCGGTCGCCAACGCTACCCAATGGCCCGCAAAGCGCCTTGCGAAAGCGCGCAATCCGCTCCGGCTCCTCATGTTCCAACTCGGCGCGCACGAGGGCACCGACAGCGACCGACGCCAGATACGGATTGGCATTGAAGTACTGGCTCTGTCTGCCAAGAGCTGCGCGGTACTCGACGCCGTCCACGCCGCCAGGCAGGAGGCGCAATGCCGGCTCCATGCAGAAGGCGATGCCGTTGCCCAGCATGCCTTCGTAATTCCACGATGCCTGGATGGCCAGCAGTCGGACGAACATGGACGCTTGCGTCATCCAAGGGACGGTGACCGGGAGTTTGGTCGTCATCGTGCCAACGCGACTGCAAGACCGGCTGCCACTCCAGCCAGGAACAGCGCTCGGGCGTGGGGGACTGCGCGAAATATCTTCCACACCGCGGAAAGCGCGACGGCGGTCGCGGTGGCGACGACCACGGCGCGACTGAGGGCCGCATTGACCTCCAGGGTCCGCAGAACGGTGGCTTGAACGGGCATCGCCACAAACACCGCCGCGAGCGTCAACACGGCACCGCGAAGGAAGTCCGCAGCCAGGCCGTATAGCTGCAAGCCGACGATAGCCTTCCGGGAACCGCTGGCGACGGCATCGCCATGACGTTCTGCCCACCGCGCATTGAGCTTTCGCAGGTGCACCATCGACCAGCCGCCGAGCCAAGCGCAGAGAAGCGCAATGGCCACGCTGGTGAGCAGGCCACCCACGTGCCCATCGCCTTGCAGTGCGTAGAGCCCACCGCCAATCATCGACGCGCTTCCCCACTCGGGATAGCGCGCGGCGCCAATGGGAAGCGTCTCCAGTGCGAACAGCTCGAGCGTGGCCCCGCAGAGTAGCCCTGCTGCAGGAGATCCCATCGCGGCGCCACCCAGTGTCGCCGCAACGATCGGACGCGATAGCATCGCTTGCGGGAACGACACGGTATCCAGCCCAAGCAGTCCGCCGAGGACGCCGAACGCGGAGATCGCGACGGGATTCATCGATTCCCCTCGCCAGCCAGCAACTCGTCCAGTGACAACGGGCGCGCGGCCGGCACGTCCTGGGCAGTGACCAAGACGCCCCGCTTGGCCAGCTGACGAAGATCGTCGGCTTCCTGTGGCGTAAGGAATACGTACCGCAGGCGCTGCGAGCGCCCGGCGCGATGATGTATCCCGCCAACATTGACCGCCGGAATGGAGCCGGTGGCGTCTACCAGCCGGATCATTGTGTTGATGTCCGCCGTCAGCAACAACCCTGGTCGCTGATCCTCCTGGTATGTCCCCAGCCGCACGGCCGCGGTATCCACCGACTCGAAATACACGTGCATCTCGGGCGGAACGCCCATCCGATAGAGTTCCTGTTCCCAGTCGCTTCCGGCGACTTCGTCATCGACAAGGACGATGAACGCCAGCCCGAGGGGCTGCCCCCACCCCACGACAACCTGACCGTGGATCAGCCGGTCATCGATGCGATAGAGCTCAATCGCCACCGCTTGGGCCTCCGCCGCTTGTGCTGCTCGTCGGGCGCGTGGACACCAGTAGCGAAGCCCGGCCCTTCTCGGTCGCCAACCGAGCGGCTTCTCCCGCCACCGTACTCTCGGCGAAGAGGAAATCCAGCAGTGCCGCGAGATTGGTTCCGGTCACCACGGTCAGGTCCGGCTGCTGTCGCTGGAGCCGGCGCGCCGCCATGGTGCAGCTGCCGGCCGGCAAGTCGGTGAAGATGACTTCCGCTCCCGATCGTTCGACCAAGTCTGCCATCAGGCGTTCGACGTCCTGGGCGCCGAGTCCACGATTCGTCATTGGCAGGAAAATGTCGTCGCGCCCCGTGATCTGGAGCACCGCGGACAGCAGCCCGGCGGCGAAATCGGCGTGACCGGCAACGATCGCGCGTGCGCTATTCATCGTCTTCTACCAGATACCGCTTGACGTCCCCGACTCCGGTCGGCTTCTGGCGAGCTTCCCCCGCCGCACGCATCCGGGCAATCAAGCGCTCATTGAAGGTTTCCGCCGGATTTGCTCCCGTATAGCGAAGCAGGTGGTTCATCGCGATGACTTCCGCGATTACCGTGATGTTCTTTCCGGGATTGAGCAGGATAGTGATCAGCGGAAGATCCACTCCGAGGATGTTCTTGGTCGTGGAATCCAGACCAGTGCGTTCCACGATGGAATCCTCGCGCCATTCTTCTAGCTGAACGACGACTTCGATGCGTTTCTGCTGCCGCACCGCGCGAATGCCGAAGATGGCCGGGACGTCGATCACGCCGACGCCCCGGATTTCCATGTGGTGGTGCTGGTGTTCGTGGCCGCGGCCGATCAGGACATCGGCGCCACGACGCGTGCAGATGACAAGGTCATCCGCGACCAGCCGGTGTCCGCGCTCGACAAGATCCAGCACGCACTCCGACTTCCCGATTCCACTGCCGCCGGTGAACAACACCCCGACGCCGAACACGTCGGCGAGCGATCCGTGCAGTGTTTCGGTAGGCGCGAACATTTCTTCCACGACAGGTTTGATCCTGCGGTAGACCTCTGCGGTCTTGAGCGGCGATCGGAACAGCGGCACGCCTTGTCGCGTGGCAATGGCCAGGAGCGGCTCGACAAGATTCAATCCCTTCGTGATGACCATGCAGGGGATCGGGAATGAAAAGCACTGCTCCAGCTGCTGCGTCCGTTGTTCCTCGGTCAGCGTGCCGAGGTAGGACATCTCGGTTTCGCCAATGACCTGCACGCGCTGCGCCATGAAACGACCGACGTATCCAGCCAGGGCAAGACCTGGGCTGGAGACGTCGGAGTTGGCGATCAGCCGCTCGTGCCCGTATGCCCCGCCGAGTTGTTCGAGCTGCAGCGCGTCGCGAACGCGCTCGAACAGGAGGCCGACGGTGATCGTGCGGCTCACGTTCGACGGGCTGGCTGCGCGCGGTCCTTGACCGTGCGTTTTCCGCGCGCGAGCTGCGTCTCGAGTCTCTCCAGGGCCGCGGTGAGCGCCGGCCCGTAGGTACGTCCGCGTCCTTCCGCAACCCAGCGACGATTCCGACGTCCGTGCACGAGGACCTCGACTCGTCGGAACGGGCCATCCTGTTCGAACCGAACCGTTGCCTCGAGCATGGACGGGAACCGCTCGGCATATCGTTCCATCGCGCGCGAGGCGCGGGCCCGCATGCGATCGCTGATGACAGCATGATGCGACTGGAACGTGATCACCATGTGCTATCCTCGTGCAAGGACGGAGTGGAGATGCGCCTCCGTCTCGGAGGCTGCTCGCTCCCACGTGAAGGTTTCCGCGAACCGGCGACCACGACTACCTAACGAGTCGACCAGAACCTGCGCCGATGCCAGTTGTCGCATTGCTCCGGCAAGGGCGTCGACGTCTCCGTGCGGAAGCAGGAAACCCGTCTCCCCGTGACGAACGGACTCCCGAATGCCAGGAGAGTCCGAGGCAAGCACCGGTGTGCCGCAGGCAGCAGCTTCCAAATTCGTAATTCCCCATCCCTCCTTTGGAGACGTGAGCACCAGTGCCCAGGCACGGCGAAGAAGCGCCAGCTTCTCGTCCTCGGCGATCCGCCCAAGAAACGTCACGCGATCCGTCAGGTCAAGCGATGCGACAAGGCGCTCGAGGTCGCCGCGACCGTCTCCAGCACCGGCAATTTCCAGGCGCGCGCCGCCGACGTCCGCCCTGGCGAACGCCCGAACGACGAGATCCACACGCTTGTAACGCTTCAGTCGACCGAGATAAGCGAATATCGGGACGCGCGACCGGGCGCCCGGACCCGGCGTGTAGTGCTCGCTGTCGATGCCGCAATAAATGACCTCGATCCGGGAGCGCGGAATCCCACGCGAAGCCAGGTCGTCCGCCGTACCCTGACTTATGACCTGAAACGGCGTGCGCCGATACACCCACGGAATCGGGCGTTCGGCTGCCCACACCACGGCAGCCAGCGGAAATGCCAGCTCCTGAAATGCGGTACCGCCAAACAAATGCGGTACGAGTCCGACAACCCGCGCACCAGACCACCTTGGCGTCCAGAGCGGAATCTTGTTGATGTCCTCGATTACCAGATCGTAGGAATTGCGCGCGAACTGTCGTTCGTACATTCGGCGCGCGAGGAACGGGAACGACGTTCGTGTACCGACGCGAGTCACCTCGATGCCATCGAGCGAGGCGACGGGAGGGCATCCGTCCCAGCCCCCACACAACAGATCGACGCGATGCCCTCGGTGGACGAGTCTGCCGAAAATCTCGTGCAGGTGAACCTCCGCGCCACCAGCCTGCGGGTTCTCCCGATCCTGCCAGTTCACGACCAGCAGCCGCAACGGCTAGAGTCTCCCGAGGCGACGCGCGACGGCGTCCAACACACCGTTGACGAACTTTGCGCTGTCGTCGCTCCCAAACATCTCCGCAAGCCGAACCGATTCCTGAATCGTGGCCTTGGTCGGTACATCTCCAAGCGAGAGTTCGGCCACCCCCAGACGCAAGACGCACCGTTCGATCGCCCCAATTCGCTCCAGGCGCCAGTTCGTGGTAACATCCTCGATCTGGCGGTCGATCGCGGCTCGTTCACGATCGAGAAACCGGAGGACTGGTCCGGCGAAGTCCCGCTCGTCGGCACCCACAGCCAAGTCGTCCCAGAGCCGATGAGTTAATCGGAGCAACTCGTCGGCGCCGGTGACATCCCATGCATAGAGGGCCTGCAGGGCGCGGGCCCGCGCGCGGCGCCGCGTGCGCTGGTCACTCCTCGTCAGCGTCATCGAGTCGGCCAAGAAGGTCTGCCATCTCGAGGGCGGCCATAGCTGCGTCCCAGCCCTTGTTGCCATGAGATCCACTGGCACGCGCTTCGGCCTGTCCGACGTCGTCGCATGTCAGCAGGCCAAAACCGATCGGCACCTCGAACTCGGTCGCGAGCTGCGCCAAGCCGCGCGACGACTCGCCAGCAATGTAGTCGAAGTGCGCTGTCTCGCCGCGAATCACAGCGCCGAGCGCAATGGCGGCATCGTATCGCCCGCTGGCGATAGCGCGTCGAACCGCTGTCGGTAACTCCCACGCCCCCGGCACCCAATACACGTCGATGTCGTCAAGCGCCACGCCGTGCTTCAGCAGCGCATCGAGTGCCCCATCGTGCAGTGCGCGCGTTATGCGCTCATTGAACCGCGACACCACCACACAGAAGCGACGACCGTGGCCGTCCGGAGATCCGTTGTACTCAGCCATCAGGTCGAGAGAAAATGTCCGAGCTTCGTCCGCTTCGTTTCCAGATATCCGGCATTCTCGCTCGTGGACGGCGCGGCGATGCGAACCCGGTCGACGACCTCCAGCCCGTATCCCTTGAGACCCACCAGCTTCATCGGGTTGTTGGTCAGGATGCGGATCGACGCGAGCCCGAGGTCGAGCAGGATCTGCGCGCCAATCCCGTAGTTTCTGAGATCGGCCTTGAATCCCAGCTTCTCGTTGGCTTCTACCGTGTCGTGCCCGGTATCCTGAAGTTCGTATGCCTTGAGCTTGTTCAGTAGCCCGATACCGCGTCCTTCCTGATCCAGGTAAACCACGACTCCTCGCCCCTCGGCGGCGATCATCTCCATGGCAGTGTGCAATTGCCACCCGCAATCGCACCGGCGGGAATGGAAGACGTCTCCGGTAAGGCACTTCGAGTGCATGCGAACCAGCACGTCTTGACCGTCTCCGATATCGCCAAACACGAGAGCGACGTGCTCGTGCGGATCGACGTCGTTCCGGTACCCGATGATCCGCCAACCGTCGCCACCGATGTCCGAAGGCAAGCGGGCATCCGCTACGCGATGGACGAGGCGCTCGTGTTGCAGTCGATGGGCGATGATATCTGCGACAGTGATGAACGTCAGTCCGTGGCGCGCAGCAAACGGCGCGAGTTCGTCGCGACGCATCGTATGTCCGTCGGCGGCGAGGATTTCGCAAATCACGCCGGCCGGCCACAGGCCGGCAAGCCGGCACAGGTCGACGGCCGCTTCGGTGTGACCCACACGTTGCAGCACGCCCCCATCTCTTGCGCGGAGCGGATGAACATGACCGGGTGTCCGGAGATCCTCGCGCTCTCTGGCGGGATCGGCGGCGATGCGGATCGTCTGGGCGCGATCGCTGGCACTGATGCCGGTGGTGACGCCGTACTTTGCAGCTGCATCGACGGAAACCGTGAATGCGGTGCGCATGGCCTCCGTATTCTCCGCACCCTGCATGGCGAGGCCGAGTTGATCGACGCGCGCTCCGGTCAGGGCGAGACAAATCATCCCCTTGGCTTCGAGCATGAAGTTGACCATCGCCGGCGTGACCATCTGCGCGGCGCAAATGAGGTCGCCCTCGTTTTCGCGGTCCTCGTCATCGGCAACCACAACGAACTTCCCGTCGCGAATGTCCTCGATCGCCTGTCGTGCAGTTCCAAAGGCCATGAATGAATGGTAGCGGGCGTCGTTGGGAGCCGTCTAGCCGCCTTGCCCATGTGCGCCGGTATTCCGATACGGAGCGACGAGCTGCCGCACATACTTGCCGATAACGTCGCCTTCCAGGTGGACGGCCGACCCGACGGCGAGATCGCCCAGCGTGGTGTGACGCTCCGTGTGCTCGATGATCGACACCTGAAGCGTTCGCGGCGCGGTGAGCGCGTTCACGGTCAGACTGACACCATCGACGGCAATCGCGCCATGCGGCACGAGCAACTCCGCCACCTCGCTCGGGACATCGATGTCGATCAGGAGAGCATCGCCGCGACGCTCGAGGGCCGTCACGTTTCCCACGCCGTCGACGTGGCCAAGCACCATGTGGCCTCCAAGGCGATCGCTCAAGCGCACTGCCCGTTCGAGGTTGAGATGCCTGCCGGAAGCCCACGTGCCTATCGCGGTTCGATCGCGCGTCGTGACGACGGCCGCGACGTCGAAACGGCCATCGCCGATGGAGCGCACCGTGAGGCAGGCGCCGTTCACTGCGATACTTTCGCCGACGACCAAGTCGTCGTACCGGGCGCGAATGGAGAGTACACGACCTGCGGCCGTGTCGTTCACAAGATCGAGCACGCCGACGGCGTCGATCAGGCCTGTAAACATCAGGACGGAGCGAACACAGTCAGCAGGTCGTCACCTAACGACTCGCGGTGCAGCACGCGCCAGCGCGGAGCGACTCCTCCCCTGGCGAGCGGCGTGGCACTGAACGCTCCCAACGCGCCGCGACCGAAAATCACGGGTGCCTGAACCAGGATCAGACGGTCGACCAGCCCGTCCCCCAGAAACAACCCGGCAAGCTGGGCTCCGCCTTCGACAAGAATCGAATGCAACCCCTGACGCCCGAGCGCCCGCAACGCTTCGGTGATCGAGCTCGCATCGAGAAGTTCGACACCAAGCTCGCTCAAGGCGTGCGCGTATTCGGTATCGATGTCCTGACCCACTACGATCACCGGAGAGTCCTGTGCCGTCCGAGCCAGCGTGCTGGTGAGTGGAAGACGACCGTGGCGAGAGAAGACCACTCGCGTCGGCGGGACGCGAGGGGCCTCCGACTCGCGTACCGTCAGCTGAGGATCGTCGACGCGGACGGTACGCATGCCTACCGCGATGGCGTCGTGACCAGCGCGAAGTCGATGAACGTAACGTTTCGTGACTTCGTTCGTGATCCAGCTTGTCGTGGCCGAGCCATCGCCGATCGCCGCATCCAGAGTCACGGCCATCTTCAGCACGATCCACGGACGATCGGAGGCGAAACGGTTGAAGAATGCCGCGTTCAGTTCGCGTGCTTCCGTCTCGCAGACGCCCTCTGTAACCGCGACTCCCGCTGCGCGCAGTCGAGCCGAGCCACCGCGCGCCTCCGGGTTCGGGTCGCCGACGGCGTAGACGACTCTGCTCACCCCGGCAGCGATGAGTGCGTGGGCGCACGGTGGCGTGAGCCCGTCGTGCGCGCAGGGTTCGAGGGTGGTGTAGACCGTGGCACCGCGGGCGCGAGCCCCCGCCGCTCTCAGCGCCACCGCTTCCGCGTGCGGTTCGCCGTAACGGAGGTGCGCCCCCTCGCCCACCATCGCCCCATCCCGGACCACGATTGCCCCAACCATCGGATTGGGCGCCACTTGCCCCCAGCCACGCTCCGCCAGCTCCAGTGCTCGCCGCATCCAGCGGACGTCTTCAGTCGTCTCGTCCCTTTTCGGAGTAGTCATGCTACCAGCGCACCCGAACGCCAAGCGACCCGAACTGCAACGAGTCGTCGGCACGCTTGCCATCGAAGGTGTTGTAGGTGACCACCGATCCCCCGCTCACTTGTCCGACCTCGGCGACGATCCTGAGCGCTGACAGGTTGAGCGCCAGATCCGCAAAAACGGTCTGCCGGCGCATCGACTGCGCCACCAGCACGTCGCCACGCTGGTACGAGTGGCCGGCACGGTTGACGTTGACATCGATGGTGGCAGACGCATCGAAGCGGTCCTTTCCCGCACCGATCGAGACCTGCAACGGGCCAAGCGACTTCCCTACGGCCGCTCGCCACGCATCGGACGTCAGGGTGAGTTGCGATACGCGAAGTTCATCGCTTCCCGGTGTGGCGTGAATGTCGATCCGTGGCAGGTCACGCTGCAAAAAGGACAGCGCAATCGACGGCCCAAACGCAGACTCCTCGATCACGGTGACCCGCGCTCCGAGGCCCAGCTTCAGCGATCCGTCGGGAAGCCGAACGGTCAGATCGCCTTCGGTCACCTCCGGGATCCAGGCTACGTTGACGAGAGCATCGATCCCAAGAATGGACACGTCGCCCAGGTCCACGCCCGGCAGGATCCCCACCGCGAGATCGACGACCGGCAGCCCGAGTGGTTTGTCCTCGACCGCGAACTTGTTGGATCGCGCGCCGGTCACGTCCGGGACGATCGCGTCGACGTCTGGCAAGCGCGCGCGCATGACGTTTCCGCGGATGCCCAGCGAGAGATGCCCGAACCCGCCGAGTGATCTGACTTCGCCAAGCACCGCGCTACCGCCGATCAGACTGGCGCTGAGTTGCGGCGCCATGAAAGCGAAGATGTCCACGGTTTTCTGACAGGCATCCTGCGTGGCACGTTCGACGCTGCTGCCGGATCGACACTGCGAGTCGATGATGGCGCCCTGCGCGAGCGCGCCCTCCGCGTACACTAACACCGCCAGACCGCACGCAATCGCAATTCGGCTCATGGGTTCACTCCGGGATCAGAACGACGTCTCCGTGCCCACGGACGATCTCCCCAATCCGCCAGGCACGGACTCCCGCCGCTCTCGCAGCGTCGACAACTGCCGCTTCATCCGACCCATCGACGATGGCAATCGCACCGACGCCCATGTTGAAGGCGCGGAACATCTCGTCGGCGGACACGCGCCCCGCATCCTGAAGTACGCGGAAGACCTCAGGCACTGTCCAGCTCGAAAGGTACACCGTTGCCCGCAGCGTCGCGGGGAGCGACCGATTGAGGTTGCCGGGAATGCCACCGCCGGTGATATGCGCCAGCGCGTGCAACCGCGGGAGCACGGGACGCAACGAAGCCAGGTACGAGCGATGCACTCGCAACAGCACGTCGGCGGCCGTGGCGCCGGACTCACCGGGGAATGGGTCATTCGCCGTGAGCCCGAGGCGATCGGCGACGATGCGCCGTGCCAGCGAATAGCCGTTTGTGTGCAGACCCGAGCTCTCGAGAGCGACAAGGACGTCGCCATCGCTGACGCGTTCGGCGCCGAGCATGGATCCCTCGTCGACCACGCCAACGATGAAGCCTGCCAGGTCATAATCCGGCGGTGTGTAAACGCCGGGCATCTCCGCGGTTTCGCCACCGATCAACGCGCAGCCATTTTCGCGGCATCCGGCGGCCACGCCGGCAACCACGCCTTCAACGACCGCCGGATCGAGGACGCCGAAAGCCACATAGTCAAGAAAGAAGAGCGGGGTTGCACCCTGCGCCAGGATATCGTTGGTGCAATGGTTGACGAGACAGTGACCGATGGTGTCGTGGCGGCCTGACTCGATGGCGACTCTGATCTTTGTGCCGACGCCATCGGCGCTGGCGACCAGAATCTGATTCGCGCCAGACGGCGCGCGAAAAAGGCCGCCGAAACCGCCGAAGCCACCGATGCATCCCGCAGTCCGAGTGGATGCGACCAACCGGCCGATTCGCGCCTTGGCGTCATCGGCGGCATCGATATCGACGCCGGCCGTCCGATAGTCGAGCGGCGTCGTCACTCCGGGAGATCCTCCTCGAAGGCCACGAGTTTGCGGAACTCCTCCAGGCGGCGAGCGATGTCCACGCGTTCGATGTCGAGCAGCCGCTCGATCGAAAAGCGCTCGACCGCGAAGGATCCCATGGTCGAGCCGTAGATCACTCCCCGGCGCATTGCCTGTTCATCGGTGTGCCCGGTGCGGGCCAGATAGCCAATGAATCCGCCGGCAAACGAATCGCCGGCACCCGTCGGATCGAACACGTCCTCCAGGGGATACGCCGGTGCGAAGAAGACCGCATGCGGCCCGAACATGTATGCCCCGTGCTCGCCCTTCTTGATCACCACGAAGGACGGACCTCGCTCGCGAATCCATCTTGCGGCCTTGACGAGGTTCGCTTGCTCGCTCAGCTGTCGTGCCTCGGCGTCGTTGAGCAGGAGGACATCGACGAATCCGAGGAGTTCGAGAAACTCGTTGCGACGACTCTCGATCCAGAAGTTCATCGTGTCGCAGGCTACCAGCTTCGGCTTCTCGACCTGCTGCAGTACATCCAGCTGCAACCGTGGATCGATATTGGCGAGGAACACGAACGGCGCGTTGCGGAACTGCGTGGGGATCTTTGGATGAAAGTGCGAGAAGACGCCCAGCCGCGTTTCCAGCGTCTCGGCTGCATTGAGGTCGTGCCGATACCGCCCGCGCCAGCGGAATGATTCGCCGTCCGCGCGCTCGAGGCCAGCCAGGTCGACGTGTCGTTCGGCGAGTGGCGTCAGACGCTCCACCGGATAGTCGCTCCCCACGACTCCCACCATCTGCACGGGCGCGAAGTGCGATGCAGACGCCGCGAAGTAGGTGCCGGAGCCGCCCAGAACCTCATCGGCCCTGCCGAAGGGGGTCTCGACCGAATCGAGCGCCACCGAGCCAACGACGAGAACGTTACTCATCGATCGAGGGGTAAGAGCCCGAACTGCGAATCTGTCGCATGCAACGTCGTCACATGCGCTCCGGCGCCGACACGCCCAGGATCGTCAGGGCGTTGCGAAGAACGAGCTGGGAGGCGCGCGCCAGCACCAGGCGCGCGTCGCGGACCTCTGGCGGCGCCTCCAGGACGCGAAGCTTGTGATACCAGTTGTGGACCAGCCGGGCAGTATCGAGCAGGTAGGCAGCTACGCGATGCGGTTCACGGCTCGCAGCCGCCCCCGACAGCAGTCGAGGGTAGTCCAGCAGGGCCTGGGCGAGTTCCCGCTCCGAATCGTCCGTCAGGACCGCGAAGTCGACTTGCGCGCAGCTGACGGACTCCGGGTCGATGCCGCCAACGCGAAATATGCCACTCATGCGCGCGTGCGCCATCTGGACGTAGTAGACCGGGTTGTCCTCCGACTGCGAGCGCGCCAGATCGACATCGAAGATCAGCTGCGAATCCGCCTTCCGCATCAGGAAGAAGTAGCGGACCGCATCCCGTCCCACCTCGTCGATCAGATCCCGCACGGTTACGTAGCTCCCGGCGCGCTTCGAGATCTTCACCTCTTCCCCCCCCCGCATCACCGTAACCATCTGGTGCAACTCGTATTCGGGATAGCCTTTGGGAATTCCAATGCCCAGCGCCTGCAAGCCAGCCCGCACGCGTACCACCGTCGAATGGTGATCCGCGCCCTGCACATTGATGCAATGGCGAAATCCACGACGCCACTTGGAGACGTGATAAGCGACGTCAGGCACAAAGTACGTGAACGTTCCATCCGACTTCCGCATCACGCGGTCCTTGTCGTCACCGTAGTCCGTCGTGCGGAGCCAGAGCGCGCCGTCCTTTCGAACGTGTGTCCGGCGGACTGCAGCATCTTCACCGTTTCGTCGACCATGCCATCGACATACAGCGAGGACTCGAGAAAGTACGTGTCGAAGCGCACGCCGAATGCTTGCAGGTCCAGATCCTGCTCCTTCCGCAGTTCGGCCACGGCGAAGCGTCGAATCGCATCGAGGTCGTCACCGTGCGCATCGCCTGGATGCGTCGCCACATACCGCTCGGCGATGTCCCTGATGTATTCGCCGTGATAGCCACCTTCCGGTATCGCCAGTGTGCCCGTCGCCAGCTCGCACACCCGCGCCTGGACACTGAGCGCGAGGTTCATGATCTGGACGCCGCCGTCGTTGTAATAGAACTCACGCGCGACACTCCAGCCCGTGGCTTCCAGCAGCGATGCTATCGCATCGCCCAGTGCGGCCTGACGTCCGTGCCCGACGTGCAACGGGCCGGTGGGGTTCGCGGACACGAACTCGACGTTGAAACGCGCACCGCCACCGCTATTGGTATGGCCGAACGCAGTCGGACGGGTGAGAATCTCCTCCAAACCGGCAAAGGCCACCGATGGCTGCAACCGGAAATTGATGAACCCCGCACCAGCCACCGTCGCTTCGGCCACGCCGGCTTTCGTAAGATCCATCGACGCGATCAACTCGCGCGCGATTTCCGCCGGCTTTCGTCGCAGCTGCCGGGCAAGCCCCATCGCCAGGTTGGTCGTCCAGTCACCGAATGCGGGATCGCGTGGCCGCTCCACTATGGGAGTCACGTCGGTCGCTCCCATGCGCTGCGCGGATGCCAACAACTCCGATCGCAGCAGTTCGTCAGGGGTCATGACGTTCCGCTGTCCTTGGCAGGCGAAGCGGGTGCGCTCTCCTTCTTGGCGGGAGCATCAGGCTTCGCTGCGGCATCGGGTGACGACGCGGATTCCGCGCCGGCAGCCGCTCCCTCGCTCCCGCCGCCCGCGGCCTTGCTCGTCGTCCGCTGATCCTTCTTTCCGTCCTTCCCGTAGTCAGTGATGTAGAAACCGGAACCCTTGAACAACAGTCCCGCGCCTCCCGAAACACGCCGGGAAGCGACCTTTCCGCAGACGGGGCACGGCAGTTCTTCCAGGCTCGCGGAGATACTGCGGTAGAAATGATCGAAGTCATGCCCGTCCGGGCATCTGTATTCGTACGTCGGCATTGACAGGTAAGAGGCAGGCAAGCGCCAGTTCTTGAACAACTTACCGACGCGCCGGAAGCCGCTCAAGACGCTGAATCCGCGCGCGAACTCAGTCGGTCACCTGTTATCGTACCGTCCCCACTCCGAAGCCAGGGCGTCCGAGATCTCGCCCACGGATGCCCGGGCGCGAACCGCTTCGATGATGCGTGGCATCAGCGGCTCGCGGTGGCCGATGTCGTCCGCGGAGTACGTCGCTGCCGCAACCTTGAGCCCGTCCATCGCCCCGCGCCAGGCAGACCAATCCCGCCGCGCGCGCACGCGCGTCAACCGAGCCCGTTGCTCTGCCGCCAGCCGCGAGAAGTCGGGCGTCGCGATCACCGGTGGTGCCGCGCCATCCTGGAACCGATTCACGCCCACGACGACCGTCTGGCCGGATTCGACCCGCAGCTGATGCGCGTACGCACTGCGCGCGATCTCGTCCTGGAAGAAGCCGGCTGCAATTGCCTTGGCAGCGCCACCCAGATCGTCCACTTTCTCCACGAGGGTACGCGCCCCGCGCTCGATTTCGTCGGTAAGAGACTCCAGGTAGTAGCTGCCGGCAAGCGGATCGACCGTCGCCGTCACCCCGGATTCGTACGCGATCACCTGTTGCGTGCGCAGGGCGAGCGTGGCGGCGCTTTCCGTGGGGAGCGACAGGGCCTCGTCGTACCCGTTCGTGTGGAGTGATTGCGTTCCGCCCAGCACGGAGGCCAATGCCTGCACGGTTACCCGGACCACATTGTTTAGCGGTTGCTGCGCCGTCAGGGTTACTCCGCCAGTCTGCGTGTGGAATCGGAGACGGCAACTCGCGTCCGCAGCGTCAAAGCGCTCGCGCATCAGGCGCGCGTAGAGCCTGCGCGCAGCACGAAACTTCGCGACCTCTTCGAAGAGATCGTTATGTGCCGCAAAAAAGAATGAAAGACGCGGCGCGAAGTCGTCTATTGCGAGACCGCAGCGCAACGCTCCATTCACGTACTCCATCGTGTTCGCCAGCGTGAACCCGAGCTCCTGCACGGCCGTAGCGCCGGCTTCGCGAATGTGGTATCCGGAGATGGAGATCGGATTCCAGGCCGGCATTTCCTCCGCACAATACCGAAACAGTTCCGCAATTAGTCGCAACGACGGACTCGGCGGATAGACATACGTACCTCTGGCGATGTACTCCTTGAGGATGTCGTTCTGGATCGTTCCACTCAGGAGCCTTCGCGCTATTCCCCGCTCCTCCGCCACGACTACATACATGGCAAGCAGCGTCGCGGCCGTGGCATTGATCGTCATCGACGTCGACACGCGATCGAGCGGCAGTCCCTCCAGCAACGCGTGCATGTCTTCCACAGTGTCGATCGCGACACCGACGCGCCCGACCTCGCCCTCGGCCCGTATCGAGTCCGAGTCGATCCCCATTTGCGTGGGAAGATCGAACGCGACCGACAGCCCCGTCTGTCCCGCCTCGAGGAGGAGCCGGAAACGCGCGTTGGTCGCCTCCGCTGTGCCGAACCCTGCGTACTGGCGCATGGTCCAAAGTCGGCCACGATACATCGTCGGCTGCACGCCACGCGTGTACGGAAACTGGCCAGGTTCACCCAAGGCATTCGCGTAGTCGAAGCCGCTGGCCGGCGGGCGCGTCACGGGAGGAACCGGAATCCCGGACGGCGTCACTCGATTGTCTGAGTCCTTGGACATGACGGGAAGATACCGCGCCCACCGATCGCGGCACGACCGGCGGGCGACGAACAAGTGCGGCCGGTCAGAACTGCTTCCTGACCGGCCGCAAGGTGATCCGCCCGGGGTGACCAGTTATGCAACGCCCACAAGTGGCTCCGCCAGGATCTGGCGCGCTGTTTCGATGTCCTCTCGGCTCCCGATGTAAATCGGCGAACGTTGGTGCAGCTCCGTGGGCTGCACGTCGAGGATGTCCTGTGTGCCGTCGAAGGCCAGTCCCCCGGCTTCCTGACAGATGAACGCCAGCGGGTTGCACTCGTACATCAGGCGCAGCTTCCCCCGCGGACTCTGCGAGTTGGCGGGGTACGCGAACACGCCACCTCCCAGCAGGTTCCGATGGAAGTCAGCAACCATGCTACCGACGTACCGAACGTTCATGGCCTTCTGTTTCCCATCCAGTCCTCGGTACCGTCGCATCAGCGCCTTGACGGACTCGTCCCAGAACTGCTCGTAGGAGTCGTTGACCGACAGGTAGCGGCCGCGCGCAGGCATCCGGATATCGGGGTGTGAGAGCAGGAACTCACCGATCGACGGATCGAGTGTGAATCCGTGGACTCCCTGACCAGCGGTGTACACCAACATGGTGCTCGACCCGTAAATGATGTAGCCGGCAGCAACCTGACGGCGGCCCGGCTGCAACATGTCTTCCATTTCTCCTCGGTGGCCGCGCGTGATCTTCCGCATTACGGAGAAGATCGTGCCGACCGGAACGTTGACATCGATGTTCGACGAACCGTCCAGCGGATCGAACAGCAGAACGTACGGGCCACACTTGAACTGATCGGGAATCGGAATGATGTCCGGCTCCTCTTCGGATGCCATCGCACACAGGCGACCCGTGTGGTCCATCGCCTTGATGATCGTCTCGTTCGCGAAAACGTCCAGCTTCTGCTGGATCTCGCCCTGCACGTTTTCGGAATTGAGGGCACCGAGGATGTCCGCCAGCCCCGCGCTGCGCACCTTGTTGGCGATCATCTTCCCGGCCAAGGCGATGTCGTACAGAATGGCCGAGAGATGCCCCGTCGCATCCGGGACGAGCTTCTCCTGTTCGATGATGAAGCGCTCGATCGTGACGACCGACGTCGCAGTGTTCTTGACCACGCTAGACGTCCTCATGTGGGGGGTTCAAATCGGACGCGATGCGAGCGAACGCGTACCGCCGGGCTTCTTCTTCGAACCGATTCGCATTGTATCCATGACGAAGCGACTCCAAGATGTAACGCACGGGGAAGGCGAACACTGCCTCAAACTGCTGGACATGCCGGAACTCGTGCAAGAGCAGTTCCTCACCCACGTCGACCCCGGGGGCAAGCCAGACTGTTTGCCACAACGTGATCGCCGCAACGCTCCGCTCACGCAGGCACCACCCACCAACTCTCAGCGGCAGGCCTCCCCGACGCCACCCGACCCGTGAGAGCTCCGGAAATCGCTCGAGCAAGTCGCCGGGCGGAGTCCAGCGCACACCAAAGGTAAGGTCGAACAGCCTCGTGAGCATCGTGGTGCTTCGGCTGGCAAAGCAAGTGATTTCCTTACTTCCGTAGGGTACGCGCCACAGCAAGCTGACGCGGACGTCGTCGGCTTGCAACACTCCAAGCCACGAACCTGATCCATCCTTGGGAGGATTCGGTCTAATACGCTGCGCGGATAACGGGTTTGCGTGAACGCACGCCATCCTGCCCGGTGGAGACGCGTGTTCCCCGGAGCGAGACATGCGCGTCACGGGGTCGCCACCGGACGCCAGCCATCAGTCTGCGTGGCAACCCAGAGCCTCACTCCATCCGTCCGCACGATCACCGCGCCATCCCGATCCGTCCGCATGACGGGCACGCCGCGATCGTCGAAGCGATCCAGCACGTCCGGGCTCGGGTGGCCATACCGGTTCGCAACGCCTACCGAAATGAGCGCGAGCCGAGGGCGAACGGCATCGAGAAACACGTCCGTGCTACTGGTGGCGCTCCCGTGGTGGGCCACTTTCAGCACGTCTGCCGAGAGGGCGGACGGATCACGGCTCAGGAGCCACTCTTCCTCCTCCTGTTCGGCGTCTCCGGTCAACAGGAAGCGGACGCGCCCGAATGTTACACGCACCACGACGCTCGACGTATTGGGATCCTCCCTCGTCGCCGTCCACGCGGAGTCCGGCGCCAGCACGTGCAGTTGCACACCGTCGATTACGCTCGTTAGGCCCGGGTGGACGCGGACCCATTCGACTGCGTGCGAGCGGGCACTGTCCAATGCCGCGCCGTATCGATCGCCACCGAAGACGCGGGCTGCGTCCCACATGCGCACGGTATGGAGCTGCGAGAGGACTGCCGCCGCGCCACCGGCATGATCCGCGTGGGGGTGCGACAGAGTGAACAGCGCCACATCGCCTCCGCGGCGCTTGATGTATGGAACGACTGTCGCGGCGCCGGCGTCGCTTCGATCCCAGGCGGGCCCGGCATCGAACACGAGCCAACGACCCAGCGGCGTCCGCAGTGCGACGGCATCTCCCTGTCCCACGTCCAGCACGTGCAGCTCGACCATCCCCCTCACTGTGGGAAGGAACGGTGCCCACGCCGCCGCCCCGGCGGCAGCCAAGGATACCAGCGCCGGCCGTGCCCAGTACCGCGACGCGCAAGCGGCCACCAGGGCCGCCGCGCTCAACACGAGCATTGCGAAAACGACCTGGCTCGGGACGACCTGCCATACGCTCCCCGGTACCGCGGCCGCGACCGTCGCTACTCCGGACACGCTGTCCATGAGGAGGGCCGCGCCGTCCGCTACCAACGCTGCGAGCGGCCGTATCGGGCGAAGCAGGAGCGAAAGAAAGAGCGCCGGTTGCATCAGACCGAAGAGCGGTGCGACAACCAGGTTGGTGACCGGCGCGATGAGCGACAGCCGACCGAAGGCGAACGCGACAATGGGAGCGGATACCGCAGTCGCTATCACGGTGGTACCGCACTCGCGCCCCAGAGCCGCAAGCCGTCCTCCGCTCGCGGCACCAGTCCGCCGCATCAGACGCCCGCTGGCCAACAGCGCCGCCATGCCAGCAACGCTCAACTGATATCCGAGAGCCGTGACCTCGCGCGGATCGACCAAGGGAAAGAGCGCACCAAGCGCCAACGCTGCCCAATCCGATGTCGGTCGTTGCCGCAGCAGGGCGATGCGTGCCGCGCCAAGCATCACCGCCGATCGTATCGCCGGACTGGGCGCCCCGATCAGGGCAACGTACGCGGCAACGGTCAGGATGGTCGCCACGTGGACCCGTCGGCGCGAGAGGCCGACGATCCCGAACAGCAGGGCCACACCTTCACCGAGGATCGCAACATGCAGTCCGGAGACCGAGAGCATGTGCGCGATGCCAGCATCGGCGAATCGCTCCCTGACGTCGCGATCCACGTCGCGCTCATCGGCGACGACGAGGGCTTTTGCCAGCGGCGCCCGAGTCCCATAGAGCTCTTCCAGGGCCAGCGCGGTACCCGCAAGCAGCCGATCAAGGACACCCGGTCCCTCGATCATTCGCAGCCGCGCGCCGTCGAGCACCAAGCCACGGGGTGTCAGCTTGGCCTCCCCCGTCAGTTCCACCAGTGAGCCGGCTGGCGACGAGCCGGTCTGCAGCCTCGCGTATGCGCGGACGGCGCAGGTGCCGGAGACCACGGTTGCACTCGCTCGAGCTCCCGGAAGCGCCGGCGAATCGAGCCTGACACGTACTCGGCCCGTCCTGATGGCTTCCCTCGAGCACTCGCGGTCTGCGTGCGAACACCATGCGCTGACGAACAGGCCGATCGTGAGTCCGGCAGCAGTGAAGGCGGCCCTCGAATGGCCGGCCACGGCGGCGACGATGAGCCCCAGGATGCACAACGCTCCCAGGACGAAGTCGCCGTCGAATCCCAAGAGGAGTCCGACGGCGATAGCCAGGTAGGCGAGAGTGATGAGGGGCACGCGAACTCGTCAGGGCGCGCCACCTCCCGAACGCAGCGCGTTCGTTCCATGACGCGGGTGAGCGCGCACGAGGCGCATCGCCTCGAGCACCAGGACCGCGATCTCCGCCTTCGATTGCTCCTGGGCAAGCGCTACTCGCGTCACCGCGGATCCGATCGGGTTGCCGGAGATGTAACGAGGACGAGCCTTGTTCAACGTCCGGAGAACCACATCATCATGACATTGCTGACAGGCGCAAAACGTCGCATCGCGTTCTGCCAACTGCCCAAGTACGTCTTCAACCGTTTCTTCGAGCGCGTTTGTCATGAGGGGCCATCGTCCCGCCATCGCCGGATGCCAGCGCCGTTGCGGGACTGGCGCAGACCGGACTCCACGCTTTCGACGGACGGCGGCGGCAAACGTCACGCCGCGGGCGCTGCATCCCCGATGCTTCGGACGGCCATGGGAAGTGGTGTGCGCTCTGTCACTATCGTCCCGGTAAACGTCGAACCCGTGGTTCCCGTCAGTTCAACCGTCAAGTATCGACCCACGAGCGAATCCGCACCCGGAATGAGGACGGTCCTGAAATCGCGCGTGCGGCACTGCAACAGTTCGCCTCGGCGCGCCCACTTCTCCACAAGGACTTCGCAGCGGCGGCCGAGGAGTGTCGCGTTACGCTCGCGCGCTCCGGATCGCACCGTCGCGATCAGTCGTTCCAGCCGTGCTGTGGCTATTTCTTCCGGGACCGTCAGCTCCACTGGCAAGCGCGTCGCTGGTGTACCCTCTCTCGCCGAGAACCTGAACGTGAATGCGTCGTCGAACCCGACCTCGCGAACTGCCGACAGGGTGTCCTCGAAGTCCTGGTCGTCTTCACCCGGGAATCCGACGATGATGTCCGTCGTGATCGACAGGCCACTGATCCTGGAGCGGAGTCGCTCGACACACGCCATGTAGTCCTCGCGCGTGTAGCGGCGCAGCATCCGTTTCAGTACGCGGCTCGACCCCGATTGCATGGGCAGATGAACGTGTTCGCACACCGCGGGCACGTCGGCCATGGCGGCGATCACACGGTCGGAAAAGTCGTTGGGATGCGGAGAGGTGAATCGCAGACGCCGGATGCCGTCGACCGCACCGACAGCGCGCAGCAGGTCTGCGAAATCGTGTCCTCCGTCGCGATAGGAATTGACCGTCTGCCCCAGGAGGACGACTTCGGTGGTTCCGGAGGCAGCGACTCCGGCGACCTCGCGAACGACATCGTCGAGCCGCCTGCTGCGCTCCGGACCGCGCGTGGTCGGAACGATGCAATACGTGCACTTGTAGTCGCAGCCGCGCTGAACCGGGATCCATGCCTTCACGCGATCCGCGCGTACCGGTGCGACGTCTTCGTAGTGTTCCTCGAAGTCGAACGTCGTGTGCGTCGCCTTTTCTCCAGCGCGTGCCCGCTCGACCAGCGCGGGAAGGGCCCGGTATCCGTCGGGACCGATCACGAGACTCACGTGTCTTGCGCGCGCAAGAAGCTTCGGGCCGAGCCGCTGCGCCATGCAACCTGTTACGCCCATGATGCTGGTCGCCGACATAGACGCCTTGAGTTCGCCCAACCTGCCTAACACACGCTGTTCCGCGTGATCGCGGATGGCGCAGGTGTTCAGCAGAATCACGTCCGCCCTGTCAGGTGTGGTGACGCTCTCGTAGCCGTCGGCACGCAGCTTTCCCAGCATCAGCTCGGAATCGCTGGCGTTCATCTGGCAGCCATACGTCTCGATGTAGACTGTACCCTTGCGAGACGATGTCACGGCCGGCTCGATGGCAGGGGCAGTGGACGTGCCAGAAGGCGACCGTCGCGCTCGAACAGATCCGCGGCGACCCGCGTCCCCCGTGGAAGGGCGGGGCCATCGAGCCGCACCACCAGGTTGTCCTCCGTCAGACCCTCACCATCACCTTTGAGGACGACGACGTCGGCGCGCGTCCCATGCCTTGACGTCGCGTACGCGGCCGCCTTGCGAGCGCCGAGTTCGCGCAGTTCACGCGCTCGCCTGGCAACAGTCGGTGGGTCGATCTGGTCGTTCAGTCGCTCGGCCGGCGTCCCCGGCCGGCAGGAAAATGGGAAGACGTGGAGGTACGTGAAGGGAAGCGAATCGATCAGGTCCATGGTCAGCCGGTGGTCCTCCTCGGTCTCTCCAGGAAAACCGGCGATGACGTCCGCTCCCAGCGCAAACGCTGACTGGCTGGAGACGAGACGGCGAACGGCGCTGGCGTAGGTGTCCGCCGTGTACCAGTGACGTCCCATGCGACGCAACACCTGGTCCGCTCCGGATTGGAGTGGCGCGTGCAGGTGTGGCGCGAGCCGCGCAGAGTCCGAGAACAGCGACGCGAGACGATCATCCACTTCCGTGGCTTCGACGGACGAGAGCCGGAAGCGAACGTTCGGGACGCTGCGAATCAGGACGTCCACCAGTCGGCCTAACGACTCACCGATGTCCCGTCCGTACGTGCCGATGTGAATGCCGGTGAGGACGATCTCCGGATGCCGCTCGCCAAGCCTGCGAGCTTCGCCGACCAGGTCAGACTCCTTGCGCGAGCGGTTCGCGCCACGCGCCACCGTTGTCGCGCAAAACGTGCAGTGTTCGTCGCAGCCATCCTGGACACGGAGGAGGGCGCGGGTGCCTCGCTGCTCGCCGCGGATCGCACCGGCCGATCGTGGATCGAGCGACAGGGCCGTCGCCAGCGCCGGCAGGTCGGTGCCCGGGATGACGTGGGTGACCGACGGCAGAGTCGCCAGGTCGCCACGGTCAACGGCTGCCGCGCATCCCATGACGACCGAACGCAAGCCGGCCCTTCGCCGAGAAGTCCGGCGGACGCTCTTGCGGAGGTCCACGACTGCCTCGTGCGTGACGGCGCAACTGTTGAAGATCGCCACATCCGCGTCCTCGGCTGCAGCCACGATCTCTACCCCGCCAGCTTCAATCATCGTTCGAGCCGCTTCGCTGTCGTACTGGTTGGCACGACACCCGAACGTCTGGAGATAGACCTTCATCCCGGCAACCGTTTCCTCTTGACGCTCATGGACGAACGCTGAATCCCATACTAAGGATCCAGGCATGTTCGGCAATGCCACTCGTCTCGCTGCGTCCGGCACGAACGAGGCCGATGTCGAACGCGGCGCGCGGCCCGCCGATCGGTAGAGTGGCACCGGCCGCATATTGCCGCTCGCGTACCACCACGCCGTTGATCGCGAATGGCAAATCGCGAGATCTAATCCCAGCGTGAAGCATCATGGTGACGCCACGCATCCGCGGCCCGGACAGATCCGCGCCCACGCCGATGTCCGTGCCGTCTCGCGCCTGCAGCGACGCGCTTCCGAGCGACTGCAACCCGGACCACGTCGTCCTGTCGTAGCTGGCTGCCAGGCTGACACCAGGAATGGCGTCGAACCTCGCGCCGATTCCATAGCGCCCCGGTGCGTCGCCAGCGGCGAGAACGGTATCGGCGCTCTTCATCTCGAGCCGGCCACCGTGTCCCCACGATGCCGCCAGAGCAAACGCGCGGATCGGTCGCCAGACTGCGCCGAGCGATACGGCGCTTCCCTGGAAACCAAGTGTGTAGTTCCGCCGCAGCGTCCCGTACTTGAGTGAATCGTCGAACGTCCGCGTCAGGCTCAGTCGGTTCTCGCCCCCGATCGCATGCAGACCCGCGCCAATCGCGAAACGACTGGAGAACGCGTACGCCGACGCGAGCCGCATGTCCGCGATCCCGCCAGTCGAACGTACCCGCTCGGTGAACGCGACAGAATCCTCACCCAGGCGCTGGCCGGAGCGGAACAACGTTTCCCAGGTCCGGTCGAGGAGCGTCGTCGCACTCAACGAAAGCGTCGCTCGCGAGCCGATCGGGAAACCTGCGGCGATCAGCGGGAATCGCGCCGTCACGGTGCTCTCCTTCCTGGTTCCGGAATCGACACTGCGAAACTCCGGATCGTACTGGAAATAGAGTCCGCTCCGGCCCCAACCCAGCAGCGACGCTGGGTTCCGCGTGCTGGTGGCATCGAACTCGGCGAACCCGGCTCCACCGGAGATCGCACGTGCGCTCAGGCCCCCTGACGGATACCCGAATCCCTGCGTGCTGAGCGTCCCCTGCGCGTGTGCGGTCGCAGTCCACGCCGCGACGCCTAACGTCACGATGGATCGTCGCATCTATGGAATACCGAAGTTGGTCCGCGTCGCATAGCTGACGCGTAGCCTGGGACGCAGCGCCGGCGCCGCCCGAGTCGAGTAGAACTGCAACTCGATCGGCGACTGCCCCTCCCGTGTCGCCCGCAGGACGATCGCGCGTTGCGAAGTGTTGGTCCCGGTGGTCGCCCACGCCCTGAGCACCGTGACCATCTCCAGCTGTCGGAGACCGCTGTCCGCGGGCGTGTACTGCACGGAGTCGAACCCGCTCAGCATGGCGACCAGGTACGCCGAGCGCGAGAGATCCGTAACCTCCGTTCCCGCCGTCACGAACTCCGGCTGCACTGTGAACTTCGTCGACGTATCGATGACGCGAACAGGATGCTGCACGGCGAGCAGCGTGGCGCGCAGCACCGTCGACGAGTCGATGATCTTCGAGGGGATGTCGAAACGCAGAAACGCGCGCCGACCCTCCAGACCGCCGACGCTCAACAAGTCGCCGGCTACAGGCACCTGCGGGGATCTGAAGACCACCTGATAGTCCGTCAGGTCTCCAGACAGCTCGAGGTTGTCTGTCGGCGTCATCGATCTCGGGACGACGCTGATGCTTTTCACCGCGGTATCGGCCGGCTGCGGATCGAATCTCACTACTGCGCCCGTTCCTGCATTCACCGTCCCCACCAGGAGCGCTACCGGATCTGCACTCGTCACTTGAATGCCCACGCGCAGACGTCGGCCGCTCAGGATTTTCGACAGAACCACGCCATTGTCCAGCGGAATGAACGTCGTGTCCTTGATCTGGCTGGTGTCGAGCATTGCCTCGTTGATGAGGCGGTCCGCGCGAAAGACCTTGCGAATCGCTTCGAGCGATGTATCAGGCGCAGTCGTGTCCACATCGAAGAAGCTGAAGCGGACCGGTGCCGTGTACGTGGACCGGGTGCGGTCGATGACGAGGACAATCCCCGCGCTGTCGATGGCGGTTATCGTGGAATCGATTCCCGAGCTGCTGGTGAACTTGGTGAGCAGTGTATCGAAACGGATCACGCCGCGGACGTCGACCGTGTCTCCCCGCGTCGCCAGATAGAGCGACTGTTCGGCCCCCCTCAGCGGAAACCCGGCGACCGTGGTATCCATGACGATCGCATCCAGGACGGTGTCCCGCACCACGACGTTCTGGTTGGGACACAGAACCGGACAGGCAGCCCCGGTGTCGAGCGATTCGTTGCAACCGGCAATCAGCGCCACGCCAGCCAACGCCACGATGGGAATCCAGCGAACGTTAGGCAAGACGGGCAACGCTCCCTTCGATATCGAAGCTATCGACAATGGCCATGATCACGGCATCCACCGGTTTGTCCCTGGTCGCGGGCGTAAGCCGCGCTGAACTCCCACTCGCATACAAGACCACTTCGTGCAACCCGGCCCCGACGCTGTCCACCGCAACCACGTACCCCCCTTCCCGCTCCAGCGCCGGCGAAAGGTTCTCCACCACAAGCAACTTCAACGAATCCAGTGACGCGTCCTTGCGCGTACACCACACGGTCCCGACAACGCGTCCGAGTTTCATGAATGGCTGAGCGTAGCCGACGTGAACGGGTGCGCCAGCAGTTCCGCCAGCCGCCAGTGTGCGCTGGCGCCGCCCGCAGTGATGCTTACGATTTCCAACGAAGGCGCGAATTCCACGAGTACCTGCCGGCATATCCCGCAGGGCGGCGTCGGCTCGTCGGCCTCCGTCGCCACCACCAGCGTGGAGAACTCGCGCTCGCCGTTGGCGATCGCGCTCGCCAACGCGCTCCGCTCCGCACACAAACCCGCGGGAAATACGCTGTTCTCGACGTTGCAGCCGGCGAAAATGCCGCCGGCAGCGCCCACGAGCGCGGCACCTACCCGAAAGCTCGAGTACGGCGCGTAGGCATTGCGCAGCGCAGAGAAGGCCGCGTCCCGCGCGGACAAAAGTTGCTGTTGTGACGTCAGACCACGATCTCCGGAAGAAACGACTGCCCGCGCCCTCGCCAGACCAGACCGAACCACTCCGCGACGGTGGCACCCAAGTCGGAGAACGTCGGTCGCTCACCGATTGCCCTCGCCCGCACCTGACTGCCGGTAATGAGCACCGGGACGCGCTCCCGCGTGTGATCCGTCGATGGCGTCGTCGGGTCGTTTCCGTGGTCGGCCGTAATCGCGAACAGGTCGCGCTCCCTCAGGCGGCCCAGCATGGACGGCAACGCCTCGTCAAACTGACGAAGCGCGCCGTAGAACCCCGCGACATCATTTCGGTGCCCGTACTGCTGGTCGAAATCTACAAGGTTGGCAAACAAGAGCCCACCGCCCGACCCGTCGAGCCACTCGACTATCGCACGGATGCCCTCCGTATTGTCCGCAGTGTGTCGCGAGACAATTCCGCGGCCCGCAAACAGGTCATCCACCTTGCCAACCCCGAATCGCGGTATCCCGCCGCGCTCCAGCTCGTCCAGCAGCGTCGTACCGGTGGGCGCTATCGAGAAATCGCGCCTATTCGGCGTTCGCCGATACTCCCCGGCAGCGCCGAGGAACGGTCGGGCTATGACCCGGGAAACCCCGTACTCACCTGCCAGCAGGACGCGAGCAACCTCGCAAGCACGATAGAGCTCCTGCAGAGGAATCCATCCCTCATGGGCAGCAACCTGAAACACCGAATCGGCACTCGTATACACGATCCAGCTACCCGTCTCGGCCTGTTCGGTCGCGAACCGTTCGATCATGGCTGTCCCACTACCGGTGCTGTTGCCCAAGACGCCCCGACGGGTTCGTCGCGAGAACTCGGCGACCAAATCCCGCGGGAATCCATTGGGAAAGGTTGGAAACGGTTGCGCCAAGTGGAGTCCCGCGATCTCCCAATGACCGGTCGTGCTGTCCTTGCCGGCACTCTGGGGCTGCATCGTCCCCCAGGCAGCCTCCACGTCTCCCTGATTGCTCAGACCGCGAATCGGCGCGCATCGGCCCAACCCCAAACGGTCCAGACTCGGCAGCATCATGCCCCCGACCGCGTTCGCGATGTTTCCCAGGGTGTCCGAGCCAGCGTCTCCGTATGCCTCGGCGTCGTGCGCCACACCGATCCCGACTCCATCCAGCACCAGGATGACGGCGCGCCTGTTCATGCCTGGCCTCCGAGGAAGATACGCGGCAGCCGCTGACGCAGTCCCGCGAGCAGCTCATAGGGTGACATGTCGGCAGTCCGGGCAACTTCATTGACATCGAGGTCTTCGTCACCATCTCGTCCGATGAACGTTGCCATGTCGCCCACGCGACAGTCGACACCGGTCACATCCAGCATGGTCATGTCCATCGTCACCAAACCAGCCACAGGCACGCGCCTTCCATGCACCAGCGCAGACCCGCGATTGCTCAATGCACGACGATAGCCATCGGCATAGCCGAGTGCCGCGGTGGCAATCCGCCGAGTTCCATGCGCACGGTAGGTCGCGGAGTAGCTGACTGTCTCTCCATCCGGCACGTCCCGGAGGGACACGATCCGCGCCCTGACGCTCACGACCGCCATCGGCCGCACCACGGCACCCTCACCCCCGCCGGCCCCATACAGGAAGACGCCCGGCCGCACGAGATTCCAGGGCGAGGGTGAGTGACGCTCGAGCCAAGGGCTGCACTCTGCGTGAAGGAGTCCCGGTCGCACCGGAAGCGCGGCAACTGCCTCGCGGAAGCGTGCCTCCTGCAGCTGAACCGTTTCGTCACCCACGTCTGCGCTGTGGTAATGCGTGCACGCGCCTTCGGGCGGATGGCGAGCTGCAATCTCCCGAACGTCTCCGACGCAGTTCCAGGGCAGCCCGGCCCGATGCATCCCTGTATCGATGGAAAGGTGCCACGGGGCATCTGACGTGCGGCACCACACGGCGATGGCCTGCGGATCGCCAAGGACGGGCGTCAGTCGGCATTGTCGCGCTGCGGGGAAGTCCCATTCGAGCAGCGGCGTCATCACCAGAATTGGCCGCTCGATCCCAGCTCGGCGCAACGCATCACCCTCGACCACGGTAGCGACGCCATAACCCCATGGATCGAGGCACTCTAGTGCGTGCGCAATCGGGATGGCCCCCAGACCGTAGGCATCCGCCTTGATCATGGGCACGATCCGGACCCGTGCCCTCTCGGCCATCACTTGGGCATTATGCGTGAGCGCGCCAAGGTCGACTTCGACCCAGGCGCGCCGTCGATCTTGGTCCATTGGCGCTCGCAATGCAGGGTCGGTAGTATACGGGGAACGGGGAGACCGATGCAAGCCAAGGCCACACTTGAAGATACACTCGCGCTCATGCGCGACCTGCGTGCTCGTTGCGAGTGGGACGCCGCGCAGACGCATGACTCGTTGCGTCCCTACCTGATTGAAGAAGCCCACGAACTCGACGAAGCCCTTCGTGAGCGGAACGACTCCCGGATTCGGGACGAACTCGGAGACGTTCTCCTTCAGGTCTTGTTTCACTCCGTCGTCGCGGAGGAACGAGGGGCTTTCGACATGCACGACGTGTCGGCGGGTCTCATCGCCAAGATGAGACATCGGCACCCGCACTTGTACGGCGACGGCGAGAGACAGGAGTGGGAGCGCCTGAAGGCGGAGAAGCGCCGTCGGATCGAGGATGGTCTGGCGTCCGGTCTACCGTCTCTGCATCGAGCCCATCGGCTGCAGGATCGCGCGTCCGGCATCGGCTTCGACTGGGAGGATACAGCCGGTCCTGCCGCCAAGGTCGAAGAGGAACTGCGCGAGGTACGCGCCCATTTGCGCATGGAGCCGTCTGTCCCGGCAGCCTCGACGAATGCGGAGCTCGAACTGGAGCTCGGCGATCTGTTGTTCGCGGTGGTGAATCTGTGCCGTAAGGCGGGTGTCCATGCTTCGCTCGCGCTCGACAGGGCCAACGCCAAGTTCGCGCGACGGGTTGCCGCGATCGAGGCCCTGGCGGAGCAGCGCGGGATCGATGTCAGGACCGCCGGGTTGGCGGTACTGGATGCCTTGTGGAACGAAGCGAAAGCCGCCGAGCGTTTGCGTTAGGCGGATTCATCGCGGATTGCCCATCTCCCACCTTCCTTCGCCCAGGAATATCGGGATGGCAACGCCATCGCCGTCATCGTAGAACCGAACCGCACCCGGTGCGAACATCTTCGCGAGGAGAATGATCTGTGCGGTGTGTCCCGAAAAATGTTCGACGACGTGGTAGATCGCCTCGAAGACCGTCGTTTCGCGCCCCTGTATGGAGCGGCGTTCCGCCAGCTCCGACGGCGTGAGGCCGCGGAGCACGCTGTCCGCCTCTCGCAGCGTGGTCGACAGCATCTCGAGCATCTGCGCTGCCGGTGCTCCCCCGCGGGTCGCGAACTCCATGTTCCGTTTGCGGACATCCGGCTGGCCGCCAATCCCGCCGATGATCCACTGGCGCACATTGCCCGAGAGGTGCAACAAGAGGTTACCCGCGCTGTTGCTGTGCTCGTGTGGTCGCCACCACAGCTTCTCCGGCGGCATGGCCTCGACCGCGGCGCGGATCTTCACGGGATACTCGGTACCGAGATAGTACCGGGATCGCTCCAGAAACGATGCGGCAAGCGATATCGCCATGGGATCAGGGGCGGAGTCGGTGCATCATGCGCGGGAACGCGATGCACTCGCGGATGTGGGGCGTACCGCAGATCCACGCCACGGTGCGCTCGAGGCCAAGCCCATACCCGGAGTGCACGAATGACCCGTACCGGCGCAGATCGAGATACCACCCGTAGGCGTCGGCGGGAAGGCCTTCTTCATGTATCCGCGCGAGGAGCTTGTCGTAATCGTCCTCTCGCTGCGATCCGCCGATTATCTCTCCATACCCTTCCGGGGCAAGGCAATCGTCGCACAACACGGTGCGCGGATCGGCTGGATTCTCCTTCATGTAGAACGCCTTCGCCGCCTTCGGATAGTTGCATACGAAGACCGGCGTCTCATGGTCTGCCACGAGGAGCGACTCGTCCTCCGCCCCCAAGTCATCGCCCCAGGCTATCTCGCTTCCCTTCGCCTGCAGCGCCGATACCGCGTCCGAGTACTCGATGCGCGGAAACGGGCCGCGCACTCGCTCCAGTTTCGACACGTCGCGTTCGAGTTCGACGAGTTCGGACTGACGGCGATCGAGAACCCGGCGGACAATGTAGACGAGCATGTCCTCCTGGAGCTGCATGTTGTCGTTCGTATCGTAAAATGCCATCTCCGGCTCTATCATCCAGAACTCGGTGAGATGCCGTCGCGTCTTGGATTTTTCGGCCCGGAATGTCGGTCCGAACGTGTAGATCCGGCCCAGCGCCGCCGCCGCGGCCTCCCCATAGAGCTGGCCGGTCTGAGCGAGGTAGGCGAACCCCTCGTCGAAATACTCGGTTTGAAAGAGCCCGCTGCGCTCCCCTATCGCCGCCGTGAGAATGGGCGTATCGACATGCACGAACTCCCGTTCATAGAAGAAGTCGTGGATCGCCTGCTCGATCTCGTGACGCACCCGCATGATCGCCACCTGGCGCGAGGATCTGAGCCAGAGGTGACGGTTGTCCATCAGGAAGTCGATCCCGTGCTCTTTCGGCTGGATCGGGTAGTCGATCGGACTGGTGCCCAGAATCTCGATCCCGGCGACGCCCATCTCGTAGCCGCCCGGCGCCCGCGGCTCGGCGCGGACAGCTCCAGTGACGGAAAGGGAGGTTTCCAGCGTCAATCGAGAGAACTGCTCCCACACGTCGGCGGCGACCTGCGTCCTGACGACCACACACTGTAACGTGCCGGTGCCATCGCGCATCACGACAAATGCCACTTTCCCAGATGAGCGCAGGTGCGTGACCCACCCGCGGACGGTGACCATCTCTCCCACATGCCGGGGGAGTTGACTGATAAGCGAGAGTGGAATAGACACAGATGAGAACAGAGGTATGAGAAATTCGGCGAAAGGTATGAGTCGCCTTCGAGGCGTGCAATTGCGGCACGGACTACGTTGTACGGCATGAACACGGCAGGAAGGTTGCGCTTGGTATCGCGCGCCATCCGTACGCGGCGCGCGGACGGCACATGACGCTCCGCGTCCGCCTGGCCATTGCGATTGCGGCCATTGCGCTCGCTCTGGTGGCGCCGCTGCTGGTGTCGGCGCGGTCGCTGCGCGAACTGAGCTCGGACACGGCGAGCCTGCGTGACCGCGAGTTCGCAGCCACGTTGATTCTGGGCCGCATGCGTGCGTCCGCCCAGGAGGTGTCGCAACGAACCGAGCTGCTGACGCTATTCCCCAGCGACACGACGCGCTCGGCGTTTCTGGCGCGCCTGACGACGCTCGAGGCTGGGGCCGACACTCTTCAACACCTCACCGGAAGCGCTGGCCTGCTCCGCATCCGAACGACGCTCGACGCGCTTCGCGAGGCCACGCCCAGTGTGTACGAACTGGCTCGCCAAGGTCGAACGGCACAAGCGGACTCGCTGGTGGACAAGGTCATGCGCCCCGCCATTGCCGACGTGCAACGCATGCTCGAAGTGACCGAAGCGACGCTGCAGGACCGCATGCGGGAAGCGGTGCTGGGATTCGGCGCGCTGTCGTCCGAGGCGCGCCGTTGGTCGGCATTGGCGTTAGGTGCGGCCGCACTGCTCGCATTACTCATCGCCATCTGGCTCGGTCGGTCCATTACCAACCCTCTCGACGAACTCGACCGGGGCATGCGCGCGGTTGCCGACGGCGACTTCACGCACCACCTGCACGTCGTTGCATCGCGACGCGATGAGTTCGGACGTCTCGCTGCCTCCTACCGCTCGATGGCATCGCAATTGAGGGAACTCGACCGGCTGAAGGCCGAGTTCATTTCGGTCGCGTCGCATGACCTCAATACGCCAATCAACGTGATCGGCGGGTACCTGCAGCTGCTTCAGGAAGGCGTGTACGGCGATGTCACGCCCAGGCAGCGAGAGATCCTGCACACCCTCGGTGCACAGTCGAAGCAGCTGTCACGACTCGTGCGACAACTGCTCGACGTCAGTCGTTTCGAGGCCGGCGGGGGCAAGCTCGAACTCCGGCCACTCAAGCTGGCGGCGTTCTTTACCGAACTCGAGCGCGCCTTCCGCGTGCTGGCGCTGCAACGCGATGTCCTGTTCCTCGTGCACCGCGATGCATCCCTTCCGCTCGAGGCCAACTGGGATCTCGAGCGGATCAACGAGGTCCTGGGAAACATCCTGTCCAACGCGTTCAAGTTCACTCCCAAGGGGGGGACGGTCGAGCTCACCGCGAGCGCAGAGAACGGACACGTGCGCCTGGTGGCACGCGACACCGGCGCGGGCATTCCGGCCAACCAGTTGCCGTACATCTTCGAGAAGTTCTACCAGGCGGACAATCAGGAGGTCTCCGGTATCCGTGGCACCGGACTCGGTCTCGCGATCGCAAAAGGCATCATCGCCGCTCATGGAGGGACGATCTCGGTAGACAGCCAGATCGGTATGGGAACGACGTTCACCATCGTCCTGCCGGTCCGGGTCTCCGGACCCAGGCGCCTGACGCCGCCGGTACCGGGCAGCACCCTCACATGACTCTTCGCCGACGCGCCCTCGCCCTCCTGCTTCTTGCCGGAGCATGCCGCGGTTCCGCGCCACGGCCTCGGCAGTCGCGTCCCACCCCCGAGATGCCGATCCCTTCGGTCAGCGACCTGTCCATCTGGCCCTCGACACTCCGCCAGGCGCAACAGGCCGCAGAAGCCGGCGACTACACCACGACCGACCGCTTGCTTGCTGCCTACGGCGTCTCGCATCCCAACTCCGCCGAGGGGGCGGAGGCGGACTTCTTCCGCGCGCTCTTCAAGGCGGATCCGGCAAACCAGGGGGTCACGCTGCGCGAACGGCTGTCTGCGTTCGATGCCTACTTGACCGGCGGTGCGGCGCTACCGCACTACGGCGAAGCGCTGGTACTCCGCCGCCTGCTCGAGACCGGCGACTCCCTTCGATCCCTGGTCGCGACGATGCGCACGACCCATGATGAGCGTTTGCGCGCCAAGGATGAGGAGATCAAGCGCCTCTCCGACATCCTGGAAAGAACGACCGCGGAGCTCGAGCGCATCAAGCGACGGCTGGCGAAGCCGTGAAGAACCTTACCCGACGCGAAACAGAGCCAAAGCGCGTGCGTAGCGCTCCTGAAGCACGCGCTTCACGCCAGCATGCTCCGGTCGGCGCAGTTCCGGATCGGCTTCAAGCATCCCGGTCGCCAGCCGCAGAGCGCGCGCGTTGATAGCCTCGTCACGCAAGGGATCGGCGATGCGGAATGTCCGCTCACCGTGCTGCCGTTCGCCGAACAGATCGCCCATGCCGCGCAACCTGAGGTCGGCGCGCGCGATCTCGAATCCATCGTCGGTGTCCGCAAGGATGTGCAGCCTGGCAGCAGACTCGCCGAACACGTCGCCGAGCAGGATGCAATACGACGCGTCGGCACCCCGCCCGACGCGACCGCGCAGCTGGTGCAGCTGCGAAAGCCCAAACCGTTCGGGATGCTCGACGACCATCACGGTGGCATTCGGCACGTCGATCCCCACCTCGATGACCGTGGTCGCGACCAGGACATCGATTGCGCCATCGCGGAACCGTCGCATGGCCGCGTCGCGCTCATCCCCCGGGAGACGACCGTGCACCAACGCAAGTCGGCGGCCGTGGAACACACCACCGGAGAGTGTCTCGTATGCGGTCACCGCGGCCTTCAAGTCGATCTTCTCCGACTCCTCGATCACCGGGTACACGATGTATGCCTGGCGCCCGGCGTTTACCTGCGACAACACGAACTGCAGGACGCGCTCGCGCTGGGACTCGCCGCGCAGGACGGTGGTGACGGGCTGCCGTCCCGGCGGTCGCTCGTCCAGCATCGTCAAGTCGAGGTCGCCGTAGAGGGTCAGCGCCAGCGACCGCGGGATCGGCGTCGCACTCATGACGAGCACATCGGGGGCTCCGCCCTTCTCGCCCAGGGCCGCTCGCTGCTCGACACCGAAGCGATGCTGTTCGTCGACGATTGCGAGCCCCAGACGAGCGAATCGCGTGCGCTCCTGCACCAGGGCATGGGTGCCGATCGCCAGGACAGGCTCCGTCGACTGGAGGCGGACATCGACCTCACGTCGCGACCGGGCACTGAGCGAACCGGTGACCATTACCGGCAGGATCCCCATCGGATGCAGCAGCTTGCTGATGCTGTGCAGGTGCTGCTCGGCGAGGAGTTCGGTCGGCGCCATGAGAGCCGACTGGAATCCGTTTTCCATCGCCAAGAGCGCCGCGAACAGTGCCACCACCGTCTTGCCGCTGCCGACGTCCCCCTGGAGGAGCCTGTGCATCCGTCGCGGCGAACACATGTCGGCGACGATGTCACGGATCGCGCGCATCTGGGCGGCCGTCAGGGCGAACGGGAGCGCCTCCTTGAGCGCCGTAGTGAGCGTGCGGTGCCGCTCGAATCGGATGCCCGTGCGCGCCTCGCGAGCGATGGCATTGGCGCGACGCTGGAGCAGCTGCACCATGAACAGCTCGTCGAACGAAAGGCGGTCCCGACCGGCTATCGCCTCTGCCAGAGTCGCAGGTCGATGCACCTGCCGGAGCGCATCGGCCAAAGGAAGCACGTCCGCGGCCCGGCGTACCGGATCCGGGAGATAGTCCACGACGAGCGGCAGGAGCGCGTCGAGATGGCGCTCGACGAGGTAACGCAGGGTGCGCGCCGTGATGCCCTCGGTTGCCGGATACACTGCCAGAACGCGCCCGCCGGCCGTTCCCTCATCGTCACGACCCAGGTTCACGTACTCGCGCGGCACGATCTGTCGGCCATGAAAAAAACGGCACGGGCCCGTCAGTAACAACACATCTTCCTTCTCTACCGAGCGGTCGAGAAACGGCTGGCCCGGCCAGGACGCCTCGATCATTCCGCTCTCGTCGCGGATTACCGCCTGGAAAATGCGCAACCCCTTACGGGTTGGCAGGACTCCCTTCGACACGACCCGACCCATCACCGTCACGTCCATCCCCGGTTCCACGGCAACGATGGGCATGATCGTGCTCGCGTCTTCGTAGCGGTGAGGCACGTGCCATAGCAGGTCTCCAGCCTTGCGAATGCCCAGTCGGCCCAACAGCTCCGCGCGCGGTTCTCCTACACCCTTCAGGAACTTGACGGGCATGTCGAGGCTGATGCGCCCCGCGCTCGCGCGTCGCTCGACGGCCATCTACTCCTCGAGCACGTCCTGGGCGAACGCCCGCGCATCGAATGGCACCAGATCGTCCGTCGTCTCGCCAACGCCAAGGAACTTCACCGGAACATCAATAGCCTCGTGTACCGCGACCACGATGCCGCCCTTGGCAGTGCCATCCAGCTTGGTTACCACCAGGCCGGTCACGGGTACAGCGGCAGCAAATGTCTTCGCCTGCTGCACCGCGTTCTGACCTATCGTTCCATCGAGCACGAGCAGTGTCTCGTGCGGGGCAGACGGCAGTCTCCGCTGGATGACGCGCACGACCTTGCGTAGTTCGTCCATGAGCGAACTCGAAGTGTGCAGGCGTCCAGCCGTGTCCACGACAACCACGTCCGCACCACGCGTCGTACCGGCATCGATCGCATCGAAGGCGAGCGCGGCGGGATCGCCGCCGGCTTGTCCACCGACGAAGTCGACACCGATCCGCTCCGCCCACACCCGAAGCTGCTCGATCGCCCCCGCACGAAACGTGTCGCCAGCAGCAACCAGAACGCGCTTCCCGTCCGCCTTGAGCCGAGCCGCCAGCTTGGCAATGAATGTCGTCTTGCCGGCGCCGTTGACGCCGATCACCAGGATGACCGTGGGCTTTCGCGACGCGAGCGCCAGTGTCGCGTCGGCACGACCGGTCCGGAGTGCCCGTTCCACGCTCTCAGCCAGTGCCCGCCGGAACTCATCCGCCGTCTTCACATCACCGCGTCGCGCTCGCGCCTCCACCTCCGACACCAGACGCAACGTGGTGGGGACGCCGAAGTCTGCATCCAGAAGAACTTCCTCGAGCTGCTCGAGCGATCCGGATTCCACACCGCCACGTGCCAGTACGGTCACGTCAGCGAGCGCGATGTCCTTGATCCGCTGCCAGAGCGAGCGCTTGGGAAGGTCGCCGGAGCGACGAAAGAGTCGAGCCATCGTCGGATAAGCTAGCGGGCGCGCGTCATGCGCCCAGAACCACGGATTGAAGCGTCAGCGGAGACCCAGACGCCGACGCAGAATCCACTCCGCACACAGGGCAGCGATCAGCAGGGCGAAGACCCAGCCGAGGTTACGAAGGCGCGGTGCGTCACCCGAGACAGCGCCACCGCCGATGGTGCCGGATTGCAAGTTCGGCCGGCGCGGCAGCATTTCAGCTGTTGCATTCACGACCAGGAGCGCGTTCCCGCCGTGAACCTTCACCTCGTAGACGCCCTCGGCCAAGGGCGGTGTGTCCGTGGTTGCCATGCCTGGTGCGAACCGGAGCATGAGCGTATCGCCACTATCCATGCCACGCCTGACGAGTACCGCCTGCACCAGAGTGTCGGCACCGCTCCCGCGACGCCAGCGGATCGCATCGCCTGAGCGCACCAGCCCAGTGACCGGTACGGCGGCACGCAGGTCCGAGTGCTCCGCTGCCATCCAATCGAGCAGACTTCCCCACAGCGCCGTGTGAATACCGACACCAACGCCACCGCGAAAACGCCACCGCCAGAAGCCCGAGGCACCCACAACCACGACACGTCGCGGCTGCTCCCAACCGACGATCGCCACGCGTCGCTCCAGTCTCCGCGCTCGACGCGTCTCCAGCACATCCCACTCCCCTGCCGGAACGTTCGGGCTTACCTCGAGCGGGGGAAGCGAATCCCAGCTGGAACCGGTTAGCGCAGCGGCCACAGGCGACGGCGGGGCGCCCGTCGCATACCACTCTCCTGTCGCCTGCGTTGGCGGCGCCATCAGCATCAGCGAGCCCCGCGAACTGGCGCGTGGCTCCCCGAACACCGCCGTATCGCCGTGTATCACCAGCACCGGGGCATCCTTCGCCCAGCGTCGCACCTGATCCTCCGTGACCGATGCCAGCGTCCCTTCCTCGCGCCAGACACCAGGCGCCACGCGAAAGAACCCGCGCGTCGGCAACGCCACGGTCCCCCGCAGGACGGTCGCCAGCTCCCGCACATCGAGGTCGGGTGATGTGGACACGAAGACAGCCCCGGCGCCAGGAGCCAAGTCGATCGCTACCGCCACAGTATCGTTCCGCGGCTCGACGTCGCCGGGAACAGACACGACCGCTCGCAGCAGCGCCGGCCCCGCGATAGCCGGAACAACGAACCGCGTCCGGAGCGTGCGTTCCGCGTACGCACCCAACGAATCGAGAACGATCGAGGGGGCCAACCGGTCGGCGAGTGTGACCTGCAGCCGTCCGGGAGGCGAGCCGGTGCTGCCAGCCGCAACGGTCACCAGTACCTCCAGCGAATCGCCCGTCACCACCGCGCTCGGCGCGCGAACGTCCGTGACTGCTGCGTCCAGACCCGCTGCTGGTGGACCGACAACGATGCGTGAGCCAGCCGGCAGGGCACCCAGCGCCGCGGCATCATCGACTTCCCCGTCCGTGTAGACCGCCAGCGGACGCCCGGTGGCGAGAGCATGTTCGACGAGAGGACGCACACGCGAAGCACGGTCCGACGCGACTGGCGGCGACGACGCGCCGCGTACCGAATCTCCGAATACAAGGACGGAATCTACGGCCTCATCTTCTGCAGCCTTCCACGCAGCAATGAACGCCGCAGAATCCCGGCTCCGCCGCCAACTCGAGCTCACATCCAAAGCGACCAGCCGTGGAGAAACCCGCTGGCGACCGGCGGTTGCGTCGAGAAGCAAGGCCACGCTGCCTGCCACGGCGACGAAACGCGCCAACGCGGCCACGCGCGCCAGTCCAGCGGAATGCCATCCGTAGGCCAGCCACGCTGCAACAAGCCCCGCGGCGACGGCAATCGCCCAGATCAGCATCGACCGGTGCGGCCGTCAAACCGTGCGTCGTTTGCGCAGTTCAATTGTTCTCGTTCACGGCCACGATCGGTGCATCGCGCTGGATGAGCGCGAGATACCGCGACTTCGCGGCATTGAAACGCGCCCGTTCGGATGCGTCGAGCGGCGCCCCGCTCTGGTAGTCAAGGGCAGTCCGTGGGTTCTTCTGGACTCCGCCGACAAGAACCTCGAAATGCAGGTGCGGAGCCGTAGCCAGTCCGGTCGCGCCCACGTAGGCGACGGTCTCGCCAATGCTGACACGCACGCCACGACGGACACCCTTGGCGAATCCGCGAAGGTGCCCGTACCGGCTCAGCGCTCCGTTGCCATGCCGGATCTCAATCACATTCCCGAAGCCGCCCTTCCACCCTGCGTAGGCCACGACACCGTCACCGATCGCACGCACCGGCGTACCGCTGGCGGCCGAATAGTCCGTCCCCTTGTGCTGACGCCAAACGCCAAGAATAGGATGCTTCCGCATGCCAAAGACCGACGAGATGCGCCTGAACTGCAGCGGCGCGCGAAGGAACGTCGCTTCCATCGACCGGCCATCCTGATCGTAATAGCGCACGCCGCCGGACGAGGACTCGTGACGAATTGCATCGACGACTCGCTTTCCGCTCGCGTACTCCACCGCCAGTACACGACCTACGCGCATCGCGCCCGCGGGACCGACATTGCGCTCCAGCAGAACCGAAAACGCATCGCCCGGCTGCAGGTCGCGGCTCATATCCAGGCGGTAGTCGAAAATGTCCGCAACCTCCCAAGCCAGTTCCGTGCGTAACGACGGCGTCAGCGGCGCCGATGCCTTTTCCAGGGCATCGTACAGCGAACTCGCGATGCGACCGTTTACGACCATGGTGTCGACAGTCCAGGGCAATCGCTCCTCCCGACTTACCCATCCGCTGTCGGATCTCGAAAGATGCAAGAGACGATCGACACCCAGGCGGAGCGTGATGAACCGCGGCACTGAATCGGTCGGATCCTGGCCGATAGTCACCGTCATGCCAGCGGGAACTCGGCGCGCGTCGAGTGTGGTGGCCGCCCCGAGCACGCCATTCACCTCAGGCGTTGACAGCCCGCCGCGCGCCAGCAGCGCCCCAAGCGTCTCGCCACGCTCCAGTGTATCGATCCGCTCGACACGGCCGGAAGCGAACGATGCGCCGTCCAGCAGCTCGGCCGGACGGCGCTCGGGGAGGGGGGTTGTGATTCGCAACGCCCCCACGGCGAGTAGCGCCACCGCCACCCACGCGATGGCGCGCGCTCCTGCGGTCTTCAATCCATCTGTCTCCGGATGAACGTCGGGATATCCATATCCGTCAGTTCGCCTTGGTCGACCCTGCTCTGGCTCGTGCCAGGTGGTACGACCCGTCGCACTCCTTCCCCTGGTGCCGGAGGCGGAACTGCTGGGCGGGTCGCGTTCTGATACGCGCGAGTAGTGGCGGTGCGTTGGCTGATGGGAATGACGTTGCGAGGCGCCGAGTTCGGAATGCCTGCGCTGGCTACCGCCGCTGGGGTCTGGCCCAGCGCCCGATCGAACCCGGTTGCGATTACCGTCACCCGAATCTCACCCTGCATCGCCGGTTCGTGGACCGCTCCGAAGATGATTTCGGCCTCATCGCCCGCAGCGTCGTGAACGATCTCCGAGATCTGGGTCACTTCGCCGAGGGACAGGTCGCCGCCCCCGGTGATGTTGAGCAGCACACCGCTGGATCCGTTGATCGACACATTGTCCAGCAATGGGGACGAAATCGCCTGCTGTGCAGCCTCCATCGCTCGGTTCTCGCCACGCCCGATCCCCGTTCCCATCAGGGCAGACCCGCCGTTAGCCATCACCGTTCGCACATCCGCGAAGTCGACATTCACGAGGCCGGTTTTCGAGATCAGAGTGGAAATGCCCTGTGTTGCGTGCAACAGCACCTCGTCCGCCTTCTTGAGTGCGTCGCCGAACGGTATTCCCTTGCCGACGACCGCCAAGAGGCGCTCGTTAGGGACGACGATCATGGTGTCGACGTGGGCACGCATGTCGAGGATTCCCTGCTCTGCCTGGCGCATCCGCTTTTTGCCCTCGAACAGGAAGGGCTTCGTCACGATGCCTACGGTGAGCGCGCCCGCCTCCTTGGCCAGTTGGGCGACGACCGGCGCGGCTCCGGTCCCGGTACCGCCACCCATGCCGCAGGTGACGAAAACCAGATCGGCATTGAGCAACACGCGGCTCACTTCATCCCGGTTCTCGTCGATTGCCTGCCGGCCGATCTCCGGACGGGCACCGGCGCCGAGCCCGCGCGTCAGCTTCTTGCCGATCTGGATCTTCACATCGGACTTCGAAGCGAGGAGTGCTTGAGCATCTGTGTTGATCGAGATGAACTCGACTCCTTCCAGATGCTCCTCGATCATCCGATTGACCGCGTTCCCTCCCCCTCCTCCCACCCCGGCTACCTTCATCCGGGCGTTCTGCGACGTGCTCTCCTCAAATTCGAAGATCATTGGGCGCGTCACCCCCATGCGACGTGAACGGTCTGACCATCGTCCAGCCGCCGAGTTATGAACACGGGCTCGAGCATAATCCGGCGGGGCATACGAAACCGCGGTCAATATAACTCGTTTCGTGCCACTGGCTACGTGCAACTAGGCAAGGCGCGCAACGTGGAGAACCGCCAATTGTGGATTGGCGGGTTTTCCACAAATCCGATCCTGCGATCCTTCGACCGGTCACTCCTGGCTTCAGCGAGCCGCCGCGGGGCCACCGACGGCGCACTCCGCTCTAGAAGAAATCCTGCAGCCAGGCTTTGACGCGTTGAGCCAGCTTGTCGACGCCAGGGGCATTGATCGGCAGCTTCTTCGCTCCGCTTCCCGTGGAGGCTCCGATCGCGTAGCGCGTTGCGCCGTACAGTGCCAGCCCCACGGCGGTGGAGAATCGCGGCGCTTCCACCGCATCGGCCAACCCCGAGATGTTTTCCTTCGGCGAGCCGATGCGGACCCCGGTACCGAATACGTCGGCCGCCAGCTGCGACATCCCGGGCGAGGCGGCCGCTCCTCCCGTCAGCACAATCCCCGCGCTCAGCTTGCTCAAGTACCCGGATGCTTCGATATCCCGCATAACGAGGTCGAAGATCTCGTCCATGCGCTGGTGGATGATGTGGGCCAGGAGGTCGCGCGAAATCTGTCGATCACCCTGCGCCATCGTACTTGGCAGGGTGATGATCTCTGAGCGATCGACCATCGGCTCGTAAGCGCACCCATAGCGTTCCTTCAGGCGTTCTGCATCCGCCTGCGTAACGCCAAGCCCATGCACGATGTCGCTCGTGACGTTGTTGCCGCCGTAGTTGATCGTGCCAAGGTGACGGATCTTCCCTTCATGGAAGACGGCGACATCGGTCGTGCCAGCACCGACTTCGATCAGGGCGACTCCGAGTTCCTTCTCGTCCTCCGTCAGTGTAGCCAGTGCGCTGGCGAGCGGCTCGAGGACCAGTTCCTGCACCCTATACCCGGCGCGCTCGACGGCCCGGCGCAAATTCGTCGCCGGAGAGCTGCCGATGGTCACGAGGTACATCTCGGTCTCCAGCCGCGTGCCGACCATCCCGACGGGATCCCGAATGCCCTGTTGCCGATCGACCGTGTACTCCTGCGGGATCGCGTGCAGCAGTTCGCGATCCTGCGGGACGTCCTGCGCGCGAGCTACGGCGTTCGCGCGATCCACGTCCGTCCTGGCGATCTCCTGGCCACTGACGACCACGATCCCCTTGGAGATCATCGCCTCCATGTGCTCGCCGGAGATCCCGGCATACACGGACTCCACCTTGGCGCCTGCCATGCGTTCGGCGTCGTTCACCGCCTTGCGAATTGACTGCGTCGTCTCCTCGATGTCGGCGACGACTCCGCGACGCAGTCCGGTGGTGCGCGTTTGGCCGACGCCCAGGATCTTGATTCCCGGATGGCGTGGAAGCTCGCCTACCACCTCCGCGATCACCGCGGTGGTCTTGGCAAAGCCGATATCGAGTCCAGCTACGAGTCGTTCGACGTTCATTGGATTCGGGCGATGACCTGGTCTTTGAAGCGGAGATCGAGTTCCACTGGACGTGCGCGGCGCTTGGCTAGATCCTCCTCAACGGGCGCGATCTGCGCCAGTTGGCCCACGGTGACGTCTCCCATCGCGCGAACCGGAATCGTCACCAGCTGCATCACCAGCTCGTCCCGCCCGGAGCGGCGCAGTTCGCTGATGCGTGCGAAGAGAGAAGGATCGCTTGCACGCACCTCTCCGAGCAAGCGGAGCAGCGCCGTATCCCGCTTCGCGATGATCGGAAGGTCGACGGGCGTGCGGCTCGGATCGAGCGCGAGGGCACGTCCGTCCTCATCGTACGCGCGGAAACCGCTGCCGGATGGCACGAGCGCCACCGGGACGTTTTCCTCCACCGTTACCACCAGGGTAGATGGTATCCGTCGGGCGACCGAGGCGTCCCTGATGTGCGGCAGCGCCTTGACCCTGGTTTCCAGCACCCGGGTGTCATCCCACAGCGAGTACAGTGTGTCGATGGCGAGCGACCTCGCAATGTCCGCCGGCGATGCATAACGAGTCCCGCGCACATCGACTTGCCTGACGCGGAAGAACGCCAGCGGTCGCAGCAACGGCGGCACCCACCACGGGGTGACCACGAGTGTCCCGACGAGGATGGCCAGCACGATGCTCCGCCACCGTCGACGGTGTTGCGGGGCTGGACGCTCGCCACTCATGTTCGGGACGCGAGGCGGTGGAGCAGTTCCGGACCAGTCCGCGTGATGTCTCCGGCCCCCGCAGTGATGACCACGTCACCGGCCCGGACGAAGCCCGCCAACGCTCCCGCAACCACGGACCGGTCCCCGCGCCACGTTATCGGCCGACCCGCGCCTCGGCAGCTTTCCTCGATCAGCGACGCCGTGACGCCAGGAATCGGCTGCTCGCGCGCCGCGTAGATCTCGGCCAGAAAGATCGCGTCCGCCTTCGCCAGCGCCTGTCCAAACTCCTCGGCGAAGTCGCGCGTGCGGGAAAAGAGGTGCGGCTGGAAGGCGACGACGAGCCGACGGCCGGGAAATGCGGTTCTCGCTGCATCGAGAGTAGCGGCGATCTCCGTCGGATGATGGGCATAGTCGTCGATCACCTCCACCCCTGCGCTCGTGCCCAATCGCTGGAACCGCCGCTCCACTCCGCTGAACCCTTCGAGTCCGCTGCGCATCGCATCGAGCGTCGTTCCAAGCGCCAGCCCGCTGGCGATCGCCGCCAGTGCGTTGCGAACGTTATGCAATCCGGGAACGCGGAGAGCCACGTCGCCGATCGCTTCCCCATCGAACACGACGGCGAAAGTCGTTTTCCCGTCCTCGTGACGGATGCGCGTCGCCGCGACGCGGGCGCGGTCGGTGATGCCGTAGCGGAAGACATCGGCGCCAGTCTCGAAGATGAGGTCATCCGCTCCCGGATCGTCCGCACAGGACACGATCGCGCGGGCAGGACGGACGAACTGCTCGAAGGCGCGCTTGATCTCGTCCAGGTTCTGGTAGATGTCGAGGTGATCGGCTTCCACATTCGTGACGACTGCGACCGTCGGCTCGAGGGCGAGGAAGGAACGGTCGTACTCGTCGGCCTCGGCGACGAAAACCCGATCCGAGGCATACCGAAGGTTCCCATTCCATGCCGCCACGCGACCGCCGGCGATGCCCGTCGGCTCCAACCCGGCGGCCGCCAAGGCCTCGGTCGTCATCGCCGTCGTGGTCGTCTTGCCGTGCGTGCCGGCGATAGCAACCAGTTCGGCCCCACGAACCGCCTCACCGAGCGCCTCGGCGCGACGCACCACCGGAATCGCCAGCTCGCGCGCTCTCGCCAGCTCGGGAAGATTGGCGTTGACCGCCGAGGTGACGACCACCGCTCGAGCGCGTTCCACATGACCGGGATCGTGGCCCGCCCACACTGGGAGACCCAGGCGCGCAAGGTCGGTCGCGAATCCCGCCGATGGCGCAGAGTCACACCCAGTCACACGGACGCCTCGACGAAGGAACAACTCGGCCAGAGCACTCATGCCGGCCCCGGCGATGCCGATAAAGTGGATCGGGCGGGCATCCGCGGGATCGATGAGCGTCACGGGCGGGTCGCCCTCCTCGCACGATCAGATCTTGCGGCCGGGTGCGCGCGATCGCGGCGTCCGTCAGGCATCGATCAACCGATGCACGCGCTCGGCAATCTGCCTAGCCGAGTCCGGCCGCGCGCGGGCGCGCGCACCTGCCCCGAGTCGCTCAAGTGCGCCGCGGTCCTCGATCAGTTCGCGCACCATGCCGTCCAGGCGAACATCGGATGCATCGGACTGCGCGATCCAGCGTGCCGCGCCGCACGCTTCGAGCGCCCTGGCATTGGCCGTCTGATGATCTCCGGCAGCAGTCGGCAGCGGGATGAGGATCATTGGTACGCCCCACGCGCAAAGTTCAGCCGTGGTCATTGCTCCTGCGCGCGTCAAGGCAAGGTCAGCGACGGCATAAGCATCGGCGATCGGCGCAAGGTAGTCTCGTACAACTACGCGGCCGGATGCACGCGGGGCGTACATCGCAAACTGTTCGCGGCCGGTAGCCCAGATGAGCGACAGACCGGCAGGCAGACCCCGGACCAGCCAAGAGTCAATCAGCCTGTTGATCGCCGCTGACCCCTGCGACCCGCCGAACACCAGGAGGACGAAGGTGGATGCGTCGAGTTCCCAGGCCCGGAGTCGTTCGGCGCGGCTAGGCGAGAATGACGTGGGCTGGGGCGGTGGCTCGATCGGGTTCCCCGTGTCGACGGCGCGAGCGCGGGCTGCCGCCGGCAACGACGCCGTGGCCTCGGGAAACCCGAGGTACAACTCTCGGGCGCTGGCGCTGAACCACCGCACGGTCATTCCTGGGAAAGAGTTGGCCTCGTGCAACACATACGGCAGGCCGTGGAGGCGGCTATAGAGGAGCCCTGCAGCCGACGCGTAGCCGCCCGTCGCGAAGGTCAGGCGCGCCGGATCCGCGCGCATCAGGTCGCCGATAGCCGCGTGAGCGGACCAGAGGCCACGCACGGTGCGCCAGTTCCGCCACGGCGTCGTACGATAGAGCGGATGCAGATCGAGCAGCGTATACGGGAACTCCGCGTTAGGCAGGATGTGCCGTTCGATGCCACGGGTGGATCCGAGGAAGTGCGGGCGAACGGATGGCGCCTGCCGCACCAATGCCCGTGCGACCGCGAGCGCCGGGTACAGATGGCCTCCCGTACCGCCACCGGCGAAGAACACGCGCACTAGGCCGTTGCCATCAGTGGATCCGTCGCGGACGCGTTGAAGACGCGCTCGCGAACGCTTCCGATGTTCACCAGAATGCCCGTCATCGCCATGGAGACGAGGAGGTTGGTCCGCCCGTACGAGATGAAGGGAAGCGTCAGTCCCGTCGTCGGCAGCAGCCCGATGACCACGCCGATGTGGAGATACGCGGTGATCGCCGTCGTGGCCGTACACCCGATCGCAACCAGCTGCAGAAACGGCGTCCGGGCCTGCCGCGCTATTCTGACGCCAAGCCAGGTGTACACGGCGAACGCCAGCACGAGGGCCGTCAACCCCAGGAAACCCCACTCCTCACCGATGGTGGCGGCGATGAAATCGTTGAAGCCCATCGGCACGTATCCATACTGCTGGCGGCCGTTGCCGAATCCGCGGCCGAAGAAACCTCCCGACCCAACCGCGATGAGCGACTGGCGCAGCTGATAGCTCAACTCCTGCGGCGCCTTGTCCGCGTCCATGAACGAGAAGACACGCATGATCGCGTATTGCAGCCGGAGCATGGAGTGCCACAGCACGGGGATCGCGATGGCGCCTATCGCGACGAAATGACCGATGCGGACACCGCCGGCGAACAGGATGATAGCCATCACGAGCGTGTACATGACGGCCACAGAGAAATCCGGTTCGAGAATCGCCAGGACATCGAGAACGCCGATCACCGCAAGGAACGGCAACAGTCCCCGCGTCAGCCGACGCATCTGATCGCCCTTCTTCACGAGCAGCATGGCCGTCCAGACGATGACAGCGATCTTTCCGAACTCCGAAGGCTGCACCGCGGTACCGAGGACGAAACGGCGCGACCCATGGACTCTTGGAGAAATCGCTTCCGTGAACGGCAGGACCGTTATCAGCATCGAGACGATGGCCACCAGCATGATCGGATATGCCAGCTTCTCCAGCCTCTGCGCGTCGATCTTGGCGGCCAGCGCGAAGACGACTATTGCCAGCAGGAGCCCCAGCGCCTGTCGCCCGGCATAGTACCACCCGGCATGACCCTCGTTCATCGCCACGAGGGCACTGGCGCTGTACAGGGTCGCCAGCCCAAACGCAAGCAGCGCGCTGGTCACCACCACCAGCAATCGTGCCTCGTTTCCCATCACCCACCGGTCGCGCACACGAAGGGTATCGTTCATCGGACGGTCCCGCGCGCCAGACGAGCAAACCGCTGGCCGCGAGCCTCGTAATTGGTGAACATGTCGAAGCTCGAACAGGCGGGCGACAGCAGCACCGCATCGCCCGGCCTGGCGAGTTGGCGTGCACGCTCCATCACACGTTCAAAATCGCCGCCGACGTGCTCGATCACTACATCCCGACCGAGGTCGTCCATGATGAGCGGTGCGGCCGCGCCGTACGCGATCACGCCGCGACAATGGGCCCGAATCGCATCGACGAGCGGCGTGTACGGTTCGCCTTTGTGTTTCCCTCCCAGAAGGAGGATCGTCGGCCGAACCATACTGGCGATACCGACGGCCGCCGAGGCGACATTCGTCGCTTTCGAATCGTCGATATAGGCAACGCCGCCGAAAACGCCGACGGTCTCCAGTCGATGATGGAGGGGTCGGACGGTCCGCAGTGCCGATGCGACCCTCTGACGGCCGGCGATCGTGCGGAAATCGGGGGATGCCACCATGACAGCCAGGGCTGCCGCCAGTGCATTGCCGACGTTGTGATCGCCCAACAAGGGCAGGTCGGCCCGCGACATCAACGGGGCATCGAGAACGACCAGTTCTCCGCCCTGCCGGTCGTAGAACGCATCCGACAGACGTCCTTGGGCACTGTAGCGTTGAACGACGCCACGGACTCCGCGCGTCATCTCCAGGACTCGCGCATCGTCGGCGTTGACTACCCAGCGGGACGCGTTCGATGCGTTTCTGAACAGCAATTCCTTATCGGCATAGTACGCATCGATCGACGGATACCTGTCGAGGTGATCGGGCGTCAGGTTCGTCAGCACGCCGACAACTGGAGCAATGCTCGGCGTATCATGGAGCTGGAAGGATGACAACTCGATGGCTGCCCAATCAGGCGGTGACGACTGCAACGCCAACCAGCTTACGGCAGCGCCGATGTTCCCCGCAGCCTCCGCGTGGACGCCCAAACCGCGCAGCACATGCGCCGCAATCGCCGTTACGGTCGACTTGCCGTTGGTTCCGGTGATCGCGAGGTACTGCATCGACGTCAGGAACGTCAGAGCGACCTCCACCTCGCTCACCACAGGCACCGGTCTCGCGCGGGCGACCGCGACAGGCTCGGCGTCAGGCGGCACACCGGGACTCACGACCACCGTCGTGGCTCGGGCGATCCGCTCCAGATCATGGTGACCAAGATCCACGCTCGTACCGGTGGATCGCAGGGCATCCGCCTGCCGACGCAGATCGTCCGTATCCGCCGAGTCCGAGACATACACCGTAGCATGGTGCGCACGAAGCAAACGGGCGACGGCGTCGCCGCTCCGCCCGAGCCCAACAACCGCAACCTCGCCCGTTCGCCACTGACCGGGCATCATCTCAGCTTCAGCGTCGTCAACGCCACGAATGCGCAGAGGATGCCAAGAATCCAGAATCGCACGACCACCTGGCTCTCCTTCCAGCCCGACAGTTCAAAGTGGTGATGCAGGGGCGCACGGCGAAACAGCCGGTGCTGCCGCGCGTACTCGACGCCATGCCGGCGCCGCCGATACTTGAAGACGCTGCGCTGAAGGATTACCGACACGGTCTCCGCCACGAACACTCCACCGACGAGCAGAAGGAGAAATTCGCTCTTGAGGAGAATGGCGATCGCGCCGATCGCCCCACCTAACGCCAATGCCCCTGTGTCCCCCATGGTCACCTGCGCGGGGTGGGTGTTGAACCAGAGGAAGCCCACACAAGCCCCAACCAGCGCCATGCAATATACCGTCAACTCTCCCGCACCGGGCAGATAGAAGAGCTGCAGGTAGGCGCTGGCGTCCACGCGGCCCATGACGTACGCGAAGAATGCGAACGTGCTGACGGCGATCGCTGCAAGGCCAGCCGCCAGGCCGTCCAGGCCGTCGGCAAGATTGACCGCGTTGCTCGTCCCCGTCAGGATAAACGCCGCCCAGAAAACGTACAGGAACTCGAGCGCCGCCACGGCCGGAACCACGTAAACGTACTTCAGGAACGGGAGCGTCGTCGACGCGCCAGGCAGCGTCGCCAGCGGAAACTTCCACAGCAGGACGCCCACGAGCATCCCGATCGACACCTGGCCAACCAGCTTGTAACGCTCGACCAGACCCACGTTCTCCCTGCCTTCGCGCTTCTGCTTGAGCTTCAAGACGTCGTCCAGAAAGCCTATTCCGCCCATCCACACCGTCACGAGCAGGGCGATCAGCACGTACCGGTTGTCGAGACGTGTCCAGAGCAACGTCGGCACGATCGACGCCGCGAGGATGATCAGCCCGCCCATGGTCGGCGTCGTCGCCTTCAACAGGTGCGTCGCCGGCGTCCCCTCACGCACAACCTGGCGCACCTTCATCGCCCTGAGCCGGCGGATGATCATCGGTCCGACGAGAAATGCCAGGAGCAGCGCAGTCACCGCAGCGGCCGCCGCACGAAACGAGATATAGTTGATGAGCCGGAGTGTCGGGAACTCGCGGATCAGTGGCGAAAGCAGATAATGGAGCAAGGGCTACCTGAGATCCGAAGGACGTGGTGTCGGACCAACTCCGGCAAACTCGCGCAACATCGGCAGGAGGCGCTCCAACCGGACGCCGCGCGAACCCTTCAGCAGCACGATCGCATTCAGGGGAAGCCGGGTTCGAAGCTGTGCCCAGAGAGCGTCGACGTCATCAGCTACAACCACTCGTGGGTCGGCATGTCCGGCTTCAGCCAGGGCCGGCGCGAATGCCCCCATACCGGCAACGATCGTCGCCGACGTCGCGAGCGCTCGCACCGCTACCTCGCGGTGCAAGGCCTCGGACTGGCGTCCCAGTTCCAGCATCGATCCCAGTACGATCACGCGCGGGCGCCCTCCACCCAAGTCGAGTGCATCGAGCAACGAGAGGGCCTCGCGCGCAGAAGCCGGGTTGGCGTTGTACGCATCGTTGACCACGGTTAGGGTTCCAAACGACTCGAACGCGCCGCGCATCGGGAGTGGTGTAGCCTTCACCATCCCGTGGAGCGCGTCCGCATCGTCCATGCCGAGCGCGCGCGAGACCGCTACCGCCAGCATGGCGTTGCGAGCATGATGCACGCCACGGAACGGCAGAACCGCACGAGTCTCGCCAATCTGCAGGCATACCTGCCCGTCAACCTCAAGACCCCACCGATCCGGGCGAACATCGCCCTCGTCCAGTCCGGCTTCCACTACGCGATCCGCCATGGTTCGTGCCGCAGCACCAACTTCCGCTTGCACCGCGGGAGCGATCGCAAGCGGCGCACCGTGGAACACAGCGGTTTCTTCCGCCAGCACACCGGCCAGGTCGCCGAGGCCCTCGAGATGCTCCTCACCGATCGACGTTACCACCGCGATATCCGGTTCCGCCACGGCGCGCAGCGTGGCAACCTCGCCTGGGCGGTTGGTGCCAATCTCGATAACTGCCACTTGAGCGCTGTCCGGGATCGCGAGGAGCGTAAGCGGCACGCCGACGAAGTTGTTGAGATTCCCCTCAGTAGCGTGCACGACATAGCGCGTGGCGAGCGCGGCACGCGTCATCTCCTTCGTGCTCGACTTCCCGTTGGAGCCGGCAATCGTTACCACTTGCCCACCCCATGCGCGCCGGCGGAACCGTCCGAGGGCCAAGAGCGCGGATGACGTGTCGCCAACGACGAAAACCGGGATGCCCACCGCCGCCGCTCGCCGGGGATCCCGAACCACGAGTGCCGACGCACCGGAACGTGCCGCCACCTCCAGGAAATCGTGCCCGTCGAACCGCTCTCCCTGAAGCGCGACGAACACATCGCCCGGCCGAAGGGTGCGTGTGTCGGTCGACACATCGCCTAACCACTGGCTTCCCAGTGGGCGCGCACCAACGATGTCCGATTGCAGCGCCCGATCCAGCCGGTCAAGCGTCCAGAAGTTCATGGCACGACGCCCGCGAGTTCTCGCACGATCGATCGCTCGTCGAAGGGATACGACTCGCTGCCACGGACCTGATAGGTCTCATGACCCTTTCCGGCGAGGATCACCACATCGCCCTCTCGCGCGACGTCGAGGGCGCTCGCGATGGCTTCCCGTCGGTCCACGATACGCAGGTGCCTGCCGCTCGTCATCCCTGCTTCGATCTCATCGATGATGCGCTCCGGGTCCTCCGTCCGCGGGTTGTCGCTGGTCACGACAACCACATCTGCAACGGACTCGGCAATTGCCCCCATTTCCGGTCGCTTTCCACGGTCGCGGTCGCCGCCGCACCCGAATACGACGATCAGGCGCTCGGCCACGAACGGGCGCACAGCAGCCAGCGCCCTCGCGAGCGCGTCGGGAGTGTGCGCGTAATCCCGCAGGACGACAGGACGATCGAGGATCCGCTCGAGCCTGCCGGGAATCTGCGGCATAGTCGTCAGGCGAGCGCCAATGAGATCGACCGGGATGCCTAACGCCCAAGCTGCCGCTGCCGCCGCGAGCGCGTTCATCACGTTGAAGTCGCCAATCAGCGGCAGCGATACCTCGGCGGCGCCGGCAGGAGTCTCCAGGACGAACCGACTCCCGCCGCTCCACGGTCGAACGTCACGCGCGCGCACGTCGCACACGGAGGACACCATCCCGAAACTCGCGCACAGCGGCGGCCGAACGAGCGTGCCCCACGCCGGGTCATCGGCATTGAGCAGCGCCCATCCGTCAGTCGCGAGATAGTCCAGCAGTCGTCCCTTGGCGGCGATGTACGCCGCCATCGAGCCGTGATAGTCGAGATGGTCCCGCGTCACATTCGTGAATACCGCGGCCGCGAAGCGAAGTCCCTCGATGCGGCGTTGGTCCAGGCTATGCGACGATACCTCCATCGCCACCCAGCGTACGCCTCGGTCCAGCAGCGCACGCAGTGTGCGTTGCAGCTCCACCGGGCCGGGCGTGGTCAGTCCGCTCCCTCCAGCCAACCGCTCGCCCACGCTCCCCACGAGAGTGCCCAGCGTGCCGATGGACGCTGCGTCACCCGCGCCCGAGTCCAGGAGATGGCGCAGCATGCCCACGGTCGTCGTCTTCCCGTTGGTCCCGGTGACAGCCGCCAGCCGCAACCGTCGTCCCGGCTCGCCGAAGGCAACCGATGCCGCGATGCCGGCCGCGCGTCGGCCGTCTCGAACGACCAGCGTCGGCACGCGGTCGAATCCCTCGCGCTCGACGATCGCTCCCGTCGCCCCACCGGCCACGGCAGCGTCCAGATAGTCATGCCCGTCCCGGTCATGACCACGAACGGCAATGAACAACGCACCTTCAGTGACGCGTCGACTGTCGTCGGCCACGTCCGCGAACGCGCCCGGAAAGTCCGGCGCCACCCTTAGCAGCAGGCCGGCGTTGCGCAACGCGGATATCACGCTGCCGGAGTGAACCGCTGACGTCACGGCCGCCACAGACGCACGACGGTGCCGCTGCGAACCTGCGCGCCCGCCGCCGGCTGAGTCGCGCCATCTCCGGATCCCGCCAGAACGACCTTCAGACCCGCGCGATGCAGCTCGCGCACCGCTACTCGAAGCGGCAATCCGGCCACCGGCGGTACGCTTACGAGCGAATCGGTGCGCGGGACGTCCCGCAACGGACGGCCGAGATCAAACCGGATTGGACCGCGCAGCGGCGGCTCCGGCATCGTGTCAACGAGAGACACGGGCGGCAGTGCAGGACCGCGCGGCGCCGAGTCCTCGACGACAGCCCCAGCATCCACGACCTGCTCCAGTGGCACTGGCGCCGGGTCGAATCGCGGTGCGGAACGGATCTTCTGAGCAGCGAGTGTGCGACCGTCGAGATTCACGCTCCGCGAGGCGATCGCCGCCTCGATCACATTCCTGGCGACGGGCGCGGCCGCCTTGCCGCCGTAGTAAGTCTTGGCAGGGTTGTCGATCTTCACGAGCACCACGTACTGCGGGTCGTCCCCGGGGAAGATCCCGATGAAGGTCGACGTGTACATCCCCTGCCCATAGCGACCGCCCGACGTACGGCGCGCGGTCCCGCTCTTGCCAGCCAGATTGAACGTCGCCAGCTCGGCGTCCGTCGCCGTGCCGCTGTCCACGACACTCTGGAGAATGCGCCGAAGGGTGGCACAAGTCTCCGGCGTCAGAACCTGCCGGACGACACGCGGCGAATGCGTGTAGATCGTTCGGCCATCCGCGTCCTGCACGGATTTCACGATCGCCGGCTGCATCAGCCGGCCGCCATTGGCGATGGCGCCGTAGGCGACTGCGAGCTGCAACGGCGTGACGCTGATCTCGTATCCGATCGCCAGCGACGCGTGCGACTGCGCCGTCCACTTGCGGACTTCGCGCAGCGTACCCGCCGCCTCCGACGGATAGGTCATGCCCGTCGGCGTACCGAAACCGTAGTCGCGCAGGAGTTCGTATTGCTCGCGATCCGTCAGTCGTTCCGAGAAGCGCGCGATGCCTACGTTGCTGGAGAAGCGGATGACGTCGGCCAGTGACAGCCGCTCGGCCTTGTGGACGTCGTTGATCGTGCGGCCGGCCACGGTATACCGGCCGTCGAAGGTCTCGATCATCTCGTCCACTCGGGCCAGCCCGCGTTCGACGAGGGCGCCTGCATAGAGCGGCTTGAGCGTGGAACCGGGCTCGAACGGTTCAGTGACGGCAGTGGCGGCGCCAACCCGCGAACCGGCTCGCCTGCTGGCAAGGCAGCGCACTTCGCCATCCCGAGGATCCAGGACGACAATGTCACCGCCCTCGGCGCCAAGGTGCGCTGCTGCCTCGGCGAGCGCGCGATCGCAGATGTCCTGCAGCGCGAGATGTATCGTCAACGTCACCGTACTCCCCGCCCGAGGCGGTTCGGTCAACAAATCCGGTGACTCATAACGTTCGCCATTCGCTCCGCGGAACGCAGCCGTTCGGCCGCGCACCCCGCGCAACAGAGAGTCGAGCGCCAGCTCCAACCCATCCACGGCCACACCGCCAGATCCGGTCCGGCCCACGATACGGCGGACCCCGTCGCTCGCGACATACAAGCGCTCGCTCACCGACCTGGCATGGACGCCCGGCATGCGAGCGAGCACCACGACATCCGATGGCTGGAACGTCTCCGACAACTCCACCCATTTGTGCTTCCGGTCCGACACACGCCGAATGACCGAGCGCCCCACCCCCAGGCGTGACAGCGCCCTGGTCAATTCCCGCATATCGCGCACTTCCGGCGGCGCGATCGCGATGCGCACGCGCTCCTGGCTCCGGACCAGCGGCACGCCGGCCGCATCCCGAATCTCACCGCGTGGAGCGTCGAGCGACGTCTGCGCGAGATGCTGTTTCTCCGCGGCTCGCCCCCAGATCTTTCCGTCCAGTAGCTGCACCTTGGCGGCGCGCGCCGTGAGCGCCAGGGCAAACAACGCCAACGCGACATGAAGTACGGACAATCGGTTCACACGGACCATGCCTATCTTCCTCTCCGCGTTGCTGCTGCCGGCAGTGGCAGCAGGATGACCTGACTGTCGTTAGGGACGTGCAGGCCGAGGCGCGACTCGACGCGGACGCCGAGCTTCCCACGACTGGCCAGCGTGACGATGTCACTCTCCAGCTGCAGCCGGCGCGACTCCAGCTCGGCCCGGCTGCTTGCCAGCGTCTGGAGGGAACGCGCGGCCGCCATTCCTCTGGTGCGACGCCACACCACACTGGTCGCTACCACGAGGAATATCAGGAGCGTCGTCGCGATCAGCCGACCGCGCGACGCAATCCCCCATCCGCCACCGCTCCTCACGCGGCGCGACGCCACGCTCGCAAGCGCGCGCTGCGCGCACGCACGTTTCGGGCTGTCTCCTCCTCCGAGGCCGTAACAGGGCGGCGCGTGATCGTGGAACCCAGCGAGTGCCCCCGGCACGTGCAGACTGGCTGCTTCGGTTGACACACACAATCCGCACTCCAGGAGCGAAACGCGTTCTTCACGATTCGATCTTCGCCAGAGTGGTAGGCGATCACGACCAGCGTGCCGCCCGCAACCAGCCGGTCGCGGAGTTCCGGGAGCGCTCGTTCCAGCCCTGCCAACTCGTCGTTGACCTCGATGCGTACTGCCTGGAAGAGCCGCGCGAAGTCGTGAGGACCGGCCGAACTGCCGAGCGCGGCGCGAATCGCATTGACCAGATCGTCGCTCAAGGCGAATGGCTTCGCGACGCGACGATGGACGATTTCCCTGGCAAGACGGAGCGCACGGCGTTCGTCGGCATATTCCCTGAAGATAAAGGCGAGTGTCGACTCGTCCGCGTCGTTAAGCAGTCCTGCGGCGTCGCTCGCGCTCCCCACGCCCATGCGCATATCCAGGGGTGCCCCCGGCCGGAAGGAGAAGCCGCGAGTCGCATCATCGAGTTGATGCGACGACACTCCGAGGTCGAGCAGGATACCATCGAAGCTGCTATCCGTCAGCTCCGACTCGGCGATCTGAGCGTAGTTCGTCAGGTATGCGCGAAACCGACCGGTTGCAGCGTAGTCGACCAGCCGTGCCGTTGCCGCCCGAATCGCTTCGGGATCGCGGTCGACGCCAGTGACGTCCGCCCCGTTTTCGAGCAGGGCCTGCGCGTGGCCGCCACCGCCAAGCGTACAGTCGAGAACGTGGCGTGCGTCGCGGAACATCTGCACGACTTCGCGCGCCAGCACGGGCGCATGAAACGAACTCTGGTACGTCAGAAGTACGGTCACTGAAACGTCATTCTAGTGAAGCCTCGCGAGGTGCGTCAAGCCGCGCCCGCCTCGCCGAATGTCCACAGCCCGCGCATTGCCCGGAACCACGTTAGGCGGCAGATGCCATACGAACGACGCCCGCCGAATCGAGGACTCGGCGGGCGTCGCATCGGGTCATGCCGATCTCCCTACTTGCAGATCGCCTTGCCCAACTGCTCCGCGTACGCATTGAGTTGCCCCAGCCCGTCCATCAGCTGCTTGGCCTGATCCGGGAATGCGCGTCCGCCCGCCGGCACATGGATTTGCGCATTGCCAAGGTACACCTGCGCCTTCTTCAAGGCGTCGCAGTTCTTGTTCGGTGCCGCATCCTGCGTGAGGATAGTCTGGCTGATCGTCACTTCCGTCGCACCCATCAGGAACTTCGCCGTCTCCGACGGGCTGATGGAATCGGCGGCCGCCAGCACACGAAGAGCCGCATCGCCGTCCGCCTGAGACTTCGAACCCTGCGAGAACGCCTTGAACAGCGCATTTCCCTTCGTCAGCGCCATTCCACCGGCGATCTTCGCGTCATCGCCAGCGGCGACCGCAGCCCGTAGCGCCGACAGCATCTCCTCGGTCTTGTCCTGCTCCGAGTAGATCTGCGCGATCTGGAGGTTGACGCCGGGGTGCTTCGGATCGATCGCGATCACCTTGTTGAATGCCTCGAGTGCAACCGGTCCCTGGCCCGCCTGGCGGGCGAGCTGGCCCTGCGTCATCAGGAGTTCCGTGTTCTGCGGGAACTTGGCAACGGCACGAGACGCCGACTCGAATGCCTTCGCCGTGTTGCTGTCAGCCACGTAGGCGGCGATCTGGCGCTGCCAGAAGGTCGTGTCCGCGAAAGCGGTGTCCGTCTTTACCAGTTCCTCACCGATCTGCGCCGCTCCCCTCCAGTCCTTCATGGCACGATATACGGTCCACTGCAGTCGGATGAGCGATGGGTCGCCAGGATTCTGCTTGACGGCTTCGTCGATGATCGGCTTGGCGATTTCGGGCTTGCCGGCGGCGCCAAGGGCGTTCACGACTGTCTCCTGCAAGCGAGTGTTCGTCGGGTCCGCTGCCAGCAGCGTCGTCAGCGTCGTGATGTACTTGTCTTCCATCTTCGCCGCGTTGTAGGCGTCAGCGACCAGCGTCAGCGCGCGACGGTTCTGCGGATGAATCTTGAGGATGTCTTCCGAGAGCTTGATGATGGAATCCGGCGACGCCTTTTTCGTGTTGGCGATCTCCAAGGCACAAACGCGTGCAAAGACGCTGTTTGGGTAATCCTTGAGCGAGCGCTCGATATCCTTGGCGGCTTCGTCGAACTTGTTCTGGCGCCAGTTGAGCATGCACGACGCGCTTCCGGCAAGCTGCTTCCGCGACTTTTCGATTTCCGACGCGGCGGCCTTCGCGATGTCGTTGAGCTTCTCGCCCGTGAGTCTCGGGAGCGGCTGCACCATTCCGTCGCCGCGCACGAGCAAGTGGTATGCATCGGCTTGGTAGCCGCTGGCAACCTTCGTGACCGTCGCATCCATGTACTCCTCGGCACGGAGTAGCTGCGCCAGCGCCTTCAGGTCGTTGGCATTCAGCGCTTCGGTTTGTGAGTAACCGGAAGCCACGAGCGTGTTTTCGATATCCGACTTGGGAATGATCCACAGGGTCCGCAGCATGAACTGATCGCCCATGCGTTCGCGGACCATCTCACCAGCTTCCTTGCCCAGACCCGCTTCCGCGGAACGGAGAATCGGGACGAGGAAACGGGGACCGGGCGTTTGACCACGCTGGAGCGGGGCCTGCTGCTGCGCGCCGAGCATTCCCGTTGCACCGACGAAGAAAATCGCGGTGACTGAGGAGACTGTGCGCGCAAAGCGCTGCCATGCCTTCACTTGACGTACCTCCGAAACGTTGAGCGTGCGAACGGACAATTACACCCTGCTCCGGCGCTGGATCCAGCGCCCAGTGGGCGAAGAGGGACTCGAACCCCCGACTTCCTGCGTGTAAAGCAGGCGCTCTAACCAACTGAGCTATTCGCCCGCTAGAACCCTGCTTCGCCGGCCTACCGAACCATATGCACGACAGCGGGTCGCGACCGAAGTTCGCGCCCCGCGCATTCCGCAATCAACTTACTTCAGAATCGCAATCGGAATCAGTACGCAGTATCCGACCACCAGCAGGATCGGCGCTATCGTCTCTCCACCACGCGCGAGGTCAGCAAAGCCCAGGACGATCGCCGCGAGCGCGAGGCCCCAATAAAAAAGCGGCCGCGAGCGCGGCGGCGAGTTCGATTGTGCCATAGGGGACGTAGTATGTCCAACCACGAAGTCCGGTGTCAAGAACGCGGGCCACAATCGCTTAGCAGCTATGGCTGCGTGGTCGCGTTCCCTGGTGAATCGCTCGCTGGCGGCAGACTCCGCAACAGCGCCTCGATTGCGGCATCTCTCTCCATTTTCTCCTGTTCGGCTTCTCGTGCGATCATCGTCGCAAGGCGGGTACGGTCGCGCTGCCGGCGCACGAGATAGAGCGGCGTGATGACGAAGAGCAGAGCGAGGGTTGCCACCGTGAGATCGGCAAACACAGCAAGGGCGCCGTAGCGCCGTCGGGTCTGCGCCGCCCACCGCTTCTCGAAGTCGGCCAGCGTAATACCGTACGCGGCGCGAACCGCCTGATCGAGCGATCGCGTACGCGGCCAGTAGGCGAACAGCAAGGCAAGGCCATGCGTCCGGTCCAGTGCGGCCATGTCCGCGACGGCACGATAGGCAAGCGCGTACGTGGCGCCAGCCTGCGTTGCGCCTGCCGAGAAACCGGCGTCGAGCGTATCGAGCGACGGCGTACCGCGCAAGGCCAGCGCCACGTTGGTGGCCAGAACCTGGTCGCGACCCCACTCATTGGCGACGAAGCTGGCGTATCCCTCGTCGAACCAGCGTGGCGGCAAGTCCCCGAGGAACTCGTGCAGGGCCAGATGAGCAAGTTCGTGGCGCAGCACGGCCTCCGGATCGCCCGCATCCGAACCCGCGCTCGACCCCTGCATAACGATTCGGCCATCCGACGGGAAAGCGAATGCACTCCCCCACTCGGCGGCCACGTCGCCGACGTACTCTCGAAATCGGCGCCAGTCGGATGCAATGACGATCAGGACAGGGCGCGTCGGGCGCGGCAAGCCACTGAATGTGTCGCGCGCCACGGCAGACGCGAGCAGCGATCGAGCCAGAAGCGCATCTCGCGGCTCAGCAACGATCGTGAAACGTCCGCTGTCCGTGCGTGTGCCCGCGTACTGCGCCGCCGCCGGCAGGAACGCCAGCAGGCTCAGTCCGACCGCGACGGCGTGCCTCCACCATCGACGAGGCGCAGGATGTCGGCGCAGCGCGTGCCCCATGGATTGAACTTGTTCGCGTGCATCCCGTCGCGCCACGCATCCTTCGCTCCGTCGCCGTTTCCACCGAACCAGCGGGCCCGACCCAGGTGGTAGTACGCTTCCACCAGATTCGGACCCAGCGCCAGCGCCTTGCCGAAGAAGGTCTCCGCGTCTTCGAACATCTCCCGCTCGAAGTACAGCAGTCCCAGATAGTAGTGGGCATACAGCGTGGCCTTCCGATCGTTGTCTAGCCGGATCACCCTTGCCAGGTGTTCGATCGCCTCGCCGAAGATCCCCTTCTTCAGGCAGATGTATCCCACGTTGACTCGCGCCAGCGCATTCGACGGCTCTCTGAGGAGCACGCGCTGGAAGTGCATGAGTGCCTCGTCGAAGCGGTCACGCAGCATCTGCGCCCATCCGAGCAGCGCTTCGGCCTGTGTGTCGTCGGGAACCAGATACAGCGCCCTAGTGAGCGCCGCCTCCGCAGCCTCGTAATCGCCAAGGGAGATCAGGCTCCAGCCCTTCTCGATGTACGTCGACGCGTTGAGATGATCCGCGCGAGCCGGAGGCGAAACGATGGCGGGTCCGGGGTCCGCGCCGACGAGTCGTTTCCACCGTTCGACCAGTTCCTTGATGTCGTCCTTGAGCCCCTGAAGACCGGCGAGATCGCGATCGACCGCGCGGTACAACGCGATGATCTCCCCCTTGAGTTCCTCGCGTCGGTCTGCGGCTCCAGGGCTGCCTAACGCGTCATCGATGCGTTGAAAGCGGCTTCGGAGCGCACCGCACGCGGCCTCAGCGGACAGCGGCGTACTCACGGCTCGGCTCCTGGTTCGGGAGGTCGCCGGAGGATGCCAGCAAGCGGCCGATGTCCAGCACGATCACGAGATCTCCGTCGCGGCGCGTGATCCCCTGCATCGCGTCCAGTGCCGCGGCACGGAGCGACCGCGGCGGCGGTTCCAGGTCGCCGAGCGACCGGACATCGAGCACAGAGTCGACCACGATCGCCATCCACTCGCCGACAGACGACAAGACGAGGATCCGCGTCGAAATGCCGACTTCCCCATCGTCGAGACAGAGCCGCTGCGCGAGGTTGACGACGGGAACGACTCTCCCGGAGTATTCGACGACGCCTTCCACCCATGAAGGACCGCCCGGTATGCGCCGCGGCGGCTCGTATCGGAGCACGCGTTCGACCCCCTCGATCGGTGCCGCATACAGGTCGCGCCCGATGCGAAACGTCACCACCCGTGGCCGCTCAGCCTGGCTGGTCACAAGGCCTCGGGAATCGAGGGCGTTTGACAGGCACTGATGAGCGATCGCGCATCCACCAGCGCAACCAGCAATCCGTCTCGAACGAAGAGGCCCAGCAGCAACTCGTCATCCCAGACGCCATCGGGGACGTCACGCAGTAACGACAGATCCAGTTTCACCACGTCTTCCACGTCCCCAACAGCCAGTCCGATTCGACGGCCGCCGCCACGCATGACGAGCGCCGACAGCGGGCCAGCTGCTTCGCGTCGCATCCCAAGAACGCTCGCCGTATCGTACAGCGTGAGCAGCTGTGCGCCGTGCCGGAATACTCCCAGTATCGTTGGTGCCGTACCGCCAACCTCGTGAACCTCCGGCGCCTCGATGGTCTCGTCCACGGACTGCAGGTCAACGGCGAAACGTTCGGCACCCAACCGGAACACAAGCACGTCCGCCACCCCGGTGCGGGCGTTCGCACGCTCGCGGAAGCGCAGCGGCAGCGTCCCGGAGAGAGCATTGGATGCCATGTGGATGTGACTGGTCATGCGTGCGGGTGACTGGTCGGCGTCCCTACAATGACCGCGGGAGAGGGTATCGGGTCACAACCAGCGGCGACGCTCCATCGCGGCAGCGAGGCAGCTGGGTATCATTTCCAGCGAGGCAACATCGTCTGCTCCGGCCAGCGACAGTGCCGCCTGAGGCATCCCCCAGACAGTGGACGTCGCCTGATCCTGCACGATGGCGTAGCCACCAGCCAAGCGCAGCTCGCGCAGACCTTCGGCGCCGTCCCTGCCCATCCCGGTGAGCACAACTCCGACGCTGCGGTTGCCGCAGGCTTGCGCCACGGATTCGAAGAGCGGATCGGCAGCGGGCCGCATGCCGTGCCTGAGCGCGTCGTCTAGCACGGAGAGGACGAGGCCCGATGAACCACGGGCAACGCGCATCTGCTTCCCGCCCGGGGCAACATACGCGTGATCCGCCAGCAGACGCTCTCCGTCGCACCCTTCGCGTACTGTGAGATCAGAAACGGTATCCAGTCGGCGCGCTAGCGACTCCGTGAACCCCGCTGGCATGTGCTGGACGATCAGATACGCGGTGTCGCCTGTGCGCGGAATGGCCGAGAGAAGCCCGGCGAGCGCTCTGGGGCCTCCCGTGGATGCGGCGATCGCCACCACGCAGGCAGCCGGCACACCGGATTCCAGAACGGCATCCGCGCTTCGCGTGGCCCGCGGTTCGACTGACGTCGCGTGGCAGGCCGATACAGGCGGTCCGATGGTCCGCGCCACGCGGAGTGCGTTGAGCAAACGATCGCTAAGCGAGGCCGCGTCGAACAGGTCGACGCGACTGGGCTTATGCACGAAATCGACAGCGCCCAGTTCCAGCGCACGGATGGTCAGATCGCCTCCCCGCGGGTCGTCCAGAGCGCTCAGCATGACGACGGCACGCGGCGTCTCGCGCATGATCCTGTCCAGCACCTCGAGGCCATGCATCCCGGGCATTGCCACATCGAGGGTGACGATATCCGGTTCGAGCGCCCGGACCTTGGCGAGTGCGTCAGCTCCATCGCGCGCTACGCCCGCCAGCACAAACTCGCCGCTCTCGGCGATCACGTCGGCCACGACCTGACGGACGAGAGCGCTGTCGTCAACCACGAGAACCCGATTTCCGGTCACAGCGTGCGATCCCCGCGTTTCAGCGAGCGAACGAGCATCGTCCCGGTGGACACGTCGAAGTAGACCGACCGTCCGTAGTCACCACCGACATCTTCGGCAACCAGCAATACGCCCGCATCCTGGAGCGCGCGTCGCGTGGCCTTGATGTTGCGCTCGCCCATGTTGACGCCTCCCATCAGCAGCAGCGGGCCGAACATCGACGCCCCACCCGCCATCTTCGCTACCAATCGACGGCCCGCGCCCGCTGATCGCAGTTTCCGGAGCAGCAGCGGAACGGCATGCACGGCGCTTCTCGCCGGACGCGCGACCGGACCAGCGCGATCCTCACACGGGAGGAGGATGTGCGCGAGGACGGCGCAGCGTGTCTCTGCGTCATAGATCGCCAAGGCAATGCACGATCCCAGGCCGTGCGTGGACAGTATCCCCGAGCCGCGAAGCAGCCTCGAGTCGGCAACGCCGACGCGCGATTCCGTGACTGCGAGCGGATCGCCCGGCATCGGCGTGGACATGACTCAATCCAGCCGTCGCGAGGTATCGAGGTTGTTGCTTGCCATCGGATTGTCGGGAGCGAGAGCCAACGATCTCTCCCAGCACCGCCGGGCATCCTCTCGCTCTCCACGCCGAAATCGGATGTTCCCCAGCTTGAGATAGACGTCGCCACCCAGATCCGGATCGAGGCGCAGCGCGCGCCGATATGCGTCGAACGCCTCGTCATACCGGCCGACACGATACGAGAGATCGCCGCTGTTCTTCTGGAGCTGAGGCAGCGTCGCGTCGTCGCGCAGTCCCAGCTCGACCGCATTCGCCGCCTCTGCGTATCGCCCGCGCCGCTCCAACGCCACGGCGAGGTTGTTCTGCAGCACGGCGGCGTGCGGGTGGACAGCGACTCCCTCGGTAAGGATCGCGATGGCCCGATCGCAATCGCCGCTCAGCGCGGCCGCCAGAGATGCGTAGTGAAAGAAAGTTGCCGGACGCACGCGCGACCCCCAGCGCGCCGCAGCATCGCGCAGGCTGGCGTCGGCCCTGGCGACCTCTCCGCGTTTCAGTGCCAGCACGCCTAACGCGAACCGCACCTCGGGCGCGTCCGGCGCCTGCTTTCCGGCCTCGCGCAGTGCCACCCGTGCGTCTTCGAGTCTGCCGAGCCGCTCCAGCGCGTACGCGAGATTGACGTGCGCGCCCCAGGACGACCCCGGACGAGCCGCGAGGACACGGAAGATCCTGACGGCTTCGTCGAACCGCCCCTGGCGGAGTCCGATGAGCCCGAGGAAGTGCATGGCCGTCGTCTCGCCCGGACGCAGCTCGGTGACGCGGCGGAACTCGCGCTGTGCCTCGTCGAACATCGACGTCCGGTAAAACGCCACGCCGAGGTTCCGATGTTCGACAACCCTTGTTTCGTGCGACACGTGCTCGGGCACGTGTGAGCGTCCAACGCAGTGCAGATATCCGGCCGAAGCCAAGCCGAACAGGGCCTTGCCTACTTCGAAGTCGCCAAGACCCGACTCCTCTATCAGCGCGGACACGTCGCGCATGCCGTCGATCAGCGGGATGAGCATATACTGTTCCTGCGACAGGACCGCGGCTTTCTCCGACAGCTTCTGCTCATCGAGCGCGAAAATGAGGTCGAAGCTGGTGATCTTCTTCTCGATCAGGCTCCATTCGTCCACGCGACGCGCTCCCTCGAGCATCAACGACTCAGGGTGGATGGAAACCGTGAAGTCCTGATACTCCGGCCTGACGTCGGGCTCGAACGTGAAAGTCCCCTGCGTCCAGGTGAACAGGTAGTAGATGTCCTCCTCGATCTGCTGCTTGATGTAACCGTGAAGCTGGTCGCGGTCGATCATGCCCTGTGCGACCAGAATCTCGCCAAGCCTGGTTTGCGGCTCCGCCGCCTGCGCGGCGATCGCGACCTCGAGCTGTTCGCGCGTCAGGCGACCTTGTTTGAGCAGCACGTCGCCCAAACGGTCTCGCCGATTTATGATCGAGGCGTAGCAGATCCTTCCCCGGTCGAAGTAAACGCTGCCGAAAGCATGCCGGTGCGCAACGCTCAGGCAGCCGGTCTTGTGTCCCATCGTCAGCAACTGAAGCACGTCCGGGAGCGAAGCCTCGGACAGCGAGCCGCGGATCGCCATCAGGGCACCGTCTCGACGATGCGCCCATCGGGCCCGGGCCAGTCGGTCACGACCTTCTCGGGATCAAGGAAGAACTCGTCGACCAGACCTTCGCTCGACGCAACCACGGACGCGCCAGGCAAGGGCCGGATGATCGGATCTGTGGCCGGCAAGTCGATCGTGGGAGCCGCGGCTTCATCGCCTGGCGAGACCGGCGTGTGCCGCGCGACGCGCTCCGCTTCCGGAACGCAGCCCACGTCAACGGTCAGGCCTCCGTCGAGGCGCGACCGGAGTCGCGCAGCGACGTCCGTCATCTTCGACGGCGAGAGGGCACTCGCGAACACCACCTGCTTTCCAGCATCGTGCATGGCGTTGAACAGGTGGAACAGCTCTTCCTGTGCGCGCTCCTTCCCAGACAGCAGGTGCAGGTCGTCGATCAGGAGCGCGTCGCAGGATCGATAGCGGGCACGCCAGCGATCGACTGTGTCCGTCTGCATGGCGGCGATCAATTGCTGCGTCCAGCTTTCGACGTCGACACAAGCCACGGTCCACGATCTGGCAGGCGAACTCCTGGCTGCGAGCGCATTCCCGATCGCGTGCAACAGGTGTGTCTTGCCAGCACCGCCTGCCCCCGTCAGGACCAACGGATTATAGTCCGCACCAGGACGATCGATCACGGTTGCGGCGATACGCAGCGCGAGCAGATTCGTTGGCGCGCCGACGATGCGATCGATGGTGAACCGGGGATCGGGACACGGCGGCGGCTCGGCGGCAGCGTATGCGTGTAGGAGAAGCGCCTCGGCATCCGCGAGGCGGTCCGGATCCCGGAACGACGGATGGCCGGCGAGCGCCGGATTCAGGCGAACCGCATCCTCCTCGATCGCTCGCAGGCGCTCACATGCCGCAGCGAATCTGGCATCGAGTGCCTCGACGTCGGGCGCCACCGGCTGCGCAAGTACGCGCGCCAACATCGCGGTCCTGAATCCTGCCCGATCCCAGCGCTCGATGCACTCGGTGAGCTGGACGCGCCAGGACTCCACGGATTCCGCGACTGCCGCGGCTACGTCCGACAGGAAACTCTCGAACTCGTCTTCGGATTGGGCAGGCACGACCTGCGGTTCTCTACACGCACCGTCGACCGGCGGCCCCGTGACATCCCCGATTGCCTGCTGGGCGACGACCCGGTTCAATGCTCCCTGCAGTTCGCGAACGTTGGTCCAGGGCGGACGAGCGATCTCGTCCAGTACCGTCGCCGGCAGCTCCAACTGACGTTCGGCGCACTTGTGCCGGAGAATGGCAACGCGCATCTCGAAATCTGGCACGCCGATATCGACGGTCAGTCCGCCGGCAAGACGCGAGAGGAGCCGCGCATCGGCGTCGTCAATCTCCCTCGGCGGGCGATCGGACGTCATCACGATCTGGCGGCCCGCGCGCTGCAGCGCGTTCAGCATGCGCAGCAGTTCGCTTTGTGTCTCCGCACGACCGGTCAGGAACTGCACGTCGTCCAGCAGCAGCGCACCGGCGGACTGCCATCGCCGCTTGACTGCATCGGCATGACCGGCCGCCACGGCGGCATTCAGTTGGTCGACGAGGTCGTCGAGCGACAGCAACTCCACCTCGAGTCCCGGGTGCTGCGCCCGCAGGCCGTTGCCGATAGCTGCCATGAGGTGCGTCTTGCCGAGCCCGGAGCCGGAGCAGATGAAGAGCGGGTTGTAGACGGCGCCCGGCGACTCCACGACGGCACGCGCGGCCGAGACCGCGAGTCGGTTAGCGGGACCGACAGCGTAGTTGTCGAAGCGAAGACGTCCGTCGATCACGTGCGGGCTCCGGCATGCGATGTTGCATTCAGGCGGCGGAGGACGAGCTCCGAGATGCTCCGCAGGGTTTCGAAGACCCCCGCACCGGTGAGTGCGTCGGCAGCATGGCTCGGCACGCCTCGGAAGTTCAGTTCCTCTTCCATCAGATGCGGGGGAGAAATCAGATCGCGCGGGAGGTCCTGCTTGTTGTATTGGAGGACGAGCGGGAGCGTGCGTGGGTCAACGTGCTGGTCCGCGAGCGCCTCATGGAGATCGCGAAGGCTCTCGATGTTCTCTTCCTGCTGGCGTCGCTGGCTGTCGGCGACGAACACGACGCCATCTGCTCCCTGCAACACGAGTTTCCGCGTGTTGCGGTAGTACGCCTGGCCCGGTACGGTATAGAGCTGGAAACGCGTCGTGAAGCCGGAAATCGTCCCCAGTTCGAGCGGGAGAAAGTCGAAGAAAAGGGTTCGCTCGTTGTGCGTTGCCAACGACACCATGGCGCCTCGCCGCTCGGCCGGGACCCGCTCGTAGATGTACTGCAGGTTGCTGGTCTTCCCGGACCTTCCCGGTCCGTAGTAGACGATCTTGCAGGTGATTTCGCGGCCAGGATAATCGACGACAGGCATGGCTCAGAGCCCTCCGAGCAGTGCAGTCAGGCTCTCCTGCAGCTCACGCTCGAAATCCTCGTCAGACGGAGCCTGTGCCGTTGCTTCTCGCCTGAGCGCGTTACGGAGATCTTCCCAAAACACGCGAACCAGGCCCAATGACGTTCGAGCATCGAATACCGTGAGGAGGAGCCTCGCCGGAGCACGTTCGGGAAGCGGCGCAAGAAAGAGCTGCACATCGCCGCCACCGTGATGAATCGGCCCCAAAGTCCCGTCGCCGAGGAAGAGTCCGAGTTCTCGCGTGGTAGCGCCTATGGCCGCGGCCAGCGTGCTCGCCGTGGCGACATCGATGCGACGCACGAAGCCGTGCTGGGCAATGACGCGTCCATCCGCTTCCAGGAGCAGGGCGAGCTGGACGCCGGCTTCGCGAACGAAGCGCGCCAGCGCAAGGCCGGTCATCGCGACTTCGTTCATGTCAGTGCACCAACCGCGTCGCGCACGGCGAGTCGGAGTCGGCCGATCGGCGCGTGACGATCGGCGAGCAGCACGACGATCATGTCTCTGGAATCCGCCAGACACAACCGACCGGCTTCGGCGTCTATCACGACACACCGCGGCTCGGCTCGGAGGACGGATCTGGCAACGTCGCGGGCCCGCTCCAGCACCGCGGAACCGAACGCCGCCAGCACGTCCGCACGAACATCGACATGCACGATGCCATCGACGACGACGCCATCGCGAAGGGCGACGACCGCGCCACGCACGCCGGACTGCGCCGACAGTTCCATGACGGCACGGTGAGCGGACATCACGGCCCCACTCGCAGGTGGTTCGTCGCGCGTCCGACGGCGCTGGGAAGCTTCGCGAGCACCCGGCCCGCCGCTGCCTCGCCACGTACCTCCGTCAACACCAGCATCGACGGCCCAATTCGGCCAATCGCGCACGCGCTGTCCTCCCCGTCGAGCAGGCACAGTTGCCATTCGCCCAGCGACAGATGCTGGCTGGCCCGAGCGATGCTGGTGGCCAGCGCGCCAACCTCGCAGGCCGTTTTCGTCTGGGCATCGCCGTCGTCAGCTCCACCGAGCCTGCCCGCCAGCAGGAGTCCTTCGCAATCGCATACCAAAGTCGCCTCGGCACCGTCCGCACCCAGCTCCGTATCGCCGTCTTCAAGAGCCGCCACGACGCGCGCGGGTGAGTCCGGATGGCGCTGTACGACACGATCGGCGGGCACCTCCAGCGCGCTCGCGAACTGCACGATGGCATCCTGATCACGCGGCTGCGCGTACGCGTGTGTCAGGGACTCATCCGATATCGCTCGGCGAACCCGGGCGAGCGCTGCCAGGATGCCGGGATCGTCCCGGGCGGTCGCAGCCGCCGCCGCGAGGCGGCGTTCGGCGCCACGCAGGTTCCCGTCGCGAAACGCGAGGAACCCGAGTCCCTTCAGAGCGCCAATCCGTCCCGGTTCGATGGCGAGCGCCTTCTCCCAGGCGTCGCCCGCCAGTCGCAACTCGTTGGCGTCCGCCAGCACGCGCGCGTATGCATCGTAGAGTTCTGCGATGTCGGGATCGTCACGCAGGGCAGCCTCGGCAAGGCGTCGCGCCTCCCAAAGGGCTCCACGCCGTCGATGCGCTTCGATGTCGGCAGTGCGATGGAGCTGATACGACAGGTCCGGGGTGAGCATGCGCGCGTCAGGCATGGAGCGGCTCCAGCAGCGCAGACAGGCGTCCCAGATGGGCCAGCGCCTCACGAGCGCGTTCGGCATCGGCGTTGAACGGTGCAACCTCGATGACCCGTCGCCAACACCGGCCAGCTTCCTCGGCATCGCCGCGCTGAAACGCGAGAGTTGCCCCCAGCATTAGCGCGCTCACGGAATCGGGATCGAGTTCGAGAGCCTGGGCAAGGGTGGCACGCGCCTCGACGGAGCGTTCCAGCGCCATGAGGGCGCGTACGACTTCCGTGATCGGATCGGGGCTGTTGGGAGCGATCGCCGACGCCCGCTGTGCGAGACGGAGAGCGTCTTCGGCCCGACCGTCATGGAGAGCCGCGCGGGCATCCGACAACAGAACGACCGGGTCGTCGTCGAGTTCGGGCTCCCCACGCGTGACGCCAGCTGGGATCAGGCTCAGCACGCCCGTCGACACCAGACCATAGACGACCTTGGCGACATCGAAGTCGGTTCGTTCGAGCATTGCAGCGATCGTGCGGACCGTCGTACGTCCATCCACTGCAACGAGCACCTCCCATTCGCCGGGGAGGAGTTCCAGCCGGGAAGGCCGTTCGGCGTCGACGTCGGCGTATTCGGGCACCAGGCTCAAGTCGGGGATCAGATCGGCGACGCGTCCCCATTCGTCAATGCGGCGCGCACTCTCCATCAGCAGGGCCTCGGTCGCGACGCCGCGGACGCGCTCCAGCGGCAGATCGTCCGCGGGAGATTCGACGAACGAGAAATACCCTTCCTGCCATGACAGCAGCTCAAACACCACTGCTTCTATCTGGCGCTGGACGTACCGTTCGAGTTCGCGAGGAGTCAGGGCGCCCAGACTCACGAGAATGTCGCCAATACGCCGACGATCACCGGGCTGACGCTGCACGGCCAGCGCCTCGGCCAGCTGGTCCTCGGAGATGCGAGCTGTGCGGACGAGGAACTTGCCCAGGGCGTGCGGATTGCTGCGGATCGTCGCGGCGACAACGCGGCCGTTGTGGAAGTGCACGATGCCTTCGTTGTCGCGCAGCGTCGATGTCACGCGCAACGCGCCTGTCTTGCGACTCAGATCGAGCAGCTGGAAGACATCGTGGATGCCGAGTTCGCGGAGCGGGCCTTCGATCGCCATCAGGCGGCTCCCTTGCGCGGCCGGAAAATGTGCTCGAGATCGAGCGCAGTCCTGGTATCGCGGCGCGCGCGACGAGAGTACTCGCTCGCCGGCTCCAGCATCTGGACGCGCTGCCAGCGCACCACCGCATCCGCGAAACGCCTGGCCTCAGCCAGGAGGACGCCATCGAAGTAGAGGGCGGCAACGTGGTCCGGATCGAAACGCAGCACCCTGGTAAACGCCTGCAGTGCGTCAGCTCGACGACCGGCAAGGAACAGTGACTCGCCCAGCGAGGCGAGCGCATCAAGATGACAGGGATTGTGCTGCAACAGCGTCACCAGGCGTTCGATGCCTTCGGCGGGCCGACCGCTCATGCGCTGCAGCCTGGCGAGACGCAGCACTGCTTCTTCGTGCGCCGGGTCGACCGCCAGCACTGCGAGCAGTTCCTCCTCCGCTGCCTCTGCCTCACCCTGTTCCGCGAGCAGGTGCGCCAGTTCCAGCCGTGGCGGCAACAGGGTCGGGTCGAGCACCAAAGCATGTCGATAGGCATCGGCGGCACGGACTGCGTCGCCAGCCGCTCGAAACGCGTCGCCTGTCAGCTGTGCGATGTCAGCACGGAGTGGGGCGAGTCGGCGGGCTACTTCGAGCGCTGGGAACGCTCGCTCTGGTTCTCCACAGGACATTGCCACCCGCGCGGAGAGAACGTGCGCGTCGACATCGCGGGGGAGTCGCTCCGCCAGGAGGCTGGCGAGCGGCACCGCATCGCCGCCTCGTCCCATCTGGATGAGCGAGCGCACCTCGCCGGCAAGGGCTGCAACGGACTCGGGGTCGAGATCCCGTGCCTGGCGAAAGCGGTCGAGCGCTTCTCCATGCGTTCCGACGCGCTCGTACAATTCGCCGAGCAGCACGAGACCATCTGTGCGCGGCGCGCCGGCGGCGATGGCACGATGCAACGCGGCAATCGCTCGATCGACGTCACCCGCGGCGGCGAGTTCACGCACCGTAGTGAAGGCATCAGCGCCAACCGCCGCGGCCGGTCGCGACTCGAAGGTGCGGAACAGTGCCTGCAGCTCTCCGGCATCGAAGCGGAAGTCGGGGACGGCGTCGTCCCGCCGGTCCGTTCCGAACTCAGGTGCAACACCGACTTGCGGATCCTCCCATACGAAGTCTACAGAGAGCTCGAACTTCTGCGGAGTGTAGTACGGATCGAGTTCGAGGGCGCGCTTCGTCTCTCGCAGGGCTCCGGCGAAGTCCCCGAGGTTACTGAGAGCGAAACTCAGGTTATAGCGTGCCTCGGCATAGTCGGGACGCGCGTCGATCGCCCGGGCGAAGGCATTGCGGGCGTCCTCGAACTTGCGCCACGCGCTGAAGACGAGGCCAACACCGTTCCATGCGACCGGGTGCTCGGGCGCCACGTTCAACGTCTGTCGGTACGCATCCAGGCAGACAGCGTAGGCCCGCTGCTTGAACAGCAGCAGCGCCAGGTTCAACCGCGCGCGCACCAGCGATGGCGCCGTCGCCAGCGCGTGCCGCAGCGCTTCGAAGGCGCCTTCCACATTTCCGGCGTGAAAGTGCGCCACCGCCAGGTTGTTCCAGCCGACACCGTACGACGGGTCACTCGTGATCGCGGCTTCGTAGGAGACCAAAGCATCCGACAGCCGTCCATCCTGATGCAGCGCCACGCCTCGCTCGTTCCAGTATTTCGCCCGCTCCGGGCTGTCGCTCAACAGCGCATCGTAGAGCGCGATCGCCTGGCTGCTTTCCCGCTGCAGGAGGTGCAACTCGGCCATCGCCTCGAGCACGGTGCTCCGCGGTTCGCCCGCTTCGATAGCCTTGCGATACTCGCGCATCGCGTCGCGCCAATATCCCTTCTGGCGGAGCGCCAACCCGAGGCTCGAGTGAATTGCGGCATGAGACGCATGGACGGGGCGTGGTGCGGCGGCGGCGCGGCGCGGGTCGGCGCCCCTGAAGCGCTCCAGCGACAGATTGGAGTGTGCCTTGCTCAACGATGGATTCAGTCGCGCGGCCCGCGCATTCGCGTCGCGCGCCTTCTCCGGCTCGCCGCTGTCACCGAGGATGAAGGCCCGCAGCAGGTGCGCATCGGCAGAGTCGGGATCGGCGCTCAACGCCCGGTCCACGTGATCGAGCGCCTGGTCATTCAAGCCGCGATGGTAGGCGATCTCTGCGGCGAGCCGAAGCAGGCCGGCGTCCGCCGGCTTCAGGCACAAGGCACGTTCGGCTGCTGCAGCGGCGGTTTCCATTCGCCCACACCGCCGCTCGGCTTGCGCCAGCCCCGCCAAGGCTCGCGTATCGCGCTCGTCCGCGGCCAGCAGCGCCGTGAACTGCTCTATCGCTCTTTCAGGCTGGCTCAACAACAGATGCCATGAGCCTAACGCGCGCCGTGCGCCGGGCGTGTCCGCTCCCGCGGCGATCCGCGCCTCCAACGCCGCTGCGCGGCGCTCGTATGCGCCGGTTGCGCCACAGGCATCTTCGAGGTTCCGCTGCGCCACTGTCATCTTTGGGTCGAGTTCGAGCGCCCGCACGAACTCGTCGATGGCATCGTCCACCATGCCCTTGGTGAAGTAGAGCACCCCCAGGTTGTTGTGCGCCCCTGCGTCATCCGCCTCGATTCGCGATGCAAAGCTGCACAGAGCCGCTGCCTCGCGCGCGCCGAGCGGCCCCCGCACCTTCGCGAGAACTGCTGCCGCTCCTTCATCCACGCGCTCCTCCATGCTCGGCGACCGTTCTCTCGCGAAGTGCGCGGCGGGCGTCAGGCCAGTCTTACCGCGCGAAGTATCGCGCGCAGCGACGGCACGTCCGGGAGCAACAGAAAGAAGCCGCGAAGCGACTCGCCGGTGTCCTGCATGAAGAACTCCGTCTCCACGCAGAAGACATAGTCGCGGTCGGATCCGAACTGGAGGTATGCCGTCGTCAGCACGGCGCGCGCCATGTCGATCGCAAAGCTCGGCGGCGACGGCAGCAGCATCAGTCCCATGAACTCGCTCAGCGCGTTCATGTACGCACCGCTCAGGATGTTCCCGGCTTCCTTGAGCGCGGATTGCTCCAGGTCCGATAATTCCGTGCCTGGCGCGTGAGCGCGCCGCAACAGCAGCTCGGCGAGGCGAGTCGCCGTGTCCGTGGGGAACACCAGCAGCGTGCGACCCGTCAGATCGCCCAGCATGCTCATGAGCACCGCTGCAACAGGCTCGTCAGGTGCAACAATACTCGGTGGGACTTCTTCCAGCGCCGCGACGTTGATCGTCGGGACGGTGATCATGATCGTCTGACCCGTCATGTGGGAGAGCGCCGTCGCGGCATGCCCAGCGCCGATGTTCGCCACCTCACGTATGGCGTCCAGCTGCATCGGTCTCAGGCTCGTGAGCTCACTCATTCGCGTCTCCTAGATCAGGCTGCTGACTTCGACGATCAGCGCAGGACGACCGTCCGCGAGGATGGTCGCCCCGCTGAAGCAGGCCGAGGCTCCGCGCACCGGATCGAATGGCTTGACGACGATCTCCTGCTGGCCAAGGATCTGATCCACGATCAGCCCGGTTCGGCGCTCCGCCCCCTCCAGTACGACGACTTGCCCCCCTGCTTCGTCCCGGGCAGGCAACCCGACGACCTCCCTAAGCGCACGTAGCGTCAACACCTCGTCTCGCAACAGGAGCACACGACGTCCGCGCACCGTGCTGCACACGTCCTCCCGCAGCTTGATCGTCTCCCGGATGTGCGTCAGGGGAAGCGCGTATGTCTCCGGTCCAACCAGTGCGAGAAGCGCGGGAATCACTGCCAGCGTGACCGGAAGGCGCAACGACACGGTCGTGCCCTCGCCCGATCTGGTCCTGAGCTCGAGAGCGCCTCCGAGCGCCCGCACACGCGTGATCACCGCATCTATCCCGACGCCGCGTCCCGAGAGGGCGCTCACCTCCCGCGCCGTCGAAAACCCGGGACGTGCGATATGGCGCAGGAGTTCATCGTCGCTCAACGTCTCGCGGTCCGCGTCGACCAGGTTCATGGCCTTGGCCCGCATCAGCACGGCAGCACGATCGACGCCCCGCCCATCGTCGACGACTCGTATAACCACGGCCGACGACTCACGTACCGCGGAAAGTATCAGGCGACCGGCCGGTGGTTTTCCCGCGGCCACTCGCTCTTCCGGTGACTCCAGGCCGTGGCCAACCGCGTTCCGGAGGAGGTGCACGATAGGATCCCCGATCTGTTCGAGCAGCGAACGATCCAGTTCGATCTCTCTCCCGACGATCTCGAAGACCACCTCCCTGCCGGCATCGCGCGCGGCATCGCGGACCATGCGGGGGAAACGATCGAAAACCTGCCAGACCGGGACCATTCGAGTGGACAGGATACTGGCCTGCAGGTCGCCGATCAGCCGAGATGCCTGATCCATCGTGTCCTGCAATTCGGCATCGCGGTATGGCGAAGCCAGTTGCGCGAGCCGGCTTCGTGCAATGACGAGTTCACCCGCCAGGTTCATCATCGCATCCAGCCGTCGCAGGTCGATGCGCACGAAACGTTCCAGCGGCGCATGAGCATGACCGGCATCCCAGGCATCGACACCACGGGCACTGGCCTCTGGCGTGGCGACCTCGCGGGGACTGGATCTCCGCCGCAGCGCAACGCGGTCCACATGCCCGGCCGCACGCACGGAACGCTCCACATCGGCATCGCGGGCCTCTGTCGTCAAGCGGAAAGAGAACGTGCCGGCGAATCCGGGCTCGAGGAACGCCGTTTCCGGCGGCGCCACGGCCACGATGTCGCCCAACGAGCGCGCTCGCTGCAACACGAGCAGCGCGCGAGCGCCAGGGAGCGACGTGTCAGCGAGCAGGCAAACATCGACGTCCAGCGCCTCCGCCGCCATCGACTCCGGAAGGGATTGCCTGGGCAAGCCCGCGGCCGAGGACGCCGGCGCGCACGCACCGACGAGCCCTCGCAGCCTCGCGAGAACTTCGTTGGTCCATGGCGTGGCGTCGGACCCGGTGACGGACGCCGCGATGGCGCGCTCCAGTGCGTCTGTCGCGTCGAACAGAACCGCAAGCGTGTCCGCGTCCAGCCGGGTCGCCCCGTCGCGTATCGCAGCCAGCACCGATTCCATCTGGTGCGACAGTTCTCCGACGGGACCGAATCCCATGACACCGCTCATCCCTTTCACCGTGTGGACAGCGCGAAACAGCGCCTCGAGCGGTCCAGTGGCGTTCGGACTTCGCTCCAGCTCCAACAGCGCCGCATTGGCGGCGTTCAGATGATCTCGACTTTCGGTGAGATACAGGTCAGCGTAGCGGCTGGACATCGTCGACACGGTGAGCGAGGCCGTCCCGGCGCGAGACCGGCAACTCCCTGAACGGCACCGCGCTGCCTCGTCAGCCCAGTACGCGCTGCACAGCCTCCAGAACGCGCGATGGCTGGAAGGGCTTGACCACGAAGTCCTTGGCGCCCGCCTGAATCGCCTCGACAACCAGTGCCTGCTGTCCCATTGCGGAACACATCAGCACGCGCGCCGCGGGATCCTTCCGCGTGATTTCGCGAACCGCATCGATTCCACCCATGTCTGGCATCACTATGTCCATCGTGACCAGATCAGGGTGAAGTTCCTGATACCGTTCGACGGCCTGTGCACCGGTTTCGGCTTCACCCACGATTTCGAAGCCCGCCTGCTGCAGGATGTCTCCAAGCATCGTGCGCATGAACACTGCATCGTCGCAGATCAAGACTTTTTGGCTCACCGTCATCTCCCGAGCGGAGTCCTGCCGAAAGAGGGCAACCTAGGCAAGCGCCTGGCGCACCAACTCGTTCGCGTCAATGACAATGACGACCCGACCGCCGAAATGTCCCAAGCCCCGTGCGAGCGGTCCGACAGCAGACTGCGGGACAGGCTCCAGCTCCGCACCACCGGTGTCCACCACGTCCAGCACATCATCCACCGCCACTCCGAGTACCCGACCGCTCGACTGAATCACTACGACAGAGGCGGACTCGGAACGGAGCGGCTCGCCACGCATCCGCCGCGACAGGTCGATTACGCACAGCATCGTTCCCCGCACGTTCATGAGCCCGTGCACGAAGTCCGGCGCTCCCGGCAACCGCGTCACCGCGCCAAGCGGTACGATCTCGTGAAGTGCATCCCCGGGAAAACCGTACATGGCGCCGCCAGCCTCCACGATCAGAAGGCGATCCAGGATTCTGTCAGGTGGTGGCAGCGAGCTGGTAGAAGTCGAAAACATCGAGCGGATCCAGATGCGCGATCAACGATGGAGTATTCGCTACATGGGCAAGCGACGCCCGAAGATCCTCAGGTAGCGGAGACCGCACGTCGATCTGCTGACCGGTTTCCGGATGAAGGAACCGCATCCATGCTGCATGCAGGAACTGGCGCCTGGTCGGCAGATGCACCGCACGTCGACCTCCGCCCCCTCCATAAGTATCGTCACCAACCACGGGATGCCCCAGCGATGCGAGATGCACGCGAATCTGGTGAGTTCGGCCGGTATGGAGGTGCGCGCGCAGCAGGTCGACCGAATCGAACCGGGCAAGGCGAACGAACGTCGTTCTTGCAGCTTTACCCGTTTGGACTACGGCCATGCGCGTACGATCCCGCGGGTCGCGCGCTAGCGGTCGGTCGACGATGACACGATCCTGATCCAGATGACCCCACGAGAGCGCACCGTACACGCGTGTGATCCGTCTTGCAGCCAAGGCGGCAGAGAGGAGGCGGTGCGATCGATCCGACTTCGCAACCAGCAGCAGCCCTGAAGTGTCCTTGTCGAGTCGGTGGACGATCCCCGCCCGCTCAGGCGGTCCCACGCGCTCCAGTGACTCGGTGCGACCGATAAGGGCGTTGACGAGAGTGCCCGTCCAGTTCCCCGGTGCCGGGTGGACCACCATTCCCGCTGGCTTGTCGACGATAAGGAGGCAGTCGTCTTCGAAGACGATGTGCAGCGGAATGGATTCGCCAAGGACGGGACGTGACTCCTGTCGCTGCAGCACCGCCAGCACATGATCGCCCGCCTCTGGTCGATAGCTCGCCTTCTGGCGGCGTCCGTCGACCAGGACGCAGCCGGTGGCTATCAGCGTGGCGGCCTGCGTCCTCGAGAGTCCCAGCCACCTAGCCACAAACAAGTCGAGGCGGACGTCGCTGTCAGCCTCCACCGTGACTTCGTGGTGTGCTTCCGGCACCCTATCCCGTTGTACCTGGCGTCGGTTGTTCCGCGTCCTGCACAAGGGCACTGGCTCTGGCAGCGGCTCGATCCTCACCCCAGAGCACCCACGCCAGCAGGAACGCGCCGGTGCTGACTGCCATGTCCGCCACATTGAAGGTCGGCCATCGCGCCATCCCGATGCCGACGTCGATGAAATCGACGACTCCCATAGGCGATCGAATGCGGTCGATCAGGTTCCCGACGGCGCCGCCGGTCACCAGCGATACCGCGACCAAGCGCAGCCACGCGCCACTCGGCGTCTGACGGTACAGACGCCAGAGGATCACCAGCGCACCCAACGTCAGCACAAGGAAGATCCAGCGAGAATACGGGCCCAAGTGAAGGCCGAAGGCCGCACCCGGGTTGTATACAAGCGTCCACCGAAACGCATTGCCGAAGACCTCACGCGGAATCCCGCGCGGCATCAATGCCGTTGCCGCGATCGCCTTGGTGATCTGATCTACGACCACTACGAAGACCGCGAGCGGGAAGTACAGCGCCGATGTGGGCATGTCACTTCTTGCCATCTTCCTCGCGCTGTTTGCAGGCGATGCAGTACCGCGCGTGCGGAAGCGCATCGAGCCTGTCGAATGCAATCTCCTCCCCACATCCGTGACACTTGCCGAAAAGCTCCGGCGTCTTGTACAGTCGGCGCAGGGCCTGGTCGATGTGCCAGAGGAAACGGCCCTCCTGACTGGCGAAAAGGAACGCCTTCTCTCGCTCCATGGCGTCCGTACCCTGATCGGCCATGTGGAAGGAGTACGAACTGAGATCACCATCGGCCGACTGGGGGGTCGCGCCAAAGACGTCGTCGTAGTGACCGAGTTCCTTGAGAACCCGCGCGCGCTCTTCGAGAAGCCGCTTCTCGAAGTGCTGCAGGTTCTTCCTGGTCATCGGCTTGGACTTCTTCGCGCCGCTGGTCGTAGGCATTTCAGTAATCCGGTGTAAGGGCGAATCTGACGGTCAGACCGTCGATATCCGCCGTGTGCGAAATCGGGAAACTGTCCGTTCGCCCCTCGCTCCCGATCGAAATATCGATCGCCAGAACCTCTCCGGCGATCCATTGTCTGTACTTCTCAACAGCTTGCGTGAGTTCCTCCGGTCCGTCCACGGCGAGGCGAATGCGGTCACTGACCGCCAGGGCCGCATCCTTTCGCGAACGTTGAACGCGGCTCACGAACTCACGCGCGAGGCCCTCCTGTCGCAACTCGGGTGTGACTACCGGATCGATCGCGGCAAATCTACCTAGTGTCTCTTTGACAACCAGCTCACCGGTGGCTCGCCGGACAATCGTAAGATCCTCGCCGTCCAGTTGACGTGTCTCACCGTCTACTGTTATCGACAACGGTTCGCCGCGTTCGAAAACACGAAGACTGTCTCCACCAATCGCCTCTACGGCCTTGGCTGCCTCGGGGGTGCGCTTTCCGAACTTCTTTCCCAGCGACCGGAAGTTGGGTTTCGCCTCGAGCGTGACGAGGTCATTGGCTGAGGTAAGGAGAACCACCTCCTTGACGTTCAGCTCGCTGCTCAGCAAGGGGAGCAGCGCCCGGACTTCAAGCATGCGTTCGGGAGGTACGACACAGAGTACGCGGGACAGCGGCCGGCGGACGTTGATACCTGCATCCTCGCGGGCAGCGCGACCAAGCCGAGCCAGCACACGGATCTCCTCCATGGCATCCTCGATGGCCGTCAGAGCCGGCCCGGGCTCGGACCGCACGAAATCCGCGAGATGGACGGAGGAGCCTTGCAGCTGCCGGTGAATCCAGTCTGACAGGAACGGCGCGAACGGCGCGAGGAGCCGCGTTGTAACCGTAAGTGCAGTGTGCAGCGTTGCGAACGCGGCGCGGTTATCGGGCCGATCCACATCGAAGAACCGTGCGCGGCTAAGGCGCACGTACCAGTTCGAGAGATCATCTACCACGAACGTCATGATGGCACGTAGCGCGGCCGTCGCATCGAATGCCTCAAGAAGTGCGTCGACATTACGCTCCAGCGACGCCGCGCGTGACAGCACCCAGCGATCGATCATGGGCCGGTCTGCCACTGGCGGATCGAGCTCCGATGGATTCCAGCCGAAGTTCGCGTACTGCGCGAAAATGCCGGAATACACGTTCTTGAGCGTCAGCAGGAAGCGCGCCGCCGTGTCCCGAATCGCCGTCGGATCAAACAGCTTCGGCGTCCCCAACTGGCTCGATGACACGAGGTAGATCCGAACGGCGTCCGCGCCGAACTCGTCGATGACGTCCCACGGATCGATCACGTTGCCGCGCGACTTCGACATCTTCACGCCTGTGGCGTCCAGCACCAGGTCGTTCACGACCACAGCGCCGTATGGCGCTACCTTGCCGGTTGCGACGGAATTGTTCGGCAGCGCATCGCCAAGTCCTGTTGCGATGGCCAGCAGTGAGTAGAACCATCCACGCGTCTGATCGAGACCTTCGGCGATGAAGTCCGCCGGAAACTGCGTCGCAACCGTGTCCCTGTTCTCGAACGGGAAATGCCATTGCGCGAACGGCATCGAACCGGAATCGAACCACGCGTCGATGACCTCGCTGACGCGTACCATCGCCGGCGCGGGCTGCACACCGGCGCACTGCGGACAGGGCCACCGACACGCATCGACGAACGGCTTGTGAGGATCGAAGTCGTCAGGCAGAGCAGCGCCGGTGCGCGTGGCAAGCTCCGCGTATGAACCGACGACGACCACGTGCGATTCGTCTTTCTCGCACACCCATATCGGGAGTGGCGTGCCCCAGAACCGGTCGCGCGAGATCGCCCAATCGACGTTGTTCTTGAGCCACTCTCCGAAGCGCCCTTCTCCAACCTCCGGCGGGAACCAGGACATTCGCGCGTTGCGCGCCAGCATCTCGTCCTTGTAGCTGGAAGTACGCACGAACCACGACACACGAGCCATATACAGGAGTGGCGTCTTGCATCGCCAGCAGTGCGGATAGGAGTGCGTCAGCGTCCCAGCTTTCCATAGTAAGTCGCGCGAACGCAGCGCGTCGATGATCTTCGCGTCGGCGTCCTTTACCCAGCACCCCGCGACGACCGGGATCTCGTCGGCAAAGGTTCCGCGCGCCGTCACCGGTTGCAACATCGCCAGGCCGTGCTGCTTCCCCATGGCGTAGTCGTCCGCCCCGAACGCGGGCGCGAGATGCACGATGCCGCTGCCATCCTCGGCAGACACGAACTCACCAGGCACGATCACTTCGTGCCGCCCGGCATCGGCAGGAATACCAACCCAGTCCAGCGGGCGCTGGTACGCTCGACCGACCAGATCGGCGCCAGACAGCCGCAATACGGTTTCCCATCGCTCGGTGTAGCCAACGCCGAGCACCGCCTCGGCACGTGCCTCGGCGAGGATGATCGTCCATGCGTCCGCTGCGGCATTGCGCTTGCGCAATTCCACATATGCCAGATCGGGATGAACCGCCAGCGCAACGTTCGACACCAGCGTCCACGGCGTAGTGGTCCAGACGATGAGCCGGCGCCGACTCGCCGCAGTCCTCGTATCGCCATCCGGGACGAGATTCAGCGCGACATAGACGCTCGGATCCTCCACATCTTCGTACCCCTGTGCGACCTCGTGCGACGAAAGCGCGGTCCCGCAGCGCGCGCAGTACGGAAGGATCTTGTGGCCACGGTAGAGGAGCCCACGCGCATGGAGCGTCTGCAACGCCCACCACTCGCTCTCGATATAGTCGTTCGTGTACGTGACGTACGGGTGCGCATAATCCATCCAGTGCGCGATGCGCTCGACCATGCGCTCCCACTCGGCACGATAGGTCCAGACACTCTCCCGACACCGGCGGTTGAAGTTCTCCACGCCGAACGCCTCGATGTCCGGTTTTCCGCTGATGCCCAGCTCGCGCTCCACTTCGATCTCGACCGGGAGGCCATGCGTGTCCCATCCGGCCTTTCGGGCAACGAAGAACCCCTTCATCGCACGATATCGGCAGAACAGATCCTTCATCGTGCGCGCGAAAACGTGGTGCACGCCCGGCCGACCGTTGGCCGTTGGCGGACCATCGTAGAATACCCACGGTGGAGCGCCGGCCCGCGCCGCGAGCGTCTGTTCGAACAGCCGCTCCGATCGCCAGGACTCCAGCAGTTGCTCCTCGACGGCGCTCGCGGGCCGGTCAGTATCCAGCAGCTCGAAGCTCACGGCATCCGCTCCAGCACGCCGACGATGAGCGCAGTAAGGTCAGGCTCGGCGGCGGCCGCGACAGCGATGATCCTGTCCACGCTCGCCGGCTCCAAGTGATCGGGAAGGCACATATCGGTTACGATCGAGACACCCAAGACGCGCATGCCACCGTGGACGCCGACGAGTACCTCTGGTACCGTCGACATTCCGACGACGTCTGCACCGAGGGCGCGCAGCATGCGATACTCTGCACGTGTCTCGAGGTTCGGGCCCGTTACGGCAACGTAGACGCCTTCGCGCAGCATGATGCGCAGGTCGCTCGCGGCAGTCCTCGCGAGCGCCCGGAGATCGGGATCGTACGGCTGCGACATGTCCGGGAATCGCGGTCCAAGGCGGTCGTCGTTCGGCCCGATCAGCGGATTGTCGCCAAGCAGGTTGATATGATCGGCGATCAGCATCAGATCGCCAGCGTTCCACAGCGGATGCATCCCGCCGCAGGCGTTCGAGACCACGAGTACTGTCGCTCCCAGTGCACGCAGCACTCGAACCGGAAACGCGACTTGCTGCAGCGAGTAGCCTTCGTAGCGGTGGAACCGGCCCTGCATGGCGATGACCGTCTTGCCGGCCAGTGTTCCACACAGCAGGCGGCCCGCATGAGACTCCACAGTCGACAGCGGGAAACCCGGGACATCGCCATACTCGATCGTGACCGGCGATTCGATCCGCTGCGCCAGTCCACCCAAACCCGTGCCGAGGACGATGGCGACATCAGGGACGCGGGCGAAGCGCGCACGAATGACCTCCGTCGCCTGGGTGACGCGCTCCAGGGTATGCAGGCCGCCCTGCAGCCGCTCGTCTCTCATGATGAGTCGCCTTACTCGCTCGCCAGCGAATCCAGCCACTCGGGCGTCGTCGGTTTGACTGCCGGCTCGCGCGCTTCCACCGCTGGCATTGTGGAACCGGGTGCTGCTTCGGCAGCTTCAACATCGGCCAACTGACGTTCGATCAGGGTGCGCAGCTGTGCCAGATAGCTGCGCCGCTGCCGGACTATCTGCTCCAGGTCACCGTATGCGCGACGCGCCTCCGAACGCGCTCCCTCGAGGATCTTGTCGGCCTCCGCGCGAGCTTCGCGGACAATCAACTGCGCTTCGCGGTCCGCCTGCTCACGCATCTCCGCACGGAGCTGTTGAGCGGACACCAGCGCCTCGTTGATCGCCTTGTCGCGCTCCCGGAACGCACGCAGCTGCTCGTGAAAGCCGCGAGCCTTGCTCTCCAGATCCTGACATTGTTTCACCAGGCGCTCGACTTCGCGGCCGACTTCGTCCCGGAATTGGTCCACCCGCGCCTTGTCGTATCCGCGGAGCGCAGTGCCGAAATCGAATCGCCGAATGTCTAGCGGCGTCAGCGTGAAGACTTCGTCGGTCATTGCGGTCTCGCTCCGAACAGAAGGGTTCCCAACCGCACCATTGTCGCCCCCTCCTCGACTGCCACTTCGAAATCGCCGGACATCCCCATGGACAGCTCGGTAGCTGGCAGCCCCGCGTCGCGCAGGATGTCGCGCGCGGCGCGCGCACCGCCAAACGTGGCACGCAGCGTCCGTTCGTCGGCGTCCAAAGGGGCCATCGTCATCGCCCCGCGAACGTCCAGGCCATCCAGATCGCGCAGCCGAGCCGCCTCTCTCGCCAGCTCCAACAACGTAAACCCTCCCTTGGATGCTTCCCCCGATGCGTTGACCTGAACCAGAACCCGATGCCGGCGCCCGTTCGCACGGGCGTCGGCATCCACTGCCTGCGCCAGACGGCTGCTATCCAGCGAATGCAACATGGCAAAGCGGTCAAGGTGCCTGACCTTGTTGCGCTGGAGGTGACCGATGAGATGCCAAGCCACGGGTACCGTTACCTTCGGCATCTTGTCGAGGGCCTCCTGCACGCGATTTTCACCCACATCCTGGAGCCCGCAGCTGAACGCCGCCTCGATAGCGTCCGGGCCGTACGTCTTCGTTACGGCCACGATTCGAACGTTCTGCCCATGCCCGCCTGCGCGGACGCGCGCCGCGATGCGCTCGCGCACTTCGGCAACGCGCTCGTCGAGCCCGGGAAATGGCATAACATCACATTTTATCGGAGGTTACATACTGAATCAAGCGACGCCGAGCGAACCGAATCTATCGCCTCCATCTCAACGGAGGCCGGACACTTCAAGAGCCGCTGGACGTAGCGCGCGGTCGCATCGTGCGCTGGCGACTGTCCCGAACTGCCGGCAATTCGGTTGGCGATCCCCTGGTGATCGGGCGCGACGCGAATACCCGACACGGCAGAGTCCGCGACGAGCACGAGACCGCGCAGCCTCCAGCCCGCTTCCAGCCGGCGTCGGGTGTCGGAACTGACGGAGAGAGCCACCGCGAACGGTCGATGCGCCGAGCCGGCGCCTGAGCGGAGCGCCCGGAGCGTGGCGTCTCCTCCCTGCCATTCGCCTATGGACTCACGATCGAGCAAGCCATACCTCCTGCCCAATTCGGCCCGGTACCAGTCCGCACCCAGCAGCGGAAGCGTGACCGGAACCAGGTCGCGACGCAGCCCGCGCACCTGCTGCCCCTGCCATACGGCGTACGTGTCGTTGTCCCCCGCCAGGAGGAGTACCGCGTTAGGCGGAGCAGATGCGAACAAGGCATCGGCGAGCGCCACGGGGAGCCGTGCGTCCGGCTGGCGTCGTCGGTTCGTCGCCGCAAGGTTACCGCCGAACAGCAGGATGGCGATGGCCAAAGGTGCGTATCGGCCCAGCGAGGCGCTCGTGCGTCGAGCGAGCACGGCAATACCCGTCGCTGACCATGCGGCAACACCGACAAACGCGCCGGTAAAGAAGTAGTCGCGTTCCCTTGCCTCATGGCCCGCATCCGGAGGAAGCAGGCCCCAGCCGATCGACGGTCCGGCCTTCAGATTCAACACGACCATCGCTCCGACGGCAGCGACGAGAACGAACGTCAGCCAGGCGCGGGCCGTGCGCACGTCGCGCTTCCAGTGCTCTCGCGCCCCGACCCACGCCAGCGCAAGATATCCGGCGGTAACGGCGGCCCGCCCGGGAGAGAAGCCACGGCCTCCGATGCCGAAGGCGAACTGCCAATCGAGATACTGGATCACGTTTGCTGCCTGAAGCCAGAGCGGTGCCCGACGTGGCCACAGTCCAGGCACATCGTATTGATCTCTGGCGAGCACGCCCAGAAATCGACTCCACGTCGACGGATCGCCCTGGTTGATGCCCGGGTCGTGTCCTGCGCGCACCAGGAGGTAGAGCGCACTACTGGCACCCAACGCGACGAGTAACAAGCGCAACGCATCCTCGCGACGACTTCTGTCGGGAAGCGGGATGAGCATCAGGCCGACGGACACAGCAAGCGCCGCAAGAACCGCGTATCGCGACGCCTGCGCCAAGCCAAGGGCGAGGAGCACGGGTCCGGCCCATCTCGCGATCGCGCGCAGGCACAACGCGCGCTCTCCAGTGACACTCGTTGCCAGCAGGATCGCGGCCGGTGCGGCCAGTAGCGCATCCAGGTGAAGCGCTCCGGCCAGCCCGAGCAAGTATGACAGAAGCAGCGTCCAGCGCACGTCCGCCGATTCTCCCGCACGATCCGCGACGGCGACGAGCAGGACGGCAGCGCAGAGCGACAGCGCGTACACCTCGGTTTCGGTCGCGTTCTGCCATACGGAGAACGTCAAGCCAGCGGCAAGTCCGGCCGCCACGCCGGTCGTGGCAGAGCTTGACCAGCGCGCAAAGAGCGACGCTACAACACCACCCATCATGACCGAAGCCAGCGCCGAAAGCGCGTTCGTCGCGACTGCGAACCACGGTGACGGCCACAGTCGCGTCCAGACACGCCCCAGGAGAACGTACAGCGGCGCTCCAGGGGGATGTGGGATACCTAACGAGCCAATTGCCGCCTGGAACTCGCCAGCATCCCAGAAGGTCAGGCCGGGGGCCAGCGTGGCCGCATAGGCCAGCGCCAGCAGCACAGCGGTCGTGCGAAACGGGTACGGGAGTTGAGAGCGCAGCACAGTGCCTGGGCGAAACCGACGGGGAGATCGCTCATCCGAACGACCTCCCCGTTAGCAACCGTATCCTGTCGAGGCGCTCGGCACCTCGCCAGTGCGTGCCTGGTTTACGCCGGCGATACCTCCGGTCCGCCCAGCAGCGGCGGAACCGCCGCCTTCGGCGGAACGTGGCCAAGCGGCGTTGAGGCTGGCGACGCCGGCGGCAAAGGCGGACGCGGCGGCAGTTCTTCGCCGCGCATCAGCACCGCTATGTCCTCGCGAGCCAGTGTCTCCCGCTCCAGTAGCGCCTTCGCTACCCGATGCAGCAAGTCGAAATGCTCCGTCAGCGTTGCCCTGGCTTTCTCGAACGCCCGGTCGATGACGTTCTTCACTTCAGCGTCCACCATCTGTGCCGTCTTCTCCGACACCTCGCGACGACTCATGATCTGCTGCCCCAGGAACACCTCCTGCTCGTTGTCCCCGACCAGAATCGGACCGATCGCGTCCGACAAACCCCACTGCGTGACATAGCGACGAGCGATGCCGGTAGCCTGCTGAATGTCGCTGGCAGCCCCCGTAGTAACGCGGTCTCGGCCGAAGATCAGCTCCTCTGCCACACGACCACCATACGCCATCGCCAAGCGGGCCTCGATCTGCTCCCGGGTCACGGATACCCGATCGTCCTCGGGAAGGGTGAACGCCAGACCCAGCGCACGTCCGCGCGGGACGATAGTCACCTTGTGCAAGGGGTCGTTGCCCTTAACCATGATCGCGCACACGGCATGGCCTGCTTCGTGGTACGCCGTCAGCCGCCGTTCTTCTTCCTTCATGACGAGGGACTTCCGCTCCGCCCCAAGCATGACCTTGTCCTTCGCGTCCTCCAGATCGGCCATGTAGATCTTGTCATGATTGCGACGAGCCGCGAGGAGTGCGCCCTCGTTGACCATGTTGGCCAAGTCCGCCCCTGCCATACCCGGTGTGCCGCGGGCAAGCGACGTGATGTTGACGTCTTCGGCGATTGGCTTGTTCCGCAGGTGAACACGCAGGATGCCCTCGCGACCGCGAAGGTCCGGCGAATCGACCACAATCTGTCGGTCGAAACGGCCTGGCCGCAACAGGGCCGGATCGAGGACGTCAGGCCGGTTCGTTGCCGCAATCAGGATGACGCCATCGTTGGATTCGAAGCCGTCCATCTCCACCAGCAACTGGTTGAGCGTCTGTTCGCGCTCGTCGTGTCCGCCACCCAGTCCCGCACCACGATGACGACCGACGGCATCGATCTCATCAATGAAGATGATGCACGGCGCGTGTGCCTTCCCCTGCTCAAACAGATCCCGGACACGTGACGCTCCGACTCCCACGAACATCTCGACGAAGTCCGAACCCGACATCGAGAAAAACGGCCGCGCGGCCTCTCCCGCCACCGCTTTCGCCAGGAGTGTCTTCCCCGTTCCCGGTGGCCCCACCAGCAACGCACCCTTCGGCAGACGACCGCCAAGCTTGGTGAACTTCTGCGGATCCTTCAGGAACTCGATGACCTCTTCCAACTCCTGCTTCGCTTCGTCGCACCCCGCGACATCCGCGAACGTCACCTTCGGCGTATCGCCCGTCAGCAGCTTGGCCTTCGACTTGCCGAACGAAAAGGCCTTGGCTCCGCCCGCTTGCATCTGACGGAAAAGGAAGATCCAGAAGCCGATCAGCAGGAGGTACGGGAGGAAGTTCAGAATGTAGGCGCCAATCGACGGACGCGACGCCTGCGCGGTCACCCGTACGCCCTTTTCCTTCAGAGCATCGAGTTCCTTCTCGGAGTCCGCGATCGGATAGCGCACGGTGAACCGCTTCACCTCGCGCCCCGAAATCACGATCCGCTGCTTGAAGTCGCCGGTGGCCTCGCGTCCGTCCTGAATCGTGACTTTCGAGACGTTATCGCGCGCGAGCTGTTCGCGGAAATCGGTATAGTCGATCTCCACAGCCTGCTCGGTCCGACCACCGGAGAACTGGATGACGGCGACAGGAATGAGAATGACGAGAATCCAGAACGAGAGCGTCTTGGAGATTCGTCCCCAACCGGGCTTCTTAGGCGATGTGGGAGGCATTGAGTCCATCCGCGTTACTGCAAGCCAGCAATGTAAGGCAAGTGGCGGTAATTCTCCGCGTGATCGAGACCATATCCAACCAGGAACTCGTTCGGCGCGTCGAAGCCAACAAACCTCGGTGGATACTTCAAGTGTGTTGCGACGTGCTTGTGCAGCAGCGCACAGACCTCGATGGATCTCGGATCCCTCGCCGCCAGCACCTCCATGACCTTGCCAAGCGTTCGACCCGAATCCACGATGTCCTCGACGAGAAGGATGTGCTTACCCTCGAGAGTCGTTTCCGGATCGTACACAAGACGCACCTCACCGCTCGATACCATCTCGCTGCCATAGCTCGCCGCCACCAGGAAATCGACTTGCAGCGGTCGTTGAATGCTCCGCACCAGATCGCTGACGAAGATGAAGCTTCCCTTGAGCAGCCCGAGGATCAGCAGGGGACCGTCCGGATACGCATCGGTGATGTCACGGCCCAGGGCATGTACCCGAGCCGAGAGCTCCTCCGCCGTGTAGACGATCCTTTTCACGGCGCGTCCCTCGAGCCGCGGATCAGCTGACGTCGTACTCACACCTGTAGATCAGAAGAGGCCCACCGGGCCATACGGTTGCCGCACGTCCGCGGCGCACACCTGGAATCCACACCACGTCCCCACCCTCCGTCATGACCACGGGCCACCCTTCGCGTTCCGGCCCCCCAATGCGTTCATCCTCGAAGAAGCGAGCTACGCGCCGCGGACCTACGGCAAGATCGCTCTCCATGCGATCGCCTGGACGCCACGCCCGCACCGCATACGAACTACCGGCATCGAGCGCCGCCAGCCACGGATTCGACATCAACTCCAGTTCCCTAATATTAGTCAATTCAACGGGATAAAACCTCCATCCTCCAACCGATGTCACGCCCGATGGAGCCAGCGCGCGATTCCCCGGGAACAGCGTCCTGACTCGACGCATCATGAACCGATCCCGAAGGCGCAGCACCTCGAAACCGCCGCTGACCTGGATGCGACCACCGGAACGAGCTCCAGGCGTCCACTCGGTCAGTCTGACGATACCGCGTCGATCGGCCACGGCACCGCACCGCGCAAGCAGGGCCGGCCACATGAGAGCCAGTTGCTCGCTACTCATCGAGTCCAGCAGCTCAGCCCGTACAGTCACGGCGCCACCAATGGACGTTCGCTCGGCAAGCTCGATCGCCATCGCTTCCACACGACGACGCAACCGGGCAGCACGAACCGACAGACGCAGAAGTTGACGTCGAAGCTGGGGATTGGCATCTGTCAGCGCCGGCAGGATTTCGTGTCTGACCCTATTTCGGGAGAAACGAAGGTCCGAATTGGCGGGATCCTCGATCCAGGGAACCAGCCGGCAGCTCGCGTACTCGCGCAACTGCTCGCGCGTGAAGCACAGGAGCGGCCGAGCGACGTCCGAGTCGGCGAGAAGCGCCGCAAGACCACGTGCCTCGGCGCCGCGAAGAAGCCGCATGACCACGGTCTCCACATGGTCATCCTGCGTGTGCGCGGTCACGATCCGTGCACTGTCGGCCGCGGCGACGCTTCTCAGGAACTCCCATCGAGCCCTTCGCCAGCTCGTTTCGTTGTGCGGGATCGTATCCGTTGACCGCCCGTTCCGCACCGGAAAGCCAAGAGCGCGGGCCGTCTGCGTTACCAGCTGCAGTGCGTCCTTCGCGTGCTGCCCGGTCCCATGGTCAAAGGTCGCAACTACGACCTCGGCTCGGGGGCGCCTGACCTTGGCAGCTGCATGCATGAGCGACATCGAATCCAGTCCACCCGAGACAGCGAGTACGACGTGCGACTCTCCATCCAGTGTAACGGCGACCTTTCGCTCCAGCACGGAAACAATGCGGCAACCTCGCATGGCGAAACTTACGCGATCGACTCGCGGAAGCGGATACGACAGGCACTGGCTGCACGCAGGCGCAGTGACCATATTCTTCGGCGCACATACGCTCACGCTGGCAGCGAGGACTGTCGTGGAAACTCACGGACCATTCGGGACCCTGATCGCAGGCTTGGGCTTGGGCGCTTTCTACCTGGCGCTGATCTGGATCAACCTGCTCCTCGGTCATATGCTCGTACCGCTTTTTCTGATTCCCCTGACGTGGATTCAGGACGCCTTCCAGCGACGCAAGGCCACATCCACTTCCTGACGCCCGACTGCACTTGGCTAGACAACTGGGACGTGGCAATCGCCATCGTCCCTTTTTGTTAGGCATGATGCACCATCGAGCGCGCGCCCGCTACGCAACCGTGCGGCGAATTGTCGTGGCGTGCGTTGCCGTAGGGGGCCTGGTGGCGACGCCGGCGAACGCACAATCGCTGCCTAGGCCCGAGCGTGCATGGGAGTCGATCGCTACCGCGCACTTCGACATCCATTTCCCCAGGGAAATGCGGAACTGGGCGGAGCCGGTCGCCCAACGCATGGAGAGCGTCGCTGCGGCCGTCAACGCACTCGTCGGCAACGCTCCCGCCGCTCGAGTCACGGTGGTCGTCGAAGACCCGTCCAACGTTGCCAACGGATTTGCGCTGCCATTCCTGGAGGGACCAGTCGTGTTCTTCTGGCCGACACCGCCCTCGCCCGGCCTGACCTTCGGAGACAATCGTGGCTGGGGAGAGATGCTGGCGGTGCACGAGTACGGCCACATCGCGCACCTGACGATTCCAACACGAAACCCCTTCGAATCGTTCGTGTGGCGATTTCTTCCCACGCGAATCGGTCCGGTCGCCAGACGCTCACCGGCTTGGGTAGTCGAAGGCTATGCAACGTGGATCGAGGGACGGCTGACGGGAAGCGGTCGCCCGGCAAGCGCAGGACGCGCGGCCGTTCTGCGCACCTGGGCACTGGACGGAAAGCTTCCAACGTACGAGCAAGTCAACAATACTGGGCCGTTCCTGAGTGGATCGATGCGGTACCTGGTCGGTTCCGCGTTCATCGAGTGGCTGGTCGAGCAGAAAGGCGATTCCAGCCTGCCGCAACTCTGGCGACGGATGAGCGCGCGCCAAGGCCGCTCTTTCGGTGAGGCGTTCCGCGGCGTGTTCGGCGCCTACCCGGATGAACTGTACGGCCGCTTCGCCGTGCACGTCATGGCGCAGTCGCTGGACGTCGCCCGTCAGCTTGGAAACCTGGGCATCCATGCCGGCGATCTGGTTCAGCATTATCGCTGGGCCGTCGGAGGACCAGCGGTCTCGCGCGACGGGAAGCTGGTCGCGCTTTCGATCGGCGCTCGTGGCAAGCCTTCGCGCATCGAGGTCTGGCAGGCAGACCCGGCACCAGACTCGGCGGTAGCACACCGACGCGCCCTGCTCCTCGCGCGCGACTCGCTCGACGTGCCGGCAATCGACTCTTTCCCTCCGGCGCGTCATCCCATCGCCACGCTCCGCGCCACTCTCGGGCGCTCACCAGAGTCTCCCCGGTTCTTCGCAGACGGAAAGCGGTTGCTCGTTGTCCGGGATGTGCCCACGGGTGACGGCGCGGTCCGTCCCGATCTTTTCGTGTGGAACTACGCCACGGGCCGTATGAGCCGTATCACCAGCGGTGCCGCGATTCGGAGCGCGGATCCAAGTCCCGACGGCAGGTCGGCCGTCGGAATCCAGTGCCTGAATGGCGTCTGCAGCGTGGTTGTCGTCGACGTTTCGAACGGCGCCGTTCGCACGCTCGTCTCGGGCTCTCCAGACGTCGTCTGGAATCGGCCGCGGGTCTCGCCGGACGGCCGCAGCGTTGCTGCCAGCGTACAGCGCGAAGGACGCTGGGCCATCGCAATCATATCGATGGACAGCGGGACCGTGCATCCAATCGCTCCGGCGGACGGCGCCGATCGGCACTCGCCGGTATTCACGCCCGACGGACGTGGCCTGATCGTGATCTCGGAACGAGGCGGAATCCCCAACATCGAGCTGCTGTCCGTTGACGGCGGCGCTCCCCGCACCTTGACGCGCCTGACGGGCGCCGCGCTTGCTCCAGAGGTGAGTCCGGCAGATGGACGCGTGTACTTCCTGACGGTGCACGCTCGCGGTTACGACCTCAGACGGTTGTCGATCGATCCAGTCTCCGACTATGCCCCAGCAGTACTGGATGCACGGCATGCGCCGGTTGTGCCTCCTGCCGCCGAAGATCGACCGACATTCGCATCCGGATCGGTGAATGGCCCATTCGCATACGGTGTCGGGCCACGGAGGTGGCGGATCCTTCCCGGCGTGATCGCCGATGCGGACGGCGCCACGGCGACACTCAACGCCACCAATACCGACCCAATCGGTCGCCTTGGAGTAGTCGCGGTGGGAGGGATCGGTACGGAGCGTGCATGGCGCGGCGCCTCGATGGCCGCGACCTTCCGTGGGCTCGACGTGCACCTGTCGGGATCGGCCTGGAGTACCCAGCGTCTTGCGTCGTCCAACGCCGCATGGCTGGACTCGGCCGATTCCGTGGACGCCGCATCGACGGGAGCTGGCGTCGCAGTCTCGTATGCGCGCGACAATGCGTACTGGGGTATCCGCCTGTCTGCCGGCGGTGCTGCGAGCCGAATCGATGGCGGACGGCCCGACGGTGCGAAGCGACAGCTGGTTCTGGGCGATGTCGCAGTTCGCCTCACCCGAGCTCTGGGGACGACGACGTTGAATCTGACGGCAGCGCAGAGTTTGGGTGGCGGCCGCACGGCCGGCAGTGCGTGGACATCGGGTATGACACAAGCGACGGCCACCTGGATGCTGCCGGGCGTGTCAGTGCGCATCGGCGGCCTCAGCGGACATGTGACGCCGCCTGCCGCGCCGACCGATGGCCGATCGTTCGAGCGGTTCCTGGTTGGCGGGTCGTCGTCTCCCTTCGCCGATGCACCGTATGCAACGTCGCAGATTCCGCTTCCTGGCGTCCCGATCGGGTACGCATCGGGCCAGCGCGTGGCGCTCATTCGCGCGACGCTGGCGGGGCAGGTCGTCGAGCCGACGATGACATGGCTTTCGGCTGGCGATGTTCGATCGGCGTGGACCCGTATCGCGAGCATCGAGCGCGAGCTCTCCGTTCCGTCACTGGGATACGCGAGCTTGCCAGCAGTGCGGGCACGCGCGGGCCTCAGCTACGCACTCGACGTGCCATACGAGCACCGCGTTCGCGCGTTCCTCAGCGTTCTGTATCGGCCGTAGGGGCAGATCCGGCAGACGGACAAGAACGGCGGCACTTTTCCGAAGTCACGTGTGCTGCCTCAGGGATGGAGGAAGCACGGAATCCCGACAGGTCCCTTTGGGGCGTCACGGGAACACCTAACGCGAGGTTGGCCCATGCCTCGGCGACGTGCGAGGAAATCGACAGCGCCTCGGTTTCGCTCGTCGCAGCGGCCATGCCGAGCGCCGAAAAGGGATCCTCGATCACGCGGCACGCGCAGGTCGGTCGTTCGGGACGAGAATCGCGCAGTGTCATGCACGTCCGGTGCCGTGCCTGCCACGATCCGTGTCGCCTTCCGAAGTTGTGGCCGAGCGCATCCGTTGCCGGCTCACGATTGCCAGTTCAAGCTCTTTCGCTGTGATCGTCACCATGAAAGGTCGTGCAACTTCCCGGGAATGTGCACGCTCGGCGTACAGGCAGAGAGGGATTTCTCCCTTGCCACAAGTCGTGCATCACGACAAACTCCTGCCGGATTTTCTCCCCGCGCCCATTCGTCATGCGTATTGGAGTTCCCAAGGAATCGGTCGCCGGCGAGCGCCGCGTGGCGTTGTCGCCTGATGTCGCAGCACGCCTGGTCAAGGCCGGACACGAACTGCTGGTGGAGCGCGGAGCTGGACAGGCCGCGTACATGCCTGACGCGACGTACGAGGCGGCGGGGGCGACGCTGACGGATACCACCGGCGCTTTCGGTGCGGAGATCGTCACCAAGGTTCAGACGCCGACACTTGGCGAAGCATCGCTGCTGGGCGACGGGGGGCTCCTGATATCGTTGCTGCAGCCTGGCGAGCAGGCGGCGCTGCTGGAGGCGCTTTCGTCACGCGGTATTCGGGCGCTGAGCCTGGAGCGTGTACCGCGCATCACGCGGGCGCAGTCGATGGACATTTTGTCGTCCCAGGCGACCATCGCCGGCTACAAGGCGGTGCTGCTGGCGGCGGCCCAATCTCCACGGCTCTTTCCGATGCTGACGACAGCGGCAGGAAACATCCCCCCGGCGAAAGCGTTCGTGCTTGGCGCCGGTGTAGCCGGGCTCCAGGCGATCGCCACGGCACGCCGGCTTGGTGCAATCGTTTCCGGGTTCGACATCCGTGCCGCAGCGGCGGAACAGGTGCTCTCGTTAGGTGCGACGTTCGTGGGTCCCAAGCCGTCGAGCGACGCCGAGGTCAAGGGAGGCTACGCGCGCGAACAGACGGAGGACGAACGCAGGGCGACCACCGAGGCAATGGCCGCCCACCTCAAGGATCAGGACGTGGTCATCACCACGGCACAGATCCCGGGTCGGGCGGCACCGCGCCTGGTCACGCGCGCGATGGTCGAGTCGATGCGTCCCGGTGCCGTGATCGTCGATCTTGCCGCCGATTCGGGCGGCAACTGCGAGCTGACGAAGCCGGGTGACACGATCGACCACCGCGGTGTAGCGATCATCGGCGCGTCGAATCTGCCGTCGTCGATGCCCTATCACGCCAGTCTGATGTTCTCGAAGAACGTCTTCACTCTCCTGTCGCACCTCATCAGCAAGGAGGGCGTGCTCGCCGTCGACCCGAAGGACGAGATCACCGGGGCGATGCTGGTCACGACTGCGCCTGTCGCCGCCTAGCGCGGCCATTCTCCCGCCAGGCCCACCGCGGCCCATCCCACCCTCCCTTCAGCCTCTCCTCTCCGTGGATCTCACGACGATCTTCCAGCTCTACGTGTTCATCCTCGCGGGATTCGTCGGGTTCATCATCATCCTGCGCGTCCCGTCGCTGCTGCACACGCCGCTGATGTCGGCGACCAACGCCATCTCGGGGATCTCGCTCGTGGGTGCGATCGTCGCCGCTGGCGGGCAGTACGGCCGACTATCCACGATACTCGGCTTCATTGCCGTGATCTGCGCTGCGACGAACGTCGTCGCGGGATTCCTGATCACGGACCGCATGCTGGCGATGTTCGGGAAGAAGAAGCCCGCTGACGCTGCCACGAAGGGAGGAGCGTGATGAGCGAGGGATTGCTACCGGCTCTCGCCCTCCTCCAGGAAGGATCTGCGGGGACGACGTCGGGTCGCGAACTGATCGTGCAGTTGAGCTACCTTGCTGCGTCCGTCCTGTTCATCCTCGGATTGCGAGCGCTTACCAGACCCGACCAGGCCCGCTTGGGCATGCAGCAGGCGGCTGCTGGGATGCTGCTCGCCGTCGTCGGCGCTCTGCTGCACCAGGGGATTCTGACGTACTCGTGGATCCTGGCCGGCCTCGCGATCGGCGCCGCGTTCGGCTATCCGATGGCGATGAAGGTGCCGATGACGGCGATGCCCCAGTTCATCGCGTTCTCGCACGCTTTCGGCGCTATCGCGGCCACACTCGTCGGCGTAGTGGAATACCAGCACCTCACCGGCGCATCCGATGGGTCCGCGCCAACCATCACACGCGCGTTGGGAGCCGCTCTGGGATTCGAGGTGCTTTTCGGTGCCCTGACGATCACGGGATCGTTCATGGCCTTCGGGAAGCTGCAGGAGTTGATTACCGGACGCCCGATCACGTTCAAGGGTCAGAACGTTTTCAACGGTCTCATCGCACTCGGCGCCATCGGCGCCTTCGTCGTGCTGATCGTCGCCCCGGAAACGAGTTGGGCATTCTATACGATCGTCGGGCTTGCGCTCTTCCTGGGTATTTCGTTGGTGCTGCCGATCGGTGGCGGCGATATGCCGGTCGTCATCTCCCTGCTCAATTCGTACGCCGGACTGGCTGCCAGCGCCACCGGGTTTGCCATCGGCAACAACGTCCTGATCATTGCGGGCGCCCTGGAAGGCGCTGGCGGTTTCATCCTCTCGATCCTCATGTCGAAAGCGATGAACCGATCGTTCGCCAACGTGTTGTTCGGCGCCTTCGGTTCGGCTCAAACCGCATCCGCGGGCCGCTCGTCCGAGGGCCTGACAGTCAAGAGCATCACCGCGGAAGACGCGGCAGTGCAACTGGCGTTCGCGAAGCTCGTTATCGTCATTCCCGGATATGGCTTGGCCGTAGCACAAGCGCAGCATCAGGTTCGCGAACTCGCGGAACTGATCGAGAAGAAGGGTGGCGAGGTCAAGTTCGCGATCCATCCGGTGGCCGGACGCATGCCGGGACATATGAACGTCCTGCTCGCGGAAGCCAATCTGCCGTATGAGAAGTTGCTGGACATGGAGGAGATCAACCACGAGTTCCCGAACGCCGATGTCGCGCTCGTCATTGGCGCCAACGATGTGGTGAATCCCGCCGCGCGCCACGATACGGCGAGCCCGATCTACGGAATGCCAATCCTCGACGCGGACAGAGCGAAAAGCGTCATCGTCATGAAGCGCAGCATGGCGGCCGGCTTCGCCGGCATCGAGAACGAATTGTTCTACGACGCGCGATGCTCGATGCTGTTCGGCGACGCCAAGAAGAGCCTGTCGACGCTGATCACGGAGGTGAAGGCGTTGTAGCCGATGGCGCCGCGGACGCGGGCGCCGCTACGCTTTTCCCGGCTGCACGATCTTCCCGATGAACAGAACGGAGCCGGACAGCCGTTCGCGGATCGCGAAGACGAAAGGGCGATCGAGTCGTATCGACGGCGGCAGCGAGGTTATGCCAACGCCGACGGAGGTAACCGCTGCCGCCTCCGTGCCCTCTTCGTTCACGTCGACATACGTCTTCTGTCGCACGGCGTTGATGTAGAGCTGACGGCCGAGACTGGGCGAGAGGCGCGTGAAGTCCGCGCCTTCCGGAACAAAGGCCTGGCGCATACCGAGTGCCTTGAGAGGCGAGATCATCTCCGCGGATCGCTCCAGCTTGAACTTCGGGAGATACAGATCGAACGACGACTCGGCCAGGCCCGTCGTCGCCGCGGTCCAGCGGCTCGCCGTCAGGTCCCCGACAAATGCATTGATGTCGACTCCTTCCGCCGGCAGGAGGATCGTCATCACGAAAGCATCGCCTCCGTAGGACAACTCCACTGTCAGGCCGTCCGAATCGGACCGAGACCGGAATCCACCCTGTCGCGTCATCATCGGTACCCGCACCAGCGTCCCCCGATGCGTCGTGAACGTGGCGTCGGCGGTCTTCCGCGGGTCGAACGGGACGCGCCATGCGCCCTTGAAGTAGATCGCGTTCATGAGAAACATCATGTCATCCGGCGAAATCTCGTCGAGGATCTTCGCGATCTTTCCTCCCGTACTCTCCTTGACCCACGCGTTGATCGTGCCGAGCGCTTCCGGCCCAGCGAAGTCGAGCCCCGCCGCCCGCGCATCGAAGAACGTCTTCGTGTCTGCCAGAAAAGTTGGTGCAACGGATGGCCCGAACGTGTCGCGATACCACACCGCGTTCGCGATGCGGAAGTCCACAGTCGCATCCAGGCCGCGCAGCAAGGCAATCAGCGCCCGGTACCCCGCATTCAGATCGGCCAACGGCCGCGGCTCCAGACCCAACGTCGAGCGCATCTCATCGTAGGTCCCGCCGTTGGCTCCGTTCATCGCCATGGCAAGCGCCATCGAGGCACTCAGAGGGGAGATGAAGACGTTGCTGTCCGGCATCGTGGCATTGACCGCGCGCAACAGGGAAAACGCGAAGCCATTGCTCGACGCGGCGATCGCCTGTTCGGACGGCGTCAGCTGCCGTGGGAGCGAGTTGATGACCGGCGGCGGGCCCTGGGACGACGTGGGATCGGAACAGCCGACCGCCAGTACGCAGAAACCGAGCACGACGTGTGTTCGACGCAGCAAAGTGTTCATGCCGGCGACATTCGATACGAGTGAGTGCACCGTTCGCATCCCTTTGCCCGGCTACCACGCCGAGGATTGACTGGAGCGCATGGTGCGGCGTCCGTTGACAATCCACTGGACACTCCTGCACGCGGCTCTCCCTGACTGCTACGTGCTGTACGTCCGACCGCGCCACTGCCGCGGTCGTCTGAGGCTGGACAGGACCAACCGAACGGCCGCCAGCGGATCGCTGAGGGGGGATAGCCAGAATGCCGCTCCACGCCTTGCGAACGTTCCGGCAATCGCGAAGGACAGCAGCAACCGGACGACGAGCAATGCGAGATTGAGCCAGATCCAGGCGCCGAACACACCGGCAGCCGCCGTCCCGCCCGTCAGTAGCAACCATGCCGACAGGACCGGGACCGGAAGCCCCTGGGTGAGGACGATCAGCAATACATCCCACAGCTGACTACCAGCCCGCGCAGCATCCGTCAGATCGAACGAACGGCCCCATTCACGCCACATCTCACGAGCGGATTCGTATGACCGCACACGATAGAGCCGGCGTCCGTCGAGAAAGCCGACGCGTTCTCCACGCAATGCCAGCGCCCGCGCCAGCGACACGTCGTCTGCGAACGATCGCCTCGCCAGCTCGTACCCCCCGTGCCTGAGCAGCACGGCTCGACGGGCGAGGAAGCACTGTCCATTGGCCATGACGCGATCCGCACGGGCATGCTCGTCAGGTGCACCGAAGCGGTAAACGAGCGTAATCAACATCGAGGGCTGCAACCACCGCTCGCCGTTCGACTGCCCGTCGAAGAGCGGCGAGAACGAAACGACATCCAGCCCGCGCGATCGCGCCGCGTTCACGACCGCGGCAACCAACCCCGGCTCCGCCTCGGTGTCCGCATCCATGCCCAACACCCACTCACCGGTCGCCAGCGACAACCCGTATTGCAGCGCCCAGACCTTCCCCACCCACCCATCCGGGAGTGGCAGGTCGGTTGCCAGGCGGATGCGCGAGTCACGGGCGGCGTATGCGGAAACGATCGCCTGGGTACCATCTGTCGAGCGGCTGTCGACGACGATCGCCTCGGTCATGGGCAGGCCCTGCCTGACCAGGCCATCGAGACACTTGCCAATGCGCCGTGCCTCGTCGAGTGACGGCACCAAAACCGTCACCGACGTATCCGCTATACCGTCAGGCAGCGGCGCTACCGGAGGCGTGCGACGATAGCCCGGAAGCAGCCGCGCCAGGAGCACGAGCAAGGCCGTCGACTGCGCGACCAGCAGCGCGACGACGACACCGCTCACGATCGATCAGCGAAGCGACCCGTCAGCGCGCGCTCCCGCTGCTGCTCGTGGCCGCACGTCCGTCAGCCTTGAGCCAATGATCGAACCACTGGCGCAATCGTCCCAGCCGGTCCACGAGCAGCCAGGGTTCGCCAGTACGCGAAAGGTCGTGCGTCGATCGCGGATACCGCACCAGCTCCACAGGCGTGCCCTGCTTCTTGAGGCCGATGAACCACTGCTCGGCGTCCGTCATTGGCGTGCGGAAGTCCTCCTCGGATTGCACCATGAGGGTAGGAGTCCGGACACGACGGATGTATCGAATGGGGGAGAGCGAATCGTACATCGCGGGGTTGTCCCACGGCTTCCCGAAAAACTCGAACTCTGTGAGACCCTGGGCGTCGCTCGATCCGTACCAGGACCACCAGTTCGAGATCATGCGGTCCGTCTGCGCGGCCTTGAATCGATTGGTCTTGGCGGTCACCCAAGCCGTCATCACTCCACCGTACGAACCGCCGGTTACGCCCATTCGTGTGGAGTCGACGTCCGGTCGCCGCGCGACGATGTCCACGCCTTTCATCAGATCCTGGTAATCCTCGGCAAACCAGCGTCCTCGCGTTGCGTAAGTGAACGCGCCGCCGTAGCCCGACGATCCTCGCGGGTTCGTGAACAACACCCACATACCAGCGCTGGCAAGGTTCTGGAACTCGTCGAACCAGTTCTCGCCATACGCGCTGTGCGGTCCGCCGTGGATGTAGAGCACCATTGGGTACTTCTTGCCCGCCTCGTAGCCGAATGGCTTCATGAGCCAGGCTTCGATCTCCAACCCGCCAACGCTCTTGTACGTGAAACGCTCGGCGTCAGACCACGCGATCTCCTTGTTCAAGGCATCGTTGAATCCCGTCAGCTTCACCTCGCCGCTCCCGTCGATGTTGGCTGCGAATAGCTCCGTGGGCTGAGTCATGCTGGTCGAGACATACGCGACGCGACGTGCTGCCTCGTCGAACGAGAAACCGCGTGCCTGACGCCGACCACCGATCGCTTCGCGCACCTGCTTCATTCCCGGATCCAGTCGTAGCCAGGCCGATCGGCCACCGATCGATGCGGAGAAGGCGATCGTTCCGTCCGGAAGCCAGTCCATGTTGTCAGGTTCGTACGGCCAAGCGCCGAGGATGTTCTCCGGAGCGCCGCCATTGGCGTCGATCGAGTAAATCCGTGTCGACGCGACTCGCGTCGGAGCGCTCAGGTATGCGATACGCGCGCCATCCGGCGACCATACGATGTCGCGCTCGCTCCCATTCGCGCTCGTGAGACGCCGCGGTGATCCTCCAGTCGCCGCCACGACGAAGATGTCCACGTCGTTCCGTGGTTGCTCATCCCGTTTCGCGTCATACGGCAGCTTGGCGATCGAGTCGCGTTCCGCCTCGACCACCGAGTCCGGGCGCAGCGATGCGTCGGCAACGAATGCAATCCACTTCCCATCAGGTGAAACGACTGGAGATCGCCGCGAATACGCGGTGGAATCCAGCAGGCGCTTTTCCGAGCCGTCGAATGCTCGCATCCAGAGCTGCGCTGGCCGGTATACCCGTCGTTCCCGAGGCGAAGGGATGTAACCCGGACCATTCGCCTTGAAACGCATGTCCGTGATGTGGCGACCGTCGAATCGTTTGGGGTCCAGCGGCTGCGTGATCGCTCCGAATGGTGGGCGCGCCATTACCGGCATGGCGGCGAACCGGTCGGCACCCTTCTGCGTTGTGTCCGGTGTGACAGTGTCACTCCACACCACGAAGCGCTTGTCCGCCGGCATCGATCCCGCGGGATACGCATCGACCTCCTCAGCCTCTCCCCCGGGTTCGTCCATGCGCACACCCCATGTACGCGCACGCGATCCCGGCCGCGTCGAACTGAAGAGGAGGTACTTCCCGTCAGGCGACCAGCGGGGGTTGGAGCTTTCGACACCGGGTGACGTGAAGCGCCGCGGCGTACCGCCACTGGCATTCACCACCCATACCTCCGAGTGTCGCTTGTTCTCGGATTCCCGAACCGTCGTCACCGTGAAGGCAACCTGCTTTCCGTCGGGCGACATGGCCGGATTGCCCACAGTCGTGATGCGATACCAGTCAGCGGGGGTGAACGCGCGTCCCTGCGCCATCAGGGTTCCAAGCGGCGCGAACGCGGCGGCGAATACGACCTTCCTGCAGATCATGGGGGGTCAAGGCTGACAGTGGATACGTCCTGCGCGACAATGTCAAATTACGCAGCATCTGTGGTGCTTCGGGAAGCCCCTTCATCGCCGCAGCTATGTCCCAAGGACGACCTTCTCCCCCGTGATCGCGTGATCCACCTCCGCACGCTCGGCTACAAGGCGCCACCTGCGGCGGAGGATGTCGCGTTTCCCTTCTCCGTACCATCCATCCGGCAGTTGAAGACGCTCGAGTTCGCGACGCCGGTGACGTTCTTCGTCGGTGAGAACGGATCAGGAAAGTCGACGTTGCTCGAGTCGATCGCACTGGCGGCCGCGCTGCCCGCAATAGGCTCGGCATCACTCGACAGCGACGCGACGCTGGAGGCACAGCGAACGTTCGCCAGACGGCTGCGCTTGAGTTGGACGCACCGCACGCGGAAGGGCTTCTTCCTTCGTGCCGAGGACTTCTTCGGTTTCGCGAAGGAACTCTCCCGGGCTCGCGTCGAGTTCGAGCGACGGTTGCGAGAAATCGACGTCGAGTACGCAGACCGGTCGGCGTGGGCCAGAGGTCTTGCGTCGGGGCCTGCGGCGGCCTCGCTGGCAGACATGGAGCGTCGCTATGGCGTCGACCTCGACACGAACTCCCATGGGCAGAGCTTTCTCCGGCTTTTCCAGTCGCGTTTCGTGCCGGGCGGCCTTTATCTGCTCGACGAACCGGAGGCGCCACTGTCGCCGCAAAGTCAGTTGGCCCTCATTTCCCTGCTAAATGACATGGTCGCGCAGCAGTCGCAGTTCATCATCGCCACGCATTCTCCTCTACTGTTGGCGTATCCCAGGGCCACGATCGTTTCATTCGACCGGCAGCCAGCCGCCTTGGTCGACTACGGCGACCTGGAGCACGTGAACCTAACGAGGGACTTCCTCGCGGACCCGCAGCGGTTTCTGCGACACCTGTGAGCGGGATGCTCGCGCCCGCGTGCCCCGGGGGATAGCTTCAACGGCGTTCCCTCCGACTCCGACGTCATGGCCAACGCAACGGGTCCACGTCTGCTTTCCCTGTGGGCGGCGCTCGCCGGCAAGCCCGGCGGGAAGTGGCTTTTCAGCCGTCTGCTGGGCCGCATGGTTCCGTATACGGGGTCGATCGGCGCGCTGATCGAAGATCTTCGGCCGGGCTACGCCCGGTCGTCGCTTCGCGATCGTCGCAAGGTGCGCAACCACCTGGACTCGATTCACGCCGTGGCGCTGGCGAACCTGGCCGAACTCGTGAGCGGCCTGGCGATGCTGACGGCACTCCCGAAGGGCGTGCGCGGCATCGTGACCGGCCTGACGATCCAGTACGTGAAGAAGGCGCGCGGTCGGCTCATTGCCGAATCCACCGTGTCGCTTCCGCCTGTCGACGAGTCGTTCGAGCTGGAACTGCACGCCGCGGTCCGTGACGGATCGGGAGACGTCGTCGCGACTGCAACCGTCTGTTGGCGCATCGGCCCGGAGCACACTGCGCCATCCGTCGAGATGCTAACGGAGGGAAGGCATGTCTGACAGCGCCAGTGGCCACGATGGCGTAATTTCCTCTGCGCTCACTCGTGACGCCGGTATTCGCGTCCCGATCCTTTGCGGCGCCATGTATCCGTGCAGCAATCCGGAACTTGTCGGCGCCGTTTCGGCCGCTGGTGCGCTGGGCATCGTCCAGCCAGTAACGCTCACTTACGTCCACGGTCGCGATTTCCGGGAAGGCATCCGAGCCGTCAGGGCGATCACCGGCGACGCGCCGATCGGCATGAATGCATTGATCGAATCCAGTTCGCGCGTCTACCACCAGCGCATGGTGCGATGGGTCGAGATCGCAGTCGAAGAGGGCATCAGATTCTTCGTCACGTCGCTTGGGAACCCGCGGTGGGTGGTCGATCTGGTTTCGCCGTCCGGAGGCGTCGTCTATCACGACGTCACGGAGGCCAAGTGGGCACGAAAGGCCGCCGATGCCGGGGTGAAGGGCCTGATCGCCGTGAACGCGCGTGCAGGCGGGCACGCGGGACAGCGATCAGCAGAGGCGCTACTGGACGAACTGGCGCCGTTCGAACTGCCATTGGTTTGTGCTGGCGGAGTGGGTACTGCCCACGACTTCGCGGTTGCGATCGCAATGGGCTACGCAGGCGTCCAGATGGGCACGCGATTCATCGCCACGACCGAGTGCGACGCCCACGCGCAATACAAGCAGGCCATTGTCGATGCGGCGGAAGAGGATATCGTGATGACCGAGCGACTCACCGGAGTTCCGATCGCCGTCATTCGGACTCCGCTCGTCGAGCGGATCGGCACCCGAATTGGTCCGATCTCACGGTGGCTGTTCCGTGGTCGTCGAACCCGGAAGCTGATGCGGACATGGTACGGCGTGCGATCGCTCGCATCGCTCCGCCTATCACTCCATGGCGGCGACGCGTCACGTGGCTACTGGCAGGCCGGGCGGTCCGTTTCAGGCATTTCCTCCATAATGTCCGCGCGCGACGTCGTGATCGACTTCGAGCGGTTGGCGGTCGAAGCCCTCCAGTTCATCCCCCCTCCACACGCTGAAACAGTCTCATGACACGACGGTCGCTTCTGCTGGGCATTCTGCTCGCACTTGGACCCACCGGACTTCGCGCTCAGGGCGCGCGGCCCACGATGGCGATTGTCGGCGGGCGCATCGTCGACGGATATGGCGGCGTGCCGATCGACAACGGGGTCATCCTCGTCTCAGGCGATCGGATCGTTGCAGTCGGGCGCGAGAAGGAGGTCGCTGTACCAGCTGGCACACCGGTCGTCGACGCCAATGGCATGACGGTCATGCCCGGGCTCATCGACATGCACGTGCACCTGCACATCCTCGGACACGGCGACTACAAGCGATGGGACGATCTCTATGGGAAGCGCGATGCCGATCTCGTCATGCCTATCGCGGCTCGCCAACTCCTCATGGCCGGCGTCACCAGCGCACGAGACCTTGGTTCGCGCCTCGACGACATCCTGTCGGTGAAGCGCCGGATAGCCGAGGGTGCGATCCCGGGGCCGCGCCTCTTCGTGTCCGGACCGTTCATTCAGCATGCGCCGTACGAGGAGTACGAGCGTGACTTCCGCTGGGGCGTGAACGGAGCCGACGACGCGCGCCAGAAGGTGCAACGACTCGTCGATGCCGGCGTGGATGTCATCAAGCTGATCGATCAGGATCAAATGACGGACGCCGAGGTCGCGGCGGTAGTCGAAACTGCGCACCGGAACGGAAAGTCTGTCGTAGCCCATGCACATCGCATGGACGAGATTCGCGCAGGCCTGAAACACGGCGTGGACGATTTCGAGCACACGGGACTGGGCACCGCGCCAGGATATGCCGAAGACGTGCTCCAGAAGCTACGCGAGCGGAACTCGGCCCTGTTCTGGACGCCGACCGTGTCACCGCTCTTTACTCTCTACGAATCGGGAACGGTGTTCCCCGAACGCCTCGACGATCCGGCGTGGCAGGAAGGCATGCCGGCCGAGATGGCCAGCGAAATACGGACGTCGCTCGCTCACATACCGCAGTTGCCGTACTATGCCCTCTTTCCATCGCGGATCCCGCTGCTCCCAAAGAAGTTCCGTGAACTGCGGGAGACGGGGGTCCGCTTGATTATCGGCACCGATGCCGGCATTCCTGCGATGTTCCACAGCGATGCAACCTGGCGCGAGATGGTGAAGTTCGTGGAGATGGGTGTGTCGCCGATGGAGACGATTCAGGCGGCGACACTCTGGCCCGCTCGCTTCCTGCGCGCCGAGGACCGCATTGGGGTGCTGGCTCCCGGGCGGTTCGCGGACATCATCCTCGTCCGCGGCGATCCACTCGTGGACATGACTGCGATGCGAGACGTGCGCGTGGTAATCAAGGGTGGAAAGCGGATCCGATGAACGCGCTTCTGGAGATCCGCGCCGCATCGCGGAAGACGCCGATCGATGGTCGGCTGGAGGTGTCCGACGCAACGGCGGAACGCCTCTCGAGACTTGGCGAGCATTTCCCGCTTATCGTGGGCCACGCGCTGGACGGCGGCACAGTACAGCGAATGGCATGCACCTGCAACAAGTCACCAGCGGGTGGCGGTCACGCTCACAATTTCATCGTCGCTGAAATCCTCAAGACGATGACGCCTGAAGATCTGTACATGATAGAGCTGGATGCGGATGGTGTGGTTCGCGTGACCAGCGCCCACGACGCAGCCACCGGCCCTTGACTACCCCTGTGGCCGCGACCCGCCGGCGCCAATCGCACCGATCTCCCGCTTGAACGCGTGCACGACGCAGCGCATGCCGCCATTCTCACGCACTTCAGCCGGCCGAAGGCCCGTATATCGCTTGACCATGTTGCGCATCGATGCGCCTGACGGGAAATCGAGCACCAGCGCCACCTGTTCGATCGAGCGGCCCGGATCCTCGAGCAGGCGCGCGGCAACCATGAGGCGGCACCAGGAAATCACCGCGCTGGGCGACGGTAACCCCGCAGCAGACAGGCGATCGACCAGGGTCTTGCGGTGGACACCCATCGCTGCCGCAACCTGCGTAACGGTGAGGGCGCGGCGTCCATTCTCCAGGCAGTACTGTATGATCGGAAGCACCGACGCGGGAACCACACTCTCCAGCTCCTTCAGAATGCTCTTGGCCGAATGATGATCCTGCGCGGTCGTTATCGCCGAGCGCAGCGGAAGTCGAAGGTCATCGACGCCACGAATGACCAGATCGTTGACGCCGGCGCGTGCGAACTCGAGCACTTCGCGCGACGTGTCGGGGCCAAGGCCACAATACAGCACGATCGGCACGCTAGGATAACCGGCTCTAATCCTTCGGACCGTCGAGAGAGTCGACGTTGAAGCTCGATCCCGAACATCAACCACCACGACGCTGACGAAATCGTTCGTCACGAGCGCCATCAGCTCGTCCTGCCGCTCACAGAATCTCAGTGAGGCCTGACCTCGCAGCGCCTCCTGCAACCGCGCGCGCCCCATCGGTTCCCAGACCAGTGCGGCAACGTTCATTCACTTTTCTCGCGAGCAGGTTACACCGTGTATGGGGACTTCACATACGATGTAGGCGTCGGAGCCATCCAAGAGCAAGTATTCTCGTGCACGGAACACCGACCCCACCCCGGAGCCACACCATGCGCCGCTCAGTCCGCTTTGCCCTCCTCGCCATTTCCGCCGCTACGCTTGCCGCCTGCTCCGCAAGTCCGTTTGGCCCGGCGCAGAGTGCGTGCAGGAAGGGTGACTCATGTTCGTCCCGCGACTTCGTCAACCCGAACGCCGACTTCGTCAACCCGAACGCCGACTTCGTAAATCCGAACGCGGACTTCGTGAATCCGAATGCGTCGGTGGTCCCGGCTACCGAGTCGTAACAAGCGCAACGACGTCGCTCTCCGGTTCCAGCTGCGAGAGCGACGTTATGACATCGCGAGATGCCGGGGTGAGTTCGAGCGGACTTGTCGTCCCGACCGCCACCTCGAACTTCTCCGGCTGTATCGCATGCATCAGCTCGAAGAACCCTCGTGCCTTGGCAATCCGTCGAGTGCTCTCACGATACCGGGCTGCACGCGTCGCGTCTCCCGACGCAGCGAACGCTTGGGCGAGGTTCAGGTAGGCCTGCGCATTCTCGTACGGCAGGGCGCTCAGTTCGGTCACGCGGTCTATCTCGACGGCGAGCCTTTCCAGCGACGCGAGATCGCGGCACCGGCCGGCTGCCAAGGCCGCGCCACCCAGCTGCGGCAATCGGACGCGCAGCGCATGCGTGAGGCTCAAGGCCACCGAAAAACCAGAAAGCGCTGCACGCGGATACCCGGCCATCAGCGAGAGCTGGGACAAGTTGCAGAGCGCCTCCGCCTGACGCGTCGAATCGGAGCCCGCTAGTTCATATGCTGCCCAGCCATGCAGTAGCGCTGCACTCAGATTGTCCGCGACCGCGAACGTGATCGTCAGACCTTGGTGGGCGATGAACTGCACATCCGCGCACTTCGCCGACTCCGCCAGACCCAGCGCTCGTTCGAACTGGTCCCTCGCCAACGGATAGTTGCCGCGCATCCGGGCCACCGTCCCGCGACCGGTTGCCACCCGGGAGAGAACCACACTATCGCCGGCTTCGTTCGCGATCGACTCGGCGACCTCGTAGAGGTCCTCCGATGCCTCAAAATCCCCGAGCTGACGCGCTATGCGAGCCTGGTCTGCCGCCAGGAGGGCCTGCTCCCGACTCGTCCCGGCCTCAACAATCTGCCGAGCCAACGCCACAGTGGTGTAGGCAATGGCGAACGCACCGGCGTCGCACATCTGAGACGCAAAACCTCGAACACCACGCGCCAGAGCGTCAGCCCCCTCGGTCCGGGTGCACGTCGCCAAACCGAAATTGACCAGCTCGAGATTCATGGCCAGCTGGTCGCCCATCGAGCTCTGAGGTGCCGAGAACTCCCGTAACGCTCTGGCACACAACGCAGCAAGCTCAGGGCGCGAGTCATGACCAGCCCGAGACACGCGACTGAGGCAATGGGCAATCAACAGCCACAGCGTGTCCGAAGGCCCGAACTCGTCCTGACCGGGTGTTCGCTCCAAGTCCGAGCGATACGCTTCTAAGGGGCTCTCAACGGCGAGCATCGTTTCCCTGGGACTGAGTGGGCTCCAATATTCCGACGAGTCGTTGGTTTGACAAGAACGTATTTCAAGAGCCGAGCCACGCGGTCAAGCTCGGTTCGCTGATCACACGTGAAGTGATTCACTAACACACAATTGTTTGATATGTAAGGCTTTCCGCCGCTAGCGTCATGGGTCGTCAGAAACCCCCGTCCGAGAATACTTCTGATTGATTCGGACCGTTCGTTCAAGCTCGTCGAGTGACTGCAGCACTTTCGCGCGCAGGTCGGCCGCGAGGTCACGGCGTTGGTGCAGGAAGTCCCTGATCGTCGTCAGTCCCTCCTGACTGGTCTGCCCTTCCATGAAGCCGTTGAGCCACGAGCCCAGAAAGAAGATGCGACGATTTCTCTGTATCCAAGCCAAGGAGTCCAGTGCAGCACGAAGGAAGGGGCGCGTTAGCGGTTGCTGGCCCAAGTCATTGAAGGCTTCGATGGAAGCGGTCGCCCAGTCCTCGTTCAACGCCGAGTCCGCAAAGTAGCGCCGGAAGTAATCTGACTTTACCTGTACGGAGGCACGAGCCGCACCTGCCACGAACGCTCGTCTCGCTCCCTCCGGTGTCCGATCGCGATTGGTCTCTTCGGCGAGCCTTCGCTCGGCGCTAGGCGCCTGCAGCGCAACGAGGCGGGTGACGATGGCCCACCGCGTGGGCGCTAGAAGAGGCGCGCCTGCCGCGGTCGCCGAATCGAGCATGGCGTCGAGCGTCCCGACGGCAGCTGGGGTGCTGGCTATCCGTACGAAGGCGTCCAGCTGTGTTTTCCGCACATCGTACGAATTCGTTTCCTTGCGTGACCCCGCGAGCAGCACTCGCTCTACCTCGGGCAACAGCGTATCACGAGTCGTCGGGTCCAGGTACGCCAGTGTGGCCCGCGACAACCGCGCCACAATGCTGGACACGATCTGGTCGTCACTCTCCAGCTGGAGTTCGCGGACCGCGAGTGACACGTACCGTTCCGGGGCCAGGCGCGCTTGACGCACCAGATCCCAGAGCGCACCCCAGAGCTGAGCTCTGAGGAGCGGATCTGCCACCGCTCGCATCGCCCGCTCGATGACGCTGACGGTGGCCGAATCCGGGAGCACGAGCGCGTATGCCTGATCGTCGCCGTTGGCGAACGCGAAGTCGGGCGGGCGGGGTCCGTCGGGCAGGTCCACGACCAGTGAGTCCGCATCCATGGTAACCGGCAGTCGCGCCTGGACGGAGCCGTCGTGGCCCGTCACGACTTCCAGCCTGATCGGCCACGGTCGCTGTCCGGAAATCGCGCGCGCGGGACGCTGACTGAGTACCAGTTTCGTGAGGCGGCCGCCTGAGGTAACCGACCGCTGCTCGACGATAGGAACTCCCGGCCGCAGGATGTAGTCGTCTCCCCATGTACGCAGCGACCGCCCGGCAGCATCCCCGATGGCGTCAAGGAGGTCACGCCACGTCGCATTGCCGTAGGGGAAACGCCGCAAGAACAGCTGGAGACCGGATCGGAATGCCCGTTCGCCCACCACATAGTTGAGCTGCTTCAGTATCCCGGGGGCCTTGTTGTAGACAATGGCTCCGTAGTTACTCTTGGCCTGATCCAGATTCGTCAGGCGCTGCCACACGGGTGTCGTTCCCTCGGAGACATCGACAGCGTACGCTGCCGGCTTGTTCCGCAGATAGAAGGTCTTCCACGCCTCCGACGAAGAGTCCATCGACGCCTGCATCTTGGCCGCCATGTACGTTGCGAAGCCCTCCTTCAACCAGAGATCGTCGAACCACCGCATTGTCACGAAATCGCCAAACCACTGATGCGCGACTTCATGGTAGATCGTTGCCGTCCGGCCATATCGCTGTGAGCGCGTCGGTCGCTCCCGGAATACGAAGCGTTCTTCGGAGTAGAAGATTGCCCCCGGGTGCTCCATCCCCCCGAACGGGAAAGCTGGCGCCAGCACGACGTCCAGCTTCCGAAACGGGAACGGCGACTGGAAGTAGCGCTGCAGCCAGGTCACGGCCTGATCGTTCGACCGGATAATCGAGTCGACATCTACTTCGTTCGCGCGCGATCGCCGAGCGTATAACGTGATTTTTCTGCCGGTTCCCTGACTCGAAAAGGTCGCCCATGGTCCCGCAGCAAAAGCGATCAGATACGTGCTGATGGGCTCCGATTCGCGGAAGACGTGCACTCTGCCACGGGAGGATGAGTCGGCTCGCACGAGATCCCCGTTTGCGACCGCCGTCCACGCCATCGGTGTCGTCAGCGTCAGGCTCACCCTTGCCTTGAGATTGGGCTGGTCGAAGCAAGGGAAGAGCTGGTTCGCGTCGGAAGGAACCAGCAGCGTATACAAGTATGTCGCGCTATCGACCGGATCGCGCACGCGGATGATGGATGCTCCCGCGGCCGCAATGAGTGCCTTGAACTCGAACTCGAGGCGGTTCGGACCCTGCCTGACGTGCGAGGCAGGAATCCGCACGTGCGCGCCATTCCAATCCAGCACCGGGATCGCTTTGCCGTTCACCCGCGACCTGAGTATCGCAGGACCGCGAAAATCGACGATCACATCGCCCGGGCGACGCGCCTGGAAGCGCAACGTGACGCGTCCCATGGCAGTGTCTCCGTCGGTAATGTCCAGCGCGAGTTCGTACCTCGTGTTCGCGATGCGCGCCGCCCGATACTCTGCAAGCTTGAGAGACACGCCAATCCCCATCAGCGAATCCGTCGCGGGGCCGGGCTGCGCGGCGAGCGCAGGGGTGACGCACGATATCAGGAAAATCGCGATCGCACGATGACGCATCATGGAAGACGGTACTCATCGCGCAGGCATTCAGGAAGTGCGGGGATTGCATGATGACCCCTTCCCGATTCCGCGGTGCAGCGGCGAAGTTCTTTGCTCATGAGCGGCACAGATGCAGGCATGCGAATCGGCAAGGTCGGTGTGATCGGCGCGGGCGCGATGGGCAGCGGTATCGCTGCTCTCGTTGCTTCTGCGGGAGTCCCGGTTCTCCTCCTCGACGTCCCTGGTGACCAGGACCGCGACGGCCCAGCGCGTCGCGCCCTGGAACGATCGTTGAAAGCGCGTCCTGCGCCATTCATGGATGCCTCGCAGGCCGTCATCGTGGAAGTGGGAAACACGGCCGACGACCTCGATCGGCTCGCAGAGTGCGATTGGGTCGTCGAGGCAATCGTCGAACAGCTCGAACCGAAACAGGCGTTGTTCGCGCAAATCGAGGGAATCGTCGGGCCCGCCGCGATCATCTCCTCGAATACTTCCGGGATCCCGATTCGGCTTCTGCTCGATGGGCGCAGCGATCAGTTCTGCACGCGGTTCCTCGGCACGCATTTCTTCAACCCGCCGAGGTACATGCACCTGCTGGAACTGGTTCCGACCGGGCGGACGTCTCCGGACGTCACACTCGCCATGCGAACGTTCGCAGAACGCTTCCTGGGCAAGGGCGTGGTGATTGCGAAGGATGTACCTGGGTTCATCGCCAACCGGCTGGGCCTGTTCGGGATGGTGAGAACGCTTCGCCTGATGGAGCGCTTCGAGCTGACCATCGATCAGGTAGACGCCCTGACGGGGACGCTCGTCGGGCGCCCGAAGTCCGCCACGTTCCGCACTGGCGATATCTCCGGCCTCGATGTGCTGGCGCATGTTGCCGATGGCATGTCTCGCACGACAGGCGAGGACTTCTCGCTCCCGACATGGGTTCATTATCTTATCGGCAAGGGACATGTTGGTGAGAAGGCAGGGCGCGGCTTCTACACGAAGACCGGGACGGACATACTTACGTACGACTGGAAACGCGGGGAGTATGCTCCACAGCAACCCGCCGAGTTCCCTGAACTCAGCTTCCTTCGCGAGCGACCCCTTGCCGGCCGGCTCAAGGGCCTGACGACCGCGGGTGGAGCCGCCGCTGAGTTCTTGCGTTGCCAACTCGTCGATACGGCGTGGTACACGCTACAGCACGCACCGGAATTGTCCCCGGACATCGTGTCCGTGGATCGAGCGCTGGAATGGGGATATGGCTGGGAGCGGGGCCCGTTCTGGCAGTACGATGCGCTGGGAGTGCAGTTCCTGCGGTCGGCGTTCGAGGAGGCGAAGAAGACAGAACCACCTCTCATGCAGGTCGCGAGGGAGGGTTTTTATCGCGAATTGAACAGCGGGCTACGGCAGCTTACGCTGGCGGGCACCTACGCGCCGGTCGACGAGATTCCCGGGCTGATAGAGCCGGCAGCAGTGCGCCGCCGGCTTGGCGACGTGGAATCGAACGACGACGCGGCACTTCTCGATCTTGGGGACGGGGTGCTGCTGCTCGAGTTCCGCGCCAAGATGAATACCTTGGGTCCAGGGGTCTTTCTGCTGCTGGAGGCTGCCGAGCAGCGAGTCCGTCACGACGGCTTCGCCGGACTGGTGATTGGAAATGCCGATCCACGCACGTTTTCGGCAGGAGCGAACTTGTCCGGGCTCCTTCGTCGGGCACAGGCCGGGGAGTGGGCCGCAGTCGATGCAGGAGTGCGGGCATTTCAGGAGGGTGTGACGAGTCTGTCGCGTTTCGCCTTCCCCACGGTGGTCGCGCCATTCGGTCTGACGTTAGGCGGTGGGGCGGAGTTAGCCTTGTACGCGCCGCTCGTCCAGGCGCACGCCGAGCTTCATATGGGGCTGGTGGAGGTTGGTGTGGGACTAGTGCCGGCGGGTGGCGGAACGGCAGCGTTGTTGCAACGCTTTTCGCGCGACTTGGAAGCGTACCCCGAAGCGGATCCGTTCGAGGGGGTACGACGCGCCTTTCAGCTCATTACCATGGGAACGACCAGCACCAGTGCTCATGAGGCGAAGCGCCTGGGCCTTCTGCGGACGTCCGATCGTGTGACCATGAATCGCGACCGACTCCTTGCCGAGGCAAAGGCGAGGGTTCTTGATCTTGCCGGTGACTATGCGGCACCGCTTCCCGTGCGCGTTCGCGGGCTTGGCCGCGAAGCGTTAGGTAACCTGGAATACGCTGTGTGGGCCATGCAGGAGGCGCGGCGCATCACTGCCCACGACGCGCTGATCGGCAAGCGGGTGGCCTTGGTCCTGTCCGGCGGCGACGGTCCGCCGCGGGATCTGTCGCTACAAGATCTGCTCGACCTGGAGCGCGAGGCGTTCCTCTCGTTGCTGGGGACGAGCGCCACCCAAGAGCGAATCGCCCACATGCTGGCCACTGGTCGGCCGCTCCGGAACTGAGCGGCGTACGAGGAGACGTACTCATGCAAGAGGTTGTGGTGGTAAGCGCCGTTCGAACCCCGGTCGGCCGAGGGAAGTTGGATGGGTCGCTGGCGAACGTACATCCGATCGATCTGTCCGCGCTGGTTATCCAGGAAGCCGTCAAGCGTGCGGACATCGACCCGCGGACAATTGACGACGTCATTTGGGGGTGCGCGATGCCGGAGGGATCGCAGGGTCTGAACGTGGCTCGGCTGGCGGCGCTGCGGGCGCGACTTCCGGTGGAGGTGCCAGCGTGCACGGTCAATCGTTTCTGCTCGTCGGGTCTGCAGACGGTTGCCATGGGCGCGCAGGCGATCCTGAGCGGGATGGCTGACGTGGTGCTGACCGGTGGCGTCGAGATGATGAGCCAGGTACCGATGTCCGGCTACCACACGCGGCTGCATCCGGACATGACGGAAGCGATGATCGCGATGGGGCTCACGGCTGAGCGCGTCGCCGAGCGATGGCATGTTTCGCGAGAGGACCAGGATGCGTACGCATTCGACAGCCAGCGGAAGGCGGCGGATGCCTTGGCGCGAGATGTATTCCACGAAGAAATCGTCCCTGTTCCCGTCCAGCGCGTCGAGTGGAACGGCGCATCGAAGACCGTGAGCGAAGGATTGTTTGCTCGCGACGAACTGGTTCGCAGCGACACCACGATCGAACGACTGGCAAAGCTCCCGCCGGCGTTCAAGCTGAACGGCAGCGTTACGGCTGGTAACTCCAGTCCCTACTCGGACGGCGCGGCGGCGGTGCTCCTGATGAGCGCCAATCGTGCCGCTGCGCTCGGGGTCCGGCCGTTGGCGCAGTTCGTCACCTTCGCCGTAGCCGGCGTTGCGCCTGACGTAATGGGCGTCGGACCCATTCGCGCGGTGCCGAAGGCGCTGTCGCGCGCAGGACTGACGATGGCCGATCTCACGCTGATCGAGTTCAATGAGGCGTTCGCATCCCAGGCGCTCGCGGTCGCACGCGAACTCGGCATGCCGGGCGAACGTACCAACGTCAACGGCGGAGCGATCGCCCTCGGTCATCCGTTAGGCGCGACCGGCGCGAAGCTGACGACGCAATTGCTTCACGAACTGCATCGCCGCGGAGGTGGGCATGGCCTGGTAACGATGTGCATCGGCGGTGGAATGGGGGCGGCGGGCATCTTTCGCGTGGACGCCTCGTAGCCGCATTCCGATCGTTTTACCGGGTTCCCGCGTCGGGCCCTTGCCGGATCGTCGCGAACTGGTCGCGAATCATGAACCCCCCGTCGACGACATACCAGGCGCCCGTACAGAACCGGGCCCGGTCACTGCAGAGAAAGACCGCCATCTCGGCGACCTCGTCGGCCTCACCCCAGCGCGGAATGGGTTGCTGCGCCCGAATCGAGGCGCTGAGCCGTTCGTTCGTCCAGAGCGCAGCGCTGAAGTCCGTCCTGATGAAGCCGGGGCATAGCGCGTTCGCGCGCACGTTGTAGCACCCCCACTCGCGCGCCATAACCTGAGTCAGCGAGATCAGGGCGGCCTTGCTCACACTGTAAGTTCCAAGGCCCGACTCCGGCGATAGCCCGGCGACACTCGAAACGTTCAGCACGACTCCGCCACCGCGCGCCTTCATGGATGCGAGGGCGCGCTTGCCGATCTCGAATGGCGCCTTGAGATTCACGGCCATGATTTTGTCGAACGCCTCGGTCGATGTCTCGGCCAGCGGACCGAAGACGGGATTGGTGGCCGCGTTGTTCACGAGGATGTCGATCCCGCCTGTCAGATCAATCGCGCGATCGACCATGGCCATCGCTTCATCCATCCGGCCGACGTTCGCCAGCACCCCATGGGCAGAGATGCCGCTGGCACGCAAGTCGTTGACGGCGGCACTAACCGCTGGTTCCTTCCGCGACGAGACCACAACCGTCGCTCCGGCGGAACCCAGACCGCGAGCGATCGCCAGGCCGATCCCGCGAGTCCCTCCGGTTATTAGGGCCGTCCTGCCCTCCAAGTTGGTAGTGTCAGACACGTCTCGACTCAGGTATGGTTGATAAGACGCACAGGAATGTCCCGCGCCCAACTCTGGCACGAGCGGATCGGAACGCAAGAGGCACACGTCGGGCAGTGCGGCCGTTGTTACGGCGGCGTAGCTTTGCCGACACCCTTTCCTCATCCGTCTTCATCCGCCATGACCCAGACCGCGACACCGATCACCATGCACGACGGCGCACTGCATGTACCCGACACCCCAGTCATTCCCTTCATCGAGGGGGACGGGACAGGACCGGATATCTGGAATGCATCGCGAACCGTCTTCGACAGTGCTATCGCCAAGGCATACGGCGGCAACCGAAGGATCGAGTGGCGCGAGGTTCTGGCTGGCGAGAAGGCGATGACCACGCGCGGATCCTACCTGCCAAGCGAAACGCTCGACATCATCAGAGAGCACCTCGTCGCCATCAAGGGCCCGCTCGGCACGCCCGTTGGCGGGGGTATTCGATCGTTGAACGTCGCCTTGAGGCAGGAACTGGACTTGTTCGCGTGCGTTCGCCCAGTCCGGTATTTCGATGGCGTTCCCTCGCCCGTCAAGCGCCCGCAGGACGTGGACATGGTGATATTCCGCGAAAACACGGAGGACATCTACGCTGGCGTGGAGTGGGCCGCAGGCACACCCGACGTCCAGAAGGTGGTGAACTTCCTTCGCACCGACATGGGCGTTACGAAGATCCGGTTCCCGGAGACGAGCGGTATCGGCATCAAGCCGATATCCAGGGAAGGCACAGCGCGGCTCGTTCGCTCGACGATCCAGTACGCGCTGCAGCGACAGGCCCCAAGCGTCACGCTCGTGCACAAGGGCAACATCATGAAGTACACGGAGGGAGCGTTCCGCGACTGGGGATATCAGGTAGCGCGCGAAGAATTCGGCGCGGAAGTCATCGACACGGGACCATGGTGCAGGCTACCTAACGGGATGGTGATCAAGGACGCCATCGCCGACGCGTTCCTTCAGCAGATCCTGACGCGCCCAACCGAGTACAGCGTCATCGCGACGCCCAACCTGAATGGCGACTACATCTCCGATGCGCTGGCGGCTCAGGTCGGCGGCATCGGGATCGCACCCGGTGCCAACATCAACTACCTCACGGGGCACGCAATATTCGAGGCCACACACGGGACCGCCCCCAAGTATGCCAACCAGGACAAGGTCAATCCGGGCTCGTTGATCCTGTCGGGTGAGATGATGCTGCGCTACATGGGTTGGAACGAGGCCGCGGATCTGGTAATCGCGTCGCTGGAGAAGACGATCCGGCAGAAGCGCGTCACGTACGACTTCGAGCGGATGATGGAGGGCGCAACCCTCATGAGCTGCTCAGGGTTCGCGCGGGCGATGGTCGAGAACATGTGATGGCGTTCCAGTTCGAGCGCGAGGACGTTGCTTCACGGAACGACGCTGGTAACGAGCGGCAATGAAATGCGCGACGGATACGCCGATGAACGGTAGACCTTGTGCTCGGCCCTGATGAAGTCGCTCTCCCTGGCCTCGAAGATGTTCGGAACGAATCGCTGCGGGTTGCGATCGATCAGGGGGAACCAGGTGCTTTGAACCTGCACCATGATGCGGTGTCCCTTCCTGAACGTGTATGATTGCGTGTGCAGGTCGATCGTAAATGCTGTCACCCTGTTGGGCACGAGGGCCGTCGGTTTCTCGAAGCTTCTGTGGTATCGTCCACGCATCACGTCGTTGGCGACCATGAACTCGTAGCCGTTCATTTTCGGGTCGGCTGCCCCGGACTCGGGGTAAACGTCGATCAGCTTCACGATCCAGTCGGCATCGCTGCCGGATGTGGCGGCGTGGAGTGTGACGGTGAGATCGCCGGCGATCGTGAGATCGTCGTCGAGAACGCTCGTGCTCCAGCTAACCACGTCGGCGCGATTGTCGACGAAGCGTTGATCCTCCGTCAACCACGTGGACCAGCCGGAACCGCGTGGGTCGTAGGTTGCTTGTATCGGGCGCTGGCGATACGGGACTGGATGCGCCGGGTCTGAGACGTAGGCGTCGTACTGACGCGCGGCGATCGCGGGAGGTTGCTTCGGCGGCGCGTCGAACGACAGGGTGCCATTCTCGCGAAAGTAGAGGTTGCGCGCCGAAACGCCTGTTCTGGGTGGCCATGCGTCGTAAGTCCGCCAGCGGTTGGCTCCAGCCTCGAAGGTGGTGGCCTCGGCCAACGCGAGCTTGCCTTTCTCGTGCAGGTAGAACGCGAAGAACGGCGCCATCAGCGAATCCCGAAAGAACCGGGCCGTCGGCTGCTCGAACTTGATGTTGCCTAACGAACTCCCTTCGCCACGCATCCAACCGCCGTGGTTCCATGGACCGACGACGAGAAAGTTCAGGTTCTTCCTATCGTGCTTCTCCAGCTCGCGGTAGATCGTTATCGGGCCATAGAAGTCTTCCTGGTCCCACCACCCGGCGACGTTCAACGTGGGGACGTTGACCGTGGTGAGGTACTGGCGCATCGCCTGGCGCTGCCAGAACTCATCGTAGTTGGGACGTCTCGAAAAGTCGTTCCACGTGGGGATCGTTTCGTGGAGGATCTTGCGGTTCACATTCGCGAGTGACCCGAGCTTCAGGTACCAGGCATACGTGTCATACGTATCGAACTTGAACTGCTCGACGTCCTTCCCCGACTCCATCATGGTGGCGTATTCGAAGCCGTAGCTAAGACGGAATGCGCCCTGGTGATGGAAGTCGTCTCCCATCCACATGTCGGCGGGGGATGCCTGTGGCGACACCGCACGAAGGGCCGGGTGCGGATCGAGCATGGCCATGGCGGTGAGCCAGCCAGGATAGGAGACGCCAGTCATCCCCACGCGCCCGTTGTTGCGATCGACATTCGCGAGGAGCCATGCGATCGAGTCGTACGCATCCGTGCTCTCATCGATTGCCTCCGGGTCGTTACGGTTCGGCCGCGGCGGACGGAGCATAACGAACTGGCCCTCAGACTTGAACTTGCCGCGGATGTCCTGGAAGACGAAGATGTAGCCGTCGCGTACCAGGAAGTCATACCCTCGCTCCACCCTCGTCGAACTGGTGCCGCCGATGCCGTACGGAGTGCGGACGAACATGAAAGGGAGCGGAGCGCTCTGGGTCCTAGGGATGAAGATCCGGGTGTATAGCCGGACGCCGTCACGCATCGGGATCATGGCCTCCCGAAGGGTGAAGACCGAATCGACATACTGTGGAGGACGGGAACTCGCACTGGCAGTTCTCGGACGCTCACCGGGCAAGGCATTGGCGCGGAGGGCAGGCGCCAGAACGGTCATGCAGAGCAACACCAGGACACGGGCTGAAATGCCATGGTGACGGCGACGCTCCCATGGAGCCGTATCTTGTTTTTCGGGGGGGGGGACCCCGACATCCGCAGCCATTCGACCGTTCAGGGCTTCTCGCATTCGCGTGCACTCCAGGAACCAGTTGATGACGTCCACTCCTGCGTGCGGTCCGCGCTCAGACGATCGCCGCCCGCTGGTTCGTGCGACCAGATCCACCCCCCTCACGTATCCAACACATCAGATCGCTGCCACTGCCTGTATCTCGATCTGATATCCGTAATGCAGATCCTTGACCGGCACCATCGCTCGCGCGGGACGGTGGGCCCCCATGATGCGCGCGTACACGGCATTGACTTCACTCCATAACGAGATGTCCGAGACGTAGACCGTCATCTGGACCACGCGATACAGGTCACTGCCCGCCGCTCGAAGGACTGCCTCCACGTTCCGCAACGTCTGCTCAGTCTGTTCCGCGATCGACCCGACGCGATGCTCCCGCTGTCCCGGCACGATCGGGAGTTGACCCGCCACGAAAACGAAGCCGTTGTGCACGACGCCTTGCGCGTAGTGCCCGCCTGGAGCCGGCGCCAACTCGGTCGAAATGAACTGCATGGCGTTTACCGGAAGAATGGTCGACGCACGTCAGCATGCCCCACGTATCGCTGGAAGTATCACACCGCGACATTCGCCGCAGCCGATCGCAACCGCGCCGTCTGCAGCACACTGCCCGCGCATAATGACTTCGTCACCGTCTTCAAGGAATCTGCGCGTCTCACCGGTCGGCAGCTCCACCGGCTCCGTACCCCGCCAGGTCAACTCCAGCAGGCAACCACGCGACTCGCGCTCGGGCCCGGAGACGGTGCCGCTCCCCAGCAAGTCGCCGGGCCCCAAGTTGCAGCCGGCACTCGTGTGGTGCGCCAGCAGCTGCGCCGGCGTCCAGTACAGGTCGCGCGCATTCCCGCATGACAGACGCACCGGCGCTATCCCAACCTCCCGCATCTTCGCACTCTGCAACAGCACCTCGATCGTCAGATCGACTGCGCCCGTTCGCTGATCGCCGGCGTCGGCAAGATAGGGCAGTGGCTCGGGATCCCCAGCCGGTCGAGGCGACACTGACGTGCGGAATGGCTCGAGTGCCTCCATCGTCACGACCCAAGGCGAGACAGTTGTCGCGAAGCTCTTGGCCAGAAACGGCCCAAGCGGCTGGTATTCCCAGGCTTGAATGTCGCGGGCAGACCAGTCGTTCAGCAGACAGATACCGAAGATGTGCGCGGGCGCGTCAGCGATGCCGACGGGCTCTCCGAGAACGTTCGCCTTGCCCACATAGAAACCGACTTCGGCCTCGTAATCCAGTCGCCTGCTTGGCCTCACGGTGGGAGCTGCGGCCCCTTCGTCTTTCGTCTGCCCGCGCGGGCGCCTGACCGGCGTGCCGCTCACCACAATGGACGACGCCCGTCCGTGGTACCCGATAGGAATCCACTTGTAGTTCGGCAGGAGCGGATTGTCGGGTCTCATCATGCGACCCACGTTGGTTGCATGATGCACGGAGGCGTAGAAATCGGTGTAGTCACCCACTGCGACGGGACGAAGCATGGTCACTTCGCCCGCCGCGTAGACCAAGCCGGCCGACTGCGCCCTCGCTCGCCTGCCCGTTTCCGTGTCGTGTCGCAGGAGATCGCTTGCCGCGTGGCGAATCGCACGACGCGCGTCGCCGCCCAACGTCATCAACGCGTTCAGCGAGGGTTGCCGCACGGCATGCGCGATGTCGCCGCCAGCCGATGCCCACAATCCGCGCGCGATCGCCGCCGAAAGGTCAAGAATGGAATCCCCGATGGCCACGCCAACGCGTCCCGCCTCCTCGGCAACTCGAAAAACGCCGAGCGGGAGATTCTGCACCGGGAAGTCCGTAGACGAGTTGGCACTCTCGATCCAGGAGCGTAAAGTCGGATCGTGCGTTGAATCGCGCACTCGGTTATCTACCTCCAAGGACAGCGAACTCATCGAGCGGCTCGCGGAACGAGCAGGAGCCGAATCCATGAAGTAGTGCGAGACGGAGCGCACGCACGTCGGCTACGGTGAAGCGCGAACCCCGCCAGCCGACATGATCGTCACCGAACGAAAACGCAGCTGCGGACCGCTCGTCGAGGATCCGTGCGACGACGTCGGGCGCCTCGCCAGAGCGCGCCGCTGCCGCTGCCAGCAGCAGGTTTACGTAGCCGAACATCACTCCGACGTCTGCATCCAGAGCGTACGTCATCGGGTACGGCCCACGTATCGGATGATGCAATCCGGCCGTCGCCTTGAAACCAACGGGAATCGCCGAACAAGTGACGATCGCATCCGCCAATTGACTGGGCGACGGAAAAGCGCTCTCGACCACACCGCCAGTCCGAATCTTCACGTATGCGCCATGGGACGCGACGGCCCGCGCAGTCGCGTCGAACTCCGATGTCAGCGGCAGCTCGACGTACATGAGCCGCGCATACTCCCGGATCGCGTCCAACTCGACGATCGCGTCTGGACTGGATGCCCTGGCTTCGATCGCATCGATGGTCCAGCCCGGAGGGGCTCCACGAAGAAACGTCTCCAGTTGCCCGACATCGTCTGCTAACGATGGGCCCGTCACCACGCTGAGACGCCACTCCAGGCGATCGCTCCCCGCCAGCTCCATCGCCACCTGCCGCAAGTTCCCAAGCTGCGAAACGGGCACCACGAAGCGGCCCAGGGCCCATGCGTCCGACCCCAAGGCATATCCCAGATAGTTGTGCGCTGCGTCAGCCATCCCCAGCGACGCCGGCGGATAGAGCCCGGCGTAGTCGATGGCCCCTTCGAGCAGCGCGCGACACGCCGGCACTGCCTGCGTGACAGTCGTCATCGCCGCTTCCCCTCAACAGCTTGCCGTGCCGATCTTTTCGCTGTGCCGGACGAGCGCCGGGAGTTCTTCGGCGTGTCCGCTGCGTCCACCGGCTTGTGGCGCCTCACGTGGCGCGCCGCGGAGTGGTGCGAGTGCGGCAACGGCACCTTGGGCGGCTCGAGGATCGTGCCTCTGCACGCTACGGCTCCGCAGTGGCACGCGTAGAGCGCTTCGTCTTCCGCGGTGTGTGTGTCATCTCGCTCGAACGCATAGTCGTACGTAAGCTCTTCCCCTTCCGCTATGGCGCGAAGGCTCTCGATGAAGATCCGTCCTCCGTCGTCCACTGCCTCGCAGTTCGGAGCGCACGAGTGATTGATGAACCGCGAGTCGTTTCCCCGCACCGCCCCGTCGATGACCGTACGCGATGTGACGGAAAACAGAAACGTATGATGCCGCTTCATCTGCGTGTCGTCGTATCGTCGATCCGCCTCTTTCCACGAGATTCGCTCCCCAATGTATTCCGCGACGCGCTCTCCCTTCCTGATGGAACGCGTTGCAAATGCACCTCGCCCCTGAATCGCGGACTCCCTGATCTCGAATGGCTGCGCCACAACCCGTCGTTGCCTTGGCATCTCGCTACTTCGTAGCGAGAGTTTGCTTCACCCGTGCGCGATACGTCTCCATCGCCTCTCGGCCGCCAACGCACTGGTTCGCGATCCACTCGGCGTTCCTGAAAGCCGTCGGTCGCGACTTGCGCAGTTCCGCCAGGTACGGCTCGACCCGAGCCAAAAGGAACAGACCTTCTGAATTGCTCTCGATCATGAAGTCCGGATGCAGGACTCCATGTCTCGCCATGCCATACGCCATTTCCCAATAGGTCGAAACCTGCCGGAACGCTGCATTCAACGGGTGGTCCGGCTTGTAGACTCCCAGCGCCTCGTCGGCGTTCTTCGGCCAGTACCTGGAACTGACCGCGCCTCGTGACTCGCGCATGACAGGCTCCCGACGCAGTTCATACAGCTTCATCACAAGCTCCGCGTCGTGATGATCCGGAAAATCCTTGACTCGATTCACGAAAGTTCCTCTCGGAAAGCGCACACAGTGTGCGATCATAAGAACGGCGGATAATGTTCAGGTGCCGCACCTGACGCCAGTCGTTGATCATCCTCGAGCAGCTCACCCCGGAGCTACCATGCGCGCTGCCTTTCGATCGTTCGCGTTCGTCCTTCTGCTCACCACGACGGTGTCCGGCTGTTATCGCGGGAAAGGATCCGTGCTGGACGAACAGCCACAGACGTTGCTCACGGTCGATAACCAGAACTTCCTCGATTTCACGATCTACCTCCTTGCCGGCGGTCAGCGCGTGCGCTTGGGAACGGCCACCGGGAACCGCAAGACGCGGCTTATCATTCCGGCGCAGTACATATTCGGCGCAACCACACTCCAGTTCCAAGCCGATCCCATCGGGGGGAACCGCGCGCCCGTGTCCTATCCGCTTACGGTTTCACCCGGTGATGAAGTCGAGCTAACAATTCCACCGAATGCCTGAGTTCGCGCGGTCGCTTCATCTCGGTCGCCGACGTTGGGGCGACCGTCAGAATCGGGTGCCTGCCCTGTCCAGGGTGAAGGGATGAGATGCTGGCTCGCACCGGCCGGGGCCCGTCATCCGGCGACACGATGCGCCGGCGCGCAGTCGTTCCCATGAACGACGGGTAGTTCGGGCGGCTTCATCGCTCGCCGCTGGCAAGACCTGCGGGAGCGCGAGCGGAAGAGGCCGAGCGATGCTCAGGACAGCGCTCGGCCTCGCTCGACTTTCAAGGGAGCCACCAGCGTATTCAGTTCCTGTTCAAGCGGACGATTGGCACGTTGCCTCGTGCTGGATCCAGGATCCTCGGGAATGGGAATCCACGCCCGCCCGGACGCCGCGTCGGGATGCAATGGTCGTCACCAGAACGGCCACCACGCATGATGACGCCAATCACATCGCCGATCTCGGGCACACCCGCCGTCCGTCCTCCAGGTCCGTCAGCCAGCGGTCCTTGCGCTTCCACTGGCGCGGCGGCCGGCCGGGGTGCCACGACGGGGATGCGAGGTACGTCGTCGGCGACGGGCACCTCAGCTGCAGACTGAGGTTCGGGTGGATTCGGCGCCATGACCTCCTGGCTCGCCGGATCGTTGGGCGTGCTGGCGTTCTCCACCGACGTACCAACGCGCGCCTGCACGATCGGACGAGGTCGCTGCACGTTCCTCTTTGGCTCAGGTCGGTCGGACTGCTCTATTTCCGATACGAACTGCTGCCGCCGGAAGTCGCCAAGCTTGCTGGCAAGCTGAATCCCTTCGTCCGACGCAGCAACATCCAAGTCGCGCTTGAGGTCGTCAGTCAAGGCAGTAGTCGCTGGTGTGCGCTCCTGGCACGCCAAGGAGAGCAGTGAGAGCGAGCCCATGAGCATATAGGAGCGGATCCTCATTGCGACCTCCCGCTTTAGTTGTAGCAGCGTCCACTGGCAGGACCGAACGACTGAGCACAGGCCCGCTGAGCACAAGTCGCGCCAACAGCTTCAGTAGCAGAGGAGACCAGATTCCGGGACGAGCGTCCTCCACGTGAGACGGATCGACGTCACTTGAAATGGACGGCACGGCCACGCTGTCCTTCCAGGACCAGGAACCCTCTCGAGCCTCGCACGCGGCAATCCGCGGCGTCAACGCCGCATCGACGCGCAGGCCGAATCCGTCGGTGACGGTGCACCGTACCGCGATTGGATCAAACGCGTGGGACTGCCATCGCTCACGTTCAGGAAAAAGAGCCGGTCGTACTCCGAGTCGCAGATATCCGGGAGAGACGGGCCGCCCAAAGCGGCAATGATCGCCGGAACCGTGTTGCTGTGGCCGACAACGAGGACAGTGCGACCTCGATAGCGCTCGCGAATCATCGTTCCGATCTGCCGGGCGTGCTCCGCGATATCGTTGGACGCGGCAACGACTTCTGCCGATAGCCCTAACGCTTGGAGCGTCGGTGCCGCGGTTTGTTGCGTCCGCTGAAATTGCGTCGTGATCGCCGCAACGACTCCGGCCTCCCGGGCGACGGCAACTAGCGCACGGGCCCGCTCCTCGCCGACGACGGAGAGCGGAACGTCACCGGATGGACTGGATTTCTCCGCGTGACGGACGAGCAGAACGAGCGTGTCGGCTGGTGGCACTCGTCCGGCACCAGCCACAACTGCAACGAGCGCGAGCAGCCCCAGAAGGGTTCGCATGGAGCCCACGTTAGCCCGCATCCGTCGGTCCGGCAACCCTCAAACGGCTAGCGCCATTTCAGGCGATCGCGTAGCGCGGTAATGTGCGCCGCATGATGGCGTCCGTGCCACGCGTACATTTCGAGCAGGTAGTCGAGGTCGTGTTCCCCGCTTTCGGGGTGCCGGTACCGCCGCTGCCAGTCGTCCTCCCCTAACGATTGCAGGAGAGCGACAAACCGCTCGTGGAGTGCGTCGAGGAGCGAGAGCGACGCTTGAACGTCCATGTGCTTCGCGTCGACGAGTTCTGCCCATCGCGTTTCGTCGTACGGTCGAACTGTCGGCACGTCTTCGGCAAGCGTCAGGCGAAGACGCACATATGCATTCACGTGACTGTCCGCGACGTGATGGACTACCTGTCGAACAGTCCACCCTCCGGGACGATAAGGCGTTTCGAGTTGCGCGTGCGTCAGGTCGGCGACCGCATCCCGGAGGTGGTCGGGCGCCTGCGCGATGGCGGTGATCGCCGCGGATCTAGTAGCCGCCGTCGCGCGCAGGGGCGGGACAAATCGCCCTATCGGGTAACGAAGGTCAGTACTCATGAGGATGCGGGAGAAGCGGGTATTCATCGGCCGCTGGTGGAAGCTAACGTGTGCGCGGGTTGTGCGGCTCGCGGTCTGGCAACAGGATATGTGCCGCTAACCGACGCAATCAGACCGTTCGCCCGAGGTTCTCATGCGCAGCTTTGCGTTTCTTGCCGCCTTGCTAATAGTTGCCCCGCGACCCGCCATCGCCCAGCGGCCGCTCAAGATCTACATCTCCGTCGACATGGAAGGAATCGCCGGCGTAGTGACAGGCGAACAACTCGGACCGAGTGGCTTCGAGTACGGCAAGGCGCGGGAGTTCATGACTGCTGAGGTCAACGCCGCGATCGCGGGAGCGAGGGCGGCGGGCGCATCAGAGTTCGTCATTTCGGATTCGCACGGAAACGGGCAGAACCTGCTGATCGACCAGCTGCCTCCAGACGTGGTAGTGATCCGATCCTGGCCGCGCCCGCTGATGATGATGGAAGGCATCGACTCCACATTTGACGCCGCGATGTTCATCGGATATCACGCGTCCACGGCGAACCCCACGGGCGTGCGTGCGCACACGATGTCCAGCGCCACGCTCACCGGTGTCGCGCTGAACGGGACGCAAGTGCCCGAGGGTGGGATCAACGCTGCGATTGCGGGCTCGTTCGGCGTGCCGGTGGTTCTAGTAACTGGCGATGACGCCGCAGTCGAGGAAGTGCGTCGAGTAGCCGGGTCCATGGAAGGCGCAGTGGTCAAGCGAGCCATATCCTTCCATTCGGCCGCGACGCTGACGCCGAAGGCGGCGCAGGATCTCATCCGCGAACGGGCCGAAGCCGCTCTGCGGAATCGTGCGAATGTGCGTCCTTTCGTGCTCCGCGAGCCGATAACCTGCGACATCTCGTTCAAGAGCTATCGTCAGGCCGAGATGCTGGCGTACCTCCCGATTGTCGAGCGCACCGCATCGCACACCGTGCGGTTTACCGGGCGCAACATCATCGAAGTGTCCCGGCTCCTCGAGTTCGTCAACACCTACTCCCCCGACCTCACGCCCTGAGCATCGGCCGTACGCTATTCTTTTCGCTTCCCGAGCGCAACCCGCGCCGGGATACTCGACACGGAGAACGCCGCCATGGGATGGTTGACCGACCCGAACGCCTGGATCGGATTGTTGACACTGACGGTCCTCGAGATCGTCCTCGGCATCGACAACATCATTTTCATCTCGATCCTTGCCGGCAAGCTGCCGCGGGAATCGCAGGCACGTGCGCGCCGGCTGGGCCTGATGGCGGCGTTCGTGAGCCGAGTGTTGCTGCTCCTGTCTATCGCCTGGATCGTGACCCTCACACGTCCGCTATTCAGCGTGGCCGGTCTGGATTTTTCCGGCAGGGGCATCATCCTGCTGGTGGGTGGGCTCTTCCTGATCGCCAAAGCGACGTGGGAAATCCATAGCAAGCTGGAAGGAGAGGAGCATGAGTCCACGGCAACGCGGACGAGGGATACCATGGCTGCCGTCGTAGCGCAAATCATGGTGATCGACATCGTCTTCTCGCTCGACTCCGTGATCACGGCTGTCGGCATGGTGAACCACGTGGAGATCATGATCGCGGCCAACGTCGTTGCGCTGGTGTGCATGCTCTTGGCAGCGACGCCGATTTCCGAGTTCGTGGATCGGCATCCAACGATCAAGATGCTGGCGCTCTCGTTCCTGGTTCTGATCGGTACCAACCTCGTTGCCGAGGGATTGGGGCAGCACATCCCGAAAGGCTACACGTACTTCGCGATGGCCTTCTCATTCGGGGTCGAGATGTTGAACCTGAAACTGCGAGTGCGTGGGGACGGTGCCGTCAAGCTCCACGATACGCCGCGCGACGAACCCAGCGCCGCGTAGTGGGATCCGTGGTTCTGGCGCGAAGGCCGTGCTGATCGCGCGAGTACTACAGGTGATACCGTTCCTTGAACAGCGAATCGTGATGCACCGTATGGCCAGCGGCGATGTACGCCAGTGCGCGGACGGAAACAGAATTACCGTTCGCAACGCCATGCCGTGCCCACTCTCCCTCCGTCAGGCTGTCGAAGAACGCCACACTCGCGTCGCGGACTGCGCTCCACTCGCGGATCAGACTGGCCAACGACCGATCGTCGAACGACGCGTGGTCGACATAGGCGTTTTCGTCGAAGCCGGAAAGCTCAGTCGAGTCCGCACGTGCGAACCGCATGGCCCGGTACACGAATACGCGCTCCGTATCGACGAGGTGTCCCAGAACCTGCCGCACGGTCCACTTCCCGGGCGCGTACGCCTGCGCCCCTTGCGATTCCGTCCACCTGCTCCAGCGCGAGAGCAAGGTAGCGGCCTGGTCTTCCATGGCCGCAACGATGTCCCCGTCGCCAACTTGGGCGACGTAGCGACCGTAGTAGGGCGTGTATTCAGTTTCGAGCGGGCGGATTCGCCTGACGTCTGCGGGGACCGAAGCCATGTGACTCGTCCTCCCTGAAAGTTACAACGGTCGGGCCAACGTAGCCCGACCGTGCGTAAAGGTGTGCAGAGCACCAAGTGCCGTCAAAGCTCAGGGACGAATCGGACGGCGCGAGAGCGAGCGAAAATACTCGTTGACCATTTCGCGATATCCGGCAGGAACATCGTCTCCTCCACCCAGCGTCGGACGATCGGAGTCAGCATCTCCAAACTCCCTGCGCAACGCGAACTCGAACTCCTTGAACCCCTGCACAACGGCGCTGCGCAAGCGGGACAGGTCGCCGGGATTCTGGTAGGCTTTCTCGCTCTCCAACGCCCTGAGCCTCGCGATCAAGCGTTCGAGGTCAGCCGTCGAACGACCCGTTGCAGCCAGCTCGCGGCGCAACGCTTCGGCGTTCTCGCGCTGACCGCGTAGCTCGCGCGAAAACTGCCGGATGTCTTCGGGCGCAAGGCGTCCGCCGAACGCACCGCCGCCGGGTGAGCCCTGCGCGCCACCAGCATTCGGCGACACCCCACCGCGACCGCCGTACTGCCGTGGACTGCGCCCGTCGCCTTGGCCGCCCTGGCCTTGGGAGTTCCCCTGTCCTTGCTGTCCGCCCTGTCCCTGCTGTCCGCCCTGACCTTGCTGACCAGCCTGGCCTGACTGCGCCTGACTCTGACCCTGCTGGGGGTCGCGACCTTGCTCGCCGGCTTGGCCCTGACTGCCCTGCTGCCCAGCTCGTCGTTGCCCTTGTTCGGACTTCTGCCCCAGCTGTCCAGCCTGACCCGAGCCCTGTGCACGGGAAGATCGGTCATCGCCTCGCAACGAATCCGACGAGGCCCCGCGTTCGCCATCGAGACCACGCTGTCCCGAAGCCTCGCGCTCGCGCATCCTTTCCTCGATCGAGGAGAGGCCTCGTACGACATCGCGCGCCTTGTCCAGCGCGCGAGCGCGCTGCCCCGCACTATCTGCCGATGCGCCACTGGCAGCGGCTGCGATTCTCTTCTGAACCTCCTCCAGATCCCCAGTAATCTGATCCTCGAAGTTGCGCGCCGACGTTGGCGAGCCCTGCCGCATGAGGCCACGCGAGAACCGGATCTTGTCCGCTATCCGATCCTCGCGAATGGCGTTGGCCGCCTCTTGCAGCTGGCGGGAGGCGTCCGGGCGCTCGCGACGCGTCTCGCGGGCAATCCGGTCGAGATCTTCCTCGAGCTGAGAGACATCGCCAACCAGTCCTTGTTTGCGGGCATCGATCTGCTCTTCCTTCGACTGACGGCCCGAGCCCGAACTGGGAAGGTTCGCAACGTCCTTGGCGACTTCTCGCTGGCGCTGGACCAGTTCCTCAGCCTTGCGTGCGGCGTCCTGCGCTCCCTCCGCCAGCCCCTGCCGGCGTGCCTCCTCCAACAGCCGGCGCGCTCGCTCCATGCGGTCAAGTGCCGCTGCCCCGGATGCCCTTCCGGCATCGCCATTCGCGGCCGCCGAACGACGCATGGCTGTCGCGGCCTCCTGCAGTCGTCGAGCGCTCTCAGCCATCTGTTCGTTCTGTCGTTCCCGCGCAAGGCGTTCCAGCTGACGCGCCATCTGCTCCGCCTCGTCGGCGAGTTCGCGCTGGCCACCACCGCCGCCACCACCACCGGCGCCCTGCTGTGCGCGCTGCCGCTGCCGCTCGTTCTCCTGTTGCTGACGGGCCGCAAGCTGTTTCAGTCGCTCCAGCGTTTCATCGACCTTCTCGCTGGCGGCCTGCTCGCTGCCCCTCTGCACCTGCTCGTACTGATTCCGCAATTTGTCGGTCTCCAGCTCGAACAAGTCGGCCAGATCTTCGGCGTTGCTCTGACTCCCGCCACCACCGCCACCTCCCCCACCCTCATTCCGGCTGACCTGTACCTCCCGATAGGCAGCCTCCGCGCGCTCCAGCAACTGCAGCGCTCGCTGCTCTGGTGGGAGCGCCTCGTCGGTCTTTCGCTCACCTAACGATTTCTCGGCAACGACCATCTCCTTCGCGGCCAGCGGCAGCAATTCGGCGATGATCCGGAATCCAGAGTCAGCAGCCTGTACGACTCCGCGCTTCATCTGCGCCGCCAGCTTCTCCACACGCTCGCGCAGCCGCGTCTGCCCCATCAGGATCGTCGCCACATTCTCGCCGAACTCGCGCGATGGCGTCGCCGGTCGGTCGCGCTCCGTCTTGAACGTGGCAGCCACGATCTCGCGTTGTTGCTGCGTCAGCGTGCCGGGATCGTCGCCACCGCCACCGCCACCCCCACCACCACCGCCCTGTTGACTCTGGCGGTAGTCACGTCCGAATGGCCGAATCGTGAGGAAATAGATGTCGGTGGTAGTTGTCTTCACGCCGCCGACGGCATTCGCGTCCGCTGCCTTAGCCCAGTACGACACGACGTCGCCGGGCTCGAGTTCGAGCTCTTCGAGGAACAGCGTATGGCCCACCGTGACCTCGCGGCTCTTCCGCGCCCCATCCTGCAAGGTCACTACCTGCGTCGGCCCCCCGTTGACGGAATACTGCAGCTCCATCTTGCCCACGCCGAAATCGTCTGTTGCCTGCACCTCGACCAACACTTCGTCCGTCAGCGTCGGACGCGTATCTCGTCCGGGCTTGGAGATGCTAATCGTCGGCGCATGATCGTCCAGTGCGTCGATCACGTAGTCCACGGCGCCCGCCACACGCGTTCCATCCTCGGACTCGAGCTCGACACGATAGAACCCGTCTCGGCGAACGGTCAGTTCGCCACGGAACACACCGTCACTCCCGCGCACCAACGCTCGCGCCGAATCCCCTTCCACGACCAGCCGCCCACCACGGATCGGCATCGTGGTCTGCACCGACACGATCGCACGGGTTCCCGCCACAGCGGCAATGTCTCCCGAGTCCTCGACCTTCTCCGGCGCCAGTCCCGTATACGCCGGGTAGCGGAGTTCGAGATCCAGCCGTTTCACGGCTGGCAGGCTCTTCACGGTGAGGCGGTGGACATTCGATCGAATGCCGTGCGACTCGACCAGATAATCGGCATCCTGATCCACGTCGAAGAGACGCGCGAGGAACTGCGTGGAGTCGCGTCCTCGTTCCATCGGGATACGCTCCCAGTCGTCCCCGCTGCCGCGACGGACCAGGAGCTCGACGGCGTCACTGTTGAATCCATGGAGTTGGGCGCTCACCTGCTGATCGGTTCCGCGCGGGATCGTCGCGTTCCCTGGCTCGACGTCGATGGCGTACGCAACGGCCGCCTGTGCATCGCTCCACGGCGTCAGGAGCAGCTTGGCGCTCTGACGGAGTACCGTCGGGCCGAGAGTGAACACGGTGACGGCTGCAACCAACACGGCGGCTAGTATCGCACCGCCTCGGGTGAGCGCCGGCGCTTCGATACTTGGCGCGTCCCCCAGACGTCGCAAGCGCTCCGTGGCGTCCTTGACTAGTCCCTGAGTCAGGGCATTGGAGCGAATCTCGTCGGGCACGTCGCTTCCCGATGCTTCCACTGCACTCACGAGCGCGCCGTCCAGCTGCGGCAGTCGTTCCTCGACATACAGCGCAACGCGAGCGTCGGGTACGCGCCGGAACCATGGCGCCGCCACGTATCGGATGGCGAGTGCCATTACCGCCAGGGCCACAACCACCCGAGCCACAACGACGCTCGTATGCGAGAAGCCTGCGTTCTCCATGGCTACTGACGCCAGGGCGACGAGAGCAACGATCGCCACCGTCAGAATCGTTAGGCCGCCCACCACGTGACGCAGCCGCCACCGTTGGCGCACGATCCGCACGACCTCCGCGAGCCTCCGCGACGGAACCGTCTGACGTTCGACGCTCGATGCCATTGGTCTTCGCCTCCTAGGTCACGCTCGTCCGGCTCTGTGAGATCCGACGAGCCAACAGCGCCTCGGCCACCAGGGCCGCCGTGACAGCTACCAGAATGTACCACCACAGAGATTGGTCGCGCTCCCGTTCCTTCGGGGTTGCCACGGCCGACGAATCCGTCGCGACCTCGGTTGTCGAGCGAACTCCCTCGACCAGCCGAGTTGGGTCGAAGCGAGCGAACTCGAGTTCGCGGGGATCGATGTTGACGGCAACCAACCGAGGTCGCTCCCCTGGCGAACCTGCGCGCCGGATCTCGTAGACTCCGGCTTCCTCCGGGACGAGCGCCACTGGCTCGCCGGCGCCGCCGAAGCGCAGGCGGCGCCCGGAGGGCGACTCCGCCACGCGCGACACAACGCCCTGCACGTTGGGTGTGCTGTCGACACGGGCGCGCACACCTTCGTCAACCGCTTCTCCAACAACGTACGCATCGCGTCGATCGCGGAAGTCCGCCGCATATCGGGTGATCTGGTGCAGGAAGGGCAGGAATACCGGCTGCCGCGGCAGGTCGTTCCAGTAGCCATCGAGCGAAGAGCCAAACTGCAGCACTCGCCCCTTGCCAAGCCGGAGCTCGGCCAAGGCGCCGCTCCCGTCGTCGAAGCGGGCGAGCACGCCGGCCGGTGCCGTGACCGGCCGATATCGGAAGAAGCGCGCCGAAGACAGATCCCCACTGCGCGAAGATCCGAAAATCGAGAGCGCGGGATGGGCCGCATCGAGATATCCCAGGACTCCACCGCGCTCGCCTTCGCGATCCACCGGCAAAACGATCGGCGCCGGGAGCAGGCCCTGCGCGCTCCCCGAATCCCGAGCGCCGATCCGTTCTCCGGCCGCCACGATCACTCCGGCGCCCTCGCGCACTCGTGCCACAAGGCGTCGCACGATGGCGTCGCTTGGCCAGGCGTCATTCAGTACGATGACCTGGCTCGCGGCAATGTCGGCGGGCATGAGAGCGCTGACGCCGCGCACACGCACATCGAACGGAGGCTTGTCGCCAATCTCTAGCGCGCGACGGACAAAAATGTCCCGGTCCGGCGGCATGTCCGTCGCGTTCGCGAGCAACACACTCACCACCGGAGTACGGGCGAACACAAAGCTGAAACGGTCACCTCCGGCGAGCGAATCGCCAGACAGCTTGACCTCTGCAGACTGTGGAGTCGCTGGCACGGGTACCGGAGCAAAGTCGATGGCCGCACCACCATCAGCGGGAACGTCGAGACGCTTTCTTTCGATCGTCCGACCGCCGATCGAGAACTCCACCTCCGTTCCCTTTACCGCCGGCCCGACGTTACTCACCCGTGCATGCACCGCCAGTTGCTCCCCACCGCCGGCAGTCGAGCGTCGCAGTTCGACGCTCCGAACTGCGCGGTCGCGGACGTCGCCGACGACAACGTCGTGCGCCGTCACCTTCACACCGGCAGGCAGGCGCGACTCTTCCGTCAGGTCAAAACCGGATCGCTGGAAATCCGAAATGACCACGACTTCTCGCTCACGCAGGGTCGAGCTGGCAACGAGACGTCGCGCCACTGCGAGCGCCGGCGCGTATCTCGTCCCGCCGTCCACGGGTCGGAGACTGTCTGTCGCGGCCCTGAGGAGCGCATGCTCGCCCGTGGCTTCGTTGATGGCACGAGCCGTCAAGTCGAAGGGCACGATCGTCATCCGATCGCGAGGACCCAGCCTGTCGATCGTCTCACGTACCGCCGCCTGTGCGCGTGCCCATCGATCGCCGTAACGCATCGAGAAAGAACGATCCACCAGAGCGACAACCTCCCGGCCGCCACCCCCGACGCTCGCGGCCCGCGAGGCTCGCGCGATGACCGGTCGAGTGAACGCCAGGATCGCGAACGTGACCGCGAGCGCGCGCAGCAGGAACAGCAGAATGTCACGGAGCTTCTTCCGGCTCGCATGCCGATACGGTACGCGTCGCAAGAAGGCAAGAGACGGAAATGCAGTCGTTTCCTTGCGCTCCTTGTGAACCAGGTGCACCCAGATCGGCACGGCGATCGCGACAAGGCCGAGGGCGAACAGCGGCGACAGGAGCGTAAAGCTCATTATCGCATGCCACGAAGGTGTTCGCGCCTAACCAGGTAGGCGAAGAGCAGGTCGTCGAGCGGTTTTGACGTCACCGCCTGCAGGTAGTCCACGCCACCCTCGCCCATCAGGCCCTCCACCGCGGCGAGGTGATCCCTGACGAGCGCCGTGTATTGCGCTCGTTGTCGTCCGGGTACGATCGGCAACCGCTCCCCGGTCTCCATGTCTTCGAAGGTCGCGGACTCGTCGAACGGAAAGTCGATCTCGTACCGATCCAGGATGTGGAATGCAAGGACGTCGTGTCCCGCATCGCGAAGCGGCGCCATGGCGTCGCGCAAGGCACCCGGCGAGTCGTAGAAATCGGAAAGAACGGCGACGATGCCTCGACGGCGCTGGAGATCGGCAACTTGCCGCGCCACCTTCGGCAAATCGCTCTTTCCCGATGCCGTCACGCGATCGATGGCGTGCAGCGAGGTGTGCAGGTGACGGGCCGACGGCGGGACGTAGTCGACGACGTCGTCCCGGAAGCAGACCAGTCCGACTCGGTCGCGTTGCCGATGCGCGAGGTACGTCAGGCACGCGGCGATGTACTTTGCGTAGTCCAACTTGCTGACACCGTCAGTTGCACCACGATAGGCCATCGACGCCGAGGCATCGAGCAGCACGACGAAGTTCGTATTCGTGTCCGCCTCGAACTCCTTCAGATAGAAGCGATCGGTGCGTGCGTAAAGTCGCCAGTCGATGTGCCGAATGTCGTCTCCCGGCATGTACTGCCGGTGTTCGGCGAAATCCGTGCTGAAGCCAAGGTGAGGCGAGCGGTGGAGGCCGGAGACGAATCCCTCCACCACGTACCGCGCCAGCAGCTCCAGGCTGTCGATCCGCGCCAGGAGGCGAGGATCGAGCAAGCGCGCACCGGGCAGAGCGCTTGCGCCAGCCCCAGAGGAGAACTCGGAGCGCAACGTATCCGCCATCTTCACATGCGCGACTTGGGCAACGGCACTGCCGCCAGCAGCTGATCGATGAGCTGATCCGTTTTCACGCGTTCTGATTGTGCGTGGAAGTTGGTGAGAATTCGGTGGCGAAGGACGGGATGCGCCAGCGCCTTGATGTCGTCGAAGCCGACGTGATAGCGACCGCTCATGAGCGCCCGTGCCTTGCCACCGAGTACCAGGTACTGAGCGGCACGCGTCGATGCGCCGTACGAAACCCACTTGCGGATGAAGTCGGGCGCGCTCGGAACCGTTGGGCGTGAAGAGCGGACCAGGTGCACGGCGTAACGAGCCACCGGCTCGGCAATCGGAACGCGACGCACCAGACGCTGGAATGCGAGGATGTCTGCGCCCGTCACCGCATGCTGGAAGTTCAGGTTCTGGATCGCGGTCGTCGTGCGGACGACCTCGAGTTCATCGTCCTCATCCAGGTAGTCGATGATGACCTGGAACATGAAGCGGTCGAGCTGCGCTTCCGGGAGCGGGTACGTGCCTTCGAGTTCGATCGGGTTCTGGGTTGCGAAGACGAAGAAGGGCTCCTGTAGCGTGTACGTCCGTCCCTGTACAGTCACCCGGTGCTCCTGCATCGCCTCCAGCAGTGCGGCCTGCGTCTTGGGCGGCGTGCGGTTGATCTCGTCAGCCAGAACGATGTTGGCGAACACCGGACCGGGCACGAACGTCATCGAACGCCGCCCGGTTTGTGGATCCTCCTGGATGATATCCGTGCCAGTGATGTCCGACGGCATCAGGTCTGGCGTGAACTGAATACGACTGAACTTCAGGTCGAGCACCTGTGCGAACGTGTGTATGAGGAGCGTCTTCGCCAGTCCAGGCACCCCGATAATGAGGCAGTTGCCGCCGGAGAGCAGCGAGAGCAGCGCCTGCTCGATCACGTCTTCCTGACCCACGATCAGCTTCCGCAACTCGGCGACAATCTGCTCGCGTCCCCGGCGCAGCCTGTCGGCCAGTGCTATGTCGTCCGGCGCCTCCAGCGCCACCTTTTCCTGCGGTACGATAGTGGTCACACGTCTCCTTTGACTCAGTGCGTCATGGCGTAGACGACGTAATTGACGGCGAGCTTGTAGGCTTCGTTCGTCAGCGAAATGGGAAGCCATCCTTCATCCGAGAACTCCATGTAATCGCCAATGTCGTTGTTGAAATTGGCAATCATCACCAGGCGCTTCTTCGGATCGTTGTCCTCGTATGCGCCGTAGAACTCGGACTTCATTCCGAAGTACGGATGGGAGAAGTCGAGGCTCTCGATTCGGAAGAACGCATCGAAGATGGGGTTGCTGAGGTCGAGCGGCACGATCTTGAGAGCCGGGAAAGCTTCCTGCCAGCGCCGCTCGAAGTTGTACCAGTGCTCGCCACCGAAATCGTCGAAGATGAGGAACCCGCCCTTTGCGACGTAGGCTTGCAGCCCCGTGCGTTCCTTGTCGCTCATCGACCAGAAGCCCGGTTCGGACACGTAAGCGATCGGATACCTGAACAACTCGGCGCTATCGAAAGGCAGGATCGTGCCGCCGTTCATGAACGGACGAATCGTCGTCAGCTCCGACAAGATTTTCATGAAATGGAGCTCGGCGCGCGGAGTGTCGTGATCCCATTTGCGGTCGACCCGAAATCCGAACCCGCCACCACCATCCGGTTCGAAACGAATGCGGAGAAAGGTGAAACGGCCGTCGTATGGCGGGTTGGTGATGTCGTTGAGGTCGCCACTCTGGACGTAGCCCTGCCAGTCCGAGGGAATGCCGGACATCCGACCGCGACGCCGCCCACCCTGTGCGTCCGCCAGCGTCGGAACGGCGATCAACAGCATCAGGAGTCGGCGCACGGACCTTCCCATTTCATTGGCCTCCCGCGGGTCTGGTGTCCGACTCCGCTATCGGAGCTCTGTTAAGTGCGGCGGCGCCACCGCTCGTACGCAACCGCAGCAGTAGTTCCTGCCCCTTCTCGAAATTGGGCGCAAGATCGAGCGCGCGCAGCAATTCGCGACGGGCACCGCTGCGATCGCCCGCGTCTGTGAGCGCCAGCGCCAACTGGTACAGCGCCTCCACACGATCGGTTGGGTCGAGGGCCAGGACGGCGCGTCGTTCTCGAACGCGCAGGGGCTGATTCCCCACAGCGGCTGCGAGTTCGGCCAATATCTCGTGCGGCGCAGCTTCGTGCGGAAAGATGTACATCAGTCGATCAAGAGCCGCGACCGCGCCGGCCGCGTCGCCGCGGGCCGCCATCAGATCGCCGAGTCGTCTATGGGCCTCGAACGCATCCCCGTTTATAGCCGTCATCGCCGACAGCTCGGCTATCGCGCGAGTCGAGTCCCCGGCCTCCAGCGCCAGTCGGGCGAGAAGCGCATAGGGAGACTCTGCGCCGGCAAACGACGGGAAGAGTCGCTTTGCCGTTTCCAACTGCGCTGCCGCCGGCTGGGACTGCCCAGCCTGGAGGAGCGCGACGCCAGCACGCATGGCATCGGCGAACTTGCCGTCCCAGTCCACCCCCTGCGCGGATCCGTCGTCGTGCGATGCGATTCGTCCGGCACCGACCGCGTCCAGCTGAGTGGCGAACCGCGTCCTGACAAAAGCATCGAACCGCTTCTGCAACTGATCGATGTCCGTCTGGAGTACCTCGCGCACGACGGCGTCGGTCCCGAGTCCGCGCCGATACGCCTGGAGCATCTGCCTGATAGCCGCAATGCCATGATCGCGTTCGATCATCTCCGCCAGCAGCGAGGCCTGGTAGTACGACAGGATCACCTGCTCCGGGAAACGCGGCCGCATGAACCCGTCATTCAGTCGAGCCAGCGGAACGAGGAGGCCTCCCTTGTACGCTGCAATGAACGACGGCGACACATCGTCACCCCAGCCCGGACGGGCGCGTCGTTCCTCGTAGACCGAGAGTCCTTCGGAGAGCCAGCGTGGCACTCGACCCGCGCTGGCGCCTAACGTGAACGTGTGCGCAATCTCGTGCCACAGGGTCGATCCCCAGTTGAACTCCCCTGGCTTTCGCGACGCGGGGCCGTCGATTGCCAGCACGTCGCCGAAGCTCACGCCTAACGCCCCAAGTCCGGCCAGGCCGACGGTGCGTACGGAGAAGTCGGCATGGGATCGATAGACTTCGACGCGGATCGGCGCCGACGGCCGGTACCCGTAGCGCGCCGACAGGGAGTCGAAAGCGGCTTCGGCCAGCGGCCCGGCGTACAGCGACAGGAGCGGCGCATCCTTCTTCTCGATCATGAACGTGAATCGCGCCGTCTTCACCTCGTCGTAGTCCGTGAAGGTATCGAGGAGGTCGAGTGTGTTCTTAGCCCACACGTCGAACGGATCGATGGCAAAGGACCGATCGAGGAACTTCCGACCGCCTTCCATGTCGCCGAGACGAAGCGCGTTAACGCCTAGGAACGCCAGCGCGCGCGGGGCCTTCGGGTCGCGGGCCACGGCACGTCTGGCGAACGCAACCGCCTTGCCATAGAGCCGGTTCCGCGCCATCACCTCGGACAGTGTCGCTTCGGCGTCGGCCGCTCGCGGGCGCCGGGAGATCGCGCGGCCAAGCGTGGCCTCGCCGCCAACGGAATCGCCCTTGAGGAACTGGATCGCAGCCATCGCAACCAGCGGGTCGTAGGCAAGGCTGTCGTCGGCCAATCCCAGCCGCGCTTCGGCGATCGCCTCGTCGTAGCGTTCGACGTCCGCCAGCAGCAACGCGGATGCCGCCCGTGCCGATGGAGAACGCCCGTTTACGGCAAGGCTGCGTTGGAGGAACTCGGGCGCATCTGCGCCGAAGTCGAACAGCCGTACTCGTGCCATGGCAAGGAGCGCTTCCGGATGCTTCGGATTCACCGCGAGGACGGCGCGCAACGTTTGCTGCGCGTCAGCGCTGTTGTACTTCTCCAGGAACAGTTCACCCAGCCTGATTACGGGGTCCAGGTCGAGCGAATCGCGACTGACAGCCTCATCCAGCGCCTTGAGCGCATCGCGGAACATCTGCGGGTTGTCGCGCCCCAGGTATCGGCAGGCTTCAGCGACCGCCTGCAGTTCCCGGGATGTCAGCCGGGATCGCCGCTCGTTGTAGATATCGATGAACCGGTCGAAGGTGGCCATCGCCGGATCGAGATCGCCCCGGTCGAACTGCAGTTGGGCCACTCGGAGAACCGCCGTCAAGGAATCGCTGGCGCGCCCGACTGCGGCACGGACGTAGGCCGACTCGGCCGCGAGGAGCCTGCCCTGCCGCACGAGCGCATCGCCTAACGGGACCAAAGCTTCGCCGGATGACGGTGCCGCGGCCTGAAAGGCACGCGCCAGCGACTCGGCCGCCGCCACGCGCCCCGTGATCAGCAGCGTCCGGCTCAACAGGCGGACGGCCGGCGCGTTTGCCGGCTCGTCACGCAACACGGCGCCAGCCGCCATGCTGGCTGCGTCGTATTCTCCCGTGCGGAATGCCCGCTGCGCAAGTTGCAACTGATTGGCTGGCGAGATCTCCTGCGCGCACGCGGCCGCCGGCAGCGTCCCGCACCAGGCCATGAGAACCGTCCACGCGATCGGCAGGCGTATCATGGCTTCTTCCCTTCCAGGGCCTTGAGCGCACGATTTACCTCCGCCAGCTTCACGACGAGGTCTTCGAGCGACTGCTGGTACGTGGATTCGGGTATGGACGCCTTGCGTAACCGAAGCGAATCGATGCTTGCCTCTATCCGCTCGCGCTTTTCAAGCAGCGCCGCTGCCCGGGGATCCGAGGCGACTGCGGCCGAAACGCCGGAAGGAGGCGCGAGGAAAAACGCCCGGGCTCGCGGTCCGTCGGGGCCGTTCGGCCCCGGATCCCCACGACCCACACCGTCGCCGTCGTCGTCCAGGACGGCATGCTCCGTGAGCAGCTTGTTGGCCTGCTCGTACTCGCGTTGCACCTCGCGATGCGCATAGCTGAACGCCTCAAGGAGCGACACGCGGCCGTCCTTGTCCACATCCGCACCGTCAGACGTGTACGCCCGTACGAAGTGACGAGCGAAGACCGTTTCGTTCCCCTCCGCTCCGGACTTCGTGGCCGCGAGGACGATGCGATTCCGGCCGCGCAGTGACTTCACGAACTCGCCGCTGGCGCTGGTAGCGTTCACGAACACGACCGTCTGTGTCGGAAATCGTTCGAGGTACGACCGGAAGTCCGCGTCAGTCACATCCGGCCCCGGTACGTTGAATCGGGAGATGCCGGCCTGGCTCGAGCCGTGGCCCATCAACAGAATGAAGATCCGGTCCGTGGGACCGGCGGCGATGGCGATTCGGCCGAGCGTCGTGTCGATCGTCGCACGCGTCGATCGGCCGCGAATTCGCGTCGGGTCGCGTGTGGGATCCTCCGCGAGCCAGATGGCCATGGAATCGGGTATACCGAAACGCTGTACGGCCGCATCGCGAAATGCCGAGCCAAGCGCGGTGAACTCGGCGGCAAAACGCGCTTCACCGCTGGCACCGGAAACGATGAGCATCCACGGACGCGAGGCGGCGTTCGCAGTCTGCGCGAGCGCTTCCGGCCCGACGACCGCAGGCAGGGCCAGGGACAACGCCACTCGGCACCACCATCCTGCTGCCAGCCGTCGCCGAATCACGCCAACCCCCGGCGGCGGCGCCACCACCACTCCGTCGCCAGCGCCGCCAGCAGCACCAGGAAGATCGCCGGCATGTCCCACAGGTCATGGCGCTCGACCACCGTCGCGCCACTCGCGCTGTACACGATGTCCTTCGCAAGTCTCATGGCATCGCCGGCGTCATAGTACCTGCCTCCGGTTTCCTCAGCCACCTGGCGTAACAGGCCCGGACGCATCGCGGCACCGAAGAACTCGGCCATCGGAGACGCTACGCGCACATACGCGGGTTCGGACACCAGCGTGTCGCGTCCGATGACCGTCCGCACACGAAGCTCCTGCACGCCTTCGCCATCCGGCACGACCGTCGTGCGGTACTCGCCGTCCCGATCCGCGGCCCATTCCAGCGGGATTGGGCTCCCCCCGTTGACCGTCACCTGCACCGAAGCCCCGTTGGCTCGAAGGTATGCCGCATCGGAGACTGCCGCACGTACCACGATGCCTTCGCCAGGGCCGGACTCGTCAGGCGCGATCACCTCCAGCCGGTCGGGAACGTCACTCACCAGCCAGCGTAGCACCTGCTTCCAAAAGGTCTCGTGGGACAGATCCTCGATGGGTACCTCTTCCGCCATCTGCCAAAGCCAGGAGTCCTGCACGGCGAAGACCGCCGACTTCCCGCGTCCGAAGCGCTCGAACGAGAACACGGGTAGACGTGCCCGCGTGGTGGCGCTGTCACTCAGCTTTCCCTCGAGTAGCACCGTCGTTCCAGGCTTCGGCCGACCGACGCCGTTGACCATCGTCAGGTGCGGCATCGTTCGCCATCGCTCGGCCGTCCCGGAATCCGTCCCCGCCAGTTGCATCGCGGGATGCAGAAGCCCGGCGGCCGTCGGCGACAATGCCACCTCGTCGGCAGTCGTCGTGTCTCGTGGCGGCCCTGAAAGGTCCACCGGCAGGACGTCGGCGAGCGGAGTACCCTCATATCCGCCCTCCGCCAGCGAGCTCCTGCCACCCAACGCCAGAAGGCCACCCCCGCGAACACTCACGAAATCCGACAGCATCCGCAGCTGGTCGAGCGTGAAAAAACCGGCTTCGATACTGCCGAGGACGATCGCTCGATAGGCAAACAGCTCTTCGCGCGCCCGGGGGAAGCCCGAGGCCAGTTCCACACTGTCATCGACGCTCAGGCGAAGGAACTTGTCCTTTGCGCTCCGGAGCAGCGTCACCACCTGCAGATTCGCGTCGTTCTCGACAGCCCGACGGAGGAACTTCAGTTCGAACCGGGGTTCGCCCTCAATGTACAGGATCTTCTCGCGGCGGTCGCGCACGTCGACCAGCGTCCGGCGCTCGTTGTTCTCAGCCACCATTTCGCCAGGTTGCACCGGAACGCGCACGGAAATGGCGCGTGCCCCGCGCTCGCTCGTGGGAATCCGTATGCGCGTCACCACCGCTTCACCGTCCCTGGGAAGCGTCACCTCCCTGGAACCCACGATCCGCCCCCCATCCTCGACTACCACCGGAACTTTCCGTCCGGCATAGCCACGTTGTGTGACAATCACCTCCACGGACATCGCGCCATCCTTCAGCACCGCATGAGGAACGTCGAGACGCGCGACCTCCAGATCACGGGCCAGCTCCTCACTGCCAATACCAACCGCATAGACCGGGATCCCACGGGCCCGGAGCGCAAGGAGTTGTTCTGCCAGGCCCGGTTCGCCTACGACCGTCGACGAGTTGTCGGCGCCATCGCTCAGCAATACAAGTCCCGCCACCGGCGCTCCCGCCAGTTCATCCTCTGCCTGCGTTAGCGCCGGGATAAGGCGGGTTCGTGAGGCATCGAACTGCAGTCCGGCCAAATCCGAAGTTCGTCCTCCAGCGCCAGACGTCCGGAAGAACCGAATCTGGAACCGTTCGGCCAAGGCACGAACGAGCGCCGAATCCGCGCTTCCCACGAGCTCCAGAACCCGCCGCGCCCGCGACAAGGAGTCCCTGTCGACGATGCGCATGCTCTTCGAGTCGTCGACGACGACGCCAACCACGTTGCGCTGCGGAATTGCCGTGGACACCGCCAGCATGGGCCGTAGCAGGCAGAACGCAAGAAGGGCCAACGCCAGCGCGCGCATACTCCCCAGGAGCAGCCGGTCGCCCAGCCTTAGCGCTCCCCCCGCGCGCCGATAGCTCCACACGGCCACGCCAAGTACCGCCAGCGGCGCCGCCAGCAGCAATGGCCACCCAGGGATCCCGGCTGCGAAGGTAAGCGTGCCCCGGGAGTACATCACCGGGGAATACTTGAACAGGAACTCGAAAATCGCGTTCACGCGCGGGGGGGCATCGATTCCACGAAATGACCTGTCAGGCGGACGGACGACGATCGCGGGGCTCCAGGAGATGCTACGGAGTGCGAGCGGCTTCCGCTGCTGCCCCGCTGGTACAAAGTGACGAATCGTGCATCGGGACCGGTAGGCCGCCTCGCGACGACAGGAAAAGCTCACGCTCCCGCTCAAGTCGGCCCGTAGCAGTCGACAGGAAGACACAGCGCGCCGGAGCAATGCCCCGGCGCGCCGCCTCTTCAGTCGTTCCTAGGCGACGAACGTCTGTGGACGATCCTTGAGCTCAGCATCGGGACAGCAGTTCTGGTACGACACCAGAGCCATCCGTAGAGCAAGAAGTGCCGATGCTTCCAGGTCGTACTGAAGTGCCAATTCACCCAGATGTGACGCCGAGTGATTCGCGCCCAGTTGCCGCGACCGCTGATCGCATTCCTGGTGACGTCTCTGATATTCCCGACTTGCGTGCCAAAGAGCATTCGCACGCTGCACCCATTCAAGCTGCGAGCGCGAAGAAACGCCGCTCGCCGCCGTCTCGTAATTCTTCACGCTGCCCAGCAGCACTTCGTCGCACAGGCAGGCGACCCGGAGCGCTGCGGCCTGCTCGGCGTCCTGCGCGCCAACATCGACGAGCCGCGCGTAGCGCTCGCGTTGCCGCACGCATTCGGTGGCGTCGCGGAAGAGTCTGTCGGCCTGGGCCCGCAGGGCATTCGTGGCGGCCAGCTCGCGCGAGCGTGTCGACGGCGACCGTTCCTTGGAGCTGGCCATCGGCTTCAGGGTTCTGGGGGCGAATGATGGATACATCGGAGGGATGATCAATATCCTAGGTTGTCCGAGCTATGGAAGCCCCCGTGCAGTACTTTCGGTTGTCCTCCCAGTGACGCGAACTCCCCCGGTCGCGCAACACGTACTCCACGTGAGCGCGATTATGCGCACATCCGGCGACGTCGGCGCATCACGCTACCTCGGCGTATGGGCTATGCCGCCATTTCTGATCGCCTTTTTCTGGCGACCGGTGACGGAGTCCGATCGCGGGCGATCGCCGCCGCCTGGTAAGTTCGGCACGACATGATTCGAGCGGCCAGAGCGTGATTGCCGTGAGCATCCGCGCTACGGCGCGCGTGGCTTGAAGCGTAGGCTAGCTGAGTGCCGGCACGGTTGGTTGGTCGGTGGGCTGGCGGGAACCTGGCAGTCGGCAGGAAGCCGCCGTGCCGTGCCACCCCGTCGAGGCTGGTCTGTCCAGTCGCCAAGTGTTGTCGCACGCTCGCGACAGTCTGGATGGACAGAATGCCCGCCAGAACTTTCTGGATTGACGCCAACAAACCCGCAGGTTAGCGTAGGCTCACAATCGGATTGGTTCGTTAGGCGCTGCGTTGGCCGCGACCATATGGAAGCAGGACGCTGGCTGGTTGAGCGGTGCGCTGGGGTTCTTGTCGACTGCACCCGGTGACGGTGTTGACCGCCGGTGGGCAGATGCGGGAAGGATCCAGGCAACGCCGCGCAGCGAGCGAGAGGCACGTGAGTTGCTTTCGTGTTGTTTGCGCCGCTGTGGCGGCACGAATTGCCGGATGTTGTTCCGCTCGAGCCGCGACGAGCGCGTCGAGCTGTTGTGCCAGCTTTCGTTCGTGTCTCCGTCATCGTTAGGCATGATCGATGCCCATCGACGTGCGGAGTGGGAGCGGGAGCACCCATTCTTCTCTTCCTCCTGGAGGCTCCGTGCACAAGAAGGTCACCAGCTTTCTCCTGCTTGGCGCAGTCGTGACGGCCTGTTCCGACAGCACCAGCTCCATCGTCGGCGCCAGTACCGCGCTAGCACCGATGGCCGCGTCAGCCGCAGACGCATCCGTACAAGTCGTTCCGAACGAGTACCTCGTCGTGTTGAAGCGTGGCGCCAACCTCGACGAGGAAGTCGCCCGTGCCCGTGCCGCCGGGGCCGAAGTAATGGATGTGTGGCGTGACGCGTTGGTCGGCTTCTCGGTGCGGATCCCCGGCGGCAAGCTCAACGCTCTCCGCACCAGCCGCAACATCAACTGGGTCGAGCCGAATGCGGTCATGCATGTCTCGGCCACATATCCCTGCTCGATCGGCGGTTACGCGAATTGCTCATGGGGGCTAGACCGCATCAGCGAAAGCTTCCTCCCCATGGATGGCAACTACGTGGTGTCCAACCGCGCGCCGACGGAGGGCGGGAACGCTACGGCATACGTGATTGACACCGGCATCCGCTTCACGCACTCCGAGTTCGGCGGTCGGGCGAGCAGCGGCTATGACTTCGTGAACAACGACGCCAACGCCATCGACGACCACGGACACGGAACGCACGTCTCCGGTACCATCGGTGGGGCGAAGTACGGTGTTGCCAAGAAGGTGAAACTGGTTGCGCTCAAGGTCTGCAACTCGCTCGGCTCCTGCCCAACCAACGCCATCATCAGTGGCGTGAACTGGGTGACGGCGAACAAGGTGCAGCCGGCCGTGGCCAACATGAGCCTCGGCGGCGGAGCCAACGCCGCTATCGACGCCGCGGTCACGAACTCGATCGCCGCCGGCATCGTGTACGGCATTTCAGCCGGCAACAGCAACGCCAACGCCTGCAACTACTCGCCAGCACGTGTGGCGACGGCGATCACTGTCGCTGCCTCCGGAAGCTACGATGGGCTCGTGCCGCCGGCGCAGCCGGACGCTCGCGCCAGCTACTCGAACTACGGCACCTGTGTCGACATCTTCGCGCCGGGCTCGCAGATCAAGTCCGCGTGGTACACGAGCGATGTCGCCACCAACACCATTTCCGGTACGTCGATGGCTTCCCCGCACGTGGTCGGCGTAGCCGCCCTCTACCGCAGCGAGAAGCCGGCCAAGACCGTGGCCCAGGTGACCGCAGCCCTCGTCGGTCACGCGACGAACGGCGTCATCACCAACCCGGGCGCCGGCAGCCCGAACAAGCTGCTCAACAGCAGCCTTCCAACGATCGCCTGGAATCAGTAGTCCGAGGAAGTCGTCATCGGAAACGAGCCGTCCGGATCCCGGACGGCTCGTTTTCTTTTCTGGCCGCCACGTTTGGCAATCGCACCGCGACGGCTGCTGCATCGCCAAGCTTTTGTGCGTACCGTCACGCTGCAACGCCACGCGTTGACCGCAGCGGCGGAAGGTCCTATTATGCGCGCACATCTCGGCTGGCATGGTGTCGTTAGGCGGACAGCGATGTGACGTCCGTCACGGTCCAGCCGCAATCCCCTGACTCTGCTGGAGGATAACCATGCGTTCGCGTTACACTCCCCTGCTCATCGGAGCGCTGGCGGTTACAGCCTGCTCGGACTCCACCAGCCCGCCAGCAACAACGCAGCTCGCCCCGATGGCGACCGCATCCGTAAGCCAGACGGAGGAGGCGGTACCCAATGAGTACATCGTCGCACTGAGGCCGGGCGCAAACGTCCGAGCTGAAGCCTCGCGCGCCCGTGCGGCCGGGGCTGTCGTCATGGATACCTGGGAAGCTGGCTTCCGCGGGTTCTCGGTCCGCGTCTCCGGTGCTGCGCTCAACGCCGTGCGCGCCAGTCGCGCTATTGACTTCGTGCAGCCCAACTACATCCTGCATATCGATGCCGCGCAGCCGTGTGCGCCCTACACAACCTGCTCGTGGGGCCTCGATCGCATCGACGAAGCGAACCTCCCACTCGACGGGTCGTACAACATGCCGGCGCAGGTCCCGAACCAGGGCGCCGGAGTCCACGCTTACAGCATCGACACGGGTATTCGCATCACGCACACGGACTTCGGCGGTCGCGCCTCCTACGGCATCAACGCTGTGACGCCCGCCAACCCGCCTGACGACAACAACGGCCACGGGACGCACACCTCCGGAACGATCGGCGGCACGTCGTACGGCGTCGCCAAGCAGGTGAAACTGGTGGCCGTGAAAGTCTGCACCGGCTTCGGCACGTGCCCAACGAACGCCATCATCACCGGCGTGAACTGGGTGACGACGAACGCGATCCACCCGGCGGTGGCTAACATGAGCCTGGGTGGCGGCGCCAACGCCGCAATCGACGCTGCCGTGACCTCGTCGATCGCCTCTGGCGTCGTATATGCCATCGCCGCTGGGAACAGCAACGCGAACGCCTGCAACACCTCGCCCGCCCGCGTGCCGAGCGCCATTACCGTAGGCGCCACCGGCGATGGCGCCGGTGTACCGCCAGCCTCAATCGACAGACGGGCAAACTACTCGAACTACGGCGCCTGTCTGGACATCTTCGCGCCTGGCACGAACATCAAGTCGGCATGGAACTCGAACAACACGGCAACGAACACGATCTCCGGCACGTCGATGGCAACACCGCACGTCGCTGGCGCGGCCGCCCTGTACCTCGACAAGTTCCCGGGCAAGACGCCAGCGCAGGTCGTCGCGGCAATGGTCGCGAACGCTACCGCCGGTGTGGTCGTGAATCCCGGCGCGGGATCGCCCAACCTGCTGCTCAACGTCAGCAAGCCCCCCCGGCCCTGACGCATCTTTCGACTCGCTTCGCCGATCACGAGGCACTCCGACACGGAGTGCCTCGTTTCACGTTGGAACTGCTCTCCCTGTCCATCCGCTCAAACGATCGATACCTTCCCTCCGACCGCCGCATAAGGCGTCGAAGGAGTCCGTGGAGGGAAAGCCATGACACGCACCGCGCTTCTCGCGATTGCCGCAGCTGCTGCCACGGCCTGCGTGGATGGCACGGCGACCTCGACAGGTCCTGTGAACCGGCAGCCCGAACCCAGCACCATGGTTCCGCTCCGGCAACCGACGGCCGATGAGTACGTGATCGTGTTGCGCCGCACTAGCAGCGATGTGGCCCGCGAGTCGCAGTTTGCCGCATCGATCGGTGGCCATGTCGGCGCCACCTGGCACCGCGCGCTTCGCGGTTTCGCGGCGCGGCTCACTCCGGACCAGCGTGCGTTGATGGCGCGCCGATCCGCCGTCGCGTTCATCGAACCGGCGTCACTCGTGAATGCAAGCGCCACGCAGACCTGCGCGCCGTACACCGCGTGCTCGTGGGGACTCGATCGTATCGACGAGACCAAGCTTCCCATGGATGGCCTGTTCGCGACGCCGACGCGGAACGGGTCGAACGTCCACGCGTACGTCATCGATACCGGCATACGAATAACGCATCGCGAGTTCGGCTCACGCGCATCGTACGGCATAGACATCGTCGACGGCGACAATATCGCCGACGACTGCAACGGCCACGGCACCAGCATGGCCAGCCTGATCGGCGGACGCCGACTCGGGGTGGCCAAGGGCGTCAGACCCGTCGCAGTGCGTGTTCTGAATTGCGCCGGCGCGGGCAGCACGGTCGATGTGATCAGCGGGATCGACTGGGTCACGCAACACGCCGCACACCCGGCAGTCGCCAACCTGAGCCTGGGCGGGAGTCCTTCGCTGGCGCTAGATCTGGCGGTGCAGACTTCGATTCAGTCGGGGATTACGTACGTTGTTGCTGCCGGAGGAAGCGCCTCGAATGCCTGCAACTTCTCGCCGGCGCGGGTCCCGGAAGCCATCACCGTAGGCGGGACCGGCGATGGCGGGGGAGTTCCACCTGCCAGTCCCGATACCCGCACACCATCATCCAACATCGGGCCGTGCCTCGACCTGTTTGCACCAGGTGCGTCCATTCGCTCGGCGTGGAGCGCGTCGGATACCGCCATGTTCGTCACGACCGGCTCGTCCAATTCGAGTGCATTCGTTGCTGGGGCTGCCGCGCTCTATCTCGACCATTTCCCCAACAGGACGCCCGGACAGGTCAGTGCGGCTATCGTCGCTAACGCGTCGATCGGCGTCGTGGGGAATCCGGGTGCCGGGAGCCCCAACCTCCTGCTGAACATCGGCAAGCCGCACAAACCATAGGGCGCTGCACCCGCTGGACCGGGGCGGGCATACAACGAAGAATCGATCGCGCTCGTATTCGTCGCGAGCGGGGCTCGTTCGCTGGCCCCTTTCCCCAACCGAGGTAACGACATGCGTAGCCGTTCAGGGTTGCCAGTCATCCGCATCGGCGCCTGTTGTTGGGCACTCCTCGTTACCGCTGGCCTGCCGGCCCAACGCACGAGCGCACCGCCAGCTCAGACACCGGCACCTTCACTGACGGTGTCGGCCGAACTCGACGCGATCAAGCGGCTCAAGTGGCGATCCATCGGGCCGGCGAACCAGGCGGGGCGCATCCCCGTCGTCGTGGGGATCGCGGGCGATCGGTCGACCTATTATGTCGGGTCGGCAGCCGGCGGGTTGATCAAGACCACCAACGGCGGAGTCACGTTCACGCAACTGTTCGACCACCAGGACAATGCGTCGATCGGCGATCTGGCCATTGCCCCGTCGGATCCCAACATCCTGTATCTCGGAAGCGGCGAGGGTAACCCGCGCAACTCGGCGTCCATCGGAGACGGCGTGTACAAGTCGGTCGATGCCGGTCGTACGTGGAAGAAGATCGGGCTGGAGAACGTCGAGAAGATCCCACGGCTGCGAATCGATCCGCGCAACCCCGATGTCGTGTACGTGTGCGCGCTGGGTCGAACCTGGGGGCCTAACGAGGATCGTGGTCTCTACAAGACACGCGACGGTGGCAAGACTTGGAGCCGGATACTCTACAAGGACGCGTTGACCGGCTGCTCTGACGTCGATATCGATCCGGGCAACGCCAACATCGTCTACGCCGGCATGTATTCGCACCAGCGGTGGCCCTGGTACTTCACGTCCGGGGGCGGCGAAACGGCGCTCTACAAGTCTTCCGATGGTGGCGACACGTGGACCCGACTCTCGGGCCCGGGAAACACGCGCGGCCTGCCGAAGGGACCGATGGACCGGATTGGCGTGAGCGTTCATCGTGCTGATCCTGACATCGTCTACATGCTCACCGAGACGAAGGACGAGGGCGAGATGTGGCGGAGCGATGACGCTGGCGAGACGTGGCGCATGACGAGTCGAGACCGGAACATCAATTTTCGACCCTTCTATTACGCCGACGTTCGCGCGGACCCGAAGAACCCGAACGTCGTGTACACGCTCTCAGGCTCGCTCTACAAGAGCGAGGATGGCGGGCGAACCTTTCGCACGATCGCTCGCGACGTGCACGGCGATCATCAAGCCCTGTGGATCGACCCGACCGATCCCAACTATCTGATCTCGGGATCCGACGGGGGGTGGCAGCTCTCCTACGATGCCGGACGGAACTTCGAGATCGTCAACACCGTCAGCTTCGACCAGTTCTATCATGTCACGTACGACATGGAGAAGCCGTACAATCTGTGCGGCGGACTGCAGGACAACGGTCACTGGTGCGGTCCCAGCCAGGTGCTATCGAACCAGGGGAACCGAAAGAACTCGTGGGTCACCGTGAGCGGAGGAGACGGGTTCTTCGCGGTCCCCGACCTTCAGCGGCCATGGCTCATCTACTCGGCATCCCAGGGCGGAAACATCCTTCTCACGGACATTCGCTCCGGCGACCAGCGGTCCATCCACCCCTATCCCAATCGCGTGGGATCGGCTGGCGACTCGCTGGCAAGTCACAAGTACAGGTTCAACTGGAACTCGCCGATCGTGCTCGATCCGACGGATCCGAAGACTGTGTATTTCGGCGGGAACGTTCTGTTCAGGACCACCGACTTCGGTCAGTCGTGGACGCAGATTTCGCCCGATCTGACGACGAACGACAAGTCCAGGCAGGGATCCTCGGGCGGCCCGATCGTCACGGACAACACCGCGGCCGAGTTCTACAACACGCTGCTCACGATCGCCCCGTCTCCGAAGGATGCAAGTGTCATCTGGGCTGGCACTGACGACGGCAACGTTCAGCTCACTCGTGACGGGGGAAAGACCTGGACAAATACAGCGAAGAATCTTCCCGGCCTCCCGCCCGGGGCGTGGATATCGACGATCGATGCATCGCCACACGAGGCGGGCACGGCCTTCGTTGCAGCCTCCCACTGGCAGACGGGAGACTACGCACCATACGCCTACATGACCACGGACTACGGACAGACGTGGAAGCGGATCACGTCGAACCTGCCTTCGCGCGGCTGGGTGCACGTCGTACGGCAGGATCCCCGGAATGCGAACCTCCTGTACCTGGGCACCGAGTTCGGAATCTTCGTATCGTGGGACAGGGGCGGTCGCTGGCAGTCGCTGCGGAACGGACTGTCCGCGGCGCCCGTGCGCGACCTGGTGATCCATCCGAGGGACAACGACCTCATCATCGCCACGCACGGCCGCGGTCTCTACGTCCTCGATGACCTCACGCCGCTGCAGAAGCTGGGAGAAGCGATGGCGACCGACGCATACGTGTTCGACCCGCGCCCGGCAACGCGATGGGTGATGTGGAACGCGGATGCGAACCTCGGGCAGAAGGTCTGGGTCGGAGAGAACCCTCCGTACGGCGCGACCATCTCGTACTACCTGAAGAACAACGAGAAGGATACCGTGCGAGTTACCGTCAGCGACAACTCCGGCAACGTCATCCGAACCTTGCGCGCGGCGCCCGGGCTTGCCGGTGTCAATCGAGTGACGTGGGACCTCCGATACGACGGATCGCCGCCGCCGCGAGTAGTCGGCACCAACCCGGACGCCGAGGATGCCGACCTCGGGCCACGATTCGGATTCGGTGGAGCTGGCGGGCCGACGGTCGTTCCCGGTGAATACGTCTTCACAATCCGTCTGAACGGCCAGGACTTCCGGAAAACAGTTCGGGTGGATCTCGATCCACGTGCTCCAGCCACCACGGCAGACCTCGTCGCACAGCGCGACAAGGCTATCGAGTTGCGCGATCTCAACACTCGCGTGACGACGGTGATCGATCGAAACACGGACCTGATGCGTCAGCTCACTGTGGTCGTGGAGAACCTGCGAAGGAATGCGCCGAGCGAGAAGGAGGCGCTCAACGAGGCGGAATCGGCGCTGAGGGATCTGAAGTCGCTCCGCGACGAAACCCTGCTGCGACCGATCCAAGGGTTGGGGTATCGACAGTATCCGCGACTGCGCGACGAGATCACATCACTCTATGGATCCGTATCCCGAGGCGTGTCGCGACCGACTGACGCACAGGTTCAGCGCTCGGGCGAATTGCAGGGGGAGGCCACGACGGCCGCCGCATCGCAACAGAAGATCATCGACACCAGGATCGCCAAACTCAACCAGCTGCTGAAGAACCTGCCACACGTGGTTGTCCCCGGCGGCGCAATCATGTAGCGCGCCGCGTCGGGTCTCATCAGGCTGAAGAGCCCACGGGCCGCACGGCTCAGGGATAATGCGTGACGCAGCACGTGGGAACACACCGATATGCCGCACACGACCGAAGGGCCCACGGCAGGCATGACAGTCGATCGCGCAGAGGCATTCTGGATGCAACGCGCGCTGGAACTGGCGAGGCTGGCGCTGGATGCCGGCGAGACGCCCGTTGGAGCCGTCGTCGTGCGCGACGGTCAGATGCTGGGCGAGGGACAAGAGTGTACTCGCCGACGCCTCGATCCGAGCGCTCATGCCGAGGTCGAGGCCGTGCGGGCAGCATGCCACGGCACGGGCACACTCGATCTTGCCGGCGCGACGTGTTACACGACCGTGGAGCCGTGCCTCCTCTGCTCCTGCGCCATCCGACTCGCTCGCATCGCGCGAGTGGTCTACGGAACGGATGCAGGTCCGGCAGGTGGAATATGCGGCAACTGGCGGGTGCTGACGGACACGACTGCATTTCCCGGCAGCGAACCGCCTGAAGTCGCTGGTGGTCTCCTCGCGGGCGAGTGCGCGTCCCTCCTCGAACTGCGACGTCGCCTCAAGCGAGCGCTGCCCGGCGACCACGTGAGCGTCGCAGCTCCGCGTCGGTAGCAGGGCCCCGGATGCCAGCGAACGGAGCCGTCGCCAGCATCAACGGCGCCAGTATCAACGGCGCCAGCCCCACCGAAGAGCAACCACCGGATCCCTCCCTCAGCCGACCCTCGCAACCGGACGCTGCCATTCCCACACCGTACCGTCTTCGGGATGTTCTACCGTATCGACGTGCTGGAATCCCAGCTTCTCCAGGATCCTGTGTGACGCATTCCGTTCTGGAAGCGTCTGTGCGGCGATCAAGTGCGAGTGCGCCTGACGGCTCGCCAGCGCGACGAGTTCGGCAGCCATGGCCGACGCAAAACCCTTGCCTTCGAATGCCGGGAAGGTGAAATACGCGATCTCGACCCGGCCATTGCGCGGCGCTGACTTGAAGCCGCACGTGCCGACGACCGCGTTGTCATGCGTAACGAGATAGCAGATCCACGGTTCGACGAATCCGGCCGTCGAGTAGAAATCCGCTGTCGCCGATGACACAGCCGTCGCGACCTCAGGGAGGGGGCCTGCGTAGCCCCGTGGCGCGCCGTCGGGCCCGATCGGGATCAGTGAGATGACTTTCTGCATGGCTCAGGCAACCGGTCGGCGACTCTGCACGGCCGTCCAAAGGAGACACGCTGGCACGCGGACCATTGTCGGTGGAAAGAACTCCGCCGGCCGCCGAAGTCAGCCGGATCGAGCCTTCCCCCTTGCAGAGGTCGCAAAAACGCGAGAAACCGCTATCCACCGACGGACAGCGGCCCCAGACAATAGCAGGGGAGGGACTCGAACCCTCGACCCCGGCATTATGAGTGCCGTGCTCTAACCAGCTGAGCTACCCTGCCAGAGGGAGCGTAATTCTAATCCCGTCCCATCCCTGGACGAAGGCCTTCGTGTTACGTCGCAGCGGGGGAAGCAATCATTCAGGGTGCCGACAGTACGTTCACCCGCCGCCGCGAGCGAAACCACGGTGACCACAAAGCCCCCACCGGAGATCCCGCCGACAGACGGAGAGGATAAGGTCCGCGGGATCGTCAACGAGTTCCTCGTGGAGAAGCTGCGGGAACAAGAAGCGGAAGCGGCGAAGAGACGAGGAAGGAAGCCAGGACCCCTGAAGCTCGTCGTCCTCGCCGGGATGGCTGGCGCGGCGTGGTTCATTCCCTTGCCGCCACAGTCGACGACGCCGCCGATCCCGCCGGCAGTCACCGAAGCCGGGGCACGGATGGAGACGTTCATCGCGGCTCAGCGCGTACGACATTATCGCAGTCAGCATGGGGTCTTCCCGTCCCAACTTTCGATGGCGGGAGTCTCGGCGCCGTGGCTTTCGTTGAGCCCGATAGACTCCGTGAACTTCGAGGTCAGCGCCACGGTCGATGGCGTTACCGTCCGGTATCGCTCGACGATGCCCGATTCGGTCCACTTCCGACAGGTTCGCACGGCACTGGCGGGGAATACTCCGTGAAGCGCCGCGTCGGCTACACGCTCGTCGAAGTATTCCTCGTCCTGATCATCATCGGATTGCTGGCGCGCCTCGGCGTGCCGCGCTTCCGCGAAATGAAGCTGCGGGCAACCGCGACGCAGATCGTGGGAGACGTGCGAGCTGTTCAGCTCGCCGTCTCGACGCTGCACGTCGACACGAACGGCTGGCCCTCTAACGGCGCTCCGGGCACGGTACCTAACGAGCTGGTCGCCTACTTGCCGGCATCCTTCTCGTTCGCGACGCCGGAGTATGAACTGGCGCTGAATGTCGCTCCGCCAATGTCGGGTTCACCGGTGGACAACGCGGTCGTGACGGTCGACGTCACGAGCAGCGATCCTCGATTGCTCTCGATACTTGCCTTGATCGCACAGCCCGGCCTTGGGCAGTATCCAATCGGCGGCAAGTATACCTTCGTGTTGGCGGGCATGGGGAGCAGTTAGCCAGCCGACGGAACCCTACAACGGAAACAGCAGTCAGTCGCCTTGGCGACGGACCGCTGTTTCGATAGCGGGGGCGGGATTTGAACCCGCGACCTTCGGGTTATGAGCCCGACGAGCTACCAGGCTGCTCCACCCCGCGTCAGAGTGAGGGAATCTACGGCTCGCAATCGCCAAGTCAACCGACGCACACCGTTGCGCGGATCGACATTGCGATGTCGTACGCTTCCGCTTTCACGCGTTCGACGGGCGTGCGAACCGGACTGGCGTTACTTGGCCTCCGGCGGACGGCGCCCCCCGGAGACCGAATCAGGATCGACGAACCGATACAGGAGTTCCTTGTCGCCCCGCACCATCCCGTACTGCTCTCGCGCAATCCGCTCCTGCAACGACAAGTCGCCCTGCAGCCGCTTCTTGAACGCCGTCAACGAGTCGACAGTGCGCTGCAACGAGTCGATCGAAGCCTCGAGCATCCGTGCCCGCGACTGCTGCCGCACGAGATCGAGGCTCGAGTACTCGCCGCCCTGGAAGGCGTAGTACACGGCGAACGCCAGCGCAGCGTAAGTGAGCGCACGACGCAACATCGGCAGCTCCTACATCCCGTAGAGCGCTCCACCGGGGTACTCGGCCACGTCACCAAGCATTTCCTCGATTCGGAGCAACTGGTTGTACTTGGCCACGCGGTCGGTGCGTGAGGCGCTTCCGGTCTTGATTTGCCCGGCGCCCGTGCCCACCGCCAGATCGGCGATGAACGTGTCTTCGGTTTCGCCGCTACGATGCGAGATGATCGACAAGTAGCCGGCGCTGCGCGCCATCTCGATGGCTTCGAGTGTCTCGGTGAGCGTTCCAATCTGGTTCACCTTGATCAGGATCGAGTTCGCGACGCCATTCTCGATGCCTCGCGCCAGACGCTCGGTGTTCGTGACGAAGAGGTCGTCGCCTACGAGCTGGACACGATCTCCCAGCTCGGACGTCAGCGTCGCCCAGCCATCCCAGTCATCCTCCGCCAACCCGTCTTCGATGCTGACGATCGGGTACTCGTCGAGCCACTTGGCGTACAGCTCCACCATGCCCTTCGCATCGCGGCTCCCCGCCCCGCTCTTCTTGAACGTATAGGTTCCCTTCTTGAACAACTCGGAAGCGGCGCAATCGAGCGCCAGCGCGACCTGCTTTCCCGGAGCGTACCCAGCGCTCTCGATGGCCTCGATCACGACCTTCAGCGCATCCTCGTCGGTGGCCAAGTCAGGCGCGAACCCGCCTTCGTCGCCGACACCGGTCGCCAGCTTGCGTTTCACCAGCACCTTCTTGAGCGCATGGAACACTTCGGCTCCCATCCGCAGGCCCTCGGCGAAGGAATCGGCGCCGACCGGCACAACCATGTACTCCTGGAAGTCGACCGTGTTGGTCGAGTGGGCGCCGCCATTGAGGATGTTCATGAGCGGTACGGGCATCGTGCGCGCCAGAGGCCCGCCCAAGTAGCGATGTAACGGCAGTCCAGCGTCGACAGCTGCGGCACGCGCCACGGCCATCGACACGCCAAGTATTGCGTTGGCGCCTAGCTTGCCCTTGTTAGGCGTGCCGTCCAGTTCGATCATCGTTCGGTCGATCTCGATCTGGTCCTCGGCCTCCATGTCGCGAAGCGCCGGAGCGATCGTATCCACTACGTGCCCCACGGCCTGGCGGACGCCTTTCCCCAGGTATCGCGCACTGTCGCCATCGCGCAGTTCCAGCGCCTCGTGTTCGCCTGTCGAGGCGCCACTGGGCACGGCGGCGCGACCAGCTGCACCTGACGACAGCATCACGTCGACTTCAACGGTCGGGTTGCCGCGTGAGTCGAGGATTTCACGAGCGCTAATGTCGAGGATCTGGGACATGGAATCGAAGGATGAAGTGGAACTGCGGGCGACGGAATCGACGTCGTCCGGCGACACTCGTTATGACTCGCGAGGCCATGAGGATCAGGCGGGCCGAGCGAACGCATCCGGCACGCCCGCTGCCGCGGAAGGCGCCAGATCGTCGCCAGAAGCGATGCCGTGCTCCCGCTCGAGAGCGTCTGCCATGCGTTGCCAGCAGCAGGCCGCCAGCTCGTCGCGATCGTCGTAGGTGGTGCCTGTGGTGGGAATCTCCTCGAGGAAACGCACATGGACGGTGCCAGCGCGGATCCGCCATTTCGTGGTTCTCGGAAATACCTCGAGTGTGCCGTGGAGTATCGTGGGTACGATCGGAACGCCGGCGGCAACCGCCAGCACGAACGGTCCCTTCTTGAACGGGCGAAGGCGGTAAGTAGCGCCACGCGTCCCCTCGGGGTACACTACGACCGATGCGCCAGCGCCGATGCGCTCGGATGCCACGCGATACGACTCGAACGCTGCCTTCCGATTATCGCGTTCGATCGCGATCATCCCGGCCGAGCGAGCCGCCTTGCCGAACAGCGGAATGCGGAACAGCTCCGCCTTGCCGACGAACTTGCAGCGTCTGAGCACGGCAACGAGCGTAAACACGTCGAACCAACTGACATGGTTACTGACGAAGATGCGCGGTTCGTTGCGGGTCGCGCGTTCCTCGTTATGCAGGATGAGTTTCACACCGGCTGCCCGGAGGATCGCTCGTCCCCACAGCCGCGGCGCCCAGTCGTACACGCTCCCCGGCCCGTCCCTGACGCCGAACAGCGCCGCGATAATGACCGCGCTCGCCAGGGGCGGCGTAAAAAGGACGAGGGCAAGCAAGGTGAAAGCGCTGCGCATTACAGCGAAAAGTGATCGTAGCCCGAGGGAAGGTCAACGAGCCCTTCGCCGTTCAGCAGACGGACTTCCGCATCGTGCGAGGCTGCAACCGTACCCACCTCCGTCAACGGAACACCGAAACGCCGCTCGAAGCCAGCGGTATCCAATGGCTGTGGTGCAGTCACGGCCAGTTCGTATTCCTCGCCAGAGCCCAGTGCGTCCCGCACAGTGGCGCCATCGATCACCGGCACCGCGGCGACGTCCAAATCGATCCGCACGCGAGACGCTGCTGCGATGTTGCGCAAGTCCGCCAGCAGCCCGTCGGAGACGTCCAGCATCGCGCTGGCACCTTCCCGCGCGAGCCACAGGCCTTCCCGGATGCGGGCCATCGGACGAGCGTACCGGACGCGATGCGCATCCAACGGTCGAGCCCCTTGTTCGCAGGCACGCCACGCACGGGCGGGTCCACCCAGGCGACCGGTGACGTAGACACGATCGCCGGGACTGGCACCGTTCCTCGGTACCGGTGCGGCAGAATGTCCGAGCACCGTCACGCCGATCGACAGCAGTGGTCCGCGCGACAGGTCGCCGCCCAGGATCCGGGCGCCTGCTTCCCTGGCTGCGGCGCCGATCCCATCGGCAAGCGCGTCGACCGCTGCGAGATCGGCCAGCGGCAGTACAATTGCAGTCAGGATGCCTAACGGTTCGGCGCCCATTGCGGCAACGTCGCTCAGGGCCGCCATTGTGGAACGCCACGCAATCTCCGAGTCGGTGAACCACGTTCGACGGAAGTGAACGTCTTCGACCGCCACGTCGGTCGACACCACCAATCGATGGCCGACAGGCACATCGAGGATCGCGGCATCGTCGCCGATGGACGTGGCCTGTGCCCCCCAGCGCGCGAGCAGTCGTCGGACTACATCGAACTCCCGCCCCGGGCCGAGCGCAACATGCCGTTCTGCGTCAGCGCCAGACACGGTGCAGGTTCCGGCGGTCGTCTCCAACCGCTGGCAGCTCGGCCAGCACTGGCGGGACCGGCGCAGGTTGGTCGAACCGCCAGACGTCGGCAAGTGCATGACACACGTCGTCGAGTGTCACACCCCGGATCGGACGGTCGCGATTGGCAATTTCGGCAGCGCGACCGTGGATCCATGCCGCCGCGGCGCCGCTCTTGAAGGGATCTGCCGTCTGCGCGAGTAGCGTGGCAGCGATGCCGCCGAGCACGTCCCCGCTGCCCGCCGCGGAGAGGACCGGCGTTCCGGCGGCGCTGACCAACATCATGCCGTTCGGTTCGGCGATCACCGTCGGCACGCCCTTGAGAAGTACGGCCGCACCCGTGGTTGTCGCCAGTTCAAACGCGATCTCGAATCGCCGCGCTCGAACCTCGTCCGTCGAAACGCCGAGGAGTGTCGCGCACTCGTTCGCGTGCGGCGTGAGGAGCGCTGGCCGGCCTCCGAGCACGGTCCGTAGCTGTGGAATCCGGCCGCCAAACAGAGTCAGCGCATCCGCGTCGATCACGATGGGCCCACGCCAGCAGTCCAGGACGCGTTCGAGCAATGCGCGGGACACGCCGGTGCGCCCCAGCCCGGGGCCGACCAGCACCACATGGGCATATCCGTTCAGTTGCTCCGCGGCCTGCACGTCATCCGCAGGCCACTCCAGCGCCGTCGCCTCTGTTGCAGCTGCCTGCACGACTGGCAGGCTCGCCGGGTTGACGATCAGCCTGACCATGCCGATGCCGCTTCTCATGGCTCCGCGTGCGGCCAGAACCGTTGCGCCTGCCATGCCTTCGTCGCCACCGACGATAGCGAGTCGGCGTCGCGTCCCCTTGTGCGAGTCCGCGGGAATCCCGGGAATCGTCGCCGCGACCCAGGCCTGATCCAGCAAGACCAGCATGCCGTGGCCCGGCGCGGCATGTGCGCCCAAACCGATATCGATGGCCGTCACCTCACCGGCGCTCCCGCGTCCGATCAGCAATCCGCGCTTCATCGTACCGAACGTGATCGTGTGATCGGCCTGCACGGCACCGGCCGCCGATCCGGACGTTGCATCCAGACCCGACGGAACATCGAGCGAGACCACCGGGACGCCCGCTGCACGCCACCGCACGATTGCGTCGATGCAGCTGGCGGCAGGGCCACGCGGCGACCCGGATGCGCCAGTCCCCAGCACAGCATCCACGACGAGCGTCGGTCTTTCGTGCGCCATCGAGTCGAACGATTCCCTTCCGGCACGAAAGGCTGCCGCCGCTCTCCGCGCATCGTCGGTTGTCGGGTCGCCGACGGAGACAACCCGCACGTCATGCCCACGTGACGCGAGAACGGTGGCAACGATCCACCCATCACCGCCGTTGTTTCCCGTGCCACAGCAAACGACTACGCGATCGAGGCACGCGGCCCAGCGTGCCCCAATAGACGCAGCGGCCCGCTCACCCGCCAGTTGCATCAACGCGAACGACGGAGTGCCGGACGCAATCGCCGCACGATCGATCGCGGACGCCTCATCAGCGGTCACGACGCGGAGCATCGTCTGCCGGACGCGAAAGCCTGGTTACGCCGTGGCAGCCGTTCGGCCGCCACGGAGGATCTACTTGTGGGACTGCCCGATGGCTCGCCCGAAGCTGATCTCGCCGTTGTCGATCCGAATGTTGAAGCCGCAATCGGGGTTGCTGCAGGCCCAGGCCTTGTACGTGATGGGCGCCCCGTCGCGCCCGTAGTCGCTCAAGGGAAGCAGGACGCCGTTGCCGCACTTCTTACAGTGGGGAAGCTCTGTTACCTGCACTGCTCGTCCTCCAAGTGAGTCGCTTGACGATGCCTGGAATACAGGCACCGGTCACGCGAGGTGCGCGGCGCTCCAGGGATATCCGACCTCGAACGCCGCATCGAATGAATACACATCCAGGAAATCGTCCTGCACATCGGTCGGCTGTCGAATCAGCAAACCGACCTCGACCAGCGTGAATACCAACTGGCCGATGTCCATCGTGGACGACACGCCCCAGTGGTCGAGAACCAGCCGCGCCAGCACTCCAAAGCGCTCGAGCGCGAGGTCTCTTACGGCGTGTGCCAGCTCTCGGCCGTCAATGTGCCGCCGCTCGGGGAGTCGCTGCTGGGAATACTCGAGCGCCGCGAGCACAAAGAGGTAGGCACGTTCGTGATACCGAGTGCTTCGCACCCGGATCTGGTCCATAACCCCTTCTCGAAACGCCAGTTCAGTCAAGTTCGAAACTCCGGAATGCCCGCTGCCGAGCCGCAGTCATCCCCGCCCCGCGGCAAAGATGCTTTCCTTCGCAGATCGACACAACCACAAGGGGAAAAAAGGATCTCGTCGCTATCAGGAATTGTCGGATCGAGCGACGCGCAACTTGCACGCCACCCGCTCACACGGCGAATGACAGGACGCGCCGAACCTGTGACCTGGAGGCGGGTCAGTCCGTCCGGGACTCAGTAACGCTGCAACACGCTACGGACTGCCAGAGGCACCGTCTGCGCCTCCACGCCTAACGGCTTGAACGGGACACCACCCGTCCGCCGATGGTCCACCGCCACGAGAGCACCGCGGCCTCCACCGTCAATCGTCGAGCGACCGGACCACCTCTTCGAGAATCGCCACCGAACCGCCCAGCAGTTGCCGCTGTGCGGCATCGAGGCTGGCAAGCCGGCGGGCCAAGGCATCGACCCGCCGATTCCTGCCCTCGAGCAGGAGAGCGCGCCCTCTAGCCGTCGCCCGGGCCCGGAACAGTCGCCGGTCCCGGGTATCGCGCTCGCGACTCACGTAGCCCAACCGCTCCAGCCCCTGCACGATGCGCGTCATGGTGGGCGCCCGGACCTGCTCGGCCGCCGCCAGGTCGCCAAGCGTGAGCGGCCCACCGAAGACGAGTACCGAGAGCGCCGACAGTCGCGGTCCGCTCAAGCCGCTGGTAGAGTCCTGTCGTCGCAGTCGGCGCAGCAAGTGAACTGCGGCGCTGTGCAACCGATCCGCCAAGGCCCGCGCATCCCGATCCGGTTCGGAGTTCGCCACACCGTGCGTCGCATGCCTCGCCGCCGGCCGCGCTTCAGCCATTGACATACTCGTTAGCATTGCTAAGTATAGTTTCGCCGGCCGCACGGCTGGCGAACGGCGTGTGCCGACCGACATTGAACCGTCCGGAGGTGTGTGATGTCATCAGTCGCTCCAACGGGGATTCTGCAGCTCGCCGTCAATGTACATGACGTGCCGCGCGCGGTTGCTTTCTACCGCGACGTCCTGGGACTTCCACTGTTGTTCGAGGTCCCGCCGAAAATGGCTTTCTTCATGTGCGGCAACGTGCGCCTGATGCTGGCGCTCCCCGAAGGCCCGGAACACGATCATCCCGGCTCGATCGTCTATTACAGGGTGGACGACATTCACGCGTCGCATCGAGCTCTGGCTGCGAAAGGCGCGACGGTGGCGGGAAGTCCCCACATGATAGCCAGAATGCCGGATCACGAACTCTGGCTGGCGGAGTTCCAGGACAGCGAAGGAAACACGGCGGCTCTGATGTCGGAGGTACGTTAGGCAGCGCTCTGGTCGCAAGCTACCCGGGAAGACCGCCTCGCTCGGTGGCAAGCCTGGAGACCAGCGCCTGGGTACGCATGTAGCCGCGGGTACTGGGACGCACGATGCCTCCGAGAGTTGCAGTCTCGCCGGCGAGCGCCATATTCCCGCCATGTCGATCGCCCGCTCCCTGCTCCTCGGCGCCTCACGCAGCCGCTGGCTCGCCGAGCGTTTCATGCGCCAGCCATTCGCACGCCGTGCCGTACGGCGGTTCATGCCGGGCGAGGAGCTGAGCGACGCACTACGCGCCGCTGGCACTCTGCAGGGCGACGGGATCGGCTCGCTCGTCACGAGGCTGGGCGAATCGCTTACCGGTGAATCGCAGGCCGATGCGGTACGCGATCACTACCTCGCGGCCTTCGACGAGATTCACGCTCGCGGTTTGCCAACGCGCGTATCCGTCAAGCCGACGCAGCTTGGTCTGGATCTGTCCATTGACGCGTGCATCGGCCATCTCGACGCCCTCGCTGCGAAGGCCGTGCAAACCGGCAACGAGCTTTGGATCGACATGGAGGACTCGAGCTATGTCGACCGGACGCTGGACATCTACCGGCGCCTCAAGGCTCGCTACGCTCCGATCGGGCTGGCGATTCAGGCATACCTCCGCAGGACGCCGGCGGATATCGAATCGCTCCTTCCGATGCACCCGATCATTCGCCTGGTTAAGGGTGCGTACGCGGAACCGCCGCACGTGGCCTTCCCTGCCAAGCGTGACGTGGATCTTGCGTTCGTGGCAATCGCCGAACGCCTGCTGGAGGGCGCCAGCCGCGCCGAATTGACGCCGATCTTCGGCACGCACGATATGTCGATCGTCCGGCACGTGAATGCGCGAGCCGATGCGTTGAAGCTGGCGCGCACCAGCTACGAGATCCACATGCTTTACGGAATCCGCGCAACGGAACAGAAGCAACTCGTGGCGGACGGGCGAACGGTGAAATGCCTCATCAGCTACGGTGCCCAATGGTTCCCGTGGTACATGCGCCGCCTTGCCGAACGACCTGCAAACGTCGGCTTCGTCGTGCGCAGCATGTTCATGAAGTGAGGAGCGAATGCGAAAACCGTGGTTGAACATGGATTGGAGCGTGGCGCGGGTTCTGCTTGTGTGGGGCGGCGCTGTGGCGGCCATCGGGACTCCATACCTGGCGTCCGCGCAGCAGAAGTCGACGCCACCGACCGCCGGTGTCGCACCGGCGGCGACCTACTGGGTCTACGTCGGTGCGGAGTCGGCGGATCTCATCCACCGAATCCGCTTCGGCCCGGAAGGCACGGTCGTGGAGAAGACCACGGAGATCGGGACGCAGGCTGCGGAGACCGAAGGTCCGCATGGACTCCAGATCTCGCGCGATGGGAAGTACCTCCATATGTCGACGGGACACGGCCAGCCGGATGGGATGTACTGGAAGTACGACCTCGGGCCGGACACACTGGTTGGCAATCCGATCTCGCTCGGAATGTTTCCGGCGTCGCTGGATGTCACATCGGATGGCCGCTACGCCTTCGTCGTCAACTTCAACCTGCACGGGGAGATGGTTCCGTCGAGCGTGTCCGTCGTCTACACGCCGACGAACACCGAAGTCGCTCGGACGACGACGTGCGTGATGCCGCATGGCAGCCGGATTCGCGGCGACGGTGCCAAGCAGTATTCGACGTGCATGATGAACGATCAGCTCGTGGAACTGGATACGCGCAACTTCAAGGTGACAGGGCGGTTTTCGGTTGCCGCCGGGAAAGAGGGCGTCGTCAGCGACTACCACGCTGACCACGACATGGCAGGCATGAAGATGGACAACGCCGAAGGACACGGTGCGTCTCTGACAGCCTCGTGCTCTCCCACGTGGGCGCAGCCGGCGGTGACGGGAACGCTGGTCTATGTTGCCTGCAACAAGACGAACGAGATCCTCGAAGTGGATGCCGCGACATGGAAGCTGACACGTCGAATCAGAACCGGTGTCGGTCCGTACAACCTGGCGGTAACCCCGGACGGCAAACTGCTCGTCGCGACGCTCAAGAAGGGGAACGGCATCCAGGCGTTTGATCTGGCGACTGGCAGCTCCGTCTACGAGGATCGCACCAGCACGACGCTCGCCCACGGCGTGACCGTCTCACCCGACTCGCGCTACGCCTTCGTCAGCTCCGAAGGTGTTGGCGCTGCGCCCGGCAAAGTTGATGTGTTTGACCTGCAAGCACACAGGAAGGTCGGTACCGTCGACGTCGGCCAGCAGGCGAGCGGGATCGCTTTCTGGAAAATGGAACCGAAATAACGCCACCAGGAACTTCGCTTGCTTCGGGCTGTCGCTCCTCGCGGAACGCAGCCCGAAGAAGCAGACGCGTCAGGCGACGCCGACGCTCGACGGATACAGTGGGAACCTCTGTGTAAGTGCCCGCACTTCGGCGCGAACCGTATCGCGCACTCGCGCGTCCTCCGGCGCGGCGACAACACGATCGATGAGTTCGGCGATCGCACCCATTTCTTCGGTACCGAAGCCTCGCGTGGTGACCGCCGGCGTACCGATCCGTACTCCGCTGGTAACGAACGGCGACTGCGTTTCCCTCGGCACTGTGTTCTTGTTCACGGTAATCCCTGCGGAGTTGAGCGCGAGTTCCGCCGCCTTGCCAGTGATGCCCTTGTTCCGCAGGTCGACCAGCATCAGATGGTTGTCAGTACCGCCGGAAACGAGTTCGAAATCGCGCTTGGCCAGTGCGCTGGCCAGCGTCGTCGCATTGGCGACGATCCGCTGACAGTAGTCCTTGAACGACGGCAGCATCGCCTCGCCGAAGGCGACTGCCTTGGCAGCGATGACGTGCTCGAGCGGACCTCCCTGCGAACCGGGGAAGACGGCCTTGTCGACAGCCTTCGCATGCTCCGACTTGCAGAGGATCAACCCCGCGCGCGGACCGCGAAGCGTCTTGTGCGTCGTTGATGTCACGACATCCGCGAACGGGACGGGCGACGGATGGATGCCAGCAGCAACCAGTCCCGCGATATGGGCCATGTCCACCATGAGGATCGCTCCGACTTCCCGGGCGATTTCGGCAAACGCGGCGAAATCGATGACGCGCGGATACGCGCTGGCTCCGGCGATGATCATGCGCGGCTTCTCCGCGCGTGCTACGGTTCGCAACTGGTCGTAGTCGATGTACCCGTCGTCGTTCACGCCATAACGAACGGCTCGATACAGCAATCCGGAGAAGTTCACCGGCGACCCATGCGTCAGGTGACCGCCTTGCGAGAGGTCCTGGCCGAGGAGCGTGTCGCCGGGTTTCAGGAAGGCCAGACACGCCGCGAAGTTCGCCGAGGCACCCGAATGGGGCTGCACGTTCGCATGCGCTGCCCCGAACAACTGCTTGGCTCGCGCGATGGCGATGTCCTCGACTTCGTCAACGACCTCGCAGCCGCCATAGTAGCGCTTGTGCGGAAGTCCTTCGGCGTACTTGTTCGTGAGCGGCGAACCCATGGCCTCCAGCACAGCGGGCGACACGAAGTTCTCGCTGGCGATGAGTTCGAGGCCTTCGCCCTGACGCTCGGTCTCGCGCTCGATCAGGCGCGCTATCTCCGGATCTGCTTCACGCAGCGCCGATCCGGGAGGGCATCGGTCCCATTCGTACCATCCATTCATTCGCCGGTTTCCTCCAGTTCGATTTTTTCCACTCGTCTGGCGTGACGACCGCCGTCGAACGGCGTGGACAGCCAGACATCGAGAGCCTTCTCTGCATCTTCGTCCGAGATGAAGCGCGCCGGCAGCACGAGTACATTGGCATCGTTGTGCCGCCGCGACAATTCCGCGATCTCGGGCGACCAGACGACCGCTGCGCGGACGTGCGGATACCGGTTGGCGACGTAGGACATGCCGAGGCCGGTGCCGCACAGGAGCACTCCCCTTCGCGCTTCACCAGTCGAAACCTTCCGTGCTACGCGATGCGCGTAATCCGCATAGTCCGTTGGCGCCGGAGTGGCGGCACCGTAGTCGTCGACCTCGTATCCGAGCGCCTTGAGATGCGCCTCCAGCTTCTCCTTCAGCTCGAAGCCGGCGTGATCGCTGCCGATCGGGATGAGTTCGGCCATCAGCTCTTCCTTGGCCATTGCGGCCGCGTGCGCACCAGTCCGCCGACCGCTTGCAGTCGGCGCTCGGCTAGACGATCGGCAGCAACGTACGTGGGGATCCCCTGTTCTTTCGCGATCTCGAAGACGCCCAGGGTCGTCTCGTAGATCTCGTCGGCTTTCCGGAGTGCGCGTTTGCTCGTCCAGCCAGCCAACTCACTATAGACGTTGATCACCCCTCCGGCGTTGGCAACGAAGTCCGGGGCGTAAAGGATGCCGCGCTTCTCCAGCTCCGTGCCGTGCCGTTCTTCGAGCAGCACATTGTTGGCCGCGCCAGCCACCACCTCCACCTTGAGCTGTGGAACGGTTGCGTCGTTGATGATTCCACCTAACGCGCAGGGTGCGAATACGTCCGCCTGAGCGCCATAGATCGCATCCGGCTCGACGGCCCGTGCGCCAAGCTCTTCGACTACCTGGCGAACGCGCGCCGGATCGATATCGGTCACGACGAGCTTCGCGTCGGCAGCGTGGAGCTCCTTGCACAGGTGTTGACCGACGTTTCCCAGTCCCTGAACCGCGACGGTCTTGCCGGCCACCGACTCGCTCCCCCAGCGGTGCCTGGCGCAGGCCTGGATCGCCCGGAAGACACCGTGCGCGGTGACAGGCGACGGATCGCCGGAGCGCGTGGCCAGTCCGGCCACGTAATCCGTCTCCATATGCACGAAGTCCATGTCCGCCGTACTGGTGCCGACATCTTCCGCCGTCACATACCGTCCGCCCAGCGACTCCACGAAGCGGCCGTGAGCGCGGAAGAGCATTTCGCGTCGCGTCGTCCTGTTGTCGCCGATGATCACTGCCTTTCCCCCTCCCAGGTTCAACCCGGCAACGGCGTTCTTGTAGGTCATGCCCTTGGCGAGCCGCAGGCAGTCCACCAACGCTTCGGTATCGCTCCGGTACTTCCAGAACCGGGTTCCGCCGAGTGCCGGGCCGAGTGTGGTGTCGTGGATGGCGATGATGCCACGGTAGCCGCTCGACTTGTCATGACACATCACAAGCTGCTCATGGCCCATCTCGGCGATCGTATCGAAAATCTTCATTGGTCGTGTGAGAGAGAGTCAGCCTCGGGATTCAACTGCCAGCGTAGAGTTCGCGCGCGATGACGATGCGCTGGATCTCGGACGTGCCTTCGTAGATCTCGGTAACCTTGGCATCGCGGAACAGGCGCTCGGCGGGATAGTCCGTCACGTAGCCGTAACCGCCAAGGATCTGAATTGCCTGAGTGGTCGTCCACATGGCCGTTTCACTGGCCATGAGTTTGCTCATCGAGCTGAACTGGGTGATGGGTTCGCCACGATCCTTCGCAGCGGCAGCGGCGTAGAGCAAGGCCCGCGATGCCGTGACACGCGTCGCCATATCCGCGAGTTTGAACTGGATGGCCTGGAACTCCTTGATGGGGTGACCGAACTGACGTCGTTCGGCGGCGTAGGCAGTGGCGCATTCGAGCGCGGCGCGGGCGATGCCGATCGCCTGGGCGGCAATCCCGAGACGTCCGTGGTCCAGCGACTGCATGGCGTAAATGAACCCGCGCCCCGGCTCGCCGAGCAGATTCGCGGCCGGCAACCGGAGGTTGTCGAAGTGCAGCTGCACCGTCGGTGACGCGCGCAACCCCATCTTGTCTTCCTTTTTCCCGATCGTCAGGCCGGGGAGATCCGGCGTGACGATGAAGGCCCCAATGCCACGCGGCCCCTTCCGGTCCGATGGTGTGTCCGTCCGCGCCATGGCGAGAATGACGTCGGCGGAGTCTCCGTTGGTTACCCAGGCCTTCGTCCCGTTCAGCACCCACGCATCACCGTCGCGGACGGCCTGGGTCCGCAGCGTGGAAGCGTCAGAGCCAGCCTCCGGCTCCGAGAGCGCGAACGCACCTAACGCGGCACCGCGAGCCATGGGCCTCAGGAAGCGCTCCTTCTGCTCTTCCGAGCCATAGCGCAGGATCATCTGCGTCGGCAGCGAATTGTGGACACTCATCAGCACTGCCACCGAGGCATCGACGGCAGCGATCTCCTCCAGTGCCACGAGGTACGTACAGCTGTCGAGGCCGAGTCCATCCCATGCCTCGGGCACGAGCATACCAAGGAAGCCTAACGCGGCAAGCTTGCCGACGACCGAGCGGTCGAATCGTGCCTCGCGGTCCCACGTCGCGGAGTACGGCGCGATCTCGGCGGCGGCGAACTCGCGCGCCGCCAGCTGGACCGCACGCTGCTCCTCCGTCAGGGGAATCAGGGCCCAGGACATGCCCGCGTCTCGCTAGTAGGCGTAGAAACCGCGGCCGCTCTTGCGACCGAGCCATCCGGCCGCCACGTACTTTCGGAGCAGCGGGCAGGCGCGGTACTTGGAATCGCCCAGCCCCTGATGCAACACGTCCAGGATCGCGAGGCACGTGTCGAGTCCAATGAGATCGGCCAGCGCCAACGGTCCCATCGGGTGGTTCATCCCCAGCTTCATCACGGTATCGATCGCTTCGACGGTCCCCACGCCTTCCATCAGGCAGAAAACCGCCTCATTGATCATCGGCAGGAGAACCCGGTTGGAGACGAAACCCGGATAGTCGTTTACCTGGACTGGCGTCTTGCCAAGCGACTCAGCGAGGGAGAGGACTCGCTGAGTCGTCTCGTCGCTGGTGGCAAGTCCCCGGATCACCTCCACCAGCTGCATGACTGGAACCGGATTCATGAAGTGCATGCCCACGACCTGCGCCGGTCGCGACGTCTGCGCGGCGAGGGAGGTAATCGAGATGGAACTCGTGTTGCTGGCCAGGATTGCATCCGGCTGGGCGATCCGATCGAGGTCGGAGAAGATGCGGAACTTGAGATCCGGGCGTTCGGTCGCCGCCTCGACGACCAGGCCGGCGTCGGCAACCGCTTCCAGATCCGTACTGACCGAGATCCGACCCATGGTGTCGTCCTTCACAGACGCCGCGATCGCTCCCTTTTTCACCTGACGGTCGAGATTCTTCTCGATCGTCGACCGGCCGCGCTCCAATGCCTCGGCGGACACATCGACCATGGTTACCGGGAATCCGTGTTGCCCGAACACGTGGGCAATGCCATTGCCCATCTGTCCGGCGCCAACCACCGCCACGCGATCCGTCATGTCACATGCTCCACACGGCGCAGTCGCCGCATCAGGTACCAGGAGGCCAACCCCAAGCCAAGCATCGCAGGTGCTCCACCCTCGGGCCCCCAGGGGCCGCCGGTGAGCCAGTCCGGTCCGGCATCGACGACGCGATAACCGCCGGTCGTCAGATCGATGCCGCTGACCGGTGTCCGCAGGGCGAACGCCATCGTCAGGTTCCACGCCAGGTGCGCTGCCCACGCCGCCACCAGACTGCCACTCGTGAGGCGGATGAGGCCAAGGAAAATGCCGGCAAGTGCCACCGCTGCGGTCGACAATACGGTTGCGCCGGCGTTCTGTACGTGCAACGCGCCAAATAAGAGGCTCGTGAGCGCCAGCGCCGTCCACGTGCCTAAGCGCTCACGGAGGACCGACAGCGTGTATCCTCGCAGCAACAGCTCCTCCCATAACGCGGCGGGGACGAGGATGACCAGCAGCCCCGGCACCTGCCGCCACTCCGACGGCGACGGCGCGATGGACTCAACACGTAGTGCTCCGGACAGCAGGAGAAGCAGCGACGGCAGCCCGATCGTGAACGCCCCGAGGAACGCGCCGCTGGCGACCGCCGGCCAGCGCCACGCACGCGCATCCAGGCCAACGTATTCCCATGCGCCGCCATGGTAGCGATGGACGACCACACCATGCGCGGCGAGGAGCCCGACGACGAGGATGGTGACGCTCACGGCGAGTGGCGGTCCGGAATCGGATCGCCAGGCGTAGGCGCCGGCGACCGCCACCTGCAACACAGCGATGCTGACCAGCGCGACGACAATGAAGACTAGTTCACGCCGCCCGCCGTGGCCGCGAGCTTCTGCCGGACGGGGCGGCACCACCGGAGACGGTCCAGTCGACTCGGTCACGCGCAGTGGTAGTGCCGCCTTCACGGTCACGTCAGTCGACGCGACTGACGGAGAGAGCGACTGCGTCGCCTCCACCGAGACACAGCGTCGCCAGTCCTCGGCCGAGAGAGCGATCGGTCAGCGCGTGCAAGAGCGTCACCAGGACACGCGCACCCGAAGCGCCGAGTGGGTGCCCCAGCGCAATGGCCCCACCGTGTACGTTGACGCGATCCCAATTCCAACCTAACGCGTCGCCGTCGGCGATCGCCTGCGCCGCGAACGCCTCGTTCGCCTCGATCAGATCGTATGCGTCTATGGCGGTACCCTCTTTCGCCATCAGGTTTCGCACCGCGTTGACAGGCGCGAAGAAAAGGTCGCGCGGGTCCGTCGCCCCCGTTGCATAGGCATCGATTCGCGCCAGGATGGGCAGGCCGTGAGCGCGCGCATACGATTCCGAAACCACGACGAGGGCTGCGGCGCCATCGTTCAGTGTCGATGAGTTGCCAGCGGTGACGGACAGGACGCCGCTTCCATCGCTTGCCGGGAAGGCCGGACGGAGTTTTGCAAGGGATTCCGGTGTCGTGTCCTTGCGTGGCCCTTCATCGGCACTCACGATCGTCGGACCCTTCTTTCCTGGAATCTCGACGGCGACGACCTCGCCGCTGAACTTTCCCGCTTCGATCGCAGCAATGGCCTTGCGATGAGAGTCCGCAGCAAAGGCGTCCTGTCGCTCACGCGTCACCTTGGCCCGCGCCGCCGTGTATTCGGCATGGTTGCCCATGTGGACGTCGCAGAACGAGCACCAGAGACCGTCGCGCACCATGCCATCGACCATGGTCTGGTCGCCGAACTTGATGCCGGCGCGATAGCCGTAAACGTAGTGCGGCGCATTGGACATCGACTCCTGTCCGCCGGCAACGACCACCTGCGAATCGCCCGCCTTGATCGCCTGTGCCGCAAGCATCACGGCCTTGAGCCCGGAGCCGCACACCTTGTTCACGGTGACGGCAGAGACGGAAGTCGGGATTCCAGCCTTGATCGCCGCCTGTCTGGCCGGCGCCTGACCCACTCCTCCCTGCAGAACGTTGCCGACGATCACCTCTTGAATGTCAGAGAGCGGAATCCCGCTCCGCTTCACGACCTCACCAATGGCTATTGCGCCGAGATCTGGCGCGACGAGTGAGGAAAGCCCGCCCAGATAGCGGCCAATTGGCGTACGGACGGCTCCCACGATGACGGGAACCCTGGATGTATCGGTCATTGAACAAGAGTCGGTTGTGCGTCGCAGTCTCGTCAAACACGCGAGAAGTCGCCGGGAGGCGCGCGGGCGCGCAGACTTCCGTTGCGCGTGCCCCACCGTTGCCTGGACGATCGGTTGCGAGGAAAGCTAGTCCCGCACTTCGACTCAAACAACGCTGGGGCTGGCGCGCCCCGTCCTCACATCGGTGACGATGCGAAGACGCGCTCGGGCTTCAATCCGATGCAGGTGTCCCGGTGCCGGTCAGGATCGCCGTGATCGCGAGGACGAGCACGGCGAGAAGGAGTTCGGCATTCACGCCATTCCGCAGGAAAGCCTGCCCCGCGGACGTGCCAAGCAGCGGAGACACGCGGCGCCAGTTGTACGCGCCCGCGGCCGCCACACCGGCGACTGCTATCAGCTTGGCGACCAGCAACTGCCCCCACCTCGTTCGCCAAAGGTCGGGCACGCTCGTCAGATGCAACAACACCGCCCAGAATCCGGTGGCCGCCAGCAACCCGCCACACGTGAGCGCGACGGGAGAAAACCGGGCGACCAGTTCCCGAGTCACCACGGCCCGTGCCCCCGGCGGTTCGGATGCACGGGCGGGTACGAGCAGCGCGAACCGGAGCACCAGCAGGGTCCCGATCCATATCGAAAACGCCGCCGTGTGTGCGGCATCGGCGCCCATCGCCAACATGACGCGCGAGTCGACGCCGGCGGCATGTCCCTGCCAAGCTGGCGCCGCCATCAGCGCGAGAGCGCCGAACACGCCGAGACGCTCGGACAGCACGGCGTTCTTGACGCGTACCACTGCAACGAGTGAAAGCACCACGCCGATGACCTGGAGGACGGCTCCGCGACCCCAGGTCGTATTCCCCAGCACGGTCCTCGCCATCGGCCAGAACGGATCGCCGGGATCCCGGAAGGTGTCTACCTGGAGCCAGGCGCGGAACGCCCCCGCCAACGCGAGGAGCAAGATCCCGTTGCGCCATGACTGCACTCGTGCCCGCTCCACCGAAGAGCAGGCATCCGGATCCAGCCGACCAGTGGCGCTTGCCCGTCTCAACAGCGCGCCGGTAACCACCGCTCCCACGGTCGCGGCCAACGCCAGATACAACACCCAGCGCGACAGATCGCCAGCCATGCTCGAGAGCCAGCCACCCATGAATGCCTGACCCTCGCGCTACGACTTCGGATAGACAGCGAACGCCTCGATCTCGATCAGCAAGTCCGGAATCCCCAAGGCGGCAATGGCAATCGTCGAGCGGGCCACCTTGGTCGGGTTCGCGCTGTTGTTGAAGTACATGCCGTAGGCCTCGTTCCAGCCGGAAAAGTCGACTGCTCCGCCCTTCTCCTTGTCTGCCACAAGGTAGACGCGGAGATACACGACGTCCTTGAGCGTCAAGCCACGATCCTTCAATCGTCCCTCGATCACCTTGAGGGCAGAGATGGCCTGTGTCTTGGTGTCGCCATACCGCGCGCGGCTCCCGGCGGGAGCGTTGGCATCGATCGGCGTGGGCACGGTTCCCGACGTCCAGACCCACGCAGCACCCGCCGGGATCGCCACCGAGGCGGAGATGGGAGAACTCGGTGCGCCCAGAAAGTTCACCTGAGATGGCGGCGTGGCTTGCGCCGACGCGACGGCCGGGATGGCCAGGAACGCGAAGGATGTTGCGAGCAACCGGGCGGTGGAGCGCGGCATACGAGGACTCCGTGAGATTCGGGGGACTGCTGCGAACGGACAACAAACGATATCGGCTACTGCGTCCCGGCGCGATTACCGCACGCGGAGCGCCAAGGAGTGAATCGTGCCCCGCGCCGGTGCGCGAAGATCCATCAGGGCGTAGTCAACAACGAACCGGTCGAGGCCGAAACTCGCCCCGACGGTCAGTGGATTGAGCGATTCCGCCTCGAACCTTCGGGCCCCAGCGCGGAACGACACGACATAACCATCCAGCCACGAGTAGCTGAGTTCGACGCCACCCGCAGGAGAGAAACGACCGTCGCGGCGGATGTCGGCAGCCGCAACGGCGGCGACGTCCAGCGGCCCGATCGGGTACGATCCGGCAGATGCACCCAGCGAGTAACGAGTCGGGAGAAAGGCCTTCCGGCCCTGCACGTCCAACGTACGACCGATGTTCAGCACCGCGATGCCGGTCGAGATCTGTCCGAACTCCCTGGCAGCACCGATATCGAACCCGATCGTTCCGTCGTGCGCGTTCGCGATCCGCTCCTCGAGCAGACGGGCCGCCCCGCCCCAGCGAATGCCGCGGTAGGTCATCGTACCGGCGACCACCGCTTGGGCGCTCAGACCGTCGTCGTCTCCGCGCTCGCCGAGAGCGCGCCATGGGACCGGCGCTCCACTCGGTGTGCCGTAGTCGAGCCATGCGACACCTAACGACAGCCCTGTAGATCCGAACGACAGACCGGTGGCAGCGTGACCAGCGCTGCTGGCGCTCCCGAACCTGCTGCCGCCGAGGTTCATTCCGCTGGCGCCGGCATTGGCTGGATTCGAGAAGACGGCGTCGGCATCGCGACCGGCAGTCCAGGCTCCCCCCATGCCCTGGGACCTAACGGACACAGGCAGCTGCACCACGAGCGGATAATACGTTGCGACACTCTGTGCGCCGAGCCCTCCGCCGAACGCGAGCGCGGTGGCCGCGAGGCCGAATCTCCGGGATCGCGTCATCGCATGGCCTCGTGTGCCGCGTCGCCCGCGGCAGCCGGAGCATGCACGAAAAACGCTCGACTCATCCGCGAGAAGCCGATGTTGTCCAGAACCACGGTGCCGGCAACGGTCCGATCGAAACGGAACCGCACGGCACGCACGCGCGACAGGTCCACCGTGCCAGCAGCGGCGAAATCGCGAAGCGGTAGCGTATACGTCTGGAGCACGAGTTCGTAGAGGTTGGCGAAACGTTGCTTATCCCGACCCTTGCGCAAATACACATACGACTCGAGCGGGCGGCGCACCACTCCGTAACGACTGAGCGGCCAGGCAGCGACTGCCCCGTCGGCATCGACGACTTCAACCGTCAGATCAAACGGCGTGCTGTCGGGTGCCACCTTGGGCGGCTTGCGCTTCGACGGCCGTGCCTTCGTCCGCGCGCTGTCCACCTTCGCGGTATCCTTCGGCGGGGTTCGAGGGCCGGGCGCAGCATCTGTCGGCGCAAGCGAGAACACCAGGGTGGACGACGAATCCACGCGCCACGCAGATCGCAACGAATCGCCGATCGTGATCGTGTAACTGGCAGGCTGCCCGCGCCTCGTCGTGTCGTCGCCGGCAAGGCGCGAGTTCCAGCCCAGCCAGACGGCATTGTGGCCCATCGTGCTGTTGCGGTTACGGAACGGCACGACGGCTTCCTTCCACGTAGACAGCGAATCTCCGCTGAGCGCGACACCTCGCGCCGAGCCTGTCGTCACGTCGACATCTTCCTCGTAGTCCGCTGCCGCCCTGAACGCGTTCTCCTGGAAGCGCGTGACATACATCGTCTTCGGCAGCCAGCGGCCCACGACGCGATGGTCGCGGAACATCGGCAGGTATTCGTCGTGCCCCCGGAGCGTCGCTTCCAGAAATGCCGTGATGTAGACCTCGGCGAAACGTCGCTGCTCCTCCGGTGCGATCAGCCCGCGCAAGTCGAGCGTCCGTCCGCTCCGCGGTCCGTTGTCCTTGTTGTTCCAGACAGTGTTCCACTGTCCATGATTGGCACGATAGACGTACACCGCGGACTTGAACCACGACCCTCCGTCGGTAAAGCGCACGCGCTCGTACTGCGCCAGCCCCGAGAAGCTGGAGACGTCTCCATCGTGCGAGCCGTGGATCAGGAAGTAGTTGTAGTTGGCGAGCGGCGTCGGCCTGTCCGCGGGACGGTATTGCTGATCGACGGGAGCGATCGCGACCAGCGACCGGATGTCGAAATCGAAGTCGAACGCGACCGTGGCATCGTCGGGATAGTGGCTCAGGCGATTGAACGCGCCCGCCACCGCGACCGCCTCACCGCCGCGCGAGTGTCCCATCAATGCGATGCGGTGCATATCGACCTTGCCGGCGAACGGACCGCCTGACGAGTCGTTCCAGGCGCGCCACCGCTCGAGGTGCTTGAGGAGCATCCATCCACGCGCGTCGTTCTCCCCGCGCATGAAACCGTTCAGGAAGTTCTCGTCGACGCTCACGAGGATGAAACCGCGCGACGCCAGCAGTTCGCCCAGGTATCCATAACCCGGATCCGAGAAGTCCTTCATGTTGTGATTGCCGTGCACGATCAGAACAAGCGGAAACGGACCGGTTCCGTCCGGATACCAGACCCGCCCGTTGACGGGAAGCTGCTTGAAATCGAAGCCCCAGTACCGCTTGCGAACCTTCTCCTGCGCCTTGTCAGGTGCGCTGGCGAACTTGCTGCCATCGACAGGCTTCGTCTTCAACACGACGGAATCCCGATGGACGACCCGACGCCTGTCCGTCCCGCTACCATAGTACAGGGTACGCACGGCAAACGGCCCCTTCTGCGCCGGATCGGAGGCGGAGAGCAATTGCCGGGAGAGAACGACTTCCGAGTCGTCCTGGGCCAGTTTCAGTGTGGTCCGACACCCGACGGCCAACAGGGCGGCGACACCGAGGAAGAAAAGGCGAGTGCGCAGGAACATCACGGATCCTGAATAGTGAACGGCAAGGTAATCGGACACGCCACGCCGGCGCCGGTCAGAGCGTGGCGGCGAACTCCATGGGCAGGACGCGCGAGCTGATCTCATCGAGAAGCCGTTCGCAGAACGCGTCGACGTTCAGCACCTCCTGCTTCTTGCCCGCCCCGCGCGCGCGCACGGCGACGGTGCCGGCTTCAGCCTCACGCCGGCCCACGACTGCCATATAGGGGATCTTGAGCAGCTCGGCCTCACGGATCCGGTAGTTGAGCGTGTCGTGTGTGGCCATCCCGGCGCGCACCCCACGTTCCGTGAGCTGGCGGACCACAGCCTCTGCTGCCTCGGACAGGTCGTCCGAAATCGGGAGTACGCGCACCTGCTCCGGCGCCAGCCAGAGCGGGAACGCACCAGCAAAATGCTCGATGAGTATGGCGATGAAGCGCTCCAGCGAGCCACTGACGGCGCGATGAATCACGACCGGGCGGTGCGCCGTGTTGTCATCGCCGACGTACTGCAGGTCGAAACGTTCCGGGGCGGCATAGTCCAGCTGAATCGTTCCGAGTTGCCAGGCGCGACCTAACGCGTCCATCACATCGAAGTCGATCTTTGGGCCGTAGAACGCACCGTCGCCCGGTTTGAGCTCATACGGATGTCCGGTCGCCTCGAGGGCCGAACGCAACGCATCCTCTGCCCGATCCCAGAGCTCGTCGGAACCGATCCGCTGATCGGGCCGGGTGGCAAACTTCAGACTTGCCGTCAGCCCAAACGTCCGGTAGTACGACAGAATGAAGTCCACCAGGAACTGCACTTCGGCCGGGATCTGATTCTCCGTGAGGAAGACGTGACAGTCGTCCTGGGCGAACTGCCGAACACGGGTGAGGCCGGATAACGCTCCGGTCACCTCGTTCCGATGCAGCACGTCGAACGTCACGTACCGGAGCGGCAACTCCCGGTAGGAATGTTTCCTGCTGTTGTAGACCAGGTAGTGCGATGGACAATTCATCGGCTTGAGCGATATGTCGTGTTCGCCCGATTCGTTGTCCAGCACGAGGAACATGTTGTCGCGGTACTTCCCCCAGTGCCCGGACTGCTCCCATAGTCCCTTGTTGTACAGCAATGGGGTCTTGATCTCCAGGAATGCGTGGCGCTGCCGCTCCTGGATGAACCTGACGAGTTCGTTGTAGACGATCGTTCCGCGCTCGGTCCAGAATACGGCGCCCGGTGAGAAGGGATGCAGCAGGAACAGGTCGAGTTCTTTTCCCACTCGGCGGTGGTCCCGCCGCTTCGCTTCCTCGATTCGATGGAGGTAGGCGTCGAGGTCGTCCTTCTTCCACCACGCGGTCGCGTAGATCCGCTGCAGCATCTGGCGCCGTTCGTCGCCACGCCAGTACGCGCCGGCAGTGTGAAGCAGTTTGAAATGCCTCAGGTACGACGTATCCGGTACGTGAGGACCGCGACAGAGATCAACGAAGGGCCCGTCAGTATAGGTCGAGATCACTTCCTCGTCAGGCAGGTCGGCGATGCGTTCCAGCTTGAGCGGGTCGTCGGCGAACCGCCGGTTCGCCTCCGCGCGATCGACTTCCTCGCGCACGAACGGGAGCTTCTCGGCCGCAACTCGGTGCATTTCGGCCTCGAACGCCGCGAGATCTTCGGGCGTGAAGGGATGCTCGACCTGGAAGTCGTAGTAGAACCCATCCTCGATGGCCGGCCCGAAACCGATCAACGCTTCCGGGCGGAGGCGGCGAACCGCAGTGGCCAGGACATGCGCGCCGGAATGACGCAATACCGCGAGCGATTCCGGATCGCGCTCTGTCAGGACGCGGAACCGACCGCCCCGACGAAGTGGCGTGCCGAGATCGATCGTCTCGCCATCGACCACGACGGCGATCGCGGCTTGCAGCAGACGCGCGCCAATTGTCGCGACTACGTCGCGCGCCAGGGTTCCGGGGGCAACGACGCGCGTGGCGCCGTCGGGCAGGGTCAGCGTAAGCGTTTCGGGCGTGGACATCGCAAGCGAGGATCAAGTTGGGGCGCACGCGCAACTTATCCGTGCCCCGCGTCCTGCGCCAAGCGCACCGGCCCGCGTTTCCACGGTGTATCTTATCTCGCCATGAGCGACGAGCAGCTGACCTCGGACCTGCCCGCACAGTACGACCACGCGAGTCAGGAAAGCGCGACCTATGCCCTGTGGGAGAGCGCGGGCCTGTTCACGGCACGTGCTGAGCGTTCGACGCGCGTTGGCGGAACGCGCCCACCATTCGTGATCATGATTCCGCCGCCGAACGTGACGGCGGTCCTGCACATGGGGCACGGCCTGAACAACACCGTTCAGGATGTGGTTATCCGCTGGCGCCGGATGATGGGAGACGAAGCGCTTTGGCTCCCGGGAACGGACCATGCGGGGATCGCAACCCAGAACATGGTCGAGAAACTGCTCCGCAAGGAAGGCACCTCGCGTTTCGACATGGGGCGTGAGGCCTTCATAGGACGAACGATTTCGTATGTAAACGACGTGGGTGGGGCAATACTGGGTCAGTTGCGTGCCATTGGCGCGTCGGCGGACTGGTCGCGCACCGCCTACACGCTGTCGCCGTCGCTTTCGCGCGCGGTGCGCGAAGCGTTCGTCCGACTCTACGAGCGCGGGCTCATTTACCGCGGTCACCGCGTCATTCACTGGTGTCCGCGATGCCTGACGTCTCTCTCCGATGAAGAAGCGGAGCACCACGAGACGCAAGGGAAACTGTACCACATCGCGTATCCCCTCACGAGCGTTCGTCCGAAAGACAGGATCAACCACATTGTCGTTGCCACCACGCGCCCCGAGACGATGTTGGGCGATGTCGCGGTGGCCGTGAATCCCGAAGATCCTCGCTACGCCGACCTGGTGGGCCGGACGGTCCTGCTGCCGATCGCGAACGTCGAGATCCCGATCGTCGCCGACGATTACTCGGATCCGGAATTCGGCAGCGGCGCCGTGAAGATCACGCCGGCCCACGATCCGAACGACTTCGCCGTAGCCCAGCGCCATCAGCTGGCGATGCCGGTGATCATGGACGAGTCGGCACTGATGCAGGAAGTGATGGACGCCGGTGGTCGCGTCCCGGACGCGGTGCGCGGTCTCGATCGCTTCACTGCGCGCGACAAACTGGTGGACCTGCTACGAGCCTCGGGCAACCTCGTCAAGGTGGATCCGCATCGTCTGGCAATCCGCCGCTGCTATCGCTGCGACACGATCGTAGAGCCACGCCTGTCGGAACAATGGTTCGTGCGAATGAAGCCGCTCGCCGAGCCGGCGCTCAAGGCCGTCCGCGACGGGACGATTCGCGTCCTCCCCGAGCGCTGGGAGGCAGTCTACGTGAACTGGCTCGAGAACATCCGCGACTGGAATATCTCGCGCCAGCTCTGGTGGGGACATCGCATCCCCGTGTGGTACTGCGACGCGTGCGGCAAGACGACGGCCAGTCGCGACGACCTGGTTCGCTGTCCGGCCTGTGACGGCCCGGTACGACAGGACGAGGACGTGCTCGATACCTGGTTCTCGTCCGGCCTCTGGCCATTCTCCACGTTAGGCTGGCCGGAAGACACGGCGGACCTGCGCGCATTCTACCCGACGGACCTGCTGGTGACGGGCCCGGAAATCCTGTTCTTCTGGGTGGCCCGGATGATCATGAACGGTTTCGCTTTCCTGGGCGAAGCGCCGTTCCACACGGTCTACTTGCACGGCACGGTGCGAGATGCCGAGCACGTCAAGATGTCAAAATCGCTCGGTAACGGCATCGACCCGCTGGACGTGGTGCAGCTGTACGGCGCCGATGCCCTGCGCTACACGGTGATCGCCGGCATGGGCCTTGGAGCGGACACGATCCTCGATCCGCGCGATCTCGAGCGCTCCTTCGCGCCAGGCCGAAACTTCGTCACCAAACTCTGGAACATCGGTCGGTTCCTGCTCGCCAACGTCGGCACGGCCCCGGTGACCGCCTTCGACCGGATCCCCGCCGATCGGCTGACCCTCGCCGATCGGTGGATCCTCGAACGCCTCGATGCCGCCATCGTCTCCTGCGACTCCGCGTTGGGTCCCGCCCGGCCGGACGACGGCGCCTGGACGAATGCCCAGCGATACACGGGACTGCGCCTGAACGAGTACACGGAAGCGGCACGCAGCTTCGTGTGGTCGGAACTCGCCGACTGGTACATCGAATCGGTCAAGCCGCGCGTGTCGTCGCATACTGACGACGGCGAGATCGCACGGTCGGTACTCGTGCACGTGTTCGACCAGGCGTTGCGGCTGCTCCAGCCGATCGTGCCGTTCGTGACCGACGCACTCTGGCAGCGCCTTCCCGGACGACTTCCCGGAGACTTCCTCCCGATCGCCGCCTGGCCACGGGTGCAAGGGCTTGCCGCGGACGGCAGGATGTTCGAGGTGGTGCGTGATGCCGTCACCACCATCCGCCAATTCCGCGCGGACTACGCGATACCGCCTGGACGTCAGGTCCGCGTGCAACTCGTTCCGACACCGCTTTCCGCCGCGACGTGCGAAAGCCAAGCCAGCGTCATAGGTCACCTGGCTCGAAGCGACGTTGAGGTAACGATCACTCCCGCGTCCGGTGCCGCCGCACACGCAGTGCTCGCCGACGGAACCGAACTGGTCCTCCCGCTGGCGGGCACGATCGATCTGGAAAAGGAATGCGCCCGGTTGCAGCGCGACCTGGCCAGTCTGGACACGCAACTCGCCGGCCTGCGATCGCGCCTGGCCAACGAGAACTTCCTGTCGCGGGCCAAGCCGGACGTGGTCGACGCCGAGCGGCGCAAGGAGGCGGAGTGGTCGGCGCGGCGCACGCAGCTGCTCGCAAAAGTCGACGCACTGTGCGGCGCCTGATCCTGGTCGGCCTCCTGGCTGCGTGTGCGCAGACCGGCGCCCCGCCCGGAGGGCCACCGGACGACGTCGCACCCAAGCTCCTGCGAATCCGCCCAGACACCAACGCTCTCAACGTTCGAACGCGCGACGTGACGCTGCTGTTCGACGAAGTCGTGAGCGAGCGCCCTCAAGGTGCAACCGGACTCGCGGGACTCTTCCTGATATCGCCCAGTGTGGGAGAGCCGATCGTCGGGTGGCATCGGAACCGTCTCGAAGTACGTCCGCGCGGCGGCTACAGGGACAACACTACCTACACCGTTACCATGCTGCCCGGGCTGTCTGACCTGGACAGCAACGTCGATTCGTCTGGGGTCACCTTCGTCTTCTCCACGGGACCGACCATTGCGACTGGTCGCATCACGGGAACGGTCTTCGACTGGCCAGGGGACAAGACCGCGCCCAGAAGTCTCGTAGAAGCGATCTCGCTGCCGGACAGCTTGCACTATGTTGCCAGTTCCGATTCCCTGGGCGAGTTCCTCATGGGACATCTGCCTAACGGAACGTACCTCCTGCGCGCACTGCTCGATGGAAACCGGAATCGCCAGGTTGATCCGCGCGAGTCGTACGATACCGCGACGGTCACGCTCGACGATTCGCTGCACCGCGAGATGTACGCGTTCGTACGCGATACGCTCGGGCCAAGCCTGACGACGGTGACGATTCGTGACAGCCTCACCCTGAAGCTCACATTCGACCATCCGCTGGACACCAGCCTCGTGATCTCCCCCGAGCGCTTCACACTCAAGGCCGAACCGGTGGCCGCGCGGCCGCAGGGCGACACGGCGGTCGCCGCGACCCCGCGCGCACCACGGATCGTGGCGGCGATCACCCAGCGCGCCTACGATCGCCGCGTCGCCGATTCGCTGAAGCTGAAGGCGGTCCAGGACAGCGTGCGCCAGGCCGCGGAAGCCGACTCGACCCGGCGTGCCGACAGCGCGCGCGTGAACACGCGCATCGAGCGCCAGACGACCCGGCGTCCCGCGGTGGCCGACACAACGCCCGACTCGGCTGCCGCACCGCGTCGTCAGGCGCGCAAGATCGCGATCCAGGTACCGTCGTCTGACATCCTGCTCACACTGGAATCGCCGCTCGCGCCATCGTCCGTCTTTCGTGTGACCGCCAGCGAGATGCGCTCCCTGCTGGGCCGCGTGAAGACCAGCGACCGTCTGTTCCGCACGCCGAAGGCCACGGACGTGGATACCACCAGGAAGGGGAACGACACGACCGGGAAGCCGATCCCGCCCCCCGACACCGGTTCCGTCCCGCAGCGCTCGACGCGAGGATCGTCGCCGGTGCGCGTGCCGGTCGAAAACTGGTTAGGCACCCGGCGAGAATGACGTCGTCCGATCCGCGGCGCGCCGTCCCCGCGGTCGGCGCATTGCTGGAGGCTCCGCTGATCCGGGCGATGACGGCGACCATCCCGCGTACCGTGCTCGCGGAAGCCGCGCGACGCGTCACGGACAGGGCGCGGAGTGACCCGCGGGGGATGCCGAGCGACGATTCCGCATGGGCGTCCGCGGTGGCCGCTGAGGCAGATCGGTTGCAGCTACCGACGCTGCGCCCGCTGTTCAACGCCACCGGTGTGGTGCTGCACACGAACCTGGGGCGCGCACCGTTGCCAGCTGCAGCGGTCGCCGCTATTCAGCGCACCGCCGCCGGTGCCTGCAACCTGGAGTTCGATCTCGGGACTGGCGCCCGCGGATCCCGGTACACGCACTGCGCGGCACTCCTGTGCGAGCTGACTGGCGCCGAAGACGCGCTGGTGGTCAACAACTGCGCCGCGGCGCTCGTCCTCGCGCTGCACACGTTGGCCCGCGGATGCCGAGTGCTCGTTTCGCGCGGCGAACTGATCGAGATTGGAGGGAGCTTCCGTGTGCCGGACATCATGGCGCAGAGCGGGGTTACGATCCAGGAAGTCGGCACGACCAATCGCACGCACCTCGACGACTACGAAATCGCGTCGGCTGGCGATATCGCCGCGATCGTCAAGGTGCACCGCTCGAACTTCGAGATGAGCGGCTTTGTCGCCGAGGCGACGCTGCGCGATCTCGCAGGGCTGGCGCAACGCCACGACATTCCGCTGATTCACGACTTCGGCAGCGGTCTGCTCCTCTCGCTCGAGCCCTTTGGGTTGGCGGGCGAGCCCACGGCACGCGACGTGGTACGCGAGGGGGCGACCATCACGCTCATGAGCGGGGACAAGCTCCTCGGTGGTCCGCAAGCCGGTATCATGCTCGGCACGCGGACGGCGATCTCGACGTGCCGCTCCAACCCGCTGACACGTGCGTTCCGTGTCGACAGGCTCACGATCGCCGCGCTCTCGGCCACCCTCGCGCTCTATCGCGACCCAGCGCGCGCTGTGCGGGAAGTCCCCACGCTGGCGATGGCGACAGCGTCCCCGACGTCGCTACGTGACCGGGCCGATGCCCTGGCGACCAGGCTCGCCGCGCGCGGAATCCCGTGCTCGACAGTCGCGACCACTGGGAGCGTCGGCGGTGGGGCATTTCCGTCGGCACGACTCCCGTCGTGGGCGGTCGCGTTAGGCGGAGACGCCAACTCCATGGAACGGAAACTACGCCACGGGCGCACACCGGTGATCGGCCGTATTGCCGGCGAACGTGTCCTGATCGAGCTGCGATCGATTCCAGTCGGCAGCGATGCCGAACTGGCCGACGCCGTGCTCTACGCTCTCAGCGAGCATGACTGAGCCTCGCATAGCGTTCCTGGATCGGGATGGCACGTTGATCGAGGACAGGCACTACCTCGGCGATCCCGCCGGCGTCGTATTGCTCCCAAGCGTCACCCACGCCGTGGGGCGACTCCGCGATGCTGGCGTGCGGATCGTCGTGGTCACAAATCAAAGCGGCATCGCACGCGGCTTCATCACCGAGGCCGCGTACGAAGCCACGCGCGACCGGCTCGCGTCCCTGATGGCGCAGGCCGACGCACAGATCGATCTCCAGCTGCACTGTCCGCATTACCCACCGATCTCCGGAACCTGCCGGTGCCGGAAACCGGGAACCGAGCTGCATGAGCGCGCAGCACGTGCACTCGGTGCGGACCTCGCCAAGGCGCTGTATGCAGGCGATCGATGGCGCGACGTTGAACCGGGTATCGTGCTGGGCGGCCACCCGTTCCTCGTGCCGTCTACAGACACTCCAGCCGACGAACGGGCTCGCGCTGCGCAAGCGGGCATCCTTTGCGACTCATTGGGTCTCGCCGTCGCACGATACCTCGATGCCGGCCAGCGTACGCCCGCTCTTACGACTCAACGCCGACGCTCGTAGTATCCGACTCGATGTCCGCTCGACTGGCCGTCTTCTGTTCCGGTGGAGGTTCCAACTTCCAGGCGATTCTCGACTACCTCTCGCTAGGGACGAGGTCGAGCCGCGTCGAGGTTGCGCTGATGGCAACCGATCGCAAGGACGCCGGAGCGATCGCACGCGCCCGGCAGAGCGCCGTTCCAGTCGCCATCATGGACGTTGCGTCTCGCACCGATGGACTTGGCGCTCTGCTCGCCGCGCATGACATTACGCACATTGCCCTCGCTGGCTACATACGCTTCGTACCCACCGATGTCACCGCATCGTTTCGCGGGAGGATCGTCAATATCCATCCCGCGCTGCTTCCGGCGTTCGGCGGTCCGGGAATGTACGGCCAGCGTGTGCACGTGGCCGTTCGCGCAGCCGGTGTAACCGTCACCGGTGCGACGGTGCATTTCGTCGACGCCGCCTACGACCACGGGCCGATCATCGCCCAATGGCCTGTGCCGGTCTTCCCGGACGATTCAGCTGACGACATAGCGCGTCGTGTGCTGGACGTCGAACACGCTCTGTACCCTCGTGTCGTTCATGACGTGGCGACGGGCCGCATCACGTTAGGTAGTGACGACTGCGTCCAGGGTCGTCCTGCACCGAAACTCCCGTTCTTTTCGCTCCGCGACGCTCCTGCACTGCCGGACGACCTGCTCGACCCGCCAGCGTCGTGACCCCTCTCGCTTTCCATTGAGACTCCCCAGGCGCCAATGCCTTGTGCCCTCCTTTCGGTTTCTGACAAGTCCGGCCTCGTGGATTTTGCCCTTGGACTCGCCGCCCTTGGCTGGGATCTGGTGTCCACCGGCGGGACGGCTCGCGTCTTGCGCGATGCCGGACTCTCGGTGCGGGACGTCGCCAGCATCACCGACTTCCCCGAGATGCTCGATGGCCGTGTCAAGACGTTGCACCCGGCGGTCCATGGCGCACTGCTGGCCCGGCGAGACCTTCCTGAGCACCTGCAGGCCCTCGCCAATCACGCGATCGCGCCGATCGATCTGGTGGCGGTCAATCTCTACCCGTTTCGAGAGACGGCGGCGCGCGCCGGCGTTGCCCCTGACGAGGTTGTCGAACAGATCGACATCGGCGGGCCCTCCATGCTCCGCTCCGCCGCCAAGAACTTCGCCTCGGTCTGGGTCGTTGCGGATCCGGCAGATTACGCGCAGGTCATAGATGCGCTTTCGGCGGGTGCCGGCGATGTCGAGTACCGCCGCCGCCTTGCGGAGAAGGCGTTCGCGCACACCGCCGGATACGACGCGGCAATAGCCTCGTGGTTCGCCGAACAGCGCCACGAGCGCTTCCCGGAGGCTCTGACCGTGTGCCTCGAGCGAAAGCAGACGCTTCGGTACGGCGAGAATCCCGGTCAGCGAGCGGCGCTGTACCTCGAGCGTCGGGGCGAAGGGGTGGGACGCCTCGTTCAACGAGGAGGAAAGGAACTTTCCTTCAACAACTTCCTCGACCTCGAAGGCGCGCTCATGGCGCTCGATCCGTTTGGCGACGATCCATGCTGCGTCATCGTCAAGCACACGACACCTTGCGGCCTCGCGGTTGGAACGGATGCGCTCGATGCCTATACCAGAGCGCTGGCCTGCGACCCCGTATCTGCTTTCGGCTCGGTCATAGCTTTTTCGACCGACGTGGACGAGCGTGCCGCCAATGCGATCTCGGCGCTGTTCGTCGAATGCGTCGTGGCACCGGTATTCAGCGAAACCGCGATCGACATGCTCGGGCGAAAGAAGAACCTGCGTGTGCTGGAGGGGCGCATCCCGCGGGACGCGACGGCGCTCGACATGAAGCGGGTACCGGGAGGTTTTCTGGTGCAGGATCGTGCGTCGGCGATCGCCGACGAAGGCGAGTGGACTGTCGTGACCGAACGCGCGCCCTCGCCTGACGAGAAGCGCGATCTGGCATTCGCCTGGCGAGCGGTCCGCAGCGTGAAGTCGAACGCAATCGTGCTCGTGAGATCCGGTGCCACGATCGGCATTGGCGCTGGCCAGATGTCCAGGGTCGACGCGTCGTTCCTCGCGGTGCACAAGGCTCGCGTGGCGGGACACGACACTATCGGCGCCGCGATCGGCTCCGACGCGTTCTTCCCGTTTCGTGACTCGATCGACCAGCTGGCCGAGGCCGGCGTCCGCGCGATCGTGCAACCCGGAGGCTCGGTTCGTGACGCGGAGGTAATCGCGGCCGCGAATGAGCATGGGATTGCCATGGTCTTTACCGGCCAGCGCCTGTTCCGACACTAGACTACCCGTACTCGGCGCGGGCTCTCATCTTTCGCCGGCATCCGTTGCCCACGGGAACGGAACCGGCACGGAGGAAGCGTGCCGGTCCGTTGTCATGAAGATGGCGGAACCGAACCGAGGATAACCGGCCGTACCGCCACTCCGCACTTCAGCCGATCCGCATGACTGAACTCGACTATCGCCCGTCGTACCGCGCGGCAACGGTGGCCAGCCTTGCCGTGCTGGTGCTCTACCTGCTCACGATCGGTCCGTCGACCGCCATGTGGGACACGAGCGAATACATCGCCGCGGCGTACACACTTGGCCTCCCACATCCGCCCGGCAATCCGTTCTTCGTGCTCCTGGGCCGGGTCTTCACGGTGCTTCCGATAGCGCCGTCGGTGGCAATGCGCGTCAACATCCTTGCCGCCATTTGCAGCGCAGCGACTGCGGGGATGTGGTTCCTGATCACCGAACGCGTCCTCGTCTCCTGGTTCGCCGAACGGTGGCAACGGATCGTTGGCGGATCGCTGGCGGTGCTGATAGGCGCGACCGCATTCACGGTGTGGGCACAGTCGGTCGTCAACGAAAAGGTCTACACGGTCGCTCTGGTCGGCGTGGCGATCATCGCCTGGCTGACGGTGCGCTGGTGTGACGATCCCGACGGGGCCAAGTCCGACAGACTCCTGGTGCTGATCGCCTACATCCTCGGGCTTGGCTACGCCAACCACATGGCTGGCTTCCTTCCGGCGCCTGCGGTAGGCCTCGCCGTCCTCATTCGCCGCCCTCGCACGCTCTTCCGCTGGAAGCTGATCCTGGCCGCCGCCGGGGCCGTGGTGCTGGGAATGACGCCCTTCGCCACACAACCGATCCGCGCTGCCTACTTCCCGATGCTCAACGAAGGCGAGCCGACCGGATGCCGAGTCGAGATCTCCGCCAGCTGCACCTTCAGCAAGGCCACGTGGGACGCCTTCAAGTACAACTTCAACCGGGAGCAATACGGCAAACCGCAACTGACCGAACGGCAGGCTCCGTTTTCCGCACAGGTCGGCATGTGGTGGTTGTACTTCCGCTGGCAGTGGCTGCGGGATCCGTATCTGCACATGCAGACGCAGCAGAGCGTTCTTGCAGCGCTGTTCCTGGTCCTCGGCCTTTTTGGCGGCTGGGTCCATTGGCGGCGAGATCGGCAATCGTTCTGGTTCTTCGGTCCGCTGATGTTCACGATGACGCTCGGGCTGATCTTCTACCTGAACTTCAAGTACGGATACTCCCAGGCGCCCGAACTGGGCGAAACGGTCGACCGCGAGGTGCGCGACCGCGACTACTTCTACCTGTGGAGTTTCTCGGCATGGAGCGTGTGGGCCGCGCTCGGTCTCGTGTTTGTCTGGGAGTCGCTGGCGGCATTGATCGGGGCGGAAACGATCAAGCTTGGCACCCAGGTGTTGGAGCTGCCGAAACGACGCAGTTGGCTGGTATCGGCGCCCGTGTTGCTGGTGGCGTGCGTTCCCCTGGTCGGGAACTGGGGGCCATCGTCCAGGCGCGGTGACGTGACCACCGCGGATTTCGCCAAGGATCTGCTCAACTCGGTCGAACCGTACGGCATTCTCGTGACAGTCGGAGACAACGACACGTTCCCGCTCTGGTATGCGCAGGAAGTCGAGGGCATCCGACAGGACGTCGTGATCGCCAACACGTCGCTGCTCAATACGGACTGGTACGTCCGACAAATGATCCGCAACCCGATCCGGCCATACGATTCGACGAAGGGACCGTCGATCTATCGCGGCCGCAACTGGGCCATGCCAAAAGGCCCTCCGCTCAAGATGACTCTCGATCAGGCGGACAGCATTCCGCTGGCAATCGAGGTGCCTGACACGCAAGTCTTCCAGGCCGGCAACATCATCGCGCGCATCCCGCCAAGGATCCTCACGAAAGCTGACATTGCAGTACTGCGCATGATCAAGGACAACCCCGATCGTCCGATCTACTTCTCGCGCACATCCGGCGGATACGGTCAGGAACTGGGCCTGGGTCCATACCTGATCACGCAGGGCCTGGCCAGGCGGGTCGCTCCGGACGTTCCAACGCCGGGTCGTGACACGCTGCTGGTTCCCGGCGAGGGCTTCCTCGACGTCGGCCGGACACGAGCGCTCTGGGATAGTGTGTTCACCGCCCCGGAGGCGATGGCCAAACGCGGCGGATGGCCCGACAAGCCATCCATCGGCATCCCGGCACTCTACATACAGACGGGATTCCTCCTCGCCGATGTGCTCCATTCGCTGGGCGACACTGCCGCAGCAAGAAAGACGCTCGAACGAGCCCGCACAGTCGCGAAGGGCACGCGTATCGACGACCTGTTCGATTTCAACACTCAGCCGCCACCGGTGGGCGCAGGCGACGCACAACCCAAGCTTGCCGTTCCGCTTGGAGATACGACCGCGAAGAAATAGAAAGACACTCGCAAGGCACGGGCGGTCGCTCGCCGCGACCATCGTCTTTCTTGCAGCAAATCGATGGCTGGCCGGCCTCGCAGGGACTCAAGCCGGCCAGCACCTCAGTGATGACCGACCGTTCCCGGCTGGTTCCATCCGCCTGGCGGACCAACGCCAGCACCCGGGGCCAGTTGAGACGCGGGTTGAAGCCCATGCGCAGCCTCGCGACGTCGGACGAGTTGCCGTTGCAAGGTGCGGCCGTCATCGGCGATACTTCGCGCCTGGGGAGGGCTGGCAGAATGGCTATTGCACCGGTCTTGAAAACCGGCGTCCGCAAGGACTTGGGGGTTCGAATCCCTCGCCCTCCGCTATCTCGTTAGGTTCGAGCAGACACGGCGGTATCGCCTCGTTCGGGCACAAGTCATCTCGCTTGCCAGCGCCCAGGCAACAGCGACGCGGCGCCTGGTCTGAAAGCGGTCCGGCCTCTTATTCGGTTGACTCCCCCCGCCGCCGGGACTAAGATGCGGATTCCTCGAGGAGCGGCGGCCATTCAGTCGGCTTACCGCGACCCATGAGAGGAGACGTGGCCGAGAGGCTGAAGGCGGCGGTTTGCTAAACCGTTATGCGGGCTTAAACCTGTATCGAGGGTTCGAATCCCTCCGTCTCCGCTCCAGCAGCGACGGGAGACCCGTTGTCGGGAGAGCGACGCTCTCCGCATCCGGTCTCCCGTTGGCATTCCCGTCTCGCGCGACTTCACGAGCGGACGCGTCTTCGCATCGTCACATGACCGACTCCACGCCCACGGACGCTGCGTCCTCGCATCGCCTGCGCTTCGCTCCCTCGCCGACCGGCTTTCTTCATGTCGGGGGTGCGCGCACAGCGCTGTTCAACTGGCTGTTCGTCAGGAAGTACGGCGGCGCGTTTCTGCTGCGGATCGAGGACACCGACAAGGCACGCAGCACGGATGAAAGCACGCGTGCCATTTTCGACGGCCTCCGCTGGCTTGGGCTCGACTGGGACGAGCCGGCCGTCTACCAAGGGGCGAACGTGGCGCGGCATCGGAGCGATGCGTTGCGTCTTCTGGCAGAGGGCAAGGCGTACCGCTGTTTCTGCACTACTGCCGATCTGGACGAACGCCGCAAGGCAGCCGAGTCCCAGGGAGCGGCTTTCGTTTACGATCGACGATGCGACCGGCTTCCCGTCGACGAGATCGATCGCCGCATCGCGGCCGGCGTGCCGTTCACGATCCGGTTTCGCGTGCCGGACGGGACTACGCGTTGGGACGACATGGTGCGTGGCGAGATCGCCTTCCCAAACGCGGACGTCGACGATCTGATCATCCTGCGATCCGACGGGACGCCGATTTACAACCTTGCCGTCGTGTCCGACGACATCGCCCAGCGCATCACGCTCGTCATGCGTGGCGAGGACCATATCTCGAACACGCCGAAGCAGATCCTGCTCTACGAGGCGTTGGGCGCTCCCCTCCCGCGCTTTGCTCACCTCCCCAACATCCTTGGAGCCGACGGCAAGAAGCTGAGCAAGAGGCACGGGGCCACCGCTGTCGGCGATTACGAACACCTCGGCATCCTCGCCGAGGCGATGGTGAACTTCCTCGCATTGCTGGGCTGGTCGGCTGGCGACGATCGAGAGGTGATGCCGCGCGCCGACCTGATCGCGCTGTTCAGTACTGAAGGGCTGCTGCGGAAGCCCGGCGTGTTCGATGTGAAGAAGCTGGAGTGGATGAACGGACAGCACCTCGGCATGACTTCCGCGGAAGTGCTCGAGCCGCTGCTGTCGCCGTTGGCTGTGTCCCAGGGACTGGCTACTGCAGTAGAACTCGCGACGCGACGTGCGTGGTGGTTGCAACTGATCGACCTCCTTCGCATCCGTGGGCGCACCACGGTGGAAATCGTTCGCATGGCTGTCCCCTACTTCCGCGACGACTTCGAGTACGACCCGGACGCAGTCGCCAAACAATGGAAGGACCGTGACGCAACCGCTCGATTGCTTGAGGCGGTGCGCTCGCGTCTTGCCGGTTCCGGCTGGGATCCCGTGGAACTGGAGCGGGATCTACGCGCGCTCGCTGACGAACTCGGCATCGGCGCCGGGAAACTGCTGCAACCGTTGCGTGTTGCGCTCGTAGGTTCGTCGGCAAGCCCCGGAATATTCGACGTGCTGGTCCTCCTCGGCAGAGAGCGCTCGCTTCGACGCGTTGACCGGGCGCTGACGATGCTGGCAGAGGCGGATTGACGCGACGATTCGGCGGCAGCATTCTGTCCGGAACCGAGCGGGGCGCTGCAATGGCGCCCCGCTCCGTCTTCGCGAATAGCCCCATGATCGATCCCCTCACGCCGATCGAACGGCGTGTGTATCACTTCCTGCTGGACTATCTGGCAACGCACACATACCAGCCCAGTGTGCGGGAAATCGCGCGTCGATTTCGCATTCGCAGTACGAAGACGGTCGCCGAGATCATACAATCGCTGGCGAAAAAGGGCTTCGTCGAACGGCCGGATGGCCGGTCTCGCGGCGTCCGGCTCATCGGGTATTCGACGATCGGTCGTAGTCAGCCCATTCCGCTCTACGCCAGCGTAAATTCGGTCGAGCCGAGTCTGTCAGATGCCAACAGGCTTCGCTACATCACGATGGACCGAGCCCTGCTCCCGTCGGACGAAGCCTTCTTCCTCCAGGCACCGGACGATTCGATGCAGTCTATGGGCATCCTGACGAACGACTTGCTCCTGGTCGATCCGACTGCGCGATCGAGCGACGGCGATATCGCAGCCGCCCGCGTAGGCTCGAGCATGGTTGTCCGAATCATCGACCATCGTGGCGCCACGATCTCGCTGTCACTCCCCCGAAGTGTCGACGGTGAGGCCGTTGGGGAGCGCGTACTCGGCCCGCAGGACGACTTCGCCATCCTGGGAGTTGTACGGGGTGTGCTGAGAGCAGCGCTTCGAGATGGGAGCGGCGACGAGGAGGGCGTTCCAGAACGTTCTGCCGAGATCGTCAGCGACTAGCAGCTACTGCGGTGGGCGCTCGCTGGGTGGTCGTTCGCTGGGGGCGACTATGGGACGTTCAGCGCGTCGACGCGTAGCGCCGGCGGGCTCTGGCTGATTCCTGCGCTCGCGCTCCTTGCGTTCGCGGATCGCCTTCACGGCGCGGCGGAACTCATCCTCGTTCATCGCTGCCTGTGCATGTTCCATGATGTCCATGCGCATGGCCAGTTGCCGGCGTCCTTCCTCGGCGGCGATCGGGTTGGCTTGCACCCGGTTGAAGGGGAGCAGGGCGAGGAGTGGCGTGGGAATCGAGAACTTCCCGAGGCGAATGTAGTTCTGATCGATGCCGTACTTCCGTCCGTTCTTTTCCACGGTCCAGTCGCCGCGCTCGAACTTGTTAGGCGCGTACGCATTCGCTATGACCGAATCCTGGTAGCGTTTGGCGCTGGCGACGACGGCAGAATCCAAGCGTTCTTCAGCGGTCTTGGGCGCCGTCACGAGCGGCGACGAAGGCGCGGCCCAGATGCGTGGATCCTCGAATGCCGGTTGGGTACCCGCCAAGGCACCACGGCCACCGACCAGCGGCCCGTCTCGGCCCGGCGGCGCGGTGACAGCAGGAGCGGAGCGGCCTGGAGGAACAAACCCAGATGGTACCTCGCGCGGAGCAACCGGTGTCGGGCTCGGGGCCTCGCGAGTGGGCGCCGCGAGACGCTGCGACGGACTCGAAGGGAGCGCGCTCGCTGGCACACCACGCGAGCGTACTGCCATGAACGTAACCCGTTCCTCTTTTGGCTTCGTGTCCAGCGGCACCGGTATCCGCGTCAGGAAGAGCCGCTCGAGAGCCGCCGGCACTTTGAGGGATTGCCAAAGCGCGACAGCCAACACGACGTGGAGGACCACGGATGTGGCCGCCGAGATCGGCCCACGCCGCTCGGCTCGCTCGCGGGCCTCTCGTGTTGCTTCGTTCGGGCGCTTCAGCTGCTGAATCATCGGCTCCATCGCGCGCCTCGGATGCTGATCTGGCGCGGCCTGCACGGTTGGAGTACCCAAGCCCGACCGGGAGTTTCCGGTTTCTCGCAGGTTCCTCGACTCAGACGTCTCGACCCGCGCTACCGGAACTCGCGCTTACCCCCGCACGCTGTTTCTCACCATGCTCCGTCCCATCAATTCGATCTCGACCACGTCTCCGGAAGCTAATCGACCTACTCCAGAAGGAGTCCCCGTAGCAATGAGATCGCCGGGCAGCAGCGTCATCAATCGTGAGATGTACGATATCAGGAAGGGAATGGGAAAGACCATTTCGGCGCTCGTACCCCTCTGACGCTCCTGACCATTCAACCGGGTGACGACCTCGATCTCGCCAACGTTAACGTCCCCGGTCCAGAGATTGCCGACACAGCAGAACGTGTCGAATCCCTTGGCACGCGTCCACTGCGAGTCCCTGCCCTGAAGATCCCGCGCCGTTACGTCATTCAGGGCAACGACACCCGCGAGGCCCTGCATGCCCTCCGCCTCGCCCGCGTTCTTGAGCCTGGAGCCGATGACGAGGCCGATTTCACCTTCGTATTCCACCTGCGAGGAGAACTCGGTCGGCAGCACGATCTCGTCGCCGCTTCCGATGAGGCTCGATGGCGGCTTCAGGAAAATCAACGGTTCCGCCGGAACGTCGTTGCCCAGCTCACGGGCATGCTCACGGTAGTTGCGTCCGACGCAAACGATCTTGCTGGGCGGTGCGATCATGTGCGCGGATTCCGTGACTGGTGGGCAGGCGAAAGCTACTCCGGCGGACACGGCAGACCAGTGGCGTGGACGGTGGCCTAACGCACAACGGCGACGCGGCCCGTCCTATAGAACTTGCGCAGCAGCCGGCGCAATTCCGGCCACTCGCCGTGGATCTGCCGCGCCGGCGGAAGGGATTCGAGGAGCAGCTGTCCGTAGTTCCTGGTCATCACCCGCGGATCCGCGAGGATGACCGCGCCGCGATCGGTCGAGGAGCGAATCAGTCTGCCGAAACCCTGCTTGAGCCTGAG
>JABAQJ010000005.1:276265-300868 GCA_019186945.1 Gemmatimonadaceae bacterium
CAGCGTGCGGCAGCATGTAGTCCTGGAAGGAGTCGCCACCCCGGGCCTCGATCGCCTCGCAGTGCGCCGCGGTCAGCGGTTCGCTCGGCACCTTGAACGGGATCCGGGAGATCAGCAGGCCGCGCAGGGCATCTCCCGGAACATCGACACCCTCCCAGAAGGACGACGTGCCTAACAGGATGCTCCGATCCGTGTCGCGAAACCGGCGCAGGAGTTCATCGCGTCGGTCGTCGCCATGAACAAGCAGTGGCCAGCGGCCCCCGTCACGAAAGCGGAGTTCGTCGGCCGCCCTGCGCACATCCCGGTGCGACGTGAACAGAGCGAACACACCGCCATCGGATGCCTCCGCCAGATCCCTCAGCGCCTCGATCACGAACGCGAAGTGCGCCTCGGCATCCACGTTTGGCGCCGCAGTTCCCGTTGGCACTAGGAGCAGCGCTTGCGATGGGTAGTCGAAGGGCGAGGCGAAGGAGGCGCATTCCGGCTCGACATCGTCTGCGTCCAGCCCAAGCCGGGCGTTGAGGAAGTCGAACCGGCCCTCGGTGGACAGCGTGGCGCTCGTCAGCACGGTTGTCACTGCCCTTCGCAACAGGTCGTCGCGAAGGATCGGCGCGAGATCCAGCGGCACCGCGGTTGCGACGACGTTGCGCTCGCGCCCCCGTGCCTCGAGCCATCGCACCGTCGGCGCGGTATCTACCTCTGGCGACAGAGTCATTCTAAGCGCATCGCCGGCGTTCTCGAGTCGTCGTACCACGCCACGGATCTCTCCAATGACTGGCTGCAACGTCTCCGCGAGGTCCAGATCGGCATCGAGGCGGTCGCGCACGATGCGGAGTCCTTCACCTAGCAACGAGATCTCGGTAAGGCTATCGTCCAGCGTCGCACGCAGGCCGGCATCCCACACGCGGTGCGTCGCGAATTCCTCCTGGACGCGAAACACCGGTTCGTCGGCGTCACGAAGGACGGCGTCGAGAAGATCGAAGACGGCCTCACCTTTCTCCCTCGCAGCGCGCAGAGCCGGGACAAGGCGCGCGGCGACAAGGTCATCCGAGGCCGTGCTCAACAGGTCATCCCGCCCCGATAACCGATGGATGAGCGTTGGCAGGAGACCCCTGCCCTTCCGTTCGAGGCGGGCAAACAGCCGCTGGAGTCCGCGTCGGGTGATCGACAGCCCCAGGTGGCTCGCGGCCGCCTCCTCGATATGGTGCGCCTCGTCGACGATCAGGCGTGTGTAAGGCGGAAGGACTGCGGCTTCCTGCCAGTTCTGCGTCGTGCGCCTGACGGCAACGTCCGAGAGCAGCAGGTGGTGATTGACGACGATCACATCCGCCTGCGCCGCACGCCGCCGGGCAGCGAACAGGAAACAGCGATCGAAGTGCGGACACTGCAGGCGGGTGCAGAGGTCCGGTTCGGCGGCAACTTCATCCCACAATTCCGGGCGCGGCGGTGCTATCAGGTCGGAGAGCGACCCATCCTCGGTGCGGTCCGACCAGGCCGCGAGTACATCCAGCTCGCCATTCAGTCCCGGATCGAGCAGGCTTGGCGCCGAGGCGCGAGCGTGTTCGAGACGCTGCAGACAGAGGTAGTTCCGCCATCCCTTGAGCAAGGCGAACCGCACACTCTGATCCGTGAGCGACTCGGCCAGGAAAGGAAGATCTTTCCCCGTCAGCTGCTCCTGCAGGTTGATCGTATTCGTGGAGACGACCGTGCGTTCTCCACTGCTGGCCGACCATCGGAGCGCCGGCAACAGGTAACCTAACGACTTCCCGACGCCGGTTCCCGCCTCCAGCACGCCGATCCCGCCATCGTTGTAAAGGCGGGCTATCGTCCGGGCGTAGGCGCGCTGGCTGCTTCGGTCCTCGTACCGTGGGTGGCGGACGGCAATCGGACCGCCAGGGCCCAGATCGCCATCGATCGCCGCCAGCGAGAGCCGCGTCGACGTCCGCTCCCTCGGCACCTCCACAACCACATAGAGGACGCTGCCTTCGTTGTCGGTGATGCCGAACCCGACGCCATGGTCGTGCATCCGGGCCGCGATCTCAACGTCGGCGCCCGATGGTTCAAGCTGCCCGGAAGGATGGTTGTGCACCAGCATCTCGCCGCAGCGCGCGAATCCGGGCAACGCCAGCACGCTGCGGACGTCGCCGCGCGCGACGACCCGCGCGCTCTGGACCAGACCGTCAGGATCGACAGTACAGACGAAACAGACCTCGCGACCGCCCGCCAGACGCACCGCGGCGCGGATTGTTCCCGATGCAGCCTGCGATAGGCGTGAAGCGGAGGGAGAAGACACGCTCCAAAATTGGCCAAAGGAAACCCGAAGGGGGGAGTGGCGCCGCGAGGATTTCCCGGCGTTCGTGGCGCGGGATGGGCGGCGGCAGAGTCACTGCTATGTCTTGAGGGGCTTCTTCTTCGCGGCCGGAAACAGGACGTTGTTGAGGATGAGCCGGTATCCCGGCGAGGTCGGGTGCAGAGCCAGGTCGGTGGGGGCGGCGCCAATGTTGTGCTGCGGATCCTCCGGATCGTGACCTCCAAGAAATGTCCAGGAACCCTTGCCGTAATCGCCGTGGATGTACTTCACCCATGGTGCGCCTTCTTCGCTGGCGAGGACGACATCGGTTGGCTTGAGCGTCGACTTGGTGAAGCTCGTCGTGACGCCGTAGTAGTCCGGGATCACCGTACGGTGGTTCTGGATGAGCATCGACGCGACCGGGTCGAACTTCGCGGAGAAGGAGAACAGGGTGAACTGTCCGAGCGGCTGGCGTCGGCCCGGCACGTTGACCTGATGCCCGTCGATGTCGCTCATGGAATTGACGAACGCCGACTGCTCGAGGTGGACGTTTTGAAAGGCGAGCGATCGGTCCCAATCGAGGCGTGCATCGGCGTTTTCGTCCATCGGCGTGCCATCGGCGAAGCTGGAGGCAATGTCGGTCTTGTCGGCGGCGATGGCGAGCGCCAGCGTCTCCGTGGCGCCGCACATTGCGAAGAGGAACCCGCCGCGTTCCACGAACTGCCGGATCTTCTCGGCGACGGCCTTTTTCAGCGCCGGGATGCTGTTATAGCCGAGTTGTTTGGCCGTCTGCAGGCTACGGTCGCGCTGTTCGATGAACCACGGAGCATCGCGAAAGCCGAGGTAGAGCTTGTTGAGCTGGCCGGTGAAGTCCTCATGGTGCAGGTGCAACCAATCGTACTTGGAGAGGTCGCCGTGAGCCACTTCCTCGTCATAGACCGATGTGAACTCGATACCGGCATATTGCAGGGCAAGGGTGACGGCATCGTCCCATGGTGGGGACTTGAGCGGCTTGTAAATGGCGATCTTCGGCGCTCGTTCCAGCGCAATGGCGTCCATGTTTCCGCCGGCGATTTCGCTTCGGATGGCGGCAACGGCGCCGGCATCGAGTTGCTGGAACAGGATACCATCGAGTGTGGCGCGCTTGCGGACGTCCTGCGCGTCAGGCAGGAGAAACGACCCGCCACGATAGTTGAGCAGCCACTCGGCCTTTCGTCCGTCCTTCAGGGTCGTGAAGGTGAGGCCGTAGGCCTTGAGATGGTTCGTTTGCGCATCATCCATCGGGATGAGGAGCTGTTGGGCATGCAGGCTCGACGCGGAAAGCACGACGACGCTTGCTGCGATCAGGAGGCGTCCGACAGGACGCCGCAACCGGCTTATCGGGGATACGAGCTGCACGGAAATGATTACCAAGAGCGGAGAGGAGGAACGCACGTCCTGAAACGGAAGGCCCAGCAACTCGCCGCCGCTTTCGACGCGGTGAGGGCCATGATGCGAGATGTCACGAAGCGTCCGTGGCCGGCGATGGCCGCGAACGTGCCAATTCCAGTTCGCGACGCGCTTGCGGCACCAGCGCGCTCTGAGGCCAGGTGAGGATCAGGTGCTCGAGGTGCTGCACGGCAGATGCGTCCTGATTGCGACCACGAAGCACCCGTGCCCACTCCAGCTCCGATTCCGCGGCCTCAGGTGCATTGCCATGACCGGCGACTATCGCCTCCCAGAGGGCGATACTGTGTGCGGTGTCCCCGGCGGCGAGGAAAAGGCGCGCCGCGACGCCGAGCGCCAGCGGAGCGACGTCGGGCAACTCTCTCGCGACACGTTCGAACGTGTTTGCTGCTTTCGCCGAATCGCCTCGCGAGAGGAGCAGAAACGCATTCCCGGCGGTCGCCGACGAATCGACTCGCGTTCTCGACAGGAACGACATGGCGAGCACAGCATCGCCCGTAGTTTCCTCCGTCCGTCGCAGTCCGCCCCGCGCGCGCTTCAGGTCGCCTTCGTACAGCGCGATCCACGCACTCGCTCGTTCCTCCTCATCGCCGCCTGCCTTTTCGAGCGTCGCCTTGGCCCGTTGCAGGTCGCCCACGCGCACATAGCCCCATGCCACGGCGCGAAGGGCCTGACTGCGCGCCAGTGCGTCGAGTCGCGCACCGCCGTCCGCCACCAGTCGCTCCCCCTCCTGCGGGCGCGCGAGCATCGCAAGTGCCCGTACCTTGAGCAGGACAACGGACGCGTATACCGTATCGCCCAACGCCGAGCCGGCTTGCTCCAGCAAACGAAGGGTGGAAGCAGGCTCGCCGCCTGTCAGCGCGGCTTGTGCGGCACGCAGCGAATAGGACTGAGGCGCACCGTGAGCGACGGCGGCTGCAAAGGCGTCTCTGGCCGTAAGCCACTCCTCGTTGGCCTCGGCGTCAGAGCCGTACTCGAGCCACGCTGCAATCGTCGAGTCCCGAGCGGGTAACGCCGCGAGGGCGCTCCATCCGTCGTGTGCGGATCGCCATCGCAGGAGCAGTCCGGCAGCGACCTTGCGCGGCAGCAGTTCCACCGGTGGCGCCAGCAGCTCGCCGAGCACCGAGTCCCGCTGCGCGACGGGTGCCGGAGAGAGCGAGAAGACCGCCGCCTGATCCAGATACGGCGAAAGAATCATTGCCTCGCGCCAGCTATGGGATGACGCCTGCCACATCCCCAAAGCAGCCCGCAATTGCGCCAGCTCCGCGGCCAGTTCGCGAGACGAACCAAGGGCACGGGTCGCCGCCTGCAGCACGCTGTCGGCCGCAAGCGTGCGCAGATCGTCCAACAGCAGGCGCGCGTACTCGCGATACGGTGCCGGGTCCCTGGGCGTGACGGCCACCCACTGTACGAAAGCGCGCCGGGCGTCCTCGTCGCGACGGATGGTCGTCAAAGTACGCAGCTGTACGGTGCGAATCGTTGGATTCGCCGGCTGTCGAGCAAGCAACGTATCGAGCAGCGGGAGAAGCGAATCGGGGCGACCCAGTTGTGAGTATGCTCGTTCGAGACCAAGAACTGCGGGCACTAGTTGCTCGATGTCTGCCAGGGCCTCTCGGTACGCTGCCACCGCCTCCCGCGCCTTGCCGGACGTCTCCAGGTCCAGCCCGCGCGTCAGCGCCGCCGCGGCACCCTGTGCCTGACCGACCTGCGCCGGGAGAGCTCGAGCGGTGGCTGCCAGCAGGAGGATCGTGACGACGCTACGGGCGCTCCGCATTGATCTTCTTGAAGTACTCCAGGACGAGCCGCCGCTCTTCCGGCGTCAGGCCACGGAGTTCATTCCAGGCCGGAGGCTGGAAGCGAACGGCAGACTTCCCCGTCGCCGAGGCATTCGCGGGCGTAAACACGTCCGTGCCCGTCCACGCTTTCGCCTCGCGCTTCCCGGTGTCTTCCCGCTGGTCCTCCTCGAGCAGTTTGCCTGCGTCGAGCATTTTCCGGAACAGCCGCTGCTGTCGCTCGATGACGGCCGGGTCTACTTGTGCCAGTTCCAATGCCTGGGCGATCTGGCGCGCTTCCTTCGCCATCTGTTCTGCGCGGCCACTGTCGTCGCGATCGGCGGCATCGTCGAGCTGTTGCGCCACTTCCCGCTGCTGCCTGGCAAGCTGGCGAGCCTCTGCCTGTCCCTGCTGATCGAGCTGCGTTCCGGGTTTCGGGAACAGATCCTGAACCGCGCTGTTGAGCGCGCTCTGTTGCTGCGACATCTGCTGCAGTTGCTTGAGCATCTCCGCGAAACCGGTCGCGGAATTAGCCTCCTGTGTCCGTTCGCGATCGCGCACCAGCGACGCCGCTGCCTGATTCAGCGCTTCGGAGGCCTCGCGCATGGCGCTTGCCATCTGCTGGCCCGACTGCGCGGTCTGCGTCTGCCGGGTTGCGTCCTCCACCTTCCGTCGTGCATCGATGGTCATCCGCAGCGACCGCTGCGACAGGAGCGAACTCTTCTTCCCGGCGTCCTGCAGGCGCTGACCGGCCTTTTCCACTCCCTGCTGGAGCGCGCTCTGCTGCGCGCGCAAGTCGTCGATCGCCGACCCCTTGCGCGCCTGTTGTTCGAGCTGATCCTGTTCTCTCGCCAGTTGCAACATCTCCTGGATCGACTGGTCGAGCTCGCCCGTCAGCTCCTTCTTCCATTCGCTGACCTGCTGTTCGCGAGCCTTCGTGAGCTGTTCCGCGGCCTCTTCCATCGACTCCGCAGCCTGACGGGCCGACTCCTCGGCATCCTTACCCTGCGCCTGGCCCTGCTTGCCCCCTTGCTGCTGGCTCTTGTCCGACGCCTTGCCTCCCTGTTGCGATTGACCCTGCGACCCCTGCTTTTCGCCTCCCTGCTTGTTCTCGCCCTGCTGCTTCTCGCCGCTCTGCTGCCCTTGCCCGGTCTCGCCAGCCTGCTGGCGCGCCGACTGCTCCATCTGTTGGGCGGATTCCTGGATCTTCTGATTGGCCTCGGCCGTCCGTTCGGCGCCGCCCTCCGCCTGCTCGCGTTTCAGGCGCTGTTGCAGCTCCTTGACGTCGTTCGACAGATCCTTCGCCTTGTCCGCCAGATCCTTCGCCTGCTGTTGTGCCGCCGTGCGCTCCTCCTCGCTGTCAGCCTTGCGCAGCGAATCGACCAGCTCACGCTGTTTCTTCGCCATCTCCCGAGCTTCGTCCTTCAGGGTCTGCATCTGCCCTTCGATGGCCGCCCGCTTCAGCATCTCCACGCTCTTTTCGAGCTGCTCGCGCAACTTCTTCTGCTGTTCGGAGAGATCCTGCATCGCCTTGCGAGCATCCTCCTGCGACAGCTTGTTCGATGCCTGTTCCAGTTTCCGAAGCTGTTCCTGCAGTTCCGGCGTGAGCGCATCGCGCATCAACTTCTGGGCCTCCCGCAAGCGCTCCTGCAGGGCGCTGTCGAGGGCGCCGGCCTGCTTCAACTGCTGTTCGAGCTGGCGAGCTGCATCCTGCATCTGCTGCATTCGATCCGCAAGCTGCCTTTGCTCCTTCGCAAGATTCTTCGCCTGCTCCGCCGACTCGAAGCTCATGGCGTTGTTCTTGGCACTCTGGCGCGACTTCGCGGCGTCTGCGGTCCGCTGCTGCAGCTGCTTCTGGGCGTTCGCGGTGGCGGCCGCCCGCGCCACGGCGGAGTCGGCTTGAGCCCGCACGGCATCCCGCTGCTCCGTCAGCGTCGGCAGCCGGATGATCAGTTCGCGGCTTGCGCCGACCTGTTTCCACGGCGACCGATCGGCCGCGAGGGCCACCACGTGCAACGCTTCACCAGGCGTCAAGCCGGCTATGGCGAGTGGGGTCTCTCCGGACCACTGCACGTCGAGCGGCGCAGCAATAGCGCGAGTAGCCTGCGCCCGCGTCTCGCCCCGCGCGCTAACGATCCAGCTCCTGACGAGGACGCTCCCCACGCCGTGGTCGTCAGTCGCAAGGATGGAAAGGCTCAGCGTATCCGACGCACCCGCCGTCGTGTCACGGCCCGGAGACAGTATCTCGACCCGCGGCTCTGAATCGGGTTGCACATCCAGGTCCAAAGCCGAAGGAACATCGGCGATCGGCCCGCCAGCCCCAACCGCCGACCACACATATCTTCCGCTGGTCGACGCAACCACCCGGCCGCTGAAGTGACGGCCGTTCGGCGCCATGGCGATCCGTTCCGTCGAGCCATCGCGGCTGAGCGCAACCTCGCGAAGTTCCGTCGACGACTGCCCGTCCAGCGCCAGCACGGTCCCTCTCGGTATTCGCGCCGGCTCGCCGAGAGAAATGGTCTCGTCACGCCGATTCAGGTACGCCGGGAATGAGGCCCGGATCGTCACCCCGCCGATGAAAGGACGCTCCACGACGCTGATCGTCGCGGTATCGGAGATCGCGCGCCCGTCAGTCGCGAACACCAACAATGTCGCGTCGATCGGATCCAGCCTGACTGTCGTGATACCGTCTTTCACGACGTGGTTGGAGCGGAGCCATGCGCCACCCGTCCTTCTTTGCGACACCTCCACGGACTTCCGCCCGGGCGCGCGAACCGTGAGGGTGACACGCTCGCCACGAAGGACCGCCGCCGGAACGCGGCCCAGGGTCACGCCGTCCAGCAACGTTCCCGTCCAGGCACGAAGCGGATGGAGCAGCGCTGCCCAGCCATCCGGGGCGGCAGTCGCGGACGACACCATGCCGAAGGCACCCGCCAACGCCACCACGCAGCCCGCCAAGGCACGCGTCAACGCGCGTTTCCGGGCGATCGGCGCCAACACCGGCGAATCGAGCGACCGCAACCGCTCGGCCATCTTCTCTGCGCTCAGCCGGCCGAGCGCGCCACTATTCGCGACCTCCAGCGTCCCCCGCAGCGATCCCGTACGCAACGCACGCTCCTGCTCGACGGCGAGAGCCACCTGCGAGAGTTCGCTCCCGCGCCGCACCATTGCGCGCCCGCGCCTCAGACCCACAACCACGATTCCGATCACGATGGCCCACAACGTAAAAGGCAGCACCCTCGGCAGTTCGAGCCACCGCGCGCCACCTAACCAGTACACTGCAGCGGCAACCGCGACAGTCACGACCGCGACCAGCACCGTCAGCACTGCGGCACTCGTCAGGCGCGCCAGTCCGCGTCGCTCGCGATCCACCAGATCAAATAGTGTCATGAGGCCGGCCGACTCGTCACGGCGTACGTGAAAAGGTTGATGCCCATCCGCAGAGCTGCCTCGTGCAATTCCGGCGGGTCGGTATACGTTCCCTGGTCCTCCCAGCCGTTCCCGAGGTCCGCTTCGTACGTGTAGTAGACCGCCAGACGATCGCCGATGAAGATCCCGAACCCCCGAGCCGGCTTGCCATCGTGCTCGTGTATCTTCGGTACGCCCTTCGGGAAATCGTACACGATGTGGTAGATCGGGTGCGACAGCGGCACGTCAACCAGCGGCCGGTCAGGAAACACCCGAGCCATCTCTTTTCGGAAACTCTCGTCGAGCCCGTAGTTGTCATCGGCGTGCAGGAAGCCGCCGCGCAGCAGGTATTCGCGCAACCGACCGACTTCCTCGTCCGAGAACTTGACCACGCCATGACCCGTCAAGTGCACGAACGGAAAGTCCCACAGGCGATCGTCCATCAATGTGACGCGCGCCTCTGTCGGTTCGACACGCAACGTCGTCCGTTCGTTGATGGCGCGAAGCAGGTTCGGCAGGCTCGAAGGATTCGCGTACCAATCCCCTCCCCCGTCGTATTGCAGCCGCGCGATCGTCATACGCGGCATGGCAGGCGCCGATGTGAGAAAGGCTCCGATCGTCAACGTTGCGATGGTGCGGACAATCATGTCGTCTCGTGCGCTAAACGGTACGCCACGTTCCGCGGCGCACCATGCGCATCGCGGAGCATGGACGCCACCTCACGGGAACTATAGCCTTGTGCGCGCAGTTCATGCGCGACGCGGGCAAGCTGGATCGTGTCCACCGGAGACTCCACTTGCCCTTCGAGCACCAGCACGATTTCTCCCCTGACCGAATTGTCGACATAGTAGCGGGACAATTCTGACACCGTTCCACGTCGAAACTCTTCGTACTGCTTGGTGAGTTCGCGGCCGACCACGCACCGACGTGAACCGCAGCCGACGCGCACCAAGTCTGCGAGCGTCCCTGCCACGCGCGTCGGAGCCTCGTACAGTACGCCGGTATGCGGTAGCCCGCTGAGGAAAGCCAGAGCTTCTTCGCGCTCCCGTCCACGCCGCGGAAGGAAACCGAGAAAGGTGAACGTCGACATCTCGAGCCCAGAGCCCACCAGAGCAGCTAGGAGCGCAGACGCTCCCGGAATCGGGACGACGCGAAGCCCCCGCTCGATCGCTGCAGTGACGAGGCGCGAGCCGGGATCCGACAGAAGCGGCGTTCCGGCATCCGACACCAGCGCCACGTCGCCACCGGCCTCCAGCGTTGTGATCAACGAGACGATTCGCTCCGCCTCGCTGTGCTCGTGGAATGACTCCAGTCGAGCCCGGATGTCGTAGCGCGACAAGAGATGGCGAGTGTGGCGCGTATCCTCGGCTGCGATCAACGCGACCTTGCGAAGAACATCGACCGCGCGGTACGTAATATCGGCCAGGTTGCCGATCGGAGTCGACACGAGGTAGAGGGTGCCGGCTGTTGGCATCAGCTGCCGGGTCGTGTGCGCCAGCACCGCCGGTGGACGTACTGGCTGCAGCCGACCGCGCTGGCCGTCACTGCGCGGCGGCCATCCACTGACGCCTGTCCGCCCGACACGTTAGTCGGCGTGTTGCTCCCGAAAGCATGTCGCCCGGAAGGCTCGTTCCCCCCGGGCGACAAGGTACGCAAGCAGCCATCACACCACGTTCTCACGCCGCGTGCTTTCGGAACTTCTCAGCAAGGATCGGCTTCGGAACCTGGCCGACGACCTGATCGACGACCTTTCCCGCCTTGAAGAACAGGACGAGCGGGATGGATCTCACGTTGAAGCGAATCGACGTCTTCTGGTTCGCGTCGACGTCCAGCTTGGCCACTTTCGCCTTTCCCGAGTACTCGGCCGCCAGCTCGTCGAGGATTGGCGCTATCCGACGGCAGGGGGCGCACCAAGTCGCCCAGAAGTCTACCACCGCCAGCCCCTCGTGCTTCTCGATTTCAGCTTCGAACGTTTCGTCCGTGACCGCCATTGCCGTAGACATGTCTCGTTCTCTCCCCTCGTACGACCAGCAAGTTAGTTTCTGCGATCCGATTCCGGAGCGCATGTTCGATGTCGAACGTTCCGCCTCGTGGCACGCGTATCGCCCACGTCGGGCTGGCGGTGACCAGCCTGCATGAAACGCTTCCGCTGTATCGGGACGTTCTCGGCCTGAGCGAAGTGCCGCTCGATAACGCCGATGGCGCCTGCATAGCCGGTCTTTCGGCCGGCGATGCGCTCGTCGAACTCCTGGAAGCAGAGTCACCCGATTCGCCGATCGCGAAGTTCATCGCCAAACGCGGGCCAGGTATCCACCACATCTGCTTTTCCGTGGACGATCTGGACGCCACGCTCGAACGCTGCCGGGCAGCCGGCGTTCGCCTCATCGACGAACGCCCTCGCCTCGGAGCCGAAGGCAAGCGCATCGCGTTCCTGCACCCATCCTCGACGGCGGGAGTTCTTGTCGAACTCTCTGAGCACTAATCTCGCTAGCCGGTCAAGCGTTCCGCCACCGGTTCATGGCTTGCAGAAATCGCGCATCGCGTCGAAATCGGCATCGAGCACATACCAGCGCTCCGAAGGTCCCTTGACCGTAGTGAAATTCGGTGTCTTCGTCCTGGTTCCGCGCACGATCTCGACGCGCACCATGCGGCGTCCTGACGTGCCCGGGGACTCGCCGAGGATCCGGAAGCGGTCGTGGGCATAGCAGCCCGTCATGATGATTTCGCGCTTCTCCAGCTCCGTGCGCTCCAGGTGGTCGCGCGCCGGCCCGTCCTCCGTACCCCAGACCACGGACATCGCCTGGAGATCCTGCGAATTGACCGCGCCCAGGAACTCCTCGACGGCACGCCTTGGGGCGACAGCTCCAGTCAGGCTATTCCCCGGTGCGACACCGCGGCTGCACGCCGCCATAATCAGGGCGAGAAGGATTAACTTCTTCACTCGCTGCTCCATGCATATAGTGTTGCCGAACGTAACGCGAGCGCCTGACGACGGGCAACGGCAGCGCGATCGCTTCTCATACCGTGGAACCCGATTCCCCGCGAATGCGAGCACCATCCCAGCGCCTGTACGTCAACATCGATCACGTTGCGACCATCCGTCAGGCGCGACGCACGGTCGAGCCAGATCCCGTTCTCGCTGCCGTCGTCTGCGAGCGCGCTGGTGCTGACGGAATCACGGCGCATCTTCGGGAAGACCGCCGCCACATTCAGGACGCCGACGTCGAGCGACTCGCAACCGCCGTCGAGACGGTTCTGAATCTGGAAATGGCCTGCACCGACGAAATGCTGGCTATCGCCCTGCGGCTTCGCCCACATCAAGTCACGCTGGTCCCTGAACGCCGAGAGGAGATCACGACGGAGGGCGGACTCGACGTCTCGCGCAACGGGGACGCGCTCCGCACGGCGATCGACACGCTCCACGCGTCGCGCATCCGAGTGAGCCTGTTCATCGATCCCGTCATGGATGCGGTCCAGCGCGCTCACGACCTCGGCGCCGCCGCCATCGAACTGCACACGGGCCCATATTCCGATCACCCCGACGACGCGGCCCCACTGCTTGCGCTGCGCAATAGCGCCGCGCAGGGTGCGCGCCTCGGGCTTGCGGTTCATGCTGGCCATGGCCTGACGGTGCGGAACGTAGGACTCGTTGCGGCGATCGACGAAATCGAAGAACTGAACATCGGCCACTCGATCGTCAGTCGCTCGGTCTTCGTGGGTATCGAAGCAGCCGTTCGCGAGATGCGCGCGGCCATTGGCGTGGGGCGGCGCGCTGGCACAGGATCAGCCGTTTCCGATAACTTCAGCCCGCCCCGACCGACTTCTCCCGCATGACCACATCGCCGGACCTGCAGCGCTACTTCGTCTCCGAAGCTGGTGAATGCCTGGATGCTCTCGACAGCATAGTCGTGGAGCCGATTCCTGCTCAGGCGGGCACCGCGGTGGTTTCCAGCGCACGCGCTCTGCGGGGGACGGCGACCATCGCACGCGTGCCTCACATAGCGAGCCTGGCGTTTGCCATCGAGCAGGTGGGAAGCGCGATCCGGGACAGCGAGCTTGGCTGGACACCCGCACTCGGCGATACCCTGCGTGCGGCCGTGTCCGAAGTCCGGAGCCTTGTGCGGTCGACGACCGATTGGGGGGACGGCGACCGCGCCAGATTGGCCGCCGTGGAAGCCGCGGTGCGCCGTTTCATGCCTAACGTGATTCGGCCGACTCCCCCGATGCCGAGTAGCACGACGCAACCGGTGTTCATCGCGTTGCAGGCGGCAGCCGTCGCATCCGACCTCGAACAGGTGGTGCGTGCCGCCGAACCTCGCGGCATCCTGGACGACGTATTGAATCGCGTTCGCACGATGCAGGGCGTCGCCGGCTTGCACGAGTATCCGCCGTTGTTCGACGTTTGCGACACCGTGGAGCGGGCCGCACGACAGACTGTCCCGGACAGTCCGCTTACCGAGCGCGAGATCGACGTCTTTTCCGCGGCCGCAGCCGTACTACGGCGCGCGTCCGAGGACCTGCGGGCGCACGCTCGACCGGATCCCGGTTCACCCGAGGTTCGCAGGTTTCTGGATCTGGTCAGCCAGACCGGGGAAGCCATCGCGACTCCAACGCACGTCGTGCCCATCGATGAGCTGTTCTTCCAGGATGCTGGACCGCACCTGGTGTCGAAATCCGGCGCGCCGCCAATGACCCCCGAGCGTCGCTTCGCCGACGAGGTCGTGTCACGCGCGGAGCATGTCAGGCGTCTGATAGCAGATGCCCGCCAAGCGGGAGACGGGCTCTCGCGACGGCGGATCGCCCTGGACCTCACCTCGACGCTGCATGGGCTGGAGAGGACTGCACGGAGTTTTGGCGCCGCACAGGTGGCGGCATTGTGCGGCGACGCCGCGCGCCGGCGGGATCTGCTGTCCGCGATGGAACTCGACGCCCTCGACGCGGCTGCGGCTCTTCTGCTCAGCCCCGTCAGCTCAATCGAGGATCTGGAACGGCGTGTCGCCGTGCTGACTCGCCGCCGGCACACGCCCGCGCAGCGGCAGAGCTCCCAAGGTCACTCCGAGGCCATGCGGGTAACAGCTGCGACGCCCACCGGGCGCGCGTTGCAGGATCTGCTCGCGAGCGGCATTGCAGGACTGCGCGATCTGGACGAGCAGCTGGCCGACGACGCGAGTCCGGCGGTCATGGACGAGGAAGTCGTGCCGATCGAGACGCTGCTGTATCGCGGGCGAGCGGCGCTGCTGCGCGCGATTCACGTGCGGGATGCCCTGCGCCGGCAGGCATCGCCGGACGCAGAGTCGCTGCGCGAGCTGTACGATTTGCTCGACCTGGCGCGGGCGGAGTAAGGCGGATGCGGATGGGTTGGCGCGGGGCGCTCGGCTTGGTGCTGAGCGCAGCTCTACTGACGTACACGCTGCGAGACGTCGATTTCGGACATGTCTGGAATGTCCTCAGGACGTCGAACCTTTGGCTCTTCCTCCTGTCCGCGGCAACGGCGACCGCGCTCTTCCCAATCCGCGCCTGGCGCTGGCGTTACATCCTGGAACCGGTCGCTCCCAAGTTGCCGTTAGGTGTGCTGTTTCGCGCGACTGCGGTCGGAATGATGATCAACAACACCGTGCCCGCACGGGCCGGCGAGGTAGCCCGTGCCTATGCCGTCTCGCGGGAGGCATCGGGCGTGGGGTTCGGCGCTGCCGTTGCCTCACTGGCCATCGACCGGATCTGCGATGCCGTGGTGATCGTCCTGATACTTCTCGCCGCGATGGCCGCGCCAGGCTTTCCCGGTGCCGCGACGCTCGCCGGTCAGCCCGTCTCCCGCGTCATCGGTGGTGTGACGGCGATCGCCATCGTACTCCTGCTGGCGCTTGGCGCGGTCGCCGCATATCCCACACGTGCGCTACGCCTGTTCGACCGCGCGATACGACCGATATCGCCAGTCCTGGCGGATCGCGGCGGCACGCTGTTGTCGTCGTTCGCCAAAGGTCTCGGTGCGCTGCGGTCCCCGCGCCTCGTGGCGCTCGTCTTCTTCTGGACCGTTGTGCATTGGCTGGTCGGATGCCTGTCGTTCTATGTCGCATTCAGGGCCGTTGGGATCGCGGCTCCGTTTTCAGCAGCGATGTTCCTCCAGAGCGTGATCGCGTTAGGCGTGGCGGCGCCATCCTCGCCCGGGTTCTTCGGGGTGTTCGAGTTCTTCGCCCGTGAAGGCCTCGCACTCTACGGAGTATCGCAAAACGACGCGGTCAGCTGGGCGCTGGGCTACCATATACTCGCCTTCATTCCGATAACCGTCATCGGCGCGTGGTACTTCACACGGCTCGGGATGCACCTGAGAGACATCGGACGTGCCGCACCGGGGGGAGCATGAGTGCGGTCGCCGCCAGGGTTCTGGCCCAGGCGAAGATCAACCTCTTCCTCCGCGTGCTGACACGCGAGGCGAGCGGTTTCCATCAACTCGAAACCCTGTTTTCCCGCATCTCACTTGGTGACGAGGTCGTCGTACGTGTCGACACGGACCAAAGGCTCGTGCGTTTCACAGGGGACGCTCTACCCCAGGAAGGACTGGGGCCGGAAGCGAATAACCTGGCCTTTCGCGCCGCCGCGGCCTTCGCCAAGTCGACCGGGTGGCCGCGCGGATTTGCCATCGAAATCGAAAAGCGTATTCCCGTTGGCGGTGGACTGGGCGGTGGTAGTGCCGATGCCGGCGCAGTTCTTCGCGCCTTGAACGCGCTCGCGCCACAGCCGCTGGCAGCGGACGAACTCCTCCAGCTGTCGGCCACACTGGGTTCGGACACGCCATTCCTCACGCAGGATGCCTCCCCGTTTGCGTTGGCGTGGGGACGAGGCGAACGGCTTCTGACCCTGCCGCCTCCCGAAGAGCGGACCGTCATGCTGTTCGTGTTCGGGCACGGCGTTCCGACCAAGGATGCCTACGGGTGGTTTGCCCGAACCCCGACGCCGCCTCATGGAGCGGCCCGTTTGGACCCCCGTTCGCTCAGCGAATGGCACGGAATTGCTGTGCGGGCACACAATGACTTCGAGTCGGTTGTGCTCCCGCGGTTCCGGCTCATTGAACTGACACTGTCGGGGGCGAGGAAAGCCATCGCCGCCGAGCATTTTGGCGACGACGCCGTCGCACTCCTCTCCGGGTCTGGCTCGACGGTGATCCTCGTTGGAGAAGGTCGGGCAGAACAACGACCCAGCTGGATGTTTCCACTCAGTGCCGGCGTGAAGATCGTCACGGCCACGACGAGTTCGCGCGTTGAGCCCGTTGAACTTATTGACTAGTTTCTTGGGTTCTCTGCCCCCTCGTTCAACGGTAGGACATCGGTCTTTGGATCCGAGAATGGTGGTTCGATTCCACCGGGGGCAATGAGTCGTGTTGACTCAAACCCGTGCCACTCTTACGTTTTGGGGTTACGGTAATGGACCAACTGCCTGGCGCGCTCCGAGGCTTCACCCTGCTCTCGGGACGCGCCAACAGGGGACTCGCCGAGGAAGTCGCCCGCGCGCTCGGGGTCGACTTGGCCAAGGTAACGCTTAGTCGCTTCGCGGACGGCGAGATCTTCGTCCGAATCGATGAAAACGTTCGCGGCGCGGACGTCTTCATCATTCAGCCGACGAATCCGCCTGCGGAGAACATCATGGAGCTGTTGCTCCTGATCGACGCGGCGCGGCGCGCGTCCGCGGCACGCATCACGTGCGTGATGCCGTACTACGGATACTCGCGGCAGGACCGAAAGGACCAACCAAGGGTCTCGATCGGGGCAAAGTTGCTCGCGAACATGATTCAGGCCGCTGGCGCAGATCGTGTGCTCGGGCTGGATTTTCACCAGCATCAGTTGCAGGGGTTCTTCGACATTCCCGTCGATCACCTTTATGCATCGCCGGTGCTGGTGTCGCACTTCAAGAAGAAGCAGTTCACGGATCTGGTGGTGGTCGCGCCCGACGTTGGGTCAGCGAAGATGGCCCGGGGGTTCGCCAAACGCCTCAACGCCTCCATCGCCCTGGTCGACAAGCGACGTCCGGCAGCGAACGTGGCGGATGTAATGAACGTGGTCGGTGATGTTGACGGGCGCGATTGCCTCGTGCCGGACGACATGATCGACACCGCAGGAACCGTGACGGCGACCGCGTGGGCACTCAAGCGTCTCGGCGCGCGAGATATCTACGTCTGCGCCACGCACGGATTGTTGTCTGGGGCCGCAATCGGCAGCCTGCAGGAGGCACCGATCGCGGAAGTAGTCATTACCGACTCGATCGCCCTTCCGGCGGAAAAGAAGTTCGATCGCCTGAAGGTGCTTTCGGTGGGTGAGTTGCTCGCGAAAGCGATTCGATTCACGCACTTCGAACAATCGGTGTCGAGCCTGTTCGACTAGGTTCGATACCGCGCAGTACACCGGGTTCGCGATACCGACGGGCTGGACACGATACCCTCCGCCGTCGGGATTCTGGCAATGTTCTCTTACGGCAGATTTTCAACATGGCAACAGCCCAACTGACAGCTCGTTCTCGCGCGAGGTCCGGCAAGGGCGCGGCGCGTTCTCTCCGCCGGGATGGGTTTGTCCCCGGTGTCATTTACGGCCACGCACGGCAGCCACTGGCAGTCTCCGTCAACGCCCGCGAACTGTCGCGGCTGCTCGACCACATCTCCGCCGAAAATACGGTGATTGAGCTGACGATCGACGACACCGTGTCGCGCACTCTGATCCGCGAAATCCAGCGACATCCGCTGCGCCGTTCGGTCATTCACGTGGACTTCCAGGAACTCGTCGCCGGCGAGAAGGTCATCGTACGCATCCCGATCGTGCTCGTCGGCACGTCGATCGGCGTTCGCCAATCCGGTGGTATCCTGAACCACGTGACGACAGAGCTGGAGTGCCGCGTCGATCCGTCGAACATCCCGAATCGCATCGAACTGGATATCAGCGACCTCAACATTGGCCGCACCATCCACGTGTCTGAGCTGACGATACCGGACGGTGTCGACGTGCTGAACGACGCGGGCGAAACGATCTGCGTCGTAGCCGCACCGAAGGAAGAGAAGGCCGAGACACCGGTGGAGGGCGCGGAGGCACCTGCCGAACCCGAGCTGATCCGGAAGCCGAAGCCCGACGAAGAGGTCGAAGAGAAGAAGTAGCCGACGTCGTTCGGTGCGATTGATCGTCGGCCTCGGGAATCCCGGGCGCGAATACGCGAAGACACGTCACAACGTCGGCTGGTGGGCATTGGACCACCTTGCCGACGCTTGGCGCTTCGACGCCTGGCGGCGAGATGGCGACGCGCTCGCGTCCGACGGTCGTTTCGCGACTACCCGCGTCCGCTTGCTGAAACCACAGACCTTCATGAACCTCAGCGGAGCCGCGCTGCGGCCCTACCTCCGCCGAGCAACCTGGTCACCCGCTGCCGACCTGCTGGTAGTAGTGGACGACGTCGCGCTGCCGGTCGGAGCGATCCGGCTGCGAGCGATGGGAAGCGCTGGCGGTCACAATGGACTCAAGTCAATCGAGGCAACGGTCGGGACGCGCGAGTATGCCCGGCTTCGTATTGGCATCGGTGCAGCCGACGACCATTCGTCAGCGCGCGATCTGTCAAACTTCGTGCTCGATCGGTTTCGCGAGGGCGAGAGAGAGACCATCCTTACGCTCCTCCCCACGGTCACCGCGGCGTGCGAGATGTGGGTTCGGGACGGAATCGCACGGGCCATGAACGTGTTCAACCGTCGCGAGCCGAGGGAAGAGGAGCAGGAAGACGACGCGTCCTGAGCGTCCCGGGTCTGTCCCTCGTGTCTGACCGCAGCCTCCCGCGACCAAGCCGACTCTCAACGGTTCGAAGCAAGCCAACCAGCATCCGCTCCACCTGGTCTGAGCGCGCCAGCAAGCGAGCCGCTTCAGTCGAGGCCAGCGATCCCACGGCTTCCAGCACGGCCAAGCGGTACACCAGCTCGTGAGTGGAGCGGATCGCTCGCCCGATCTCTTCCGCAAAGGACTCAGCGTGCTCCGCACGAGATCCACTGTCGATCGCGAGCGGTATCGCAATTGCCACCTCCCTCAGCCGCTGCACTAGGTCCGAATGCCCGTATCGCTCGTCGCATGGCAGCGCAGAACAGAGCCTCTTGGCCAGCAGATCCGCCTTTCGCCATACGCTCAAGCGATGCGCTGTCGTCATGCGGTAATCCTGGCGGAACGCCGTGGACTCGGCGTACCAATCCGTTGCCGCTGACATCAATCCATTGCCGTGTCTGGGTGAGCAGGCAATCAGTCGATCTCGGCTTCGCGGTCGAGGAGCGCGGCGTCATCTTCATTGGCGCTGTTCACTCGAAGCCCGATCGGCCACAGGATCATCTCCTCCGACGGATAGGGCTGCATCAGCTGCTGAACCCTGGATGCCGGCGTTCGGAAGTCCAACCAATCGCTGTATCTCTCCGGCCGGACGATGACGGGCATACGATCGTGGACCGGCGAAAGAAGCACGTTGGAAGTGGTGGTGAGAATCGCACAAGTCGCCAAACCGTCTCCGCCGCTCGCGGGACGCCAGAAGTCCCAGATGCCCCCAAGCGCGAACGGCTCCTCCGAGCGTAGGCGGATCACGTACGGGCGCTTCTTGCGCCGTCCAGGAACCGCCTGCCATTCGTAGAACAGGTCGGCCGGAATGAGACAGCGGCGTTTCCGCACCGGGTCGCGAAACGATGCCTTTTCGAACGCTGTGTCGCCTCGGGCGTTCGCGAGCCAGTGCCCGATGGACGGATCGCTCGACCACCACGGTACAAGCCCCCACTTGAGAAGGCTCGCGGACCGCGTTCCGTCCCTCACTCTTATTGCGAGGATGCGCTCGCCCGGCGGGATGTTGAAGCGCGGAACGAGAGTTGGAAGGTGATCGATGCCGAATCGTTCGAGATCCAGTCGGTCTGGCCTGGTCAGTCCAAATCGGCCGCACATACGGGGGCGCCATGAGATTGAAGACTTGGTGGTGCGCAAGGCGTGGCGGCCGACGCGAGGATGCGCTTGTTCCGACAGCGCGCGCTGCCCTTGGAAATCGCAGTTGCGTGTGAGTAAGTTTGTTGCTCACTCACAAGAGCGCGGGCGGACTGGCTCCGTTCGGAGCGGTCTCGCGCGTTCCTTCCTCTCGCTTCCGGCAACCAGCGAGAGGCGGCCACGACCAAGGGGAGGATTGCCGACACGTGCCTCGACGATATGAGGCGGTGTACATCTTCGACTCGACACTCGAAGACGCCGCCATCCAGGAAAAACTCGCAAGATTTCACGGCCTCCTCCAGAGTACGGAGGATATCGTCGTCGATCATTGGGGACGACGGCAGCTGGCGTACAAGATTGGCCCGCGAGACACCGGCTATTACGTCGTGGCCAAGTTCACGTGCGAAGCCGGCGCCCTCCCGGAATATGAGCGAGCGATGAAGCTGGACGATGGGGTTATCCGCTATCTCATTACGATATACGAGCACGAACTCGGTGCACCCCCGAGTCTTGGCGACGACGAAGTCGGAGTCGGCCGGCGCCGCGACGATGACGACGACGACGAGGACTGATTACATGCGACGAGCGACCAAGACCTGCCCGTTCTGTGAAGGACGAGTGCATTACGTGGACTACAAGGATGACCGTTCGCTGGGGCGGTTCATCACCGATCACGGCAAGATCCTCCCCAGCCGCCTGAGCGGCACTTGCGCGCGCCACCAGCGCCAGCTGTCGACAGCAATAAAGCGGGCCCGATACCTTGCGATTGTTCCGTACATTCGCGGTCACGAAGGCTAACGGCGGAGGGAGCATTTCCGACGCGGGATCGGCTTCCGCTGGAGCGGGGCCCGTAGAAGCATCCGGCAAGATGGAGTGGCGCCGATTCCTGGCAGGACTGCTCCTGTTCCTGGCGGTGCCGTTCATTCCGCACCTGCGTATCGTCGCGCCAATTCAGGAGACGATCACGTTCATCGCTCCCGCGATGGCCGTGTGCGCGTTGCTTGGTTGGCGAGCCGGCGGACGGTGGCAGCTGGCGGTGATCTGGGTGCTCTTGGCGATCTGGAGCGTCGGACAACCGATCTCTACGGACCGCACCTACGACGCCATTGCGCGCTCGTGGGCCATGCTGCTCGCGGCGGCATTTGGCGTGGTGTCGTTACTCAACGAGAAGCGGGCGTTCTTCCCGCGTGCGCTGTCGGCCACGGCACTGACGATCGGCGTCGTCGGCTGCATCTGCCTTGCTCGACCGGAGAGCATGACGAGGTATGCTACGACGCTCAGCGGCGCTATCGAGGCGCGGGGCGAGGAAGAACTCGCCAACTGGAACGCGACGGCATCGACGAAAGAGTGGAAGGCACTGGAGGACGGCAATCAGACCATCATGAACATGTCGGCCGAGGTCGTCCGCTTCTGGCAGGAAGTGCCCAAGGTCACCGCAGTTGCCGCTCCGGCGCTGCTCGCCCTCGAGTCACTTGCCGCGCTGGCCCTCGTGTGGGGCTTGTATCACCGCGTCAGCCGCGTACGCCTGGGTGCACCCTTGGGGCGACTTCGGGATTTTCGGTTCAACGATCAACTGGTGTGGGGGCTCGTCACAGGCATCACGATGATCGTACTCCCATCGCTCGCGCCGTTGCGGCTGGTGGGAATCAATCTGCTGGTCTTTCTTGGTGTTCTCTATCTGCTTCGCGGGCTTGGGGTGCTGTCATGGTTCCTCGCGCCGCGACGCATCGCGCTCGCGCTGCTCGTCGTCGTCGCGATACTGTCATGGCCGATCATCGGGATTTTTTCGCTCGGGCTCGGTCTTGGCGATACGTGGCTCGATTTGCGCCGACGTGCGCGACCGACTTCTTAACGAGAGTGGTGACCCATGGACGTCATTCTTCGGCAGGCTGTAGCCAACCTCGGTCACCCAGGTGACCTCGTGAAGGTTTCGCCGGGCTTCGCGCGGAACTTCCTGCTTCCGCGCGGCATCGCGGTCGAGGCCACGGAAGGCAACAAGCGACGCATCGCGCAGGAGAAGGCACGACTGGAGGCCGCGGAATCTTCACGCCGCGACTCCGCCTCCGAGCTGGCGACTCGACTCGAACAGGTTTCGCTGACCTTTTCGGCCAGGGTCGGCGACGAGGGCAAGTTGTTTGGCTCGGTGACGGCGACGGACATCGCCGAGCAACTGGCGAGCCAGGGCTTCGCGATCGAGAAGCGTCTGATCGATCTGCACGAGCCGATCAAGGCCCTTGGCGTCTATCGCGTTCCGGTGCGGCTGCACGCGGACGTTCGTCCCGAAGTAAAGGTCTGGGTGATCAAGCAATAGGTCCGGCTTGTCAAGAAGCCAGACGCGGTTCGATCGAAACGCTCGGTCGGACCGCGTTGCTCTTAGGGGACGCGCGCATCCTGCGTGTTCCTCGCACGGTGGACCTAGCGAGGAAGCGAGTGCATGTTGCGAATCAGGCATGGGCATTATGCTTGGAGTCAGACGGCGCCGGCGGTACGGCGAAGGAGCGACTTCATTCGTCAGATCTCCGACAACCGCGCCACCGCTTCCCCTGCCCCGATGCCGAGCGACAGAGACCAGCCATCACATTCAAGTGCCGAACTGGCTCAACGGGCCGCGGCGTTGTGCACGGATTTCAAGGCGACGGACGTCGTCATTCTGGATTTGAAGACAGTCTCGGACATGGCGGATTTTTTCGTGATCGCCAGCGGCACGTCGGACACCCACGTCCGAAGCATCGCGCAGCACGTCGCCGATGAGATGAAGAAGATCGGGAGCGGCGCATATCACATCGAGGGGCTTCAACAGGGGCGATGGGTTCTCGTCGATATGGTCGACGTCGTGGTGCACGTGTTTCATCCGATGCTTCGGAGTTTTTATCAACTCGAGCGGCTCTGGGGAGATGCGACCCCTGTCGCGCTCACGCAGGGAGGAGTACAGGCATGACGAGGGCGGGAACTATTGCCACGCTGCTCGCGGCCACGCTGTTGGCCACGCCGGTCTCTGGACAGCAGTACTTCGGTCAGAACCAGGTGCAGTTCGACCACTTCAAGTGGAAGATCCTCGAGACGGACCACTTCCTGGTTCACTACTATCCAGAGGAGCAGGTCGCGGTGATGGATGCCGCGCGAATGGCCGAGCGCTCGTATGCGCGTTTGTCTCGCATGCTGAACCATCAGTTCCGCGAGAAGAAACCGCTGGTTCTGTATCGGTCGCGTGGGGATTTCGGCCAGAACAACGTGACCGGAGACCTTGGCGAAGGCGTTGGCGGCGTCACGGAAGCGCTGCGCCACCGGATTCTCCTTCCGTTTACCGGCGATTACAAGTCGTTCGAGCACGTGCTGGCACACGAACTGGTGCACGCGTTCCAGTACGACATTTTTGCCCGTGGCAAGGCGGGTGGCGGATTGCAGACACTGCAGCAGGTGCAACCGCCGGGTTGGTTCATGGAAGGGATGGCCGAGTATCTGTCGCTGGGGCCGAACCACGTTCAGACGCAGGCGGTCATGAGGGACGCGGCGCTGAACGGGAATCTGCCGACGATCCTGCAGATGACGAACGACGAGCAGCGCTACTTCCCGTATCGCTTCGGCGAGGCGCTCTGGGAATACATCGGTGGGCGATGGGGAGACGAGGTCATCGCCGAGATTCTCAACTCGGCGCCTAACGTCGGTATCGACCGCGCCTTCAAGCGGGAACTGGGACTCTCACTGGAGGAGCTAGGCGACGAGTGGAAGGAGGCCATGCAGGTCAAGCACCTGCCGCAGGTCGCCACGCTCGATCGGGCGCGCAAGTTCTCGGAACCGCTATTGACCCAGCGAAAGTCCGGCGGCTATGCACAGCTGTTCATTGCACCGGCTCTTTCTCCCGACGGAAAGCAGATCGTCTTCATCTCGGTCGGCAGCTTTCTGCGCGGCGAAGTCTTTCCTGACCTGTGGCTCGGTAACGGGGAGACCGGAAAGCGCATCCGTCGCCTCGTAAAGTCCACGACGTCGGCGGACTTCGAGGAACTGCGCCAGGTGTACTCGCAGAGCGCGTTTTCACCCGATGGTAAACAGATTGCGTTCACCGCCCAGCGGGATGGGAAGGACGTGTTGTATGTCATGAACGCCAGAGGCGGATCGCCGCGCCGAATCGATATCGGCCTCGAATGGATGATCTCGCCGAGCTGGAGTCCCGACGGAAAGCAAATCGTTGTCAGCGGCTCTGCAACCGGTTTGTCAGACCTCTACGTCGTCGACGTCGCCTCCGGCAAGGGCCGGCGTTTGACGAACGACAAGTACGGTGAGCTGCAACCGCAGTGGTCCCCGGACGGGAAGAGCATTGCCTTCGCCACTGATCGGGGAGGCGACACCGACTTCGAGACGCTCCGCTTCGACCCGTGGCGAATCGCAGTAATGGACGTCGCGACATCGCGGATCGACGTGCTGCCTGAGCAGGACGGACTCAACCTCAACCCGCAGTGGGCGCCAGACAGCCGGTCGATTGCCTACCTGTCGGACAGGAGCGGCATCCCGAACATCTTTCTGTACGATCTGGGCGATCAACAGCACTACCAGCTGACGAACGTGGTCAGCGCGATCGGCTCGTTCACGGAGTACAGCCCCGCGATCACATGGGCGCATCAAGCCGATCGCATGGCCTTTACGTACTACGACGATGGCGACTACACCGTCTGGTCGTTCGCCAATCCACGCAAGTTGAAGAAGGAACCTTACGTTCCGAAGC
>JABAQJ010000008.1 GCA_019186945.1 Gemmatimonadaceae bacterium
CGGGGGCGGAGGCGGAGGCTTTTTTGGTGGGGGCGGAGGGGGAGGTGGTTTCTCTCAGATTCTCTATTCACGGCGGATTGGGCGACGACCGCAGGTATCCGCGCCCGATGCTGCCTATGTCGACACGCCAGAGGCATCCACGATCCTGGGGGCGCTGAAGCTGACAACGCGTACGTCCCGGGGCTGGTCTGTCGGATTGATCGAGGCCGTGACCCAGCGCGAAAAGGCGCGGCTTACCTTGGCGGATCGCTCAGAGGAGACCGCAGAGGTGGAGCCGATGACCAATTACCTGGCTGCGCGTGTCCGACGTGACTTGAGGGCTGGGCAGACACGTCTTGGCATGATCGCGACCGCGGTGAACCGGCGCTTCGGAAGCGACCTGACTCGCGAGGGACTGCGCTCTGCCGGCTACGTGACCGGGTTCGATTTCAGGAATGAGTGGGCGGAGCGATCGTGGTCGATGAACGGCTACCTCGCCGGAAGTCACGTCAGGGGTTCTGTGAATTCCCTGATCAACACACAACTGGCGTCATCGCGGTACTTCCAGCGTCCCGACGCCGACTACCTCGCGGTGGACTCGACGGCTACGTCGCTGTCAGGGTACGCCGCGCGTTTCGACATCGGCAAGCGCTCTGGCACTTGGCGGGGCAGCGCAGCGATGTCCACGACCAGCCCGGGCTATGAGATCAACGATCTCGGATTCCAGACCTCGGCGGATCGTACGAATCTCGATGTGAACTTCGAGTATGAACAGACGCGTCCGGGCCGTTATTTCCGGCGCTGGAATCTTCGCCTCAGCCCGAATGTCGACTGGAACTACGGGTGGGATCGCACTGGTACTGCGCTTGGGCTTGGTGGGGGCGGCCAGTTCGCCAATTTCTGGAACTTCGGCTTCAACGCACGGCGCGAGTTCGCATCGCTCGATGACCGCCTGACGAGAGGTGGCGTCAGGGCGATGAAGTCGCCCGGTTTGTCCGGCTTCTTTTTCATGTCAACCGATAGCCGGCGGCCGTACACCATCCGTGGCAGCGTAAGCGGTAGCCGCTCCGACATCGGAGATTGGCGCCAATCGGCCGATCTGAACTTCGGTTTGCGTCCCGGCCCGAATGTGGACATCCAGCTTGGTCCGGACTTCTCGCGCAGCAGGACCGCGGCGCAGTATCTGCTCTACGTCGACGATGTTCTGGCTACATCGACGCTTGGTCGGCGCTATGTCTTCGGCGATCTTCAGCAGTCGCAGCTGAGCCTCGAGACGAGGCTCAACGTTACGTTCAGGCCAAACCTGTCTCTGGAGATGTACGCGCAGCCGCTCTTGTCGAGCGGGGACTTCCGAACGATCCGGGAGCTGAAGGCGCCCAGGACGCTGGATTTCACCGACTATGGCACTGGCGCGAGTCAGATCTCCCGGGATACGGCAGGCGTGTACGCAGTTGATCCTGACGGCGCGGGCCCAGCGGCGTCGTTCACGTTGAGCGACCCGGATTTCGACGTACAATCCTTGAGGGGCAGTGCCGTGTTGCGCTGGGAGTGGCGGCCGGGCTCCACCATTTTCGTGGTATGGCAACAGGACAGGTCGGCGTACCTTGATCCCCTCAGCGGCGGACACGGCGTTGGCAGGCTCTCGATCGGACCGGATGCCAGTGCGCTGTTCGGACTCAAGCCGGCCAATATCTTCATCGTGAAGGCGACGTGGTGGTTCAACCCCTGAGCGACTGACGCCAGCTGCGGCGCGGTGCGATGAACGAAGCGGATCCACACCGAAGTTCAGCCAGGCGAGGGTGTCGATGCGCCAGATGATGCGCTGTCGCTGTCGGCGCCGAGGCCGTCCCGGAACGCCAGCGACGTGAATCGGCGGTCATTTCTGGAGACTGGGGCGGTGGCGCTCACGGCGTTGCACCCCAGGTGGCGCGGCAGGCCAGGGCCGGCGTTATCCGGGCCGCCTGCCGATCGCGGACCGAACGATCCGCGTCTCGACTGGTGGCGCAAAGCGCGCTTCGGGATGTTCATCCACTTCGGGCTCTACTCGATTCCCGGCGGCGAATGGAACGGATCCTTCGTCGGTTCCCACGAGTGGATGCGGAACAATGCGAAGATCCCGCACGAGGAGTACGTCCGACTCGTCAGGCAGTTCAACCCGACGGAACTTGACGTCGACGCGATTGTCCAACTGGCCCGGGCCGCTGGCCAGAAGTACATCGTGATCACCACCAAGCATCACGAGGGGTTCGCGCTTTTCGACTCGCGGTATTCGGAGTACGACGTGATGGCCACGCCGTACCGCCGCGACATCATGCGGCAATTCGCCGAGTCGTGCCGGCGGCATGGCCTCCAGCTCGGCTGGTACTACTCGATTATGGACTGGTACCACTCCGACTACCTGCCGAGGCGCGACTGGGAATCGCGCGATGCGACCGGAGCCTCCTTCGATCGTTACGTCCGGTTCATGCACGCACAACTCACGGAGCTGCTCACGAACTACGGCGACATAGCCGTGGTATGGTTCGATGGCCAATGGGAAGCCACGTGGAGCCACGCATTCGGGCAGGCGACGTACGACCTGTGCCGCCGGCTGCAACCCGGTGCGATCGTCAACAACCGGGTGGACGTGAAACCTGCTGGTGGCGACGACCGAACTCTCGGGGCCGGCATGGCCGGCGACTACAGCACACCAGAGTTGGAGGTGCCGGCGCGGGGACTGCCCGGGCAGGATTGGGAGACGTGCATGACCATGAACGACAACTGGGGGTACGCGAAGGACGACAACAACTGGAAGTCACCCACTAGACTCATCGGGCTTCTGGTGGAGACGGCCAGTAAAGGCGGAAACCTGCTGCTGAACATCGGACCGACGGGTACTGGACGCGTGCCGCAGCCATCGATCGACGGACTGACGGCGATGGGAGCCTGGCTGCAGGTGAACGGCGACGCGATTTACGGAACTCAGGCATCGCTCATCGAGTCGCCGTATTGTCGCACAACTACTCAGGGTCGTGTCGTCAACGTATTCGTGGAGCGATGGCGGCCGGGCCAGCTTCCGCTCGATGGCCTGAAAGGAGTTCCGTTACGCGCAGAGCTTCTCGCCGATCGCGAGGTTCAGGTACCGCTGCGCCAGGCGAACGGAACGCTGAGCCTCGAACTTCCCGAGCAGGCACCTGATCCGGTGTGCTCCGTGATTCGCATCGAGTTCGAGGCTCCGCCAACCGCCGCGACCGACGGTCTTGGTTAGTGACCTACTGCCGCGTCACCAGCGACTGCGGGGCCACGAAGGTCAGCACGCGACGCGGGTTTTCGACCATGATCGTCCGGATCGTTGCGTCGCTCACTCCCTTGGCCCTTAACGCCGGCACCACCATCGTCGAGATGTAGGCGAAGCCGCCGCCGCCGTTCTTCTTCAGCTGCGCCGTTATGCACACGTCGTGCGCGATCAGGATTCGTTCCGTCAGACCGGCATCGATAAGCGCCTCGATGTTCGTAGCGATGCGCTCCGCGCTCTGCTCGAGCGTTCCGCTGCTGCCCATCGCTCCGGGCGCCTGCCCCATGAAGTCGAACTCGATGTACGCGCCGCGATCCGTATAGCGCTTCATCGCTGCAACGTCGCCCGTTCCCGTGTGGCCCATGACGACGTGGTTAAGGTCCACGCCTTCCGCCTCGATCAAGTCGAGCGCTCGTTGCAGCTCGTCAGGCGGCGCGAAACTGTGGATCAGGATCGGTGCTCCCGTCAGGCGTGAGGCGCGCGCGCTGGCCCGCACGCTCTTCAGCTCGTTCTCCGTCAGTGGTCCCTTGTCGCCGAAGTTCCCGGTGCCCACTTCGCCGATGATGCCCGAGCGGATGTTAGTCCCCTGCGCACCCACGGTGATGTCGCGCACAAGGATGTCTGTCAACTCCTCGACCGTGCGTTCGTTCATGTCGGGCGGGTGGAGCGTCTTCATGTACCATCCGGCCCCCATCACCACGTGCAGATCGGACGCTTCGGAAACGCGATACAGTGCTTCGGGATCGCGCGTGAGCCCGAAGTTCGTGACGTCGACGATCGTACCGCCGCCCGCCTTCTTGAACTCCCTGATCTCCGCGAGCTGCGTGTCGAAATCGGTGAGGCCGCCGCTGCCGCGCTCGCCGGCCAGCGCTGGCTGCTGGGTTTTCAGGACGAAAATGCCGGTTGGAGGCGGCGCCATCGGGGGCGGGGCCTTGAAGTCGATGAAAATGTGCTCGTGCATGAGCGTCGGCCCAAGGGCGGCCGGCTCGATGGGACCGAGCACGGTGAGCACCTTGCCGGCGAGGTTGGGAATCGCCGGAGCTTGAGCGGAGAGCGCGGTTGTGCTGGCGCCGAGCGCCAGAACCGCGCCGAGAGCCCAGCCAGGATTGCGTCGTGACATGCGTCTTCCTCAGATGAACGCCGGCTCGCCGGTCGTCGATTCGTCCCGCGTCGTCCGCTGACGCCTGTCGTCAGCTTCATTGCATCGTTAGACGCCAAGAACTACGGACGTCTGAAGTGTCCCTCTCGGTACTTCGAGAAGTAATAAAGGGCGGAGCGTTCAGCGATATCGATCATCGCCGTCGCCATTTCCTCAACCGACCACTTGTTCTCACGGAAAAAGAAACTGCCTCTGTTGAACTTCCCTTGTTCTTCGTTGTACAGATGCGTCGTGTTCAGCTTGCCGAACATCGCCATCGTCGAGACACGGTCCAGGATCGACGAACCTTCCTCGAAGTCGCAGCCGTATCCGAAGCAGATGAAGGGGAAAATGCTTTCGCGCATCAGGGCAGTTCTGAGGCCGATCAGGTTCTTTCCCAACGGCTCAATCGCATTGCCTTTCGCTTGCTTCGGAAGTGCTTCGCTCGCACGGAGGTCGTTCGTACCCTGGTTCTTGACCTCGGCGATGAGAATCGGATAGCTGAGCTTGTCCGCCGGCGGCCCCTGCATGTACAAAATGCCGCCATCGGGTCTGATTGAGCTCCTATCGAAGTGGTAGTGAAAGTCCATATTCGGGTACGTGCCGCGCAATTCAGCGACGATATCCCGAAGGAGCCATTGCTTCTGGTGTACCAGACTGACGTTCGCCCCAAATCTCGACGCAAGGTGATCGACAACCCGACGCAGGGCCTTGGTGACGTCGGACTCCTGGCCTCTTGAAGTGACGTTGATGACAGTTCCAGCTCGTTGATGCCGAAGCTGGTGCTTGCGAGCCATGCCCCGCTATCTCCGCTCTACGAGAAATAGTTGCTCGGTCACGTGGATCGACCGGTTGTTGAAGTTCCGACTCCCACGGAAGGCGTTGTACGCGGTTTCGAAGACGCTGACCGTTCCCAGCCGCTCAAGCATTTCCCGCATTTCCGGAGGAGAGATGAATCCCTCGTTGTTAAACGAAACAAGAAGGAACCTCGAATCGACCGACTCGAGCAGATCGCGCAACAACGGAAGCGACCGCGCGCGCACGTTGTAGCCAGAGCGGCGCCAGTTTGTGGGAATCCCAGAAACTTGGCTGACCTCTGACGGCCGCTGATACCGGACCAAGAGGTTCAGCATGAAGTAGTTCGATCCGTAAGGGTGCTGGTTGTACGGAGGATCTACATATGTCAGATCGAGATCCCTTTGCCGGCGAGCCGCAGCGTTTGCGTCCTCCTGGAAAACGTCGTAGTCACATTCGAAGCGGCTGAGGATCGGCACCTCAAGCGTGATCTCGCCCGTGATGCGGACAAGGGCATCGGAGCCGCTGCCACCGAACTGCCCTATCCCGGTGTGCTTATTCTTGTAGAAGCCCTTGAAAACACCCGCGGTGTTCGCGTGAATGGAAGCTCGGCTTATCAGGGGTCCGAGCAGCAGCTCCCTTATCTTTGTGGGCGCGAGTTCGATAAGGCGTCGGTAGTCGTCCAGCCGCTGCGCGTTTCGCCGAGTGTAAAACACACGTTCTTCCGGAGTGATCGCATCGTCGTTCCGAGGAGCGTAGAGGTCTTCGATGAACCCTCGCTCGAAGCCGCCTGTGCAAACCTTAGCGTTGAGCTCCGCGGTCCAGCTGTGGAGAGCTTTCCAATCGACGGCGCTGTGGTTACTCAGAAAGCAGCGACCGGTCACGGCAGCGTAGTCTTCGATGTCGTTGGACGCGAGGTAGGCGGAGTGGGCCTTGAGGAAACGAGAAACGACACCGGAGCCGGAGAAGGCATCGAACGAACGCAATCTTCTGTGTCCGATTCGGCGCTTGACATGCTCAACTGCTTGGCCGATGGGGCCGAGTAGGGCCCTCTTGTTACCGATATAAGTGATGAGCTGACGCTCGAGGAAGTCCGCCTCCTCGGCGCTCGCATCGCCAGGCCAAAGCGCTATCTGCTCCTTCACCATCATCGGCTGTTGGTTCATCAGGCAAATCCTATCCTCGCACCATGGGTTGGCCTGTGCGTCTATCGCGGTATGATCGGCAAAATTACGTGCGACGGATACTGCGTCGAATGATAGACTGTCTGCCGCGCCGTCTCCATCCGCGTGCCCGTCGCCGGATCTTCCCCGGTGTTCAGGTTTCGGTCGAAGCGCGGGAAGTTCGAGCTGGAAACCTCCAATCGGATCCGGTGGCCGGGCAGAAATACATTGCTGGTCGCCCACATGTCGATCGTGTATTCGTAGACCTTGCCGGGATCGAGCAGCGTAGCCGACTTGCCGATAGCGCCGTTGTATCGCGCACGGATGATGCCGTCCTGGATGTTCTGCGCATATCCGTCAGGGTGAACATCCACCAGCTTCGCCGTCCAGTCGGTATCCCGTCCGGACGTGGCCGCGTAGAGCTTCATCCGGATCGGGCCGGTCACCTCGATGGCCTGCGTCAGCACGGGCGTCGTATAGACGAGGACATCCTGCCGCTCTTCCACCTTGCGCTGATCGAATGGCCCGCCCGGCACGGAACTGCAGCAGGTGTTGCCGCCGGCGGTAGGCACCGGGTTGGCCGGATCGTAGGTAAACGTGTCCGCCGCCGCTCCAGACGGCAGCGCGGTTCCTAACGTACCGTCGCCTGCCGACGAGTTCGCCCGACCACCGCTCTGGATGTAGTACGGGGTGTACTGCGTGCGGGCCAGCGGCCACTCCTGCTCGTGTCGCCACTTGTTCTCGCCCATCACGAAAATCGTCACCGGCGGATCCTTGTCGACGCCGTTGTCGATACCCTTCAGGTAATGGTCCTGGAACCGCAGATAGATGAGCTGCGGGTTGAGCTGCGCGTCGGGTCCGAAGTCGATACCTCGATCGGCGGCACTCGGCTGGTTCACGAAACGCACGCCGGTTTCGTGCGACCATGGGCCGAGGATGAGCCGCTTGCCCTTGCGCGCGGCCTCGGTGCGCCCGTTTGCCTTGATCTTCACGTGGTCTGCGATCGCGCCACGCATGAACAGGTCGTACCACCCGTCCACCGTAAGATACGGAATGCCGATGTCGTGCACCCGATCCTCGAAACTGATGTCGTTCCAGTACGGATCGGTTCGGAGCGGATGTCTGAGCCAATCGCGATACGGCCGGTTCACGTGACTGGCGGCGGAATCCGACGTGAGTATCGGCAGGTTCCAATAGGCCTTGGGCCAGTCCTCAGGGTTTCTGTTTTGCCCAACATGGCCGTCCATGGATGTGCCCCCCCAGGGGAAAGCGAATCCGTAGAAGAAGGCACCGTCGACGTACGCCCAGTTGTTGTAGATGTCGGACGTCGTAACGGAGGCCGACATCGCCGCCAGGTACTTGCTGCCGCGGATGGCCTGCGTGATCTCCGTGTAGCCGAGGTACGAACCGCCCATCAGGCCGATCCTTCCGTTGCTCCAGGGCTGCTTCCCGATCCACTCGTCCGTGTCATAGCCGTCATCGGCTTCGTACTTGTACGTGTACGGCTCCCCTTCCGAGTCGTACTTGCCGCGGACGTCTGCCTTGACGACCGCGTAGCCTCGCGAGGCGTACCATCGACCCTGCTCGACCTCGCCGGGCGAGTTGTTGCTGTACGGCGTGCGCCAGATCAGGGTGGGGTACCTGCCCGGCGCATCGGGAATGTAGAGATCCACGGACAGGTTGACGCCATCGCGCATCCGCACCGGCACGTTGAACAGCGTACGCACCTTGAAGACAGGTTGCGAGAGCTTGGCGATGTCCCAGTTCGGCGAGGTCGGGAGCGGAGCGGTGGGGTTCTGTCCCTGTGCCTCGGTAATCGTTGGCAGCAGTGGCATGGTCAACACGCCGCCGAGTATCGCGCCAACCGTCAGAACGCTCCCCTTCATCTGGTGCCTCCGGTCGCTGTACGAAGAAGACTGCACAACGTAGATGTCCGACTTGTCCGCGCAACGGTAACGCCTCGGAGGCCGGCGGCGCCACCACTGACACGAGGTCGACCCGATACGCCGCGAAACCGAGTAAGCACCTGAGCGGTCCGTCAGGTGCCGGCCGGCCTCGTGGCACCGTTCGCTAATGCCCCACCGGGCGATGCTGAGCCGTTAGGCAGGGCAGTGGAACGTGTCCGGTAGACACATCCGCATGCTGGCCGCTGGCGCGCGGATACGAAGCAAAGGGCGTTCAGCGGCGCAACCTGCTTCGCCACCGCTGCGCTTCATCGGGACGCCCCCACGCCTCGTACAGGTCGACCAACCATTTCATCGCCGCCTCACGTTCACTCGCAACGCTCGGTCCAATGGCGGCAAGGCGCGCCTCCGACTCGAGGAGAAGCGGCTCGGCCTCTGCGTAACGCGCCGCTCTGGTGGCACACAGCCCCACTGCGCTGCGCACGCGCCAAGGCAGGGAGACCACACTGTCCGCCGGGATAGCAGCCATGGTGTTGCGCGCCAGAGAGTCACCCTCGGCGACCTTGCCGGTTGCACACAGTCCGGCCGCCAATCCTCTCCGGAGTCCGGCTACCAGCGGGTCCGTCATCGGTCGCTGTCTGACGATCTCCAATGCCTCGCGAAAGCGCGCCACACTGCTAACCGTATCGCCACGCATCTCCCGGATGACCGCGATGTTGCCGATCTGTTGCGCCATGTTAGGGCTCCGCGGTCCGTAGGTCGCGCGGATGATGTCGAGGTTGAGTGTGGCCAGCGATTCTGCCTCGGCGTAGCGGTGCTGTCCGATCGCTATCCGCGCCTGGAGCTCATGGAAGTCGCCGACCATCCAGTGTCCAGGTCCGAAGTACGCACGCCCTCGCGTAACGAGATCGTTGGCCAGCGTCGCAGCCTCGTCCAGGCGATCCTGCCGCACCAGCGCCTGCCCGAGCTGTCCCGACGTGAAGAGTTCCTGATCGGTAACGCCCGCCGCGCGCCAAATGGGAATTGCTTCTCGGAAGTAGCGTTCGGCACGCGGCCAGTCCGATTGCGCGGCACGCACCCGTCCAAGGTCCATCAACGACGACGCCACGGCAGGAGAGCTGTCTCCAAGGGTTGCGCGACGCGATGCGAGCGCCTGCGTATACAACGATTCGGCCGCGGGAAGCCGGTTTGTCGAAGAGAGCAGCCTCGCCAGGTCGACGCGCACCAGCTGAACGTCCGGATGGTCCGATCCGAGGAGAGAGATTCGCATGGCCAACGCTTCGCGGAGCAACGGTTCCGCCTCCACGAACTTGCGCTGTGTGGACAGCGAGGACCCAAGTCGGTTGAGCACGTCAGCCAGGGTTGGATGGCGTGTGCCGAAGAGAGCGCGGGCGATTGGCAGCGCTTCGCGGAGGGTGCGCTCCGCCGCAGGGGCGTCTGGCAGATAGTACTGCGCATCGCTCAGGCTCAGTAACGCGCTCACGACTGCCGGATGGTTGACGCCGTAGTGCCGTTTCACGATGCGAACGGCTTCCTCCATGTAGGGAAGGCCGTCACGAGGACGGCCAGTGAAGGAGAGGAAGGTGCCCAGCGGCACGAGGCGATCGGCGACCTGCGTGGCATCGTTGCCATGAGCCGTGCGGGTGCGATCCAGTGCATCCCGATACAGACGCTCGGCCTCCGGGAAGCGTCCTTGTTGCTGACGGACACTGGCGAGCGTGGCAATGGCTTCGGTGACGCGGTCGTCGTTATGCGGGAGCAGAGGCTGCAGGATGGAGAGTGCCTGCGTGAGCTGTCGCTCCGCGTCGGCGTACGATCCGGAGGCATACGCTACTCTGCCCAGATCGGCGGTAGTGACGGCTGCCGCGAGATCGCGCGAGCCCGACAGGCGCCTTCGCAGTGCCAGGGCGGTATCCAAATGTCGGCGGGCGAGGTCGTTGAGACCGAGCGCGTAGTAGGTACGACCGATCACGGATTCGACCGCCGATCGCACATCGGGTTGGCGCGCCAGCGAGCCACTACTCGTGCGCCCCGCTGCCTGGTCGAGCAATTCGCGCACACTCAACTCCTGTCCGCGCGCATTTGCCGGATCGGAAGCGGCAAGCATGTCCTGGAGGAACGAGCTGACGGCTGTTTGCCTCGCCGCCTCGCTGGCGGCGCGCTGCGCGTTGTCGATCGCGATCGCCCGCTGCTCCACAGCCGTCCGGCGCGACGAATCGGCCACGAGCAACGCGGAGTCGGCCACAGCGCGGCGACGTTCCGCCAGGGCACCTGCGGCGATCGCCTCGTTTCGACGGCGCGCCGCAAGGCGTTCCGCGGATGTCGCGCGGATTGCGAGCCACAAGCTTACCGCACTCCCCACGACAAGGAACGCGGCGGCGAGCGCAAGTCCGGTGACCAGCGATCGATTGCGTCGCGCGAACTTGGCGAGCTGGTAGATGGCACTCGCCCGTCGTGCCACGATCGGTTCATCGCGTAGGTAGCGCCTGATGTCGCTGCCCAGTTCTTCGGGGGAGGAATACCGGCGCTGCTTCTCCTTCTCGAGGGCGCGAGCGACGATGATCTCGACATCGCCGCGGAGGCCGCGATCGATCGAACTGAGAGGCGTAGGCTCCTCCACCATGATCACACGCACGGCCTCGAGGATCATGCGGTTCGAGAGGTCGTACGGAAATCGTCCGGAGATCAGTTCGTACAGAATCACGCCCAGCGAATAGACGTCCGTCTGACCGTCGATCAGCGCCGGGTCCGCGTTCACCTGCTCCGGGCTCATGTACTGCAGCGTGCCGACGACCTGACCGACTGTGGTCTGACGCGTGGCTTGAGCGTCGGCGTTGGTCAGGAGAGCGACACCGAAGTCGAGGATCTTGGGCTGTCCGGCGCTGTCGACAAGGATGTTGGCGGGCTTCAGATCCCGGTGCACCACGCCCTGCTGGTGCGCGTAGTGCACGGCGTCACAGATGCGCGCGAAGAGGTCGAGTCGTTGCGCCAGCGAGAGGTTCTTGCCGTTGGCATGCTCGATGAGCGAGCGGCCCCGGACCAGTTCCATCGCGAAGTAGGATTGGCTGCCATAGAGACCATCCGCGGTTCCGGCTTCGAATACCTGGGCAATGCCGGGATGCTGCAGGCGTCCGAGGACTTCGGACTCTCGCGCGAATCGTCGACTCAGCTCTGGCGTGACGTAGTCCGGGCGGATGACCTTGAGCGCAACGGTGCGCCGGGGTTGCTCCTGGACGGCTTCGTAAACCGTTCCCATGCCGCCTTCGCCAAGCGTACCGACGATCGTGTAGCGGCCAATGTGCGTGGGCTGCATGCGGGAAAACCTAGAGCCCGCTGCAACGCGGTGCGAGGGTGGCAGCTGCGACCATGTGGCGGGGGAGAGCCGCGGACTTCCAACCCTGGGTGCGGTTTGCCTGTCGGATACGTGGTGCCGGGAGCTCACCCGTGCCCGGTTCGTCTTTGCGCAGTCCCCCAATCCGGTCCTCATGCGCGTCTTCCGCTACGCTCTCCGCACGCTATTCTCGACGCCGTTCGTTACCATCGTTGCCATCGTTTCGCTGGCGCTCGGCATCGGTGCGAACGCAGCCATCTATTCGTTGTTCGACCAGACGCTCCTCCGGCCGCTTCCGGTGATGGCGCCGGGGGAATTGGTGAACCTGAAGCTCCCCGGGCCGATCCAGGGCAACGACTCGTGCAACAGCGCGGGTTGCGGCGACGGCATCATCTGGAGTTACCCGATGGTGCGGGATCTGGAGGCGGCACAGAACGGACTAGCAGCCATCGCCGGATACCGGCTCTTCGGCGCCAGCGTTGGGCTCGGCGAGCAACCCATGGTCGGCGAGGGCGTGTATGTCACCGGTGGCTATTTCTCGATGCTCGGGTTGCGACCGGTAATCGGCCGTCTGTTGCAGACGGCTGACAACGAACCGGGCGCGGATAACCTGGTAGCCGTCATCGGCTACAACTTCTGGATCGACCAGTACGGCGGAAGGCCCGACGTCCTTGGCAAGCAGCTACAGGTGAACGGCCGCTCGTTTTCGATCGTGGGCGTCGCCCCCGCCGGCTTCAACGGAACAACGCTGGGTTCGCGCCCGCTCGTCTATATCCCGATCCAGTCGCGAGTGTGGGTCGGCGGCTACAAGGGACTCGAGAACCGCCGCGACTACTGGGTCTATCTCGTCGGCCGGCGCAAGCCGGGAATGACGATCGAGGCCACGAAGAGCGCGCTCGATCGCGTTATTGCGCCGATCCTCTCGGACGTGGAAGCACCGCTCCAGCAAGGGATGAGCGACCAGACGATGGTGCGCTTCAAGGGCAAGCGCGTGGTCGTGGAGCCGGGAGCGCGTGGCCAGAGCTCGCTCCAGGGACAAGCACGCACCCCGCTCGTCATGCTGTTCGCGATCACCGCCGTGGTGCTGCTGATCGCCTGCGCCAACATCGCTAACCTCCTGATGGCTCGCGGCGCGGACCGCGCTACCGAGATGACCGTACGCCTTGCACTTGGTGCGACGCGCTGGCGGGTCGTCACGCAATTGCTGGTCGAGTCGCTCGTGCTGGCTGTCCTCGGCGGGCTGGCAAGCCTGCTAATCGCCCGCTGGACGCTGCAGGGCATCGCCGGATTGTTGCCGCCGGAAGGCGCGGCAGCGTTCGACTTTCACTTGCAGCCCCCGGTACTTGCCTTCGCGACCGGACTCGCTGTCCTGACAGGCTTCCTCTTCGGCCTCTTTCCGGCGTTGCACTCCACGCGACCGGATCTCATCAGGTCGATCCGTGCCGGCGCCGGACAGATCGCCGGCGGCGGTACCGCGGCGCGCTTTCGCACCACGCTTGCGGTAGTCCAGATCGCGCTCTCGACGATGCTGCTGGTGTCTGCCGGTCTTTTCCTCAAGAGCCTTGTCAACGTGAGTCGCGTTGACCTCGGAATCCGCATCGACAGCGTCGTCACGTTTCAGGTATCCCCCTTGCGCGTCGGGTACGACACGCTGCGAGCGAAGCTGCTCTATGCCCGTATCGAGGACGAACTGCGAGCCCTCCCGGGCGTGACAGGTGTGACCAGTTCCATCGTGCCACTGCTTTCGGGTGACTCGTGGGGGAATGACGTGCGCGTGCAGGGGTTCGAGTGTCTCCCGGACACGGACTGCAACTCCCGGTACAACGCGGTGGGCGCCGGCTATTTCGGCATGATAGGAGCGACGCTCCTTGCAGGTCGCGATTTCGACACAACGGATCAGTACACGGCGGCACGCGTTGCCATCGTAAACGAGGAGTTCGCGCGGAAGTTCGCCTTGGGGCGCGACGCCGTGGGCAAGTTCATGGGACGCGCCTCCGGCAACGACTCGTTGCGCATCCAGATCGTTGGCCTGGTACCGAACGTCGCCTACAACGGCGCAAAGGAAAAGCCGCAACCGGTGTTCTATCTGCCCTGGATGCAACAGGGAGTGTTGGGGGAGATGCACTTCTATGCCCGAACGCGCCTGGAACCCGACCGGCTGTTGGCAGACATCCGGAGGACGACGAAACGAATCGATCCATCGCTCCCCGTGGAGGACTTGAAGACCATGCCGCAGCAGCTGCGCGAAAGCGTTTTTCTCGATCGGATGATTTCCGCACTCTCGGCCTCGTTCGCGGTGCTGGCGACGGTGCTGGCGGCGATTGGACTATATGGCGTGCTGGCGTACTCCGTGGCTCAACGGACGAGGGAGATCGGCGTGCGGATGGCACTGGGGGCTGACCGGCGTCGAGTTCAGCGAATGGTGTTACGTCAGGTTGGGGTGATGGTCGCGATCGGTGCGACGTCGGGAGCGCTCGGCGCGCTTGGTCTGGGCCGCGCCGCGCGGTCGCTGCTCTTCGGCCTGGACGGCCACGACCCGGTCGTGTTCGCGAGCGGAGTGTTGCTGCTGGTAGTGGTGGCTCTTGGTGCGGGCTGGCTCCCGGCACTGCGAGCCAGCCGGACTCCGCCAATGCAGGCGCTGCGCTACGAGTGACGGCCAGGCGCTCAGCTCGGCGCTTCCCGATGCGTCCGGCAACCGCTGCGGGTTCATACCGGTGCCGCCGAGCCGGAACCAATGGCTTCCCACGACAGCTTCGATCGCGGCCGCGCTGTTGCATAAGTTGAAGCACATCGCCGTTTCCCCGTCGCGAGCTCTGTTCCGAACCCGTGTGCTCACCATGCGACCTGTCATCCTGATCGCCTGCTGCTCCGTGCTCCTCCCCACTTCTGCCGACTCGCAAGTCACGAAGGCGGATACCACCGATCCGTACATCTGGCTCGAGGACATGCATGGCGAGCGCGCCATGCAGTGGGTAAACGCCGAGAACGCACGGACGAAAGCCGTCCTTGAGAAGGATCCGCGATACCAGGCCATCTACAAGGCGTCGCTGGCGATGGCGCAGGCGGAAGATCGCCTTCCGTACATCACGATCGTCGGCGGTGAGATGTACAACTTCTGGCAGGATGCAGCGCATGTCCGCGGCGTCTGGAGGAAGACGTCGCTGGCCAGTTACCGCACTGCCTCGCCGTCGTGGACAACCGTACTCGACCTCGACGCGCTTGCCGCCTCCGAAAAAGCGAACTGGGTCTGGCAGGGATTCACCTGTCAACAGCCCGCGGAGAAGCGCTGCCTGCTCTTCCTTTCCGATGGGGGCGAGGACGCGAACACGGTGCGGGAGTTCGATCTCGAGTCGCGTTCGTTCGTGAACGGCGGGTTCTTCCTTCCCAAGGGGAAGCAGCGCGTCGCGTGGATGAACGCGGACACGATCCTGGTTGCGCGCGAGTGGAATCCGGGAGAGGTCACCACGTCCGGATACGCTTATATCGTCAAGCGCGTCGTCAGGGGAACACCGTTGGCGGAAGCGGTTGAAATCTTCCGCGGCTCGGCGAAGGACGGCGGCTATGGCGTGTCGCCAGGCACCATGGTCGATGCCACGGGCAAGCGGTTCAGCGTAATCGTTCGGCCCACCAGTACGTTCGAGGCGGAACACTATGTCGTCAGGCAGAACGACGTCGTGCGGCTGGCGGTGCCTGCCAAGAGCGACTTCGCGGAACTGATCGGCGGCCAGGTGATCGTACAACTCAACGAGGACTGGAAGACAGATGGCACAATTATCCGTGCCGGTTCCGTGGCGGCGTTCGAAGCCGAAGCAGGGCTCCGCACACCTGACGCACTGTCGCCGGTTGCGGTGTTCACTCCGGGACCTCGCGAGTCAGTCGCTGGCGTATCGGCGACTCGCGACAGACTTCTGATCGACATCTATCAGAACGTCAATGGCAGGGTGCTGGTCGCCGCGCGTGCGCCTGACGGAACCTGGTCGCAAACTCCGATGGCACTGCCGGACAACGTGTCAACGGGCGTCATCAGCACGGATAACCGGAGCAATGAAGCGTTCATCGGCGTGACCGGATTCCTTACTCCGAGCAGCATCTGGCTGGCCGATGTCGTGCGAGGGAGCACGTTTGAGGTCAAGACTCTCGCGCCGCGCTTTGATGCGTCGCGCAGCGTCGTCGAGCAGATGGAAGCGACGTCGAAAGACGGAACGAAGATCCCGTACTTCATCGTGCGCCCGCGCTCCATGGCCCTGGACGGCGACAATCCAACGATTCTATACGCGTACGGCGGCTTCAACGCCGCGATGACGCCGCGCTACGATCCGGACGTCGGCAAGCTCTGGATCGAGCAGGGAGGGGTGTACGTGTTGGCGAATATCCGCGGTGGCGGCGAGTTCGGTCCGGCCTGGCACGAGGCCGGTCTCAAGACCCGCCGCCAGGTGATTTTTGACGACTTCGCTGCCGTCGGCCGGGATCTGATCGCGAAGAAGATTACGTCGCCGCGACGGCTGGGCATTCAGGGCGGTTCAAACGGCGGTCTGCTGATGGGCGTGGAGTTCACGCAGCATCCCGAACTCTGGACCGCCGTCGACATTCAGGTTCCGTTGCTCGACATGCTGCGGTTCGAGCAGATCCAGGCAGGTGCGTCGTGGGTTGGGGAGTACGGGAGTGTCTCGAACCCGGATGAGCGTGCGTTCCTTGCGTCGATCTCGCCGTACCATAACCTCAGGAAGGGCGTAAAGTACCCGACGCCGCTCATCTGGACGACGACCAAGGACGATCGTGTGGGGCCGCAGCATGCGCGCAAGTTTGCGGCGAAGCTGGCCGGGATGGGGCTTCCATACTACTTCTACGAAGTGGTCGAGGGCGGACACGGGTCCGGCGCGAACATCGCCCAGCAGGTGGAGACGACTGCCCTCGAGTACACGTACTTCGCGCGACAGCTGATGGATCGCGATCGGAAGTTCATGCCCTGAGGCGATTCCGCGTGGTGTACGGGCACCGCTACGATCGCCTCTTGCTGAGTCGCCTCACAGCCGCAAGAATCCCTCGACCATCGCGAGGGACGAGATGATATCCAACAGCAGGGTTGTGGCGGTCGTCGTGCTGCCGTGCATCGTCGGTGCGCTGCGGGCGCAGCAGCCCATCCCGAACCTGGCCGGCCGCGTCATGACTGTGTCCGGGCCTGTCGCCCCCGACCGGCTCGGACACACGCTGATGCACGAGCACATCTTCGTCGACCTCACGCTCCCCGACGATCAGCCGGAACGATGGGCGGCGGCCGGACGCCAGAGGCCGGCAGGTGCAACCGCCGCGCGGCTCTACCACCAGCCGCTGACGCTCGACATCGTCAGCAGCGTCATGCTCGGCGCGATCAACCGGGACAATTGGCTGCTCACTGATGAATCGGAGCAGGCCAGGGAAATCGCCGAGTTCAAACGCGCGGGCGGCGGGACCATCGTCGACGCCACCAGTATGGGCATCGATAGGCGACCGGAAGCGCTACAACGCGTCGCCCAGGCGAGCGGACTCAACGTGGTGATGGGAACCGGTTGGTACGCGGCTGGCTGGTACCCGAAGGATCTGGATCGGCGGACAGTCGAGAGTCTGACCGACGAGATCGTGCGTGATCTCACCGTTGGTGTGGGCGGCACCGGCATTCGTGCCGGAATAATCGGCGAACTGGGGACGAGTGCCAATCCCGGTGCCGGGATAGAGAACAGAATCCTCCGGGCTTCGGGTCGCGCCAGCCGGTTGACGGGCGCCGCCATCACGCTTCACTCGACAGAGGCAGCGCGGCAGCATGCCCGTATCCTCGACATCCTCGTGGCAGAAGGGGCGGATCCGTCCCGCGTGATTCTTGGACATGCCGACTACCTTGCCGGAGACTTGACGTATATCACGCCGCTCCTCGAGCGGGGCGCGACGATCGAGTTCGATCTGCTCGGCAAGCCACCCCTTGTGACCCGGAAGTGGCCGATCGATTCCGAAGTGGCGAAGACTATCGTCGCTCTGACCAAGGCCGGATACGCCGATCGCATCGTCCTCTCGCAGGATGTCAGTGCGAAGATGAGCCTCAAGTCCTACGGCGGCACCGGCTACTCCTTCATCGAGGAGCAATTCCTGCCCTACCTGAAACGACAGGGTATCACAGACGCACAGATCGCGCGGATCATGGTGGAAAACCCGAAGCGGCTGCTGACGTTCGTTGCACCACGAAGTTGAAAGTGGCTGTCGCAACTGGCGGATATCCGGATGCACGCTTCGCGTGCAGGCGCCCGAAGAGGTTCGGTCGGGTGCACCGTCGGCACTGCCAGGAGAGGCTCAGGCGCATCGGACGAGAGACCCAGATGCAAGAGGACGAGACATGACGAACACGCGTTTACTGGCGATCGCGATCGGGTTGGCGGCCGGCGTGGAACTCCCAGCACAGCGGAGCGTGGGAGCGACGCCACCGATTCCCAACCTGGCGGGGAAGATCCAGACCGTGCTCGGACCAGTCGATCCTTCGACGATCGGACCGACTCTCATGCACGAGCACATCTTCATCGAGTTCCAGAATCCTCGCTCCAGGAGCAACAGCAGCGCAGCAGCGGCGACGTCCGAGGAACCGCTGCCGTTCGAACAGCCGATCACAATGGGCGACCTGTATGCTGTTCGATACGGATGGGGCGCTGTGCGCGGGACGGACTTCCTGGGCGATTTCGACGAGATGTTCAGGGAGGTGATGGAGTTCAGGAAGTTTGGCGGACAGGCGATCGTCGACGTCTCCAGCATCGGACTTGGCCGCGATCCGATTGCCCTGGTCGAGATGTCGAACGCCACCGGCATGTCGATCGTCATGGGCGCCAGCTGGTATACGAAACAGTTCCATCCGCTCGACATGGACACGCGTACCGTCGAGCAGTTGACGGACGAAATCGTCCGGGACGTGACCGTCGGTGTGCAGGGCACGACCGTTCGCTCGGGCATCATCGGCGAAATCGGCATCGATGGCGGACCGCTGACGCCGAACGAACTCAAGGTCATCCGCGCCAGTGCGCGAGCGAGCCGCATGACCGGCGCGCCGATGTCGTTCCATGCTGGCGGCGTCGACGAGGAGCGTCTCACCACGATCCAGACCTCGCTCTCAGAAGGCGTTGCGCCACAGCAGATCATCATGGGGCACAGCGGCGCACTGACGCCGAACATGCCGCTGGTAAAACGAATCCTGGAAACGGGTGTGTACCTTCAGATCGACTGGCTTGGCGTCATCACTGGCCCGGCAGGCGTGCTCGGAAACCGGAGCGACCGCACGATCGCCAAGGCGATCGTCGAGCTGATCGAGCTGGGCTACGTGGATCGGATACTGCTGAGCCACGACATCTGCACGAAGCCTCAGCTCAGGAAGTATGGCGGAACTGGCTTTGCCTATGTTCTCGAGCACTTCGTTCCGACCTTGCGGGAATTGGGCGTGAGCGAGGAGAATATCCGGAAGATCACGATCGACAACCCACGGCGGGCACTGACCTTCACGACTCCTCGTTAGGACGAGCGCCGACGAGACACAGCGATGCGAACCGCGTTCTGGGCCCTCGTAGTCCTCGACCTGTGCGGGATCCTCCTGTTGTTCGCGCTCGGACTCGCCGCGGCGGGCAGCAGCGGGACCAGTCCGATACGGGTGACGTTTTTCCTGCTCGTTCTCCCGAGCATACCGCTCGCGGCGGCGGCAGCGTTGTTCCTGCGATCGACGTCGCCCGCTGGGCGAGCGCTGGCGTTGCTCCTGGCGGCGACCCCGCTGCTTCTCCTCGCACTGGCGAAGGCTCTCGGCGAACTTCAGTTCCGTGCCGCCACGAACGAAAGCGGCCAACTTACGTTCTTTCGGTCGGGTCCAATGCGGGAGATGGCCGAAGCCATTGCCCGGAACGACGCTGCCACTGTAACCACGCTGGCACCAAGGGTGAACGTGAACGAGAGCGGCCTGTCGGGTATGACCCTCCTCGTGCTGGCGACCAGAGAGCTGCGCGATTCGCCCGGACAGCACGACGCATTGCGCGCGTTGCTGGCGGCCGGCGCGGACGCCAACAGGGCCGCGCAGTACGAGTTGCCGCTGGCGATAGCCATCCAGGTTTCGGGCAAGGCAGGAACCGAGCCTGTACGAATGCTGCTCGATGCAGGAGCGGACCCCAACCTGATGACGCCTTCGGGAGAGCCCGTCTACTTCCAAGCCACGGGGAGATCCTCCACCCTCGAGACACTGGCACTGCTGCTCGATCGTGGGGCCGACGTCAACGCCACGGGTTCGAGTGGGGCTACGGCGCTGTTCTCGGCGGCCAACACACGTAATTGGAGGGCCGCATTGCTGCTCCTCCAGCGCGGCGCCGACTGGAACAGGGGCAAGTCGACGAACGGCCAATCGTTCAGGACGATGGTCGACGGCTATGCCGATGCCGAAGGCGGCGACTCTGTGTATGCGGCCGTCAGGCGGATAATACAATGACGTCAGATGAGCGACGCGGTTGGCGCGTCGGCCACCAGGGCCGCGACCGCATGTACTACGAAGAGTTGCACGGACGCAGGTGGGAGCGCATCGACATCGATGGCGAACTGCTTGTCGGTGTCGCTGCGCATCACGTCATCTACTTTGAAACGCCGACGCGCTGGTTGGCCTATCCGGCATGGGCGCGAGACCGTCGCGACGAGATCGTTGCGCGCATAACGAACGAGTTCCGCCCGCCTGACTACGAATACGACGGGCTGACAGCTCCCCCCGTCGCGCCAACCGACGCCGCCGCACCGGAAGGCGCCTCGCGAGAGGCCCTCCCGACCTCGACCGTGCCTGCCGATGCCGAGTCGAAGGGGGCCTCACCGGGCCGTACGTCAACGGAATCCGGCCCCGCGCGACGGCGAGGGAGTAACGCGCTGCTCGTCGCCGTTCTCGTGCTATTTGCGCTCGCCAGCGCGTCGGCGTGGCTGGTGGTGTCTGGTGTGATGAGCGGGGAGACTCGCCTTCCCATCAGACGTTGGTCATCCCGGCGGACGGTCGCGCGCGTACCGGAACCCGCCACCTTCTGGCTCTCGATCGGCGTCTACGCGGCGGTCGGTACCGGTGCTCTGGCGCTCGGAGTGCTTGGCCTTCGCGAAATCCGGGAGCACTGAGGCATAGATGCGGGTTGCGTGTCTGGTCACCGAGCGGGATTGCAGTCGCATGCCTGCCGCCGCATGGCGAACGCATTGCGGGTGGACGTTCCGGTGGCGTTAGACGAGCACCTGACGCACGGCGTCTCCATGGCCGACGTCGATCGGGCAACACAGCTCTCCGACTCAGAGTGCCAGGTAGTGCTTTTCACGGCTCTGGCGACTCGAATGGCAGCGGCTCGTGCAAGGGCAGCCGAGTTGCTGCTGGCGAGGTATGCCGGCGTAGTGCCCCATGGAAGCGGCTTGGCTCGCGAATTCGGAGCGCATCCCGAGGCGGTGCTGTCGTCGGCGATGGATGAGCTTCGCCGGTCGATCGGTATCCCGGCCTCGCTGGCATGGCAGCGCTTCGCCGCGAGCATGCGCGTCGATTTCGACGCGTGGCACGACGGAACTGGTTATGACATCGATGCGATCGCCGGTCTGAGCGCAGCCGAGCGCGGGATGCTCCGGGAGGTGATGCGGTCGAGACTCACGAACGCTCTCCGACCCGCCGAGTGGCGGGACATGGAAACAGCGGCGGCGTTAGGCGACTGGCCAGTGCTGGAACGGATTGCGGAGTCTGACGATGTCGAAGTCCGGCTGCGCGCCTTGCGGTTGCTCGGCGATATGGACGCTGCGGGCGATCTGGTAGTGTCGCTCCTGACTGGTGACAGTCACGAGCGTGCGTTGTTTGCGGCATTCGACCTGGTTTCCCAATATCGCACGACCGCGGTTCGCAACGCACTCATCGAGCGCGTGCGACGTGTGGACGCGTACTTCATCGTGGCGGCGATGACGTTGCTCGAGAACTTCTGTGGATGCGAGGATCCGTGGAACGAGCGGCCGGCCCTGTTCGAGATGCAGGATGAGGGCGTATCGAGCGCGAAGCTCCGACTGCTGCTGGCTCGCTGCGGCGGCGAGTCGGGCACACAACTTCCCGGCGAATGAAGGGCGTTCGAGTCGTTCGGCCACGTTGAAAGACGGGCCTCGCGCCATCCTGCGGTGACAGAGTACTATCGAGGTTGGGATGTACACGTGCCACGAAGTCGTGCCGCAGCGGCCATGCTGGACCGCGCGTAGGACCGTTGTCGTCGAATCGAGAAGAGCCATGCGATTTCATCTTACAGTCGTGCTCCTGCTGGCCGCGCGCGCGCCGGCATATACTCAGGCTCCAAGTCAGCCGGATCTTCCGATCACACCAGCACGAACGATCGCGCTGGACACGGACGAGGGCAGCTGGATCTCGCTCGATGTGAGCCCGGATGGCGGCACGATCGTCTTCGATCTGCTGGGTGACCTCTACACGCTGCCGATTGCCGGTGGCAACGCAACGCAGCTCACGAAGGGCATGATGTACGATGCCCAGCCGCGATTCTCGCCAGACGGGAAATCCGTCGTCTTCACGTCCGATCGGGACGGTGGCGACAACGTCTGGGTCATCGACGTTGCGTCTCGTCAGGCGAAACAGGTTACGAAAGGCAAGTCTAACCGATACCGGTCGCCCGAGTGGACGCCTGATGGGGAGTACATCGTGGTCTCCAGGGCTGCGGCTCCGATCGGGGCGTCCAAGCCGTGGATGTTCCACAGGAATGGCGGAAACGGCGTCCAGCTCGTTCGCGATCCGACACCGGTGCCTAACAATGGCCCGCTCAGCCTGGTGGGCGCCGCGTTCGGAGCGGACAGCCGCTACATCTGGTTCGCGCAGCGGCAGGGGGCGTGGGAATACAATGCCGCCTTTCCGCAGTATCAGTTGGTCACGTTCGACCGACAGACGGGTCGTCGCGACACGAGAGCCACGTTGTACGGCGGCGCCGTGCGTCCCGCCCTATCACCCGACGGGAGGTACCTCGCCTACGGCTCACGATACGAGTCGCAGACCGGTATCCGCCTGCGCAACTTCGAGACGAACGAGGAACGATGGCTGGCGTACCCGGTGCAGCACGACGAGCAGGAATCGGTAGCCTCCATGGACGCGCTGCCAGGCTTCTCGTTCACGCCGGATTCGCGCGCCATCGTGGTCTCGTACGGCGGCAAGATCTGGCGCGTGCCAGTCGATGGTGCGGCGCCCACGGCGATTCCATTTCGAGTGCAGGCCGCAATCGAGTTGGGCCCCAAGCTGGCATTCGATTACCGCATCAGCGACTCCACGCAGTTCACCGTGAAGCAGATTCGCGACGCGATCCCATCTCCCGATGGGCGGCGTCTGGCGTTCGTGGCGATGGACAGAGTGTACGTGATGGACTTTCCCAACGGCACGCCACGCCGAGTCAGCGAGGCAAACGCTACCGAGGCCCAGCCGGCCTGGTCGCCGGATGGCGCATGGCTCGCGTACGTCGCGTGGTCGAAGGATGGCGGACAGGTCTTCAAGGTGCCCGATACCGGGAGCGCGACGCAGCTCACGCAGTCGCGCGCGATGTACTCGCAGCCGGTCTGGTCCCCGGACGGCAGCCGCGTGGTGGTCATGCGGTCGCCGGCTCAGCCCGCTCTGGAAGATGGGGGGTTCATGGGATCCGCGGAGCTTGTCTGGGTTCCCTCGTCAGGCGGTCGCGCAACGCTGATCGCACCGGCAGGCGGCCGTGGCGGAGCGCACTTTTCACGCGATACGAGTCGCATCTACCTATACAGTGGCGCCTCCGGCCTCGTCTCGATCCGATGGGATGGAACTGACGAGCGCACCCACCTTCGCATCACCGGTGCGCGTGGGCCGGAAGCGACAGCGCCGGCGCCGGCGGCCAGCGCGCGTCTTTCCCCGGACGGACGTCAGGTACTCACGCAGGTCGCCAACGACCTGTACGTCTTTCCCCTGATCGAGTCCGGCGAGGCGGCAAGCATCAGCCTCGGATCGCCGGAGAACGCCGAAGTGCCGGTCAGACGCTTGACGGAGATCGGTGGGCAGTTCCCGGCGTGGAGCGCCGACGGGCGCTCCGTGCACTGGTCCATCGGCAACTCTCATTTCGTGTACGACCTCGTGCGTGCCCGGCATGTGGATGACTCGATAGCGGCAGCAACCGCTCCTCCATCCGGGCAGCCAGCTCCAACGACCCAGCAGGCCGCGCGCTACCAGCCGGCCGAAACCGGAGTCGTGCTACGAATGGCTCGCGACATTCCGCAGGCCACTGCGGTATTCCGCGGCGCACGCGTCGTTACGATGAAAGGGAACGAGATCATCGCACGAGGCGACATCGTCGTTCGAAACAACCGGATCGTCGCAGTCGGCCCCTCGGGTTCCGTGCGAATACCGAACGGAGCCCGGTCCATCGACGTCAGCGGCAAGACCATCTTGCCGGGCTTCGTCGACACGCATGCCCACCTGGGGCTGCGCAGCGGGATCCACCAGCAGCCGTGGTCGTACCTGGCGAACCTTGCCTATGGGGTAACCACCACGCGCGATCCTCAGACGAGTACGACCGACGTGCTGTCCTACGAGGATCTGGTGACCGCGGGAGATGCGATCGGACCTCGCGTCTTCTCCACCGGTCCCGGGCTCTTCTCGACGTCCTATGTCCCCGGCGCTGGAGAGGAAATCCGGGACCAGGAGCACGCGCGCCGCATCATGCGCCGGTACAGCCAGTACTACGACACGAAAACGCTCAAGATGTACATCGGCGGAAATCGGCAGCAGCGCCAGTGGATTCTCAACGCCGCACGCGAGCAGAACATCATGCCGACCACCGAAGGCGCACTCGATACCAGGTATGACCTGACGATGGCGATCGACGGGTACCCGGGCCAGGAGCATGCCATTCCGCTCTATCCCATTTTCAAGGACGTGGTTTCGCTGTTCGCGGAAAGCGGCATCGCTTACACCCCAACCCTGATCGTCGCCTACAACGGGCCGTTCGGAGAGAACTGGTTCTACACGAGCGAGAACGTGTACGGCGATGCAAAGCTGCAACGCTTCACACCGTACGAGGAGCTCGCGGCGAAGACGCGTCGACGCGTGCGCGGCCAGCGTGGTGGAGGAAACGACGCCGGCTGGTATCAACGCGATGAGTACTCCTTCGACAAGATCGCGAAAGCCGCCAACGATATCGTGAAGGCCGGAGGACTCGTCGGCATCGGCAGCCACGGGCAGCTACAGGGGCTGGGCTATCACTGGGAGTTGTGGATGATGTCCATGGGAGGGATGTCCGCCCATGACGTGCTTCGTTCCGCCACCATCGCCGGAGCGCGCGCACTCGGCCTCTCGCTGGATCTGGGCTCTCTCGAAGCAGGCAAGCTCGCGGACTTCGTGATCCTCGATCGCAACCCGCTCGAGAACATCCGCAACACCAACACGATCCGCATGGTCATGAAGAACGGTCGGCTTTACGACGGAAATACGCTGGACGAGATGTATCCCCGTCAGCGCAAGACAGATCCGGTCCCCGGCACTCCGTCGGTGCCCAGACCGGCAGCAGGGATGCGGCAGTGAAACACCGGTAGTCCGGCGACGCGGCGGGCTCCGCATCCCGAATCGCACCCCGTTAGGTGGCGACGATCGTCCAAGAGAGAATCTGGCAGGCGAGCTTTGGAGGTCTCGCTTTTCCTCCCGCTGCAGGTTCACTCGACCGGTTTTGGACGTCGCGTCAGGTTGCCGAGCTTGCAGCGTTGAGTAGCCGGGAACAGCAGCGCGCCAACAGGCGCCGGGTCGCACGCGCCGGCGGGTGGTCCGGCGGCGTCAACGACCGACGGGTCTGATGTGTAATGTAAATGGGACGAGTCGACTGACGACACCGTCGCTCGTACGCCCATCCCCGCGGAGTTCGCGGGTGCGCTTCTGTGCACACGATGCTGTGAGGTACAGTCGGTGAGGCACAGAGTGGTACCGGCTTGGCGAACGCCGCTCAGATGGCGGTTACCGGTGTCGCACTCGGAGCGAACATGAGCGTCATGGTGAAGCGAGCTTATGAAGAAGCTGCCAGGTCCGACGGTGAACGGATACTGGTCGATCGGCTCTGGCCTCGAGGGCTGACCAAGGCCAAGGCCCAAATCGATATCTGGCTCAAGGATGTCGCGCCATCCACTGAACTGCGTCAGTGGTTCGACCACGACCCGGAGAAGTGGCCTGAGTTCCAGAAGCGTTATCGCGCCGAGCTCAGGAAGAACCCAGCGCTATCCGAACTCGAGGCGCGGTCTCGAAGAGGAAACGTCACCCTGGTATACGCCGCGCGGGATCAGGTGCACAATGAGGCGCTGGTGCTGAAGAAACTCCTGGATCGCGGCGCCTCACGATGAGCCGGCAATTCAGGATCGGCGATCACGTAAGCTGGAACTCCGAGGCGGGCCGCGTCAGCGGCACGATCGTCGCGATCCACACCGGGGACGTGAACTTCAAGGGATACACGCACCACGCCAGTCCCGACGCACCACAGTACGAGATCCAGAGCGACAAGACCGATCATGTCGCCATTCACAAGGGCACAGCATTGACGCTGATCGGGAAGTGATGCGCCGGACTACGGGTCCGACTGCTCCGGGTACGTCACCCGTGTGCCCACTACTCTGGCGAACGGCGTGAGCGAGTGCCAACGGCAGCTCGTTTCGGACAGGATCTCGGCGACGAGGATTCCGCGCGCGACGAGAGCATCGGCCACCAACGAGCGATGACAGCGCCACGGCACGGCCTCGGCGCACATGATGGCCACACGGCGATCCCGGCTCGCCTCCAGGAGTTCGTCCAGCGCAATGTCGAACGCTGTGGTCTGCATGTAATCCGCATAGCCACGAAAGCTCATGTTGCGCCAGGCGGCGTTCGGGGAATCCTTGCGAGCATGCCTCAGGCCGCCAAGCGACCGCATTGGTACGTAATCGATGCCCGCTGCCGGTATGGAGAGGAGCAAGGAGTCGGCGTTGAACTGCGGATTGTGTCGCGATCGCGGCACGGTACGAATGTCGGCCAGCCGCTCGATGTCGTACGCCTGCAACAGGCCGATGAAATCCGCTATCGCCCGCGTCGAATGGCCAACGGTGAAAACCGTGCCTGCGGGCCAGGATGGTTTCGACGATCCGGGCGGTCTGTCCATCGATATCGCCTAACGCTGATGTCCGATCCGGGAACGGCCTTGGCGCGATACCTCGCTCTCCGGATCGAGTTGCACACCGTATGCTGTGAGCATACGATCAAGAGAGCAGATCCACAATTCACCATGACGTGCAGAGAATCGTTCGAGGATGCGGAGATCGGCGGATCCCTGCACGCACGGTCAAGAAGTGACGCATGCGACACACATTCGACTACCTGATCGTCGGCGCAGGCATGGCAGGCGAGTCAGCGGCCCAGGCTATACGAGGGGCGGACCCGAAAGCTACGATCGGAATGGTAGGCGCAGAATCGCACACGCCATACGATCGCCCTCCGTTGAGCAAGGCACTCTGGAAAGACGGGAAGGAGGAGGCGATCTGGCGACCGATCGACAAGGCCCACGCCGTGATCCAGCTCGGGCGTCATGCGGAGAAGATCGATCGTGACGAGAAGGTCGTGCATGACGATGCCGGCGATACCTGGCAATACCGGAAGCTGTTGCTGGCAACCGGGGGCACGCCGCGCACGCTGCCATTCGGCGATGGCATCATCTATTACCGCACGTACGACGACTACCGGCAGTTGCGTGCGAAGGTCAGGCCCGGTGCGCGGATTGCCGTAATCGGCGGCGGCTTCATTGGCAGCGAGATTGCCGCGGCCATGACAATCAGTGGCTGCAAGGCTACCATGCTGTTTCCGGAGCCGATGATAGGGGCGCGGGCGTATCCTGCCGCGCTGGCCCGATCGGTAACCGATTACTACCGGCAGCATGGCGTTGACGTGCGGAGCGGCATCACGGCCACGGGTGGCAAGGTCACGGCGAATTCGGCAGAGCTCGAGCTGTCGGATGGAAGCACGTTGCAGGCTGACGCGGTGGTGGCTGGGTTGGGTATCGTCCCGAACGTGAAGTTGGCCCAGGACGCGGGTCTTCAGCTCGAACTCGGCGGCATTGCAGTGGACGGGCACCTGCGAACGTCCGATCCGGACATCCATGCCGCCGGTGACGTTGCCGCGTTCCCGGCGACCGCGCTCGGGAGACGGATGCGCGTCGAACACGAGAACGCCGCGCTCACCATGGGCAATCGCGCTGGACTGTGCATGACAGGGCAGGACGCTCCGTACACCGAACTTCCGTTCTTCTATTCCGACCTGTTCGACCTGGGATACGAGGCTGTCGGCGTGCTCGATGCGCGGCTTGAAACCGTCGAGCAGTGGGTCACTCCGTTTCGTGAGGGTGTGATCTATTACCTCGATTCGGGTCGCGTACGTGGCGCCCTGCTGTGGAATACGTGGGGACAGGTCGATGCCGCCCGTGTCCTGATCGCCGCACCCGGACCCTTCGACGCCCAGAGCGTGAGCGGCCGATTGCCAGTTACGGCTTGACCGCGGGCCACGTATGTCCCCGCGGCATGCAGGCTGCTCGCGACGCGACCATCCGGCAGGACCGGACGTCGGCGAACCGTCTCACGCACACTGGCAGCGTGCGATCCTCATAGCCCCCCGGACAGGCGCAGCCAGTAGTGCGGGCCGCAGCCCTCCCACGAGAACATGTTCTGCTTGAGCAGATACGCCTGATGGGCCGTGATATTTCCCCCGTTAGGCAGGGTGGCAAACATCAGGTTGTTGGAGTTCTCGCGAGGTCCGAGTCCAAGGTAGTTCGCGACGCCCCGCGCCATCGCGAACCCCGTCGTTGTCGCGCTCGATTCGATTGCCACGACGACGCCACGGAGCTTTCCTTTCCGGGTGACGGGACCGCCCACGGGAGCGATTACCACGGATGGTCCTGCCATCGTCCGCACCACGAAGATGTCCACATACATGAGCGAGACGTCGAACTCCTCGGTGAGCGCCTGCGCCTCGCTGTCATTGCTGACGTGTTCCATCCCGTTGGCCTCGTCGAGGCTCACGTCGCGGCGCACTCCGATCACTACGCCAAAGTCGATGGCCCCGAACAACCCGCGCATCACGGCAATAGCGGCGTCGATTTCGGCGTCGTCATCGGCGTCGAATGCATCCGCGCCTACACGGATAATGTTGACGTGCGTGTGATACCCTCCCACGAGTTCGAGCTGCCGGGCAAGGGAGAGCGGCTGCGGTGCCCCGGTTGCATAGCCGAAGAAGTCCCTGACGACATGGAACGAGCCCTTGACGTCGTGACAGTTGGCGGTGTCCCGCAGGGATATCATGGATCGTTCGCTCTCGGCGCGGGCCGTGACCCATCGCGACCGAGCTGTCGCACCTGGTGTAACAGGACGCCCGATAGCGCGCGATGCATGTCTATGCCGCGCCCGTCCAATCGACCGGAGAAGTGCGCCGCAAACCCGGCGCAGCGAGCGATTCCGCGCAATTCGAACCGAAGGCCAGCGTCGTCGCTCCACCCGTCGCCGACAAGCGACCTGGCGCCCGTAGGTTGCCAGGCCGCTATCGTGCATCCCCGGTCGTTGCCGGCAGGTGTCGTGAGCAGCAACAGCATCACGGAATACGCACCCGCGTCCGACTTGCAGGCCACGACGCCCGCGAGCCACCTGCGCCGGAACAGCAGTTGCGCGTCGGGAATCTCGCCAAGTGCCCGGTCCAGCAAGAGCATGAGCCGCGCCCGTCCACAGCGCATCTCATATCCTCGTTCGCTGAGCTCGATGCCGAAGGGATCGAGTGCCAGGGACCTGAGACACTCGTTCGCTTCTGTGCGCGTAGCCGGCACGAACGGAACACCCTCCGCTTCGTCAGGCGCAAACGGGATGAACTCGGGATCGGGATCGTCGGTGGAGAACTCGAGTCCGACACGATGGGCGATCAGGCGCTGGGCGAAGCGGACCTGAGCGAGGGGAACGCCGTTCATGACGCGCGACACGTCGGCGAGCGCGCTGAAGGCTCGCTCGTCGCCGAGCCTGCCAAGTCCACGGGCGATGGTCCCACGCAGTCGAGGGTCGGCGGTGTCGAGTGCATCCACGAGGATCTTGCTCGCCAGCCGGGAGTTCACGTGTCCCAGCAGGAGCGCGGCAAGGTGCCGGTAGCGATCGGGCGTCGACGGGTGCACTAGCACGCGTTCGAGGTCGCGCTCCCGTGTGGGTGCGTCGCCGCGGGCAAGTGCAATCATCGCGGCACCGCGGGATGTGCCATGATCGCTGCCCGATGCCCGGTTCGCCTTCGCGATCGTGCTGGCGCTGGCGGCGCGCGGAGGTGCGCTTCCGGCTGCCGCGTGGTCATGAAGGGGCATCGTCGTCGACCTACTGCAGCGTTACGAGGACCGGCACGAGGCCGCGGCCCCGTGCGAGAGGCGTGAGGGCCTTGCCGAGCACGGCGCCGAATGCACGCTTGCGATCCGAGGCCTTCATCGCGTGCCCAACCGTCGGCGACGTCGTCAACATGTCGCCAGCAGCAACGGCTCCATACGAGGCATCCACTCGACAGAATACCTTGCCCATGAGCGCAACCGCGCGACGTTCCCGATCCGTCCGTCGCTTGTCCAGCACGATGCCAGGTCGGTAGCTGCCAGCTCCGGACACGACGCCTGCGACTCGTCCATCGTAGGCGGTGGCGCACGGCGTCACCCGACCTGCTTCGTCCAGAACCACGACAACACCTGGCTCCACCGCCTCGGTTCCGGAGACATCGAACTCTTCGGCGCAGTCGGCATTCTGCAGGAGGATGTCGCCAGCATCCGCGTCGAGATGAATCGTGGCTGTCGAGTCGTCAGTACGATTTCCGTTCGCCGGGAAGAGAAACACGTCTCCGTCAACGCCGTTACCACCCATGCGCAGGTTCCCGCTCGATGACGAGATGTGAACCGTCGCCGTGTCGTCATCTGTGCGGTCGGCGCTGGCGGGAAAGAGGTAGATGTCGCCGCCAGCGCCACCGCCGCCCATGCGGATGTTCGCTCCTTCCCCTTCGATATGCACCGTTGCCGTTGCATCGTTGCCGCGACTGTCGGTCGAGCCGAAGAGGTAGATGTCGCCGTCCTGGCCGTTGCCACCCATGCGGATATTGGCCCCCGCGCCTCCGATCTCGATCATGGCCGTGTCGTCGTCGCTTCGATCGCCGGTACCGGGGAACAGCAGAACCTCGCCAGACGGACCTCCGCCGCCGAGGCGAAGGCCGGCCTGGGTTCCGTCAAGGTGGACCGTAGCCGTGTCGCTGTCGGAGCGGTCGCCGGCCGGTCCGAACAAATACAGGTCGCCACCAGCTCCCCCGCCTCCCATTCGTATTGCCGCCTGGGCAGCGTGCAACAGGATCTTCGCGGCAGCCTCGTCGGATTGATCGTCGCTGGCGCCGAACAGGAGTGCGACACCAGCGACGCCGCCCCCGCCCATGCGTAACGTCGAGTCCCTTGCTCCGAGGCGAACCCTCGCGCTGCTGATGTCGGTCGGGTCGTCCGTGGCTCGATAGAGAAGGAGGTCACCAGCCGCGCCGTTGCCGCCGAGCGACACAGCGCCCTTCTGTCCGTCGACGCGCACCGTGGTCGTGGACTCGTCCGCAGGATCGCCGTCGCTGCGGAACATCTGAATGTCCCCACGCGCGCCGTTCGCGCCGAGCCGTAGCCGCGCTTCCTGGCCGATGAGCGCCACCGTTGCGGCAAGCGCGTCCGCCGAATCACCGTCCTTGCGGTAAAGACGCAGGTCACCGCCGCTGCCATTCCCGCCAGCTCGCACCGTAGCGGTCTCTCCGGCAAGATGGATAGCGGAAGCGTCAACCGACGTTCGATCGCCCGCTGCTGAGTACACGTGGACGTCCCCGCTCTGGCCGTTGCCCCCGAAGAGCACGTCGCCCGAATCACCGTCGACGGAAGTAGTGGTAAGGCTGTTTGCGGTGTCCTGGATCTCGACAAGCCCAGAGAACTGCGCCGGCATGGTGGCCTCCTGGAGGGTTCGCGGCGCAGCCGCTCCGAGTTCAACCGGCCGCGCACCTAACGACCCTAGCGGCCTCCGATCGAAGCCGCCAGAGTTGCAGCGTTGCAACAGACGGACTCATCCATTCCGGCTCCAACGGCCGCCTCCAGCTCCATCCGGATCACCAATCGTATGCCAAGTGGCGCGCGTCGTATGACGCGTCAGGCGACAATTACCATGACGTTCACTGGCTGGGTGGGCCTTGGCATGGCGCAAATGCGACGCGGAGTTCGGACGGTGCTGGTCGGCCTCCTTGTGACGAGTCCCTCGGCTGAACCCTTGCAGAGTCCGTTCATCTTCGAGAAGGTACGAGACACTCTGGGGAAACCAGTTGAGGGCGCAATAGTCACACTGGTTGATTCGACGAGACGAATGGCGGGCGCCGCCAGATCAAATCACGCCGGCTACCATCGTCTCCGAGCGCCCGAGTACGCAGTGGTCTCGGTAGTCGTCAGGATCATGGGTTGTCAGGTGAAGGCAACCCCGTGGGTCGAGATCGATACGATGGACAACATCGCGGCAGATGTGGAGCTCACCCCGACGGCTACAACATTCGCGCCGGTGCGCGTCAAGGCGTGCTTGTTGTCCCTGCGCGGCGTGCGCGCCTTAGGCTTGGATCCACGGACGATCGGTGGGAGGAGCGCAACGCCCCAGCACATAGCCGACCACGGAGGGGAAACACGGGACTGCCAGGATATCGTTCGGTCACTGACTGTGCCTTGGATCGGCTTCCACAACGGCAAGCGCTGCCTAACGTATCGTCGCGGCATGGGTAATCGGTGCGTGACCACCTTTGTCGATGGCCTTCGTATCGACAGTTTGTGGTCATCGCCGATGCTCGTACCTCCCGAGACTATTGATCACATCATCGTCCTGCGGCCAACGGAAGGGAGCGGTCCTGTACGGCGGAAACTCGACCGACGGCGTCGTCGTCATCTGCACAAAGGACGGGCGCCGCCAGTAACTCTGGTGTGCGGACTTGGAGCGACACGCAGACCGCGAGGCCAGCGGACGAGCGACGTGCGTTCTATCCCGATGAAAGGAATGCCCGGCGTTCGACGTGCGTTCACGGGCGCCAAATACAACCGCCGCAGATCGACGCAGATGGAACCGCAGGCGGCAGAGGCCTTCGTTGCCATTGAAAGCAAGAAGCTCGAACCGCCGGGCGCCGCCCGTTTGCGCAGTCGAAGCCGCGAGGGATTCGAAATGCCCAACGTCCCCGATCCGCGTCATCCGCGGCGACAATGATCATGGCAACCCGATGATCGGAGCCGATCCTTCCGGGCCCGCTACCTGCCCAGAAGACACTTGGCCGGCGAGTTCGAGGACGCACTCGACACGTCCACGTGTTTGACGGAGCACGATGCGACAGCATTGTCACGAGTGTGCCTGGAAGAGCGGAAATCGAAGGCGTGCTCGTTCGTTCAGCTCACACCCGACCAAAACCCGTGCCGGCGCTCCCATACGAAATTTCGTACAGCCAAGTCGTCAGGCGGACGCCAGCACCCGTGTGAACAGGACGTTGTTCTCCTTGTGCACGTGCATGTGCAAGTCTTTCTCGATCTCCTCGAGACCCGCGAGCATTGCCTTGTAGCTGCCACAGGCATCCGGTGGAACAGCAAACCCGTTCGTGATCTGGCGCAGTTCGGCGAGCAGCTCACCGGCTCGGTCATGCTCGGTGAGGTTCTGGCTCAATTCCGCACGCAGCTCGCTCGAGAGCGGCTCGTGCGGCGTCGCACTCCGCATGCTGATCTGCGGGAAGAGCAGAGTCTCTTCGGTACGCAGGTGCGGCTCCACCGCTGCGCGCAGCTCGTGGAAGGCGTCCCTGACTCTCGTCAGTTCGCTATGGTTCGCCCCGTGAACCCGCGCCACCTTGTCTACCAGCTCCGCCATCCGTGGGAACTCGTTCCAGAGGAATCGGTGGTGCGTGCTGACGATGTGCGCTATCAGAGACACATCGTTCAAGTCAGCCCATTCCGGACGCTGAGCAGTCCTCGCCGTGCCCAGCGCATTCAGCAACTCGTTGGCGTCGATGCTGGATGCCGCGCAGGCGTTGGCGACCGACCGCTGCCCATGGCAGCAATAGTCGATACCGAAACGATCGAGGATCCGAGCGTTCGCCGGGTCGGCTGTGACGATGTCGCCCAGTATGGTGTCGGGTGTAAACGTGGTCACGAAAAGCTCCTTGTGTGTGTCCGGGTATTGTCGCACGCGGGCCCAGTTGGCGTGCTCAGCGCATTGGCCAACGTGCAGTATAAGTGGCGCGTTGGTTCTTTGGATGGCACTGTTCACCAGTCGTTCCGCGTCTTGCCACTCCTCGCGGGCGGTCGAGCGACAACGCGGTGCCGCATCCGTTCCCGAAACACGAATGGAGACCTCATATGCACCAACGACTCAGCTATAAAGTCGCATCGCCCGAAGCATTCAGGGCCATGCTCAATATGGAAGAAGTGGTCCATGACAGTGGCTTGGAAGAATCGCTTCTGGAACTGGTCAAGTCCCGCGCCTCTCAAATCAACGGTTGCGCCTGGTGCCTGGACATGCACACCAAGGACGCGCGCGCGCAGGGTGAAACCGAACAACGTCTGTACCTGCTCCCGGTGTGGCGCGAAGCGCCGTGCTACTCCGAGCGCGAACGCGCAGCGTTGGCGTGGACGGAAGCGGTCACACTGGTTGCCACTCAGGAGGTGTCGGACGCGGTATACGCAGACGCCCGCGTTCACTTCGACGAGAAGGCGCTCGTCGATCTGACCTTGGCGATCATCGCGATCAACGGCTGGAACCGATTGAACGTCGCCTTCCGCACGCATGTCGGCGACTACATCAGCCCACATGCGGTCGCGTCCTGAAGCGCGGTCCGCGGTGGAGACGCCGACATGAAGCAACGCACGGTGGCGGTATTGTTAGGCAGCTTGCGCAGGGACTCGTACAACCGTCGTCTGATGCTCGCGGTTGAACGGCTCGCGCCGCCGCACCTCTTGTTCCAGCAGGTGCGGATCGATGATCTGCCTCTGTACTCGCAGGACTTCGACGACGACTATCCGCCGAACGCCCGTCGCCTGAAGAACGACATCCAATCGGCGCAGGCGCTGCTGTTCGTGACACCCGAGTACAACCGGTCGGTGCCGGGCGCACTGAAGAACGCGGTCGACATCGGATCGCGCCCCAAGGGTACGAACTCCTTCGCCGGAAAGCCCGCGGCGGTGATCGGCGCGTCGACGGGAGCCATAGGTACCGCGATCGCTCAGCACCACCTTCGCAGTTCGCTGCACTTCCTCGACGTGCCTACGCTCGGCCAGCCGGAGGTGTACCTGCAGTTCCGGGACGAGATCATTGCGCCTGACGGCACGGTGACGAACGCATCGACACGTACGTTCTTGCAGCGATTTGTCGACGCGTACGCTGCTTGGGTGGAGCGCTTCATGCAGGACTAGCGGAGGGCAAGACTGACGATGCCTCGGCCACGGTGACTGCCCTCGCCCGGCGGCGCCGTTCGCCCGCAATACCGCGCCTTGGCGTTTCGGCGATCCGGATTCCATTCCGCGAAGGGGCTCCATGCACTTGGCCATGGGGCCCCTGCCAGCGAAAGCTGGCCAGTGGTTGTCTCGATGCTTGCCGTTAGGCAGTCGCCAATTCGACCTCGATGCCCCGGTCCCGCTCGTCACGTTCCAGCGCCTCCCGCGCTTCCTCCCACTTGGTCAGCGCGCGGTACAGAAGCGGCAGCACGAAGAGCGTAAGGAACGTCGACGTCACCAGGCCGCCGATCACCACGCTCGCAAGCGGTCGCTGCACCTCCGCGCCCGCGCTGGTCGAGAGCGCCATCGGTACGAACCCGAGGCTTGCCACGAGCGCAGTCATGAGCACGGGGCGAAGGCGGTCCATGGCGCCGTCGCGCACCGCTCGCTCGAGTTCGCGTCCACGCGCGCGCAGACTGTTCAGGTGCTCAACGAGAACGACACCGTTCAGGACCGCGATACCGAATAGCGCGATGAACCCGATGCTCGCAGAGAGATTGAGGTTGAGTCCGCGCAACCAGAGCGCAGCGACACCGCCCACCAGCGCGAACGGCACGTTGAGCAGTACCAGGAATGCCTGTGTGACGGACTTGAACGACAGGAATAGCAGGAAGTAGATGAGCAACAGCGCGACCGGCACCACGATCACGAAACGACCGAGTGCGCGCTGCTGGTTCTCGTATTGCCCACCCCATTCGAGGAATACGCCGGGCGGCAAGTCGACCTGCGCCGCCACTCGGGCCCGCACATCCTTCACGAAACTACCGAGGTCGCGGCCGCGCACGTTCGCCATCACCAACGTGCGGCGCTGGGCATCCTCATGCGCGATGAGCTCCGGACCCATGGCGGGAACGAGCCGAGCGAGCGATCCGACCGGCACGAGCCCACCGTCTGCGGTGCGAACCATGATACGCTTTAGTGCTTCGAGGTCACCGCGGTGGCGCTCAGGCAGGATCGTTGCCACACCAACGCGCCGTGGCCCGTCTACCAGTTCGGTCGCGACCGACTGACCGGTGGCGAGATCGAGAGCGTTCTGCACGTCGGCGACGGAGACGCCATAGCGAGCGAGCGCGGCTCGATCTACGTCAACCCGATACTGCCCACTGCCGTCAGCGATTTCAACGGATGCGTCCGCAGCACCGGGCACACCAGTCACGATGGCAAGAATGCGCTCGCCCAATAGCTCGTTCACTTCCCTATCGGGACCGACAATCTTGATACCCAGGTCAGTGCGGATGCCGCTCTCCGCTTCGTCCAGACGCATGGCGAGCGGTTGGGTGAACGAGACTTCGAGTCCGGGGATGTCCTTGAGGGCGCTGTCGAGCGCCACGATGAATCCCTCGCGATCCTTCGCCGTTGTCCACTCCTCGTGCGGCTTGAGAATCACATACGTGTCGCTCTCGAAGAGCCCCATCGCTTCAGTCGCAAGGTCAGGACGCCCTTCCTTGGTGACAACGGTGATCACCTCGGGAAACTTCTGGACGATCCGTTCTACGGCAGTCGAAAGCCGTGTCGCCTCCGACAGCGAAATACTCGGCGAGCGCCGAGTGGTGATCAGGATGTTCCCTTCGTCGAGCTTGGGCATGAACTCTGTGCCGATCCAGGCGAAACTGGCCATGGCCGCGAAGACAACGACGGCCGCCGAACCGGCAACCAGGCGACCATTGGCAAAGACCCACTCCAGACCGCGACCGTATGCCGAGCGCAACGTGTCGAAGAACCGGTTCGGCTTCTCCGCTGCATGACGTAGCAGCATGTGCGACATCGTCGGCACATAGGTCAGCGCCAGCAGCAGCGAACCGAGGACCGCCGTCACGACGGTGAACGCCATCGGCTTGAACATGCGGCCCTCCATCCCGTCCAGCGTGAAGATGGGGATGTAGACGGCAACGATGATTGCAATCCCGAACAGGATCGGCCGGCCCACCTCGACGGCCGCTGAGTGAAAGAGCGAGTCGCGGTCGCCTTGCGCCCCCTGTTCGAGGCGCCGGACGAAGTTCTCCACCATCACAACCGAGGCATCGACTATCAGTCCGAAGTCGAGCGCACCGAGGCTCATCAGGTTGGCCGAGTGGCCGAATAGCTTCATACCTGCGAAGGCAAAGAGCATCGAGAGCGGAATGACAGAGGCCACGATGAGCGAGGCACGAACATTCCGGAGAAAGAGAAACAGGACCGCGATGACGAGGAGTCCGCCCTCGATGAGGTTCTTCGTAATGGTGTGCGTGGTGCGAGCAACCAGATCCGTCTGATCGTAGAACGGCGTTATGCGGACATGAGCGGGGATGCCGGTTCGGATCTCGTCCATCCGTTCGCGCACGGCCTGCATGACGCTGCGCGAGTCGGCGCCCTTCAGCTTGAGCACCATTCCAGTGACGACCTCACCCTTGCCATCCTGCGTGACTGCCCCATACCGCGGCACCGCGCCCTGCTCCACGGTGGCGATGTCACGCACGAGCACTGGCGCGCCGCCCCGAGTTGCCACGACCATGCGACCGATCTCGCCGAACGATTCGGCGCGCCCGATCCCTCGCAGCGTAAAGCGTTCGCCGGCGTTCTCGACATAGGCGCCGCCGAAGGCGCGGTTATTCGCCGACAGCGCCTCGTGCACGTCGGCCAGCGTCAGACCCCGCGCAGTGAGACGGGCCGGGTCCGCGATCACGTGCACCTGCTCCGTGAAGCCACCCCACGAGTTGACCTCCGACACGCCGGGCACCGTGCGCAATCGCGGCCGGATCGTATAGTCGTGCAACGTCTTGAGTTCGGTCAGGGACATCGAGTCGCTCGTGACCGTGTACTGATAGAGCTCGCCCATCGGCGTGGAGACAGGCCCCAGGCTCGGCTCGATCCCCGGCGGCAGAGAGCCCGTGGCATCCGCGATGCGTTGCTGTACGAGCTGGCGGGCGAAGTAAACGTCGACTTCATCGGGGAAGCTGACGGTGATCAGCGAAAGCCCCTGTTTGGAAACGGACCGAACCCCCTCGGCACGCGGCAGCCCCATGAGCGAGGACTCCACCGGATACGTCACCAGCCGCTCGATGTCCTCCGGCGGCATCCCCGGTGCAGCGGTAATCACTTCGACGCGCGTCCCAGTCAGGTCCGGAAAGGCATCGAATGGCAGGTGCGTCAATGTGTAGAGGCCCGCCGCGACGAGCGTCAGCACGCCGCCCACGACGAAGAAGCGCTGTTTGAGCGCGAAAGCGATCAACTTGTTCATTCGTGACCGCCCTCGGTTGGGGCCCGTCGCTTGACGATTTCCGCCTTCGCGAGCGCAGCGCCACGCTCAACCACCGAATCGCCCACGCCGACGCCTGCAAGTACCTCAGCCAGAACGGACGTGCGTCGGCCCAGTCGAACGGCGCGCGCTTCGATCAGTAGTCCCTCTCCCAATCGCGTCCCGACGACGACGACGGTGTCTCCTCCCATGACCTGGACCGCGTTTGCCGGGACTGCGAGTACCTTGGTGCCTCGCACTCCGAGCAACTCGGCGTCAGCCGTCATCTCCGCACGCAAGGCCCGCTGTCCCTCAGGAGTCGCGAGCGCCCATACATCGACAGCTCGGCTCAACGAGTCGACTACTGGAGAGATGCGTCGAACGCGCGCGTCGAACGTGCGCCCAGGGTATGCCGGAACCGAGAAACGAACCGGAACGTCGATCGCGGCGCTGCCCACAGCCTCCTCGGGGAGTCGCAGCAGCACGCCAAGGCGGCCCTCTCGTGCGACGGTTACCAAAGGCTGACCAAGGAGCACAACCTGACCGGGTGACACCTCGCGCCTGGTCACGATACCGTCGAACGGGGCGCGAATCAGCGCCGCATGTTCGTCCACGCCCGGAGGAGTTCCGCTGCCCACCAGATGTTCGACGAACGCTTTCGCACGCTCCAGTTCGGCATCCGCTGCCTCACGAGTCGCGCCGGCTGCAACTCGGGCCGCCCGCGTACGTTCCAGTTCGGCCTGCGACATTGCCTTGGCGGCGAACAGCCGTTCCGCGCGCGCGGCCGCGGCCTCCATGACTACGGCCGCGGAATCCGCGGACACAGCGTCGGCGCGCGCCGCCACGATCCGCTGTCTCGCGTCCATCACTTCGTGAGAGTGAATTACCGCGACGATCTCGCCAGTCTTCACCCTATCGCCGGGAAAGACGCGCACCTCGAGCACGCGCCCTTCCACGATGCTGCCAAGTGACTGCGAATCCCCCGGGTCCACAGTAACGCGCCCCGGTACCTGCCAGGCGTCACGCCACTCCGTTTCGTGAACGCCGGACAACTGGAACTGACCGATCTTCACTGCTTCGGCGGAGAGGAGGGCCGTATCGGGAACCGTCGCGGCCACCGATGCCGGTTCGTTGGAGCCTCCGCACGCGAGCGTCGATCCTGTGGTAATCATTAGAGAGAGCGCCACACGTGGCGCATGAGAACGACGTAACACGGTTACGGCACCTCCACGGCGGTCGCGCCAATGGCGTGCCGCAGTTCGAGTCTGGCGAGTGCGCGATCGAGCGTCCCGCGGACGAAAGCGGCACGCGCATCGGCGGCCGCACGGAACGCATCGAGCAGTTCCACGAGCGAAGCAGCACCATCGCGATAGGCAGCTTCGGCAGCGCTTGCGACAACCTCCGCCCGCGCGACGAAGGCCGCATCGAAGCCGGATGTGCCGGCGTCGAGAGCGCGGGCAGCCTCTAGCGCGGCGTATACCTCCGTGCTCGTACGTAACTCGGCCGTGCGCCTTGCGGCTGTGGCCACCAGCCACTCTCCCGTGCTGCGTTCGCGCGCCCCTCCGTTGGCGTTGAGGAGCGGCGGTGCGAAGGAGAGGCCAATGACCGATGTACCAAATCCGCCCGTACCTTTGTAACCGGCGGTCAGCGCCACGTCGGCCAGCGTCCCGCGCACCTCCGCCGCACGGCGGCGATCGGCAGCCCGCTCGGCGCTTCGAGCAACGGCGAGGTCAGGCCGATCTCGATCCGCGCCTGCAAGCGCAACATCGAGATTGGGAAGTGCGTCGAGCTCTGGCGCGGCGTCCTCGACACGTGCGCGCGCCGGGTCGGATTCTCCCACGAGCGTTGCGAGCGCCGCACGAGCATGCGCCGCGGACGCGATCGCAAGACTCGTCTGATGCTGGGCACGCTGCGCCTCGAGCTGCATTCGAAACGCCGTCGCTTCCGCGATCTCGCCTTCGGCGGCGCGCGTCGAGTCGATGCTGGCCACTCGCCTGTAGAGTTCCGCCTGATCCTCGGCGATCGCTGCCAGCGACTGCGCGGCCCACACTTCCCACCAGGTGCGCGCGGCCGCGAACTGCGCCTCGCGCACCGTTAGCGTCGAGTCGGCGTGTGCCTGATCACGAGACGCACCTAACGCGGAACGCATCGCCAGTCGGCGCCCGAGCAGATCGAACGGCAATGTTACCGTCGCGAAGTCATCGTAGGTCAAATTGGAGGCCATGTTCTCGCGACGCAGCTCGAAGGTTGGGTTGGCCCATTGTGCGTCGCTGCGAGCGCGGCCGACGATCTCGGCGCGGCGGCCCGTCGCGGCTTGCGCGGCAGGAGCAGTCGTTCCCGCGCGTCGTACCGCATCGACGAGCGACAGCGGGGGCGAATCCTGAGCCGCGAGCGGAGCACCGAATGCAGCCGCCAACGCTAGTATGGTGGCTGCGCGTGCCCAAGGTCGGATGGAAGCGGATCGTTTCATCGATCGACAACCTACCGACGTCCGATGAACTGACTCTAAACTCCCGTTCCGGTCGCGCGAGCGATCGGCACGCGGCCACGGCCAAGCGATCCGGACGACGAAATCGACGAACCGAGGTACGTCATTCCTGCTGGACCCGCGACGCTTGGCGCAGCGCGAAGCGCACGATCGCATGCGTTCCGCGCACGACGTCAGGGTCGAACTCGATCGATGCACGATGTTGCTGCGCGATCTTCTGTGCGATCGCGAGGCCAAGGCCGGAGCCGTCGGGCGCGGTCTTCCGCGCGCGCGCCCCCCGGAAGAAGCGCTCGAAGAGCATGATCCGCTCGTCAGGCGGGATTCCGATCCCTTCGTCGATGACGATGACTTCGCCGGACTGTCCCACGCGCCGGGCCGCGACGCGCACGACGCCGCCTTCCGGCGAGTACCGGAGCGCGTTGTCGACGAGGATACCGACAAGTCGCTCGATCGCGACGAGGTCGCCCTCGATCGGCACTTCTTCCGGCACTTCGACTTCGATGCGTTGTCCCCGTGTACGGGCGAGGGCGTCGAACCGCCTCGCAACCTCGGCCACGACGTCATCCAGGTACATGGTGCCAGATCGTCCTAACGAGCCATTGGCCTCGATACGTGCCAGTTCGAGCAGCTCATCGACCAGATGCGACATCGTCTCGAGTTCGTGCTGCGTTCGCTCGAGTGCCTCGCGATCGTCAGCCGAACCGGGGGCGGAGAGGGCGAGTTCGCCAACGCCGCGAGCGCGCGCGATGGGGGTACGCAGTTCGTGAGCAGCATCAGCGAGGAACCTGCGCTGGCGTGCAAGCGTTTGGTCGAGCCGATCGAGCAGCGCGTTGAAGCGGATACCCAATCGTCCGAGTTCGTCATCGGGGACTGCGATCGGCAGGTGGCCACCGGCACCAGCGGTAATGCGATCGGCGGCGTCGGCCATTTGCCCGACGGGCCTCAACGTTCGGCCGGTAAGCACCCAGCCGGCAACGAGGGCGATGAGAACGGCGAGCGCCACCGCGATCCACGCCCCACGATCGACGCTCTGCTGTCGGCGCTCGAGCGAGGCGCGTGATGCCGTCGTGCGTACGCGCCAGCCCGGCGCGAGCGCGGGATCGAGCATGGCATCCTGGACGCGCACGGGAGGCTCGAGCTGGAGGAGCGCCCTCGCGCGTGGCGGCAGCGGCACGGTGAACACCGTACCGTTCGGACGCACGAACTCGACGCGACGGTCGGGAATCACCATCTCGCCAGCGATATGCGCCAGAGTTGGTTCAACTTGACGGTACTCGGCGATCTCCAGACGAAAGAAGCCTTGTACGAGACCTGCCGAAGACTCGAGCGAGCGCGTGAACTCGTCCTCGAGCGCGTCACGGATCACGATGCGCGAAGTGATCGTTCCGACGAGCAGGAGCGCCAGGATCGTCCCGGCGTACCAGAGCGTGAGCCGCAAGCGGATCGATCGACGGATCATCCCGCGTCTCGCTTGCCGGAGAGCCGGTATCCGGCCCCTCTGATCGTTTCCAGCATCGGCGCTTCGCCGGCGGCATCGACCTTACGTCGCAAACGCCCGATGTATACGTCGATCACGTTGCTGAGCGGATCGTAGTTCTGGTCCCACGCGTGCTCGCTGATGTGCTCGCGCGTGAGCACATGACCTGGATGGCGCATGAGCACCTCGAGCACCGCGAATTCCTTGGTCGTGAGCGAAATGAAGCGTGCCCCGCGCCTGGCGGTACGCTTGGCAGTGTCCAGAAGGAGGTCGCCGACCTGCAGCACTTCGGGGAGCGATTCCGCGGGACGCCGTAGCAGTGCCCGCAGGCGAGCGACGAGTTCGCCGAGCGCATACGGCTTCACGATGTAGTCGTCAGCTCCGCCGTCGAGGCCTGCAATGCGATCCTCCACGGAATCGCGGGCCGTTGCCATGAGAATGCGGATACCCGGTTCGCGATCGCGCAAGCGACGGCACACATCGAGGCCGTCGATGCCTGGCAGGCCGAGGTCCAGCACGATCGCGTCGTACGGATTGATCGCAAACTCCCGAAGAGCCGTGTTGCCGTCAGCTGCGACGTCAACGGCGAATCCCGAATTGCGCAGATACTGGGCGGCGGTCGCAGCCATCCTCGGGTCATCCTCCACGAGGAGCAGGCGCATTCAATCGGTCTCGGTAGTCAAGGAAGGAATCTGGACGGAATGGTCGGAGGATCGTGGTGACGGACCAGAAGTCGGACGCCCAGTCGCGCTAGCCGGGGTCTCGGCCTTCCTGGCCTCACCCACCGGTCTGCCGCTCCCGATGGCGTCGCTCAAGGTCCGCCGGGACCGGCAACATCGCAACTGCGTCTGGGAATGTGTTCGGCCAGGGATGACACCTGATGGCCATGTGGGCGAGAGGGCGCGGCATTTCGTCGTCGATGCGTGGCAAGCGCCGCCAAGTAGTGCGCGACAGGGGTGTCAGCCATCCCGGTTCGTTCCCGTCCTGGCGCCACTTGCGATCGGAAATGAGCCGACTTATGATTTGACCAAGTGGTTAAACCACACGGTTAATATCTCGATGTCACCTCCACAAGAAACGGATACCCGCGAGAAAATCCTCGCCGCCGCGCACACCGTATTCGTGCGGAACGGTGTCGCCGCCGCTCGGACTCAGGAAATCGCCGACGAGGCGGGGGTCAACAAGGCACTCATCCATTACTACTTCCGGACCAAGGAGGAGCTGGCGCGCGCCGTAATTGCACAGGTGCACATGCAGATCCTCCCGCAAGCGTTCCGGATTCTCGTCGATCCAGCGCGCACTGTCGAACGAAAGGTGCGCGACGTCGTCGACTTCGAGCTCGATACTTTCTCCAAGCATCCATACCTCCCGGGATTCGTTGCCTCCGAGATGTTCACGAACCCGCAGATGATTGCCGGGCTCATGGAGCGGGCTGGCCCGCCGCCGTTCGACGTACTGCAGGCTCAACTGGATGCAGCCGCGGACGAAGGCCGAATCCGTCCCGTGCGCGCGAAGCAATTCGTCCTCTCGCTCCTTGGCGCCATGGTGTTCCCATTCGTGTTGAAGCCGATGTTTGATCGCCAGATCCTCCCGCACCCCGGCGGATTCGCTTCGTTCATCGAGGAGCGCAAGCGTACGCTGGCCGACTTCTTTCTCGCGGCTCTACGGCCATGAACACAGGCGTGGTTCGTTGTTCCCTCCTGCTCATTCTCTGTGACGTCCTGCCGGTCGTCACACAAGCGCAAGACCTCACTGGACAGGTCGATCTGGCGACGCTCCAACGCGCGGCGGTGTCGCGCGACGCCCGAGCTGCTCAGCGCGACTTGCTCTCGCGTTCGGCCGACCTGCGTCTCGCGGCATTGCGAGACACGTACCGTCCTCGTTTCAGCCTGTCGGCCAACAGCTCGCATGTGAGCGACGTTACGCATCTCACGCTCAAGCTCCCGAGCGGTAATGCGCCGATTCCACCGAAGGACCGGTGGACTACGTCTCTCGATGTATCGCAGACGATCTACGATGGCGGCGCCTCATCGCGGCGTTCAGCCCTGGAACGAGCGCGCTTGGCAGAGGGCGAGGCGGGAGTGGATGCTGCGATCGAGCCGCTACGCGACGAGGTCACTCGCACATTCTTCGCTTCCGTGCTGCTGCAGGTGAGCGAACGTGAACTGCGCCTGGTCATCGACGACTTGCAGCAGCTGCTCGACGATACGCGGATACGCGTGCGCGAAGGAGTAGCGCTGGGCCGCGACTCCGCTGCGGTACGGGCCGAATGGCTAAGTGCGCAGTCCCGGCTCGCACAGCTCCGCAGTCAGCGCCGCGCCGCCGCCGCCAACATCACGCGGCTCACCGGCGTGGTCCTGTACGAGGACACTCCCCTTGCCATCCCCGACTGGTCGTCGCGTATCGATACCATCGGCGACGTGGCCGCTTTGCGTGCTCGTCCCGAGTTTGCGCGTCTCGATCGTGCCCACGACCGGCTGGATGCTGAACGTGATCTGGCCAGTGCCGAGAACAGGCCACGCGTGCTTGCGTTCGGCTCCACTGGCATCGGCCGGCCGGGCCTCAATCAGTTCAAACCGGATGCCGCCTCCTTCTGGCAGGTGGGCGTCAAGTTCGAGTGGACGCCTTTCACCTGGGGTAGCGCCGAGCGCAATCGCGAACTTGCCGTACTGCAGCAGCAAGTGCTTGCAACAGAGGAGAAAGCGCTGGCCGAGCAACTTGCGCGTTCGGTACAAGGCGATATCGAAGAGCGCGAGCGTCTGCGGGCCCAGATCGCGGAAGACGAAGAGATAATCGCCTTGCGGGAGATCTCCTTCGCGCAGGGTGAGGCCCAGCGCAAGGAAGGTGTTATCACGGCCGCTGAAGCCGCGAAGCTTCGGACCGATCTGGCCGAGGCGAGGCTCTCGCTGGAACGGCATCGGGTGGAGGTCGCACAGGCCGAGGCCCGCATTGTCACCACACTCGGACTCTCGCCCCGATGAGGAATACGAATATGAGAATTCGCTTCGCCGCTGCAGCCGCCACGATCGTCCTCGCGGCATGTGCCACGGACACTCCGGATGCCTACGGCACCTTCGAGGCGACTGAAGTCACCGTGAGCGCGGAGACCTCTGGACGCTTTCTCTCCGTTCCAGTCGAAGAAGGCAGCAGGATCGCGTCTGGTGCCATAGTCGCCGTGGTCGATACCGCGCCGCTCGTCCTCCAGCGTGCGGAGCTTGGCGCGCGCCGAGCCACTGTGGAATCGCGTGCCAGTGAGGCCGATGCACAGTGGAATGTGATCGAGGCCCAGCGTGTCGTGGCTCAACGCGAGTACGAGCGCACGGCACGGCTTGTTGCGGCTGCGGCAGCTACCAGCCAGCAGGCGGATCGCGCCACACGCGACCTCCGGACGCTCGAGGCGCAGGGTGAGGTGGTCAAAGCCACGAAGGCTACGGTTTCGCGCGATCTCGGAACCGTGCGGGCGCAGATTGCGGTACTCGAGGATCGCATCGAGCGCAGCGTGGTGGTCGCGCCGGCGCCGGGCACCGTACTGGCGCGCTACGTGGAAGCTGGCGAACTGGCGCAGCCGGGCCTGCCGATCGTGCGGATCGCTGCGCTCGACACGCTCACCTTCCGGGCCTATGTCCCGGAGAGTCAGCTCCGCCAGTTGAAGCTGGGTGGCGATGTCACCGTACAGGTCGACGGCACCGGCGGCTCGCTCCGCCGGCTTCCAGGAAAAGTCCGGTGGATTTCCGCCACCGCCGAGTTCACCCCGACGCCCATTCAGACGCGAGAGGAGCGCGTGACGCAGGTCTACGCCGTGAAGATCGCGGTGGCGAACCAGGACGGTGGGCTCAAGATCGGAATGCCGGGCGAGCTGATACTTGGCGGAGCCGTGAAGTGACCGGTCTTGCCGATGCCGCCGTCTGGGCGAGTGCGCTCACCAAGCGCTTCGCGAGCACGTTAGCTGTCGATCACGTCGACTTTCGCGTCGAGCCCGGGGAGCTGTTTGGCTTCATCGGACCGGATGGCGCTGGGAAGTCCACGCTCTTCCGGCTGCTCGTCACCCTTTATACGCCGGATGAGGGCGAGGCTCGCGTGCTCGGACTCGATCCGGTGAAGGATCTGTGGAGACTGCGCAGGAAAATCGGTTACATGCCGGGGCGCTTTTCGTTGTATCCGGATCTTTCGGTGGCGGAGAACCTGTCCTTCTATGCCTCGGTTTTCGGTACCACGGTGGAACGGCAGATGGCGACCATCGAGCCCATATACCGACAGCTCGCTCCCTTTGCCGGACGTCGAGCATCGGCGCTGTCTGGTGGCATGAAGCAGAAGCTCGCACTCTGCTGCGCCCTCGTGCACGACCCCGAGATCCTCTTCCTCGACGAGCCAACCACCGGTGTTGACGCTGTGTCCAGGCGCGAGTTCTGGGATCTGCTGGCCCGCCTTCGCGAAGGAGGACTCACCATCGTCGTTTCCACGCCGTACATGGACGAGGCGTCGCGCTGCGACCGCGTCGCTCTGATCCAGCACGGCCGAATACTCCGAATCGATACGCCCGACGCAGTGTGTGCAGCCTATCCACTGCCGCTTCTTGGCGTTCGTGGAGTGGACCGCCTGGGAATGCTTGACGCGATGCGGATGCATCCGCACGCCGAATCGGTCTGGCCGTTCGGCGCGTCACTGCATTTCACGGACAGACGCGCCGGCGCCGATCCGCGTCAGTTGGCGTCTGAGCTTCGTGAGTGGCTTGCCGCACGGAATATCGAAGTCGAAGTGACACCGATCGATCCCACGATCGAGGATGCGTTCATGCTCCTGATGAGCCAGCAGGAACGCGCTGAGGTCGCGGCTCCATGAACCTGGCGATAGAAGCGCGCGGCCTCACGCGCCGCTTCGGAAGTTTCACCGCGGTAGACGCAATCACGTTTGACGTGAAGCCCGGTGAGGTCTTCGGCTTTCTGGGGGCCAACGGTGCAGGGAAGACCACGGCGATGCGGATGCTCATCGGTTTGCTCCAGCCGACAGCCGGCGAAGCGTGGGTCGCTGGGTATGCAGTGGGAAAGGAATCGGAGCTCATCAAGCGTCGCATCGGTTACATGAGCCAACGCTTTTCGCTCTACGACGACCTCACCGTGAGCGAGAACATCACGCTGTACGGCGGTATTTATGGACTTGGGAGCACGGAGATCGAGGATCGGCGGCGTCAACTGGTCGCTCGACTCGGTCTGGAGGGGCGTGAGGGCGCCCTGGTGAGATCCCTCCCCCTGGGATGGAAGCAACAGCTGGCTTTTTCGGTGGCACTGATCCACAGGCCTTCCGTGGTATTCCTGGATGAGCCCACCGGAGGTGTGGATCCGATCACGCGTCGCAAGTTCTGGGAGCTGATCTACGAGACGGCTGCCGCGGGTACGGCGGTGCTCGTCACGACGCACTATCTGGATGAGGCCGAGTACTGCGACCGATTGACCATCATGGTGGACGGCCGCATTGCGGCATACGGTACGCCCACAGACGTCAAGCGGAACGCCGGAGCAGCGACGCTGGACGACCTCTTCCTGCGCCTAACGCGTCCGGGAGCGTCCGAGTGAGCGCGTTTGCCGGTTTTGTCGCGAAGGAAGTCCGTCACATCCTGCGGGACTGGCAGACTTTGCTCATTCTCATCGGCATGCCGGTCTCGCAGGTACTCCTCTTCGGGTACGCCGTGCGATCGGACGTGCGCGGCATCCGCGTCGCGTTCGTGGAGCCGGCGCCGGACGCCGCAACGGCGTCGATCCGGGCGCGATTCACCGCCGATGGCGAGACCTTCGCCGTTCAGGGAACCGTAACACACGTTGACCAGCTCGAATCGCGGTTCCGCGATGGCAGCGTGCGGCAGGCAGTCATCTTCCCGCCGATGTTTGCCCAACGACTCGGGGCCGGCGAACGAGTACCGGTACAGGTGGTCACGGACGGCTCCGATCCCAACTCGGGCGGGATCATGGAGGCAGATGCGCTGGCGATCCTCCGCCGGTGGGAGGCCGAGCGACTCGTTGGCCAGGTCGCCGACGTTCCGCAGGCACTCCGCCCCGCGAGAATCGATATCGCCACCCGCATGCGCTTCAACCCGACGCTGGAGAGCGTCAACCTGTTCGTGCCTGGGCTCGTGGCCTACGTCCTGGTGATCGTTTCGGCGCTGATGACCGCTATCACGATCGTGCGCGAGAAGGAGATGGGAACGATGGAAATGCTTCTCGTGTCGCCGTTGCGGCCGGCACAGGTAGTGATCGGGAAGCTGGCGCCGTACGTCGTCCTTGGATTCCTGGACGTGATTCTTGTGCTTGCGGTGTCGCAAGTCGTTTTCCACGTCCCTCTGCGGGGAAGTCCGTTGCTGCTGCTCATCGAGTCGCTCCTGTATATCCTGACAGCGCTGTCGATGGGGATCCTCATCTCCACGAGCGCGAATACGGAGCGAGTGGCGACGCTCGCGGCGCTCGCCGGATTGATGCTGCCGACGCTGCTCCTGTCGGGATTCATCTTTCCGATCGCGGCACTGCCGGCCCCGCTCCGCATCATCTCGAACGTCGTCCCTGCGCGCTGGTTTGTAGTCATCGCACGCGGGATCATGCTCAAGGGCGCGGGCTTTGCCGAACTGTGGAGAGAGACGCTGATTCTGGCTTCGATTACCGCCGTGTTCCTCATCGCCGGCATCCGACGCCTGGCCGTGAGGCTCGGCTAGGGCCATGCGAGCGCTCCGTTTTCTCGTCTGGAAGGAGTTCCTCCAGATCGTGCGCGACAAGGCGACGCTCGCACAGATGCTGATGGTCCCGATCGTGCAGCTGCTCGTGCTGTCGAATGCCGCCACGTTCTCGATTCAGGAGACCTCCGTGGCCGTGGTCGATCAGGATCGCACGACCAGTTCCGTTGCGCTCGCCGATCGGCTCACTGGCGGACGCCAATTCAGTGTGGAGCGGGTCACCGCCTCACCCAACGAGGCGGAGCGCGACCTCGTCGAGGGACGGGCGTCGATGATCCTCCACATTCCGCCGCGGTTCGAGGAGGAGCTGGTTCGAGACCGGCGCGCCCAGGTTCAGTTGTCGCTCAATGCCGAAGAAGGCGCGGTGGCTGGACTGGTGGGCGGGTACGCGCAGGCGATCATCGCCGACTTCGCTCGTGACCGTAGCGCGACGATCCGTGCCGGCGGCATGGAGGTGCGGCCGCGCGCGTGGTTCAACGCCACGCGCAACTACAAGCACTACATGGTGCCGGCGATCCTGGTCTCGCTAATAACGATCATCGGGACGCTCGTCACGGCTCAGAACGTGGCGCGCGAGCGCGAACTCGGCACGCTGGAACAGCTGAATGTCACACCGCTGACCAAGACGCAGTTCATCGCCGGAAAACTGATCCCCGCCTGGATTGCCGGCTTGGTCATTTTCGCGGTGGGGCTCGCGGTCGGGAAACTCCTCTTCGGCATCCCGATTCGCGGTCCCGTCTGGGTGGTGATGGTCGGCGCCGGGATCTACCTCACGGTAGCGCTAGGCATCGGCTTGTTCGTGAGCACCATCACACGCACGCAACAGCAAACGATGTTCGTGTCGTTCTTTCTGCTGATGATCTATCTGCTGATGAGCGGCATGTTCACCCCGATCGAGTCCATGCCGTCCTGGGCGCAGATGGTGGGAGCAGCTACGCCCGTACGTCACTTCGTGTGGGTGATGCGCGCGGTACTCGTGCGCGGGGCAGGGTTCGAGACCGTGTGGCCGATGCTGGCAGGGCTTGGAGTGGCCGGACTCGCCGTGCTGGCCCTCGCCGTCCGCCTTTACAACAAGACGTCAGGATAGCGAGCTTCGCTTACGCCTCAGCAGCCTGCCGTTCGGTCCCGTGCTTGAGCCGACGGACGTGTACGCGCCACACCTCCGGTCCTTCGTCGAGGTATTCGAAGCGGAACGTACCCTCGCCCTGAGTGGCCCGCAGCGTGTAGTACATGCACTTCGGGTCATGATCGACTATGAGATCGAGTGTGGAATCCACGGGCAGCGCCTCGTACGCTCCCATGATGCGTTCGAACCGGTCTTTCGGTTCGACGGGCCGGATGTCCAGCGGCACAATGTCGGTCATGCGATGTCCTCCGCGATCGACGCGGTTCGTTGTAGCTGTTCGATCGGTTCGGTGACCTTGCTTCCGCAACCCCAGCCACCGCGACGGCCGATCCACGTTTCCCATAACACATGATACTTCCGGTCGCTCGGCGCCAGCGTCAGGGCGCCGTTGAAGCCGGCGACGACGAGACGTCCGACGACCGCACCGATCCCGCGTCCCTCGTGCAACGTGCCTTCGGGTCCGCCCCCGCACAATCGCACGCCAACCAGCATGTCATCGCTCGCCTCCAGAATACGATCGCAAAGCGCGCCAAGGGGCGCTTGAGCGGGATGGGCTTCCCAGACGACGGAATGGCCGGCGCTGCGGACGTCACGCGCCTCGGCCGCGGCGTCCGGACCGCGCACGACCAGCGCCACGGGCATCCCAGCAGCGTCCGCGCGGTCGGCGCACTCAAGGCGCGTGCCCAGTGGCAACGCACCATCGAGCAGCCACCGCGTCCGCAATGTATCCACCACGCGTGGAAGCGATTCCGTCATCGCGCCACCGCGATCGAGCAACCCGACGACGCGAACGTTCTCACGGGCGAGCCGCGCCGCCGCCGCAACAGCGGCATCGGTATCGACGGCGCCAATCGCGTGACCGTCTCCAAGCCGAAGCTCCAGGGCGGTCAGTCCGTGTCGCGCGAGCCCGACCAGAAGTTCATCGAGCGACGCTCGCGGCGCTGCGGCCGAGCTCAGCGCGGTGAGCATTACGCGGACACCTTCGAGATCTCGACACGCCAGACGGCCGGCCCCTGCTCCAGGTATCTCCACCCGAACTGACCTTCGTGCTCGGCCTCGAACTGGTAGCGCAGCGGTCGCGGGTCGTGGTCGTTCAGCAGGACGAACGACTCGCCCGGCGTGAGCGCGTCGAACGTCTGAAAGATCGTCGGATGCTTCTCGCGAGGCGGAATGACGCGTACGTCGAGGGTTCTTGGATCAGACATGGGCTGGGCTCTCCTCGTTGAGGTTATCGGAAGCTGGCGCCGAAGGGCGCTTGATAAGAACATGCACGCGATCCGGCGACACCTCACGCGTGTGGTAGCTGAAGCCCTGGTCCGTCAACTTTGGGAGCAGGAACTTCGGTACGCGGACGTTGAGCTGGACGAGCGCACCGCCGGGCGGCAGCGCCGCGGCTGCATTCAGCGTGTGTGCGAGTGGCTCTGGCGGTTCCATTTCGCGCACGTCGAGCACGGGGATTTCGCGATAGAACCACACGCGCCAGTCGTCGTCTGCCAGATGCTCGGTATGGTGCGCCCATCCTGCCTTTCCCATCACCCGATACAGTGGAGCCGGTTCGAACGTCGCGCGCACGATCAGCGCACCGAACTCGGGCACCTCCGCGCGTGCTGCCATGATCCGCTGGAACGGTTCGCGACCCGCACGCAGATCTTCGCGGACGTCGGCTTCAACGATCGTCGCTGGATCGACTACTTGCAGAGCCAGAGGGAAGGAGTCAACGACGGGATTCACCATACATCCTCCTGGAGCATGCCGGGATGCCATCGCGGATCCCAGACGAGGTTGAGGTCGACGTCATCCACACCGGGTACCATGGAGAGAGCGCGAACGATGCCGTTCGAGATATGCTGCTCCATCGGGCAGCCCGGCGTCGTGAGCGTGTAAGTCACGCGGACGACACCGTCTGTGAACTCGATATCGTAGACGAGACCGACTGTCACGATATCGAGCCCGATCTCGGGATCGATCACTGTTCGGAGCGTGTCGCGCAGCAGGGATTCCGAGGGTTGGGGCTTGGTCTCGCTCATGGTCGCCTCCGCGATACGCCCCATAGCTGGCGTGCCTCGACCAACGCTCCAGCCATGAGAAGGAATGTGCCGATGCGCACGACGCCCGCGGCTCCTGTCGAGATCCCCGCGAGCACCGCTGTTGCACCGGCGGCGAGCATCGCGATCGCGACGGTCGCTTCTTTGGCCGCGTACAGATCGGCAACGCGCGGTAGCGGCCGAGTGCCGGCGAGTGGGCCGAAATGCCGGTTCCAAATGAGGAACGGCACGATCTTGTAGTACTGGGCGGCCACGAACAGGGCGCAGCCGGCCACGATCAGGCCGCCGTAGAGCGTGCGGGCGGATGCCGAGACTCCGGGAAACAAGAACCGTCCAAGCACGAGGGGCGTCAGTGCGAGCAGCGCGATGGCGATCGCGCTCAACCGCAGGCCCGCGTCGAGTTGCGGACGATGACGGTGGCGGAAGAAGACGCGCGCCTGCACTACCCAAGCGACCAGACCTGCCGCCAGCAACACCACCGGCAATTCCCTCCCGAGCACTGCGAGATGGTGAAAGACAGTGAGGAGCGCCGCTCCGGATGCGATCAGCAGGACCGCCCACCGGGCAAATCGCTCGCTGCCGCCGTGACTCAGCAGAAACATCGGCAGCAACCGATGCGATACGCCCACAATGACGAGCATGACCCAACCGAAAAGCCCCGCATGGAGGTGCACCCGCAATGCGAGGTCGTGGCCCGCTCCAAGGAAACCCGTGAAGCGACCGATCGCCAACGCAAGGCCGACGAGAAAAGCGATTGCCAGAAAGGTTGCCGCCAGGCACAGCGACCACCACGTCAGCTCGCGTCGAGCGGCACGCCGAAGCGTCACACCCAGATTGCCGATGAATATCGCGATTCCCGTGCCTAACAGAACCAGGCCAACGCCGAGCGTCGTCGCATGGTGTACGCCAATGCCCGTCACCATCAGCGCCACGCCGGCCACATGCAGGCCGAAAGTCGCGTGGGCGAGGCGCTCCGACGCGATCGGTTGGTTGAGCGCTACCGGGAGAAACTGGTAGAGCGCGCCCATGATCGACGTCGTGATCCAGCCCAGCGTGAACAGGTGCGTGACTGCGACGACCTGAGCGGCCGGATACGCGCCGTTGGACAGTTCGGGCGCGATGCGCCACAGCCCCGCGGCGCCCACGATCAGAAACGCGAGCGCGGCGATGAAGTGTTCGCCTGGAAGGCGAAGTGGTGGCGCTCCAGTGCGCAGGGACGGAACAGTCACGCCGTTTCCAGCATGGGTCTCGCTCGGTCGAGCGCTTCGCGTACTTCATCGGCTACGCGCCGCATGGCGATCGCGTACTCCGTCGCCGGGGCAGATATCATGGTTGGATCACCGTGATCGCTTCCCTCCACAACCCCATCCGCGAAGGGCAACTCGCCGAGCAGCGGAATCCCAGCCGTGGTCGCCAGCCGATCGCCTCCACCAGCTCCGAAGGGATGCGAATGGCGACCGCACGCGCACGTCGATCGGCTCATGTTTTCGACTACGCCGAGTACCGGGACGTTCAGCGTGCGAAACATGTCGACTGCCTTGGCCGCTTCGAGCGTTGCCAGACGCTGCGGTGTCGTGACCACGACCGCGCCGTCGAGAACGACGGCCTGCGCGAGGGACAGCGGCACATCGCCCGTGCCCGGTGGGAGGTCAACCACGAGCACATCGAGTTCTGGCCACTCCACGCCTCGCGCGAATTGTGTCACAGCCTTGCTGACCATCGGTCCCCTCCAAACCGCTGGGGACTCCGCGCTCAGAAAGAAGCCAAAGGAGATCACTGAGAGGCCATGTGCCTCCAGCGGCACTATGTGTTTGTCCGGCGTCATCCGCGTGCGCGAAGCGCCGTCTTCCAAACCCAGCAGGACGGGGACCGAAGGGCCGTAGATATCGGCATCGAGGATACCTACGCGATCGCCTGTTTCGCGCAGCGCGAGCGCAAGATTCACTGCGACCGTGCTCTTGCCGACTCCCCCTTTTCCCGCGCCCACAGCGATCACGGAACGCACTTTCCGAAGCCGACCCTGCTTGCTCCACGGGTCCGGTGCGGCAGGGCGTCGCTCCGGCGTGAGCAACTGTACCTCGGTGCGCACGGCCCCTGCTCGCGCCAGGCGCTCGACGACGGCGCTGCGCAGCAAATCGGGCACGTCTTCGCGTTCGGTGGAAACCGTGAGCGAGACGTGCACACGTCCGTCACGCACCGCTACCGACCGCAGCATCCCCAGCGAAACGATATCGCGCCGCAAGCCCGGATACTGCACGTCGGCGAGCGCAGCCCGCACATCAGCTTCGCTGATCATGATTCGGCATCCATGCGATAGGAACACGCGACATCGCCGTTAGGCATGTGTGTCACGCGCGTCAGGGGTCCGCCAAGAAGTTCCCGGAGCAAGCCGATCTCTTCGCGACAGGGCAGGTCCGTGGCTTCGGCCAGGCCGCGCAGTGGACAGTGACACAGGCGCAGGCCGGTGCCATGCTCCTCCAGCACCGGCATGAAGCCCATTTCATCGAAGATGCGGACGACTTCGCGTACACGTTTCCGGCCAGCGAGTCCAACGACACGAGCAAGGCCGTTCTCCCGGCGCGTCACCGCATGCTCGCGGAAAAACGTGCGCAGGAGCGACGTCTGTCCACGGTTGACGAGAAATCGAGTCAGCGCCTGCAGAATCTCGCCCTCCCTTTGCGGAAAAAGCGCCTCGGCAGCGGCTGTGAGCACGAAGACGTTCTCCGGTCGCCCCGGACCCTGCCGCTGCGTTCCATCGCGGCGCACCAAGTCCCGTCGCTCGAGCGTGCGAAGGTGGGCCCGTACGGTTTCGATGTTCAGGTCGAGATCGCCGGCCAGTTCCGGCACGGTTGCTCGGCCGCGATGCTTGAGGGCATCGAGCAAGGAGCGAAGCCTTGCCTTCATCAGCGGCACGTCGGATCGAGTCATTTCGTGCGGGCGCCAACCGGGGTGACGATGGTGCGTAACCGGGTCCGCGAAAGGTGTCCTGCCAGGGAAGAATAATCAAGCCATTTTCCTTGATAATACTGATCGAGCGGTGCGGAGGTTGGGGGCGTTGGCAACGCGGTCGGTCAGGTCTCTGGTGCGCAATCCATTGACTTGCAACGTCTTGCCGCAGCGCCACTGGCATGGCCGACACTGGCAGAACGCATCGTGGGTGTGTGCGTTAGGCATGGCGCTCACAGTGCGCGGGATACCCCGATTGACTTCCTCACGGTGCCGTCTATTATGGTATCATGCCGCTGACGCCCGTCCCCGCCACGCACAAGACCCGAGTGTCCGACTTGCGCCTCTGCGCGCGGTCTCGCTTGGGCCGGGGATGCACGTCCGTTACATCGCGCGGCGGATAGCAGCGCCTCCCTGGACCCGGTGACCTCCACGGTCACCGCGAGACCGCCCCACCTGCCGACCGCGCACGTGGGGCGGTCGCCGTTTTCATCCAAACATTGGAGTATCGCATGCCGTACCTGCGCCTCGAGCGGCAGGCCGAGGCGGGCTGGACGCTCACCTCTGGGCCGAACCGACTCGGCCACATCGTTCCCGGTCGCATTGCCTTCGAGGGTTTCCCCGACGCGGAGGCGGCGCGTGCGGCATCGGAAGCCGCTGAGCGCGTGCTTCGCGACTGGCATGAGATGCGCCGCTCGCCAACACCGACTCAGCTGATTACAGCCCCGGACATCTCGCTTTCCGAGGACGGGAAGGGTTTCTGCTTTCCACTTCCCACGTGGATCTGGCATGCCGTTGCACTCGAGCTCGCGCAGCGCGTGCACGCCGTCACCGTTTCCCTCCGCAACCCTGAACCGGAGCCAGCCGCATGAGTACGACCACGCTCCCACCGACCGTAGCGCCCGACCTGACGCAGGAGACCAATCCCATGCAGGCGATGCTTGCGCGTTACGAGCGCGCGGTCATCGAACTGGATCTGGACCCGGGCATCGACCGGATTCTTCGCCAGCCCGAACGAGAGGTCACGGTTGCCCTGCCGGTGGAAATGGACGACGGCCGCATCGAGGTGTTCACGGGCTATCGCGTCGTACACAACACGCTGCGAGGGCCTGGCAAGGGCGGCATCCGATACGACAGTGCCGTCACGCCTGACGAGGTGCGGGCGCTGGCTGCGTGGATGACGTGGAAGTGTGCCGTGGTCGATCTTCCGTTCGGTGGCGCCAAGGGTGGAGTCCTTTGCGATCCGTTCGCTCTATCGCCGCGGGAGAAGGAGCGTTTAACTCGCCGATATACGTCGGCGCTGATGCCGTTTCTCGGTCCCGATACCGACGTTCCCGCAAGCGATGTCGGTACGGACGAGCAAGTGATGGCGTGGTTGCTGGACACGTATTCCATGCACGCCGGTCACACTTCGCCAGCGGTGGTGACGGGCAAGTCACTGCTGCTCGGAGGTTCCATCGGTCGTGCCGACGCGACCGGTCGAGGGGTGATGCTGACGGCCGAAGCGGCCCTGATGCAGCTCGGCCAGCGATTGGAAGGGGCGACAGTTGCCGTGCAGGGCTTCGGCAAGGTTGGCGCCGCAGCGGCGCGTCTGCTCGCTCAGGCGGGCGCTCGCGTCGTTGCCGTGAGCGACCACACGCGCGCATTACACTCCGATCGAGGACTCGACATCACCCAGCTGGCGAATTGGACACGACGACAGCGCACGTTGGATGGTTGTCCGTATGGCGACGTGATCGCCCCGGATGAACTGCTCGCGCTGGATGTCGACGTCCTTGTGCCGGCTGCGGTGGAGAACGCGATCACGTCGCACAACGCGCATACAGTGCGTGCACGAGTGGTCTGTGAGGGTGCAAACGGGCCGACCACAGCGGAGGCGGACGCGGTACTCGATGCGCAGGGCGTGCTTGTCGTACCGGACATCCTGGCCAACGCCGGCGGTGTGACCGTCAGCTACTTCGAGTGGGTGCAGAACCGCAGCGGATACGCTTGGGACGCTGCCACCGTGGACACGCGGCTCGCCGAAGTGATGCGGCGTGCCTTTACGCAGGTTCTTCAGCTCGCACACCAGCACGAGGTTTCGATGCGGACAGCAGCATACATGCTGGGCATCGGCCGGGTGGCTGAGGTGCAAAAACTCCGGGGGCTCTATGCTTGAGGCAACCATGATGCACACGCTTACCCATGACGAGCTCGCAGCGCTCGCGCGGGAACTGCGGCGCGAGTACGCGCGCGTGGAGCGCACCCTCACGCCGGGTGCGACATCCGATGTACAGCACGATCTCCTGCAGGCGCTCGAGCGGATTCACGACGGTTCGTACGGCGTCTGTGCGGGTTGCGCGGATCGTATTCCGTTCGAGCGGCTGGAGGTGATGCCAGCCACGCGCTACTGCGTGCGCTGCACGCGATGAAACTCCGGTGCAGGCGTGCGCACTACGGCACGCCTGCACCGCACTGGAGTATGGCGACGATCATGACGCCGGTGACGCCCGTTCGATCAATTCGATGCCATTGGCATGTCATCGATCTTGCGTTGCAACCGATGGGTCCGTGGACTGCCCCAGCGCCCGTAGCGCCTCCATCGCCAGGCGACGGATCGTCTTCCATCGTGGCGACGTCCGGATGGCGTATTCGGACCATAGCGTCGCGCTGCCAGGCACACTCAAGCTGTCCAGCGTTTCAGCCACGGCATCGAGCGCGCGCCGTTGCTTTGTCGTCAGGATCAACTGCGGGCAGTCGCACACCAGGCGAAAGGCGTCGCAATAGTCGAGAGCGATCTGCTCCGCTCTGCTCGTCAGTTCCGGATAGCGGTCGACCTGTTCGTTCGCAGGGGCAGCCAGAGCCTGCAGCAGACCGGTGAGGCGCTCGATCATCGGAGCGTTCCGCGCGATCCGTCGCTGCGACGCTTTGGCGCTGATCCGTCGGTGCCCGCGTACTTGACATCAGCTTGCAGCCACATCGGATCCGGCGACGCCATGGCACACTCGAAAATCAAACCTGTCCCACCCTGGTGTCGATGACGCCGCTCATTGCCCGCAAGGCGTCGGACAGCCGTTCGAGTTCCTCGGAGGAATCGGCCGTCAACAGGAACTGAAGGGTCCGATGGTCACGGTTCGGGCTCGTGATGGAGTCCATCTGTCGCACCTTGACCGAGCCGCGTTGCAGCGTTGCCTCGATCGCGTCGCGGTCGATCCGGCTCGGATCGATCTCCACGCGCAACGAACGCAGTTTCCGGCGATCGGCATGCAGCCGGTTCTCCAGTGGCTTGAGTCCCACAAGGATCAACAGGATTAGGACCGTGGCGGCGACCGCCGGCACGTACAGGCCACCGCCGACAGCCAATCCGATCGCCGCGACTGTCCAGAGACTCGCGGCCGTGGTGAGGCCGTGAATGACGTCGTTGCGAAGGAGGATCGTGCCGGCGCCAAGAAAGCCGATCCCACTGACGACCTGTGCCGCGACTCTCGACGGATCCAGTACCACGTTAGGCTGGCCAAGGACGTCCGCGAACCCGAAGGCCGATACCAGCATCACGAGCGCCGATCCGACGCACACCAGCATGTGCGTCCGGAGTCCCGCCACCCAGAGCAGGCGCTCGCGTTCCAGCCCGACGGCACTGCCGAGGAGCGCAGCCATCAGCAATCGAACGACAACCTCAGTCGTACCGGGCATGTTCACCTCCACGCCAGGGAATGGGCGCCGTCCGGCAACCTGGTCGCGCTGTTCACGTCGAGTCCCGGTCGATGCACGTAGCGGAATGAAACGCCCGGATAGTACCCCGAGCAAGTCAGGCCGCCAGCCGCTCCACCGACGATACATACCGGTAGGCGGCGCTACTCTGCCGGGTGTGTCGTTGTCGGGCGGCCACGGGCACGCTATCCGCCACCTTTCGTGCGAAGACCGTCCACGCTCCACGGGCCGGGTCCCAGCAGAGCGAGCGCGAACGCGCCAGCGGCCGCGGTGAAGACGGAAGCGTCGAGCGGCGATTTGATCCCTGTGCCGATCGTCATGGCCACGGCGAACAGGGACAGTAGCACGCCACTGGCCAGCGCCGCTCGGCAGGTGAAGATCCCGACGAGGAGAGCTGTTCCAAGAACGATTTCGGCGATCGTCGCCGTTACAGCGAGGGTTGAGATCAGGCCCGGTGGTGCCCAGGGATTCAGCTGCGCCGTGTATTGCGTGAACTGGGTGAAGTCGCCCCACGCCGCGTAGCGGCTCCCGGGCGATCCCCAGAGCCCGAACCGATCGGCGACGGCCGACAGGAACGCGATGCCGAGGGCAACCCTCAGGTACAGCGATGTCAGGTGCCGGAGGGCAGATGAACCGTTAGGCGGTATACTGCGATCGGTCATGGCGCTGGTGGGTGTGGGCGAGGTGTCGCCAAGGGGAGACTTGGCGGCAATCCGGCTGGTGTACGGGCGCGTTGGCCGCGTGCGGTGAAGTGTTCGCGCTAGCGCTTCTCGGGACCCTTGGTCCCGTGTTGCCGCATCAGGGCATCAAAGGCAGTCCAATCCATCTTGTATCCGTATGAATGGTCTTTCGGGAACCACACGACGGCGCCCTTGGAGACCGCAAGCGTGCCGAGTTTGGCCAGGTTCTTCTTGACGTGAAACGTGACGTCGGCCTTGCCGAGGTCACGGGTAGGGATCTCAAATGAAACGTCGTGCGCCATGTCTTCTTCCTCTGGAGAGTAGTGGGCCAGATGTACCTGACGGTCACGCTGCCGCGATCCACGCCGTACAGCAATCCCGTCCGTCCTCTTCACGAATGGCCGATACGGGACGTGGCAGTTACGGGATGATCTTGCCCGCCCTCCTCGGATACGGCGGTGGCTTCGGCACGGGCCGCGGATCCTCGGCGATCTTCTTCCTGAGGTAGGCGATCGCCGCATCGAGCTGCGCATCCTCTCCGCGGAAGGTCGCGTGCGGAAGGTTGTCGACGACGATATCCGGTTGCACGCCTTCCTGCTCGATGAGCCACTTGCCCTCGGCGCCGTATACGCCGGACATCGGCGCGCGGGCAACGCCGCCGTCGCTCAGCGTGTTCACGCCACTCAACCAGATTTCTCCTCCCCATGTCCGCGCCCCGATCACCACGCCAAGCCCCAAGCGGCGGAACCCTTCGGCGACGGCCTCGCCATCGGAGGCTGTCTCCTGATCGACGAGCATGACCATGTGGCCGCGGAAGGCCCCCTGCATGTTCCAGTACGGCTCACCGACGCGGTCCTGCCAGTACATCCACGCTTTCCGCATCAGCATTTCCAGAACCCAGGAGTCGATGTTGCCGCCGCGATTCTGTCGCATGTCGAGGATGAGGCCTTGTTTGTCGAAGACAGGCGTGAACTCGCGATAGAACTGGTTGATATCGTTGCCGCCCATCGCCCGCAGATGCAGGTAAGCGATTCGGCCATCGCCCTTCTTTTCGGTTTCAAGTCGTCGAGTGTATTCCCAGTCGGCGTAGCGCAGGTTCTGTTCGTTGCCGACGGGCTGCACGACGATGTCTCTGTTCCCCGTGGCAGTGGCCAGGGTCAGCAGCACCTGCTTCCCAACCTGGTTACGCAGAAGCTGACCGACATCTCGCGCCTCGATGGTGCGCTGGCCGTTCACGGCGATGATGACGTCACCGGCTTTCACGCCGAGGTCGGGGTCCGCCAGCGGCGAACGCTCCGCGGGATAATCCGGATCGCTCTGGTAGATGTAGTCGATGCGGTAGCCGCTCCTGGCGGAGTCGCGGAAGAGGCGTGCACCTAACGATGCAACCTGGATCTGATCCTCCCCGCGACGCAGATCGCCGCCACCGACGGACGTGTGGAGCGCGGACAGTTCGCCGACGGCCCATCCGATCAGGTCACTCAGCTCGGCTCGCGTGGTGATCCGTTTCACCAGCGGCGCGTACTTGTCGAGCGCGGCCTGGTAGTCGACGCCGTGCATGCCGGGATCGTAGAACCAGTCGCGCTCGAGGCGCCAGGCATCGATGAAGATCTGCCGGAAGTCGTCTCGCACGTCGATGTCGAAGCTCCAGTCGCTGAGGTCGAGTCGGGAGTCGGCAATGTTGGCGACCTTCGCCGCGCGCGCATCCATGACATGGAGCGCGTTTCCCTTGCGCACGAGGAGTTTCTTCCCGTTCGCCGAGAGCTCGGCCGAGCGGATGTCGTCAGCGACGACGATTGCCTCGGGCTTGTCGTTGCCGATCTTGAGCGCCACGAGGTCGGTCTTTGCGTCAGCGCCAGAACCGCGCGAGGTAAGGAAGATGGCCTCGGTGTTGATTAGGAGTGTGTTGTAATTGCCCGAGGCGATCGGGACGCGTCGAATGCGGAGTGGAAGCCCATCCAGGTCGATGCTGACCGGCTTCACGCTGCTGTCACCGCGAGTGCTTGGTGCGGGCGAGGGTGTTGCAGCTACGGGCTTGTGGAGTTCATCGTCGGCGAGGAACGGCGAGCGGAGACCGGCGCGAAGGGCCACCTGGTAGAGCTCGATTTCCTTGTCGAAGTAGGGTTCGGGCCGGCGGTTTCCCCATGGTGCGCCGACGAGCGTGCGCAGGTTGCGATCCGACAGGAAGTAGATGAAGTCGCCCTTCGGATCCCACGCGGGTGAGGTCGAATTGGTGCGGTCGGACGTAAGAGCCACGCTCCGACCCGACTCGATGCCGTACAGTTTGATCTGCTGAAACGAGTTCAAGGCCGTCATCTGGAATGCGAGCCAGCGCCCGTCGGGCGACCAGGCGATCGACCCGATTCCCTGGCGGTTTTCGGAGATCTTCTTCATCTCGCCGCTGGCGACGTTCATGACCCAGAGGTCGCGGTTGTTGTCGTCCCAGGCCAGCCACTTGCCATCGGGCGATGGGTAGCCGCTGAAGCGCAGGATCGATCCGCGTCGTGTGAGCGGCTGATCGGGGCCCACGCCGTTGGCGGGGAGGCGTACCCATTCCAGTTCGCCGGTTTCGTCGCTGAGCGCGAGGAGCGACGTGCCATCGGCGCCAAAGACCGCGTCGCGATAGCGCACGCTGTCCTTGCGCGTGGCTCTCACGAAGCGTCCTCCCTTGACCGGGGCTACGAACACGCGTCCGCGCGAAGTCAACACGACGCGGTCGCCATCGGGAGACAGATGCGCGGAGGTGAGGTACGTCATTGGATCCTTGACCCAGTTGTCTCTGAGCTGATCCAGATCGGAGGCGAGCGTTATGTCGACCGTTCGTGTCTGTCCGGTGGCGATGTCGAGATCCCAGAGATCCGCTTGGAGCTGGTAGACGATGTGACCGTCGCCGAGCGAAGGATCGCGAACATCCCAGCCGAGGTGGTGCGTGATCTGCCTCCGATCGGTTCCGTCTTCCTTCATTGACCAGATGTTCATCTGGCCATCCTTGTCCGTCACGAAATAGACGCGACCGCCGTACCACATCGGCGAATGACTTTCGCCCGCGTAGTCATTCCCTGTCAGCTGCACTGCTTCGGCGGCGCCGGCGGTGAACTTCCAGATCTGGCGCGCCGTGCCACCCGTGTAGCGTTTGGTGACGTTTCCATGGAAGCCGGGGCGTGAGAAGTAGAGAGTGCGGCCGCTGGCGTCGTACGATCCTTCGGATGCGCCTGCGAGCGGGATGAGGGTGCGCGAGCCAGTGGCGATATCGAGCTGGACCATCGCCGACTTGGGGATTCCGGAGTAGTGCGTCGTGCGGTAGACGAGCTTGCCGTCCGGCGTCCACGAGGTTGCGATCGACTGGTCGCCGTCGAAGGTCCAGCGCGTGGGAGTACCACCCGACAGAGGCACGGTGTAGAGCGCAGCTGGCCCCTCGTAGCGTCCTGTGAAGGCGAGCGTCTTTCCGTCGGGCGAGATAGTCGGATCCGTTTCCTCGGCGGCGTGACTGGTCAGCCTGTGCGCGAGCCCTCCCTTGCGTGGCACCGACCACAGGTCGCCCTCGGCAGCGAAGACCACCGTTTCGTGGCTTACCGCTGGGAAACGATAGAAGCCCTTCGTGCCCGTGACGGTGCCCTGGGCGAGCAGCGTGACGGGGAGAAGTGGGAGGAGCAGAATGGTGGCGAGCTGGACTCGCATGCTGGAACCTCGGCTGGGATCTATCACGGAAACTTGGTGCGGAGACGGACGATGCGAAACGACTCCGGGCGACCGGCGCCTGTCAAAGGCTTGCGCGGCAGCCCACGATCGGACAGCGTGCATTGGTCGCCAACGACCGTCTTGCCCGTGAGTACTGGATCCACGACAGCCACACCATGAACAGCCCGAGTTCTCGTGGCATCCGTGCGGCTCAGGTCGGTCTTCTTGCCAATGCCATGCTGGCGGCCGTCAAGCTGGTGGCGGGAGTGCTGGGTCATTCGTATGCGCTCGTGGCGGATGCGATCGAGTCCACGGCGGACATCTTTTCATCTGCAGTCGTGTGGGGTGGCCTGCGCATCGCCTCGCGCGAAGCGGATGAGGAATATCCATGGGGCTATGGGAAGGCCGAATCGCTGGCGGCCGCCGTGGTCGCCTTGTTGTTGCTGGGTGCGGCAGCCGGGATCTCGATCGAAGCGATCCGCGAGATCCGCACGCCTCATCATGCGCCGGCACCGTTCACGTTAGGCGTGCTGGTCGTCGTGGTAATCATCAAGGAAACGATGTTCCGGCGGATCTTCCACGTGGGCGACGAGACCGGAAGCCCGGTGGTCAAGGCCGATGCATGGCATCACCGAAGCGATGCAATCACCTCTCTTGCCGCTGGCGTCGGCATTGGCGTCGCGTTGTGGAAAGGCGCTGGTTGGGAGTCCGCGGACGATTGGGGCGCCCTCGTCGCCGCGGCCGTGATCGCGTTCAACGGTGTCCGCCTGCTGCGACCCGCAGTTCAGGATCTGATGGATCGCGCGCCTTCGCCCGACCTACTGGTGCGGGTAGAGCTTGCGGCGTTAGGCGTCTCCGACGTCCAGTCGGTGGAGAAGCTGCGGATACGGCGCGCCGGCGCGCGTTACTACGCGGACCTGCACGTGCAGGCGGATCCGGATCTTTCACTCCACGATGCTCACATAGTGAGCGGCAAGGTCAAGTCGAACATACGCGCTGCCGTGCCGGCCGTGGTTGGAGTGCTGGTGCACATGGAGCCCTTCTCCGACGGAGAGTCGAGACTCCAGCCTGCGAATCGGCGTATCCCGGAGGGGCTACCGCACGACGACCAATCGGTTCCGGGCGTCGATGTGCCGGAGGTGCGCACGGGTATCCCGGTCACCTGAGTGGCGCTCGTGCCTCGATCCCTCATCGCGAGAGATCCAAGCGGGCGACACGGCCCGTCGGACCGGTCGGCGCAGATCATCGAGACGCCGCCGGCGGTCATGGCAGCGCCTGTTGGCGCACGAGGAGTCGGCCGCGTTGGACGTCGGGTGTCGTGGCGAGGTTCGTTCGCCCTCATCGTGTTGCCCATGGCGGCATGCCTGTCCGCGATTAGGAGTACGGAAGGGGGTAGACGCGAGGCACGTCGCGAGTGTCTCCAGTACGCCCGGAATGAGGGCTGGCACGTGATCGACATTGGCGCTGCGGTGTTCAGGGGCACTGGTCGGTACGATGTGGATCTGCTGGTTTCAAGGGACAGTGTTCCGCAGCAGGCGGTGCGCTGCGTGTACGACATCAGGGCGGGAGTGAGCCACCTGACGAGCGTCGACGAGGAAAGACGTTAGGCACGATCGCGAGCGCAAGGCACGTCCGGTACAAGGACGGTCCGTGCCATGGCGTCGATGCGGATGCCGAGAGGCGGCAGTGCGGGTATTGTGTGATCCGGAGGTGGGCAGGGCGCGCTTGACACGTGGTCCTGACGATCGATCTTGTCGCTGTTGGCGTTTGCGGAAGCAACCATCGCGCTCATCTCTCCATGAGCTTCGTGCCGGGGCAAGAATCTTTCGAACATGAAGGGCACGGGCGCGCTGGCCGCGGTCAGACCGCGGACGCGCCTCGTCACGGAGATGCAGACGGTCGATTGTCCCCGCGAGCTGGCCAACGACCGGCCGTCCGTTCGTTGCCGAGACGTCTCCGGCACCTCCTGGTGCAGGTGCATCTGTGGCTTGGCTTGGCGTTGTGCGTCGTGATGGCTCTCTGGTTCGTCTCCGGCTTCGTCATGATGTACGCCGGATATACAACTCAGATCGACGAAGATCTCAGGTTAGAGCGAATGCCTCTTCTTGCGGCCGAGCACGGCTGGATATCCGTCGAACAGGCCGCGCGAGCCGCCGGACTGGGGCATGAGGAGGTAAGGGAAGTACGCCTCCACCGTCACCTCGATGATCCGGTGTGGGATCTGCGTGGCCCGGGTGGGCGTTGGATCACCGTGAGCGCTCGCTCCGGGTTCCGAGTTGCTCCGGTGTCACCGGCTGAGGCGGTCACCCTGGCGTACCGGTACCACCCTGGGGGCGACATACCGGTGGCAGAAAAGGGAGATCGCTCTCCGAAAACCAGAACACTCGACGTGGCCGATGTCTGGACGCTTTCCGGGACGCACGCGCCCGCGTTCCCCGTCTATCGTGTCGACCTGGGCGATGACGCAGGCACGAGCGTTTACATCTCCAGGCAGAGTGGTGATGTCGTCAACGTTCATGATCGGGCGGCACGCATTCTGGCCTTTGCCGGTGCCGTCATCCACTACCTCTATCTTCCGCAGCTACGGCGGAATCCCGGCAGCACAGGTTTGTGGAAGTGGGTAGTGGTGGCATTGTCGGCGTTGGGCGTGGTCGTATGTGCCTCTGGAATATGGATCGGGATTCTCTATCTGCGGTCGCCAGCTGCAATCAAGGCGATGCCGCACCTTCCCTGGAGTCCGTACAGAGGTTGGATGAAGTGGCACCACTACACTGGGTTGGTTTTCGGGCTGGTGTCGTTCACCTGGGTTCTCAGCGGGATGCTTTCGGTGAATCCCGGCTACACGCCGAACAGCGGCCCGACGGAGTCTCCGGCGGTGCGCTTGGCTGGCGGGCCGCTTCTGAGTTCTCCAGCGCTGGATCCAGCGAAGGCGATCGCCGCACTCGTGACCTTGGCGCCAAGCTTCGAGCTCCGGGAGCTTGAACTTCGTCGGATGGGTGACCGGAGTTACTGGCTGGCCAAGGGTGACGCACGCGGAACGCGGCTCATCATTCCGCCTGCCGTCGCGAGGCAGGTCGAGGGCGGAGCGCTGCTTCTGTCGGCGGTGGGGGATGGCGAGAGAAGCGGTGGCGCAGAACCGCTGGTCCTGGAACGGTTCTCGGACTCCGACATGGAGACTGCTCTCCGCCAAGCAGTGGATGCGCGTCTCCTCGAGAAGCGGTGGGTTCGGGAGCAGGAGACCTACTACTCATCTCGAACCGATCCTCGTCCCCTGCCGGTTCTTCTCGGCAGATTCGCCGATGCTCGCGAGACGTGGGTCTATCTCGATCCGGCGACCGGATCCGTGGCGTCGGTGTCCGATCGCATTGGACGCTGGCACCGGTGGGGATACAGCTTCCTGCACGGGTTCGACCTGCCTTGGCTCCTGCATAGGAGGCCGTTGAGGGATTCCCTCATGATCCTGAGCTTGGCGGGCGGTACTGCGCTCTCGCTCATAGGGATCTGGGTATCGATCCTCTGGTTAGGCAAGAAGCCGCGGAGCTGGAAGAAGCGGGTTTCTCCTAGCGTCAACGGCTAGCAGTGCCTCTATCTCCTGCCGGTCGGGGCTCGTTCCGTCCGGGTCTTCGACCAGATCACGACGACTGCGCACGAGGTCTTTCCGGCCTGCTGGAACTGCGCCGGCGTGTTGGTGCCGCTCTGGTAGACCTCGATTCCGCCGATCTCCTGCGGCGGATACAGGCGGTCGACGTCTCCCGGAAACATCGCTTCCCACGGTGCACCATCGACCCAGTACTGCACGCAGCCACCCATCACGTTCCGCGAACTCTCGATCTGGTAGTCGTTTCCGACGGGTACGACACGCAGCCCAGGCACGGTGCGGAACACATCGGTCAGCGTCGTCGGCGCGCGCTTTACGACATCCTCCGCGGTTATGAAGGTGCCACCGCTGCCCTTGCGGCGCATGTTGAAGCCGACCCGATCCAAGCCCGCCTCGGCCGCCGCGGTGACCACGACCGGATTGAGTACCTGGGCTGGCTTCGTCATCATCACGGTTACGCGAGCGGGAGCGCGCGTCGACAGTTCCACGGGTTGCTCCACGGGCTGATATCCCAACTGCCTGACGACCAGCGACTGAGTCCCTGACGGAAGTCCGCTCATGGCGAACTCCCCGTTGGCCCTGGTCAAGGTCGCGCCTGGCGTACCCACGACGTCCACACGCGCGCCGACGATCGGATTGCCATTGGCATTGAGCACGCGCCCGGTGATCGAGGCGTTGCCGCGCTGCACGGTGACAGCACTGAACGTGGGGCCGGTTGCGGCCTCGCGAGCACGCCTGGCTGCGCTATCGGACTCCGCTCGCGAAACCGTGGCCGCGCTACCAATGCGCAGTCCCTGGATCACCAACGGCTGTCCTTCGATATTGACGCGGACCTCCGAGGTCAGGATGCCCTGTTTGCTCGCCTGCAGCGTTCCGCCTTCGAGCTGGCTGGAGAGTCCACAGATGCGGAAGACACCATCCCGTCCGGTCACCGCGTCACGCACTCGGGGAACACGACGCAGCGTCTGCAGGGAAATATCAGACCAGGCAAACGACACACGCACACTGTCCACCGGTGCATCGGTATCGGCATCCAGCACGCGACCGATGATAGCTGACGGGCCTAACGCGCGTCGTGCAGCCGAGCAGGAGACACCGACCAGTGTCTCGCCGGACGGGATGGCCAGCGACAGCTCCTTCGCCTCGTTGTCCGCAACCGCGAACGGTTCCGTCAGCATCTGAATGCCAAGCGAGTCGAGAAGGTCGTGCTCTACGCGGACCCGGTAGCTGCCAGCAGGAACGGAGTCGATCCTGAACCGGCCCTGGTCGTCCGTGACGTGAAAGCGCGATGTGCCATCGAGCGACACGGCGGCGCCGCGCAGTGGGGCGAGATGCAGACTGTCAATGACGATGCCGGCGATGGTCGCCATGACAGACGCGGGCGACTCGCCGGTCTTCTGCGCGGTATCGGCCGCCACTCCTGTCTTGGTGCTGTCGGATGTCCTTGGCGGCGGTTTGCGAACCTGCGCTTGCGCGGCGGCAGGCACTGACATCGCCAGGAACAGGAATCCGATCAGCAGGACTGCGCGGCTCCGGCTACTGCGGGTCATCTGTGACAAGACGGGATAATGAACGGACATGAGTCGACTCACACAGGATGCTACTCGGTCGCGGCTCGGACTGCGAACGTGTGACCGCGAACGACTGGAGAGCAAGATGACGGGATGTCTGGCTGCCGGGGTAGAGCCCGCGGCGTGCTACCCCGGCAGCGGGCGCGAGGTCGCGCGATCGATCTCCTCGATTATCGCACTCACGGTGGCTCTGGGATCGGTCGCGGTCCTGACAGGGCGGCCGACGACGAGGTAGTCGGCGCCGGACGAGATGGCGGCGGATGGCGTTGTCGAGCGTTTGTGCTCATTGGCAGCAATCCCGGATGGACGGATCCCAGGGCTGACGATCAACGGACCGGGTCCCACCCGCTCTCGTACCGCTCCGATCGTTTCACCGGAGGCAATGAGTCCGTCACATCCAGCCGCCACAGCCGTTTCCGCGCGCCAGAGCACGTACTCCAGCAAGTTCCTGAACCGCGCTGTCGGGCCCACGACCTGGAAATCGATGAGATCCTGTTCTCCCAGGCTGGAGAGGAGCGTCACGGACAGCAGTTGCGGGAGCGGGGCGCTCCCGCGACCGGCGACGGCTGCCCGGACCGTGGCGGTGCCGCCGTGGAGTGTGAGCAGGTGCACGCTGTTCCGCGCGACCTCGCGAACCGCGCTGGCGATCGTCTCATCGACGTCATCCATCTTCAGATCGAGGAAGACACGCAGGCCGCGCCCGAGGAGTTCGCGGACGAAGCTCATGCCTTCGGCGACGAAGAGCTGGTAGCCGACCTTGTAGAAAGTGACGAGTCCATCGAGCCGGTCCACGATGCCTAACGCTTCACTGCGCGTCGCCACGTCCAGAGCGACTATCAGGCGATCTCCGCTCGCTTGCGGGTGATGCATGGTGGTTTCCGTCACAGGTGAGCGCATCGGCTTGCAATCGGTGATGGGTTCCTGGGCCGAATTGCCGGCTATCGTTCGAAGACCGAGCTGACGATTCCCGAGCCGGAGGCCCGTTCGACTCGCAGGGTCCGTTTCAGGATCTTCCCATTCGCAGAAATGGTCACGAGATACTCGCCGGGGCCGACGATCGGGGTTGGTGCGCGGGAGACGGCGCCGCCTCCCTCGAACGGATTGAGGTTGATGTTGGGATGGCCAGGCACCTTCATGACGTCCTGCAGTTGCGACAGCATGCCGAGGTCCGGCTGACCTCCTTCGCTGCCGGCACCGCGGCCACCGGTTTCCGCGGGACGAGGAATGAAGCGGGCCGTCGGGCCGGCGCCACCGGCGAACATGGCGAAGAGTTCGCTCGGATCGCCACTTTCCATGAGCCGTCGAATGCGGCCGAGCAGCGTAGAATCCATCCCTGCCCTGGACAGCGAGTCGAAGACGAAAGCGAGGCGCTGGGCGATCAGGACAGAGTCGCGACGACCGGAGATCGAGAGTGGGGCGGGAGTGGGGGCGCGGCCGCGGAAATCCCAGGTCACCTTGTGGAGCCCCGGGGTGCCGGGTCCGCTCAGCGAGCGAAGGGTGTCGCCCTGAACGCCGGTAATGACGATGCTCACTTGGCCTGGGACGCGTGTGGCGAGGCGATACCAGATATCCGCACCATAGGCGGGACTGGGAACCTGCGCGAACTTCTGACCCGTGGATTGTCCTTCCACGGGTGGCTCGCCCCACTGCTGCGCGACGCGCGGCGTATAGAGCCAGACGTCCGAAGATGCAACGGCGGGAGACGACTGCTGCAGTGGCGCGATGTCCAGGATCCAGAGCGAGCGACCGTGCGTGGCCGCAATGAGTTCATGTTCGCGCGGGTGGATGCGCAGGTCGTGCACGGGAACCGTTGGCAAGCCGGTACCAAGGCGCGTCCATGATCGGCCGAGGTTGACCGAGACGTACGCGCCCACGTCCGTACCGAGGAAGAGGAGGTTGCGATTCACGGGATCCTGGCGGACGACATGGACGAAGTCCGGTCCACCAACGGGCAGGTTCGATGCGATCGAGCGGAATGCCTTGCCGAAGTCCGATGTTGCGTAGAGGTAGGGAGTGAAATCGCCGGTTCGGTGGTTGTCGAAGCTGACGAAGAAGGTCAGCGAATCGTGCGGGGACGGTTCGATGCGGGAGACGTAGGCGCCTGACGGGACGCCGGGGAAGCGTCCCGTCAGCTCCTCCCAGGAGCCACCGTCGTTCTTGCTCGTCCAGACCTTGCCGTCGTCCGTGCCGGCGAACAGGATGCCCGGGCGGATCGGAGACTCGTTCAGCGAGACGATCGTCGCGTAGGTTTCCGCGCCGGTGGCGTCCGGCGTTATGCCGCCGGTAGTCCGCATCGAGATGCGTATCTTCGTTGTGTCGCGGGCAGTAAGGTCGGGTGAAATGAGGAACATCTCGTCGCCGCGTTGCGTGGACTTGAGGACGCGGTTGGCGCCGAAGTAGAGCGTGCTGGCGTTGTGCGGCGAGATGAAGAACGGCGTGTTCCAGTTCCACCGCAGGCTCAGCATCGCGGAGTCCGCGGCCTGACGGGATCGCAGTCCGGCGATCCGTTTGCGGAGCTGCGAGGTCTCCGGCTGTGTAGTGTCGCCGCGCTCGACGAGGATCGAGTCTTCCCAGCGCCGGTAGATCGGGCGCCACTGAGGTTTCCCCAGAGCGCTGCGCTCGCCGGTGGCGAGGTTGAACCGTGCGATCGCTCCACCCTGGGATTCGCTGTAGACGATGTTGGGATCGGTTGGGTCCTGCATCGTGACGAAACCGTCTCCAGATCCGACCGAGCGCCACATGGCATTCGTTATCCCGCCGGACTTGCGTCGACTTGGGCCGCACCACGATCCGTTGTCCTGCGCGCCGGCGCAAACGGTGTAGGGCACGGCCATGTCGAACGAGACGTTGTAGAATTGCCCGATCGGGAGAGCCATGTCGTTATCGTAGTTCCCGCCCTGATCGAACGAGACCGCTACGCCGCCGTCGTTGCCGACGATCATGCGGTCAGGATCGACCGGATCGATCCACATGGCGTGGTGGTCCACGTGCACTCCGGTCGTGGCGTTCATCGCCGTTTTTCCACCGTCGTTCGAGACCTTGACCGGTGTGGAGGACCAGTAGACGCGATCCGGGTTCTTCGGATGGACGCGGACTTGCGAGTAGTAGAACGGTCGTTCGTTGGAGCTGTTGGTGCGCGTCCACGTCAGACCGCCGTCCTCGGACCGGTACAGACCGCTCAACCGGGACTTGGCCGGCATGGGTGGCGGAGGCGGCGCCCCTCTGGCCCGTTTGAGTGGCGCGTCGGGCAGGGAGTCTGCCTCGACCATAGTGTACATGACCTTCGGCTCGGACGGCGAGATGGCGATCGAGATGCGGCCCTTGGTCGTTTCGGGGAAGCCATTCCCTTTCACTTCGGCCCACGTCGTGCCGCCGTCCGTACTCTTCCAGAGCGCCGATCCCGGGCCGCCAGACTGGAGGAAATACGGACCTCGGACGCGCTCCCAGCTCGAACACCAGACGATGTCCGGATTCGACGGGTCGAGCGCCACGTCGACCACTCCCGCCTTGTCCGATACGAACTTGACGAGTTCCCAGTTCTCGCCGCCGTCCATTGTCCGGTAGAGGCCACGTTCCTTGTTGGCGTTCCAGATTGCGCCAACGGCAGCGACATAGACGATGTTCGGGTTCGTGGGGTGGACGACAATGCGGCCGATCGCTTGCGTGCGTTCGAGTCCCATCGACCTCCACGTCAAGCCGCCGTCGGTGCTCTTGAACACGCCGCCGCCCGGAGAAATCGAATTGCGCGAGTTGGCTTCGCCGGTCCCTGCCCACACCTGCATGGTATCGCTCGGTGCGATGGCGAGCATGCCCATGGAGATCACACGCTGGTTGTCGAAGACGGGTCGCCACGTCTGCCCATTGTTCGTTGTTTTCCAGATGCCACCGGCTGCCGCGGCGACGAAGAACGTCTTCGATGGCGAAGGGATGCCGGCGACGTCGCTGATACGACCCTGAAAATTGAACGGGCCGATATTTCGCCAACGCAGGCCAGCCATCATGGCGGAATCGGGTTCGTCGCCGTTCGACGTGCCTTGTGCGACAAGTCCGGCCGGACTCGTCACCACAGATACTGCAAACGACAGGGCTACGATCTGTGAACGCATACGAGGCATCGAATAAGGGAACGCGTGACGCGAAGTGTCAGCGAACTAACGTGCGACCAGTGAGGGCCGCTGTCACCCCTTGCAGCAGCGTGAGGGGAGCAGCGTGCAAGCTACAACGGTTACCCTTTCGTGCCTGGAGAACGGCACGTTGCCTTGCAATCGCCATGGAGAGAAACGACGTTACGACAGGAAATCCACAGACGACACGGCAAACATGACGGACCTTGTGAAACGGGGATGCGAGCGGGCGGGCAGGTCGCCCCTCGACTGGAGTGCGGCTCGTTTCGCGCGCTGGCGCCACCGCGGACGCCATGCGGTCATCGCTGTCACGCTCCTGCCGTTCGGCACGGGATGTTACCGATACGCGCCGGTGAAGATGACCGACGTGAGTCCGGGAATGGACGTGCGCGCGCGAGTCTCGGCCGAGGCATCGGCACGAATTGCGCCACTTCTTGGGGTGACGTCCGCGCGAACGCTGACGGGAACACTGATCACCAGCGTTCCGGATACGATCATGGTCGAGGTGCCAGCCACCGGAGTGCCGGATCCAGGAACCGTCGGTCCAGCCCTGAGTCAGCGGATCTCCATCCCTCGAAGTGACCTCGTGGAACTCGAGGTGAGGTCACTCAATCGTGCCCGCACCGCGGCGATCGTGGGAGGTTCAGCCGTCGTGCTGGTGTCCCTGCTGCTGAACGTCATGAAGGGCGATCCGGCAATGGAAAAGACGCCCGGAGGTGGCGGGTCGGAGAGCATCGGTCCGGTGTTTCAACGAAGTCGGTAGCGAACGATTACCCGATGATGCGGCTGCTGGCACCGACTGGCGACGCGATCTGACGTGAAAAAGGAGGCGCCCGGTGGCGGCAGCCACCGGGCGCCTCGCTGTCGATGGGACGCCGCCTCACCCAGGGATGTTGGGGTTGGTTTGTCGTTCGGAGCGCGGGACAGGGAAACAGAGATCCTGCACCTGCAAGTGCGAGCTGGCACCGGGCAGTTCGAGCGGATCGAGCGCGCCCGGAGTGGCCGCTGCCTTCCAGCGTCTCATGTCGCCAAGGCGTCGAGCTTCGAGCCAGAGTTCGATGCCACGTTCTCGCTTGAGCAAGCGCCAGGCTTCGTCCGCGGTCGCCGGCACCGCGAGCTGTGCGGCATTGGCGTTGGATCGGGCCAGATTGATCGCGGCGAAGGCGCCGTCGACATCGTTGCTTCTGAGCTTCACCTCAGCTTCAACGAGACGCATTTCGCGACCGCTGGTGAGCCGGATGGGCGAGGCCGAGGTAGTGTGCTTCGCTTCGGGCAGGAAGGGAACGCGTCCACAGCACTCGATCGCCGCGTCACCCAGCAACGTGGTTGTGGTGATAGGAACGCGCGGATCGCTGGTGGCGATCTTGTAGTCGTTGTACCAGGTGCTCCACTGCGTATGTGCGCGGTAGGGCGTGTTGCCGATGGACCACGCGATCCGATTGCGCTGGTCGTCATCGCCGATGTTGAAGTACGACATGTTGAAGGCGAAGGCCGTGCTCACCTTCCCGGCATCGGTGGCGGCGTCGCTGTTCTTGCCCAGGTAGAGACGCACGGAGGCTCGGCCGCCGTACGCGGCCGTCGACTGCGTGGTCATGGTGGCCGCAGTGCCACCGGTAACGGCGATCGCTTTGGTGAACAGGCTTTCCGCACGGGTGAGGTACGTGGCGCTGGGCACGATCGGGCCGCCGTCGATTACGGCCTCGCACATGTTCTCGCCTAGCAGGCGATTGGCGAAGCCGGCGTATACGTACGCGAGCTGAAGCGCATTGAGATAGGCCGCCGGCGTCTGGAGCGATCCGGTTGGAGGCGGTCCGGCCGCCTCGAGGCGGCGAAGCGCTTCTTCCGCCTGCCAGCGGGCGCGCTGTGCCTGCTCCCAGTGGGTGTTGAGATCCCCGTCGTCGACTGCCAGTTCGCCATTCTGCCAGCGGTTGGTGATCCCGAAGCTTCCGGTGGAGCCGGCGGGATGAATCTCCCGGGCGACGGCGGCTCCGGTGTAGCCGATCCAGTTGATGCCGCTCGACAGAGCGCGTCCAGCGCCATTCACCATGGCAGTGGCTGCATTTCTGTCGGAGAGGAACTGATCCTGGACGGGACCAGGATTCGTAACTTCAGTGTCGCACGCGGCCAGTCCCGTGATCAGCACAGCGCCACACGCGACGGTTCGGAAAAAACGCATGGTCACGGACTCGGGTCGGAGGTGAAGGTTCGTCATGGTCTGGATCCTCAGAAGACGACGCGCAGCGCGGCAACGAAGTTCGCTGGCGGCGGCACGTGTTCGAGGATGGAGCGGACGGACGCGTCGAACCCTCCGTTATTACCGGTTTCCGGATCGAAAACCGGGAAGTCCTTGTTGACCCACTTTACGGCATTGCGCGCCGCAAGCGTCAGATTGGCCGAGGACAGGCCGTGGAGCCAGCTTCGGGGAATCGGTACCATCAGCGACACGTCCCGCAGCTTGAAGAAGTCGGCCGGATAGACGAAGTAGTCCGCACGCGTGAGTGACACGGTGCAGCGCGCCTTCTGGAGCGCGGGCACTTCCGCGAGCCGATTAGTCTCCTGCATCGTGTAGAAGTCGTAGCACCCGGGCCACCGGACCGAGCGGACGACGGCGTTGTACGCAGCGCCGTCGTAGATGTAGTGCCCAGCCTGATATTCGCCGTTCGCGGTGAGCGTGATGCGGTACGGGAGCGTCAAGCTCGTGCGGATGCCGAACGTCCGCGTCGGCAGGTTGGGACCGTGGATACAGTCGTCCGGGTCCGTACTGATGATGGGGTCGGCTCCCCTTGCGCTGGCGTTAGTGACGCACTGGTCGGTGCGGATCACCGGGATCGCCTGTCCTTCCATGATCCAGCCGAAGTTGCCGAGTGAGAAGTCGGCTGCGCCACCGAGCGACAGTACCTCGCTGGAGGATGTGTACACGGAGCCACCGATGGTCCACTCGTAGTTCCTCGTGCGCAGTACCGGCACGTCGGCCGTCAGCTCGATGCCGCTGCTCTTCATGGAGCCGACGTTCTTGAGCTGAGAATTGAGGAATCCGAGGGATGGGATCTGGCGCGCATTGAACAGTGCGTCTTCGATCTTTCGCGAGAACCAGGTAAAGGTGGCGGTGAGGCGATCGCCCCAGAATGCGGCATCGAACCCGGCTTCGAGTTCGCTCGTGCGCTCCGGGCCGAGCTTGCTGTTCCCGACGTTACGGGTGAAGAAGGCCGGCTGGCCGCCCCATCCGACGGGATCCCAGGTGCGGACGGCATCGAACGCTCCCGGTGCACGCCCCGATTGGCCCCAGGCGGCGCGGAGCTTCAGCTCCGACATCCACTCCGGCCAGTAGTCCTCTTCGGAGGCGACCCACGAGAGGCTCACCTTTGGGTAGTTCTGCAGACCGAAATCCTTGCCGAACGCACTGTTGCCGTCGACGCGCAGTCCTGCCGTCACGAAGTACCGGTTCTTGTAGTCGACCAGCAGTTGACCGAATCCGCCAGCGTTGATCACGCGCGAGCGCGCTTCGAAGCCGAGCGTCGTCCCGGCGCTGGACACCGTCGGATCGCCTGGGCCGGGGAAGTTCTCGCCATAAGCCGACGTTTCGCGATTCTCGGTCGTGATTCCCTGCCCACCCCAGGACAATGTCGTACGCAGCGACGAACCGAACGGTCGCACATAGTTGCCGGCGTAGTCGACCGTGATGCTCTGGTAGGAGTTCTGCCGGTCGGAGATGATGCCGGCCGGGGCGAGGATGAAACCGAAGGGGCGGAGGTTCCGGTTATTGATCTGGGCCAGGTCGTAGCCCAGCGTCAGCTTGTTCGTGAAGTCGGCCCTTGGAGTCCAGTTTACCGAGCCACCGGTAATGAGGTGATCTATGCGACTCTCGATGCGCTGGTTCAACATCTTGGACACGATCTCGGGGCGATCGTTCGAGGCGTAGTTCCGGTCGCGGCGGAATGAGTTCAGCGTCAGGCCGTGCGCGTTGTTCCCGGCGGCCGTGTTGGCGATGTTGTCCTTCGTGTACGAAGTATTCCATGTGAACAGCAGGTCCGGCAGCGGCGAGAACGAGAAGTTGCCGCGAATCGCGTTCTTCTGCTCGTTGTCGTTGGGTAGGACGCCATTTTCGTTGGTGGTTGTGCCGGAGACGAAATAGCGCAGCGCTTCGGCGCCACCGCCCACGGAGAGCGAGTACCGCTGTTGCAGTCCTCTGCGGAGCCACGGGTCGATGAAAAGGTAGCGCGACGTTCCGCCGGCGCGGGAAACGCCGCGGGTTGGGAGTCCCTTGAAGCGGTTCGGGAACGAGTCGCGGTATGCAGCCATCGTCCCGGAGCATGGCGACACCGTGACACATCCATAGATGGTGTCGCTCGGTGGAGCCTTGCTCATGTCGGGGCCGAATGGCAGTGCCTGAGCGAATCCCTGATCCACATTGAACGTCCACACGGGCTTCCCGGAGCGGCCGCTCTTGGTGAAGATCTGGATTACGCCGGCCGCGGCTTCGGTTCCGTACAGGGTGGCAGCGGCTGCGCCCTTGATCACCTCGACGCGCTCGATGTCGTTCGGATTGATGTCGTTCAAGGGGCTGGCGACGTCATTTCCGCTGCGCAGATCCGAACCCGTGGGTGGCACGTTGCGCTGGTAGCCATCGCTGCGGATACGAACGCCATCGACGTACAGGAGTGGCTGATTGCTCATCGCCACGCTCACGTTGCCACGCAGCCGGATCATCGATCCGCTGCCGGCGCCGGCCGAACTGGGCATGACCTGCATGCCGGCGGCCTTTCCCTGCAGGAGCTGGCCGACGTTGGATGGCGGGAGCGACACTTCCGACAGGTTGATCTGGGAAATGCTGTTGCCAAGCTCGCGCTGGCGCGCAGCGCCGGCGGTACCGGTTACCACGACCGCGTCGAGCGAAAGTGCCTGCGTCTTGAGCGTGAAGTCCTGTGTGGCCGTCTGCCCGTCGCGCACGGTGAGCGTCATGTCCTCCGGCCGGTATCCGATGAGGATGGCGCGCAGACGCACGGTGCCAGTCGGGACGTTTACCAGAGTGTACTTGCCGTTGTCGGCGGTTCGTGCCCCAAGTCTCGTCCCAACGACCTGGATCTGGGCATTGCCGAGCGGCTGGCCGGCCTCGCCGCTCACGGTTCCGGTCACGGTACCCGTTTGTGCTTCCAAGCGTCCCGTGAACAGCATGATGGCAGCTGCGCTGCACGCTGCCAGTAGAGGTAGCAACTTTCGGCTGACGTAATGAGGCATGAGGAAACCTCTAATAGGGGGGAATCTTCCCGCGGCACATCCCGAGTGGCGCAGCACCACGATACGGCCTGAGCCGAGCGAGTCAAGTCAGTTGACCCGGATATCAACGCTATCATCCTTTTGATCTGCCGTACCGTCAGTGACGACGACACGCACCGTGAACGTGCCGCGTGCCGTATACGCGTGCCGAAACGTGACGCGCGCCTGGCTGGCGCCATGAGTCGGGTAGATTTCCGACGTCGTGTCGCCGAAGTCGATCTCCAGACCAACGAGGTTGGGCCCTTTGGCGGCGGCCACCAGCGAGATGGTGTCGCCCGGTGCAGCGATTTCGGTACTGGCTGAGAGGTCGATGGTGAGTGAGGCGACCGGTTCGACGGTGGACTTGTCGCAGGCCATCAGGCCGGAAACTGCGAGCAGGATTGCGAGACGCCAGGATGTCATGCGACAAGGATCGGAGGCAGGTTGCGACGCCGCCAGTCCCGAGTGAATCGACCCTTCATGCGGCGCCTCTGGTGCGAGCCGTCTACCGTGAGATCACGACGATCCGGGAAGCTCGTACGGGGATCGTCCCTTCGGCGGCGATTTCGAGTTCCAGCGCGTACCGTCCCGGTTTGAGCGAGGTGAGGTCGACCACGACCGATCGCGGTGTGTAACCACGGCCGCGGGCCGACACGTCGCGCATGCCGACAGAGACTGGTTTGGCCTCGCGAATGAGACGTAACGCGGTGAGTCCCTTTCGCAGCCAGTTTCCCGAGCCGTCGGAATCCTCGGGCGCGACGGTGATGGACACCTGCATCGCTTCCCCGGTGGGACGCGTGTTGTACGTCTCCCAGTAGATGCCGATGCGGGAATCGGGCTTCATGGTCACGCCGGGACGTGCGTGCGGTGTGACGTCTTCCAGAGTCTCCGGCATGTCATCGTACGGATCGAAGATGAGGAGGTCGGAGACCTGCACTCGTGAGCCGGGCATATCGCTCGCTCGAAGACCATACCGTGCACGAGCGAGGATCCTGGCAGAGGGAGCGGCTACCTCCGCGCTCATGAGTGTCGGCCCCCACGCGGACGTTGCTACCATGACGCCGCGTGGATGCGGGGGAGGGGCGTCCAGTCGAACGATCGTCGCGTCGCTCTCCTCTCCGCGGGTCAGCACCAGCGCCGCCGTCAGATCCTTTGCGTTCGCGGCTTCCGGGAAGGCAGCGTCGCTGCCGACGTCGTAGGCGACCACGACCACCGCGGAATCGCCGCGACGGAAGAGCGCGGCCTGGTGTGGCAGGGGAAGCAGCCGCTTGGCGTATGCGGCGTGGTAGCGGGCGCGCACGCCGGGAAGGCCCTTGCCTCGCCAGCCTGACGAATCGCTCAACGCTGGATTGCGGACGGAGGCTGCCATCGGGAGCATTGGGTGGGCCGGGGTGGGTTCATGGCCGGTGATGCCGCCGCGGGCACCGAAAGGGCCGCCATTCTCGCGCGTGAACTGCCGCGCCCATCCGTATCGCAAGGAGAGTTCACGCTCGTCTTCATCCTCGCCGAACCCCAGCGTCTGGACGGAAGGCGCGTCCTCGATGAAGTGTGCGTACATGACCCGTGCGTAGTACTCGGTTCTGGCGTCGTTGCCGGGCGACGAGAACATCGGTTTGGCCAGCCACCAGATGCGATTCTCGAACGGGACGCGCCGTGTGCAGTTGAAGTCGCGGTAGTCCTTGAGCAGCAGGTCGTCGAGGATCAGCTTCATGTCCCGCCAGTCGCAACGTTCGCCCGTGGGCATCGCGTCCAGCGCGATCGCGAACAGGCTATCGGCGTCGTGGTAGCGGCTCGCCATGTGCAACGCAAAGCCCTGCAGGGCAAAACACCACCAGCCATCGACCCTGCAGCGCCGTGCGGCGGCGATGGCGTCGTCGAAGCGTCCAGCCTCCGTGAGGTAACGAACCACCTGTCCGCTGGTCCATCGTTCGCCAGGGAATGCGCGGGCATTGGAATCCAGTCTGGCAATCAGCGTCAGGCGGGCGTCTACTATAGACTGCGGCTCCCGCGGTGGCGGGGGGCTGCTCTCGTCGTACCAGTAGCAGAAGCGCCCGACTCGTTCGTCACACGCGCCGGAGCCGCCGCGTGACACGCTCATGCCGGGAAGGCGATCGCGGCGGAACGCCTCGAACTCGAGCTGGGCGGCCTTGAGTGCGGTGACGGTCGGTCCGGCTGCGTCGGGCGTGACACTCCTGACGCCCACGACCTGGCCGTCCGCCGTCGATGACAGGATCAGCGCGAAAAGCGAGACGACACAGGTGGCGGGCAGCCGGCAACGAGACATCAGAACGGTCGGGTCGAAGATGGAGCGATCCTCCGTACAATAGTTCGACCACGCGCTTCAGGGGGAGCCCTCGCCCGCTTCGTCACGGGCTGCGTTCCGAAAGTTCACACGCCAGCGCCGCCAGTCCCTGCTTCGACCTGTTATTCGGCCTTTGCGGCGGCTCGGTCGGTCTCCTTGGCCGCACATGGTGGGGCTGCGAGCGAGCGTCGAGTATGCCACGGGCATACATTCCCGCTACGGCCCTGTGTTGAGCCGTGCTTTGCTTCCACTGCCTAACGATGCCGGCCGCGCCCGACGTTCTCGACCTGCTCCTCACACTCGGCGACGTGGATCCGAGCGTGTGGCGCCTGGTGCGCGTGTCGTCCGGAGCGACGCTGGCTCGCGCGCAACGCGTATTTTGCACGTGTTTCGGCTGGAGCTGGGGACGGCCGTATGCGTTCGAAGCGCTCCATCTCCGCTACCCTGGGCGCGGTAGGGAAGTCGAGGAAGAGGCTAACGCCGTGCGGTTGCGGCAGCTGCTTCCGGATGTGGGTTCGGCGATCGAGTTCGCGTACGGTGGTGCGCGCGGGTGGGATGTACGAGTTCTGGTCGTCAGGCGATTTCCGGCGAGCGCCGGACTCGTGACGCCGCGCTGTCTGGAAGCGGAGGGCATAGCTCCGCCGCTGGACGCGGGTGGCGCGATCGCGTGGAACGAGCGTTTGCAGGAGGCGATCGAGGATCCGTCATACGATTTCGCCACGCGGATGGCCGATTCGGGGCGTGCCACACGACCGGGGGCGCCGCTGGCCGCCATCAACGCCGAACTTGCCGTACTTCGATAGGAAGGCTACGTGCGTCTGATCTCGCTCTGTCCGTCGTTGACCGAACTGCTATTCGACCTGGGTGCCGGCCCGGAGGTAGTGGGACGGACGAAGTTCTGTGTTCATCCCCAAGGGCTGGTAGATCGCATCGAGAAGCTCGGTGGGACGAAGAACCCGAAGCTCGACCGCATCGTGGCGTTGCAGCCGGACATCGTCTACATGAACGAAGAGGAGAACCGGCGCGAGGACGCCGAAGCGCTTCTGGCGCACGGGGTGCGCGTGGATGCATCGATGCCCCGGACGGTCGAGGAGACGGCCGTCATGGTGGAAACGATCGCGGCAAGCGCAGGGCGCGGGATTGCTGGTGCGCGCATCGCCGGGGACATTCGGAAGCGCGCGGCGCGCGTGCGAGCGTCGGTCGTTCAGAGCGGTCGTGCGGTGACGTTCGCCTATCTGATCTGGCGAGAGCCTTATATGACCGTCAGCGACGCTACGTTCGTTGGCGCGCTCTTGTCGCTGGCGGGAGGGGTGAACGTGTTCGGCGCCATGGCGGACCGATATCCGGAAGTGACCGCGCTGCAGCTGGCAAGAGCGCGGCCGCAGGTCGTGTTGTTATCCACCGAGCCGTTCCCGTTCGACGATCGCCACGCCGACGAACTTGCCCGTGCGACCGGACTCGGTCGCGGCCGGTTCCGCATCGTCGATGGCGAACTGCTGTCGTGGCACGGATCGCGCACCGCTCGCGGCATCGACTACGCGGACGATGTCTTGTCGGCGGTACAGGCGGGTGTGTCTGCGGGCACGGACGATGGGGGCCGCAAGGATCGCGACGTATCGAGCATGGAGGAGCGCGATGCCTAGCCTGAGGAAGCCTGTCGCTGCGCGGACGCGACTGCACCCGTGGTTGTATCTGGCGGTACTGGCGGTGGCGGCGCTGCACAGCGTCGGGCGGCCCGCGGAGGCACAGGAAATCCCGCAACGCATCGACGACCGCACCTTCTGGAGCATGGTGGAACAGATGTCGGAGCCGGGCGGCTTCTTCCGGTCGGACAACTTCGTGTCCAACGAGATGGCGTTCCAGACGGTGATTCCGCGGTTGCAGGCGGCCATCCCGCCGGGCGGTGTCTACGTCGGTGTGGGGCCGGAGCAGAACTTCACCTACATCGCCGCGCTCAGGCCGGCGATCGCGTTCGTCATCGACATCCGCCGGCAGAACATGCTGCAACACCTGCTCTACAAGGCGATGATCGAGATAGCGAGCGACCGTGCGGAGTTCCTATCGCTGCTCTTCTCGCGTGCGCGACCGGCGGGCGTGGGGGCCGGTTCCTCGGTCGAGGCGTTGATGACGGCGTTCCAGTCGGAGATTCCCGACAGCGCTCGCTTCGAGCGGAACCATGAAGCGCTGGTCGACCGGCTGACGGAAATCCATGGCTTCACGTTGTCCGCGGAGGATCTGTCGGCGATGCGGTACGTGCACATGGCGTTTCTTCTGGCTGGCCCCGATCTGTCGTACAGTTTCGGGCGCGGGCCCGGAGGTGGAGGGCGTTACGGCCGACGCGGGATGCCGAGCTTCGCCGAGTTGGCGACGGCAACCGACGGGGCAGGCGTGGCGCGGAGCTACCTGGCATCGGAGGTTCGGTTCGTGCAACTCAAGGATCTCGAGCAACGCAACCTGATCGTGCCCCTGGTTGGTGATTTTGCCGGCGACCGGGCGGTGCGCGCGGTTGGCGACTACGTACGCGCGCACCAGGCGACCGTGTCCGTTTTCTACACGTCGAACGTCGAGCAGTACCTGTTCCAGACTCCTGACTCGTGGGGCAGGTTCTACGCCAGCGTGGCTACGATGCCCCTCGACGCCGGGAGCGTCTTCGTCCGCGCGGTCTTTGGCGGTATTGGAGGCGCACCACCGTACGGCATGCGATCGGAGTCCCTGCTCCTGTCGATTCCCGAGTTCCTCGAAGAGTTTTCGAACGGGCGCGTGCAGTCCTATTTCGACGTCATTCGGCTGTCCCGCGAGTTCACGGTACGTGGCTGGACCTGATGCGGAAGAGCGTGGGTCATGGTAACACGCCACATCACTCGGCACCGCGCCTAACGGCGGAACAGGTAGCTGAGCTTCACGAAGAAGCCGTCACGTACCCGCTGCATGTCGTGGAAGCGGAAAGCGTCCGGCTCCGTCAGAGACGCTCCGTAGCCGGCGAACACCACCGTGCCGGGGTTCGGGACGAACGAGACGAGCCAGTCGACGCGAAGGTCGTGAGTGGTAACTTCCATGGCGGGCGATATCACGCCATTCCGAACTGTGACGATCGGCAGATCGGTCCGGGGATCCCGCAGGGCGTCGCGCGTCCGACTGTCGTACTGTCCGACGAACCGCAGGAAGAGCGGGCGGCTCACCTGGTATTCCACCTTGATCCTCGGCACGCTGGCACGCGAGAGCGTCGTGTTGTCGCGCCAACGCGTGTACACGCTGTACAGGTATGATGTCGTCAGCCGTAATTTCGCGGATGGGCGGAGGTCGATGTCCGCTGTGAGATCCGTGCGGTGTGCCGGGGCGGCCTCGAAGAAATCCACGTCGCGGCCAATGATCGACGAGAAACGGCCGGAGAAGAGGCGATACTGCGGTGTCGTGACCCGGGCCAGCACTTCGGCGGTTGCGACCCGGTCGTTCACTAGGAACGACAGCGTATCCGGCGGAGGATTGCCGGATCCGGGGGCGGGGCGCAGCGTCCGGTAATGAGCGTACGACCGTGGATCGAAGCGGAACCCCTCGCTCACCGGGGTCAGGCTCACGATCCAGCCGCCACGCAGATTAAACACGTTCTCGCCCTGCAGTTTGGTCTCCTGCACGCTTTTCCCATCCCTGAAACCGTCCCACGACCAAAGCGCATCGGCGCCCTGCCGGAACAGCCAGCTTTCGATGAAGCTGCCGGGCTTGCCGTAGAACGACACACGGTTGTAGGCCTGGGCGCGAACGAAATCGTTGCGCGGGACAAAGCCGCTCAGCGCCTGGAAATGCGGGTCGAAACCGGAGAACGAGTACAGGTAGCCATAACGGAATCCGGAGCGCGTGTGGCTGACGTCCCATTGGGGCGACGTATGCGTCGTTCCCGCGGAGCGCGTGGAACTCAACGAGCCCTGGGCCGTGAGGGCGTAGACGCCACCCCACACGAGTCGGGTGTCCGTGGACGCGACGCGGTTGTAGTCCGCGCCTGCGGTGCGGTCGGTGAGAGTCACGCCGAGCGTCGAAGCCCTGAAGATGTCCCGCCGCAGCCTCACGAGATTGTACAGCGGGTGATCCCGGCCGTTGGACGACGCGCGCCGGTCGTCGATGGCTGAGATCAGCGCCACGTTGCTGCGTCCGAACTTGCCCGAAAGCTTTACAGCGGCATCCGGCTGCACGATGCGTCGTGTGTAGATCAGGTTGTTCGGCGAGTCGAATTGCTCGCTGCCGTCGACGAAGAACGGCCGTTTCTCCGGGAAAAAGAGGGAGAAGCGCGTGTCGCCGGGGATCTGTGCGGCGTCTGCCTCGACCTGCGAGAAATCGGGTCGCACCGTACCGTTCACGGTCAGATTCGGCAGCAGGCGCCAGCGAACATTGCCCCCGAACGCCGATGTCGCGTCGCTGTGGTACGCGCTGCCGTTGCCGAGGCTGGTGCGGGACGCTGTGAACTCCGGGTTGAGCTCGACGACCATGTCGCGTCTCAGGCCGGCGATGCCGGTGAGGCTGCCGGACTGGCTGAGGAACGCCGCCGAGCCGCGTCGTGCGGCGGTCCACGTCTGCTGGTATCCCGAGTGCTGGACGAAGCGCAGAACCTGGAATGACCAGGTTTGCGCATCCGTGCCCTGGAAGCGGATGCTCTTGAGAGGCACGCGCACCTCGACTTCGTATCCCCCCTCGATCAGGCGTCCCCTTGATTCCCACTGGAAGTCCGGGTTGAGGTCGATACTGGCTGGTGGCGTGCCACCGAAAGTGGTGCCACGCGGCTGCGGGCTGGTCGAGGCGTCCGTGCGCGTTCCGTCGGTCTGCACGCCTAACGGGTTGACGCCGAACACGAACGCCCGCCGCCGGTCGTTGAACGGGTCGAGGAGCAGCTGGACGTTGTCGTCGCTGTCGGTGCGATCGCGCGCGGCCAGTGTGGCGTGTACAGGGCCGTGGCTTTCGAAGGCGCGGATGCCGAAATACACATCGGTCGGCGTGTACCAGATGGCCACCTCGGTGGAGTCGTCGGCGGCGCGATTATCGATCGGCAGATACGACGAGAAACCGGTCAGCACGGCAGCTTGACGCCATGCCGTCTCGTCCAGTGCGCCATCGACGACTATCGTGGCGTCCAGCCTGGGGATGCGTGCCGACGTCTCGCCCTTGCGGCCATTGAACACGCCCTGGCCGTGAAGCGCGCCGGGAGCGGTTCCGAGGACCGCTACGGCGCATGTCAGCCAGGCGAAGGAACGGGCGCGCGGACGTTTCAGGCGCTCTCCTTGGTCCACTTGAAGAAGATGATGCTCAGGGAAACGAAGGCTATGAAGGCGCCGCCCACACTCATCAGCACCCCCGCCGTCTGGTGATCCGCGCGCGAAGAGATGCCGGCGAGGGGTGGCGCCAGCTCAAATACGCCGTACAACGGTGTGGTGCTGTAAACGAGGAAGCCCACCAGTCCAAACATCACGGGACTGAACATCATGCCAAGGACGACATACCCGATCCTGGCCGGTGGCGGGAAACGATGCGCGGGGACATCGCGAACGACCGGCCACCAGAAGAGGAGTCCGGCGAGGATCCAGGCCATGTCGATCGCGAAGGACCCCGGTTGCGATACCATGAGGGCGTCGACGATCGCCGGCAGGTGCGTGAGGAGGACGATGGTGCTGAAGACGATGAGCGCCGTGACCGGCGTGGTGAGCCGTTGCAGCACGGGTCCGAGCAGCCGTCGCGACGGGATCATCGCGATCGCGTCGGCGGACGGCCCCCGCAGGAGCAGCGGCGGCGCCACCAGGGCGATCAGGAGGAACTGCAGCATGTGAACGCTGGCAAGGTATCCCGCGCCTAACGCGCCAATCGGCCAGTCGAGCGCCAGCCAGAGTACGCCGAGTCCCACGAAAAAGCGCGGCGGGATCGGCGAGGCGGTCTTGCCGGAACGTCGGGCGCCAGCCCGATTCCAGCGCAGGACCGCGAACGCCAGCAGGCCAACGAACAGCCAGACGCCGGGATAGGGCCGCCATGTCCAGGTCCAGGCCGTCCCGGAGGCGGCGCACCAGAACTGCATGCTATGGAGCGGATCGGGTCATGCGTCGCGCGTCAACGCTGGCGTCCGCCCAGGATCTTCTCGAGGTCGGCGTACGGAACGACGACCGCCGCCGCTTCCAGTGCGCCGGCACGCTTCAGCGTGAGGGTCACGAACACCGTGTCTCCCGCCTTGAGGTCCTTAGTCAGTTCCATCAACATGCCATGGCGACCGCCAGGTTCGAGGCGCAGCTCTCCCTGCGCCGGTATCGGCGCGCTCGCCAGCATCTCCATTCCTCCGGACGGCAGCGATTCGTGGAGCATCGTCATTCCCGCGACCGCCGTGGCGATGCCGATCAGTTCGTCGTCCTGAGCCGTTCCGTTGACTATCGTCAGATACAACGACGCTTCGCTGCGGGACAGCGGCGCCGCGATCACAGCCACCGGGATCTCGATCCCCCGCATTGTCACCGCCGCTTCCGGAGCGGCCATGCCGATCCCGCCACCGGCCCGCTCCATCGCCGCAAGTTCCGCGCGGATGGCCCGGCCGCTGGCGTCGCGCGCCAGTTTGGGAAGATCGTTCGCCCAGTCCTGCTGACGGATCCCGTTCGGGTAGATGGTATACGCGTTGCCATCGCGGGCAAAAGCGATCACCTGGGCGGCGTGCGCCACGTAGTAATTGGAGCTATCGGCGCCCTCCAGGTACTCCCGCTCGGCCACGCGCAAACCTAACGCCACTTGCGCCGAATCGATCGCGGCCTTGCTGCCCGTGAGACCGACGAACGACGGGTCGATCGCGCCCAGCCATTCCTTCAGCCGGGCCGGCGTGTCCCGTTCCGGATCGGTCGTCACGAAAACGACGCGAATCGCGTTCCGCTCCTCAACCGGCATAGTACGCAACACCGCGGCGATATTCGCCATGTGAAGCGGGCAGATGTCCGGGCAATGGGTGTAGCCGAAGAAGAGTAACGCAACCTTCCCCTGCGTCTCCCGGCCGAAATCGAACGGCTTGCCGTCCTGATCCATCAGGGTGAACGAAGGCTTGGGTATGGGACTGGCGAGCGTCACACCGCGAAATCCCGTCATGGCGCCACGCTCTTCGGCATTCGGGCTCCCGTCCCGCGAACAGGCGGAGACCAGGGCAAGCGCGACAACGAGAAGGGACGCAGGTGCGAAACGAAGCGATGGCATGGCAGCAGGGGAAAACGGCGAGAGGAAAGGTAACCCGTATACGCGCCTGGCCGAGGTGTCACCCGACAGTCGCGGCGGTCGATCCGACATCGCGCGCACGAGCCGAGGAGGCCCACTGGCAGCGCGTCACGGCTTCGCGCCGTATCTTGGGAGTCTCCGCGCTCCGTCGTCGCGCGGAACACACGTCGGAGATGCCATGCAGACAAAACATTTCCCCGGACGGGTTCGCCGGCGATGTCGATGCGGCATCCTCGCGAGCATCCTGACATCCATCGCGCTCATGCCGGCGGCCGGCGATGCGCAGATCCTGGCGAAAAGCAGATGGGACTCGCTCGCTCATGGGATTTTCAAGGAGCTGGTCGAGATCAATACCACGGAGAGTACCGGCAGCACGGCGCAGGCCGCGCGAGCGATGGCGGCTCGGCTCAAGACGGCCGGCTTTCCGGATTCCGATGTCGTCGTCGTCGAACACGCGCCACGCAAGGGGAACCTGATCGCGCGCCTGCATGGCCGGGATCGATCGAAGAAACCGATCCTGTTGCTGTCGCACCTGGATGTGGTGGAGGCCAAGCCGGAGGATTGGACGCTGCCACCTTTCACATTCATCGAGAAGGACAGCACGTTCTACGGGCGTGGAGTGGCCGACGACAAGGACGATGGCGCGGTGCACCTGACGATTCTTATGCGACTGAAGGCCGAAGGCTACGTTCCGGAGCGCGACATCGTCGTGGCGATGACGGCAGACGAGGAAGGTGGGCCGGCCAATGGCGTCGAGTGGCTGCTCAGGAATCGGCCCGAGCTGCTGCGGGCGGAGTATGCGTTCAACGAGGGAGGCGGCGGTCGTGTGCGCGACGGGAAGTACCTGTCGCATGACGTGCAGGCGAGCGAGAAGAAGTTCCAGACATACATCCTGGAGGCGACGAATCCCGGCGGTCACAGTTCCGTGCCGGTGAAGGACAACGCGATTACACAGCTGGCGACCGCGCTCGTCCGGGTCGGGGCGTTCGATTTTCCGGTGCACCTGACGGACATCACTCGCGCATATTTCGAGCGATCGGCGTCGATCACGCCCGGAGCGATGGGGCAGGCGATGGCGGCGCTGGTCAGGAACCCGAGCGATCCGGCTGCAGCCGCAACGCTGTCGACCGACCCCCGTTACAATTCGCAGCTGCGGACGACGTGCGTGGCGACCATGTTGGAGGGCGGGCACGCGCGCAACGCACTGCCACAGCGGGCACGCGGGTACGTGAACTGTCGAATCCTTCCGGACGAATCGCCGGATGACATCGGGAAGACACTCGCGCGCGTGGTGGGAGACGCGAAGGTCATGGTGTCACCCGAGAACACGGCGACCAACTCCCCGCCGTCGCCGCTCACTCCCGAGCTGTTCAACGAAATCGAGCGGATCACGAAGGAGATGTGGCCCGGCACGCCGGTCATTCCGACGATGAGCACGGGTGCAACCGACGGACTCTACCTACGCAACGCGGGCACGCCGGTGTACGGCGTATCCGGCTTCTTCTACCCGGACACGTTCGCGCACGGGATGAACGAGCGGATCCCGCAGAAAGCATTCTACGAGGGGCTCGAGTTCATGTACCGCCTCGTGAAGGGCGTGACGACAAAGAAGACAATCAGCTGAGGACACCGGAATGCGGCGAGCTTGCCCGCGGGTGGTGCGGTTCGGTTGTGGCCTGGGGATGGCCAGTCTCTCTCTGGTTGCGCCGAGGGCCTCCGCCCAGAGCGCCATCCCGACGCCGACGTCCGTGTTGGGCTGGGCGCCGGGAACGGATCGCAAGCTGCCGTCGTGGAAGCAGATCGCGGACTACTTCCATGCGATCGATCGCGCCAGTCCACGCGTCAGCGTCCGCACCCTGGGGAAGACCACGCTCGGACGGCCGTTCCTCGTGGCGTTCATCAGCGATCCGGCAACGCTGGCCAACCTGGAGCGTTACCGTCAGATTCAACGCAAGCTGGTGGATCCCCGTTTGCGGCGGCCGAACGAGCTGCCGGCGTTGCTCGATGAGGGAAAGAACATCGTGCTCGTCACGTCGAGCATTCACTCGACCGAAGTCGGCGGTTTCATGACGCCGCTCGTGATCGCCGATCGACTCGCCAGGCAGAACGACGCCGAAACGCGATCGATCCTCGCGAACACGATCGTCATGCTGGTTCCGTCTCAGAATCCGGATGGCGTGGACATCGTCGGCGACTGGTATCGGTCCACGCTGGGTACCGCGACCGAGGGACTGGGGCCACCGGATCTCTACCATTTCTATACGGGGCACGACAACAATCGCGACTGGTACGCGTTCACGCAGGCCGAGACCCGCTACACGGTGGATTCTCTCTACACGCCTTGGAATCCTCAGATCGTGAACGACGTGCACCAGCAGGGACCGAATGCGGGCCGTCTCTTCATCCCGCCGTTCATGGATCCGGTCGAGCCTAACATCGACCCGATCCTCACCGCCGGGACCAATGCCCTGGGCAGCGAGATGACGTTCCGGCTGATCGCCGAAGGGAAGACAGGTGTGGCGACCAACGCTTCGTACGATGCCTGGTCGCCGGCGCGGCAGTACTCGCTCAATCATCGCGGCGTGCGCATCCTGACGGAGACGGCGAGCGCGCGCTTGGCCAGTCCGCTGGAGTTGTCGTTCGAGGCGCTCGGCACCGGTCGCGGGTACGATGCGCGTGTCCAGAGCTGGAACTTCCCGGCTCTGTGGAAGGGAGGGACGTGGAGCATCGGCAACATCGTCGACTATCAGTCGAGCGCCACGTGGGCGCTGCTGGCGGCCGCGGCAAGAGACCGCCGCCAGTGGCTGACGAGCTACGCCACGCTGGGCGAGCGGGCCCTTGCGGAGAATACGCCGTGGACGGCAGACAGCGTCCCGTCGGCGTTCGTCGTTCCGAAGACGCAAGCCGATCGACAGGCCGTTGAGCGTCTTCTTTGGACTCTGCAGCACGGCCAGATCGAGGTTCGCGAGACAACAGCGCCCGTGTCGATCGGCGGGACGACCTACCCAACCGGGAGCTATGCCGTCCTCACGAGGCAGCCGTTCGGCAGCTATGCCAAGGCGTTGCTGGAGCGGCAGAGGTATCCCAATCTTCGGGAGTATCCGGGCGGCCCGCCAAAGCGGCCGTACGACGTGACGGCACACACGCTGCCACTATTGTTCGGGGTCGAGGTCGCCGCGCTGTTCGGGCCGGCACCCGACGTCGGCGCTCCCATCGGCCCGCTGCCGGAACCGAAATACACAGTGGCCGGTCTCTCCGACACCAGAGCGCGTCGCGTCGCGATCTACAAGAGCTACAACGCGTCGATGGACGAGGGGTGGACGCGATGGATATTCGATGCCAATCGCATTCCTTTCACGACGATCGTCGACCGCGACATCCGCGCCGGAAAGCTCAACGACCGTTTCGACGCCATCGTTCTTCCCGATCAGCAGTCCGCCGCGATCGCGAAAGGACTCGGCAACAACTACCCCGACTCGCTGCGTGGCGGACTGGGCGAAACCGGTCGTACCGCGCTCGAGGACTTCGTCGAGAATGGCGGCACGCTCCTGGTGTTCAATGATGCGACAGCGTATGCGATCGATGCGTTCGACTTGCCGGTGAAGAACGTGCTGAACGGCGCGCGATCGACGGAGTTCTATGCGCCCGGATCGCTGCTCGCCGTAGAGTTCGACAAGACGAAGCCGATAGCCGCCGGGGTCACAACGCCCGTGCCTGCCGTCTGGTTCGAGGACAGTCCTGCGTTTGAGGTGACGGACCCGTCGCGTGCGACCGTCGTCGCACGATATCCCGCGAATGGCGACCCACTGCTGTCAGGGTGGCTCCTGGGTGGACAGAAGCTCAATGGAAAGGCTGCCTTGGTGGATGTGAAACTGGGGAAGGGGAACGTGGTACTGTACGGCTTCCGGCCGCAGTATCGGGGACAAACGATGGCGACGTACCCGTTGATCTGGGATGCCATCGGACGGGCAACCGGCGTTCAGTGACGGGTTAGGGGTCGCCGCGGGTTGCGGCCGTAACCCCGATGCCCGGTCAGGCGAGCCGCTCGCATTTCAGCGTTACCGGAGCACGACACGCGTAGCCGCCCACGATTCCCGGGTGCCCGCGGTGTATCGGACATCCCCTATCAGAACTGTCGCCGAATCGCCGTCGACACCGGTAACGAAGTACGGGAAGCGCGACCATCGCAGAAAGCGTGACGATTTTGCGGCAAGGGGGCATACAGCAACTGACGACGCTCATCCTAGTGCAGGAGACTGAACTGGGATTCAGCTGCTGTCAGAATCCTTCGCAACGCGCTAACCTCACCGCCTCATCAAACCCCTGGCAAGCATGCGAAGCCTTATCGGACTCCTGTGGGCGCTGGGTGGTGCTATCGCCGGCTCGATCGTCGGTACTATCGGCGCCATGGTGTTTGCCAGTGCCACGAACATGACGAGCCGCGAGGGGGCGAGCGGCTACTTCGCCATCGCCATTGGCTTGATCGGCGCGGTCATGGGCTTGATTGCAGGACTGGTGTTGTACGGGAGATCGGCACCCGCCGGGCAAGGCGCAGCTTACTCCGGTTCGGGCGTCCTTGGATTCGTCGCGCTCGTTGCGGTTGTGGCGGTGTCGCTCTGGGCATTCATGCAGCTGCGCGAGACACCGCTCGAGTACGATGGGGCGCAGGCGAATCTCGAACTGGAGTTTCGCATCAAGAGCGCCGACATGCCCGATACCTCCTCTGCCAGTTGGCTGGATGTCGAAGTACAAACCGCCAAGACACGACCGCAAGGCACTCCGCTGTGGTCCGACAAACGCGTTGATGGTGAATACACCATCATCCCCGTCATACAGGGTCCGCTGTATCGATCGCGAAGCCGAATGATTGTTGCACGTATCGGTGAAGCGCAGGTCGAGGTGTTCTCCCCGCCCATGAAGCGGACGCCCGACCCGAAGGCCGATTGGAGCGAGTGGCATGGTCCGCAGATTGTTGACCCGCCGTACGGCGTGGTGCCACCGTCGCCGCTACAGTCGAAGCTCGAAGTGAGGTACCGAGTGCGGGCGTACGGCCAATGACCCACTGTGACCATTTTCTGAGTGCTACTGAGCCGAGATCTCCTGCATCATCACGATCAACGAATAAGCGATCAACAACCCATTCTTACTTGGTGGGAGATTCGTGCCGGCTTGACCTACGATCGGCTGCGGGAGCCGCGCTACCAGCCGTCCCGATGAGAAGGCGTCGTTCAACGGCTTGACCGCCGTCGCGGATGGCGTACTTTCGCACGATGTGTCACACGCGGTGCCAGTCGTACCGGGTCTTCATCGCGGCTGCGGTCCTCGGCGTCCCGCGCCCCGCGTGGGCCCAGCATCCTGACTTCAGCGGTCAGTGGGTCGCGATAGTGGACTCGGCCGCGGGCTCGCGAACCGTTGCCAGCACGGGCGATGCCGTCTTCCGGAGCGGTGATATGGGCAGCGGCTGGGGCGCGCCCCTCACCATTCGCCAGGCCGCGGACTCACTGATCGTCGAGTATCCGCAGTTCTCGACCTACGACCTCCAGCCGCCGCTTCGCTTCGCCTTCTCGCTGGACGGAGGGGAGACGCGCGCGGCGGCGATGATCGGCCACGCCCAAGTGTCCGAGCGCTCGCGGGTGTCCTGGAGCGGCGACACGCTCGTCGTGGTTACGACGTTCCCCGTTCCGCCGGCCGCTGGAGCATCGCCTACGACCGCCGTGCGCCGGGCGATGTCGCTCGCCGCCGACGGCACGCTGCACATCGAGACCAGGCGCGAGGGCGCCGCGCCCGTTCGGACCGCGTACCGGAAGCGCTGACTGCGCCTAACGGTGCGGTGGCGTGTATGGATCCCGTGCGCCGGCGGGCACGTTGGGCCATCGCTCCGTGCTCGCTGTGAACTCGGCCACCAGCCGGTCGAACAGCCCGATCGCCCACGGATTCACGTCCTTGAGGTCCGTCTCCTCCCGCGGGTCGGAACGCAGGTTGAAGAGCCGCATCAGCGGCGGCTCGGTCACGCGCGGTTCCGGCATGAAGGCGTAGTGGAACTTCCACTCCTTCCATTTCACCGCCCGCACCTGCGTGCCGGTGAAGAACAGCGCCGACTCGCGGTTTGAGGTCTTCTGCTTGCCCTCGAGAAACGGCAACTGGTTCACGCCGTCGATCGCGCGATCCTTCGGCACCAGATCCGCGCCGACCGCCGCCGCGATGGTCGGGAAGATGTCCAGCTCATGCACGATCTCATTGGACACCTGGTCGCGCGGGATGCGCCCCGGCCACCGCATCACGCAGGGGGTGCGGATGCCGCCTTCCATGACCGAGTTGTAGAAGCCGCGCCAGGGCCCTGACGTGCCGCGCCAGGGGCGACGGCCCTCGGCGCCGTTGTCGGTGCACCACATGACCAGCGTGTTGCGGTCGATGCCGAGCCGCTTGATCGATGCCATGACCAGCCCGACGTTGTAGTCCACGTCGGCCATCGCGTCGCCGATGTCGCCGGCCCCCGTCTTCCCCATGAAATCCGGGTGCGTCAGCGTCGGGAAGTGGATCTGCGTCATCGGGAAGTACAGGAAGAACGGCTTCCCGGCGCGCACGTTGCGCTCCATGAAGTCCACGCTCTTGAGGGTCGCCTCGCGATCCACCGTGCGGCGGGTGTCGAGGTCGAACACCTTCACCTGGCGTGCCGGCTCGCCGGACTTCTGCTCCCAGATGTACGGGGTCTCGGTCGTCGACGGGTTGAACCCGACGGCCGACGTAATCTGCGCCTCGTTGCTGGTGTTGGGGATGCCGTACCACTCGTCGAAGCCTTGGTTGATGGGCGTCCGACCCTCGATCCAGTTGAACCCGCCGAGGTGCCACTTGCCGAACAGCGCGGTGGCGTAGCCGACAGACTTGAGCGCCTCGGCGATAGTGACTTCCCACTGGGTAATGCCGCTGATCTGCGTCGCGCCGGAGCGAAGCGCATAGCGAGCAGTGAGCAGGGCGGCACGGGACACGGTGCAGGAGAACTCGACGTTGAAGTTGTCGAGCCGGATGCCTTGGGCGGCGATGCTGTCGATGCTGGGCGTCGGCACGCCGCGCACGCTGCCATAGGCGCCCACTTCACCCCAGCCGAGGTTGTCGGGGAAGATGAGGACGATGTTGGGGCGCGCCGGTTGTGCCGCCTGGGCAAATGCGCCTACGGGAGCGCCGGCCAGGCAGGCCGCTACTCCAAGGCGGATGAGCGTCGTCATTGAACCACCTCCATGAGCCGCCGGGCACACGCGACCAGGCGGAACTTGAAGATGTTGCGTCGCCGGCTGCGGCGCGAAGTTCTAGAGCCTCCGCCGGAGCAGGACGACCGGAGCTCTGACTTACAGGCCGGGCGTCGAGGCGACTCGGGGTTCCCTGACGACTCCGCATGCTGCGGGCAGGTGCCGAACCAGGCTCGGGTCAGCCGCGTGGATCGACTTCCGGCGAGTGGCGATCCCCTGCTCTCAGAGTGGCTCCTGGGTGGTCAGAAGCTCAATGGAACGGCTGCCTTGGTGGACGTGAAGCTGGGGAAGCGGAATGTCGTCCTGCACGGCTTCCGGCCGCAGTACTGGGGACAGACGATGGCGACATATCCGTTGATCTGGGATGCCACCTTACGGGCAACCGGCGCTCGTTGACGGGTTCGGCGTCGCCGCGGGTTGCGGCCGTAACCCCGTGCCCCGTCGGAAGAGCCGCGCCCATTACAGCGTTACCGGAGCACGACACGCGTAGCCGCCCACGATTCCCTGGTGCCCGCAGTGTATCGGACGTCTCCGATCAGAACTGTCGCCGAATCGCCGTCGACGCCGGTAACGAAGTACGGGAAGCGCGACCATCGCAGAAAACCCTTCGCCTGCTCGGTTGCCGCTGCCCTGAGTGCACGCGGGTTCGTGAACCCGATCGGAATCCGCATCGTCGGCGCGCCGATGGCCACGGCGCCAGGCTGCACGAGCGCCTCGTACCGGATGTAACTCGAGTCGTCACGGACGAGCACTTCGCGCCGGAGGATCGACGCGGGCTCTGGCGCGACCATCAGGTCGCCCGGGCCGGCGGGATCGAGGCCCAAGTCGCGCACGGCGGCTGAGCGCGAAATCGCACTCAGGCCTTTCATGGTGGCGATATAGGCGAGCGCAAGCGCCAGGGCGATCCGCGCAGGTCGCGACGGTCGCGGCACGTTGTCGCGATGCCGCCGCCGGGAGAACCACCAGCCTGCTGCGAGCACGCCGAGCAGAACCAGATCGACGATGAACAGCGTGTCTCCGTAGAACCACCGGTTGCTGAACGGCATGAGCCAGCGAACGCCGTAGTTGTTGAGCCAGTCCAGCGATGTGTGGCTGAAAACAGAGAGGAACGCGGCGGCGAGCATCGGGGCCGGCCGGGCCTCCGTGTCGGATGCTTCGCCACGGCGGCGGTCCCACCACAGGAAGCAGCCCGCCAGTAGCAACGTCCAGCAGACAAGTGCCGGAAGTCCGTGCGTCCATCCGCGGCGAAACTCGACGGCGGCAAGCGAATCGGCGAACGCGTACGTGGCGGCATCCACGTCGGGGATATTTGCGCCGATGACGCAGAGCAGTGTTGCGCCACGAAATCTTTTCGCGAAGCCCGCCTGGGCGATCGCGGCGCCGGCAAGCGAATGGCAGATGTTATCCATGAAGTGTGACTATCGGTGGGAACGCTGCCGAGGAGCGAGACCTGGTCGTAGCCGTCGGGCGTCTCGTGGAGCGCGTGGGCTGCACTGCCTGACGCCGGGCTATCGCAACCGGGCACGCAGATACTGCGGCGGCCACGGCCCGGGCACACCCAGCCGATGCGCCGCGAGGAGCGGCCAGTGCGGCTGTCGCAACAGTTCGCGTCCCAGAAGCACAAGGTCGGCCTTTCCGGCGGCGATGATCTCGTCAGCCTGTTCGGCGTCCGTAATCAGACCCACCGCTGCCGTTGCGATGCCCGCATCGCGCCTGATCCGTTCGGAGAATGGAACCTGGTAGCCGGGGCCCACAACCAACTTCGCTGCATGGGCGAGCCCGCCCGACGAACAGTCGATCGCGTCCACGCCATGGTTCCGCAGGATTCGCGCGAGCTCGACGGACTCCTCGAGATCCCAGCCACCAGCCATCCAGTCAGTGGCCGAAATGCGCACGAGAAGCGGATAGCGTTCCGGCCAGATCGACCGAACCGCGTCCACGGTTTCGATGCAGAAGCGGACACGATTCTCGAACGGGCCGCCATATAGGTCCGTTCGAGCGTTCGACAGCGGGGACAGGAACTCATGCACGAGGTAGCCATGCGCCGCATGAAGCTCCAGCACACGAAACCCGGCATCGAGCGCGCGGCCCGCGGCCGCGCGGTTGGCCTTCACCAAACGTTCGATTCCTCCGACGTCCAACTCGGCGGGTTCCGGATAATCCGGAGCGAACGGGAGCGCACTGGGTGCCACGACGTCGGCCCAGCCTCCATCGGCGATCGCTACCGCACCCGATCCCTCCCACGGGCGTTTCGTGCTCGCTTTGCGCCCGGCGTGTGCGAGCTGCATGCCGGCGATGGCGCCTTGTTCGTGAACGAAGCCCGCGATACGTGCCAGCATGGCGACATGGGCATCGTCCCAGATCCCCAGATCGTGCGGACTGATTCGACCTTCGGGCGATACAGCCGTTGCCTCGGTCATCACCAGCGCCGCACCGCCGACGGCGAAACCGCCGAGGTGAACGAGGTGCCAGTCGTTCGCGAAACCGTCATCGCTCGAATACTGGCACATCGGTGAAACGCCAATGCGATTCCGCAGATGAACGTCGCGCAGTTCGAGCGGAGAGAAGAGCGTCGTCACGGCGAGAGATCGGCGCTACTGTCCGGGCACTCGCCCCGGAGTGTACGGCGCGCGTGCCCGCTCGAGTTCGCGTTCCAGCTCCAACACCTCCGGCCCCGCAATCTGCTGCAGCTTCGCCAGTTCGGCAGCAAACAACTCCGAGGCGATCGCGAACTGTTCGCGATGCGTCCCGGTCGGCGGTCCGAGCGACCGCGCCTGCTCTCCATCGATCCCGTTCGCCCGTTCGGCGATCGACGCCGGTGTGGGAACGCTGCGAGATCCCAGGGCGTTGTCGCCGCGCAGTTCCACCAGCACGGCAGCGAGTCGCTTCTGCAACGCGCGCACCTGCTCTGGTAGCGCTCGCGGCGCTGCCGGCGTGGCATCCAGCGCCCTCTTCATCGCCTCGAACTTCGCGTTGGTCGCATTAGCCAGTTCCAGCGCACCGGCGATTCTGCGCCTCAGATCGGCCAGTTGTTCCTGAAATGCCCATCGCAAGGCGTGATCGGCCAGCGTCTGTACGCCGTCAGGGTCCAACACGACGTTGAAACTGGCGGGTCCGGCCAATGCGGTAGTCATGCCTCCCACGCGCTTCGAAAGCGATGCCGAGTAGCGTCCGGGAAGGACGAACGGTCCCATGGGACCGGGGTCATCGCCGGCCTGCTGGCTCGCGGGCCGGGTGCCTGGCAGCACGTGCGCCGGCAGGCGCAGATCCCACGCCACGCGCTGCACGCCCTTCCCACCCGGTGCGGCGATTACCCGGATCGGCTTCCCCGCCGAGTCGCTGACCGTGAGCAGAAGGACCGGCGTTTCCTCGGCGGCCTCGGCGCGCAACTCGTCAGGCGTGGGATACCGGATGGGTTGTCCTGCCTTCTCCGCCGCCCTTTCCGCTTCTACTCGCTTCTGCTTGAGCGACTTGAGCGGATCTCGGAGGTAGTAAGTGAATACCGCCCCGTACGGCGGGTTGTCCCCCGCGTAGAGCATCTCTCCCTGCGAGGCCTTGCCGCTTCCGCCGTACTGCTCCGTCGGCACGAACAGTATGGCGTCTCGTGTCGGAAATAACTCGACGGCTCGTTCCAGCGTGGTGCCACTCGTCAATCGAAGCGCCGAGTAGTCGTCGACGATGTATACGCCGCGACCGAATGTGCCCAGCACCAGATCGTTCTCTCGTCGCTGTATGGCGATGTCGGCGACCTTGATGGTCGGGACGCCCGGGATCCGGATCCAGTGCCTGCCCCCATCCTTGCTCGCGTATGCCGCAAACTCCGTCCCAATGAAGAGCAGATTCGGGTCGACGTGATCTTCGGCGATCGCGAACGTGCCGCCGCGTTCCGGCAGGTTGCCGTTGATGCTCGTCCATGTGCGGCCGAGATCCGTGGTCTTGAACGCGTACGGCTTGAAATCGCCGTTCTGGTGGTTACTGAACGTTGCGTAGGCGACGCTGGCGTCATGCTGGCTGGCCTTGATTCGTGTCACGTACGCATTGGCGGGCACGCCCGGAAGGCCCTCGATCTTACGCCACGTTCCGCCGCCATCATCGCTGACCTGGATCAGTCCATCGTCAGTTCCAACCCAGAGCAATCCCTCCTTCTGCGGGCTCTCGGCGACCGCCGAGATGTTGGAGTAGATAGCGGTCGATGTGTTCTTGGCGACCGCATCCGGGCCCCAGATCTTCCCCATCACTGCCAGCGTGTTGCGGTCGACCTGGCGCGTCAGGTCCGGGGAGATCTTTCGCCACGTACTGCCGCGGTCGTCGCTGCGGTAAAGATGCTGCGCGGCCATGTACAGACGCGTGTGCGAGTGCGGCGAGATGATGAACGGGGCATCCCAGTTCCAGCGCAAGGGCACACCGCCTTTCTCCTCCTGTGGCTGGATGCCTATGCGCTCGTGCGTGCGTTTGTCGACGCGCACGATCACGCCGTGTTGCAGCTCTGCGTAGATGGTATTCGGGTCTTCAGGATCGACGCGCGATACGAAGCCGTCGCCGCCCTGAGTCACGAACACGTCCTGGTTAAGGACACCATGTTCGGAGCGCGTGCGAGATGGCATCCCTAACGAGTTGTTGTCCTGAAGTCCGCCGTAGACGTTGTAGAACGGAGACACGTTGTCGACGTCCACGTCGTAGTACTGCGCAAGGGGAAGATTCTCGAAGAACGTCCAGGTGGAGCCGCGATCGTAGGACCGATAGAGACCGCCGTCGTTGCCCACGAGGTAGTGGTTCGGGTTGTTCGGGTCGACCCAGATGATGTGGTTGTCGACGTGCATATACCGCTGCCCGAGCGGCCGGAAAGTGCGACCGCCGTCGTCAGATACCTGGAACAGCATGTCCGGCACGTACACGCGATCGAAGTCGTGCGGGTCGGCGAAGATGTCGCCGTAATACATCGAGCCTTGTTGGTAGTCGGAAACCCGGGACCACGTGACGCCGTTGTCCGTCGAGCGGAAGATCCCGCCGCGCCGGTTTGCGGCCTCGACGTTGGCGTACACGACATCGGGGCGTTGTGGCGAAATTGCCAGACCGATGCGGCCGAGTTCCTCAGGTGGGAGCCCAGTGTTCACCTTGGTCCATGTCCTGCCCGCATCCGTGGAGCGGTAAATGGCGCTCTCGGGACCGCCGTCGATCAGCGTGAAGAAGTGTCGACGCCGCTGGTAGGCGCTGGCGATCAGCACGTCGGGGTTCCTGGGATCCATCACGACATCCGACACGCCGGTGTTGTCGCTGATCCTGAGCGACTGTTCCCAGGTCTTGCCGCCATCTGTCGTCTTGTAGAGTCCGCGGTCGCCGCCCGGCGACCAGAGCGGTCCCTGAGCGGCGACGTACACGATGTCCGTGTTCGTGGGGTTGACGATGATGCGCCCGATATGTTCCGAGTTCCTGAGTCCCACGTTCTTCCACGAGCGCCCGGCGTCCTCCGACTTGTACACCCCATCGCCATACGAAACCGAACGCTGCGAATTGCGCTCGCCGGTTCCAACCCAGACGACGTTCGAGTTCTTCGGGTCGAGCGTCACCCAGCCGATCGAGTACGACCCTTCGCCGTCCATGATTGGCGTGAACGAGGCGCCACCACTCGATGACTTCCACAAGCCACCCGATGCCGTAGCCACGTAAATGACGCCGACGTTTCCGGGATCCACGGCGACGCTCATCACGCGGCCCGAGGTCATCGCCGGGCCGATGGACCTCGCCCGCAATCCCGCGAACAGGTCGCTGGTAAATGGCGACGAATCAGATTGAGCTGCCGGAGCGGAGCGGCGTCCCTGCTGTGCCGCCAGCGGAGGTGCGGCCCATTCCAGAAGAACAAGACAGGCGACGAATGAACGCAGGAGAAATGACATCGGACGATCCTGTTTCCGGTTGCAGTGCCAGCAGCGCACAGCCGCGACTCGACTGAGCGACCTGGCCGCGAGCTGCGGCGCGCCCGTTTTCACCGGCGCGCGCGACACGCACGCACCAAGGGCAGTTCGCAGAGCGGTTTCGGCGCCTTACGGCTTCGGTTTCGGGCGAGCGCGATACTGTTCGTAGAGCCTCGTGTGTCGATCGTTGAACGGCATGCGTTGCCCGCGCACGATGACTTCCTTGATCAGCGAGCGGATGTCGATCGGATCGCCGGTAGTGACGATCAGGTTCGCGACCTTTCCTGCCTCGATCGAGCCGTAGTCCTTGTCCACGCCCCAGATCTTCGCGGGGTTGATGGTTATTGCCTTGAGGGCATCGTCGCCGCTCAGGCCGAACGCCTCGGCAAGCCCGGCGTGGTACGGAAGGTCGCGCGCGCTCGACGCCGATCCGCTCTCGAATGCGATCAGCACACCCGCTTTCGATAGCACGCCCGGATTCGCGTACACCGCGTCGTACGGCTCGTCGCCGCCCGGCACGGACGTGAGCGGAGCGATGACGACCGGGACGCGTTTCGCCGCCAGCGCATCGGCCAGCTGCCATGCCTCCGTGCCCCCGCGGATGACGATCCGCACCTTGGCCGAATCGGCGAATGTGAGCGCATCGCGAATCTGCTGCGCGTTGCTCGCCTCCACGATCACCGGCATTTCTCCGCGCACGACCGGCGTCAGGGCCTCCATCTTCAGGTCGATCCGGAACGACGTCGGCAGGGTGGCTCCGTTGGCTGTCGCCCGCGCCTTCACCTCCGCATACGCGCGTGCATCGTCGAAGTACCTGTAGATGTCACGCACCTGTCGGACGTACTCCGCTTGCCGCTCGGCGGGAGACCGTGGCGGTCCGAATCCGAAACCGCCGAATCCCCGGGGTGGCGCCGCGCTGGGCCAGTTCACGACCATGCCCGCGCGCGCCTTCGCGGCCATGTCGTTCGGTGTCCATCCCGCCAGATCGATCAGTGCCGCGATGCCGGACACCAGACCGCCCGTGGCGGAGGTGATGGCGCTCGTGATCCCGTTGGCTCGCGTGATCGCGATATGCTCGGACGATGGGTTCACGGCCGTGAGCACGACATCCTGAGGGTTGAACTCGCCTAGCTCCCTCGTGTCGTCCGGCCCCGGGACGCCTCCGACTTCCGTCAGGCCCAACCGTGTCCCCGAATCGATCAGGCCCGGGTAAACGAACAATCCGCTCCCTTCGATCACCGTTGCGTCTGACGAGATCGGCAGGTTCGGTCCGATGGCCGCGATCCGGCCGTTCTGCACCACGATCGTTGCATTGGGGATCCGAGGTCCGGTCACCGGCACCACAGTGGCATTCCTTATCACCAGCGATTGCGCGCCAAGGACCGGTGCAGCGCAGACGAGCGCCGCGGCGATCATGCGGTGAGTTTTCATCGGGCACCCTCCTCGCTCGTGACGCGCGGCTTCTTCTTCTGCTGTTCGATCAGCCACTCCAGCGTCGGTGCCGTGCTGCGATCGAAGAAGACCCGTCCGTCGATGAGCGTCATTTCCACGCGCGCCCCGGGAGAAAAGGGATGTGCGTTGAAAATGGCGAGGTCGGCGTCCTTGCCGACGTCGATCGAACCGACGCGCTTGTCGATACCCAGCTGCAGCGCGGCGTTGAGTGTGATCATGCGCAGCGCGCTCTCCTCCGAGGCCCCGCCGAAGCGCATCGTCTTGGCTGCCTCCTGGTACAGTCGGCGTGCTCGCTCGTCGGAGTCAGAGTTGATGGTGACGAGCACGCCGCGTTCGGCCATCAGCGCCGCGTTCTGCGGAATCGCGTCCCACGCCTCCATCTTGTAGCCCCAGAAATCGGCAAAGGTGGAGGCGCCGGTGCCGGCCGCCGCCAGCTCGTCGGCGACCTTGTAGCCCTCCAGCGCGTGTTGCATCGTGGCGATCCGGAAGCCGAACTCCTTCGCGATGCCGAGCGCCATCAGAATCTCGTCGGCGCGATAGGAGTGCCAGTGCACCAGTCGCTTGCCCTCGAGCACTTCGACCAGCGCATCGAGTTCCAGATCCTTTCGCGGGGGAACGGGTTCGGGCCCGGACTTCCTTTTCGCCCGGTCCCAGACCGCTTTCGCGCCATCGTACTCCTTCCACCGCGCCCGGTACTCGCGCGCGCTGGTGAAGGCATCGCGCAGCAGATCCTCGACGCCCATGCGGGAACGCGGATACCGCGACGGATTCGACCGCGACGTCTGTCGCACGTTCTCACCTAACGCGAACTTGATACCTAACGGTGCGCCGGCGAACCTGAGACTGTCCACCGGTAATCCGAACCGCAGCTTCACGACCGCGTTCTGTCCACCGATCGCGTTCGCCGATCCATGCAGAATGTTGATTGTGGTGGTGCCGCCAGCGAGCTGCCGGTAGAGAGAGATGCCGTCCTGCCGCAGCACGTCCTCGATGCGAACCTCGGACGTGACCGACTGCGTGCCTTCGTTGATGGCCTCCGCGGCGGTGTGCGAATGGGCATCGATGATGCCGGGCGTGATGAACTTGCCGGTCCCGTCGATGACCCTGGCGCCGGGTGGCACCTGCACGTTCGCGCCCACCTCGGCGATCCTGCCGTCGCGAATGAGGATGGTGCCGCGTTCGATGGTACCATGACTCGCCGTCATGATGGTCGCGTTCGTGATCGCGACCAGCGTTCCGGCGGTCGGCGCTGGCAGCGACAGCGGATCGAGCGTACCGGACGCCTGCGATGCCTGTGCAGGGAGGGCCCCGATGGCCACGAAAACGGCGCAGCCGATGGCGGCGGACAGCCGCGACGCACGAGACACGAGGCCGGTTGCATTGCGTCCTGAAGCGCCACTGCATGCGGATGTCCGCAGATAGTTCAGGTTCATCGTTTGTCCTCCACGCCTGGACGTCGTTCGCCACGCGCCGGACTCTGCTGCGTCGCCGGCGCCGGAATCACGTCGTAACGCTGACCGTCCACGAAGACAGCGCTCACTCTGGCACTGTCCGTCAGCACTTCTCCATCCATCACCAGCAGGTTGGCGATCTTGCCAACCTCGATGCTGCCGAGTTGCTGCTCCACGCCAGCGGCTTCGGCCGCGCGGATCGTCAGTGCCTCGAGCGCCACTTGCCGCGGCAAACCGGCGGCGATCGCCTTCCGAACGTTGGCGATGAAGTCGGCAGGCCGGACGCCGCCTGAGGCAAGCGCGAACTTCACGCCCGCGGAATTCAAGGTAGCGGCGTTGCCTTCCAGCATCTTCGTCACCGCCGCCGCACGCGTAGTGCTGTCGTCCAGGTCGTGTCGAGCCGCGTTCCGGTACGCCCATCCGGTCACGCTCGCAGGCTCGGGGTAGTCCACGGTCACGACAGGGATCCGCATGGTCTTGAGCGCGTCAATGGCGCGAAATCCTTCCACAGCGCCAACGACCGTGGCCTTCAGGTTGAACTCCCTGGCAAGGGCCGCCGCCCGCCTGATCTCGTTCTCGTTGCCGGCGGCAATGAACGCTGGCAGCTGACCGCGCACCACGGGCACGAGGGCATCGAGGTCCGCGTCGTAGGAAGCGCGCGGCATTCCGCGGGGGTTGGTCCTGTACTGGTCGAGTAGCGTCGCATGCCGCTGCGCGTCGAAAAAGGATTGGCGCTGGTAGGCGATCACGCCCAACAATGATCCCGGGTAACGACCCTGGACGGTCTGGTATCCGACGTGCAAGGCCACCGGCGATTTCACGATCCAGTGCGTGGCGGCGTCGTCCCGCAAAGGCACCAACGCTGACAGTCCGCGGAACAGCCCCCGTCCGGGGGCCACCAGAGCCACGGCGATCCCCACGTCGCGCGCCGAGCGCACGTCGGCTGCGGCTGGTCGCAGCTCGTTGGCGATCGTCCGGCCTGGTTCGAGTCCGACGTTCCGGATGGAGGTATCCGCCGAAGCTCCGAAGATCGCGGCCTCCATGTTCGCGGGCGGCCGCGCGGCTGGTGACGCCGGCAGCCCGATGGTCGACGTGAGGTCAATAAGGCCTGGATAGATCGTTCGACCACTGTAGTCGACGACCCGGACATCCGGCGGCAGGTTCACCGAAGCGCCCACGGCCTCGATCAGTCCGTCGCGGATGACTACGGTGCCGCGGTCGATCGCGCCCCTGGTCACGGTCTCGATCCGTGCATTCACCAACGCCCAGCTCCCGCTCTGCGCGTTAAGGGGTGGAGCCGCGAGCGTGACCGCGATCGCTAACGCGGTACCGCCACCGCGAGAAATCCAGTAGTGACCCATACGCCGCAACACTCCAGAATGAGGATGGTCGAGCACGCTCCCGCAGAGCAGTGCGATAATGCCGCTGTCCCGGGCGCGCGACAAGCGTCCGACTCGCCATAGAACGCACGAGCACAGCGTTGCGCTTGGATGCCCAGGGCCTACGTTGCGACCTCATGGTTCCTGACGCCACACGGCCCCCGCACCTCCCCAGCCGCTCCGCTCTGCTAGCCAACCTGCTCCGGCCGTTTCAGGAATTCGCCAGGACAGGCTCGCTCGGAAGCGTGGCGCTGTTCGCGTGCACGCTGATCGCTCTGGTGTGGGCGAATTCTCCCTGGAGCGACGCCTACTTCCGTTTATGGGAGACGGTGGTCGTCGTCGGGCCGGAAACGGTGCCGCTCGCCATGTCATTGCGCCATTGGGTCAGCGATGGGCTCATGGTGGTTTTCTTTCTGCTCGTCGGTCTGGAGATCAAGCGCGAACTGCTGGTAGGTGAGTTGGCGTCGGTGCGGCGAGCATCGCTGCCCATCGCGGCCGCGATCGGCGGCATGATCGTGCCGGCGACGATCTATGCCCTCATCAACGGTCGCGGGGCGGGCGAGCCCGGATGGGGCATCCCGATGGCGACCGATATCGCGTTCGCGCTGGGCGTCCTCGCGCTCGTGGGTTCCCGCACCCCGGTTGGACTCAAGGTCTTCCTTGCGGCGTTCGCCATCGTGGACGACATGGGCGCGGTACTGGTCATCGCCGTCTTCTACACATCCAGCCTGTCGTGGATGGCGTTAGGTGCGGCGGCCGCGATCGTTGCGTTGCTGCTGGTACTGAACGTCATGAGAGTCGGTTCGCTCGTGCCGTACCTCCTCCTCGGCGTTCTGTTATGGCTGACCCTGATTTCATCCGGGCTTCACGCGACGATCGCGGGCGTCATTCTGGCTTGCACGATCCCCGCCCGCACGCACGTCGACACCGAGCGATTCTCGGCACGGGCGCGGGCCCTCGTGGACGAGTTCGATAGCTCGGGAACCGTCGCTCACCCTGTGATGACGAGCATGGGGCAACAGGAGGCGATCCACCAGCTCGATGTAGCGAGCGACGACGTACAGGGACCGCTCCTCAAGCTGGAGCACGCGCTGCACGCGCCGGTAGCGTTCGTCGTCATGCCGATCTTCGCGCTTGCCAACGCGGGCGTGCGGATCGAAGACGTCGGTCACCTCGCGCTCAGTCCGATAGCGCTGGGCGTGCTGACCGGGCTGGTCATCGGCAAACCGATCGGCATCACGTTGTTCAGCTGGCTGTCCCTGCGTTTTCTGGGGGCATCGCTTCCGACTGGCGTCTCGCTGCGAATGATTCACGGTGTGTCGTGGATCGGCGGGATCGGTTTCACGATGTCGCTGTTCATTGCCGGTCTGGCGTTCAGTGCGGGTGGGCAGCTGGACGCGGCGAAGTTCGGCATTCTGAGCGGATCGATCGTCGGTGGCACGATCGGATTCCTGTTGCTCAGGACGCAAACGTCGCCGCGGAAATCGGCGGCGACGCGTGCAGAACGTTTGCCCGAGGAAGCGACGAGTTAGGGCGCCTTGCCGCTGTCTGCAGCGGGCGGATTCCATGCCGGTCGAACCTGTGGTACGGCTTCCATCAGCAGCGACAACGCCCGGTTCAGCGCCTTCGAGCCTTCCTCCGAGCCCTTGTAGTGGCCCAGCCGCACGACCACCATGTCGTGCGTGGGAATGACGATCGTGTATTGCCCACCGGCGCCAAGCATCGCATACGCGTCCTCAGGGACGGGGAACTGGTTCACCCGATTCAGCCAGAAGAACCCGCCGTATTCCGGCCGCGACCAGGCAGGCGCGGGAGTCCGCACGAAATCGGCATATCCTTCCGGCAGTATTCGCTCTCCGTTCCACATGCCGTCCTGCAGGTACAGGTTGCCGAGCCGAGCCCAGTCGCGCCCGGTGCCTAACTCGTAACCATTCAGCAGGAAGTTGCCGAACGGATCCGGCTCCGGAACCATGCGTCGTATGCCGAGCTTGTCGAACAGATGGCGTTGCGGATACGACAGGTAGTCCTCACCCTTCGCCAGGACCGCCTTCTTCACGAGGTAGTTGATCGTCAACGGATCCCCATTCCGATAGCGACCCACTGTATTCGGATGCCACTGCAGCGGTCGCGTGACCGACCACTTGAAGGCGTCGATCGCGCCGGTGTACACGTACAGGTGATCCGGGTATCCCTTGCTTGCGTCGAACCCGGAGTCCTGGGGCGCAACGAAGCGCAGGCCGCTCGACATCCGCAGGATGTCAGCGATGCGAATCGTCTTCCGTTCGTCGTCAGCGCCCTGCCACTCGTCCACCGGGGCGGGCTGCCAGAGATCGTAGACCTTCTCCTGGATCAGCTGCCCCATCAGCGTCGCCGTAAGGCTCTTCCCCATCGACCAGCTTGGCAACTGCGTTCGGTAGTCCAGCCCTTTCCGATAGCGTTCGGCGATGATGCGCCCCTTGTAGGTGACGACGAATGCCGCTGTCAGTCCTTCATCGGGACTGAACGCCGAGTCCAGGGCAGCCGCCAGCTTGTCCCGCTTGATCTCCGGCGGCAGCTGATCCGTCGGCAGCCTGTCTCCCATGGGCCACGGCTGGGTCATGGCGTCGGGCAAGGCGGATGTCACCTTCACTGGCGCGAAGCTCACGGAATCGGCTCCCCTCGGAATGGTGACGCATCCCTGGCTGCCATAACGCTTTGCCGAGCGTTTCACGCCGCCAGGTACACCAACCGTCACCATCTGCCTGGTACGGTCGACGATCGTGTCCGTCGCCTGCCTGCGTGCCTCTGCCGTCGTCACGAAGTAGCCGTCCTCCTCGGCGGCATCCTGGAGCGTGCGGCCGGTGATGAACAGCGCCGAGCAGAGGATCTTGGCGAATCCCGCCAGCTCATACTCCAGTCGATCGCCCGGCGGCGCTTCCCACGCAGTCGGAAGCTCGTTGGCGACAGGATCCGCGTTGGCGGCGGGCTTGGCGGTGCAGCTGGCAAGGACACCGACCGTTGCGAGTGTCGAGGCGAGGTAGCGGCGCATGCTGGATGGACGGAGCGAGAGAGTTGGCCAGCGGGAGGAGCGGACTCCCGGAGTCGCGAACATGCGACGCCAGAGAGATCGACGGAAGGGCCACGGGGTGTCGGGGCCGCGCCGCCGGTTACGTGTCCGATGGTGTGAGGCGTGACCGAACCGACTTGTCGCGATTGCCGCAATGATGAACAGGAAGGCTGTTGGGGAATCGACTTACCGAGGACGAATGGCGACTTCTGCGGGGGTCGTGTTCTTCGGGTGTGCCTTCGTCCTGGCGTGCGGCATTGACGGATCCGGCTTGGCCGCGCCGGCAATGGGGAGTGGCACCCTGGTCATCGCTACGGATGCGTCGGTTTCGGCCAGCGTCATCAACACCGGGGGTAGCGGCCTGGATGTGACCGTGCGAAACGCGGGGAGCCGGGTTGTTTATACGAAGGCCGGAGATGGCTTCGACCCCGCGGACGAGCAGGATCCGTTCTACGTCTCCGCAGGATCGGACGCCGTGGTAGAAGGGCGGGGTGGATCCGGCGTCTGGACCGAACTGGACATGGGCGTGGCGATCGAAGGTACCAAGTACATCGCGCTCAAGCCCGGCAAGACGTACCGCCTGATTGGGACGATCTCCGCGCCGGCGTTTCGCGGTCAGGCGCGTGTACGTGTCAGATACTCGTCGTCGGCGGACAGGAACGGTCAGCAGGCGGTGGACTACTCGAACGTGTTCGAGGTTCGCTGACCGCATCAGGATCGTTGTGCGTGCGGTCGGATATGCATCCGGCGGGCGGGGAGATCGTATCGATGGTCGGCAGGTCCGCGTGCGGCGCGGCCGCGCCCAGATCCTGGAAACGGCGTGCGGTGGGGAAGACACGGCGCTCGAGAGCGCCGACCGCGTTGTTGTAGGCGCCGGTGGCCTTGTGCAGTCCGTCGCCGATCGCAGTGAGGTGCGAGGCAAGGAGCGCCATCCGCTCGTACAGTTCGCGACCGAGGGCGCTGACCTCCCTGGCGTTCCGGGCCAGCGCGTCCTGACGCCACCCATGCGCCACGGACTTGAGCAGCGCGATCAGCGTCGTTGGCGTCCCAATCACCACGCCCTGCTGCAGCCCCGCTTCGATCAGTCCCGGGTCTGCCAGGAGGGCCGCGCTGAAGAACGCTTCCCCCGGCAGGAACAACACTACGAATTCCGGGGATCGCTCGAACTGCCGCCAGTACTCCTTCCGGGCCAGCGCGGCGATGTGCGCCCGCACTTGGCGAGCGTGGTCGCGGAGCAATGCCGCGCGACGTCCTTCATCGTCCTGGGCGATGGCCTCCAGGTAGGCGCTCAGCGGGGCTTTGGCGTCGACCACCACCTGCCGGTCGCCGGGGAGTCGTACCACGAGGTCCGGTCGCTGCCGCCGCTCGTCGCTGTCGACGGTCAGCTGCGTCACAAAGTCGCAATGCTCCGCCATACCGGCCAGTTCGCAGACGCGGCGAAGTTGCATCTCGCCCCAGGCGCCGCGTACTGCTGGTGTCCGCAACGCCTGCGACAGCTGTTGCGTCGCGGTGCGAAGTTCGCTGCTGGAGGCAACCACGTCGTCGAGCCGTTGCGCCAGTTGACCGGCCTGACAGGCGTGCTCGCGCTCCAGTTCGCCGATCCTGGCATCGTACTGCGCCAATCCCTCGCGAATCGGCTCGATCATGAACCCGATCTCGCGTTCGCGGTCTCCCAGCGACGCCTGCGCCTGCGCTGCGGTCCGCTCCAGTTCGTTGCGGGCGAGCTGAAGGAACAGCTCGCCATTCTGACGCAGCGCGTCCAGGCCTAACGACTGAAAGGACTCGCGGAGCTGCTGGCGATCGAGCGCCTGTGCCTCCGCGCGAGCGATGGCAGCGTCACGCTCGGCGCGCCATCGCGCCCTCCAGGTCCAGGTGGCCAGTCCGATCACGCCGGCGCCGGCGCAGAACGACACCAGCGCGAGTTGCAACTCGTCAGCGTTCACGCATCGTCCCCGACGGGCGTGGATCGCAGCACGCTGTCCAGACGCGGCTGGCTGGCGCCGCGCGACCGCAGCAATTCGTAGTGGTGCTCCCGGGCATCCTCGGCCGCCTCGCGAATCCGCTCGTCCGCGATTCCGTAACGGTGCAGCACTCGGCCGAAGATCTCGATCGATGTCTCGAACTCTTCCGGCACGACTTCGTCGGCACCCAGCGATCGCAGCTCGTCGATCTCCACCACATAGCGCGTGCGAGCCACGATATGCACTTTCGGATTGAGCTGGCGGGCCACCGCCACCCCGCGGCGTTCGTCGCCCAGGGATGCGATGGCGAACACCACGACGCGCGCACGGTGGATGCCGACGCGATCCAGAACCTCGGCGCGCGTGCCGTCCCCGAACACGATCGGTTCGCGCTCCAGCCGCGCACGGCGCACCACCTGCCCGTTGGATTCGAGAATCGTGTAGCGAATCCCGGAGCGACGCAGCACCCGCGCAAGGTTCTCGCCATTGAGCCCATAGCCCACGATGATCACGTGATCTTCGAGCGGCTTCACGATACGCGCCTCACGCGTGGCCCACTCCATCGTCGGCATGGCACGGTTCCGGAGCAGGAGTTCCGCGACGTCCGGCGCCCACGCGACGGCGAACGGCGCAATGAGCATCGTCAGGATCGAAGCGCCGAGGAGGAGCTGATACTGATCGCTCCCCATCAACCCGATGCTGGCCGCCATGCTCGCCAGCACGAACGAGAACTCACCAACCTGCGCCAGGCCGATCCCGGCGATGATGCCGACGCGAGCCGAACGACGCACTACACGGACGACGATGTAGCCGATCAGCGCCTTGAGGATCACGATCCCGATCGCGACCCCGAGCATGAACCACAGGTGCGCCAGGAAATAATGCACGTCGAGCAGCATGCCGACCGAGGTGAAGAAGATCCCGCTGAACGTATCGCGGAACGGCAGCACGTCGGTCAGCGCCTGGAGCCCGAACTCCGATTCCGCGATCACCAACCCAGCCACGAATGCACCGAGCGCGAGCGACAGCCCGAAGATGGACGTCAGGTATGCAGCTCCCAGCCCGATGGCGAGGATGCACAACGTGAAGATCTCCTGGCTGCGCAGCGCGACCACCCGTTCGAGCGCTTTCGGGATCACGAAGCGCCCGACCAGCAACAGGCCACCCGTAACCGTTACCGTGATCGCGATCGCCCGCCCGATCGCACCCAGACCCTGCTCGGTGCCCGCCAGCAGCGGCAGGAGTACCATCAGCGGTACGACGCAGAGATCCTGGAACAGGAGTATGGCCACCACCACTCGGCCATGCGCGGAGTCCAGTTCGCCGCGATCGGCATACACCTTGAGGATGATCGCCGTCGACGAAAGCGTGACCAGCGCGCCGTAGAGAATGGCGTGGTTCACGGACGTGCCCGCGAGCAGCGTCACGCCAGCTACAACAACGGTCGTCCCTACGAGTTGACCGAAGCCTCCGCGCAGGATCAGACGGCCCAGCCTCACGATCCGCGAAAGCGACAGCTCGAGCCCGACGGCGAACAGCAGCAGGACGGCGCCGACCTGCGCCAGCGTGTTGACCGACTCGATCTCGCGTACCAGGCCCAGCGCGTGCGGCCCGATGGCTATTCCCGTGAGCAGGAAGCCAACGAGCGATGGAACGTGAAATCGGGTCGCGATCACGATCACCGGAAGCGCGACGGCGATCAGCAGGACAAGGTCGCGAAGCTGGGGAATCTCCTCGTGCATGCGGTAAGGTCGTCCCGTCTGCACGAGCGGACAAGGCGCAGTTGCCGAATGCCGGCAGCGCCCGCGTCAGGCGCGGGCGCTATGGGCGCATGGCAGCCAGTTCGCGCTCGACCCTGGCCAGGTCGTCGATCGCGCCCTGGAACTGGCGACGTTGATCGCGCGTCGGTGGGTACAGGCTACCCTGCTGCGCTCCGGCTCCGTTGAAGTCCGCCGCCAGCGAATTGAGACGCCCGCGAATCGCGCTCTGTCCGATGCGAAGCGTGCGCTCGAGCGCGACCACGCGATCGAGGCGGCTTTGCGCCGCCGCTCGCTCGGACGAACCATCGGTCGCTGCGTCCCGGGCAGCCATCGCCCTGGCCCTGCGAGCCGCCAGGTCCGCCAGCAACACGGCAACCCGCTGTTGCTTCTCGAGCACACGAAGCAGGAACGCCTCGCGGTCGCGATACTGCGCCAATGTGATCGGCAGCTTCGGATCGCCGACCACATCGACCGCCGAGCGCACGGTATCGCCGTCGGCCGCCAGCCGCAACAAGTAGCGTCCCGGCGAAACGAACGGGCCCCGATCGCCGATCTCGTGCGTCGGACGCGGTAGCGAGAGTCTGGCGGCCTCGGACGTGTCCGGTTCCGACGGTGGCGGTTCGTGGCGCAGATCCCAGTTCACCCGGCCGATGCCGGCCACGGGCGAGATCGGCAGGTTCCGCACGACACGGCCGTCCGGGCGCAGGACATCGAGCGAGACCTCCCGCACGCCGGACTGTAGCCGATACGTGACAATCGCGCCGTCCGCAGGATTCGGCGCGTGATAGGCGCTCGCCCCCAGATACGAATAGTCCTGCCAGTACTGAAAGATCGTTGCCCTGCGTGGAGCGGCGATCGCCGCGCGGTCGCTGCCGCTGGCGAGCGTCGCCAGGAACGACGCATCGTCCAGTACCCACACCGAGCGTCCATGCGTTCCGAGTATGAGATCCCTCGTCCGCGGATGCACGAGGATGTCGTCATAACGCGTCGTCGGCAGATTGGAGCCGAATGCGAACCAGCGGCGCGCCGAATCGAGCGAAACGTATAACCCCCGCTCGGTTCCCGCGAACAGCACGCGCGCGACGCCAGGGTATTCGTGCAGCGAGCGCACCGGCTCGTCTCCGGGCAGGCCGCTCGTCACGCGCGTCCAACTGCGGCCGAAGTCGGTCGTTCGAAACACATAGGGGGCAAAGTCGCCGCTCCGGTGTCCGTCGAATGCGACCAGCGCCGCGCCACGTCCCGCACTCGATGCCACGACGCGGCTAACCAGCGTACCGTTCGGCACATCGGGAATCGCGGACGAAGTCTCCAGCCAGGTGCGGCCGCCGTCACGCGAGACCTTGACGTTCCCGTCGTCGGTGCCGATCCAGAGCACCATCGGATCGAGCGGCGATTCGGCGATCGTCGTCAATTCGCCGAACGAACTCTCGCCGTCGTGCTTCGACAGGCGGATGTCCTTCCCGAGCACCCCCATGATCCGCAGGGTGTCGCGTTGGATCTGGCGAGTGAGATCCTCCGTACGGGTCCACGTAAGGCCACGATCGCGAGTGATGAACAGCCGGTTTCCACCCAAATAGAACGTGCCGGGAGTGTGGCGAGAGGCCAGCATCGGCGCCGTCCAGTCGAAGCGGTACGCCGAGTCGCCCGGCGCCGGCCGCGGCTGGATGTCGAGCCGGTCGCCCGTTTCAGCGTCGAACCGCGTCACCGACCCGTTCTGGCCGGACGTGTACACCACGCGGCGGTCGAACGGATCCGGTTGCTGCTGCATCCCGTCGCCGAAACCGATCTCCAGCCAGTCCGAGTTCAGGATGCCTAACCAGTGACGTGTGGCGCTCGGCCCCATCCACGAGTGATTGTCCTGAAGACCGATCGAGATCCAGTACGGATCGCGTGTGTCCGCGCCGATGCCGTAGACCTGCGCGATCGGGAGATTGCTGAAGCGCGCGTAGGTTTCCCCCAGATCGAACGACTCCGCCAGACCGCCGTCGCCCGCGAGATAGAAGTGCCGCGGGTCGCGCGGGTCGATCCACATGGCGTGGAAGTCGGAGTGGAGCCCGACGTCATAAGTCGGCGACGTCGGCATGCGTCGCCATGAACTACCTCCATCCTCGCTCTTCAGGATCGGCTCGGCGAGGATCCAGACGCGTCGGTCGTTCGTCGGATCAATGTAGATGTGCGAGTAATACATCGGCCGTGGGTTCTGCCGGCTGACGCGCGTCCATGTCTCGCCGCCATCCTCCGTCCGGTACGTTCCACCATCCGATGCGTGCTCGACGAGCGCGTTCAGCGTGCCGGGGCGCGTTTCCGCGACAGCCAGGCCGATCCGCCCGATATCGCCATCCGGAAGGCCGTTCGTCAGGCGCCGCCACGTCGCGCCGCCGTCCATCGTCTTGTAGATGCCGCTGCCCGGTCCGCCGCCGTTGAATCCCCACGGCGTGCGCAGTCGCTGATATGCCGCTGCATAGAGGACGTTGGGATCGCCCGGATCCATCACGAGGTCGACCGCGCCCGTGAGGGAATCGACGAACAACGAACGGCGCCAGGACTTGCCGCCGTCCGTGGTCTTGAATACGCCACGATCGACGCTTGGCGCCCACAGGTTCCCAAGCGCCGCCACGTAGGCCACTGCAGGGTCCGTCGGATGCAACCGCACTCGGCCGATGTGCCGAGTGCTGTCCAGGCCAAGGTGCGTCCACGTCAGGCCCGCGTCGCTGGAACGGTAGATCCCGTTTCCCCATGACGTCGACTGTCGGTTGTTCTGCTCCCCGCTGCCTGCCCACACGATGTTCGGATCGCCTTCGAAGATCGCGAGGTCGCCGAAGGTGTTCACTCCCGCCCGGTCAAGGATCGGCGCCCAGGTGATTCCCTTGTTTACCGACTTCCAGATGCCCCCGGACGCGGTTGCGACGTACACGGTGGATGCGTCGTGCGGGAGCGCTTCGACATCGTGGATCCGTCCACCCAGCGACGCTGGGCCAATGTTGCGGAACGGTACCGCGTCGAATGGCGATTGCGACTGGATTGGCGTCGCGATCCATGGCAGTGCGAACCAGACGAGCTGGCGGAAGCGGACACTGTGACGGCACATGATCGATCCGAGACGGGGTCGGCGCGTGGATCGGTCGATCGACGCGCTGAGCGAATGTACGCGCCGTCGGCGCTCCAGGCACGGCGTCGCCGCCGAAGGCCCGCTATCGCTTGCGAATCGCGATATCGCCACTCCCGGAACTCATCACCAGCCGGCCACCCCCGTTGCCCAGCGTCCCGCGTACCCGAGTCGGGCTGATCCGTCCGCGCACCCGGATCGGAAAGTCGGACGAGATACTGCCGCTGCCCGTATTCGACTCCAGTTCCGCGCCGAATCCCTCCGGGACGGTGATCGTAATGCGGCCGTTTCCGGTCGAGAAGTTCATGCTCGAAGACGCTTCGATCCTGTCCATCGCCACGTCGATATCGCCATTGCCGGACGACGCGGTCACGGGACCTAACGAGGTGGTCACTCGAACGTCGCCGTTGCCCGTTGACGCTTCCACCGGGCCACGAGCTCCGTCCACGACGATGCGTCCGTTCCCGGTCGATGCGGTGACTTCGCCGGTAGTCCCCGACACGTTCACCTGGCCGTTGCCGGTCGTGGCGCTCACTTCGCTCCCGGCGCCGACGACGCTGACATCGCCGTTGCCGGTTGCGGCCTTTACCCGAACGCCGGCCGGAATGCGCACGGTGAAATTGACGCTTGGTTCGCTACGGCTCCGCCACCGGCTGCCGCTGTGACCCTGATAGTTGCCGTTCGAGCCGCACTCGTCCTCATCCTCGAAGACCGCACAAACCGTCAACGAGCCCGATTCCTTCCGCACCACGAAGCCCACATCCTCCAAAGCGCCGCGACGGACCTCCTTCTCCGCGCGAATCTCCACCCTATCGCCGCTCCCCTGTGTGATGCCGATCGCGCCGTTCGGCGAGGCAATCCGCAGCCAGTCGCCGCTCGCCAGTCGTTCGCTGATGTTGAAGACCGTCTCCTTGCGACCGACGACTTCCTGAGCGCCCGCTCCCGAAAAGCCACCAGCGACCAGGATCAGGGTAACCGCAAGCGATCTCATGTCGTGCAGCTCCGTGGGTGCGTACATGTCCTCTGACACCAGCGCCAATACCGGGGTTTGAACGCCAGCACACCAGCAACTATTATCGCCACCTGCCGCAGATCCCGCCGCATCTACACCACGCGCTGGAGACGAATACTTGCCCGCGACGCGGAAATCGCTGAACGACCTGGCACGTCGTGTCTCCCGCCAGCTCAAGCGGGACACAGCGGACATCGTGTCCTTCGCCTCCGAACTGATCGCCATTCCCAGCGAGAACCCGCCTGGGAAAACGTACGACCGCTGCGCGACTTACATCGCTCGCCGGCTCAGGGAACTGGACCTCCGCGTTCGGACGGTAAACCCTTCCGGCGATGGGCCGAGCGTCATCGGTACGTTTGGCGAAGGCGGCCGCGCGCTCTACTTCAGCGGACATTACGACGTCGTTCCCGCGCAGTCCGAATCCCAGTTCGAACCCGTCGTCCGGAAGGGCTCGCTGCATGGACGCGGAGCCGCGGACATGAAGGGTGGGATCGCAGCGATGGCGTTCGCCATCCGCGCGCTCGCCACGGCCGGATTCGAACCGGCGGGACGTCTGGTGTCCGTCTCGGTGCCTGACGAGGAGACATCGGGACCGCGCGGCACGGTCGCTCTGGCGACGGCGGGCATCATCGAACGGGACGCCATCGGCATGCTGACGATGGAGCCGACTGGCGGTGAGGTGTGGAACGCCAATCGTGGCGTGATCTCGATGCGGGTCACGGTGCACGGAAGGCCGGCCCACGTCGGGCTGCATTTCCGCGGCCGAAATGCCTTCCGCGGCATGCTGGATGTCGCGAATGCCCTCGTGATGCTGGACACGGAGATATCCGCACGGCGAACCGGATTCCACATCCGTCCTGAAGCCGCGCGACGCTCGGTGCTTCTCCTCGGTGGCGAACTCTCCGGCGGCCACAACTTCAATGTCGTCCCGGATCGCGCATCGTTCACCATCGACCGTCGCACAAACCCCGAGGAGGACTTCGATCGCGAGCGCGACCGGCTCCTGGCGGCGATCGACCTCGCGACGCAACCCGGTGTCGGCGTCGATGTCGAGATCCTGCAGCAGGGACGATCCGCGGCGACGACAGCGCGAGGGGCGCTCGGCCGAGCGCTTGGCGCAAGCTTGCGGAACGTGACCGGACGGGCGCCGCGGTTTGGTCTGTGCCCCGGGGTGCTCGAAACTCGGCATTATGCCGCGCTTGGGATCCCGGCGATGGCCTGCGGTCCGGGCCTCCTCTCCGTGTCGCATGGCCCGCACGAGTTCGTATCCGTGCCTCGCCTGGTTGAGTGCGCGAGGGTGTATGCGCTGACAGCGATACGACTGCTGTCCTGAAGGGCACGATCGCTTTCCGCTGGCGCCGGCTCGTTCCTGGCGCAGCCGGCAACCCGCTGGGTGCGGGACGAAGGCCGGGGTGCATGTCGTCCCGGCGATGCGAAATCGGATGGAAGGTCCTATGCCCAGCCCGCGCGTCGCACCGCCACACCCACATCCGGGAAGTCACCGAACATTCCATCCACACCCAATGCGGCGAATCGGCGCCACTCGGCAGCCGGATCGCCGTTGTAGCCGGCGGGAAGGAAAGGCGGATCCGATCGCAGCGTCCAGACGTGGACCGCCAGGCCGGCAGCGTGTGCGTCCGTCACCAGCGATGTGGCCTCGCCCAATCGACCATCGTGAAGTGTCGGAAGAACCAGCGACTTCTCCACGCCAATCCCGAAGGCATACGCAGCGATCTCCGCCAGCGAATGGGGCAGGAGCAGTTCACCGGGATCGCGACCGACAGTCGGCTCGGCCGCTGCCAGGTCCGCTGGCCACGAGCCGCGCTCGATCAGTTGAATCAGTCGGATCGTCGTTCGCTGTCGGAGCGCACGCAGATTCGCGGTCTCGAACGATTGGATGAACACCGCATCGTCGGGTCGTGCGAAACCATGCCGGTCCAGCGTCTCGAGCAGCTTGTCCTCCAGCGGTAGCGACAGACTGCGGAAGTAGCTCGGATGCTTGGTTTCCGGATACACACCGATCGTTCGTCCGGTCTCCCGCTCGCGCCGCCGAACCAGCGCCAGCACGTCGTCGAGAGACGGCACCAGGAATCGCCCGTCATTGCCATGCGACCGCGTCGCCAGACGTTCGCGGGCGCGGAGTGTCTGAAGTTCGGCGAAGGTGAAGTCCTCGACGAACCAGCCCTCGACCGAACGACCGTCGACAATTGCCGTTCTCCGCCGTTCCGGAAACCGTGCGCCGGCGTCCGTCGTGGCGCCGATTTCGTTCTCGTGACGCGCGACCAGCACGCCGTCGCGAGTCGAGACCACATCGGGTTCGATGAAGTCGGCGCCTTGCGAGATCGCGAGGTCGTAGGCTTCGATCGTGTGCTCGGGCAGGACGCCGCTGGCCCCACGGTGTGCGACGATGAGCGGATGAGGGAGGTCACGCGACATGCGCACGATCCCGTCTGTGGTGGCACGTTTGAGCTGGCAGCGAGCAACGTGCCAGCGATCGCGTGCTTCCACCGATGGCTGCCCCAATCACACACTTGAACCGCAGACCCTTGCGGAGGTTTGCCCCGAGCCGTTCAAGGCGCATTGGAGACGTCAGTGCAGTTGTGTCCCGGCCTGGACGAGACGACGTCAGTACGAGACCTGGATGCCCGCTGACAGGATGCGATCCGACTTCCTGAGCGAGGCGCCACCGGTGGCGTTGAGCGCCGGTACGTTGTCGTAACGAACCACGTAAGAAAACTTCATCCCGATGTGCGAGGACAGCGGTGCGACGATGGACGTCTCTGTGTTCACGCGCAGATCCCTTCTGTCCGCTAGGTTCGGCAGCACCTCCACCGCTTGCAGGAGATATGCATCCTTGGAGAACGCGTGCTTCCAGCTCGTGGCTCCGCGCAGCGAGGAGAAGCTGTCGTCCGACCCGTCCAGGTTCTGTTGCTGCGTGAGTTGGAAGCCCGCTTCGAGATTCACACGATCGGCGTCGGTAGTCACCAGTTTCGCAACTCCTCCGATGCCCTCTGCGAAGCGCGCCTTGATGCCCGCAAACTTGTTGCGATCGAACGCCGTCAAGCCGTAGAAGGCGAATCGTGGCGAGAAGTCATAGTCGCTGCGCAATCCGGCGCGCCAGAGGTTGGACGACTCCACGCCGTCGGTCTTGCCGTACACGACGCCAAGATCCTGGCGGAACTCCCAGCGCGCGAAGCGCCGGACGATACGCTCATTCGCGTTGAACGTGCTGACAGAGGTGTTGCCGCTGACGTCTACCATCCCGAGGTCACCGCTGAACTCGAGAGCCGGTGGCTTCTTCGCATCTTGTGCAAGGACAGGACTGGCGCTAAGAACGGTCGCAAGGATAGCGGTACGAATTCGAAGGAAATGCATGAGAGTCGGTAATGCCTGGCGTTGTCGAGGAGTTTCGAATCGCACGACAATCTAGCGACCGGCCTCGCGCCACCCGTCATGTCTGCCGAAGTCAGGCGCCAGCCCGCGGAAGCGGGCACGAGATGACCATGCCTCGCTTACCGTTGTCGACTCTCTGCCTCGCTCTCTGGTCCTGCGCCGTGCCGGCCACGACGCAGCGCACGCTGCCTAACGCTGGCCCCGCAGCCGAGGGCGACGCGCCGCCTGCCCTCGACGCGATCGTGCAGGCCGACATCTCGCGCGATCTGCACGCGCTCGCCGGAGACCGGTTCCGTGGTCGCGAGGCTGGTACGCTGGACGAACTCCGCGCATCGGTGTGGCTGGTCGAACGGATGCGCGAGGCGGGACTCGACCCGGCCGGGGACGACGGCACGTACTACCAATGGGTGCCGATGCGCCGCCTGCGCCAGGCCGACGATGGCACTATCGCGGTCGGAGCCACGACCATGCGGTTGTTCGAGGATGCCGTTACCCTCGCTCCGACGGATCTCTCGGTAGACGCGCCGCTCGTCTATGTGGATGCATCGTCCAGCGCGAGCGCCGCCGACGTCCGCGGCAAGGCCGTCGCAACCGCGCTTGTCGCCAGCAGCACGAACCTTCTGCCGATTCCCGCTGGTGGAACGGCCCGACCCTTCAGCGCCGCCGCCGCCGTGAGACGCACGGCGGCCAGGTTCCTGGATATGGGAGCCGTAGCGGTCGTCGTCGTATCCGACTCGGCGGCCGAGAGCACTTTCGCCCGTGCATTCGACACCATGGCGCGCGGTCGCTACGGTGTCGACACAGCCAGCGCGACCGCCTACTGGCCGGACGCCACATCCGGAGCCCGGCGTCCGGCTGCGCCACCGATTGTCTGGGTCCGCAGCCGAATGCTCCAGGCGTTGCAGCAGACGGGACAGCGGCTCACCGCCCGCCTGACGACCGAGAACTTCGTCTATCCGACGGTCAACCTGGTAGGGCGTGTGCGCGGCGCCGATCCGCGCCTCCGTGACGAATACGTCCTGTACAGCACCCACCAGGACCACGACGGCGTGCGTACTGCGATCGATGGCGACTCGATCTGGAATGGCGCCGACGACAACGGCACGGGAAGCGTCGCCAACCTGGCCATCGCCCGCGCGTTCGCGAAATCGCCTGGCAAGCGATCGGTGCTGTTCGTCTGGCATGGCGCCGAAGAGCGCGGCCTGATCGGATCGCGTTACCACGCGATGCACCCGGTGGTAGCGAGGCAGCAGATCGTGGCAGTGCTCAACGGCGAAATGATCGGACGCAACCATCCGGACTCGATGACGATCCTTGGCGCGATCCCGCCCCATCGCAACTCCACGGTCCTGGTCGACATGGCGAGGCAGGCGAACGATCGGGTCGCGCAGTTCGAGCTGGATACGCTCTGGGACAGCCGCACGCATCCGCAAGGCTGGTACTTCCGCAGCGATCATCTGCCGTACGCGCGCCTGGCGATTCCTGCGATCGAGTTCTCCAGCAACCTGCACGCCGACTATCACACGCCGCGCGACGACCCGTCGCGCATCGACTACGGGAAGCTTACTCGCGTCGCCCGGTGGATGTATGCCACGGGGTGGCTGGTAGCGAACGCGGACCAGCGGCCACCGGTCGATCCGGGCTTCAAGCTCGAACGCTGAGCAGTGTGGTCCACGTGCCGGACGGCTGCTGCGCGGCTATCCAGCCACGGCAATTCGTCTCCAGAGCCGGCGTTTGTGCCGCGAGGAGCGGGCAGACTGCACCGGGCACTCGGCGGCGCTATTGCCGCTGGCAACCTGCGCTACGGTATCGGTGCGCGCCGCAGCGCGTCGATTTCTCCCAGCATGCCCTTCACCTGGGCTTCGACGAGCGTGCGTCCTTTCTCCCGCGTCGCCAGCGTGGCGTTCCCGAACGTGCCCGATCGCGACCACACCTTCCCCTCCCGCGCCGCCGTCGCCGAATCTCTCGTTAGGCCCCCCGCACCGGGATGGTAGTCGTTGACCGCCAGCTTCATGTCAACCACGTCCGGATGCATGTAGAGCATCATCGACGTCTCCAGCTCGTCGGCATGCGTTCCGCCTGCCTGCTGGCGCACGCGATCCTCGGCTTCCTTCCCGACCTGAAGGATGTCGGTATAGCGCATCAGGATGCCGCTGGCCGCCAGGGTGTCCCGGGCGGGCGCCAGGGCACGCAGCGTCGACACGCCGGTGTTGAGGACGTAGAACCTCCGAGGGCCGTGTCGGGCGATCGAGCGCACGATGTCCACGATCAGATCGCGTGCCGTGGGCATCTGCAGTGACGTCGAGCCCGGGTACTCCACGAACGACGGATAGAAGTGGTAGTTCACCGTCGGATAGACAACCACCCGCGTGGCGGCCGCAACGCGCCCTGCGAAGTACTCCGCGAGGAGCCAGTCGTTGTTGAGCGGGAGGTGCGGACCGTGCTCCTTGGCCTCAGCGCCGATGGGAATCACGACCACCGTGGAGCTGTCGAGGAGGCGTGCCGCAACCGGCCATGCGACCGAACCGATGCGTACGCTTCCCGAGGCCGGTGAACTCTGGGCGCCAGCACTCGCGCTGGCAGCGCCAGCGCAAATGAGCGCCAGCAATCGACGAGTCATACGAGCGAATGCGGATGCGAGGTGCATAACACGAGATTTGCCGCGGCTCTCGCGTGGCAAGAAACGGTACATCGTTAGCCAGCCCGTTTTTTCACACGCCGCGTGCGCATCTGCGTCATATACGTGCGCAGCACGGCATTCATCCGGGTCTGATATCGTGGTCCTTGCGCGCGAAACCACGCGAGCACATCGGGATCGACGCGCAGCGAAATCGCCTGCTTGATGACGGGCGCGACGAGTTGCGCCTCGCCCCAGAAATCCGCCGGTAGGTTCGCCAGTTCTGGCGGCGACGTCCGCATGATGTCTGCCTCAGAGACTCGGCGCATCCGGGCAAGGTCGATCCTCCCGGGCGCGGCCTTACGGGGACGGTTTCGCTTTTTCGTAACGTTGGCGCTCATCGCGATCACTCCGGTGGCAGAAATATGCGGCGAATGAGGTCGTCGTGGCGATCGGACCGATCGGTGCGCACGACCGTGAGCACGAAGCGAGCGACTTCCCCGATAGCCAGGATCCGCGGCTCGCCATAGTCCTGCCGCGTATCGGCGCGTTCCAGCGCGAATCCGGCGAAGATCTGCGCGGCGGCGGCGAAATCGAAGCCGCGGTTGCGGAAGCTTCCGTCGCTCTTGGCCGGATCCCGGTCCAAACGCGCCGTGCGAGTTTACGCGGTGTATATACGTTATGCAACCGGGCGGACACCGGACTCCGGGCTGGCAAACGTGGTCTTTCCTGCGTTCGCGAACCGGGTCCACCAGACACCGTCGTGCCCGTGCCTTACTTCGGCCAGCCTTCCTGCGGCAGACCCGGGGCAATCCGCAGCGCGTTTGCGAAATACACTTTCTTCAGCACCGAGTCCGGGAGGTCGATGCCGTACAGTTTCCAGAACGCGTGATAGTGACGGTAATAGTCGAAGTAGTCGTCGCGAGTCTCGAAGACCCTCCAGTAGTACGGGTACTCTTCCGGCTGGAACGAGTCCTTGCCAAAGAGAATCCGGTCCTGGAACCGGACGAAGAAATCGTGCGCGGCCCGCGGCTGGCGTCCGATATCGTAGAGCACGGCGCCCACTTCAGTGTTCACGTTCGGCAGCTCGTCCATCAGCTTGGCAAGGCGGCCAAGATCGTTGGCATGCCATCCCATGTGCGCGATCACGAACGTGGTCTGCGGATGCTTTCGCAGCAGGTTGTCGCGCTCCGTCATCAGCGTCTCGAACGACGGGTACTCCTCCGGTGGATACCGGCGTCCCGGGAACAGCGCCAGTTCCAACCAGCGCTCGTTGGTGAAGTCGATCGGCTTCCAGAACTCCTGCGGATCCGCGGTATGGATGAATACCGGCAGCCTCAACCGGGCGGCTGCGTCCCACACGGGATCGAGCGCCGGATCGTCGATTCCAAGACGCGCGCCGTCCGCTTTCCTGATCGAAAGACCGAGTCCCTTGCCGATCTCGCCGATTCCCACGGCCCCGGCGGCCGCATCCGCTTCGAGCTGTGTGACAGCTCGCTCCGCCCAGCCCGGCCCTACGTTGCGGAAGTCGATGCCGGCAAGAAACCGGATGCGATCCTTCATCTTCGGCGACGCTTTCGCCAGCGCCACCTGTCGCTTGAGATCCTCGCCCGACACGTTGTTGGCGGCCACAATCAGCCGAACGTTGAGTCCATCCAGCGCATCGCCCAACTGATCGAGTCCCTCAGCCGAGTTCACCTGGGAGGTCGGGTGCCCATGGAAGTCGATCGAAGGAAACTTCGACTTCGGCACTGGATGCTCCGGTGCCACCAGCGTCGAGTGCGGGCGGTAGTCCAGAATACTCGGCGCCGGCATCGTTGGCGCTTGGCAGTTTCGTGGCCGTATCTCCGTCATCCCCGGCGGACACGATTCGCCGGCCTGGATCCGCGTCCCGCCTCGACCAACCTGTGCCGGGAGCGAGGGAACGACGAAGGGGGGCAGGAGCAATACGACGGCGAGATGACGGCGCATGGGAAAGACGCGTGAAGGGACAGGGAATGTAACCGCCAGTAGTGACTGGCCGGCGGCGATCGCTTGCGAGGGTTCGATCGGAACTGGATTCAGGCCCTGCTGGAAACGCAACGATTGCAACCGATGCCACTTTCCGCAGGGCAGGACTGGCAGGAATGTACGAGACCCTGTATTTCGCGTGACAGGGACAAGGTACGGCCGTCGCTGTGGAACGGACCCGTCCCATGGTGAAAGCGAACAGGAACCCATCGGAGGACACGGTATGACGGACTCACCCAGGCCACGCACTGTAGACATGCGAGGCGAGATCGACCGGCGGCAGTTCGTCCAGGGAGCCATGGCTGGCGCCGCCGCGCTGGCTCTGGGCGAGCCTCGAATGCCGAGTGCCTTCGTCGCTACGCATCAGAAGGACGCAGTCGTGGCACAGATCGCCGCGCAGCACAACGCTACCGTGAAGATGCTGCAAGACTGGATCGCGCTCCCGTCGATCGCCGCCGAAAACCTCAATTTCCCGAAGGGCGCCGAATACATGGCGCAGCTCGCGCGCGACGCCGGGTTCTCGCATGTCGAGGTAGTACCCACGAAGGGAAAGCCGGGCGTCTTTGCAACGCTGGACGTGGGAGCGCCGACATCGCTGGCCGTGTACTTCATGTACGACGTGAAGCAGTTCGATCCTGCCGAGTGGAGTTCGCCGCCCCTCGAGGGTCGGTTGGTGGACAAGCCGGGCTACGGCAAGGTGATCGTGGGGCGGGGAGCGACCAATACCAAGGGACCGCAGGTGGCCTTCCTGGCGGCGCTGCACGCGTTCAAGGCGGCCGGCCGCAAGCTCCCGGTGAACCTCGTGCTCGTCTGCGAGGGAGAGGAGGAGATCGCGTCGCCCAACTTCTCCCAGGTGGTTTTTAAGCCCGAAGTCGAGGCGGCGCTGCGGAAGTGCGTGGGTATCATCATCCCGTTAGGCAATCAGGATCCGGATGGCTCGGTTACCATCAACCTGGGCGCCAAGGGCGTCGTCGAACTGGAGCTGGTCTCGACCGGAGAGAAGTGGGGTCGAGGACCGAAGAAGGACATCCACTCCAGTTACGAGGCGCAGGTGGACAGTCCGGTATGGCACCTGGTTAAGGCGCTCGACACGCTGGTTGAATCTGACGGGCATACGCCCGCGGTGGCCGGTTTCTTCGACAAGGTGCGGCCGCTGTCGCCCGAGCTGAAAAGGATCCTGGAGGAGGCCATCGCCCAGCGGAGCGAGGCAGAGACGAAGAAAGCGCTCGGGATCGACCGCTGGTTCAAGGACGAGTCGTGGCACGACACCAACGTCCGTCTCGTCACGCAACCGACGATCAATATCGAAGGTCTGGTAGGTGGCTACACCGGTCCTGGCGGCAAGACCATCCTCCCTCACAAGGCCGTGGCCAAGATCGACATGCGTCTTGTGCCGGACATGACCGCCAAGGGGACGTTGGAGCTGCTGAAGGCGCACCTTGCCAAGCACGGCTTTGGCGACATCGAGGTCAACATGAGTGGCGGCTACGACCCCACCGAGACCGACCCGAACTCGAAGCTCGTGAAGGCGCAGATCGCTACCTACAAGGCACTGGGAGTCGAGCCCGGGCTCTGGCCGCGGCTGGCCGGTTCGTGGCCTGGAGTGACGTTTACCGGAGCGCCGTTGCACCTGCCGGCCGGGCAGTTCGGTATGGGTCACGGCGGCGGCGCTCATGCCCCGGACGAATACTGGGTCGTGGAGTCGTCGAATCCGAAGGTAGCGGGGATGGACGGCGCAGTGCGGTCCTTCGTCGAGTTCCTGTATCAGCTGGCCTGACCGCGTCGCTCGGCTGCCCTCTCACGCTGCTGGACCAGCCTCGACCGCCTGCACGTCGCACGCAACGCCATGGAAGGCATTCGAGCCCGATACCGGATCGAATGCCTCGCCGTCCGTGGAACTGTTGTAGCTCCAGGAAGCTTCGTCGCTCCACCAGCCGTACTGCGCCCAGATCGTTCCCGCCGGCAGCTGCATGTTGACGCTTGCCACCGCCCGGAACCCTCCGGACGTCGTTCTGATGTCGACCCACGTGCCCGCGGCAATGTTACGAGCGGCGGCCACGTCGGGAGCCAGCTCGCATTCCGGCCTGGGCGAGCGCTTCCGCAGCGAAGGCTGATTGCGCTGCTGGCTGTGGCAATAGGCGACCACCTTGCCGCACGTCAGCAGGAAGGGATGGAGCGGATCCGGCGGCCGAGCCACGTAATTCGGCAGCGGATCCCGGCCGCGTTCGGCAAGCGCATGACTCCAGATCTCGATGCGGCCGCTCGGGGTGCGAAAGCGTGACTGCTCGCCTTGCCGGAGGCTCGTCGCGAGTGGGAGATCGACCCCGCGTGGATTGGCGCGAAGCGTCTCGATCGATACGCCGGTCGGTGCCAGCAGGTGAGCCATGGCGGCGTCGATGTCACCGCCGAAAAACCGATCGGCCAACCCGAGCCGCACCGCCAGCTGAAACACGATCCACGTGTCCGATCTGGCGGCACCCGGCGGGGCAGCCACGGGAGGACGCAGCTGCAGATGCGCGTCGGCAGCCTGCGTGACTGCGAAACCGGCCTGCAGTCCCTCGCGTTCCCAGCAGGACGCTGCCGGGAGCAGGAGGTCGGCGAAACGAGCGGTAGGCGTGACGAACAATTCCGTTTGCGCGAAGAAGTCGAGAGATGCGAGCGCTTCTTCGGCATGGGCCGTTACCGGTTTGGTGAGCAGGAAGTTGCCGCCGAAGGCGAACAGCGCGCGGATTGGATACGGGTCGTGTTGCACCACGGCCCGAAACAGATCGCGCGTCGTGATCCAGCCGTGTGCCGGAGGTCCCAGTGGACGGTTGGCCATGCCGAGCGTCTTCGCACGCGTGTCCGCGTCGACCCAGTCCCATCCGGCGATGTCGGCAACCCCCGGCTTCGCAAACGTCACGTTACCGCCCGGAGATCCCAGGCATCCGGTGAGCGCATACAGGATGTTCACCGCGCGTGTTGCATCTGTTGCCGATTCCTGCTGGCAGGTGCCCGTCCAGGTGAAGAAGGAGACCGGCCGTTCGCCGGCGATGATGTCGGCTGCGCGGCGCAAGTCGTTTTCGCGTACGCCCGTCAGGCGCTCGACCTCGCTCGCCGGAAAGCGTGCTGCACGTTCGGCAAGCCGATCCAGCACCGTACCGGATCCGTCAGGTGCGGGATCGTACGCATTGCTGTAGCGGGAGAGGAACTCCGTGTCGGTCCCGCCATGTTCGAGCAACTGGTGCACCAGTCCGAGAGCGACGGCGGCATCGGTACCGGGGCGCGGCGAAAGCCACACATCGGCCGCGCGTGCAAGTCCGGTGCGGCGCGGATCGACCACGATGAGCTTGGCGCCTCGGCGTTGCGCCGCGTGGATCTCAACGGCCATCGCGAGCCATGTATTTGCGGGGTTCACGCCCCAGAGCAGCATGCAGCGCGTCTGGGCGAAGTCAGGCATACCGATGCCGCTACCCCACGTGAGCGCCGGCGCGAAGTCCTTGTGCCAGTTACAATTTTCCGTCGCAAAGACGAGGTTCGGGCTCCCGAACGCGTGCACGAGCCGGTGGATCCAGCCAAAGCTGTCGGCGATCGCCGTTCCGCTCGGGGTTGTGACTGCAAACGCGGTTGCGGCCGGACCGTGTGCGGTGAGCCGCTCGCTCGCCATGGCGAGCGCATCGTCCCAGGAGAGGGGCCGGAAGCCCGGGTTGATATCGCCTTTCGGGCGGGTGCGTACGAGCGGTGTGGTCAGCCGGTCCGGGTGATGCACGAGTTCCGGTGCTGCGCGCGCCTTGATGCAGATGGCGCGGCCCGTGGGGTGATCTGGGTCGGGCTCGACGCCGATGAGACGACCGTCTTGCACGGTCGCGAGGCAGCCGCACCGGGAGATGCAGAGGGCACAGTACGTTGGAATGGTTCGGCGAGGCACGCCCAGAGTGGCCCCGTCGTGGACATCAAGTGCGATCATGTGCTTGTGGTGATCGATTCCAGTGAACAGAATGGAGCTGCTTGCATTCGAGGAACTCCGGCTCTGTTGTCGTTAGGCATCGTCGGGAACTTCAAGTGATTGCAGTACATGCGGGGCCACCGGTCCACTTGCGCGCACCAGGTGATGGCAGCATGGCTGGAACAGGTGTGGCCCGCTGGAGCGTACAGCACAATTCATGTTCCATCCGACCTGACACTCGAATGTCGCGCACAGCGATATCCGCCGCATTAGGCGAGATCTTCTCTGGCATTGAACGCCTCAAGGTCGCATTCCCGCATCGCGCCTTCACGATCGACGGGCGCCTTGTCGGCGACATCGGTGAAGTGATCGGCGCACTTGAATACGACCTTCAGCTCGACCAGGTCTCCCGACCAACTCACGACGCGACGACGCCTGACGGTCGCAATGTACAGATCAAGGCGACGTTCAAGAACCAGCTGACGATGCGATCGGTGCCGGTCGGCGGTTTTATTGCGGCCGCGGGGCCGATTCACTGAGGAAGCGGAGAGTACGATAGCAGACGTACTGGCCGTCATCGCTGAGGTAGCTTCAATGGGGCCGCTTCACTGAGGAAGCGGAGAGCGACAATCCGTGGATACGCTTGCCCGAAGAAATGTGGATGCTTCAATGGGGTCGCTTACCTGAGGAAGCGGAGAGCCTAAGGGTAGGCGCACTGCCACCGGCCGCTCTGCTTCAATGGGGCCGCTTCACTGAGGAAGCGGAGAGCTGCGCGTACCTGTGGCGACAGGTTCCGGACGTAGCGTCGGCTTCAATGGGGCCGCTTCACTGAGGAAGCGGAGAGTAGCTGGCGAACAGTGGGGTGCCGATCTGCTGGGGCAGCTTCAATGGGGCCGCTTCACTGAGGAAGCGGAGAGAGGAGCGTCCTCTTCTGGGTCCAAGTCGCGGCGCAAGCTTCAATGGGGCCGCTTCACTGAGGAAGCGGAGAGGAATTACCGTCAATACGACTGGAATAACCATCAACCGCTTCAATGGGGCCGCTTCACTGAGGAAGCGGAGAGCGCTCGGCCTCTGCCCGCACATCTGGCGACAGGTCCGGCTTCAATGGAGCCGCTTCACTGAGGAAGCGGAGAGTGGCCACCCTTCAGCGTGGACCTGTAGCCACCCGTGCTTCAATGGGGCCGCTTCACTGAGGAAGCGGAGAGCGGCGGACGCGCTGTGGTGGGTGACAGAAGCGCTTCAATGGGGCCGCTTCACTGAGGAAGCGGAGAGTGAGCTGATCGGTAATGGCCTCAAGCGGAAGGCAGAGGCCGCTTCAATGGGGCCACTTCACTGAGGAAGCGGAGAGAGATCGGCGCACCGGGCAGCACCAGGCAGTCGCCTACGCTTCAATGGGGCCGCTTCACTGAGGAAGCGGAGAGGGCTTCTGTCAGTGACATTTGTCTTGCCCTCGGGTTGCTTCAATGGGGCCGCTTCACTGAGGAAGCGGAGAGGTTAGGCGCGAAATCACGGCGCGCGTGATAATCGCCGCTTCAATGGGGCCGCTTCACTGAGGAAGCGGACAGCGCTCGACTTCGTCCCGCACATCCAGCGGCAGGTCCGGGACGCTTCAATGGGGCCGCTTCACTGAGGAAGCGGAGAGGATGTGCGCGCAGAGGCCGAGCGAGTCTCGTGCACCGATCCGCTTCAATGGGGCCGCTTCACTGAGGAAGCGGAGAGATATTGATACGATGACGTGGTGCGGGCCCCCGTTCCTGGCTTCAATGGGGCCGCTTCACTGAGGAAGCGGAGAGCGACTTCGGCGCGCACATCCAGCGGCAGGTTCGGGACGCTTCAATGGGGCCGCTTCACTGAGGAAGCGGAGAGCGATTGGGGTGCACCATGCTCCTGCACTCGTACACGCTTCAATGGGGCCGCTTCACTGAGGAAGCGGAGAGCCGAGCGGACGGCATGCACCGCCCCGAAGTGGGCATACGCTTCAATGGGGCCGCTTCACTGAGGAAGCGGAGAGTTGCGGCCGAAGGCGTCGTTGCTCATGCGCGAGAAACGGTCGCTTCAATGGGGCCGCTTCACTGAGGAAGCGGAGAGTGCGCCCATGTGTCGGTGATCCGCGCACAACCGCAGCGCTTCAATGGGGCCGCTTCACTGAGGAAGCGGAGAGCCCCTTGAGGGGAAAGTAGTGTCAGTGGACGGAGGGGGCTTCAATGGGGCCGCTTCACTGAGGAAGCGGAGAGGTTGCCGCAATCAAAGGCGCGTCTTGGGGAAACGATCGCTTCAATGGGGCCGCTTCACTGAGGAAGCGGAGAGGCGCCGAGAGTGCCGAGGGTGCGGCGCAACGGTTGGCTTCAATGGGGCCGCTTCACTGAGGAAGCGGAGAGATCCCCGACCTGTCACCAGAGGTGCGCGCAGAGGCCGCTTCAATGGGGCCGCTTCACTGAGGAAGCGGAGAGGCGAGTGGCCGCATCGGTGCCAACGGGCGCGCAAGGGCTCGCTTCAATGGGGCCGCTTCACTGAGGAAGCGGAGAGACGCCGTGCGAAACCGGCGCGCCGTACATGCCAGGTCCGCTTCAATGGGGCCGCTTCACTGAGGAAGCGGAGAGGCGTTCGCGCTCGTGGCGGATCCGTCCTCTTTGTAAGAGGCTTCAATGGGGCCGCTTCACTGAGGAAGCGGAGAGATCTGCACGCCGCCGGAGCTCTCGACTCGCGCGTTGAGGCTTCAATGGGGCCGCTTCACTGAGGAAGCGGAGAGTGTCACCGGCCTCGCTCTCGCCGCTCGTGTCCTCCTCGCTTCAATGGGGCCGCTTCACTGAGGAAGCGGAGAGCGCGTGGATGATCCACGGATTCGGAAGCCGCCGCTGCAGCTTCAATGGGGCCGCTTCACTGAGGAAGCGGAGAGTCGGGCATGTAGTTTTCGTATGCATCGCGGCGAATGGGCTTCAATGGGGCCGCTTCACTGAGGAAGCGGAGAGAGAAGCCCATCGCTCGCCGCTCGAGCGCCGCCGGCTTTGCTTCAATGGGGCCGCTTCACTGAGGAAGCGGAGAGTCGGCCGCGGCCCGCCGAATCCGCCACCATCGACCCGCTTCAATGGGGCCGCTTCACTGAGGAAGCGGAGAGTCGACTTCCACGAAGACTACCCCGGATAAGAAGGACGAGGAGGCTTCAATGGGGCCGCTTCACTGAGGAAGCGGAGAGCCGCTGGCGAACGGAGTCTCGGTCGCCGCATCCGGGTCGCTTCAATGGGGCCGCTTCACTGAGGAAGCGGAGAGGCAAGAATGGCTCTAGCGACAGCCAAGGCATCCTCGTGCTTCAATGGGGCCGCTTCACTGAGGAAGCGGAGAGTGCACGCCATCCGCTCGGCCCCAGCGCTTGCCTCTGGCGAGCTTCAATGGGGCCGCTTCACTGAGGAAGCGGAGAGAATCTGCCTCTTGCGCGGCGATGGGCTGGGTGCGATAGGCTTCAATGGGGCCGCTTCACTGAGGAAGCGGAGAGCGTTCGGTCACGCCAGCGGAGGTGGAACTCAGACCTTGCTTCAATGGGGCCGCTTCACTGAGGAAGCGGAGAGCAAGGACAGGGCGGAGTGGTTGGCCCAAAGGGTGCTTCAATGGGGCCGCTTCACTGAGGAAGCGGAGAGCTTCTCCGAGCTCGCGAGGCAAGCCTAACCATGCCGCTTCAATGGGGCCGCTTCACTGAGGAAGCGGAGAGAGAAGCCCATCGCTCGCCGCTCGAGCGCCGCCGGCTTTGCTTCAATGGGGCCGCTTCACTGAGGAAGCGGAGAGCGCTTGCGCGGCGGCACGGGAGAGCGTGGCGCTGATCGCTTCAATGGGGCCGCTTCACTGAGGAAGCGGAGAGAGCCGGATCCCGCAGATTCCGTTCACCGCTGTCTTGCTTCAATGGGGCCGCTTCACTGAGGAAGCGGAGAGTCCGAGAAGGGCGCCGGGTGGCGAACGGTGACGATGGCTTCAATGGGGCCGCTTCACTGAGGAAGCGGAGAGCGCGCGACGACGCAGCGCATGCTGTCCGCCCCGATCGCTTCAATGGGGCCGCTTCACTGAGGAAGCGGAGAGAGGACCTAAGCCGCGACATCGGCCAGACCTTCGGCAACCTGCTTCAATGGGGCCGCTTCACTGAGGAAGCGGAGAGTAGCCGGACGCCTCTCTTATCTCCACGTCGATGACGGTGCTTCAATGGGGCCGCTTCACTGAGGAAGCGGAGAGGACCGACGGCGTGAGACCGGCGACGATCGAGCCCAAGGGCTTCAATGGGGCCGCTTCACTGAGGAAGCGGAGAGCGCGTTTGATTCGCCAGCGATACCACGCGCGACGCAGGCTTCAATGGGGCCGCTTCACTGAGGAAGCGGAGAGCAAGTCAGGGTGTGGGGGTCGAGGGGGGATCCGACATGCTTCAATGGGGCCGCTTCACTGAGGAAGCGGAGAGAGTGTGTTGCGCAGCGTGCGGACGATGCCCTGTTGTTTGGCTTCAATGGGGCCGCTTCACTGAGGAAGCGGAGAGGCTTCGAATCGGTGCGTGTCCGACCTGATCGCAGCGGGTGCTTCAATGGGGCCGCTTCACTGAGGAAGCGGAGAGAACCACTCGCGGCTCGTGGATACGCAGGTGCAGCTTGAGCTTCAATGGGGCCGCTTCACTGAGGAAGCGGAGAGGCTCGACGGCTTGCTCGCGCCGGACGATCCGGTAATGGCTTCAATGGGGCCGCTTCACTGAGGAAGCGGAGAGTTGCGGGGGAACCAATTCCAGAGCTGCCGATAGAAGCTTCAATGGGGCCGCTTCACTGAGGAAGCGGAGAGAAGCTGAGTACGACAGCGAGTCCCAGACGGCCTTGCGGGAGGCTTCAATGGGGCCGCTTCACTGAGGAAGCGGAGAGTCGCGGATTGCCGAGCCTCGCCTTGCGCTTTTTCTCGGCTTCAATGGGGCCGCTTCACTGAGGAAGCGGAGAGAGCGCGGCATCGCCGCTGTTCGACCACTCCCGGAGCGCGTCAGCAAGCTTCAATGGGGCCGCTTCACTGAGGAAGCGGAGAGTTGCCCGTCGAGGTGCGTGCGCGCGGGACCGAGGAGCCGCTTCAATGGGGCCGCTTCACTGAGGAAGCGGAGAGGGACATGGTTGCGGCCGCCGAGGGCCGGTTGAAAGCTTCAATGGGGCCGCTTCACTGAGGAAGCGGAGAGAGACTGACAAATGCCGAGATACGGGAGCGGCTTGGTCAGCTTCAATGGGGCCGCTTCACTGAGGAAGCGGAGAGCTAATGCGCGAATACCGAGCCCCGCGTCGGTGCGAACGCTTCAATGGGGCCGCTTCACTGAGGAAGCGGAGAGGTCAACCAGACCGAAACCTCGCTCCGCATGTTCGACGCTTCAATGGGGCCGCTTCACTGAGGAAGCGGAGAGAGGCAGACCCGAGAAGTCGGCCGCCGCCACCCGGCTTCAATGGGGCCGCTTCACTGAGGAAGCGGAGAGTTCGAGGATCGCGCCCTCTAGCTCCGCGTCGCGAGGCTTCAATGGGGCCGCTTCACTGAGGAAGCGGAGAGGTGGGATCGGTGCCACAAGTGCGCGACAACACGGCCCCGCTTCAATGGGGCCGCTTCACTGAGGAAGCGGAGAGGAAGCGCTCCGCGACGTCTACGCCAACGCGATCGCGGCTTCAATGGGGCCGCTTCACTGAGGAAGCGGAGAGCCGACGTGGAGACCAGGGAGGCCGCGCTGGTGCGGGCGCTTCAATGGGGCCGCTTCACTGAGGAAGCGGAGAGTCCGTCAGCTCGAAGCGCTCGACGCTATGCAGGAGCGAGCTTCAATGGGGCCGCTTCACTGAGGAAGCGGAGAGTCCAGCTAATCGTAATGCTGGTCGGCTGGAGCCCGCCAAAGCTTCAATGGGGCCGCTTCACTGAGGAAGCGGAGAGCTCGAAGGGCCGGATGTGCTGCGGCGGCGCGCCGTCAGGCTTCAATGGGGCCGCTTCACTGAGGAAGCGGAGAGGACGCGGCCCGTTACGCCAATGACATCAATAGCCGGGCTTCAATGGGGCCGCTTCACTGAGGAAGCGGAGAGGAGGCCGAGCGGATGGCGTGTACGTCGCCAGAGTGGGCAGCTTCAATGGGGCCGCTTCACTGAGGAAGCGGAGAGGTCGATCGAGATCCAGCGATCGCGCTGCTGCGTCCAGATGTTGAGGTGGCTTCAATGGGGCCGCTTCACTGAGGAAGCGGAGAGTTCCAGGGGCAGACGCGGATCCTATGATCACCCTGACCCCGCTTCAATGGGGCCGCTTCACTGAGGAAGCGGAGAGCCGCTTGCCACTGATGCGAGCGCACCCGTTCGCGAGGCTTCAATGGGGCCGCTTCACTGAGGAAGCGGAGAGCTGATGTGAGCGCGACGCTTCCCGAGATGGAGAAGGGCGGCGATTGGCTTCAATGGGGCCGCTTCACTGAGGAAGCGGAGAGTCGCGCCGCCTGGCTGGTTCGGATCGATCCCCTGCTCGCTTCAATGGGGCCGCTTCACTGAGGAAGCGGAGAGCTGGCATACCGGCTCCGACGCCATGCCCCCAGACCTGGCTTCAATGGGGCCGCTTCACTGAGGAAGCGGAGAGGAACTGGCATACCGGCTACGGTACCATGCCCCCAGACCTGGCTTCAATGGGGCCGCTTCACTGAGGAAGCGGAGAGCCGAACTGGCATACTGGCCGAGCGAGTGGGTCGGCATGCTTCAATGGGGCCGCTTCACTGAGGAAGCGGAGAGGCGCGCCGATGTCGAGCGCACGGCTGGTGAGCAGGTGCTTCAATGGGGCCGCTTCACTGAGGAAGCGGAGAGCGTTCTCGGGCAGGGCCCGTCCGGCGCCATTGACCGCAGCTTCAATGGGGCCGCTTCACTGAGGAAGCGGAGAGGGTGGAGACACAACCGGCGGTGGCGGGACCACGCTTCAATGGGGCCGCTTCACTGAGGAAGCGGAGAGACCAACCGCACGGCGCTTGACGCCGTCTGCGGAACGCTTCAATGGGGCCGCTTCACTGAGGAAGCGGAGAGCGGGTGGCTCCTGATTGTCGCGCCGCGTGGAAATCCTTGGCTTCAATGGGGCCGCTTCACTGAGGAAGCGGAGAGCGCTTTCTCGCGATCGCCTGGGCCAGTGTTGAGGCCGACGGCTTCAATGGGGCCGCTTCACTGAGGAAGCGGAGAGGGCCCTGCCCGAGAACGACGCGCTTCGCATGGTTGGCTTCAATGGGGCCGCTTCACTGAGGAAGCGGAGAGGATGGCCTTGTTGTAATCCGTGCCGGCAAGGGTGGTCGCTTCGCTTCAATGGGGCCGCTTCACTGAGGAAGCGGAGAGTTGCTGCTGCGCCGTGAGTGGTACTTTAAGGGGACGCTTCAATGGGGCCGCTTCACTGAGGAAGCGGAGAGGGCGCGTGCCCTGAAGGGCTCGATTGGGCACGGCAAGCTTCAATGGGGCCGCTTCACTGAGGAAGCGGAGAGCTCAAGGATCGGAATGTCCGGTCCTGCAGTCTGCAGCTTCAATGGGGCCGCTTCACTGAGGAAGCGGAGAGTTATTGCGCCGAGTACGTACGACGCTTCGAGGTTGCTTCAATGGGGCCGCTTCACTGAGGAAGCGGAGAGCGTCGGCGCGTGTGCGAGGAGTCGCCGATAGTATGGCTTCAATGGGGCCGCTTCACTGAGGAAGCGGAGAGCAGGGGCGACAGTGCGACCGGGAACACGGTCGATGTTGAAGTAGCTTCAATGGGGCCGCTTCACTGAGGAAGCGGAGAGAAGTCGGGTGCGTGGAGGTGCGGGGGTTGTGGTACGCTTCAATGGGGCCGCTTCACTGAGGAAGCGGAGAGCTCCGAAAGGATGAGCCCACACACCAGTAAGGCAACGAAAGCTTCAATGGGGCCGCTTCACTGAGGAAGCGGAGAGGCTTGCGGTTTGTGGCTAGTGCTGCGATCTGCTCGCGCTTCAATGGGGCCGCTTCACTGAGGAAGCGGAGAGTGAGTTGCTGCCAGACGGCCTGTTCAGTTGCCATCGGCTTCAATGGGGCCGCTTCACTGAGGAAGCGGAGAGGGCGCGATGTCCCTGACCTGTCGCCAGAGGCACAGGCAGCTTCAATGGGGCCGCTTCACTGAGGAAGCGGAGAGAAGTGCGTGTGGGACGGCTCGCAGGGTGGTAGTAAGCTTCAATGGGGCCGCTTCACTGAGGAAGCGGAGAGCCTCGCGTGGCCTCGTGCCATGCGCGATCGCTGGCTTCAATGGGGCCGCTTCACTGAGGAAGCGGAGAGTACTGGCTACGGCGTGATGTCCCTGACCTGTCGCCTGCTTCAATGGGGCCGCTTCACTGAGGAAGCGGAGAGGCCGACCCCGAATGGGCATACCGGCTCCGACGCGATGTCCTGCTTCAATGGGGCCGCTTCACTGAGGAAGCGGAGAGTGGCGCATGCCGCGAAGGGATCGAGTGGGCACGGCAAGCTTCAATGGGGCCGCTTCACTGAGGAAGCGGAGAGGTGAAATCCCGCGCTACTCTCATTCGATGTATGGCTCGCTTCAATGGGGCCGCTTCACTGAGGAAGCGGAGAGGCGTCCTCGAGCGCCTGAGCGCTGCGTCGGGTGGGCTTCAATGGGGCCGCTTCACTGAGGAAGCGGAGAGCGTCCCTGTGCCCATTCTCCCAGGGTACCGGGCGATGCTGCTTCAATGGGGCCGCTTCACTGAGGAAGCGGAGAGAGATGGGGTAGGCGATGAGGTAGCCTATCCGGCGAACACGCTTCAATGGGGCCGCTTCACTGAGGAAGCGGAGAGGCGTGGATTGCGAGTGCATCAAAATCGCGATCGACCCGCTTCAATGGGGCCGCTTCACTGAGGAAGCGGAGAGCAGATCGTTCGAGCGCTGGCGCTTCGCGAGCTCGCTTCAATGGGGCCGCTTCACTGAGGAAGCGGAGAGCTGGCGGTCGATTAGCGGCCGTAACTCGCGTCAGCTTCAATGGGGCCGCTTCACTGAGGAAGCGGAGAGGCCTAACGGTGAGCGGAAGCGCCATCCTTACCTAGCTTCAATGGGGCCGCTTCACTGAGGAAGCGGAGAGAAGCGGAGTCAGCCGAGTGACCCTAGACCTGCGCTGGCTTCAATGGGGCCGCTTCACTGAGGAAGCGGAGAGACCGTGGGTACGGGTGTATTCAAGATGGGCGTCGCGGCTTCAATGGGGCCGCTTCACTGAGGAAGCGGAGAGCCTGTACGCCACCATGCCCGCGCCCAGCGAATTCCTGCTTCAATGGGGCCGCTTCACTGAGGAAGCGGAGAGCCGGTCCTCTCGTTCGACCGGAGCAACATCTTCACCGTCGCTTCAATGGGGCCGCTTCACTGAGGAAGCGGAGAGAGCCCGCGTCCAACTCCTTGAACGACAAGGGCGCCAGAACCGAATTTCGAGCGGCGCCCCCAACCTTCGACAGAACCTAACGCGAACATGCGCTATCATAACGCTTAAGTCCTCGATTGTCAAACACTTCGAACGGTGCTCGACTTTACGCCAGCACTTCGTCGTTCGCTCGCCAGGCGATCAAACCACCAGCGTACGCCCCGATGGCCGATATGGCCTCCCCAATACTTCAAGCGAGTCCTCCAGCGGACTCGTTTCGCGCCCCATGTCTACGATGAGCACCTGATCTTCCCGCTCATTCATCTCCTCCCGCAGGCGACCCCGCATGACAATGAGTTCCTGGTCCGTCAGATCGGCAACGAAAACGCTGAATTGCACATGATCGCCGTACCCATGCATCAGCTCAAGAATCCTCGTACGCCGCCTGTCATCGCTGACATCGTAACTCACCACGTATCGCCGTCGCATGCGAACCTCATCGCGTCCGGATTCCCTCGTATTCGGGCACGTCCCCCCGTAACCACCGCGACAACAACCTTGCCTGCACCCGGATCACCGATCGCCAGGAACAGCGGTACTGAAACATGGGGTGCGTCACGTACTGATCGAGTCGCCCCTCGTACGCACGAATGAAGTCCTTCCGACCTTGTGCGTTGAGCGCGCATCCCGCGTTCGAGCGATCGAAACTCGACAGCGTCACCATACCGGTATTGATCGCCGTCACTACCGCGCTGTCGACGACGAGCGGGCGGAACTCCTCCATCAGATCCAACGCCAGAGCGGGCCGGCCGTGACGCGGCTTGTGGTACAGTCCCCACCACGGATCCAGACCCTCGGCGAGCAGCGCCACAGTGCACTCCTTCGACAGCATCGCGTAGCCGAACGACAATAGTGCATTCACCGGATCCTTCGGCGGTCGCCGATTGCGCGACGTGAAGTCCCATGCCGCATCGAAATCGCGCGGCTTCAACAACGCAGCGAAATTGGCAAAGTATTTGGCCGCGATCGCACCCTCCCAACCAAGCAGCTGATCGGCGTCTATCGCACCCGCCACCCGGTTCAGCAGCATCGACATTTCCTTCAGCACCTGCTGGGGGCGCGGATGAACGTTGCGGCCCAACAGTGTACGCTGGTTGGCACCCTTGGCAAAAACAATCGCGCGCCCGAAACGGGCCACGCGAGCAGGGTCGGCCGCAGCCTGGAACTGCGCCGCACGATCGTACGCATTCCGCAGTGTGACTCCCTGCGTGACGCCATAGAACCAATGGCCGCGGGACACATGAACGACAGGCACATCTTCCTCGCACAACAGGTGCAACGCCTGTGCGGATATGGCGACGTTGCCCATAAGAACCAACTGACTCACATCCTTCAGGCGGGCTGCGCCAAGTTCCTCATCGCTCTTGCTGACGACAAGACGTTCGCCCTTCTTGCCGACTCGCGCACCTTGCTCCTGAACGTAGAACGGCAACGCGGTGTCACGGGGAGGATACAGGCGACGGACTTGCCCGGTATCACCGTTCTCGGACGAGACATGTCCGCGGTCGCCCCGCATCGCCATCGTCTCGTCAGGCAGGCAGATCCCGGCAAGCGAGCAACCGTTGCACTTCGGGCTGTCGTCGAGCGGAGGCGGCAGCACGGTGCTGCCTGCCGCGCGAGTCGCGGAGGCGATGTAGTCGCGTGTGGCGCGTTCCAGTTCTTCCGTGAGTGAGACCGTGACGCGAGTACGCGATGCCGCGAAGTAGAGAACGCCTTCGTCACAGGAGTAGCCATGCTCCCGTAGCAGCAGCCCCTGCGCCATTAGTTGAACGCGCTCCGGCTCCCAGCTTCGCTCGGCGTTTGCGGGAACGCGACCGCGCTTCGTGTCGACCGGAATCGCAACGCTGCCATTCGATTCGACCAGATCCAGTTTGGCTGTGAGGCCTAACGTATCGGACGACAGCGACACCGAACGGGCAATTTCCGGAGCTTCGTCGCCCTCGGCCTTCGGATCCGGCAGCAGTTGTTCACGCCGATCGACGCGGCGATGGGCCGCGATGCCCTCCAGCGTATAGGCGTTGTCTTCCCACCTGCCTTCCACATGCATGAGGTGGAACAGACGCGGGCAGTAGACGAACTCGTTCAGCATGCGAACTGGAAGCAGCTCGTTGCCGTCCCGGCTCGAGGCCGTCGCCTCAGTCACGGGAGGATCGCGTTAAGGCAACGGCATCGAGGGAGACTCGCAGGCACCACAGCGAGCGACAGGCTAAGACTCCGGTTCCCGCGGCGACGTCTTCGCCATGGCGCAAGATCGCGATGGGGCGCGTCACGTGATCGAGGTCGCGAACAGGCCCAGTCCGGAGAAACGGCCACGACCAATGCAAAGCGGCCCTGCCACCCTGACCGGCCATGTCAGCTTGACGTGCACCCGTGGCGAGTTCGCGAGGTGGCTAGGCACGGCGTACCGCGAGGCCTTCTCGACACCCGCGAGAAAGCCCGTCGCGCTAGTCGCAATCGTCGCGGACAAGGCCAGATCGTCCCCGAGTCCTGCGTGCCGCAGTGCCTTGCGCACCAAGGCCTCACGTCGTTTCAGCAAACGCCGGAGCAGGGACTGCTGCTCTTCGCTGCCCTTCACCCTGCGGAGCTTTTCGCGGAGCCCACCGGGGTCATCGTGGCCAGGTAACAGCACGGGCGTGACTGTAGTCCAGATGAAGGACTCCGAGACGTAGCGAGCAAGCACGCGGTCGTTGCGCGACGCGCCAGCGAGCACTGCCTGCACTTCGCCGGACTTCTCGTCGACAAGGTCCATACCGCCCATGACCCGTGCAGCCCAAGCTGTATCGGAGTTGCCTGACTCCGTGGAGAAAACCATCACGCGTCGCACGGCCCCAACCGATTCGCCGTCCGCGCCACGTGGCTCGATGCTCGGTACCGGGACGAGCAGGAGACGTGCCCCACCTCCACTGTCGTGCCCTAGAACGGTGCTGCTTACGCGCGCTTCGTCCCAGCCTGCGCGCTCCGCAGCGGTACGTACCGCATGCCGTAACATGCCAGCGACGGCCATGCCGCGACGCGGGGCGTCGAAGGCGCGGAAGCCGTCCGACTCGACGCGCATCAGCGTGAAAGCCGCAATGTCCGTCGCACGCGGCTGATCCGTGCGCGCGTAGCGGGTAATGGCGAAGGCCGACAATGCCGGCGGCGGGCGCAGCGTTGGGTCAGCGAAGCAGGCGCGCGAAAGAAACGCGACGTGACGCCGTTCGAGATCGTCCAGGGATCCCGCCACCGGAGTCCTCAATTCGCGTCGCCCATCTCGTCGCGGCTCCCACACCTTCAGCTGCGCCGAGAGTCCCGCAATTAGTCCCTCTTCGACGACCGCGCCGTCACCCACGACAAGGTCGACGCCCCGGCCGAGCGCGACCACGCCGCGAGTTGCAGCGATGAGTGGCGGAGCCACGGACACGTCATCGTCTAATCGCCACACGTAGTGCACGACAGCGTCGTCCGGCAAGAGGTGTGGCCGCAGGCTCTTCATAGTGCGATGCTCGGCTGCGCTTCCTTCGCCACCGCGGCTCCACTGCTTCGCAACGAGGTCCATCGCGTTGTGTGGCACCGAAAGCCGGTAGCCGACGGCGCTCTCGAAGGCTTCGGGCGCGATGATGAGCGGTGCCGAGCGCTGCTCAAGCCATGTAAGGGCGGTGAGAGTCGACTCCAGGGCGCCAGCGCGCGCTGCAGACGCAACAACTGCCTGAAACGCCCGAAGGGGAGACGGCGGCCATTCCGGCGCACCACCGTCTTCCCGTCCGTGGAACCACGGCGAGAGAAAGCGGAACGACAGCACGAGGTGCATACTCATCCTGCCTTCGCTTTCCTCTGCGGCTTCTTCTTGCCCTCACCGGCGATATCGTCTTTCGCGAGCTTGGTGTCGAACAGCACAGTCCGGCTCTCGCCGACACCGAAGGCTGTCGCAGCCTTGCTCGCAAAGGCCAGCGCCACCTGGTGTGTGATCTCCGCGATCTCACGCCGACCGTCGGGAAAGACCACGTTGGACTCAGGTTTCCTTTCCCCGTCGCGTACGAGGTTGCAGCCTTGACGCAGGAACCCCACCGCGGGCCTTGTGAAGGCCACCAGAGCCAGCCCCAGAAGGTAGGCTCGCAACTTTCTGGTTTCCTCGTCAGTCGTGCCGCGGAGTAGGCGAAGTGCTGCGATCTGCAACGTCACGTCACGTCGAATGCCGCCCTTCGCGATCACGCCGCCGTGCGTTGCCGAAGCGGGTACGTGGCGGAAGCCACGTTCGGAGTAAGCCTTGAGCACGCCCTTATCTTCTGTCTCATCGAGCAGACCTTCCTCGACGTACTCGACCGCCGGATTGTACTGGGCCGACCGCGTCAGCTTCGCGACGTTGAATGCGCGAATGCTGGCCGCCAACAACCGAGGTGCCTTCGCCTGCGTGTCGCGCGAGTCCCAGACGCCGAACACGAGCGATGTGGGCGCGATCTTGGCCAGCGGCACTGCGTCGCCCTTCTTCAGGGACTGGAAAGCGTTCTGCAACTCCTTCCACAGCACGGAGCAACGCACGATGGCGTCGCCAGCGCGGTGGCCAGCCTCCAGAATGCTTACTTTCTTGTGCCCAGCTTCGACGACGAGTTGCGGTACGAGCGCGGCGTAGTCGCCCGTCGCAAAGATTGGCTCGATGCGGTTGGCTTGCGAGCCCACTGAGTCTACAAGGCAAACGTTCTCGCCGTTGCCCAGCTCGTTGATGTTGTAGCCGCCGGGGAACTCCCTCTGGTTCTCGGCCGCTGCGAACGTCGGCGGAAAGAAGACGCCGTCCCTGCCTTCGACCGGCATCAAGTACTCGCGCAGCACGATGGCTGCAGGTGCGTCGGGGGAGTCTTGGAGGCACGCTTCGATCGTTGGGTCAGTCATTTCCATCTCCAGGTACGGGAACCGCAGGTGAGAATGCCTTGTGTTTGCGCTGATCCGTGCGGAATACGCTCTCGAACTGGAGCAGCGGTCCGTCGTCTGGGATCGTGCTCGCTGCCGCCAGTGCCGCCATGGTCACAGGAAGGGGCGTTCGCCAAGCTCGATAGCGGTAGATGCGCGGCTTCACTTCGGCAGGCCGAAATCGCTGGAGCCCCAGCAACGTGAAGAACTCAGTGGCGGCATAGGCCACCGTCTTCATCGACAGCTTGTCGGAAGAAAACCCGACGTCGAGCGGCAGTGCGGTCGCGCCGCGGCGCCCATCGAAGTAAAATGGCTCGACCTTCCTGCCGTCATCATCTCGCACGACGATGTCACCATGGTCGAAGAAGCCGTTTCGCAGAGCGTCCGGCAGGTCCTGCTTCAGGCTCGACGCAATGCGGTCGACCGACATGCTCCCTGCCCAGGTCTTCAGACCGCGCTCGAACTTCCACCAGTCGAGCCGAAGGTCGAAAGGTTCGGCAAGCCGGAGTGCAGAAGACATCTGATTGCTCGGCTCGAGTACCTCGATCTTCGCTTGCGCTGTCTTCGCAACGAGTTCGCTCACGTTGCCGTGCGAAAGGACGAAGCACGCGTGCTCGAAATGAGCGGTTGCCTGCGGCCACAGGCGCTGCGCCAGCTCGAAGACACCGCAGCAGCCAAAGAACTGGCCGGGGTTGGTGAGATCGACTTTGAGCCGCATCACTTGGTCGGCTCCCAGTCTTCTGAGCCAAGCACGTCGGCGGCCCGGAGGATCGACTCGATCCAGGCCAATCCCCATCGGCCGTAGCGGCGCTGAAGCCGGTCGAAGCGAAGCGGCACTTCGCGGACCAGCGCGGCCACCACATCGTCGCGCAGTTCCGGGTCGTGGCTCTCGATGACGGGGAAGTGTGGGCGCGCGCGGCCGTGGTGCGCGGCGATGATGTGCAATGCGAGATCCGTCGACGCTTCACTCAGTTCGGCGAAATCAGCGTCGTGCAGCGAGCCCAGCTCATGGCGGTAGTGACCGAGTTCCGAAGGTCGCATCGGACCCTTGGCGAGTGGCGGTTCCGTGAACCGCTTGATCGAGCGCTGCCAGACGCGGCGCCGCTTGCCCAAGTCATGCGCGCGCCCGGCGCCGGCCAACGCTTGCTGCTCGGTTGCGGGCAGTTCGAGGCACTCGGCAATGCGGGCTGCCCACGCTTCGGTGCGCTGCAGGTGATCGTACAGAAGTAGTTCCCCGCGGCTGTTGCGCGAACCATCGTCGTCAGCGCGTTGCGAAGCGGCGTAGAGGTGCCACCACAGCAGCACGTCATCGAACTCTACCTTGCGCTTCACGGAGCGTACCAGCCGCATGCCGGCGCGAGCATCGGGCTCCTCCTCGGATTCGTGCACGAGTCGCTCCGCCTCCATGGGGCCGAGGTCGTAGCTGACGGCTGGATCGAACACAGCGAGCCCATCCAGAAGCCCATCGCGCAGTCCGCCTGCCTCCGGCGCCAGCACCACGGTGGCATCGTCGAGCGTTGGGTTCTTCTTCGAGTCGTAGCGACCGACAAGCTCGCCGAGCTTGACAATCTCCGCGGGTCTGTCATAGCGGACGAGCCACGCGAATTGCTCCGCGTTTCCGGAGCGCTCCGCGAGCTTGCGAAGGTGCTTCAGTACGCGACTCGTGACGTCGCTCAAGGTCTCGCGACTACGCAGCGCGTAGTCGGCGAGAAAGTCGTCGAGCGTGTCCCGTCCGAGATGGTCCTGGGTAAGCCATGCCACTTCGCTGCGCCACGCGACGGTTGTGCGGGCCGGCTCCCACTCCTGCTTTCCATGCAACCACTCGGCCACCGGCGGCCGACCCGGCAGTCGTTCGATGACGGTGGTGTACGACCAGCGATCAAAGAGCAGTGCATCGACGTGGTGAATGTCGGGCTGAGGTGTCGATGCCCTGTCGCGGTCCTCGCTTGGCAGCGCGCGCATGGCAATAGGCGATGCGTCATGGTGTCCGTCCTCGCGCACCGGTAGCTTGGCCAACAACGCCTTCGCATGGAAGCGCGCGATGTCGTATTCGTCCTTGCGCTTGATGGGCTCGTCGTCGTCTTCGTCCGCACCCTCGTCATCGCCCTTTGCCTGTGGGGGCGCCGCCAACTCTTCGCAGAAGACATGCACTTCGGCATTGCCTTCACCGTAGCGGTTGACGCGTCCCAGCCGCTGCGCGAGTGCGTCGAACGGGGGAAGGTCGGTGACGAGATGATCGGCCGAGATGTCGATGCCGACCTCTCCCGCGGACGTCGCTACGAGAAAGACCGTGCCCCCCTGCGGTGTCACATCCGCTCTCGGGGTCGGGACAAAGCGGGCGAATACGGGGCTCTTCAACAACTCGTCCCGCTCCGCACCTCGCATGGTGCCGGTCAGTGTGGCGACGCAGCGACCGGCCTTGCGAAGCGCTTGCGCGCATTCCTCCGCGTGATCGACGGACGAGAGGAATACGACTACCTTGCCGTCGAGTTCGGCGGCTCTTGCCGCAATGCTACGGGACAGATCCTTTCGGTCGTCCACGAGGTGGAGCTGCAGTCCCTTACTCGCGTGGAGTCGCCGATTCACGACAGCATCCTTCAGGTCATCGTCTCCAAGCGTGAAATCGGCCTGCGTGCGGCCAGTAGCCGACAATGCCAACACCTGGAGAGGCCGCGGCTCGCTGCTGCGGCGCTGTTCGTCGACGATCGCAGTGAGCAGTGACTGAAATGCCGGATCGAGATGTGCCTCGTCATGGATCAAGAGCGCGTCTTGTCCGAGAAAGCCGGCATGCAGCGGCCTGCTGCGGAAGCCGCAACCGTAACCGCTGAACAGCAAGCGGCTGCCGATCATGTCGACCGTGCCAACGATGATAGCCGGTCGCGATGGATCTCGGCGCCACGCGCCGTTGTCGGCGAATTCGCCTCGCAGAGTGCTGATTGCCAGCGGATGCTCAGCACGGACCGCAGCCAACGCCTCAAGGGCAGCATGCAGGTGTCGTGCTTCGGGTTGCAGAAGTTGGCTGCGAAGCCTTTCGGCGACGGCCGTGGATTGATCGACGATCGTGCGCCGGTTGACAACGTAGACAAGCCGGCGCGGCAGTCTCGGGTTGTTGGCGATCGCGATCATCCACAGTGCAATGACGCTTGTCTTTCCCAAGCCAGTCGGTAGATCACAATTCCTCGGGAAGTCGCTACGAACCAGCTTCTCGTATAGCGAGCACTGCCAAGGGAATGGCTTGTTGCCCGTGAGGATGGCGAAGTCTTCTTCAAAGGCCACGCAGGATCCCCCGACTTGTGTGCATGTCAGTTGCGCCTGTACGATCTGGTACTTCCGAGTTCCATGATTGCGTATCTCTCTCATGCGCAGGCGGTTGCGAGCTACAGCGCTTCGCCTTTTCGCCCACCATGCGGCGAACTGGCATCACCGACCAGGTACTCATCCAACCCCAACTCGCTCATCGCGCGCACAATCGCTGGATCCGTACTCCACAGTCTCGCCCTCCCGGCAAGCACAATCGCCACCTGCTCCACCTCAAGCGCACCTAACGATTGACTCCCTACCCACCGCAACACCCCAACCAGTTCGCCAGCGCTCGCTTCCATCGCCTCGATGCGGCCATCCGCGATCATGCGCGCCAGCTTCAACGCACAGGAGTCCTTTGGAGCGTTGCAGCCGACGCCGAAAGCGTGCAGCAACAACCGCCCCACCGCGAACCGTCGCTCGCCGCAAGTCGACTCCAGCGCGCCGGTCCGCAATCCCTCCAGCAACACCGCTCCGTCAATCAGGCAAGGTGACGCTAAGTCCACGATCAGCTCCTCCACCCCCATGCCGCCTCGCCTCATCGCCCACATCCTCATATCCCACATCCAATAGCTCCGCCACCTTGCCGCGAGAAACGATCCCGCGTTCGTATGCGATCAACACCAGGCGCCTGAATCGCTCAGGCGCTAACCCCATTTCCGGTCCGGCGCCTGCAATGCTCTCCTGCACGCGCTCCGCTCGATATGTGTCCATTGCCAGTGACCACGGCACCAGCTTCTGCACCGCCAGCTGAACGAACACGGCCTGCACGCTCACGCCAAAATGCCGAGCCACGCCGATGATCGATCGCTCATCCACGGTCCCGGACCGGCTCATCGCCCATCGTAAACGCTCGATGAAGGGCTCACGGGGCATCAACAGCCGGCCAGCGAACGCATCGGCAAGCTGCTCAACCTTGGGCTTGCTCTCGGTTGCCGGCGCCGAGTCGCACCAGTGCAGCGGGCCCGGACGTCCCACGCCAACAACAGGCCCGCGAGCGATCAGGTGGAAGTACTCGTGCGCCAACGTAAATGCTCGGCGCCCTGGTGAATGACGGCCATTCACCAGTATGGCAGCCCCAAAGCGCGAACTCACGACGGATGCGCCGGACAGTCCCTCGTCCAGATCGCGAAAGAATACCTTTACACCCAGCCTGTTCTCGAGCACGCCGAGCAACACGTGCGCCGGCGTGGGCCCCAAGCCCAGGCGAGAGCGCTCCTCCTCGGCGAGTTCCGCAGCCACTTCGAACGAATCGAGTGGCTCGGTCCGCGGCCTCAAGTCTTCGATCCGCTTCTCTCCCAGCTCGGCCTCGAGCCACGCGTACGCCTCACAAAGCCCGACCCACGCTGCCAGCGCGGGTCGCGACTCCACCGGCGCCGAAGACACACGAAACATGAACTCGTCATCGACGACGCGAGTCTCCTCCAAACCGAGCAGCTGCTCCAACGACTGGCCAAACATGTCAGCCAACGCGACGAGTTCTGTCGCCGAAACCGCGCGCTTACCGGCCTCGATGTCCGACACCGCGGACCGCGACACATGAAGGCGATCCGCGACCGCCTCCTGCGTCAACGAAAGTGCTGCTCTGGCTCTGCGCACTCGATCTGCGATGTTTTTTCCGACATCGATGTCGGTCATTCCATGGAATCACGTCTGAAAACCAGACGGAGTATGCAGGTCGACCATGGAATCCGCAATAGCCACTCCGGCCAGCAGAGTGCTCTGCCGCGCCGCACACCCCATCTCTCAATTGAAGAAAGACCATCCGCTCATCGCGGCGCCGGGCCGGTCTCCCCTTGAGTCGCTGGCTTCACTGTGGCCGTTCACCGCAAGCGACGCGGCGCGCCCGCGAACCTCTCCTCAGGCGCACGGCCCGCGACGAATCGGCACAGCGCTGCCTAACGACGCATTCGGCGCACGCTCTCCTGTGCAGCACGCTTGCAGCCGGAGGGCCATCTCCGCTGGATCGTCGCCGCGGGTGACCGAACCGCCCGTTCCGAAACACGTCGTGGACTCCATCCACCTCCGCGAAGACGGCTGGCGCCTCGACAGGTTCGAGTTGTCGATCCCCTGACCGCATCTTGCAGCGCCTGAGTGCGCGTAAGTACGCCCGGGTGCAACCCCGGCACCTGCGTAACGTCTGACCAGCCGCTCTCACCCACCGATGACCCGGCCGGTCTCCTTGACCGGTTCCGACTGCTGTACCGCTGCTCGTATCCCTCAGGTGATCGGCAATTCCTGACACTCGCGATTCCCGCTGTTGTTGATGCGCAACGGTGCCGAACTGCGGAAAAAAATGACGGTTGTGAACTGGACAAGACACACGTATTAAGTAGCCCGCTCGAAACTTCGCATGTCGATGAACGCGCCAGCGCTCCCGAACCTGCGTCCAGCTGAGAACCATCATGCACACCACATCCACCCGAATACGACGCTCGACGCTGCGCTGGACGGCAGCATCGCTCATTACTACCACGCTCGCGGTGACGGCGTGCGGCGACGGCGGAATTGGCCGGTCACTCGCACCCGCAACCCCGGCCGCGCCAGCCACATCCGTGAGTCCAACGGACGCGGGCGCCGCTGGCGCCGCGGCAAGAGCAGCCGCTACCGGAATTGCAGCTGGCGGAGCACTCACCAACGGCGGCAACAATTCGGGGAGCATCACGCTCGCCGGTCAGGTGGACACCTGGACGTTCACGGCCAGCACCGGCGACTACATCCACATCGCGATCGGCGAAGTATCCGGCGACCCTGACTTCACTCCGTGGATTCAGCTGGTGGATCCCAGCAGCGGAATCGTGGCGACCAACTGGAATGCGGCCGCGGCACAAATCACCGCCAACGCCGCGCAGAACGGTACCTACACGGTCAAAGTCGCAACGGCGGATCCGGGGAACGACGCGAAAGGCAACTACAGTCTGATCCTCGTAAAAACGCCCGGCACCATCACCACGCCCGGCGGTGACCAGGGCGGCACGATGACGAACGGCGCCATCCATACTGGTACAATCTTCCTTGGTGACCTGGATGCCTGGCAGTTCACGGCCGCAACGGGTGACTACATCCACGTTGCGATCGGCGAAGTCAGTGGCAGTGTGGACTTCACGCCGTACATCCGACTCGTCAGTCCGTCCGGTGCCATACTCGGTACATCCTGGGGCGCGGCGGCAGCGCAAGTACAGTCCACGGCCGCGGTCACGGGGACTTACACCGTGATCGTCACGACAGCGGATGCGGGCAACGACGCCACCGGGGATTATCGCCTCAACATCGCCAAGGCTCCCGGCGCCGTCACGACGTCGCCGGGCGACCAGGGAGGCGCTCTTACCAACGGTGCCACGTCCAACGGCCGCATCCTCGTCGGTGACCTGGATGTCTGGACGATTGCCGCCGCGCAGGGCGACTACATTCACGTCGCCATCGGCGAGATCACTGGCTCGGCCGATTTCACGCCATGGATCCGGATCATCGGGCCGAACGGTGCGGTACTCGGCACGAACTGGAACGTTGCCGCGGCTCAGATCACGCTGAACGCACCACTGACCGGCACCTACACCATTGTGGCGACGACGGCCGATGCCGGAAACGACGATACGGGCGACTATCGCCTGACTGCGTACAAGGCGCCCGGCGCCATCACCACCAAGCCAGGTGACCAGGGTGGCGCGATGACCAACGGCGCAATTCACACGGGATCGATTACTGTCGGCGATGTGGATGGCTGGCAGTTCGCCGCCAACCAGGGTGACTACATCCACATCTCGGTCGGCGAAGTAACCGGATCGGCGGACTTCACACCGTACATTCGACTGGTGTCGCCGAGCGGGGCGATTCTTGGAACATCGTGGGGTGTCGCGGCTGCGCAGATCGCGGTCAATGCGCCGCTCACCGGTACGTACCTGGTGGTCATTACCACTGCCGACGCCGGGAACGATGACACGGGATCGTATCAGCTCACGTTAGGCAGGGCGCCGGGCGCTCTCACGGTCTCACCGGGCGACCAGGGCGGAACGCTGACCAACGGTGGAGACGACACCGGCGCCATCACCGTTGGCGACCTGGACTTCTGGACGTTCACCGGCAATCAGGGATTCCCGATGACGATCAGCCTGGCCGAACTCTCGGGGTCTGCCGATTTCACTCCGTGGATACGCCTCGTCGCGCCTAACGGGGCGGTCGTGAACACCGACTGGAACACTACGGTGGCACAGATCAGCGCCATCCTGCCGCAGACCGGGACGTACATGGTGGTAGTCGGCACGGCCGATCCTGGCAACGATGCCACCGGGAACTACAAGCTCGTCCTGGAAAAGGCTGGCGGGTTCAGCACGCCTCCCGGCGACGAAGGCGGCGCGGTGCAGATCGGCGCCAATACGCCGGGTCAGATCACCATCGGCGACCTGGATCGCTTCACGTTCCAGGCGAACCAGGGCGATGTACTGGCGATCAGCGTCGGCGAGCTGTCGGGCACCGCCGACTTCACACCGTGGCTACGTCTGGCCAGTCCCACGGGACAGATCCTTGGCAGTACCTCGTCTCCGACCGTGTCGCAGGTCCATGCGGTGGCAACGGTCACCGGTACCTACACGATGGTGATCGGCACCGCCGACGCCGGCAATGACGCCACCGGATCGTATGTCCTGACGGTCGCCAAGGGGCCGGGTAGTTTCATCGTGCCTGCCGGTGACCAGGGCGGACCGATGACCAATAACGTTGTCCACAATGGTACGATCACCATCGGGGACTTGGACGAGTGGTCCTTCACGGCCAACGCCGGGAGTACGCTCTCGCTGACGATCACCAAGGTTTCCGGTACCGCCGACTTCACGCCATGGATCCGACTCATCGCGCCTAACGCGGTCATCCTCGGTACCAACTGGGGCCCGACGGGTGCAACGATCAACGTGCTGGCGACCGTAACCGGGACCTACGCTGTATTCGCGACCACGGCGGATACGGGCAATGACGCCACAGGTGACTATACGCTGAAGATCACCGGAGCGAACTAGACCGGTGTCGAAATGGGGTCAGACTCCATTTCCAACAATTGGAGTCTGACCCCATTTCTTGGCATTTTCAGCAAAATTGGAGTCTGACCCCATTTCGCGCCGGCCGCGAGACCTACTGGCCCGAGGTCCTGAGGTGATGCTCCACGGGCTGGATGCGGTTCGCCCGGCGCCTCCGCTCCGCCAGGCTGAACGTGCGCCACATGTTGTACGCAAACCCATAGGCGCCCAACGCCCACAGGATACCGCCTGCCGATGTCACCGGGATGCTGGCGGCACCCGAAGACGGCGCGATCATGAACCCGCCAACGAGGCCAGCGAGTCCCAGGTTCGCCAGCCAGATGTGCAGCGATGCGAGCCGACGACTGTAGATCGGATGCCCGAAGAAACGCGGCAACATCTGGTAGCCAACGCCAAATATCATCATCACGACGAAACCGACGAGGTTCATGTGCGCGTGCGCCGGTCGATACACGACCCACGCAGGATGAACCGCCATCGCCAGACCCAGCGTGATCCCCGCGATGAACCAGATGAGGCTCGCGCGAATGAACGCCTTCGCGAACCAGTCCACTAGGCCGCCCCGCTGCTGTCGTCGCTCAGAGGCTCGAGGAACATCGCCGCCGGCACCGCACCTAGCCCGGACGCGCTCGTCCACGCCTCGAGCAAGCGCGAGAGCGAGCGCTGATCGTCGGGCGACAGCGTCCGCAACCCGTTCACCAACCGTTCCGGAACGGACTCGGGCGCCCCTGATACCACGCGCACGCCGTCTGCCGTCAGGCTGAACGACGCACGACGCTGGTCGCCCGGCGCCGTAGCCCGGGTGACATAGCCACCCAGAACCAGCCGCGCCACAACCTCCGACGCCGAACTGGGACTCGTCAACGTGCGCCGACAGAGTTCGGCCAGCGACAGTCCCGGCGCCGCCGCAATCTGCTGCAGGACGAATAGCTGTGCCGCACTCAGCTTCTGGAACCCACGCGACGACGGGTACGTCGTCCGAAGCGCGCGCACGATGCGGCGGAGCGCGTCCATCGCCGTACCCGCCGGCTCGCCCACATCGCCTTCGTGCCCTCCGTTCGCGTGCGATTCACCTTCGAATGTACTCGCCATCGTTCACTTTCCGTTCGTAATCGAGCGTTCGGTCTGCACCTGGAGGCTGCATTCGCTACTATGTCCACGTTCCCGACGAACACTTTCCCAACCAGCCTCACTGGCGAATATAGTTCGGTTCCGAATCGACGGAGTCGGCGGAACCAAGGCAAACCGGGCGGAGGTTCTGGGCTCGCGTGTCGGGATAAGTCCTACGATGGAGGTTCGATCGCGCCGGCACCAACATCATGTGTCGGGTGACGCTCCACATGCATTCCCATTCTCCGGACGAGGCAACCAGCGCCTCCGCCGGTCCCCCACTTCCCGCGTACCTGCCATGACGAGCGCAACCGGAACCTTCGAGGTCAAACTGGTCCCCGAGGCCAACCTTGCCGCGGGGGAGGGCCCTGCCCTTGGCCGCATGTCGCTCACGAAGGTCTGGCACGGCGATCTCGAAGCCACGAGTTCGGGGACGATGCTTACCGCCAGCTCCAACGAAAGGAACTCGGCGGCCTACGTGGCGGCCGAACGAGTCACCGGCGCACTGAACGGGCGGCGGGGTACGTTCGCGCTCGCGCACATGGGGATCATGAACCGCGGTGTGCCTTCGCTGACGATCACAGTCGTTCCGGACTCGGGAACCGGCGAGCTGTCCGGACTTTCCGGAACGCTCCGGATCGAGATCGAGAACGGCCGGCACTCGTACGAGTTCGAGTTCGCGCTGCCGCCAGCCTGATTCCTGGCAGCGGCTACTTCACGTAGTCGCAAGAGCACCTCCACCGAGGAGATCGTCTGTGCAGCCCAGCGTGACCCTGGTTTCTACGCTCGCCGCTGCGCTCGGACTCGCATTGATCTTCGGGTTCGTGGCGGCTCGGCTCAAGCTGCCACCGATCGTCGGCTATCTGGTGGCCGGGATAGTAATCGGTCCGGCAACGCCGGGGTTCGATGCCGACGTCGGACTAGCATCGCAGCTGGCGGAGATCGGCGCCATCCTGCTCATGTTCGGGGTTGGCCTGCACTTCTCGGTCGCCGATTTGCTGAACGTCCGTCGCATGGCGCTGCCGGGCGCAATCGTGCAGATCCTTTTCTCCTCCTCGCTTGGCGTCGGTGTCGCATTGCTCTGGGGGTGGGGCGCCGGCGCCGGAATCGTCTTCGGCTTGTCGCTATCCGTGGCCAGTACGGTCGTCCTCGTCCGCGCTCTGGAGGATCAAGGCGTTCTCGAATCCGTCAACGGAAGGATCGCTGTCGGGTGGCTGGTCGTGGAGGATCTGGCAACGGTGCTGGCTCTCGTGCTCCTGCCCGCGCTGGCAGACTCGCTTGGCTTCGCCGGGAACGGTGCCGATGCACGCGGGATCTGGCTCGGGCTGGGCAAGGCGATGGGGCGCGTCGCCGTCTTCATCGCTCTGATGATGGTCATCGGTCGACGCCTTTTCCCCTGGATGCTCTGGCAGGTGGCGCGGACGGGATCGCGCGAACTGTTCACACTTTGCGTGATCGCCGCGGCAGTCGGGATAGCCCACGGTTCTGCGCACTTCTTCGGCGTCTCTTTCGCTCTGGGTGCGTTTTTCGCCGGCATGGTTCTGCGCGAGTCTGCACTCAGCTACCGCGCGGCGGGTGAGTCCCTGCCTCTGCGCGATGCGTTCTCCGTCCTCTTCTTCGTCTCGGTCGGAATGCTGTTCGATCCGGCCATCCTCATCGAGCAGCCGCTCAGAGTACTGACTGTCGGTGCGATCGTGATGTTGGGGAAATCGCTGGCCGCATTCACAATCGTCCTCCTGTTCAGGTACCCGCTCAACACAGCACTCACCGTATCCGCCAGCCTGGCTCAAATTGGCGAGTTCTCCTTCATTCTTGCTGGCCTGGGCGTGTCGTTAGGTCTGCTGCCGGAGGCCGGACAGAATCTGGTGCTGGCGGCGGCGTTGTTCTCGATCGCGCTCAACCCGCTGGTGTTTCGAAGCGTGGAACCCATGCAGAACTGGATCCGCAAACGGTCGGAGCTGGCGAGCGCGCTGGAGCGCCGTGACGACCCGCTTGCCGAACTTCCATCCACGGTGAGTCAGGAGCGTCTGACCGGGCACACGCTACTGGCGGGGTACGGGCTGGTAGGTCGCCGGATTGCCGAGGCGCTGGCCGGTAACGGCCTCTCGTTCGTCGTGGCCGAGCAGAATCGCGAACTGGTGGAACGCCTGCGGGCACGCGGCTGGCTGGCCGTCTCCGGAGATGCGTCGGATCCCGCCGTCCTGATTCAGGGGCACGTGGTGAGGGCCCGGATGCTCGTCATCGCCACGCCAGACGCGTTTCGTGCACGACAGATGATCGAGACGGCACGTATCCTGAATCCCGGCATCGAGATCGTGGTCCGAACGCACAGCGAGGAGGGGGCGTCGCTGCTGGCGAAGGAGAAGATGGCCCGCGTGTTTGTCGGCGAGCACGAACTCGCGAAGGGGATGATCGATCATGTCCTCGGCAGGCTGAAGGAGACCGTGTCGGCAGGCCGGCATCCCGACGCCTAGCCACCTCCCGTGCGGTTCCGTCTTGCCAGCGGGGCTCCGGTCGCCATCATTCTCGCGTACCCTGCCGGCGTTTTGTGCGTCAGGTGGGGAGGTTCGTTGCGTCCCAAGCGCGGTTCGATGCATCCCGCCATTCATTTCGTGCCGTGAAGCGCCACATCCGCCGTTTTCGAGACGTCACCGCCGAACTGGGCTGGGGGGACGTCGTGGCGTTTGCGTGGACGGCGCTGTTCTTCGGGTGGCTGATCTTCGATTGGTTCGGGCAGGAGTGGGCAACCGCCATCGACTTCGTCCTCTTCGCTCCGCTCGGGCTTGCCGTCGGCCTTCTTCAGCTGCACGTCGCCAATCGCGTCGAGGATCGACGCGAACGACTTGCATGGCGGCTGCTGGCCGCGGCCGCGTTCGCACGTTTCGTCTCGGGGTCTGTCTGGGGTTTTGCCGTCTCCATTACCGGTGGTGGAGGCAGCCCACCCTGGATGATCGTACTGGCCTGCGCGTATCTGGTGTTCGGGATCGCGGGTCTGATAACCTTTCCCGGAGTCCGGTGGCGGCCGATTGACCGCCGTCGCTATCACATCGACGCTGCCATCGTGCTCATCGGCAGCCTTCTCGTCGTCTGGTTCTTCGCGTTAGGTCCGTTCTTCCGCACGACCGGGGAATCGATGGCGCGCTTGCAGGACTACATCTACACGATCGGCGACTCCGTCACGGTGGTGCTGGCCGCCGGGTTGTACTTGCGATGCGGAACGGTGATGATGCGCACGGTCAGCGTCGTCCTGCTGTTGGCGTTCACGTTGCAGGTCTTTCCGGACGTCGTACTGTACTCGGGAGTGGAGCTCCATACGTACCACGCCGGTGACGCCATTGCCGGCGTCTGGTACGCGGTGTGGGCGCTGAAGTGGATCTCGGCACGGTACGCCTTCGCGCAGGTTCGCCATCCGCATGCCGAGTCGCGACGGCTGATGGACACCTACCACAGCGGCATCATGCCGCACCTGTTCCTGTATGCCGCCGCGCTCGTTCTCCTGCACCAGCTTCTCACGGGAAATCGGCTGGATAGCGCCCTATTCGTGATCGGCAGCGCCTCGCTCGCCGGTTTGCTGGTGGCGCGCCACGCCGTCGAATTGCGAGAGCGCGATCGGTTGCTCGCGATGCAGCTGGCTGAAGAAGGCTGGTATCGAGCGCTGTTGCACCACGCCTGGGATCTCGTCGTCCTTCTGGACAGGGACGGGAGGGCCACGTACGTGAGTCCGTCGACCACACGCCTCCTGGGCGATGCCGTCGACCTGTCGGGACCGTGGGGCCTGCTGGAGGCCGCGCACCCGGACGATGCAGCGCGCCTCCGTGCCGAGCTCCGAGGATCCGCTCTGCGATCGGCCTCCGTGACTCTCGCGTGCCGGATGCGCGATGCGGCTGGCGGATGGCGCCACCTCTCGCTCCAGCTGCACGACCTCACAGGAAACCCGCTGGTGGGAGCGATCGTCGTCAGTGGCCATGACCAGACGAAGGAAGTCCGCCTCGCACAACGCCTGCACGAATCGCGAGAGGTGGAAGCGTTAGGCACGTTCGCCAGCGGCCTCGCGCACGACCTCAACAATATCCTGACCGTCATCGGCTCCCATGTCGACCTGTTGCGATCGGAGCCGATGGCGCGGTCGCAGGCGGCGGACCTGCGCGCGATTAGCGCCGCCACCATTCGCGCCGCGTCACTTACCCGCGGCCTCCTCGCGCTCAGCAGACGCAAGTCGGCGACCCGTCGTCCCGTGGACGTGGCCGTGCTTGTGCGCGAGCGGCTCGATGCCCAGCGGTCGACGGGCGAGTGGCCGGTAACCCTGCTCGGCGATTCGCGCATCGTTCACGCCGACCCGCTCGCGCTTGGGCAAGTCGTCGATTGCATCCTCAATGACGTGACTTTCGAGCGGCGCGAGGGAGCGTTGACCATGGTCACTCACGTGGTCGATGCGAACGACGCCAGCGTCCTCGATATCGATCCCGGCACGTACATCGTGCTCCATGTAGGAGGCGGCGCCACCGACGGCGATGCGCCCGATCTGCCACACATCCCGACGGCTGGCGCCGAATGGGATGCGTCACCCGACGACCTCGGGATGCTGGTGGCACTCACCGCCGTTCGGGAAGTCGGCGGCACCCTCACGATCGAGGGACGTGGCGAGCGTCGCCATGTCGCCGTGTACCTGCCCTCGGCCGCCGCCTGATGAGCGACGCGTTGCTGCTGCCGGCTAACCGCCGAGTGTCCCGATGGCTCCGCTATCGGCACGAATGGCTGACTGGCGCCTATATCCTGCTCTACTTCCTTGCGCTGTACCTTGCCGCAACCGCGGGCGAGCTGTGGGCGACCGTCGCCAACCTGGGCTACTTCCCGATGGGCGCGATCACCATCTGGGCGCAGGCGCGGCTCGCGAGGGATTCGGGTCTGCACTTGCGAACCAGAAGAGCCTGGGCTCTTCTGGCCGCCGCCTCAGCCGCGACCTGGATTGGAGGGATCGCCTGGACGGTGTGGCTATCGGATCACCCCGGCGCTTTCACGCCACTGTGGTCGGACACACTCGATGCGGTCTACATCCCGCTCGCCATCGCCGGGTTCCTGACGTTCCCGGCGAATCCACGCTTTACGTGGCGCGACCGACGTGTGCGGCTCGACGCCCTTCTCATCGCGTTAGGCGGCATTGGGCTGTCGTGGTCGTTCGGCCTGCGCCCACTGTTCGAGGCGCCGACCGAACCGGACTTCGTCATCCAGTTGGTTACGGTGCTCGGAGACTGGACGGTGGTTCTGGCGGCCTCGATCGCCTATCTGCGGGCGGCCTGTGTGGTCACGAGACGCGCGGTGGCGATAGCGTTCGCTGCCCACGTCTTTTTCATCCTGAGCGACTTCTTCTGGATCTTTCGGCAGGACACTTACGCTCCGGGCCACTGGGTGGACGCCGTCTGGTTTTCCGCCTGGATCCTGCGGTGGGTGGCTGCACGTTATGCGACCCACGCAGCCCGCCGCGACGAATCGGTCGACGGCATGTTTGCCTATCGGAGTGGCATCGCACCAACGGCGTTCGTTGCCGGCGCCTACTCGCTCCTGGTTTACGTCGTGCTCATCGGCGATTCGAGCGACGCGGTCAGTATCGCCCTCGGAACCGCCGCCATGACCACGCTCCTGCTCGTCAGGCAGCGGGTCGAACTGGCCGAGAACCTGCGGCTATCGCATGTCACGGCTATCCAGGCGGCGCGTTTCCGCTCCCTGGTAACCTATGCATCCGATTTCGTTCTTCTGGTCGACGGCCGCTACGAGGTCGTCTACGCCAGTCCATCGGCGGATCGGGCTGGCATTGCGTCGGTCGGCTGCTCGTTTCCTGACCTGATCCACCCGGACGACCAGGAAGCCGTTCTAGCGTGGTTCGATGGCCGCTCATCGCTCCTCACGGGTGCTCCGCGTCGCTGTCGCTTCCGCGGTTCGTCCGCCAGGTGGGTGGACGTGGAACTTCGGGCACAGGATCTAAGGAGCGATCCGCACGTCCGGGGCTTCGTCGTGAACGGACGCGACATCACGGATGAAGTTGCCCTCGAGAGTCGCGTGCGGCACGCACAGAAACTCGCTGCCCTGCACGACATGGCTGGACGCATCGCCCACGCCTTCAACAACGCGCTCGCCAGCATCCAGGGCCACGCCGAACTCCTGGCCCAGGACGCTCCGGTGTCGGGCACGATCAAGGACGACGTGGATGCCATACGCGCCGCTGCCGAGCGCGGATCGGGCATCACGCGACAGCTCCTCGGCTTCAGTGGGCGTCACGTGATCCAGGCCGTGCCGCTCGACCCGGCTCGGGTGACCACGGACCTCGTGCCCATGCTCGAGCGTCTGGTACCAGCCAACGTCTCTCTGGCCGTGGACATTGACGACGATGCGGGCACTGTCCTCTTCGACCGGGCGCAATTCGAGCAGGTGCTGGTGAACCTCGTTGCCAACGCTGGCGACGCGATGACCGATGGAGGCAAGATATGCGTGTCCGTTGCGCCGACGCAGTCGCAAGGGGATCCGGACAGCGCAGGGGACGCATGCTGGGTGCGCATTCGCGTCTCCGATGCGGGTCGGGGGATTCCCCGGGAGACTCTGGCGAGGATCTTCGAGCCATTCTTTTCGACGAAGCAGCCGGGTCGTGGTACAGGCCTGGGGCTGGCGATGGTGAAGGCCATAGTCTCTCGTGCAGGCGGAACCGTTGGTGTGGAGAGCGAACCTGGCCGAGGGACGACGTTCTCGATCCTGGTGCCGACCACGGAGCGCCCTGAACTCCAGGCGATGGACACAACTCCGGAGGATTCGCATGTGCCGTCTGGAGGCGTGGTGCTACTGGTAGACGACGATGCCGCGGTGCGCCGGGCGAGCAAGCGAATGCTGGAGAGAGCCGGATACACCGTGGTCGAAGCGTCAGGCGGCGCAATGGCGATTGACTTCGCGAGGCGCGGGGATCTGCGTCTTGACCTGCTGCTGACCGATCTGATGATGCCGGGTGTGTCCGGGCGCGACGTGATCGCCGCATTCCGCCAGCTGCGCCCACGGCTGCCGATCGTTTGCGTGACCGGCTTTGCCGCAGAGAGCGATGCCGCACCTCTGGCTCCCGAAGTCCACGCCATCGTCGCCAAGCCGTTCACGGCGGCGGCGCTCGTCCACGCCGTCGCCAGCGCGATGTCCAAAACGTCCGCAGCTGCCTGACGAGGCCGGCCTCGGGAGCGGTCCGCGGAGCTGGTGCGTATCACTCATCAGCTGCACCAATCATCGAGGATTCGCCATGCGTCAATTCGTTCGACTCGGAGTCGCCCTGACCGCCATGTCGGCGGCGTGCCAGCCGTCCGCGGACAGGAAGGGCGGGGCCGGGGAGCCCGTCCCGGCAGACGCTCTCGCCGTGATCGACACGGCGACGCTCATGCGCCATATCCGCGTCCTGGCCTCCGACTCGCTCTTGGGTCGCCTGCCCGGCTCACCCGGCGAGGAGAAGACCGTTGCGTACCTCGAATCGGAGTTCAAGGAGCTCGGGCTGGCGCCCGGGAACACGGACGGCACCTACATCCAGAAAGTCCCTCTTGTCGGGATCACCGTGAAGGGCGCGCCTCCGCTGGTGTTCGCGAAGGGTGGATCGCGGCGAACGCTCCGGTGGCGCGACGACTACGTCGCATGGACCAAGCACGTGGCCCCAACAGCGTCACTCTCCAATTCCGAGCTGGTGTTCGTGGGCTACGGAACCGAGGCGCCCGAGTTCGACTGGGACGACTTCAAGGGCACGGACGTCGCCGGCAAGACCCTCGTCATGTTGGTGAACGATCCGCCGCTTGCGGATACGACGCAGTTCGGCGGCAGCCGGATGACGTACTACGGTCGCTGGACGTACAAGTACGAGCAGGGGATGCGCCACAAGGCAGCCGGCGTCCTCTTGATCCACGAGACCGAACCCGCCGGGTATCCGTTCGCCGTGGTACAGGGCAAAACAGCCGAACAATTCGACCTGGTGACCCCGGACAAGAACATGGGGCGGAGCGACGTCGAAGGATGGATCACGCTCGATCAGGCCGAGGCATTGTTCGTGATGGCCGGCCAGGACTTCGAGGCACTCAAGGCCAGCGCCGCCACGCGGGAGTTCAAGCCGGTCGCGTTAGGCGTGACCGCGACCGTTCGCCTCTCCAACGCGTTGCGCACCATCGACTCCCGCAATGTCGTTGCCAGGCTTGAAGGGAGTGACCCTGTGCTCCGGGACGAGTACGTCGTGTATACCGCGCACTGGGATCACTTCGGGATCAGCGACCCGGTAAACGGCGACTCGATTTACAACGGCGCCGAAGACAACGCGAGTGGAACCGCGGGGCTGCTGGCGGTCGCCAAGGCGTTCGTAACGATGAAGACGCCCCCCAAACGATCGATCCTGTTTCTGTCCGTGACGGCAGAAGAGCAGGGACTGCTGGGCTCGCAATACTACAGCGTCACGCCCATCCATCCGCTCGCCAAGACCGTCGCGAACATCAACATGGACGGTCTCAACATGTGGGGGCCGACGAAGGATCTCACCGTCATCGGACTGGGCGCGTCCGACCTGGACGACTACGCCGCCGCCGCTGCGTCGGAGCAGGGCCGTACGCTGCGGCCGGACGCGGAGCCGGAGAAGGGTTTCTACTACCGCTCCGATCACTTCAATTTTGCCAAACAGGGGGTGCCCGCGTTCGATCCCGCGCCTGGTGTGGAGTTCGCAGGGAAACCTGACGGGTACGGAATGCAGAAGCGGGACGATTACACCACAAATGCGTACCACAAGCCCGCGGACGACATCAAACCCGACTGGGATCTTACGGGTGCCGTCGACGATTTGAGGCTGTTCGTCGTGATGGGGTATCGGGTGGCGAATGCGGCGGCGATGCCGCAGTGGCGGCCTGGCAACGAGTTTCGCTCCGCGAGGGACGCCCAGTTGAAGCAGTAGGTTGCACAGCGTCGGCGCCGGCGTTGGGTCAGTGGCCCACTACGCCGGAGTACTTCCTTGATCTTCGGAATCGCGCCGCTATACTCGCTGGCTAACGAATGGACGTTCGGGCCACGGAAACCGGTGCAAGTCCGGTGCGGCCCCGCCACTGTGACGGGCAAGGACGGACGGTCAGGACCACTGGCGAGAGCCGGGAAGGCCTGAGCGAGAGCCCGTAGCCAGGAGACGACCCGGATGTTCGGCCACAAGCAGCGCCTCGGGGGAGGGCTGGTGGCGGCGCGCGCCAACGAGCGTGTCGCACGTCGCACGCTCCGTCCCGGCAATGGGAGCGGTCCGTGCGGTTTTCCAGCGTGACAGGTGTCGAGTCGATCCGTCGTCAACTGAGAGCGCTGAGGCGCGTGTGGGTGCCAGGTGTGTTGCTGGGCGCGAGCGCATGTGCGCCGGCGAAGAAGCCGGCGGCGACGGGAAGCGTGGACGATCTGGGCGATTCGATCGTGGTGCATGAGGGGACGTTTCCGGCGCGGGTCGTGGCGCTCGACCCTTCGATAACGGAGATCCTGTTCGCGTTAGGCATGGGTGACCGACTCGTAGGGCGAACGCGTTGGGATCTGGGCACCGAGGCGGCGCGTGCGCTTCCGGATCTGGGGGACGGGATTCGCCCTAACGTGGAGGCTGTGCTGTCCGCGCGGCCCCAGCTCGTCTTCCTGTATGCCAGCGGTGACAATCGTGCCGCTGCGCGCACGCTCCGGGCGGCCGGCGTTCAGGTGGTTTCGCTACGGATCGACCGGATCGCCGATTTCGCTCGGGTGGCCGAACTGGTGGGGCGGCTGACCGGTCGCAGCGACGTCGCGCGAGTCGTAGTCGATTCCGTTTCCGCGACACTCGATCGCGTTCGTCGTGCCACGTCCTCGCTTGCGCATCCGCGGGTGTTCATCCACGCGTGGGAGAGTCCACTGCTAACGATCGGTGGCGGGAGCTTTCTTTCCGAGCTGGTGACGATCGCCGGCGCCACGAACGTATTCGCAGATCTGCCGTCGCCGTCGCCCCAGGTGTCGTTCGAGGAAGTCTTGCGGAGAGATCCAGACGCCGTGCTGGGTGGGCCACGGACCCGGTTGCAGCTGACAGCATCGGAACGGTGGCGCGCTCTGCCGGCCGTGCGCGCGGGGCACGTTCTCGTGATGGACACCCTGGTGGTCGCGCGTCCGTCCGTGAGGCTGGGCGAGGCGGCCGTATCGCTCGCTCGATTGTTCCACCCCGGAGTCGTCGACTGACATGCGGCGCGGCGCGATCGTCCTGCTGCTCGTCGCGCTTCCCGTGAGCGTCATCGCGGCGCTGGCGTGGGGCGCGGTTCCGCTTCCGCTGGGAGTCGTGTGGCACGCGCTGTTCGGTGGCAGTGAGCCGGAAGCGTTAGGCCGCTCGATCGTGCTGGATGTGCGTTTGCCTCGCGTGCTGCTGGCGATGGTGGTTGGCGCCGCGCTCGGGACGAGCGGCGCCGCTCTCCAGGCCACGCTGCGAAACGCGCTGGCGGAGCCGTATCTCCTGGGCGTCTCTGGCGGTGCGGCTGTCGGGGCCGTCGTGGTGGCGGCCCTGGGCATCGCGAGCGCCATCGCGCTTCCCGCCGCCGCGTTTGGCGGCGCTCTTGGCGCGGTCGCGATCGTCATGGCGGTGGCGCGAGCCGCCGGGAGTCGGGCTGGCGCTGGTGATCCTCGTGTTCTCCTGATGGCCGGTGTCGTCGTTGGCGCGTTTGCGAATGCCGCGATCATGATCCTGCTCGCCAACGCGCCGGGCAATGCCGTCAAGGATGCGCTCTGGTGGATGATGGGCTCGGTAGCGGTCGCGAGCTGGGATGCCGTGGTGTGGACGTCGGTAGCGTTCGCGATCGCGGGTGGCGCGCTGCTGCATTGGGCCCGGGATCTGGACGCGCTGGCGCTGGGGCAGGATACCGCTGCCTCGTTAGGAATCGTGCCCGAAGCCGCCGCTCGCCGCGCGTTCGTCGTTGCGTCGATGCTGGCGGCAGCCACGGTGGCGGCGGCCGGGCTGGTGGGTTTCGTCGGCCTGATCGTGCCGCACGTTGCGCGATCGCTCGCCGGCTCACGCCAGCGGCCAGTCCTTGCGGTCGCGGCGCTCGCCGGGGGAGTGCTGGTGGTTCTCGCCGATCTGGCGGCCCGCACCGTCCGAGCGCCGGCAGAACTGCCGTTGGGTGCGGTCACCGCGATTCTTGGCGTGCCGTTCTTCCTGGTCGTACTGCGGAGGACCGTGTGATAGCTTTTGACCGCCTCGTAGTCACGTATCCGCGAGCGGCCGCTCCGGCTGTGGATGACTTCTCTGCGATCTCGGCGGATGGCGTGTTCACCGCCGTCGTCGGACCGAACGGATCAGGTAAGAGTTCGATCGTGCGAGCGCTGCTCGGCAGGGTACCGGTGACTTCCGGGACGATCTCCATAGACGGACAGCTCGGCACGTCGCTTCCGGCGCGGGAGCGGGCGCGCCGCGTCGCCGTCGTCGTCCAGCGCGAGGAACCAGCGTTTCCCATGGCCATCCGCGACTACATCGGGCTGGGCAGGAGTCCCTCCCTTGGCGCCTGGGATCGACCGATCGCGCTGGAGCGGACCGTCGAGGCGTCAGCTGCGGCGGCCGGCGTCGCCAGTCTCCTCGGCCGCCGGACCGACGAACTCTCCGGAGGAGAATGGCAACGTGTTCGCATCGCTCGCGCGCTCGCCCAGGAAACCCACTCCATCGTGATGGATGAGCCAACGTCGGCGCTCGATATCGGTCACGAAATGGAGACGTTTGAGCTGCTCGCCGGCCTCGCGGCAGCAGGGCGCGCGGTGCTGGTGATAAGTCACCAGCTGAATCTCGTCGCACGTTTCGCGCAGCATGTCGTGGTGCTCCATCGCGGCGCGGTTGCAGCCAGCGGTGCCCCCGACGACGTGATGCGCGCTCCCGTTCTGGAGTCCGTGTACGATTGTCCTCTCGTTGTGGTGCGCGACCCCGCGATAGGCGCCCCCACATTGATTCCGCTCCGGCGCCCGCGGCCGGATCTCGGGTCGCCCCACGGAGGCCTTTATGCCGCCAGCGACTCCCGCTTGGGAATGATTCCCTGATCCTCGGCCTCTCGCACGAACTCGACGACGACGTTCATCGGGATCGCAGTCGTCAGTCCATTCACCGTAGCCGCGTTGACGCCCAACACCCGACCGGACGTGTCGACCAACGGCGTGCCCATGTCGCGTAACGACAGGCGCATGTCCGAAGCCAGCCAGACCGGGTCGTTGTCGCGGTCGCGTGTCACAGTGTGCACCAGACCTAACGAGAGCCGGCAGGCGGTGTCGCGTGCGTGTTCCACCGCGAGGACGGTCGAGCCCGTCCTGAGTGCCCATGGATCCCCGGTCGGCGCGATCAGGAGGCCTCGCGCAGGCACCATCACCAGCGTCAGGTCGCTCAACCGATCGCGCGCCACCACGCGTCCTTCGGTCACTCGCTTGTCGTACAACGTCACCAGCAGCCGAGAATCTCGCGTCGCATGCGCCGTCGTTACGATCAGCCCGTCGTGTCTCCACACGATCCCGGTCCCGAGCGTCCGACGGGATCGCCCACGCAACTCGGCCGTGTACGACCGAACGAGCGTAGTAAGGCCCGTGCGCTCGCGATCGACGACACTGGAAAGACCGCTGGTACCTGCGTTCCCGGCAGACATGGATTCCGCTCCGAAGTGTGTCATCGCGCGCTGCCTCCTGCGATACGTTTCTGCGCGCCGCGTTCGAGCATGCTATCACTCCGGCATCAGTCGAGTTCCCGCTGGGGCGCGCAGTACGGCGGTACGCCACGGCGTTCCGGAGTATCGACCGCCGGTGCGACCGACTTCACGACCCGCTACCGTTACAGCATGCCGACCGGACGAATTCGCCTTGCGCTGCTCGCGCTCGCAGTGAACACCGCACTCGGTCCTCCCGCTGCGTTGGTCGCGCAGGACTCGACACAGACAAGGTTGGCGCCGGTGCGCGTCACCGTGACGCGAGATGCCGCGCGTCCGGCGCTGGACCTTCCGTTCGCGCTGACGCGAGTCGATGTCGCGCAGGAGCGCAACATGGTGCGGAGCGCCAACTTCACCGAGCTTCTGTTCGGTATTCCGGGACTCACCGTCTTCACGCGTTTCAACCCGACGCAGGATCCCAGGGTTGCGATTCGCGGCTTCGGTGCGCGCTCTGCCTTCGGCATACGTGGAGTACGCGTGCTTCGGGATGGCATTCCGCTCACGCTTGCGGATGGACAGACGGCGGTCGACTTCCTCGACATCGAAACCGTGGGTGCGGCGGAAGTGTTGCGGGGGAGCGCTGGCGCACTCTATGGCAATTCCTCTGGCGGAGTCGTGGACCTGCGAACGCCACCCCCACCGGATTCGGGGACGCGCACGCAATTCAGAACGTTCTCCGCCGCGTCGGTTGTCCGCGGGTCGCTCTACGCTGGAGTCGCCACTCCGTTGGGGCGTTGGCAAGCGGTGGCGACGCGTAACTACGGCGATGGCCCTCGCATGTATTCCGCATTCTCGAATGCGTCCTACTTCCTGGACGGGCGCTGGTCGTCGGGCGGAACGGAGTGGCAGGCGCAGGTAACCCGATACGATTCGCCGCGCGCGCAGAACCCCGGAGCGGTGACGAAAGCGGAAGTCGACACGGCTTACTCGGCAGCAGATCCGACGAATGTCACACGGAAGGCGTCGAAGGCCGTTCATCAGACGCTGGCGTCTCTTTCGGCCCGGAGAGCCTTCGGCGCGGCGAATGTCGCCGCGTCCGTGTTCGCTGGCGCGCGCGACCTCTACAACCCGCAGCCGTTTGCGATCGTGGCGTTCGATCGTGCAACGAGGGGAGGAAGCCTGCGCGCACAGTACGAGCGTGCGGGGCGACTTCCGCTGCGTTTCTCCGGTGGCGTGGACATCATGGCCCAGAGCGACGATCGCAGGAACTACGAGAATTGCGCCGGGCTGTCCGGTGCGTCGCGACCCATTTCCCGCTGTCCTGCTTCCTCGGATCGCGGTGCGGTGACTATCGACCAGCGCGAGCGCGTCTCCAGTCTGGGAATGTTCGGACGGGCGGAGTTGCAGCTGTTGACGTCCCTGTCTGCTTCGGCGGCCTTGCGAAGTGACCAGACGAGGTTCTCTGTGCTCGATCGAAGACCGGTTGGCGCGGGAGGCCGCGTTGCGCCTTCGCGCACGCTGGGTGCGGTGACGCCGATGGTCGGGCTCAACTGGCGTCCCCGCCCACTCGCGTCGTTCTACCTGAACTTCGCCGAGAGTTTCGAGACGCCGACGACCACGGAGCTGGCGAATCAGCCGGATGGGCAAGGGGGACTGAATCGCGAACTCCAGCCGCAGCACGGACGGACGTACGAGGCGGGCGCCAAGGGCGCACTTGCAAGTCGGCTGCGCTTCGACCTGGCGATCTACTCCGTCCGAACGACTGACGAGCTGATCCCGTTCGAGGTACCGAACAGCGACGGCCGGCGTTTCTTCCGCAATGCCGGCGCGACGTCGCGACACGGGGCCGAGCTGGCACTCGGGACTGACGCCGGTCCGTTTACTATTGGTGGGAGCTGGACCGCGCTTCGCTACGTGTACGACGACTACGTGGTGCTCGGTACGTCCTTCACCGGCAAGCGCGTGCCTGGCGTGGCGCCAGTCGTGTGGAGCGCCAGCGTGGCGACCAGGGCCAAGTGGGGCGTCGTCGCGATGGAGTGGCAGCATGCGGGCAGAACTCATGCGGACGATGCGAACCGCAGTTTTGCCGATGCCTACACGCTGATGAACGTCCGCGCCGGTCTGCGATGGGGCACACGCTTCGGTATCGAGCCGTCGGCGGGGATCGATAACGCATTCGATCGCCATTATGCGGCGAACATCGTGACGAACGCCGCTCGATCCCGGTATTTCGAGCCGGGTACAGGGCGTCTCTTCTGGATCGGGCTACGATTGACCGCCGACACGAGAGGAGCCAGTCGCTGATCGAGAGAGGGCGCCAGCTCGTGGAGCTGGCGCCCTCTCTCGATCGCGCTCGTCAGGCGTTGAGCGCTGTAGTTGCGTTGATCGCGATCTTGCGAGACTTGGCCGCTTCGGCCTTCGGCACCGTGATCGTGAGCACGCCACGATCGAACTGCGCCGCAATTCTGTCCCCTTCGACGTACTGCGGGAAACGGAGCGAACGCGAGAACGCGCCCAGCGGTCGCTCGGAGAAGAACACGCGAAGCTCGCCCTTTTCTGGCTGCTTGATCATCGTTTCACGCACGCCGGTCACTGTGAGCATGTTGCGCTCGAACGAGATTTCGATCTTGTCTGCGCTGACGCCAGGCAGATCCAGCGTGACGACGAAACTGTGCTCTGTCTCCCATGCATCCAGGTCCGGAACCCAGTAGTTACGGGATGCACTTGGATCGCTCTGTGGGAAGGCCGTATCCATGGAGCGGCCGAGCGTGACCATGCGGTCGAGCATTGCGTTGAGCGGCGAAGTCGAGATCACGAGAGTGTCCTCCAGAATGAGTTGAGCCTGCATCCGGCACGAAGCGCTGTGAGCGGTAAGAGCGCTCCACCGACTGCGTCGCATGAGGAGGCATTCGGCATGCCGCTCGTGTCTGTCGCGTTGGCCGGAGTACGTCGTGCGATTCGCAACTTCGGCAGTCGAAGCCTGTCGGACTGACCGCGAGTTCTCGGAAGGCATCGGACGCACCAGCGCGGCTTCGGAAGGTAGGGACTGCGGCGCTCCGGATCCGTTATCGCACGATGCAGGATCGCGGGGTCCAGCGGTCCGGGATGGCCGCGCGTTAAGCTGCCGTGCTCAAGTCGAGGAATGGCAGCCAGATAGGATCTGGGCAGCGGCTCGAGCCACCAACGCCGAAGTCGCTTGGCGGATTCGTTAACGCCGGCGGCTGGGCGACGTCTTAATCAGGCTGGTCCACTGCAAATCCACCGAAACAGTTTCCATCCCGAGCGGATTCCGTGTCAACAACCATCGCGAGTCGGGCCGTTGGGGGCCTGCGTGCCTTCGTCCTGCTTCTGGGGCTCTCGTTAGTCGTCCCTGTTGCTCCCGCGTCAGCCCAGATCGGCGCGACCACCGACATCATTACAGGCGTAGTGAAGGATGAGGCGGGGAATCCGGTGGATGGGGCAACCGTGGAGGTTACATCGGCGGAGACCAACGTCACCCGCCGTGCCCGTACGAATGCGCAGGGGAAGTACACGGTGCTGTTCCCGGACGGGGGTGGGCAGTATCGGGGGACGGTTCGGCTCCTGGGCAAGGCCCCGACCATTCTGCAGATCGTTCGTCAGGCAGACGAGGATCGGTTGCTGGCGAACGCGGTGCTCAGGCAGGCAGTGACGCAGATCGCGGGGGTGACGATCGCGGCGCGGCAGACACCGACGGAGAACGCGTTCGAGCGGCCTACGCCGGGCTCCACGGAGCGGGCGCTCAACTCCGACCAGGCCGCGCGCCTTCCCATCGATGGGAGCGACCTCCAGCAGCTGGCGCTGACGGCGCCGGGTGTCGTGTCGGTCAGCGGCGGCGATTCGACTGGCGCCGCGTTCTCAGTAGCCGGAATGCGACCGGACGCCAACAACGTCACGCTCGACGGAGTGTCGTTCGGCGCGTCGTCAGTCCCGCAGGAAGCGGTGCGGAACACACGTGTGATCACCTCGACGTATGACGTTGCGCGCGGGCAGTTCTCCGGCGGCTTGATTTCATCGACGACTCGGGGCGGTTCGAACAATCCCCAAGGCAACTTCTCTTACTCGCTGCGCGATCAGTCGCTTACGGTCGACGGTGGCGATCCTTCGCCGCTGGCGCAGGGCTACACGCAGAATCAGTTGTCCGGCGGCTTCGGCTTTCCGATCATCAAGGACAACCTGTTCGCGTTTTCTGCCATTCAGCTGCGTCGTCGCGACGATGTGCTGCCGTCGCTCCTCAACGCGGACGCCGCGACTCTCTCCCGGTTCGGTGTCGCGCCGGATTCCGTCGCGCGCTTTCTGAGTACGGCGAACGCACTGGGCATTTCGCCAAGCACGTTCTTCAACGACAATCGCCAGCAGGACAACGTGTCTGGCCTGGTGCGGCTGGACTGGCTGACGCCAGGTGGTCATTCGCTGACGCTGCGTGGCGACTGGCGATGGAACGACCAGGATCCGTCGCGCGTGTCCACGCTGTCGTTGCCGCAGACGGGCGGGACGTCGAAGGACTGGGGCGGTGGCGTCATGGCGACGTGGACGACGAATTTCGGCGGACGGTTCCTCAACGAGTTCAAGACCTACTATTCGGTCAGCGAGCGCGATGCGCGTTCGTTCGTCACGTTGCCAGCAGGGCGGATTCAGGTGGCGTCGGTCCTCGAGGACGGATCGCAGGCGATCGCATCGATGTCCTTCGGCGGCAACTCCGGCCTGCCGTCGTCCGGCAAGACCACCGGCCTCGAGACCACCAACGAGACGTCGTGGATCGCAGGGGATCACCGCCTTAAGCTCGGTGGCCTGTTGAACATGAGCTCGTTCGAACAGGACGTGACGTTCAACCGCTTCGGTACTTTCAGCTTCAACTCGATCGAGGATTTCGAGAACAACATTCCCGCCAGTTTCACCCGTACGCTGCAGCCGAATGTGCGCAAGGGCGAGCAGCTCAACGCCGCCGCCTATCTGGGCGATTCGTGGCGCGTCTCGCGCGAACTGCAACTGACCCTTGGTGCACGGCTGGAGGGCGGACGATTCGGCAACGCGCCGGCGTACAACCCGGCGGTGGACAACGCCTTCGGATACAAGACCAGCTTCGTGCCGAGCGAGTTGCGTGTCAGCCCGCGGGTCGGCTTCAGCTATTTCAAGGCAGGCACCGGCGGTCCGCCGCGATTCATCATCCGCGGCGGTGTGGGCGAGTTCCGCGGACAGGTGTCTTCGAGCCTGTTCTCATCCGCGGCCAGTGCCACCGGTCTCACCAACGCGCAGTCGCAGCTGATCTGCACGGGAGCGTCGGTCCCCACGCCGGACTGGGCGGCATTCTCCTCCGATGTCGCGAACATTCCATCGGAATGTCTCGGCGGAGGCATGGGGACCGTGCCGACACAGCGCCCGAACGTCACGGTGTTCGATCGCGATTTCGTCGCGCCGCGGTCGGTACGAGGGTCGATCGGCGGGCAGAAGTTCCTCTTCGGCAGATACAACCTGAATGTGGACCTGAGCTATGCCCGCGGCGTGGCTCAGACAGGCTATCGTGACGTCAATCTGGCGGCGACGCCGCAGTTCACGATCGCCGAGGAAGGCGGCCGGCCGGTTTACGTGCCGGCAGCGACGATCGCACCGACGACAGGCGCAACGACGCTTCTGGCCTCGCGCGTCGACCAGTCGTTCGGGCAGGTGCTGGCGGTTGGGTCGGACCTGAAGTCGACCAACCGGCAGATGACCGTCTCGATCGGCGGGATCACGCGTCGCGGTGCGATCCTGAACGTGGGCTACACCCTGTCCTACTCGAAGGACCAGGGATCCGGGGGATTCGGAGGCTTTGGCGGATTCGGCGGTTTCGGTGGTGGTTTCGGCGGTTTCGGTGGCTTGGCATCCACGGCGGCGAATCCGAACGTCCGGGAGTGGGCGCCGAGCGATTTCGACCGTCGGCATTCGATCAACGGAACGATCACGTATCCATTCAACCTGGCGCTCGAGTTGACGGCGTTCGGTCGCTGGTCTTCCGGCGCGCCCTTCACGCCGGTGGTGGGAAGCGACATCAATGGCGACGGCGCCCGGAACGATCGCGCGTTCGTGTTCAACCCGGCGACAGTGGCCGATCCGGCCGTTCGTGACGCGATGCAGTCGCTGATTGCCAATGCGCCGAGCGACGTTCGCTCCTGCCTGCAGGCGCAAGCGGGCACGGTGGCCACTCGGAACTCGTGTCGCGGAGTGTGGCAGCCCAGCCTGGATCTGCAGTTGAACTGGCGTCCCAACATGTGGGGCCTGAACCGCCGCCTGGCGGTATCGCTGATGACGAGCAACCTCATCGGCGGACTCGATCGCGCATTGCATGGCGGGAACAATCTGCGCGGCTGGGGATCGTTCCGCGGTCAGGACAACACGCTGCTCTACGTGCGCGGATTCGATGCAGTGAACAACCAGTACCTTTACCAGGTCAACGAACGTTTCGGCGCATCGCGTCAGGGGCAGAACGGGATCACAGTTCCGTTCCAGGTTGGCCTGCAGGCACGGTATACGCTGGGCCCGGACCGGATGCGCGACATGCTCACCGGAATGATGCGAGGCGGGCGTGGAGGCGGTGGCTTCGGTGGCGGTTTCGGTGGCCCGGGCGGCGGTCCTCCGCCGGGCATGTTCGGCGGCGGTGCGGGCGCAACGGGTGCGAACGGCGCTGCTGTCGGTACCACCGACGCCGCCACGCGTGTGGCCGAGGCGCTGAATCCGCTGCAGGCATTGGTGCAGCTGAAGGACTCGGTAGGCTTGAGCGACGATCAGGTTGCGAAACTGCGTCCTATCGCCGACTCGCTTGGCGCCCGCAACGGGAAACTGCAGGCCGAGATCCAGAAGGAGATCAGGAACGCCGGCGCGAACCCCGACTTCGGCGCCCTGATGGGGCGGACGCGTCCGCGAACGGAGGCCATGAACCGGAACTCGCAGGAAGCGCTCAAGGAGGCGCAGGCGATCCTGACGCCGGAGCAATGGGCCAAGGTGCCGGATCGTGTCAAGTACCCGCGGAGCGCGTTCGGTCCGCAGGGTGGTCAGGGGCAACCGCGGCGGCCGCCGGAGTTCCACTGAGTCTGTCGCTCGACGAAAGGACGAGGGCCGCGCGTGCGCGGCCCTCGTGCGTTTCATCCGCGAGAATGTTCCGCTTCCTGCAGCTCCACGTGCGCATCGATGCGCGTCAGTCGAGGTGCGAGGCGACCGCCTGGATTCAGTCGACCACCATCATCCGTGCCTAACGCACGATCCAGGGATTGGACAGTCGTGGATTGGCGATAAACGCCGAATCGGTGAGGCTCTGGAGGAACGAGATCAGGTCGGCCTTCTCCGCGGCGGAAATGACGAATCCGGCCACGCGCGGATCCTTGAACGGATTGCGGCTGCCATCCCCGGCGTGGACGCCGCTGGCGACCGTGCGTCCGCCCGCCGCATAGTGATCGATCACCTCACCTAACGAGCCGAGCGATCCGTCGTGCATGTACGGGAAGGTGAGGTCGATGTTGCGCAGCGTGGGCACCTTGAACTTCCCCATGTCGGATGCCGCGCCGGTGTGGCCGACAAGCCCGGTATTCGGTTCCGGATAGGCGCCAGCACCTCCCACGTTGTACAGCCCTGTGTTGATGAAGACGAGTTGCCTGACTGGCGCTCCAACGTATATCGAGAAGGTCGTGAACAGCGTTCCATCGTGACACTGGGCGCATTTCAGTCGCTCGCTGCGGAACAGCGCCTCTCCTCGCTTGGCTGCCTCCGAAATCGCCGCCTTGTTGCCGCGAAGGTATCGATCGTATCGCGAGTCGCCCGACAGGAAAGTGCGCTCGAACGAGGCGATGGCGCGGACGACGTTGTCGATCGTGATCGGATCGGGTTCGTTTGGGAACGCGGCCTGAAACAGGTGGCGATACAGCGCGATCGCCTCAAGCCGCTGCAGCAGCACCGACTCGAGGCCCTTGAGCCCCAGCTCCACGGGGGCGTCCCCGAACATCGGAATGGGGGCCTGCCGTTCAAGCTGGCGAACGGTCGGATCCGCCCATCCGAGCGCCGGCTGATATGCCACATTCGTGAGTCCCATGCTGTTCCGCGGGTGCGGTTCGCCGGTGGATCCGAAGGGAATATTCCGCGCGTCGGCAAAGGCGTTCTCCTGCCGGTGACACGACGAGCAGGAGAAGTTCTGGACGCCGGACAGGCGCGTGTCGTAGAACAGCCGCCTGCCCAGCTCCACCTTCGCGGCCGACATGGGATTATCGGCAGGAACGATCGGTGCTGGAAAGCCAGGCGGAAGCTCCCACCTGAAGAGCGCCGGGTTCCCGTCAGGGATCACGATGCCTGCCGGATTCCGGTCCGCGCAGGCAACGAACGCCACAGTGAGGATCGCGAGCCACGGCTTCATGCCGAACAACTTGCGCGACCACCCGCTGCTTCGTCCAGATTGCCGCCGTCGCTCGGCCGAATATCACCGGTGGTAGCGCTGTCGCTCGACACGTCTACCGGGCCGCCGAGTCCGCGGGATCGATCCCGCACCTGAACCAGCGGCATGTTAGACGGCTGAACGAACGCGCTGCGCCGACGATCTTCACACGAGCTCTCGCTACCGGGACTCCTGCAGCACGCGGTGCTTGGCGGCGAACGCGCGCTGCACTGCGGCGATGAGCGATGCCGAGTCGAATGGCTTCTCGAGGACGCTAGCGCAGCCGCATTCGCGGATCCGCTCTGGGGTGAGACGACGGCTGTAGCCGGTCATGAGCACGACGCTCAGTTCGGGGCGAATCGCTCGCGCCCGCTCGCAGAGGACGTCGCCTGCCATGATCGGCATGGTCTGGTCGCTCAGCATCAGATCGAACTCGGTGCGACTCCGCAGCAGGGCGAGCGCGTCCGTGGTGGAGTCCGCAACGGTGACGTGGAAGCCTTGGCGCACGAGGATTCGCGCCGTCACCGAAGCCAGCTCGGGCTCGTCGTCGACGAGCAGGATGCGGCCGGCGAATGCCGGACGGGAGCCAGGACCGGCTGCGCTCGGTGGGGCGATGGAGATGGGACTGGCCGCGGTGACGTGTGCCGGCAGTAGAATCTCGAACGTCGTGCCCTCTCCCTTGGCCGTGCGGAAGGCGACGGAGCCGCCGTGTGCGGAGACGATGCCGTGAAGTACGGCAAGGCCCAGTCCCGTTCCCTCGCCAACCGGCTTGGTTGTGAAGAACGGTTCGAACAGGTGGATCGCGGCGTCGGGGGTCATCCCCGTGCCGGTATCGGTCACGGAAAGACAGACGTACCGACCCGGGAGGGCGGCGCCGTGATCGAGTTCGGTGCCGCCAGGTACGTCGATGGTTCGCAGGCCGATGGTCAACTGACCGCGGGTCTGGTCGCGCATGGCGTACTCGGCGTTTGCCGCCAGATTCAACACCATCTGGTGAAGCTGGCTGGCGTCGCCAAGCGCCAAGTCGTCCGTCGCGTCGTCGTCGATGATGAGCGCAACGGTGGTCGGGATCGACGCCCGGAGCATGGGGCGGATCTCGTGGATGAGTCTCCTCAGGGATACCGGCTCGCGCGCGGAGGCGCGCCGGCGGCTGAACATGAGGATCTGGCTGACCAGATCGCGTCCGCGGTCGGACGCGTTCTGGATTGCCTCGAAGGCTTCATCGATCGCCGGCCGATCCGCTGGATCCATGCGCCCCAGGTCGGCATTCGCGCGTATGATGGCGAGCAGGTTGTTGAAATCGTGAGCGACGCCGCCGGCCAGAGTGCCGAGCGACTCCATACGTTGCGAGCGGCGGAGTTGGTCTTCGAGTTGTGCGCGTTCTCGCTCGAGCTGGCGGACAATCCTGAGGTCGCGGAGTCGTACGTGTTCCAGCGTCTCCAGGTCTCCGGCGATCCGCGTGCGACGGATCGCGACGGGAATGCGTTCGCCGGAGGCGGCGATCGCCTCGCCGGTTGGCACCGGTAGCGCAGCGCCCGACAGCTCGATCGGGATACTGGACAGATCTGGCACGAAGTCGCTCAGCTCCCGGCCCGAGCGAACGATGGAGTCGTCGACGCCCAGCAGAGCGTGGGCGGCCGGATTTGCCGCCACGACTCGTCCGTTGTTAACGAGAAACTGCGCTTCACCGCCGCTGTCGAACAGGCTGCGGAATCGCGCTTCGCTGGCCGCGAGACGTCGCTCATTGGCCCGGAGTTCCTCCGCGCGCTGGCGCAGCGAGCGAACTCGGCGACGATACGCGGCGGCGAGAAGCGCGCCGAGAATGACGGCGTAGGTTGCCAGCGCCCACGGTCCGGTGAAGCGGGGCGGTGCAACACGCCAGCGGACGTCCACCGGACCTGCAGTGTCCCCGCGCCAGTCACGCGCCCACACGCGCAAGCGGTAGTTCCCGGTGCCTAACGAGCGCAGTGCCAGCGTATTCGATTCCTGCCACGAGGGCTGGGGCGCGTCATCCTCGCTGATCAGCTGGAATCTGAATCTGGAGTCGGCTTCCCGATGATAGGTCGGGTAGTTCGCGATGACCTCCACGTCTGCGGAGTCATGGGCAAGGATCGCGCTACCGGAGAGTGGCGCGCCGCTGTACAGCTGGCGGACCGTGAGGGTTAGCCGCTCGTCGCGTCTCAGCGGAAGACCGGCATCGGCTGGAAGGCTGGCGATACCTTCCATCGTTCCGATCCACAGGCGCTTCCCGTCTGCGGTCATGGCCAGGGTGAGCGCATGCGGATGTGGAAGTCCATCGCGATCGCTGTACGAGTCCTCGACCACCAGATCTGCGGGATTCGCGCCGGAGGCGACGCCGAACCGGACAACGCCGCGCGAGGTGGCCAGGAAGACACGGTCGTGCGGGGCCACTACGAGATCACTGACGTCGTCGGACAGCAGGCCCGGCGTTCGACTGGCGGTCACCGAGGTCCGGTGCGGTGGCGCGTCACTCATCCGGGCAAGCGCGGCGCCAGCGCCTAACGATCCGACCCATATCAGCCGTTCGCCCGAGGCGAGGGACTGGAGCCGAACCTTCGTCAGGGGTGCGTTCGGCAGTCCGTCGGCGCGACCGAACGATTCCCAGTGGCCGCCAGCGTGGCGCCAGAGAGCCGTGGCATGCAACACCCAGAGCGCTCCGGCGATCGAGTCCGTAGCGATGTCGACGATCTCACCGGGGGGAGCGTCGTTCCAGCGCTCCCAGCGAGGCTGTCGCCGGTACCACAGCGCCGAGTTCGACGCAACGAGCGCCGTCGGCACGCCGTCAGGACCAACACCGTCAGCGATAAAAGTCGCGTTGCGGTCGGGAAGGTCGTATTCCGGTCGCCATCGGTGTCGGTCCCAGCGCACCAGTCTCTGGTCGTCGACGTCCAGCGCGAATGTTTCCGCATTGCCATCGCGCGTGACCGTGGTCAGGCGCTGCAACGATTGTGGCTGTCGATCGTGATCCAGTCGCGTTGCACTGCCCACGTGTACCGTGCCACCGCCGTTGACGCTGGCCAGCAGGGAGCCGTTAGCCAGGGGCAATAGTGATACGATCATCGCGCTCGCGATTTCCCTCGGAAGCGGCAGGGTGGACGCGGGGCCGATCCGGAAGCGCACCAGGTAGCCGCTGCGATAGCCCGCATAGACGGTCGGGATACCGTCGCCCAACCCATGATCCATCGCGGCCAGCATCTGGACGGCCGAGCGCGACTGGCGTCCGCCCACGACGAGCGTGTCCCACCGTGTGCCGATGCTGTTGCGCAGCAGCAAACCATCCTCCGTGCCGACCCAGGTTTCGTAGCGGTTGCGCACTCTGATTCGGAGAACTCGCGTGACAACGGCGGACGTGTGCATGAGCTGGCGCCAGGTTCCGCGATGCAGGGCAAGAACGCCACGACTGGCGGCCGCAAGCGCTTCCAGCGTGTCGCCGTCGGGCGCGGCGACGACCTGGTTGACGATCGCCGTACCACCGTCGCCGAGGCGCCACGAGCGCCAGCGGCCCCGATCGTAGGACGCGGTCCATCCTCGGAGTGCCGCCACCCAAAACTGCTCCGCACTGGAGCCTGAGGAAATCATCAGGCCGGTGGAGTCCATTGGCGGCATGGGTAACCTAACGAAGCGACCGCTCTCGAGGCGGAGGAGGCCCGAGTCCGTCGCTGCGATGACGCTTGAGGAATCGCCGACGTCGCCGCTTCTGAGGATCGCGAACACGGTAGCGATCGGAACGCCCTCATGCTCCGAGAAGAGCGTCCACCGCTCGCGCAGAAAGCGGAGGATTCCGTCATGCGTACCGAACCAGAGTGCACCGTCGGCAGTCTCCGCCATCGCCCGAACCGATCGGGCCTGGATCGAGTCCGGTAGCTCCAACAGACGCCACTGTCGCCCGTCGAACGAGTACGGACCGGCGCCGGTTGCCAGCCAGAGAGTGCCGTCGCGACTGGTCATCGCCTGATAGACCGGGACGGCTGGCAGCCCATCGGCGGGGCCGAAGAGCCGCTGCGAGAGGGTTGGTTCGAACGCGGTCTGCCGATCCTGCCCTCGGGCCACTGGAGTGGCCGTGCCAGACAGGATGCCCACAACGATGCACAACAACGTTCGACCGCCCGTCATGCGAACGCTCCAATACGAACCGACGTGACCTGCTTCTCCCTCCCTCCTTCTTCCTCCCTCCAACCGTATACGACGCCAGGGACGGCGTCGTTGCGCGTCAGTTATCGAGGTGCTTCGGCGAGCACGGGCGTCTGCAGTCCTTATCGCTTGCCCTCAGCTACTTGCGATAGTCCAGCGCCGGTTTGCGGCCGGCAAGACGCGTCGTGTAACGGAAATCGGGGCCGCGCCGTTGGTCGAACTCCCGGCGCGCAGCTGTAATGATCGAGGGATCGGTAAAGAGATCGAGCACGGTCAGCGAAATCGTCTTGGCTGCGACCATCATTCCCTTGGCGCCGATACTCGTCCCGCCAGCAGCAACCGCTTGCCAGGAATGCGCGGGCGTACCGGGCACCCAGGTGGCCGCAGACAGTTGAACCGTCGGCACGGTCCAGCTCACATCACCCATGTCGCTGGAGGCGGAGGTCACCCCAATCCCCTCCCAGGGGATGACGGTGGCCGCCTGCGTCGGCGGCGGCACTGGCCCGCTCAAGGTCGTCTGAAGGCGCTCTGCAAAGGCCAGCTCCTCGGGTGTGTACGTCACGCCGCCGACGCGCTGGAGGTTCTTCATCTGGACCCGGGACAGCGTTTCGTTGGGAAGCACGTTCCAGACGGCGCCTATGACTTCCACGTCGACAGTGGTTCCGGTGCCTAACGCTGCCCCCTTGGATGCGTTGAGGATACGCTCCCAGATGCCATCGAGCACGCGCATGTCGTTGTGCCGCGCGTAATAGTAGACCTCGGCGAAGTCCGGAACCACGTTAGGCGCGCGTCCGCCGTTCGTGATCACGTAATGGATCCTCGTATCGGATGGCACGTGCTCTCGCATCATGTTGACCATGTTATCCATGGCCTCGATGCCATCGAGTGCCGACCGTCCCTTGTCCGGCGCGGCCGCGGCATGTGCCGAGACGCCGTGGAATCGAAACTTGGCGCCGACGTTCGCGAGGGTGCTGTGCGGATCGGCCGAGTTCTGGTCGCCCGGGTGCCACGAGACCACGGCATCGACATCGTTGAACAACCCATCGCGCACCATGTACACCTTGCCGCTCCCACCTTCCTCGGCGGGCGTACCATAGAAGCGGACGGTTCCGGCGATGGCGTTCGCCGCCATCCAGTTCTTTACCGCCACCGCAGCCGCAACAGATGCGGTGCCGAAGAGATGGTGGCCACAGGCATGACCAGCGCCACCCTCGATGATGGCTTTCTTTTCCGGCGTGGCATCCTGCGACAGACCGGGCAGCGCGTCGAACTCGCCGACGATCGCGACCACGGGTCGCCCGCTACCATAGGTTGCGGTGAATGCCGTGGGAATGCCGGCCACGCCGCTGTCCACCCTGAATCCGGCGGCAGTCAGCTCCGAGCGCAGTAACGCGCTGCTCCTGACCTCCTGGTATCCCAGTTCCGCGAAGCCCCAGATCTGCTTGGCGACTTCGGCGTAATGGGCGCTCTGGCCGTCGAGTGCGGCGAGGACGGCGGCGGCAGCGTCGGCTTTCTGCTTCCCCTTGGCCTGGGCGCCCGCTGCCAGCGGTAGCGCCACTACGAGCGCGAGACGACCGATGAGATGACGCATGTGTCGCGAGGGCAAGCTGTAAGTGGGGAGACCGAACGGGATCTGGCCAACGTAGGAACGTCGCTCGGGAGCGTCAATCGGAGAACGTCGCCGGATGCCGGTCCCGGTGTCAGGGGCGAGGGCCGTCGTCGCCGTCCTCGGGCATGTGCTGGCGTCGTCCAAAGTCGGGTTCGATGCGCACCAGTGCGGGCACGATGAAACCCGGGATGGTCGACAGCATCACCCAGAGAAAGAATCCCGGGTACCCCAGCGCCTCCTGCAGCGCACCGCTGGCCATGCCGGGGACCATCATGCCGAGGGCCATGATGCCGGTGGCCATCGCATAGTGCGCCGTCTGGTAGGGTCCGGAGGCGATCATCAGCATGAACAGCAGATAGGCGGCGAACCCGAATCCATATCCGAACTGCTCTACTGCCAGAGCGGCGCTTACTACCATCAGTTGCTGCGGCTGCACGAGCGCGAGGGCAAGGAAGATCGCATCTGGCAGGTGCAACGCGACTACGCAGGGCCACAGGATGCGCTGGAGTCCCCATCGGGCGCCGGCAAGGCCGCCGAGGATGCCGCCCAGCAGGAGAGCGATCACGCCAACGGTGCCATAGGCGATTCCGACCTCGGTCGTCGACAACCCGAGTCCGCCGCTGTCCCGTCCATCGAGCAGGAACGGCGTCACCATCTTCACCAGTTGAGCTTCCGCGAACCGATAGAGCAGGAGGAACGCAAGGACGCGACCGATCTGCGGTCGCGCGAAAAACGTGGCGAATACGTGCTTCCAGTCACACAGGGCAGATCCGCCGTCTGCCCGCCGTGCGCGTTGCGCCGAGCGATCGATGTCGGCCGAGGGGCGTGGCAATGCACGGACGTGGTACAGCATCAGCATCGCGAACACCGCTGCTGCAAGCGTCATCGCCATCGACCATGCCGTACGGATGTCGCCGGTCGCAGTCTCCCAGCGGCCGGCGAGGACCACCAGTCCGCCCTGGCCCGCGATCATCGCCAGCCGGTAGAATGTGCTGCGTAGCCCGACATACGCGGCCTGCGCGCGCTCCGGCAATGCGAGCATGTAGAAGCCATCGCAGGCGATGTCGTGTGTTGCCGACGCCAGAGCCATGGCGGAGAACACGGCGAGCGAAAGGCCGACGTACGCCGGCGTGTGCAGCGAAAGCGCGATAGCTCCGAGCGACGCCGCGCCGGCCGCCTGCATGACGAGCGTCCACCAGCGCCTGGTGCGGCGAAGGTCGATCAGGGGGCTCCAGAGCGGCTTCAGAACCCACGGCAGATACAACCAGCTGGTAACGAATGCGATGGCCGTATTCGACACGCCAAGCCGCTTGTACATCACGACGGACACCGTCATGACCAGCACGTACGGCAGGCCCTGCGCAAAATAGAGCGTGGGGATCCAGGCGATCGGCCTGGCGAGCGACGCGCGAACCGCGTTGGCGTTCATCGGCACGAGAGTACGACCGGGCACGACCGCGCGCGAGGGCAGCCTGACGGCTGGCGCGATGCCTTCACGAGCGACACACTCCGGTAGTTCTCTGCCGCGTTCGTGCGATCACGAACAGGGCGAAAGGCTTTCAGGTTCAGAACCCCGAATTGCGGGAGTGCCCCATGTTGCGTGCCTGCGTTGTGGCTGCTGCCATCGTCTTCGTCAGCTTTACCCCAGCCGTGCCGGCCCAGGCGACAGTACGAGGCGAATCGTTCGCGGTGCAGAACAACGGCCCATCTCCGCTGCCGATGGGAACGATCAAAGGGGAACAGTACCGCCGACTGATCATCCGAAACGCGACCATCGTGAGTGGGCGAGGCACGCCGGGAACCAATCGTGGCATGCCTCCCGAAGGCCCGGTGGACATCGTGATCGAAAACGGCAGGATCGCCGACATCGTCCTCATGGATGCCGTCAACACCGCCGGCAATCCGAAGGACCACACGCGCGTTACAGGCGACAGGATCGTCGACGCCAGGGGGATGTACATCATTCCCGGTCTGGTGGAAATGCACGCCCATCTTCCACCGGCATCGAGCGCGTACGGTGCGCGCGGACTCGACTATGCGTACCGGCTGTACCTTGGCCACGGCGTGACCGTCGTGCGGGATGCAGGCACGGGCGCGGGACTGAAGCTGATGACGGCGCAACGAGCGGCGTCCGACGCGCACACGCTGATCGCCCCTCGTCTCGTCCTCTGCCAGCGCTGGCCGCTCCCGCTTCGACGTTGGGATGTCGGCAACACGCCGGACAGGGCGCGCGAGATGGTGCAGCAATTCAAGTCGTCGGGCGCGGACTGCATCAAGATCAGCAAGAGCCCCGGGCACTATCCGGATGTGATGGCTGCGGCCGCGGACGAGGGGAAAAAGCTCGGAATGTCCACGATGGTCGACCTCAAGGTCTCCGAGAGCGACGCCGTGGTGGCTTCGAACGCTGGCGTCAAGTCGATCGAACACTGGTATGGGATCCCGGATGCCGCGCTCTCCGGCTCGCAGAACTTCCCTTCGGACTACAACTACTGGGATGAACTCGACCGTTTCCGGTACGCGGGTTTGCTATGGAGCGAGGCGGAACGGAATCCCGAGAAGCTGAGTGCCGTAATCGACCTGATGATCAGGAACGGGACGAACTGGGATCCCACGATGGCGGTGTACGAGGATAACCGAGACGTGTGGCGCGATGTGACGCTCCCGGTGCGGGAGACGCTCATGCATCCGAGCGACATCGCTGCCGGTCCCGACTCCACGGTGCATGGCGCATTCAAGCGCGAATGGAAGACGTCGGATGAAGTCAATTGGCGTCGCAACTTCCAGATTTGGCAGAAGTGGGTGAAGATCTTTCACGATCGCGGTGGCCTGCTGACCGCCGGCAGCGACGACCCGGGTATCGGTGCGATCAAGCTGATTCGTGAGCTCGAACTGATGCAGGAGGCTGGAATCCACCCGATCGATATCGTGCGGATAGCGACGACAAATGCCTATCAGACGTTAGGCCTGACGGATCATTGCGGCATTCGGGTCGGATGCGCGGCGGACATCGCCATCGTCAATGGCAACCCGATCGACAACTTCAAGGTGATGTACGGTCGCGGCTACGGGCTGTACGGCATCGTGCCGCGCGACGAGCAGTGGAAGCACGGCGGCGTCGCCTGGACGATCAAGGATGGTGTGCTGTTCGATGCCCAGGGTCTGTTGCGCGAGGCCGAGTGGTACGTGAAGCAGGAGAAGGAACGGCTCAGGGGGCAGACGAAAGCAGCGACCTCGCCGTGACACGTATCGAGGCAGGGCAAGTCGGCCGGCTATCGGCAAGTGTCGGCAGAGTTCGTTACCACGGTCGGGGAAACCCTCGCCGGGCAGCGGGTGTCGGAATACCGACAGCCGTCGTAGAACGTCCACCGGACCGGTCCATGATGGACGCAGATCATTCGACCCTGCTGACCGACCTGCAGCTTGCCGTGGTGCGTGCCCTCTGGGCGCGGGGGGAATGCACGGTCATCGCGGTTCAACAGGCACTCTGGCCGGATCGACCGCTTGCCCAGACAACGATCGCCACGCTTCTGGCGAGGCTCGAGAAGCGAGGCGTGGTTTCGCATCGGGCCCAGGGAAGGCAGTTCGTGTATCGGGCCCTCGTTACCGAGCCGGAAGTGAAGGGTGCGATGGTGGGTCAGCTCATGACGATGCTGTTCGCCGGACGCCCAACTGCGCTGATCTCCCACCTGCTCACGTCCAGGGACGTGCGCGACGTCGACTTGGTCGAGATCAAGCGGTTGGTAGAGGAAGCCGAAGCGCGGAGCCGTACGGACACGAAGTAGCGATCTGCTGGCGTTGGCGGCACACTTTGGCGTTCATTGTGTCGAGCCCAAAGCCCGGGGGCTGCATCGCGGATGCACGCGCTCCGCGCCGGGAGTCCCGGGAAACCGCGACGGGAACGAATCGCTGGAGGACTTCCATGGATCGTCGGACGTTTACCCGTACCATGGCCGGCGCAGCAGGCGCGTGGTCGTTAGGTGTCCCTTCCGCCTCGGGACGCGGCTCCAAGTCACCGGAGGTGCGCGTCGACGGCGACCGAATCAACGCCAACCTCGCGACGCTGTCGCAGTTCGGAAAGAATCCGTATGGCGGTGTCAGTCGTGTCGCGTATTCGCAGTTCGACAAGGATGGACGAGCGTTTGCGATGCAGTTGATGGCCGAGGCGCAGCTCAAGGTGGAGATCGACGTCGCAGGCAACATCCTCGGCCGACGCGCCGGCAAGGATCCCGGGCTCAAGCCGATCGTCTTCGGATCGCACATCGATTCCGTGCCAGACGGTGGCAACTACGATGGCGACGTGGGTTCTCTGTCGGCCATCGAAGTGGCGCGCACGCTGCATGCGAACGGTATCGTGACGCGCCACCCTCTGGAGGTCGTGATCTTCCAGAACGAGGAAGGCGGGACCGTGGGAAGCCGGGCGATCACCGAGGGGCTGACGGCATCCGACCTGGCGCTGGTGACGAAGAGCGGGAAGACCATCGGCGATGGTATCGGGTTCATCGGCGGCGATCCATCGAAGCTGGCGGCCGGGGTGCGTGCGCGTGGCGACATCGCCGCGTACGTCGAGCTCCATATCGAGCAGGGTGGAACGCTGGATGCGCAGCAGCTGGACATCGGCGTCGTGGAGGGAATCGTCGGGATAGGCTGGTGGGACGTCACGATCGAGGGATTCGCCAATCACGCCGGCACCACGGCCATGCACGCGAGAAAGGATGCGATGCTGGCCGCGGCGCGTTTCACAGAATTGGTGAACCGCGTGATCACGTCCGAGCCTGGACGGCAGGTCGGTACGGTCGGCAGGCTTCAGGCATTCCCAGGCGCGCCTAACGTGATCCCTGGCAAGGTCGTTCTGAGCCTGGAAGTCCGCGAACTCGATGCCGGCCGCATCGATCGGTTCTACAGGCGGATCCGCACCGAAGCCGAGGCGATAGGGAAGGCGACCGGGTGCACGTTTTCCTATGAGCCGACGCACCAGAGTTCGCCGGCGATCTGCGATCCGCGCGTAATGCAGGCGATCGCTGGCGCTGCAAGGAACATCGGTCTCACCACGAAATACCTTCCGAGCGGTGCGGGGCACGATGCCCAGCACATGGCGAAGATCGGTCCCGCCGGCATGATCTTCGTTCCGTCTGTCGGCGGCATCAGCCACTCGCCGAACGAGTTCACGGAACCGGCCGATGTGGTGAACGGAGCGAACGTGTTGCTGCACACCGTGTTGTCGCTGGACGCAGGATGATGGGATGCAACTCGCCACCGCCGGCATCAAATGGGGTCAGAGTAACCGTGGCGTGTGCGCGAAGGCCACACGCACGGATCACAGTGAGTGAAGCGGCGGAGCGAACGCAAAACCGGCGTCTAACGTCTGCCATTTCCTGGCGAACGCCCATCTGCGGAGAGCCGATGCGTTGATGCAACAGGGAGCCTGTCGCTTGACGTGCGAGAGGATAGCGGTTGGTGAAGGTATCGGGTGGCGACAGCGCCCGCAGTGCGACGGGCAAGCGTCAATTGCTGGACCCAGCTTGGCCGGCATGGCTTGTGCTTCTGTTGCCCGAATCGCTTCCCGTACCACGGAGACTCTCCGCATGAGACGGTCGCAGCTCGTCGCACTCGGATCCGCCGCGGTCTTGCTCGCCGCCTGCGCGGACTCGCCAACGCCCACCCAGCCGCTGGCCCCTGGCGCGCTCGATCTTGCGGCCATGGAGTCAATGGACCTCGACCCAGCGATGTCCCTGCAGAGGAAGGTTCATCCGACCGTCCAGCAGGCGCGCGAGCGACAGGCAGCACGGGGCATACAGGCAGGTCCGCCGATGCTGTATCACGTTGGTGGCCGCATCATTCCTCTCCCCCGCGTCGCCGCGATCTACTGGAGTAACTCGGTGATCTATGCAGGCGGACCCACCCCGGGGACCGTCGGGGCAGGATCTGCTGACGGGTCGGTTGTGGGACAATTCATGCGCAGCTTGGGTGGCACGCCGTTCTGGAGCATCAACAACGAGTATACGGACACCTGCTGTGGTGGGCATCGCGTGGCCAACAGCCTCACGTACACGTACTTCCATGCGAACGATGTGGGCGCACCCGTTTCTGGAGATACCGTTAGCGATGCCCAGATCCGCTCCATGCTCGGGTCAGTCGTGGGAAGCGCAAGTCTCCCGTTCAATCAGCAAACGATCTATGCGGTGTTCAGCGGTCCCGGTGTGAACCTCGGCGGCGGCTTCGGCACCCAGTACTGCGCGTACCACGGCTTCTTCCCTCGACCAGGTTATCCGGGGCAGTGGATCATCTACACGGTTCAGCCGCACAACGCCGATTTCGTCGGTGCCTGCACCGCGGTCAATACGCCGGCCTCCGGATCTCCAAACGATGACTTCGCAGCCGATGCTACGATCAACGTACTCTCTCACGAGCTCGAGGAGGCTGTGACGGATCCGGGCCTGAACGCGTGGTACGATGCATTCGGGCAGGAAAACGCCGACAAGTGCGCGTGGACCTTCGGCACCTTGTTCACGGTGCCGAATGGGTCGAAGGCCAACGTGACGTTTGCTGGGAAGAACTACCTGATCCAGCGCAATTGGCGGCTAGGGCCGAATCTCTCGAATCAGGTTGGATGCCGTTTGAACTAGACTGGACAGCGGGTTGCTGGGCGATGGCTGGAGTTCATTCCGGACTGCTGCTGCTGGTGGGACTCATCAGACCACAAGGATCGGATCTTGGTGAAGCCTCGTGGCACTACGTGCAGGAGGAAACACGCGATGAACAGGTGTACGGGGGAGCGTGAAGCGCCTTGACCGGCTCGTGCGCGCATGGGTGTAACGGAATGTGACGTTGCCGTTCTGGAAGTGCCCAATCATCGGGAATGCCTCCTGATTGCCACCCCGAGGAGTCCAAAGCTCAGCCGTCTACCTGATAGGGAAGCTCCCCACCTTTGACGGATTGCGTGCATGAGGACCAGAGCTGGCCTGTAGGCGCATACGCAAGTGTCGGCTGCGCCTACGGTCGAGCCTGCCTCGGGATGTGACATTTTCGGATCCTCGTCGATCTTCAGGCAGCGGGAGGCTGCGACGCCAGCCTCGCGATTTCGCTCCGGCCGCCAAACAAGCGCGACGGGCTTTCCGAACACGGGAAAATGGCGTACCATGAGGCCCATGACCCTCGACTCACGGATTCCGGACGACACTATCCACTCCGCGCCATCCACGCGGTCCCGGAGAGAAGAACTGGTGCTGGCACTACTGAAGTCGGCAGCAGTGGCTCGCCGTCCCGCAACCAAGGTTGCGGAATCGCGTGGCCTATCGCTTGCCCAGTACAATGTGCTTCGGATCCTGCGGGCCGCGGGCGACGCTGGCCTCCCGACGTTGGCGATCCGCGAGCGAATGGTGGAAGAGGCGGCCGGGATCACGCGCTTAATCAACAAACTCGAGCGCGCCGGTTTCGTCAGGCGCGATCGGTCGGAGTCAGACCGGCGGTGCGTGCTGTGCCGCCTGACGGATCAAGGGGTGGCGATGCTCGACCAGCTGGACGATCCGATCGTCGAGGCCAACGAAGGCGCGCTGCGTATCCTGAGCGATGCAGACGTCGATCAACTTCAGCGGTTGCTGGATCTGATCCACTCGCGGCGGAAACGGGCTGCGGCCCAAGGACGGCTGGCAGGCTGATCGCACGGAGCTGTCCGCTATCGCCGAACGGCCGCCGGCATGGCGGCCGTTTTACTGCGGGCCATCGTCGATACCGGCGTGCTTTCGTCGAGGCGCGAATGACGACTCTGCTGCCTGGCGTGTCCGAGGGCGACGGTTCGATCCGGCGGCTGCCGCCTAACGTGGAATCTCGAACGGAAATCCGCTACCGACCGCGAACACCCACCGCCCGTCGAGGGCGTCGTTGGGGAACCGGTATGCCAGGTCCAGACGCAACAGCCCGTTAGTGCCGGGGACGCGCGGGCTGCCCAGGCGCAGCCCGGCGCCTGCGTCCGTTCCATGTCGTCGCCGATCGCCTTCGAACCATGCCCCACCGCGATCGACGAACGTGGCGACGCCGATCGACGCCAGCCCAAGGTCAAGGAGGTTCCGCGAAATCGTGTACTGATACTCGATCGTGCCCTGGTACATGCGGTCTCCGGTGAACGAATGGACGGGGAACGCACGTGGGCCGGTCGTCAGGCCAAGGTCGAACTCGGCTCCCGGAGCAGGTGAGCGCTGCGCGCCGCCGCCGGCGAAGAACGCGAACAGGTGATCGCGAGAAGGCCGCACGATGAGCGTGCCCGCTCCGCGTACTGTGCCGGAGTCCAGTCCTCCGGTACCGAGGTGGCGTCCAGTCAGGCCGAGTTGGGCGAATGTGAAACCGCGTCCCTTCGCGATCAGGGCGCCACCTTGCAGCGTCAGTTCGGATCCGATCCCGGAACGAGCATATCCCCAGGCCCTGGGAGACATCCAGACGCCGGCGCGGATCGTCGGGCTCAGATTGACGTCTTCATCTATGCCTGTGCTTCGGAGTCCTTCCGTCAGATGAAACCGGGCGCGGCTGGCTTCGATCGCGGCCCCCACGGCGGCAAACACGCTTCGCGTCAACGGGACGCCGGGACGGTACGCGGTGTAGTCTTCGCGCCGCACGAGCAGCGTTGCATCCGACCGGATGTATCCGTTGGGCCCGGCTTGCCAGGCATATCCAGCCTGGGCGCGGCCAAGTTCGAGGACACGGCGCAACGAGTCGGCCGGTGCCGCGTTCCCGCCGTACCATCGCAGGACGCGACGATCGAGCGTGGAGGCTTCGAGCCCGAACGCATTCCGATCCGACAGGGCCCGGAAGGGATTGAAGATGCCGACCGACGCGGCATCGCCGTCGCTCAAACGGTCGAACTGCGTCCGGAGGTCGATCACACCCGACCATGCCCGGGGCGCATTCACCGCCAGGCGAAACGCATTGCGATCCGGCTCGGACCGGTACCTGAAACCTAACGAGGTACCCGTACCGCCAAGGTTCGCCTCGGTCAGCGAGAGGTTGACGATCGTCTGTCCACCGGAGAAGCGCGCGCCGGCGTTGGCCTTGGTCGTCCAGCGGTCTCTCGTCGTGACGACGAGCGCCTGACCGATCGCTTCACCGATGGTGTCGACTTGCACAGCACGGAAGAAACCCAGCCTTCGGAGATTGCGCGCACTCTCCGCCGCGAGGGCGGAATCGAACGGGAGGCCTTCATGCAGGAGGAGCTCGCGCCGCACAACGAACTCGCGCGTCGTGACGTGCAGTCCGTTCAGGACTCGTGCGTACCAGCGGTCAGTCTCGGTCGCGTCGAAGATGTTCTCGCGCACCACGTGTACCCGGGTAATCGTCCGGTCCGGAGGCACGGACGACTGCGCATCCAGCGCGAGTGTCACGCCCGCCTGTCCGAGGCAGAGGACCGCCAGGAGGTGTCGGCGCCCGCAGCCGCTCGACGGGGAGCGCGGCTCCAGTCGCATCATCGGCGCCGGGAACTCCAGAGAAAATGGCAGCTTGTCCGACATCCGCCGGCGCCGTTCACGCGGCCCAAAGGGCAGGGTGTCGGTTGGCCCAGGGGCGTGCGCTTTCGAGCTGTCCGGCCAGCCGAAAGAGCGTCGCCTCGTCGCCAAAGCGTCCCACGATCTGTACGCCGATCGGCAGCCCGTTCGCGTTCCAGTACAGCGGTACCGACATGGCCGGCTGACCGGTGACGTTGAACAGCGGCGTGAAGGGAATGAAGTCGAAGAGGCCCGAGGCCGCTTTCTCCAGCACACCCAGCATTTTCATGAGCGCGCCCGCGTTCAGCCGACCGAACCAGCGCATCATGAGCATTTCATGGGGCGGCGGTTGCAGTTGGCCGATCGGGAACGGCGGCATCCCGAGGGTCGGCGTGACGAGCACGTCGATATTCTCGAAAAAGGCGCCGACGCGGCGACCGGTCTGCCTCAGGAAGTGCTCCGCCAGCGCGAAATCCGCGGCGCTGGTCTGCTGCCCCAGCAGATGCAGCATCCAGGTCGTCGCCTCCACGTCGGCGCGGGTTGCGGCGCGGCCGATCATATCCCTGGCCTCGACGATCGCCGCGGACGTTTCGCCGCAGATCATCGTCAGGAATGCGAGGTTGAACGCTTCGCGATCCACTGCCAGCGACCGCTCGACCACATCGTGACCTAACGATTCGAGCAATCCCACAGCGTCCTGCAGGGCGGTGCGGCAGTCGGCATCCACGCGGGTTCCCAGCAGCGGTTCGTCGGTGAAAGCCACACGGAGTCGCCCGGGCGGAGTGTCGACTTCCGTCAGATAGTCCCGCGTCGGCGGCGCCGTCTCACATGGAGCGCCCGGCTCTCGACCGCGCAACGCATCCAGCATTGCCGCGCTGTCCCGCACGCTCCGCGTCAGGCAGTGCTCCACGGTCGCACCTTGCCAATGCTCGCCAACGAGCGGACCGGCCGGTGTTCGTCCACGCGTCGGCTTGAGACCGAAGAGCCCGCAGCACGACGCGGGAATCCGAATGGACCCGCCTCCGTCTCCCCCACCGGCAAGGGGGACCATCCCGCTCGCTACGGCGGCGGCCGAACCGCCGGACGAACCCCCCGGTGTCCGCGCAGGATCCCACGGATTCCTCGTCGGCCCAAACAGCTCCGGTTCCGTAAATGGCGTCAGCCCGAACTCCGGCGTGTTCGTCTTGCCTACGACGATCACGCCCGCGCGACGGTAGCGCCGTACGATCTCGGTATCATAGGGTGGTCGCCATCCTCGAAACAGCCGGCTCCCGCTCGTGATCGGCTCTCCTTCGTACCAGGCCAGCAGGTCCTTGAGCAGAATCGGTACGCCTCGAAACGCGCCGCCGGGAAGCTCGCTTTCCGCTTCCTGCAACGCCCGGTCGTACATGGTGTGTACGACGGCGTTGAGTGAAGGGTTCAGCCGCTCGATCCGCTCGATCGCGGCCTGGACCAGTTCTCGCGGCGCGACGTCGCCCGCGCGCACGAGCTGCGCCAGACCGAGTGCGTCGTATGACGAGTAATCGTTCACGGACCTCGCGCGCCTGGTGTGAGGGTGAGTTGGGCTTGCAGCCGTCGTCCCGTACAGGGAAAGGTGCGCCGGTTGCCGTCGCTTCGTCCATGCCGACTGGCGCTGGTGCGGCGAACGCGGCAGAATCGACGTGGACGGCAACTCGTGCGTCGTAACGCCCAACCTCACGCCACCATGGGCCATCGTCGACTGACAATCCTGCTCGGTGCCGCGTTCGCCATGCAGACACGGATCGCCATGGGACAGATGCAGGGGAACGACTGGCAGGCGGTTGCCGCCAGAATAGTCGAGCGCATGGCGCTCACCAGCGGCGAGCGCGTCTTCCTGCTCGCAGAACCCGGGCTCGCCGATTCGCTGATCGAGCCACTCCGCGCCCGCGTGCGTGCGGCGGGAGGCATCGACCTTGGTGCGGTCGCGGTGCGCGGGGTGGCGCCCGCGGCATGGCAGACCGACTGGACCAGGCGCCTTGCATCGCTGAACGGCGCCGCGCTCGACGCGGAGCTCAGGACGACGGACCTCGGGGTTATGCTGCCGGGTCCGGTGCCCGCGGACACCGTTTATGCCGCGATGCAGAACGTCTTGCGCAACGGTCACGGTCGGACCATCCACTTCCACTGGGCTGGCGCGTACGCGATGGACGGCACGCTTCTGCCGATGACGCCGGCGCGATCCCGGCATTACCAGGAGGTTCTGCTCGGCACGGACTACGCGCGGCTTGGCCGCGCCCAGGAGGCGCTGGAGCGCGCGATGCGCGGTGCGAGCGTTCGCGTGACCACGCCTGCCGGAACGGATCTGTCGTTCCGGATCGGCGACAGGCAGGTGACGAAACAGGACGGCGATGCGTCGCTCGCGCGCACGCGAAGCGCGCGCGTACTGATCGATCGCGAGATAGAGCTGCCGGCAGGCGCCATCCGCGTTGCTCCTGTGGAGGAGAGCGTCAATGGCAAGATTGCGTTTCCCGCCAGCGACTGGGGAGGAGAGCGGGTCGAGGGCCTGGTGATGACGTTCGCGAATGGACGACTGACCGGGTTCGTCGCGACGCGCGGACGCGCGGGCGTGGAGAAGGAACTGACGCAGGGGGGCGATCCCGCGCGCGCATTCCGTGAGTTCGCGCTCGGCCTCAACCCTTTACTGGCGATTCTGCCGAGCGGCGAGCGATGGATACCGTACTACGGCTACGGAGCGGGTGTGGTACGTCTCTCGTTAGGTGACAACACAGAACTTGGTGGGAAGGTGGGTGGCGGATATCTGCGCTGGAACTTCTTTTCCGATGCCACCGTGAGGATTGGCGACGACGTTTGGGTGCGTGGAGGACGACTCGAGAAGTAGTCGCCGACATCGCATCGTCCGGTCGGTGGGTGACCGTCATCGAGCAAGCCACGAGGTTCCGATGCGGATCGGGCACTGTCGGTCCCGCGGTTCCACCCCTTGCCACCGAAAGGTGGAGAGAACCGGTCGTTCTCACGGATTATCGATACGTCAGCGTCGACGGCAAACACCGTTGTGTGCGCGCTCGTGTCGACGGGAAGCGCCCCTCAACGAAGGCCGCATGTTCCGTGGACACCTGAACGTCTCACGGTGCGGGCAGATTGCCGCCTTCGTGTCGACCAGCATGCTGACGTCAGGCACATTGCCGCTTCGTGCGCAGTTCGGCATTCCCGCGGTCGATTCAGCCGATGTTGCGCGGGAGCATGGACCCGAGCGGTGGCGGCGATGAACCGGCGCGACCTGACAGCGGTGCGGTTCGAGGTCGGGCGCGCGGCGAGCGCGTGGCCGGCTGAACCAGCGTACGTCTGGCGGCGCGTCCTGCTTGCCGCCAGGGCCGCCGAGACATCCGGGTTCAGTCACGCGCTCGACGTTCCGACATCCTGGGGGTCGAGCGGCGGTCTCGTGTCGGATAGCGCCATCCGCCGGATGGCCTCCCTCCCGTCGCTTTCCGCGCTGCGCTTGCGAAACGAGGAGAATCGAAGAGCGATATCCATGTGACGTTCGCCGACTGCACGTTCTGGCCCGAAGGTGTCGACTTCGATTCGCGGACGCGACGGTTCTACGTGACCAGCGTTCGGATCGGGACGATCGCCGAGGTCGGCGCCGATGGATCGATGCGCTCGATAGTGCCGAGTGACACAAAGCGTATTGGCGCATTGTTAGGCGTCCGCGTCGATCCGAAGCGTAACGACCTGTGGGTCACGATGAGCGGCATCCCCCAAAGACCGACGTATGTGGCGGTCGACTCGTCACTCGCGGCGCTCCTGCGCGTCCGGATCAGCGACGGCGTCGTCGAGGCTCGCTGGGATCTGCCGCCGGTCGCCGTCAGGCACGTGCTGGGCGACATTGCCGTCGTGTCCAACGGAGACGTGTACGTGACCGACTCTGCCCAGCCGTTCCTGTATCGATTGCGCTCCGGTACTGGTTCGCTGCCGCGCTACGCGCACCCGCTGTTCAATTCACTGCAAGGGGTGGCGCCGGCGCCAGGCGGGAGGGGCTGTATGTCGCCGACTACGCGCACGGATTGCTGAGGATGGACCTGGAAAGTGGCGACGTACGCCGGTTCCAGGATGTGCCCGGCGCGACGACGTCAGGGTGCGACGGCATCGCCGTGGACGGGGAGGCGATCATTACCGTGCAGAACGGCGCGCGGCCGGCCCAAGTCGTCAGGTTCGACGTCGATACTCTGGCGATGCGGATCGCGCGAGCGGTGGTGCTCGATCGGCAGGAAGGCAGTTCGCCCGAGCCCACGATCGGCACGCTGGCCGACGACCCATTCGTCTATGCGGCGAACATCCAGTGGGAAGCGTTCGACGAGAAGCGTGTGCGCAGATCCGTGGTGGCTCTGACTCGGCCTCGGCTGGTTGCCGTCGAGTGGGATCTCACTGGCGATTCCATGCCGGTCCGGCGCAGACGCGAACACGAAGCCTTGCACCGCGGCGCGCCCAACGCCCTAGCCGGTCGTTCGGCGATGGAGTGCGCGAGCGCCCGATACCTTGACATCCGACAATCCGCGGCACAGGATTGTCGACCGGCTTGGTATCCGCTCATTCGGGAGGCCACGTGTCCGCTCGCGCCGACCTGCTTCAGGGCACACTCGATCTCCTCATCCTCCAGACGTTGCGCCAGACGCCGCTCCATGGCTGGGGGATCTCGCGGCGAATTCGTGAGCGCAGTCGCAACGTGCTAGAGGTCAACCAGGGATCGCTCTACCCGGCGCTGTACCGGCTGGAGGCGCGCGGGTTGATCCTGGCGGATGAAGGGTACTCGGAGCAGGGACGTCGCGTGCGTGTCTATAAGCTGTCCGCTGCCGGCAGGAGACACCTTGCGGACGAGGTCCAGGGCTGGCGCCTCTTCTCAGGCGCGGTCGAACACATCCTCTCGCCGACGTGACGATCGTGCCGATTCCAGACGCTTTGAATCGGCTGGTGCGCCGGATTCGCCGATCTTTCCGCCCGGCGGTATTCGAGCGGCAACTGGACGACGAGCTGCGATTCCACGTGGATGCCGAGTCAGCGGAGCTGGTCCGCCTGGGCACCGCGCCGGAGGAGGCGCGGCGGCGGGCGATTGCCGCTCTGGGAGGATTCGAACGCTGGCGTGACGAGGCTCGTGACACGCGCGCGACCGGCGCTCTGGAGCGCCTGGTACGCGACGCGCGACTCTCGATCCGCTCGCTCCGTCGCTCGCCGGCGTACTCGATTCCCGTCGCCGCGACACTCGCGTTAGGCATCGCGGCGATGGCGTCGATCGGTACGGTGGCTTACGACGTAGTCTTCCGACCCTTGCCATATCGCGAACCGGATCGCCTCGTCGCCCTCTTCGAGCGCAACGTCCCGCGTCAGCGCGACCGGAATGTCGTATCGGCGACCGCCATGCAGGAATGGAAGCAGCGCAATCGGACCGTGGACTCGATCTCCGGTCTTATGCCATCGAGTGCCGTCTGGCAAGGTGCGGCGGGGCCCGAGCGGATCAGCGGCGCCGAAGTTAGTCCCGGCCTGTTTGAGCTTCTGGGCCGGCGCCCGGCGCTCGGCCCCGGCTTTTCGCCTGCGACGGCCACGAACGAAGTGGTTGTCAGTCACAGCTTCTGGACGTCGCGACTCGGCGGAGATTCGAGCGTCATCGGCACCCCCGTTCGATTCGACGGACGACCTGTGGTGGTGGTCGGTGTCATGCCTCAGGACTTTGCGCCGGTCCGGTTTGGCTGGATGGGCGAACAGGAATACTGGCTTCCGCTCGTCCTCACGCAGCAGCACAGAGAATGGGGGCGCTTCTTGCTCGTGATCGGCCGGTTGAAGGCGGATGTAACCGTCGAAGGCGCGACGCGCGATCTCGAGGCCATCCACGCTCAACTCCGCGCGGAAGGCGCGATCGCCGACGGATGGTATGCGCAAGTGATTCCGTTGACCGAAGAGATAACCGGGCGGGTACGCCCGGCGTTTCTGGCGATCGTGGTAGCATGTGCGTTGCTGCTGGCGATGGTCCTGACGAACACGACGCTGCTGGCGATCGCGCACGCCTCTCGACGAGCGAGGGACGTGGTGTTGAGATCGGTGCTCGGCGCGACCGGTTCGCGACTATTGGCCGAGCGTCTGGTGACATCCGTCATTCTCGCGAGCCTGGGTGCAGGAGCCGGCATCCTGCTATCGAGCTGGGTCATCCCCGCATTGGCGGCGTTCCTGCCGGAGGCACTCCCGCGGCTTCACACAGTCCGCTTCGGCGCTGTCGCCGTCGCTGTTGGCGTTGCGACAGGGGCTATTGCCACGCTCCTGCTCGCGGTCGTTCCGGCGGCGCTCTTTCGTCCGGGCGCGTCGGTGGGGTTGTTGCATGGAGCCGGACGCATGACGAGCGGAGCGCGAACGTCATGGGTGGTGATCGGTGAGGCGGCGACGGCTGTGGTTCTCTCGCTGTTCGCAAGTCTGACGTTGCGCAGCTTCGAACGGCTCTCCGCCGTCAACTACGGCTTCAATGCAGATCGGTTGATCGCGTTCCGCGTCAGTTTCAACGCTGCCGGCGTTTCTAACGCCGGGGCGCGGGCGGCGTCGACGGCCTTCTTCGAGCGTCTCCGAGCGATCCCCGGCGTGATTGCCGCGGGACGCACGTCAGTGCGGCCGTTCAACCCCGGAGGCACGGCGACGACTGTAACACCGGTTGGCTGGGGAGACCGGGATCGCTCGGCATTTCCGACAGCTGACGTCCGATTTGTCGATGCCGGCTACTTCCAGGCGATGGACCTGACGACAGTGGAGGGTCGGCTCTTCTCGTCGAGCGAGACGGCGAGCGGGCCGATTCGCGCCGTGGTCAATGAAGCGTTCGGGCGGAGGCTGTGGCCGGGCGAGCGAGGTCTGGTCGGTCGGTCGTTCGATGTGCGGGTAAACGGGACACCGTCGCCGGAGATCATCGGGGTAGTGCGGGACGTGCGGCTCGCGTCGCCGCGCGAGGAGACTCGGCCCACCGTCTATCTGTACACGGAGCAGATGCCTGTCGGTGAGGAATACGATGTCCTGGTGCGCACGGCGGTCGAAGAGTCGGCGATCGTGCCGCTGATTCGCGGGGCGCTACGGTCCGTGTCGGAATCGACGCCGGCGTATCGGATCGAAAGCATGCGCCACACGGTCGATCAGACCATGGCGCGAGAGCGCGTGACGGCACAGCTGCTGCTGTTCTTCGCAGCGGCGGCGTTGTTACTGGTGGCAGTGGGCGTTCATGGCCTGTATGCCGGCGAGGTTGCTCGGCGGCGCCGGGAGATTGGCGTGCGGATGGCGTTGGGCGAGACGGTCTTGAGTGTAATCCGCTCGATGCTGTGGGGGGCCACTGTGCGGACCGTTGCGGGTGTGGTCGTGGGAGGGGTGGCGGGACTCGCTGCGTCGCGCGTTCTTCAGAGTTTTCTCTTCGGGATTGCGCCGAGCGATCCGCTGTCGTATGTGGGTTCCGCGCTGGTGGTGCTGCTGACGGCGATGGCGGCGACGCTGGTGCCGGCACTGAGGGCATCGAGTGTGATGCCGAGCGAAGCGTTGCGGGCGGAGTGAGACCTGGCTCAATTGGTGGCTCAACTGGGGTCAGACTCCATTCGAGATGGGGGTCAGACCCCATCTCGAATGGAGTCTGACCCCAATTGCGGTTCGGTGGCTGCTTGCGCGGGAGGTCACGCGCGGCCAACGTCTCCACCACGAACACCCACTGCCAGGAACGCATGCACCGCCGATCCTTCGTGGCCGCCGCCGCTGGCGCCATCACACTCCACCGAGACGCCCGGTCGATACTTGGGCGAGCGTTGCAACGCGTGGAACGCGCCACTCCTGACCAGGCTGCCCAGGACGAAGACTTCTGGTTCACGGTCCGCGAGGCGTTCACAATCGATCGCAACATCATCAACCTGAATAACGGCTCGGTTGCCCCATCGCCAAGGACCGTTCAGCAGGCGCAGCGCGATTACCTCGCGATTACCAACATGCAGCCCTCGTACTATGTCGACGAGATGCTGTATCCGGGCTTCGAGACGATCCGACGTCGCCTGGCCGCCGGTTTCGGCTGCGACCCGGAGGAAGTCGCCATCACCCGCAATACCACAGAAGCACTCGAGATCGTCCAGTTCGGCATGCAGCTCCAGCGGGGCGACGAGATCCTGACGACCACGCAGGACTATCCGAGCATGATCACGACGTGGCGCCAACGCGTGCGTCGAGACGGAGTCACGCTACGGATGATCCCCTTTCCGGTGCCACCGGACGGGCAGGATGACCTGTTTCACCGAATCGAATCGGCGATCGGTCCACGCACGAAAGTCATCCACATCTCGCACATCACCTACACGACGGGGCAGATCTTCCCGGTGAAGCGCATCTGCCAGATGGCGCGGCAGCGCGACATCGAAGTGGTCGTCGACGGTGGACACTCGTTCGCCCAGTTCCCGTTCACTCGCGACGATCTCGACTGCGACTACTTCGGCACGAGCCTGCACAAGTGGCTCTCAGCCCCGGTAGGCACTGGGTTTCTCTACGTACGCAGGTTAAAGATCCCACGGATCTGGTCGCTCTTCGCATCGCCGGAGGAGATCACGGATAACATCCGCAAGTTCGAAGGGATTGGTACGTTTCCGGTCCACGTGCGCAACCCGATTACCGAAGCTATGGACTTCCACGAGTCGATTGGCGCGGAGCGCAAGGCGGCGCGACTGCGTTTCCTGCGTCGCCGCTGGTCCGGTCGGGTCGCTTCACTACCCGGGGTAAAGCTTCTGACGCCGGACGGCTACGCCGAGTCGTGCGCGATCGGGACGATGCGGATGGAAGGGATCGATGCGGTGCGGCTGACGGATTATCTGATGAAGAGGTACCGCATCCATGTGCGCCCGCGCACGGTGGAAGGGGAGTGGTCGGGCATCCGGGTCACGCCCAACGTGTACACGACGCTGGAAGAGGTCGACGCGTTCGCGACAGCGATCGAGGAGATCGCGGCCAGAGGGATGTCCTGATGGCTCGGGGTGCCAGGGCGGCCAAGTTCCAGTTGAAAGGATGCATGCTGCGATGGATTGGTAACGCACGGAACGGACGAGCGTCGCATCGTTGTTTTCGGGGGTGGGGGCCCGGTCGGGCGACTCTGATCCTCGTCGCTGCGCTCCTCAACGGCTGCAGCGCGAAGGGGAACCAGAACCAGGAATTCGCCGATTTCGTCGACCGGTACCTCGACGAGTTCGCGAAACGCCATCCATCCATCGCGGCCGGCAATGGCCTGCACATGCACGACGACATGCTGGAGGACTTCTCTGCGACCGGGATCGCGCAGGAGTCGAAGTGGTTGCTGGGCGCAAAGGTTCGGCTTGCGCAGATCGACACTTCGAAACTCACACCGGATGCGCGCGTCGACCACACGATCCTGAACGGGATCATCGACGGGTGGCAGCTGGATCTGGACGTAGTTAAGAACTGGCAACGAAACCCGATGATCTACGCCGCGGCCGTGTCCGACGGCGTGCACAATCTCATGACGATGGAGTCGGACACTCCGGAGCGACGCCTCGCACGAGTGGAGTCGAAGCTGCGCGGCGTGCCGGCGCTGTTGGCAGCAGCCGTCACCAATATCGAGAACCCACCCGAGATCTTCGCCCGCAGGGGCACGCAGATGTTCCAAGGGGCGGCCGCGATGCTGCGCGGCGACCTGCGGCTGGCCTTCGCGTCTGTGGCGGACACTGCGCTCGCAAGGCGCGTCTTCGCTCTCGCCGACTCCACCGCAACCGCCATCGATACCTACGTCGTCGACATGGAGCAGCGCGTGATACCTGGCGCCAAGGGCAAGGTTGCGATCGGAGCGCAGAACGTCCTGGCACGATATCGCGCTGAGGAGTTGCTCGACATTCCGTTGGACGCGATGCTGGCGATCGGCAACCGGCAATTGGCCGTGGAAGAATCGTCGTTCGTGGCGGCAGCGCGCAAGGTCGATCCGAATCGTGACCCGATGGACGTGTGGATGGACATCCGCCGCGATCACCCGAAGCCGGGCGAACTGGTCAAGGCGACACAAGCGATCGTCGACTCCTTGCAGGACTTCGTCACCCAAGCCGAGCTGGTCCGGCTGCCTAACGCGGAGCGCGTGGTCGTCCTGCCGTCGCAACCGTTCGACATCGGCCTCGCGTCGATGCACGCATCGCCCCCGCTCGAGCCAACGCCGGTGAAATCGATCTATTACGTCACGGATGCGAACCCGTCCTGGCCACCGGAGCGGCAGGCAGCCTGGCTGGAGCGCTTCAACTACGCCTCGCTGGCGATCACGAGTGCCCATGAAGCGATGCCGGGGCATTTCGTCCACGCGCTGTTCATGCGTCAGACACCGGGGAAGGTTCGCCGAATCTGGATCGGGCTAAACCCGTTCCCGCAACCGTCCTCCGGTCAGGACGGCTGGGCGCACTACGCCGAGCAGATGGTCGTGGAGCAGGGATTCAAAGCTGGCGATCCGCGCTACGAGATGGCGCAGCTAAGTGAATCGATGACCAGAATCTGTCGCCTCATCGCTGGCATCAACGTTCACACTGGTTCCTGGACCATGGACCAGGCAGCTCAGTTCTTCATGGACAAGGCGCACCTGCCGGAACCGGCAGCACGCCAAGAAGCCGAGCGGACTTCATACGACCCAACGAACGGTGGGTATTTCCTCGGGAAACGGGCAGTGCTCAAGCTCCGGGCAGACTACAAGGCGCGAATGGGCGACGGTTTTTCGCTCAAGGAGTTCCACGAGCGCGTAATGAAGAACGGGATCGCGCCGTGGTGGGCGCACCGTGCCCTGATGCTGCCAGGAGATGCCGGTGCCATCGTTCAGTAGCGCGGGAAGGCGCAGGTACAGCATGCGGCGGTTCCGGTGAGGTATCCCCAGCCGCGCATCGAGCGGTACAGGGCACCGGCCCTGCAGAGGGCTAGGGTCAACGGACGAACACCAGGTGCGCGGATGTGCCTTGTCGGACACTCCAGCTTACCTTGGTTAGCCTGCGTCGAGGCTCGGCTTTTTCCTGCCGCCCCCAGACGGCTCAACCGGAGATCATGAACATGCATCGAACTTTCGCCTGCCTGACGACTGCTTCTTTCTTGATGACGACGGCGATTGCCGCGCAGGGTGGTCCACCGCAACAGGGTCCGCCTAGGAACCTGCAGGTGCTCCCCAGGGACATGCCGCGAGGCCAGGTCATGCAGGTCATGCGCGGCTTCGCTGGCGGGCTCGGCGTGCGCTGCGATTACTGCCACGTCGAGGGGCCGGAGAAGACGATGCAATCGATGGACTTCGCCTCGGACGAGAAGGAGACAAAAAAGATCGCCCGCGAGATGCTGCGAATGGCGATGGACATCAATACGAAGTACATCACGCAGACGATGGGGCGCACGCTCACGGAACGTGCACAGGTCGGATGCATCACCTGCCACCATGGTGTGCCCAGACCGCGTACCTTGCAGGCCGAACTCGCCGCCGCGTACGACAGCGCCGGTGCGGACAACGCGGTGGCGAAGTATCGCGCCCTTCGCGAGCAGTTCTACGGGCGCGCCGCATACGACTTTGGGGAGATGTCGCTGGTGGAGGTGGCGAGCGATTTGGGACGCAAGCCGGACCAGCGTCGGGATGCTCTGCGCATGCTGCAGTTGAACCTGGAGTTCTATCCGAAGTCGGCAGTTACGTACACGGGATTGGGTAGCGGTTCGTTGCAACTGGGTGACACCGCTGCGGCGATCGCCAGCTTCCAGAGGGCACTCGACATCGACCCGGATAGTCCGATGGCGAAGCGGATGCTCGGTGTGCTGAAGAAGTAACCACGGAGCGTGTCGCGTTCTTACGGCGCGCCACGAGTCGGAGGCGCAGCGGCGGAAAGGATGGCGACTGCCATGACCACGAGTTTCGCATTCGAGACGTCCCGGAACCAGCGAGGATCGCTATGACGTCAACTCGACGGGAGTTCCTGCACGGCGCGGCCATGCGACTCGGCGCGGCGGCGATCGGTGGCCGTCTGCTGCGCTCTCCGGAGCAAGTGGCGGCTTCGCGAAGCATAGAGCGGCTCGGCATCCAGCTCTACACGCTCCGTAGCCGGATGCAGGAAAGCGTCGAGTCCACGTTGGCGCGAGTGGCGGCCATCGGCTACGCCGAGGTCGAGTTCGCCGGCTATTTCGACCGGACGCCGGCACAAGTTGCTACGATGCTCAAGGCCAACGGACTGCGCGCGCCATCCGCCCATATCACGCTGGACCAGATTCGGAACTCCTGGCCACGGACGCTGGACGTGGCGGGGACGATTGGACACGCGTATCTCGTCTGCGCGTTCATCGACGCTAAGGAGCGAACCGCCGATAGCTACAACAGGATTGCCGACGAATTCAATCGTGCGGGAGAGCAGGCTCGCGCGCACGGGATCCGGTTCGCATACCACAACCACGACTTCGAGTTTGCGGCGGTCGGCAGCACGCTGCCGTACGACATGCTGCTCGCACAATGCGATGCGGATCTGGTGCAGATGGAACTCGATCTGTACTGGATCAACAAGGCCAGGCGCGATCCGCTCGACTATTTCGCGCGGTACCCGGGGCGTTTTCCCCTCGTGCATGTGAAGGACATGGCGTCATCGGGGGCGATGGCGGATGCGGGCGCCGGGTCGTTGCCGTTCGGGAGATACTTCGCTCAGGCAACGACGGCCGGCATTCGTCACTATTTCGTCGAGCGAGACGATCCCGTCGACCCATTCCAGAGCGCCGAGCGGAGTTTCCGGTATCTGAAGAGTCTCGAGTTCTAGGCGCCGAAGGTTACCTCCAGCTCCAACAAGGCTCGGTCCATGGCGTCGACGAGGCAGTCGGCGTCATCCGATGTGAAGCAAAGCGGCGGCTTGATCTTCAGGACGTTGTTGAACGGGCCGTCGGTGCTCATCAGTATGCCCATCTCCTTCATCCGGTTGGCGACGTACGACGCCTGGCGCGTCGCGGGTGCGAGCGAGGTGCGGTCGTCCACGAACTCCACGCCAACGAACAGCCCCGGCCCGCGAACGTCGCCAACGAGCGAGTGGCGGGACTTCACGTCCAGGAGGCGCTGCGTCAGGTGCTGACCCACGGCGTCGGCGTTGTGTTGCAGCTCTTCCTCGCGTATGACGGCCAGCACCGCTCTACCGATGGCGCATGAAACAGGATTTCCGCCGAAAGTGCTGAAGAACTCCATGCCGTTGGCAAAGGAGTTGGCGATCTCCGGCGTGGTGACGACGGCAGCCAACGGGTGGCCGTTGCCGATCGGTTTGCCCATGGTGACGATGTCCGGAACGACGCCCTGGGTCTCGAATGCCCAGAAATGCGAGCCAACGCGTCCGAACCCGACTTGGACTTCATCGGCAATGCAGACGCCACCGGCATCGCGTACGTGCCGATACGCCTCGGCGAGATAACCGGGTGGCAGCACGATCTGGCCGCCGCAGCTCAGTACCGACTCGGCAAGGAAAGCGGCGGGACGGCGTCCTTCACGGCGGATCGAGGCCACTGCCTCTCGAACCGCCTGCGCGTACTTCCACCCCGCTTCGGGATCGTCACGCTTGAACGGACCCCGATAGTCGTCAGGCATCGGCACCTTGCGCACCCACTCAGGAGCCCCGCGTCCACCCGGACCGTCGAACTTGTACGAGCTGACGTCTATCAGCGTGGACGTGTTGCCGTGGTAGCCGGCGTCGATCACAACCATGTCGCGCTCTCCCGTATGGGCACGCGCCAGCCGGATCGCCAGTTCGTTGGCCTCGCTCCCGGAGCAGACGAAGTACACTATGCGGAGCGGGTCCGGGAACGTCGACGTCAATTCGTCGGCATAGGAGAGGAGGTCGTCGTGCAGGTAGCGGGTATTGGTGTTCAGCACCTGCATCTGTCGTTGGCCCGCTCTAACGACTCGGGGGTGCGAGTGGCCCACGTGCGCTACGTTGTTCACGGCATCGAGGTAGCGTCTGCCACCGGCATCGATCAGGAACTGGCCCGTACCGCGGACGATGTGCAATGGCCGTCGATAGGCAACGCTGAGCGCCCTGCCAACGTGCGCGCGGCGGCGTTCGAGCAGTCGTTCAACCGGCTCGGATCGCGCGGCACGTGCGCCGGCGGGAAGCGGCAGGATGAGCGATGGGTCGGGAGACGCGCTCAACCAGACGTCGCGCTCGCGGTCACGCGCCACGCCGGGGAAGTCACCCACGTTCCCGAACAGGTCGCAGACGATCTGGAAATGCAGATGCGGCGGCCAGCCACCATTCTCCGTCAACTCGCCGATCTCGCCCAACCGGCCACCCGCCGGGACAGCGTCGCCCACCGCCAGCGAACATAACGAGGCACGCGAGAGGTGGCCGTACAGTGTATGGAAGGTCAGCGACGGCGCCACCGCATGCTCGAGAATGACGGTGGGTCCGTAGTCGAGCGACTTCGCGTTGTCGCGCAGACTGTGTATGCGACCGGCCAGCGGCGCATACACTGCCGTTCCTGCAGGCATGAAAACGTCGACACCGAGGTGGATCGCCCGGTACTCGGGGCCGTCATTCCCGTTCGTCTGGAAGACATCGCTCGTGTACAGCGCGCGTACCTCGTCGTACCTGCCAACCGCCGCGACGGCGCCGCGATCGCGGAGTCGCGAGAAGATCGCAGAGCTCAACCGCGCAGGTTCCTGCCATTCGTCGTCCGGCCCCAGTTCGGTGCTTCCGACGGACAGATCCAGCATCTGGACATCGGGTCCGTCGAGCGCTATGGGCGCGATCGGCTGGAACGACTGGCGGTTGCGCACCAGCCACTCACGAACTGCCGTGCTCTTGCGACATGGCTCGAACCCGCAGGCGCCACGAAGCACGGCTTGGGCGTAGTCATCCGACACGTCGACCAATACATCCAGCAGTCGCCACGCCGGCGCGGCGGTTACCTGCAAGTACTCGTGGTCCGGCGCGATGTCCAGCTGCAGAGCCGCGTTCACCACGCTCACCGCGAGCCGAGTGCGCGCGAGCGGGATGAGCATGGCGACTTCGTCTTCCGTCAGCGGGTACTCTGCATGAAAGCCGCGGGCGATGCTGGCGGCGGTCGCGATCGGATCCGGGCGGTCGAGCATGGCGTAGGCGATCGCGATCGCCAGGTCGCATACCGGGTGGGATTCGACAACGTCCCCGAAGTCGATTAGGCCGACGACGCGCGGGCTGAGCAGATCGTCGTCGACAGGACGTGTCAGGATGTTGTAGTCGTTGGCGTCACCATGGATGATGGTCGATCGTGTCGCACGGAGTCGCGGGGCCATGTCGCTGGTGAAGCCATCGAGTATGGCGGCGACCAAGGCGCGTCGTTGCTCGTCAGCTAAGTTTGCCACGAACGGCGTCGCCCATGCGGACTGGACGAGGTCCCACTTGAGAACGCGACGGGCGGCCAGATGATCGAACGATGCCAGCGCCGCATTGACTCGGCCTAACGCCGCTCCCAGAGACACCATCAGGTCGTCGGACAACGGCCGTGTGCGCACCAGCGGCGTTCCCGGAACCCAGGTGAGGAGCCGCGCGAAGTACGCGGTTCCGTCCCGGTCTGTGACGACCTCGATGTCCGCGCCGGATTCGCTTCGCACGACCCGTGGGACATCCACACTGCTCCCGTGCCGAGCGACGCATGCCAACGCCGCGTTTTGGAGATCCAGGATGGCCCGCTCTTCGAGATTGTGCGAAACCTTCAGGACGAACTGCCGACCTCCTGCCTCGCGGACAACGAAACTGCGGTCGCGTTCTCCGGGGAGCGGAACGGCCGTGCCCGTCAGCCCCCACCTGGTGAGCAGGCGTGCGGCATCAGCCGGGGCGAAGGGCGGCACGGGAAAGGCTGTGGTAAGCATGATGTCACGTAAGCAAACTCGTGGCACGCCAACTGCACAACGGCCGCCGCGAAGGAGAATTCGCGTTGCGCGAAGCCTTCATGAACTGGAGACGGCTGGCAGCTGGCGGGGTGGGCACTGGGGCGCACGTTCGTCGTAGCCGTCGTGTGGAAGTGAGGAGGAGTCACATGTATCGCAAGGTGCTCGCAGTTTCGGCTGTGGTCGTGCTCGCGGCGTGTCAGGATTCGCCATCGCCAATCGAACCCACTGAGCCGAAGGGCGATTTGAGCGTCGATCAGGCGCAGGTCGTGGAGGAACTACCGCAGGTGCCGGAAAACGCGGTCGAGGGGCAGGTTGTACCTGATCAGTACGTGGTGGTGCTCAAGAACACCGTTTCCGACGTTACGGTCAACGCGCGCAGACTTGCCCGCGAGCATGGCGCACGGCTCGGATACGTCTATGGCGCAGCGCTGAAGGGTTTCTCCGCGCGAATGCCGGCAGCGGTTGCAGCGCGTCTCGCCCGGGATCCCATGGTCGAGTACATCGAGCCGGATCGCGTGGTCACTACGCAGACGACGCAGTTCGGCGCACCGTGGGGGTTGGATCGTATCGATCAGGTGAATCTTCCGCTCAATGGATTATTCAACTACCTGCGCAGCGGGACGGGCGTCCGCATCTATATCATCGATACCGGCATGCGCATTTCACACCAGCAGTTCAGGAATCTCGCGGGCGCGTCGCGTGCAGCTTACAGTTGGGACTTCGTCGACAATGACCCGGTAGCGCAGGATTGCAACGGTCACGGGACGCACGTCGCCGGCACCGCGGCCGGCCGGACGTACGGCGTCGCGAAGAATGCCTATCTGCGCGCGGTGCGGGTTCTCAACTGCGCCGGTTCGGGGACATTCTCGCAGGTTATCGCGGGCGTGAACTGGGTCACCGCCAACGCCATCAAGCCGGCTGTCGCCAACATGAGCTTGGGCGGCGGGCTCTACGCTCCCCTGAACCTGGCGGTCATGAACTCGATTGCATCCGGCGTCACGTACGCGGTTGCAGCGGGCAACAGCAGCGGGAACGCGTGCAGCTACTCGCCATCGAGCGTCGGTACCGCGCTGTCGGTCATGGCTTCCGCCAGCAACGATACGCGGGCCGGGTTCTCTAACTTCGGTGCGTGCGCGGACCTGTACGCGCCGGGCGTGAGCATCGTATCGGCATGGTGGACGTCGGATGTCGCGACTGCGGTGCTCAACGGTACGTCGATGGCGTCGCCGCACGTTGCCGGTGTGGCAGCACAGTATCTGCAGACGACGCCGCTGGGCACGCCGGCGATGGTGACGGCGCAGATCCTCGGAATGGCCAGCATCGGGAAGATCATCGGCAACCCTGCCGGTACGCCGAACAGGCTGCTTCGAACCTGGCTGTAGAGTTCATCCCATCGAAGCGCCGGCTCGTGTAACGGGCCGGCGCTTCGTCATTCCATATCTGCTCGATTGCAGAAGCGCGCGAAATCGTCAACTGAGTTCGCGACCCGCTCGCCGATTCAACTGGACTGTTGCAGGCGAACGGCATAGTATCCGCACCGAGCCATTCACCGTCCGAGGAATCCGATGCCCACCTCATCCGGCGATCCGTCGCGTCGAACATTCCTGGGCGTTTCCCTTGGCGCTATCGCGACTGGAACGCTCGGGCCCGAGGGCGTGCAGGCGCGGCACTGGTCATCGCTGGCCGTGCCGCGGACCGGCCGATTGCAGCAGTCCGTCTGCCGCTGGTGTTACGACGGGATTCCGCTCGAGCAGCTCTGCAGGGCGGCGGAGGAAATGGGGCTCAAGTCGGTGGAGTTGCTGGGCGAACGCGAGTGGCACGTGCCGAAGCAATTCGGGCTGACGTGCGCGATGGCGAATGGCCCGTCGACGATCGCCGTCGGCTTCAACCGCCCCAACGAACATGACCGGCTGGTTGCCGAGTCCGAACGACTGCTGCAGCTGATCGCAGCGCAGGGGTTGCCCAACATGATCGTTTTCTCGGGTAACCGTGGCGGGATGTCCGATGGCGAGGGACTGGAGAACTGTGCGCGCGGACTGCGCCGGGTGGCGCCGATCGCAGAGCGGCTCGGGGTGACCGTCTGCATGGAGTTGTTGAACAGCAAGATCGATCACCGCGATTACCAGTGCGATCGCACGCCGTGGGGTGTGGAACTGGTGAAGCGAGTTGGGAGCCCGCGATTTCGACTGCTGTACGACATCTACCACATGCAGATCATGGAAGGCGATGTCATCCGCACGATTCGGGAGAACATTCAGCATATCGCGCACTTCCACACGGCCGGTGTGCCCGGACGTCACGAGATCGACGAGACGCAGGAGCTTTACTATCCGCAGATCGCACGCGCGATCGTCGAGACAGGATTCACGGGATATCTGGCGCAGGAGTTCGTGCCATCGCGCGACCCGCTCACATCGCTCAGACAGGGAGTGTCGATCTGCGACGTATGAGGAGCCGGGCTCGAGCTGCGCTCGATATGTGGAGTTTACGTGGGGCTCACCACCAGAGGTACAACGTCATGTCCGGATTACCGTGGCGGCGGCATGGTGCCGCCGCAATCGCCCTTTGGCTGGCGATCGGCCTGTCAGCACCTGTGCTGCCGGCACAACGCATGGATCGCGCCCGGTTCCCGGCATTCGTCGACTCCGTGGTCGCAGCTGCAATCCAGGGCGGGACTGCGGCTGCCGGAGTTACCGTCGCGGTGGTGCTGGGTCGCGACACGCTGGTGCTCAAGCCCTATGGCTATGCTGACCTGGAGTTCGACGTGCCCACACCCGACGGCGCAATCTATGAGATCGGGTCGGTAACCAAGCAGTTCACGGCCGCCGCGATCCTGTTGTTGCAGGCGGACGGCAAGCTGTCGGTCGACGATGACCTAACCAGGTACCTCCCGGACTATCCGACGCAGGGGAGGCACATAACGATCCGCCGTCTCCTCAACCACACGTCGGGCATCAAGGGATACACGGAAATGCCGGAGTTCGGCGCCATGATGACGCTGCCGCTCCCGAGAGACTCCCTTGTGGCCCTGTTCAGCCGGCAGCCGTTCGATTTCGAACCCGGAGAGAACGAGGTCTACAACAACTCGGCGTTCTTCCTGCTGGGTCTGATCATCGAGAAGGCGAGCGGCATGAGCTATGCCGATTTCGTACAGCAACGACTGTTCGCGCCCATTGGGATGAGTTCGTCGCGGTATTGCGACGAACAGGCGATCCAGAAAAGGCGGGCACACGGGTACGACACCGGTCCCAGGGGATTGATCGTGAAGCGGTACCTGGACCAGACTTGGCCGTACTCCGCCGGCTCGCTCTGTTCCACGGCTGGAGACCTGATTGCCTGGAATCGGGCGCTGCACGGCGGGCGCGTCCTGTCCCCGGCCTCGTATCGGGAGATGATCTCTCCCGGCAGCCTCAATGACGGCACTCCCATCCGGTACGGCATGGGGATCGGTCTGACGAACATTGCCGGACATCGCGCGATATCGCACGGTGGCGGAATCAATGGCTACCTGTCGTTCTCCGCGTATTTCCCGGATGACGATGCCATCATGGTCGTCCTGATCAACACGGCCGGCCCGGTCTCGCCGGACGCACTGACGGCAACCTTCGCCGCGGCGCTCCTCGGAGACGTCAAGGCAGCGGCGGTCGCGCTCGATCGCCCTGTTTCCGATTACGCTGGAACGTACACTGGCGTCGGGCGTGGCGCACCGACGGTAGCGATCGTGAGCGCCGACAGCACTGGCGCATTGCAGCTGGCGGTCGGAAAGGGACGCCCGCAACGCGCGACCTATCTCGGTGGCGACCGTTTCGAGCGCAACAACGCACTGCTGATCTTCGAACGTTCGAACGGGAAGGTCACGCGTGTTCGTTTCGATACCGGCGGCGGGCATTACGTGTTGACCCGTCAGCCCTGAAGACCCCCCCCCGGTCACGGCGCCAAGCTCGACAGGCGCAATGTCGGCCACTGGCCCAGGGCTCCGGCCGCGATGTCTCCGTCGCATCGGAGCCATCCGCTACCCTGCGGCGGCTTCGGCCGCTGGCGCTCCTTCGATGATCTGGGTTTCGTCGGTTGCATGGGGCGCTGCCTCCGACGTGCCCCCGTCATCGTTCAATTCGCCACTGCGCGACAGCGCCTGGCGGAAGAAGACGGGCCCCATGGCTTCGTTTACCGCGATCATCGCCAGAAGCATCGTCTTCATGTCTTCTCCGCGCTCGGGAAGAACCTGCGTCACCAGCGTGGCCAGCCCGATCGCCACACCAGCCTGCGAGACCAGTCCCATCCAGATATGCCGCCGCTCAACGGGGCTGGCCTTACCCCAGCGTGCACCCAACCGCGACCCGAAGAAGATCGCTGCCAGACGCACCACGACCACGGGGATCACCAGCGTCCAGACCATGACCAGCGCCTCGATATGCAACGAGGCACCGGCGAGAGCGAAGAAGACGACGAACACCGGCGCGGCCGAGCGCTCCATCGCCATCCGAAATCCCTCGCCGTGCTCGCGCCTCGAGACATTCTCAGCCACGAAACCAGCGGTGAGCAACATCAGCAGCGTTTCGACATGGACCAGTCGAGCGATCTCCGCACCGAAGAAAGCAACGATCAAGGCGAACAGGAAGAGTTCGCGACGGACCCAGCGCAGATAACCGGCGACGATGCCGCCGAGCGTTGCACCGACCAGCACGGCTCCACCCATGTCCCAGAACAGCACCCCTAACGACGATCCGCCGCCGCCACCCGTGAACGCCGGGGCCACTGTGCGCGCGAGCGCTAGAACGGCGCTGAACAGGAGAATGACGGCGACGTCTGCCACCAGCACCACGCCAAGTGTGGTCCGCGCGACCGGGCCGTGCGCGCGCGTTTCCGTGAGCAACGCGATCGTCACGGCTGGCGAGTGCACCGCCGCCACCGACGCGAACATCATCGCCAGCATCAACGCCGCCGATACCGGAGTTCCCTGAAGGAACGGAACCGAGTCGCGCACCGCCATCAGCAACGCAGTCACCACCAGGAAGGTCAGCGGCATCTCGCTGACCAGAATCTTGAGAATCTTCGTCCCATGCTGACGCAATTCGCTCCACCGCAGCTCCGCGCCCGCCAGGAACGCGATGATCGCGATCGCAAGTGAACTGATGCGCGAGAGCTGTTCGACGGCCGTCTCGCTCACAGTTCCCAGCACGGACGGACCGAAGATCAGTCCGGCCAGCATGTACCCGACAATCTTGGGAAGCCGCACCATGGCGACCAGTCGACCCACGGCATCCGCACCGACGATCAGGAAACCCAGGATCAACAGCCACTGCCCGCCGTAACCGGGAGTGCCAAGAGGGAGTATCAGCTGCATACACCCCAGCAGCAGCACGAGGATGACGATACGGCGCATCTACGGGGTTCGCTCCAATTGCGACGCTGCCGGAGCAGTCGCGAACGGCGCAATCGCCGACGAAGCGAATCTTCCCGACAGCATATCCGTCAGCAGCACGGACACCAGTGCGGTGGTGAAGACAACGTTAGGCAGCGCCAGCGTGTCGGCATACACGTAGTTCACCGCCAGCGCGATGATGAGCCCGCCCTGGCCAAGCAGGGCGTATCCCCAGTTGTTTCCCAGCACGGGAAGGAGGTCGTTGATGCGGGCCACGAGCCGCGCGCCCCCGATCTTGGCCGTAATGCGCGCCACCACGAACAGCAGCACGGGAAGGAGCCACGCCGGCTGGGCGCTGGGACGCCATGACGCGCCTGCAAACACGAGCAGTACGAAATACAGCGGCCGCTCGATGCGATACAGGGCCGCGCCCACTTCCGCCCGCTGGCGCGTGGTGTTGATGAGCGTGGTACCGAAGAACATGCCAGCCATGACGGGCGAAAGGCGCAAGTACGTCGCCGCTCCGCTCACCAGCACAATGATGCCTCCCAGCGAAATGAAGAGGCGGTCGATGCGCTTCTCGTCGCCGAGGAACAGATGGAACAGCCCGCCACCCACGATGCCGATGGCAACGTTCACCACGGTCCACTCAGTGGGTGTGAGCTGCCGCACGAGCGTAGCGCTGGGCGCGTGCTCGAACGACAGTAGAATGCCGAAAGTGCAAACGGCGAGGAACGCGTTCGCTCCAGTAGTCGTGCGCAATGCCGCAACCAGCGCACTGCGTTCTCGGAAACGCCGCGCGGCCACCTCGATGCCTGCATGACTCGAAAGCGTGGCAAAAGCGCCCAGAGCGATCGCCGGCGCCAGCGCACGCTCGTCCGAAAGCGAGAAGAGCCAGCGCAACATGTAGAACTGCGCGCCTCCCACCACAAACATCGTCAGCAGCGACTCCACGAACGCCACGCGATAGATGGCTCCCGGAACTCGTACCAACGCAGTGAGCAGAAATCGGGATCCCACTATCGCACCCATCCACCCCAGTGCCAGCGCCGACGCCGGGGCCAGATCCTGGAGCATCCCGGCAGTGAGTAGACCCGAAACCTGCGGCCCAAGAAGGATCCCGAGCAGTATGTACTCCGCTCCAGAGACAATCACCAGCCGGCGCGCCAGCCAATCGAACGCAACGTGGGCCGCCAGGTACGAACCCACCACGAGCAGGACGAGCGCCAGGCCCGATGTCATTCCGGAGGTTGGACGGGAAGAGTGCTGTCGGCGGCGATCGTCAGGTCAGGCACGGACAGCAATGCGGCCGGTATGTCGCGGCCCGACAGTTGGGCAGAATCGAGCAGTACGAACGGCGCCCGCGCCAGCAGCAATCGGCCGTCGGCCGACAGCAGGAAGCGAACGAAACGCTCGGCGACCGATGGATTGCCGGCCTGCCGCGGGATCGTGAGCGCACAGGTCAGCGACGTCCCGCGCACCGTCATCGAATCCGTGGTCGCCGGAGTGCTCCGCGCACTTCCGCGGACGCCGTTCGTCGTATCGGTCCGTGGTAACGAAATGGTCGCCATCGCGTATGTGGAGTCCCGCGCGGGATCGCCAAGGTCAATGTCGTCGCCCAGCCGCAGCCAGCGCCATCCCTCCTGCCGAGCGATCGATTCGTACGTCCACGCGATCGCGACCATACCCGACGCCATCGCCGCGGCAAGCGAATCGCTCGTGGAGTAGACGTCTCGTGGTGGCGAACGGCCAGCGAGACGCGTTGCCAGCCGTCGGACACCGCTCGCTCTCTCTGCCAGCTGCATCGCGAGCAAGGTTCTGCGCCCAAGCTGGGATGCTTCAGGGTCTACGCGCCCAACACGCGCTCGACTCCGCAGCAGGCCGTCCCACCACGATCCAGCGTCGAGCGTAGTTCCTCGCGGCAGCGAGTCCTGCCAGGCCAGTACGATGCGGTCGTCCGCGAAACGGAGTGCCCAAGTCGCCGCATCGGTGGCCACCAGTTGTCGGATTCGGCCTTCCGAGTCGATCACCAGGTCGGTGCGCGACGCGCGTGCCGGCAGCGCCGAGTCGATCGAATCCGGCGACACGTCGAACACGACGCGCACTCCTTCACGCTCGGCGAAAGCATCGGCGACGGCGCTCAGTGCCTTGATCCAGTCGCTGCGAGTCATGATAGCCAGTGTGGCGTCACTCGCAATGCGCGGTGCCGCGGCACGTTCGGCACTGTCAGCAGCCGTCAGCAACGAGTCCGCACGACGTACTGGTTCCGTCCTGCCGCACGCCGCGAACGCGAGCAGGATCAACCCAGACACGCCAACGGGTCGCGACGCACGTCTCTGCCCGAGGCGGCTATTCGTCATGCGGTAGTGCTGCGTAGAGCAATCGACTTGTCACCGAACGGCGATGCAAAGGGTCGAGTATCCGAGATTGCCAGACGCTCAACCCTTCCGCACCACGTGTTCGTTCGATCGGACACTGCGGTCACATCGATCTCCTGCGCCGATCGCGGTCTTCCGCGAAACGCACGGCGCTCAAGTCCGACAACATCCCCGGATCATTTTGCCGACACCGGCACGAGCCTGATCTGACCGGCTGACTCTCGTGCCCGAAGCACGGCGAGTACATCGGCCAGCGGCAGCGGTGTGAACTCGCCGCTCAGGAAATCGCGAATCTGGAGAACGGTCAATTTCTTGTCGAGCAGGAGGCCGAGTTCGGCGTTGAACTCGTCCGGGAGCGACGGTCCCGCGGGAGGACCGAACCCTCCGGGGCCGAACGGACCGCCGCCGGCGTTTGGTGGCGGTGGCACGCGCTCCACCAGCAGTTGCGACGCCGCCTTCTCTTCGGCCGTCTGTGTCGGTTCCGTGGCTTGGACTCCGCGTTGCGCAGCCTGAAGTTGATATGCGGCCTTGATCTCGTTGATCAGTGCGACGGATCTGGCGTCGATCAGTGGTTCGAATGGTGTGACCTTCTTCTGTCCTTCCGCGACGTTCGTCCACAGAACGCTCGCCGAGCGGACCACTTGCTTCTCGATCGCCTGCTGGTGGCGAATGGTCACGAGTGCGTCCTTGTATGCCTGCTGCAGGTTGTTCGTCGCAGCGTCCGCAAGATAGCCCATCGCCTTTGTGTGCGATTCGCCCATTCGAGCGAGACCGCGGCCTACGTTCTCCTGCGCGATCCGCGCTGCCATCTCGTCCGTGCCCACGCTCATCGCCGCCAGTGAGCCGAGCGCCACCGCTGCCGCACGCTTGTACTGCGTGGGATCCTGCTTGTCCGGCGTGTCCTCGCTCGAGTGGTACCACATGTCAGGCCAGGTGATGAACATCACGGCCGGGATGCCGTGTTGCATGTAGGTCACGTGGTCGCTCGCCCCGTAGTGCTTGTCCACCTTGATGTAGAACGCATCCTTGCTGCCGCGCGGACTCTCCACCGGCTGGGTCGGCGCGTACCCGGAGAGCGATCGCCGGAACCGCACGCGCTCGCGCGAGATGTCGGCGATGTATTCCATGTTGCTTTGCGCGATGTCGTTGATGTAGCTGGGGAACGTGTCCGGCGTGCGTTGGAGGATCCAGAAGCTCCGGCTCATGGCCAGTCGGATCGCTTCCATATCGAAGTTCAGCGTGCCGATCATCGCTGCCTTCTTGTCGGGGTGCTTCGTCAGGTAGGCATTCGTTCCTGAAATCTCGGGCACGAACTGGAAGTTGATCGTGCGCTTCGGTCGTGGGAGCTTGCCTTCCTCGATCAGTTTGATGTAGGCGCGTCCGACTTCGAGGATGAGCGCGCATCCGGAGTTGTCGTCGTTGGCGCCCTGTTTGATGACGCCCTCGTAGAGGTGGCAGCTGATCCCGACCTCCTGCGTCGTGCTGCCGTCACCCGGGATTTCCGCGTGCACGTACTCGTTCTTGCTGGGTACCTGCACGCTTTTCGTGACCGATCGGATAGTGATTTTCTCGCCCCGATAAAGCAGGGCCTGCAGCGTGTTGTGCTGTTCCGGTGTGACGTGCCACGCCACGGTACCCGGCTGTGCTTGCACGGTCGAGCTCACGATCTGCGTTGGGTAATCGATCGAGCGCTGGTACCCGATCGCGCTGATGCCGAGCACACCGATGGCGCCGTGCTGGACGGCCTGGCGATATGTCGCCGAGGTCGAGCCGCTGGAGAGGACGAACTTGCCGCGCACGTCTTTGCCTTCGAAGTCCTGGGGTCGGCCGTTTTCGACGTCGACCAGTTCGGCGGTGAAGTCGCCATTCGCGTTCAGCGATGCGAGCGCGAGCGCTACATCGTGGATGTCCGAGAGCTTGGTGAGCTTTGGCGTCGTCATCCAGAGTTCACCGGCCGTCGGCTGCCATGCCATCTGCCCGGCGGGTCCGAAAGTCTCCACGGCGATGTTCTGGAAGCCGTATCGTTTCGCGTACTCCGTGATCACCTGCGTCTCACGGAATGGCACCGTGTAGTCATCGGGGATGCGCACGCGCTGGTAGGGCACGAGTTCGAGGACGTGGTGCATCGCTCGCTCGCCGCTGACCTCGTTGATGATGGCCGTCATCTGTTGCTGCGTGAGCAGCGTGCGGTCCTCGCGTTCCTGGGCCGGTGCGATACGAGCGGAGAGTGGCGCCGTCCCGAGGGCCAGCGTCGCGATCCATGCGTTGCGTTTCATTCGGATATGTGTTGGTTGTGGTGTTCCAGTCTGCGCGTGCGGGCTTGCAGCGGCCTGTGCACGGCCGGCGTGCGTTCCGTAGTGCCATTACGAGTTACGCGGTACCCGAGCGAATCGCTCTGTGGTCCGACGTGCCGGGCGCGGCTCGTTTCAGGCGCTTTCGGACGTCTGCCTTCCGGGAATACTCACCGTCAGGCCGGCGATCAGCACCGCGACCGCGCCGATCACGTTGTGCCACAGGAACGAGACTTGGGGCGCACCGAACGCCACGGCAGCGACGCTGGCCATTCCGGCAAGCAGTCCAATGAATGCCCCACGCGCCCGCGCGTACGGGATCATCGCCAGGAAGAACACTCCAAGGATGGAGCCGTAGAAGAACGAGCCGAACCGATTCACGACCTCGATCAGCGAGCCTAACGTGGCGGCGAATGTCGCCACGATGCAAGCGAAAATCCCCCACAGCCCTGTGGCGGCGCGCGACACCAGCAGGAAGTGTTCGTCCGACCCTTCCGGCCGGAACCACCGGCGGTAGAAATCGATCACGGTTGCTGTCGAGAGCGACGTGAGTTCCGCTGAAATGGCGTTCATGGCCGCCGCCATTACCGCGGCGATGAAGATGCCCGCCAGCCCGATCGGCAGCGCCGTCAGTACGAAATTCGGGATGATGAAGTTCACGTCCCGGGAGTTTTCGCCGGTGACGCGCTCGACCAGCGCCAGTGCGTCGCCGCGAACGGCGTTGACCGTCGAATCCTGGCTGCGGAACGAGGCCGCGGCAGCGGCCTGGCCAGCGCCCACCCGCTGCGCGGATATCAGTGCTTCCGCCGCCGCACGCCGCGAGGCATGAGCGGCGGCATAGGTGGACTCGAGTTGCCCGATCGATTCCGGTGCGGCCACGCGCACGCGCTCGGCCTGCACCGGGTTGAACAGGAGGGGGGGTGCCTGGAACAAGTTGAAGACGAAAACAAGGACGCCAATCAGGAGCACACAGGCTTGCAGCGGGATTTTCCAGTATGCGCTGATCAGGAGCGAGCTTCGCGCCTCGTCGACCGACTTGGCGGCCAGGTAGCGTTGTACCTGGCTCTGGTCCGTACCGAAGTACGAAAGCATCAGGAAGGTGCCGCCGATGACGCCGGACCAGAAGGTGTAGGTCTGCGTCAGATCGAACGAGAAGTCGAACGTGCGCAGGCGGCCCACTGCGCCAGCGACGTGCAGTGCCTCTCCCGGAGAGACTGGGAGCTTCACCAGGATGGTCACGATCACGGCGACGATCGCGCCCACGATCAGGAACATCTGCTTCACGTCCGCCCACGTCACCGCCTTGACGCCGCCGATCATCGTATAGGCGATCGTCGGTACGCCCATGATCGCCACACACCACGCCAGCGGCCACCCGAACACCGCCGAAAACACGACCGCTGGCGCGGCGAGAATCGCGCCGCACGACATTCCTCGCGACATGAGGAACAGAAACGCCGTCAGCGACCTGGTCCTGGCGTCGAATCGTTTTTCGAGATACTCGTAGGCCGTGAACACGCGCGCGCCGTGCAGAAACGGCACCAGAGTGACTCCGAGGATCACCATCGCCAGTGGCAGGCCAAAGTAGAACTGCACGAAGCGCAGTCCATCGGTTGCGCCCTGGCCCGTGGTCCCGATCATGGTGATCGCGGACAGCTGCGTCGCCATCACGGAGAGCCCAACCGCCCACCAGGGGATGCTCCGGCTGGCGAGAAAATACCCGTCTATGTCCTTCGTCCCGCGGGTCAGCCGCACGCTCGAAATCAGAACGTACGACAGCCAGCCGACGACTATGACCCAGTTGAGCCAGTGCATGACGTGCTACTGCGTGAAACGGCTCTGGAGCAGCCACAGCAGCGCAAGAGTGATGACCTGAACGGTCATCACTCGCACGAGCGTTCGGCGAAACCGCGTCGATTCGGCCACGAGGACTCCGCTGACGATGAGGTCCGGAGTCTGTACCACGGGTCGTCGCGCGCGCTAGGGCCACGTGCACGGCCGAACGGTGCCGGCAGACCGGCAAGGGGGATTCGTCCTGACCGAGGTCGGTGACGCTACGCCTTTCCGCGTGGCTCGACTGGCGACAAGTTCCGGCAGTCGCGCGGGCAGGTTCGCCGTGCATCCACGAATCAGCTTGTCTGCAATGATCTCCTTTTCGGTAAACGGTACGCGCCGCAGCTTCGACGGCGATCCAGCCATGCCGCTCCTCTGGTACCTCCGGGATGACCTCGAGCTGACCGGAACCAGGTACGGCTGCGGCGTCGGCTCCTGTGGCGCCTGCACCGTGCACCTCGACGGCCGGGCCGTTCGCGCCTGCCAGACGAAAATGTCGGAGCTGACGGGCAAGGAGGTGACGACGATAGAGGGGCTGCACCCCCACGGCGAGCATCCGTTGCAGATCGCGTGGCGCGAGATCGACGTACCTCAGTGCGGGTATTGCCAATCCGGGCAGATCATGAAGGCAGCCGAGTTGCTGAGGAGCACACCTCATCCCACCGACCGGCAGATCGACAATGCGATGAACGGCAATATCTGTCGCTGCGGCACCTATCCCCGTATCCGCGGCGCGATCAAGCTGGCGGCGGAAAAACGATCATGAGTGGGCTCATGAGTGGGTCGGTCGATGATGGCGACGAAGCGGTCGCCCGCGACATGGAGCGCCGCCGGTTCGTGCAACTGCTGGGGATGGGCGGCTTGGTCTTCGCCGCTGGCCCCTCGGGCATCCGCCGGCTCGGACGACTCGCCGAGACTGCGGTGCCGGTCGATCCGTTCTCCCCGCACGCCTATATCGCGCTGCGGGAGGACGGAACGGTCACGATCACGTGTCATCGTTCGGAGATGGGGCAGGGCATTCGTACCACCATGCCGATGATCATCGCCGACGAAATGGAGGCTGACTGGGCACGCTGCCGTGTCGAGCAGGCGGTCGGCGACGAAAGGAAATACGGCTCGCAGAACACGGACGGATCTACCAGCATCCGGCTGTTCCTGACGAAGTACAGGGAAGCAGGCGCAACGGTGCGGGCGCTGCTCGAGCACGCAGCGGCGAAGCAGTGGGGCACCGATGTCTCCGAGGTACGCGCACGCCAGCATACGGTGATTCACGAACGGAGCGGACGTTCGCTGTCCTTCGGAGCGCTGGTGGCGACCGCGCGGTCGCTGCCCATGCCGGAGAAGACCAGCGTCCGAGTGAAATCGCCGTCAGAGCGTCGATGGCAGGGCAAGAAGATGCCTTCGATCGACCTCGTACCGATGACCACCGGAACCGCGATCTACGGAGCAGACGTCCGCCTTCCGGGAATGAAGGTCGCGGTCATTGCGCATCCGCCCGTCTGGGGCGGCAGGGTCCGGTCCTTCGACGCCAGAGCGGCGCTCAGGGTGCCGGGAGTGGAGAAGGTGCTCCACATCCCTGAGCCACCGCTACCCGCCGGTTACAACACAGTCGGTGGACTGGCGGTGGTGGCGCGAAACACGTGGGCCGCTATTCAGGGTCGCGCGGCGCTCCGGATAGTCTGGGACGACGGCCCTCACGCGTCATATGACTCGGTAGCCTATCGTGCCGAGCTGGAGGCGTCTGTGCGGAAGCCCGGCACGGCGGGGCGTGTCGTCGGCAACGTGGAGGAGGCTCTGGCTTCCGCCCCGCGAACGCTGGAGCGCGAGTACTACATGCCGCATCTCTCCCATGCGCAGATGGAGCCCGTGGTGGCGATCGCGCAGGCGGTCAACGGCACGGTGGAGGTTTGGGCGCCGACGCAGTCGCCGCAGGACGCTCGCGGGACTGTCGCCAAGTACCTCGGGACAGACGAATCGAAGGTGACGGTTCACGTGACGTTGTTAGGCGGCGCATTCGGCCGAAAATCGAAGCCGGACTACATCTGCGAGGCGGCGTGGCTGTCGCGCGAGGTCGGTGTGCCCGTCCGGGTGCAGTGGACCCGCGAGGACGATCTGCGCAACAGCTACTATCACACCGTGGCCGCGCACCGCCTCGAAGCAGGCTTCGACGGGAATGGAACGGTGACCGCGTGGCGCCATCGCGTCGCGTATCCGGCGATCGACGCGATTTTCGCGCAGGACGTCGAAGGCCCTGGTCCGGATGACCTGACGAACGGCGCCAGCGATATCCCTTACGCCATTCCCAACATCCGGGTGGAAGTCTGTCCAGCGGTGGCACACACGCGCATCGGCTGGTATCGGTCCGTGAACGCCATCCATCACGGCTTCGCGATAGGGTCGTTCATCGACGAGCTGGCGGTTGAATCGAAGAAGGATCCGGCGAAGTATCTGCTCGATCTTCTCGGCCCCGATCGGGTCGTCGACCTGTCGAAGGATGGCCTCGTCGCCCCCGCCAGCAACTACGGCGGCACGTGGACCGACTATCCTCTCGACACGGGACGTGCTCGGCGCGTGGTGGAGCTGGCGATCGAGAAGTCCGGATGGGGTACGCCGCTTCCGAGCGGACGCGGTCGCGGCATCGCCATGCACCGCAGTTTCCTCACATATGTGGCGATGGTGGTCGAGGTTGACGTTGCCGCCGATGGGACCGTTTCAGTGCCACGTGCCACGGTCGCGACGGACGCCGGCTTCGTCGCCAATCCCGACCGGGCGCGCTCGCAGATGGAAGGCGCGGTGATCATGGGCATGAGCAACACGCTCTACTCGGAGATCTCCTTCAGGAACGGACGCGTCGTGCAGTCGAACTATCCGTCGTATCCGGTTACTCGGATGCGGACCGCGCCACACACGGTCGACGTTCATCTGGTGGAGAGCGAGGCGCTCCCGGGTGGGATCGGGGAGCCGGCGGTGCCGCCGTCGGCGGCCGCCATCTGCAACGCGATTTGGGACGCGACTGGCGTGCGAATCCGGCAGCTACCCGTGGGCCGGCAACTGGCGGGCGCTCGCGCGCGTACCACGGATCCGGACGGGCAGGACCGCTAGCCGGGCCGAAGACCCCACACAGCCGGGTTTCACACCCGGCCGCGCACGCTGGTCAGCGCGGTGCGCAGCCGCTGCGTGCGCCGGGAGAACCGCGCCTCAGCAGGCCGGGCACCCCTCCGTGATCGCTCTCCCGTCGAGCGCGCGAGCGAGGAAGCGTTCGAGAAAGTACAGCGCCAACTGGTTGCTTGGCCCGTTGAAGACCTCGTCGAACGCATGGTCCGCCCAGGGAATCTCCAGGTACACCGCCTTCGTGCCGCCCTTCGCCAGCCGTTCGGCGAGCTGCCGTCCATAGCGACGCTCGACGATGTGATCGCGCGCCGCGTACAGCAGCAACGTCGGTGGGCGCGGAGCATCCGCGTACTCGATCGGCGATGCCTCGCGATAGCGTTCCGGGAGCTGTTCCAGCGTACCGCCAAAGAGCGTATCCTGCACCGATCTGATGCGGAGTGGGTCGGGGCGTGGGGGATGACGGTAGGCGTCGACGAGATCCACCGGGCCGTAGTAGCTGACTACCGCCCTGATGGCGAGCGGGCCGGGCCGGTATGCGGCGAGCATAGCCAGGTGCGCTCCCGCGGAGCGGCCGATGAGCGCAACGCGAGTAGTGTCGCCCTCGTAGCCGACGCCGTTGTCCTTCACCCACGCGAGCGCGGCCTGCACGTCCAGCAGCTGCGACGGCCAGCGCCACTGCGGAGCATGCCGGTAGTCGATCGCGAAGACGACATACCCGTGCGAGGCGAGCCAGCGGGCAGCCTTGCCATGGTCGCCAGGTGCGCCTCGCTGCCAAGCGCCGCCATAAACCTGCACAACGATCGGATACGGGCCTCCCGGTGTGGCTGGCTGGTACACGTCGACCGTCAGCGGTGTCCCGCCGGGATCTCCCAGCGGCACGCCGCGCGACACCCGTCCCGTTCCCGTCGGGACGCCGCTGAACAGGTCCGTCACGGCCAGGGGTTGCGAGCGGAGGAACGGGAGGCCGTTGGGGCGCGCGGTGCTCCGGCCAGGATCGGCGCCTAACGTCAGGTCCATGGCCGATTGAAAACGAGCGGCCGTGTCGGCGAAAGACGCGAACGGAATACTCGCGAGAACGAGCGCGGCCATTGCCACCAGCAGCGCCAGCCGCGAATGGCGAAGCGCAGAAGCATCGACGGCAGCCAGCGCGCCCGAGAGCAGCGCGCTCAAGACCAGCCACGCGCTCACTTCCGGTGCGCCGACGCTCAGACGGAGCAGGAAGTACGTCGGTGCGGGGATGACGATCCAGATCGCGAGCGCCAGAGTCGCCACGCTGACAGCGAGTGCGACGATGCTCCGGATACCGGCTGGCGAGCCGAAAGTTGGCATCATGCGTCAGGCTACCGTCGATCCCGGCACGTTCTGTCGCACTGCTGTCTGCACGACGGCGCCCTACGCTCGCTCGGGCACAATGGCTTCGGCTTCGATCTCGACCAGGTACTCGGGTCCGATCAGCGGCGCCTGCACCAGCGTATTGGCCGGCTGCACCTGACCCAATCGCTCGCCATGGACACCGGCGACGGCTTCCCACTGGCTCACGTCACTGACGAAGACGCGGGTGCGCACGACGTCGCGCCACTCGCCACCCAACGACTCGATCGCCGCCTCGATCTTGTCGAAGACGAAATGCGTCTGCGCCGCCGCGTCCGTTCCGCCGATCAACCGGTCGCCGTGGCTGGCGGTCGTACCGGACACGAAGATTCGGTCCCCGTCGCGCACGGCCCGCGAGTAACCGTACCGCGCCTCCCAGGTCGTCCCGCTGAACGCTCGGCGGCGGCCACGATCGTCCAGTTGCACCGGGAACGCTGCCGGGAAGTCCTCGACGTGGTGGCTCAGATCGCCCGATGCCGTCAGGTACGGCGGCTTTCGGTACTCGTCACCGCAGTCGCCCGGGATCGGGAAGAGCGCATCGAGGGCGGTATCGATCTCTCGAAGATCCTCTGGAGTCAGCCGCAACGCGAAAACCTGCAGATTTTCCGCGATGTGCTCGCGGTTGCCGAGTCGCGCACCGATGACGATGCCGCCAACAGCGGGTCGATCGAGCACATACCGGGTAGCGACATTGGTCATGGATACGCCATGTATCGAGGCGACCGCATCGAGGGCGTGGAGCACAGTCTGAAAGCGGTTCCACCCGCCGGCGGCGGCGATGAACCGGCCGTACTTCATCTGGGACCATGTGTCCAGCTTGTTCCAATCGGGTTCGGGACGATCGAGCCACCGATCCGACAGGAATCCGCCAGCGACGGTTCCGTAGGCCAGGAGCTGCACACCGTTTTCCTGGCAGAACGTCGCCATCCGTCCGGACGCTCGTCGATCGAGCAGCGAGTAGCTGACCTGATTCGTGGCGATCCCGATGCCGGAGGCAACGGCGACACGCAAGTGAGCGGTATCGAAATTGGTGGTGCCCAACGCCCCGATAGTGCCCTCGTCGCGCAGTTCCTGCAGGTAGAACATGGCATCGAGCCACGACGGGTCAGCGAACCGCCAGGCGTGGAACTGCATCAGGTCGATCCGGTCCGTGCGCAGCCGGTCGAGCGATCGTTGCACGGCAGACCGAACGCGGTCTCGCGTAACCGGTCCCGGTTTCGGCACCCATTTGGTGCAGAGCTGCACTCGGTCGCGCACTCCGCCACTGACGAACGCTCCGGCGACGTCCTCCGCCGAGCCGTAATGGTCGGCCATGTCGAACGTCGTGAAACCCGCGTTCACGTAGGGTTGCATCGCGCCAGCGGTCTCCGCCAGATTGATCGAGCGATCGTTCCGTTCCATGTCGGCGATCTGCCATAGACCGGTGAGGATTCGCGAGATCGTGACACCCGGTCCGATCCCAATCCGCTCGACAGCCGGATGCGTCACGTGCGCGCCTCGTGCCAGCGGCCGCGGGTGAAGTCGGGGAACTCCACTGGGCTGCTTCCCTTCGACAGCGATTCGGTACTGAGCGGTCCCGGTACGCTCCACGACGCCGCGTCGTAGACGTCCATGTCCGGCGGCAAGCCGTCGCGCATGCATTGGACGAGCCGCCATGCCATGATGTAGTCCATGCCGCCGTGTCCGCCGCTCCGGGCGCGCTCACCTAACGAGCGCCACAGAGGGTGCTCGAAGCGCTCCTTGTGCGAATCGATAGCGGCGTATCGCTCGCCGCCTTCCTGGCCTTCGAGATAAATCCGCGGTGGGTAGTCCTCGAAAATCCCCTTCGTACCCTGGAGCGAGTTGATACGGGAGTACGGACGAGGGCTGGACACGTCGTGCTCGAGCCGGATCACTCGTCCCTTTGCGGTACGAATCAGCGAGATGTTGAGGTCTCCGGTCACGTACTTCTCCTTCCAGCGCTCGCTCTCCTTCGGTTCGTGCTCCTCGCGCCATCGGCTCAGACCCATCTCCGGCGTCGCCATCGATACGAGCGTGTCGAACCGGTCGCCGCGGTTGATATCGAAGTAGAAGGCCACGGGTCCGAGCCCATGGGTGGGATACAGGTTGCTGTTCCGCAATGTGTGGTGTGCGCGACGCCAGAGTCCCTCGTCGCGATTCTCGAAAAGGATTTCGCGCAGGTCGTGATTGTACGCGGCGCCGGCGGCCTTCAGATCGCCGAACATGCCAGCGCGAGCCATCTGCAGCACCAACATTTCGTTGTAGCCGTAGTTGCAGTTCTCCATCATGATGCAATGCCGGCGCGACCTCTCCGATGCGTCGACGATTCGCCAGCAATCGTCCACCGTATATGCCGCCGGGACCTCCGTGGCTGCGTGGTGCCCGTGATCCATCGCCGACAGCACCACCGGCACGTGCCATTCCCAGGGCGTCGCCGTGTACACGAGGTCGATGTCCTCGCGGGCGCACAGCCGCTCGAAGTCGTGGTCTCCAGCAGTATAGAGTTCGGGTGCGGATTGACCGGCCTTCACTGCCATGTCGCGCGCCTGCGCGGCTTTCGCAGCCACCACGTCCGCCAACGCGACGATCTTCACGCCAGGCACGTCCAGCCATTCATGGAGGACGCTCCTGCCGCGCAGCCCGGTGCCAACGATGGCGATCCGCACGACGTTGCGCGTCTCGAACGGCACTCCGATCATGGACTCCGCTGCAGCCTCGCGTGGGGGCGGCGCCAGCGACTCGGAAAGCACATTCGCGGCGCCGAGTCGAGCGAGCGCGAACCCGGCGCTCGCCGCTCCTGCGCCCTTCAGGAGATCGCGCCGCGAATAGCGCGCGTCATCGCTCCGACTGGTCATGACAATTCAAGGTTGGAGTGCGTCGCACAAGTTCGACCCCGGCTTCACCCGATAACATCGCGGTACAGGCGGTACAGGTTCAACCCCATGATCTTCTCGACGTCCTTCGAGCCGTAGCCGCGTCCGGTCAGCGCGTCCCAGATGACCTCCATACGCCGCGGCCCGTTCAACGCCTCGAGGAACAGCGGCAGCTCGGCGTCCGTGAACTGCGGTCCCTCTTCCTTCTTCAGCTCGGCGATGTACTCCGGCGTCATGTCGATCCGTCGATGGTCGCGATCGCTGCCGATGCAGACGTGCTCGACGCCCGCGACTTTCACAGCGTGGTCGATGTGGTCGATGTATTCGCCCAGGTTGTCCTTCCGCTTCTCGGTGATGAACGGGCGGATCTGGCAGATGCCGACTACGCCGCCTTTCGCAGCCAGCGCACGAAGGTTCGCGTCGGTGGTGTTGCGCACGTGCGGATGCACCGCGGCGCATGCGGTGTGCGAGACGATGGCCGGCGCCGTCGATGCGGCGATGGCGTCGGCCATGGTGTCCATGTGCACGTGCGACAGGTCCAGCAGCATCCGCCGTGCGTTCATGCGCTCGATCAGCTGTCGGCCGAACGGCGTCAGCCGTCCACCGCCGGGCACCCGGCACCCCGTGCCCGAGAGGTTCGTCTCGTTGTAGGTGAGTTGTGCGCTCCGCAAGCCAAGCCGATAGAACATGTCGACGCGGTCCAGGTCGCTCCCGAACTGTGTCGTGTTCTGATAGAGATAGAAGACGGCGAGCTTGCCAGCCTTGCGCGCCGTGTCCACGTCCGCGGCTGACGTCGCCTTCACGAGCAACTGCGGGCGTGAGGCGATCAGGCGGTCGTACGCCAGCAGGCCGTCGATCGCAACCTGCAATGCTTCCGCACCATCGAACTTCGGATCGCACAGAGTCACGGTGATCGAGTCCATGCCGCTGCCGAGCATATCCTCGATCAATGCCGCATCGTACTCTGGACGCAGTTCGCCCATCGCGTCCATGATCAGGGCGGAGGGACGGCCTTGCGGCGTTCCATAACGCGTCAGAGATCGTACTTCGGGCAGCAGGTGTGAGGCCGCGATTCCGGCGGCCACTCCATGAAGGAATTGTCGGCGTTGCATCTGGGTGTCAGGGCGTGGGATGTCTGGTGTGCCATGAGGCAGCGTCCTGGCAGTCATTCGCTACCGCGAGCATGGCCGAATCCGCGAATGGTCGGGCAAGAAACGTGATGCTGGCCGCCTGCCCTTTCGAATCGAAGACGTCAGGCGCCGAAACGCCGGGATATCCGCAGCGATAGACGGCGGTGAATAGCGTCATGATCGGACCGTTCCAGGCGGTGCAGCGCAGCGAGCGTCATCGGAAACTTCGCTTCGCGGGCCGGCATTGCGGCCACGGCCTCGTCGACCCGTTCGGGTTGACGAGGATCGCCTTCGCACGATCGGTTCGCTCGCGGTCCTCGGATGCCGCGTAGGCCAGCATCGCCGCCGTGGTCGCGTTTCGTCTCAGATCGTCGAATACGATCTTGTCGTATGTGTCCCGGTTGGTGTGCCAGGTGTATTGGCGGTACTCGCTATAACTCGACTGCAACCGGAACGCGGGAGCGCCGCGGCAGAGGAACGACGTGTGGTCACTGCCCGGGTTGGCCTGCGCCCCCGGAACCTCGAGGCGAACGCTGTCCGTCAGCTCGGACGGGAGTTGCGCCACCCATCTGGCCAGATTGACACTCGCCTTCAGGAAGCCCTGGCCCTCGAGCACTTCGACACGCCACGTACCGTTATCCTGGTTGAACGCGACCTGGAGGCCGTCGACGATATCCTTGTGATCCTCGTTGAAGGCAAGCGATCCGATCGTCCCCTGCTCCTCGCCGCCCCAGTGGCCTGCGATGATCGTGCGCCTGGGGTTCGGGTAGACCTGCTTGAGGATGCGCATCGCCTCCAGCATGGTAAGCGTTCCAGTGCCGTTGTCGGTGGCGCCAGTGGCGCCGTGCCAGCTGTCGAGGTGCGCGGACAGCAGCACGTACTCGTCAGGAAGCTCGCTCCCCTTCAATTCGGCGATCACGTTGAACATCGGCACTTCCGCGGCCGTCGTCTGCGATTCCGCAGTCAGACGAATGCGCGGACCCTGATTGTTGGTAGCAAGTCGATGCAACAGACCGTAGTCTTCGCAAGACAGATCGACCGACGGGATTTTTTCGGAAACCGCACCGAAGACCTTGTTGACGCCCCAGCCATTGGACCACCGCAGCGTGCCGATTCCTATCGCTCCGGCAGTCTCGATCCGGCCGACAACCGAAGCCATCCGCTGTGCCGGCGCCACTCCCGACGGTGCGAGGGACATGAGACGCTCATTGGAAATCCGCGTGACTTCCTGTCGCTGCGCGTTCAGTTTCGCGATCGTGCCGGCGCGGGCGAAGCGCTCGAGTTCCTGTGGGGCGCGACACATGAGCTCCGGTGGCGAGATCAGCACGAACTTGCCCTTGATGCTTTGCAGCCATCGTGCGGTAGCGACGCTGTCCGCCAGCTGCGGAACGATGACCACGTTTCCTTCGACCTGCCGGCCACCGGGCGTCGGCGGACTCCACGCGAGGAGCTCGACTTCCAGGTTCTGGATTCGCGGAGCGGTGAGTTCCATGTGCACCGTTCCCTGCTGCCAACCTTGCCATGTTCCGTACTGCTCGCGACGGGCCGGGATTCCGAACTCCCGGTAAGTCCGCTCGAGCCACGTGACCGCCGATGCGAACCCGGGCGAACCGGAGAGACGCGGGCCGATCGAGTCCACGAGCGCCTGTGCAAGGCGTTCGAGCTGTGACTGCTCCATGCCGACGCGCCACATGCGCTGGAACGTCGTATCTGGCGAGCGGAATCCCTGGGCGAACGCCGGAGCCGTGACAGCGACGGCGGCAAGAGCGACGGTCAATCGGGAGAGAATGCGGACTCGCATGATGCCGGGATCGTCAGTCCGTGAATACAGGATTCTGCGGAGCGGGGTTGGGTGAACGGTCGCTCGAAGCAGCCCGGGGCGCAACGGTTCCAGATTGCCCTTGCGGTGCAGCAGCGATCTGAGTCGAGGGAACAGGCAGGAACCGATGGCGCTGACCGGCGTCGAGGCGAGGCGTGCCGATCGATTTTCGGACGGTGTTACCGGCGCCTCGATCCCGCGCTCACATGCTCGCGGTCACCATTGGTACGCCGCCGGCCCGGCATTCGTCAGGAAGAACTGAGCTGCATCTGCGCGGGCAGGAAACGCGCGCGCATACCGCTGCTTCCAGACCCTGACGAAGCGCGTCGCGTCGTCCCGCGGCAGGAGAGCCCACACGCTGCCACCGAATCCTGCCCCGAATGCCGACGCCGCCACAGCGCCAACCTCCCGTGCCGCCCGCGCCAGGAACACTGTCTCCGGCACCTGATTCCCGAGCAAACGCTCGGTCGCCCACTGCGACCAGTCTACCAGTGCTCCGAATGCGTCCGGCGAATCGTTGGCCAAGGCACGTGCCGCTGCCGGAATGATGGTCTCGCTCTCCACCAGGAAGTGCTCCAGCCGGGCAAGCAGGTACTCGGCTCCGAACTCCGCCGTCGTTTCCGATCTAGCGATCTGCCGCAAGCGTTCCGGCGCCAGCGGTGCGCTCCTCGCTGCGTCGCCCAGGGTGACGTCGTTCCTGCCGGTGAGACCGTTCCACATGTGCACCAGGTGACGCACCGCCCGCGACGCGCGGTTGTAATTCTCCTGCGCGCCGCCGGTCTTCTCGGCTGCCACGCCGCTGGACGCGATCGCGAAGCACAGATCCCGCGGCAGAGGAATGACTCCCTCGCGACGCAGCGGACTCCACGAGTACCGCGCCAGTTTTCCCGGCTCGGAAGCCACGATCGCCGTATGATCCTGGCTCCCACCTAACGTGCCGACGCCGCTGTCACCGACCAGTCCGCGAAACGACGCACCGTTCTCGACGCAGCTCAGGTACGCCGCCAGTTCTTCGCGGGTCACGATGGTGTCGCGGAAATCCGGAGAGGCGCGCAGGTCGTTCGCCCTGCCGACTGCGAGGAAGACGGCGATCAGAAGGGCGCTCGAACTGCTCATTCCGGCGGCACGCGGCAGGTCGCTGGCGAAGGCAATGTCTGCCCCACGTGTCACGGCGGGAAAGTTGCTGGAGAGCCGTCGCGCGACCGCGGCTACGTATCCACTCCAGGTACCTGGGGCCGAGCAGTCGGGGCGAAGCGGCAGGCTCAGCGAAAGGCCACGGCCGACGTCGACGACACGAATGACGGCGTCCGGACGAGGCGCAGCACGAGCACAGAACCCTCGTTCCACGGCGCACAAGAGACTCCTGCCACCGGCGTAGTCCGTGTGCTTGCCCAGGACTTCGATTCGCCCCGGCACCCAGATGCTCCAGCGGCCGTCCTCCACGCCCAGCGTGTCCAGGGCAGCATCGCACTTGCGGAGCAACGCGGCCTTCCCGCGTGCCTCGGCTGCCGACATGCCGACCCGCTGGAGCTTGGCCGATGGCGATGGCGAGCGGGACGCTCGGCGCGTCGAGCGCGTGGATGAACGTGCCTTCTTGCGTGCGGTCATGTGCGACGGGTGTGCCAAGGCGGCTGCTACGAACCTACCGCGGCACCGAGCGCAACGGCAGCTACGACGTTCGGCGCTTGCGTGGTGGGTGAGGTCGGCGCGAGCCGGCCGCATCGGGTTCCCGTTCCCAGAGGCGGAACCCGCCACGGAAAGCGTTGCTGTTGTCGCCCAACCGGGCATTCGGTGGCAAGGTTTGCAGTCTCGCCGAGTTACCGCCGCCAAGGACGACGTAGTCGGCGACGAGGGCTTGTCGCAGGAGTTCGGAGATGATGTGGACGTGTTTCTGCCACTTCCGATGACCGAGTCGGTCGAGTCCGCGGATACCGGCGTAGTCCTCGTAACTCCTGCCCTCGCGGTACGGGAGGTGCGCCAGCTCCAACGACTGTACCCCGCGTCGGTCCACGGTCGCCGTGCCCAGACCTGTGCCAAGTCCAAGGAACAACATTCGCCCGCCCTGGTAGCTGCCTAACGCTTGCATTGCCGCGTCGTTGATCACGCGAACCGGGCAGCCGAACGCGCGGCGGAAGTCGTATCCGACCCATCCGCCGCCGAGGTTATGTGGTTCGGTAAGCGGGCGACCGTTCACCACGGGCCCCGGGTAGCCGATCGTGACACGGTCGTAGCTCCAGTCCGCGATCGCGGACCGCAGCTCGCGCACCATCCCGGCTGCGGTCAGATGCGGTCCCGAGTCGAACCTGATCGAACGGCGGCGCCCCGTGGCCAGCGCCTTCACATGCGTGCCGCCGACGTCGACGACGAGCACGGTCATTGCGGTGCGTACCAGCCGCCGAGCCTGGCCGTCAGCCTGTCCGCCTCCGCGGGTCCCCATGAACCCACCGCGTAGGGGAGCGGCTCGCGTTCCACGTGCAGCAGCGGATCGACGATTGCCCATGCCGCTTCCACGGCGTCCTCTCGTGCGAATAGCGTGGCGTCGCCCTGCATGGCGTCGCCAAGGAGCCGCTCGTAGGCGTCCATTTCATCGCTGGTGCGTTGCCGGACGACGGACAGTTCCGTCGGCTGGCCGGCCATTCCCTCGCCCGCGCGCTTGGCGCTCGCGCCTAACGCGATGACCACATCCGGTCCGAGCCGGAACCGCACGTAGTTTCCCATCGCCGGGGCGGCTTCGTTGAACACGACCTGCGGCGGCGGATTCAGTTCCACCAGGACCTCGGTGGTCGTGGTTGCCAGCGATTTTCCGGCGCGGATGTAGAACGGAACGCCCGCCCATCGCCACGATTCGACGCGGAGTTCGACGGCCGCGAAGGTCGGAACCGCCGAGTCACTGGCCACGCCAGCCTCGTCCCGATAGCCGGCGAACTGGCCCAGGATAAGGGCATCGGGCGAGAGCGGCTTGATGCAGCGAAGAACCTTGGCCTGCTCGTCGCGAATCGCTTCCGCGTAAGACGCCGACGGCGGTTCCATGGCCAGAAACCCGATTACCTGCAGCAGATGATTCTGGATCACATCGCGAATGACTCCGGCCTCTTCGTAGAACCTGCCTCTCCCCGCCACGCCGAACTTCTCCGCCATCGTGATCTGCACGCTCTCCACGTATTGTCGATTCCAGATCGGCTCGAGGAAGGCATTGGCGAAGCGGAAATAAAGGATGTTCTGCACCGCTTCCTTGCCCAGGTAGTGATCGATCCGAAAGATCGCGGACTCGGGGAAGCGCTGGTGGAGCGTCGCGTTGAGAGAACGAGCCGATACCAGATCGCGACCGAACGGTTTCTCCAGGACGACCCGGGCCCCCGCCGTGCAGTCGGCACCGCCGAGGCCCTCGACGACCGTCTGGAACAGGGATGGCGGAATTGCCAGGTAATGGAGCGGGCGCCGGCACGCGCCCAACGCCTCACGCAGGCGCGTGAAGGTGCCGCCATCGCGATAGTCGCCCTGTACGTAGCGGAGCAGCGCCGTCAGACGGCCGAATGCCGCCTCGTCCACTCCTCCTCCATGCTCCGCGATACTGGCGCGGGCGCGGGCGATCAGGCCATCAACCGTCAGCTCAGACGATGCGACGCCTACGACCGGCATCACCAGCGTGCCCCGGCGCGCCATGGCGTGCAGCGCCGGAAAGATCTTCTTGTATGCCAGGTCCCCGGTTATCCCGAAGAAGACCAGCGCGTCGGACGTCCCCGTCGGTGCGTTCACGGCACGGGTTTCTCGTGATGGCCGCCAAACTGGAAGCGAAGGGCGGAGAGAAGACGGTTCTGGAAGTCAGCTTCGCCGCGCGAGGCAAAGCGCTCGAACAGCGATGCCGCCAGCACGTACGTCGGCACGCCCAAATCATTGGCGGCCGCCAAGGTCCAACGGCCCTCGCCTGAGTCGGAGACCCGACCTGCAAACGCTGCCAGCGCGGGGTCGCCGGCCAGCGCCTGGGCCGCCAGATCCAACAACCACGACGGAATCACGCTGCCCCGGCGCCACAGCTCGGCTATCTCGGCGACGTTGAAATCGTATCGATAGTGCTCGGGATGACGGAGCGGCGTCGTCTCCGCGTCCACAGCGTGAGACGCGGATCCGGCGTTGGCATGGCGGAGGAGATTGAAGCCCTCGGCGTACGCCGCCATCATGCCATACTCGATCGCGTTGTGAACCATCTTGACGAAGTGACCGGCGCCGTGAGGACCGCAATGGAGCCAGCCGCGATCGGCGGTGCCGGTGCCAGGCGCTCGCCCCGGAGTCGGTGGCGCCGCGGCGATTCCCGGTGCCAGCGCCTCGAAGACCAGAACCAGTCGCCTGACGATCGTTTCCTCGCCGCCAATCATCAGGCAGTAGCCGCGCTCCAGTCCGGCGACGCCTCCGCTCACGCCGGCATCGACGTAGTGCACGGACTTGCCGGTCAATCGAGTCGCGCGGGCGATGTCGTCCTGGAAGAGCGAGTTTCCGCCGTCGACGATCGCGTCGCCGGTCTGGAGCAACGGCGCCAGGTCGTCGATGACGTGGTCGACTGCGCCGGCCGGCACCATGATCCACACATGGCGCGGCGGACTGAGTGCAGCCACGACCTCGGCCAGCGAACGTGCGGGGATCGCACCTTCCCTGGCCATTCCGTCGACCGCCTCCGCCGCACGGTCATGCACGACGCACCGGACCCCGGCTCGCATGAGACGGCGTGCCATGTTGCTGCCCATGCGACCAAGCCCGACCATGCCGAGTTCCATCGGTTCCTCCCGGTCGTTCGCCGTGCGATTCCCGTCGCGCGTCGTCCTCGTTAGGTCAGCCATCTACGAAGCGCGCGGGACGAATTGCCTTCTGGCCATGATATCGTGTGCGCTCGCGAGCACAAGGCTGCACTCCGGTCGCCATGCTCCCACCTTGAGCGTTCTTCGATGCCGCTGGGTCAGCGTAATGGAGGAGCAAGGTTCGATGACGCATCCTGACACCGCATCGGTGTCAGGACGTAGCGGAGCGAAGCCAGCATGAGCCCGGGATCTCGAGCGCACGGGAGCCCGGGATTCCGCGTGTCTGGCAGCCGGCGCGCTTAAAGCGCTGCGCCGACGGAGTCCATCACGTTAGGTTCCGTAGTCATGATGGGATCGATGACAGTCACGGTCGGGGCGGAGGAACGATTGGCTGCGGACTTCACGCGTCTCGTGACGAAACTCGCCCGAGAGGCGATCGTCGAGCGTCGTAGCTTCTCGATGGCGATCCCCGGCGGTTCTGTACTCGATCGGCTCGTCTCGCGACTGGTTTCTGCATCCATCGATTGGTCGAGGGTGGACCTGTTCTGGTGCGATGAGCGCGCGGTGCCGCCGAGCGATGCTGCGTCGAATTATGGGAGCGCGCGCCGGTTGCTGCTCGACCGACTTGCCTCGCAAGGCGCCCTTCCTCGCGAACATCGCATGCGAGGCGAAGTCGAGGACGCGCCCTTCGCTGCGCGCTTGGCGGCAACGGACCTCGTCGCCACGCTCGGCGACCCTCCGTCGCTCGATCTGATGGTGATGGGCGTGGGGGAGGACGGGCACGTCTGCTCACTGTTTCCGGGGCATCGCGCGCTTCTGGAACTGGTGGATCGGGTAATCGTGGAGCCAGCTTCTCCGAAGGCGCCGCCGGTCCGCCTGACGATGACGCTGCCCGTAATCGCCGCCGCGCGTCACGTGATATTGGCTGCGTTCGGTTCCTCTAAAGCGGCCGCGATGCGCGTCGCCATCGAGGACATACAGTCGGCGCTTCCGGTCGCCATGGCTCGCCGCCTTGCCCAGCGATGCACGATCTATCTCGATCACGATGCGGCGGCGATGCTTTCCCACCGTCGCTCGAAGTCATGAAGTCGCACGCCAACCGATCAGCCAGAATGTCGAACGGAATTCGATTTGCACCCGGATGGCCTGGGATCATCCCACGATGGACGACCAGCGCCAAGAGCGCCATCGGTACGGCCTTCGGCGAGGCGTCGCGCGTGTGGTTCACCGCCAGCCACGGCATCCTCAACGAGATCTACTATCCGGAGGTGGATTCCGCGTGCATGCGCGACGCCGGGCTGATAGTGGCATCGCGCGATGGGCTCAGATCGGAGGAGAAACGTCACTGCCGCCACGACGTCGCGTGGCTCGCGCCAGGCGTTCCTGCCTTTCGTCTGACCAATCGTTGCCTCAGCGATCGGTACGTGATCACCAAGCGCGTCTGCTGCTCGTCGGAGTTCGATGTCGTGTTGCAGCATGTCCGCTTCGACGCCTTGCAAGGGGCACTGGAAGACTATTCGCTGCTGTTCCTGCTTGCATCGCACCTTGGCAACCAGGGTGCGGGAAACACCGCCTGGATCGGTACGTCCAAGGGAGTACCGGTCCTGTTCGCCGAGCGCAACGGTTTGGCGCTTGCTGCCGCCTGCGATGTGGGATGGCACGAGCGCACGGTTGGCTTCGTTGGGCCTGACGACGCGTGGAACGACTTCATGACTAACGGCCGCCTCACCGCAACGTACGACCGCGCGGAGAACGGCAACGTCGCTCTGGCCGCGACAGTCGATCTGGCGGCTTGCCACGGGTCGTTCACGATCGCGATCGCGCTCGCACCGGATCCCGACACGGCCGCCATTCACGCCCGTGCCGCGCTCATGGATCCGTACGATCTGGCGGAGGATCTGTACGCCAGCGCATGGCGCGACTGGCAGCGCACGCTCCTTCCACTGGATGAGCCAGCGAGCGCGAGCCAGCCTCCATTGTACCGATCCAGCACGGCCGCGATGCGATCGCACCTGTCCTCCAACACAGACGGCGGAATCATCGCCAGCCTCTCGGTTCCCTGGGGCGACACCATGGGTGATGGCGACCTGGGGGGATACCACCTCGTCTGGCTTCGGGACTCGGTCATGAGCGCGACTGGGTTCCTGGCGATGGGCGCGCACGCCGAGGTGGAATCGATCCTCCGATTCCTCGCCGTGACACAGGAGCCGGACGGGCACTGGCCTCAGAACATGTGGCTGAACGGGCGAGCGTTCTGGCACGGGTTGCAGCTGGACGAAGCCGCGTTCCCGATACTCCTCGTCGACATCGCCCGGCGCGAGTCGGCGCTGCGTCACGATGGAGTGGCTCGCTACTGGCCGATGGTGCGCCGGGCTGCGGAGTTCGTGACGATGCATGGGCCGATGACGGAGCAGGATCGGTGGGAAGAGAACGCCGGTTTCTCCCCGTTCACGCTGGCGGTCGAGATCTCGGCGCTCCTGGCCGCCGCCGATCTCGCAGACGCCATGGACGAACCGGGTTTCGCTTCGTATCTGCGTGACACGGCCGACGACTGGAACGATTCGGTCGAGCGCTGGACCTATGTCGAACAGACGGAACTGGCTCGTCGCATCGGCGTGCGTGGGTACTACATCCGCATCGCCGGCGCCGATGGGGCCGATCCCCTCCTCCCCCGAGGAAAGATCCAGCTCAGGAATCGCCCGTCGCACCAGAGAGACATCGATGCCGAGTCGCTGATCTCGGTCGACGCGCTCTCCCTCGTCCGCTTCGGCTTGCGTGCCGCCGACGATCCCCGCATCGTCGATACGGTTCGCGTCATCGACACGATACTCCGGACCGAGACAGCCACCGGACCGACGTGGCACCGGTACAACCTCGACGGCTACGGGGAGCACGCCGACGGCACGGCGTACGACGGCACGGGAATTGGCAGAGGATGGCCGCTACTCGCCGGCGAACGGGCGCACTATGAGCTGGCGGCAGGGCGTCGGGCAGATGCCGAGCGCTTGCTGGCGGCGATGCGTGCACAGACGAGCGACGGCGGCGCCTTTCTGCCAGAGCAGATCTGGGACGCCAGCGACATTCCCGCGGAGGAACTCTTCAACGGCCGACCTGCCGGCTCGGCGATGCCGCTGGTGTGGGCGCACGCCGAGTACGTGAAACTCCTGCGTTCGCTGCACGACGGATGCCTGTTCGACCAGCCTCCGCAGACGGTCGCGCGATACGTCAAGGGCACGACCATCCCGCGCGTTGCCGCGTGGAGGCTGACGGCCCGACGGCGCTCGATTCCGATGGGCCGCGTCTTGCGCATCGATACTCCGGAACCGGCGCGCATTCGCTGGACCAGCGACGAGTGGCGCAGGTATCACGACTCGGACTCCCACGAGATCACGGCGGGCGTTCACGCGACGGAACTGCCGACAGCCTCACTCATCGCGGGTGCCACAGTGCGCTTCACTGTGTTCTGGCCAGCCACCGGCCGTTGGGAGGGACATGACTTCGAGGTGTCGATCGGCGCATCCTGAGGAGCGCGGTGCCGCCGCGCGTGCGAGCGAGTACCGGCGACGCTACGGGTCCGGGATGACGCTGGCGAGCGCGTCGCTGACGGCGGCTACGTCGGCACGACTCGACAGATCGAGCACGCCCTCGGCGATCGGCAGCACATGGAACGGCACACGCATCTCGCGAATGGCGTAGCGAACGGCATCCGGAAGCTCGAGCTCTCCCCGCGCAGAAGGGTGGACCTGACGGCACGCATGGTAGATCTCCCGCGGCAGCCGCCACAGGTTCATGCTGACGAGTGCGTGCGGTCCCATGCGCTCGAACGTCCGCGCGTCAGGTTTTTCCACGATGTCCCTGAGCTCCCCTTCCGGCGACATGTCCAGGAGCGCGAAGGAGCGAATCCTCTCCGGATCGATGTTGCTCCGCTTGAAGAGTGCATCGCGGTCGAATCCCGGCAACGCCGCGCCCTCGGCATCCCGAAGCAGACGATAGGCAGCCGGTGGGTAGTAGTTGTCCGAATTGAGCACCAGGACGTCCTCGCCGGCTGCAAACTCCTCGGCGGCCAGCACGGCATCGGCCGTGCCGCGTGCGTCCTGCTGGATCGCGAAACAAACGCGCAGCCGCCGTGGCTGACCAGGACCCTCGAAATAGTCACGCAGTTCGGTGTGCTCCGGGCCGATGACCAGACACACTTCGCGAATCCCGGCGTCAGCGAGGGCACTGAGCACATAGTCCAGGAACGGCCGTCCTGCCCGCGTGCCCACGGGGATCAGTCCCTTCACGCCCGCGCTCGCAACGCGCGCCTGTTCGTCGTTGAGGCTTGCGGAAGTATCGCCACGCCGCATGCGTGACCCAAGTCCGCGCGCGAGGATAACAGCCCTGGAAACGTCCGTCATGCGCGACAGCGCCGGCAAGCCACGCGCCGCACCCATCCCACGGGGCGGCGACCGTACGACGCGGCGTCGACGTCTCGCGCTTGGCCGTTCACGGGGTCACCCTGATGAATGAGGAGCGGGTCGTCATTGGGCATTGGCGTACACGCGAAAGCCACGGACTGCGACGAAAAGAAACCGCGCGACCGTACACTGGTCCAGTCGCGATACCTCGCCCAGATTCGCGACATGTTGCCGCACAGTTCGGTTTTCCTGCTGGTCGGGAGCCTGATCGTCCTTCCCGCTCACGCACGCACCGCGCCGGTGCGTGGTCCGGATCCGCAGGCGACGGCACGGACTCACAACCTGATACCGGTGCCCGCTTCCGTCGCGTGGGGCCGGGGGGTGCTGCGTCTCGACTCGACAGCTACGATCGATGTCGTCAGGCATGAGGATGCGCGGTTGTCGCGCGCGATCGCGCGGTTCCGCGGCCGCCTGGAGCGTCGACTCGGCGCCGAGATGTCCCATGCGCCGGCATCGAGCGCCGCGACCGCGACCTTTCGCATCGACGTCGCGTCGGCCGGCGATGCGGTCCAGTCTGTGAACGAAAACGAGTCCTATACCATCACCGTCGACTCCGAACGCGTCACGCTCCAGGCGCCAACGGTCACCGGAGCGCTTCGTGGACTGGAAACGCTGATGCAGCTGCTCACGCAGCGTGAGGGCCGGTACGAACTCCCGGCCGTCGCCATTCGAGATGCCCCTCGGTATCCCTGGCGCGGACTCCTCGTGGACGTGGCACGCCATTTCATCCCTGTCGAAGGCATCAAGCGGACGCTGGACGGGATGGCGGCAGTCAAGCTGAACGTGCTCCACTGGCACCTTACGGACGATCAGGGCTTTCGCATCGAGAGCAAGCGCTATCCCAAGCTCCAGTCGTCGGGCTCGGACGGCGACTTCTACACGCAGGAGCAGGTACGCGACGTCGTCGCGTATGCTCGCGATCGCGGGATCCGCATCGTCCCCGAGTTCGACATGCCCAGCCACTCCACGACGTGGTTCATCGGGTACCCCGAACTGGCGAGCATTCCAGGGACGTATGGGATCGTACGGACCTTCGGAGGCGGTGACGCCTCGTTCGATCCGACGATCGAGGCGACCTATCGATTCCTCGACCGATTCATTGGCGAGATCGCGCCCCTCTTTCCCGATGCGTACTGGCACGTTGGTGGAGACGAAGTTACGGCCCGGCACTGGAACGAGAGCAGGCGAGTGAGGGCTTACAAGCGCGCGCACGGGATCAGAACGAATGCGCAGCTACAGGGTGCCTTCAACCGGCGCCTGTCACGGATTCTCGCTACGCACGGAAAGAAGATGGTCGGCTGGGACGAGATCCTGTACCCGGGCCTGCCGAAATCGACGGTCGTGCAGTCATGGCGTTCGGACGGTCGCCTCGAGCGAGCGACGGCGCAGGGATACCGCGGCCTCCAGTCGGCTCCCTACTACCTGGATCGCATCAAGACCGCCGAGGAGCATTACCTCGCCGACGTGGACCCCTCGGGGGATGGAGTCGCGGCGGGTCGCGGGACGCTTGTGTTAGGCGGCGAGGCGTGCATGTGGACGGAGCACGTCAACGCGGAAACGATCGACTCCCGACTTTGGCCACGACTGGGCGCCATCGCCGAGCGTTTCTGGTCGCCGCGCGAAGTGAACGACGTTGGCGACATGTATCGTCGGCTGAACGCGCTCGACGCCCAACTGCTGGAATACGACATCGGGCGGGCGCTCCACATCCAGCGCATGGTGCGGCGGATGTCGCCTGACGAGAGCGTTCGCCACGCGGTGGAGTCGTTGCTGGAAGCGGTTGCTCCACCCACGTTCTTGGAGCGCATCCGGGGCCAGGGGACGACTACCCTGACGCCACTCGTGCACATGATCGACGCCGCGGTGCCGGATCCGTGGGGGCGCTGGGAGACGGAGCGTCTCGTGGCCGCGTCAGTCGCGGACACACAGGTCGCACGGAGCGGCGCGAACGAGCTGCAGACGCAAGCGGACGCGCGCGACTCGCTGGTCACGCTGTTCACCCGGTGGCGCGACGCCCTCGGGCCGATTCGGGTTGGCGCGATGACCTCACGATTCGTCGCCGAGGCGCTGCCGATCGCCGAGGCGCTGTCTCGCGCGAGCGAGATCGGCCTGGAGGCGTTAGGTCATCTGGGGGCGGGAGAGCGTCCGGAACCGGATTGGTCGTCGCGGTCCATGGTTGAACTGGCGGCGTACGAAACGCCGCGGAATCTGCTTCGACTCGAGATCGTGGGACCGGTGCGCCGGCTGGTACAGGCCGCGGAGGCCGGCGTATCCGCGACTACCGGAAGGTGACTTTCACGATCGGCAAGTCCATCCGGAAGAACCCCGTGGTGTGCGCGTACGTGACGAACACGACCTTCCCGTTCTGCTGCGAGAACTCGGGATGGGCCTGGCCCGCATAGCTCGTGGTGCCGTTCCATCCGGGCCGCGCCGTAAACAGCTTCGTCTGCGCGGACCACGGACCCCACGCATTCCGGGCGACGCGGAAGAAGACGTCATCGCTGAACACACCCGAGTATACGGCGACGTAGAGACCGAGGTAGGCGTTGTAGAAAATGGTATTTCCGGCGGCACCACCCGTCATGATCGACACCGCTGCCGCAGGATCGGAATTCCAAACGCCGCGGCCGGCATAATACTCCCAGCGTGACTTGACCAGTATGTCCTCGAGAGGTACTCTCGCGACTCGGCACCGCATAACGAGGAAACGCGCGACACAGCCGTAGGTGACGACTGTATCGTTCACCACTGTGGATCCGTTACCGTAGGCAACCTCGGTCGAGTCCCACATCAAGGTGGGATCCGGCGTACCCGGGCGCAGAATCGGTCGCGTGAACACACGGCCAGGCTCACCGATGGCGATCCCGGTACCGATGTTCGTCCATCCGGATTGGCCGGGGATGCGCCAGAGTTCGAAGTAGAAGACCAGCGCGCGGTTGCGCTTTGGGTCGGCGATGATGTCACCGGGCCACAGCGCATACTCCGCACCGCACGGCTGGGCCGTGCAATGACGCGTGTCGTGCGCGTAGTTGTAGCTGGACTCGAAGTCCGTGTAGGGGAGGAACTCAGCCGGTGCGCCCGTGGTGTCGAGTATGTCGTGCGAGAGCTTGATACCGTCGGAAGCATCGAGGTCGGTCGTCCACGACAGCGAGTTATCCACCCAATTGCGCTGGTCGACGCCGGGGACGGCGAGCGGCGTGTCGCCAAACGTCCACACCGACTTGTTGCCGATCCGCCCGCTGATCGCGCCATCGCGGCCGAGTATCTTCGCGTTCTGCACGACGGTGCCGATGTCGATCGCGGATTCGACGACCGGGATCGGCGGGGCTTCGGTCATCGCGGCATTCGCGTCGACCGCCAGCGGCGGGCGCACGGGATCGGCGCACGCCGCAACGGAAAGACAGAGGAGAGAAAATCGAATTCGCACGGCGGCCTCACGTGGGCTTACGAAGCGACCTTGCGGATCGGCACGAACACCGCAGGCACCTTGAGTTCGTCGAGCAAGCGATTGAAGGCGTTCAGGTCCGTATCCTCCAACTGTTGCAAACGACGTACCTGGACGTCAAGCTTTCCCTTCAGGTCCGTGTACACGTCGCCGTGCTGTTTCGTCGGCGCATACGCACCCGTCTGGATCTGCGCGTTGAGGGTGATGAACCAGTTGTACAGTTTCACCTGCTGGTCCAGAGTGCACTGATCCACGTGGCAGTGCACCTCGTACAGTTCGGCGCGCACCTCTTCCAGTCTGTTGCGCAGCGCCTTGGCCGCGGACGACACACGCTCGGCGTATGCCTCGTTTTTCGTCTGTGTCACACGCGCGTCCAGTTGCGCCTGGATGTCTTCTATTCGTGCGACGTTTTCCGCGATCTCGTTGAGGCGATCGTGCGTGCGCATCGCCACGTCGAACTGCTGTGCCAGTTCCGCTGTTGTCGTGGTGACACGCGGGTCGGCGATGACGTCGAACGAGCGGGAGAGAGTGTCCCTCCCTGCGACGAGACGGACGGTGTAGGTGCCGGGCACGACCCATGGGCCCCGAAGATGTCCTTCGTCGATCACCGTATTCGCGATTCGGCGGGCATTCGGGTAGTGCAGATCCCATACGAAACGGTTGGTGCCGGCGCGAACGCGGACGATGGAGTCCGCAGGTTCGTAGGCGAGACTGTCTTTCAGCGTCGACCGCGTTCGGGCCGCCAGGGAATCGAGCGCCGTGCGCACCGCGGTCGAGTCGCCCTTCTCGTCGGTCGCACTCGAGAACGTACGGATCGTCGTGCCGTCTGGCCTCAGGAACGTCATCGTGAGCTTCTCAGATGTCGTATCCTTGAGGAAGTAGTCGATGTAGACACCGGCAGGAGGGTTCTCTCCCGCGTTGGCCTGTCCGCGACCGCCGTCCCAGAGAACCGCCGTTGCCGGCTGGAAGAGGTGGACCCGCTTGCGCGTGACGCTGTCCGCGAGCTGGCGCAGGATGGAGATGTCGTCCAGGACCCAGAAGGCGCGTCCATGCGTCGCCGCGATCAGGTCGTTGCCATGCACCTTCAGGTCGCGCACGCTCACGCGCGGGAGATTCAGCTGCAACGGCTCGAAATGCGACCCGTCGTCGAAGGAAACGAATACGCCGAGTTCCGTCCCGGCGAAGAGCAGACCGCGGCGCACCGGATCTTCACGCAAGGTGCGCGCGTAGGCGTTGACCGGAATACCCGTCGCGATCGGCGTCCATGTCTTGCCGTAGTCGGCCGTCTTCCAGAAGTACGGCTTGTAGTCGTCCTGCTGGTAGCGATTCGCGGCAACGTACGCGACCGCGGGGTCGTGGGGCGATGCGTCGATGTGGGCGGTGCGCGTGAACTTCCCGTATCCCCTGGGCGTGACATTCTCCCAGTGCGCACCTCCGTCACGACTCACGTGGATCAGCCCATCGTCTGATCCCGCCCACAGCAGACCCTGCCTTTTCGGAGACTCGGCGAAGGCGTAGATCGTGGCGTACCACTCAGCCCCTGTCATCTCGCCGTGAATGCCGCCAGTGCGTTGCAGCGTGCTGGTATCGTGCACCGTGAGGTCCGGCGAGATGCGCTCCCAACTGGCTCCCTCGTTCCGCGAGCGCCAGACGTGTTGAGAGGTTACGTAGAGCGTATTGGGATCGTGCGGCGACAGGAGCACCGGGAACGTCCACTGAAAACGCTCTGGCACGTCCTTGGCCGCCCAGCCATCGAAGTTGCGGAGCGTAACGGAGATGTCGCGTTCCTGTCGAGTGGAATGGTCGTAGCGAGAGAACGCACCCATGTAGCAGCCGCCATAGGTGATCGACGGATTGCGAGGATCGACGGCGACCGTGGCGTTCTCGCATCCTGCCGTAGAGTAGTAGTCGCGTTCGCCGATGCCGCCATCGTCCGAGCGGCTCAGGACAGAAATTGCGGTATTGTCCTGCTGCGCGCCGTAGATGCGGTAGGGGAACTGGTTGTCCGTGGTGACGTGATAGAACTGCGCCGTCGGCTGATTGTAGATGCTGGACCACGTATCGCCGGCATCGAAGCTGATCGTGGCACCGCCGTCGTTGCCGTTGATCATCCGCCGGGAGTCCTTCGGATCGATCCAGAGGATGTGGGTGTCTCCGTGCGGCACACGCACCCGGCTGAAAGTCTTGCCACCGTCGATCGACCTGTGCACCGTCAGGTTCATGACGTAGACTGTGTTCTCGTCCGTGGGATCGGCGGTGACCGTGGAGTAGTACCAGAGGCGGACGTGGAAGGTCTGATCCGAGTTGACCCGTTGCCAGGTGTCGCCGGCATCGTCGGAGCGGAAGATTCCCCCCGATGAATCCGGCGCTTCGATACTGGCGTATATGCGGCGCGGATTCGCCGGCGAGACGTCGACGCCGATCTTGCCTAACGGCAGTTTCGGCATACCGGGGTTGAACGACAGCTCCTTCCAGGTATCGCCGCCGTCGATGGTCTTCCACAGCCCGCTGCGACCACCGCCGGCATTCATCGACCACGGTGTGCGCTGGAACCGGTACATCGCCGCGTACACGATCCGGGGATTGGAGGGATCCATCGACAGATCCTGCGCGCCCGTCGAGTCGTCGATGAACAGCACCTTCTTCCAGGTCCGACCGCCATCGGTCGTGCGGAAGACGCCACGCTCCGCATTGGGTCCGAAAGCGTGGCCGATCGCACTCACGAAGGCGCGGTCGGGATCTCGCGGATCGACGACGACGTCGGTGATCTGCTGGGCGTCTTCCAGCCCCAGGTGCTGCCATGTCGACCCGCCGTCGGTCGAGCGATACATCCCGGTACCGAACGTGAGATCCTCACGCAGCTGCGACTCGCCAGTGCCCACGTAGATCACATTCGGGTCCGAAGGCGCCACCGCAACCGCACCAACGGACGAGATGTCCGACTTGTCGTCGGTGATGTTCGTCCAGCTTTGGCCTCCATTGGTCGTCTTCCACACGCCGCCGTTGACGGCGCCGAAGTAGAACACGAATGGCTTCGATGGGTCACCAGCCACCGCTACTGCCCGTCCACCACGCATCGGTCCCACGTTCCGCCAGCGAAGCGCTTTGAAGTTGGCGGACGTGGCCTTGGGGTCCGTGTAAAGCGACGCCGAGTACGGCGGATTCGCGGGTGACGCAGTCGATGCCGGCGCGGAGGTCCGGGTGCGCTGTGCCGATGCTGACGAAAGGGCTGCAGGCAGCAGCAGGATGGCCAGTGCGGCGGTTTGGCGGCGGCGAATTGTCAGGCTGGCGCGCATGTGCGGATCCGGATGAAGGGCAGGGAGGTTGACACCCGTCTGCAGGGGGCCCGCGGGCAGGGACGAAAGTACGTCCAGGGCCCGAAGATCGACACCGCCAAGCGTGCCGGCTGCGACGGACTCTGCGTCGTCGGAGCCCAGCCGGCTCCGGCGCTGGCGGCTCCACCCCCTTGCCGACGGGAACTCCATGCCTAAGCTCATGGGCACGTTCTCCTTCCCGGTCATGGCGGCGGTCAAGGCTTTCGATGTTTTCGTCAGTTACGCGACCGAGGACAAGCTCATCGCGGACTCGATCGTTGCCAAGCTCGAGGCAGCGATGATCCGCTGCTGGATCGCACCACGGGATATCCCGCCTGGGGCGGACTGGCCGGCGGAGATCGTGACAGCGATCGAGCGAAGCCGCGGAATGGTCGTGGTGGTCAGTCGCAATTCGGTCGAGTCGAAACAGGTGCATCGCGAGGTTGGCAACGGCGTGAACGAGGGTCTGTTCGTGATCCCGTTCCGGATCGAGGACGTCGAGCTGTCGAAGAACCTGAAGTTCCACCTCCAGTCGCCCCACTGGCTGGATGCGATGACTCCGCCGTTGCACGCGCATCTGAGCAGGTTGGTCGACGCAGTACTCCGTTTCCTGGAGGCGTCGTTTCCGATCCCCCGTCCCACTCCGAAGATCCTCGAGTTCCCGACGCCGGCGCCTCCGGCTGTCACCGAGGTTCCGCCTGACGAGTGGGGCCGGAAGAAGGGGAGCAAGCCGCAATCCTGGTTCACCCGCCTGCTGGAGGAGAAGGAATGAGCGCCTTGGGGAGTGCAAGCGCCGCGCTGAACGACATGAAGCCCGCCGGCGGGCCTAACGACCAGCGCGTGACGATCGAGGGGTCGCTGCTCGATCGTGCAATGCAGAACGACGGCGAAGCGCTGACAACGCTCTTTCGCCAGTTCATTCCTCCGACCGAGCGTATCGAGTTCGCCGAGTACCTTGGGACGGACGGACTGTTCGGGTTGGGGAACAAGAGCTTCGCCTGCCTCACGGAGCGGCGGCTTGCGTCGCTCCGCGTCGGCATCCTGGGTAAGGTCTGGTACCAGGACGGTTTCCTCGAGCACACCAACAGCGGCGTCATCCATCAGCCATCGCTGCTGGGACTCTACGTCCTGATCGGATTCACGGTTCTTGCCTGGCTGTTTTTCGGCGCGGGACTGCTGGGTGCGGCCAGCGGAGGATTTGCCGAGTTGCTCAGTTTCATCCTGCTGCTTGCCGTGCTGCCTCTGATGCTGTGGCTCGCGATCAAGCTGTTTTATGCGAGGGTGAAATGCGGGTTTGTCTGGTGGGTGCGTGAAGGCGTGGCGGTTTATACTTTCACCAACCGTTCGCGTATGCGGCGCGCCAACCACCTGTACCGGTTGTGCGTGGACATGCGCGATGAACGGATCCGTTCTCTGGGGAGATCGTCAGGCTGACGACTTGGCCTCCTTCACTTCATTGCATCGGGGTGGTGTCATGCTGATTCGCCTGATCCTTGCATCGTCGCTCGCGGCCCTGCCACTGATGGCGCAGGGGGCCAACGCTCGAGATGCCGCCAAGGCATCGCGCCGTGTCGCGGTTCGCGCGGCGCACCTGATCGACCCCCGCGAGGGTCGCCGCATCGATGACGCGGTTGTCCTCGTATCCGGCGACACGGTGGTTGCCGTGGGCTCGAAGCTCACCATCCCCGGCGGCTATCAGGTCATCGATCTGGGCTCAGCGACCATGCTCCCCGGTTTGATCGACGTGCATACGCACCTGACGAGCCAGCAGACCGACTATTACGAAGGTTTGTTCCGTCGATCGCCGATCGACGTAGCCATTACCGCGCACATGAACGCCAGGAAGACACTGGAGGCCGGTTTCACCAGTGTGCGGGATGTCGGCGCGCCGGAATACGTGGACGTGGCTCTCCGGAACGCCATCGATCGCGGTGACATTCCCGGACCGCGGATGGTGGTGGCGTCGCTCAGCCTGTCCGCGACCGGGGGACACGGCGATCTGAACGGGTTCTCGCCGTACCTCGCCGAACGGACGTTAGGCGGGACCGTCGACGGCATCGACGAGATCAGGAAGCGAATCCGCCAGAACGTGAAGTACGGCGCCGGCGTCATCAAGTTCGCGGCTGGCGCCGGCGTTCTGTCCGAAGAGGAATCCGTCGGAGCGCCGCAGTTCTCGCAGGAGGAGATGAACGCCCTTGTCGCCGAAGCGAAGATGTGGGACAAGAGGGTTGCCGCTCACGCGCACGGCGCGGACGCGATCCGGATGGCGATCAAGGCCGGCGTGTCCAGCGTAGAGCACGCCGGCCTGATCGACGAAGAGGGCGTACGGCTCGCGTTGCAGCACGGAACGTATCTCGTACCGGACATCCTCACCGACGAATGGATCCTCGCCCACGGAAAGGAGAACGGATTGCCCGAAAAGATCCTCGAGAAGGAACGAGTGCTTCGGGTGAACCAGAACGAGAACTGGGGTCGCGCCATCAAGGCCGGTGTGAAGTTCGCCTTCGGTACGGACGCAGGTGTGTATCCACACGGCGAAAACGCGAAGCAGTTCGCATACCTGAAGCAGTTGCCGCTGACGAGCATGCAGATGATCCAGATGGCGACCGTCAACGCCGCCGATCTGATGGGATGGAGCAGGAAGGTTGGCGACCTGTCTGCCGGAAAGTTCGCGGACATCATCGCCGTGCCCGGGGATCCGCTCGCGGACGTGACGCAACTGGAGCGAGTGTCGTTCGTGATGAAGGGGGGTGAGGTGGTTCGTCGCGGCGGCGTCGCGCAATAAGCCCTCCCGGCACGGTCGGTGAATCGGTTGACAGAAGCCGACGTGCGCGTGCTTGGCGCGCTGATCGAAAAGGAGATGACGACGCCGGACTACTATCCGCTGTCGCTCAACGCACTCACCGCGGCGTGCAACCAGGCGTCGAATCGCGATCCGGTCGTCAGCTACGATGAGGACACGGTGTCGCAGGCGCTGGATCGCCTGAGGCGGATGTCGCTCGCCAGGTCGATCAAGCGGGCGGACTCACGAGTGAGCAAGTTCAGCCATAACGCTGACGAGACCCTGAGCCTCTCAGCGTCCGAGAAGGCAATTCTCTGCACCCTGCTGCTGCGCGGACCGCAGACCGTGGGAGAGTTGAAGGTGCGGGCCAGCCGGATGGCGCCGTTCGCGTCCACGCTGGAGGTGGAACAGGTGTTGGTTACACTGGGGAGGCGGGAAGGGGCGCCGCTGGTGGCACACCTGCCGCGGCGTCCGGGCCAGAAGGACGGACGGTACGCGCACCTCCTCGCTGGCGAGGTTGCTGCTGGCGGGGCGGTCGATCCGGAGGATTCGGTGGAGCAGCAAGCGGCAGCCGGCGACGGGCATCTCGCGACGCTGAAGGAACGCGTGGAGGAACTGGAGAAGTCGCTTGCAGACCTGCGGTCGGAGTTCGCGGCTTTCAGGAGGCAGTTCGAGTAGCCGTCGCGCCGACCGGACGCCACGACAAGTCCCGCGCTCGCACGGATCCCCGTACGGTTCGAGGGTGGTAGCGGCGATCGAGTCCCTTAACCCACTCCATGATCGGCTCATATCGTATGCGAACGACTGTCTTTGTCGGTACCAGCCTGGATGGCTTCATCGCGCGCCCGGATGGCGCGCTCGACTTCCTCGATCGTCGGACGGGCGAAGCCGAGCCTCATGGATACGAGGAGTTCTTCGCGACTGTCGACGCACTGGTGATGGGACGCAACACCTTCGACACTGTAATGTCGTTCAACAGCTGGCCGTACGGGACCAAGCCCGTGTTCGTATTGAGCAACCGTCCACTCCCGGCGATTCCTGATGGCGCGACCGTCGAGCGGCTCTCGGGTGCGCCGAGCGAGGTCGTGTCGCAGCTTTCGGCGCGTGGGTTCGGAAATCTATATGTCGACGGCGGTCACACGGTCCAGGCATTTCTTCAGGCCGGCCAGATCGATCGCTTGATCGTGACGCGCGTACCGGTACTCATAGGATCGGGCATTCCGCTGTTCGGTGCGGTTCGGAAGGACGTTCCGCTCGACCACATCGCGACGAAGGTTTATCGCACGGGTTTGGTGCAGAGCGAGTATGCAGTGGTGAAGGAGACGGGCTAACTGCGAAGGTCGCGGTTTGCTGGGCCGCGGCGTGGTGAAGGAACGATATTCCTGGCGCCTTGGCGCGCTACCGGGTCACGCCCGTCCCCTGCGACGCAGGCTCGACCACGAGCGTGTCAAGGGTTGCAGCGATCCGGGAGCCTAACGTGAGTACAGTCGAATCGGGTGCCGACGTCAGTACGGAAGTGGGGCCGAATGTGCGCAGCAGGTTGCCGTTCCGGGCATCAGTGAGTTCGAGGATCAATTCGATCCGACTGCCGTTACGGAAATACCCGCCCGAGAGCACGTAGGCGGCTTGCGTCTCGATGGCTACGTCGCGCAGACTCGCGCCGGCGACCGCCTGGCGTTGCACCTGTTGCCGCCTCGCCAGCCAGCGTCGACTGGTGACGACACGCAGTCCCGGCACCTGCGCCAGGCGCGTGGCGAGGATGTCTCCGGCGACGTCTCCCCATCGCGCGAAAGCGGAATCCGCCGTTTCGTTGTCCAGGTCAGCCACGACCACGCGGCGTGCGTCGAGCGTGCGGAGTACTGCGCTGTTCCGGCGGACCGACAGGACGGTACCTAACGCGATGCCGACCACCAGGATGGCCACGCCGGCGGCAGCGGCCCTCCGGCTGGCGATCGCGGGCGTCGAGGCCCGGAATGCGCTGACCAGAGCGTCGCGGAACTCGGTCGCGGAGGCCGGGCGTTCGTCGGGAGCTGGGCGCAAGGCGGAGAGTACGACGGCCTCGACCCGCGAGGGCACGTGCACCCCGTGCTCGCTCATCGGGCGCGGTGGGCCGCCGAACCGGGCGGCAAGGGTCTCCGACACGGTCCGACCGCGGAACGGCGCCACACCGGTGAGCATCTCGTAACACACAGCGCCTAACGAAAACACATCCGACCGCGCGTCGACGCCATTGCCATCGGTCATCTGCTCCGGGCTGACGTAGAGCGGTGTCCCTACAAAGGAGCCGGCGGCAGTCAACCGCTCGTCGGCCGGGACCGTCGTCGCGGATACGACGTCCGCCAGCGAGGCACTCTCTCCGTCCCGCATCGCCAGGCCGAAATCGGCGACCACGGCGTGCTCGTACTCGACAAGGATGTTCTCCGGCTTGATGTCCCGGTGGACAATGCCCTGCGAGTGCGCATAGGCGAGAGCGTCCGCGATCTCGCTCGCCAGGCCGACGACGCGCCGCGTCGTCAACGGCCCCGATTGAAGCAGCTGACGCAGTGTCTGGCCGCTCGCCAACGGCATGATCGCGAAAATCGACCCGTCAGTTGCCACGCCGGCGTCGAACAGTGGCAGGATGTGCGGATGACTCAGCCGCGCCACGACCGCGACCTCTCGCTGGAAACGCTGGAGTGCCGCCGACGTGGCCCGCGAAGAGTCGATGACCTTCACCGCCACGTCCCGTTCGAGCCGAGCGTCGTGCGCCCGGTAGACCGTGGCCGTGCCGCCCTGGCCGATGACACGCGTGACCTCGAGTCCCTTGTCGGCCAGCGCACGCGCGACATCGGGGTTGGGCAAGTCAGCCGCAATCACCAGTCGACGGTGGGAGCGGCGACCTCGGCCGATCCGGTGCGTCGGCTGCGGAAGTCGAAGGGAAGGCCAGACGTCTCGATCATGCACACGTTGGAATGGCGCTGCGCATGAAATGTGAAGGCTGTGGCAGGGAGACGACAGACGGGCTCGCTCTTGTCACGCCGGCGACATCTTCTTAGTCTCGCAGCCACAGGCACCCGCTCCCCAACCCTCATGCCGACACGAGCCCCGTCCGTGGTGCACCGACGCCTGACGATCAGCCTGGTCCTGCTGGTCGGGCTCCTCGATCCCGATGCGGGGCGCGCGCAGCAGGCGGGAACGCTGCCGTTCGCCAGACGCGTTGCCACCAGGGATCGGTGGAATCCGGACTCGTTAGGTAACCATCGCTTTCTCCTCCACGTGGACGTCGGTGCCGATGCCATGGTGGCGCGCGTCCCCTGGCGACGCAGGGATCGGAATCCGGAGCAGGTCGCCGCCATTCTCGTCGATGCGCGCACGCACCAGCGCGTGCGCAATGTCGCTCGTATGGACATCTCGAGGGACGAAGGGTGGTTCGTGTTCCAGCCGGCGTCCGTTCCGGCGGACTACTATCTCTACTACCTGCCTTACGAGGGTACTGTCCGATCGAACTATCCGAAGATCGCGTACCGGACCGTGGATGACGCGCCGGACAGACAATGGCTGAACCGGAACGCGCTCACGCAGGTGAACGCGAGATGGAACCGCTGGAGACAGTTGCCGCACGCCAGCGTGGTGGCGTACGAGGCGATCGACAGCATCAGTCGGTTTACCGACATGGAGTTCATCGCGTCACGCACGGAAGTGTCGGCCCTGATGGCGAAGTATCCGTGGGCGGAGTACCTGGCCTTCGTCGAGGACCGCGCGAATTCGATCCGGATGACAGACGCGATCCCGGCACGATGGGCGTCGGCAGGCGCTTTCCGCGCCTTCCGCGGCAGGGCGGCGCGAGGCGAGTACTACACGTTCCAGATCGGCGTCGCCGCCACCCGCAAGCGTCTGGACGGCCTCGCCGTCAGCTTCACACCCTTGTCGCATCGAACGGCCGACACGAGTCTCCCGGCGTCGGCAATCGCCAGCTTCAATACGGCGGGGATCGATTGGTCCGGACGCTCCTTCACCCGGACGCTTAGCGTGCCGCGCGGGAAGATCCAGCCACTCTGGTTCGGCGTGCAGATTCCGATCGGCGCGCTCCCCGGCGATTACCAGACGGACGCCACGATCGTAGCCGACGGCGTACGACCACAACGAGTGCGCATCGTGATCGATGTGTCGCCGGACACGATCGGCAATCGCGGCGACGACAACCCGTACCGCATGACGCGCCTGCGCTGGCTCGACTCGCAGTTGGCGGCCGACGACAGTGTCGTGGCGCCGTTCACGCCAATGACCGTTGCGGGCGCGACGGTAGGCGTTCTCGGACGGACGCTGTCATTCGGCGACGATGGCCTCCCGACGTCGATCAAGAGCCACTTCGCCCCGGATGTCACGCGCCTGACGAGTTCGTCGCGCGAGATCCTTGCGGGGCCGATTCACCTGCAAGTACGGACGACAACGACGTTGCCGGAGTGGAGCGGCGAGCGAGCGCGCATAACACGGCAGGCCCCCGGAGCGGTCGAGTGGATTGCCGATCGCCGAGCAGGGCCGCTAACGATGCGTCTTCGCGCGAGAATGGAGTTCGACGGGACGACGGAGTTCGAGAACACCTTGCTGGCGACCGATTCGGTGCGGCTCTCGGATGTACGCCTCGAGATCCCGATGGCGGCTGATGCCGCGAAATACATGATGGGGCTTGGCGAAAGAGGAGGGCGCCGGCCGCAGGAAGTGCACTGGGTCTGGGACGTGGAGAAGAAGAACCAGGACGCAGCATGGCTCGGCGATGTCAACGCCGGGCTCCAGTTCACGCTCAAGGACGAACACTACGTCCGACCGCTCAACACGAATTTCTACGTCTCGAAACCCCTCGTCCTACCCACGTCCTGGGCGAACGGCGGCCTTGGCGGATGCGAGATCGCCGCCGCTCCCGACACGTCGGGTGATCGGCAGACAGTCCTGGTGTCGTGCTTCTCCGGCGCGCGCACGATGCGAAAAGGCGATTCGCTTCGGTTCGACTTCCGGCTGATGATCTCGCCGTTCAAGCCGCTGGACACGCAGGGCCAATGGCGGACGCGCTACTTCCACGCCTTCGTGCCCGTCGACTCGGTGGCTCTGCGCGGTGCGAACACGATCAATGTGCACCACGCGAATCGCGTGAATCCATGGATCAACTATCCGTTCCTCGAGCCGGCGGCGATGAAGGCCTACATCGACTCGGCACACGAGAAACGCATGCAGGTGAAGATCTACTACACAGTGCGCGAACTCACCAATCACGCACCGGAGATCTTCGCGCTACGATCGCTGGGCGATGAAGTGCTGTCCTACGGTCCCGGAGGCGGGTATTCCTGGCTGCAGGAGCACCTCGGCGACGACTATATCGCCGCCTGGCATGTTCCCGAGAACAAGGATGCGGCGATCGTCAACAGCGGCGTGTCACGCTGGCACAACTACTACGTGGAGGGTCTGAGCTGGCTCGTCAGGAACGTGGGCATCGACGGTCTGTACATCGATGACGTCGCGTTCGATCGCACGACCATGAAACGCGTCCGCAAGGTCCTGGATCGCGGCAACCCGCGCGCCCTGATCGACCTGCATTCGGCGAACCAGTACAACCCTCGTGACGGCTATGCGTCGAGTGCGAACCTGTACCTTGAGCACTTCCCGTTCCTGAACCGACTCTGGTTCGGCGAGTACTTCGACTACGACTCGAAACCGGAATACTGGCTGGTAGAGCTCTCGGGAATCCCGTTTGGCCTGATGGGTGAGATGCTGGAGAAGGGAGGGAACCCGTGGCGCGGCATGACCTTCGGAATGACGAATCGCCTGCCTTGGTCTGGCGATCCATCGCCGCTCTGGCGCGCATGGGACGACTTCGGCATGGACCAGAGTCGAATGATCGGATGGTGGTCGCCCGACGCACCGGTGAAGACCGGGAACAGCGACGTTCTCGCCACCACCTACCAGCGGGACGGAAAGGCGATGATCGCGATGGCAAGCTGGGCGTCTGACGCCGTGAACGTACAGCTGCAAATCGACTGGAACGCCCTGCGCATCGATCCTGCCCGAGCGAGACTGCGCTCGCCCGCGATCGAGAACTTCCAGGAAGCGGCGACGTTCCTGCCACGGGAGACAATCGTCATCGCTCCCGGACGCGGCCGACTGTTGATCATCGAGCCATTGCCGTAGGGCGAACCGCGGCGCACTGGGCGAGCTGCGCCCGCGCTAACACCGCGCGATGCGATCGTCAGGCACGCGCGCCGACGTCACTGCGAGAGCACCGGGCGTGCGCCGGGTGCCGGCGCGCGCCTGGCGTCAGGCAGCCGTTACTCCTTCCTGCTCCATGGAGGCACGATCTGGTTCATGCGAGCATAGGCGATGAGCTGTCCCAGGTGCTCGTGCAGATCGCCATACACGACGAGCGCGATCGACGTGGCAGACCGCATCTGGCCAAACAGGTTCCTCGATGCACCGAGCGTGGCGGCGTCGATCGACTCGAGCTCGGACTTGGCGTGAGCGAATCCCTTATTGACGTGTTCGATGACCTGTGCCTTGTCGGTCAGCGCTCGCAGCTTGGCAGCGGCGTCCTGATTGCCGAGGTCCGCGCGTTTCCCACCGAACGATGTGGGGATGAAGGAATAGCCTTCGAAGGCCGAGAGCATGAGGACTTCGGCTACGGAGCGCACGCCCTCCATGGGTTTCCAGTTGTACTTGTCCTGGGGAAACGCTTCGGCGAGGCCGACGAACTTGCCGCGCAAGACCTCGAGGTCTCCCAGGAGTGAGGATCTGAGCTGGTTGGCATCGTCTGCGGAGAGGGACTGGGCTCGGCCGCTGCCGGGGAGGAGGGTGACCGAAGCGCCGATGGCAAACGCAGCGAGGACGATGTTCCGGCGGATTGCGATGGGGGGCACTGGAATCTCCGGTGTAGGGTTGCGACTGAAGTCTGGATGGCGTTGGGTTCGAAATCCATGCGGCCGTGACGGGAGGCGCGGGCCTGTACACAGGTGGTGCTGGCGGGCATTCTTGCGGCCTTGCCTGAGGCACTTACGCTGGCTGGTCAGGAGGGACTGTGACAAGGGTACTGGATGCCAATGGGCGCCGGACTTCGGCGCCGGAAGGGTGGCGGTGGACACGTTGGTGCGCAACGACCGTAATGTCTCGGTTCCGGCAATTGAGCGGCGGACGGCACTTGGCGGTGGCCACGGTTGTGGCTGCCGGCTGGGGCCCTCCCCCCGAAACAGAGTATAGCGCCGCCTCCGCCGAACCGCGCAACCATTCCGCTGCACCCGTCATCGTTCGCACGCCGGACCCCGTGCGGCAGATTATCCCATCTGCCAGCGTCCTCGACCCTCCGCGCCCCACGGCGCCAGACAGCGAATACGCTCTCATCCCCATCCCGCGCGAACTCGCTCCGCGGCCTGTGGTTCCCATCGGCCGCGGCGTCGCCGTCATCGTACCACCGAACAGCCACGATCGCTTCGCCGCCGCCGACCTGACGTCTGCCCTCCGCGAACGCGGCGTATCCGTCCGGTCCGGAGCGCCGGTGCGCATCGTCCTCACGCGACGATCGCTCTGCCCGCCTCCACCGACCTCAGGCAACCCCCCACCGCGCTGCGACGCTGCCCTCGATGAGGAAGGCTACGAGCTCCGCACGGCACCGGCCCGCGTAGAGATCGTCGCCAATTCGGCCGCCGGCCTCTTCTACGGCGTGCAAACGCTGAAACAACTCCTGACCGGCTCGGGTATGTCGGCCCGCATCCTTGGCGCCACGATCCGCGACTGGCCCGCCATGCGCTGGCGCGGCGTGCAGGACGATCTCTCGCGCGGCCCGGTTCCGACGCTCGCCTATCAGAAGGCGCAGATCCAGCGTTTCGCGGAGCTCAAACTCAACGTCTACTCGCCGTATTTCGAGCATACGCTCGCATACGCCGCCAATCCGCTGATCGCTCCACGCGGCGGCGCGCTCACGCGTGAAGACGTTCGCGAACTGGTTGCCTTCGCCGCCCAGCGCCACATCGTCATCGTCCCCGAACAGGAAGCGTTCGGGCATCTGCATCACGTTCTCAAGTACGAGACTTACTCCCCGTTAGGCGTCATCGACAAGGGCCACGTCCTGGCCCCGGACGACTCGTCCGCGATGTCCCTGATCGCGTCCTGGTTCGCGGAGATCGACACGCTGTTCCCCGGACCGTTCGTCCATATCGGCGCCGACGAGACGTTTGAGCTGGGGCGCGGGCGGTCGCGCGCCGCTGTCGACTCCCTTGGCATGGGTCGCGTCTACATCGATTTCCTCACCCGGATCGAACGTGTCATCCGCCGCCCTGGCAAGAGACTCCTCTTCTGGGGCGACGTCGCCGAAAACCATCCGGAGCTCGTCCGCGATCTGCCAGGAGACATGATCGCCGTGGCATGGAACTACTGGTCCAGGGATGGCTTCGCACGACAGATCGAACCGTATCGCGCCGTGGGCATGGACACGTGGGTCGCCCCCGGCGTCAACAACTGGAATCGCGTATACCCGAACTTCGCGATCGGCCTTGCCAACATCCAGGGTTTCGTACGCGACGGCCAGCGGCTCGGCTCCTCGGGTGTCCTGAATACGACATGGGATGACGATGGCGACACGCTCTTCGAGCAGGTATGGTATGGCGTCGCCTTCGGGGCCGCCGCCAGCTGGCAGCAGGGCGAGAGCCGCATCGACGTCTTCCAGCGCGCATTCGGCCGAGCGATCCATAACGACACCACGGGCGGCGTCGATGAGGCACAGCGTCACCTGATGATGGCGCACCAGGTTCTCGATAGCGCTGGCCTCGGTGAGGCGGACAACTACCTGTTCTGGCTCGACCCGTGGTCCGCCGAGGGGCGACATGTTGCCAGCAAGCTTCTCCCGGCGGCGCGCGAGCTACGCCTGCATGCCGAGCAGGCGATCGTTGCCCTGGCGCGCGCGCGAAGCCAGCCGGGACTGAGGAATCGCAGTGCGATCGAGGCGATGGAATTGGGCGCTCGCCGGATCGACGGTATCGGCATGAAGTTCCAGATGTCCGAGCTGTCGGCGCAAGCGTACGCCGACGCGTTCGACTTCGCCAGCGGAGCGCCCAGTGCGGTGGGGCGCGAACTGGGAGAGATGACGGGAATCGGCGGCTGGCTCGACGACATTCGCGAGATGTACGCCCTTACGGGAGAGCTGTACCGCGAGGCCTGGGGCCACGAGAACCGTCCCTACTGGATTACGAACGTTACAGCCAGGTTCGACGCCTCGACTCAACTCTGGATATCCCGCATCGACAAGGTCCGGGACGCGCGACGCGAGTTCGGGCGGACCAGGCGACTGCCGGCCGCTGCCGAACTGGGGATACCCGCTCCGTTGAACCTGCCGCTGCCGCGGACCATACTCTGATCGACGTACCTTCGGGGCGGCTCGTTCCCGCGCGCGTGCGGGTGCGAGCGAGCGTGCGGGGCAACCGTACACTCGAGGGTCGGGACTCATGCGGTGTTGCCGCACATCGACTCGCCACCGAACCATGTTACGATCGAAGTTCGCACTCCTGCTGCTGTGCGTTTTCGTTGCGCCTGATGCCATGAGATCCCGCCAGACGCGCGTTCCGGCGCTCGATGTCATCGAGGCGTTCGACCGGATCGCTCGTGCCGACCTCTGGCCCGGATTTCGCCCCGACACGATTCCCCTCGCGATCTTCGACGGCACGCGCACCTGGCTCGCCCACCACCCATCGCCACCAGCGGAGTTCGCCTCGATTCCGATCGCTCCCGGCATTCTCGTCATGGAGGGACGCCATCCTGCGGTGACGGCCAACTCGACGGCGACGATCGGCGGGCGTACCGTGGCCACCCTGATCCCGAAGCAGACCGAGCGAAACGCTGCCGGTTGGGCGAGCGTTGCCGCTCACGAAGCGTTTCACGCATTTCAACGGATACGACACCCGTCGTGGCAAGCCAACGAGGCAACGCTGTTCACCTACCCGTGGGAACAGGTGGACGCTCTGGCCGCGCGGAGACTCGAATTCGAGGCTCTGCGTCGCGCCCTTGCCGCACCTGACGAGGCAACAGCGGCATGCTGGGCATCGGTCGCGATGGGAACGCGCAACGCCCGTTTTGCGGCGATTGGCGCTGACGCCGCCGCGTACGAGAGGCGAAGCGAGCTTAATGAGGGGACCGCGCAGTATGTACAGCTGCGGGCCGCCGGTACGGACGCGTTGTCGGCAATGCCGACGACTGAGTTCGCGCCATCTGGAGTCCGCGATCGCGTCTACGCCGCCGGTGCCGCCATGGGCCAGTTGCTCGATCGTCTGCATCCGTCATGGCGGCAGGAGTTGGAGTTGGCGGACAGTGCTGCGTCGGTCGACGATGCGCTCCGGAAGGCGGCGGTGGGGCGGGCTGCCGTGCCGCGATGCGATTTCGCATCGCTGGAACGAGAACAGGCGCGCGCGACTGCCGTGCGGGATATCGAGAAGCTGCGGCGCACTCTTGCGACAATGGGCAAAGACTACCTGACTCGGCCGGGATGGAGCGTGGTCATCGATGCTGGCCGCAGCCTGGATGTCAGTGGATTCGATCCACTCAATGTCGCGAGGCTATCGGCGACCGCCGTGCTCCACATGCGCTACATCAAGCTACAGAACGATGCGGGCGTGTTCGAGTCCATCGGCCACGCGGTACTGACCGAAGCCGCGGGCAACCATCCGCTCTTCTCCGGTGTTCGGCGCGTTGTGATGACAGGACTGCAGCAGGCGCCGGTGGTAGAGGAAACCGGCGACGCTCTCAAGCTGAAGATCGGCGAGGCGATGCTGTCGTTCCGCGGCGCGTCGCTCCACCGTGACGGCCAGCGTCTGACAGTTCGCATTCCCGCCAGATAGCCATCGTCACTGGCGCGACATCGCACAGCGCGGCGATCACGCCGCGTAACCGCGCCGTGGCGGTCAGCCGGTTGCTACTTGCTCCACGGCGGTTTGACGCCCACGGATCGCGCATATGCGATCATCTGGCCAAGATGCTCATGGAGGTCGCCGGCCATCACGAACGCCGCTTCAGCGAAGGTCGTGTTCCACGGCTTGTACACCCCCGTCAACTTCGACGGATCTGCCGCCTTCAGCTGCTGCTGACAGTGCGCCCACGATCGGTCCAGCTGGTCGATTACCTCGGCCTTGGCGGTAATCTTTTCCAGCCTGGGCAGAGTCTCGCGTGGCGAGCCGAAGTCCGCGGGCGGGCCCATCGCCACCGACTGCGGCGTGAAGAAGTACCACTCGCTGGCAATGTGCATCAACGCCTCGGCGATCGAGCGAACGCCGGCAGCCGGCCGCCAGCCATACTTGTCTTCTGGGATGGCGTTCGCCAGCGCCATGATCTTCGTGTGCAGTGTGTCGAGATCGTTCAGGTAGCGCTTGTGTATCTCGGCCGCGGCTCGGGCGTCGATGACGTCCTGGGCGCCGGCTCGCAGCGGGATGCCGAACGCGGCGAGCGAAGCAAGCGTCGCCAGAAAGAGTGGTCGAGCGCGACGGGCGGAGAGGATGGACGAGGAAGAGAAGTGCACGAGAACCTCGGGACGAAGCACCACCGAATCTACACGAACACGTCCTGGGCCGGTGCAGCGAAACGCTGCGTCGTGCGGACGCGGGACGTACGGCACAACGGACGAGATGATGCGTCATGTCTAGTTGTGTGCGGTGCATTCCAGTGCGCCAACACCGTCATCCAGAGCAGCCATGAAGCGTAGACGACGGAGGCGATGCAGCGCTTCGTGCCGGCGTCTTCCAGGGCAGGGTATCGAGGGCGCGCATCATCGCCGACACCTCGTCTCGAGAGGTCACCTCTCGCCACTCCTCCGTTGGAGATACCCGCCGGGACAATCCGGGACCGCCGCGGTAACGCATGGGGCTGTCGACGCGACGAACGAGCCGCGCGTGAACCTCGCGTACGCCAGAGCGCCGGACGACCTCGCCGACGTTGTTCGGCCGGACTCCGCCGCCCGCCATCACCGTCAGCGCGCTCCCGGCAGCCACAACGAGCTGTCCGAGAGTTTCCGCCCCCTCGATCGCAGAAGACATCCCCCCTGATGTCAGTACGCGGTCGACACCGAGCCGGATTAACACCTCCAGCGACTGCTGGAGGTTCCGCGAACGATCGAAAGCCCGATGGAACGTTACCGGGAGCGGGCGTGCCGCTTCGACAAGGCGCTCGGTAAGCGCAAGGTCCACCGAACCGTCAGGCGCAAGGGCTCCAAGTACGACGCCTGCGGCTCCCAGCTGACGCGCTACGCGGATGTCGCGCTCCATTACGGCGACCTCGTCGGCATCGTAGAGGTAATCGCCCCCGCGTGGGCGGATCATGACACAAACCGGAATCGACACGCGCTCGATGCACTGTGCGATCGTTCCCGTGCTGGGCGTCGTCCCGCCTTCGATCAGGTTGTCGCAGAGCTCGATGCGGTTGGCGCCGCCCGCGGCCGAGGAGAGCGCCGACGACACGGAATCGACACATGACTCGAACAGCACGCTCTCCGGCGTTCCGGGTATCGGCATTGCGGGTGGCGTTCAGGACACCTGGGCCGCTCGCTGGCGACTCAGCCATCGGGCGCCAGAACTACGCGCGATCAGATATTGTGCAGTCAGGTAAGACGCCGCTACCACCAGGTCCGATCCCGGAAAGCCGCCGGCAAAGCGCGCAATGCCTAACGTCGCATCGGAAATCGTGAATGCAACGGCGCCACACGCGGCCAAGCGAGCGCCGGCGTGCGCGTGACGGCGCCACCGCTCCACAGCCTGCATCGCCATGGTCAGGAGCACCAGAGCGTACAGAAACACCGGCAGTGCGACGTCACCGATACCCGGCAAGATCGCCGTCATCACCAGCGAGCCGCCAATCGCGAACGGAAGCGTTACGACCGGCGACCCCGTGAAACCGCCATCGCGCGTGAATGCCACGGTGTACGACACATGGGCGAAGAGGAAGGCCACGAGCCCCGCAAGGAACCGATCGCCTGGCAGCATGAGATAGACGTCGCCCACCAGAGAGAACACAAGGCCGGCAAGGACGAAGCGACGATACGAATCGCCTTCATCGCCGGGGTCCGTCCAGGCGATGGCGATCACGAGGATCGTCGCCAGCGGTGTGGCTACGTAGTCGAGCCGCGTTGCGTCGACCGCTCGTGCGCCGATACGCAGCAGTCCGGCGGCAGCGAAGGCCACGGGGAGCAGTGGGTACCTGGTGACTCGAATCGGAGTCGATGCGGGAGGCGTGGGCATGGCAGGAAACTCAGGGGCTCCCCCTCCCCGCGCAACCGAGTAGAATTGCACCCGCGGGCCGACTCGCCGCCTCCTCCGCCGTGCTGCCGTGCCTCCGTCCACCTCGCTCCAGTTCGACTTCTTTCCCCGGAACGTGCAGGTACAACAACTGGACCCCAAGGTCGCCGTTGGAGCGGCGACGCGGGTGCAGAAGCTGTTCACGGTCAGGTTCGAGCGGGAGAAGTCGGTGCACCAGGTCTTCCTCGACCACCACGGTTGGTACTGCGCCGATCACGGCAAGGAATGTCCCGCCGTGCGCGAAGCGAAGGCGCTCGCCTCGGCCGTGCGGCGGGATCGATGAGCAGGCCGTACGACGTCATCGTCGTCGGACTCGGCGTCATGGGATGCGCCGCGGCATACACGCTTGCCCGCCGCGGTCATCGCGTCCTCGGACTGGACCGATTCGTTCCCCCGCACCAGAATGGCTCGTCGCATGGCAACACGCGAATGATCCGCGAGGCGTATTTCGAGGATCCGCTGTATGTGCCTCTGGTCCGGCGCGCCTATCAGCTTTGGGAAGAGCTGGGACGGGACGCGGGCGGCAAGACATTTCTTCGCAAGACGGGTGGCGTGTACATCGGGCCCCCGGAGAGCGCCACGGTCACTGGCGCCCTCGACAGCGCCATGCGGTACCGCATTCCGCACGAAGTGCTGTCCGCAGGGAAACTGCACAGGCGATTTCCGAGTCTGACCCCATTTGACGACTGGGTCGGCGTGTTGGAGCTGCGCGCCGGTGTACTGTTCGCCGAGCCTATCATCGAAGCGTACCTTGAGCTGGCACGGCTGAAGGGCGCAGAGTTCAAGGTCGGCGATCCGGTCCGCAGCGTGGAGCCCGCGGGAGGATCGGTGCGAGTCGCCACGGAGCAAGCCGTCTACGAAGCGCCGCAGGCGATCGTTGCGGCGGGAGCCTGGATGCCACAACTGCTCGGCGACCTGTCGCTCCCTCTCACGATCGAGCGACAAGTCTCGCACTGGTTCGATCCCTCGCGCGACGAAGCGTCCTTCGGCATGGACCGCATGCCCGTCACGATCTGGGAGTACAAGGAAAGCCAGTACTTCTTCAGTCTGCCCGACGCGGGTGACGGCGTGAAAGTGGGACTCCACCACGGCGGGGCGATCACCACGCCCGACGACGTCGATCGCACCGTCTCGGCCGACGAACTGGCGCGGATCAGCGACATGCTGCGCCGCTTCATGCCGTACGCGAAGGGGCACCATCGCGGGTCGGTGACGTGTCTATACACGAATACACCGGATGGCGACTTCATCGTCGACCGGCATCCGGCAATCCCCGGCGTAATCGTGATGAGTCCCTGTTCCGGGCATGGATTCAAGTTCGCGAGCGTGTTGGCCGAGTGCGTCGCCGATCTACTGGCCGACCGGGCACCGGCCTTCGACGTGTCCGCGTTCTCGCTGGCACGTTTCGCGAAATAGCCGAACGCGCGTGCGACTGGCTTTCAACCTGACTTGGCTGCCGCTTTGCCCAGCGATCCCGCGGGTGGCGCTCCGCCACGACCGCGGGCGTCGACGGGCCACGTCTCTTTCACTTCGTCGTTGCGGACGCCGATCATAGTGTCGTTCAGGTGAACGACGACGCACACGTGGTTGGGAACGAGTCGTACCTGCTCTCCAACCCGCGGCCGCCACGACGTGCCGCTCACATCCAGCACGCCATGTTCCTCCGACATTCGTACGACCACCGCGTCAGGGCGATCGATCGGCGCGCCGAAGCCCTCGCCGGCGACGCCCCGCAATGGCTCCCTGCCTAACGCCTTGCTCCCCGCGTCGATGACCGCCTGTCCGGGAACCGCCGTGCTCACGACTGTCGCGAGAACCGTGAACGCGCAGTCTTCCCACTCGCAGGCGCCGATCTCGGCCGTCCCCCGATCGTTGTAGACGTACGTTCCTGGCCGGATTTCCGTCACGCCGGCGATCTCGTGCGACCGCCACACGGTCGGTGTCGATCCGCCGCTCACGACCGGCGGCCGGCAGCCGGCCGATTCCAGGCGCTCCAGGGAGCGCGTGAGGTCCGCCCGCAGTCGGGCCAGGCCTTCCTCCTGGTCGGCGATGCGCTCGCGGATGTGTCCCGGGTAGAAGGCAACGCCGCGGTATTCCAGGGACTTGCATCGTTCGATCTGGCGGATAAGGGCGATGGCGTCATCCACGCCGGTGACGCCAACGCGGCGCATCCCCACGTCGATTTCCACGTAGACGCCGACTTCGCGACCGGCCGACGCGGCGGCATCAGCCAGCTGCATCACGGCTTCGGGCGAGTCGAGCGACACGGTGAGGCGCACGTCTGCTGGCAGGGCCATCGCGCGTGACAGTTTGCCGCGTCCGAGGAGTGGATATGCGAGCAGGAGGTCCGTCGCGACAGCGCTCATGGTTTCCAGTTCGCGTGGTGTCGCGCACGTCAGGCCGGCGGCACCCAGTCGCACCTGAGCGGAAGCAACGCGAACGGACTTGTGCGTCTTCACGTGCGGTCGCAGCGCCAGGCCGTGACGCGTCGTGTAGCGCGCCATGCGGTCCAGGTTGGCCTCCAGTCGATCCAGGTCGACGATAGCCGCCGGTGTCTCGATGTCGCTCAGTACCATCCCAGAACCTTCCACCAGCCAAGTCCGAGTACGGTCCAGACTGAAATCGTCACCAGGGACACTATGAAGCCAAGTCGCCACCACTCGCGCTGCGTCGTGTAGTGGGCTCCGAAGTAGATGGGTGCCGGAGTCGTGCCGTAGTGCGTGAGGCAGGCGCTGAGGTTCGAGAAGTACGCCAGCATCAGCACGGCCAGGAGTGGTGGCGCGCCGGCGGCAACCACGACGACGAGGAAGGGCGTGTACATCGCCGTCGCGTGCGCTGTGATGCTGGCGAACCCGTAGTGCGCGTAGAAGTACACGAGGAGAAGGATCGCCAGCGCCGCCCCCCATGCCATCCCGCTCGTATATCCGGCGGTCAGTTCCGCGAATCGCTTCGTCAGGCCAGTCTCGCCCAACGCCTCCGCCATTCGCACCAGCCCACCGTACCAGATGAACACATCCCACGCGGGTTTCTCTCCGACGACCTCGTCCCACGACAGCACCTTCATCGCCAGCAGGACGCAAACGCCGAACAGCGCAACGACCGCGTAGTTGATCCGGTGCACGGACATCGTCATCCACAGTCCGGCGACGAGCGCGAACACCGCCATCGTCACCCGTTCGTCCCGCGACATAGGTCCCATGCGCGCGAGTTCGGCGCGCGCGATCTCCGTCGCGTGCGGCGTGTGCGTGACGTCGGGCGGAAACAGCTTGTAGATGACTAATGGTACGAGAAGTAACGACGCAATGCCGGGCACGATGCCGCCGACGATCCATCTCGTGTACGTGAGTTCGATCCCCGTGGTGGCCGCGGCGAACTTGGCGATCAGCACGTTCGACGCCTGTCCCGTCAGGTACATGGTGCTGCAGACGACGTCGCTCTGGTAGACGGCGACCATCAGGAACGCGCCAAGACGCCGTCGTGTGGGCCCGGGATGCGACTCGTAGGCGTCGGCCAGGCTGTCCGTGACCGGGAAGATGACGCCCCCGGCGCGCGCGCCGTTCGACGGTACGAACGATGCCAGCAGCGCGTCCGTGGAGACAAGCGCGTAGGAGAGGCCGAGCGATCGCCTGCCCAGCGCGCGAATGAACAGGAACGCGATCCGCCGGCCCAGACCCGTGCGAATCACGGCCCGCGAAATGAAGAAAGCGCAGAGCACCATCCAAACGATCGGGTCCGCATACCCCTTGAGCGCATCCGTCGGCGTCATCGTCCCCGTAAGCGCCAGCGCCGTAACTCCGAACAGCACGATCGAGCTTGCCGGCGCCGGGCGTGCGATCGACCCGACGATAGTAGCCGTGAAGATCGCGAGCAGGCGCCAACTGGCCGGGGTGATTCCGTCCGGGAGTGGGGCAAGCAGGATGAGAACCGCGGTCCCGATCACGATCGCCCATCGCCACAGAGCACCCTCGGGTTCGGGTTTGCTGGGACGCATCGGAGGAAGGGCCGCCGGTTCGGCCAAGCGGGTCGAAGTCGCCATGGCGGCAGAATATGCAGCGCCATCCCGCTGGCCGTGAGGCACGCCGCCCAGAGGCGACGACGCTGCTGCCGCCTGGTTCGACGCGGGGCGACGCAACCGTTAGCGTGTTCGTCGTGTCACACGCCCGAACCAGACGATCAGTGGATCGCCAACGCGGCCACTCGGAGACCGACGCGGTGAACGAAGCTGAGCTGATCGCACGCGCCGCGGGCGGGGACCGGGTTGCGCAACGGGCCCTCTACGACTCCCACGTGGATCGCGTGTATCGCCTGGCATACCGGTTGGCGGGCGACGAGGATCTTGCCCGTGACTTCACGCAGGAAACATTCATTCGTGCATTCGAACGGCTGTCCGGATTCAGAGGGGAAGCGCGACTGAGTACCTGGCTTCATGCCATCGCGACGACGGTGTCGCTGAACGGGCTCCGGAAAGTACGCCGCATCGGTACTCGCGAGACGGCGATCGAGGAGGTGGACTCCTCGGGCGTGATGGGCCCGGACTCGGCGGAGCCGGATCTCCGGGAGGCGCTGCAGAAAGCAATCGACAGGCTTCCCGCGGGTTATCGAGCGGTGTTCCTGATGCACGACGTGGAGGGTTATACGCACGAGGAAATTGGCGAGGCGCTGGGTATCCAGCCGGGCACGTCCAAGGCGCAGCTGTTTCGGGCGCGTGGACGCTTGCGGGAGTGGCTGGCGCCGTTCGCAGGAGTATGGAGCGCATGACCGACGAGGAGCGATTCGACGCGTGGTTGCAGCAGGTGGCGGGCGAGTACCATCGCCCGGGGCGTGTACCGCGCGACGAGATGTGGACCGCGATAGAACAGGGACTGGCGAATGCGTCGACGAGAAGACGCGGACTTCGCAGGCCGCGGACGTGGCCGGCGTATGCAGTCGCGGCGGCGTTGCTGCTGGCGATCGGCCTCGGGTCCGGTTACTGGTGGGCGGGCCGCGCCCGTCCCGATCCGTCGCGGCAAACCATGACGGCTGGCCTGGCCACGGCCGGGTTCACGGGAACGTTCGATGCGGCCCTGCAGACGCACATGGCTAACGCCGAGGCGTTCCTGGTCGCGTACCGCGGCGGGGCACCAGCGGGCTCCGATGTCCATGTTCGCGAGTGGGCCCGCGACGTGTTAGGCACCACCCGATTGATGATGGATGCGTCGGCAGCCGTGGATCCCGCGCGTCGCCTGCTGCTCCAGGACCTCGAACTCGTGCTCGTCCAGATCGTGCAGTTGCCGGACAGCGCGCCGGCTGCAGACCGCGTACTGATCGACCGCTCGCTCAAACGCGAGCACCTGTTGACCCGCCTCCGTACGTCAATCCCTGCCGGGGTCTTTGGTGGATCCTAGGAGCGTGTTCATATGAAGCCCCCCTGTTTCCGACTGCTCGTCCCGCTGCTGGTGGTGACGTGCGCGGCCGCCACGGCGGCAGGCGCGCAGGGCCGCAGTCGGTTCCCACGCGCGAAGGACACACACGTCGAGCCGCGCTATCCTGCCGCCCCGGAGGAGGCCGCGCTCCCGGATGGATATCCCGAGCGGAACTTCGGTGCCGACTGGCGCTACCGGTCGTTCCCAGGCGATGTCCAGGACTCTCCTGCCGATTCTCTTTATCGTCGCGCCCGGGAGGCGCTGGGCCGTGGCGACTATCGCAATGCCGCGTCGCTGTTCGACCAGATCACGACGCGGTACCCGAAGACGCGCTATGCCGGCGACGCTCTCTACTTCCGGGCATTCGCGTTGTATCGCGCCGGCGACACTGGGGACCTGCGGACGGCGCTGTCGAGTCTGGAAACGCTGTCCAGGGCGTATCCGGAATCGCGCGTACAGGGGGACGCTCGCACACTGCGAGTGCGCATCTGCGGCGAACTCGCCCGGCGTGGCGACGAACGCTGCGCCACCGAGGTCGAGGATCTGGCATCCGCCGGCTCCAACCCCACCCGCGGCCGTTCGTCGCAGCAGACGCAGTGCCCTTCGGAGGACGACGACGATGACGAGCGCATCGCGGCCCTGAACGCGCTGATGCAGATGGATGCCGATCGCGCCTTGCCGATTCTGGAGAAGGTGCTGGCTCGGCGTGACGCCTGCTCTGTCGGACTTCGCCGCAAGGCGGTGTTCCTGGTGGCGCAGAAAGCCAACCCCAGGGCCGCCGACATGCTGCTCGACGCCGCCAAGACGGATCCCGATCGGGAGGTGCGCGGCCTGGCGCTCTTCTGGCTGGGCCAGATGCGCGATGAGCGCGCCGTGGCGATGCTCGAAGACGTCCTCAAGAACGCGACCGATGGCGAGTTGCAGGACAAGGCGATCTTCGGTCTTTCCCAGCACAACAGCGAGCGTGCCCAGCAAGCGCTGCGGGATGCCGCGCTCAACACGTCGCTGTCTCGCGATCGTCGCGAGCAGGCAATCTTCTGGCTCGGGCAGCAGCGTGGCGGCGCCAACGCCGGCTTCCTCCGCGATCTCTACGAGAAAATCGACGATCCGGCGCTGAAGGAGAAGATAGTGTTCGCTGCGTCCCGACATCGGAGCCCGGAGACCAAGTCGTGGATACTCGGCATAGTGTCCAACGAACGCGAGAGCACGGCGCTGCGAAAGAACGCGCTCTTCCTTGCGTCCCGCACGCGTACGGTCTCGACCGAGGAACTAGGCAAACTGTACGCACAGCTTCGCGACAAGGAAATGAAGGAGCAGGTCATCTTCGCGCTTTCGCAGCGGCGGGACTCCGAGGCGGTGGATCGCCTGCTGGACATCGCCCGCAACGAGAAAGATGCAGAACTGCGCAAGAGAGCCATCTTCTGGCTCTCGCAGTCGAAAGATCCACGAGTTGCCAGGTTCCTGGAGGAACTGATCTCGAGATGATCATTCCATCGCGCAGGCCACGCCTGGTCGCGAGCGCGCTGTTCGCCGCGTGGGCTCGTCTGGCGACCGCGCAATCGATCGACGACGCGGTTGCGAAAACGCGGGACGGACAAGTCCGGTTCAGTTTCGCGTTGCGCGAAGGAGTGTGCGGGAATGGGAGTGGCATCACGACGCCACGTCGCGGGGAGTCGACGGATCTCCGAAAAGGGAGCAGTCGGTCATCCCGGGACGTGGAGTACGACGTCGAGTGCGAACCTGGACCAGGCAGAGTGGTGCTGGACGTCGAACGTGGAGCCGTGACCGCGCTTCGCTTTCACGTGGGTGGCCGGTGGCGACAGAGGGACGACGCGACTGACCTCGGTATCGTGAGCGCGGCGCGCGCGTCAGGCTATTTGTTGAAGCTGGCGCAGACGGACGGCGGCCGGCCCGGTCGCGACGTGGTGTTTCCGCTGACGGTCGTCGATTCGGTGACCGTCTGGCCGTCGCTGATTGCGCTCGCGCGCGACGAATCACGTCCGAGGGAGACGCGGAAGAACGCTGTATTCTGGCTGGGGCAGGCGGCGGAAGAGCCGGCTACGCGCGGCCTCGATGATCTAGTGGGCGAGGTCACGCTCGACAGGGAGGTTCGGGAAAGCGCGATTTTCGCGCTTTCCCGGAGACCGGCGGAGGAAGGCATTCCGGCGTTGATCCGTGTCGTCAAGACGAACAAGGATCCGGCCATGCGCAAGCGGGCGCTGTTCTGGCTCGGACAATCCGGGGACCCGAGGGCCCTGGATCTGATCGAGGAACTGCTGGCGAAGCGGTAGGCCTAACGACTTTGCAGGGCGTGCGGCGACGCATGGAGTCGTCGTGCGCCGGTGCTTTGCGGACCATGCGTTCCGGCGCTAGACTTCCCGCGGTCGGGGCAGGCGGTCGCCGAAGGGATCCCGACGCAGTCACGGTTCCCCACCCAAGGACGACTTGCATGGCCAGCGTCGTGTTTCTCAATGGAGAGTTTCTTCCGCGCGAGGAGGCGAAGCTGTCGGTCGACGAGCGCGGCTTCCTGTTCGGCGACGGGATCTACGAGGTCACCCGGGTCGTGGGCGGCCGCCTTTTCGAAAGCGGGCGGCACTTGAAGCGGATGTGGCGCGGCGCCCGGGAGTTGCGCCTGAACGTGACGATGTCGTCGGAGGCGTTGATCGACGCGCATCTGCGTCTGCTGCGCGAGAATGGCCTGACCGACGGCGAGGCCTACGTATACCTGCAGATCACGCGCGGCGCCGCGCCGCGCACGCATCATTTTCCGCCGGCGGGGACGCCGGTCACCGTCTACTTGTCGGCAACGCGGTTCCTGCCGCCTGACGAGAAGCGTGCGGCTGGGGTGAGCGCGGTGACTTATCCCGACTACCGCTGGTCGCGGTGCGATCTCAAGACCGTCAACCTGCTCCCGGCCGTGATGGCGAAGCAGCACGCGGCCGATCACGACGCGTTCGAGTCGATCTTCGTCCGTGGAGCGGTGCTGACGGAGGGATCGCACACCAACGTGTTCGGTGTGCTGGACGGCGAATTGCGGACGTACCCGAACTCCAATTTTGTTCTGCCGGGCGTGACGCGTGACCTGGTGGTGGAGCTGGCGAAGGGGCTCGATTTCCCGGTCAACGAGACGCCGATCTACACGCATGAGGTACCGCAGCTGACCGAGCTGTTTCTTACGGGAACGACGAGCGACGTCATGCCGATCGTCCGACTGGACGGCGCCGTCGTCGGTGACGGGGTGCCCGGACCGATCGCTCGGCAGCTGCACGAGGCGCTGGTCGCGCGAATGGCAGAGGCTGCGCCGCTGGGCGCCGGAGCACGATGATGCGCCGCCGTGCCGTCGTGTGGCTACTCTTGCCGGTGTTCGTGGCGGTCACGGGGAACGCGCAGGACAAACCGCGTGTGCACGTGATCGCGACCGGCGGGACGATCTCCAACCTCGGGAACGGAACCGAACGGCGCACCGGCGCGGAGTTGGTGACCGGCATCGGCGACATCGGCGAGCGCGTCGACGTGACAGTCGAGCAGTTCAGCAACCTCGCGTCCGGTTCGATCACGCACGAGATGTGGCGGAAGCTGGCCGGGCGCATCGTGGAGTTGTCCAGTGGGTCGCGCCCGCCGGCCGGTTTCGTGATCACGCACGGGACGGATACGATGGAGGAGACCGCGTTTTTCCTTGACCTGACGGTCGGCGGATGCGCGCCGATCGTGGTGACGGGAGCGATGCGGCGGGCCAACGCCGTTGGCGCTGACGGACCAGCCAACTTGCGGAATGCCATCCGGGTTGCCGCAGCGCCAGCGGCGCGCGGTCGAGGTACGATGGTCCTGATGAACGACGAGATCTTCGCCGCGCGCGACGTGGCCAAGACGAACACCACGCGGCTCAACGCGTTTACTGCTCCCGATGCCGGGCCGGCCGGCGTCGCGGACCCGGATACGCTCGATTTCTACCGGGAGAAACCGGCCGGCTGCCACGCTGCCCGCTTCCCGCTCGATCGCATCGGCGAGTTCCCGCGGGTCGACGTCGTCTACGCCTACATCGGCGCCGATTCGGTCATCGCCGATGCGCTCGTTGCGGCAGGCGCCAAGGGCATCGTCCTCGCCGGAGTCGGGCGGGGCGGGTCCACGCCAGCCCTCGGCCGCGCGCTCCGCCGCGCCACGGAAAATGGTGTCTTCATCGCTGTCAGCAATCGCACCGGAAGCGGACGCACGGGAGCCGGGAGTTACCCGGATTCGCTTGCTACGCTGGCGGGCGATCGCGGCATCTTCGTGAACGTGTCCAGCTTGAACCCGCAAAAGGCGCGGATCGTCCTGATGCTCGCGCTGGCGGCGCATATGGACGCACGCGCAATCTCTGACCTGTTCTCGGGCTACTGACCCCCCTGTCCCCGTCTCGTAATGCGCTCCTGCCTCAGACTCGCGTCGTTCGCCCTGGTTGCCGCGCTGTCCGCGCCGGCGCTCGATGCCCAGACGCCGATCCCTCCCGTCCGCGCCGATCACCCTGCGATCAAGGCCGCGCTCGAAACCATCAAGGCAGACAACGCCTGGACGATCGAGCAACAGGTCTCGATCTGCGAGATACCGGCGCCCCCGTTCAAGGAAGAGCGCCGGGCGGCCGAGATGAAGCGCCGCTTCGAGTCGCTGGGTCTGTCGAACGTCCGGATCGACTCGATCGGCAACGTCATCGGCGAATACCGCGGTGAAGGCGACGGTCCGACGGTGATGGTGAACGCCCACCTTGACACGGTCTTCCCGGAAGATACGGATGTCGCCGTGACGCGCGCCGGCACGCTCTTGAAGGGGCCCGGGATCGGCGACGACTGCCGCGGACTGGCCACGATCCTGGCAGTGGCACGCGCGTTCAAGCTGGCGAAGGTCCAGACCAACGGGACGATCCTCTTCATCGCCAACGTGGGAGAGGAAGGGCCGGGCAACCTGCGTGGCGTCCGATACCTCTTCAGGAAGCCGCCGACCAGAATCGACTACGTCGTGGCCGTGGATGGCACGGGACTGGGGATCGTCACCGGTGCCGTCGGCTCCAACCGGTACAAGGTGTCGTTCAAGGGACCGGGCGGCCACAGCTATGGCGCCTTCGGAATGCCCAGCCCGATCCATGCCATGGGACGCGCAATCGCGAAGATGGCGGACATGCGCGTTCCCACGTCGCCCAAGACGACCTTCAACGTCGGCATCGTGGAAGGCGGAACGTCAGTGAATACGATCTCGCCGCTGGGCGCGATGGACGTGGATCTGCGCTCGGAGTCCGCCGAGGAGCTGGCGCGCCTCGATGCCACGTTCCGCAAGGCAGTCGCCGACGGGCTCAAGGAGGAAAACGATCGCTGGCCGGAATCGAAGGCCAAGGTGACGGTCGACATTGAAGACCGCGGCGTCCGCCCGGCGTCGCTGCGCAAGGACGAGGCTCCGATCGCCAGAGTCGCCTATAACGCTGGAGTGACGTTAGGCTTCAAGGCCGAAATGGGCGCGGGCTCGACGGATGCCAACATCCCGATGAGTCTCGGCGTGCCGGCCATCACGCTCGATGGCGGGGGCCAGGGTCGGGGCGCGCACTCCATGACGGAATCGTACGACGATGGCGACCGGGGCTACCTCGGACCGCAGTGGGTCGCCCTCGTCGTGTCCGCGCTGGCTGGTGTGCGCGGAAGTGAGGCCCGAGTCGTGCCGTGACGCCAGCGGCGATCGCGCTGATCTGCATCTCCGCCCTCACGCACGCCTACTGGAACTTCCTCTTCAAACGCGCCGGCGGCGGCAACCTGTTCATCGGATTGAGCAAGGCCGCCGAGGCAGTCGTCTTCGCACCGGCGTTCGTCGTCTGGGGTCTGCCCTCGATGCCGAAGACGCCGGTGGTCGCAGTCACGTTGCTGATAACCGTCGTCGGCGTGCTGATCACCTACACGGCACTGAGCCAGGCATATCGCCACAGCGACCTGTCCTACGCGTATCCGATTTCCCGTGGGTCGATGCTGCTGTTCCTGCCGTTCCTCGGCTCGTGGCTCACGGGCGAGCGGATCGATGCAACCGGGGCCGCCGGCCTGACGCTGATCCTGCTTGGCGTCCTCTCCCTGCAATTGAAAGAGCTTCGCATGAGTGCGATCCGCGGGATCCGCGAACACGTCAACAGACGCGGATTGACGTGGGCTCTGTTTACCGGACTGGTGCTGGCGGTCTACACACTCTGGGACAAGCACGCCGTCAGGACCATACCGCCGTTCGCCTATCTGTATGCGTATACGGCAGCGGTCGCCGCGGCCTATGCCGCCTTTCTGTGGGCACGCCACACGCCTGAGGCGATCGCGCAGGAATGGACAGCACGATGGGGCGCGATCGCGCAGGTCGGCGTGCTCAACACGGTTTCGTACCTCCTCGTCCTGTTCGCACTGCGCAGTGGGGTGTCGAGCTACGTGATCGGCGTCAGGCAATTGAGCATCGCCATCGGCGTGATTTTCGGATGGCGCTATCTGGGCGAGGCGCTGACACCGCCGCGACGAGTTGGCGCGTCACTGATTGTTGCAGGTTGCGTCCTGGTCTCGCTCGCAGGATGACGTTCAGCTTGACGCTCGATCGTTGCGTCGGATGCGCAGAGCGAACAACGATGTCGAGGCCGGTGCTGCCCGACTAGAACGACCGGATCGGGCGGTTTTCGAACGCCCGTCTGGCTAGCGTCGTGCGCTCCGCCGAAGCTCACTCACGGCGTCCAGCAGCCGCTTGGCGCCGAACGGTTTGCTGAGGAACGGAACCCCTGCCTCGGTCAGGTCCGAATAGAGGGCGAGGTCGTCGGCATAGCCTGACATCGCCAGCCTTCTCAGGTGTGGCCAACGCGCACTGGCGGTCGTCAGCAGTGCCACGCCGCCCATCCCGGGCATGGCGAGGTCGGTGACGAGGATGTCGATTCGTTCGCCGTCGCGCTCCAGCAGCCGCAACGCATCTTCGCCGTTGGCGGCGGCGTCCACCTGATATCCCGATCGTTCCAGGGCCTGCATACACGCGTGGAGGATAGCGCTCTCGTCATCGACGAGCAGGATACGAAATGCGCGTGATGTACAGGTGGGCGGTGAAATCGGATCGCGTCCGGGGGCGACTGGCTGTGCGTCAGGCGTGGCCTCGTGCAGCGGAAACCAAAGGACGAATTGCGACCCGACTCCCGTGCTGGACTCGAATGTGACGGCGCCGTCCAGTCGGCGCATGATACTCCGCACAGTGGCGAGGCCGAGCCCGGCTCCGGCTCGCCGCTTCGAGCGGGCTGCGAACGGTTCGAAGATCCGGTCGCGGAGTTCGGGTGGAATGCCGACGCCGGTGTCCGCGACCTTCACGCATACGTAGCGGCCGCTGAGGAGGTGCTCGATCGCGTCGTGCTCCGATACCGATGTCGTGGTCGTCCGCACGGTAACGGCTCCGGCGTCTCCGATGGCGGTGGCGGCGTTGCTCACCAGGTGCTGTATAGCCAGTTCAAACTCATCGCGGTCGGCAACGACGGCTGCCCCCGGGGCACCAGGACGGATCAGTAGTACGCGCGGGCGCTCGACCAACGTCGCCAGAACAGGCTCCATGCCGGCGATGGCCGTGTCGATGGCCAAGGGAGCCCGCTGTCGATCCGGACGGCCAGCCAGGTGCACCAGTCGTTGCGCGATTCCCTCGGCCTGTCGAATCGCGGTTTCGATCGCGTCCATGCTTTCGGTGTCGATCGTCGACGCGGGGATCGAAGAACGCAGGAGGTCCGCGTTCCCGCGAATCGCCGTGAGTACGTTGTTCAGGTCGTGTGCCAGGCCCCCTGCAAGCCGTCCTATCCCCTCCAGCTTGGCCGCCTCCGCGTTGCGCCGCTCCATCGTCCGTCGGTCCGTGACGTCGCGAGACACGATGACGTATCCGTCGGCGTGACCGTGAGTAAACGTCATTTCGGCCATCGTCTCCGTCCAGCGATACGATCCATCCTTGCATCTCAGTCGCGCGAGTCGAACGGGCGGCGGGACTTCGCCGGCAACGAGTCGAGCCGGCACATCGCGTTCCGCCTGCGGGCGTTCGTCCGGGTGCATGAACTCGTAGATCGCCCGACCGACGAGTTCCTCCGGACTCCATCCGCGAACGGCGGTAACCGATGGGGTGATGTACAGGTAGCGAAGGTCGGCGTCGACCCGGGCAATGACGTCCCGCGAGTTGTCGGCAAGGAAACGGTATCGCGCTTCACTCGCCGCTAACTCGGCCAGAGCCGTCGACAAACGCCCTTGGCTTTCGCGGAGCGCGGTTTCCAGGCGCTTCTCATCGGTGAGGTCACGCACCACGCCCAGCAACCGCAATACGCTGCCGTCCGCGCGTCGCTCCACGAAGGCGTCGACCGCGTGCCATCGCTCGCTTCCGTCCGGGCAAACCACGCGATGCTCGCCTTGGTACGGCGCGCCGCCGGCGAGCGCCGCGGCCAATGAGCCTTTCTTTTCGTCGCGATCGACCGGATGAACGAGGTCGAAGTAGGCGGCAGCACTTGGCGGCGACCAGCCGGACTCGCGTCCGTAGAGCTGCGCCATATGGCGGGACCAGACGATGCGGTCCTCGTCGGGTACCCAGCTCCACCACGCCACGCCCGCAAGGCGGAACGCGAGGTCGAGGGCAGCATCGCGTACGGCGACATCGTCCGGATGATCCGCATCGGGCCGGAGACCGGTTCGTCCCGGTGTATGGCCAGTGTCAGCCATCGCAGCTATGATTCGACGGTTTCGTTCACCGCACACCCCAGTCGGAATCGCCCAGCGACAGGCTTGGGCGCGCCCCGTGGCCGCACGGGGAGAATTGACATCGGGCGAGCGTCGAATGCAACCGCAGGGAGGCATGGCGCCGCGCTTCGGGGAGCGCCGTACGGAGGCCGCGCTGCCGACGGACTCGTGCTTGACCAGTGGGGTTCCAGGAGCTGCAACAATCCGGGTGGGGTCTGATCATGATCACGGTCACACAACTGCACGTGTATCCCGTCAAGTCCTGTCGCGGTGTCTCGATCGCGACCATGGAGCTGGACGACCGCGGGCCGATCGAAGATCGCCGCTGGATGGTCGTCGATGCGGACGGAAGGTTCCTGACGCAGCGTGAGCATCCGCGATTGGCGCTGGTCTCGGTGGAGCTGACGGACGAAGGAGTTCGGCTTTCCGCTCCCGGGCATTCGTCGACGATGGTTTCGCGACCGCTGCCGACGGGCACCGATTTCGTGACCCATGTCTGGGGAGACGAGGTCGCGGTGCGGCCGGCCGGCGTCACGTCCGAGCGCTGGATCAGCGCATTTCTCGACCGGCCCGCGCGACTCGTCCACCTGCCTGACGAATCCGTTCGCGCGATGCGCGCCGAATATGCCGGAGCCATAACAGCTCCGCGACGTGTAACGCTGTGCGATGGAGCCCCGTTACTGTTGATCGGCAGTGCGTCGCTCGACGACCTGAATGCGCGTCTGCCGGCTCCCCTGCCGATGAACCGCTTCCGCCCCAACGTGGTGGTGAGCGGCGCCAGACCGTTCGCGGAGGATGGCTGGACTTCGATCCGGATTGGCGACGTGACGTTCGAGGTGGCCAAGCCGTGCGCGCGATGCGTGACGACGACGGTGGATCAGGCGACCGGCGAAACCGGCGTTGAGCCGCTGCGGACGCTGGCAACGTACCGCCGCCGGGGAGCCGGCGTGCTGTTCGGACAGAACATCGCGCACCACGCGCCGGGCGTCCTGAGGCTGGGCGACGTGTTGCGGATATCCGACTGAGGCTCCCTCGGGGCGGCGGAGACGCCGCCCCCGGGTCGGTTCACGAGGTCGTCTTCCTGACTACTGTCAGTTTCAATTCGGCGGGGAACTTCCTCGAATGATGGACGACGTTGCGCGCAACGACTCCCGTGGTCTCGTCGTAGTTGCGACCGCCGGTGTTCATGTTGCGGTCGAACCGCGGGAAGTTGCTGCTGGAAACCTCGATGCGAATACGGTGGCCGGCTGCGAAGAAGTTGCTGGTGGTCATCGGGCCAAGCGTCACCTTGTACGTCTTGCCCGGTTCCATCATCACTTCCTTGTCGTATCCCTCGCGGTAGCGGACGCGCTGAATCGTCTCGTCCAGGTTCCATGCAGTGCCGTCAGGGGCAACGTCGATCAGCTTGACGGTGAAATCGGTGTCCCTGGCGTCCGATGAGACGTAGAGCGTGAGCTCGACCGGACCGCTCACCTCCATCCCCTCGGCCAGCGGTGGAGACGTGTATACGAGGATGTCATCGCGCTCCTCCATCTTCCGCTGATCGAACGATCCGCCCTGGACGGCGTTTCCGGTGCAGCACACGTTGCCACCGTACGACGGCACGGGATTCATCGGGTCATACGTAAACGTATCGGGCTTGTCCTCCTTGGGCGGTGTCGTGGCCAGCACGCCGTCACCATGGAGCGAGTTTGCCTTGCCGCCACTCGACAGATAGTAGCTCAAGGTCTGGGCGCCGGCGGGTGGCCACTGATCCGCCGTCTGCCATTTGTTCGCTCCCATGGTGAAATACCGGACCTTGGGAAGCGTGTCCAGCAGACGGTTGTTCTCGCCCTTCAGGAAGTGATCGAACCAGCCATACGTCAGCGCGCTGTAGTCCAACCGTGCATCGCCCATGCTCCGCTCGCCGACAATCGTGTTCTCGGTTGCGCGCGTGTACGCACAATGCAGCGTGGGCGCGATGACCGCGTACTGCTGGTTCGCGATGTCGGGCCGAGCGGTTTTCCGGACGTGGTTGTAGGTGGCGAGGTTCGGTCCGACCGAAACATCGTACCACGACATGAACCAGAGTCCGGGGACGTTGATCACCATGTTGTCGTGGAACAGACCGCCGCGATACCAGGCCGGGTCATTCGGCGTCCGCTTGATCATCGCTCCGCCGGTGGCAATCCCCGGCATCGAATCGGCGAAAATGCCTCTTGGCCCGTCGACAGCTTTGATGATGTCCATCTCGGGCAGGTGTCGCAGGGCCTGCGACCAGTCGATCGGCGGCGCCTGCTGCGCCAGATCGAACGACTTGGCGGCACGAATCAGTTGCTCCTGCGTCAGGTTCGACGGAAACATCGGACGAACCTGATTCTGCTCGCCATACAACCATGCAATGAACAGCATCTGCACGGCGCCGCCACGATACCAGTTCCCCTGCTCATAGAAGGGGCCCACGCGACCAACCCCGGCGCCAAATCCCTGCGGGATGATCGTTCCCAGGCCCGTCGGCCCCATCGCCGCGACCGCCATCTGCCACTCCGCCGTGGAGGAGCAGCCGATCAACCCGACCTTGCCATTCGCCCACGGCTGGGCCGACATCCACTGGATGGCATCGTACCCGTCCGTCGTCGGCGGGCCGAGGATGTCATAGTTCCCTTCCGAGAAGAAGTGGCCGCGTTCGTTCATGATGATCATCGCGTAGCCACGCCGCACCGCGTCAATCTGACTGGTCATGTCCGCCGGCGCGCCAAGCCGCACATCCCAGAAATTGAAGTTGTAGGGCGTTCGGCTGAAGATGATCGGTACCGGCCCAGTGGCGTTCCGTGGCCGGTAGATGTCCGCCTGCATGCGGACACCGTCACGCATCGGAACCATGACCTTGCGGTCGACGATCGCAATCTCCTGGAGTACGCGCTCGAGCGAATCACGCCTGGCGCGAAGCTGCTGTACGCTTTGCGCGCTGGGGGGCGTCTGGCTGCTGGCAGGTGCCACGGCCAGGGGTAGCAACGCCGCAGCGGCGATGAACAACGGACGATGACGCATCAGTCACCTCGTGGTGGGCAGAAGGCACGACGCCGAGTCTCGGGGTCGCCAAGCGGGCGCCGTCGGGCCGAACTGGAAGATTTCGGGCTGGCCGCCCCCGGGTCGATAGGTGCGCCCCCTCGTCCCAGTCGGCGGAAACCCCTCACGCGAACTCCGGGCACAGCTAATGCAAAGTAACCCCTGCTGTTCAGGTCCGTGTGACCGCTCGGCCAGGTGCAGTGGCCGTCCTGTATGCCTTTGACCGCGACATTCCGCCGCGGCCTGCTGTCGCCTCAATACCGGAGACCCCCTAATGAAGCGTCACCTGCTTACCGCGGCTGCCGTCGCCGCCTCACTTGGCGCACTGGCCTGCGTGGATGCACCAAGCGGCCCGCCGATGGATGCACTCCTCCCATCGCTGGCGTTCGTATCCGATGCCGCTTGTGGTACGCCAATGACCGTCAACCTCGAAAGTGCCGGCGGTGGTGTCAGCGGCAGCGTTACGGCGTGGAATGACGACACTAATCTGCACGTCGTCTTCGCCGTCAGCCGTAGAAACCTGAGCATGCGTGAAACGCATCTGCAGCTCGTCACGTCGGTAGGCGCCATCCCGCTCCACCCGACTGGCGGCCCAGCACTCGGCCAGTTCCAGTACAATACGGCGCACAATCCGGCGGTCACGAACTACGAATACACCGCCTCGCTTGCCAGTATCGGTGTTGGTCCTGGCGACAACGTCGTCATCGCGGCAATAGCGATGGGGAATGGACCCGGCGGAGTACGGATGGCGTGGGGCAACGGATCGCAGATCAATCCGCCCAAGCCCGCCGAGTACTTCAACTACGCCGTGCAGCGATGTGCGCCGCCTCCGGGCACCGATGTCGTCGTCGTCAACGACATCAACCCGTTTGACGCCAACGGCATGATGGACCCAAACAACCAGCTGTTCGTCAGTAACCTCGTCAACTTCACGACGGCTGGTCCGCGCAACTCCGCCAAGGAAGTCGTCTGGGATCGCGGACGGTTCGCTGTCTGCTACGTCTTCGGAAACAACGAGTGCAACGACTCGAACATGGGGATTGCACGGTCCGTGATAACCGGTGCGGGCTACACGATCGTCGACATCGAGTCGAACGCGGGCACCCTGGATGACATCTTCCAGGCGAGCGGGGCAAACTGGAAGGAGATCTGGCTCTGGACGCCCATGGAAGCGTTCGATCATGACGAAATCAACGCGCTCAAACAGTTCGCTTCCGAAGGCGGACGAGTGTTGTACGTAGGCGAGTGGCTAGGTTACTACCCGCAGCAGGGGATCGATATCGAGAACCAGTTCCTGCTGGACATGGGGGCCGTGATGACCAACACCGGTGGCGCAGTCGACTGCGGTTACAACGTGGTACCGCTGTCCTCGCTGCGACCGCATCAGATCACGACCGGCCTCACAGGTCTGACGATGGCATGCTCGTCGATTCTGATACCCGGCACTCAGGACTTCCCGCTCTACTATGACCAGACGAACACACACGTGCTGTCTGGCGTTGCGACGATCGATGTCACACCCATTTCGCTTCCCACGCGTGCGACCAGGATTCCAGCGTACCTGCAGGCACCCAGAGGTTTGAACGCGAAGTCGTCCACGGGACGCTGAAGCGACCTCGGCAGGCGCCGCGTTACCGCGCGGCATCGTGCGACACGGGGGTGGCTCCAACCGGAGTCACCCCCGTGTCGCGTCTCCTTCTGTCGCCTGCGCTCATCTATATGTCGTGGTGCCGATCCAACGATGCAGGCAGATCCTGCGCTGTCGGGGGTTGAAGCTGTCGCCGCGAATGCGGGTTGCTTCGGAACCGAAGGAAAATGTTGAAGCCGCCGGAGAAAACCGGACACGATTCACAGCGGCCCCGCCGTTGGCGTCGATTCTCCGCAGGAAGCGTTCGCGCGCTACATGGCGGAATGCGTCAGGAACTCGATCAGCAGCGGGTTCACTACATCCGCGCGCTCCATGTGCGGCAGATGACCAGCGCGGTCGATAGGATGATACTGCGCTTGCGGGATCGCTTTCCGTACACCTTCCGCATTCTCGATCTTCACCGTCTGGTCTTCCACCCCCCAGATGAGTAGCGCTGGTTTGCCGGTCGCGCCGGCTCGCAGGTAGACTGTGTCGAGCGATCGCGAACGCGCTTCTGTCAGCGTGGACAGCAGGGCGCGTCCGAACCCACGGTACTGCATTTGGACGCGGTACCGCGCTACCCAGTCCGGCCAGCGTGACGGGTCGACGAAGTCGCCGAGCTGTCCTTCGGCCATCCCGGGCACCGCGAGCGCCTGCCAGAGCAATGGCCCAATCACTGGAAGCTTGAACATCGCTGGCACTGTTCGGGGGCCAGCCGCGGGATCGATCAGGGTGAGCGACCTTACGCGTTCGGGGTGGCGTCCCGTGAACTCGGCGCTCAACGGCCCACCCATCGACAATCCCACGACATCGACCGGATCGGGCCAATGGAGCGAGTCGAGCAGTTGCAGCAACTGTCGGTCGAGGAGTTCAGCGGAGTAGGCCACGTTCGGCCGATCGGAGAAACCCCGTCCGAAGACATCGTAGCGTGCAACGCGAAAACCGGCCGCGTCGAGCGCTGCGGATGTCGAGTCCCAGATGTAGGATGGCACGGAGAATCCGTGCACCAGGATTACACGCTTGCCCGTATCGGGTCCGGCAACGTCGTAGTGTGTGATGCCGTCGGAGAGCGCAACGAAACGGCCTGGAGCGTTCTGGCGTGCGGCGTCATCGAGGTCCCGCTTTTCCGGGTTCCGAATCTGGTACGCGACAGCGCTGGCGAGGACGATGACGAGGAGGATGGCGACGGCGATCCTGGAGACCATCGGAATGTCCCGGGAGTTGGAAGTGGAAGAAGCTGGCGCCTGGACCCGGCGCCGACAACCGGACTGGCGAGCGGACGGCGCCTCGGCATCTTTGCACGTCAGCGGTTGCCCCGACGCGACGCACCGGCGGGTCACCCGATTGCGGACGGACGCGTCGCGTGCAGCACTCCCGGCCTCTGCCGCGTCACAGAACACACGTACCCTCACGCTCACCCCCTCAGAGCCAGATGAGACACTTTGCTCTCCTGTCCGCGACCGCGCTGTGTGTCGCCGTCGGCGCCGTTCCCGTGACAGCCCAGATGGCGGGCGGCACGTTGCAACCGCTCACCGCAAGCCAGATCGTCACCAGGAAGTTCGGCGACCTTGCCGAGGGGCCGTATAAGCGCCTCGTTATCCGGAATGCAATGGTGATTCCCGGGCATGGTGGGCCGCCGGCTGGCCCCTATGACATCGTGATCGAAGGTAACGTCATCACGGAGATGATCCCGTTCGATCCGGTGAGCGCGGAGCGACGTGGCGCGACCCAGCGTCCAACTGGCGACCGTGTCATCGACGCGACGGGCAAGTACGTGATGCCGGGAATGATCGACCTGCACACGCACATCCGTACGGCGCCGGAGGAAAACGAGTATGTCTACTATTTGAAGCTGGCGCACGGGGTGACGACGATGGTGAATGCAGCCGACCGCGGCTTCGACTCGGCGATGACGGCCGCGCGGCAGAGCGCACGGAACGAGATCGTGGCGCCAAGGATGTATCCGCTCGTGGGCTTCGGCACCGGAACCACGTTCTCGCGTGCCCAGCTCGAGGATCCGGCAATGGCGCCGGAAGTTGCGAAGGCAATGGCGGCGAACGGCAGCCGCGTGATCTCGATGGACCCGTTAGGCTGGAGCCTGGAACTGGTAACGGCGATCGCGCAAGCGGCGAAGGCGAATGGGATGATCACTTCGTTCCATCTCCAGCCGTCGAACACCGCGGTCACGCAGGCAGTGCGTGCCGCCTGCGCGGGAATCACCATGATCGAGCACCACTACGGTTACGCAGAGAGCGCGCTCGACAACCAGTCGCAGGATTTCCCTCGCCACTACGGTTACGGCAACGAGATCGAGCGTTTCAGGGAAGCGGGCCGGGTCTGGACGTACACCAACCGGGAGCGCTTGTTGGGCGAGGTGGTGGACTCGATGTACAAGTGCGGCGTGACGCTGCTGCCCACGCGTGTAGTCTACGAGGCGAACCGCGACGTGGCACGGGCGACGTCGCTTCCCTGGCACGAGAAGTACACGCACGCAGCGCTGTGGGGATGGAATCTGCCGAATCCGGCGTACCACGGAGCGTTCCATTACGACTGGACGAGCGACGACGAGTACTACTGGAACTACGCTTTCCGGCTCTGGGGCGATCTGATCGCCGCCTACAACAAGAAAGGCGGTCGGGTAGCATACGGCACGGACGACAACTACATCTGGGCGACGCCCGGTTTCTCGAGCATCCGTGAGCTGCAACTACTGCGCGAGACGGGAATGCACAATCTGGAGACGATCAAGGCCGCCACGCTCACAAGTGCACAGACGTTGGGTGAGCCGAAACTCGGTCTGGTGCGACCCGGGTATCTGGCGGATCTGGCGATCGTGGACAACAACCCCGCCTATAACCTGAAATTCCTTTATTCCTACGGCGACGTGACGCTGGACAAGGACGGCCGGATGTACCGGACCAAAGGGATCGTGCACACGATCAAGGATGGCGTGGTGACCAACAACGAGCGCCTGATGGAGGAGGTTGCGAAGATGGTCGCCAGGTCCAGGCGCAACCTGCCGCCGGACATCATGACGTCGCCGTTCTCCACGCAGAAGGTCGTGCCGTGAAGCAGTCGCGCCTCCTCGGGCGCTCCTTCCTGGCAATCCTGAGCGGCTATCTGGCGATGGCGATCCTGGTGGTCGTGCTGACTCCGGTCGCTGTCTGGCTGTTCATTCCGGCCGAGGCGTTGAAGCTTCGGCCGGTTCCGTATACCACCGCATACATCGTCTCGAACTTCACCTACAGCTTCGCCGCAGCGGTTGCCGGCGGCTGGCTGGCCGCACGAATGGCTCCGCGCCGTCCGCTCGAACACGGTGGCGCACTCGCGGGCGTGATGGCGATGCTGGCGTTAGGTGCCGTCCTGTCGAAAGGAAGTCCGGCGAGCGCCACGAACCAGCCATCGTGGTATGGCTGGTCCGTGGCGCTCACCGGGGCGGCCGGTGCGCTGGCTGGCGGCTGGCTTCGGGTCCGCCAACTGCAACGCGGGAGCGGCCCCGGTACGATGGCGCCATCTGGCGCGGATCCTACTGTCCCGCCGGCGCGAGGCTGAGCCGGCTCAGGCGTGCGCGCGCATCGTCCACGAGCGGCAGCGCGTGGTCGATGGCCTTCCATTGGCGCACGAACCGTCCGTATGCGGCCCGTGCGCTGTCCCCATTCGCACGTGCCTCTTCCACCCGGCCCAGCCAGTAGGCCGCGAGCCTGACGGGATGCTGCGCTTCCGTTCCGAAGACCAGCATCCGCTCGAGCTGCGCGTAACGCGCAGCGGCGCTGTCCAGCGCGCCGGCCACAGCCAGGCCGTAGGCGAGCGATTCCAGCCCATGCGGGTCCGGCTTGCTGCCGTAGCCGGCACGGAGGTGTGGGACTGCCTCACGCGCTCGGGATCGGGCAAGGAGGGTTTCCCCAAGCAGGGTTTCGTACGCCGCGACGTCTTCCGGCACATCGGGCTGCATCCTCGGGCGCAAGAGCCGAAGCACCGAGTCGGCCGATCGCAGGTCGCCATGCCGTGCCAGCGCTTTACCCACCCAGAGGAGGACCAGCACCTGCGCGTCGATGCCAACGGTGACGTCGAACGTGCGTCGCAACTGCAACGTGGCCTGCGACTTCTCATCCAGCATATCGAGGGCCTGCGTCAGCAATAACCGGTTGCGAACCTCGCTCAAACCCGCACCCGCGGCGTGCATCGTCTCTGCAGCAGCCTCCAGTCGCTTGGCCGCCGAACGAATGCGGCCTTCGTACAGGTCGAGGAATGCCAGGGAGCGAACAGCCCGGGCCTTGCGCAGCGAGTCTGGCGATGCCAGCAGCCGGTCGAACGTGGCGCGGGCCGAATCGAGCTGTCCATTCAAGACGTAGGCGCCACCCACCTCGAGGTTCACGTTATTGTTGGCTACCTCGGGATTGCGATCGATGGCGAAGCTGCGCCGGTAATTCACGAGCGCCTCGGCGTATCGGCCAGACGCCTTCTGCGCCGTGGCCAGATTGAGAAACGCGTTGGCGTCGAGAGTATCGAGAGCAGTCACCTGCAACAGCGTGTGCTCGGCTTCCGCGAAACGGCTGGCGCGGAGCAGGTGGTAGGCCAACTCCCTGAGAAGATCGAGATCCCCGGGGTGCGACGCGAGATACGGTGTGAGCAGGCGTACCGCTCCAGCGCGGTTTCCACGCCACCCCTCGGCGGATGCCTCGATCCGCAGCCGCTCGCGCTCAGGCAGATGCTTTGCCAGTTCGAGCGCCCGCGCGTAGTACGTCACGCCCTCGGAGGGCCGATTCGTCCAGTACGCAAGCTGCCCCAGACTGGCGTAAGCAGACGCGAAGCCGCTGTCGATCCTGACCGCTTGGAGCCACAGCGTGTTTGCTTCCAGGTATTGAGACGTGTTGAAGGCATGTCCGCCGTCAGCGAACTTCTTGAGTGCGTCGAGAGAGTTCGTCGTCACGGACGGCAGTACGACCGGGCTCCGCGCCACCGAGAAACGCGATTCTCCCAGTTCGCGCCGCAGATTCCGACCCAGTTCCCCCAGCACGTCGACGACATGCTCCCGGCCGGAGGCTCGTGCCGTCGCGAGGGCGATCACGCCACCGGTCGCCGGATCGATCAGCCGGGCCGCCAAATCGAAACCGTTGCCGGATCGTTCCACGGATGGAATCACAATCACCGAAACACCGACGCGCTGGGCCACCTCACGGGCCAACGTCACGTTGAGTATTGAGTCGGCAGCCGGACGACGCATGTGCGCGAGCGTCTGCTGTATCCGATCCGGCGGCACCGGATACACCCGGCCCGACTGCGCAAGCGCAGCCGACAGCGCCACCGGCATCGTTCGATCGAATACCGCGTCGCCGGTCGCGTTCTCTGCGTCGGCAATCAGGACCCACGTTCGGTTGGGCGCTGGCGCAAGGCGCATGGTCGCCATGGCGCCGATTGCCGCCACCGTACCGAGTCCCAGCACATAGGCCGCAACCCTCCGCCACCATTCTCTGTGCGTGCGACCGGACTTACGCGACACGGACGTGCCGTCATTCGGCGTCGAAGCTGCGGAGGTGGTCCCGGCAACCAAGTCCGGTTGCACCCGCGGTGGCGGTCCGCCATTCAGTTCATGGCTGGCCATCGCTCGGAGTTCCATAGCGAACTGCTCGACCTGCGGGTCAGGCGCCGCATCGAGTTCACTGCGGACCAACGCCTGATGATTCGCCGCAAGCTCCAGGGCGGTCGTCCGGTCACCCATCGCGGAGAGCGCCTTCATCAGCGACAGGACGACCCGCGAATCCAGCGGGGACAGTTTCGAAAGTCGCCGCAGGTAGCCTGCCTCGGCAGTTCGATCGCCTCGCTCCGCGCAGCGCGTGGCGAGGGCAATGAGAACTTCATGCGCCTCGTGTGCAACATCGCGCCGGATATCCTCGACCCACCGGTCGAACTCCGGACATCCCGACAAGAAGAAGCCCTCCAGAAAGCTTCCACTGTAGATCTGAACGGCACGCTCCAGTTCGTTCCTGGCGATCGCGTCGCGAAACTCCGCGATATCGCTGGTCAGTCGCGATGAGTTCAGCCGAAGCGTGACAGCATCCCCCCGAATCACCTCCTCGCCCAATTCTCGTCGCAAACCGTAGAGTAATTGCGCCAACGCGTGCCGTGCGCGGTCTTCGGCGCTGTCCGGCCACAGGTACGCGATGAGCCGATCTCGCGTAAGCCCGCGCTCGCTGGCCGCGAGCAACGCCAACAGGGCCAGCCGCCTCCTTTGTGACGCCGGTCCCGAAATCGGTCCGTCACTCCCCTCGATCAGCACCCCGCCGAATGTCCGGAGTCTCAACATGGCCTGCGAGTGATTCGCATGTGATTCCCAAGTGACTCGGCTACGCTAACTTCTCCGCCGAATTTCTTGAAGGGCAGTTGTCCTGAAATGACGCGATGCCCCTGTTGCACCATTTCGGTGCGCAGTCACGGGGAGCTTGTCGGCGTCGCTACAGTCGGGGTTCGCGAGTGCCCAGGTCTTCACAACGGTTGGAGGTTGTCATGTCCAGGTTGTACTCAGGTCTTCTGTGCGCAGCGGCTGCGTCTGCGCTGATTGGATGTGGTGGGGGAGAGAAAGGAAATGGGCCGAACCCATCGATTTCGGTGACGGTCTCGCCTCCGTCGTTGACGCTGCAGCAGGGCGCGAGCGGCACCGTCAGCGTCACTCTGGCCCGTGCCGGTGGGTTCTCGGGCGCCGTGAATGTCAGTGTCGATGGCCTCCCCAGTGGTGTGACCCTGTCCGTATCGCCGTCGCAGCTCACCGGAGCCACGACCAGCGCCACGGTCTCCGTCACGGTTGGTGCCGCCGTGGCGGCCGGCACGTACACGGCGACTGTTCACGCATCGGCAACGGGAGTCGGAGAAGCAACCGTCACCTATCAGCTTACAGTAACTGCGACTCCGAACTATGCGCTCGCGGCCACACCTGCCGCTGTGACAATTCCCCAGGGAACATCGGGGACGACAACCATCGGTGTGCAGCGGACGAACTTCACTGGCCCGGTTGCGTTGTCACTCGACAGCCCGCCAGCCGGCATCACAGGGACTTTCAACCCGACACCAGCGACTGGCGACCAGTCGGTACTCACGATCTCGGTGCCGGCTGGTACGCCGACCGGGAACTACAACCTGACGGTGAAGGGCTCGGCCACTGGTCCGGGTGACAAGACCACTGTGGTGACGCTCACAGTCAGCCAGCAGCCGGATTACACGCTGTCGGCGACGCCCAATGCGGTGACGATCGACGCCGGCGGCAGCGGGCAGACGACGGTCAACATCGCCCGCACGAACTACAGTGGAGCCGTGACACTCGCGCTGGACGGCGCTCCCGCAGGCATTACCGCGACATTCAACCCGAGCGCTCCCACTGGGAACTCGTCGGTGGCCACGATCAACGTGGCGGGGACCGTGCCAGCCGGGGACTACAGCCTTACGATCAAGGGAACCGCGACCGGCGTTCCGACTTCGATCAAGCCGGGAGCAGAAGACGCTGCTGCAGCAGCCGCGGCGGGCGATCGGACGACTACTGTCGCTGTCACGGTGGCTCCGGCGCCAGACTTCACGATTTCGGCGGCGCCCAATGCTCTGCAGGTGGCGCCAGGCGGCTCGGCGAACTCGAACGTCTCCGTCGTCAGGACAAACCTCACGTCGGATATCGCACTCACGCTCGTGAATCCGCCGGCGAACATCACCGGAACGTTCACGCCCGCGACCCTTTCAGGCGCAACGCTAACGTCATCGCTGGCAATCAGCGTGGGGGCTGGCGTGGCACCGGGGAACTACCAGGTGACTGTGCAGGGAGCGGCTGGGACGCTGACCAGGACCGCGTCGATCGCTGTGACGGTCGTCGCCGGACCGAGTGTATCGCTGGTCGCAAGTCCGGCTGCGCTGACGATCGAACAGGGTGCGTCCGGCCAAAGTACCCTCACGGCGACGCGGACCAACTATACAGGGGACATCACACCATCGGTGAGCGGCAATCCCGCCGGCATGAATGTCACGTTCAATCCGAACCCACTAACGGGGAACACATCGCAGGTAACCGTGACCGTGGGGGCAAGTGTTCCGGTCGGACAATACAACCTGACTGTCACCGGAGACGCCGGCGCGGCTGGCAACCCGACGACGCCTCTGCAAGTGTCGGTCACTGCGCCACCGGCTGGGAACATGGTCTGGGAGTACTGCAACATCGATGACGTGCCAGTGAAGTTCTGGCGCCTGAACAACGGCGCCTGGGCCGAAGTTGCGCCGCAGGTCGTGGGCGCGGTGACACGATTCGCTTTCTCGATCACCTCGCAGCAGGGTGGCGTTGCGATGACTTATGAAAACACCGCCAACACCGGGATGCGACGGAGTGCTACTGGACGCAACGCCATTCGAGCTCGGTTGGACCGTGCGCTGCAGGAGGCTCGAGTCGCCAGAAACAGCGCCAAGCCATCCCGCTTCAGAACCATGCAGAATGGCGCAGCGATGACAAGCGTGTTTCTGGCCATGACGAGTGAGCTTGGTTCGTTCGCGGACGCCTGCGAGACCGGTGTTTCCGATGTTGCCAAGCGATTCAACGGCTTGAACCTCCAGGGTGGTGAAGAAGCGCTGCTGGGGTATGGCAACGCGAACACCGCGCTGGTGGCGCAAACGGATGCCATGGTTAATCCGGGCACGTACGACTGGCTGGCGCTCTTCGGCCCGTCACCCGCGCCAGGGCCGCTGGGCGAGCACGCGTGGACGAACTACCGTCTTGGCCGTGCGGAAGCAGCGCCGGGAGCGGCGGTAAACGTTGATCGTGCGGGTGCCCCTGCGATTCTTGCTGTCCCGTTTACGACTTCCGGTGGACTACCCGGATCCCAGTGGACCTTCAGCCAAAGCTTCATCAGCTCGCGAGGCACGATGGGAACGTTCGTACTCGGGCAGTTCCCGAACACTTCGGGCACGGGCAGTCTGTTCTTCCTCCAGCCACAGGATCGCGTCGGTACGGATCTCATCCGGTTCTCAACGAGCATGATTCAAATGAACGCCAACGACGTGGATGCTCGCGTGACCGAAAGGTACCTCTCGGCAACTCCGTCCGAAGCGAACGATTATCCGATTAACCAGGGAGTACCGGTATTCTCGGTTACCCCGGTAAGCGGTGCACCGGTACCGACGTACTCGTCAACCGGGGCAATTCCGAGCGACTACCAAGGAAGCCAGAGCATGGTGGTGGCCTCCTGGTCAGGGATCCCGGAGAATGGGTCAGCCTATTCAGTGACTGCGACACGCAGCTGGCTGACGGCGAACGGAATGGGCACGACCTACACCCTACAGGGACAGAACCTCCCCGGGTTCTTGGCAGCGTGGTCCCCTGGGTCACCGGTAGGCGACGTGTCCGTCACTATGTTCGGGACGAACTACCTCACTGTACCGGTTGGCGGTTCGGTGTTCAAGTTCGCGGGTCTGACGCAGTCGCCCAACTAACTGACCTCGCACCATTGCGGGTTCCGGCCGGGCTATCGTCGCTCACAGCGATGATAGCCCGGCGGTGTCTTGCAGAGGTAACCCGATACGTCACTTCCCATGAGCCGAAATGACTGATCGGCCAGCAAGGGCATTGCGTCAGTTGGTCATCCCACGGCGCGAACGCATGGAAGCTTCGCAGTTCCCGAAGGCCGGGCGGGGAGACTTGCGCGATGTTGATGCCGCGTTACGCGTCTTCCGGCAGCTGCAATATCACAACCAGGGTAACTGCCAGAGTCGATACGAGCACGCCCGCCGACGTCCCGGCCAGGACTGTTTCGGCCGTGGGAGCGAGTTGGATGCCACCGCTGGCAAGGTAGCCGCCGAGTGCTGAAATGCCGATCCCGGGAACCGACGCGTCGATGCGAAGCGCGCCAGGATGCTCCGATTCAACGGACGACACGGCGCCCCCCAGTTCGGCGATCGCCTGTCGGGCCGCATCGACGGCATCTTGCTGAGCCAGGTCCGTGCTGGCGACAAGGACGATCATGGTCCGCCCGGCTCCCGCCTCAGAGGTGTCGAGCTGCAGACCTTCACAGAGCCGGCATGCTCAGACTGGGACGGCCGGCCCCGGGGCGCGGTATGCAGGAAGCGCACGAGCCCGCATCGCGGATGACACCGCGGCGGGCTCCCGGCGATGGAAGTCCCTGTCAGGTGGTCGTCTTCGTGCCGAACTTGCGATACAGCCACAACAGCAGCAGCGCGCCGAGGATCGAGGCGATCAGCCCTGCACCCTGACCGGGCTGGTACCAGCCGACCGCGCGCCCGAGGAAGCCGGCGATGAACGCCCCAGCGATGCCGATCAGCATCGTAACCAGCAGACCTCCCGGATCCTTTCCCGGCATGATGTACTTGGCCAACGCCCCGACGATGAGACCGATCACGGCCGTCCAGATAAGACCCATGGCGATGCCTCCGAAGTCAAAAAGACGCTAGCTGGCGTGTCGGCGTCCGAACAACAATCGACCCGACGCCCTGAAGATAAGAAGGCATCCGGCGGCGAGAAGCAAGAGGGTGACCGTAGGAATGAGGAGTGCAAGCAGGACAGTGCCCGTCGCACCCAGCGATTCCGCGGTCGAAATGACCGGATTGCCGAGTCCACCGGTGAGCGCGGTCGACTTGACGCGCGCCAGGACAGTGGCGCCCTGTACGATGCCGGCAAGACCGCCACCACCGATGATGGCGACGAGCCATGTGACCGCAGGCGGTAGGTCCGTGACCACCGCAGCCGACGAGACAATACCGGCAACCACGGCTCCCGGGGTCGCCACCGTGTCGAGCACGTGATCCAGCCAAGGCACGTAGTAGGCTACGATCTCGATCAGCGTCGCCAGGCCTAACGAGATAAGCGCCGGCGTCGTGGCCAGCCAATCGAAGCCGGCCGCCAAATGAACCTGTCCGGTGCGCGCTGCCAAGCCCGCGGCCAGCAGGGGAACGAACACGCGAAAGCCGGCGGCGGCCGCCAGTCCGAGCCCGAGCGCGACCGCGGTCAACGTTTCCACGTCACCGTCGCCTCATCGCGCGCTCCCTGCCGTGGATTCATGCCGGTACACGTGTCCGTTCTTCATCACGAACACCACGCGTCGCAGCGCGGTAATGTCGGCGCGCGGATCTCCGGCAACCGCGATCACATCCGCCAGCTTGCCGGCCGCCAGCGTGCCCAGCGAGTCCGCGAGAGCCATCGATCGCGCGGCCACCGACGTTGCCGAGGCCAGAGCGTCCAGCGGTTTCTGCCCCGCCTCGTTCACTCGGCATATCAGATCCTCGACGTTCCGTCCGTGGGCACCGGCAACCGCATCCGTGCCGAACACCATCGTCAGACCGCTGGTTGCCACCGCGCGCCTGATGACTTCAATGCCCGTCGGCAGCGCGCTCTCCATCGAGGCGAAGCCTTCGGCGTTGTAGTTGCCGATGCCTTCGTACTTCGCACGATTGTCCAGGTAGTTCCGGAACACCAGTCCACACTGGGGCGAGAAGATCGTTCCTCGTGCCGCCATCAGCGACAGGATCTCCGGGGTGGCGAAGATTCCGTGTTCGATCTGCGTGCAGCCGGCATTCACGGCCAACCGCATTGCCTCCGCGCTGTGCGCGTGCACCAGCGTGCGCAGCCCGATCGCGCGCGCTTCGCCGCATGCGGCATCGATCTGTTCCGGCGTCATGGTTGCAGCACCGCCGTCCCTGATGCTCCTGGATGCGAACAGCTTGATCACGTCGGCGCCGGCGGACTTGAAGGCGCGGATCTTCTCCCGAAGTTGCGACGGCGTGCCACTGCGTTCGGACAGGGAGCCGAGCGACGTGAGGATGCGCGGGCCGGGCAGGTCGCCCCGTGCGATGATGTCGCGAAGATCCCTGTCCTCGGGCGAGCCGGGGCTCTGGATCGTGGTGACGCCAGACATCAGCGTTTGGTAGGCGTTGCCGGCCGCCGCCAGCATCGACTGAACGGGTGTGTCCCCGTCGTCAGGCGTGTGGAAGCGTCCCCGGCTGTTGAAGTACCAGACCACGTGCGCGTGCACGTCGATCAGACCCGGCAGGATCGTGGCGTTGCCGAGGTCGTAGACCTGGCCCCGGAAGCCGGAGGGGAGTGGGCCGACGTTCCGGATCCGCGCTCCCTCCACGATCACCGCCGCGTTTGGCGTCACCCCGCCAGCGCCGTCGATCACGCGGTCGGCGCGGATCGCGATCGTCTGGGCGCGCGCTCGGGAGGTGGGCAGACTGGCAGCAACAACGCAGGCCAGGCTCGTGAGCGCGAGGTATCTGATCATGTCGAGGCAAAGGCGGGAGATCGCGAACGTGCTCCTGCCGAATGTACGACTGCCGAATGCTGCCACAAGGACGGGCTCCGCGGTTGCCGTCGAGGCGCCGCTGGCGTGCCTGATGGCGTCTGACTTGAGGACGGATCCCTGAACCACCCCGCAGAAGCGGCGGACGTCATTCGGTATCGCCATGTGACTGGCCGAGCGTCAGCTGCGACGCTATCGTTTACGCGCAACATCGGCGCGATGGTCGGGCAGGCCATGGCGCGCGAGGTCTCCGGATCCCTCCCGGTGCCTTCCTGGGTTTCGTCATCGGCGATCGTTAGGCCCTTCGACGTCCACAGGTCACACCGGCCAGGCGCCGGCGGTACGAGGAGCGAAAGAGCCTCATGGGGAAAACGAACGCATCCTGGCACGCCGCCAACCGCATGCCGCCTCGTCCGACGCTGGCACAGCGCGTTGACTGGCACATCGCGCACGCGGCGCACTGTGCATGCCGGACGATGCCGGAGACGATCAAAGCGGAGATTTCCCGCCGAGCGGGACAGGAGACAGCCAAGTCGAAGAGCAACAGGTAGCGAGCGCTTCCCACCTGCGAGGCGGCGCGGTCATGAAACACTTCCGGACCATCACTCCATGCTGATCGCGTTCGCGAAGGGCGCCATACGTGACTGGCGTGACGACGACCTCGACCGGCTCGTGCAGCTTGGCGATAACCGGAAGATCTGGCGCAACCTGCGAGACAGGTTTCCCAGCCCCTACACGCGAGCCGACGGGGAAGCCTGGATCCGACAGAACGCGAGTGCCTCGCCGCGCACCGCCTTTGCCATAGAGGCGGAAGGTCGACTGGCCGGGAGCATCGGACTCATCCTCGGCACGGACATACATGCGCGCTCGGCGGAAGTCGGGTACTGGTTAGGCGAGCCGTACTGGCGGCGCGGCATTGCCACGGGCGCGCTGCAGGCGTTCGTCCCGTGGTGTTTTCGGGAGTTCGATCTGGTGCGGATCTGGGCCGCGGTCTTCGAGGACAACGTTGCATCCGCGCGCGTCCTGGAGAAGGCAGGTTTCGAGCGCGAGGCGCGACTGCGAAGGTCGGCGTTCAAGGATGGTCGCGTCCAGGACGAGTGGCTCTACGCACGCCTGCGCGAATCGTGAGCGCTCGTCGGGCTCCGTGTGCCTCGTCGGGTTCGCAGCTACCGCATTCCGGTACAGAGAATCGCCATCGCGCCCTCTGCCTGGCATTTCCCGGTCGCCTTGTTCGGCACCGCGGCGACGTACTCCCAGCGTGACGCAGGTCGCGCCCGGGAGTTGCCATTGTTGGTCCACCGGGCACGCTCGCCTCGAACGTCGATGTGGGCGAACGGCCCGCTAGGGCCCATGGCGTGGTACAATCCCAGACCGCCCACGAGGTCCGGGAAGCGCCACTCCACGCGCTCCACCGCCCGGTTGATCACGTCCGTGTCGCGGAAATCGACGACGCCGTCGCGATTCAGGTCGTCCATTCGCCCATCGCCGTTGCTGTCGATGACGATGTCTGCCGCGTCGCCATACTGATGTCGACTGGCGAACGCCATGCCTTCGTTGAACCCGCGCTGGTTGTATTGCGGTGTCCGGAAACCGGAGAGGACGGTTGCCCGGCTGGCGGGAATACCCTCGCCCTGCAATGTCTCCAGTACCAGTTCAAGCTTGTCGAGCAGATCCTCGCGAAGGACAACGTATTTCGGCCAGACTGACGGCTGATCGTGCGTCACGAAATCCTGCAGTCGGAAGTGCTCGGAGAGCTGCGTGGACACGTTGAGCGGCGTCACTTCGACGAATCCCACGGGGTTGTCGTAGTTCGTCGGCATGGCCCGTCGCTCCCCTGGCCACCAGCCCACGCGATAGCCGTTCACCTCGGCGCCGAGTTTGCGCGTCCACGGCATGAGCGTGATGAAGGAAAACCTGGAGCCGTTAGGCGCCCCGGGCAGGCTGCGGATTCCGGGCTGTAACACGTCGTTGCCGAAGTGCTCGATCAGCCCCGGGTAGTTCATCACGTCGTCGTGCGAGACCAAGCGGACGAGTACCCGCCTGCTCCGACCCATAAGCGAATCGAATCGCAGAGCCTCGCCGGTGGCCGCGCGATCCGTGCGTGCCGGGTTGTTGACGATCTCGGCACGCGGCGCCGGAGGCGCCACGGGATCTCCCAGAGCCGCACCCACCTCGCTGCCGGAAACCGTGCGGGACAGGATGGCAACCAGTGCCACAACCACGGGAATCGAGAGCGTCAGACGCGTATGCGCCGAGCGCGGCAAGGGAGAGCGCATGTGATGGCTGGACGAGTGGCTGATGCGCCGGGCAACCCACGCGCGGATGTATCGGGACTGCAGGTGTTCGATGTCGCCCAATCATGGTGCGTACCGTCACGACTGCGTCATGCGTGCCTTCTCTGTCCGGCTGTCGTCTGATAGGAAATGAATCCGCATCGAGCTCACACCTCACGCGCCAGAGGGCGCAAGTCGATGGACCACGCATCCACACCGCCGTTCGTTCCCGCGCACGCGTCTCCTTCCGTCACCGTGGTCCGGTTTCAGGAGCGGCTTGCCGACGCCGTCGCCGGGATCCTGCTCCTCGGGGGTGCGGGAATCTTTCTGTTCGCTCGTCAGGCGCTGACCGCCCTCGCGAATGGAACGTACACCACCGCTGGTGGCGTGACGCTCGTCTCGCGGGCAGACCTTCATTCGGCGCAATCGAGGCTGGGGCTCTGGCTGGCCGCGACGGGGCTCGCGATCGCGATCGCGTCAGCGATGAGTCACGCGCGCACGCGGCGCCGCTCCAATCGCGCACTTCACTCCGGTGCGCCGGAGTGAAGTGCCGTACGCCAGCCGTATTCGCTACCTCCGCTCGGCTCGCAGGTAGCCGTCGGTCTTCTGGAGCCAGTCTTCGCGCGGTGGCGTGAAAACGTCGACGTCGAGCGTGTCCTCGAGCGCTTCCGCCTTGTGCCAGACCATGGAAGGGAGCTGCAGGACCTCACCGGCTCGAACGTCCAGAACCTGCCCTTCGTCGTCGCCGATCCAGAAGCGGAGCGCGCCCTGCAGGATATACGTGAGCTGCTCGTTCTGATGCTGGTGCTTTGGGACGATACAGCCCTTCTTCAGGTAGACATGCGCCAGCATCAGCTTTTGACCCGTGATCAGGCGCCGTCCGAGTAACGGGCTCAGGGTCTCTTCCGGGATATCGTCCCAGCGATAGAACGTCACGCCTGCGTCGGCCATCTTCGTTGTCTCCTGGAGCGATGTGTGGGGTCGGCGAACCGTGAGCCCGAGCGACGATAACCTGCGGCGCGGGTTCCCTCCAGACCGATCGTCGCTTCACATTCTTGGCGATGCAGCGCAAAGGAGCCCATGACGGCATTCATGCCCCTTCGAGACGCCATCGCGACGTTTGTGAACGACGGACAAGTGCTGGCGCTCGAGGGTTTCACTCACCTGATCCCGATGGCGGCTGGCCAGGAGATTGCGCGCCAGCGGCGGCGTGGCCTGACGCTGGTGCGCATGACGCCTGACGTGATCTACGATCAGTTGATCGGAGCCGGCTGTGCGACGCGGCTCGTGTTCTCGTGGGGTGGCAACCCGGGCGTGGGATCGCTCCACCGGTTGCGGGACGCGGTGGAGCATGCCTGGCCGCAGCCGTTGCAGCTCGAAGAATACAGTCATGCGGCGATGGCGGCCGCGTACACGGCGGGAGCGTCGGGCCTGCCGTTCGCCGTACTGCGCGCGTTTCAGGGGACGGACCTGCCCGCGAACAACCGGAACATTCGCCGGGTTGCGTGTCCATTCACTGGCGAGGAGCTGGCGGCGGTGCCGGCACTGCGCCCCGACGTCACCATCATCCACGCTCAACAGGCAGACCGCGTTGGAAATGTCCGCATTCGCGGCATCGTTGGCGTGCAGAAGGAAGCCGTGCTCGCGGCCCGTATCGCCATCGTTACGGTCGAGGAGATCGTGGAACGGGTCACCGACGAGATGAATGCCGTGGTGCTGCCGTCATTGGTGGTACACGCTGTCTGCCATGTGCCGCGAGGGGCGTACCCGTCGTATGCCCACGGGTGGTACGATCGTGACAACGCGTTCTACGAGGCGTGGGACGGCATCGCACGCGACCGGGATGCGTTCGCCCGCTGGATGGAGCGGCATGTCCACGCCACGCCGGACTGGGCCGCGTATCTGCGCCTGGCGGATGTGCGATGAGCCATCCGCCAGCAGCAACACGGGACGAGCAGATGATCGTGGCCGCGGCACGAGCGCTACGGAACGGCGACGTGTGCTTCGTCGGCATCGGACTCCCCAGCAAGGCGGCGAACCTTGCGCGGTTGACGCATGCTCCCGACGTGGTGCTGATCTACGAAAGCGGAACGATCGGGGCGAAGCCGCGGGCGTTGCCGCTGTCGATCGGGGACGGGGAACTGGCGGCGACGGCGGATGCAGTGGTGTCCATCCCGGAGATCTTCGCGTACTGGTTGCAGGCAGGGCGTATCGATGTCGGCTTCCTTGGGGCGGCACAGATCGATCGCTTCGCGAATCTCAATTCGACGGTGATCGGCGATTACGAACATCCGCTCACGCGTCTTCCGGGCGCCGGCGGTGCGCCCGAAATCGCCGCGCAGGCGGGCGAGGTCTTCGTGATGCTGCGGCAGAACGTGCGCGCCTTCGTGTCGCGGCTCGATTTCATCACGTCCGCCGGGTACCTCGACGGCGGGGACAGTCGGCAGCGGCTCGGGTTTCGCGGTCGCGGTCCGACGCGCGTGATCACGGACATGGGGATTCTCACGCCGTCTCCGGGCGACAACGAACTGCAGCTGACGGAGATGTATCATGGGGTCGCGGTAGCGGACGTTCGGGCGGCGACCGGATGGCCGTTACGCGCCGACTCGCGCATCCGCCCCATTGAGCCTCCCTCGCCGTTGGAGCTGGAGGCGCTGCGGTCGCTGGCGCTGTCTTCGCCGGGTTGACGGCGGTGGCTGCGGTCAGCGACGCCCGCGCTCTACGATCCGCTTGCGCGATTCGTCCTTCCAACGCGGTCGATCGTCCGAGTTCGCTATCTCGAGTCCCATGTAGTACACGAGCTGGACGATCCGAGCTTCCTTCTCGACGTCGACCTTCTCCGGTGAGTCGCTGGCTTCGTGGTAATCGACGTGCGTTCCGTTGAAGAAGAAGAGCACGGGGACGCCGCGTCGCGCGAAGTTGAAGTGATCGGACCGCGAGTAGAAATCCTCCTCTGGCCAGAGATCGTCGATCGCCTCGATGCAGAGTTCCGGGTGCAGGGCGTTGACCCGGAGCAGCGTGGCGCCGAGGTCCGAGTGATCCTTGCCGATGACCACGATCGTGTCCTTCCAGTTGCGGCCGATCATGTCGAGGTTGAAGGCCGCGACGACTCGGTCGATGGGTACCGGCGGATGGTTGGCAAAGTGCGTGCTGCCCAGCAACCCTCGTTCTTCCCCGCTGACGGTCAGCAGGATGATAGAGCGCCGTGGGCGCGCGATCGCGAACGCCTCCGCCAGTTCTATCACGCCTGCGGTTCCCGACGCATTGTCGTCGGCGCCGTTCCAGATGGAATCGGCCTCGCCCGCACGTACGCCAAGATGGTCCATGTGCGCGGAGACGAGGACGAACTCGTCTCGTAGCGCTGGATCGGCGCCATACAGGATTCCGACGACGTTAGGCGCGGAATCGCTGCGGAACAGCGGGTGTGCGGACGCGGTCAATCCGCCGGACTCGGCAGCGACATGCCGGCCGGCGCCGGACTTGCGCTTCGCGCCCCGCAGCGCATATCGCTGCAGGTACGATGCCGAATCGCCGGCCGCCGCGAAACCGGCCTTCCGTAGTTCTTCGGCAACGTACCGTGCCGTCAACTCCAGTCCGCGGGACGGCGTATCGCGTCCCGCCATCGAGTCGTCGGCGATGACGAACAGATGTCGCCTCACGTCCGTCCCGGTGATCGTTGAGGCGCCGCGCGCTGCGGCGGCTGCACTC
>JABAQJ010000003.1:0-40520 GCA_019186945.1 Gemmatimonadaceae bacterium
GGCCGCCCCGTCAAGCCCGTGCGGGAATTTGCGTGTTCACGACTGCGGGAATTTGGGTGTTCATCTACACTGCCAGCCACTCTGCGCTGTACCCCGGCCACCGGGGCAGCGCCGGAAGTGCTTGGAGCCACGGCGGTTCCCGTGCCATAATCAGGCCGTTTTTGTGAGCGAGCGAGGCGAATTAACCGAATGAACCGGCCGGCAGACCCGAACCAGAAGCCCGAGCAGAGGGCGCGAGACGCCATCGACCTGATGCTCGCTCAGGCCGGCTGGAAGGTCCAGTCGAAGAACCGGATCGACTTCAGCGCCGGCCCCGGCATCGCCGTCCGGGAATACCAGACCGATATCGGCCCGGCCGATTACGTCCTGTTCGTCGACAAGACCCCGGTGGGTGTTATCGAAGCCAAGCCCGAGGACTGGGGCCAGAAGCTCACCACCGTTGAGGATCAGTCCGGCGGCTATGCCGCCGCGAAGCTGAAATGGCTCAACAACAAGGAGCCGCTCCCATTCGTCTACGAGAGCACCGGCGTCCTCACCCGATTCACCGACGCGCGCGATCCCAGGCCACGCTCGCGCGAGGTCTTCAACTTCGCCCGCCCGGAGACGATGCAGGAATGGCTCTCGCAGCCGGCATCGCTGCGCTCTCGCATCCAGCGTCTTCCGCCGCTCGACCCGCACGGCCTGCGGGCCTGCCAGATCAAGGCAATCGAAGGACTCGAGGACTCATTCAGGGACGATCGCCCGCGCGCCCTCATCCAGATGGCGACGGGATCGGGAAAGACCTACACCGCCATCACGTCCATCTACCGCCTGCTCAAGCACGCGGACGCCAGGCGCGTCCTCTTTCTTGTTGACACCAGGAATCTCGGCGAACAGGCCGAGCAGGAGTTCATGGCGTATGTGCCAAACGACGATAACCGGAAATTCACGGAGCTGTACAACGTCCAGCGCCTGAAATCCTCCAAGGTATGCGCGGTATTACCGCGCCCCTTGGCAAGGGAGGGTTCCACCCCCCGTTGCATCCCCCGGCCAGGCGCTTCGCCCGTGGACCAGACCAGGGTATTTCATTCCCTGGACCCGTTGACCGGCTGTTTCGGCAGCGGCTTCGACCAAGGAGGGAGACTTCGGCTCTCCCTCCGGACTCCCATCGACCATAGGGCTCACGCAGCCCCCTGGACCCGGCGGCAGGGGTTTCCGCACCCCTGCTACCACGGCGAATATCGGAGCAACCTGGGCCACGCGCAATTGGAAGCCGAGGCACCGACAGGACGCCGCAACGGTGCACCGCAACAGAAGGAGCTATCGCATGCCGCCGCGCCAGACCAGCAACAGCCGCAAACGCCAGATTGTCCTCACCGCGCGGTTCTCTGAAGCCGAGGCCAGCGCCATCCGAAAGATCGCGGAGCAGACCGGTCTGTCGCTGGGAGCGCTGCTACGCCATGCCCTGCTGCAAGTCCCGGCGCCCCACGCCCGGCACCGCCCGTCTGTTGACCATGAAGCGGTAGCCCGTCTGCTGGGTGAGTTGGGCAAGATCGGCTCGAACATCAACCAGCTCGCCTACTACGCCCACCTCGGCCGCTTCCAAAGCAACAGCATCGAGCTGGCGCTGCGCGACCTGATGGAGCTGCGCCTTGCCTGCCTTCAGGCGCTGGGGCGCGAGCCCACCCATGACCATCCGCCACACGGCGGCCCATGACTTCCCGCGCCGCAGGGGGTTCCGGGTTCCCCATCGAACCCATCCGATGTCAACTTCAACAGGGGCTGAACCACCCGAACCGTCGGGGAACTCATGGATCTCAGATTTGACGCCGCGGGACAGATGGTATCAGACCTGGCCACCGCCGTGGCCTGGCGACTGGACCCCGACCGGCCGCCCAGGGTGCCCAATGATCCCCGAGCCAGGGAAGCCATCGCGCGCGTCTTCGTCACCAACGTGGCGAGGATGGAAATGCCTCCCCGGCTGAGTCGTCAGGTCGAGCCGCTGAGAGAGGCATTTCCAACGGCCGTGTCGGATCTCCTCGGATTCATCGCACTGGAGCACATCTACGCTGCGGTGCACTCGGAGATGGCCGCGAGCATTCAACATCCAGGTCGGGCGCCATTTCTCATAATCGACGACACGCCTCAACCGGACGCGATCCTCGTTGACATCGGAGCCATGATCGCGGAGTATCGGGAAGCCCTGCGTGGGCTTGGATGGGAACGAATGACAGAAGACGCGATCAAGAAAATCATTGGAAACTCGATAACGCCACGTTTTGACGGCGTGGACGTGAGACTCGAGGAAATCAGCCGCAAACTCGACGCCGGGTTTAAGGCCACGGCGTCGAATCAGCAGTTTGAAGAGTTGATAGCCGAGATTCGAAAGCTTCAGCCGCCCCATCCCTGATCATGGCGCGCACAGTCAAACTGCCGGAGGGCCATACCGCGCTCACACCCGCCGACATGGATCGCTTTTCCGTCGGCCCCGACAAGAAGCTCTACCTCGACAACGAACGCGTTGCTACAAAGAGCCTCTTTGAGCGGCCTATGGCACGCGTGCTCGCCGTCGTGACGGCGGGAGTAACGATTCTGGGCGGCGCGGCGGTCCTCGCAGATACCGTCCTGACAATGAACGACCGGTATTGCTGGTGGGCAGGCCTCTACTCTCGCGAAACACAGTGCAGCGACAACGCGGCGTCGAAGGCACCCGCTCCGGACTCGAAGACACCCGCCCCGGCTGATACGTCTCGATCCCAGCGCGATAGCACGCACTGACAGCGCGAGATACGGCCGCAGGCCGCGTCCTATCTGACCAGCGCGTTCAAGTGCTTGAAAGCCAGCTCGAATCGGTCCTTCGTTGCGTTCGCAACCTGCGGCCAAAGCGCCGCCGCGTTTTCGGAAAAGTAGCGCGCAGGCCGGTAGTGACCGAACGTGCCAGACTTCATCGGATTGGCTGCGAGCCATGCCTCGATCGCACGCAGCACGCGCGGCTCCTTCGCGTTGAGAGCAGCCGCGTCAATCGGCCGGCTCAGCTGCGCCGCGAACTCAGCATTCACGACTGAGACGTAGAAGTCGCGCTCGAACATGTCCTCAATGTCGGCCTCATTCCTGCCTACGAACTCGCCATAGGTGGCCACCTGTTTCTTCTTCAGCAGCTTCTTCTTATAGAGATCCTCAATCAGAACGCGGTCCTGCTCCTGAATGTCCAGCAGCGTGGCGACGTTCATGCCCTTCTGCGGCGCCAGCAAGGCAACAAATGTCGGCACCTTGCCGCTGCCGCCCACGGGCGTGATCACCCACTTCTCAGAGAGACCGACACGGCCCTCTCGCTCCATCTGCGCCGACACCGCGCGCAGGAATAGCATGTCGGCAGGACCTTCAACCACGAGGGAATTGGGGCCGATGAACAAAGTCTGATGAATCTCGTATCCGAGCGCCCCCTGCAATGGAAACAGGCTGTCGTCCGTCGCGTCGAAAATGTTGGTCAGAACCTTCGTGCCGTCCTCTTCCCTCGGAAGCGGAGTCTTAGAGTCGATTCCGAGATCCTGCACGATCCTCACACGCTCCAGCCGTGAGGGATCGATCATGAAAGGTGAGTGCGTGGTGTAGACCAGCTGATGAGATGAAAGCTCCGCCTCGAAGTACGCCAGGAGATCGGCCTGCGCGCGGCCGTGGAGCGAAAGGCCAGGTTCATCGAGGAGCAGCGCGACATTCTGCTTCTGGCGCTTGATATCCTCGTACCACGCCAGAAACGAGAAGAACCAGACGAAGCCGCGGGAGCGCGAGCCCAGCGGTGTATGCGCCCAGTGAACGGTGTCGTAGACTTCGCCCCAGACGTTGATGCACTTGCGCATGTGCTCTGGGTCTTCCGGCTTGGCGTCGCGGACATCGAACCTCATCTGAACGTGCTGGTTTTGCGACCAGTACTTCACAATGCGGCTCGTCAGATAGTTGCACGCGCCCTCCAGCCTGTTCTTCAATTCCGTCGTGTTCTTGGTCTGGACAAGCTGCCGGTGGTCGAGCCGCGCCAGATGGATCAGGCCAAGCAGAGGGTAGTCGGAGTCCTCAAGTTGGTTGCTGTCTTCCCGTGCGATCAGGGCGTTCAGATTCGCCTGACCCTCCATCTGGTAGTACTCGTCGAAGTACAGAAACTTCGGGGCGCGAGGCCAGAGGATCGTGTTGAAGACGTAGTGCGGGAGGTCGTGCGCGCGGACCTTCGCCACGAGCGCCTTCAGCGCCTTGACGGCTTCGGTCGCCTCCGCCGCATCCAGTGCCGCGCCGAATGCGTCCCAGTCCGTCGCGCCAGCAAGCGTGTTCTTGAGATCGTCGGGCAAGGCCGGATTGTCAGCCAGGTGCTTCCGGGCGGCGCTGCTATCGACTGACAGCCGGAACTTGCTGTTGCTCTTCCCATAGGACGTCAGCCGCTTGAACGTCCGCTCTTTCAGCGCCGACGGGCCGAACACGGAGGAGACGGCCGCTATGTCGTCATCCTCAAGCTCGTAGTCACATTCGACGACCACTGCTTCCTCACGATCCCCGCTCTCGACCGCGAACCGGTAGTCCTCGACCTCGCGCTTCGGGTAGTCGTACGTCTCATCGAAGACCGCATCGGCAGCGATGATCGGGTTTGTCCGGTACAGCGCCGTCAGCAACGCCGTCTTTCCCGCCTCGTTCTTGCCCACAAGACAGGTGGTCTGATCTTCCAGCCTGATCGGGCCGGAATCCCAAACGCTTCTGAACTCCCGGACGCGGTATCCCCTGAGCTTCATTGCCCCATCCCAAGATCTGGAGGAGTGAAGTGTGGCGAGAGCCGGCAGTGCTCGGCCCCCGCTATACCCGAATGATTCCCGAAACGTAGCGCGGCCCGTGCCCGCGATCCAGTGCAGCCGCGCCCACCGGCTGCGCGACCCGCCAGACTAAGCGCTGCCCTTCCACGGGTCCCCGGGAAGCCGCGCGATGAGCCGCGCGCGCACGAGCGCGGCTTCGGCACTGGGCGCCCATTGGTAGTCCGATGACAGCAGGGGCGTGATGTCCGCCAGAAACGCGGGGTCGTTCATTTTCAGCTCGAAGTTCTCCTCAAACTGCGCTCGTGAAATCCGGCTGCCTTCCTCGCGCATGTACTGAAGGAATGTCGTCACGATGCGCTCCGGATCGCACCGCCCGGCGCCGAGCGCGATCGCAAGATCGAAAAGGTCGCGCCCCTGCTTTCGCTGATACAGTGCGCGCATCTTGGTTCCGAGCAACTCGTCGAGATTGTAGCTGTGAATGCTGCACGCGCCCTCGAACCAGCGCGACTCCACCTCAAACGGAATCTCGGCAAAACCGTGAACGGCGAAATGCTCGCGCGTGTTCACTTCGACCTTCAGGCGCAGCGGCACGGCAGGCAGCCCCTCGGAATCGAAGCGGTACACGAAAGTCACGCGGCCTTCCGTCTGCTTGTAACGGGGCTTGCCGAGCCACGGATCGAGAGTCGCCCGCAGCGCCTCCATCATCGGCCCTGCCGGCTCCGCGCGCGTCTGAACCAGGTCGATGTCCTCGGAATAACGGGCGGGCGGCTTCAGGTGCAGCTTGTACAGCGCTGTGCCGCCCCGAAACGCGAGCGCGTCGTGCAGCAGCGGATGCGAGAATATTTCGACCAGGGCGCGGCTGATGACGAGATCCTGCTCAACCTGAAAGTCCTGCACCCACGGTGCGTGGGTGCGCCATTCCGTAATGTAGTCGCGCGGAATCACAGCTCAGTCTCCACCTCGGCGTTGACGTGGAGTTTCCAGTCTTCACGGCGCGCCGCCTGCGCGCGCGGAGAACCAGGCGCAAGTGCGGTCCACTGTTTCGCATGCTCGCTGACGTAGGCTTTGAGGGGCGCGGTCCGCTCGGCCGCGCCCGCCAGCTCCAGCAGGTAGCCAAGCCGCTGCGCCCATGGAAGCGGCGCGGTGTCCGCCGCTTCCGCGAGCTTCTGCGCATCGATTCTCTCGGCCAGCTCCGAGAGTATCGTCGCCACTTGATCCAGCCCGCCGACACGGGCTTCATAGCCCACCAGATCGAGCGCGGTCGCTTCGGGCGTGGAGACGAGAAGTTCCCCCCGGGGCGTGTTGATATTCTGGACCGGAACCTTGGAGGCGCGGGCGCGCCTGATGAATGAAACCCGAACCGCACCGCACACGATCGGGCGGCGGGTTGATTCAACGACGACCTGGAATTCCTGCGGGCGTTGGTGCGCCGCCCCGTGATACTGCGCCGCCGTCAACAGCCCGGCGTAGTAGGGAAGCTTCAAGCGGTTCATGAGCGCCGGGATGAATTGCTCGGCAGGCAGGCAGCCCAGCGCCCGGTACTCGGGCGGCACGATGACGTAGAACCCCCTTGCCGGAGAGGCCACGAGGCGCTGCTTCGCCAGCCGGTTGACCGCCAGCTTTGCCGCATCAGCGGAAACGCCCAGCGCCCGCCTGACCTCGGCAGAGGCGAAGTGGTATCTTCCCGCAGCAGCCAGCGAGAGGATGTAGTCCCGGACATTCCGGGAATCGTGCGCGGCAGATTTCATGAGCGTAAGGTATCAGTTTTCAATACTTTACGCAAACAGAATACCGGGAAGCCGCTCCTGGACGCCGGCGCTGATCGTTTTCCCTAATCAAGACAACGGGTTGGCGTATTTACACACTTTCTTACACACTTTCACACAGCGCCGCTAAATCTCCTTACAGATCAAGTACTTACGCATTGGCGCAAAGCACTTACAATCCCCTTCGGGTAACCGAGTGCGGGTTCGAGTCCCGCCCCGCGCATGCGCCCGGCCGACCAAGCCGCCGGCGAAGCGCACGAACTGAACGCTCGCCGGCAGCGGATGCTGCTACTGCGCGATCGGCTTGACCGTCGGATACGTGATCCCCAGCTGTTCGAGGTACGTCTTGAACTTCGTGGGATCGTAGTAGTACTTCCGCATTTCCGGTCGGTACTTCTCCATGATATCCGCGTTGAGCCAGATGGGCGGACCGTCGTTCGGGCCGAGGAAGGACTTGTACTTCGTTTCCTTCGTCTGGACGTCGTTGAAGTAGGTCCAGGCATCGGCTACGACCTGCGGACGCAGCAGGATGTCGAGGAGTGTCATCGCCTGCACCTTGGCGCCGGCCACGCCGCCCTTGTGCGCGATCGGCGTAGCCATGGCGATGCCGTTTGCCCAGTTGTGTCCGGGAAGCCCCGGGATGTTCGACGGATACCGCAGCGTGACGGTGGGCACGTTCCAGGACACGTCGCCGATATCGTCGGAGCCGCCCCCCAGCGAGCGCGACATGTCCACCGGGCCACCGAGCGAATCGATCGCGGTCGCGAGGCCCTCTTCCTTCACGCCGAGTTCGTGCTGGATCCCTTTGGCGAGGGTGATATCCTTGTCGTCCCACTTGGGCAGTCCGACACGCTTGATGTTGTCGTAGGTCACCTGGGCGATCGTCTTGTTGAAGTGGCCGGACCATGCGGACCCGAGGATGATGACCGAATCGACCTGGGTGTCCGTCATGAGTGCCGCGCCCTGGGCGATCTTCTTTGCAGTCGCGAACATTGCCTGGACGTTGTCGTAGTTTCGCTCGCGCAGGTAGAACCAGATCGATGCCGTTTGGGGCACGACATTGGGCTGGTCACCACCATCCTTGATGACGTAGTGCGATCGTTGCGCAGGTTCCATGTGCTCGCGATGGAACTCCCAGCCCTGGGCCATGAGCATGACCGCGTCGAGAGCGGACTTCCCGCGCCATGGCGCTCCGGCCGAGTGGGCCGTCTGTCCGCGGAACTTGAACATGACGGACACGATGGCGTTGGATCCGGACTGGCCCCACGACACGCCCAGGTTGTTGCCGACGTGGGTGAAGAGGGTGACATCGACGTCCTTGAAGACGCCGGCGCGCACCAGGTGCGCCTTCCCGGCCACGGCCTCCTCGGCTACGCCAGGCCACAGCTTCAACGTGCCGGGAATCCTGTCGCGTTCCATCAATTCCTTCACGACAATGGCCGCGGCGATGTTGACTGCCTGGCCGGAGTTGTGTCCTTCGCCGTGACCGGGAGCTCCGGGAACGATCCATTCCTTGTAGCCGAACGCCGGCTTCTGGTTCGATTGGGGGATCCCGTCGATGTCGGAGCCTAACGCGATCACCGGCTTGCCGGATCCCCACGTGGCCACCCATGCGGTGGGCATTCCTGCCGTACCGCGCTCGACGGTGAATCCGTTCTTCTCCAGCAATCCCGTGAGGTACTTCGATGTCTCGAACTCCTGCATGCCGAGTTCGCCGAACGAGAAGACCTGGTCGATGATTTCCTGGATCAGTTTGGCGCGCTCCTCGATCTTCTGCGCGGCTTCGGTCTTGAGGCGCTCGAGTCGCGGGTCCACAGGCGATGCTGAAGGCGCTTTCCGTCCCTGCGCCAGCAGGGCGGCTGGCACGAGCGCGCAGAGGACGAGCGAACGGGTAATCCGGCGAGACATAGGCGGTGATCGGAAGGGGGGGACGAACGGGTGGTCGATCGCGACTGCGCACCTACTGCACGGCGCGCACGGTGGGGTACTTGATGCCTAACTGCTCGAGGTAGGTCTTGTAGCGGCTCGGGTCGTAGTAGAATGGGCGCATCTGCTCGCGATACCGGGCCATGATGTCGGCGTTGAGCCACGTCGGCGGTCCGTCGTTCGGTCCGAGGAACGACTTGTACTTGATCGTCTTCGTCTGGACGTTGCGGAAGTAGTCCCACGCATCGGTGACGAGCCGCGGCGTGAGCATGAGGTCGAGGAGTGTGAGGGCCTGGACCTTGGCGCCGGCCAGGCCGCCCTTGTGTGCGATCGGTGTGGCCATCGCGATTCCGTTGGCCCAGTTGTGGCCGGGAAGTCCGGGTATGTTCGACGGATAGGACAGGGTGATCGTCGGGACGTTCCAGGAGACATCGCCGATGTCGTCGGAGGCACCGAAGGTCACGTTCTCCGGTGGCGGGGGACCAAGGCGTTCTACCTGCGTGGCAAGCCCGGTCACCGGGGCGCCGATCTCGCGTTGCAGCGAACGCGCAAGGGTCTGATCGTCGTTGTCCCATGTGGGCAGGCCGACGCGTTCTATGTTCAGATATGCGGCTTCGGCAACGGCCTTGTTCATGTGCGGATTCCACGCCGAGCCGAGTATCATCACCGTGTCGACCTGTGTGTCCGTCATCAGCGCCGCACCCTGGGCAATTCGCTTTGCGGCCTCGAACATCTGCAGGACGCGATCGTGGTCACGCTCACGCAGGTAGAACCAGATGCTCGCCGTCTGCGGCACTACGTTGGGTTGGTCGCCGCCGTCCTTGATCACGTAGTGCGAGCGTTGCTGCACTTCCATGTGCTCGCGATGATACTCCCATGCCTGTCCCATCAGCATCACGGCGTCCAGGGCCGATTTTCCGCGCCACGGCGCACCGGCCGAGTGCGCGGTCTGACCGCGGAACTTGAACATCACGGAAACGAGCGCGGTGAGCGGCATGCGTCCCCACGAGACCGCCAGATTGTCGCCGACATGCGTGAACAGGTTGACGTCTACATCCTTGAAGACGCCGGCGCGCACCAGATGTGCCTTCCCTGCGACCGCCTCCTCCGCCACTCCGGGCCACAGCTTGAGCGTGCCCGGGATCCCGTTGCGCTGCATGATGTCCTTCACGACGAGCGCCGCGACGATATTCACCGCCTGGCCGGAATTGTGACCCTCGCCATGGCCGGGTGCGGATGTCACCAGGGGCTCGCGATAGCCCACGCCAGGCTTCTGGTTCGACTGGGGAATCCCGTCGATGTCCGAGCCTAACGCGATCACCGGCTTGCCCGAACCCCAGGTCGCGACCCACGCGGTCGGCATCCCGGCCACTCCACGTTCGATCCGGAACCCGTTCTGCTCGAGGATGCCAGTGAGGTATTTCGACGTCTCGAACTCCTGCATGCCCAGTTCGCCGAAGGAGAAGACCTGGTCGATGATCTCCTGAACTTGCTTGCCGCGCGCGTCAACGGCCGCCAGCGCTTCCTTCTTGAGTCGTTCCAAACGAGGATCCACCGGCGGAGCATTGGCCGTCTTCACCTGAGCGACGACCGGGTCGACCTTCAGCACCAGGCCGAGGAGGAGAAGTGCGAGGGCAGCAGTCCGAGTGCGATGCATGGCGTGCATGGACAGGGTGGCGAGATGTCGGTCGGCGCGGAAGGCACTCTGGCGAGCAATGGGCCGCGCATGGCCGTCAAGGCGATTGTATCGGCCCACGCGATGCCGTCCAGCACTCGCCCAGAAATACGGACGCAGGAAGCCGGACGTTGAGTCAGCGGTTCATCGAGGTTGCGTCTGGCGGGCGGGCAGTCACGAGGCCGCCAGTGGAGCGACAAGGGAGTCGTTTGAGCAGACGTGCGGTGGTGTCCTCGTCACGGCTGCGAGCGAAGCGAACGTGACGCCGGATGAACTGACGCGGCGAAGGCGCCGCCACGCTGGCTGGCGCCGGGACTGGCGCCGGAATAGGCGCAACGCTCGGCCGACGTGGCGCGACGGCGGCCGCCGGACTGGTGGCAGGGGGAACGAGGTGGCCGGCGCGTGCCTCCGCTGGCTGCAACCTCTGCGACCACAACATAGTAACGGCGGATCCCGTGATGGCGAGCGCGGCGCGCTGCACCGGCGGGAGCCCAGGCGGCGTTCCAGGACGCGCACGATGTCCAGCCGTCGGCGCAATCGGCGGGTTCGAAGATGTTGCTGCGTTGTCCTGGCTGGCTGCAGGCCGAGCGACTCCCAATCGCTCGGGCTCTTCCGGCGGTGTCTCGGGTGACGAGCGCGTGTCTGCTTGTGTTGCTGCCGACGCGACTGGAGGTTCAGGGGCGTCGACGATCCGAGGCGCTGTATCTGCCATCTCGGCGGGGACGGCGGCGAGGTCCACCATCACGTTCAGGTTTACCACGTGGCCCGTCGCACGCGCCGGTTCGAGACGTTGCATGACTCGGGGATCCACGGCGCAATGGCAGCCAGCCGCGGACCCGAGGTCGAGCAGACAGGACTCGTCGGGGTCGCAATGCCGGGCAACTGTGGTGAGCGTCTCCGGGGCGACGGCATGCACATGGGCCGTTCTCGTCATCAGGGAGAGGAACGACGCGGACGGGACTCCGCCGGGGACGGACGCAAATCGGCGCCGGTCGGCAGGAATCATATCATCGAAATGCGGTGGCTGACGGGCTGGATCGCACCCGGAGCCAACGAGTCGTGCCAACAGCATCTCGGGCAGCAAGCGCTCGTCGATGTCATCGCTCAACGCACCTGGGCACGCACCCGCGTAGGTGATATGCAATGTTGCAGGGTGAAACGATGCCCGGAGGTATCGCGCGGTGGCGACAGGCGGCGACACCGACCTCAATGTCTGGAAGTCGTCGGCTCCCGCAGCAGCAACGAGTGCCTGCACACGCGGACAGTGTGCGAGGAGGATGGCGGCGGTCGATTCGTCGCGGGAAAAATGCGCGGCACGTGCGGCGATGAGTTCGTCGCCCCAGCTCGCCGGCGCCACGAATGCGAAACCGTATGCGAGACAGGCACGCGACAGTTGCACCACGTCCGCCGGACGAGCAGCAACCTGCGCGTCATTGCCAAGAACGATGACGCGCAGGATCGAGGACGCGGGAGAACTGCTCGACTTCATCGAGCGGGAGACGAAGACGTGAGCTGGGGGAAGGGGATCACCTCGTGAGGCCCCGCGCCCGAGCCTCTCCTGCACAGGCAAAGGTAGTCGCGCGCACGATCATCGACAGGGTGTTTTGCGAGGCATGACACGCTGCCAGCGCTCCGCTACGTTTGGACGCACCATGATAGACGTCGTCGCGCTCGCCGCCGAGCTACTTTCGATCGAGTCCCCCACCGGTGGTGAGGGGAAGGCCGTGGACTTCGTTTCGCGGTGGCTTGTCTCGCGGGGATGGAACGTGACCGTCCAGGAGGTGACGCCGGGTCGCGGCAACATCTGGGCATCCCGCGGTCGCGGGGTCGTCACGCTTTCCACGCACCTGGACACCGTGCCACCGTACATTCCTCCGCGTCTCGATGGCTCGCGACTCTACGGGCGCGGTGCCTGTGATGCCAAGGGGATCGCTGCGGCGATGGCAGCCGCGGCGGAGTCGCTGGCGGCAAGTGGCGAGGATCGCGTCGACCTCCTTTTCGTGGTCGGGGAAGAAAAAGGTTCTGACGGTGCACGGGCCGCCAATCGTCTTCCCACCTCGTCGCGGTTCCTAATCAATGGAGAGCCGACGGAGAGCAAGCTTGCGATCGGAGCGAAGGGATCGCTGCGCGTGCACTTGCGCACGCGTGGCAAGGAAGCTCACTCGGCGTATCCGCATTTGGGTCGTTCGGCCATCGAGCCCATGCTTGCACTCCTCCCGACGATGGGCGAGATGCACCTGCCGGTGGACGACAAGCTGGGCGAGACCACGGTCAACATTGGGACGATTCGCGGCGGCACGGAGGCGAACATCGTGCCCGGGCTCTGCGAGGTCGAACTGATGTTTCGGCTGGTGAGCGACGTGCAGGATGTGAAGGCTGCCCTGGAGCGGTGGGTCGGCGATCGGGCAGAGATTTCCTACGGCTCGCACATCCCGGCCCAGTATTTCCACACGCTTCCGGGATTCGACGCCGCTCCCGTGGCGTACACGTCCGACATCCCGTTGCTCGACCGCTGGGGTACGCCGCTCCTTTTCGGTCCCGGCTCGATCCACGTCGCCCACACGCTGGATGAGCACATCGACGTCGAGGAATTGCGCGCGGCGGTGCCGGCCTACGAGCGGCTGATCCACGCGTTGCTGGCCACCTGAACATCTCCAATGATTTCACCCCGCAGCCGCATTCCCGTAGCGATCCTTGGCGCCACCGGTGCCGTCGGACAGACGTTCGTCAGGCGCTTGGCGGATCATCCATGGTTCGAGATCGCAGAACTCGCCGCGTCCGAGCGGTCGGCCGGGAAAACGTACGCCGAGGCGTGCCAGTGGCTGGAAGGCGACATGCCCGAGTCGCTTGCAGACCGACGTGTGGTGCTTTGCGATCCGGCAAGCGTCGGGTCGCCTATCGTATTCTCCGCGCTGGACTCGGCGGTCGCCGGAGACATGGAGCCGGCCTTCGCTCGCGCGGGTGCCGTAGTCCTCAGCAATGCCAAGAACTTCCGGATGGAAGCGGACGTCCCTCTGGTGATACCGGAAGTCAACGCATCTCACCTTGCCCTGCTGGAGCGGCAGCGCGCGAATCGGGGCTGGCCTGGCGTGATCGTCACGAATGCCAACTGCGCGGCAACGGTGGCGACAATGGCCCTTGCCCCACTCAGCGAGACGTTCGGGCTGAAACAGGTGGTCGTCGTAACGATGCAGGCTATCTCGGGGGCGGGGTATCCGGGTGTCCCATCGCTCGACATCCTCGGCAACGTGGTTCCGTATATCGGCGATGAGGAGCCGAAGATCGAACGAGAAATGAACAAGATGCTGGGGCAGGTCACGAACGATGCCGTTGTACCGGCGTCTTTCGCGGTGTCCGCCCACGCCAACCGTGTGCCGACCGAGCACGGCCACCTCGTCTGCATGTCGATAGCCTTGGAACGTCGGGGATCGCTCGATGAGATCATTCAGGCAATGAGCGCCTGGCGCGGGGCTCCAGACGCATTGACGCTGCCCAGCGCCCCGTCACGCGCACTGGTCGTAACGACGAGCCCCAATCGGCCACAGACACGACGGGATGTGGGCGCAGGGAACGGGATGACAGTGACAGTCGGTCGTATTCGTCCGGATCCGATCTTCGACGTGAAGTTGGTCGCGTTAGGGCACAACACGATACGCGGTGCCGCCGGTGGCTCCGTGCTGAACGCGGAGTTGATGGTAGCGCGCGGCCTCATCGGTGCCACATGATCGTCGTCAAGTTCGGCGGCACGTCAGTCCAGGACACATCGGCGGTGCTGCGAGCCGCGGAGGTCGTTCGCGGCCGGCTGTCGCGCCGTCCCGTGGTGGTCGTATCGGCCCTGGGCGGGGCAACGAACGCGCTGCTCGCGATTGCCGAACAGGCGTCACAAGGGCACCTGATCAGCGCGCTGAGCGCCGTCGAGGGACTGCGCGACCGGCACCTGAGGACTGCGGAGGAATTGCTGGCGGAGGCTCCCAGCGCGCAGGCCGCCGACGTGATGGCTGACCTGAGCGCGACGTTCGATGAACTGGCCAGTCTGGCCGAGGCGCTGTCGGTGCTTGGTCACGTAACGCCGCGCAGCATGGATGCGATCGCGGCCAAGGGAGAGATGCTCAGCTCGGAACTGGTAGTCGCGGCATTTCGTGCCCGGGATATCCCGGCGACGCACGTCAACGCGATGCACGTGATGGTCACAGGCGAGCAATACGGGAGGGCTGAGCCACTTCCCGAGCGTATCGCCGAGGCTGCGCGGCGCCATGTGCGACCGCTCGTGGAACGCGGCGAGGTTCCTGTCCTGGGTGGCTTCGTCGGTGCAACCGAGCTGGGAATCGTGACGACTTTGGGGCGCGGCGGTTCCGACTACAGCGCATCGCTATTCGGCGCGGCCCTTGGTGCGGACGCCATCGAAATCTGGACGGACGTCGACGGGATGCTGACGGCAGATCCGCGTGTCGTGCCGGACGCACAGCTGATCGAGCGCATTGGATTCGACGAAGCGAGCGAACTCGCGTCGTTCGGGGCGAAGGTGTTGCATCCGAGTACCATCGCGCCCGCGGTGCGACTCGGGATTCCAGTGTACATCTACAACTCGCGGAATCCGTCTGGGCGTGGCACGCAGATCACGTTCGACGCGCCGGTGCGGGACGTGCGAGCGATAGCCGGCAAGCAGGGTGTGACTGTGGTGAAGGTACGTTCGCCGCGCATGCTCCTGGCACACGGGTTCCTTCGTACCGTGTTCGAGATCTTCGACAAGCATCGCACGTCGATCGACGTCGTGGCCACATCCGAGGTTTCCGTCAGCCTTACGGTCGACGACGCCACGCACCTCGATGGCCTTGTGGTCGATCTCTCCCAACTCGGCGACGTGTCGGTGGAACGCAATCGCGGCATCGTGGCGCTCGTTGGCGCGAACCTCGGCAACAGCAGCGAGGCGATGTCGCGCGCGTTAGCGGCTATCAGTCCCATGAAGGTACACATGCTGTCGCTGTCGGCGAGCGGCATCAATCTGACTATCCTGGTGGATGGCGATCAGGTGGCGCCAGCGATGCGGGCACTGCATCGGGCGTTCTTCGGGGTTTCGAATGACTGAGCGGCGCCGCATCGCGATCATTGGCGACGGCAGGATGGGACGCGCCGTGGCGGCGCTTGCGGCCGAGCGAGGGCATGCGATCGTGGCAATGCTCGGTGAACGCGAGAACGTCGGTGGCGTCGCAATCGGCAGCGCCAGGCTCGGCAACCCGGACGTAGCGATCGAGTTCACCGAACCGGCATCGGCGTTGGCGAACGTGCTTGCGTGCGTCCGGGAGCGCATTCCTGTCGTGGTTGGCACCACGGGATGGTACGCAGGGCTGCCGGAGGTTGAACGTCTTGTTGCGGACGCGGCAGGGGCCGTCTTCTACTCCCCTAACTTTTCCTTCGGCGTGGCGCTGTTTCTGCGGATTGCCGGTGAGGCGGCGCGCGCCTTCCGGGACATGGCCGAGTACGATGCGCACATCGTGGAGACCCACCACAAGGCGAAGAAAGACGCGCCATCGGGGACGGCCGCATCGCTGGCAGCGGTGGCGTCCGCTGGGCTCGGGCGCGCCATCGGCGTGACGAGCGTGCGGGTTGGCTCGGTGCCGGGAACGCACGAACTCCTGTTCGACGCTCCGTTCGAGCAGATTCGGGTAGCGCACGAAGCGCGTGACCGGCGGGTATTCGCCGCTGGCGCGGTTCGAGCCGCCGAGTGGCTCGTTGGACGACAGGGAGTCTTCACGATGCAGGACATGTTGCAGCTCACGCTGGAGCGCTGACGATGCCAGGACGATTGCTGACCGGGTGCGGGACCGCGTTGGTCACGCCGTTTACGCCGGATGGTCATGTCGACGAGCCGGCGCTCCGCGAGTTCGTGAAATGGCAGGTCGACTCGGGTGTGCACTTCCTCGTCCCGTGTGGCACAACAGGCGAAGCGGCGACTTTGACGCCATCCGAGCATCGTAGGGTCGTGGAGATCGCGGTCGAAGTAGCGGCCGGCAGGATACCGGTCGTCGCCGGCGCGGGCAGCAATGATCCTGCGAGGGCGATCGCGACGTCGAAGGAGATGCAGGCGGCGGGGGCGACGCACCTGTTGCACGTATCTCCGATGTATAACAAGCCGCCGCAACGCGGGATCGTGTCGCATTTCCGGCGGATCGCCGATGCGACCGATCTGCCGATCGTGGTCTACAACGTTCCTGGGCGTACGGCGAGCAACATCGAGGCGCGAACCACGTTGGAACTGGCGAAGATCCCCGGGATCGTGGGCATCAAGGAAGCGTCGGGAAACCTCGCCCAGATCGCCGAGATCCTGCGGGAACGGCCGGCGGATTTCGCCGTGCTTTCCGGCGACGATGCGTTGACGCTGCCGGTGATGGCGCTTGGCGGCGACGGCGTGGTGTCGGTTGTGAGCAACGCCACGCCTCGGTTGATGGCGCAGCTGTGCGAAACCTGTGCAGCCGGCGATCTGGCGACGGCGCGCGCCCTGCATCGCAAGCTGCAACCGTGGATGAGCGCAGCATTCGTGGAGAGCAACCCTATCCCGGTGAAGGCGGCACTGGCACTCCAGGGGCGGATGGCCAATTCGTTGCGGCTGCCGATGGTGCCGCTGGCGGAGACGCATCTGAGTACGGTGTACGCCGCGCTTCAGGTCGCCGATGCGCTGCCGCCGGACAGATGAGCCTGACGGAACTAGAGCAGCGCGTGGTTTCGCTGGCCGCTACCCCGGCCGGCGAACCGCTCGATCAGGATGCGGAGTCGGTCGTGGCGTCGCTGGTCGCGGCTCTGGAAAGCGGGGCCGTTCGGTCCGCGGAGCGCGGAGACGATGGAACGTGGCGCGCTGTCCCGTGGGTGAAGCAAGGTATCCTGCTCGCCTTTCGCGCCGGACGCCTGGTGTCCTTCGGTGACGCTGACGGCCCGTTCTCGTTTCAGGACAAGCACACCCTTCCGGCCCGCCACTTTACGCTGGCCGACGGCGTGCGCGTGGTTCCCGGGGGATCGACCGTACGCCGCGGCAGTTTCGTTGCGCCCGGCGTGGTCTGCATGCCGCCCATGTTCATAAACGTCGGCGCGTGGATTGGGCCGGGCACGATGATCGATTCGCATGCGCTGGTGGGATCGTGTGCGCAGATCGGCGCGCGAGTCCACATCAGCGCAGCGGCGCAGGTCGGTGGCGTTCTCGAGCCCGTTAATGCCGCGCCGGTAATCGTCGAAGACGATGTCGTCGTGGGTGGAAATTGCGGCATTTACGAAGGAACCGTGGTTCGCGAGCGCGCGGTACTGGCCTCGGGGACAGTACTCACGCGAGGTACGCCCGTGTTCGATCTGGTTAGGGAAACCGTCTATCGCGGATCGGAGGGAAGCGCGCTCGAGATCCCGCGGGGGGCGGTGGTGGTTCCCGGCGCCCGGCGCATCGTGCATGGCTGGGGTGCGGACCACGGTCTCTCCGTACAGACGCCGGTGATCGTGAAGTACCGCGACGACAAGACCGATCTCTCCACGGCCCTGGAAGCATGGCTGCGCTGATCGCCCGAACGCGCACGCTCCGAGTTCATGGGAACGTGCGGATGCCTGGCGACAAGTCGATATCGCATCGCGCGTTGATGCTGGCGGCGGTCGCGAACGGCTCGTCGCGTCTGGAGGGGCTGCTTTGCGGAGAGGACGTCCAATCGACCGCTCGCGTCCTCCGTTCCTGTGGCGTCGCCATCCCTTCGCTCCAACGTCAGATCGTCGTACCGGGTTGCCTGCCGTTCCGTTCGCCCGAGCATGCGCTCGACTGTGGCAACAGCGGTACGACTGCACGGCTGATGGCGGGCTTGCTTGCCGGACAACCGGTCGAAGCCACGCTGACTGGCGACGAGAGCTTGAGTCGCCGGCCGATGCGCCGCGTCGCGGAACCGCTGCGCCGGATGGGAGCTGGCATCGAGTTTCCGGCTGGCGGCGACACCCTGCCGATGCGTGTGAGGGGCGCAGCGCTCCGCGGACACGAATTTGAGCTGGCGACAGCCAGCGCGCAGGTGAAGAGCGCGGTCCTGCTCGCTGCCCTGGTCGGTCGGGTAAGCGTTCGGGTGCGCGAACCATCGGCATCGCGCGACCACACGGAGCGGATGCTGCGCGCCATCGGCTGCGGCGTGGAGGAGGGACCGAACGGCATCGACTTCACGCCAGTGGATCGGTTACAGCCGCTGGATCTCGACGTCCCCGGCGATCCCTCGTCGGCCGCCTTCATGGTGGCACTGGGATGCCTCGCCAGCGAAGGCTCCCTGCGCGTTTCCGGCATTTCTCTCAATCCGACACGCACGACCTTCATCGACGTGCTGAGGAGAATGGGCGGCGACGTGGCGACTCGGCCGGGCAGGAGCCAGCTCGAACCCATTGGTGACGTGATTGCCACGGCGTCCGCCGGGCTCAGAGGCACGACGGTTGCCGGGTCCGAGGTGCCGGGCCTCATCGACGAGATTCCGCTGCTCGCTTGCTTGGCCGCGCGTGCCGAAGGCGAGTCGATCTTTCGCGACGCTCGCGAACTGCGCATCAAGGAATCGGATCGCATTGCCGCGACTGTCGCGAACCTGCGCGCGATCGGCGTCGATGCCGATGAACTCGACGATGGTCTGGTCGTCGTCGGATCCGACCGACCTCTTCGTGGGCGAATCGCGACCCACGACGATCATCGCATTGCCATGGCGTTCGGGATTCTGGGCGCACTCCCCGGAAACGCCATCGAGATCGACCGACCGACGTGCGTCGCCATCTCCTATCCGGACTATTGGAGCGATCTGGCTCGTGTCACCGCGTGATGTGAGAGAGCGTCGGGGCGTCGTGATCGCGATCGATGGGCCGGCTGCCTCCGGGAAGTCGTCCACCGCTCAGTGGGTCGCGCGCGAACTTTCGATCCGGCACGTGGACTCGGGTTCTCTGTACCGGGCAGCCACGTGGGCGGCACTGCTTGATGCGCCGGATCCGGGTGCGTGGACGCCGGAGTCCGTATTGGCGGCTTCATCGGGGATTCGGTTGCTGCCGACCAGCGTCTCATTCGTTCCTTTTCTCGACGATGTCGATCTGACGGAAGCGACGAGATCGGCCACGGTAACCAGCCAGGTTTCGAGCGTTGCCCGGATGGGGGAGGTGCGAGCGTGGGTGAACGATTGCGTCAGGGCTGTGGCGAAGGATCACGATGTGGTGGTCGACGGGCGCGACATTGGCACCGCGGTCTTTCCCGATGCTGGCCTGAAGATCTTCCTTGTGGCCGATCCCTGGGAGCGCGCCAGGCGACGCCTCGTGCAGCGTCTGGGTCGGTCTCCGACGGAAGCGGAGATTGCCGCCGAGACGGAGTGGCTGGTCAGGCGAGACGCCGCCGACGCGACGCAGACGGTTCAGGCACGCGATGCGATCCTCCTGGACACGACATACCTGACGCAGCAGGAGCAGGTCGAACGGATCGTGGCGCTGGCCAGAGCCGCGTTCAGCGAGCTCTCTTGAGATCCGACGACCGACGAACCGGCAGTTGACCGTTTTGCCGGTAGGCCGCTAACTTATTTGGCTTCCTTTGTCGGGGCACGACGGCTATGTGTCTGCCACGCTCACCCTCAACCTCGCCCGCGGCGAGCACCGAATCCGCGGACTCCCATTACATGACCGAAAGCACCGCTACCGCCGAGAAGCGAAAGGCTCAGAAGGGCGAACTGCGCCCGCTCGCCAATCGCCGTCCCGAGCTTTACGACGAGGACGAATACACGTCTGCGGAATACGAGCAGATGATGGAGATGTACAACGGGACGCTGGCCTCGATCGACGAGGGCGAGATCGTCAAGTCGCGAGTGCTGGAGATCCGCGAGAACATGGTCGTCCTGGATATCGGGTTCAAATCCGAAGGGACGATCCCGCTCGAAGAGTTCAAGGACATGCCGGACCTGAAGGTTGGCGATGAGGTCGATGTCCTGCTCGAGCACCTCGAGGATCAGGAAGGGTCCGTCGTTCTGTCGAAGAAGAAAGCCGACTTCATGCGCGTGTGGGAGCGCATCCGCGTCGCGTACGAGAGCGATCAGCCGGTGGAAGGAACTCTCGTCAAGAAGATCAAGGGCGGCGTGGTGGTCGATCTGATGGGTGTCGACGCATTCCTCCCGGGTTCGCAGATCGCACTCCGTCGTGTGCCGAACATCGACGAGTTGCTGGGCCAGAAGTACGAATTCAAGATCATCAAGCTCAACAAGCGCCGCCGCAACATCGTGGTCTCGCGCCGCGTCATCCTCGAAGCCGAGCGTGCCGGCAAGCGCGAGAAGCTGATGAAGGAGTTGCAGAAGGACCAGGTGCGCAAGGGTGTAGTCAAGAACATCACGGACTTCGGCGCCTTCATAGATCTTGGCGGCGTCGATGGCTTGCTCCACATCACCGACATGTCGTGGGGGCGCATCTCGCACCCGAACGAGATGGTGCATATCGGGCAGGAACTCGAGGTCAAGGTTCTCGACATCGACTGGGATCGCGAGCGCATCTCGCTGGGCCTGAAGCAGCTGCAGCCGTATCCCTGGAAGGACGTGATCGCGAAGTATCCGGTCGGGACACGCGTGGCCGGCAAGGTGGTATCGATCACGAACTACGGAGCCTTCATCGAACTCGAGCCGGGAATCGAGGGACTGGTGCACATCAGCGAGATGAGCTGGACGCGGAATGTGCGTCACCCGTCCAAGATCGTATCGATCGGGGAGACCATCGAGGCGGTCGTGCTCAAGGTGGATCCGAACGAGGAGAAGATCTCTCTCGGCATGAAGCAGACGGAGCAGGATCCATGGATGGTGCTGCCTCTCAAGTATCCGGTGGGAACGCGCCTTTCCGGAAAGGTCCGGAACCTGACCAGCTTCGGCGCGTTCGTGGAGATCGAGCCGGGGATCGACGGTCTGATCCACATCTCGGACATGAGCTGGACGAAGCGGGTGCAGCATCCGTCGGAAGTGGTGAAGAAGGGCGATACGGTGGACGTAGTGATCCTGAATATCGACAGCGACAACAAGCGCATTTCGTTAGGTCTGAAGCAGGCTACCGACGATCCGTGGTTGAGCATCGGCGAGTCGTACCCGGTGGGGACCGAGCTGCGCGGCCATGTGGTGCGTCTCATGGAGAAGGGCGTGGTGGTCGACATCGGTAACGACATCGAAGGGTTCGTGCCGCTCAGCCACATTCCGTCAGCCCAGCAGATCGAGTCGCCAGCCGACGTTTGCTTCGAAGGGATGCTTCTTGACCTGCGGATCGTGGAGGTGGACCCGATCCATCGCCGGATCGTTCTCACGGTCACTGACATTCCCGCCGAACAGCCGCCGCGTCCGGAGACGCCGTCGAAGATCTTCACGGAGGACGACGAAGTGGAGATCCCGGCGGACATCAACATGGATGATCCGGCCTGATCCCGCGGCGCGTTCGTCCAGGACACAGAAACCCCTCGCAGGCAGCGAGGGGTTTCTGCTGCTGGTCCACGCTGGCCGGTGCGGCTACCTTCCGCGCCTATGACGATGCGTGACAAGCTCAAGCTTCTCGAACGACGGCGCGCCGAGTCGGAGCAGGGCGGTGGCGAGGCGCGCACCGCCGCGCAGCACCAGAAGGGAAAGCTGACGGCGCGCGAGCGACTCGACATCCTGCTCGACGACGGCAGCTTCACCGAGTACGACCGGTTCGTGACGCATCGGTCGACGGACTTCGGACTGGGAGCGCAGAAGTTCTACGGTGACGGCGTGGTCACTGGCCATGGTCGCATCGACGGGCGTCTCGTTTACGTCTTCTCGCAGGATTTCACGGTTTTCGGCGGCTCATTGTCCGAGGCGTTCGCCGAGAAGATCTGCAAGGTGATGGATCTGGCGGTGCGCAATGGCGCTCCGGTCGTCGGTTTGAACGATTCCGGCGGCGCGCGCATCCAGGAAGGCGTCGTTTCGTTAGGCGGTTATGCCGACATCTTCCTCCGCAACACGCTCGCGTCAGGCGTCGTCCCGCAGATTTCGGCTATCCTCGGGCCTTGCGCCGGAGGCGCGGTCTATTCGCCGGCCATCACCGACTTCATTTACATGGTGCGGGGCTCCTCGTACATGTTCGTGACCGGTCCGAACGTCGTGAAGACAGTCACGCACGAGGACGTCACGATGGAGGAACTGGGCGGTGCGGACACGCATGCGGCCACGTCGGGCGTTGCGCACTTCGCATGCGATTCGGAACTCGAGTGCCTCCAGAGCATTCGCGAGCTTTTCCGCTACATCCCGCAGAACAACCTGGGCGAGCCGCCGCGCGGTGCCGGTTCCGACGCGCGAGACCGCCGAGACGAGGCGCTGCTCGATATCGTGCCCGATCATCCGAGCAAGCCCTACGACATGCGGGACGTCATCGCGCGCATCGTGGACGACGGCGAGTTCTACGAAGTGCACCGCGCCTATGCGGAGAACATTCTGTGCGGTTTCGCGCATTTGGGCGGATGCAGCGTCGGCATCGTCGCGAATCAGCCCGCGGTGCTGGCCGGCGTTCTGGACATCAATGCGTCGATCAAGGGCGCGCGCTTCGTGCGTTTCTGCGATGCGTTCAATATTCCTCTCGTGACGCTGGAGGACGTGCCGGGCTTCCTGCCGGGTCTGGCTCAGGAGCACGGCGGTATCATCCGGCATGGCGCCAAGCTGCTGTACGCGTATTGCGAGGCGACAGTCCCGAAGCTCACCGTCATCACGAGGAAGGCCTACGGTGGGGCATACGACGTCATGAACTCGAAGCACATCCGGGGCGACTGCAACCTCGCCTGGCCGTCCGCCGAAATCGCCGTGATGGGGCCTAAGGGCGCTGTCGAGATCCTGTTCCGGAAGGAAATCGCCGACTCCGACGACCCCCAGGCGGCGATGGACGAGAAGGTCGCCGAATACACGGCGAAGTTCGCAAATCCCTATGTCGCGGCCAGTCGCGGTTATCTGGACGACATCATCGATCCGCGCGACACGCGCATGCGACTGATCGATGCGCTGGACACGCTGATGGCCAAGCGTGACCGCAATCCGCCCAGAAAGCACGGGAACATCCCGCTCTGATGTTCAACAAGGTTCTGGTTGCCAACCGCGGCGAAATCGCGCTCCGCGTCATCCGTGCCTGTCGGGAACTGGGAGTGCAGTCGGTCGCCGTCTACTCGGATGCCGACGTGCAAGCCCCGCACGTGCGCGATGCCGATGAAGCAGTGCGCATTGGCGAGGCTCCGTCGAGCGAGAGTTATCTGCAGGGCGAGCGGATCGTTGAGGCTGCCCATGCCACCGGTGCGGAGGCGATCCATCCCGGTTATGGCTTCCTGTCGGAACGCGCCTGGTTCGGACGCCTTGTGCGGGAAGCGGGTCTCGCGTTCATCGGTCCTCCTCCAGAAGCGATCGAGGCCATGGGCAACAAGACGGCGGCACGCAAGCTGGCAAGCGCCGCCGGCATTCCGATAGTGCCGGGTACAACGGAAGGCGTGCGGGATGCCGAGGAGGCCCGTGGGATCGCGGCGCGTTTCGGCTATCCGGTGTTGCTCAAGGCATCGGCCGGAGGCGGGGGGAAGGGCATGCGCGTGGTGCGCGACGCGTCGGATGTGGAGCCGTCCCTGGAAATGGCGCGACGTGAGGCGAGGAATGCGTTCGGCGACGAGGCCGGGTACGTCGAGAAGTACATCGAGCGGCCGCGGCACGTCGAGATCCAGGTGCTTGCCGATAACCATGGCACCGTGCTGTCGCTCGGCGAGCGCGAGTGCTCCATACAGCGGCGCCACCAGAAGATGATCGAGGAGGCGCCGTGCATCGCCGTGTCTCCCGAGCTGCGTCATCGCATGGGAGAGACCGCCGTTGCGGCGACGCGAGCGGCGGGCTACCGGAATGCCGGCACGTGCGAGTTCCTGCTCGATCGCGATGGAGCGTTCTATTTCCTCGAGATGAACACGCGCCTGCAGGTCGAACACCCCGTCAGCGAACTGGTTACCGGGATCGACATCGTGCAGTGGCAGATCCGGATTGCGGCTGGCGAGGCGCTCCCGTTCCCAGCGGAAATGACGCCCCGTGGCTGGGCGATCGAATGCCGGATCACCAGCGAGGATCCCGCCAACGGTTTCCTCCCGTCGACCGGACGGATCGAGTATCTCCATGTACCCTCCGGTCCCGGCGTGCGATGGGACGGCGGCATCGAAGCCGGGAGCGTCGTCGGATTGCACTACGATCCGATGCTCGCGAAGCTGATCGTCTGGGGGGCGAACCGGGAGCAGGCGATCGCCCGAATGCATCGCGCCCTCGACGAACTGGTGATCCTCGGTGTCGCGACATCGCGAGAGTTTCACCTGCGGGTGATGGAGAACGAGGAGTATCGCCGCGGGGAAGTCGGTATTCAGTGGCTCGAGCAGCGGCTCCCCCACCTGCTGGCGATCGGCGCGCCCGAGGAGCGCCGGATGGCTGCGGCGGTGGCGGCAGCGCTGCTGGCGGAACGCGATCGCGACACTCGTCGCGGTGCGAATCCGTGCTCGCCGTCACCGGCCCGTGGCGATGCATGGCTCGCCGCGGCCCGTCGCGAAGGTGTGCGGTAGCCATGTCGTCCGTGGCCGAGTTGTCGATCGACTCGATCGCCGCCGGCGGCGACGGCGTAGCGCGATCCGATGGACTGGTCGTGTTCGTCCCACGAACGGCTCCGGGAGACCGCATTGCCGCGCGGATCGATTCCGCGGGGCGCTTTGCCCGCGGCCGACTGCAACGCCTGATACAGGGGAGCGTCGAGCGTACCGATCCCGTTTGCCGGCATTACGACGGCGACGACTGCGGCGGCTGCCAGTTGCAACACATGTCGTACGATGCTCAGTTGCGCGCCAAGCGCGGGATCGTCAACGACGCGCTCGAACGGATCGCGCGCGTGCCGAACCGTGTGGAGGATGTGATGCCGAGTCCATCGCCCTGGAGGTACCGTCGAAAGCTGACTCTTGCCATACGGCGTCGCGCGCACGGGCCACCGGTAGTGGGGCTGCGGAACCTGGCCAATCCCGACGACGTGTTCGACCTGCATGAATGCCCGATCACGGATCCGCGAATCGTGGCGTCGTGGCGGGAGGCAGGCTTGGTGCGACACCTGCTGCCGGACGAGCGTACGCTCTCGGGAGCGATCCGGCTCGATGGAGATTCCCTGGTGCTTGTCCTGAACGGAGGTCGAACCTGGCCATCGGCGGCCGCGTTCGCCGCCGCCTGTCCGTCACTGGCCGCGGTTCACTGGTATCCTCACGGCGGCGGCCATCGGGTCGTCGTCGACCGTCGCGCGGATGGCACGCCGGTCGCGTCGTTCCAGCAGGTGAACCTGGCGGTGGCGTCGCTCCTGCGAAGTGCGGTCGTGAATCGCGTGATGCGGCACGCTCCGGAGACCGTCATCGATGGCTACGCGGGTAGCGGCGAGAACGCCATCGCGTTACATGAACGCGGAGTCCGGGTCACGGCGATCGAAATGGACCGCGAAGCGAGCGCATACAGCGCACGCTTCCTGACAGCGCCATCGAAGGCCGTGGCGGCGCGACTCGAGGATGCGCTGGCGAGTGCCCTCCCTGCCAGCGTCGTGATTCTGAACCCGCCGCGGGCCGGCGTGGCCGCGGTCGTGTGCCAGGAATTGGAGCGGGCTCGGGACACGACGCGTGCGATCCTTTACGCCAGTTGCAATCCGGCGACGCTGGCCCGGGACATCCAGCGACTTCCGTCGTATCGCATTGCGTGGATCGTGGCGTTCGACATGTTCCCGCAGACAGCACACGTGGAGACCGTGTGCGAGCTCGTGCCGGAGGTGTCATGAAGTACCTGGTCGACGTGGATGGAGAACGGATCGAGGTGTCGATCGGCGCGGACGGCGCTCGGGTGGGCGGGCGGGTGGTTCACGCACACCTCGCCGACGTAGAGGGAACGCCGATCCACCTGCTGCGCATCGACGATACCGTCCACCGGGTCGCGGTACGGCGGGGCACCGAACGCGGACGCTACGATCTCTGGATGGGAGGCTACTCCTTTCGTGTCGAGGCTCTGGACGAGCGATCGCGCGTTATCCGGGAGCTTACACAGGCGAAAAACGGACCGAAGGGACCGGCTCCAGTGACTGCGCCCATGCCGGGACTGGTGGTGCGGGTCCACGTGATCGAGGGGCAGCAGGTGGTTGCCGGACAGGGTGTTGTGGTCATCGAGGCCATGAAGATGGAGAACGAACTGCGTGCGGCAGCAGATGGGACGGTGAAGCGGGTGGTGGCGGTGCAGGGGATTGCGGTCGAGAAGGGTGCGGTGCTGGTCGAGTTCGAGCGGGTGTCTGGTCCGGACGGCGGATGACCGCAAACCGTATGGCTGCCATGACTTACGATTGACAGCAGATTGTAGTCTGACTACGTTTGCAGTCTTGCCCAAAAAACGTTACGACCTGAACCGCGGCGCGGTGTGACTGCGCGCGAGCCGGAATCCGTCCCATGAAGACCTACTCAGCAACTCCCAAGGACATCGAGCGCCGATGGTACGTCGTCGATGCTGACGGTCAGATTCTTGGCCGCCTTGCGTCCGAGATATCGAAGATCCTGCGCGGGAAGCACAAGCCGACCTTCACGCCGCACATGGATACAGGCGACTTCGTGATCGTCATCAACGCCGCCAAGGTGCGCATGACCGGCCGGAAGGCGGAGCAGAAGCAGTATTTCCGACATACCGGCTATATGGGTCACGAGCGCTACACGCCGGCATCCACGATGCTGGAGCGCCATCCGACACGCGTGATCGAGAAGGCCGTGTATGGCATGCTTCCCAAGTCGGCCTTGGCCCGCCAGATCCTGCGGCGAAAGCTGCGAGTCTATCCTTCTTCCGAACATCCGCACGTGGCACAGAAGCCAACCGTGCTGACTTTCAGTCCCGCGAGTGAGTAGGCATGTCTGAAACCGTTCGTCATAGCGTCGGTCGGCGCAAGGAGGCCGTGTGCCGACTGTACCTCTCACCGGGTTCCGGCAAGTGGGCCGTGAACGGTCGCACGTTAGGCGACTACTTCCCGCGCCCCACGCTGGTTTCCGCCATCCAACAGCCGTTCACAGCTACGGATACTCTCGGCCGTTTCGACGTCAAGGCGACGATTGTCGGCGGTGGCCTGAATGGCCAGGCAGGCGCCCGGCGTCTCGGTGGGGCCCGGGCGCTGGTCCTGGTCGACGAAGCGCACCGGCGCAAGCTGCGCGACCTCGGGCTGCTCACGCGGGACGCCCGCGCCGTCGAACGGAAGAAGCCCGGACGTCCGGGCGCTCGTAAGCGGTTCCAGTTCTCGAAGCGGTAACGGCGCCGGTCGCTCCGGCGACCGGTACCACAGTCGTTTCCCAATCACGCACGCGATTCGAGCTGTCCAGGGTGCTGGCCAAGCCGGTCGAGGATGGCGGTGACGATCGCGGACGACCCAACCCCAGCGCACAAGGAATCAGTGGTCATGTCAGTCTCCCTGGAGCAACTGCTAGAAGCGGGCGTTCACTTCGGCCACCAGACCCGGCGGTGGAACCCGAAGATGCGCCGTTTCATCTTCGCCGAACGCAACGGCATTCATATCATCGATCTGCAGAAGACACTCAGGCAGATCGAACTCGCGCAGAAACTGATCGGCGATACGCTGATGCGCGGTGACAACGTGCTCTTCGTCTGCACGAAGCGGCAGTTGGCCGCGATCGTACAGGGCGAAGCCTCCCGAAGCGGCTCGATGTACGTGACGGAACGCTGGCTCGGCGGCTTGCTTACGAACTTCCAGACGATCAAGCGCCAGACCAAACGGCTGAAGGATCTGGAAACCGGCAGCGAAGCCGGCGGAGAGTTCGAGAACTACACGAAGAAGGAGCAGTTGCTGCTGGTTCGCCAGCGCGACAAGCTCTCGAAGAACCTGCAGGGCATCAAGAACATGACGCGCCTGCCAGGTCTTCTGTTCATCGTAGACTCCCGTAAGGAACGCATCGCCGTCAGCGAAGCGAACAAGCTGGGGATCCCAATCGTCGCGATCTGCGACACCAACTCGGACCCCGACCTGATCAGCGTGCCGATCGCGGGTAACGACGATGCGATCCGATCGGTCGAGCTCATCACGCACGTGCTTGCCGATACCATTATCGAAGCACGACTGGCCGCGCCCGTCCGGCCGCACGAGCAGGAGGGCGAGGCGAGCACCTACAGTTCGGATCGCGGGCTGGAGCCAGCCGCCCAGTCGGATGAGGAAAAGAAGCGGCGTCGCCGGCCTCGTCGTCGCCGCGCGAAGCCGGAAGCGATCGCCAGACGCCTGAAGACCGGTGAAGACGGTGCCGAAGTCGACGGAGACGCCCCTGCGGACGATGGCGCAACCGAGTAGCTCGTCGGCACGCGACCTCACCGTGACTACAACAACAGTGCGCGCCGCCGGTTCAACTGGCGGCGTTCGTACAAGCCTCAGCGAATAGAGTCCAATGTCCAACGTTACCATTAGCGCCAAGGAAGTCGCAGAACTCCGTGCCAGGACCAGTGCCGGGATCGCAGACTGCAAGAACGCCCTCGTGGAGGCTGAGGGCGACATGAACCGTGCCGTAGAGATCCTCCGTACGAAGGGTATCGCCAAGGCGGAGAAGCGCGCCGGCCGGGTCGCCTCCGAAGGCCGTATCGCGTGCCTGACGAGCGAAGACGGACACGCGGGCATCCTCCTCGAACTCAACTCGGAGACCGATTTCGTTTCCCGCGGCGACGAGTTCGGAGCCTTGACCGACGCGCTCGGCGCCCAGCTCCTGAACGACGCCAACATCGATGGCGTCTTTCCGAACGCCGGTGAAGGCACCTTTCCCGGTGCACCGGCTGCCGGCGCGCCAGGCAAGACGGTCGGCGAACTCGTTACCGAAGCCTCGGCGAAAACAGGCGAGAAAGTCGTCCTGCGCCGCTATGCACGGTTCCAGACCGCTGGCGCGTTAGGCACGTACCTGCATCACAACGGGAAGGTCGCGACGCTGGTCGAGGTCACGGGTTCGGACAGCGGCACGGCAAGGACCGTCGCCAGACAAATCGCCGAACACGTCGCCGCCGGCGTGCCATCCGTGGCCCTCGCCGTGACGCGAGCGGACGTACCGGCAGAGGCCGTCGACCGCGAGCGCCGGATTTTCGAGGAACAAGCCAAGCAGAGCGGCAAGCCGGAAAACATCGTCCAGAAGATGGTCGAAGGGCGCGTCAACAAGTTCTTCGCCGAAGTTGCGCTCGTCGAGCAGCCGTGGGTGCGCGACGAGGCCAAATCCATAAAGCAGTTGCTCGACGATGCGTCCCGCGAGCTGGGAGGGAACGTCACACTGGCTGTGCGTCGCTTCGTCCGGTACCGCATGGGCGAGGAATGATCCGCGTGGCCGACGGGCTCAAGTATCGGCGCATCCTGCTCAAACTCTCCGGCGAAGCCCTCGCCGGAGCGAAGGGCTTTGGTTTCGACTTCGACCGCGTTCGCGTGTTCTGCGACGAAATCAAGAGCGTGATCGAAATGGGTGCCGGTGTCGGACTGGTAATCGGCGGTGGCAACATCGTACGCGGTACGCAACTGGCCGCCATGGGCATGGACCGCGTTGCCGCCGATTACATGGGGATGCTCGGAACGGTCATCAACGCGCTCGCCCTGCAGGATGTGCTCGAGAAAGAGGGCGTGGACACGCGGGTGATGACCGCCATCCGGATGGAAGAACTCGCCGAACCGTTCATACGTCGGCGCGCGCTACGTCACTTCGAGAAGGGCCGTACCGTGATCTTTGCCGCGGGCACGGGCAATCCGTATTTTTCCACGGATACCGCCGCCGCACTGCGCGCGATCCAGATCAAGGCGGACGTCATTATCAAGGCGACCAGCGTCGATGGAGTGTATTCCGCGGATCCAAAGAAGGACCCGGGTGCCAGGCGGTACGAGGAGATCAGCTATCGGGACGTGATGCTCGCGGAGTTGGGCGTCATGGACCAGACCGCAATACCGTTGTGCAAGGAAAACAACCTGCCGCTGATCGTGCTGAACGTTCACCAAGCGGGCTCGGTGGCCAAGGCCGTTCGTGGCGAACGCGTGGGGACCATCATCTCATGAGCTCGATCCCAAACATCCTGAAGGACACGCGCGCCCATCTGGACAAGGCGCTGGAGAATACGAAGCACGAGTTCTCCACGATCCGTTCGGGGAAGGCATCGCCGGCCATGCTGGACACCGTACGCGTCGAATTGTACGGAACGCAGATGTCGCTGAACCAGGTTGCGACGGTTTCCTCTCCCGAACCTCGTGTCCTGATTGTCACGCCATTCGACAAGGGGCAGCTCAAGGCGATCGAGAAGGCGATCCGTGAAGCGGATCTGGGCCTCGATCCATCGGCCCAGGGGACGCTGATACGCGTTCCGCTGCCGTCGATGAACGAACAGCGACGAAAAGATCTGGTGAAGGTAGTTCACAAGCTCGCCGAGGAGGGCCGCGTTGCCGTCAGACACTGGCGGACGGATGCGCGCGAACGTCTCAAGAAGCTGACAGGTGTGGGCGAAGACGAGGTGAAGCACGCCGAAAAGGACGTTCAGAAGGTCCACGATGACTACATGGCGAAGATCGACGCGCTTCTGAAAGCGAAGGAAGCCGAGATCATGGAAGTCTGAGGCGCGTGCTCAAGGGCGTGCGCACGCAGTCCCCGGCAGAGCTCCTGGCGCAGGTTCGCGCGCATGGGCGTGTACCGAGGCACATCGCCATTATCATGGACGGGAACGGCCGCTGGGCACGCGAGCGATTCATGCCGCGCACGTTCGGACACCGTTCAGGGATGACGTCGGTTCGGGACGTCATCGAGGGGTCTATCGAGGCTGGCATCGAGTACCTCTCCCTGTTCGCGTTCTCGCAGGAGAACTGGGACCGGCCGGCAGACGAGGTCGGCGCCCTGATGTCCCTGCTCGAAGAATACGTCGAACGCGAGGCCGACGAGCTTCACAGCGCGGGCGTCTGCGTGCGTGTACTTGGCGATCTGACGCGACTCACCGCAGCGGCAGGGGAGGCAGTCGGGCGTGTTACCGGCAGAACCGCGCGTAACGACCGCCTGATTCTCAACCTCTTCATCTCCTACGGATCGCGGGACGAGATCGTGCGGGCCGCTCGCGCACTGGCAACCGACGTGGTAGAGGGTCGCCTCGCGGTGGACGACATCGACGCGGATCGTCTTGGCGCGCGTCTGTACACGGCTGGGTGTCCCGATCCGGATCTTCTGGTACGTACGTCGGGAGAACAGCGGATCTCGAACTTCCTCCTGTGGCAACTGGCGTATTCGGAACTCTACCTGTCGCCCGTCCTGTGGCCGGACTTCACGCGGAGTGACCTGTACGATGCTATCCTCAGCTTTCAGGCCCGCGAACGACGGTTCGGCCGGGTGAGCGTGTGAGAGGGTGCGTCGCGAGTCCGGCGGGTCCATGACCAACCTCGCGCAACGCGTGCTGACGGCGGTCGTGGCGATCCCAATCGTGGTCGGTGTCAGCTATTCGGGCGGCGTCCCGTTCGCGCTCTTGTTAGGCGTGTTGAGCGGCCTCGGGACGTGGGAGCTGTTCCGTATCGCGCGTGCTGGAGGCTCCGACCCATTGGACCCGATCGGCGTGGTTGCGGCGGCAGCCCTGCCGCTGATTGTGCACGCGACGCGCTTCGGGTGGCTGGACCGTCCAGTAGCGGCGGCCGGCGTCATCCTCGTTGCCGTGATCGGTACGGTCGTCTTCGCGCGAGCCCCCCGGGAACGACCGCTCGAATCGACGGCCGTCACGGTCTTCGGTGTCCTGTACGCTGGCGGCACGCTGACTTTTGCCTACGCACTCAGGCATCATCCCTGGGTAGTTGGAAACGCCGCGGGGGCCGCGCTCCTTTTCTTCCCCATCCTTGTGACGTGGGGTACGGACGTGGGAGCGTACGCGTTTGGGCGATTGTTCGGGAAGAAGAAGCTGATGCCGAGTGTGAGCCCCGGGAAGACGGTCGCCGGGGCCTACGGCGGGACGGCGACAGGCATCGCCGTCGCTGTCGGTTACAACGCGTGGATCCTGCAGCCGGTAGCGCATGTCACGCTGCAGGCTGGTGTGGCGCTCGTCGTCGGTGCGATCCTGGCTATGGTCGTCCAGGTTGGCGACCTGGCAGAGTCACTCTTCAAGCGGCAAGCGGGCGTGAAGGACAGCTCCAACCTGGTCCCGGGTCATGGTGGCGTGCTGGACAGGCTCGACAGCCTGTACTTCGCACTGCCCGTCGCATACCTCCTTCTCGGTCGTTTGCTGCTGCCCGCGGGCTGATGACGGTCGGCGTCGCGGTTCTGGGTTCGACCGGTTCGATCGGTCAGAGTACGCTGCGCGTTCTCTCGCGGCATTCCGACAAGTTCCACGTTGCAGCGCTTACGGCGTACTCGAACGCGGAGCTCCTGGCACGGCAGGCGCTGCAGACGTCGGCGGGTTTCGTCGGGATAATCGAGGCCAGGGAGAGGCCGAACGTGCAGTGGCATGCCGGTGCCGACTGTCTGACGATCGCTTCGACGCTGCCGGAAGTGAGCATCGTCGTGAATGCCGTCGTTGGGGTAGCCGGCATGGATGCCACGCTGGGGGCGTTGCGCGCGGGGAAACGTGTGGCGCTCGCCAACAAGGAATCGCTGGTAGTGGCCGGGCGTCTGGCGTTGGATGCGGCGCGTACCGGCGGTGGGGAAATAGTTCCGGTAGACAGCGAGCACTCGGCGATTCTGCAGTGTCTGGCGGGGCGACGCGCATCGGACATCCGCCGCCTGGTGCTCACGGCGTCGGGTGGACCGTTTCGCGACTGGGGGTCTGACCGTCTTCAGGACGCGACGCTTGCCGACGCGTTGCGCCACCCGACGTGGCGAATGGGGCGGAAGATTTCTGTGGATAGCGCGACGTTGGCAAACAAGGCACTCGAAGTCATCGAGGCCCACTACCTGTTTGGCGTGCCTTACGACAGGATTGAGGTGGTCGTCCATCCACAGAGTATCGTGCACTCGATGGTCGAGTTCGTGGACGGTAGCGTGCTGGCCCAGGTGGGCGTTCCATCCATGGAACTCCCGATCCTGTACGCGCTCACGCACCCGCTGCGTGTCGAAGACCTGGGAATCGATCGGTTCGATGCCGTGACGTCCTCACCGCTGACGTTCGAGGCCGTGCGTGGCGAGGATTTTCCGGCGTTCGCCCTGGGTGTGGAGGCCGGACGCCGTGGGGGCGTGGCACCGGCGGTGTTCAATGCGGCGAACGAATGTGCAGTAGGGTTGTTTCTCGACGGTAGGATTCGGTTTGGAGATATCTCGCGCGCCATCGATGCCGCTCTATCGCGCGCAGCGAGCGGCGCAGGACGTACACGGGAAGAGCTTCTCGCGGCGGACGCAGCGGCTCGCGCGCTAGTGAAGGAATACTGCCTATGTTGACGTGGCTGGCACCGATTCTCGTTTTTGGCCTGGTCGTTTTTATCCACGAACTTGGTCATTTTCTCGCCGCCAAGTCGGTGGGCGTGTACGCGCCGCGTTTCTCGATCGGGTTCGGACGGCCGATCTTTCGGTACCGGCGCGGCGAGACGGAGTACGTCATCGGCATACTCGCAATCCTGGGCGGCTACGTGCGCATGGCGTCGCGCGAAGACGAGACGATGGCTGCGATCGAGGGTGGGAACGAGGAAGCGAAGGCGGGGCGGTCCGACTGGGATCCGGACGCAATGCAACCGTTTGGTCCGAAGCCGGTTCCGCCGAACCGATGGTTCGAATCCAAGCCACTTTGGGCCCGATTGTTCATTCTGATCGCTGGCGTGGCGATGAATGGCCTGCTGGCGCTGGCGATCAACATCGGCATCTTCGCCGCGAGTCCGCGTCAGATCCCGACGCTCGCCGTCGACTCGGTTGTGGCTGGTCGGCCCGCCGAGCGAGCGGGGCTTCTCGCTGGCGACAGCGTCGTGTCCGTCGACGGAGTACCGATGACCGTATGGTCGGACGTGCTGGACAAGGTACGGCGTTCGCCAAACGTAGCGCTGCAGTTCGAAGTACGCCGGGATGGCACTTCGCAACGACTCGTCGTGACGCCAGACGCGATCCCTGACGTGGAGGGCGACACGGCGAACCGGGTCGGGCAGATCGGCGTTCTTCCAGCGCTCGAGACTCAGCCGGTCACCGTGGGCTACGCACTGCGGGAGGGAACGCGCACGACCTGGCTGATGGGCAGTATGGTGCTGGACGTTGTTGGTGGCCTGTTCAGCGGTCGCGTCTCCATGACTCAACTTGGCGGGCCGATCGCAATCGCCAAGTCATCGGTGGAAGCGGCGCGGAGCGGGATGGAGGTATTGCTGTCACTCATCGCCTTCCTCAGCATCAACGTTGCCGTTCTGAACCTGCTGCCGATTCCTATCCTCGATGGTGGCCAGATTCTCCTCAACGCGATCGAGGGGGCGAGGGGTAGCGCGTTCAGTGCACGGACTCGCGAGTACATACTTCGGGCGGGCCTGCTGGCGATCGCGCTGTTGTTCGCGGTCGTCATGTTCAACGACCTCGGCCTCAGGCGGCTCTTCCCGTGATTGGCCGGATGCTGGCCGTGACGCTCCTTGCGCTGACGGTGAGTTCGTCGGAGGCGATCGCGCAGTATCGGGGCGTTCGTTTCGAGATCACGAGTGTTGGCGACTCCACGTTCTCGTTCGCGTCCGGGAACGAGAAATGGATCAGGACCGGACTGGTGGGGATAGCGGTCGATCCGAAACGGCGCGATGCGCTCGTGGCGCGGTTTCGAGTGATTTCGGTGCGGGCTGGCGAGGCCAGTGCGCTGGTGGAGGGTCAAACGACGAATCTGCGTACCGACCATGTCGTGGTGCTGGAGGAGCCGCGCCGCTCGTGGTACCGGCAATCCGCATTTTGGTGGGGACTGGTGACCGGATCGGCGTTAGGCGCGTCAGTCGCGCTTGTCCGGTGACGGTGTAGCGCAGATCATCCGGAACGGGATACGCATTGCCTGGCCCGCGGCGAGCGCGAAGTCCTGCTCGAACTGCGCGCACTGCGGTTTGTTGGCCGTCAGGTGGTAGGATCCGACCGGGAGCACGAGCGTGCCGTCCAGGGGCAACTGCCCTTCGCGCTTGATGGTGCCGTCGCCGGATGTGATGACGTAGTGAGCGCCAGGCGGCTGGCCCTCGATGGCGACGGTGCCGCAGCCCCGTGGTGCGAGGACGACATCCCGTGGGGCGCCGGGTCGCAGTCGGACGCTTTGCTCGTCGCGGGCGGACTCGCAGCCATCGATGGCGTCGACCGTCGCCACGAGCACGTATTCCGCCGGCTTCAAGGTATCCGCTCGCCAGTGACCGTCGCCAACGGAGACGCCGTTGACGCTGAGGTGCGCATCGTTGGGCGCGGTGACGGAGAGGCGCAGGACGTTGGCCGCCGCTCTGGCGGCGGTGTCACGGCGCGCGGGGACGGACGGTGCGTTTGTCGGAGACAGCCTCGCGGAGCTGGTATCAGGGCGCGCTGTGGTGTCCGACACGGGGGGCGCCACCATGGCAACGGTATCCGCCGGTGGCGCGGCTGGCGCGACGGGCGGCGTCTCGCGTGCGGTTCGCCAGCGCGCGAGCAACGGGACGGCGGCCGCGCCTAACGCGGCAACGGCGAGGACCGTCACCACCGCTACGCGACGCGATGCGCGCGTCCCGATGCTGGCCGTGGCGATTACTGTCGGAGCGGACGAAGGGGAGACGGCCATCGTCAGTGACCGGGCCGCCGAACCCTGACGGCGCCCGTCGAGGATGGCCGCGAGCTCGTCCGCGAGTTCCTCGCCTGTTACTGGCCGATCGTCCGGATGCTTGGCCAGGCAGCGGAGGAGCACGCGTTCGAGGCCGCTGGAGAGGGCGGAATTGAATCTGGTGGGCGGCGGCGCAGGTTCCTCCACGTGCTGGCGGGCGATCTCGTACCAGTCCTCGCCATCGAATGGGAGGCGTCCCGTCGCCGAGCGGTACAGGGTCACACCTAACGAATAGATGTCGGCACGACCGTCGAGCGGCTTGGCGCGTGCCTGCTCTGGGGCGAAGTACTGTGGTGTGCCGACGACCATGTTCGTCCCGGTCTGTTGCTTATGACCGCTGACAGCGCGCGCGATGCCGAAATCCGCTACCACGGCGTTGCCGTGCACGTCGAACATGATGTTGTCCACCTTGATGTCCCGGTGGATCACACCTTCGCGATGCGCGAAACCCAGAGCCCGGGCGACGTCTATGCCCACGCGAAGAACGAACTCTTCGGGTAACGTGGGCGTTTTCTCGAGCTTGTCTGCCAGGCCGGTCGGGAGGTAGTCCATGACGAAGAAGACAGCGTCGCCTTCTTTCCCGACCGAATAGATTTTGATGATGTTCGGATGACGCAGCTTGGCCGCCGTAGAGGCTTCACGTCGAAAGCGTTCCTCGAAGGCGGGGTCGCCGGCGAACTGCGGTTTCAGGACCTTGATGGCGACGGGGATCTCGAGTTCCGGATCGTACCCGCGGTATACCCACGCAAACCCACCGGAGCCGATCACCTCATCGACTCGGTACTTTCCCAGCGTCCTGCCAAGGAAGCGTTCAGGCACTCCGTGACGCCTTTACAGGGTGTGGTGGGATCAGTAAATTGCTGTGCTCCAAAGCACTTAGCTCACTAGCGCTACGGGATGCGCGAGGAATATACACAATGGCTTTTGAAAAAGCAGCGACGATTTCCCGGTACAAGACGCATGACACGGACAGCGGTTCAACGCGCGTACAAGTCGCGCTGCTGACGGAGCGGATCAACTACCTGACGAGTCATTTTCGTGGGCATGCGAAGGACCATCACAGTCGTCGCGGCTTGTTGAAGATGGTCGGCAAGCGCCGGCGCCTGCTCGATTACCTGAAGCGGACAGACGTCGAGAGCTATCGCCAGATCATCGGCGACCTTGGTCTGCGTCACTAGATCTCCCTGGCATTCCGCAAGCGCGCGGGCGCACCAATCGGGCCCGCGCGTTTTGTGTTCTGTCCACGCAATTCTTCGCTCCGGATGCACATGGTGCTGCATCCGCTCGCAGCGTTTCACGAGGGTATTCACGCAATGACGCATCACTTGGAACACACATTCGCCGGTCGCCGTCTGACGATCGAAACGGGGCGGATGGCGAAGCAGGCAGCGGGGTCGGCGCTCGTGCAGTTTGGCGACACGATGGTGCTCGCCGCGGTCACGGTATCAAACAAGACGAGTGCGCTGGGTTTCTTTCCGCTGACGGTGGAGTACCGCGAGAAGACCTATGCGGCGGGAAAGATCCCAGGCGGCTTCATCAAACGCGAGGGACGTCCGCACGACGCGGAGATCCTGGCGGCTCGTATCATCGATCGATCCATTCGCCCGCTGTTCCCCGAAGGTTTCAAGAACGAAGTGCAGGTGTTCGTCTACGTGATCTCCGCGGACCAGGAGAATGACGCCGACGTTCTGGGGTTGATCGCCGCGTCGTATGCGCTGTCGTCGTCGTGCATTCCGTTCGAAGGACCGATCGCCGGCGTCCGCGTCGCTCGAGTTGCCGAGAAGTGGGTGCTCAATCCCACGTTCCAGCAGTTCGCGTACAGTGACATGGAGATCGTTCTCGCGGGATCGAGCGACTCCATCGTCATGGTCGAAGGCGGTGCCCTCGAAGTGTCCGAGGCCGATATGCTCGAGGCCTTGTCGATCGGGCACAACGGCATCAGGGAACTGATCGGTCTGCAAAACGATTTGCTCGCCCGCGCGGGCCGCCCCGAGAAGATGGCGTGGACCAGGACCGAGGTTCCGGCCGATGTCGTGCAGGCGGTGCGGGCTGCGGCCGAGGGCCGGATCCAGGCGGCACTGAACCAGAAGGAGAAGCATACGCGGGTGCAGGCAGTGGAAGAGGTGAAGCGCAGCGTCGGCGAGACGCTGAGCGCGGAACTGCCCGAAGCTGCGCCTTTCGTGCACGGCCTCCTCGACGATCTCGAGTACGACGCGTTGCGCGCGCAGGTACTGGGGACGGGCCGGCGAGTAGACGGACGCGCACCGAACGAGGTTCGGCCGATAGCGATCGACACGTCGGTACTGCCGAGGGCGCATGGCTCGGCGCTGTTCACGCGCGGCCAGACACAAGCCCTGGTTTCGTGCACGTTAGGCACCGCGGACGACGTGCAGCGGCTCGATTCGATCGACGCTGCGGCGGAGACGACGAAGTCGTTCATGCTGCACTACAACTTTCCGTCTTTCTCCACGGGTGAGGTTCGCCCGGTCAGAAGCACCAGTCGCCGGGAGATTGGCCACGGGAACCTCGCCGAACGTGCGTTGCAGGGTGTGCTTCCGCCGTTCGAGGAGTTCCCGTACACGGTGCGCATCGTATCCGATATCCTGGAGTCCAACGGCTCGTCATCGATGGCTTCGGTGTGTGGTGGGTCGCTGGCGCTGTTCGACGCCGGCGTCCCCACCAGAGCCGCGGTAGCTGGAGTGGCGATGGGCCTCATCAAGACGGGCGACAAGTACGCGATCCTCACGGATATCCTTGGCACCGAGGACCACCTGGGCGACATGGATTTCAAGGTCGCCGGAACGGAGGCCGGAATCACGTCCATCCAGATGGACATCAAGATTGCGGGCCTCGACCTCCAGATCATGAAGGAGGCGCTCGCTCAGGCGCGCGAAGGGCGCTTGCATATCCTTGGCGAAATGCAGAAGGCGCTCGACGCACCACGACCGGACCTCTCCCCGTACGCGCCCCGCATCGTGACGATGAGCATCAATCCCGAGAAAATCGGGGATCTCATCGGACCGAAGGGGAAGACGATCCGCGGCATTCAGGAAGAGACCGGGGCGGAGCTGACGGTAGACGACTCTGGAACGGTTACCATCGCGGCCGTTGGCGGCTCGGCCATGGAGCGCGCACGCCAGATGGTGGCGGCCATCACGGCGGAGCCTGTCGTCGGCGAGACCTACGAAGGGACGGTGAAGAGCACCACGGCGTTTGGCGCCTTCGTCGAGATCATCCCGGGCACGGAGGGCCTGCTGCATATCTCGGAAATGCAGCACGCGCGCACGGAGCGGACGGAAGACGTGGTGAAGAAGGGGGATCGTGTCACGGTGAAGCTGATCGATCGGGACGAGCGAGGCCGGCTGCGTTTGTCCCGCAAGGCGCTGATGCCGCGTCCGGAAGGCGCGGATGGCGTTCCGGAGGGCGGCACGGAGGGAGCGACTGCATCCGACGGATCCGGGGCCGAACGGCGGCCGAGGCGCGATCGAGGTGGCGACCGCGAACACAGCCGTCACGGTGGGGGCGGACGCGGTCGTCGTCGCGATGGAGGCGAGCAGTAGGGGGTCGTGACGGACGCAGTGCGGATCGGGACCAACGGATACCGGAAGACCGTCCTCCCCAACGGGCTGACGGTAGTTTCGGAGACTGTCTCCGGTGTGCGTTCGGTGGCGTTTGGCGCGTGGGTGCGCGCGTCGTCGATCCATGAGCAGACGGCACAGATGGGTGTGTCGCACCTGCTCGAGCACATGGTATTCAAGGGGACGCATCGCCGGAGCGCGCATCAGATCGCGCTGGCGCTGGAGAGCCTTGGCGGCTCACTGGACGCCTTCACCGCGCGCGAGCACACGTCTTTCCAGGCACGCGTGCTGGACGAGCACTTGCGAGAGGCAGCGGACGTCGTGGGCGACCTGCTGTTCACGCCAGCGCTGCGGGAAGGCGACCTGCAGCTCGAACGTCGTGTCGTCCTGGAAGAAATCGGGATGGTGGAAGACACACCGGACGACCTCGTCTTCGAACTGCACAACGCGGCGATGTGGGGACGCCATCCCTACGGCTTCTCGATCCTTGGCACGCGCGACACGGTCGCAGAGATGCCAATCGGCGTGTTGCGCGACACTCATGCCCGAGGCTATCAGCCACAGCACATCGTCGTGGCGTGTGCGGGGCACGTCGAGCACGATGCTCTGCTGGAGGTCCTGCGCCAGACCGGCTGGACGGACCAGCGGCGTGGCACGTCGGTCGTGGCGGCGCCGGCGCCGCCACAGGCGGAACCTCCGGTGACGAAGCACGTCGAGCGTGAGGGGGCGCAGACGCACCTGGTCCTGGCGACGCCGACCGTTCGCTACGGCGACCCGCGACGGTACGGGATCACGCTCATGAACATGTTGTTAGGCGGCGGGATGTCGTCCCGACTGTTCCAGCGAATTCGTGAGGAACTCGGGTTGGCGTACTCCGTCTACGCGTTTCAGAACTTCCATGCCGACGTGGGGCTCGCGGGTACCTACGTCGGCACCTCGCCGGACACGGCGGCGACCGCGCTGTCCGCGGTCACCCGCGAACTCGATCTGCTGTCGCGTGAGGGTTTCAGCGTTGACGAAGTGAGCGCCGGGCGACAGCAGCTCAGAGGGCAGTTGATGCTGTCGCT
>JABAQJ010000003.1:40530-239645 GCA_019186945.1 Gemmatimonadaceae bacterium
TCGTCGCGGATGTACCGGCTGGCGACGGAGGAGCTTTACGGCGAACCGCATCGGACCCTGGACGATGCGCTTGCCGACATCGACCGCATCACGCACGACGAAGTGGCAGCCTTGTGTGGCACATTCCTCGCGCCCGACCGGCAGACGATCCTGAGCCTGGGGCCGGGCCGCACCCTGTTGTAGCTCAACGCTTTCACGGATCAAAATACCATGCTGATCGGCGTACCGAAGGAGATCAAGACCAACGAGAATCGGATTGCCCTCGTTCCAGCCGGTGCCGAGGCGCTGCGCGCCGCCGGCCACCAGGTGTTCATCGAGAAGGGTGCCGGCGAGGGGAGCGGATTCGAAGATGCACAATACGTTGCCGTCGGGTGTCAGATTCTCCCGGACGCCGATGCTGTCTGGGCGAAGGCGGACATGATCATGAAGGTGAAGGAGCCGATCGAGCCTGAGTGGAAGCGGATGCGCCGGGGGCAGGTCATCTTCACTTACTTCCACTTTGCAGCAGACGAGAAGCTTACCCGCGCGCACATGGACGCCGGTTCGATCTGTATTGCGTATGAGACGGTGCAACTGCCGTCCGGCGAACTGCCGCTCCTGACGCCCATGTCCGAAGTCGCGGGCCGGATGGCGGTGCAGGAAGGTGCCAAGTACCTCGAAAAGCTGTACGGAGGGCGCGGCGTCCTGCTGGGCGGCGTGCCGGGTGTGGCGCCTGCCAAGGTCGTGATCCTGGGTGGCGGCGTCGTCGGCACGAACTCGGCCAAGATCGCGGCCGGTATGGGGGCGAAGGTCGTGATCCTCGACATCTCGCTCGAGCGCCTGCGATACCTCTCGGACGTGATGCCCGCGAACGTGCAGTTGGTCCACTCGAATCGCCACAATGTGCTAGAGCAGATCGCGACCGCGGATCTCGTGGTCGGGGGTGTGCTGGTTCCCGGCGCGGTGGCGCCCAAGCTGGTGCGGCGCGACGACCTGAAGCAGATGCGTCCGGGTTCGGTGATCGTCGACGTGGCGATCGACCAGGGAGGATGCGTGGAGACGATCCACGCGACCACGCACGAGAACCCGACTTACGTGGTAGACGGCGTAATTCACTACGGCGTGGCCAACATGCCGGGCGGCGTGCCACGCACGTCGACGCTGGCGCTCACCAATGCCACGCTCCCTTACGCCGTGCAGCTGGCGAACAAGGGGTGGCGGCAGGCGCTGCGCGACAGCCGCCCGTTGCTGCTGGGTCTGAACGCGGCCGAGGGCAAGATCACATATCCGGGAGTCGCGGCCGCGTTCGGGTTGGAGTACCATGAACCGGCCTCGGTACTCTGATCGACGGAGCGACGGGATGTCCGCGGACGCGGGTCGTGTGCGGGTGCGCCGGCTCCCGCACAATCCGGACATTCCACTCCCGTCACGTCAAACGGCGGGCGCGGCTGGGTACGACGTCGCGTCCGCCGAGGCCGATGTGACGCTCGCCCCTGGCGAGCGGCGGACGATCGCGACCGGTCTCGCGTTTGAACTGCCGGAAGGCCTGGAAATGCAGGTGCGTCCGCGTTCGGGTCTGGCGCTTCGGTACGGCCTGACGCTGCCTAACGCGCCCGGTACCATCGATGCCGATTACCGTGGGGAACTCAGGATCATCGTCCAGAATGGCGGGACGGAGCCGGTGACCCTGAAACGCGGGGAACGAATCGCGCAGCTGGTCTTCGCGCGCTTCCAGACGCCGGTGCTGGAGGAAGCCGAGGGGCTGACGGCGACCGACCGCGGAGAGGGCGGGTTCGGATCCACCGGTCGGTGACGGCAGCCAACCCCAGGACAAGGTTCCAGAGGACGTGAACAGGAGCCGGCTAGGTGTCGGTATGGCAATGCCTTGCACGCGTTCCGGCACGCCTATAGGTTACCCTGCTGTTCTCCTTCCCTTGCTGGTCGTTGACCGACGCGCGCACGCGCGTCTTCGCTCCCCATAAATGCGCTGGCCGTTTTTCAAGGCAGGCTCCCTGTTTCCCGCCAACGCGATCGCGGTCGACCTCGGGACCGCGAACACGCTGATCTACGTAAAGGGCGCGGGCATCGTCCTCAACGAACCCTCGGTGGTGGCGATCGACCGGGAAACGAAACGCGTCAAGGGGGTTGGGCTCGAGGCCAAGCGCATGCTGGGCCGAACCCCTGACGGCGTCATCGCCGTTCGGCCCATGAAGGACGGCGTGATCGCCGACTTCGATGTTACCGAGAAGATGCTCCGCTATTTTCTCGAATTGATCATCAAGAACCGGATGTTCAAGATCAAGCCGCGCGTGATCGTGTGCGTGCCATCCGGTATCACCGAAGTGGAGAAGCGCGCCGTTCGAGACTCGGCGTTAGGCGCCGGCGCCAAGGAGGTCTTCATGGTCGCCGAGCCGATGGCCGCGGCGATCGGCGTCGGATTACCCATCGAAACGCCAACGGGGAACATGGTGATCGATATCGGCGGCGGTACGACGGAGATTGCTGTCATCGCTCTCTCCGGGATCGTCAGCGACACCTCTATCCGTACCGGCGGCGATGAGCTCGATACAGCAATCGTGCAGTTCATGCGAAAGAGCTACAACCTCCTGATCGGCGAGCCGACCGCGGAACTGATCAAGGTCCAGGTTGGCTCCGCCGCACCGGTCGGCGACGAACGTGAGATGGAGGTAAAGGGGCGCGACCTGGTATCCGGTATCCCGAAAACGGTTCGCGTACACTCGGGCGAGATTCGCGAGGCTACTCAGGAGCCCATCCAGCAGATCGTCGACGCCGTACGCCGGGCACTCGAGATCACACCACCCGAACTCGCTAGCGACATCGTCGATCGTGGTATCGTGATGACGGGGGGCGGCGCGCTCATCCGGGGCCTCGACGTCGTTCTCCATCAGGAGACCGGACTCCCCATCCACGTCGACGAGGATCCGCTGACTTGCGTCGTCCGCGGAACGGGTCGGATCCTGGACGACGAAGAAAAGTACTGGTCGGTCCTGAGTACCTGAAGGAGGGTTCGTGGCCCGCGCCACCCGCACCGATTCGCGCGTCGACACCGCAGTACTGGCAGTCTGCATCGGTCTCGCCTTGTTTGCGCTCGTCCTGCCGGATCGTTCGCGCGACGGCGTCGCCGCCGCGCTACGGCGAACGATCGTCGCACCGCTCCTTGTGCTCCAACGGCAGGCAGAGCGGGCGCGGGGCGCTCTCGTGGAACGTGATCGCGTCAATGCCAGAGTGGATTCGCTCTCGCTCAACAATGCGCTCGTTCCCCAGCTCCGCGACGAGAATGAACGCCTTCGGCAGCTGCTTGGGCTCGGCGCACAGCTCCAATGGGGTTTCGTACCGGCGGAGGTTCTGCACAACGCGGGCGGGATCGCGGAGGACGACGTGGTGATGCTGACGGCAGGAGCCACCGCCGGCGTCCGGTCCCGGGCTCCAGTGGTCGCGCCCGATGGGTTGATCGGCGTCGTGACCAGAACTGATCCGGGAACGAGCCAGGCAATCCTCTGGACGCACCCGGATTTCCGCGTCAGTGCCATGGCGGCAGATGGTAGCGCGTTCGGCATCGTGCAGCCGCACCAGGGTCCGGATCCGGATCGGTTCATGCTCGAAATGCGGGGTGTCGCGTTCCGCGATGTCCTCAAGGTAGGGACGGTGATCACCAGCTCAGGCCTGGGTGGGGTCTTTCCGCGGGGTATCCCCATCGGCGTCGTGGTCGGTGAGCTCAAGACGCTCGAGGGATGGGCGCGAACCTACATCCTTCGCCCCGCGGTCCGTCCACAGGACGTAGTACATGTGATGGTCCTGACACCCGATCGCGCGGCGAGCGACATCGCGGGCGTCTGGAGTTCGGTAGCAACGGCAGACTCGGCCGTGCGCCGAATCGCCGCCGCCGGCGACTCGATAGCAAGGCAGGAGGCGGACCAGCGAGCCGCGCGCCAGCGTATGCTCGACTCGGCGGCGGCGATGCTCAGCGGCGTGAACGTGGCCCCAAGCGTGACCGCCAGCGACTCCCTTCGACCCCGGCTCAATATTCCCGGCCTGAAGCGCGACTCGGTACGCCGCGACTCGATCCGCCGGCCATGAACCTCGGACGCTTTCTACGCGGCGCGTTAGCGTTCACGATGCTTATCGTGCTGCAGTATTCCGTACGTCCGCTGCTCGGCTGGCGGATCAACGCTGACTTTCTTGTAATTGGTGTGCTGCTGATGGCGGTGCGGATGCGCCCAGGTCAGGCGGCCATCCTGGGATTTCTAACGGGCCTAATCTCCGATTCTCCGGTTCCCGATGCCTTTGGAGCCGGCGCCTTGGCCATGACTCTCATCGCCTTCGCGGCATCGTGGCTCAAGGCGGTGTTTTTCGCGGACAACGTCGTTCTGCATGCCTTCTTCTTTCTCGTCGGCAAGTGGGCGTTTGACATCGTCTATGCACTGGCCGAGCATCGACTGACCGTGAGCGAGATGGTCGTGCAGCTCCTGCTCTGGTCGCCCCTGGCCGGCGCTGCCACGGCGCTGGCCGGCGTGCTGCTGCTGCTCCTGTTCCGATCGGCGCTGGAGCCACGAACGGCATGAGTTTTCACCCGAACGAGATTCAACGCCGCGGGCGATTTGCGCGTGCCATCGTCGGGATCACGGTCGCGCTGCTCGTCGGCGCGTTCTTCCGCACGCAGGTGTTACAGAACGCAACGTACGCGCTCAAGTCGGAAGAGAATCGCCTCCGTGAAGTGCCGCTGCCGGCCCCTCGGGGAATGATCTACGATCGGCACGGCTTGATCATCGCGGAGAATATCCCCGGTTACTCCGTATCGATCCTGAGTCCATCACCCGATTCGTTGCGTGCGTCGCTCGAACGCTTGGGAGCGATCGTGACCCTGAGCGACGATGCCATCGAGTCGGCGGTGCGCCGGATGCGTCGCGACCCGAATCGCCCAACCGTCGTGCTTTCCGACGCGTCGTTCGATCAGGTCTCCGTGCTGGAGGAGCACCGGAGCGAGTTTCCGAGTTTGATCATCCAGGCATCGCCCAAGCGCTACTACCCGGATGGACCCGTCGTCTCGGCGTTCGTTGGCTACACCGGAGAGATTTCGGAGTCCGAGCTCAACTCGGCGTCATACGATGGCTACAAGTCGGGACAGCAGATCGGCCGCGCCGGTCTGGAGAAGCAGTACGAGAAGGAACTGCGTGGCCGTGAGGGCTCGCGGTTCGTGGAAGTCGACGCGCGCGGACGTGTCGTACGAGAATCGGGCGCGCGTCCCGATCTGCTCCCGGTGCCGGCACGAGCGCTCAAGACACATCTGGATCTCGACCTGCAGCGGTACATAGCGTCGTACTTCGGCGACTCGCTCCAGGGAGGGGTGCTGGCGATGGAGCCGACGGGCGAGGTGCTGGCCGTGTACTCCGCACCGACGTTCGATCCGAACCGGTTCATCGGCGGGATTCCCAAGGACTACTGGGCGGAACTCAATGCCGATCCGAGACGACCGCTGTACAACAAGGCGATCCAGGGTCGCTATCCGCCAGGATCGACATTCAAGCTGGCGATGGCGGCGATGGCGCTGGAGAGCGGCATCGTCACGCTGAACGATCGGATGCCGGCGCCGTGCACGGGTGGATACACGTTCGGGACCAGGCGCTTCAAGTGCTGGGATCACAAGGGGCACGGGTCACTTACGCTCGCGCAGGCGATCGAGAAGTCCTGCGACGTGTATTTCTATCAACTTGGCCTGCGGATCGGCCTCACCAAGCTGATCGCCGGCGGTGTGGATCTGGACTTCCGCGATCGCAGCGGGATCGATCTGCCCAACGAATCGGCGCCACTGTGGCCATACGCCGTCGACTACTACAACCGGCTGTTCGGCCCCAGGGGATGGACCAACGCCGTAGTTCTGAACTTGTCGATCGGGCAGGGCGAGAACTCACAGACCGTCGCGAGCATGGCGCGCTTCTTTACGGCACTGGCAACGGACGGGGAGGCGGCCACACCGATCATTGGCGATTCCCCGATCAAGCGCTCGCGTCTGTTCACGCTCGATGACGAGGACATGCAGGGGCTGCGATCCGCATTGGCCGGCGTTGTGTCCGGACGGGGAACCGCTGCTTCAGCAGTGGTTCAGGGAGTGACGATCGGTGGCAAGACCGGAACCGCGCAGAACACGCACGGCGCCGATCACGCCTGGTTCGTCGGGTTTGCCCCCGTGGAGTCGCCGCAGATCGTTATCTCGGTAATGCTCGAGTTCGGGGAACACGGGTCTCGTGCCGCCAGGGCGGCCTCGAAGATCATCGCGCACTATCTCAAGCGGCCCGCGATCACGCCGCTGAATACGGAAGGGGAGTGATCCGGCGCGCGTTCGCGGACTATCCGCTGGTGATGCTCGCGCTGCTGCTCTCGGCGTACGGCATCGCGATCGTCTACTCGGCGGGGCAGACCAATGTGCCGATCCCTTACATCGAAGGGGCATGGAAACGGCAACTGGCGTGGTTCCTTATTGCCATCGTTGCGGCGTGGTTCATCAGCAAGGCCTCGGTGAGGTTTCTGGAGTGGGTTGCCGTGCCCGCCTACGTCCTTGGAGTCCTGTTGCTCGCGATCACCTTGATCATCGGAAGTGGCGCCGGCACCGCCGCCAGCATGAAGGGCTGGATCACGATCGCGGGGGTGAGGATTGGGCAACCGGCGGAACTCGCCAAGGTCTGCGTCGTGCTGATGCTGGCGAAGGTGCTGTCGGGATCGCGCGACGCGCCTCGGTCGCTGGTCGACCTGTGGAAGCCGGCGCTCGTGGTGCTGATCCCGTGGATCCTGGTGATGGCCCAGCCGGACCTCGGAACCGGCATGGTGTTCATCGGCATCTTCTTCGGAATGCTTTTCTGGACAGGAGTGTCGGCGCGCCTGCTACTGCTGGTCGCCAGTCCGGCCATCAGTCTGGTGCTGGCGTTCAGCACCGGCCTGTGGGGCGCTTGGTTCCTGCTGCTGCTGGCGGTTGTCATCCTGTACAAACCATACGTTGTCGAAGGCGTCGTGCTGGTCGTTGCCAACGTGTTGATGGGTGTCGCCGCTCCGCTTCTCTGGGAGCGTCTTGAACCGCACCAGCAGGCGCGACTGCTCGTGTTCCTGGATCCATCGCAGGATCCGCGAGCGACTGGGTACCACGTGATCCAGTCGAAGATCGCCATCGGTTCCGGCGGCTGGCTGGGCAAGGGGTACACACTCGGTACGCAGAAGCGACTTGCGTTCCTCCCCGCCCAACACACGGACTTCATCTTCTCGGTCGTGGGAGAGGAACTCGGGTTCCTGGGCGTCACGGTGGCGCTGGCGCTCTTTCTTGCCCTGTTCTGGCGCGCCATTCGCGTCGCAACCCGTGCGAGCGATTCCTTCAGTTCGCTGGTCGCATTCGGCTTGATCGCCGGTTGGTTTGTTCACGTCGCAGAGAACGTCGGCATGACCTTGAGCTTGCTCCCGGTCACCGGCATACCGTTGCCGTTCTTTTCCTATGGCGGGTCGTTCATGCTGGCGTGCTGGATCTCGATCGGGATCCTGGTGAGAATATCGAGCGAAGGCAGAGGCATCGCAGACGCATTCTGACCAGGCTTGGAGTCGGTGAAGTCACGGCACCGTGTGGGGATTCCGCAGCGAAATCGACTTTCAGGCTCCGTTTCGTGGCGGCACCGCACGCCCATCGTTCTGTCCAGGACTGACAGCGTCGGGACTACAGCACGGCGCGCGCTCCCGCATCAGCTCTCGGGGCAACAGTCCTCGCACAACACACTCACGTCCCGGTGGTCGTCTCCATGCAGCGCATCTTCCAGCGGTTGTCGCTATCCCGCAACCACACGGCGCGAAAGTCCCCACTTACCTCCACGGTGTCACCTTTCGGACTGCGATAACGCTGTTCGAACGTCCCGTGCTGCGTGACGGAATCGGCATCTACCACGGTGCTCTCCGGCATCATGCGCTCTTCGAGCACATAGTAATCATCGAGCGACTTGAGGTATTCCCTGATTTCCTCACGTCCGGTTATCGATGGTTGACCTGCGTTGGCCAGTACGCCGTTCGGCAGAAAGAGACTTGCGATGCTGTCATGCGCCATCTGAGTCACGAGGAGTTCGTAGCGCGCCAGTCTGCGGTTCACGGCGGCCGCCTGTCTGGCCGAAGGAGCCTGCTCCTTGCGATTGCAGCCGGCTATGGCAATCCCGACGATGACGGGAGCCAGCCGCAGGAGAAGGCGGGTGCGGATCGCAACGCTCGAGCGATAGTGCGTTTGGTGCATGTGGTGGATGATGGAGAGACGCAATAGATGTCGCGGCGTCGCGTTCTTCCGCAGTGCATGACGTCACAAATACTGCGCCAGCAGCAGGAAACACGAATACCGCTCGTGGCTCGAGGTTGAACGTCGAACGCTGGCAGGGATCGAGCGGCGATTTGGTACGACACAGAGATGCGATGGGCACCGGGAAGGTGAGCCTGGCAACGACGCACATCGCGCAACGCTCGCGTAGGCCCGATGGATGCTGGGTATTCGAGCCCTTCGGCGGCGTTGCGGCAGACGACGCCGGAAGGACGGCCCGGAGCTGAAGCGCTGCGACGAGCGAAGGCCCGATGGGCTGTACTGGCCCCACATCGCGGGCGAAAGCACATGGCGATTACTGTCAACGCCTTGTCCGGCACGAGTTTGGCCCGCACATTTCGCTGCCTATGGCTTGGTTCCGGAAGGAGAAAAAGCCGCGTGCGCCGCGTCCACAGCGCTTGGAGATCCCCGCCGACGCATGGGAGAAATGCGAAGCATGCGGCCATACGGACATCCGTGAAAAGTTCATCCGAAACCTGAACGTTTGTCCGGAGTGCGATTACCATCGTCGCATCCGTGCCATCGACTATGTAAACGTCCTCCTTGACGATGGATCGTGGGAGGAGGTGCTTGGGGACATCCGATCGGTCGACCCGCTGTCGTTCCCGGATTATCAGGCCCGACTCAAGAAGGCTCGGACCGTGGCCGGGGAGTACGATGCCATTCTGACGGCTGCAGGTACGCTCGCGGAGGCACCGGTCAATGTTGGCGCCATGGATTTCGCGTTCATGGGAGGGTCGATGGGCTCGGTGGTGGGCGAGAAGATCGCACGTCTGGGGCAGCGCTCGCTCGAGCGGAAGCATCCGTTGATCATAGTGTCTGCTTCCGGTGGTGCGCGGATGCAGGAGGGCGTCCTGTCGCTAATGCAGATGGGTAAGGTGGCGGCGGTGTTGTCGCAGTTGGCTGAGCGCCGGATCCCGTACATCTCGATTCTGACCAACCCAACGACTGGTGGGGTTAGCGCGAGCTACGCGATGCTCGGCGATGCGATCATCGCCGAGCCTGGAGCGGTGATCGGTTTCGCAGGCCCCCGTGTGATCAAGCAGACCTTGGGTCAGGATCTGCCGGAGGGCTTCCAGACGGCCGAGTTTCTGCTCGATCATGGGATGCTCGACTTGGTTGTGCATCGGCGTGACCTGAAGCAGACCGTGGGCCGGCTGCTTCGGCACATGAGCGGGAAACCAGCGGCGACCGGGTGGGCGGCGTCCTGAAGACGTACCAGTCGGCGCTGGACTACCTGTTCGCGCGCACCACGGGAAAGAACAAGCTTGGCCTGGGGCGGGTGGAGGCGCTGCTGGAGACGTTAGGTAATCCCCATAGGCGATTGACGTGCTTTCACGTGGCTGGCACGAACGGCAAGGGGAGCGTTTGCGCCACCATCGAGGCCCTGCTGCGGTTCAGGGGCCGACGCGTTGGGAAGTACACATCGCCGCACCTCGTCGACTTCCGCGAGCGCTTTCTCGTCAACGGAGAACCTATCGACGAGCGGTTCGTGATCGACTTTGTCACGGATCATGTACGGAAAGTCGAAGACATCGGCGCGACGTTCTTCGAGGCGACCACAGCGATGGCGTTCGAGTGGTTCGTCAGGCAGCGTGTGGACGTCGCGGTGATCGAGACTGGCCTCGGTGGCAGGCTGGATGCGACCAACGTCGTGCATCCGCTGGTGGCCGGAGTTGCGTCGATCGGCATCGATCATGTCGAATACCTCGGCGACACTCGGGAGGAGATCGCGCGTGAGAAGGCGGGCATCTTCAAGCCTGGCGCTGCTGCCGTAATCGGCGAGCCGGACGCCGACGTCGCATTGCTGCTCGCCGATCTTGCCCGGCACTCGGGCGCGACGAAGATTCTGGATGTGTGGCGAGACGATCCGCCAAGTGAGATTCGGGTGGACGCCACCGGGACCAGCTTTACGCTGGAACGCGCCGGAACACGCACCGCTTTCCGCACACCGCTGGCTGGGGAGCACCAGGCGTCGAACGCGGCGATGGCCCTGGCGATGATGCAGCTGGCAGGTGGAGAGACGTCGCTCACGACGGAGGAGACGCGCCTGGCACTACAGAGCGTGTCGCTCCCGGGCCGATTCCACAGGGTGGGTAGCTTCATCTTCGACGTGGCGCACAACGGCGATGGCGCCATCGTACTCGATCGGACGCTTCGGGCTCTGGCGGTGCCGCGTCCGCTGGTCTGCGTGCTGTGCGTGCTGGACGACAAGGACTGGCGCGGGATGATGCGGGCGCTCGCGCCGAGTGTGGATGCGTTCATCCTGGTGGATGCGCCGAGTGCGCCACCGAGTCGGGCGTGGGACGTTGCGGCTGTGGCATCGTATGCCCGCGAGAACGCATTTCGGGCGCGAGTCGTAAGCGATTTCGACCAGGCGTTGCGTGAAGCGCAGGACGCTGGTGGCACCGTCCTGGTGACGGGTTCGTTTCACACCGTTGGGGATGCCATGAGTCGCTTGCAGGTCGATCCGCTCGCCCGATAGGTTTCCCGGATGTCGACAGCGGCGCTCCCAGGCTTTCGCGAGTTCTATCCGGAGGACATGGCGCTGCGGTCATGGCTCTTCGATCGCTGGCGCGATGTCGCCCGCCGGTTCGCCTTTGTCGAATACGACGGACCGCCGCTGGAGCCTCTGGATCTGTACACGAAGAAGAGCGGCGACGAGATCGTCGATCAGCTATATGCCTTCGAGGACAAGGGGGGGCGTGCGGTTGCGTTGCGACCGGAAATGACGCCAACGGTGGCGCGCATGGTGGCAGCGCGTGCCCAGGCGCTGCGGAAGCCAGTACGCTGGTTTTCGATCCCGCAGCTATTTCGGTACGAACGGCAGCAGCGGGGTCGGTTGCGCGAGCACTTTCAGCTGAACGTGGATCTCTTCGGAGAGAGCGATGTCGCCGCGGACGCCGAACTGCTGGCGGTAGCGTGCGAGATCATGCGCGCCTGTGGCTTGTCCGCAGACGACGTACGGGCGAGGGTGAGCGACCGCCGGATTCTCTCGGCTCTGCTGGAGGGCTTGGGCGTGCCGTCGCCGCTCCTTGGCGTGGCGTACGCGGCGATCGACAAGATCGATCGCGAGCCGTGGGATGGGTTGGTGGCGCGCATGTCGGCTGCAGGGATTCCAGCGGATGTGGCGCGGGAGTGCCTGTCGTTCACGAAGGATTCGTCGCTGGACCGGGTTCGCCAGCGTCTGAGCACCGCTGGCCGGGCCGTCGAGTTCATGGAGAGGATGGAGCGCTACGAGGAACTGCTGGTGGCGCATGGCGTCCAGGACTACTTCACGTTCGACCTGACGATCGTGCGTGGCCTGACGTACTATACGGGCATTGTCTTCGAGCTGTTCGACGTCCGGGGGGACTTTCGCGCCATCTGTGGCGGAGGGCGTTACGACAATCTGCTCAGGGATCTGGGCGGCGTGGATCTCCCGGCGTTAGGCTTCGGCATGGGAGACGTGGTGTTGAGCGAACTGCTGAAGGCGCGGGGCAGGGCACCGGACGTCGGGAGCGGCGTCGACATCTGGGTCGTGGCGGACGAAGGAACGGGCTGGCGCGAGGTGATCGAGGCGACCGCTGCCCTGCGGCGAATGGGCCTGAGCGCGGATTATGTCCTGAGCGCTGAGAAACTCGCGTCGCAGAAGTCGAACAAGCAGCTGGATGTGGCGAGGAAGGCACGGGCTCGGTACGCTCTCCTGCTGTCTCGCGAGGAGTCGGCGACGCTTCGGTCGCTCACCGATGCCGGGGCGAACGAGCGAACGCGGGTCGCTGCGTGGTTGCACGCGTCCAGCGCGCAGGAGTTTCTCGAAGCGACCGGGGATGAAGCTGACGGACTCAGGGCGCTGCTCCGCAGTCGAGTGACCGGAGGAGGCACGACCGATCGACCGCGAGGATGACTCTCTCTCCGACCAACTCCGTTTCTCACTCACGTAACCCACATGTCCACTGACAAGAAGCTGACCACACGCGCCGGAGACTTCAGTGCGTGGTACAACGAGGTCGTTCTGCGTGCCGAACTCGCCGACTATTCGCCGGTGCGCGGATGCATGGTGATCCGGCCCAATGGCTACGGCATCTGGGAGCGGATGCAACGCGCGCTCGACGACATGTTCAAGGCCACCGGACATCGCAACGCCTACTTCCCGCTTTTCATCCCCGAAAGCTTCCTTCACAAGGAGGCCGAGCACGTCGAAGGATTCGCGCCCGAGGCGGCCGTGGTCACGCACGGTGGAGGCAGAAAGCTGGAGGAACCGCTGGTGGTGCGCCCGACTTCGGAAACGATCATCTACTCGATGTATGCCAAGTGGGTGCAGAGCTACCGCGACCTGCCGATCCTGATCAACCAGTGGGCCAACGTGGTGCGCTGGGAGATGCGAACGCGGCTCTTCTTGCGCACGCTGGAGTTCCTTTGGCAGGAGGGACACACGGCGCACGCCACCCATGACGAGGCAGAGGCGGAGACGCGCCTGATACTTGGCGTCTACCGCGAGTTCATGGAGCAGTGGATGGCTATGCCTGTCCTCACTGGCTTGAAGACGCAATCCGAGAAGTTCGCCGGAGCGCTGCGTACCTACGCGTGCGAGGCGATGATGCAGGACAACAAGGCGCTACAGGCTGGCACGTCGCACAATCTCGGCCAGAACTTCGCCAGGGCGTTCGAGTTGAAGTTTCAGTCCGAGTCGGGAGACCAGGAGTATGCCTGGAACACCAGCTGGGGAGTTTCGACGCGCATGATCGGCGGTCTCGTCATGACGCACGGCGACGACAATGGCCTCGTGACGCCGCCCAGGCTTGCGCCCGTCGAAGTAGTCGTCGTCCCCATCTGGAAGAGCGATGAGGAACGCACGCGGGTGCTGGATGCGGCGCATCAACTGCGGAAGGATCTGACGGCATGGACCGGCCGCGGAGACGACCGGCTGCGTGTGCATGTCGACGGCCGGGAGGGGGTGAAGCCTGGGGCGAAGTACTACGAGTGGGAGCTGCAGGGCATCCCGTTGCGCCTGGAACTCGGGCCAAGGGACCTGGACAACGGCGCCTGCATGTCGGCGCGGCGCGATACGCGCGCAAAGACCTCGTTGCCGCTGACGGGATTGGCTGGAGCGGTCGCCGGCCTGCTGTCTTCCATGCAGGCCGACCTTCTCCAGGCCGCGCGCAACCGGCGCGAGGCGAACAGCGTTCGCGATCCCATCACGTACGCAAGGTTCCGCGAAATCATGGATGGCGAGGGCGCATTCGTCTACGCCGGATGGAACGGCGACCCCGCCATCGAGGCACGTGTGAAGGAAGAGACAAAAGCCACGGTGCGGCTGATCCCCGATCCGGAGTTTCGCTCACCCGAGGCTCCACGCACCTGCATGGTGACGGGCGAGCCGGCAGTGCACGAGGTGGTATGGGCCAAGGCCTACTAGCGCCATCGTTCCAGCGTATCGACGGTGCCCTATGGTGCGAGGGGGTGCCGCTGCAGCAGCTGGCGGAGTCCGCCGGTACGCCGGCGTACGTGTATTCGAGTTCGTCTATCCGGGGCCAATTCGCGCGTCTGTCGGGGGCGCTGGCCGCGATCCCCCATCGCGTGCACTACGCCGTTAAGGCGAATGGAAACCTCGCCATCCTGGCGCTCCTTCGCTCGTTAGGTTGCGACGTAGACGTGGTGTCTGGTGGCGAGCTGCATCGGGCGTTCGCCGCCGGATTTCAGGCAGACCGCACGATCTTTGGCGGAGTGGGCAAGACGTCGGCAGAGCTCGCGTACGCTCTCCGCAACGGCGTACACGTCCTCAGTGTCGAGAGCGCCGACGAGTTGGACATAATCGACCGACTGGCCGGCGATCTAGGCGTGCGCGCTCGAGTGGGGTTACGCGTCAATCCCGAGGTGACCGTCGAGTCGACGCACGACTACATCAAGACCGGGCAGAAGGGAGACAAGTTCGGCATCCCGGTGGACCAGGCGCTGACCGTCGCCACACGGGCTGCCACGCTCCCCAACGTCGCGCTGGTGGCGATCGGCATGCACATCGGATCGCAGTTGACGGATCTGGCGGCCTATGGCGATGGCCTCGTTCGTCTGGAGGAACTGATTGTCGCGGTGCGCTCGCTCGGCGTGTCGTCCCTGGAGTATCTCGACGTCGGCGGCGGCCTGTTTGTCCCCTATGCGGACGAGGATCCGGCAGACCTCGAACGGTACGTCGCACTGATTCGACCCGTGGTGGAGCGGACCCGGCTTACCCTGGTGGTTGAGCCTGGGCGGTTCCTGGTGGCCGAAGCAGGTGTGCTGGTGACTCGTGTGCTGTATCGGAAGCGCAGCGGCGGACGCACGCTCCTGGTAACCGATGCCGGCATGAACGACCTGATCAGACCATCGCACTATCAGGCGTATCATCGCATCGAAGCTGTCGATGGAATTGCCACACGAGCGACGTTCGATGTAGTGGGACCGATCTGCGAGAGCGGCGACTTCCTTGCGATCGGGAGGGAACTGGAAGACGTCTCGTCCGGCGCGCTGCTATGCGTATTCACCGCGGGAGCGTACGGCTACTGCATGTCTTCCAACTACAACGCTCGTCCCCGACCGGCGGAGTTGATGGTCGATGGCGACCGGTGGGCCGTCGTGTCGATGAGGGAGACCTGCGAGGATCTGGTGCGGCTCGAAACCGCGACTCCGACCTGGAGGAATGGCTGATGCGCGTTGGTCTGATGTCCGACTCGCACGATCGGCTGCCTGCGATCGACGCGTTGTTGCGCGAGATGATGTCGAAGGGTGTGAGCCTGGTGCTTCACTGCGGAGATTACGTGTCGCCGTTCTCGCTCCTGCCGTTTCTGGAGCACAACTTGGCGCTGGCCGGCGTGTTCGGTCGGAACGATGGGGATCACGAGGGTCTGCGCGCGGTGGCTGCCCGTGGTGTCGGCATCGAGCTGCTGGAATCGCCGCACAGCATGGAAGTCGGCGGCCAGCGCCTGCTGCTCGTTCACGATCTCGGCGACATGAGCCAGCACTCGGTGGAACAGCATTCGGTCGTCATCCACGGGTTCACGCACCGGGAAGAGATGAAGACACGTGGCGATACGCTCATCGTCAATCCCGGCGAGGCGTGCGGCTGGTTGCACGGAGCCCCATCCGCGGCCATCCTCGATCTCGAGTCGCGCGAGGTCGAGTTCATCAGATTGTCGGAGCACGTGTGACAGCATCGGCAAACGATCATCGGATCCTGATCCTCGACTGCGGCTCGCAGTTCACGCAACTGATCGCGCGGCGCGTTCGTGAAGCGCGCGTGTACTGCGAGATCCATCCGCCGACGCGAACGATCGAATGGATTCGCGCCTGGAAGCCCAGTGGGATCATCCTGTCCGGCGGCCCGTCATCGGTCTCGGACGAGGGTGCGCCGACATTCGACAGGGAAATGCTCGAGCTGAGTCCGATACTCGCGGTCTGTTACGGCATGCAGTGGATCGCCCAGGCGTTTGGCGGTACAGTGGCCGCGGGTGGGCGGCGCGAGTACGGTCGGGCCGAGGTGACGATCCGCGAGGCGGCGGGACTCTTCGCGGGCTTTTCGCCATCCGAGCGCACCCAGGTGTGGATGTCACACGGAGACCACGTGGAGACGGTGCCACCGGGGTTCGTCCTTACGGCGACCAGCGCGGACAATCCGGTGGTAGCGATGCGGCACGAGCACCTGCCGATCCATGCCATCCAGTTTCACGCCGAAGTTGCGCACACGAGCCGAGGGGCCGACATCATCGCGAACTTCCTCTTCGTCGTCTGTCGATGCGAACCCACGTGGACGGCGGGTTCGTTCATTCACGACGAAGTGGAAAGGATTCGTGCGCAGGTCGGCACGTCGCGCGTTATTTGCGGCCTGTCGGGAGGAGTGGATTCGGCGGTTGCAGCTGCGCTCGTCCACAGGGCCGTCGGCGATCAACTGACCTGCATCCTCGTGGATACCGGATTGTTGCGGGAACACGAACGCGAGCAGGTAGAACAGACGTTTCGCGCAAGCCTGGGAATCGACCTGGTGACTGTCGTTGCGGACGAACGGTTCCTCGAGGCGCTGGCGGGAGTCACGGAGCCGGAGAAGAAGCGAACGATCATCGGGCACACGTTCATCGACGTCTTCGAGGATGCCGCGCTTGCGGTCGGGCCGGACGTGAAGTTCCTCGTCCAGGGCACGCTCTACCCGGACGTGATCGAGAGCTTCTCACCGCGTGGCGGACCCTCTGTGACGATCAAGACGCACCACAACGTCGGAGGCCTCAAGCCGGACATGAAGTTCGCGCTAATAGAGCCGCTGCGCGAATTGTTCAAGGACGAGGTGCGGAACGTGGGCCGGGAGTTGGGGCTGCCGGAGGCGCTCGTGGGGCGACATCCATTCCCCGGGCCGGGACTGGCCATTCGCGTGCTGAGCGACGTCACGAGGGAAAAACTCGAAGTCCTGCGGCGAGCCGACGCGATCTATCTCGAAGAGATTCGCGCAACCGGGCTGTATGACGACATCTGGCAAGCGTTCGCCGTTCTGCTACCGGTGCGGTCGGTTGGCGTCATGGGCGACTACCGCACGTATGAGAACGTGGTGGCGCTACGCGCCGTAACCAGCACCGACGGTATGACAGCAGACTGGTTCCCGTTCCCACACGATGTGCTTGGACGCATTTCGAACCGCATCATCAACTCGGTGAGGGGAGTGAACCGCGTCGTGTACGACGTGAGTTCCAAGCCGCCGGCCACGATCGAGTGGGAGTAGCAAGGATCGACTTCTGAGTTCTCCACCACAACCTCCTGCAAAAATGAACGCCCTGCGCTGGATGCTCGGCTTGATCGCCGCCCTGTTTGCGGGCGGCTATGTTGCCCTCGTCCTGATGGCGAATGCGTTTCGCCGATCCGTAGGCGCATCGGCGAACGGGCCGCTGTTCATCGTGCTGCCGGTGCTCGGCATCGCGCTACTGCTCGCGGCGATTCTGTTTCCCTCAAACAAACCGCTGTTGCACGGAGCCGCCCTGGCCGCGGTCGGTCTGGCAGGGTTTTGTCTATGGCAGATTTTTCGGGATGGCGCTGCGCCGCTCTGGTTCGCGGTCGTGTACCTGGCCGCGTGGTTCGTCTTTTACGGGCTCGCCGCTTGGCGCGTCGCCCAGCAGCCATGAACCGTGCGAAGGACTTCCACGTGCACCCGGATACGGCGCTATTCCAGCGCCGCACCGAGAACCTCGTCAACACGCCATGAAAATCGTGCCCACCGCTCTTGCCGTCCTCGCCATGCTCGGGACTGCCTTGGTCACGCTGATGGCCGTCGTCTTCTGCCTTGCGAGCGGTGCGAACGCTGCACCCGAGCAGATCCGGGTACTCAAACTCTGGATGATCGGCCTTACGTCGCTCGGTCTCGCCGGCATCGGCGCTGGCATCTATCTGCTGCGTGTTGGGCAGCCAGGCCGGGCGGCAGGCGCCAGCTTCTTGCCAACGGTGATAATGGTCCTGATTCTCGCGGTGGCATTGCTCAGGTGAAGAAGTGTTGGCGGAGCATCGCCGACACCATCGCGCGAGAGGGGGGCATCGCCTTCACGACGAATCAGGCGTTCACATGATCGTGCTAGACGTCCTTCTCCTCCAGTAATGCCATGAACTCGGCTGGCGTGTCGAGTGCCAGCAGGCGTTCAGGGACGTCGGGCTCCTTCGAGAACTGCGCGATCTTGCCGAGTACGGGCAGATACTGGTTGGACACCTCGAGCGGCGGAGCCACGATCAGAAAGAAGAACTTCACCGGCTTCTCGTCGATCGCCTTGAAATCCAGTCCGTTTGGCTTCCTGCCAAACGCCACACGCAGCTTGTTGACGACCAGGGACCGGCAATGCGGAATCGCGATGTTGCGGCCGATGCCGGTCGACCCGAGGTTCTCACGACGCTTGAGCATCTTGAAGAGCATCGCGTCGGACTTCTCGTCGAGCTTGAGGAGGCCAATGAGCTCCTTGAGGACGTCGTCCTTAGACGTCCCTTCCAGGTCGAGCTTGATCGCATCCTCTGAAAAAAACTCGCGCAATTCCATCCACGAACTCGGTGATAAGGGTACCACTGGCGCAATCGCGAGTCGTCGTGCCGATGGCGCGCGACGCCTCTGGGTTGCGTGGGTCGGGCAACTTATAGCGCGCGCCAAGTCGTGTCAAATCTTAACGTTGCGGGCTTTTTCCGGTTCGGTTACCTTGCTTGGTGATGCCCTTGCCCTATGTCGTCAGCCACGACGTTCCGTTGATTCTGGCGCCGATGGCGGGCGTCTCCGAATCGCCTTTCCGACGCATTTGTCGTCGGTTCGGCGCCGACGTGGTCGTCACCGAATTTCTCTCCGCCGAAGGAATCCGACGGGAGAATCCGTCTACGTGGGAGAAGCTGCGATTCGGTCCCGGGGAGCGACCGATTGGCGTTCAGATTTACGGTGCGGAACCGGAGGCGATGCGGGAGGCCGCGGAACTGGTAACGGACGTTTTCGCGCCAGAGTTCATCGATATCAACTTCGGCTGCCCGGTGAAGAAGGTTGTACGCCGGAATGGCGGCTCCGGATGTCTGCAGGATCTGAGGATTGTCGAGCGTGTGATTCGCGCCGTCATTTCGGGTACGCGCCTTCCGGTCACGTGCAAGATCCGCAGTGGCTGGAACGATGCGATGCGAGACCCTGTCACGATCGCTCGTCGCTGCCAGGATGCAGGAGTGCACGCGTTGGCGTTGCACCCGAGGACGCGGACCCAGATGTACACCGGCATTGCAAACTGGGACGAGATTGCTGCCGTGAAGGAGGCGCTCGCGATTCCGGTGATCGGGAATGGCGACATCAGAACGGCGGACGACGCGGCGCGGATGCGCGCCTATACTGGTTGTGACGCGGTGATGATCGCCCGCGGATCGTTCGGGCAGCCCTGGATCTTCCGCGAGGCTCGAGCGTTGATCGACGGGACGGCATTGCCGCCGCCGCCAACCGTGGAGGAACGTTTCCGGATCGCGCTCGACCACGCGCGTATGGCCGAGCAGTTTGAGCCAGACAGGCGCGGTGCCGCGATCGAGTTTCGCAAGCACCTCGGGTGGTACGTCAAGGGACTTCCTGGGTCGGCGGACCTGCGCCGTCAGCTCCACGCGGTGAATTCGTTAGGTGACGTGGAAGGGATTTTCGACGATTACCTCCGTCGCCTGCCGACTGTCGCCGAGCCCGCGCTCGAGGCAACGGAGGCGTGAACAGCGACCAGGCGCTGGAGCTGCTCCGCGCGGTTGCCCAGGGCGCGATCGATCCGCGGGAGGCCCTGCACGTCCTCGCGCTCGATCCGGCACAGTCCCTTCCGTTCGCCACCGTGGACCGTCACCGTGCGCTGCGACAGGGGTTTCCCGAAGTGATCTATGGAGCGGGAAAGACGTTGGATCAGGTGGTTGCCATCGCCGAACGGATCGCCGCAGATGGCAATGGCTTCCTTGCCACTCGCTTGGAATCGGTGGCGCAAGCTGCGCTGCAGGCACGGTTTCCCGCCGCTCGCATCAACGAGACTGCGCGAACCGTCTTCCTGGCAGGTGACGCGCCGCTCAGCGAGGTTGCCGGGCCGGTGGCCGTCGTCACGGCCGGTACCAGCGACCTTCCTGTCGCGGACGAAGCGATGGAGACATTGCACGCGTTGGGGTGTGCGTCGCTGCGGCTGGCAGACGTCGGAGTCGCCGGCCTTCACCGCCTGCTCTCACGTGGCGAAGAGCTGCGGCGGGCGCGCGTGGTGATCGTCGTTGCCGGCATGGACGGCGCGCTGCCCTCGGTGGTCGGCGGCCTGGTGGCCGCTCCCGTCATCGCGGTACCGACGAGCGTGGGGTATGGAGCTGCGTTTTCCGGGCTGGCACCGCTGCTCACGATGCTGAACAGCTGCGCTGCCGGTGTCACTGTCGTGAATATCGACAACGGTTTCGGCGCAGCGATGGCCGCCGCCCGTATCCTCCGTGAACGATGAGTCCTGTGCCCGAGGCCTTGTTTGGCCCCAGACTGAGGGCCGTCTACCCGTTCTTCCCAGGCTAGTGCCGAACTCCGTCTGTGTTGTATCCGAAGCGAGAAACGGGTAGTATTGAGGTGTCTTTGGGGGCGACTTGGCTTCGACGGGATCGGTGACGCCGTGGCTGCGTGTCCAGGTCCTGGGTCCTGGTAAAACTCTCGGGAAAACCACAACTGCCAACTCTGACTTGGCCCTGGCTGCGTAACTCTTAGGAGTACGCGCCTTGCTCACTGGGAAGCCTGCCCGAGGCGGCCCTTTGAGTATCGCAGTATCGGGATAGTGCGCCGTATCGCCTTCGTGCGGCGCGCGAAACTCTTGAAGGCTCGTTCGGAGATGGGCTTCTCGCTGGCCAGTGTCCGGAGACCTCAATCAGCGGGATACACACGTAGAAGCTGTGGTTGATCTTATCTCGGACCGGGGTTCGAATCCCCGCGCCTCCATGAAGAAACGTCCGTCGCAAGCGACGGACGTTTCTTTCGTTTCGGTGGTCTGTCGCGCCAAAATGCGACTGTTCGACAGCGAACGTTCAGGTGCGAGCCCTTTGTCTTGCGCCGTTCAGTTGCCTCCTGCGAGAGCAGCCTGGGCGGCCGCCAGCCTGGCAATCGGGACGCGAAACGGCGAGCACGAGACATAATCCAGGCCCACATCGTTACAGAAGGCAACGGAACGCGGATCGCCACCGTGCTCCCCGCAGATTCCAGTCTTGAGCGAAGCGCGTATGGCGCGTCCGTCTTCCACCGCCATCGAAATCAGTCGCCCGACGCCAATCGTATCCAACACCTGGAACGGATCATCCGGGAAGATGCCCCGGTCGACATACGCGGGAAGGAATCGCCCGGCGTCGTCCCGGCTAAGCCCCATCGTCGTCTGCGTGAGGTCGTTCGTGCCGAAGGAGAAGAACTGCGCCGTAGCGGCGATCTCGCGGGCTGTCAGCGCCGCGCGGGGCAGTTCGATCATCGTGCCGATCTGGTATTCGATCTCGTAGCCCATCGTCGCCACAACCTGACGGTAGCACTCCTCGAGGATCGCGCGCTGGTGGTCGAACTCCCGGGCTGCCGCAACCAGCGGGATCATGATCTCCACCTGCACGTCGATGTTCCGTCGCTTCGCGCGCACGGCGGCCTCGAAAATCGCGCGTCCCTGCATCTCGGTTATTTCGGGGTACGTGATTCCCAGCCGGCACCCCCGATGACCGAGCATCGGGTTGGTTTCGCGCAACCCTTCGACGATACGATTGAGCTCGGTCCGTGTTAGTTGCAGCTGCCGGGCCAGCATCTTCCCCTCTTCGCCGCCATGCGGGAGGAATTCGTGCAGTGGAGGGTCAAGGAGGCGGATGTTCACCGGGAATCCGTTCATGGCCTCGAAGATCGCCTCGAAGTCCGCGCGCTGCATCGGCTGCAGCTTCGCGAGCGCGCGGCGCCGCCCGCGTTCGTCGCGGGCCACGATCATTTCGCGCATCGCGTGGATGCGATCGCCCTCGAAGAACATGTGCTCGGTCCGGCACAACCCGATACCTTCGGCGCCAAATCCTCTGGCGACTCGGGCATCTCTGGGAGTGTCGGCGTTCGCACGAACGCGCAGCCGCCGGACGTCGTCTGCCCATCCCAACAGGCTCGCGAACGACTGATACAGGGGCGCCTGCGAGGCGGCGAGTTGACCCGACGTGACGCGAACCACGTCGGAAGGGATCGTAGGCAGATCGCCCGAGAATACGCGGCCGCTCCCACCGTCCAGCGTGATCCAGCTGCCTTCGCCGATTACCAGGTCGCCGACGCTGAACAAGCGCTTCTGTGCGTCGACCACAACGTCCTTGCAACCGACGACGGCGCACTTGCCCATGCCACGCGCGACGACGGCGGCATGGCTCGTCATGCCGCCGCGTGTCGTCAGGACGGCACGAGCTGCAACCATGCCATGGAAGTCTTCCGGCGTCGTTTCCTCGCGTACGAGGATGACGGCCTCGCCTCGCGCGGCTCGTTGCTCGGCAACATCGGGGTCGAAGACGGCGATACCGCTGGCAGCGCCCGGCGACGCCGGCAGGCCGGTCGCGATCGGAGTCGCGCGCGCACCGGGATCGATGATCGGGTGCAACAGCTGATCGAGCTGTGCCGGATTCACGCGCCGTACCGCTTCCGCCCGGTCGATCAACCCCTCCGCGACCATATCGCAGGCGATGCGGATCGCGCTCGCTGCGGTGCGCTTGCCGGTCCGCGTCTGTAGCAGGTACAGTGTCCCGCGCTCGACGGTGAACTCCAGATCCTGCATGTCCCGGAAGTGACGCTCGAGCGTGTCCTGAACCTTCAACAGTTCCCGATACGCAGCGGGCAGCCGGTCGACCATTTCCTCGATGTGGAGCGGCGTGCGGATACCGGCAACGACGTCCTCTCCCTGGGCATTGACCAGGAACTCGCCATAGAACCGCCGCTCGCCCGTCGATGGATCGCGCGTAAATGCCACACCGGTACCCGAGTCGTCTCCCATGTTGCCGAACACCATCGCCACGATGTTCACCGCCGTACCTAACGACTCGTCGATGTGGTTGACGCGCCGATAGTCCACCGCCTTCTTGAGCATCCACGACTTCCAGACGGCCTCGATCGCGCCCCAAAGCTGGTCGCGAGGGTCGAGAGGGAAGTCGGATCCGGTGCGGTTGCGCACGAGTGTCTTGTACTCCTCGATGAGCGCGCGCAGGGAGGTGGCGTCGAGGTCGGCATCGGTGTCCGCGCCTGTCGTCAGGCGCTTCGCCGTCAGGAGATGCTCGAACTCGGACGCCGGTACGCCGAGCACGACGTCACCGTACATCTGCAGGAAGCGGCGGTAGGAGTCATATGCGAAGCGCGGGTTGCCGCTCTGGCTGGCCAGCCCGGCCACAGTCGCATCGTTGAGCCCGAGATTCAGGATCGTTTCCATCATGCCCGGCATGGAGACCGGGCCTCCGCTCCGTACCGAGACGAGAAGCGGGCTGGCAGGATCGCCGAACCGCCGGCCGGTCACGGCCTCGAGACGTGCGATGCTGGCGGTGACCTCCTCTCGCAGTTCCTCCGTGTACGTCCCGGTCTTCAGGTACTCGATGCATGTCGCGCAGGCGAGCGTGAACCCGGGCGGAACGGGAATACCGAGATTCGTCATCTCGGCGAGGTTCGCGCCCTTTCCGCCGAGCACGTTCTTCATCTGACGGGTACCGTCAGCTACACCGTTACCGAAAAAATAGACCGATTGGGCCATGAGGGGTCGGACGTGTGAGGGGGGCACGCTGCGGGGCGGCAGCGTTGGAGGTCAGCCCACGGTGACTCCGAAGCGCAGCTTGTTCGTGTCCGTCGGCGGCGGCGTCGGATAGTCGCCGGAGAAGCAGGCGTGGCAGAAACCATCGGGCCCGCCAGGGACGGCTTCGAGCATGCCCTGCAGCGACAGGTAGCCAAGGGAGTCGACACCGATCTGCGCGGCGATTTCGTCGATCGACATGTGCGACGCGATCAATTCGTCCACACTCGGCGTGTCGATTCCGTAAAAGCAGGGCCACTTGATGGGCGGCGACGAAACGCGCATGTGGACCTCGCGTGCGCCGGCCGCCCTGACGAGGGCAACCAGTCCCTTCGTCGTGGTGCCACGAACGATCGAGTCGTCGACCATCACCACGCTCTTTCCGGAGAGGACTTCACGTACCGGATTGTACTTCACCTTGACTTTCGCCACCCGGTCGCCCTGGTTCGGCTGGATGAAGGTGCGGCCCACATAGTGGTTCCGGATGAGCGCAAGTTCGAGCGGAAGACGCGAGCGCTCCGCGAATCCCAATGCCGCCGAATTCGACGAGTCCGGAACCGAAAACACGAGCTCCGCGCCTAGTGCCGGCTGCTCCACCGCCAACCGCCTACCTAACGCGCGTCGTGCACGATCGACCGATCCGCCGAACACGGAGCTGTCGGGACGCGCGAAGTACACGTACTCGAACACGCAGCGCTTGAGCTCCGTGCGTGGCAGCGCCATCAGCGACCGCAGCCCACGCGAATCGATCGATACGATCTCACCCGGCTGCACTTCGCGAACCAGCGTGGCCCCACAGATGTCCAGCGCGCACGTCTCGCTCGCGGCGATCCACGTTTCACCCAGCGTTCCGATCACGAGGGGCCGCCACCCGCGAGGATCGCGCGCGAGCAGGAGCGTGTCATTGATCACGACCAGGAGCGAATAGGCACCGTCCATGCCCAGCAGGGCTTGCGCCAGCTTCTCCTCGGGTGCACGCGCCGATGCCTTGGCGAGGCGATGGACGATGACTTCCGAGTCCATAGTGGAGGCGAAGATCGAACCCTGGTCCTCCAGTTCCTTTCGCAGTTCGGTGGCGTTCGTCAGGTTGCCGTTGTGTGCCAGCGCGATGTGACCGCCTTTGAACCTGGCGAGCGATGGCTGGGCATTGTCGATATTCGAGGAACCGGCGGTACTGTACCTCGTATGTCCGATCGCCAGCCGCCCAGGCAGTTCATCGAAGGCTTGCGCCGAGAGCCCTTCGGAAACGAGCCCCATCTTTCGGGTCGCGCGAGCCGTACCCGCGTCGTCCACTGCGACGACGCCGGCCGACTCCTGGCCGCGGTGCTGCAATGAGTACAACCCCAAGTGGACCATTGCGGCTGCCTGCGGATGTCCGTACACGCCAAAGATGCCACACATGATTCAATTTCCTGCCGGAAGAAGGTCATCGTCCAGAACGGCCGATGCGACGCGCGACATGATCGCCGGAATAGCTCCGTGGTAGGCATCGGCGAGCGCAGAGACCGGCGAGTGCAACCTCCGGGTTGCCAGCCGGATTGTGAGACCGGCGTCCGCCGGACGCACCACGCCGATCGTTGCCGCAGGGACGCCATGGCGCCCGGCCGCTTCGAGTACGCGCTCCGGTACGTCTGTCGAGACGACGATGCGTCCCTGCGTTTCGCCGAACAGCAACGCCCGGTCCGACACGTCATTCCACGCGGTCAGATCGATTTCGGCGCCGCAGGCCGCGTCCCGCGAGATCATGCACGATTCCGCGATCGCCACGGCCAGGCCACCCTCGCTGCAGTCGTGCGCCGACGCGACGTGTCCCGCGCGAATGGCATCGAGCAGTGCGTCTATCAGGCGTCGTTCGGCAGCGAGATCGCAGCGCGGTGGCGCTCCCGCGACGATACCATGCACGCGTGCGAGGTATTCGGAGGCCCCGAGTTCCTCACGCGGCACACCGAGCAGGAGGATCGACTGGCCCGGCGTCGTGAAGACGGCGCGCGTGACGTGGGCCAGGTCGTCGATCAGTCCCACCATCCCGATCGTCGGCGTAGGGTACACTGCGCCCATCGGGTTCTCGTTGTAGAACGAGACGTTACCACCTGTTACCGGAGTGCCTAACGCGGTACAGGCGTCGCCCATCCCGCCCACAGCCTCCCGGAAGGAGAAGTAGACCTCCGGGCGCTTGGGGTTCCCGAAGTTGAGGCAGTTCGTGATCGCCATTGGGCGCGCTCCGGTGCAGGCGACGTTGCGCGCCGCCTCGGCGACCGCGATCTGCCCACCGACGCGTGGTTCCAGATACACGTATCGTCCGTTGCAGTCCGTCTTGACAGCCAGCGCTCGTCGTGTGCCACGCAAGTGAATGACGGCGGCGTCGGCCGGCCCTGGCCCAACTATCGTACTCGAACGCACCGACTGGTCGTATTGTCGGTAGACCCAGTGCTTGCTGGCAATCGTTGGAGCTGACAGTAGTTCGCGGAGCGTCCACGCGAGGTCCGCCTCCTCAGGGCGCTCGGCGATCGCCTGCACGTCCACGGCCCGCTTGCGCTGAACCTCGGTGCTCTCCCGCGCTTCCGGTGTGTAGATCGGGCAGTCGGTTACCAGTCGCGAACCCGGGAACTCCGCAACGACGTGGCTGCCCTCGGTCACCCGATAAACCGGTTCGGCGATCACTTCGCCGATGACTTCCGCCTCCAAGTCCCACTTGGCGAGGATACCGCGGACCGCCGCTTCGTGCCCGCGCAAGGCGACCACCAGCATGCGTTCCTGGGACTCGCTCAGCAGGATCTCGTAAGGCGTCATCCCCTCCTCGCGCACCGGCATGCGGGACACATCGATCGAAACGCCGACGTCGCCGCGCGCAGCCATCTCCGCGGACGAACTCGTCAGGCCAGCCGCGCCCATGTCCTGGATAGCTACGATGTGTCCGCTGCGGATCAGCTCCAACGACGCTTCCAGCAGGAGCTTTTCTGTGAACGGATCGCCCACCTGCACCCGCGGTCGCTTGGCGTCTGACTCATGCGAAAGATCCTCGGATGCGAACGACGCGCCATGAATGCCGTCCCGCCCTGTACGGGCGCCCACGGCCATGATCGTATTTCCGACACCCTGCGCCTTCGCGGTGATCAACTCGTCTTCCCGCATGACTCCGACGCACATCGCGTTGACGAGCGGATTGCCCTCGTAGGCCGGGTCGAACATAATGTCGCCCGCTACCGTCGGAATACCGACGCAGTTGCCATAGTCACCGATTCCGCGTACGACGCCGGCGAACAGGTACCGTACCCGTGCGGAATCGAGCGACCCGAAACGCAACGAGTTCAGCATGGCGATCGGGCGCGCACCCATAGTAAAGACGTCCCGCAGGATGCCGCCGACCCCAGTCGCTGCCCCCTGATATGGTTCCACGGCCGAGGGGTGATTGTGCGATTCTATCTTGAATGCCACGGCGAGTCCTCCGCCCACTGCGATCACTCCCGCATTCTCGCCGGGGCCCTGCAACACCCATGGAGCGCGCGTCGGCAGCGTGCGCAGGATCGGGCGGGAGTGCTTGTAGGAGCAATGCTCGCTCCAGAGCGCACTGACGATGCCCAGTTCGGTGAATGTGGGCGTGCGACCCAGCATCCTTACCAGACGATCGTACTCCTCTGGTGTGAGGCCGTGCTCGGCGATCAGCGCTGGCGTGACGATGGGATCGCCCGCGCGTGGCGTGGCGCCCATTACCACTTCAGACCGAAGAGCGAACGCACGAAGGCGCGCAGGTTGCTCTGGTCGACGTGCTCGAGCATCTCGATCTCGCCGCGATCGAACCAGATACCGCCGCAGTCAGGGCACTTGTCGATCTTGATGTGGTGGAAGTCGGTTTCCACGAGCGAGCCGCCGCACTTCGGACACCGCATGTAGTGCGAGCGCCGCTCCAGCTTTTCGCGCTCGGCGTCCAGCTTCGCGCGCTGATCCTTGATCAGGTCGGCGTCTTGCTTGACGAAGTACTCATCTTCGTTTCGGGAGGGCGTCGTGTGGGACATCTGCCAACCGGGGTAAGAGTGGGGGAGTAGAAAAAAAACGATCGTGCGGTGCGCTTTCAGGCGGCCACGCGTGCCAGGATCGACTCGAACACCCCAAGTCCATCGCGTCCGCCGAGCAATTCGGTTACGACGCGTTCGGGGTGCGGCATCATGCCCATCACGTTACCGCGCTCGTTGACGATCCCGGCGATGTTGTCGAGCGAGCCGTTCGGATTCGCTTCCGGCGAGGCATTGCCCGCGCCATCGACGTAGCGGAAGACGACCTGGTGCGCGTCCTCCAGCCGCGCCAGACCCGAATCGTCGATCGTATATCGGCCGTCGCCGTGAGCGACGGGAATGCGGAGGAGCTGTCCTTCGCGGTACTGATTGGTGAACATGGTGTCCCTGGATTCCACACGAAGGACTACTGTCGTGCAGACGAATTGGAGCTGTCGGTTGCGCAGTAACGCCCCGGGGAGGAGGCCGGATTCGCAGAGGATCTGAAACCCGTTGCAGATTCCCAGTACCGGGCCTCCTCGGCGTGCGTGTTCGACCACCTCGCGCATGATCGGGCTGAACCTGGCGATCGCTCCCGATCTCAGGTAGTCGCCGTACGAGAACCCGCCCGGCAGGATGATGACGTCGGCGCCTCGGAGGTCGTGGTCCTTGTGCCACAGGCGTTCGGCTGTTGCACCTAGCGCCTCGGTCACGGCCAGATAGGCGTCGTCGTCGCAGTTCGAACCCGGGAACGTGACGATGCCGAACTTCATAGGGGAGCGACTCCTGCGATCTCGTAGTCTTCGGTGACGGGATTGGCGAGCAGCTTGTCGCACATGGCCCGCACGTCCGCTTCGGCATCCGCGGGTGACGCGGCATCGGCGTCGACGACTATGTGACGGCCGATACGAACGTCCTTGACGGTGGCAAAGCCGAGCGCGTGCAGGGCATCGGCCACGGCCTTGCCCTGGGGATCGAGGATGCCGCGGCGCGGCACGATGTGAACGGCAATCCGGAAGCGGGTCATCCGCGAGAATCCTCGGGTGGGGTTGATGCTGGCGGGGAGGGCGGAAGTGAACGGCCGCGCCCCCGGCGGCGACGCTTGCGTCGTCGTCCTTCGGACTCGAGCGCCTCTCCGCGATCGCTGTAGTCGTGGAGCGCGTCATCTGCGGCGTCTTCCTCCTCGGCCGCTCCGGGCCGGCCGTGAACCAAACCGAGGAGCACGGTGCGGACGACGCCATAAAGCACATACGCCATCAGTGCAGGGAAGAAGAACTCCTTTCGCACGAAGAGCACGCCCAGGATCGTGCCAAGGACCACCAGGGACCCGAGGATCTCCTTGATCGAGCGATAGCCGATCGTCGGAACCGCGGCGTACGAAACGTTGGAGATCATCAGGAAGCTCAACCCCAGCATGATGTACCGCAGCATGACGTGCCACGGCAGATCCCCGATCATCGTCTGGTTGTAGAGCGGCGTCTGGCTGAACCAGTAATACGTAGCGAGCGTGAGGCCGGCGGCGGGGCTTGGGAGGCCGTGAAAGTGCGTCTTTGCGCGGCCGGCCTGTTCGACGTTGAACCTCGCAAGCCGAATCACGGCGCAGGCCGTGAACCAGAAGCACAACAGCCAGTCCCACCCATCGCGGTTCAGGACCGCGAAGAACATGATGAGCGACGGCGCCAGGCCGAACGAGATCGCGTCGACGAGCGAATCGAGTTCCGAGCCGAAGCGGCTGCCTGTTCGCGTGGCCCGCGCGATTCGTCCGTCGAGCGCATCCGCGACACCACCGAACACCACGAACATGCCGGCGCCCTCGAACTGGCCCCGGGAGGCGGCGACGATCGCAAACACGCCGAAAAACAGGTTCGCCAGCGTCAGTCCGTTCGGCAGGAGGACGACGGTGCGGCGGAGTTCGGCGGGCGCCATGCGCTATCGTCCTTTCAGCCTCGCCAGAATCGTCGTGCCGGCGACTGGCTTCTCGCCGACACGGACCAGCACCTCACTGGTGACGGGCACGAACACATCCACCCGGGAGCCGAAACGGATCATGCCCAATCGTTCTCCCTGGTCGACTTGCTCTCCTTCCCGGCTGTAGGTCACGATCCGCCGTGCGATCAGACCAGCGATCTGCCTGACGAGAATACGGCGCCCCTGCGTTTCGATACCGACCGACGACTGTTCGTTCTCCAGGCTCGACTTCTCCGTAGCGGCGTTCAGGAACTTGCCCGGATTGTAGTGAACGAAGCGAACGTGGCCGGAGACCGGATACCGGTTCACGTGCACGTTGAAGACGTTCATGAAAATCGAGATGCGGATCGCCCGCGAGTGAAGGAAGGCGGGTTCCTCGACTTCGGAAATCATGACGATCCGTCCGTCGGCCGGCGCAATGACCATATCGTCGCCGCGGGGGCCCGTGCGCTCCGGGTCGCGGAAGAAGTAGACGACCCAGAGAGCGACCAGCGTGAGGGCGTATGCCAGCAGCCAGAGCGCCCACGAGCGCCGTGAGAGCGCCAAGGCGTAGGCCGTCACCGTCAGAAAGGCAGCAATAGCAATGAAGAGGATCCCTTCGCGCGCCACGCTCATGTGAGTTCGTTCAAGTCCAGAGTGTTCCCCGTCAGTCGCGCGTACGCGTCGAGGTAGCGAGCGCTGGTTGCGCTGACGACCTCCGGGGGCAGGGGAGGAGGTGGAGACTCGCCATTCCATCGGCCGGCGAGCCGTTCGGCGTCCAGGTAGTCACGAAGCGGTTGTTTGTCGAATGACTGCTGCGGTCCGCCAGGTGCATAGCGGTCGGCTGGCCAGAACCGAGACGAGTCCGGCGTCAGCACTTCGTCGATCAGGACAATCCTGCCGCCTGACGCGCCGAACTCGAACTTGGTGTCGGCTATGAGAATCCCTCGCGGCTCCGCGATCGTCTGCCCGAATCGATAGATCTCGCGCGCCAGCCTTTCCAGAGTCCGTGTGACGTCGTCACCGAGCGTCGCGGCCATCTGCCGAATCGTGATGTTTTCGTCGTGGCCGGATTCCGCCTTGGTGGCCGGACTGAATACCGGGACCGCGAGCCGCTCGCTCTCGCGCAGCCCAGGTGGGAGCGCCTCCCCGGCGAGCGTGCCGGATGCACGGTACTCCTTCCACGCCGAGCCGGCGATGAATCCCCGCATCACGCACTCCACCGGGAAAACCGATGTGCGGCGGCAGAGCATTGCCCGTCCTACCAGCTGCGCCTCCATTCCTGCGAGCGCGGGGATGGCCTCGACGATCTCCGGCGCAGTCGATGCCAGCATGTGATGCTCGACCCTGCCTTCGAGCTGGCTGAGCCACCACGCAGTCAACTGCGTCAGTACCGCACCCTTGAATGGCACGGTCTCTCGCATCACCACGTCGAAAGCGGAGACGCGGTCCGTAGCGACGATGAGCAACCGTTCGGCGTCGACCTCGTAGACGTCGCGCACCTTGCCGCGCCGGTGCAACGGAAGTGGAAGGTGTGTGCTAGCGAGGGTAGTCACACGCGCACCTCATCGCGGCCGACTGGCGCTGGCGCCGATGCCAGCAGGGGCTTGACGACATCATCCAGAAACTCGTCCACCTGCTGCGGGGCGCGACCGACGAAGTGCGACGAATCGGCCAGCGAACGCAACTCCGACAGGCCGATCGGAAAATCCGGATCGCCGGCAAGGCGCTCGAAGAGATCGTTCCTGGCGCCGTCATTCTTCATGACGTGCGATGCAGCGACGCTGTGGCGCCGGATCACTTCGTGGACGACTTGCCGATCGCCGCCAGCTCGCACCGCCTGGACGAGCATCATCTCGGTCGCCATGAACGGCAATTCGTCGGCGATACGCTGCCGGATGCGTGCGCGATGCACTTCGAGGCCGCTTGCGACGTTCTGCATCAGGATCACTATCGCGTCGGTGGTGAGGAAGGCATCCGGGATAACCAGGCGCCGGTTGGCGCTGTCGTCCAGAGTACGCTCGAAGTACTGCACCGCATGATTCTGGTTCGCGTTCTGGACGATCGAGAGGATGAAGCGCGCGAGCGAATTGATGCGTTCCGAGCGCATGGGGTTGCGCTTGTATGCCATGGCAGACGAGCCGACCTGTCCGGTTTCGAACGGCTCGCTCATTTCGCCGAACGATTGCAACATCCGGACGTCGCTGGCGAACTTGGACGTGGTGGCGGCTACGCCGCCCAGCACATCCAGCACGTGGGCATCGAGTTTGCGCGTGTATGTCTGCCCGGTTGCCGGCAGCGAGCGCTCGAAGCCCAACGCTCGCGTGACATTGGCATCGAGTTCACGCACCTTGGCGTGATTGCCTTGGAACAACTCCAGGAACGAGGCCTGTGTTCCGGTCGTGCCCTTGACGCCGCGGAGCGGCATCGTGGCGATGCGATGTTCGATGTCCGCCAGATCGAGGATGACGTCCTGCATCCAGAGTGTGGCGCGCTTGCCCACGGTCGTGAGCTGTGCCGGCTGGAGATGCGTATAGCCTAAAGCGGCTTCGTCCCGCCACGTGCGGGCGAAATCCGCCAGAGCACGTAACACGTCGTACAATTTCGCACGGACGATTCCCAGGGCCTCGCGCATCAGGATGAGGTCCGCGTTGTCCGCAACGAAAGCGCTGGTCGCGCCGAGGTGAATGATACCGCGTGCGGCCGGTGCGGCATCCCCGAAGGCATGCACATGCGCCATGACATCGTGACGAAACCGGCGCTCGTAGGTGGCGACCGCATCGTAATCGATGTCGTCGAGTTGCTCGCGCATCTGCGCCAGCGCTTCGTCCGTGATCGGCACCCCGAGCTTCTGTTGCTCTTCCGCCAGGGTCAACCAAAGACGACGCCAGAGTCCGTAACGCCGGTTCGGCGACCAGAGGGCAAGCATGGCCGGCGAAGCGTAACGCTCCGACAGCGGCGAAGTGTATCCGTCACGGTTCATCACGCGATCACGTAGGGCCGATGCGAAAGTCGGTGGTGTACAGCAGGCCCCTGCGTTCGAACAGCAGCCGGATCACCGATCGCCCACCGTACTGCTCGAGAGCCCGGTTGACGTCGCTGGCCTGCTGAATCTGGAACTGGTTGATCTGCACGATGGCATCGCCCTCCTGCAGGCCGATCTCGTCGCGAATGCGATCGCTGACGCTCACGACCAGCGCGCCACGAGTCGTGCGCAACTGCTTTTCCGCGGCAATCGCGGGCGTGATCGTGACGACCTGGATCTCGCGCATCACTGTGACCTTCGGCGCGTTCACCTCGGGCAGATCGGCCACCGTGACGTCGAGCGTGATCTCGCGACCGCCGCGCAGAACCGTCAGCGGCACCGTGTCGCCGACACGCATGTTGAGTCGCTGCGCCTCCCACTCGAAAACGTTGCGCACTGCATGACGGCCGGCGCGTACGATCTGGTCGCCCGGGCGCATTCCGGCACGATCCGCCGGCGATCCGGGAACCACGGTTCGCACGAATGCGCCAGTGGAGATGACGTCGCGCGGGTTGTCGCTCGCCGCCACTCGCAGCTTCTCGCCGATCCAGGGCCGCCGGATCTTGCCATGCTCCAGCAGGTCGTCGGCGACGCGCTTTGCCCGGTTGATGGGAATCGCGAAGCCCAGACCGATCGACCCGCCGCTCGGCGTATAGATCGACGAATTCACGCCAACCACCTCGCCTAACGCGTTCACCAGCGGCCCTCCGGAGTTGCCGGGATTGATCGCGGCGTCCGTTTGAATCATGTCGAGATACACACCGCCGCCTTCGGTCTGGCCCATCAGGTTTCGTCCGGTGGCGCTGATGACGCCAGCGGTGACGCTCGGTTCCGAGTTGCCGAGGACAAAGCCATACGGATTGCCGATCGCAAGCGCCCATTCTCCGATCAGCAAATCGTCCGAGTTTCCGAGCGCGGCGACGGGCAAGTCGCGTGCGTCGATCTTCAGGACCGCCAAATCGTTCTGTTCATCGACTCCGAGCACCTTGGCAGGGAATGTCTTGCCATCGCGGAGCATTACCGAGACGCTCTGCGCCCCGCTGACCACGTGCGCGTTGGTGATGATCACACCGTCCGGTCGGGTAATGAAGCCGGAGCCCAAGCCCGGTGCCACGCGCTGGCTCGAGCGGCCGCCGAAGAACTGTTCGAAGATGCTCGAAGGCGCCTTTTCGATAGTTTCCGTTTGCACCGTAACCACTGCGGCCGCGACCTTGCTGGCCGCTTCCGTGATCGCGGTACGCCTGGAGGCGTCGATCGATTGCGATGCAGCTTGGCGCACCTCGGACGATGCCGCCTGAGCGTTCGAATTCGCCGGTGCCGACGTTCCGCACGCCGCCATCCACAGGACGACCACCGAGCTCGCGAGTCGCCCGATCACCTCGCGCTCCTGGTGCGATTCCGCGGTGCGCCGATCAGCAGCGCATCGAGCGTACGGTCGTCCAGCGGGTGCAACAACAGGTCGCGCAGCACCGAGTTCTCGAGAACGACGGCATCGACACCGGCCGCGGCGCACATCCCAACCTGTCCCGCGGAACTAGGTGTGACGGCATAGATCTCGCACTCGATGCGGTGCAAGTCGAAGATGCCGCGCATTTCCCGCAGGGTCGCACTGGCGCTGAGTCCCTGGGCTTCCAGCGCGTTGACATGGACCAGCACGGCGGCGGCTCCCGCCTTGGCCGCCAGGATGGCCTGTGCCGTCGTGAAGATCATGCTGGCGGCGATTCGAGCACCGTCTCCGACCGCACGATGGAGCTGTTCCACCGTGTCGATCGCCAGAGGGAACTCGAACACCAATTGGTCCGAAAGCCGCGCGCATTCGCGCGCTTCGCGGTAGAGCTCCTCGGCGTCGCGTGAGCCCGAGGAAACGACAACCGGGCAGGGGAACAGCCGTGCGACCTCCGTGGCATGTCCGCGCGCGTCCGCACCCGGGTAGTCCACCTCCAGATGTGAGGCAGACACGAGCACACCGTCGACAAGGCCGCACGCCATGGCCCACCTGATGTCGTCCAGGGACGAACTGGCGAGCAGGATCTTCATTGCGGAGCGAGGTAGAGGTCAGCGGGATAGGTCACGGCTTCCAGGAACAGCGCATGGGCGGGCGCAGGGGGCGCGACATCGACATTCGATGGGGCATCGAGCAACTCGTCCATGCTGGAGAGCGGACGCTTCCCGGCTGCGATTTCCAGCATGGTACCGACAAGGAATCGAACCATGTGGTGGAGAAAGCGGTTGGCCTCGACATGATATGTGAAGCCGTTCGATCGCGACTCCCATTCCGAACGGACCACATTGCACCGGTGGTGGTCCGTGGGCGGCGCCGTGCCTCGGACCGCGAAAGCCAGGAATGAGTGCTCACCCAGGATTGTCCGAGCGGCGCGCTGCAGCAAGTCGACGTCGAGCGGCTGACAGCGGGCCCATTCGGTCTTGCGCCGAAAGGGCGAGAAGCTGTCTTCATCGGTCCCGACGTGATACGCATAACGACGCGAAGTGGCGCTGAACCGGGCATGGAACTCGGGGCGCATTTCGTGCGCCGCCGCGACCCACACCTCCTGGGGGAGCTTCGCATTGATCGCACGCCGCAAGATCGCCGGCTTCCACGTCGATGCGACCTTCACACCGACCGCCTGTCCGCGCGCGTGAACGCCCGCGTCAGTTCGGCCAGCCCCCTGTGCCACCACTCGCTGTCCGCAAAGATCGGCGAGCACGCGCTCGACTTCGCCCTGCACGGTTCGCTGCCGAGGCTGAATCTGCCACCCGGAAAATGCGGAACCGTCGTAGTGCAGCACGAGCTGCACGTTGCGCGCCGTCATTGGCCGAAAAATAGCGAGCAACGGAGGCTCATACAAGCAAATCGCATCGTCGCGAAAGCGATTGACACGACTCGACGTACGCTTCCACATTGCACGTCCGCTCGGGCGAGACTGCGCCGCGGCGATACTTATCCATGTCCCCACGCGCACTCCCCTCGCTCGCCCACGCCCTTGGCGTCGCGCCTGACCTCGACGCAGCCCTGATAGCCCTCGGCGAGGCGCTCGCAGATGGCGATCGCTCAGCGGTGCTCGCCCTCGTGCGCTACGACGGACGCAAGGGCCTCCTCAGGGAGCGCCTGTGCCCTCAGCAAGGTGCCGTCCTCCGGACTCGCGTGGACACGACACTGGATCACGTGCCGCCGGCACTGCGTTCCCTCATCGCCGGCGCCGGCCAGTTCGTGGACATGGGCGAACGATCGCCAGAGTACGCGCGACTCCTCGACTTGTCGCCGTTTGCAGACGGAGGCATCCTGTCGCTCCGCGGCCTAACGACGGATGGCGCCCTGACCGCCGTTCTGGCGCTCTACGAGCAGCGAAAGATGTTCGGGACGCGCACCAGCGAACGGTTCGCCCCCTGCGCCGCCCTGTTCGACCTGGCGTATCAGCGGTTTGCTGATCGCGAGTCCCGCGACGAGGCTGTCCAGACGCTGGAGGAGGTGACGCAGCGCGTACACGGCGAATACCTCCGCAAGCTTGCGTCTCTGGAGGCGGAACTCGGCCGCGCCCGAGACGCTGCGCAGCCGGCGGCCGGCATGGACCCGGCGAAGCTGCTTCACCTCGAGCATCTGGCCGCAGCGCACGAAGAGGAAACGCGTCGCGCGCAGCGGCGCGCCCAGTCGCTCGAGCAACAACTGACAGCGGCGGTCTCTCAGCTGGAACAGGCGCACATCGAGCTTCACCGGCGCAGCGAAGGACTCCGCCAGAAGACACGAACGCTGTATCTCATCGAGCGCGCACTCCGCCTCGACGCCACGACCGGCGACGCGCGCCAGCTGGTGAACGCGCTGCTAGCTCTCGTCGGCGACGACATGCAGGCCCAACGGTGCTCGCTCATGCTTCGGGTACCGGGCGAGGACATCCTCTATCTGGCAGCGATCAAGGGCCTTGCTCCACAGACCGTCGAGGGCGCCCGGATTCCTTTTGGAAAAGGCGTGGCCGGAATCGTAGCGCGGTCGCGGGAACCGCTACTCGTGCAGGACGTAACCGAGGCCCGTGCCCACCCCCTCCTGTACGACCAGTTCCTGACCACTGGGTCGTTCATCAGCTTCCCGCTCGTTTACCGAGACGAGTTGCTCGGAGTCGTCAACCTCACCAATCGCGCCAAACGCGGCGTGTTTGTCGAAGAGGACATGGAGCGAGTCCGGCTCCTGACCCTCGTGATTTCACTGATCGCCCACAGTGGATCGCTGGCTTCGCGCCTCCTCGGAACACTGCATGAGCGGTAACGCGGTTGCCGCGGCCATCCGCGAACTGGCATTCGGCACCTCGCTGACGCAGGATGCAGCCGCGGAGGCCTTCGATGTGATCATGCGGGGCGATGCAACGCCGGTGCAGGTCGCTGCACTGCTGACGGCCCTGCGCGTCAAAGGCGAGACGTCGGAAGAAGTCGCCGGCGCAGCGCGGGCTCTGCGTGGCGCAATGCTCCAGGTGCCGGCGCTGTCGCCCGAGGATCTCGTCGACACCTGCGGGACTGGTGGTGGTTCGGTCACGACATTCAACGTCTCGACGGCCGCGGCCATCCTGGCTGCGGCTCTTGGCGTTCGCGTGGCAAAGCATGGCAATCGGTCCTTCACGTCGCAGAGCGGAAGTGCCGACGTCCTGGAAGCACTGGGCATCCCGCTGGATGCGCCGGTCGAACGGCTGGCTTCGATCCTGGACAGTTGTGGTATCGTGTTCATGTTCGCGCCGGCGATGCACCCGGCAATGCGTCATGTCGGTCCGGTTCGACGAGAACTCGGCATTCCAACGGTCATGAACATCGTTGGTCCGCTCGCGAACCCGGCCAGCGCCGGGAGGCAGGTGGTCGGCGTCGCTGACCCCTCTAGACTGTCCCTCGTGGCTGGCGCTCTCGCAGCCCTCGGGAGCAAGCACGCGCTTGTGGTGCACGGACAACCGGGAATGGACGAAGTGTCGCCCCTCGGAACCACGTCCGTTGCCGAGATTCACCGGGGAACCGTGAGGCACTGGACGATCGACCCGGAGGATTTCTCGCTCGGCGGTGGCGCTGTCGACGAGTTGCGCGGTGGGACGCCAACAGAGAACGCCGCGCTCATTCGTGACCTGCTTGCCGGCGCCGGCAGCCCCGCGGCGCGAAGCGCCGTGATCCTGAATACCGCGGCGGCACTTTTCGTTGCGGAGCGGTACCCGTCGTTCGCGGCATGCGTGTCCGAGGCGCGGACAGCGTTAGGCAGCGGAGTTGGTCGTGAGATGCTAATCCGGATGATTTCCGCCTATCGCGGCTGATCCGATCAGTAGCGGCGCATCACGCCGACCACGATTCCCTGAATGGCGATGTCGTTTTCGTGAACGTAGATCGGCGACATCGTGTCGTTGGCGGGTTGTAGTCGGATGCGTCCGTCCCGTTCGCGATAAAGGCGTTTGAGCGTGGCGTTCGAATGGTTTACCAGCGCGATGACCATCTCACCGTCGTCAGCGTCTTTCCGCTCGTTCACGATCACGAAGTCGCCGTCGCGGATCTGCTCGTCGATCATCGAGTTGCCACGAACGCGAAGGACGTAGTGGTCGCCCGAGCGTCGTATGAACTCGTCCGGTACCGAGACAGACTCCGGTGTCGTCACCGCCTCGATCGGTACTCCCGCGGCAACCGACCCCAAGAGTGGCAGGTCCACAGCGCGGGCGAAGACCTCCGAGGGGAGTATCTCGATCGCCCGACTCTCGTTGTACGTGCGTTTGATGTAGCCTTTCCGCTCGAGGTTGCTCAGGTGCTCATGCACCGTCGCCAACGAGTTATAGTTGAACTGCGCCGCGATTTCCTCGAAGCTCGGAGCGTATCCGTGGTCTTCAGAGTAGCTCTGGAGATACGTCAGGATCTCTCGCTGGCGTTTCGTGAGCGGCATGGGGACGCTCCTGAGGGTTGCCACCGCCACGAGGAGGTGGACCGAACAATTGCCGAAGCAACGTTAGCCGAAGAAGCCCCGAAGTGCAAGCATCCTGTAACTGGACTCCGCCGACAGGCGTTCTAGGCCGGCTCTGCGATAGCGCTCGCAAGCGCGCCCGGAGACTCGACCTTGCGGGTCTCGCTGACGCTACCCGCCAAATGGGGTCAGACTCGAATTGGGCCCGCCAAATGGGGTCAGACCCCAATTGGTTCGCTCGCGCTCTTCGTTCAGAACCGGTCGCGATCATAGCCGAACTCAAACGCCGGTCGCCGTCGAAGGGCGTTCTGAATGATGCCATGCCGACCGCCGATCGAGTGCGCGCATACGAGGAGGGTGGCGCCGCGGCGCTCTCGATTCTGACGGAGCCGGAGGAGTTCGGGGGCTCGATTGCAGACGTACGAACGGCATCGTGCGCGAGCGTACTCCCGATTCTGAAGAAGGATTTTCACGTCGAGCCGGTGCAGGTGCAGGAGGCGATGGCCGTAGGGTCATCGGCTCTGCTACTGATTGCACGCGCACTCGGGCCGATCGGACTGCGCAGGATGCTTGGTGCTGTTCGCGATGTGGGAATCGGAGCGCTCGTGGAAGTGCGAAGCGAGGCGGAGTTGACTTGGGCGCTCGACTGCGAAGCCAACGTGATCGGTGTAAACTGCCGAGACTTGGAGACGCTCGCACTCGACCGCGAGGTCCACGAGCGGCTTCTGCCATTGGTACCGGCGGGATGTATCGCTGTGGCGGAGAGCGGTGTCCGTACGCGTCAGGACGTGGAGCGTCTGGCCAGCCTTGGGGCGGATGCCGTACTGGTCGGATCGGTCCTCTCGCTCTCTATACGGGCGTCGGACGCCGTTGCTGCACTGACCGGAGTCCCCAGGATCGGTCGTGCGACCTGAGATCAAGATTTGCGGGCTGACGCTTCCCGAGGACGCAGCGCTGGCTGCCGATGCGGGCGCATCTTACCTCGGCGTTGTTTTCGCAGAGAGCCGCCGCCGGGTCGACGCCGGGCGTGCCAGGCACGTGCTCGACGCGGCTACGCGGGAGAGCGTGCGCAGGGTGGGCGTGTTCGGAGAAGCGAATGCCGATGAAATCCTGCGCGCGGCGGATCGTGCTCGGCTGGATGTGTTGCAACTGCACGCGATCGCCAATGCCCCTGGTGTCGACTACTTGCGTTCCCGATTTGACGGAGCGATCTGGGGCGTCGTACGTGTTCGGGTGGAGCGGATCGTTCGATCCGAGTATTCGGCGTGGGAACATGCTGACGCGGTGCTGGTCGACGCCTACGATCCCGTCCGGCTCGGCGGCACTGGCCTGCGCTTCGACTGGGAACGAGCCGCGGATTCGCTGTCCGCGCTCCGTGACAGTCGGCCGTTGGTACTGGCTGGTGGCCTGACGGCGGGATCGGTGGCCGCGGCGATTGCCGCGCTGCACCCGGATGTGGTCGACGTAAGCTCGGGAGTGGAATCCGCACCCGGAGTGAAGGATCATGTGCGCGTAGCGGACTTTGTGCGCGCCGTTCAGGAGGCAGAGCGTGAACTGGACTGAGGCAGAGTTGGATGAGCGGTTCGGACCGTTTGGCGGTCGCTATGTGCCAGAGACCCTGATCCCGGCATTGGATGCCCTGACCGTCGCGTACGCAGAGGCTGTAGCAGACGCCGCCTTTTGCGAGGAACTGGAATCACTCGCTCGCCATTACGTGGGCCGCCCGTCCGCGCTCACGTTCGCGCCGCGATTCTCCGAACGGATCGGCGCTTCGGTGTGGCTCAAACGTGAGGATTTGAATCACACCGGTGCCCACAAGATCAACAACGCTCTCGGCCAAGCACTGCTGGCCGTGCGGATGGGGAAACGGCGGATCATTGCCGAGACTGGCGCTGGGCAGCACGGTGTGGCGACCGCGACTGTCTGCGCTCGCTTCGGACTGGAGTGCGTGGTTTACATGGGCGAGGAGGATATGCGTCGCCAAGCACTCAACGTCTATCGGATGCGTTTGATGGGCGCCACCGTCGTTCCGGTCACCACGGGGACCAGGACCCTGAAGGACGCGACGACCGAAGCGATTCGGGATTGGGTCACGAATGTCGAGGGATCGCACTACATCATCGGTTCCGTGGTCGGCCCGGCCCCATATCCTCGGATGGTGCGTGATTTTCAGAGCGTCGTGGGCGCGGAGGCGCGCGCCCAGTTGCTGGCGGCCACGAATCGGCTGCCGACGACGGTGGTGGCCTGTGTCGGCGGTGGGTCGAACGCTATGGGGATATTCGCCGGTTTTGTTGACGATTCCGGGGTCGAACTCGTCGGAGTAGAGGCGGCTGGTGAGGGCCTCGAAACGGGCAACCATTCCGCGTCGCTTTCCATGGGAACGCCTGGAGTGTTGCACGGAGCATTGAGCTATCTCTTGCAGGACGCCAACGGACAGGTTCACCCGGCGCACTCGATTTCGGCTGGACTCGACTATCCGGGGGTGGGACCCGAGCATGCCTACCTGAAGGACATTGGCCGTGCGCGCTACGAAGCCGTTACGGATCGCGAGGCTCTGGACGGTTTCGCACTCCTTGCCCGAATGGAGGGGATTGTGCCCGCGCTGGAAACGGCGCACGCCGTGGCGTGGATCGACCGCGAGCGTTCGCGGTGGTCTTCGCACGATCTGGTGCTGCTCTGCGTGAGCGGCCGCGGCGACAAGGATGTAGCCCAAGTGAGCGACTTGGGCGCGGTGTCGACGTAGGCATGTTGTCCGCCCCCCCGGCGAAGGACGCCCTGGTGCGAGCGGAGCCTCCTCTCGATGCAACGCTCGTGGAGGAGATGCTTCGCCTCTTCGCTCGCGCGATGCGTGCGCGCCTGCTGTACCTGCCGAACAATCCGACGTATCTCAAGTCGATCGAGAACCTGCGCGGCGCGTTCGGCTCCATCTGGCAGCAGGTCGAGGAAGTTACGCTCGAGGTCACCGACACACAGTTGCGCTGGGAGGGTGTCGCAGTTGCCAGTGAGCCGGACAAGACCAGCGATGCGCTCCCTTGGGTGCTCTACAAGGACGGGATACGGGAAGTCAGTCTGCGACGCGGAGTGGAAGAGCAGGAGATCGTGACGCTCCTGCAGATCATCGCGCGCGTTCGGAAGGCATCACCCGACGAGGACGATCTGCTCACGCTGTTGTGGGAGCAGGAGTTCGCCTTCGTGAGGTACCGGTATGTGGACGTGTCCGTCGAGGCAGCCATTCCGCTGATCGCGAGTGACGAAGCTCAGAGGGATCGGCTGGTCGAGTCGCACATGGTGCACGAACCGGCGCAGGAAACGATTCTGCCGCCTGGGGTGGTGAATCTCGATGACTTCTCGGCGACGCTCTACTTTCTCGACGAGCGGGAAACGGAGTATCTGCGGGCCGAGATCGACTCCGAGTATGGTGCCGATCTGCGCACCAGTGTGGTCGCGTCGCTGCTGGATATCTACGAGGTCCAGACGGATGCGCGGATCCGTGAGGAAGTGACGCGCTTGTTGGCACTGATGCTGGTGCAGACGCTTTCCGGTGGCCACCTGACGACCGGCGCGTTCCTGCTTCGCGAGGTGAATCTGGCGGCGAGTCGCGCGCGGGAGATCACGCCGGTCCAGCGCGAGGCGCTTCTGGCGATTCCCGATCGGATGAGCGAGGCGGAGACGCTGGCGCAGCTGCTACAGTCGCTCGACGATCGTGTCGACCTGCCGGTTCAGGCGGACCTGAACGCGCTGTTCGAGCAGCTGCGGGTCGGGGCGATGTCGACGGTGTTCTCCTGGCTCGGACGCATTCAGTCGCCGCGAGTGCGCCAGCTGCTGGAGTCGGCCGCGAGCCGATTGGCAGCCGCCAACACGGCCGAGCTGTTGCGGCTGGTGACGTCGTCGGAGCGTGCCGTCATGATGGAGGCGATCAGGCGTGCCGGCGCGATGAAGGCAAGTGCGGCGGTGCCGGCGCTGGCACGGCAGAGCGTTCATGCGGAAGCGGCTGTGCGACTGGCCGCCGTGCAGGCCCTGGCCGAAATCGGGACGCCGGGAGCGCTCCAGCATCTCGAGCGTGGGCTCGAGGATGGCGATCGCGACGTTCGGGTGGCATCGGCCCGAGCTTTCGTGACGCGCTTGCACAAGCCGGCGCTGTTGAAACTGGAAGCCGCGATCAAAGCCAAGCGGTTGCACGATGCGGACCTGACGGAGAAGATGGCGATCTTCGAGGCCTACGGCGCGATGTGCGGCGACGCCGGCGTTCCGCTGCTGGATGGATACCTGAACGATCGCGGGCTCTTCGGGCGCCGTGCCGATCCCGAGATGCGGGCATGCGCGGCCATGGCGTTAGGCAAGGTGGGCTCGCAGCAGGCGCTCGTAGCGCTCCAGAAGTCGTCGACGGACAAGGAAGTCCTCGTGAGAAACGCTGTGAACAGGATCCTGCGCGGGGGGCCCGGATGACCGCGCTGGCCCCGCTCCAGGACGTCTCCAGTGACTCGTATGTCCGCAAGGCCGGCCGACAGTTGATCGTCACGATCTATGGCGCGATCCGGGTGATCCGGCTCTATCCGCCGGAGAATGACGCGGTCCGCAATGCCCTGGAGGAGCTGGCGTCCGCGTCTCGTGCGATTCTCGAGCGTGAGCACGAACTCGAGCTCCGTGCGTCGAACGAGTTCATCTTCGTTAACGCTACCCGACTGCGGCTCGATCTGGACAATTTCGCCGCTTTCAGTCAGTTCCTGTCACTGCTTCGTGCCTGCGGCATCGGCACGGTCACCGTGCTCGCCGGCACCGAACCGCGCGATTGGCTGGTCTTTCTCTCGCTTCTCCTCTCGACCAGCCGGGAAGCGGACGTCACGCACTTCGACATGCGCGAGAAGCTGTCGGCTGCCAGCGTCTCGTCGATAGATCTCGGTCCGCCGAGCGTAATCGAGGACGACGCAGGTTTCATGGAGCGGGCGCGAGAGGCCGCCAAGCGAACCTACTCCCAGTCCGTGGCGGTCACGAAGGACGTCATTCAGTCGATCCGCCTCGGTCAGGCGCCGAACATCAAGAAGATCAAACGCGTCGTGCAGACGATCGTCGACCAGATCCTGAACGAGGAAACGTCGCTGCTTGGCCTGACGACGATTCGCGATTACGACGAATACACGTTCACGCACAGCGTCAACGTGTGCATCTTCTCGGTCGCGCTCGGACGCCGGCTTGGCCTGAGCAAGATGCAGCTGTACGACCTGGGGATGTGCGCGCTTTTCCATGACATCGGGAAGTCGCGCGTTCCGCTGTCCGTTCTGAACAAGAGCGGTCGCCTTACGGACGACGATTGGCGGTGGCTGGCCGCGCATCCGTGGTTAGGCGTGCTCGCGCTGTTTCAGATGCGCGGACAGCAGGAACTGCCGTATCGGGCGATGGTCGTGGCGTACGAGCACCACATGAAGACAGACCTCTCCGGGTATCCCAAGGCGATCCGGGATCGGCAACAGAGCATTTTCTCCAAGATCGTAGCCGTTGCTGACGGATTCGATGCCGCGACTTCCCGGCGTCATTACCAGACCAATCCGCTTTCCCCGGCTGCGGTCCTCGCGGGCATGCGGGACAACGCACGCCGTGGCTTCGACCCCGTGGTCGTGAAAGGCTTCATCACCCTGCTGGGAATCTTCCCTGTTGGAACGCTGGTGGTTCTCGATACCTTTGAACTCGCACTCGTACACGCCGCCAACCCGAAGCCGGATGCGATCTCGCGTCCGGTAGTCCGAATCGTCTCCGACGATCGCGGAAACGTGCTGTATCCCGGGCATCTCGTCGATTTGACGGAGCAGGGAGAGGATGGCGTCTACAAGCGAACGATCATCAAGACCGAGAACCCCGATCGCTATGCAATCAACGTCGGCGACTACTTCGTCTGACGCCCTCAGCAGGCACCTGGAAGCCCTGGGCGCTCGTCGTCGACGGGCGCTCGTCGTGTACATCACGGCGGGTCATCCGTCCCCGGATGCAACCATCGCCCTGATGCGCGCCCTCGAGCAAGCGGGTGCCGACGTCATCGAAGTCGGGGTGCCGTTTTCCGACCCCATGGCAGATGGACCGGTCATTCAGGCGAGTTCGCAGCGAGGGCTCGATCATGGCGTGAGTTTCGACCGCGCGCTGGATTTGATCGCGACGGCCGCGGTTTCGGTGCCGATCGTTCTGTTCAGCTACCTGAATCCTGTGCTGGCCGCGGGGGAGGACGCGCTTCGGCGAGCGGCTGCCGCAGGTGTCCATGGCATCCTCATCACGGATCTGCCTGTGGGCTCGGATAGGGTGCGTGAGCGCTGGTTGGGCACTGGACCGCTCGCTTTCGTTCGGCTCGTTGCACCCACGACGCCGACTGAGCGGATGCGAGAGATCGCCGCACATGGAAGTGGTTTCGTCTATCTCATTTCACGGCTCGGCGTGACCGGCGCGCGCGAGGACGTCGCGAGCGAGTTGCCCGACGTGATCGCTCGCCTTCGTACTGCCACGGCGCTGCCCGTCTGCGTGGGTTTCGGTATTTCGACGCCGGAGCAGGCGCAGATCGTGGGGCGCATGGCCGACGGCATCGTCGTGGGAAGTGCGATCGTTCGGGCTGCTGGCACCAGCATCGACGCGGCCGCCGAGTTGACCCGGACCTTGCGAGATGCCTTGGACAGCGCCTGACCGACTTGCCCGAGAACCACGCGAGTGACCGAAAAGACCGTCACACTTCCAAAATGGGCCATCGTCTCCGAAAAGCGGCTAGCGCACATCGAACGCGTCACGTCGCTCCTTGACCGCTGGAGCAACGAGCTCGGCCTGCCGAGGAGCGACCGACAGGCATGGCACGACGCGGGCGCCTGGCACGACGTCTACCGCGATGCTTCGGACGATGTCCTTCGCGCCGAACTTGGCGCGGATCCCAGGCCCGTGAGCATTCTGCACGGCCCAGCCGCTGCCCACCGTTTAGAACGGGAGGGAGAGACGCGCAGAGACGTCCTGGACGCAATCCGGTGGCATACATTGGGAAACCCCGACTGGGGTCGAACCGGACGCGCTCTCTTCATGGCTGATTTCCTCGAGCCGGGCCGACAGTTCATGATGGAGGAACGCGCCCGCCTTGCAGAGCGCGTTCCGCGCGACTTCGATCGCGTTTTTCAGCAGGTGGTTCGCGCGCGCCTGGAGTGGACGCTTCGCGAGGGGAAGCCCATCTTTCCAGAAACGGTGGCGTTATGGAATCACCTACGGCGAAGCGACGCTTAGTCCTCGTGCTCGTGGTCGCGGCCATTCTTGCGGCGATTCTGGCGGCCTTCTGGTATTTCCGGGTGTGCTGCCAGCCGCTGCCGCGAGTTCCGGTTTCCACGCCAGCGATCAGCGTCCCCGAGGGCGTGCGGATCAAGGTAGAAGTGCTCAACTCGACGACCGTTCGCGGCTTGGCGCGTCACGCGACCATGGTACTTCGCGATGCCGGCTTCGACGTGGTGCGATACGCCACGGACGACACCCGAGGCGACTCGACCAGGGTCTTCGCCCGGTCCGGGCGCATCGACTGGGCCCAATCGGTTGCGAAAGCGCTGGGGGGTGGCGTTGTGGAAGCGCGCCCCGACTCCTCACGCTACCTGGATGTCACCGTGCTCATCGGCGCTGACTGGCGGCCGCCGGCGAAGCCGTTCTACCCGTAGCTGCCCGCATGCCGCCGCGATATCGGTTCCCCGACTTCGCCGGATAGCGACTTCGACACCGGCCCGTCGAAGAGCTTGCGCGAACTGGCCGATCTCGCGTGCGGGTGTGGGCTTGAACTCCCCTGCACCGCCCGGATGGAGCGGGATCAGGTTGACGAACGCCCTGCAGGCCGTGGCCAACGCCGCCAGCTGGCTCGCATGTTCTGGCCGGTCGTTGATACCAGCCAACATCACGTACTCGAACGTCGTCCGCCGATCGAACACTTTGGCCGCGGCCACGACGTCCGCCAAGGGATATCTGATGTTGACTGGCATGAGACTGCGTCTGAGCACGTCCGTCGGCGCGTGAATCGAAATGGCCAACCGGAACTGCTCAGGGCGCCGCCCAAGCGCTTCGATACCCGGCAGGATGCCAACCGTCGAAATGGTGATGTGTCGGGCGCCGATGCCAAGACCCCGAGGAGAATTGAGGATCGTCAGCACCGGATCGACGGCCTTCCAGTTCATCAGTGGCTCGCCCATCCCCATGAAGACGATGTTCGTCGGTTTGAGCGGTGGAACGAGCAGCAGGAGTTCGCGGACCTGTCCGGCTATTTCGAACGGTTCGAGGTTCCGCGCGAATCCCATGGCGCCCGTGGCGCAGAAAGCACACTGCAACGCGCAACCCGCCTGCGAAGAAATGCACAGCGTCAAGCGATCGCCTTCCGGAATGGCCACGGTCTCGATCGTCTGGCCGTCGTGCAGCCGAAAAAGAAACTTCTGTGTCCCGTCCGTCGAAACCTGGTGCGCCTCCAGCTGCAACCGACCAAGCGCGAAGCGTTGCGCAAGGACGTCTCTCAGCGTCATCGGGAGTTCGGTCATCGCCGCGAACGATGGTGCCGGGTGCTCCCACAGCCTGCGGTGCACCTGACGCGAGCGATACGACGGGAGCTGCTGCTCGGCGACGAACTCCGTCAGCAGCGCTGCCGACGCATCCGGAGTGAGGTTGAGCAGGTCCTGCTTCACCGTTGGGGGATCAGTGTGGTCAGCGTGAACTGGTACGAGGCGGCAAGTCCGACCGGACTGTCTTCCCGGGCAATCGCGGCGAAGTACCGGCCCACGTACGTGCCGACTGCCAGACGCCATCTGGTCGTCGAGTGAGAAAACGCCTCCGTCCACGCGATGCCGGTGCGCATCTCCCATGCAAGATAACGTCCCGATGCGAACACGTATTGCTCGCGCGAGAGTCCCGGCCTGAGCGAGAACGAATAGCCGGGTCGAGCAGAACGTGTGTCGTCATCGCCGATTGCGCGAAAATCGCCTGACGCCGAGAACGTTTGCCCGTCGCCGCTTTCGGCCGCCGGTCGCCACAGGAAGCTCGATACGGCAATGCGAGCATCTGCCGTCGTGAGGTGCTCGGCAACGACTCCGGCGTCCAGACCGAACGCACTTCGCGTGGTCAGGTCCAGTTCGCCGCGAAGAAAGCGGAGTGCGACGCCCGCGTAGAGGTCGCGCGTCTGGCGCCGTGCCGCCAGCGCGGAGACCACCAAAGCGTTGTACGGGACATCGGTACCGACCGACTGCGGATCGGAGTCGGTATGGGGGATGTCGCCAACGGATGCGCGTGCCACCGTTACGCCATAGGTCGTACCGCGCCACTGCAAGGCGCCGCCAAGAATCTGCGCTGACACGCCCTGCGTTGAACCGGTCAAGAGCGAGGAGGCCGTCAGCCGGCCAGCGGCGCCATCCGGTAGCAGGATCCCCGCTGGATTCCGAAGCCCATCGCCGGAGCGCAGCGCCAGTGCGAAGCCCTCGGCGACGGACCCAACCGGAAAATCGAACAGGTCGCGACCCGGAATCTGCTGTGCGAACGCCGTCAGCGGCCAAGTGATCGCAGCGAACATCGTAAAGGTGCGATTCATTGGGAGAGCTTAGGGCGCAGGGTAATGCCGGTCAATCCGGCGGCTTCTCGGAAATCGCCTGACCGCATAGTTTTATGGGCCCATGCTGATGCCTGACGCCCCGAGCGCATAGGAATTGGTCACGGAGCTGCTTCGCCATCGCTGGCGCTGGCCGGTCCTGTGGGCGCTTGTGATTCTGGCGCTGACATCGGTGCCCGCTTCCGACCTTCCGAACGCGTCATTGTTTCCCGGCGCGGACAAGGTTGTTCATTTCGGGCTCTACGCCGTGCTCGGCTTCCTGGCCGGGAACGCGGGACGCGGCCGCTCGAGGAGCCTTGCGGTTCTTGTCCTTCGCGTGACAGTGGGTATTGGAGTGTTTGCGGCGCTGGACGAAGTGCATCAGCGGCTCATACCGGGTCGTTCCATGGATGTGCGCGACTGGCTCGCGGACGTCGCGGGGGCGATCGTCGGCGTTTGTCTCATCGGTTTCGCGCGGAAGCGCAGGGAGCACGTTACGTGAACGAGCCTGTATCGCTGGCTACAACGATGCGCACGCACCTGTGCGGGGAGCTACGGGAATCGCATGTTGGCACGAGGGTGCGTCTTGGCGGTTGGGTGCATCGCCGTCGCAACCTTGGCGGACTCGTTTTCGTGGATTTGCGTGACCGCTTCGGCCTCGTTCAGGTATCGTTCAACCCGGCGAGCGCGACAGGGGAAGCGATGCAGGTTGCCGAGCAACTGACGTCTGAGGCGGTCGTGCTGATCGAAGGGTGCGTCGTCGCGCGTCCACCGGAGGGCCGCAACGCCGAGCTGGCTACGGGCGCGATAGAAGTGCTCGCTGAGACGGTGAAGGTGGTGGGTCCTGCCACGACGCCAGCGATCCCGGTCGCGCGAGGAAAGGGAGAGAAGCTGGCTGCCGAGGAACTCCGTTTGAAGCACCGGATACTCGACCTCAGGCGATCCGAACTGCAGGCGAATCTCGTAATGCGGCACCGTCTGCTTCAACGTGCGCGCAAGGCGCTGAGCGACGAGGGGTTCCTGGAGGTGGAGACGCCGATCCTGACCAAGCCAACGCCGGAGGGAGCACGCGACTACCTCGTGCCAAGCCGTGTGCATCCGGGCGAGTTTTACGCCCTTCCACAGTCGCCCCAGATCTACAAGCAGTTGTTGATGGTGGCGGGGTTCGACCGGTACTTCCAGATCGCGCGGTGCTTCCGCGACGAGGATCTGCGCGCCGATCGCCAGCCGGAGTTCACCCAGATCGACATCGAGGCGAGCTTCGTCGCACCTGACGATGTCCAGCGGTTCGTCGAGCGCGTGCTGGTGGAGCTGTGGGGCGAGGCCGGTCACGATATTTCGGCGCCATTCCCGCGCCTGGCCTGGCGGGACGCGATGGAGCGGTTCGGCGTCGACAAGCCGGATCTCCGCTTTGGAGTTGAGATTGCCGACGTTTCGCAAGCCGTCGGTGAGGATGCGGCGCCGTTCATTCGTGAGGCGCTGGGCGCGGGCGGTCGATTGCGCGCGCTAAGCGTTCCCGGAGCCGCGGAGGCCTCGCGCAAGGAGATCGACGGGTACGCGGCGATCGTGAAGGAAGCGAAGGCGGGAGGTCTCATTTGGGCTCGACGAACCGGCAGCGGCTGGGAAGGGCAAGGCGTCAGGGCACTGGGGAACGAACTTCTTGGCCGATTGGTTGCGAAGCCCGGCGAATTGGTGTTGGCGGTGGTCGGTCCCGATCATGTTACGTCGCCGGCGCTGCACGGCGTACGTTCCCTGGCGGTGCGGCGGCCCGGCATCGTCAGGCTCACGGACCATGCGTTCTGCTGGATCGTCGACTTTCCCCTGTTCGAGACCGATCCGGTAACGGGGATCCGGGCATTTGCCCATCATCCGTTCACTTCACCTCATCCGGACGATCGAGACCGCCTGACGACGGATCCCGACCGATGCCGGGCACTGCACTACGATGCCGTCTACAACGGCAACGAATTGGGCAGTGGATCGATCCGGATCACGGATCCTGCGATGCAGGCGGTCGTCTTCGAGTTGTTGGGTATCGAAGCGCAGGACCAGCAGCGTCGGTTCGGCTTTCTGCTCGACGCGCTGGCATCGGGGGCGCCGCCGCACGGAGGCTTCGCCCTGGGTTTCGACCGCATCGTGATGCTACTGGCCCAGGCCCCTTCGCTTCGCGACGTGATTGCGTTCCCGAAGACCACGGCCGCTCGCGCGCTGTTCGAGGGCGCGCCGACGCCCGTCTCTGCGGCGGATCTTGAAGCACTGCACCTGAGGAGTCTGGCGTGACTGTGTCCGAAGAACTGACCCGACGACTCAGCGCCGAGGGCGTCGACCCACTCGTCCTCGCGGGCGTACATGACGCCAACCTCATCGAGTTGGGGCGGCAGACGTCGACTCGCGTGTCCATGCGGGGCGATACGCTCTCGATCGCGGGAAGCGCCGATCAGGTCGAACGCGCATCGGTTGTTGCCCAGCGGATGATCGACGCGGCTCGGCAGCGTCAGGTGCTCGACATCGACGACGTCCTGCGGATGACGCTCGACCATTCCCGGGAGCCTGCGGGTGGAGACGACGCGAGGATCGTCCTGCCCGGCATCCGCAGGGTCATCCAACCGAAGACGCCTGGACAGGCAGAGTACCTGCGGTTGATTGCGGAGAACGACATCGTGGTCGGCATCGGCCCCGCGGGTACGGGGAAGACCTACCTGGCAGTGGCCGCCGCCGTGGATGCCCTGAGTCGGAAACGCGTCCGCCGCATCATTCTTGCCCGACCTGCTGTTGAGGCTGGCGAGAGCCTGGGCTTCCTCCCTGGTGACATGCAGGCCAAGGTCGATCCGTATCTGCGCCCGCTCTATGACGCCCTCGAGGACATGATGCCACCCGAGCGGATGCAGCGCGCACTCGAGACGCGGGTCATCGAGATCGCACCGCTCGCCTACATGAGAGGACGAACACTCAGCGATGCCTTCGTGATTCTCGATGAAGCGCAGAACGCGTCGGGCGCGCAGATGAAGATGTTCCTCACCCGACTCGGCGTTAACTCGCGCACCGTCATCACCGGCGACAAGACGCAGATCGACCTGCCGCGTCGCGAAGAGTCCGGCCTCATCCAGATCGAGCGCATCCTCATTGGCATTGACGGAATCGGTTTCCACTATCTATCCGATTCCGACGTCGTCCGTCATCGGCTGGTGCGTGAGATCATCAAGGCATATGCCGACGACGCTGGTGCCTGATTCTCAGCATGTCTGAGCAGCTTCCGGCGGACCGGAAATCTCCCAATGGATCTGGGGTCATCGTTGACACGTCGGCGACTGACGTGCGCGCACCGCTGCCCCGGGCAGCGGTGCGGTCGCTGGTGCGATTCGTGCTGCGTCGCTCGCGAGTTCGATCGGCCGTCGTGTCAGTGGCGTTCGTCTCGAACCGGAGGATCGCTGCCCTCAATCGCCGTGTCTTCGGCCGTTCGGGCGTCACCGACGTGATCGCGCTGACATTCCGGAAGGCCGCCGAGGCCGCGCCGGCCGTTGGAGACGTCTATGTGGCCGCAGACGTCGTGCGGGCCAATGCCCGACGTGCGCGCATCGGCGTACGCGAGGAAGCGGCGCGGGTCGTGGTCCATGGAGTGCTCCACGTCCTCGGTCACGACCATCCGGATACGGACCGCGAAAAGAGCGCCATGTGGCGGGCACAGGAACGCCACCTCCTCGCTGCGAAGCGGGAGGGCGTGTGGTAGATGTCGTATCGTTGCTGCTGGCGATAACCACGGCCGCGATAGGCGGACTGTGCGCAGTGTCCGACGGAGCGTTGCTGGCACTCGATCCCGGCGACGCGCTCCCACCGCATCTGCACGCACTGTTCGATCGGCGCGAAAAGACGCATCGCGCCCTGGCGTTCGCGCGCGTTCTCGCGCAGCTGATGAGCGGGGCTTTCGCCGCGTGGGCTCTGTGGCCGCTGGCGACAAGTTCCACAGGTCGCTTCTGGATCGGCGCCCTCGCCGCGCTGGTACTCGTGGGCGTGTCGGAAAGCCTGGCGCGCAGCGCCGGCGACACGTTGGGAGCGCGCGCCGCAGCGCGATTCTATCGTTTCATCCTCGTCACCGAGCGACTGCTCTACCCGATCGTTCAGCTGGGCAGCGTCATCGACCGGGGTCTACATACGATCCTGCCGCCTCCAGCACGTCGCGACGTGGATCGCGAAGCCACCGCCGAGCAGTTCCGTGAGGTGGTCGCGGCGGAAGCGGAAGCCAGTCGTGAGCAGAAGGTGCTCCTGAAAGGCGTCTTTGCGCTCGGCAACACGGAAGTTCAGGCGATCATGGTCCCACGTGTGGACATCGTCGCCATCGATCGGGATATGCCATGGTCAGAAGTCGTGGATCGCGTGCGGAGCGCGGAGCACGCGCGTCTTCCCGTGTTCGCCGGATCGATCGACAACATCGTCGGCATACTCTACGCGAAGGACATTCTGCCATGGATCGTCGCGGACGAACCGCCGAGCGGGTTGTGGTGGTCGTTGATGCGAGCGCCCGCCTTCATTCCCGGCGCGAAGAAGACGGACGTGCAGTTGCGCGATTTCCAGGAGCATCGTACGCACATGGCGATCGTGGCTGACGAATTCGGCGGAACGGCCGGCCTGATCACGATCGAAGACGTGCTGGAGGAGGTCGTCGGCGATATCCGGGACGAGACCGACGTCGACGAGACAGCTGTGGAGCGTTCGCTGGATGGGCGGCGGTTCTGGGTGTCCTCGCGCGTCACGCTCAGCGAACTATCGGATCTGCTCGACCGGGACTTCGAGAGCGAAGACGTGTCGACCGTCGGCGGTCTCGTCTACGAAAAGCTCGGGCGCGTACCCAGGTCAGGCGAAGAACTCGAGCTGAACGGGTTTCGTGTCGTCGTGGAGCGTGTCGTGCGCCGGCGGATCCGACGCGTCTACTTCGAGAGGCTCCACGACGCCGGTGACGGAGTGGATAGCGCATGAGCGGCATTCTGTTGTTGGGGATCGGAATCGTCGCATGGCTGACCGCGGCGGCGACGGCTGTCCGCTCCGCCAGCCGCATCTGGCTTCGTCACTGGGTGGAGCGTCGGTTGAGCGGGGCTGTGGCTGCGGCGCTGTACCTTGATCGGCCGCATCGGATGCTGCTGGCGGCGACTACGGGCGTCTCCCTGACCGTATTCTCCGCCGGGGCCTACATCGGGACGTCCGCGACGAGCACCGGAAGCGTTCTGCGGCAGGTGCTCCTGTATTCGTTGCTGCTGCTGATCGTTGGCCAGCTCGTGCCGCGCGCCATCGGGCGACGCTGGCCGAGGGTGCTGATACCCATCCTGCTTCCCCCGGTTCGCGCGATCGACATCGTGCTCACGCCGCTTCTGGCGATCGTCAGGCGAATTACCGGCGAGCGACGCGCCATCGAGGCGCGAGAGGCGAACGAGGACGACGATGCCGCCATCGAGGCGCTGCTTCGGGAGGGCGAGGTCGAGGGCGTGGGCGAACGCGCCGAAATCGCGATCATCAGCAGCGTGGTCGATTTCGGCGCCCGAAAACTCCGTGACGCGATGACGCCGCGGGCGGACATCTTCGCCGTCGATGCCGGGTTGCCGCCTGACGAGATAGTGCGCCAGGTGGCCCAGTCGGGTTTCAGTCGAGTGCCTGTGTATCGCGGGAACCTCGACCGCATCGAAGGCATGATCCACGCCTTTGACTTGCTCAAGCGCGGAGGCGAGCTTCCGCCGCAGTTGCGATCGGTGGCCGTGTCGCCTGAATCGGCGCGTTGCAGCGACATGCTCTTCCACATGCTGCGGGAACGAAAGCATCTGGCGATCGTCACTGACGATCGTGGCGCCACCGTCGGGTTGGTCACACTGGAAGACCTGCTGGAGGAACTGGTGGGCGAGATTCGCGATGAGCACGATGAACCTGGCGGACCGGACGTGCCGCGACCCGGTGCGACGCACTGACACGATTCTCCTGATCCGGCTACGATGAATCCCAAGCCATCCGCGCCGCCAGCGATGCTCCAGCAACTCCTGGAGGAATTCGACACGCGCCGACCTGCCGCGCTGGCACGTGCCATCAGCATCGTCGAGAACCAGCGCGACGGTTTCGACGCGTTGCTGAGTGCGCTGCATTCGCGCCTCGGTCGCGCCCAGCGCATCGGCCTGACAGGACCACCGGGCGCGGGCAAGAGTACGATGACGATGCATCTGGCGGCGGCCTACCGGGCCCGGGGGTTGACGGTGGGCATCGTCGCCGTCGACCCGACGTCGCCATTCACCGGCGGCGCCCTCCTCGGTGACCGCATCCGCATGGAGCAGGTGGCGCTGGACCCGGGCGTCTACATCAGGTCGCTGGCGACTCGTGGATCGTTGGGTGGCCTCTCGTCAGCGACGCGTGCGGTTGGCGACGTCCTCGATGCGTTCGGATTCGATCGCATCATCATGGAAACCGTCGGCGTCGGCCAGAGCGAACTCGATATCGCCCGGGCGGCGGATTCCACGACCGTCATTCTTGTCCCGGAATCCGGTGATGCCATTCAGACCCTGAAGGCAGGGCTGATGGAGATCGCCGACATATTCGCCGTGAACAAGGCGGATCGCCCCGGTGCCCAGAGGCTGGGCAACGACATCGAGCTGATGCTCGGCCTGCGTGGCGGAGCAACGATGCGCAATGTCCCTGCACACCACGGTGTCGATCTCACGCTGATCAACCCGGGAAGGACAGCGCGCGAGGCGGCCAGGGTGGAGCAGCCGGATTCCTGGACGCCGCCAGTAATGCGAACCGTGGCCGTGAACGGTGAAGGGATTGAGGAACTCGTCGCGGCCATCGAGCGCCACTTCCGCTATCTTGTCTCCAGCGGCGAGCTCCGGGAACGGCGGCGACGCCGGTTGCACGAGCAGATCGTCGAGATCGCCGAACACCGAGTCAAACGACGCTGGTGGGGCGACACCGGGATGCAGGAATACCTTCGAGAACAGATTCCCCACGTTGAAAGAGGCGTCATCTCGCCATTCGCCGTAGCAGACGCGCTGCTGCTGCGAGGCGCTCGGCTCCTCACGGAGGTGCAGGTATGAACTCGGTTCAGGACTCGCAGCTGACGGTGGCGGAGAAGGACGCGGAACTGGCACGGCTGCGCGCCGAAGTCGCGGTGTGGCGTAACCGGTATGCCAAAGGCGAGAAGCGGCCGATGGCATTCAGCAACTCGGAGGGAGATGTCGCCCCCGTCTATACGCCGCTCGATGTCGCCGACAGTTCGGTCGACGTCCTCCCAATGCCTGGCGCCTATCCCTTCACACGCGGCATCCATCCGACCGGTTATCGAGGTCGCTTGTGGACGATGCGACAGTTCGCCGGTTTCGGCAGCGCCTTCGATACCAACCAGCGTTTCAAGTTCCTCCTCCAGCACGGGCAGACGGGACTGTCCACGGCCTTCGATTTTCCTACGCTGATGGGCTACGACTCCGACCACCCACGGTCGGAAGGTGAAGTCGGGAAGACGGGCGTCGCGATCTCGAGTCTCGAAGACATGGAGGCGCTGTTCGACGGTATCCCACTGGACCAGGTGTCGACGTCGATGACGATCAACGGTCCGGCTGTGATCCTGTTCTGCTTCTATGTTGCGGCTGCGGAACGGCAGGGTGTGCCCGTGCGCGCCATTCGTGGAACCGTACAGAACGACATCCTGAAGGAATACATGGCGCAGCACGCGTGGTGTTTCCCGATCGAACCCGCGCTTCGCCTGATCGTCGACCTGTTCGAGTGGGGCGCCGAACACGCACCGCTGTGGAATACGATCTCGATATCAGGCTACCATATCCGGGAGGCCGGGGCCACGGCGGTGCAGGAGCTGGCGTTCACGTTGGCGAACGGCTTCACGTACGTGGAGCGCGGTATGGCACGGGGACTCCCGGTGGACACGTTCGCTCCCCGCCTCTCGTTCTTCTTTGATATCCACAACGACTTCTTCGAGGAGATCGCCAAGCTCCGCGCGGCGCGCCGCATCTGGGCGCGGCGCATGTGCGAACGGTACGGTGCGACCGACCCGCGCTCGTGGATGCTCAGGTTCCACTCCCAGACGGCCGGGGTGACGCTTACCGCCCAGCAGCCGACCAACAACGTCGTGCGGGTTGCCTACCAGGCGCTGGCTGCCGCGCTCGGCGGCACGCAGTCGCTGCATACCAACTCGATGGACGAGACTCTGGCACTGCCGACGGAGGCAGCGGTGCAGGTCGCCCTGCGGACGCAACAGGTGTTGGCGTACGAGACGGGAGTTCCCAACGTGCTCGACCCGTTAGGTGGATCCTGGTACGTCGAGGCGCTCACCGAACGGCTCGAACGCGAGGCCAACGGGATTTTCGACACGATCGACGGAATGGGAGGCGTCGTCAAGGGAATCGAGGAAGGCTGGTTCCAGCGGCGGATTGCCGAGTCGGCGGCACGACAACAGTGGGAAATCGAGCAGCGGCGGAAGATCGTGGTCGGTGTCAATGACTTCGTAACCGAGGAGCCGGAGTTGTCGATCCCGGTGCTCAAGGTCGGCGACGACGTGGATCGACAGCAGCGAGCCCGCCTGGCTGCCTTGCGAGCACGGCGCGATTCGGCCCTGCTGGAGGCGCGTCTCCAGGCGCTGCGCAATGCGGCACGCACCAGCTCCAATCTCATCCCCTACATCCTCGACTGCGCGCGCGCCTACGGCACACTGTACGAGATTCGCCACGCGCTCGAGGAGGTCTTCGGTGCCTATCGAGAGCCGGTCTTCTTCTGACCGATGACCGGAACGGCACGTAGCGCAGCACCGCGCAGGACCGCGCGCCGGGCCGTTACACGGAGCGGCACTGACTGGTGGAAAACGTACTTCGATGCGCAATACCTGCTCGAATACGAGCCGATCTTTCGGCTGGAACAGGATCGTCGCGAAGTCCGGCGATTGATCGAACTCCTCGGCCTGCCGGTCGGCGCGCGTGTTCTTGACTGCCCGTGTGGGCAGGGCCGCCACGCGCACCTGCTCGCGGAGGCGGGCTTTCGGGTCGACGGATTCGATTATTCGACGGACCTGTTGCACCGCGCGAAATCTCGAGGTGTCGGTCCGTTCCTTCGTTACACGCGAGGTGACATGCGAAGCCTCCCGTCGCGCTGGACCGGCCGCTTCGACGCTGTCGTCAACCTTTTCACCTCGTTCGGTTTCTTCGTCGATCCTGACGACGACGCTCGCGTCATCCGCGAGTTCGCGCGTGTGCTTCGGCCAGGCGGAATCCTGATCTGGCATGGTGGAAGTCGCGATGGCGTAATGGCGAGGTTCCTTGCGCGCGACTGGTGGACGACAACGAACGGCACGGTGGTAGCACACGAACGCGAGTTCGATCCACTCGGCGGCATTCTCACGATCCGGTCGACATTTCGTGGCCCGGCACGCTCAGGAGCCCGCGAACATCGCATTCGCCTGTACACAGCGACGCGGCTGGCCGAGTTGTGTGCATCTGCCGGATTGCTCGTTACCCAGGCGTTCGATGCGTGGAATGCGGCTCCTCTGCGGCGCACATCCACCGAGATGTTGCTGGTCGCACAAAAAGAGTAGCCGCAGGCACCGCCACCGACCGGCGTCTGCTGCCACGCGAAGTCGGCAGTCGCTAGCTTTCCGGCGGCATCCGTACACCCCTGACCACAGTTTTTCTGCATGTCTCGACCGATCCGCGTCCTGATTGCCAAGCCCGGCCTCGATGGTCACGATCGAGGCGCCAAGGTTGTCGCCGCCGCGCTGCGGGATGCGGGGATGGAGGTCATCTACACTGGCCTGCACCAGACACCGGAGATGATCGCAACTGCCGCCGTACAGGAAGATGTCGACGTGATTGGACTCTCCATCCTGAGCGGTGCACACATGACACTGTTTCCTCGCGTGCGGCAGCTGGTCGTCGAGGCGGGGCGGGGCGACATGCTGATCACTGGGGGCGGCATCATCCCCAGGGAGGACATGGACGCCCTCCGTGCGCAGGGGATTGGCGAGCTGTTCGGCCCCGGTACGTCGACGACGGCGCTGATCGATTACATCCGCACCTGGTTCGCCACGCGCGAACAGCCGTCGGCGTGACCTCCAGGTTGCGCCAGGCGAGTGACGAGCTTCGCGCGCTCGAGGAGCGATTGCGCGCCGGTGGTGGCGTCGAACGAATCGCTCGCCAGCACAAACAGGGCAAGTGGACCGCGAGGGAGCGAATCGCAGCGTTGTGCGACTCCGCGACCCGGTTTCTGGAGGTGGGATTGCTGGTGGCATACGACCAGTACGACGGCCAGGCGCCGGGAGCTGGGGTTGTCACCGGTATCGGACTCGTGAATGGTCGTGAGATCGTGGTAGTGGCCAACGACGCCACCGTGAAGGCTGGGTCGTGGTGGCCGGAGACCATACGCAAGATCTTGCGCGCGCAGGAAATCGCGATGCGCTGCCGGATCCCGATCGTGTATCTGGTGGATTCGGCCGGCGTCAATCTTCCGTATCAGGGCGGGGTCTTCCCGGGACAATACGGCGCTTCACGGATCTTCTATTACAACTCGATCATGCGGCGGTACCTTCGCTTGCCGCAGATTGCCGCCGTTATGGGTCCGTGCATCGCGGGTGGCGCGTACCTGCCAGCGTTGTCGGACGTGATTCTGATGGTCAAGGGTACGTCGTTCATGGGGCTTGGCGGACCGAACCTGGTCAAGGGCGCGACGGGGCAGAGTATAGATGCGGAGACGTTAGGCGGCGCGACCACGCATACGGAAGTCAGTGGCGTGGCTCACTACTCGGCGGACACGGACGAGGCGTGCCTGGCGCACATCCGCCAGCTGCTCGATCGCCTGCCGCGCAGAGGCGTTGCTTCTGCGACAGGAACAGGTCCGGGAGCCGAACCCGAGTCCGCCGGCGTCCACCAGACGCATCGATCTTTCGGTACCGGGGACGGCGAGGCGCACGAGTCGGAACTGTACGATGTCCTGCCCGCAGACCACCGTATGTCCTACGACATGCGCGCCATCCTCCGGGTCTTCGTGGATCGCGGTGTCGTCGACGAGTTCCAGCCCATGCTTGCCCGGGAGCTGATCTGCGCGGATGCCAGCATCGAGGGGATCCCTGTCGGCATCCTCGCCAATCAACGCGGTCTCATCAAGGGACGCCCCGGGGAAAAGCCACGCTTCGGCGGCATTCTCTACGCGGAAAGCGCAGAAAAGGCGGCATTCTTCATCGAACGCTGCGATCGCGAAGGCCTGCCGTTGCTTTTCGTGCAGGACGTCTCCGGTTTCATGGTCGGTCCCGAAGCGGAGCACGAGGGCATCATCCGCGCCGGCGCGCGCTTCGTTGAGGCGATGGCATGCGCACGCGTACCGAAGCTCGTCCTCACCGTCAATCACGCGTCGGGAGCGGGCTATTATGCCATGGCCGGCCAGGGATTCGATCCCGACTTCATATTCACGTGGCCTACCGGACGCATGGGCGTGATGGAGGGCGAGTCGGCCATCCAGGCTGTCCATGGCCCCGCCATTGCCGACGCCCGCCAGGCCAACCGTCAGCTCGATCCAGATGTCGAGCGGGCCATAGAGGATATGCGCCAGGACTACGAGCACCAGTTGGATGCCAGGTTCGCCGCGGCACGCGGCTACGTGGATGCCGTGATCTATCCGGAGGACACGCGAGACGTCATCGCCATGGCTCTCCGCGCATCGCGCAACAATCCCGGACCACACATCGGTCCGTTCACGCTTCCCCCGCAACCGGAGCTCGTCCGATGACCGCTCGTCCGGTTGTTCGCGTAGCCAGCGGCCAGGGATTCTGGGGAGACTGGCTCGAAGCTCCCCGCCGTCAGGTCGAAGGCGGTCCCGTCGACTACCTCATGCTCGACTACCTCGCCGAAGTCACCATGTCGATCCTGCAGAAGCAGAAGGAGCGGGATCCGGCGATGGGCTATGCACGTGACTTCGTCGGGGCGATCGAGTCGGTTCTCGACTCCATCGTCGAGCGGGGCGTGCGTGTCGTCGCCAATGCCGGCGGCGTCAATCCCACTGCCTGTGCCGACGCGATCCTGGCGTTGGCGAACGCGCGCGGCGTGCGCGGGCGACTTCGACTCGGCGTCGTCACCGGTGACGACCTCCTGCCGCACCTCGATGCCCTCCTTGCTGGAGGACATTCGCTCGCGAACATGGACACCGGCGCTCCGCTCGCCGATGTGCGCGATCGCGTGCTGTCGGCGAATGCCTACATCGGTTCGACGCCGATCGTCGAAGCGCTGGGTCGTGAAGCGGACATCGTGATCACCGGTCGCTCCACGGATACGGCTCTTACCATGGCGCCACTCCGCCACGAATTCGGTTGGAGCGCGTCCGATTGGGACCGCCTTGCCGCCGGAATCGTAGCGGGTCACATCATCGAGTGCGGTGCGCAGTGCTCCGGCGGCAACTGTCTGATCGACTGGCAGAATGTGCCGGACCTGGCGAACGTCGGCTATCCGATCGTGGAAGGCCATGCGGACGGAAGCTTCGAAATCGTGAAACATCCTGGCACTGGCGGCTGGATTACGGTCCCTTCGGTGAAGGAACAGCTCGTATACGAGATGGGTGATCCGCACGCCTATATCACGCCGGACGTCATTGCCGACTTCACGACCATCAGGTTGGAGCAGACGGGGGACGATCGTGTCAGAGTGTTCGGCGTACGCGGCCGACCGCCTACCGACAGCCTCAAGGTATCCATCGCATATCGTGCCGGATTCAAGGCCGTTGGTACGCTCGTCTACGCCTGGCCGGATGCCATCGCCAAAGCGCAGCTGGCGGATCGCGTACTGAGGGAGCGCCTGGATAACCTCGGCCTGCGTTTCGAAACGATCCTCACGGAGTTCCTTGGGGTAAGCGCCACGCATGGTCCACTGGCCGGCGACGGTCGCGATGCACCCGAGGTGCAGCTCCGCGTTGGCGTACGATCGGAGGACAGGCGCATGGTGGAGCGCTTCACCAGGGAGATCGCGCCATTGGTGCTCAACGGGCCGCCGTCGGTGACCGGCTTCGCTGGCGGGCGGCCAAAGGTCGAAGAGATCGTCGCGTACTGGCCCGCCCTCATCGACAAGCGCGTCGTGAAAACGTCCGTGGAGATCCTGTCATGAGAGTCCGAATGCTCGATCTTGCCCACGCGCGCTCTGGCGACAAGGGCGATACCGCGAATGTCGGCGTGATCGCGTTGCGGCCGGAATGGTACGAGTTGCTGGTCCAACGTCTCACGGTTGACGTCGTTTCGAAGCACTTCGCCGGCATCATCGCCGGTCCTGTCGTCCGATTTGAGCTGCCGAATCTCGGTGCGCTCAACTTCCTTCTCCATGGTGCCCTGGACGGCGGCGGAACGCAGTCGCTCAAGACGGACGCCCAGGGGAAGGTGTTCTCGACGGCGATGCTGCGCCTGGTGCTGGAGGTGCCCGATGCCGACGCCGTCCGCCTCGGACTACCCCAGGTCTGACGAGACTCTGGTGTCCACCGCTCAACGCCTGAGACTCGGTGCGCTCCTCGCGGGGATCGCGTTGCTCGCATATGGAATCCGCGCCGACGATGAGACGATACGTCTTGCCGCCATCGTCATCCTGGCTGGCGGGTTCCTCCTGAGGTTCATCGCCGTACCACGGCGGGATGAGCCCAAAGAGCCCTGACGGGAACCAGGTGTCGGAGTATGTGCGAAGTCGTCCCGCACGGCACCATGTGTCCGTGAGGCCGATTCCCGAGCTGCTCGCACCGGCTGGCTCCCTTGATGCAGTTCGCGCAGCCGTTGCCAACGGCGCTAACGCCATCTACCTGGGCGTGGAGAAGTTCAACGCCCGGGACGAAGGGGCGCAGCTCTCCATGGCCGAGCTCGAGATCGCTTGCGCCACTGCACACTCGCGCGGCGTACGCATCTATCTGACACTGAACACGCTGATCAAACCCGCGGAGCTCGACGATGCGTTGCGTCATCTCGGCGCATGCATTGACGCGGGCATCGACGCTGCGATCGTGCAGGATATTGGCCTGGTTTCGCTCATACGCAGAGTCTATCCCGGCTTCGAGTTGCACGGCTCCACGCAGATGACGGTCCACGATGCCGATGGCGCCCGGCTCATGAGCGACATCGGAGTGCATCGCGTGGTGCTGGCTCGAGAGAACACGCTCAACGACATCCGCGCGATCCGCGACGCCGTTCCGGACCTGGGCCTCGAGAGCTTCGTTCACGGTGCACTGTGCATTTCATACTCCGGGCAATGCCTCATGTCGGGCATGATCTCCGAGCGCAGCGCCAATCGCGGGGCTTGTGCGCAGGCTTGCCGGAAGGACTACATCCTCCGCGATGCCGCTACGCGAGCGGAACTAGACCGCGGGTATCTCATTTCTGCGCGCGATCTGGCCGCTCACGATCATCTCGGTGAGTTGGCGCAGGAGGGTATCGGCTGCCTCAAGATCGAGGGGCGCAAGAAGAAGCCGGAGTACGTCGCCACAGTCACGCACGGGTACCGCACCTTTCTCGACCGCCTTGCCTCAGGGAGCGACGGGCTCCCTTCGCCCGAAGAAGTACGACCCCTCGTGCAGATATTCAGTCGCGGTTTCACCGGCGGCATGTACGGTGGCCGGGTTGGGCGCGACTACGTCACGCGCGAGCATCCGGACAACCGCGGTCATGCGATCGGCGTCGTGGTCGACCGGAATCGCGGAGAGATCGTCATTGCAGTCTCGCACCCGGTTGCTGCTGGCGACGGACTGGCGTTCGAGCCGCCAGACGAAGCAGCCGGTAACGCTGTCGGGTGTGCGATTGACGACGTCCGGACGCTGTCGTCATATCCGGGAGGCGTGAGGCAGGCTATCGTCGCCCGGCTCGAAGTTCGCCCGGGATGGCGCGTCGTCCGCAGTTCCCAGGCATCGCTGAATGCGTCGGCCCGCGAGTCGTTCGCGACCATTCCGCTTTCGGCTCGACCCCGCATTGCCTTGCACGTGCGCTGTTTTGGTTCGGCGGGATCGCCACTCAAGGCACTGGTGTCGGCCTGTGGCACTGAAGTCTCCGTTACCTCCGAACTCCCACTCGCCCCGGCCCGGGAGCACGCTCTCGACGTCGCGAAGCTGCGCGAGCACTTCGACCGCTTGGGCGAGACGCAGTTCGCATTGGGCGATCTCGACGCACGCGGCCTGGCCGAACGGCTCTTCCTCCCGGTCAGCGAATTGAATCGGCTGCGACAGCATGCTGTCGCGCAGTTGCAGGCACACATCGAGTGGTCGGCGTCCGGCGCGCGCGCCGAGCGTGATCTTCGGATCAGCCAGGTGGTTTCCAGAGTCGAAACCGACATTCGTTGCGACGAGCCCCCGGGCGGCTTCGCACTGAGCGCCGAGGTATTTCTACATGACGACGCCCTGGCGGCTGCGGACGGCGGGGCGACTCATGTCGTCTTCGACCCCTTTCTCCGGCATCCGGCGCCCAGCCGAGCGAGCTTGAGCGAGCTGCGTGACATCCTTGCCCAGCGCGGTGTCGAGTTGCATCTGAAGCTGCCAACCATCGTTCGGCCGGACGATCGACCGGCGGTGGAGCGATGGCTTGACCTCGACATGCCCGTGGTGACGGGGCACGCGGGAATGGCGACTTCGCTGGCCCGACGCGGCCGTACGGTGACTGCGGACTACGCCGTCAATTGCTTCAATCAGCATACCGCGGCTGAGTTCTTCAACCGCGGAGTTCGCCGGCTCGTCGCATCGGTCGAGCTGACGGTGGACGAATTGCGAGCCCTTACGAGCCCATGGGCTGGCAGGGGATTCGACGTGGTGCTCTACGGCCGACCGGAAGGAATGACGCTCGAACACTGCGTACTCTCGGCTGCCTTCTCGCGGGAGCCACGCACCTGCCGCGACCTGTGCGTCCGCTCTCATCCCGATGTCGAGCTGACGGACCCAGCCGGGTATCCGTTCCCCGTCGCGACGGATGTCGCATGCCGCAACCGGCTCCTCCATTCGCGTCCGATCGATGGCTCCGAGTTCCTTTCGGCACTCTGGCGCATTGGCGTGCGCGGTTTCCGATTGCTGCTGAACGTACACGGACTGCCGGTGCGCGAAATTGTGTCGGCCTATCGGCAGATGCTGGATTCGCTCGTGCGCGGCGAACGCCCGGGCCGTGAATCGGTACGCGCCATCGTCGGCAGGGAGTTCACCCGGGGGCATTACAACAAGGCAGTCTGATCCCCTGCCGCGTTCCCACAGTCGGGCGCGCGTTCTCATGATGGCGCAGTCCGCACGACTGGTCCCCATCATCGTGGCGTGGAACCGTCCCGATTCGGCCGCGCTCGCGACGCGCTGCGCCAGTACTACGGCTTCTCCGATCTCCGTGATGGCCAGGCGCGAGCTATCCGAAGTATCCTCGCCGGCCGGGATTCGCTGGTCGTCCTGCCAACCGGGGGAGGCAAGTCACTCTGTTACCAGCTGCCGGCTCTCGTGTTGCCCGGGCTGACGGTCGTCGTGTCTCCCTTGATCGCGCTGATGGACGATCAGGTTCAGGGCCTGCGTCGACGACGGATCGCGGCGGCGGCGTTGCATAGCGGCCTGAAACCGTCTGAGGAAGCGCACACCTGGCGGTCCGTCGAATCCGGCGTGTTGCAGCTCATGTACCTCTCGCCGGAACGTCTACTCAGCCCGCGAACGCTAGCGCGTCTCACTGGACGGCGCATCGCCATCTTCGCAGTGGACGAAGCGCACTGCGTGTGCGAGTGGGGCTATGACTTTCGTCCGGATTACCTTCGACTCGCGGCCGCGCGCGATAAGTTGGCTCCTTTCGCTACGATGGCATTGACCGCTACGGCGACGCCCGCCACGCGGCGTGATATCGTGCGAGTGCTGGAGTTGCGGCAACCGATCGTGGTCGTCAGCGGCTTCGATCGCCCCAACCTGTACTTCGGTGTCGAACGCGTGGGCCCCCTGCGCGATCGTATCACGCGGATCCGTGACCTCGTACGCTCGGCAGCACCGGATCCAGTCATCGTCTACGCCGGCACCAGAACGAGCGTAGAAGCAGTGGCTCGCTCGTTGGCACACCCGAATGGCGCTGTCGACTTCTATCATGCCGGGCGGACCGCCAACGACCGGACAAGCGTGCAGGAGCGTTTCGCCTCGGGCTCGTTGCGCGTTCTGGTGGCGACGAACGCCTTCGGCATGGGGGTCGACAAGCCTGATGTAAGACTCGTCGTGCACCTGGCGCCACCCGGCTCGATCGAGGATTACTACCAGGAGGCCGGCCGTGCCTCGCGCGACGGTGCGCCTGGACGCTGCCTGCTGCTCGCAGGTGACGACGATCGGGAACTGCACGAACGCTTTCTGAAGCGCTCGTACCCTCCGGAGGCACGCATTCTGGCGTTTTGGGAACGGCTCGTCGCGCTCGCCGGCAACGACGATCACGTCATCCTGGATCCTCCCGGCCAACAGGGCAGTGGCCTGCATCGCCTAACGCCTTCCGATTCCGACGTCCTCGCAATTCTTTCGCGGCACGGCCTGGTCTCGTTCGCGCTCGCACCTCCTGAGGCTTGGCGCGTTCGGCTGCTCGTATCGCATGCTCATGCCGCCAGCTGCCCCCTACCGCTCTCGGTGGATGCCTCGCGGTTGATGCAGCGCCTCCTGAAGATCGGCACTCCGCCGCGCGGAGATGACGTGCCACTCGCGGGACTCCTGACGACGTTGACGCCACGGCAGGCTGCGGCAGCGGTTGGGGAACTGACTCGGCAACGCCTGCTTAATCTTGCGCCGCCATCGACGCACGTCCGATTCCTTGTGAGCGCCGACGCACGATCCGGCGGACGTCTGCCGATCGACTGGTCTCTTCGACGGACGCGCGCTGGCATGGAACGCGCCAGGCTCGACGCAATGCAAGGCTATGTCGGCACTCGGCGTTGCCGCCGCCGGTTTCTCCTTCGATATTTCGGCCAGCATCCCGCGCCCCTCGCGTGCGGTGACTGTGACAACTGCACGATGGTGGGATCGGGACTCCATGGACGACTCGCTGTATTTCTCCGAGCAGCATTTCGCGGTGCGCGAAACGATTCGCGCCTTCGCGCGCGATGAAGTCGCGCCGATTGCCGCAAGGTACGATGCCAGCGCGGAGTTCCCGTGGGAGAGCATCAGGAAGATGTCGGACCTGGGACTACTCGGGATCCCATGGTCCGAGGAACTTGGCGGCGCGGGCCTGGACCTGCTCTCGTACATCACGGTCATCCATGAGTTGGCGAAGGTCGATGCATCGCACGCGCTCACCATCTCCGCCCATACCACACTCGGCACCTCGCCGATCGTGCACTTCGGGACGCCGGAGCAGAAGCGTCGCTTCGTGCCGTTGCTCGCGTCGGGCACTGTCCTGGGCGGATTTGGGCTGACGGAAGAGGGGGCAGGGAGCGATGCCGGGGGAACCAGAACGTCGGCGCGCGCCAGCGGCGATCACTTCGTACTGAACGGATCCAAGCGCTTCATCACGCACGGCGGTGTCGGCGAAATCTTCGTCGTCACTGCCGTCACCGATGCCTCCCGTCGAACCCATGGAATTTCGTCATTCATCCTGACGAAACATAACGATGACCTGGCGCGCGCCCAGTCGTTCGGAATTGGCCACGATCCATCGTTGCCAGTCATGAAGGGCTTCAGTTCCGGACGCAAGGAAGACAAGCTGGGTTGGCGCGCTTCGGATACCCGCGAACTGATCTTTCAGGATGTCGAAGTACCTCGCGAGAACATGCTGGGCGCGGAGGGCGAAGGCTTTACCAACTTCATGAAGACGCTGGATGCAGGTCGCATCGGTATTGGCGCGCTCTCCCTGGGAATCGCCGAAGGCGCCTTCGAACTGGCACTCCGGTATGCCGCCGTGCGCAAACAGTTCGGACAACCGATAGCCACTTTTCAGGGCGTGCAGTTCCAGCTCTCGGACATGGCCACGGAAATCGAAGCGGCCAAGCACCTCGTGTTCCATGCCGCCTGGTTGGCCCAGCACGGCAAGCCGGTCACGAAATCCGCGGCGATGGCGAAGCTGTTTGCCTCCGAACTGGCCATGCGGGTGACGATCAAGGCGATCCAGATCCATGGCGGTTATGGCTACACGAAGGACTATCCTGTCGAGCGGATGATGCGCGATGCCAAGATCTGCGAGATCGGCGAAGGCACGAGCGAGATCCAGCGCCTGGTAATCGCCCGGTCCCTGCTCAAGGAAATCGCTGCGTGAACTGGTCTCTGACGGCCAAGAGGCTCCGGCTGCCACTCGGCTTCGTACTGTCGTTCGCCTACCTCGCATTCGCTCGCCCAACGCTCCTGTCGCTGATCGTTGGCTGCCCTGTAGCTCTGATCGGCGTCGGCGTTCGTGCATGGGCCTCCGGTCATATCATGAAGAACGACCGCTTGGCCGTTTCCGGGCCGTATGCTCACACCCGGAACCCGCTGTACTTCGGGAGTTTTCTGATTGCGTGCGGTTTCGCGATCGCCGCTCACTGGTCCCTGATCCTTGCCGTCGTCGCGTTCTTCCTGCTGATCTACGCGCCGACCATGGAGCGCGAGAAGGCGAATATTCGCGGTCGGTTTCCTGACGCCTACGCGCGCTTCGAAGCCAACGTCCCGGCCTTCATTCCACGATTGACGCCTTGGAGGTCAGGCGACGGCGATGGGACCTTCAGCCCAGCTCTTTACATGAAGCATGGTGAGTGGAAAGCCATTGCGGCCTACACGGCCGCCGTTGCTTGGCTGATTCTTCGTGCCTACGGAAGCGTCTAAACGCCGGCCTATCCCTCGCTCGGCGCTGCAAGCTATTATTCAGCCTCAGGTTACAAGGGGATTCAGGTGCGACGGGCGAGCGACTCTCGTTCGGGCGCACAGCATTTCGTGGAGCGCGGCTTCGCTCGAGCAGGCCGAGTGGCTCCCGATGGCAGTTGGTTGGTCGTCATGATCTTGGATCGCATGCCACTCCGTTTAACACCGACGATCGGTTCTCTGAGGACCGCCTTGCGCCATCGCGCCAGGAGGCCATCGATCGTGCGACCGGAAGTGTCATGGACGATCGCGACCGACAACCTGCCACACGACTTCCGTTGGCGACTGGCCGGCAAGCGATGCGCTCCCGGTTACGCCCTCCCCTCGATTCCGAACCGCTCCACCTTTGCCGCTGAGTCGCAGCAGCGAGGGTGCGCTGCGGAGCACAATGAAGAGAGAAATCCTCATCAGTTCCACGGCGCGGGAGACACGCGTCGCCATCATCGAGGACGACCAACTCGTTGAGTTGCTCGTCGACCGACCCGAAGCTCGTCGCATGGTCGGTGACATTTATGTTGGGCGTGTCGATGCCGTGCTACCCGGCATCCAGGCAGCGTTCATCGACATCGGGACAGAGAAGAGTGCCTTCCTTCACGCCTCCGACCTCGTCCACGGGTACGGTGACGACGCGGATGAGAACGACGACGCTGACGCTGAAGACGAAGAAGTTGCTCCCACCGACTCGGTGCCTCGCCCGGGCCGACGGCAGGAGGCGCCGCCAATCCAGGACATTCTGAAGAAGGGCCAGGAACTGATCGTGCAGATCTCCAAGGAACCGATCTCCACGAAAGGACCGCGAGTTACCGCACAGGTATCGCTGGCGGGCAGATTCCTGGTTTTCATGCCACACGCCGCTCGTGTTGGCGTGAGCCGCAAGATCGGCGATCGCACCGAACGACAGCGCCTGCGGAAGATGGTCGAAGCGGTCCTTCCACCGAAGGAAGGTGGCGTAATCGTTCGCACAGTCGGCGAGGAAGCGACACAGGACACGTTCGAGCGCGAGCTGAACACGCTCATGGGACAGTGGAAGAAGATCAAGCGCAAGACTCACTTCGTGCGCTCGCCATCCCTCCTCCACCGCGAAACGAGCCTGACCAGAGGCATCATTCGCGACCTGTTCAGTACCAAGATCGAGAAAGTCCAGATCGACTCCAAGCACGTTTTCAACGAGGTGGTCGAGTACCTGAAAGGCGTCGCTCCCGAGTTGATCGAGCGGATCCACTATTACGATGGGACAGTCCCGCTCTTCGACCGAGCCGATATCGAGACCGAGATCCGGGATCTCTTCAAACGTCGCTGTGACCTGCCCAGTGGCGGTTACATCATCGTCGAACCCACCGAAGCGCTGGTGTCCATCGACGTAAATTCAGGTCGCTTCACCGGCAAGAAAGATCCGGAAAAGACGAGTCTCAAGACAAATATCGAAGCAGCGCGAGAGATCGCTCGCCAGCTCCGACTGCGTGACGTTGGTGGGATCATAGTCTGCGATTTCATCGACATGGAGACGAAATCCAATCGCGATCGCGTGCTTCAGGAACTGCGCACGCACCTGAGCCGCGATCGGGCGCGGACCAAGGCATTCGCGCTCTCGGACCTCGGGCTGATCGAGATGACTCGCCAACGTGTGCGACAGAGTCATCTCCAGAGCATGACGGATTCCTGTCCGACCTGCCACGGAACTGGCCGCGTGTTCACGCCGGAGACGATTGTCCGCCGCGTCGAACGATCCGTGAAGCGGATTGCCGTCGAGGGGAAACGCGACCACCTGATCGTCAAGTTGCATCCGGAGGTGGCACTCTACGTCCTCGAAAACGAGCAGGATCTCATCCGGAAACTCGAGAAGTCCGCGGGGTTCTCCCTGGAACTCCGCGATGACCCTCTGCTGCGGCCCGATGAGTTCAAGCTCGTGGTCAAGTCGGCGGGTCGCGACGTGACGCAACAGTACGCCGTCGCTTGACAGCGCCCAAGTCGATGACTTGACATGGGTTATCTATGGACCTAGGTTGTTGGGCTCGCATCCAATTCTTTCAGTTCCGTACCAATGTCTTACGCGATCATTCGCACCGGCGGAAAGCAGTTTCGGGTCGAACCAGGGGACACGCTGCGCATACCGTCGCTCCCTGGCGACGCCGGCACCGCCATCGAGTTCAACGAAGTGCTGCTCGGGTCGGATGGCAGCGCCGTGCGGGCTGGGGTTCCGTCACTCTCCGGAGCCAAGGTCACCGCCGAGATCCTGAAGCAGGGGAAAGACGACAAGATCATCGTCTTCAAGTTCAAGCGGCGAAAGAACTACGCGAGAAAGCAGGGTCACCGCCAGAAGTTTACCGAAGTCCGTATCCAGTCCATTTCGCTCGGCTGAGTTGAGGATCGTATGGCACACAAGAAGGGCGTTGGTTCCTCGCGGAACGGGCGTGATTCCAATCCCAAGTACCGTGGGATCAAGAAGTACGGTGGCGAGACGGTTCGGGCGGGCAATATCATACTGCGCCAGTGCGGCACCGTCTGGCACCCCGGAAAGAATGTCGGACTCGGCACGGACTACACGATCTATTCGCTCATCGACGGCGTGGTGAAGTTCGAGCACAAGTCGAAAACGCGATATCGGGTCAGCGTCTACCCTCAGGCCAGTGAGACGCCGGCAGCCTGACGTGTCCTGCCACGACTTCTTCTAACGGCCTCGCCCTGCACGGCGGGGCTTTTCTCTTTACACGAGCGGTGTAACGCGAAACCGGCACGACTGTCTCGATGGCGGACGCAAGGCATGTCGCGGACACGCACTCTGTAACTCCCGGGTTCCTGACGCGTACTTTCGGAAGGTTCACTCCGAGGTTTCCTATGCCCATGTGGAGCAAACTGAAGACCGAGCTCGATCGGGCCAGTCGGGCGGCAGCCAATGCCATCGACGAGGGAAAGGTGCGACTGGAGATTTTTCGAGCGCGGCAGCTGACTGACAAGGCTGCCCAATCGCTCGGATACGCGGTTTTTCGGGCGAAGGCAGCCGGCAACGAACTGGATCAGGTAGCGATGACTCGCCTCGTCGCGGCAATCGAGGAGCGCGAGGCCGAGGTTCGTCGCCTTGAAGACAGTCTCCGCGCACCCGCTGCCTCAACCGCAGCGCCCGACGAAGCCGGCCACGACACGGCGTCCTGACGAGGCCACCCTGACGTGGGGGGCCAACGCGTGGCACGCCACCGACAGTGACTGCTAGAAGCCCCGTCCGGAGGACTCGGACGGGGCCTTGTGACTGCGGTTCTCCTGTTACGGACGACCGCGGTAGTCTGCCGGCAGCCGGCGGTAGCGACGCACCAGTTCATCCTGGCGGGACGGTCGCAGCACATCGTTGCCACGCACCAGCACATGTTCTGGTCGCGTCGACAGCTCAAAGGGGTCGCCGTTCCATATCACCAGTGTCGCGTCCTTGCCGGCTTCCAACGTACCGACGCGGTCACTGACGCCGTACAGCTCCGCCGGGTTTATCGTGACGGCACGGAGTGCCTCGTCCCAAGGCAATCCGAACGAAACCGCGACACCCGCCGAGTACTTCACGTTTCGGGCGTTGAAGGCGTCCGTCCCGTCATTGACGATGACACGAACTCCAGCCTTCTGGAGCAGGGCGGCATTGTCCTGCCGGGCCCCGAGCGTCGAGAAGTCGCGGGGAATGTTGCTCAGGGCTCCGACGATAACGGGAACCTTGGCCGCCGCGAGTTCGTCGGCCACCTTCCAGGCCTCCGTCGCGCCGCTGATCGCTATCCGGAGGGAGAACTCTTTCGCCAGTTGCAACGCGTTCTGGATGTCCGACGCGCGCTCGGCATTCAGGATGAGAAGAGTGCGGCCCTGTACGACTGGCAGGAGCGCTTCCAGATCCGCCTTTCGCGCAGACAGTTCGCGGCTCTGCGCTCGCTCATACTCGGCTCGCCGACGCGGGAAGTCACGCGCATCCGACAACACGTCGCGGAATCTCTGCAGTACTTCGCCGCGCGAGGCGCCGCGATCAGTGCCCGTCGAGGTGAGGTCAGCGATCAGGGCGACAGGCGCGCGCAGAAGCATCTCGGTTCGGGAACGGCTGTCCGACAAGTCGAAAACGGCTGCCTGTCCGGAGATCATGTTGCCGCCGGGCAGGACGCCGACGGTTGTGATGCCGTCGTTGCGCGTGACCTGGAGCAGCGGCGAGGCGGGATTGAATCCCTCCCAAGCCCGGAACGAGGCTGTGATGCCATCTCCCTTGCCGCGGGCACCAACGTCCACGGTGTTCTGGACGGCGCCAACCTCCATGATCCCGAGCGCCGTGGCTGAGTTGAAGATGCCGGGAGTGACCCACTTCCCCGAGGCATCGATGCGTTGCGCATCGGCGGGGATCGTCACATTTGCTCCGACGGCCACGATCCGCCCGTCGCGGATCAACACCGTTCCGTTCTCGATCGGTGCGCTACTTACGGGGAAGACCCTGCCGCCGGTGATGGCGATCGTCTGCGCCGCCGCAGGCAAAGCCAGGAGCAGAGAGACCGATGCCGTCAGCGCAGGGCGTGTCATGCGCGTGTGCCGGAATGCGATGGTGGGCTGAAACATATCAACGCCCTCCATCGGGCTGGGGGATGAAGCCAAGTTCGAAGTCAGTACGCCAACGCCCAGATGCGTCCAACCGGTCAAAGGCCATCGCTCCATCGATCCACACCTTCTCTGCGAGTGAGTAGATGCTGAACGGGTAGCCGCTCCAGAGGACCACATCGGCATTCTTGCCCGGTTCCAACGACCCGATTCGATCGTCCAGCCCGAGAACCCATGCCGGGTTGATGGTGATCCACTTGATGGCTTCCTCGTCGGAGACCGTGATGCCGACATCCTTGCCAGCTGCAACGCCCTTGGCTACATCCTGATTGAGTCGCTGCATCCCGCTGCCATCGTCCGAGTGCACCACAGCGCGCGCGCCGGCGGCATACACCAGTGCGAGGTTCGCTCGCACACCGTCGAGCGCTTCCATCTTGAAGCCGCCCCAATCGGACCAGAGCGAGGCCGCAATACCCTTGTCCGCCAGTGTACTCGCGATCTTGTACGCTTCCACGCCGTGGTGGAACGAGCGGACCTTGAACCCGAACTCGTCCGCCACCTCCATTGCCTCCTCCATGTCGCTTGCCGTGTAGCAGTGCCACTGCACAAGGATGTTGCCGCGGAGAACTTCGGCCAGCGTTTCCAGGCCGAGATCCCGGGCCGGTGGATCTCCCTTCCTGTCCGAGAGCCATTTATCCCATCGACGCCGGTACTGCTCGCCCTGGATGTACTGGGCACGGTAACCGGAGACGTTAGCCATCCGCGTGCTCGGACCACGCGTGGCGTATACGCGTTTAGGATTCTCGCCGCACGCCTGCTTCAGACCGTACCGCGCTCCGGGAAACTTCATTCCCCGAACGGTGGTCGAGGGCACGACCTTCAGGACCACGCTGCGGCCGCCGATCAGGTTCGCTGAGCCCGGAAGTATCTGAATCGTCGTGACGCCGGCGGCCAACGCCCGCGGGAATTGAGGATCCTGAGGCCAGACCGAGTGCTCGGCCCACACGTATGGTGTCGCTGGGTTCGTCATCTCGTTGCCGTCGCTGAGTGCATCGACGGACGGTGCCGCATAGACGCCCAGGTGCGAGTGCGGATCGATGATTCCTGGAGTGACGTACTTGCCGGTTCCGTCGATCGACACCGCGTCTGCCGGCGGCTCGATGTTCGTCCCCACGGCAGCGATCTTGCCATCCCTGAGCAGAATGCTCGCATTCCTCAGGACGGGGCCGCTCGCCGTGAGGATTGTTGCGTTACGAATGAGAGTTGGACGGGATGGCGCCGGCCGATACGTTGAGGGGAACGGGTCCGCGTTCGGGACCGAGAGCGCGCCGGGACCCGGTGGGATGGTCTTGGCAGTATCAGGCGCCAGTGCCGCCGCTGGTTGGGCGGCAGCCACTGGCGTCGGAGGCGGCGGCGATGGTGCCCGCGTGCACGCGGCCGCCATCGAGAGGACGCAGATTCCAACGGATGCTCGCGTCAAGAGGCTCTCCTGCAGGTGAGGGTGTGGCTTGGGGCGGTGGGTCGTCAAGGTAGGAGATGCAGTCCGGCGTGGCTAGTGACTGCGAGGGGGCGTGGCCTTAACGTCCCGAGCACAATCACGTCATACACGACACAAAATGGATGAGCGCGATCCCCCAGACGATTCGAGGCTCGATCAGACGCTGATATCGCGGTGGCGCGCTGGCGATGAGCGTGCGGCAACGCAGCTTGTCGAGCGGCACGCACACCAGGTTGCGCGATACCTGCAGAGCCTGGGAGCTCGCGATGCGGTCGAGGAACTGGTTCAGGATACGTTCGTCAGGGTCTTTTCGTCGCTCGATTCGTTTCGCGGCGACAGCTCGCTTCGCACGTGGATTTTCACGATCGCACGGCGGCTGTTACTGGATAGTCGACGGGCGTTCAAGCGGCGACGGGATGTCGAGCCGGTGCACGAGGGCGATGCCGTAACGGAGTACGACGCATTGGATGGCATGATTGCTGGAGAATCCGGTCAGCGGGTACTGGACGCGGTGGAGAGGTTGTCTCCGACCCAGCGGGAGGTGTTTGCGTTGCGGGTGGGGGAAGGGCGTTCGTACCGGGAGATTGCCGCGATCGTCGGCACCACGGAGGGTGCAGCACGGGTTCACTACCACAACGCGGTTCGCACGGTGAAGGAGAATCTGTATGTCTGAATGCGGTTCGCCGATGATGCGGGACCTGCTGCCGGAGTATCTGCACGGACGCCTGGATGCCGCGGGTCATCTGTCAGTCGATTCGCATCTCGCGGAGTGCGACGAGTGCCGGTTGGAGCTGTCGATGCTGGCATCTGTGCGTCAGGCGATGCAGCAACGAGCCCCGGCGATCGACACGGCCGCAATTGTCCGTGCGCTTCCGCGCCCGACGCGGCGCAGGGTGGTGCGACCATCGATCATGCAGCTGGCAGCAGCGCTCTCCTTCCTCTCCCTTGGCGGTGTGTCGCTGGTGGTGGCGCGCTCGTTCTACGATCGCGAGTCGGCCGTGGCCACGTCGGATTCCGGACGTACGCGCTCGGGATCGGACTCCGTCGTTGGAGATGGAACGAGGCTGTTGGCTATCGCCGATCCGGGGCTGACGGTGGGCGGAGGCGTTGCCGACCTGGGCGCTGACGAGATCGAGCAGTTGCTCGGTGCCCTGGAGTCGCTCGAGGCGATTCCGTCGGCCCAGCAGGATCTGCTCTTAACCGAGGATACGACCCGCGTGGGCGGGGTGAGGTAGCGCCATGATGTACGGACGAGTGGCTCTGGCCGGAATGCTGGGAGCCATGTGGTTTTCCAGCGGGGCGGCGGCCCAGGGGGAGCGCCGCCCGACACGAGACCGCGAGGCCATGCAGCAGCGATTCGAGCAGCGCTTCGCCGAGGTCGTGCGTCAACGCGTTGGCCTCGACGACGGCCAGATGGCCAAGCTGACTGAACTGAACCGCCGATTCGAGGGAAAGCGGCACGATCTCTTTCTGCGCGACCGGCAGATCCGCATCGGCATGCGCGAGGAGCTGGCGGACGGCGTCACGCCTAACGAGGACCGGGTGCGCAAGCTGCTGGACGACCAAATGAAGCTCCAGCGAGAGCGGGTGGACCTGATGGAGTCGGAGCAGCAGGAACTGACGACGTTCATGACCGCTATCCAGCGCGCGCGGTACTTCGGCATCCAGGAACAGATGCGCCGGAAAGTGGAAGAACTTCGGGGTCCGCCTGGCGGATCTGATCATTCCATGAGCCGCAGCGAGCGTTCCCGGCGGAACGGCCGGACGCCGGCCGACACGACTGTGCGTTGAGCCGGCGGCCTTCGCCCGCTACATTCCGTCCGCTGCCCGGGTGGCGGAATTGGTAGACGCAGCGGACTCAAAATCCGCCGGGCTCCGGCCCTTACGAGTTCGAGTCTCGTCCTGGGCACTGTGACACGAGGACGCCGCCATTAAAGCGGCGTCCTCGTGCTATGTGTCGCCTCCAGCGGGAAGGATCTGTCACGACAGAGCTCGGGTCGCGATCGTTGGTGTAACGCCGTTCCTTGCCCGGTTTTTTCGCCATGTCTACCTTACTCGACGCTCGCAGCATCGTGCTTCCGCGCCGCATCGCGTGGCGGCGGTCCCTCCGAATTCAGGTAACATGTCGCTGAAGATTGGTGTGCGTGCGGTGGGTTTCGCTGCCGCGGATTCGCCGCTGCTGGTCATCATCCTTCCAGCGAGTATCACGCTTCCGCCTTCTCTGCGTGACGTCGATCTGGCGACCGGAGGTGCCCTAGAGCGAACTCTCGCCCGCGGTGACTTCCGCGGTGCCCGCGACGAGACCCTTCATCTGACAGGCGGCACGACGGGTCCGGCCCGCCTGCTGCTCGTGGGCACTGGCACGTCCACAGATCGCGCACGAGCGCTGCGCCGTGCTGCCTCGCTTGCCGCGCGGCAGGCTCAGAAGATGGGTGTTGGCCGGATGGGTGTCTGGGCGGCCGCGCTCTCTGCCGCGGACGTCGAAGGCATGGTCATCGGCCTGAATCTGGGTTGCTGGGAGTACTCAGACCTGAAGACACCGCCTCCCGAAGAGGAACGGCGTGCACCTCTCGAGGAAGCGACGCTGTTCCTGCGCGATGCCCGGCGTGGCCGAAACGCGGCCGCTCAGGGGACAGCGATCGCCGAAGGCTACGATGTCGCCAGGCGGCTCGCGATGATGCCGGGTAACGTCTGCACGCCCGAGCTGTTGGCTGAGACGGCCCGAAGTATCGCGGACCGCCACAAGCTGGAGCTGACGGTGCTGGGGCGTACTGAGATGGAGCAGGAAGGGATGGGGTCGTTCCTCTCGGTCGCCGCCGGAACGCCCCAGGAGCCCAAGCTTATCGCCTTGGCCTGCCGCAGAGGAAAGCGTGGCGCAGCGCCACTGGTACTGGTAGGGAAGGGATTGTGCTTCGATACGGGCGGGATCTCGATCAAGCCGGCCGAGCGGATGGAGTTCATGAAGTTCGACATGTGCGGTGCGGCGGGCGTCCTTGGGGCGATAGAGGCGATCGCGCGCCTGAAACTCAAGGTCAACGTGATCGGGTTGATCGGCGCCACCACGAATATGCCCTCCGGGACGGCCGTTAAGCCGGGTGACGTCGTCAAGGCCTCTAACGGCAAGTCGATCGAGATCATCAACACGGACGCCGAAGGGCGGCTCGTCCTGGCAGACGTGCTCCACTACGCAAGCCGATACAGCCCGGCCGCCGTCGTTGACGCCGCCACGCTGACGGGTGCATGCGTCGTTGCGTTAGGCAGTGGCGCCACTGGCGCAATGGGGAACCAGGAGGCGCTGGTACGTGAAGTGATCGACGCTGCTGGGCGTGCGAGCGAGCCCGCATGGCAGCTCCCACTCTGGGACGTGTACCGCGAACAGATCAAGTCGGACGTCGCCGACATCAGGAACACCGGCGGGCGCTCGGCGGGCGCGATCACCGCTGGACTCTTCCTGCAGGAGTTCGTCTCGTATCCGTGGGTCCATCTGGATGTCGCGGGGACAGCATACAGCGAGACAGACCTCGTGGTTGTCCCCAAAGGACCAACGGGAGTACCTGTGGGTACGTTCGTCGAGTTCGTCCGGGGGAGGAGTCGCTGATTTTCCTGCGATCGTGGCACTACCGTCGCGCCGGCCTCGGCCTCCTGGTCGGGGCCGTTTTGCACAGTCCGTTGATCGCGCAGGATACTACGCGCGTCAGGCGCGACTCGGTGCGAGCCGGAGCGGACAGCGCGCGTGTAGCCGTGGACTCGATCCGCGCCGATTCCGCGGCGGCTGCCGAACGCCTGGCGAGGACGCAGCGTCAGCAGGCAGCAGCTCGCTCGCGCGCCGATTCGATCAAGGCGCCTCTCGCCGCGGCGGAACTTCCACCGATGGTCGATGTCGTGCCCGGTTTCGACTATGACCGCAACGGGTTGTTCGCGAGCGGCGCCCTCAACGCGGCTGAACTGTTAGACCGCGTCCCAGGCGTCACAGTCTATCGCTCCGGCTCGATGGCATCGCCCCACGCCGCTGCCACTCTCGGGGACTTCAGCCGAGTGCGCTACTTTCAGGACGGCATCGAGATGGACGCGCTGGATCCTCGAACTGGCGGGATCCTGGACGTCTCCACGCTTGACCTTTGGCAGTCCGAGGGAGCCCGGATCGAACGTGGCGCCGGCGAAACACGCGTCTACATGCGATCATGGCGCACCCGCAGCGTAACACCCGAGACACGCGTGGATATCGCCACAGGAGATCTCGAAACCAATGCGTACCGCGGCTACTTCTCTCGGCGCTTCTCACACGGAGAGGCGCTGCAGGCGGGAGCGTATCAGTACAGCAGCAAGGATGCACGAAACGGCGGTGATGCCGATCAGCTCTCGCTCTTCGGCCGTTTCGGAATTGCCAGGAAGCGCTGGTCGCTGGATGGAACTGTGTGGCAGATGTCGCGCGACCGATCCGAGCAGAAGGCGCTCAATCCGGTGCCGAATCTTGCGAAACTGGACGCTCGCTACCGGATGGCGTACGCGAGGTTTGCGTTTGCCGACCCCGATGGGCCGGGCTTCTGGGCACAAGCAATCGCATCCTCGCAGCGGTTCAACAAACGCGGTGGTGCGCCAGTTACCGTAATCGACTCGATTGCCGGGCCCGGTGGCGGCGGCCCCGGCGGATCTCCGGAAAGCCCGGATACCCTCAGTGTCCCAACGGACACATCGCGCAGCAGGCCTCAGTATGTTGCGGCTGCAGGCTGGAACTCAGGTCCGTTCCGGGTCTCGCTCACCGGCCGCTTCCGTTCCGTCGACGGTGAGTCGCGAATATCGGAAATCGCTCGTGCATCGTTCGAGCACAAACAGTTGGCCGCCAGCGCCTACGTGGAGCGTGCGCCTGACGACGGGATCCAGCGTATGGAGTTCGCCGGAAGGATCTTCCCGTTGTCGCTCATATCGCTCGGCGGCGCTGTCTCGCGATACACGCCGATCGGAGGCTCCGATCGACCCACGACGACTTCGTTCCGGGGTGAAGCGGGACTGCGGCTCGGCAGGCTCTGGGTCTCTGGTGGAGCGATGGTGCGTGACAGTGCGAAGCTCGTCGCACCGGTCGTCTTCGACACCTCCTACGTCGACGTCAAACAAGGTCAGACAACCGCGTACTTTGCATCCGCGAACGGGAAAGTGTGGCGCGATGTGGGGGTGCAGTTCTTCGGCGTGCGTTACGGTACGGCCAGCGCTTTCCGGCCGCAGTATCAGGCACGCTCCGAGGTCTTTCTTTCGACGACCTGGCCGGGTCGTTTCCCAAGCGGAAACCTGCACATCCTGTTCGCGATCAATCATGAATACCGGTCGCAAGCGCTCTTTTTCGTGCGTGGACCTGACGACGATCTGGTCGCACTGGAGTCTTCTCAGTACCGCAGCTGGGGCGGCCAGCTGGAGATCCGCCTGCTGCAGGCCACGCTCTGGATGCAGTACCGGAACTTCCTTGGCGAGCAATATCAGCAGATCCCGGGTTTCGAGATGCCGCGTCCCGCCAGCTACTACGGCGTGCGATGGTACTTCTTCAATTGACGTTCCTGTTGTCCTGGAATAGGTTAGCCCCTTGTCCATGATCCGAAGCATGACCGGGTTCGGAGCGGCGGAAGGAGCGTTGGGTTCGGCGCGCATTTCTGTCGAACTTCGATCCGTCAACCACCGCTTTTTCAATTCCACCATTCGCCTCCCCAACGAGATTTCCCGATGGGAAGGCGAGGTTCGAGAGGTCTTGCGGCGCCGCATAGTCCGAGGGCATGTGACGCTGACGGCGAGGCTGGAGAGGCGCCCGGACCAGACCACCGTCATCGACGAGGCGCGTTTTGCAGCCGCAGCCAGCGTTCTGCGCACCCTTCGCGAGCGGCACGGACTGGAGGGCGCAGTCGATATCGGGTCCGTCCTCCGGATGCCCGATGTCATCGCCGGTGCGCCAGACGCACTCGAGGCCGACACACCCACACTGGTGTCGATCGTTGAAGCTGCGGTCGCATCGCTCATGGACGCGCGCGAAGAAGAAGGAGACCGCCTCGCGCAATACGTCCGTGCCAGGCTGAACATCATCGAAGAGGCGCTCGATCGCATAGCGGCGCGAGCTCCAGAGCGCCTTGTGGAGTCGCGCAGCCGGCTGCGGGAAAACGTGCGGCAGCTGACGGAAGGCATCACTGTTGACGAGCAGCGACTCGCGATGGAGATAGCTATTCTCGCGGACCGTCTCGACCTGCAGGAGGAACTCGCGCGATTCCGATCGCATACCCAGGCGTTCCTCCGGACGCTTGCCAACCCGGGGGGAGAGGCCGTCGGCAAACGCCTTGGGTTCCTCCTGCAGGAGATGCTGCGCGAGGCGAACACGATGGGGAGCAAGGCAAACGACTCGACGATCGTGACGGACGTGGTGACGGTGAAGGAGGAGCTGGAACGAATCCGTGAGCAGGTGGAGAACCTCGAGTGAATCCCTTCGCTCTCATCCTGTCCTCGCCGTCCGGTGGCGGGAAGACGACGTTGACGCGTCTCCTGCTGGAAAGGCGGGATGACGTTGGGTACAGCATCTCGTGCACCACGCGGAAACCTCGCCTGGGCGAGACCGATGGTGTCGACTATCACTTTCTCACCAGAGAGGAGTTCCTCGCTCGGAGGTTGCGGGGCGATTTCGCAGAATCGGCCGATGTTTTCGGCAATCTCTATGGCACGCTTCGACAGGAGGTGGAGATGGTGTTCTCCTCGCAGCGGCACGTAGTGATGGACATCGACGTGCAGGGAGCGCTCCAGTTCCTGGCCGCATTTCCCGAGTCCGTGCCGGTCTTCCTGCTCCCGCCTTCGGCCGATGTCCTGTTGAGCAGGCTGAAATCCCGGAACACCGAATCCGCCGAGATCGTGCGTCAGCGCCTAACGGCCGCCAGGGATGAATTGCGGGCAGTGGTCCGCTATGATTATGTGGTTATCAACGACGATCTGGAGCGGGCTTACCGGCAGGTGGCCGCGATCGTCGATGCAGAGACCGTGCGGCACAGTCGGCTACCCGGCCTGGAGGAGCGGGTCGAAGGCCTCATCTCCGAACTGGATCGTCAGATTTCCTCGAATCTTACCGTGGGTCGATCATGAGAGTGTTTACGCCAGACGAAGTCATCAATCATGCGGCGAACAAGTACCTGGGAGTGCTCGTCTCCGCCAAGTACGCGCGTGTCCTGAATGAATTCCCGCGCGAACGGTCGTCGAAGGAGAAGAAATTGACGACTCGCGCGCTGGAGGAGCTTTCTGGCGGTGCGTTCGAATACCGTATCGTTCCGCGACGGCGCGGTGGAGAAGCCCGTTCGGCCACTTGACCGGCGTCGCATCCTCCTTGGCGTCACTGGAGGAATTGCCAGCTACAAGAGCGCGTGGCTGGCTCGTATTCTCACGCAGGCGGGCGCGGAAGTCGACGTTGTCCTGACTCGCTCGGCCCAGGAATTCGTCGGCGCCGTCACTTTCGAGGCGTTGACTGGACGCCGGGTCCACACGGCGATTCTTGAGCCCGGGCAGGCGCTGGAGCACATCAAGCTGGCTCGTGCGGCTGAACTCGTCGTTATTGCGCCCGCGACAGCCGATTTCCTGTCGAGGGCGGCTGCCGGCCGTGCCGATGATCTTCTTGCGGCGATACTCCTGGCGACGACTGCACCGGTGCTGTTTGTGCCTGCGATGAACGACCGGATGTGGGCACATCCGCAGACCCGGGCCAACGTCGTTCACCTCCGGGAACTGGGCTATCGCGTTCTGGAGCCGGACGTTGGAGAACTGGCCGTTGGCGAGGGTTCCGGGCCGGGTCGGATGCCTGAGCCTGAGACGGTTTTCGCACACATCGGCCGCCTTCTGGAGCCCGCCACTGGACTGACTGGCAAACGTGTTCTGGTTTCTGCCGGACCGACGCGAGAAGCACTTGATCCCGTACGGTTCATCTCGAATCGTTCCAGTGGGCGCATGGGGATCGCCATTGCGGCGGCCGCTTGGCGTCGCGGCGCGAATGTCACGCTCGTTCACGGCCCGCTGACCGTCCGGCCGCCGACCGGAGCATTACTGGTTGGCGTCGAGAGCGCACAGGACATGCTTCGCGAAATCGCCGAGCGGCTGCCGGAGGCCGACGTGCTGATCATGGCAGCGGCTCCCGCGGACTTCAGGCCAGCGGAAGTCGCGGGCAGCAAGCTGAAGAAGGCATCTGCACCATCTGCTGTCCCGCTTGCCGCAACTCCTGACATCCTCGTGGAGACAACGGGTGCGCGGAAGGTCGGATCTATCATCGTTGGCTTTGCTCTCGAGACCGACGAGCCGATCGCCAATGCGCGAGGAAAGCTCGCGCGCAAGGGGCTGGACCTGGTAGTGCTGAACGACGCCCGCGAAAGCGGCGCTGGGTTCGAGACCGAGACGAATCGCGTTACGCTTCTCGCGCGAGACGGCACCATGAGCGAGCTTCCCCTGATGACGAAGGATCAGGTAGCAGATGCGATACTCGATCGTGTCGGGGGATTGCTGGGTGGACACTAGGGATACGTTGCGACGCTTCCTGGAACAGCGCAGGGAATCCGGTGAGACCGAGCTGGTGCTGGATTCGCTTTCTGTCGACGAGGCACTGCGATTGATCGGTGTACGCGGTGCTCTTGAGTCGCAGAAACCAGTTCCGCCGATGCCACATGGCGGGTCACCCCCGGCGGCAGAACAGGGGCATCCGCGTGAAGCTGTTGCGAGCCCACGGGAGACGGGTGGCGGGATGGTCGACTGGAGATCGATCCTCCGTGGCCACGATCGGAGCGAACGGACCGAGGTGGAGTCGGTACCGCAGCCGGCTGAATCGCAGGTGCATACCGATTTGCGGCGTGGCGTGTTGTCGGCGAGCGCCATTCCCGTTGAGTCGAGGTCGGGCCGGACAGGTGCGCCGGTTACACCGCCGGACAGTGTGCCCGGTATCGTGGTAGGCGGTAGCGGTAGTGAGTTGTTCACCGCGGATTCTCCTTATGCATCGCTGGAGGAGATCGAGCGGGCCGTGGCCAGCTGCCAGCGGTGTTCGTTGTTCAGGGAGGCGAAGCACCCCGTGCCGGGGGTTGGGAACCCGGTGGCGGAACTCGTCTGCGTCGGCGAAGCTCCGGGCGCGACCGAGGATGAGATGGGGCTTCCCTTCGTGGGGCAGGCGGGTCAGCTCTTGACCAGGATTCTGGCCGCGATCGATCTGTCACGCGAAGACGTGTTCATCTGCAACGTGCTCAAGCACCGGCCGCCCGGTAACAGGAATCCCCAGCCTTCGGAGGTCGAAGCCTGCAGCCCGTACCTGCTCCGACAGATCGAGCTGATACGGCCGAAGGTCATCGTTGCACTGGGAACGTTTGCGGCGCAGACGCTGCTCGAGACAAAGGAGTCGATCGGAAAGCTGCGAGGCCGAATCCATCGCTACCACGGTATTCCTCTGGTGGTGACATATCATCCCGCGGCTCTGCTGCGGAATCCGGCGTGGAAACGCCCGACCTGGGAAGATGTCCAACTCGCTCGACAGCTCCTCGACCGCGCTGGCAGCGGACGATAACGACGTCTTCCGCGATCGCCGGCCACCATGGTCGGAAGATGCGGAGCAAGCGGTGCTGGCGGCGATGCTGCTGGATCGCGACGCGATCATGCGCGCCGCAGAGTTTGTAGAAGATTCGATGTTCTATCGCGAAGGTCATCGGCGGATTTTTCGGGCCATGCTCGCGATCAACGAGCGTGGAGCCGTGGTCGATACGCTCACGCTCGCAGATGAACTACTCCTTCGTGGCGACCTGGATCGTTCCGGCGGCAAGGAATACCTCTCGCTGCTTCTGGATGCCGTCCCGACAGCTGCAAACGTCGAGTATCATGCCAAGATCGTCCGTGAGAAGGCGCTGATCCGTCGACTGATTGAAGCTTCGACGGAACTGATCGCCTCCGCCTACGAAGGACGTCAGGCGTCGGGCGAACTCCTGGATCATGCCGAGCAGCGGATCTTCCAGATCAGCCAGAAGCGGGCGCGCGAGGGCTTTCGCCGCATCAAGGAACTGTTGTGGCCGGCCATGGAGCGGATCGAGGATCTGGCGCGCGGTGGAGGCACGGTCACCGGAGTGCCGTCCGGGTTCGCGGACCTCGATCGTCTCACGTTAGGCTTCCAGCCATCGGAGTTGAGCATCATCGCGGCCCGTCCCTCGATGGGCAAGACGGCGTTCGTCCTGAACATGGCCAGCAACGCGGCGATTCAGGGGAACATACCGGTGGCGATTTTCTCGCTCGAGATGGCCAAGGAGCAACTGGTATCCCGCATGCTGGCTTCCGAGGGGTATATCGACGCGCAGAAGCTCCGGAACGGTCGCTTGAGCAACGACGACTTCGCGCGCCTTGCGAAGGCCGCCGGCATTCTCGGATCTGCGCCGGTCTGGATCGACGATTCGCCCGGCCTAACGGCGCTCGATATCCGCTCCCGTGCGCGCCGCCTCAAGGCGGAGAATCAGGTCGGCCTGATCGTGATCGACTACCTGCAGCTGATCCAGGGCCCCTCGGACGCTGAGAACCGCCAGCAGGAAATCAGCTACATCTCGCGCTCGCTGAAGATCCTCGCGCGCGAACTGCTCGTGCCGGTGGTCGCGCTGTCGCAGCTGTCGCGGGCACCGGAGCAGCGGTCCGCGGAGAACCGCCGGCCGCAATTGTCCGACCTCCGTGAATCAGGAGCGATCGAACAGGACGCCGATGTCGTGATGTTTCTGTATCGACCCGAATATTACGAGGGGGCGACGGACGAACGCGGTGAACAGCGCCGGTTGCAGGACGGTACGCCGCTCGAAGGGCTCGCCGAGGTCATCATCGGCAAGCAGCGCAACGGTCCGACGGACACCGTGCGGTTATACTTTCACAAACAGTACACGCGCTTCGACAACTACACGCCCAGACAGCCGACGTGAGCACGAAGGTCCACAGTGTTTTTCGCTGTACGGAATGCGGCGCCACCGCCCATCGCTGGGGTGGCCGGTGTGACAGGTGCGGTGCGTGGAACACGATGGTGGAGGAGGCCGCGCCACGTGCCACCGGCCGCATCCGCGCCGCACAGCCACCCCGACCCAGCGCGACGACCGGGCGTCGTCTCGGCGACGTGCCCCCGACGGAGGCGGCGCGCATTCGCACCGGCATCGAGGAACTGGATCACGTGCTTGGCGGGGGCCTGGTGCGGGGCTCTCTCGTTCTCGTGGGAGGCGAGCCGGGGATCGGGAAGTCCACGCTCGTGCTGCAGCTCTCCGGACATCTCGCGGCAGCCGGACGGCCTACGATCTACGTCTCGGCCGAGGAATCGCCTGCGCAGGTCCGCCTTCGCGCTGACCGCCTGGCCGTGGATTGCGACGCGGTCGAATTGTTGGGCGAGACAGCTCTCGACGTAATCCTCGACACTCTGGAGGCGCGGCGGCCCGAGCTGGCCGTGATCGATTCGATCCAGACCGTGTGGGTCGACACCGTGGACGGCGCCCCGGGAAACGTGAGCCAGGTGCGCGAGTGCGCCAGTCGGCTTCAACGATGGGCCAAGTCGAGCGGTTGCGCACTGTTTCTGGTGGGACACGTTACCAAGGGTGGCGGAATCGCCGGTCCCAGGATGCTGGAGCACGTCGTCGATACCGTCCTTTACTTCGAAGGCGAGCACACGCTCGATCATCGCATCCTGCGCGCGACCAAGAACCGCTTCGGCAGCGTCGACGAAGTCGGTGTTTTTCGCATGACTGGGAGCGGGCTCGACGAGGTCGCGAACCCTTCTGCGCTGTTTCTCGACGCCGGCGAGTTGCATCCGCCGGGAAGCGCGACGACCGCGCTCATGGAAGGGACGCGGCCGCTTCTGGTCGAAGTCCAGGGCCTCGCGGCCAAGGCCGGCTATGGAACGCCTCAGCGTGTAGCGAACGGACTTGACCCTCGCCGGCTCGCATTGCTGCTCGCGGTTCTCGAAAGGAGAGCGGGCGTGGCGTTCTCCTCCCTGGACGTGTTCCTCAACGTCGTTGGCGGACTGCGCCTGCAGGAGACGGCCAGCGATCTGGCCATCGCCGCGGCGCTCGTGTCCAGCGTGTACGATCGGCCGTTGCGACCCCATTCCGTCTTGATCGGTGAACTTGGGCTTGGCGGCGAGGTTCGACCGGTGGGTAAGCTCGAGCGCCGCCTCGCGGAAGCCGCTCAGTTGGGGCTGACGACGGCCTTCGTTTCCGCGCGATCGTCGCCACCGCGCGGCGCGATGCTGGAAGTCGTGCCGGTGCGAAGCGCCAGCGATCTATTGGAGCGAGCGTTCGTGTGACGCACCCAGACTCGTTCGAGGTTCCGCGCGCTCCGGGCAATCTTACCCGCCAGGCAGCGACGCCTGACCTGAGGCCCGAACTGGTGGACCAGCCGGACGTCGGCGTTGTGATCGTTGCAGCTGGAAGCGGTTCGCGTACCGGGAGCCGTGAACTTAAGCAGTTTCGCTGGGTGGCCGGGAAGCCAATGCTCCTGCACAGTATCCAGGCGTTCCATCGCCGACGCGACGTGGCGCTCGTCGTCGCGGTGTTGCCCAGGTCGTTCGCTGGCGACCCTCCGCCATGGATCTTCCAGTGCGATATCGATCGCCTGCTGGTATCCGTCGGCGGAAGGCAACGCAGCGACTCGGTGTGGAGCGGTATCGAGGATCTCCCGGAAGAAGTGCGCGTGGTGGTGGTGCACGATGCGGCTCGACCGCTCGTGACCGACGCCACGATCGACGCCGTCATCGCCCGGGCGCGCGCGGGCCGGGGCGCGGTGGCCGCGCTTCCCGTCGTGGACACGCTCAAGGAGGTGGATGCCGATGGCCGGATCGTCCGGACCATCGACCGGGCGACCCTCTGGCGCGCGCAAACGCCGCAGGCGTTTCCACGGGAGATGATCGAGCGTGCGTATTTGCAAGCGATTCGGGATGGCATCGTCGCCACCGACGACGCCGCGCTATGCGAGCGGCTGCAGCTGGAAGTGACCGTCGTGCCAGGCAGCGAACGCGCGCTCAAGGTCACGGAAGAGTCGGATTTCGCACGAGCCGATCGCCTTGCCAGACTCGAGGGCTAACGTGTCACTCGCCGTCCCATTCTGGTCCGCAGAGGAAATCGAGTCGTCGCTGGGCGGCACCATCGCTCATCTGCAGGCCGGTCGAGTCCTGGCGTACCCCACAGAAACCGTTTACGGATTCGGGGGAGCGGTGGATGCCGATGCGGTCGAGGCGCTGGTCGCTCTCAAGGCGCGCCCGCCAGCCAAGCCGTTCCTGTTGCTGATAGCCGGAAGCGAGATGCTGCATCGACTCGGGTTGAATCTGACGAGCCCGGCGTCGCGCCTTGCAGCGCGACATTGGCCCGGACCGCTCACCCTCGTGCTTACGGGCGGCGAGCATCGGATCCCGGCACGGCTGCGCGGGCCGGAGGGTGGTGTTGCAGTACGATGGACGTCGCACCCGGGACTGCAGCGGCTCATCACGGCTTATGGCGATCCGCTGACGTCGACCAGCGCGAACCGTCCGGGCGTAGCTCCGGCCATGACCGCGACCGAAATCGTTCATGCCTGGAGCGAGTCGATCGGCCGTGGCGTGCTACGCGTGCTCGATGGTGGGAGGCTCGAGTCATCGCCTCCATCCACGGTCGTGGATTGTACCGGCCGACAATTGCGCGTCATACGGCCGGGGGCGATTCCTGCAAACGTGCTCCGTGAGAGCGTGGATGACCTGATTGGAGACCGGTAGCATGCGTCTGCTATTTGTCTGTACGGGGAACACCTGTCGCTCGCCCATGGCCGAAGCGATCGCCCGACGCGAAGCCATCGAGCGGGGACTGATCGACGTCGAGGCTTCGAGCGCTGGCACCAGCGCATGGGATGGCGCCCCCGCTTCGGATGGCGCCTTGCTCGTCGCCATGGAACGAGGGAGCGATCTTTCGTCGCATCGCGCGCAGCAGCTCTCGAGGGAACTCGTTTCGATGCAGGATCTGATTCTCTCCATGGGATCGCATCATCTTGAGCGTGTCGAAGCTCTCGGCGGAGTGGGTACGGCACACCTGCTCTCTGCCTACGCGTCGAATGGCGAACGCCGCGACGACGTATCGGATCCGTTTGGCGGCGATCTGGAGGCGTACCGCGCGACGTGGCGCGACCTGGAACGTGACATCCGGCGCGTGTTCGATCGTCTGGCTGCCGGGCGAGCCCCGCGCGACCAGTGAATCGACCCCCCGGCCGGCTCGTCCTTCTGGGACGGCCGGTCGCGCATTCGCTGTCGCCGCGCTTCCAGAATGCCGCGTTGCTCAAGGCGGGCATCCCGCTCACCTATGAAGCGATCGACGTCGCCCCACTGAAGCTCGCGGATACCATGAGCGCGTTGCGTCTCGTGCGCGGCGCCGGAAACGTCACGATTCCACACAAGACTGCCGTGGCGGACCTGTGCGACTGCCTGACGCCAGTCGCGACGCGTACCGGAGCTGTGAATACGTTCTGGCACGATGCCGCCGGAACGCTCAACGGAGACAACACCGACGTTGAAGGCTTTCTGCGTCTGGTTGAATCGTTGCGGCTGCCTTCCTTGCCGCAACGCGTCGCGATTCTTGGCGCCGGTGGCGCTGCCGCTGCTGTGTGCGATGCAGTCGCGTCGTGGCCGGGTACGACCGCGCTACTCTGGAGTCGGCATCCAGAGACCGCGGCCCGGCTGGCGAAGCGCTACGCCGCCTGCGTCAGCCCGGTGACGGATATCGAGGACTGCGTGCGCTCCGCTGGTCTCGTGGTAAACGCCACGCCCGTGGGCCTGCTCGACGAGGACATTCCCCTGCCGGTGCACCTCATTCCGCGTGACGCCGCGGTGACGGACCTGGTATACCGTACAACCGAAACCCGTTGGGTGCGCGAGGCTCGCGCACACGGACATCCGGCGGCCGACGGTCTCGTTATGCTGATCGAACAGGGGGCGGCCGCGTTCCGTCGCTGGTTCGGCGTCGAGCCCGATCGGGATGCCATGCGAAGAGCCGCAGGACGATGAGGGGGCACGGTGTTTGCCTGCCGTGCCATTGCCGGAGGATCGTTGGACGTCATCTCGCGTCTGTCCCGGACCGTTCGCAACATCGCCCACGTGTTGCTGCCACCCGTGTGCGCCGTCTGCGAGCGCGAGCTGCCGCTTGCCGATGACGCTCTCGTCTGCGGCGTGTGCTGGTCTCGGCTGCAACGCCTTCCGCACCCGCAATGCCAGCGTTGCGGACATCCTGGCTCGGTCACCAACTGCCACTGGTGTGCCGTGCTGCCGGCATATGTGCGCTCTGCACGATCAGTGTGCTGGGTTCCGGATGGGTCGGCTGGCCCGATCGTCCATGCGTTCAAGTACGGAGGGTGGTATCGGATCGCGGGCGAACTCGCCAGACGGATGAGCCGACTCGCATGGCCCGATGAGGAACGGAGCGAATGGAGCGGCATCGTCCCGGTTCCTCTGTCTGCCTCGCGACTGCGTGAGCGCGGATACAATCAGTGTCGTCTGCTTGCCGACGCACTCGCGCAACAGTGGAAAATCCCGGCCTACGATCAGTTCCTTATGCGACCGGTGGCGACACGAGTTCAGGCTCGGTTGACACCAGAGGAGCGTTTGCGCAACGTTGCGAACGCGTTTCGGGTCAGCCACATGCCATCCTGCCTTCGCGGTTCGCATCTGGTTCTGGTGGACGACGTCATTACGACCAGCGCGACCCTCAACGCATGCGCCGCTGCCTTGTTCGATAGCGGTGTGCGCGCGGTCAGCTATGTTACCTTCGGACGCGCTCGTTCGCTCGGCGACGTCCCCACATAACGAGGGAATCCATTCATGGCCATTCGAGTAGGGATCAACGGGTTCGGCCGCATCGGCCGGCAGGTGGTGCGCGCCGCAAAGGAAGCGGGCGCAGGTATCGACTTCGTCGCCGTCAACGACCTCACGGACACGAAGACGCTGGCGCATCTCTTCAAGTACGATTCCGTGCATCGCACCTACAGGGGAACGGTGAGCCACGCCGATGACGCGATCACCATCGATGGCGATACGATCAGGATCTTCGCGCAGAAGGATCCGGCCGCGCTGCCGTGGAAGGAACTGGGCGTGGATGTCGTGCTCGAATCGACCGGTCGTTTCACAAATGCCGCGGACGCCAGGAAGCACATCGACGGGGGCGCACGGAAGGTCATCATTTCCGCGCCGGGGAAGGGTGAGGATCTGACGATCGTCATGGGCGTCAACCATGACAAGTACGATGCGGCGTCGCACCATATCATTTCCAACGCATCGTGCACGACGAACTGCCTGGTGCCGATGGTGAAAGTGATCCGCGACACCTTTGGCTTCAAGCACGCGTCGATGGTGACGATTCACAGCTACACCAACGATCAGAATGTGCTCGACCTCCCACACAAGGATCTGCGCCGTGCGCGCGCGGCAGCCGTGTCGATCATCCCTACCACTACCGGAGCCGCCAAGGCCACGTCGCTGGTGATCCCCGAGGTCAAGGGCAGGATCGACGGTATCGCCATCCGTGTCCCCACACCCGACGTATCCCTGACGGAGCTGACGGTGGAGGTCGAACGCGCCACGACGATCGATGCGGTCAACGCCGCCATGCGAGCCGCCGCTGCCGGCCCCATGAAGGGCGTGTTGACGGTTACCGACGAGGAACTGGTCTCCTCCGACTATATCGGGAACCCGCACTCGTGCATCGTGGACGCGAAGTGCACCAACGTCATTGACGGCACGATGGTCAAGGTCAGCGGATGGTATGATAACGAATGGGGCTACGCCTGCCGTTGCGTCGACCTCATCAAAATGGTCGGAACCCACTGACCGCGGATCAATCTTCGATGAACAAGAAGACACTGAAGGACCTTCCGGATGCGTTCTTCAGGGGACGCCGCGCGCTCACACGTGTCGACTTCAACGTGCCGCTCGACGCTGACGGCAGTGTGGCGGACGACACGCGGATTCGTGCGGCGCTCCCGACGATCGATTACATGGCGGATCGTGGCGCCCGCGTGGTCCTGTTCTCGCACCTCGGTCGCCCCAAGGGGGGTCCGGATCCCAGGTACAGCATGGCATCGGTCGCCAGACGGCTGTCGGAGCTGACGAAACACCCCGTGCGCTTCCACGGTTCCTCCGGCGACGAAGCGGCCGCAGTCGCTACGCGCGGCCTCGCGGATGGCGACATCCTCGTGCTCGAGAATACTCGGTTCCATGCCGGCGAAGAGAAGAACGACGACGCGCTGTCGGAGTCCTTCGCGGCAGCCGGCGATTTCTTCGTCAATGATGCGTTCGGATCCGCGCACCGCGCGCATTCGTCTACAGCCGGAGTGACTGCGTACCTCAAGCCAGCCGTGGCTGGCTTCCTGATGGAAAAGGAACTCGACTACCTCGGCACGGCCGTAGCCGAGCCCAAACGACCATTCGTCGCGATCCTCGGGGGAGCGAAGGTCTCCGGGAAGATCGACGTGATCGAAGCGCTGCTCCCGAAGGTCGATGGCCTCCTCGTCGGCGGGGCGATGGCCTGCACTTTCTTCCGCGCCATGGGCCTGGAAACGGGTAAGTCACTCGTCGAACCTGACCGCGTGGATCTGGCAAGATCGCTGACCGATCGAGCGGGGTTTCGCTTGACGTTGCCACACGACGCCACAGTCGCGCCGTCCCTGGACCGGCCGCAACTGGCGCATGCCGTGCGACGTGACGCAATTCCGATGGACGAGGCGATGTTCGACATCGGTCCCGAAACGATAGCCTCCTATGCCCGCGCTATCGCTTCGGCGAACACCGTTCTCTGGAACGGCCCGATGGGCGTCTTCGAGACGCCGCCGTTCGACGCCGGAACACTGGCCATCGCACAGGCCATGGCAGAGGCAACAGGACGCGGAGCGATCACTATTGTGGGAGGGGGCGACTCCGCCGCTGCGGTAGCACGCGCCGGTCTGGAGGATCGTATGAGCCACGTCTCAACCGGGGGCGGAGCTTCTCTCGAGTACCTCGAAGGCAAGTCGCTTCCCGGCGTCGCTGCCCTCGAAGATCGGTAACCGTATGCAACGACCCATTCTCGCAGCCAACTGGAAGATGAATCACGGCCCGTCCGATGCACGTGCCTTCATGCGGACGTTCCTTGCCCACTACGCCAGGCGACAGGATCGGCAGGTGATTCTCTTCCCGCCAGCTGTGACGGTGACGACTGTCCTCGCTGCCCTGAAGGATCGCCCGGACATTCAGGTCGGGGTTCAAAACATCTACTGGGAGGACAAGGGCGCTTTCACAGGGGAGCTCTCGGCGCCGATGGCGCGCGATGCGGGTGCGACGCTGGCACTCATCGGTCACTCCGAACGCCGCCACGTTTTTGGAGAGACGGACGCCGAAACTGCGCGAAAAGTCGCCGCGGCCGTACGGGCAGGGCTGATTCCCATGCTGTGTGTCGGTGAGAAACTCGACGAACGAGAAAGCGGCCAGACGGAGGCTGTGGTCCTGCGCCAGCTGCGTGCCGGCATCGCTGAAGTGGAGCCGCATGCGGTCGGCGGAATGCTCATTGCCTACGAGCCGGTGTGGGCCATAGGCACTGGCAAGACGGCCACGCCAGCGGATGCGAGTGCGGTACACGCGGTGATCGCCGATGCGCTTCGGTCTCAGGTCGGTGAGCGCGCCCGATCCGTTCCCATCCTGTACGGCGGTAGCGTGAACCGAGGGAACGCCACGGCGCTGCTTTCCGCGGACGGTGTCGACGGACTGCTGGTGGGCGGAGCAAGCCTCGATGCCGAAGGATGGACGTCGATCGCTCGCGCTTGATTTCGCTTTCCAACCCCGGCGATATTACGCCGTTTCACCAAAGCGGTCTCCCGTTCTGAGTTTCGCATGTACACGTTCATCCTGATTCTTCTCATTCTAGACGCTCTTGTCATCACAGGCGCCATCCTGCTGCAAGCGGCCAAGGGCGGCGGTCTGGCTTCGAGCTTCGGTGGTGCCACCACCGCGTCAGATGCATTCATCGGTACCAGGCAGGCCAGCAACTTCCTGTCGCGGATCAGCTGGTGGGGTGGCGGGGCATTCCTCCTCCTCTCGTTCGTGCTCCAGCTGATGAACGCCGGTAGTCGAGTTCCCAAGTCGGTTCTCGATCAACCAGTCGGCCAATCACCGGCGACGGCGCCTGCCGCGACGCCGGCACCGTCGACCAGCAGCAATCCAGCCATACCACTGAGCCCCGCCGAGAAGGCCCCTGCTACGACCCCTTCTCCGACGTCGACGCCCAAGAATCCCTAACGAGGCGAAGCGCACTGACGTGACCGTTGCTGCCGAACGACGACAAGGGTTCCTTCTCCTCGAGGATGGAACCCTTTTTCACGGTCGGCTGGTTGCCGAGGCGGCGCCAGCCGTGGCTGAAGTGGTCTTCACTACCAACATGTCCGGCTACCAGGAGGTCTTCACGGACCCCTCCTATCGCGGACAGATCGTCGTCATGACGGCGCCGATGATCGGCAACTACGGCGTGAATGACGAAGACGGAGAATCCGGTGGCCCGCAGGTCTCCGGAATCGTCGTGCGTGACATGTCCCGCAGCTATTCGAACTGGCGTGGAGATCGAGACTTGTCGTCCTGGCTCGCCGAGGCGGGAATCCCTGTCCTGTCGGACGTCGATACACGCCAACTCACGAGACATCTACGGTCTTCCGGTGTGATGCGGGGCGTCATCGGCGTTGGACACGCGGCGACCGATGACGCTCGTGCCATGCTTGACGCATGCCCCAGCATGATTGGATTGGACCTCGCCTCTGTGGTTTCTGCAAAGACCGAGTATTCATGGGGAGGTCCGACCGCGTCGAAGCACATCGTGGCGTACGATTTCGGCATAAAGCGCAACATCCTCAGGCTCTTCGAGTCAGAGGGGTGTCGAGTCACGGTCGTGCCGTCGAATACGCCGCCAGAGGCGGTTCTGGAGCGAGAACCAGATGGCGTTTTTCTCGCCAACGGACCGGGCGATCCGGCTGCCGTCACCTACGCTCCGGCGACCATTCGGACAATCGCACAAAAGGGGATCCCGATTCTAGGCATCTGCCTTGGCCACCAGCTCGTTGGACTGTCGTTCGGCGCGAGTACGGAGAAGCTGCCCTACGGACATCGAGGCGGAAACCACCCAGTTCGCGAATTGGCGACGGGGAAAGTGCTGATCACATCGCAGAACCACGGCTTCGCCGTCAGTGGGTCGGAGCAGGGGATCCCGGGAGCGCCTGAGCTCGAGGTGACTCATATCAACCTCAATGACGGGACCATCGAGGGGATGCGTCATCGCGAGCTTCCAGTATTCTGTGTCCAGTATCATCCCGAGGCAGCTCCGGGGCCGCACGACGCACGGCCGCTCTTTTCGGAGTTCATGACGGCCCTCGGAGAAGGCTAGGGCGAGGTGGCCCAAACGCTTGACACACAATAGTTAACGACCTAAGTTCGGCTCGCAGTTGTCGTGACTGGGACCGCATTTTTTTGGGGCCAACCGGGGCCACGAGGGCCACGCAATGACAAAAGCCGACCTCGTCGAGCGCGTCACTCAGCAGATCTCGCGGACAGCCGGTCCGTTGATCTCCAAGAAGGACTGCGCGCGCGTTGTCGATTCCTTTCTGGAAGCGATCAAGGAAGCGCTCCAGCAACAGCGGAACATCGAAGTGCGCGGTTTCGGCACGTTCAAGATCCGACACCGCAAGACGAGGATGGCGCGAAACCCTCGCACGGGTTCGCCAGTCGAAGTCTCCGCTCGGCCAGTCCCCGTTTTCAAGCCATCGAAAGAGCTGCGCGCGATGGTCGCCGACCTCGAGCCGCTTCCCGGCGGCACTCACCCAGACGACTGACCCGTCAATCGTGAGTCACCATTGGCCCCAGGCACCAGCGCTGGGGCCTTCTCGTTGTCGCTATGTTGCGGACGCTTGCCGTAGTGTATTCTGCGAGTACCATGACTGTGCGCGTCCTCCTGTTTGCGTCCTACGCGGATGCCCTCGGCACGCCCGAGTTGCCGCTCGATCTTGCTGCGGGTAGTTCGGTTGGGGACGTACTGCACCGTATCAGGATGCTGCCCGGAGCGGCAGCGCTCCCGGTGAAGCCTCTGATGGCCGTGAATGCAGAGTATGCTACGTTCGATCGCGTGGTCGTCGACGGCGACGAAGTTGCCATCATTCCGCCGGTTGCAGGTGGCTAGGTGATGTCACTTCTAACAGAACGCCCGATCGAGCTTGACGCGCTCATTGCAGCGGTGTCCAGCGAAGCTCATGGCGCGGTTGCCCTGTTCATCGGCACAGTGCGCAACGAGAACGACGGTCGTCTGGTCAACGGCATCGAGTACTCGGCCTATGACGCCATGGCGGAGCGGGAGCTCGGGCGTATCATGGCCGAGGCGTCGCAGCTTTTCGGCGTTCGCGTCGCTCTCCAGCACCGGCTCGGCTACTTGAGGGTCGGCGAATCGAGCGTCGTCATAGCCGCAGCGCACGCGCATCGCGCCGCTGCCCTGGACGGATTACGACATATGCTCGAAGCATTGAAGTTGCGCGTGCCGATTTGGAAACGCGAGCATTATGTCGACGGAACGCGGGAGTGGGTGGATCCCACTGTTGCGAGTACGGAGGCGGCCCGATGAGCGAGGCGCTCCGAGATCAATTCGGGCGACAGATCGAGTACTTGCGCATCTCGGTCACGGACAAGTGCAACTTCCGATGCGTTTATTGCATGCCGCTGGAAGGACTGCCGTGGCTCCCAAAGCACGAAGTCCTGAGTTACGAGGAGATTGCCGAGGTTGTCCGGCAGCTGGCGCCGCTGGGTTTGCGAAGGCTTCGGGTGACGGGTGGAGAGCCGACGATTCGCCCGCACCTCGAGCGGCTGATCTCGATGCTGCGTGATGTGCCGGGCATCGAGGACATCGCGCTGTCCACGAACGGCGTAAGACTCCCGGAAATGGCGGTTTCGCTTCGTTCGGCAGGCTTGGACCGCGTCAACATGAGCGCGGACTCGCTGCGAAAGGATCGAATCGAGGCCATCGCCCGTCGCCGGCTGGATTTCGATCCGGTGGCCAGTGCCGCAGCGGCCCAGGCGGCCGAGCTCGGCCCGATCAAGATCAACATGGTCGTCATGCGCGGTATCAACGACGACGAGATCGAGGATTTCGCGCGCCTGACGGTCGCGCATCCCTGGCACGTTCGGTTCATCGAACTGATGCCGGTTGGCGGGATGCGCGATCTCACCTGGGATCACGTCGTCCCGAGTCGTGAGGTGCTCGATCGCGTGGCGCAATTGGGAGCGCTGGCGCCGGACGAGGGGCCGGCGCGCGGGAACGGCCCCGCATCGTATTACCGGCTGTCCGGTGCGCTGGGGACGGTGGGCGTCATCACACCGATGACGCACAGCTACTGTGCCTCATGCAATCGGGTGCGCCTAACGGCGGACGGCCGGCTGCGTACGTGTCTGTACGGCGATCACGAAGTAAACCTGCGCGATGCCCTGCGTGCGGGGCACCCGCTCGAGCCGCTGTTCGTGCGCGCGCTCGCGGAAAAGCCGAAGGAGCATCGGCTGCTTCAACTGCATGTGGGAGGATTGCGCGCGTTGTCGCAGGTCGGCGGCTGACGCGCGGTTGAAGCCCTGTGGAAGCGCGGCTAAGTTGCCAGAGCCGCACTTCTCTCACACTCGCACAAGACATGGTCAACAAGATCACGGTTGTCGGCGCCGGCAACGTGGGTGCCACGGCAGCCCAACGCGTCGCCGAGAAGGAACTTGCCAGGCAGGTGGTGCTGGTGGACATCGCAGAAGGCATTCCGCAGGGCAAGGGACTGGACCAATGGCAGTCAGCGCCGATCGAGCTCTACGACAGCCGGGTCATCGGGACCAACGGCTACGATGAGACGGAAGGTTCCGAAATCGTCATCGTTACGGCGGGCATCGCGCGCAAGCCGGGCATGTCGCGCGACGATCTGATGAACACGAACGCCGGCATCGTGAAGTCGGTTTCGGAGAGCATCGCGCGATCCTCACCCAACGCCATCGTCATCGTGGTGTCGAACCCGTTGGACGTGATGTGCCATGTGGCGAAGAAAGCGACGGGATTCCCCAGGCAACGAGTGATCGGCATGGCCGGTGTACTCGACACGGCGCGCTACCGGGCGTTCCTTGCGGAAGCGCTGGATGTTTCTGTGCGCGACATTCAGGCCATGGTCCTGGGCGGGCACGGCGATACGATGGTGCCGCTCATTTCGTACACGACCGTCAGCGGGATTCCCGTTACGCAGTTGATGGATCGGGCGGTACTGGACAAGATTGTCGAGCGCACGCGCAGCGGTGGTGCGGAGATCGTGAGTCTGCTCAAGACCGGATCGGCGTATTACGCGCCGTCGGCCGGGGCCGTGCAGATGGCCGAAGCGATCGTGCAGGATCAGAAGCGCATCCTGCCGTGTTCGGCATGGCTGGAGGGCGAATACGGACAGTCGGGGATTTTCCTGGGTGTTCCGTGCAAGCTTGGTCGCGGAGGCGTCGAGCGCATCATCGAGGTCGATCTGACGCCAGCGGAACGCGTTGCGTTAGGCAGGAGCGCGGACTCCGTACGCGAGCCGATGGGCAAACTCAGCATCTGATCGTCGCCGCGGAGCGCCCCCGGCCCTGGACATCTTCATCTGGAACTCCTATGGCATCCAGCCTCGCGCCAAGATCCGCCAGCGGAGGCCCGGTGGCGCTTTTCTGGGCGTCCACCGTCGGCAAGAAGCTCGTCATGGCGGTGACCGGCCTGCTCATGGCGGGGTTTCTCGTCACGCACATGACGGCCAACCTCCTGGCGTACCTGGGCCCGGACGAGATCAACGCGTACTCCCGGTTCCTTCACACGACGCCCGAGGTTCTCTGGCCGGCCCGCCTGGTCCTCCTCGCCTCCGTGGTTCTGCACGCCGTGTCCGCGTATCAGCTGTCGCGCACCAGCGCGCGCGCGCGCTCGGAAGACTACGCCGTCCATCGGCTGCAGGTGGCCACCATCGCCTCGCGCACGATCCGCTGGTTCAGCGTGTTGCTGGCGCTGTTCATAGTGATTCACCTCCTGCACTTCACGTCCGGAACTCTGCTTCCGGGGTTCCTGGAGGGAAACCCGTACGCCAACATCGTCACCGGATTCCAGACGCAGCGTGGGATGGCTGTGTTCTACCTGGCGATGATGGTGGTGGTCGGGTTGCACGTGTATCACGGCGCCTGGAGCTCCATTCGCACGCTCGGGCTATCGCGTCCCAAGGCGCATCCGCTCGTGCGCCCGATCGCGACCATCGTGGCGATCGCGCTCTGGCTGGGCTTTTCCGCCGTACCGGTCGGAGTGTTGACTGGCGCCATCCGTCCGGCGGGCGACACCACTTACACTGCACACGCCCGTTAGGCCGCATCATGGAACTGCGATCCAATATTCCATCCGGTCCGCTGCAGCAGAAGTGGGACAAGCACCGCTTCGAGATGAAGCTGGTGAACCCGGCGAACAAGCGGAAGTATCACGTGCTCGTCGTGGGATCCGGACTGGCCGGTGCATCCGCTGCTGCAACGCTCTCGGAGCTCGGATATCACGTATCGTGCTTCTGTTTCCAGGACTCGCCGCGCCGTGCACACTCGATCGCCGCGCAAGGTGGGATCAACGCTGCCAAGAACTACCAGAACGACGGCGATAGTGTCTGGCGGTTGTTCTACGATACGGTCAAGGGTGGCGATTTCCGTTCGCGGGAAGCCAACGTGTACCGCTTGGCCCAGTTGTCCGTCAACATCATCGATCAGTGCGTGGCGCAGGGTGTGCCATTCGCCCGCGAGTATGGCGGCCTGCTTACCAACCGTTCCTTCGGTGGCGCTCAGGTCTCCCGGACCTTCTATGCACGGGGCCAGACCGGCCAGCAACTCCTCCTCGGCGCCTATCAGGCGCTGGAGAAGGAGATCGCGAAGGGCGGCGTTACGATGTTCCCGCGCACGGAAATGCTCGACCTCGTCGTCGTGAATGGCAGGGCGCGTGGCATCGTCGTGCGGGATCTCGTCACCGGCGCCATCACGCCGCACATGGGCCACGCCGTCGTGCTTGCGACCGGTGGCTACGGCAACGTGTTCTACCTGTCGACGAACGCCAGGGGATCGAACGCGACGGCGATTTGGCGCGCGCACAAGCGAGGAGCGCTATTCGCCAATCCGTGCTTCACGCAGATCCATCCCACGTGCATCCCGCAGAGCGGGCACTACCAGTCGAAGCTCACGCTGATGTCCGAGTCGCTCCGCAACGACGGCCGCGTGTGGGTGCCCAGACAGAAGGGGGATGCCCGCGGTCCGGGACAGATCCCGGAGGAAGAGCGCGACTACTATCTCGAGCGCAAGTACCCGTCATTCGGCAACCTGTCGCCGCGCGACATTGCCTCGCGCGCGGCCAAGGAAGTGTGCGACGAGGGGCGCGGTGTTGGGCCTGGCGGCTTGGGCGTGTATCTGGACTTCGCGGACGCCATCAGGCGGTTGGGAGAAGACACGATCCGGGAGCGATACGGAAACCTGTTTGAAATGTACGAGCGGATTACGGACGAGAATCCGTACCGTGTTCCGATGCGCATCTACCCGGCAGTGCATTACACGATGGGCGGGCTCTGGGTCGACTATAACCTGATGAGCACCATTCCCGGACTTCACGTACTCGGCGAGGCCAATTTCTCCGATCACGGCGCAAACCGTCTTGGCGCGAGCGCTCTGATGCAGGGCTTGGCGGACGGATACTTCGTGATCCCGTACACCATCGGCCACTACCTGGCAAGCACGCCGCTCGAGCCGGTTGCGCCTGACGCGCCGGAGTTGCGTGACGCCGTCCGCAACGTCGAAAACATGGGACAGCAGTTGCTCGGCATCCGCGGGAAACGCACCGTCCAGTCGTTCCATCGCGAACTGGGCAAGATCATGTGGGAGCATTGCGGAATGGCCAGAAACGCCGCCGGACTGGAAGAGGCCCTCCGACTAATCCCTGCCGTCCGTGAGGAGTTCTGGAAGAACGTCACCGTTCCCGGAAGCGGCGCTGAACTGAATCAGTCGCTCGAACATGCCGGGCGCGTTGCCGACTTCCTCGAACTCGCGGAGTTGATGTGTCGCGACGCGCTGCACCGCGAGGAATCGTGTGGCGGTCACTTCCGAACCGAACACGAGACTCCGGATGGAGAAGCGCAGCGAGACGACTCGCGCTTTGCGTACGTTGCCGCCTGGGAGTACCAGGCTAACGGTGCCGCCCCGGTGCTTCACAAGGAGGCACTGCAGTTCGAGAACGTTCACCTCGCCACGCGCAGCTACAAGTAGCGATGCGACTGACACTCAGAGTCTGGCGACAGCCAGCACCGAACGCTGAAGGGCGTCTGGTCACCTACACGGCGGACGATGTCACGCCCGACATGTCGTTCCTCGAGATGCTCGACGTCGTCAATGAAGGTCTGACAGAGAAGGGCGAGTCACCGATCGCGTTCGATCACGACTGCCGCGAGGGTATCTGTGGAAGTTGCGGTATGATGATCAACGGTGTGGCGCACGGTCCCATGAAGGCGACGACGACGTGCCAGCTCCATATGCGATCCTTCAAGGACGGCGACACGCTGACGATCGAGCCGTGGCGCGCGGCCGCGTTCCCGGTCATACGCGACCTCTGTGTGGACCGAAGTGCGTTCGATCGGATCATTCAGGCCGGGGGCTATGTTTCTGTCGCAACCGGCAATGCACCGGATGGCAATACGTTACCTGTCGCCAAGGGAGACGCAGAAGCGGCGATGGATGCCGCCGCCTGCATCGGTTGTGGCGCATGCGTCGCCGCCTGCCCAAACGGAAGCGCTTCCCTGTTCACGGCGGCGAAACTGTCGCATCTGAGCCACCTGCCGCAGGGGCAGCCAGAGCGCTATCGGCGCGCGTTGATGATGGTCGCGCAGATGGACGAGGAGTCGTTCGGCAACTGTACGTGGTTCGGCGAGTGTCAGGAGGCTTGTCCGAAGGACGTCTCGATCGACGAGATCGCGCGCATGAACCGCGACTTCTGGATGGCTTCGCTGTTCGAGCGCGACGAGAAGGTGAGCACTGGCACTGGATAAGCGTCGCCTGACAGTCGCTTCGTGCTGACAGTGGCTCGCCGGGCGCGCAGCTCGTTACGGCGAACCATTGCGAGTGCGCCGTCATCTGGACAATACGACATCGCGCTAGCATCTGCATGCGAACCAGGTGAATGCCGAACCATCGCTGCCGGGGTGACGCTGCGGAGGGCGTTGGAGGCTTGTGCACAGCGGCGCAATACAACGGATTCGACGCTGTATTTCCAACGACCGCCGTGAGTGCAAACACGCGTGCGCGAATTGGTTGACACTCCTTGGCGGCGATGGATAAGTTTTCTCGGCTGCGCAAGTGAAATTTTTCACGAGCAGGGAGCGTGATGGACCGAACGTACCTTCCAATACTCCTCCTCTTCGGTTTCGTGGCGATCAATGCCGTGGTGATGGTTGGGCTCTCCCACCTCACCATGCGGTCGCGCCCATCGCCGGTGAAAGACCAACCGTACGAGTCCGGCATCCCGCCGCTGGGTGATGCGCGCGAACGGTTCTCCGTCAAGTTCTACATGGTGGCGATGTTGTTCATCATCTTCGACATCGAAACCGTGTTCATGCTGCCGTGGAGCGTCTACTACCGGCAACTCTCGTGTGCGCAACCGCTCGTGAATGGCGTGTGTCCGGCCGGCGCGGTGTCGTTCTTCGGTCTCGGCGAGATGATCGTTTTCATCCTCATCCTGCTCGTTGGCTACATCTACGTCTGGAAGAAGGGAGCGCTGCAATGGGACTGACATCCCGTCCCCAACCGGACGTCATCACCGTCGATCCTTCATCGCAGGACGGCTGGGTCACGACGCGGCTGGACTTTCTCGTGAACTGGTCACGCGCGAATTCGCTTTGGCCGATGCCGTTCGGAACCGCCTGCTGTGCCATCGAGTTCATGGCCACCGCCGCCAGCCGTTTCGATCTTGCCCGATTCGGAATGGAGCGCATGTCCTTTTCGCCGCGCCAGGCGGATGTGTTGATCTGTGCGGGGCGCGTGCCATTCAAGCTGGCGCCCGTGATCCGGCGCATCTGGCAGCAGATGTCGCAGCCGAAGTGGGCCATCTCCATGGGAGCGTGCGCGTCGACTGGCGGGATGTTCGACACCTACGCGGTGGTGCAGGGAATCGACACGATCATTCCGGTCGACGTGTACGTGCCCGGTTGTCCCCCGCGTCCCGAGGGGTTGATCTACGGCATCATGATGTTGCAGCAGAAGGTGATGCGCGAACGCATGAAGGACGAGTCTCTCCGCGTGGAAATGGAGCCCGATCCCAGGAGCAATCTCTACATCCCGCCGTCGGTGATCGACGAGTTGTCGGAGCCGTTCGGCAATTCCGTGAACCAGACGCGATCGAGTGTGTGAGCGTGTCGATCACTGTCCAGTATCCGGGTAGTGGTGAGCCTGGCGCTCCCTCGCCTGTAACGCCGAAAAACGTGCCACACCGCGGCGGGCCGATGAACCCGAGCGTTGTCCGATTGCGCGAGCGATTCGGAGCGGCAATTGTACGAGCCGAAGTTGGCTGGGGCGAGACGAACGTAGTGGTGAGCGGCAGCGTCCTGCTCGATGTCGTGCGCTATCTGCACGACGATCCTGCGGAACGCTACGACTACTTGAGCGACGTAACGGCGGTCGAATATCGCGACGCCGGACTTCCCCTCGAGGTCGTCTGGCATCTCCGTTCTCTCCCGTACCGGCGTTTTCTCAGGCTGAAGGTGCTGATCGAACCTGGTGCACCGCTCCGCGTGGCGAGCGTGTGGTCGGTATACAAGGGTGCGGACTGGCTCGAGCGCGAGGCGTTCGACATGTTCGGCATCGTGTTCGAGGGGCATCCCGATCTGCGGCGCATCCTGCTGTGGGAGCAGTACAAGGAGGGCTTCCCGCTGCGAAAGGACTTTCCGTTGCGGGGCCGGTTCTCGCGTTCGGAGCAGCTGGTCCAGGCACTGGCCGCGAACCCGGAAGCGCGGTATTCGATGGAGGAGCTGTCGATTGCCGATGCGTTCGAGGATCTGCCGGTGGACATGCGGGGCCGCCTGGTGCGCGGCGAGAAGACGGGGGAATAGACTGTGACCACGAAGCAGGTCGAGGTCTCGCTTTCGACTACGGGGCTGGACGCCCAGGGACGACCGCAACGTGTGCCGCTCGTCGTGGATGCTGCCGGAAACGTCGTCGAGATGCCGCCGCCGGCAGCGCTCGAGCCCGAGCTGGAAGGCGAGCACATGCTGATCAACATTGGCCCGCAGCACCCGGCAACGCACGGTGTGCTCCGCCTGGTGTTGGAGCTGGATGGGGAAACGGTCGTGCGCTGCATCCCGCACGTGGGATATCTCCACTGCGGTTTCGAGAAGATCGGCGAGTACCGACAGTACAACCAGATCATTCCGTGGACTGACCGCGAGGACTACCTGAACTCTCCAGGGAACAACGTCGCGTTTGCCATGGCCGCGGAACGATTGTTCGGCATCGAGATCACGCCACGATGCACCGTGCTGCGCGTGATCGCGATGGAGCTGTCGCGCATCATGTCGCATCTCGTCTGGCTGGGCACGACATGCATCGACATCGGGGCCTTCACCCCGTTTCTCTGGGCATTCCAGCGGCGCGAGCAGATCTACAATCTTCTCGAGAGCTGGATTGGCGCGCGCCTGACGACCACGCTCACCCGCGTGGGTGGCATGGGCGCGGACATTCCTGACGGTTTCGTGGAGAACCTGCGCGACTTCAACCGGGACTTCCCGGGCACGATCGACGAGATCGACCGCATGGTTACGCGAAACGGGATCTGGGTCGGGCGGACGATCGGTATTGGCGCGATGACCGCGGACGAGGCCGTCAACTACGGCCTGTCGGGCTCGATGGTACGCGCTTCCGGCGTCGCCTACGACGTGAGGAAGGATTTCCCGTATCTCGACTACGAGACCTACGACTTCGACGTTCCCGTCGGCAGCACCGGCGATGTTTACGACCGTTTCCTCGTCAGGATGGAGGAGCTCCGGCAGTCCGTGCGGATTCTCGAGCAGGCGGTCGCCCGGCTCCCGGACGGCCCCGTGAACGTCGCCGACGCGCGCGTCATTCTTCCGCCGAAAAGCAAGGCGACGAGCGAGATCGAGTCCATGATCCATCACTTCAAGCAGGTGATGGAGGGGCCGCGACCGCCGGCTGGGGAGTCCTATGTCGCTGTCGAGAGTCCGAAGGGAGAGAAGGGCTACTACCTGGTTTCCGACGGAACGCCAAAGCCGGTGCGATGGCGCATCCGGCCACCTTCTTTCGTCAACCTGTCCGCCATCCCCCGGATGGTCGAGGGACATCTGCTGTCGGATGTCATCGCGATCAACGCCAGCATCGATATCGTGATGGGAGAGATCGATCGATGACCAGTCCGGTGCCTAACGTTCGATCAGGAGCAGTTCACGCATGAGCCACGGACCGTCCGCCAGCGCTGGCGCCATTATCAGGTCGGGGCACCACGACGATGCGCCATACGAACCGGTCTTCGTCGGCGAGGCGAAGGTGCGCCTCGACGAGCTCGTAAAGCGGTATCCGCGCAAGGTGGGGGCGCTGTTGCCGGCGCTCTGGATGGTGCAGGAGGCGCGTGGCTGGGTCAGCGAGGCAGGCATGGCGGAGGTGGCGGCACAACTCGATGTCACGCCGGCGTACGTGAAGGGTGTCGTCACCTTCTACACGATGTACAACCAGCACCCGGTGGGGAAATACCTCATCCAGGTGTGCACGACCACACCGTGCCATGTGTGCGGTGCCGAAGATGTGGTAAGAGCGTTCCTCGATCAGACTGGATGCGGTGAACTCGGTGTCACGTCCGAGGACGGTCGCTACACCGTGATAGAAGTGGAATGCCTTGGGGCATGCGGCTTCGCGACGCCGGTCATGGTCAATTCGGATTTCCTGGAATCGGTGAGCGCGGATCGCGTCGCGGACGTTCTGGGCCGCTACCGGTAGGGCGAGCCGTCCTCGTCAGTCGTCTAATCGTTTCACGTCTCTGGACTCTGTCGTCATGGGTTATCCGTACAAGCCACACGCCAGCGAAACACTCGTGCTGTCGACGCATTTCGGCGATCCCGAAGCGCGCACGCTGAAAGGGTGGAAGGATCGCGGTGGGTACCGCGCGCTCGAAACCGCGTTAGGCATGGATCCGGCCGCGATTATCGGCGTGATCAAGGAGTCTGGACTGCGGGGACGGGGTGGGGCCGGCTTTCCCACCGGCCTGAAATGGTCCTTCATGAAACCGGACGACGGCAAGCCGCATTATCTCTGCTGCAACGCCGACGAGTCCGAGCCGGGAACGTTCAAGGATCGCGAGATCATGCGTTGGACGCCGCACGCCCTGATCGAAGGCTGCGCCATCGGCGCCTACGCGATCGGCGCCGAGACCTGCTACATCTACATCCGCGGCGAGTTCACCGAACCGCTGCAGCGGATGGAAGACGCACTCGCTGAGGCCCGTGCGGCAGGAATCGTCGGCAGGAATGCCATGGGGACGGGCAAGACGATCAACGTGTGGGTGCACAAGGGCGCCGGCGCGTACATCTGCGGCGAAGAGACCGCGCTGATGAACTCGATCGAGGGAAAGCGCGGCAACCCACGGATCAAACCGCCGTTCCCGGCCGTTGCCGGCGTTTTCGGCATGCCGACGACGATCAACAACGTCGAGACGCTCACGGCCGTCCCGCATATCCTGAATCAGGGCGGCGCGTGGTACAAGAACTTCGCGCGCTCGGATAATCCGAAGTCCACTGGAACGAAGCTCTGGAGCGTGTGCGGCAACATCGCCCGGCCCGGCAATTACGAAATGGTGATGGGCTTCCCCTTCGGGGAGTTCCTGCGGGATATCTGCGGTGGTGCGCTGCCCGGTCGTGAACTCCGCGCGATCATTCCCGGTGGATCCAGCGTGCCGATCATCAACATGGAAGAGGCCGATCGCGCCCTGATGGACTATGAGGGAATGGCGGCTGTTGGCACCATGCTGGGTTCTGCGGGCTGCATAGTTATCGACAACGCCCAGAGCATTCCCAGGCAGGTGGCGCGCCTGGCGCGCTTCTACGCGCACGAAAGCTGTGCCCAGTGCACCCAGTGCCGCGAAGGAACGGCATGGACGACGAAGATCCTCGAGCGAATCGTCGCCGGCAACGGCACGGCGGAGGATCTCGACACACTGCTGGATGTGGCGGATGACATGACGGGCAAAACGATCTGCGTGCTGAGCGATTCGTGCGCCGTGCCGGTGGTCTCGGCGTTGCAGCGCTTCCGTGGCGACTTCGAGGCGCTGATCACGAAGAAGACCGTCCACACAGTTCCGGTCGTGGTGTCGTGATGTCGGACTCCGGCATGGTGAACCTGACGATCGAAGGCCGAGCGGTCAGCGTCGAACCGGGTACGTCCGTCCTGGAGGCGGCCAAGACCGTCGGCGTGCTGATCCCGCACTACTGCTATCACCCGGGACTGCCGGTGGCCGGATCGTGCCGGATGTGCCTGGTGGATGTGGAGAAAGCGCCCAAGCTGGCCCCGGCATGCGCCACCGCGGTGGCCGAGGGACAGGTCATTCGCGTCCACACCGAAAAGGCGCGAACGGCCCGCAAGGGTGTGCTCGAAATGCTGCTCATCAATCATCCGCTCGACTGCCCGATCTGCGACAGGTCAGGCGAGTGCGAGTTGCAGGACTTCACATACCAGGAGGGCCCGGCCGAGTCCCGGTATCGCGACCCGAAGCGATTCAATCCTGTGGAGGATTTCGGAGGTGATGTCGTTTACGTCCCGAACCGCTGCATCCTCTGTACACGCTGCGTGCGCTTCATGGACGACGTCGCGCATGACCCGGTTCTCAACGTGGAAGAACGCGGCGACCGCGCCCACATCGGCAAGTTCGAGGGAAAGGATCTCACGCATCCGTGGGCCGCGAATGTAATCGACCTCTGTCCGGTCGGCGCCCTGGTGTCCAAGGATTTCCTCAACAAGGCCAGGGTGTGGGAGCTGGATCGTGCAGCATCGGTGTGCACCGGGTGTTCGCAGGGCTGCAACCTCGTGGTGGAGACGCGGGACAACGTGGTGATGCGCCTCAAGCCCCGGCCCAACCCCGAGGTCAACGAGTTCTTCATCTGCGATCACGGACGGCTGAACTACCGTTGGATGAACCGGCGTGACCGCCTGGAGTCACCGGCGATCCGCGGGGCCGGCGGCTACGAAGCTGTGGACTGGGACGTCGCCACGGCGGGAGCGGCCCGTATCCTGAAGGGAAAGCGGGTTTTCGTCCTCGCTTCGCCAAATCTCTCGAACGAGGCGTTGTGGCTGTTGTCACGTCTGATCCGGAAGAGCGGTGGCGCCGGCGCCTTCCGGATGCCGAACGGGTCCGAAGCGCCACTGCCCGGCGTGGTTGACCTGGCACTTCGCGCGGATCGGGCGGCCAACGGCGCGGGTGCCGAATTGCTCGGAATGACGCGATCGGAATCCCCGCTCGGCGGTCTGCAGGCAGGCGATGCCCTCCTGATCGTCGATCACGACCTTGCCCCGGAAGACGTGGCCTTTGCAGGACGCGCTTCAGCGGTTGTAGTAGCCGGAACTGCGATGCCGGCGGGTCTCGAACGTGCCGATGTGCTGCTCCCGATGTGCAACGTCGTAGAGGAAGACGGCACGTTCACCAATCTGCGTGGCCGCGTGCAACGATTTCTGCAGGCGAAGGCACCATCGGGACTGGCGCGCCCTTCGTGGTACGTGCTTTCCGGTTTGTGCACGGCGTTGGGGGATTCCGCTGAGTATTTCTCTGCCAGCGCGGTCTTCGATGCACTCGCGACCGAGCACACGGAGTTCGCCGGCATGAGCTACGGGGTGCTCGGCCTGCGCGGTCGGCGTATCGCGAGTCAGGCAGATGCCGAGGTGAGGGCATGAGCCCGTCGCTCTCGCTGGCCCTGTTGCAGGTAGTCGACCGGCAGGCACCGGCGGAGTTCTGGCCGTGGTTCGTGGCGACTCTGGTGAAGCTGGTGGCGCTGTTCACGATCTACATGATCGTCGTGGCGTACACCACGCTCGCGGAGCGGAAGGTCAGTGCATGGATGCAGGACCGCTACGGACCCAACCGTGTTGGCCCTCGCGGACTGTTCCAGCCGCTCGCCGATGGCCTCAAGAATATCATGAAGGAGGAGACGCTCCCGCCGTACGCGAACAAGGTTCTGTTCATGCTGGCGCCGGCGATGGCCTTCATTCCGGCGATGATACTGTGGGCGGTCATTCCTTTTGCTGCGCCGTGGGCGTCACCGTGGGGACGAATCGAAATGCAGCTGGCGCCGCTCCCGATCGGACTGCTGTTCGTGATAGCCTTCTCCTCGCTCGGAGTCTACGGCATTGTGCTGGCGGGTTGGTCCTCGAACAACAAGTACGCACTGCTCGGCGGACTGCGTTCGAGCGCACAGATGGTCTCCTACGAGATCTCGATGGGCATGTCTCTCATTCCGGTCCTGCTGGTGGCCGGGAACGTGACACTCAACGAGATCGTGAACCAGCAGGCGAGCCTGCATCTGTGGAACGTCCTGACGCTTGGCGTCGGATTCTTCCTGTATACCGTTTCTGCCTTTGCGGAAACGAACCGGTTGCCGTTCGATCTGCCGGAGGCCGAATCCGAACTGATTACTGGGTACCACACCGAGTACAGCGCGATGAAGTTCTCGCTATTCTTCATCGCCGAGTATGCCAACATGCTGACGCAGAGCGCGATGATCGCGACGCTGTTCTTCGGCGGGTGGGACATCCCCTTCATGCGCGCGGACAACGTCGGCGCCGTCTCGTTCCCATTGGTGCTGCTGTCGTTCGCGATCATGTTCGCCAAGACCCTGTTCTTCCTGTTTTTCTTCATTTGGATCCGGTGGACGCTGCCGCGATTCCGCTACGACCAGCTGATGTCGATCGGATGGAAGGTGCTGCTGCCCATCGCACTGGCCTACATCGTGATCGTTGCCGGGACGCTGCTGGCGCTGGATGCCGCTGGCCTGAAGCGGGACTTTGTCTACGGCGCGATCCTGTTTGCGGTGAATGCCGTCCTGGCTGTTGTGATGTTCCGTATCCTCGACCGCGGCCGCATAGTGAGTCCGGCGTACGGTCGGCTCGATCCGCAAGAGTTGGCCCGGCTGCGCTCGGTGTCGCGGGCGCGGACGCACCTGACGGTTTCAGCGGGGGACTAGATGGCCATTGGCGTTAAGGTTATCGAGCGACCGATCGCGGAGACGAGCTACGTGCGCGCCGCCCTGCAGGGGATGGGGCGGACGCTCAAGCACCTCTTCGAGCAGAAGGTCACGACGCAGTATCCGGAGCAGAAGGAGTCGCTCTCGCGCCGCTGGCGAGGGACGCACCGCATGCTCACCACGGAGGACGGCAAGGCCAAGTGCGTCGCCTGCGGGCTCTGTCCAACGATTTGTCCCGCCAACTGCATCAAGTTGGTACCTGGCGAGGACGAGCGGGGAAACCGCTATCCCCTGGCATTCGAGATCGATGAGTTCCGCTGCATTTTCTGCGGCTACTGTCAGGAAGTCTGCCCGGAGGAAGCGATTCATCTGGGTCGTCACTACGAGAACTCCGAGTACAGTCGCGAAGGTTTCGTCTACGATCTCGAGCGGCTGACGGCACAAACCCATCCCGTCTGTGAGATGTGGGATCCCGCGGACCCGAAAGGCGAGTAATGCCGAACTTCTTCTATCAGTTCAATTTCTACCTGTTCGGGCTGATCGCTATCGCTTCGGCGCTGTTGTTCGTCACGAGGAAGAGCCCTGTGGCCGCCGCGCTCTGGCTGGTCAACGTCATGTTCGCGCTGGCGGCCCTGTACGTCATGCTAGACGCGCATTTCGTAGGCGTCGTGCAGATCATCGTGTACGCCGGCGCGATCATGGTGGTCTTCCTCTTCGTGGTGATGCTGCTGAATCTCGGCGATCCGAAGGAGATTTCGGACGTGTCCGGCAAATGGGGACGGTTGGCGGCCGGACTCGTCGGCCTGGCGCTCATCGCGCAGATCATGACGCTGGCCCGGTCCAGCGCCCCGCCATCGCTGGTGCAGCCGCCCGACCGCGTCGCTGATGACCTGAAGGCACTGAACGCCTTGGGGACGATCGCCAAACCACTATTCGGCGAATACCTGCTGGCGTTCGAGGTGACGAGCCTCCTGCTTCTCGTAGCGATCGTCGGCGCAGTGGTGCTGGGCCGACGGAGGGCAGCTTCATGATCGCAGAAAGCCTTGCTCTATCTGCCGTCCTGTTCACCATCGGCACCATCGGTGTCCTTACGCGGCGCAACGCGATCGTGATCTTCATGTGCGTCGAACTGATGCTCAACGCGGTGAACCTTTCGTTCGTGGCGCTTTCGCGGCAGTACGGCGTGACTGGACAGGTGTTCGTCGTCTTCGTCATGACCGTCGCGGCGGCGGAGGCAGCCGTAGGGCTGGCGATCATCATTTCGATCTTCCGTCACCGGCAGACGGTCAACCTCCAGAACATCAACCTCTTGAAAGGGTGATGCTGCTACAGACCGCGGCAGTCGCGTCGACGGGGCACTCGCTGCAGGGGAGTGTCGCCGAGTGGATCTGGCTAGTGCCGGTCCTCCCACTGATCGGCTTCCTGATCAACGGGTGGCTGTCGCTTCGTGCCGTTGGGCACGTGGGCCCTGCGGATCCATCGGGCGAAGAACACGGCCACGGGCACACAGATGACGCGCACCACGATGCCCACGACGACGGCCACCAGGCCACCAGGCATCCGTCCGCGAGCATCGTCAGCGTGGTCGGCCCGACAGTACTCATTCTCGCGTTCCTGCTGGCGGTTGCCATTTTTGCCGCGCTCGCGGCAGCGCAACCCGATGCTCCGTTCGTGAAGCAGCTGTTCACCTGGATGGTCGCCGGTGATTTCCGTGTGGACGCCGCGTTCCAGGTAGATCAGCTATCGATGGTGATGGTGCTGGTAATCACCGGCGTGGGCGCTCTGATTCACGTTTTCAGCGTTGGCTACATGCGCGATGACCCGGGTTACCCGCGCTATTTCGCCTACCTGAACCTGTTTGTGTTTTTCATGCTGGTGCTCGTGTTAGGCGCCAGCTATCCAGTGCTCTTCGTCGGCTGGGAGGGCGTAGGGCTCTGTTCCTACCTGCTGATCGGCTTCTGGTTTACAGACAAGGTCAATGCCGACGCCGGCAAGAAGGCGTTCGTAGTCAATCGCATCGGCGACTTCGGCTTCCTGATCGCGATGTTCCTGCTTTTCGCGAACCTTGGGACGCTCGACTTCTCGGGCGTGAATGCTGCTGCGCCCGCCCTTGGCGCCGGGAGCGCCCTGGTGACGGTGATCTGCCTGCTCCTGTTCCTGGGATGTGCGGGCAAGAGTGCGCAGATTCCGCTCTACGTGTGGCTGCCGGATGCGATGGCTGGTCCGACACCGGTGTCTGCCCTGATCCACGCGGCCACGATGGTCACCGCCGGCGTGTACCTCGTCGCGAGGAGTGCGGCGCTGTTTTCGATGGCTCCGGCCGCCAGCCTCACCGTTGCGCTCGTTGGCGGGCTCACCGCGTTGTTCGCCGCGACGATCGGCCTCAAGCAGTGGGACATCAAGAAGGTGCTCGCGTACTCCACGGTGTCCCAGCTGGGCTACATGTTCGTCGGGGTCGGCGTGGGAGCCTACGCCGCTGGCATCTTCCATCTTGTCACGCACGCGTTCTTCAAGGCGTTGCTGTTCCTTGGCTCGGGATCGGTGATCTACGCGATGCACCAGGCGTATCACCACACTGGAAGTCACGAGGACGCGCAGGACATGCGGAACATGGGCGGTCTGAAGCAGTTCATGCCGGTCACGTTCGTCCTGATGTGGATCGCTACGCTGGCGATCGCCGGGATCCCCCCATTTGCCGGATTCTTCTCCAAGGATGAAATCCTCGGCGCCGTGTTCGCGCGAACGCACGGTTCGACGCTCGCCGACGCGCAGTGGTTCGGCATTCCCGGTTCCGCCGTCCTTTATGCCGTTTGGGTGTTTGGTCTGGCGGCCGCCCTGCTGACGGCCATCTACATGACTCGCATGATGCTCTACACCTTCCACGGCCCGAACCGGTCCGGCGAGCGGGAGCGCGAGCACCTGCATGAGGCACCGTGGATCATGACCGGGCCGCTCGTGGCACTCGGCGTATTGAGCGCCGTGGGTGGCTGGTTGAATCTGCCGGCCTTCTTCCCGGCCGGACCGATCCAGGCGCTGCACCACTGGCTGGAGCCGGTTTCCGGCGACGCCGCCCTGCAGGTGACGCATGGCGCGGAAGCGCACATGACCGCCACCACCGAATACACGCTGGTCGGGATCGCCGTGGCGATCGCAGTCGCGGGTATTGCCATCGCATTCGCCCGGCTCAAACCTGCGGCGCTCGTTCCGAAAGCGGAGGCGCCGGAGGCAGAAGGCTTCGAGCGCGTACTTGAGCACAAGTACTACGTTGACGAGATCTACGATCGCATCGTCGTGCGCCCGATCGAAAGCGGTTCTAGAGGCATTCTCTGGCGCGGGCTGGACGCTGGCATCATCGACGGCCTGTTCGTCAACGGAAGCGCGTATCTGGCGCGGGGGTTCGGTTGGCTTGGCGCGCGTCTGCAAACTGGTCGAACGGGAACGTACGCATGGGTGCTGGTCATCGGAGTCATCGCGGTCCTGAGCGCTTTCTCACTGCGGTGACGAGATGAGCGACTTCCTTGCTTCCATCGGCTACAACGGCTGGATCCTGCCAGCGTTGCTCATCCTTCCTGCTGTGGGCGCGCTGGCAGTCTGGCTGCAGGGCGTTCTGTCGCGTGGGACGAGCAACGACGTCGCGGACACAACAGCGCGACGAATGACGTTCGCTATTCTGGTGCTGGAGTTCGTGCTGTCGATCGGGCTCTGGTGGTCGCTCGACCAGAAGGACACGGGTTGGCAAGCCGTCGTCGATCTGCCGTGGATCGACGTCTGGGGAGCGCGGTTCACTGTCGGCGTGGACGGGATCTCGGTGATGATGGTCCTGCTGACCACGATGCTCATGCCGCTGGCGATCCTCGGCGGCTGGACGAGCATCAGGCGCAAGGTCAACGGATACCACACGCTGATGCTCGTGTTGACGACCGGCATGCTCGGCGTGTTCGTTGCGAAGGATCTGTTCCTTTTCTACGTGATGTGGGAGGTGATGCTCGTGCCGATGTACTTCATAATCGGCATCTGGGGTGGGGACCGAAGGATCTACGCCAGCATCAAATTCTTCATCTATACGATGCTTGGATCGCTGCTCATGCTGGTGGCGATCATCTACCTTGGGCTCCAGGCCGGCATCATGGAGGGGAAGCCCAACTTCAGCTACGACGCGATCATGGCGGTGAGCGGACTGTCGCCCACGGCCATGTTTCTCCTGTTCGGGGCGTTCTTTCTGGCATTCGCCGTCAAGGTCCCGATGTTCCCGTTCCACACCTGGTTGCCCGACGCACACGTGGAGGCACCGACAGCCGGCTCGGTCATCCTAGCGGGAATCCTGTTGAAGCTGGGGACCTACGGCTTCCTGCGATTTGCGATGCCGCTCTTCCCGGGCGTGGCGATGCACCCGACGGTGCGCACCACTGTCCTCGCACTGGCGGTGATCGGTGTGATCTACGGGTCTCTGGTGGCGCTGGTGCAACCGGATTTCAAGAAGCTGGTCGCGTACTCCTCGGTGGCCCACCTTGGCATGGTCATGCTCGGAATCTTCGCGAATACGCGGGAGAGCATCCAGGGAGCGTTGATGGTCATGATCAGCCACGGCCTGTCCACCGGTGCGCTGTTCTTCCTGATCGGGATGATCTATGAACGAAAGCACTCGAGGATGTTCGCCGACTATGGCGGCATTGCCAAAGTCGTGCCGATTTGGTCGACGATCCTGACGATTGTGGCGCTCAGTTCGATCGGACTGCCCGGAACCAACGGATTCGTCTCCGAGTTTCTGGTGATGCTCGGTTCTTTCAAGACCGTGCCGTACATGACGACGGTGGCCGCGATCGGAGTGATACTGTCGGCTGCCTACCTGCTATGGGCGCTGCAACGCCTGATCTACAATGCATTCGACAAGCCGTCGAATCGCTCTCTGCCGGACCTGAACTGGCGCGAGATCGGTCTCCTCACACCGCTTCTGATCGGCATTCTCTGGCTGGGTGTCTATCCCAAGCCCGTGTTGCAACGGATGGAGGCCTCGGCGACGAAACTGGTACAACTGGTGGAACAGCGTGGCGCCAACCAGCTACCTGCGCTGACGTCCGGCGGGGGAGGAAACTAGATGCGATTCGACCTCTCACGGCCGTTTGATCTGGCGATGGCCATGTCGCCGGACCTGTTCCTGTTCGTCGGCGCGATGGCTCTCCTGCTCTGGTCTGCCATTGGCAGGGATGGTGCGGCACACCAGCGGCGCATTGGCGTGGCGGCAATCGCGGTAGCCGCCGCAACGCTGCTCCTTGTGGTGGCGGCGAGCACGAGAGGATGGTCCGCGGGGCCCGGCATCGTCGCCGTCGACGGCTTCCGCTGGGCTGCCGATCTGGTCTTCCTCGTCGGCGCCATCATAGCGATCGCGATGTCGCTCGACTACAACGCCCGCGAGGCAATCTTCGCCGCCGAAGCGCATGTCCTGATTCTCCTCGCCACCGGCGGCATGATGCTGATGGTTGCCTCGCGCGACCTGATGATGCTGTTCCTCGGCATCGAGACGATGTCGATAGCCGTCTACATCCTGACGGGAATCGATCGGCGCAGCCCGCGTGCCGCCGAAGGAGCGCTCAAGTACTTCCTGCTCGGGGCATTCTCGACCGCCTTTTTCCTCTATGGAATCGCGCTGATCTACGGGGCGACCGGTGCGACCAACTTCCAGGTGATCAGCGAACGCATCGTCGCGTTGAAGCTGGAGCAGACGCCGATGCTGCTCGTCGGCGTGGCTCTCCTGCTGGTGGGGTTCGGGTTCAAGATGGCGGCAGCACCGTTTCACATGTGGGCTCCCGACGTCTACGAAGGCGCACCGACACCCATTACGGCATTCATGGCAGCGTCGGTCAAGGCCGCAGCGTTCGCGGCGTTCCTTCGGGTATGGCTCGCCGCGCTCGGTGGCGTCTATGCGCAGTGGCATGATGCGATCTGGTGGCTCAGCGCCATTACCATGTGCGTCGGCAATATCGTTGCGTTGCAACAGCGCAACCTGAAGCGAATGATCGCCTACTCGAGCGTCGGCCATACCGGATTCATCCTCGTTGCCGTTGCCTCGGGGACAACCCAGTCCGCGGCCGCGTTCCTGTTCTATCTGGTCGCCTACACGTTCGCGATCATGGGGGCGTTCGCCGTAATCGTCGCACTGGGTTCTCCTGGGGCGCCGCGGGAACGCATCGACGACTACAACGGCCTGTGGTTTGTGAGACCGGGCATGGCTATCGCCATGGCAGTGTTCATGCTCGCGATGCTTGGTTTCCCGGTCTTCGGCGGGATGGGCTTCTTCGCGAAGTGGTACGTCCTTCAGGCCGCGCTGCAAGCCTCAGCGCCACAAACGCGTCTGGCGGTCTTGTTGGTGCTGACGACGACGATCTCCGCGGGCTACTATCTTTACGTCGTGATGGCGATGTTCATGAAGCCCCGGCCGGAGGGCGCTGACCAGCTTCCACCGACGAACGGACTATCACGCTTCATCATCGCCGCATCCGCTGGCATCATACTGATCTTCGGCGTTTTCCCCGATCCAGTAGCTCGTTGGACGAGAACCGGCGTGGATCTCGTTCCGCTGGCGCCTCAGGTGGAACCGAACTTCACACAGTCGGCGGTAGCCCGCTGATCCCGAGAGCCGCGCGCCGCCGCCCATCTCCTGTCCTCATGCCCGCATGGCGATCTCACCAGGAATCTTCCGGCAATACGACATTCGTGGCATCACTGGCAAGGATCTGACAGAGGAGGCCGCCTACGGCGTCGGTCGTGGCTTCGCCGCGCTCCTCGTCGAACGCGGCATCTCCGGTTCGGTCGCTGTCGGACGCGACAACCGGCCCAGCGGCCCCGCACTGCGCGATGCTCTGGTTCGTGGGCTCACGGACTCCGGTGTCGACGTTATCGACATCGACGTCGTCCCGACGCCCGTCCTGTACTGGGCACTGCACGCGCTGCCAGTAGTTGGCGGCATCCAGATCACCGGTTCGCACAACCCGCCCGAATACAACGGATTCAAGCTGTGTGTCGGGTTCGACTCGGTGCACGGCGAAGAAATCCAGCGGTTGCGGCGCCTGATCGAACGGGGACAGTTCACGTCCGGGCCGGCATCGGTGACGGAGGAGCGACTGATCGATCGGTATGTCGACGATGTGGTCGGCAGGATCGGAACGCTGTCGCGCCGGCTCAAGGTCGTTGTGGACGCCGGAAACGGTGCGGGTTCCCTGGTGGCGGAGAAGCTGTTCAGCCGGCTTGGCGTGGACGCCACGTATCTGTTCTGCACGTCCGACGGTACGTTCCCGAACCACCATCCGGATCCCACAGTCGTCGAAAACCTCCACGACATCGTCGCCGAGGTTCGGCGGTCGGGCGCGGACGTCGGGATCGCGTTCGATGGCGATGCGGATCGCATCGGCGTGATCGATGAAGCTGGCGGGATCGTCTGGGGCGATCACGTTCTTATTCTCTATGCTCGTGACGTACTCTCGCGTACGGGGAAAGGGCAATCGATCATCTTCGACGTGAAGTGCTCGCAAGCGCTGCCTCACGCGATCTCCGAAGCGGGAGGCGTGCCGGTGATGTGGAAGACCGGCCATTCGCTGATCAAGGAAAGAATGAAGGAATTGCACGCACCGATAGCCGGCGAGATGTCCGGTCACATGTTTTTCGCCGAGGGCTTCTACGGGCACGACGACGCGATGTACGGCGGGGCACGGTTGCTTCGCATCGTCGCCGATTCCGGGATGAGTATCGGGTCGCTGCTGGCGGACGTGCCCAAGTTCGTCAGCACGCCGGAACTGCGCGTTGACTGCCCGGACGAGCGGAAGTTCGCGATCGTCGACGCGGCATCACGACACTTCCGGGCAACGCACGAGGTGATCGACGTTGACGGGGTGCGGGTTCTGTTCGGAGACGGTTGGGGACTGATCCGCGCCTCCAACACGCAGCCAGTCCTGGTGACGAGGTACGAAGCGCTGTCCGAGGCGCGCCTCGCGGAAATCCAGGGCGAAATGGAAGGATGGCTCCGAGCGCAGGGGGTCGCGCCGTAGCGTGGGATCGCGCCGATGGTTGGTCGGTGCGGTCGTAGCGATTGCGCTCCTCCTGCTTGTCGGCCGCGCGCTCGCTGGATGGTACGTCGACTACCGATGGTATGAGTCGTTAGGAGCCGCCGACGTCTGGCAGGTGCGAAGCTGGAATCTGTTCCTCCTGCGTGGTGCCACGTTCCTGGTCGGCGCCGTTTTCGTATTCGCCAATTTGTTCGCGGTTCGCGCCTCGGTTGCAGCGCTCGTTCTGCCACGGCGCGTAGGCAATCTGGAGATTGGCGAGGAAGTATCCGGGCGGTACCTGCTGGCCGGCGTCGTAGTGCTCACGCTGGTCATTGCTGCGATGCTGGCGCTGCCCCACGACGACTGGATGTCACTGGAACTGATTCGCCACGGGGAACGGTTCGGCGAAACCGACCCGTACTTCCAGTTCGACATGGCGTTCTGGGTATACTGGCTTCCGCTCGAGTCCGCGTTGCACCTGTGGGCGTTGATCGCGTTGATCGCGGTCACTCTGCTCGTCCTCTTCCTCTATGCGCTCACGCCCAGCCTGCGTTGGGAAGGAGGACGGTTGCGTGTCACGGGACACGTCCGTCGCCATCTCTTTGCGCTGGGCGCTGCGCTCCTTGTCCTCCTCGGCTGGAACTTCCGGCTCGATGCCTATGAGCTGTTGAATAGCGGGAGCGGCGCCCTGGGGGGCTTCACCGCCATCGACCACCGGGTGGGCATCCCCGTCAACCTCGTCCTGGCGCTCGTCACCGTCGCAGCGGCTCTGTTGGTGATCTGGTCAGGATGGATGGGACAGGTGAAGCTGGCGTTCTTCTCGGTGTCCGCTGTCCTGCTCGTGTCCCTGACACTCCGTCAGGCGGTTCCGCCAGTGGCTCAGCGGTTCGTCACTCCGGACGATCCAGACCTTCGGGAGCGGCCCTACCTTACCACACGAAACGGGTATACCAGACGCGCGTACGACGTCGATCGCCTTACGAAGGACGATGCGAGGGCCGCGCCAGCGCCGGGTCCGGGGCTGCGCGGCGTAGCCCTGTGGGACACCCCAGCGCTCGAACTTGCGGCCGGTCGCAGTGGACGGAGTGCCCGACCGGCTGGCTCGTTAGGCTGGGACGTCAGCGATGGCCCGCCAATCGCTCTCGCGGTCCCGCCGCCAACAGGCCCGGAGGCCGCAGACCCGGTCGCCGGCTGGTCGCTCACTCGATTCGCAGGTGACGTCACGGGAGAACGCGGCATGCCGCTCGAACGCATCGACGTCCCGGGCGTCGAGGCGTCGATCGCGCGAGCGGTGCTCGTCTTCGACTCGGTGTCGAGCTACCTGGTGGTGGCTGACAGCGCGGATCGCGTCGCCGGGAGTGACCTGTCCTCGCTCACCAGCAGGATCGCTCACGCATGGAGTCTTCAGAACCCTCGCCTGCTCGGCGCCGAAGTTCCCGCCCGCGGTCGCATCGTCCTGCGACGCAGTGTGCGCGATCGCGTCCAGGCACTCTATCCATTCTTTGTTGCGTCACCGGACGTGAGGCCGCTCGCCTGGCGGGATTCTCTTCTCTGGGTCATGCATCTCTATGCCGCGTCGTCCACCTATCCGCTGAGCGATGCGATGCGCTTCGGCGATCGTGACGTTCACTATCTACGGCACGCGGCCATCGCCATCGTAAACGCCCACACCGGCCGCGTGCGCGCCGTGGCCGATCAATCGCCAGACCCGCTCACGCAGAGCTGGATGCGTCGCTTTCCCTCGCTGTTCGTCGCGGCAACCGACGTCGAGGACGATCTCGCCAGTCGCCTGCCGCCGGCAGTCGATGGGACGCTCATCCAGGCCGCCGCGTTCGCGCAGGTCGGCGTGCGAGGAGAGTACCTCCCACCTTCACATCTCCCGAAATGGACCGGTGGCGACCGAATGTTCACGCTCGACCGAACGGCGCCGTTCGTAGACGATGCGACTCGCAACCTCGTCGTTTCGATCCCCATCCTCGATGCGGCCGACCGACTTCGCGGTCTGGTAAACATTGCCGGTGGGTCGTCCTACGAGCCTCGGTGGCATGAGTGGCGCGCGGGATCGCCCCGTTGGGGGTACGTGCTGGAACGTCTGCAGCGCTTGCCGGATAGCGTCACCGCGTCGATACCGCGCGATGCCCACATCTTGAGAGGTCCGGTTCGCGTCATCCCGCGCAACACCAGCATATCGTTCATTCAGACCGCCTACGTCGTGCGATCGGATGGCTCCGTCCAAGCGCTCGCGACATCCGTGTTGACCGGCGACTCGCTCGGCGTGGGAACCAGCATCGCCGCCGCCGCCGGCGTTCCAGAACCCCGCCTCCCGGACGCTCCCATCTCGATAGAGGAGTTCAGATCGCGCGTTGCAGGGGTGTATGCCGACATGCGAGAGGCGATGCGTCGCGGCGACTTTCGTTCTTTCGGGCTCGCATACGACGCGCTCGGGCGCCTGTTGCGCATCCGAATCCGCTAACTTGATCGACCTCATTTCCGGAAACATGGTGGAGAACCCGTGAACATTCATGAATACCAGGCGAAGGAGATTCTTCGCGCAGCAGGCGTCCCGATACCGCCGGGCGAGATCGCAACCACGCCGGACCAAGCGGAAGCCATAGCGCGGCGCATTGGCAAGGCGGTCGTCGTCAAGGCGCAGGTCCATGTCGGCGGCAGGGGAAAAGCGGGCGGTGTGAAGCTGGCAAAGTCACCCGAGGAAGCGCGGGAGAAGGCTCAGGCCATCCTCGGCATGTCGATCAAGGGCCTGACGGTACAGAAGGTCTTGGTGGCGGAGGCCGCCGATATCGCCAGTGAGGCCTACGTCGGGATCATCATGGACCGCGCCAGCAAGCGGCCCGTATTCATGGTGAGCGCGGCCGGTGGAATCGACATCGAGGAAGTCGCGGCGACCACGCCCGAAAAGATCCTGAAACTGCCGATCGACCCGCGCTACGGCCTGCTGCCGTTCCAGGCCATGCGACTCGGGTTCTTTCTGTACGATGACCTGGCCAAGGCGCGAGCCGCTGCCAGGATCATGGGTCAGCTCTATCGCGCGTTCGTCGACAGTGGGTGTTCTCTGGCGGAGATCAATCCCCTGGTAGTGACGCCGGCCGGCGAGGTTGTAGCTATCGATGCGAAGATGGCGATAGATGACAACGAACTCGATCGTCGGTCATCGATTGCCGTCCTGCGCGACGAGAGCGCGGAAGCGCCGAGCGAAGTGCAGGCCCGCAATGCCGGACTCACGTTCATCAAGCTCGACGGCAACGTCGGCTGTTGCGTCAACGGTGCGGGGCTGGCCATGGCGACGATGGATCTAGTGAAGTACTACGGGGGCGAACCGGCCAACTTCCTCGACATCGGCGGATCGTCCAACCCCGAAAAGGTGGTGAACGCGCTGCGCATAATCACCGCCGACACAAACGTCAAAGCCATACTCTTCAACATCTTCGGTGGCATCACACGCACCGACGACGTCGCCAACGGCATCGTCACCGCGACGAAGACCAATCCGTTGCAGGTGCCGATTGTCATTCGCTTGACCGGAACCAACGAAGAACTGGCAATGAAGATCCTTACCGAGAACGGCTTCTCTGCTTCGAGCGACATGGACGAAGCCGTGCAGCGCGCCGTGGCGCTGGCAACTGGAGGAAAGGCCGCGTGAGCATATTCGCTGACCGGAACTCGACAGTCATCGTGCAGGGAATCACTGGCCGAGACGGGTCGTTCCACGCAAGGCAGATGATCGAATACGGCACGCGTATCGTTGCTGGGGTCACTCCCGGGAAGGGTGGGCAGACCTTCGAGTCCGTCGTGCCAATTTTCAACACCGTCGCCGACGCCGTCCAAGCGACGGGAGCGAACACGTCGGTCATTTACGTCCCGCCGATGTTTGCGGCGGATGCCATCATGGAAGCCGCGGATTCCGGGATCGCGTTCATCGTAGCCATCACTGAGGGCGTCCCGGTACTCGACATGGCGCGCGTGTATCCGTACGTGAAGGAGCGCGGAGCTCGTCTGCTGGGCGCAAACTGCCCCGGAATCATTACGCCCGGCCAGGCAAAGGTGGGAATTATCCCCGGGCGAATCTGTGCCAGCGGTTCCGTCGGCGTGGTATCGCGTTCGGGTACACTGACGTACGAAGTCGTGTACCAGCTCACGCGCGCTGGAATCGGTCAGTCCACGTGCGTGGGCATCGGTGGCGATCCGATAAGCGGGACGAACTTCATCGACTGTCTGGCTGCGTTCGAGGCGGACGCGGAAACGAAGGTCGTCTGCATGATGGGCGAGATTGGCGGTACTGATGAGCAGGAAGCCGCGACGTTCGTACGCGAGCACATGTCGAAACCGGTCGTCGGCTTCATCGCTGGACAAACCGCACCGCCGGGGCGGCGCATGGGCCACGCCGGAGCGATTATCTCCGGTGCGTCCGGCACGGCTGCCGAAAAGATCGCGGCCTTCCAGGAGGCTGGCATGGGCGTAGCCAAGCGGCCAAAGGACTTCGTCGAGCTCGTCAAGGCTCGACTCAACTCATAGAGGGATCGTAAAGCGCATGGCTGTGACACATACGTTGACCATTATCAAACCGGATGCCTTCGGAGCGGGGAAGTCCGGGCAGATCGTTGCGCATTTGGAGCAGGCCGGGTTCAGGGTGGTTGCCGCGCGCGTGGCGCGTCTGACAACCGAACAGGCAGAGGGCTTCTATGAGGTTCACAAGGAGCGACCGTTCTTCCGGTCGCTCGTTGCCTTCATGTCTTCGGGGCCCTGCATGCCGCTGGTACTGGAACGTGCCGATGCGGTGGCGGAACTGCGCCGGGTCATCGGAGCAACAGACCCGGCGGAGGCCGCCGATGGTACGGTGCGCCGCCTCTATGCCGAATCGAAGGAACGGAATGCGATTCATGCTTCAGACTCGGACGAAAACGCCAAACGAGAGTCGGGTTTCTTCTTCGCGGAAATGGAGTTGATTGCAAACAGGCAGGTGAACGAGCGCTGAACGGCTTCTGCCCCGGGAGCGCCGCCAAGGACAGAGCGTAAGTTGTGCATTCAAGCAGACTTGAAGACAGGGCACGGGACGCTTAGGTTGTTGGGCCATGTTGTCCTTCGACCTCACCGCGCTCGAGTCCCACGCTGTTATTGTTGATGGGTGCCTGGATGCTCGTGATGGCGTCTGGGGCGATACCGAACCCAAGCCGAGTGGGGATATCCGGGTTACCGGGCGCCTCTCGTCAGCCGGCGCGTCGCGCTTCTATTTCTCCGGTCGAATGGAGGGCAGCGTTTCGACCGATTGCCGTCGGTGTCTGACGCCAGTGACGGCGTCGGTTGCCGAGGATGTTCACCTTCTGTTCGTCCGTGCTGGCGATCGGGAGATGGACGATCCGGATGTGTATGTGATTGAGGGTCGGGCGCGCGAGCTGGACCTGCGGCCCGCGATCCGTGAGGAGTGGCTTCTCGCCGTTCCGGCCCTTGTAGTTTGTCGCGATGACTGTAAGGGCCTGTGCCCGCACTGCGGAGCAGACTTGAACGCTGGACCGTGCGGCTGTGAATCTGTACGCGATGAACGGTGGGATGCGCTGCGGAAGGCGCGAACCACGTCCTGACGAGCGATACCTTTCTACCTAACGACTTTCCATGGCCGTCCCGAAAAGAAGAACCTCCAAGCGCAAGAAGCGCGCGCGGAATACGCACAAGGCAGCAGCGGCGATCGTCCTGCAGCCGTGTCCGCGTTGCCAGAGCCCCAAACGGCCGCACCGGGTGTGCGCCGAATGCGGCTACTACGCGGGCGAACAACGAATCGCGGCCCGGGAAGCGTAGCGCTTGGCTCGCATCGCCCTGGACGCGATGGGGGGCGACTTCGCTCCCGACGCGACGGTGGCTGGGGCGCTCCTCGCGCTTCTTGAGTTCGGTCCGGATCACACCATACAGCTGGTCGGCCAGTCAGACATCGTTCGGCGCCAACTGGAAGTGCATCTGTCCGGAGCGTTCGCGGAGGCGCGTCCACAAACTGGACGCCTCGATTTCGTGGAGGCGCCGGACGTGATCGCCATGTCCGAGAAGCCAAGCGGAGTGCTGCGCGGCAAGCCGAAAAGCTCGATGCACGTCGGACTGCGGATGCAGTGCGAGGGTACGTCGGACGCGTTCGTGTCCGCCGGTAACACAGGGGCGCAAATGGCCCTCTCGACGATGATCCTCCGCCTGCACACTGGGCTGATCCGGCCTGCGATCAGCACGATCTTTCCGACGGCGCGGCAACCGATCGTGGTTCTGGATTCTGGTGCGAACGTCGACTGCAGTCCAGCGGAGCTCGTCCAGTTTGCCCGTCTCGGATGCGTTTACGCAGAGGACATCCTCGGCCGCTCCGACCCAGTGCTCGGACTGCTCAGCATCGGCGAGGAGCCCGAGAAGGGCAATGCCACCACCAAGGCTACACATCTGCTGTTGAGCGAGTCCGGCCTTCGATTCCAGGGAAATATCGAAGGACGGGATCTTCCTGCGGGTGCGAGCGACCGTGGGCCGTTCGACGTCGTGGTATGTGACGGTTTCGTGGGCAATGTATTGCTCAAGTTCTACGAAGGAATCGCACCAATGCTTGTCACACTCCTTCGAGAGAGAGCCGGTGTGAGCCGGGAGCAGCTCGCCGTCGCCCTCAAGCACCTCGACTACTCGCAGGTGGGTGGCGCGCCGTTGCTCGGTGTGAAGGGCATCAGCATCATCTCGCATGGCAAATCGAGCGCGCGCGCCATTTGCAGCGCAATCGGCGTGGCGATCCGTGCGATCGAGTCCCGGATGAACGAGCACATCGCTCGCAGACTCGGCGAAGCCGGAGGCACGCCATGAAACGACCGACCGCATACCTCGCGGGAATCGGCAAGTATGCCCCAACTCGCATTCTGAAGAACGCGGATTTCGCCGCGATGGGGATCGATACTACCGACGAGTGGATCGTACAGCGGACGGGGATTCGCGAGCGCCACATCGCAGATGCGACCGAGACGAATACGAGCATGTCCGAGCGCGCGGCGCGCATTGCCATGGAGCGCGCTGGCGTTCAAGCTGGCGAGATCGACGTGATCGTGCTCGGCACGGCCTCACCGGATCGGCTGCTCCCAGCCACTGCGGTCGAACTTCAGGCGGCCCTTGGCGCGAAGCGCGCGGCTGCGTTCGACGTGATGGCCGCATGTTCCAGCTTCCTGTACGGCCTGATCGTCGCCGAGGGGCTCATGCAGAGCGGCGCTGCCGAAACCTGCCTTGTCGTAGGCACGGAGAAACTCAGTTCCATAGTCGACTGGAAGGATCGGTCGACCTGCGTGCTGTTCGGCGATGGTGCGGGCGCGGCGATACTCAAGCGTTCGCGTGGCGGGCGAGGAATCCTCTCCACGTTCTTTCGGAGCGACGGAACGCTGGCAGAGTTGCTCTGGCGGCCCGGCGGTGGCGCGGCGCTACCGTTCGACGAACAGGTGCTGCAGGATCGCTCGTTCTACATCAAGATGGAGGGCCGCGAGGTCTTTCGGCACGCTGTTCGATCGATGACCGAGGCAACCGATCGTGCGCTGGACGGCGCCAAGCTTACAGGAGCGGACATCGACCTCCTGATCCCGCATCAGGCGAACATGCGCATCATCGAAGCGACCGCCAAACATGCGGCTATTCCAATGGAGAAGGTCTTCGTCAACGTGGACCGATACGGGAATACGTCGTCCGCATCCGTTGCCATTGCCCTCGAAGAAGCGCAGGCCAGCGGGCGCATTACCGATGGCATGAACGTGCTCCTCGTCGCATTCGGCGCGGGATTCACCTGGGCATCTTTGGTGATTCGTTTCTGATGGATCTCGTCCTGCTGTTCCCCGGTCAGGGTTCGCAGAAAGTCGGCATGGGCAGCGATCTCGCTGCCGATTTTCCTGCGGCGCGGGATACGTTCGCCCGAGCCGACGCAGCACTGAACGAGCCGCTGTCATCGCTCTGTTTCAGCGGGCCGCTGGACACGCTGACCCTGACTAGAAATGCGCAGCCGGCGCTCCTCGTGCATGGCGCCGCGGTCTGGTCTGTCGTCGCGGAACGCGTGCGGCCGTTCGTGCGTGCCGCCGCGGGTCACTCGTTAGGCGAGTTTACGGCTTGGCATGCCGCCGGCGGCTTGACGCTCGACGACGCTGTGCGACTGGTGCGCAGGCGCGGCCAACTGATGTTCGATACCGGTGGCGAACGGCCCGGGACGATGGCCGCCATCCTTGGCGACCCACCGGAACCTGTCGACGTCTACTGCGAGCGGGCTTCGGCTGCGACCGACGGCGGTCTGGTCGTACCCGCCAACTACAACTCGCCGGGGCAGGTCGTCATTTCCGGGGAAGTGAACGGAGTCGACAAGGCCATCGGGCTCATGAAGGAAGCCGGCTTCAAGCGCGCGATGAAGCTGAACGTCTCCGGAGCCTTCCATTCGCCTCTGATGGCTCCCGCCCGGGACGGACTCGCTGAGGCCCTTCAAGCGACGGACCTCCGTACTCCGCTTGTTCCTGTCTACGCCAATGTGACCGCGCGCCCCGTCACCGACCCAGACGAAGGCAAGCGCCTCCTCATAGAGCAGTTGACGTCGCCTGTGCGGTGGTCCGAGGTCGTTGAACGTCTCGGAACGGATTTCCCCGATGCAACATTCGTCGAAATGGGACCCGGGAACGTTCTCTGCGGATTGGTGCGGCGCATCCTGCCAGCCGCGCAGACATTCGCCTGCGGTACTTCGCAAGACGTGACTAACTTGCTCTCCTTGATCCCATGAAGATCGACCTGACCGGAAAGTCGGCCATTGTCACCGGCAGCACGCGCGGCATCGGACGCTCGATCGCCGGACAGCTGGCCATGGCCGGTGCCCGCGTAGCCATTGTTGGACGCGAGCAGGCCCGGGCGGACGAAGCGGCTGCCGCGGTCGGGAACGGCGCCGTGGGCTTCGCCTGCGACTTGAGCGATCCAGCGTCCGCCGCAGCCTTGGTCGATCGTGCGACCCAGCAACTCGGGGCGATTGACATCCTCGTCAACAACGCAGGGTTGACGCGCGACAACCTGATGTTGAGGATGACGGACGACGACTGGGATGCGGTACTGGACGCGAACCTCAAGGCAGCCTTCCTCACCATGAGGTCGGCCACACGAAGCATGATGAAGCGCAAGTGGGGCCGCATAGTCAACGTAGCAAGCGTCGTCGGTCTCGTTGGAAACAAGGGCCAGGCCAACTACGCTGCCAGCAAGGCCGGCCTGATCGGCCTGAGCAAGTCGGTCGCCAAGGAATTCGCCAGTCGAAACATCCTCGTCAACGTGATCGCCCCGGGCTATATCGCCACCGATATGACGGCTGCCATGACCCCGGAAGCCCAGACGGCGCTGAGTGCCCAGATTCCACTGGCGCGGCTTGGCACGCCGGATGACGTTGCGGCGCTCGTGGTCTTCCTGTGCTCGGAAGGCGCCTCGTACATCACTGGCCAGGTGTTCGTCGTAGACGGCGGCATGGTCATGTGACGTAGCGACTCTCCACCGCTTAGTTTACACCCTCTTCAAACCCAACCCGTCCAGAGGAATTGTCATGGCTGACCATACCGCGAAGGTGAAGGACATCATCGAGAAGGAACTCGGGGTCGAGCGCGAAAAACTGACGGATGATGCCAGCTTCATCGAGGACCTGGGTGCCGACAGCCTCGACATCGTGGAACTCGTCATGGAGTTCGAGAAGGAGTTCAACATCGACATCCCGGACGAAGACGCGGAAAAACTCAAGACTGTCGGTGACGCGCTGAAGTACCTCTCAGAGAAGGTCGCTGGTTGATGAGCCGCCGGGTCGTCATCACTGGGCTGGGAGCTGTCACGCCGCTGGGAGGCGATGTGCCGACGACCTGGCAGGCGCTGCTCGAGGGGCGATCGGGTGCGGGACCGATCACGCGCTTTGACTCGACTGCTTTCACCGTCCATTTCGCATGCGAGGTGAAGGCGTTCGATCCTCTCCAGTACATGGATCGAAAGGACGCGAAGCGGCTCGACGCCTACTCGCGATACGCCATGGCGGCGTCCGTGCAAGCGATGCGCGACGCCGGCCTGGAGCACGGCGGATTCGACGAGAACAGGTTCGGCGTGATCATCGGCAGCGGGATTGGCGGGCTGCAGGCGTTCGAGGACCAGCACAGCCAGTATCTGCAGCGGGGACCGGGCAAGATCTCGCCGTTCTTCATCCCCATGTTCATCCTGGACATGGCGGCGGGGCACGTGTCGATGAAGTACGGCTTGAAAGGGCCGAACTACGCAGTGGTTTCCGCATGCGCGACCAGTGGCCACGCCATCGGCGACGCCATGCGTATCATCCAGTACGGCGACGCCGACCTGATGATTGCGGGCGGGGCCGAGGCCGCCGTCACACCCATGTCTGTCGGTGGATTCGCCAGCATGCAGGCCCTCTCGACTCGCAACGAATCTCCGGAAACGGCGTCACGTCCGTTCGACGCGGCTCGCGACGGGTTTGTCATTGGCGAGGGGTCCGGTTCGGTTGTCCTCGAGGAACGGGAGCACGCCCTTCGGCGTGGCGCGCGTATCTATGCGGAAATCGTCGGCTACGGCGCCACGGCGGATGCGTATCACATGACACAGCCTGCACCCGAGGGAGCAGGAGCCCAACGCTCCATGCGTCGTGCGCTGGAAGACGCCGGCGTCAGACCGGAGGACGTGGATTACATCAACGCCCATGGTACATCGACACCGTACAACGACCGGAACGAGTCGACCGCGATCAAGGCGGTGTTCGGCGACCATGCGTACAAGCTGAACGTGAGCAGCACGAAGTCCGCGACCGGGCATACGTTAGGCGCATCCGGGGCGATCGAGTTCATCATCTCCACCCTCGCCGTCAACAACGGGATCGTCCCGCCGACGATCAACTACAGCACGCCGGATCCAGAGTGCGACCTGAACTACACGCCGAACACGCCTGCCCACCGCGAGGTGAACCTGGCGATAAGCAATTCCTTCGGGTTCGGGGGACATAACGTCACACTCGCCGTGCGGAAGCACAGCGCCTGACGGCAATGGCTGTCGCCGTTTCCGTGCCTCGCGATCGCTTGCGGGATCCCGCTCTCCACGCAATCGCCGACAAACTCGCGCAAGGCGAGCGGTTGAGCACCCAGGATGGCGTTAGCCTCTTCCGATCTCCGGACCTGCTGGGCGTCGGCGCGCTCGCCGATGCGGCCAATCGGGCTCGCCACGGGGACGTCGTCACATTCGCGGCAAACCAGCACATCAACCCGACCAACATCTGCGTCCTGCGAAAGACGTGCGTCTTCTGTGGCTATGCCAGACTACCCAAGGAAGAGGGCGCGTATCGGTATTCCCTGGACCAGGTGCTCGCGGAAGCGGAGCCGGCTCGTAACGGCATGACGCGTGAGTTCCACATCGTCGGCGGACTCGACATGCAGGCCGGACTCGAGTACTACGCCACGATGTTTCGCGCACTCAAGCGCGAGCATCCGCAGGTGCACATCAAGGCGCTGACGGCCGTCGAGATCGCGCACCTGGCGCGAATCGAAAAACTGTCCTGGTCGGATGTCCTGACCTCCCTGAAGGAAGCCGGCCTCGATACGCTCCCGGGTGGCGGCGCGGAAACGTTCAGCGCCGCCGTACGTGAACAAATCGCCGACAAGAAGCTCGGTGGCGCAGACTATATCGGTGTGCACCGCACGGCGCATGCGCTGGGGATCAGGTCGAACTGCACGTTGCTCTACGGCCACGTCGAATCGTTCGAGGATCGGGTCGCACACATGGAAATGCTGCGCGACCTGCAGGACGAAACAGGCGGGTTCCTCGCCTTCATCCCGCTCGCATACCATCCGGACGACAACGAACTCGGGAGGCGTCTGGGCCGCGAGGGAAGTGCGTCGACTGGCTTCGACGATCTGCGCACTCTCGCCGTCGGCCGGCTGTTCCTCGACAACTTCGCCCACATCAAGTCCCATTGGATCATGGTGACCCAGGGACTGTCCCAGGCATCACTCCATTTCGGTGTCAACGACCTCGAAGGGACGGTGGTCCGCGAAAAGGTCTACCATGCCGTAGGCGCACACACGCCACAGGCGATGTCGCTCGATGCGCTCCTCCGGCTCATTCGTGGCGCCGCGAAGATCCCGGCCGAACGCGACAGCTTCTATCGGATACTGCGCCGCTTCGACAAGGCAGAGGCTGCCTGAGGTGCGCGTTGGCCGCATTCCCTACATCAACTGCTATCCGGTCTACGGTGCGATCGATCGTGGACTGGTACCGTTTGACGGAACGCTGATCGACGGCGTACCGAGTGACCTCAACGCCCGGATGGCTGCCGGAACACTCGATGTAAGTGTCGTCTCGGCCATCGAGTACGCGCGCGACTCTAGACGTTACGTTCTGCTCCCCGACCTCGCCATCTCCTGCGACGGTCCCGTGCACAGCGTGATGTTGTTCTCGCATCGGCAGGCGTCTGAATTGGGCGGTCGCCGCGTCATCGTCAGCCGAAGCTCCATGACGAGCGTGGCGCTTCTCGAACTTCTCTTCGAGCACGTCTGGAGGGTCCGACCCGAGTTCGTTCCGGGCGACGCGGAACTCGGCGACATCGCGCGGTTCTCCGACGAACGACACGACGCGCGGCTGGTCATCGGCGACGCGGCCCTCTGTATCGCAAGCCAGGCGGCCAGACCAACGCCGCTCTACCGCCATTGCTACGATCTTGGCGCGGAATGGAAAACATGGACCGGCCTCCCATTCGTTTTCGCGGTGTGGGTTGCGCAGCGCACGGCCCCGGTGGGCGATGCGCTCCTCGCGCACGCGGCGCTCATGGCCTCCCGAGACTGGGGCCTTGTACATCTTCCGGAATTGGCGCACCAGGCCAGCCGCGCAACAGGCGTTCAGGAGCAGACGTGTCTCGAATACCTTTCAGGCCTGGATTACGGTCTCTCCTATCCGCATCTGGCTGGGCTCACCGAATTCTACCGGCGTTTGGTGGAGGCCGGTCGGGTGCCGAACGGGACGCTCACCTTCCTGCCAGCTGCCTGAGTCCTTCGTGATCGCGCTTCAGCGGGGTTCCTCATGACCAGCGACCTGCTCGATTTCTATACGCACGCCCCACTCCTCGATTTGGGAATCGAGGCCGACCGCGTGCGCGCTGAGAAACACCCACAGCGCGTCGTCACCTACATCGTCGACCGGAACATCAATTACACCAACGTCTGCGTGGCCGATTGCGGTTTCTGCGCGTTCTATCGTCGCCCCAAGCATGGCGAAGGCTACACCTTGTCGTTCGAACAGATCGGCGAGAAGATCGAGGAGACGAAGGCGTTAGGCGGAGTCCAGATCCTGATTCAAGGCGGACACAACCCGTACATCCCGTTCGACTGGTACCTGGATCTCCTGCGCTATATCAAGAAGTACCACCCGATTCATGTCCACGGTTTCAGTCCCAGCGAAGTCGACTTCTTCGCGAAAGTGTTTCGCATGGAGGCGCGCGACGTCATTCGCGAACTGCACGGCGCCGGACTCGATTCGATTCCTGGCGGTGGTGGGGAGATCCTGGTCCAGCGGGTGAGAGACATCGTAGCGCCGAAGAAGGCCGGCGCAGATCGCTGGCTCGAAATCATGGAACTCGCGCATGACGAGGGCATGAAAACATCGTGTACGATGATGTTCGGGATAGGTGAAACCCTCGCCGAACGCCTCGAACACCTCCAGCGGTTGCGCGATGTCCAGAGTCGCACGGGCGGGTTCACGGCGTTCATCTGCTGGCCGTTGCAGCCGGAGAACACTCCTGCGATGTCGCACATGACGAAGACGGACGCCATCGCATATCTCCGGACCGTAGCCATCGCTCGCGTCGTCCTGGACAACATTCCCAACCTGCAGGCGAGTTGGGTCACGATGGGAATGAAGATCGGGCAGCTGGCTCTGAGCTTCGGGTGTAACGATTTCGGATCGCTGATGATCGAAGAGAATGTCGTTTCCGCGGCGAATACGACCTACCGGACCACGACTGAGGAGTTGGAACGCTTGATCGTGGACGCAGGGTTCACACCGGCGCGTCGCCGACAGGACTACACGATCATCTCCACACCGCCCGCTTCGCCCGCCCACGTCGCCGCGTAGCCATGCGGATCGGCGTCGGTTACGACTCGCACCGCTTCGGTCCCGGTGGACCGCTCGTCCTGGGTGGAGTACCAATCCCCGTCGACTTTCGCCTCGTCGGACACTCGGATGGCGATGCGATCGCCCACGCCGTCACGGATGCCGTCCTTGGCGCTGCTGGGGAAAGTGATATCGGCTCCCTGTTCCCGGATTCGGACGACGCCAACGCCGGGCGGGACTCGATCGAGATGCTGGCACTGGCGATGGAGAAGGTGCGAAGCATGGGATTCCACGTCATCAACGTTGACGTCACCGTCATTTCTGAGACGCCGCGGATCGCCGCTCATCGCCAGGAGATGCGCGAACGCATTGCCGAAGCGCTTGGCGTTGCAGCAGATCAGGTGGGCCTAAAGGGCAAAACGAATGAGCGGATGGGATGGATCGGACGCGGGGAAGGCATGGCCTGCATCGCCGTAGCGCTGCTCGCGCCGTCCGGGGCCGATGGGTAGCCTTCAGGCCTTTCTCGAACGGCTGAGCGCGCTCCCCCCGGAAACGCTTTTCGGCGCCATGGCCGTACTGGCTGCCCTGGAGAACGTGTTCCCGCCAATCCCAGCAGACGTGCTCGTTGCCTTCGGTGGGTTCATGGCCGCTCGCAACGGAGCCTCGCCCTGGTCAGCGTTTCTTGCGGTGTGGATCGGCAATGTTCTTGGAGCTATCGCGATGTACGTGGTTGGCCGGCGCCTTGGCGCCGACCTTGTGACCAGGCGGCTTCACCTGCATCCGGGCAGCAACGCGGAATCGCGAATACGACGCTGGCACGACCGGTATGGCATCGGCGCACTATTCATGAGTCGTTTCGTTCCCGGCATCAGGGCTGTCATGCCTCCTATCGCCGGTAGCCTCCGGATACCGTTGCCGGTTGTAGCGACGGCGATCGCCAGCGCATCGGCGCTTTTCTATGGCCTCGTGACGTGGCTCGCATTCAACGCGGGGGCCAACTGGGAGGTGCTCGTTGAGCAAGTGAGACAGTTGGGCATCTGGTCGGCGTTTGGGGCTGGGGGTATCCTGGCAATAGCCCTCGCGATCGCGTGGCGCCGCCGACATCGGTGAACGGCAATCGCCTGCCGTCGGCGGCCGCGCGGGATTTCTTCCTCGAACGGTTCGACGATTTCCTCGCGCTCGAACAAGGCGCCTCCCCGCGGACGCGCGAAGCCTACGGCCGGGACATCGCTCGATTGGCGCGCTATCTCGCTGAAGCTGGGGTCGCTCATCCGCGAGACGTTCAGGTCAAGGATCTCCGTCGCTTCGTCTTCGCCTTGAAAGATGCTGGCCTCTCCCCCGAGTCGATCCGTCGGTCGGTTTCGGCCATCCGGACCTACTTCCGTTTCCTCCTCTCAGAAGCGGTGGTGCAGGCGGATCCGAGCGAGCAGCTCGAACTCCCGAAACGCTGGCGAACGCTTCCCGATGTCCTGACCGTTGCCGAGGTGGAGCGGCTGCTGGACGCGCCAACCCTCGATGACGATCTGGCATTTCGTGATCGCGCCATGCTGGAAGTTGGCTATGGCGCCGGACTTCGGGTTTCCGAGTGGATTGCCCTCGAATCGAAGGATGTGTCGGTCGAGGACGGCGTGGTGCGCGTCTTCGGCAAGGGAGGAAAGGAGCGGCTCGTCCCGCTGGGGCGAAAGGCCATGGCAGCAGTGGCTATCTACCAGCGAGAACTTCGCCCACGGCTCGAGCGCGGACAGGGAAGGGGAGTGCTCTTTCTCAATGCGCGCGGGACTCCCCTTTCGCGCATGGGTGCCTGGAATATTCTGAGAAAATACGTCGACCGGGCCGGGATCGCGAAACACGTCTCTCCGCACACGCTCCGTCATTCGTTCGCAACGCATTTGCTGGAGGGCGGGGCTGACCTTCGTGCCGTCCAGGACATGCTCGGCCATGCCGACATCTCGACCACGCAGATCTACACCCACATTGACCGCGAGCATTTGCGCTACGTGCACCGCCAGTTCCATCCGCGTGGCTGAAGCGCGCCGATTACGTTTCGCCGGACACCCGATCGTTCCTCCTGTACGCGCATGCTGGTCATCGATAATTACGACTCCTTCACCTACAACCTCGTCCAGTATCTCGGTGAGCTGGGCGAGAACCCACTCGTCAGGCGCAACGATGCCATTACGGTCGCGGAAGTCGAGCACATGGCGCCGTCGGCGATCGTTATTTCCCCCGGTCCGTGTACTCCGGCCGAGGCTGGGGTGTCCGTACCGCTGATCCGGCATCTCGGCGCGCGTGTCCCCATTCTTGGTGTGTGCCTGGGGCACCAGTCCATCGGAGCAGCTTACGGCGCACGTGTGGTTCCGGCGTCCCATGTTATGCATGGCAAGACGTCGCAGGTCTCCCATGACGGGTCGGGGATCTTCCGCTCGCTGCCATCGCCATTGACTGTGATGCGGTATCACTCCCTCATCGTGGAGCGGGACTCGCTCCCGCAGTGCCTTCGCGTGACCGCGATAAGCGACGACGAAGTCCACGCCTTGGAGCACATGGAGCATCCGGTCTGGGGCGTGCAGTTCCACCCTGAGTCGATCATGACGCAGCACGGGCGAGATATCCTCGCGAACTTTCTCTCGCTGGCGGACGATTTCAGGCATCGCCAGAGGGCGGTTTGACGACGTGTCCCGTGCGCGTCACGTGATCCTCGGCATCGCGATCGTATTGGTTGTCGGGCTTGTCGCGTTGTTCACGACCGTAGCCCCGCTTGTCGATCGCCAGCTCAATCGCGTCGTTCCGGACACGTCGATCGTGCCGGGCCCTGAAGCCGAATCGCTGCACCACACGCTACGCGTCGCCGATCTCCACGCCGATGCCCTCCTCTGGCCGCGGGATCTGCTGGCACGCGCGACGCACGGTCACGTCGATCTGCCACGACTGCAGGAAGGCGGAGTCGCTCTCCAGGTGTTCTCCGCTGTGACCAAGACGCCCAAGGGCATCAACTACGACAGGAATAGCGACCGAACGGACAATATCACGCTCCTTGCCGTGGCCGAGCGGTATCCGCCGCGCGCGTGGGGCTCGCTTTACGAGCGGGCGATCCATCAGGCGAAGAAGTTGAACGACGCGTCGGCACGCTCGCGAGGATCCCTCGTGGTGGTGACGTCACGTCGGACTCTGGAAGCCTTCCTTCGGCGCAGAGGCGAATCCCGAGCAGTCGGAGCAATCCTTGCGACGGAGGGACTGCACCCGTTGGAAGGCCAACTGGACCACATCGATTCGCTCGCGCAAGCCGGCTACCGGATTTTCGGTCTTACGCACTTCTTCGATAACGATGTCGGAGGGTCGGCACACGGGGAAGCAAAGGGAGGACTCACACCATTCGGGCGAGAAGTCATTCGCCGGCTCGATACCCTGTCCCTGATCATCGATCTTGCTCATGCCTCACCGGCCCTGATCGACGACGTGTTGAACCTGTCGTCGCGTCCCGTCATCGTGTCCCACACCGGTGTTCAGGCGACTTGTCCGGGGCCGCGAAACCTTTCGGACGAACAGATCCGGCGCATCGCCGCAAAGGGCGGCGTGATTGGGATCGGTTTCTGGGACGGCGCCATCTGTCAGCCAACGCTTGCCAACGTGACGAAGGCCATCCTCCACGCTGTTGCCGTGGCCGGAGAGGACCATGTGGCTCTGGGTTCGGACTTCGATGGAAGCACCACAGTCCCCTTCGACGCTGCCGGTTACGTACGGCTTACGCAGGCGCTCCTCGATGCCGGAATGGGCCCGGAGCAGGTTGCGAAGGTCATGGGAGAGAATGCGATTCGCGTCATGGCGAGCCTGTTGCCCGAACGCTGACTCGCCGTTTGAAAACGGACTGACGCCGGTATAACTTGCGAAGCGTGCCTTTTCTCTCCTTTCGGGCGCGTTCCGGTACATGCAGACGCTGGCGGTGATACCCGCGCGTCTGGGCGCCACCCGCCTCCCGCGCAAGCCACTCCGGCTGCTCGGCGGGGCCCCACTTGTATTCCGCGTCTGGGAGCGCGTTCGCCAAATGGCCGTGGCCGATCGCGTTGTCGTGGCTACGGACAGCGAAGAGGTGGCGGCGAGCATTCTGTCGCACGGCGGTGAGGTCGCGATGACCCGATCTGACCACCCCTCCGGAACAGACCGCGTAGCGGAAGTTGCCGCGCGCCGTGAGTTCTCGGCATACGAGACAATCGTCAACGTGCAGGGGGATGAGCCGTTCGTCTCCGGCGCCGCGGTTCGCGGCGCCGCCGACCTGGTTCGCTCACGGCGATTCCCGCTGGCAACGGTTGGCGTGTTCGGTGACGTCAGTATCCTCGACGAACCGAACGTCGTGAAGGTAGTATGCGCCGACGACGGCCGAGCTCTCTATTTCTCGCGAGCCCGGATGCCGTTCTTGCGCGATCCGGCGGATCGGCCCCTGCTCGCGACGGTCGTTCGGCAGCACATCGGCGTCTACGCATACGCGCGCGAGGCGTTGCGAGCCTGGGTCGCGTTGCCGGTTCACCCGCTGGAGCGCATCGAACGGCTGGAGCAACTCCGACCGCTCGCGGCGGGCATGCCCATCGGCGTGTACATGATCGATGCCCCGCTGGCGGCCGGCGTGGATACCGAGGACGATTTGCGCCGTGCCAACGAACGCTGGTCGGAACTTCATACGGGACGGTCGTGATGCAACAGCCACTGAGTCCACAGGCGACGCGCTTCATCTTTGTTACCGGCGGCGTGGTATCGTCGCTCGGAAAGGGCATTGCAGCTGCCTCGTTAGGCCGCCTGCTCGTCGAGCGGGGGCTGACGGTGACAATCATGAAGTTCGACCCCTACCTCAACGTCGATCCGGGGACGATGTCCCCGTTCCAGCATGGCGAGGTCTTCGTCACCGACGACGGAGCGGAGACCGATCTCGACCTCGGACACTACGAACGCTTCATCGACCGGTCGCTGTCGCAGCTGAACAACGTGACGACAGGACGCGTCTATCTCAATGTGATCAACAAGGAGCGCCGGGGAGAGTATCTGGGTTCGACGGTTCAGGTCATCCCGCACATCACGGACGAGATCAAGTCCCACATGAAGCGGATCGCGCCCGGCAACGACGTCGTCATTGTCGAAATCGGCGGGACGGTCGGCGATATCGAGTCGCTACCGTTCCTCGAGGCGATCCGGCAGTTCCGGCACGAAGTCGGACGCCAGAACGCAATGTTCATCCACCTCACGCTGGTGCCGTACATCCGTGCTGCCGGTGAGGTCAAGACGAAGCCCACCCAGCACTCCGTCCGCGAACTGATGGAGATCGGTATTCAACCGGACATCCTCATCTGCCGGAGCGAGCGACCTCTTACCGAGGACGTCAAGCGCAAGATCGCCCTCTTCTGCAACGTGGAGTTCGGCAACGTCATCGAAAGTCGCGACGTTCCGTCCATCTACCAGATTCCGATCGAATTCAACGACCAGCGCCTCGACGAACGGGTCATGCACCGATTGAACCTCACTGGTGTGGATCCGGATCTGACGGCCTGGCGGTCGATGGTGCAGCGGGTCGTCGCACCCCACGATCACGTGCGCATCGCCGTGGTCGGGAAGTACACGGACCATGTCGACAGCTACAAGAGCATTCAGGAGGCGCTGGTGCACGGCGGTATCGCCAATGACGTTGGCGTCGACGTCTCCTGGCTGTCCAGCGACCTGTTTACCGATGACAACCGAGCTCGTGAACTGCTTGCAACTCATCACGCGCTGCTCGTGCCGGGAGGGTTTGGCGATCGCGGCATCGACGGCATGGTGCAAGCCATTCGCGTGGCCCGCGAAACCGGTCTTCCGTTCCTTGGGATCTGCCTCGGCATGCAGGTAGCCATCATCGAGTTCGCGCGCAATGTGCTGAAGCTGGACGGTTCGCATTCGTCCGAGTTCGCACCGGAATGCAGTAACCCGGTGATCTCCCTGATGGAGGATCAGAAGCACGTAACGGACAAGGGCGGGACGATGCGACTTGGCGCATATCCCTGCCGCCTGCAGCGCGGCTCCCGCGCAGCGGACGTGTACGGGATCCCGGAAGTCAGCGAACGGCATCGGCATCGGTACGAGGTCACGAACGAGTACCGGGATGCGTTCCTCGAGCACGGATTGCGGCTGAGCGGCCTGTCGCCTGATGGATCTCTGGTGGAAATTGTCGAGATCCCCGCCCACCCATGGTTTATCGGCTGCCAGTTCCATCCGGAACTTCAGTCGCGGCCGACACGCCCTCATCCACTGTTTGCGGCGTTCGTCGCCGCTGCTGCGTCAGCCAAACGCAAGTCCCGTGTGAACATCGAGACCGCCGCGCTCGTTGAGACTGCCGACAAGCGATGACGTGGCGCTTCCCCCGCGATCGCTTCTTCCTCATCGCCGGTCCCTGCGTGCTGGAAGACGATGCCGTGAACCTGCTGGTCGCCAGGAAACTCGCCGAACTGGCGCGCCTCCTTCCGGGAACCATCGTGTTCAAGGCCAGCTTCGACAAGGCCAACCGCTCGAACGCGAAGGGGCACAGGGGACCCGGCCTGGTCGAAGGCCTCTCCAGTCTCCATCGCGTCAGAAAAGCTACGGCACTCCCGCTACTGACCGACGTGCACCTCCCCGAGCAATGCGCACCGGTGGCCGAGGTCGTCGATGTGCTGCAGATACCCGCGTTCCTGTGTCGGCAGACGGACTTGTTGGAAGCTGCGGGGGCTACGGGACGATCTATCAACGTGAAGAAGGGGCAGTGGCTCCACCCCGAAGGGATGTGCGGGGCCGTGGACAAGATTCAGGCAGCACGCGTCAGCGCTGAAGTGCCCGCTTCGACGGAGTCGTCGATCGCGGTCACAGAGCGCGGATCCTTCTTCGGCTACGGTGACCTCGTTGTCGACATGAGATCGATCGCGCGCATGAGGCACGCCACCGGTGTGCCGGTAATCTTCGATGCGACGCATTCGGTCCAGAGGCCGGGAATGGGCGAAGGCGGAGCGAGCGGTGGTGCCAGGGAACACATTCCCGCGCTTGCGCTCGCCGCGGTTGCAGCCGGCGCCGATGGGCTGTTTCTCGAAACACATCCTGACCCGGACCGCGCCCCCAGCGATGGCCCCAACATGCTTCCACTGGGTGAACTGGAAGGACTGGTCATGCGGGTGCTTGCCGTACGCGAAGCCGTCAGGGGCGGAGCGTGACACCGGCACGCCGCAGCGCCGCAGCGACCATTTCCAGGGCTGTTGCACGGCAGATCCAGCTGGTCGGCCTCGACGTCGACGGCGTCATGACCGACGGCGGAATCTATCTAGGCGACGCGGGCGGGCAACGCGTTGAACTCAAGCGCTACGAAATTCAGGACGGACTCGGCATCAGGATGTTGCAGCAGGCGGGTATAGCGGTTGCCATCATCACTGGCCGCGTTTCCCACAGCGTCGAGCTGCGTGCACGCGAACTGAAGGCCGACGAATTGGTTCAGGATGTGAACGCACGGAAGCTTCCCGCCCTTCGTGCCATTGTCGCCCGCCGTGGGATCACGATGAAACAGGTTGCTTTCGTTGGCGACGACCTGCCGGACCTCGGCGTCCTGCGAGAAGTCGGGCTGCCGGTCGCCGTCGCCAATGCCTCCCGCGAGGCCGCCCAGGCCGCAAAGGTGAAGCTCACCCGAAATGGAGGCTACGGCGCAGTACGCGAGTTCGCCGAAATGTTGCTTCGCTCCCGCGGCGTATGGAACGCGCTGGTTGAAGCGTACGTCGCCAGTCGCGACACGGAGTACCCGTGACATCGGAAGAAATCATCGAACATGGGCGCCGCGTACTCCAGCTCGAACGGGACGCCCTCGGCGAGATCGAGCGTCGCCTCGATGGAGAGTTCGCGCGCGCTGTTGACCTGGTCGCTTCGTCCAGGGGAAGAGTGATCGTCTCCGGCGTCGGGAAGTCCGGTATCGTTGCCCGGAAGATCGCTGCCACGCTGACGTCTACTGGGACGCCGGCGACCTTTCTGCATCCAGTGGAGGGCCTGCACGGGGATCTGGGCATCGTCAGTCGCGACGACGTCGCCATCCTCCTGTCGAAAAGCGGCGAGTCTGAAGAACTCCTCGTCCTGCTGCAGCACCTCAAGCGGTTCGGCGCACGATGCATTGCCATCACCGGAAACAGACGATCCTCTCTTGCACTTGCCTGCGACGTCGCTCTGGATTCCTGGGTTCGCGAAGAGGCATGTCCCCATGACTTGGCGCCGACAACATCCACGACGACGGCCCTCGGGTTGGGTGACGCGCTCGCCGTGGTCGTCCTCGAACACAAGGGATTTCAGCGAGAGGACTTCGCTCGACTTCACCCTGGGGGATCGCTTGGGCGCCGCCTCCTCCTCCGCGTGCAGGATCTCATGGAGCGCGATAGGCTGCCAGCGCTGTCGCCACAGGCGACGATGCGCGAGGCTATTGTTCTACTCGCCGAGCGACGCGGCATTGTCATCGTTCGAGACGATGACTGGCGCCTCCTCGGCGTGTTCACGGCGGGTGACCTCACACGCCTCATTGACAAGGAACGGGACTTCCTTGACATCCCGGTTGCTCGAGTCATGACAGCCCAGCCAAAGCTAGCCCATGCAGAGGAACTCGCCAGCGCGGTGGTGTACCGGATGGAACAGGCCGGCATCATGGCCATGCCCGTCCTGGACACCCAACAATCCGTGGTCGGCGTGATCCACCTGCATGATCTGATGCGGGCCGGGGTCGCATGAGGCGCATTTCGCTCGCGATTCCCCTGCTGTCGTCCGCACTTCTGGCTGCCTGTCAGGAGACGACGCAAACGCCGCCCGTTGCCAAGAGCGCCGCGATTCCAGACTCCGCGGATCAACTGATGTTTGGCGTGTGGTTCCTGCTCACGGATGCCGGTGTGAAGCGAGCGGAGGTGCGAGGCGACACCGCATATCTGTACGACGAAAGCACGCGCAGCGATCTGCGACGGGTGAAGACCGATTTCTACAAGACCACCGGCGAGAAGGACGCCACCCTGACTTCTCTCCAAGGGAGCTACAGCTCGCGGTTGGGCACGATGGAAGCACGTGGTCAGGTAGTGGTGGTCACGACCGACGGCCGAAAGCTGGAGTCGCCGCATCTTCGGTACGACCCGGCACGAAACGAGATCTCCAGCGATAGCGCTTTTGTGCTGACGGAGTCCGACAGACGTCTTGAAGGCATCGGATTCGTTTCCGATCCTGACCTGAATAACATCAAAGTCCTCCGCAACATGAAGGCGTTTGGACAGCAGGTCACGATCCCCAGGAAATGAGAGCCCAATCGTCAGGGATAGCCTGTAGCCTCATGCTCGCCCTTGCCGGTTGCCACCGTCAGGCTCGCACGTCAGTTCCCTCGCCGGCCGCCCGGGCACCCGCGCCAGTCGTCGCGCCGGGAGACTCCGCCATAACCGCAGCGGCGGCCGACTCTATTCGAGCTATCGAACTCGCCCGGCAACGGGCCGCCAGGGATTCAGCCGCGAGAGATTCGGTCAACCGTTCGGGACCGGTCGCGAAGCCGGTCACGGACAAACCCGCCGAGCGTTGCGTGATGGACATGCTTAATACGCCGGAGACCCGCTCGCAGTCAGTGCGAGATCCAGCCACGGGCAAGTACTTCACGTACATCGGCGGCGGTGTCCACGGAAAATGTCGGAATCAGGATATTACCGTGAAAGGCGACAGCCTCGAGAGCTATGACCAGACGCAGCTCTATATCCTGATTGGAAACACCGAGTACAAGGAGCCGCGAGTGACTATCAGCGCTCAACGCGCTACGTACTTCCGCGCCGAGGAACGTCTTCTGATGGAGGGCAACGTGAGAGCGGTGATGCAGAACGGCGCCGTGATGATCGCCCCACGTGCGGAATATTTCCGGGCCGTCCGTGGCATTCGCCAGCAATCGAAGCTCGTTGCCACTCAACGCCCTGCGCTTTCCTATACGGAAAAGGATTCGCTCGGGAGACCACAGCCTCCTACGAACCTGAACGCCAACGAAATCACGGCTGATGGGGATTCCGTTTTCATCGCCCGCGGCGAAGTCGTGCTGAATCGCTCGGACATCGTGGCGACCGGCGATTCCGCTTACATGGACAACGGCAAGCAGTGGTCGCGACTCATGAAGGGGCCGATAATCCAGAGCAAGGGAGAGCAGCCGTACACCCTCAGGGGGCACGCTATCGACCTGTACGGTGCCAACCGCCAGATCCATCGCGTCGTTGCGCTTGACTCGGCTCATGCGACGAGCAAGGACGTCGAACTCCGTAGCGACACGCTCGATCTGCGCGTCACAGCGAACAGACTCGATCGCGCATTCGCCTTCGGCCCAGGTGGCGCTCGTGCGACCACGCCGGAGCGGGACATCGTTGCGGATTCGCTGGACGTCATCATGCCGGGGCAACGAATCCGTGAGTTGCGGGCGATTCGCCGTGCCTACGCCGAGTCTGATCCGGATACCACCAGAATCGTATCCGACGAGCGGGACTGGTTGCGCGGCGATACGATCGTTGCCCGGTTCGACTCGATCCCACCTAACGACACGACATCCGCGCCGCGTATCGCGGGCATCGTCGCGTCGGGCAGCGCCAGTTCCTTCTATCAGGTGCCATCGAATTCCGGGGATCGCAACAAGCCCGGGATCAACTACGTACGGGGCAACCGGATCAGCCTCGACTTCGTCGCCGGTAACGTCGAAACCGTCACGGTGACCGATCAGGTATCCGGGGTATACCTCGAAGCCGCGTCGGACACAGCCGCGAAGAGGAACAAGAATCGACCGATCAGGGGCCGGACACCCGTCCGACCGCCCACCGGACAGCGCCCCACTGCCATTCGGAGACCTGGAGGCGACCAGTGACAGTGACCGAACCGGCGGGTTCGTCACCGCTCGCCGAACTGGTTGACCATGTCGCCGGTGGTGACCGCAGCGTGGCATTCGCTCTGCACGCGCTCGTTTCGGAAGCAGACGAGGCGGGAGCCGCACCGCTCGATGCCGTCGCCATGCGATTCCGGGAAGACTACCTGGAGTCTCTGCGGCATCGTGGGCTGGACGCCGATCGCGAAGCCGGCCGGTTGGCACAGGACGAGGTCAGGTCGTTCCTCGTTACGTCGGTATTTCCGCGGCTCGCCGGTGCCGGGCACATTCTCTTCCCGATCCGTGCTCCGAAAGACGAGCAGCTCCGGGTGGGATTCGCATCCCCTTTGTGGGAGCGCATCGCCCCCCACCGAGGTGACGTTGCCAACGCGTTACGACTCACGGGGGAGCATGCCAGCATCCCGGCCCGTGCCGCCGTGGAGCCATCGGCGATTGCGGGTAGCGTCCTCGAGGCGCACGACCTGGCCAAGGCCTACAAGAAGCGGCGGGTCGTGCATGACGTCAATGTGCAACTTCGACAGGGGGAAATCGTCGGCCTCCTTGGTCCGAACGGAGCAGGGAAGACCACCACGTTTTACATGATCGTGGGCCTGATCAAGCCGTTGGCCGGCAAGATCCTGCTCGACAAGCAGGACATCACCAAGATGCCCATGTACCGGCGCGCGCGCCGCGGAATCGGCTATCTTTCGCAGGAGCCATCGATCTTTCGCAAGCTCACTGTCGAAGAGAACATCCTTGCGATCCTCGAAACGTTGCCTCTGAACAAAGAGACGCGTCGGAAACGATTAGAAGGCCTGCTGGACGAACTGAATATCAAGCACCTGCGGAACAACAAGGCGTACTCGCTATCCGGGGGCGAACGACGCCGGCTGGAGATCACCCGCGCGCTGGTCACCGAGCCCAAGTTCATGATGCTGGACGAGCCCTTCGCTGGTGTCGACCCGATCGCCGTGCACGACATCCAGTCGATCGTTGCCAATCTGCGGCACCGCGGAATCGGTGTGCTGATCTCCGACCATAACGTGGAGCAGACGCTGGACATCGTTGACCGTGCGTACATCATGTTCGATGGGCAGGTGAAGGTCTCCGGCTCCGTAAGGGATCTCGTCTACGATGAGGAGGTCTCTCGGCACTATCTCGGTCCGACTCTGACTGCGCGACTGCGTGCGCGGTTCGCCGAGGAGGAAGTCACGCAATGAGGCCGGGGCTCAGCCAGAGCGCATCGCTGCGGCAGGAGCTCAAGATCAATCCACGCCTCTACCAGGCGATGGACTTGCTGTACATGCCCATGCTCGATCTGCAGCAGCACCTGAAGCAGGAGCTGCTGACAAACCCCTTCCTCGAGATGCTCGAGCCGGAGGAGGAGGAGGCGGAACAGGAGCAGGCCGCCGAGGAAGAAGGCGAAGCACCAGCTGACCTGACCGAGTCGACTGCTGCTACCGAAGAGCCGACCAAGGACAGGAACGACGAGATCGACTGGGAGGAGATCCTCCTGGACGGGTTCGAAACGGGCAGCGTGCGCGAGGAGCACGAAGAGCGCGAGTACTACGAGCCGGTCACGGTTGCGACACGCGACCTCGATGACCACCTGCGAGACCAGATCAGCCTGCTGGACCTGACGCCACGCCAGCGAGTGCTCGCCGAGGAGTTCATCGGGAACATCAACGAGGATGGCTACCTCGAATGCTCCCTGGACGAAATCGTCGCCAGTATCAACGAGGAAATCGTCAGAGCCATCGACCGATCAGGCCGATCCGGTGACGTCCCGCTATACCAGATGGCGGACGCCGAAGCTATGCTGGCCGTCGTCCAATCGCTCGATCCGCCCGGGGTGGGAGCGCGCAACCTCCGCGAATGTCTGTTGTTGCAGCTGAAGGACGAACGGACGGAAGACACCTTGCAGGGGCGACTCGTTCGCGATGCGTTCGACGAGCTGATCGCACACCGCTGGAGCGAAATCTCGAAGCGGTTCGGCGTGACGCCGGCCGAAGTACAGGCCGCCGCCGACGAAGTGGCCAAGCTCGATCCGAAGCCCGGTCTTCGCTTCAGCCTCGCCAGCGACGCGTACATCATTCCCGATCTGGTGGTCGAGAAAATCGATGGACGCTATCATGTCTACAGCAACGATTCCAACCTGCCGCGTCTGCGGCTGAGTCGCGCTTACCAGGAAATCGCGCGTGACAAGAAGAAGTTCGACTCCGAGAACAAGGAGTTCATCTCCAACAAGCTCAATTCCGCCAACTGGATGATTCAGGCCATCGAGCAGCGGCGCCAGACGATGCTCAAGGTCATGAACTACATCGTCGAACGCCAACGCGACTACTTCGAGAAAGGCGTGCAGTACCTCAAGCCACTCACCCTGCGCGAAGTCGCCGAACATATCGGTATGCACGAGAGCACGGTCAGCCGGGTTACCAACGAAAAGTTCGTGCAGACACCGCGCGGCGTGCTGCCGCTCAAGTTTTTCTTTTCGTCCGGACTGAGCACCACTGGCGGCGAGGACGTTTCCGCGCGCGGCATCAAGGATCAGATCGAAAAACTCGTAACCAACGAGGACCCGCGGAATCCCCTCACGGATCAGGCCATAGTAAACATCCTTCGCGACAGCGGCGTGAACATCGCCCGTCGCACGGTCGCCAAGTACCGTGACCAACTCGGCGTGCTCTCGGCGCGCATGCGGAAGCGAGTCTGACGGTGGCTATCGAGGTGCGGTCGCCCGCTCCGACTCAGCTGCCACGGGTTCCTGACGCGCCTCCTTCCACCCGCCACGTCGACGTTTCGATCCTCGTCCCCGCGAAGGACGAGAGCCTGAATCTGCCGTTGTTCATGGAACTGACGGATGCTGTCGTGCGCGCGACGCCGGTGGCCTATGAAGTCATCGTGATCGACGACGGCTCGGAAGACGAGACATGGGCTGTGCTCAAGACACTGTGCGAGCGCTACCCATTTCTACGGGCCGTCAGGCACCGCAGTCGACGCGGGATCGCCGACGCACTGCGCACGGGATATCTGCATGCTTCGGGCGACATCCTCGTGTTCTATCCAGCCGATCTCCAGTTCAAGCCCGAGGACATTCCGCGCCTCGTCGCCCCCATCCTGGCGAACGAGGCCGATATGGTCACCGGCTACAAGGAAGGGAAGTACGAAAAGGCGTTCGTGTCGCGCGTCTACAATTTCTTGTCGCGCATTCTGTTTCACGTGCGGGTCAGAGATCTCAACAGCGTGAAAGCCTACCGGCGGGCGATCATGGAGACGCTCCCGGTACGACCCGACTGGCACCGGTACATGATCGTGCTCGCAGCTGCAGAAGGGTTCAGCGTCGCCGAGGTTCCCGTCCCGCTGTATCCGCGGCATGCCGGTAAGTCCAAGTTCGGACTGGCCCGGATCCCGGTCGGTGTGCTCGACATGCTCTCGGTGTGGTTCGAGCTGAGGTTCGCCAGAAAACCGCTACTCCTCTTCGGCATGCTGGGCGCGATGTTGTTCGCGCTGGGCGTTGTGGCCGGCATGTCGGCACTCGTCGTTCTGGTGGCCTCTGGCATCGGACTTCGCTGGGTATGGACGCTGATCCAGACCTGCCTGATACTCGGTTCGGTCTTCTTCGCCACCGGACTGCTGGGAGAACAGGTCGCGGGAGTGCGTGCACAGCTCCGCGAGGTACAACGCTCGATCGCGGACCGGCAGAACGGACGCTGAACGCGCACCGGCGCATGCGCGTCCTCTTTCTCACGCACTCCTACCCGCGGTGGCCGGGCGACGCCGCCGGCTCGTTCCTCCTCCGCCTGGCCAGCGCCCTCGCTCCCTGCGGCGTCCAGGTCGCCATCGTCGCACCGGCCGGCCCAGGCCTCCCGCTGCGCGAGACCATCGGTGGTATCGCCGTCACCCGCTATCGCTACGCCCCCGCCACGTGGGAACGCCTGGCATACACGGGCACGATGGTAGAGGAAGTCCGCGATACGTGGTCAGGACGCCTCGCGCTGCTCGGGCTTCTCGCCGCAGGAACCGCGTGCGCTCTGCGCTTACAGCGCGAGTACGACGCCGACCTGCTGCATGCGCACTGGTGGTTCCCCGGTGGAATCATGGCGTCGGCAGTATCGGCCGTGTCGAGCATCCCGTACATGGTGACGTCGCACGGAAGCGACGTCCGGCTCGTCACCAGGATCGCTGCGGCACAGCCATTCTTCAGAGGCGTCATGCGGCAGGCCGCCGCCGTAACCGTCGTCTCCAGATGGTTGGCGCAACAGGTACTTCATACCGATCCGCGACTTGCCGTGCGCGTAGAGCCGATGCCGGTTGCCACCGAGCTGTTCGCCGTGCACGACGATCGACCTCGAACGAAGCGCATCCTCTTCGTCGGACGTCTCAACGAACAAAAGGGACTCGGCCGGCTGTTCGACGCAATGGCCCATATGACCGAAACGCCTACCGTGGATGTCGTGGGCGACGGTCCGGAGTCAGCAGCCTTGCGTTCGCACGCAGCCGCGTTGGGGCTGGCGGATCGCGTCAGGTGGCATGGCATGCGTCCACAGCACGAACTCCCCGACTTCTACCGGCGGGCAACCCTCCTTGCGGTACCGTCTTCAGAGGAAGGGCTTGGCCTTGCAGCCATCGAAGCGCAGTTGTGCGGAACGCCGGTCGTCGCGTTCGACTCCGGTGGCATAGCCGATACCATGAACGCGGGCGAGACCGGGATCCTCGTTCCTGCGCGGGATACTCGCCGGTTCGCCCAGGCTCTCGACTCGCTGGTCTCCAGTCCGGACGTCGCGCGACGCATGGGTGCCGCCGGAATCTCCTGGGCGACTGAGCGTTTCGCTCCCGAAGCGGTCGCCGCCAGGTACGCTGCCATCTACCGCGACGCCCTTGCCACATAACCGCTGGCTGCGCCTGATCTTCATTGCCCTCGCCGTCGCTGCCGTGTGGCTCGCCGCGCGCGACATCCTTGCCCAATGGCGGGAGTTCGCGGCCTCAGGGTACGCTCTGCACGTCGAGCCCGGCCTGATTGCCCTCTCGGGCGGCCTCGTAATGGTCAGCTACGTCGTTCTCATCGAAACATGGCGGCGAACCGTGATGGCATGGGGCGAGCACCTCTCCTGGACGACGGCTGCTCGCATCTGGTTCATCTCGAATCTCGGACGGTACCTGCCCGGCAAGGTGTGGCAGCTCGGCGCGATGAGCGCCATGGCGCTCAAAGCCGGCGTGAGCGCCGTCGCAGCGGCGGGTTCGGCGCTGGTAGTCAACGTCGTGAACGTGTTCGCTGGATTCGGCGTTGCCGCCGTGACCGGCGCGGAGCACTTCGAAAACCGTGGAACCGCGGTCGCAATCGCGATCCTGCTACTCGCCGGTCTGCTCGCCGCACCGCTGTTCCTGCCGAAGCTCGCCCAGGCAGCAAGCGTCGTGCTCCGACGACCCGTCATCGTCCCGAAGCTTCCCGCGCTCGCACTCTGGAGCGCAGCCGCCGGCTGCATCGTCGCCTGGTGCCTGTACGGGATCGCATTCAAGCTCCTTGTCGCTGGCATTCTGGGGTCCGCGCCGGGCGACACGGCTTCGTACATCGCCGTCTTCACGGGATCGTATCTGGTCGGCTACATTGCGCTCTTTGCGCCAGGTGGAATCGGCGTTCGTGAGACGAGCCTCGTGGTCTCGCTGGGCCGCTTCGCGCTGCCCGTGGGAGCGCCAGGCATAGTGGCGCTCTCCTCCAGGCTCTGGTTGACGGTGCTGGAGATCGTTCCCGGGGTTATTTGGCTGGCTGTGAGCACGATCAGTAGCGCACGACCTTCTGCGAGGACCGATGGCCCGACTTCCTGACCTGAACGGCGGTGTGCACACCGGCTCGACCGGGACGGACGCCGCACCGCGACGTTCGGGTCTCATTGCTTCAGCCGTATTTGCGCTCTGCACGCTCGCGCTTGGTTTTCCGGCGCTGGCAGGGAAGTTCCTCGTCAATCCGTACAGCGACCAGTACATCGCAGGCTACGCGTTTCGTGAGTTCGCTGCGGCGACGTTGAAGGCTACCGGCGGATTCCCGCAGTGGAATCCCTATCTGTTCGGTGGCATGCCGTATGTCGCGGCCATGCACGGCGACATCTTCTACCCGACATTCCTCCTGCGACTGGTCATGCCGACGGACATGGCCATGACGTGGGGCTTTATGATCCATCTCTTTCTCGCTGGAATCTGCACCTACGCCTTCCTCCGAGCGTTAGGCATCGGCTTCTTCGCGTCTATGGTGGGTGGAGTGGCGTACATGCTGAGTGGAAACGTCGCGGCTCTCGTTTCGCCAGGCCACGACGGCAAGCTGTTTATCAGCGCACTGCTCCCCATCATCCTCCTTGTCGTAACGCGACTGGTCCGCGATGGAAAACCGTGGGCGTTCGGCGCACTCGCATTCGCGGTAGGAATGGCAGTGCTGACCCCGCATCCGCAATTGCTTCAGTACCTCCTGCTTGCTGCGGGTGCATTCGGACTGCTTCTCGGTTTCGCCGATGTTGGGGAAGGGAAGCTGACGCGGCGAGTCGCAATGCGGCGTCTCGGACTCGCCGCCGCCGCAGTCGTCACCGGAGGGCTGATCGGTGCCATCCAGTTCCTTCCCGTGCGCGAATATGTCGCCTGGTCGCCACGAGCGACCGGAAAAGGATGGGAGGATGCCACGTCGTTCTCGATGCCGCCAGAAGAAATGATCAACTTCCTGCTGCCGCAGTTCAGCGGAATACTCGATCGCTACTGGGGCAGGAATGGCATCCACCTCCACAGCGAGTATCTCGGCGTCACCGTGATCCCGTTGGTGGCGCTCGCGTTCGGTCGCGATTCGTCACGCAGGACGCTCCTGTGGTTCTGGGCGGGAACGCTGGCCGTCACGCTGCTCTGGGCACTCGGTGGCAACACGCCCTTCTACCGTCTCGTTTATGCCGTCGTGCCTGGGACCAGGTTCTTTCGGGCGCCGAGTACGATCCTGTATCTCGTCTCGTTTTCGATAGCTGTACTGGCGGCACTGGGAGCGGAGCGCGCCCTCCGCGGGGAAATCACGCGGCGGTTCATGATGGGCTGGCTCGTTGTACTCGCCGGCATTGCCCTCACGGGAATTGCTGGGGGACTGACCAACCTCGGAGTTGCCATCGCGGGACCGGACAGAACCGACGCCATCGTGGCGAACACGGGAGCCCTCCAGGCCGGAGCCTTTCGGATGTTCGTTTTCGCGGCGTTCCTCTTCGTGACGCTGTTCATGGTCCAAACCAGGCGCCTGTCACGGGACATGCGAGGGGTGCTCCTGATCGGCGTGATTGCCATAGACCTGTGGAGTGTCGCTCGGCTCTATTGGTCCTTCTCCGAACCCGCGTCGAAGCTGTACGCCAGCGATTCGATCCTCGACGAGATCGTCAAGTCCACAAAGAATGAACCGGGTCGAGTCCTTTCACTCCAACTCGCCCCGTCTCAGGCCGTACACGACCCCTACCTCTGGGGCGATGGCCTCATGGTCCACAGGATTCGGTCCGTCCTCGGTTACCATGGGAACGAACTCGGGCGCTTTCAGCAACTCGGTGAGAAGCAGAATCAGTGGCGCCAGATCGCCAACCCGAACTTCTGGCGACTGCTCAACGTGCGGTATTTCCTTACCAACGTAGATGATGTGGGCATTCCTTCACTGAAGCGCCTTCAGGGGCCGATCAGGAACGCCGCCGGTACCGAGACATACCTTTTTGAACTGCCAGAGAGGCATCCTCTGGCGTGGGTGGCGCCGGTGATCGTGAAGGCTGGTGACGAAGCAGTACTTGCAACCGTACTTGACCCGCGCTTCGACGTTCGTGCGGCGGCGCTGTTCGACTCCGCGTCAGCGGTGATCGGCAAGACCATTGACCAACTCCCGGCGCCACTAACCACCACGGTGAAAACTCTCGCCTACGCGCCCGGGCAAATCTCACTCGAGCTTTCGGACGCCGCCCCGGAGGGTTCTGCGCTCGTCGTTTCCGAGAACTACTATCCGGGCTGGCGCGCGACCGTGGATGGCAAGCCCGCTGCAGTCAGTCGAGCCGACGTGACCCTGATGGGCGTGCCGTTGCCGAGCGGGGCGAAACGCATCGACTTGGTGTTCTCGAGCGACGCCTATCACACCGGCAAGTGGATCACGCTGGTCGCCCTGGGCGGCTCTCTCTTGGCATGTCTGGCGGGCGTCATCCAGGGGCGGACTCGAGGTGAGTGAACGCGCTCTCGTCATTGTTCCGACGTTCAACGAACGCGATAACATCGTTCGTCTCATCGACGCTGCGCTCGCCCAGGATGAGCGGGTCGAAGTGCTCGTCGTCGACGACGGTTCACCGGACGGAACAGGCGCTTTGGTGGATGACCGTGCCGCGAATGACCCTCGAGTCCACATTATACATCGGCCAGCAAAATTAGGATTGGGAACGGCTTATCTCGCAGGCTTCAAGTGGGCACTGGAGCGCGAGTACGAGTTCGTCATGGAGATGGACGCCGACTTCTCGCACGATCCCGCCCACATCCCGCAGTTCCTGGAAAATGCGGCAGATGCCGACCTCGTCCTCGGTTCCCGATACCGTGACGGGAAGGTCACCGTCGTCAACTGGCCTATCGGCCGACTGATGCTCTCATACGCCGCCAATATCTACGCCCGCTTCGCGACTGGCCTGCCGCTTTACGATGCCACTGGCGGCTTCAAGTGCTTTCGAAGACGTGTCCTCGAAGCCATCGACCTGGACGACGTACGAAGCAATGGCTACGCCTTTCAGATCGAGATGTCGTTCAGAGCATGGAAGAAGGGCTTCCGTATCGTAGAGATACCGATCGTCTTCGTCGACCGAACCGAAGGCGAAAGCAAGATGTCGAAAAAGATCGTGCGCGAAGCCATTTGGATGGTTTGGCGACTAAGATGGTGGTCCATGACGGGCAGGGTGTGACGTGAGTCTGGCAGGTCGTCGCTTCTACAAGATGACGGGGTCGGGAAACGACTTCGTCTTCTTCGATGTACGTGACGTCCCAGCACCGGACCTCGAAGCCGCGTCGGTCATTGGCGCGATCTGCGAACGTCGCACGGGCATCGGGGCTGACGGTGTCGTTCTCTTGGAGAGCGACCCACGGCACCCATTCGGCATCCGATACTTCAATCGCGATGGCTCCCTCGCTGAACTCTGCGGAAACGCCTCGCTGTGCAGCGTCAACCTGGCCCGACACCTGAACATCGTTGGGGACGATGAGTGGTTCACATTCATGTCGTCCTCGGGCTCGCTTTTCGGTCGGCACACTCATGGATCGCCCGAAATCGGACTGGCGACCGTAACCGACATCGAGGCAGACTCCGCGATACCGCTCGGCAAACACGAAAACCGCATCGGCTTCTCACGCGTCGGCGTACCCCATCTCGTCATCCTCGTCGACGACGTCGCGGACATCGATGTCGTTTCGCGTGGCAGGGAACTTCGCCACTGGCCCTCACTCCGCGACGGTGCCAACGCCAACTTTGTCTCACCCCGCGGTTCCGGATGGGCAATTCGCACTTACGAGCGAGGTGTCGAAGACGAAACCCTGGCTTGCGGGACTGGAGCGGTAGCGACTTGCGCCTTGCTTTCGGCGTGGCGATTGGCACCAAACGAGGTCCGCTTGCTGACGCGCTCTGACTCGCCACTGCTTGCGCACACTCCCGACGCCCCCGGCGAAAGGCCAACGCTTCGTGGCGAGGGAAGGCTTCTGTTCACTGGCACTATCAATCAGATCGCCCCGGTAGCAGCAGACAAGTAGGACTGGCGCGTCGCTGGCGCCTCGCACCATTGCGACACCTGGACCGCCGACTGGACCCAAGCACCGAAGCACGTGGCGGCGGAAATACAGCTGACCCAAGCTCCTTCGCCAACCGCCCTCAACCTCGATCACAGCATCATGGGCTACCAGCAGACGCTGGCGCCACCCGCTCGAGCCAAAGCGCTTTCCGCGTCCAGGAAGTCAAGCCGGCCGAGACGCCTGTAGAAGCACGCGTGTGGGAGAAGCCGCCTGTTCTCCACAGTGTGAGTTTACATAACATTTATTATGCGGCCTACAGACGCCTGGGCAGAACAAAGGGCGATGCCCATTGGCATCGCCCTTTGTCACTCCATCCGGACTTGTAGAACTACCCCTTTGCCGGGACAGCGCTCAACTCACCAACCCGGAGCTTCGCCTCGGCACTGAACGGATTCGTCTCATCGTCCGCCATGGCCTTCCAAATCTTCAGGGCCTCATCCCGTTTGCCTGCTGCCGCAAGAGTCCGGGCTGCATCGGACCGGTACTGGCCGCGGTCGGAGTCAGTCGCTGCCGCGTCCGCAGCCTTTAGGTACTCCGCGCTCGCCTCCGCAAGCTTGCCGCCCTGCTCGAGTCCCGCAGCACGAATCGCGTGCAGCGACGCCTTGAACGGCCCGGAAGCGCTCACGCCCTCCAAGGCCTTCAGGCCCTCGTCCACCTTGTTCTCGTCAAAGAAGACCTGCGCGAGCAGCAGTCTGCCTTGGTCACCGGCCATCGTTCCGCCATACCGCTGCACGAGCTTCTGCAGATCGGACTGTGCCAATGCCAGATTTCCGGCCATGAACGATCGCTGAGCTTCTGCCAGCGACCGGCCAGCGTTGGCTTCCTTCTTCTGCGCGGAGGATCGCCACAAGAGACCAGCAGCAACCAGTACCGCGACCCCGATGGTCGCCAGTGAGACCTGGCGGGTATGCGCCTTGAGCCACTCGGCGAGATTCTCCGCATGCTCATCAAAGTCCAACGGCGGCTTCGCCGCTTCGCCCGTCTTCGTCATGCCTGCCCTTTGAAAAGGTCGTTATCCTGCCGCTACCAGACGATGCCCCTGGCGTGACTCGAACACGCGGCCAACGGTTTAGGAAACCGCTGCTCTATCCATCTGAGCTACAGGGGCGAATTCGATCGACACCGGTGCACCTCACATCGGAGCATCCGCCGATCTTGCGGTCAGCCCCGAAGACGAGGGAATGTAGCCCGGCACGGAATACGGGTAAAGCGAGCCTCAGTCCTCGAAGACTATCAATGACTCCGTTCTTACGTCCCCGATCTTCTGCAATCCGCTCAGAAATCCCAGTCGAATCAGAAAACTGCATCCGATGACATCCGCACCCATTTGTCGAGCGAGGCTGATCGTCGCTGCCGCCGTACCACCTGTGGCCAGAAGGTCGTCGACCACTAGGGCTCGGCTCCCCGCACCGAGTGCGTCAATGTGCATTTCGAGAACGTCGCTGCCGTACTCGAGAGCATACTCTACTCGCTCCGTCTTGTACGGAAGTCTCCCAACCTTGCGAACAGGCACGAAACCCGCCCCCAGACGCTCCGCGATCACTCCACCAAAAATGAATCCGCGACTTTCTATTGCGATCACATGGGTCACCCCGTAACTCCGGAACGCATCGGCCATGGCCTCGCACGCCCGTCGAAATAGTACGGCGTCTCCCAAGAGCGGCGTGATGTCCCTGAATACGATCCCAGGTTTCGGGTAGTCCGGGACATCACGTATCGCGGCCCGCAGCCGGCCCACGAAATCGCTGGCCACTTGATCTCAGACGCTACCTGATGGCAGTAAACGGAACTCTCATGGGTTCAATTGTTTCCGCTGGTAGCGCAACGACGTTTCTCACGTCCGAAGCAGGCGGTCCATCTCGAACCGCATCCATGAGAGACGCAAGCGCATCCTGGGTTCCTTCAGCCTGAAGCTCGACGCTCCCGTCGGACAGGTTCTTCACCCACCCAGCCAACCCGAGAGCGCGGGCCTGCTCGCGCACGAACCAGCGAAATCCAACGCCTTGGACGCGCCCTTCGACTCTTACATGAACGATGGGCAATCAGGTCTTCAGGTGGTCTTCGAGAGTAGCGTGGTCAGCACAGAGGCAAGCACCACGGCGTCGCCGTCGCCCCTTGCCGCAGAATCGACCGCAATCTCGCCGTTTCTCACGCGCCTCGCCAGACACTCGAGGGTCTCGGCGACTCGATCGACGCTGAGTTGTGTCCTGGTTCCCGACGAAGCGTCGGCGCCTCCTTCGCTCACGTTCGCCACGTCGAAGCCGATCACCGGATTGATCGTGGCTACATCGTCGAACCAGGCGTCAGGGACCGAAGTTGTGGCGCTGTCAAATGTGGTTTCTGGTTTCTCATCGCACGGCTGATCCAGAAGCGCCGGCAGAGCATCTCCAGCTTCGCGTGCGGCGACTGACTCCGGCTCGTCATGTGCCGCCGACTCGTTTGAGCAAGTCGACGCCATTTCGGTTGAGCGACGCTTTTCCGGTGAGTCTACGCTTTCACCTGGGGTGACGTCGACATCCTGAGCGCCAATCGTGTCGGGCACTCGGGCGGTTGCCTTCACCGATGGACCGCCTGGAACAAAAGGCCGCGGAGCGCGGAAGGCACTTGGCACCCTGGACTGCTGCGCTCCACCGTTCGCACGGACGAAAGGTCTGGCTGGCGCCGTCTGTGTTGCCGGGCGGTCGAGGAGGGGTTGTGGCATCTTCTTGGCTCCAGGCATGAGTCACGGGAGCGCCAGCCCGTCCCTCAGGAGGTGGACCAGCCGTGCGTGCCCAAGAGCGGGACGAATCTGACCGGCACGATGTCACGCCGCTTGTAGTCGTCACCTGACCGCGTAATCAGGGTCAGAGTCTGTTCAGTACGACCGCCGAGCGGGATGATCAGCCGGCCGCCGTCAGCCAGCTGCTCCAACAGGGGCCGCGGCACGTCCGGTGCCGCCGCGCTCACCAGGATGGCGTCAAATGGGGCGTACTCTCGCCAGCCGATTGTCCCATCGCCAAGCAGGAGGGAGACGTTGCGACATCCACAGGATCGAATGGCTTCTCTGGCGGTAGCGAGAAGTCCCGGTATTCGCTCGATTGAAAAGACCTGCGCGGCGAGGTGCGAGAGCAGCACCGTCTGATATCCCGATCCCGTCCCGACTTCGAGCACACGCTCGTGCCCGGTCAAACCAAGCAGCTCCAGGTAGCGCGCGTGGACACTGGGTTGCGAAATCGTTTGTCCTTCCGAGATGGGGAGCGGACTGTCCTCATAGGCGCGATGGAGCGACCCGGACTGCACGAAAAGGTGTCGCGGAGTCAGCTCAAACGCTCGCAGGACGCTCAAGTCCTTGATCCCCTTGGACTGGAGCGTCTCGATCAGGCGCCTGCGGGCGCCACGATATTCGGGGACTACGGGGTCCGCCACCAGGTCTCCGCGGTGTCAAGCACGTCTCGATGAGTCAGGTCGAGATGCAGAGGCGTAACGGAAATGAAGCCGTCCTGGATAGCCTGGAAGTCGGAGTCGGTGGAACCGTGCCAGGAGATCGCACCGCCACCGATCCAGTAGATGTGCCGTCCCCACGGATCTCTCATGGGCTGGATGGAGTTCGAGTAGACTCTCCGGCCGAGTCTCGTCAGCTTCACCCCCTTTATCTCCTCCCGACGGCGCGGTGGCAAGTTGACGTTCAGGAGCGTTTCCCGCGGGAATCGATCCAGGCTGGTCAGGTGTCGCAGCAGCGGAGCGAGAACGTCGATCTGCTCGTTGAGTTTGGCGATGTCGGCTCGCAGGTCACCGCCAGCGAACGAGATGGCTATCGAAGGGATGCCCAGTGCGAGTCCTTCCATTGCGGCGGCGACGGTGCCGGAATAGAGCACGTCCTCGCCCATGTTGGGTCCGTGGTTGATCCCGCTGACAACGAAGTCGGGACGCTCGGACATCAGTGCCTCGACGGCGAGCATGACGCAATCGGTGGGCGTTCCGTCGACCTGAAATCGGCGCTCGCCTCTTCGCACAGGGCGCAACGGGTGGTGAAGCGTCAGCGAATGGCTCGTGGCGCTCTGTTCGCGATCCGGCGCCACGACAGTGACGTCGCCGATCTGCTCCGCGGCACGGATGAGGCACTCGAGACCGTGCGCGAGGATGCCGTCGTCGTTCGTACAAAGAATCTGCATCGTTCAGTTGGATGGGTTCATCGGCGGAATCGGCTCTTTGCCGCTGATCACGCGCTGCAGCTGCGCGAGCTGGCGCTCCAGGTCCACCAACGATTCCGTCTTCAATGCCTGACGAGCCTCGGTTCGCAACAGCCCGCTCTTGCGATGGGCGTCGACTTTCTGTCTGGCACCGTCGATAGTGTACTTCTCCGTGTACAGCAGGTGCTTCACTAGTTGGATCAATTCGACTTCGCGGCGCTGGTAGACCCGATTCCCCGACCGGTTCTTGGCGGGGTTGAGGAATCGAAACTGGCTCTCCCAGTACCTGAGGACATGCGGCTTGAGGTCGGTCAGCTGGCACACCTCGCCAATCGAAAAGAACTCCTGGACGGGGTCGTCGTTCATTGATCGTGCTCAGCTCGAAGTTCGCGGCTCATGAGTTCGCTCATCGCCTGACGAGGCGTCTGGTTCTCAAACAGGATCCGGTGCACAGCCTCGACGATCGGCATATCCACCCGCTCGCGTCGTGCAAGAGCCCACGCGCTCTCGGTGTTTATGACGCCTTCAGCTACGCTGTCACGGCCAGCAAGGATATCGCGAAGCGGGATGCCCTTCCCCACGTCCAGACCCACCGCACGGTTGCGGCTGAGCGAGCCGGTACAGGTCAGCACCAGGTCGCCCATACCCGCCAAGCCGGCGAACGTCGCCGCGCGGGCACCTAACGCCACGCCCAGTCGAGTCATCTCGGCCAGGCCGCGCGTGATCAGGGCAGCTCGCGAGTTGAGACCGAGGTCCAGGCCCTCGGCGATTCCCGTGGCGACCGCCATCACGTTCTTCAATGCCCCCCCAAGTTCAACGCCGCGCACATCGTCGTTTGTGTAGATGCGCAGTGTGGAACCCGACAGAATCCGCTGCACAGCTTCGGCGGCTTTCGGCGACTCTGATGCAGCGACAATCGCCGTCGGATGGCCGCGCGCCACTTCCATCGCGAAACTCGGCCCGGATAGCGCAACCACCCCGCGACCGTGACACTCGGCGCTCACCACTTCGGTCATCAAGGCCAGGGATTGTCGTTCGATCCCCTTGGTGGCGACGACGAGCAGCGCGTCGGCGCCGACCTCTGTCGTTCCGGCACGGACGACTTCGCGGAGCACATGAGATGGCGCCACGTACACGATGATTTCGGCTCCATGCAACGCCAAGCCCATCTCGTTAGTGGCTTGAACGGACGGATGGATTTGTATGCTCGGCAGGAAGCGCGGGTTCTGACGATCCCTGTTGATGGCCAAGGCGACGTCCGGCTCGCGGGCCCAGAGCATCACACCGTGCCCGTTTCCTGCCAGCTGATGAGCCAGGGCTGTTCCCCATGCACCTGCTCCTGCCACTGCCACACGCATCAGGTGCCCCCGGTTCGGTGGCCGAGGCGCGACTCCTCTCCGCGAACGAGCCGCGCGATGTTCGACCGGTGAGTCCAGATGACGAACCCGGCGATGAATACTCCGAATGCTATCAACACCGGACTTGCCGGACGCCGCAGCAACAGGACGAACGGCAACGTGGCAGCGGCCACGATCGATGCCAGCGAGACGTACCGCGTCACCGCCACCACGATCGCGAAGATCGCAAAGGCGATCACGAACTGCACCGGCGCGAGAGCCGCCATCACGCCGGCGGTTGTCGCAACCCCCTTTCCTCCACCTCTGCCTAACAAGAAGATCGGCCGAACGTGTCCAACGATGGCGGCAATCCCATAGGTGATCGCCCATACATCGGGCCGCGACGACGGAATCGCCAGGGGCAGGACAAATGCCGGCAGAAATCCCTTCATCGCATCGAACGCCAGGACCGGTGCGGCAACCGCTGGGCCCAGCGTGCGCAGAACGTTCGTCGCCCCAAGGTTGCCAGACCCGTGTTCCCGAAGGTCGATGCCGCGAAGAAGCTTCCCGGCAATCAGCGCGGCCGGAATCGATCCGACAAGGTAGGAGATCGGCAGGCCAAGCGCCGGATGCATCACGCGGACTTGCGCCTCAGGAGAATCTGCAGAGGGTTGCCACGAAATCCCCAGAACTCTCGGAACCCGTTGTGCAGGTAACGGACGTAGTGCTCCTCGACGAGATCCGGGTGGTTGCCGAAGACGGCGATCGTCGGTGGCGCGACATCCACCTGAGTCGCGTACATCAGCTTCACTTCACGGCCAGCTGCCTGGGGCGGTTGTCGACGTGCCAGCAACGACGTCAGTGCTTCGTTGACCCGAGCGGTCGGAATTCGCTTCAGCCGCTCCTCTGCCACCTCCAGCAGCAGCTCCAGGATCCGGTTGACTCGCTGCCCCGTAATGGCCGATGTGAAGACAAACGGCACGAACTGCAGGAACGGTGCCTTCTCCCGGCACTCGCGCTCGAATCGCGCCGCGGTCTTCTCGTCTTTCACCGCCAGATCCCACTTGTTCACGACGACGATGAGACCTCGCCCGCTCTCCCAGGCGAGCGCGGCGATCTTCAGATCCTGGTTGTGCAGTCCCTCAGCGCCATCGATCACCAGTATGCAGATCGCTGCTCGATCGATTGCCCTCCTGCTCCGAAGCGTGGAGTAGAACTCCACGCCATCCTCGATCCTCGATTGACGCCGGAGGCCGGCCGTATCGATGAATACCAGGTCGCGACCATGATACCGCATGGCGGAGTCGACCGCATCGCGCGTAGTACCTGCCGTGTCGGATACGACCAGGCGCTCCTCTCCGAGCAGCCGATTCACCAGCGACGACTTGCCAACGTTCGGCCGACCGATGACCGCCACTTCGAGCGCCTCCGGGACCGTTTCGCTCACGGCCGGAATCCGCTCCACGAGGGCATCCAGCAAGTCGCCTGACTGCCGCCCATTCGCCGCCGACACCGGAATCGGATCGCCGACGCCTAACGCGTAGAACTCGTAGTAGTCCGATGTCGATGGATCGTCGACCTTGTTGGCCACGAGGAGGAACGGCTTCCCGCTGTTGCGCAGAATCTCGGCCACACGCCAATCCATTGGGTGCAAGCCGACGCGTGCGTCCACGACCATCAACAGGAGATCCGCCTCGTCGATCGCCTGGGCAACCTGCCGGGAGATCTCGGCATCCATCGGCACCCGAGTGTCGTCGGTTATCCCCCCCGTGTCGACCAGCCAGAACGCCGCTCCACTCCAATCGGCGCGCGCAAAGTGGCGATCGCGCGTGGTGCCCGCCTCGTCACTGACGATGGCCGCGTTTTCGCCGACGATCCGATTGAACAGCGCCGATTTTCCCACGTTGGGTCGGCCAACCAGTGCCACCACGGGGATGCTCATTCCTGCCTCGTGTTCCCGACCGACGCGGCGACACGGGTCAACCGCGGTAATGCATCGACGAAGTCATATGACGCGAGCACCGGGAGCGGCAGTGACGCACGCAATTCATCGAACCGAACGTCATCGAGGAAGACACCCTGTTCGTTGATCGTCTCGGCGGGAATGAGGGCAACATCGAGGTCGGTCCGCCCTTCAAGCGATCGGACGATGTCCGCACCCACCAGCAAGCCGGCAGTCGTGACGGTTTTTCCGAACAGCGAGTTGACTGCCGGTATCAGCTCAAAGCGCGCTCCGCACGCACTGTGCAACCGGTCAAGGATATCCGGCATGATCGCCGTCATCGCCTTCCCTGTCACGACGCCAACGCGGCGTCCGTGTAGCGACGGCAACTCCCCGAGCCCGGCGTCGACGCGCGCGAAGAGTGCTGCAACCGCACCGACACCGTTCTCGATCTGGGCAAACTCCTCGTAGAACACGGCCTCGGGGAGCGCCCGATCCGCCAGGATGTACAGCTCGTCAGATGCAAATACCCAGCGTGTCCCGCGCTCGCGAACTCCGCGTTCACCCCATTGCGTCACCACATCGAGGAGCGCCCGCGCGTGCTCCCGCCCCATCGACTCGCCCGTATACAGATGGTTGAACTGCGTCAGTCCAACCGGCACGACCGCAACCGAAAGCATCGCGTCGCCTAACGCCCAAAGATCGATCAGGCTCTGTTCCAGGACCTTGCCGTCATTCAACCCCGGCACAATCACCATCTGCCCATGGAACTGGATCCCGCCCGCGGCCAAGCGCGTCAACTGGTCGACAACATTGGGAACGCGCGGATTGTTCAACAGGATCTTGCGCGCTTCCCACGGTGTCGCGTGTACGGACACGTAGAGCGGCGAGAGGCGGTACTCGAGAATCCTCCGCTCGTCGTGCTCCTTCAGGTTGGAGAGGGTAGCGAAGTTTCCGTACGCAAAGGAAAGGCGGTAGTCGTCATCACGAATGTACAGGTTCTTTCGGAGGCCCTTCGGAAGGCTTTCAATGAAGCAGAACTCGCAACGATTCGCGCAGCGCCGCACAGTCGGTGGTTCGAGTTCAATGCCGAGCGGTTCGCCATCGGGCCGCTCGATGTCGAACTCGACTTCGTCACCCTGGGGAAGACGTGCAGCCACGACGATGGAGTCATCGGCAGACAGGAACTCCCAGTCCAGGAAGTCGGATACCTGACGGCCGTTCACCGAGAGTAGTTCGGTACCGGTTGTGAGTCCCAATTCTTCGGCGATAGACCCTGCAAGGACTTTCGAGACTCGAACCATCGCGTCCGTTCAATGCGCATTCATGGTCAATGCGCGTAAGTGCGCCCTCACAGGCGCATGTTGTATTCGGCTCACGGAATGTAGATGACACCGACAGCGATATCAATGCGAGGAAAGCACTTCGGTTCGCTCACCTCACGTTTGGCAGCAAGTGAAAGCGGCGTCACTCGATGAGCGACGCCGCCTTCGTCAGTCCAGTGTGAGAGATCAGTTGGCGATCGGAGCGTACTTGAAGGCAACGATTCCAGCGCCCTCCACTTCGAGGCGGAAGGACTTGCTCCCCTTCGCTCCGACCTCGGCAACAGCGACTTCCTTCGAGGTAACCACGTTCCCCGCCGAATCGAGGAAATCGAACTTCAGGTTGTACGCCTTGGCGGCATCGCTCATGTTCTCGACCATACCCGAGAGGGTATGCTTGGCACCGTCATGCGAGAAAAGCGAGAACTGCACCTTGACGGGTGCCTCCTGGAATCGCTTGAAGTACTTGAGGAGGGAGTCATTGACCGCCGTGTACGCCTTCACGTTCGGATCGGTGTCGGGCTTCTTCTCGGCCAGGGGCTTGAGCGTCTTCGCTTTACCTTGGTAGTAAAGCGCCCAGAGCCGATAGTTATCCGGGTTCTCTGGATCGACCTCGATCAGCCGCGTCAGAACTGGCGGCAGCTTGTCCCAAGTCTCACCCTGCGCGAGCGTTGCGCCAAGATTGAACAGGCCGTCACGCGAATACGGATTCTTCTTCAGACCGGCTTCGAAAAGACTCGCGGCCTGCGGGATCTGGTCGGCACGTGCCGCCCCAACGCCAGCCTCGAAGAGCTGCGTGTCCGTGTAGCGATCGGGACTGTTCGCCATGTCCGTGAACAGCTTGGTCGCCGATTCCTTGTCGCCCGAGAGGATCTGGGCACGAGCGATGGCGGCTTGGGCCTTGACGTCGCCTGGGTACTCCTGAAGCATCTCATTGAGATAGGCAACGACATCCTTCATCGCTGCCATCTTCTTGTCCGCTTCGAGGTTCTCTCCCTCCTGCGTCATGAGCTGGGCGACCATCACCATGGTGTTCTTGCGATCTTCGGTGAGCGATGTATCGCCCTTCATGAGCGTGGACATCTTCTTGAATGCCGCGATCGCGCCAGGCATGTCGTTCTTGCTCTGCAGGATGCTGCCAAGGATGTTGTACGCGATGTAGGCGAGCTTGTAGTCGTCGTACAGCGAGAGCGAGCGCCGCGTCAAGACTTCCGCAGAATCGGTCTGACGATCGTTGTACAGGTTCACCGCCGTGTTGATCATGCCCGCATACAATCGACGCCGGTTCTCCTCCAGATCGGCATGGCAGTCTGGCGATGCCGCTTCCACGGCATCGAAAGCACTGTCGGCCGCGGCGATGATGTCGATCATCCCCTCGGGATTGCTCTTGTAGCCGATCGATCCGCGGGTGACGACCGGGAGCTGGTTTGGCATCGAAGCGATGTTGGCCAGCGCGCGTCCCAGCACCATCTGCCGCCCGAGCGCATTGGCGGCAATGATCTTGGCTTCGTCCTTGGGGTTCGTGAGTTTCGAGATGGCCTCGGAGAACGCCTTCATCTTGTCCTCTGGCTTCCCGAGCAGCTCGGCCTTGACGATGGCGTTTCGGGCATCCTTTACCTGGCCCGGCTTGCCGTCATCAACGGCGCACGCCGCCTGCGCAGCCAGTCGCGGCGCTGACGACACGACAAGCAGGGCAGCGAGAGCATAGATTCGCGTAACGGTCATTCCACTGTCTCCTGGTGATTTCGGCGCGTCGAAAAACGCGCGGTGATGATACCGGTAACTCTCAGGCGCGTTCCGCAGCCGCCAGCGCCAACGACGTAACCTCCTTCGGCGATCGGCCAGTCGCTGTCGAGACTGCCCAGACATCGTCGAATTCCGGTTTGGCGCGCCGAGACCCATCCGGCAGCGCCGCAACCTTCATGCGTACATCGTGCCCAAGGACCTGCACCTTGGTCGACGCGCGAGAGAGCGCCCGGCGCTCGACGCGCATACGCCTAACGCCCAAGGTGGAAGTGTGCGTGAACAGCAGGACCTCCAGTCGCTCGACGTCCGCTGGTCGCGCCAACACCTCCAGTCTCGTACCCACGCGTCCCTTCTTCATTTGCGTCGACAGCAGCACGACGTCCAGCGCACCCGCCTGCCGCAGCGTGTCCGCGGCACCAGCCAGCAGTTCCGCGGACATGTCATCGACATCTGTCGCCAGCTGCACCAACGGCTCCGACGCCACAGACGCGACCGAAACCTCGTCGGCGAGGACAATCCGCAGCACATTGGGACGCCCAACGAAGTCCTTTGTCCCCGCACCATAGCCGCTGGCGCGCGGGATGAACTCGGCGGGGGGCGGACCCGAGGACAGCACCTGTACCAAGGCGGCACCGGTTGGCGTCACCAGTTCCCCGGATCCATCCGGACCCGGGCGAACCAAGTGACCTTCCAGGAGCCGCAGAGTGGCAGGTGCCGGGACCGGGAGGCGTCCATGCGCCGCGTTCACAAATCCATCGCCGAGCGAAATCGTAGAACAGTAAACGCGCGAGACCCCCAGTTCGCTCAATCCCCAGATCGAACCGACGACATCGAGAATAGCGTCCACAGCGCCAACCTCATGAAGATGGACGCGCTCGATGGCAATTCCGTGAATCCCGGCTTCGACGCTCGCAATGGCTGTGAACGCACGATCGGCCAGTTCACGGACCTGCTCCGGTGCCGGCGAGCGCGAGACAACCTCACGGATTTGTCGCAGATGTCGGCCGTGCGGCTGGGGAGGAATATCGAAGTCGACCTTGAACGCCGAGATGTCCGATCGACGAGTTCGCGCGATCCGGACGCCCACGCCCTCCAACCCCAACTCCGCGGGAAGTTGCTTCAGCCACTCGGGGTCGAGACCGACGTCTAGCAGCGCCCCAAGGGTCATGTCGCCGGATATGCCACTGAACGGATCGAGGATAGCTACGCGCATGGCAGAGAAACGTAGTCACTCCCAAGGCCCTAAGGCTAGGTGCGCAGTCCGCTTACGTGCGGTACGACGCACCGGAGCCTGTGTTGAAAACGACGACTTCCCCGGCCGCTGATATCCGTTTCGCTCGCACAAGCTCCCTGGCAGCGGCGAGGGCGCAGCCTCCTTCGGGCGCAGCATCGATTCCTGTGCCGGAGGCCAGCAAGAGTGTCGCGGCCGAGATGCTCTCTTCGTCAATTGCGGCGGCACTGCCACGAGACTCACGCAGTGCTCGCAGGACTAGCCGGTCACCGAGTGGACTGGGAACGCGAAGTCCAGCCGCGTGTGTGACCGGGTTTTCCCACGGAGTCGCCCGATCCAGGCCATCGATCCACGCACGCACCAGCGGCGCACAGCCGGTTGCCTGAGCGACCGCCAGGGACGGCAACTGTGCGTCCGCGGAAACCCAGCCCCATTCCTTCATTTCGCAAAACGCCTTCCAGATCCCGATGACCCCTTCACCTCCACCAGTGGGGTAAACCACCGCGTCCGGGAACCGCCAGCCGAGTTGCTCCACCAGTTCCAGTCCCAGGGTTTTGTTGCCCTCGACACGAAACGGCTCGCGCAACGTTGCGACGTTGAAGTAGCCGCTCGCTGCCGCAAAGGCCATCGCGAGCCTCCCGGCATCCCCGATATGCCCCGGGACGGTCACGAGCTCAACGCCCATCGCACGTACGGTTCCCAGAATCGGAGCAGGGGTCGTATCTGGCGCGTACACGCGAACGGGCACACCGGCGGCCGCACCGTAAGCTGCAAGCGCGGCGCCGGCGTTCCCCGCCGTCGGAACCACGAGCCCGGACACGCCGCGAGCCTTGGCACGCATTACCGACATGGCCAACCCTCGCGACTTGAAGGAAGCCGTTGGGTTGACGCCTTCATCCTTGATCCACAGGCGTCGGACGCCCACCCACTCGGCAAGCGACGACGATTCGATGAGCGGCGTGCAGCCCTCACCGAGCGTCAACACGTCATCGGGGCTGTCTACTGGGAGGGCCGGTCCATACCGCCACATGTCCCAGCGGGATCCGATCTTGCCTCGATCGGGAACAGGACCGTCAAGGTGCGCGAGATACGGCGCCTGACAGTCGGGACAAAGACCGACGCCGGCGTCGGCTGGCTCGCGACGGTTACAAACTGAGCAGGCCAGGTACCACTGAGAGAGCGTCATGGAAGCAGCGTGGGGAGTTGTTGTCAAAGTGTCGCGCATTGGTGTGAACCCTCAGGCTCCGCTCTGAGCTCCTGGCGGCGCGGTCACAACCGACTCGCTTGCAGCCTCGGAGGCCGTCAGCGCCAGTGCGTGAAGGAGGTGGGTCGCTGAGGTCAGAGAAAACCCGGGCAACACTGCGATGTCTTCGACCGATGCCGTCCGTACGCCGTGCAGGCTGCCAAACCGCCTCAGCAAGATCGCACGCTTCTTCGGTCCGATACCGGGGATCCTGAGCAGCTCGGAAGTGATCGTGCGGAGTGTCCTGCGTGCGCGATTGTAGGTCACGGCGAAGCGGTGTGCCTCGTCGCGCGCCTGTTGCAGTAGCCTCAGCGCCGGCGACCGGCGTGACAGGTGAAGCGACTCGGAACGACCGATCATGAAGACGGCTTCTTCCCGCTTGGCGAGACTGATCGCGGCGATGTCCGAGAGCCCTATCGCGCCGAGGGCATCGTGCGCCGCATGCAGTTGCCCCTTCCCTCCGTCGATCACGACAAGATCCGGCAGCGGTTTTCCCTCGTCCATGCGTCGGGTGAAGTAGCGGGTGACGACTTCATGCAAAGACGCGAAGTCGTTCGTTCCTTCCACTGTCTTCACGCGGAACTTCCGATACTCGGCGCGACGAGGACGTGCATTCTCGAACCAGACGCAGGAGCCGACAGTATCCGTTCCCTGAGTGGTGGAGATATCGAAGCAGACCAGGCTTCGCGGCAACCGTGCCATCCCGAGTTCGCGCTGCAACTCGTACACCGGACTGACCGCACGCTCCTCCGATTCGAGCGACGCCAGCTTGAACTCCTCGAGCAAGTGCCGCGCATTCTGCTCCGCCAGAGCAATCAGATCGCGCCGCGGGCCGCGTTGTGGCACACGGATGCGCCGACGCCCGGATGACTCTTCCACGAGTGCGCGATCCTCGAACTCGATCGGTACCAGTAGCTCCGTTGAGCGCTCGCCGGTGGAAAGATACGTGCTCCCGACATAGGCGGCGAGAATTGCGGCGTCCGATTCTCCCTCCACGTGTTCGAGAAAACGCTGCTCACGGCCCAGCAACTTTCCGTCACGAATGCGGAGTATGGCTACGCAGGCGTCGTCGCCGTCGCGTGCGAACCCTACTACATCCTGGTTCCCGCCCTCCACCCGCAAGACGACGGTCGGTTCCTCCATCTTCTCCAGGTGCACCAGCGCATCCCGCAGTTCGGCAGCGCGCTCGAACTCCAACGAATCGGACGCCGCTTGCATGCGCTCGCGCACTCGGCGAACGACTTCATCGGGATGTCCGTCGAGGAACAGCACGACTTCGTCGATCATGGCGCGATACTCCGCCTGCGTCTGCAGCAGAACGCACGGCGCCTTGCATCGGCCGATATGGTAGTCCAGACACGGGCGTTCCGGAGCCTCGTTGAGGAGGTCGTAGCGGCAGGATCGGACCGTGAAGATCCGCTTCACCACATTCAGCGCCCGTCGCATCGCGCCCACATCGGTGTATGGCCCGAAGTAGCGGGCTCCATCGTTGAGCAGGCGCCGCGTCACGACGATTCGCGGGAACGGCTCGTGAATCGTCACCTTCACGTACGGATAGGACTTGTCGTCGCGAAGCGTGATGTTGAATCGCGGCCTGTGTTCCTTGATCAGGTTGTGCTCGAGAACCAGTGCCATGGCCTCCGTAGGAACGACGATCGTGTCGATCTCGTGGATCTGACGAAGCAGGGCGAGCGTCTTGGGATGCGCCTGGTCGCTACTGAAGTAGCTGCGCACACGCGACCGCAGGCGTTTCGCCTTGCCGACGTAAAGCACGCCGCCGTCGGCGTCCTTCCAGAGATAGACGCCTGGAGACTCGGGCAGGTGCGGGAGCTTCGCTGCGACGCGAACGGGAACCGGGATCACACCGGAAGTCTATCGTCGGTGTCCAGTCGACTGCACCGGTCGATCAGGCACTCTGGCGTCGTCGCAGACGATCCCAGACGGATCGCGCGAACGCGAAACCAGCCAGATGGGTAAGCGTCAGGTAACTGCTCCCGAAGATGACGATCGCGACGGCGGCTTGCCCGATCGGAGACGCGCCTACCGTTAGGCGTGGGATCCATGCAAGTCCCGCGGCGAGCGCGGCGCAGGCCCAGAGCGCCGGCAGGCGCGCAGCGTCCAACGACACAGCGCCGATTCGCGACTGGAGGGCGCGCCGCAGCAATGCGAACTCCACCCATGCCGCTGCTCCCGCCGATGCCGTGAGCCCGGCCACGCCCCACCGTGGATCGAGCCTCAGCACACCAGGCAGCCACAACGCTGACACGAGGCCGAGTGACACCGTCAGTGTCACCCGAACGATCGCGTATCGCAGCGGAGTTCGGGTATCGTGCAGCGCGTAGAACGTCGAGGAGAGCAGGCGACCGAACGTGGCAGCAACCAGGCCAACCGCGCTCCCGCCGAGACATACCCATACCCACCGTGCATCCTCGGCATCGAAACGTCCGGTCTGGTACACGATGCGCGCCAGCAGATCGCCCAGCCCGACGAATGCCGCCGCGGATGGCACGACGAAGTACGCCATCCGCGACAGGTTCACGCGCAACCGTTCCCGCAGGATACCGGCTGCATCGTCGCTCACTGCCCGAACGCTCGACATCGCGGGCAATTCCGCCGCCGAAATGGACATGCCGAACAGGCTGATCGGCAGCAGATAGAGCAATTGGGCGTAGTTCAACGTCGCCACGGCGCCGTCCACGAGGAGGGAGGCAATCATCGCGTCGACGAACGCGCTGAACTGCGCGACGCCACGCCCGATGAACGCGGGACCGAAGTTACGCAGGATCGTGCGGACGTGCGGCGATCCGCGTGCCAGGGTCACACGAAAAGTGCCGAGCAGCGCGAGCACCACGGGGAGCTGCGCGATCAACTGTAATGCAGCCCCCACAACCGATCCCCACGCCAGCCAGACGGCCAGTTCAGGTAGCTGGACACGCGGGCCGGCAAGCACCAGTGTCCCGATCATCGCCACGTTCCAGACGATGGCCGACGCGTAGGACAGAAAGAAGCGACCGTGGCTGTTCTGGATGCCAAGGCTCCAGGCCGACAACACGAGGAGCGCCGAACCCGGGAACAATATCCTCACCAGTTGTGTCGTCAGTTGCAACTTGTAGCCGGTGAATCCCGGTGCGATCGCACGCGTGAGCCACGGTGCGGCGCCGATGCCGATTGCCACGACGACGCCACAAGCCATGGCGAGAAGCCAGAAAACGGCTGAGGCCACGCGCTCGCGCTCGAGGTCGTCGCCGCGCGCCCGCAAACCAGAATAAACGGGAATGAACGACGCGGACAGCACGCCTTCGCCAAACAGGTTCTGCAGGAGGTTGGGAATCCTGAAGGCCTGGCTGAAAGCGTCAGCGACGAACGTCGTTCCGAAGTAATGAGCGAAAACACGTTGCCTGATCAGGCCAGCGATTCGACTTGCGAGGATGCCGGCTGCCACCAGCACGGCTCCCCGCCCGCTTGCTCTACCAGCCTCGCGAGTCATGCGATCGCCAGCCGGCAGACGCTCCAGACTCACTGACTCGAACCGACCAGGGCGCGCGCGTGTTTACCAGCTTCGTCGGCCATTCTGTCCAGCACCGAACATCCGTACTTCACCAGGAACGGAATGACGTTCAGCATTCGCTCCTGTCGCACGCCACCGGGGAACAGGGCGCCGCTGAGCGACCCGATATCGGCGGCAAGCGCGGTGTCCCGCCTGCGCACCGCGGCCCGCACTCGGCGCTGGAAGCGCTCAAGTCGCAGCCGCGCCACATGCTCGATCGCATCCACGGAACGCTCTGGCATCAAGTCCCCTTCGGCGCGCACCGCAAGTCGCAATGCGTCCGTGTGGCGCCGCAATGCCGATTCCATCGCGGCAAGCTGTTCCGAAATCCCCTTCGGCATGGCCTGCTGCAACAGTCGTTTGCTCAAGGCGTCAGGAGACGCAACGTCGGCAATGGACAATCGGTACGCATCGAGAAGCGTATCGATCTGCGGCTCGACGAGCGTCACGCTCCAGCGCGGCACGGCGAGCGGTCGAGGCGCCCCGATCTCGTCCGCAACCGCTGAGACCTGCGCGAAATAGGCGAACTCGCCAGGCCCAGCCGCATAGGCGGCCGTGGGAAGAATGGCCCGCTCGACGATCGGCCGAAGCAACACGTTCGGCGACAGGATGGCGTCGGACGAAGCGATTTTCTCCGCACCAGCGATGGCGATGCGCGTCCGGCGTCCCGCTGCGCTACTGAAGACGAGCGATCGATCCTCGACATCGACGACCTGCGGCTCGAGCCCGGCCCCCCGAATCTCCCGCGTACGCTGCGCGAGGGCACTGGAAAGCTCCGGCGCGTTGCGCAGTGCCCGAAGCAGGATGGGACGGGCGGTGGAGCGAACGCAGGCGTGCGACGCATCGAGCACGGCAACGCCTAACGGGTGGAGGATCTCGCGCAACAACGAGACGTACGCCGAACCCATCGTCGCTCCCGGCACGTACGACCTCCGCAACGCAGCAAGCGCCCGCTGGTCAGTTCCAGATCCGCAGGCCCGTTCGAGGGCTCGGAGAGCCGGCGCCACATCCGGCAGCGGCATCGCGCTCATGCTCATCAGGTCGGCGTCGCCTGGCGCTTCGACCTCGAGCCGTTCGTACCCACCTCGAACGCCCACGCTGGTCCATGACGCTTCCGCGAAATCGGAGTCGTCCGTTGCCGCCCAGAAGACAGCTGCGACTGGAACTCCGGTGGCAGCCTCCAGTGCATCGGCCAGTGCCCTGATCGTCATGGCCTTGCTCCATGTGTAGATCGGACCCCCAAAGAGTCCCGGCTGCTGGCCACTGGTCACGACCACTCCGCTACAGCGTGCGACTCGCGTCAAGCGTTCGGCGGCTGGCCCGCTCGGTTCCATCGCCGGCCACAATCGATCCAGCCAGCCGGAATCGATGCTCGATTTCACCTCCGTGGCACGCTGTCGCCATGCCTCGGGAGTGACCGGAGGCGGGACATACCATCCCGGCGGCACCGCACCGGCAAGGCCCGCTCTCGCGAGCGGTCCACCGCCTAACGCTTCCGTCACGATGCGAAGCGCGCTCACGCTGTCGGACGCTTCAGCAACCGCCGATGCGGGTGTCATCTCGCGGCTGCGCGATGGGCTGGCATCGTCCGGCTGGATCGGAATGGAAGCATGTGCGCGAAAGAAAGGACGGGGAGAATGGCGGTGCCGCACAATCTCGCGAGGCGTGCCCTCCTTGCGGGAGTGGGATCGTATTCGCTTCCCGTCACTTGTGGTAGGGTTCGCCCCGGACGATGGTTCCGGCGCGGTAGAATTGCTCCATCAGGACGAGGCGCGCGAGCTCGTGCGGGAGCGTCCACGGCGCCAGCGAAATGCGACGACTGGCGCAGCGCAGCACCTCTGGCGCCAGCCCATTCGCGCCACCCAGCAGAAAGGCAACGTCCCGTCCTTCTTCGCGCCATCGCTGCAGGAGTGCGGCGAACGTCCGCGAGTCCATTCGTTCTCCGCTCTCGTCACAGGCAATTACCAGAGCCTCACCGGCGCGACGTAGCAGGGCCTCGCCTTCGCGCCGCCGCGTTTCATCGGATGGCCTGGCCCCACCGCCGCCATCACGCACTTCGACGGTATCCAGCGGCCAGTAGCGCGACGCCCGGTGCGCATAGTCCGCCACGACCTCAGCCACTGCTGGATCGCGAAGTCTGCCGACAGCTACAATTGTGAAACGCATGGAGCGCGCCTCCTTCTCCCTCGCGCGGCGCGCTCCATTCCACGTCCGCTACGATCAGGCGTAGATACCGCGCAGGCGGTGCACGGTAGCCACGCGGCTGATCGACAGCATGTACGCCGCCGTGCGCATGTTGACCTTGTGCAATTTCGAAAGCTCCAACACGTCGCGGAACGAGCGTACCATCAGGTCACGCAGACGCTCATTCACCGAGTCCTCGCTCCAAAAGTACCCGCCGCGGTCCTGTACCCACTCGAAGTACGACACCGTCACGCCACCGGCGTTCGCAAGGATGTCCGGGATAACGAAAATCCCCTTCTCGTCGAGAATGGCGTCAGCGGCCGCGGTCGTTGGGCCGTTCGCTCCCTCGCAGATGATCCGGGCGCGGATCTTCGACGCATTCTTGGTCGTGATCACGTTCTCGAGTGCGGCGGGCACAAGGACATCCACGTCGAGCGTCAGGACATCGTCATTGGACACGTGCTCGCCCTTGTCGTACCCCTCCAGCGTCTTGTGCTTCTTCACATATGCCAGCGCGTCGTCGACGTCGACCCCATTCGCATTGTAGATACCCCCGGTGCGATCGCTGATGGCGACGATCTTGCATCCCTCGCGGGCGAGCAGGAGTGCGCTCACCGATCCCACGTTGCCGAAGCCCTGTACGGCGACGGTCGTTCCCTTCACTGTCATGCCCTTGTGCGCCAGCGCTTCCTTGGTCACGATCATGCACCCACGACCCGTTGCCTCGCGCCGACCTAACGACCCGCCGAGTTCGATCGGCTTGCCAGTCACGACGGCTGTCACCGTGTGTCGCATCTGCATCGAGTAGGTGTCCATGATCCATGCCATCACCCGCTCGTTGGTATTCACGTCAGGTGCAGGCACATCGGAATCCGGGCCCAATGTGGCAATGATCCCGGACGTGTATCGCCTCGTCAGGCGTTCGAGCTCGCCTGCACTCATCTTGAGAGGATCGCAAATCACTCCACCCTTCGCTCCGCCAAACGGTACGTTGACCACGGCGCATTTCCATGTCATCCACGCCGCCAGGGCCGTCACCTCATCGAGCGTGACGTTCATGTCGAATCTGATTCCGCCCTTTGCCGGCCCGCGCGACGTATTGTACAGGACCCTAATGCCGGTGTAGACCTCGATCTCCCCATTGTCCATCATCACCGGGCAGGCCACGATAATCTGCTTTTCCGCTTTCCGGAGCACCTTGTAGAGTCCTGGCTCCAGATCCAACAGTTCCGCTGCGCGATCGAACCGCGACATCATCGCCTCGAACGGGTTCTCCTCGTTGAGGAAACGATCCTTGTCGGGCTGGACAATGGCGTTGGTGGGAAGACGAAGGTCGGTGGGCATACGATCAGGAAGGTTTGCAGGCCGGCAGGCCGGCATCGGTTGATTCAGGTTCGAGCGCTGACCACGCGTGCCAGCGCCGAGTCCAGGTGTTCAGCATTCTGCTCCGGAACGATTCGCTGGGAAACATACCACAACGGCGGTGCGGAGCGAGGCCACAGCCGATCCAGCTTCACGACGTCCTTCAGCGTGCAGACTACGGCGTCAGCCGTTGACGCATCGCGCACTAAACCCGGGATGTCACCAGCGGAATATGCATAGTGATCTCGAAACGCTCGCAATTCGACGCGCAAGCCGGCCTGCTGCAACTGCGATGCTAGCGCCCATGGATTCCCGACGGCGGCCACGAGGAGTACACGCCGGTCGGCGAGGGCAGAAATCGGCTGCGTCGATCGATCGAAACGTCGAATGAGCTCGGCTGGCTCCAGGGCAGCCGTGGCCACCGGGACACCGGCAATGCCAGCGACCACGTGCGCCACATCTTCAGCTCGTGCAGCGCTCGACGACTTGCGCGTTACGATGACCATCGACGCCCGACGAAGCGCGCTCAAACCTTCGCGCCACGGTCCCGACGGGAGAAGCCGCGGCGATACAGTGAAGCGCTCCGCGGAGATCAGCACGACGTCCAGCAACCGTCCCGCACGACGGTGCTGGAATGCGTCGTCCATCACTACCACATCCGCGCCAGCAGCGCGCGCCTGCCGTGCGCCCTGGACGCGATCCGGCTGGACGATGACGTCGACCCCAGGGTTCAGCTCAGCATGCACGCTGGCTTCGTCGTCACCGTAGCCCCGAAGGACTATTGCCGGCTTCGCACCCATCGCCATCAGCCGTTGTGCGAAGTACGCGGCAACGGGAGTCTTCCCGGTTCCGCCGACGGTGAGGTTCCCGACGCTGATAGCGGGCACGGGCGCTGGCATGACCGCAAGCATGCCCCAGTCGTACATTCGGTTCCGAAGCACGACAATGCCCCGGTATGACAATTCGAGCGGGTGCAGCGCCACACGGCTCAACCGCGCGCCGACAGAGTCCGAGAACCAGAGGCGGTCGACGACGTTCACGACGATGTGTCGGGCGCCAGAGCCGTCAGCATGTCGGCGAACCTCCTTGCCTGAGCGTCGGCATCGAAGTCAGCTGCGTCGACGAACAGTGGCGGAGTGTGAAAAAGCTCGATCCGAGCGAACGGTTTCGGGACGATGAAACGGTCCCAGGACCGGAGAACCCACGCGCGATCGACGACGGCGCGTCCCAGAACTATCGGTGCGCCGGTGCGTCGAGCGGCCAGTAGCACGCCCGCGGCAAAGACGTGACGTGGCCCGCGTGGACCGTCGGGCGTGACGGCGATCGTCTTGCCGTCGCGAAGCGCGCCCATGAGATCGCGCAGCGCGCGGGCGCCGTCGCGCGTCGTCGATCCACGCGACGTTTCGTAGCCGATCCTTGCGACTATCCGAGCGATGATCTCGCCGTCGGCGTGTGTGCTTATCAGGGCGCGTACGCCACGCCCGCGCCAGAACCAGATGAGCGGCAGCATCTCCCCGTGCCAGAGGGCGAACGCGGCTGCCCTCCCGTCCCGAACGCACGCCTCGAAAGATTCGGCGCCATGAACGCGGTACCGCCAGCTCCAACCGAGGAGTCGGAACGCCAAGCCGCCAATCGTGGTAGCGGCATCCACGCGCAGTCGACGCTTCCAGTTCGAATCACTCACCTCAGGAAACCAGCGCGCTGGCCATCGCTGCAACCCGCCTGGCCGCGCCGGGCTGCCCCAGGCGCGCGCGAACCTCGGCAAGTCCGGCGAGCATCGAACGACGTGTCACATCATTCGGATCCAGCAGTGGCAAGAGGGCCTCGGCCATCGAGGCAGGCTGAACGGCATCCTGCACGAACTCGCGTGCGATCTCGCGGCCAGCCACTATGTTCACCAGCCCGATGCGCGGGATCCGAACGAGGCGGCGGGCGAGCGCATGGGTCCATTGCGATGTGCGGTACGCCACGATCAGCGGACATCCGGCCACCGCCGCCTCCAGCGTAGTTGTCCCGCTCTTGCACAACGCGGCATCTGCGGCACGGAGCACCGCGAAGGAGGCATCGCGCACCTGCCGAAACACACACGCGGCAGGATCGAGCGACATTCCAGGAGCGGTGCTGACGACGACCTGGAGGCCGGGAACGCGGGCGCTGAGCAGACTGGCAGCAGCAGCAAACGGTTGCAGGTGACGACTAACCTCCTGTTCGCGACTCCCCGGAAATAGCGCCAATACCGGTCGCACCGGGTCGAGCCCGAGGAGACGGCGTGCATCCGACGGATCGGGGATACCGGGCAGACGATCCAGCAGCGGATGCCCGACAAACGTCGCGTCTATACCATGTTGCCGCAGCAGTTCCTCCTCGAACGGAAGGATCACGGCGGCACGAGTGATCAACTCGCGGAGCTTCGACAAGCGGCCCGCGCCCCACGCCCAGACCTGCGGCGTGATGTAGTAAAGCACCGGAACCCCCGCGCGCCGAGCGAGGGCGGCGGCCCGCATGTTGAACCCGGGATAGTCGATTACGATAACGAGGCCCACAGATCCGGAGCGCAGCCTTCGGTCGATTGCCCTGAGCAGCGTGAAATGATGCGGAATCTGGCGGATAACCTCTACGAAACCCATGACGCCTAACGTGTCGATCCGCTCGATGAGCTTGACACCGGCGCGCTGCATCGCGGCTCCACCGAGTCCCGCCAGAGCAAGATCCGGACGCAGCGCCGACAACTCGCTCGCCAGACCGGCCCCGTGCAGATCACCCGAGGCTTCTCCGGCGAGAATGAGAACATCACGCACGACGCGACCCCGACCGGCCGCCGCCCTCGGCTGCCGGCAGCGTGCGTTCGATCTCCCTCACGATCCGCAAGGCAACTGCCAGCGCTTCGCGACCAGCCCGCCCGTCGACGACCACCGGAGTTTCGCCGAGCAGTGCCGAGCGGAATGCTTCGAACTCGAGGCGGAGCGGCTCGCCTTCCGGCGCAGACAAGGCGATTCGCTCCACGAACGCCTCCAACTGCTGCGGCGACCGCATCAGTTCGGCAAGGTTAAGATCTCCCATCAGTCGATAGAACTCGCCATCCCCAGAGCCGAGGTCGAGCGACAGGTATCCACTCCTCTGAAAGATGCGCAGTTTGCGAAGCCGCTCGCGTGACACGCGAGACGAGGTGATGTTCGCGACGGCACCAGAGTCGAATGTCAGGCGGGCATTGGCGATGTCCACGAATGGCGTGAGCACAGGAACCCCGACAGCTGCCACGGACTCGACGGCACTGCTGACAAGCGTCAGGATCAGGTCGATGTCATGGATCATCAGGTCCAGAACGACCGCGACGTCGGAGCCACGAGGGTTGAACGGCGCCAAGCGATCGCTCTCGATGAACAACGGGCGGTCGACGTACGGAAGCGCCGCCCGGATCGCCCGGTTGAAACGCTCGACATGCCCCGTCTGGATGAGGGCACCCTTGGAGGTCGCCAGGTGCAGCAGCTCGTCTGCCTCTTCCAGCGTGGTCGCCAGTGGCTTCTCGATCAGCAGGTGACGGCCGTGACTGAGCGCGCGGCGCGACACCGCGAAATGGTCCGGTGTCGGTACGACGATCGTCAACGCATCGGACGCGACGATCAGGTCATCCAGGTTTCCGAAGGACCGTACTCCCAGCTCACGCACCACCTCGTCGGCCCGCGAAGCGCGCGCGTCGAAGAACCCGGTGAACTCGATTCCCGGCAGGTCGCGCAGCAGACGCACGTGATGGAACCCGAGGGCTCCGGCGCCCACGACACCAACACGTGGAGGCGCCGGGCTCAGATGACGACCCCCCGACCGCTTTCCTCGAGAAAGTGCAACAGGTGCTCAACCTCGGGATATGGGTGCAGTTCCTTGCGCGCGCGCTCGATGGCTTGCGACACATTCAACTCGGAACGAAAGAAGAGACGATAGCCCCGTTTGAGCTCGCGGATAACGGCCTCGTCGAATCCGCTCCGTTGCAAACCGACGCTGTTGAGTCCGTACAGCTTCACCGGGTTCCCGACTGCCTTGAGAAACGGCGGAACGTCCTTGGCTACACGAGAGCAGCCGCCCGTGAAGCTGTGGCGCCCGATCCTCACAAACTGGTGAACGGCGACCAGTCCGGACAGAATCGCCCGATCCTCGATCGTGACGTGTCCGGCGAGCTGTGTCGCATTGGAGATGATGACGCCGTCACCGATGTGGCAGTCGTGAGCCAGATGGACGTAGGACATGATGAAGCACTGCCGGCCGACAGCGGTCTTCCCGGATTGGGCCGTCCCGCGATTGATCGTCGCATACTCGCGGATTCTCGTCCCATCTCCGATCTCCACCCACGTCTCCTCTCCCTTGAACTTGAGATCCTGCGGATCGCCACCCAGCACGGAGCCAATCCCGACCGTGACGTTAGCGCCCAAGCGCACGTTCCGTTCGAGTGTCGCGCGCGCTTCGATCACGCACCCGTCGCCTAACGTGCAACCCGCACCGATCATGGCGAACGGGCCGATGCGAACGTCCGCGCCAATTCGGACGTCGGCCGAAACGATGGCCGTGGGATGAATCGCGCTCGTCATGGCTGAGGCGGTATGGTTCTGGTCGTCACTTGTTGCGAAGCGTGGCGGCCATGGTCGCTTCGCAGGCAAGCTTTCCATCGACCTTGGCAACTCCGTGCATATGCACGTACGGCCCGCGCATATGGAGAACCTTCAGTTCCATGATGAGCTGGTCACCCGGACGGACAGACCTCCGGAACTTCACGCCATCGAGTGTGGTGAAAAGCACGACCTTCTGTTCCCGTTTCGACAAGCCCATGAACAGCAGGATGCCACCGGCTTGCGCCATCGCCTCCACGATCAACACGCCCGGCATGACGGGCAGTCCGGGAAAGTGGCCCTGGAAGAACTGCTCGTTGAAAGTGACGTTCTTCAGTCCGACGATGCGCTTTCCCTCTTCATATTCGAGGACGCGATCCACCAGCAGCATCGGATAGCGATGCGGAAGCAATTCCATGATCTGCTGGATGTCGATCTGCCGGATCGCCTCGGCGCGGGCGCGCCTGACCAGTTCGCGCACGAGTGCGATCGTCGCGCGATGGCTCGGGCGACAGGCAGTGATGTGCGCATGTACGCGCGCACCGGCAAGCATCAAGTCGCCCACGCAGTCGAGCGTCTTGTGTCGGACTGGCTCGTCGGGCCATCGCAACTCGTTGTCCACGACGCCGACGGAATCGAATACTACCGCATTCTGCGTCGAGCCGCCCTTGATCATGTTCCGCGCTCGTAACGCCTCTGCCTCCGATGCGAAGCCGAACGTTCGGGCGTCCGCCAGTTCGCGCGCGAAGGAGTCATCCGTCAGATCGAACCGGAAGTGCTGCGACCCGATCAACGGGTGCGCGAAGTCGATCTGAACGTCGAGCCGCAGGTTGTCGGCCGGTGCGACTTCGTATCGCGACTCCCCGAATTCGAAGACGAACGGCTCGCGAATACGCAGCAAGTCGGTCTTCCCCCCGTGAGAAACCGGCTCGGCTTCGGACAGCGCACGCGTGAATGGACCTGCGCTGCCGTCCATGATCGGCGGTTCCGGTCCGTCCAGCAAGATCGTCAAGTCGTCGATCCGGTGGCCCGCGACAGCGGCGAGGACATGTTCGACCGTGTGAATCGCCTCGGGGCCGTCCCCGAGTTGCGTGCGGCGCTCGCTCTCCACCGCAGAATCAACCAGCGCGCGGCAGCGAGGATGCCCTGGCCGATCACTGCGAACGAACACAATACCTTCGCCGAGTCGGCCCGGCCGGAATATCAGGTGACAGCGCTGTCCCAGATGCAACCCGACACCGTCCAGGGAAACCTCGCGCGAGATGGTTCGCCGCGATTGCGTCACGTCGATTTTCCCTCCAGAAGTCGTTCGACCCGCCTCCACAGCCCCGCTAGCTTGAACAACGCGGCTTGCGAGCGCAATGCCTCACGATGCGGGCGCGCCGGATACCCGGACCACGTCTCTCCCGCAGGAACGTTGCCCGTCACACCAGCTTGCGCCGCCACGCGCGCGCCCTGCCCGATCGTGATGTGGCCAGCAACTCCAACCTGGCCGGCAAGAATGCATCCGTCACCGATGTGCGTGGAGCCCGAAATCCCCACCTGCGCCATGAGGAGGCAGAGCCGCCCCACACGGACATTGTGCCCGATTTGGACGAGGTTGTCGATTTTCGTCCCGTCGCCCACCACCGTGTCGTCGATGCTGCCGCGATCGATCGTCGTGTTAGCGCCCACCTCGACATCGTTGCCGATCAGACAACGGCCTACATGCGGAATCTTGTCGTGAAGCCCATCACGAAACACATACCCAAATCCGTCACTCCCCACCCGCACTCCGGCGTGGAGCGTGACCCGGTCACCGAGTTGCGACCCACTGTACACCGTCACCTGTGGATACAGATGGCATGCGTTACCCATCTGCACACCATCGGCAACGACGACATGCGCATCGAGCTGGCAGTCGGCGCCGATCGTCACTCCATCTCCCAGCACCACGTACGGTCCGATCGAGACATTTCTGCCGATGATAGCGCCACGACCGATCTGCGCCGTCTCATGTATCCCTGCCGTCCGCATCGGCAGCCGATACAGGACAGGAAGCAGCGCCAGTACGGCTTCGTGCGGTCGCGTCACCACTATGCGCGCCGGTCCCAGACGTGGCCCCAGTGATCTTGCCAGTTCTGGCGATATCAGGACGAGGGAAGCTCGACTCGTTTCAAGCAGGCGCCCATACCGGGCAGTGGCCACGAACGTGACATCCCCCGGACCGGCACGGTCTATCGGCGCAATGCGCCGTACGTGCACGCCTGGATCTCCGTCGAGCGTCCCACCCACAAGCGCCACAACGTCCGAAGCGGTGAGAGTGCGAACACCCTCACCGCTTGCCTGCCGTTCGGCCGTTTCGGCAACGCTCACTCGTCCGACGGCTTTATCGGCTTCGTGATGCCTGCCGGCGCTGGCTTCACTCCTGCCGGCGACTTCGTGCTGTCCGGGCGCGCTGCCGTAACCGGGACCGGCTTCAGACGCCCGATGACCTTTTCCGTAATGTTGAGCGAACTGTCGGCCGCCACGATAACGCCAACCTGGGTTCCGACATCGAAAATCATCGTGTAGTTCTCTTCTGTCCGGATCGCGTCGAGCACTTGCCGCACCTGCGCCATGATCGGCTGCACCAGATCCTGCTGTCGCTTCTGCATCTGCTGGTCAAGGATATTGGCGCGGGTCTCGAAGAGGTTTTGCTTGTCCTGAATCTCCTTCTCCTTGAGCTCCTTGTTGACAGCGGTCATGGTCGCCTGCGTCTTCTGGTACGCGGAGATCATGGCCTGCAACGTGTCCTGCATGCGCTGGATCTGTACACGCGCGGCCTCGTACTCCTTCTGAAAGGTGCTCGCCGCGGCGGCACGACCGGGAGCGCGATCGATTACCACGCGCGAGTCAATGAACGCGAACTTCGGGGAGGGGGGGCCGGCCGGGGGGGCGGATTGTGCGATCGCCGATCCCACGGCGCCGCTGCAAAGCGTGAAAGCCAACCCGACGGCGAACATTCGAAGACTCATGGTCTCTCCGGTGTTAGAACAGCTGGCCAAGCCTGAAATGTAACTGCCATTTCGGTTTCGGGCGCCCCGCCTGATCCAGGCGGTCGAACCCATACGCATAATCGATTCCGAGCGGCCCAAGGGGCGTCACTGTGGAGGCGCCGAATCCCGCACCCCGGAAGAGTCGCGTTGGGTCGATCTGTCGCGGATGCTTCCAGACATTGCCCGCGTCATAGAAAACGTTCAAATAGAGAGCTTGGCTGAGTCGCATTCCGATCTCGGCAGTCGTGGTGAAGAACGCCTTGCCGAACGAGCCGCGCTGGGCATTGAACGTGCTCGTCCCGGTAACGTACCCGTTAGGCGAGATCGAGAACTCCTCGTACCCGCGAAGTCGCTCGCCGAACTGTACGCCACCGAGCGCAAACTCCTGCGAGAAGAAGAAGGGCCCGGCATTGCCGAACAACGCGCCCGCCTTGGACGTCAGCCCGGCCACGAAGACGATCGCCTGCTGGCCCGGCTTCTTGCCACCCACACTCCCCAATGGAGCGTACACCGAGGTCTCGGTCGTATACCGCTGGAACGCAGACGAACCGCCGAGTGGCCCACCGTTGAACGAAGCGGAGAAACTCTGTGATGCGCCAGCAGTGGGGAACGGTAGGTCGATACGGGTATCGCGCTGGAAGGTCAGGCCGAGCGTCGACCGGAATTGCCCGTTCCCGAACTCGGATCGTGCATCCCCAAGCAGTCCGCTCGTCCCGAACGCTACCGATTCACCGCCGTATGACAGGAAGACTCGCGAAAATCGTGACGCCGGAACTGGAAGTCCAACCTGCAGCGACGCGCCTGTCCGCAGCGATCGTCCGAAGTCCGCGATCACGTACCGGGTCTGTGTTCGGTATGCGGTGATGCTGCCGGAGACTTGCGACTGCCGGATCCGAGGGTCCGAGTACGTCAGATTGAAGTCGTTGAAGTATCGGCCGAACTGCCACTGCAACGAACCGCGCTTGCACTGCCCGAACAGGTTCGGCTGGTCCAATCCGATAAACCCACCGACGCCGGTACCCTGGCCCATGGACGCACCGAAATTGACGTTCCCCGTCCGCTTCTCCTTCACCCGAAACACGATGTCCACGTCCCCATTCTCGTTCGCATTTCGCGTATCCGGCGGCGTCAACGGCGTCTCGAAAAACCCCATGTTACCGATGCTCTGCCAACTGCGAATCAGGCGGTCCTGGTTGAACACGTCGCCGGGAAGAATCACCAGATTGTCGCGTATGCAGGTCTCGCTCGTGTAGTCGTTGCCGACGATTTCGATGCGATTGATGATCGCCGGAGACCGCTCGTCGACCTCCCAGCGCAAATCAACGTAAGGCGTCGAGTCCGCTGACACGCGTCGTTCGATGACTGGGCGTACGTTTGCGTAGATGTAGCCGTCGTTGCTGTACGCCGTCCTCACCTTGCTGGTCGCATCATCCCATCGACCCTGGTCGAACACATTCATGGGAACGGGTGAGCGACGCCTGATGAAATCGGTGATCCTGGAGGTGAAAGTGCGAGATTGATCGTCGAAGGGATAGAACAGCCGGATGTCCTCGGACGAGAAATGCTTATTGCCGGCGGTTTCGAAATCGCCGATCCGATACTGCGCCCCTTCCACCACCGTCAGGTCGATCAGGGCTTTTCCTCGGTCTCGATCGATAATCAACGTGTCATGCCCCACGCGAAAATCGATGAAACCGCGCTGGGCATACAGTTGTGGAATGCGCTCGGAGAGATCCCCGGCGTAGTTGTCCTCATCGAACTCCCCGCGGCGCCACCACCAGAAGCCTTCCCGCTTGGTCTTCATCGCTCCGGCGATGTCGTCGGCCTTCAGGTGGGTGTTCCCGCCGATGCGAATGCCGGAAATCGCCAGCCGCCGTCCCTCGTCGACCCGGAAAACCAAACGGACCGCGTCATCACCGACAACGGTCGTTTCGGCCTGCACGCGAGCAAGGAAGTAGCCGTTTTTCTCGTAAGTCGAGTCGATTCGCTGTATTGCGCGGGCGACGCTCGCGGGATCCAGTGGACGAGTTAGCGGAAGCTCCGCCTTGTCGTGAATCCCTGCGGAGCGTAACCGGTCGACGCCTTCGACCGCGGATTCCACGAGCACCGGTCGTTCCTTCACGTTTACCCAAATGAGGGCTGTGTCCTGGTTTGCGGTGACGTCGCAAGTCAGAGCGACATCGTCGAACTCGCCCGTGGCATAGAGGGCTCGCAGGGCATTCTGCACGATTCGGAAGTTCAGCTGCGTTCCGGCCGTCAGCCCGATGCTGCTGCGAATCGTTCCCGCATCTACTCGACGATTCCCGCGAACCGCGATCGAATCCGGCCTGGCACAGCGCCCCTCACCCGGAGTTTGCCCGGACGCGGTCGCGGCTACGAGGATCATCAACAATGCAAGGCAAATCGGTCGCTTCATAAGCGGGCAAATATACACAAAGACAACCGGCCGGGTTCGGAAACCCGGCCGGTCATTCGACACCCCACGCCATGAAATCGCTTACGCCTTGGGCGTCCCCGTTGGCACGCGAAACTCGAGCCGGTCCCCTTCGGGAGCGACGTCCACCTCAATCTCTTCGCCTTTCGCAAACTCGCCCAGGAGGATCTTCTCGCTCAATGGATCTTCGATGTATCTCTGGATCGCCCGCTTCAACGGTCGCGCCCCGTACTGCTCGTCAAACCCGTGGGATACCAGGAAATCGGATGCGGCCTCCGACAACCGAAGTGTCAGCTCTTCGTCGGCCAGACGCTTCTGCACCTCCTTGAGGAGGATCCCCACGATCTCCCGGATGTGCTCCTTGCTGAGCGGGTGGAACACGATCACGTCGTCGAGCCGATTGAGGAACTCCGGATTGAATGTGTGGTTCATCTCCTCCTTCACCTTTTCCGCCATCCGCTCGAAGCTCGCGCGAGAATCCGGCGATGCAAAGCCAAGGGATCGATTCTTCGTGATATCCTTGGCGCCCACGTTCGAGGTCATGATCACCACCGTGTTCTTGAAATCGATCACACGGCCGTAATTGTCCGTCAGGTGCCCTTCATCGAGTACCTGGAGCAGGATGTTGAAAACATCCGGGTGGGCCTTTTCGATCTCGTCGAGCAGCACGACGCTGTATGGTTTGCGCCGCACGGCCTTGGTGAGCGTTCCCGAGTCCTCGTAGCCGACGTAACCCGGTGGTGCACCGATAAGGCGGGACACCGAGAACTTCTCCATGTACTCGCTCATGTCGACGCGAATCAGCGCCGAGGCGTCGGCGAACAGGAACCGGGCCAGGGCACGAGCGAGCTCCGTCTTTCCAACGCCCGTCGGCCCGGAAAAGATGAACGATCCGATCGGGCGCTTGGGATCCTTCAAGCCAGCGCGGCTCCGGCGAATCGACCGTGCGATGGCCTTGATCGCGTCATCCTGCGCCACGACCGACGCGTGCAATTCCTCTTCCATGCGGAGGAGTCGAGAGCTCTCGGCTTCCTGCAGTCGGGTAACCGGAATGCCCGTCCACCGGCTGACAATGAACGCAATTTCCTCTTCGCGCAGAACCGGCCGGTGCGATTGACGTCGCAGTTCCCATTCTTCCTGCTTCTTGCGGATATCGCCCTGGAGCTCGCGCTCCCGGTCGCGTAGGGCAGCCGCACGCTCGAAGTTTTGGTCGCGTACCGACGTCTCCTTCTCCAAGTTGACCTGTTCGAGCTGTTCCTTGAGTAACGAGACTTCCTGCGGCGGTACCTGGGCGGCCAAGCGGGCTCTGGCACCGGCCTCGTCGATGACGTCGATGGCCTTGTCCGGCAGGAATCGGTCGGTGATGTAGCGCTCCGACAGCTTGGCGGCGGCCACCAATGCGTCGTCAGGGATGTCCACGCGGTGATGGTCCTCGTACTTCTTCCGAAGTCCCTTGAGGATCTCGATGGTCTCCTCGATCGAGGGCGGGTCGACGATCACCGTCTGAAAGCGGCGTTCGAGCGCACCGTCCTTTTCGATGTACTTCCGGTATTCGTTCAACGTCGAGGCACCGACGCACTGCAGTTCACCGCGCGCCAGCGCCGGTTTCAACATGTTGCTCGCGTCGATTGCGCCTTCGGCTGCTCCCGCTCCAACCAGAGTGTGCAATTCATCGATGAACAGGATCACGTTACGGTTCTGCGCGATCTCGTTCATTACCGCCTTGAGACGTTCCTCGAACTGGCCGCGGTACTTGGTTCCGGCGATCACTGCAGCCATGTCGAGCGACAGCACGCGATGCTCGCGCAGCGCATCGGGGCACTCGCCCGTGGCAATCAGCTGCGCCAGTCCTTCGACGATCGCGGTCTTCCCGACGCCTGGCTCGCCGATGAGCACGGGATTGTTCTTCTTGCGTCTGGTAAGGATCTCCATCACGCGCTGGATTTCCTTCGCGCGCCCGATAGTGGGATCCAGTTGTCCCTCCGATGCCAGTTGCGTCAGGTCGCGACAGAAATGGTCGAGCGCCGGAGTCTTGGACTTTTTCTCTCCCTTGGGAGCCGCTTGGGGAGCCTGACCGGTGCCCTGCTGGGCGGAAGGCGCCGTGCCTCCCTGTTGCGGCATCTCAGTGCCTAACAAGCGCAGCGTTTCGGCGCGTGCTGCGTCGAGGTTCACGCCCGCGTCCGTCAGAACCTGAGCCGCAATACCCTTCTCTTCGCGCAACAGCCCGAGCAGCAGATGCTCCGTGCCGACGTAGGAGTGATTCAGTTCGCGAGCCTCGCTCATCGCGAGTTCCAGCACCTTCTTGGCACGCGACGTATACGGCAGATCCGGCCCCGCCGCCTGGGCCGCTTTCCCCTTCTTGACGGTCTCTTCGATCTTCTGCTGGACCTCTTCGAGGTCGACACTGAGGTTCTGCAGCACGGTGGCTGCGACGCCCTCCCCTTCCCGAATGAGCCCCAGAAGAATGTGCTCTGTGCCGACGTACTCGTGATGCAGCCGTTGCGCCTCTTCGCGCGCCATCTGCAGGACTTTCCGAACTCGTTCGGTGAAGTTGTAACCGTTCATGACTCTCAATTCGGATCGCGTCGCGTTACACGCGCGGACCCGCCTCTGCAGCAAGCGCCTGACGGACATAGCGCGCTCGCGCCACGTTCGCCTCGCTCTCGGTCAGTGCGTGCCCCTCGGCGGTCGCCAAATGGGCGGACTGGCAGTAGATCAGGAGCTTGTTGAGCGTATAGACACTGAGTCCCGTAATCAGTTTCAACCCCACTGCAAGCCGTACGCCGCTCAGGAAGTTCATCGCCTCGTCAAACGTCAGACTCCTCGCGAACCGCAGCGTTCCGTAGGCTCTCCAGAGCTTGTCCTCAATAATATAACCGGCGTCTCTCCACAGCACGCGCCGCGCCTCATGCTCCCGCTGGATCACGTGACGGACAATCCGCGACAGATCTTCGGCAAGCTCCGCTTCGCTGCGTCCAAGGGTCGTCTGGTTGGAGATCTGGAAGAAGTTGCCGATCACTTCGCTCCCCTCGCCATACAGACCGCGGTACGTAAGACCCATCTGGTGCAGGCCGTTCAGCACCTTGCCGATTTCCTTGGTGAGCACTAATCCCGGGAGGTGTATCAGGACGGAGGCGCGCATCCCGGTCCCCGTATTGGTGGGACAGGCCGTGAGAAACCCGAACTCCCGGTGATACGCGTAGGGGATACGCGCCCCGAGTTCGCGATCCAGACGTGACACCGCATCGAGTGCCGCGGCGACGTCGAAACCGGGGCACATGACCTGCAAGCGGAGATGGTCCTCCTCGTTGATCATGACGCCCACGCCAGCGCCTAACGCCACGGCTGCGCCAGTTCGGCCAGTGGGCGCGTCCAAGCCGGCGAGTTCCCGGCTTACCAGATGCCGTTCGTGCAGAAGCGCCCGCTCGGCAAGCCCTAGCTGATCCAGCCGGAGGAGCGTGCTGCCCTCGAGGCTTGGCACCATGGGGAGCGCTTCGCGTACCTGCGAGAAAATGCGGAGACGCTCGCCTTCACGCGCCCTGCTCGCGAAGGCGTACCCCTCCACGTTTCGCGCGAGTCGGATCCGGGTTGACAGCACGACGTCAGAGTGCTCCCCCGAAGCGTCCAGCCATCCGGCACCACCATCAGGAAGGAGCGAGAGGTCGAGCGTCATTCGAGTACCCGCAGCTGGTCGCGGAGGCTTGCTGCCAGCTCAAACTCCTCGTTCGCTATTGCCCGCCGCAGCCGGTCCCGCAGATCCCCCACCGAGGCCGGGCCTTCGACTGTGTCCGGTGCCGGTGGCGCGTACGTCCGCCCGACATGCTTGGCGCTGTGGTGCACGCGGCGCAGCAGCTCTCGCAGTGGCGTCTCGAACGTTTCGTAGCAGTGTGCGCATCCCAGACGACCGGTCGCGCGAAAGTCCTTGAGTGTCATCCGGCAGAACCCACAAGCCATCGCGTCGATCTGTTCCGCCGTTGCCTGCTGCTGAACGGAATGAAGGAACTCCCCAAGGAGGTTCTTGGGCGGCGTCGTCACCGTCGTCTCCACGCCGCGCTCCGCCGCACACCGCGGACACAAGTGCAGCATCGTCACGTCGCCCTTGACGACGTGCGTCAGTTGAACGGTGGCTTCCTGCTCGCGGCACACGTCGCAGATCATCAGGTCACGGCTCCTCGAACATCAGTTTCGGCGAGTCTACCCTCTTCCAACAGGAGTGTACGATCCGCGCGGGCCGCAAGCGAGCGATTGTGCGTTACGACGACCATGCCGATCTCCAGGTCTCGCGCCAACTGAGCCAGCAGATCATGCAGCATTTCCGCATTCTGGTGATCGAGGTTTCCCGATGGCTCGTCGGCCAGGAGAAGGACCGGATCCATCGCCAGGGCACGAGCGACCGCCGTCCGTTGCTGTTCGCCGCCGGACAGCTCCGCCGGCCGATGGTGCATGCGCCCCGTGAGCCCCACTCTGCCCAAGAGCAGCTCGGCGCGGCTTCGCGCATCCCTCTCGTCCGTCCCCGCAATACGAAGAGGCATCATGACGTTTTCCAGCGCCGTAAACTCGCGGAGCAAGTGATGGAACTGGAAGATGAAACCGATCTTCCGATTGCGAATCGTCGCCAACTCATCGTCGTTCGCGTGCGACAGCGACACGCCGTCCACCAGGACTTCGCCACGCGTGGGTCGATCGAGCGCACCGCAAACATGGAGAAGAGTGCTCTTCCCGGCACCGCTCGCGCCAACGATCGCCACCATCTCGCCTCGCAACAACGTCAGGTTGACCCCGTTGAGAACATGGATCACCCCACCATCTCCACCCCGGAACGAACGGACGATATCGCGAGCATGCAGGACTGCCATCCCGTTCTTGCCTCCTACTCGTGTCGGATTGCCTCGATCGGGTACAACTTCGCAGCCTGCTGCGCCGGATACAGCGTCGCCAGAGACGCAATGACGATACTGGCCAGAATGGTCAGTCCCACATCCAGCGGCTGAAGCGTCACCGGCAGGTGATCGATCATGTAGATCTCCGGATTCAACTTGATCAACTTGTACGTTCCCACCAGCACGGCAACGACGAGGCCAACGGCCACACCTAACGCCGTCCCGAACATCCCGATCACCAGTCCCTGGGTAAAGAATACCCGCCGCACCGAGCGAGCGGACATCCCCATGGCCTTCAGGATACCGATCTCCCGCGTCTTGTCCGCGACAACCATCGTCAGGTTGCTGACGATGTTGAACGCCGCGACGATCACGATCAGGAGGAGAATCACCCCCATGCCGAGTTTTTCCAGCTTCAGTGCCTGAAAGAGCGACGAGTTCTGCTCCTGCCAATCCACGGTGCGGAACGGGTAACGCAACAACTCCGCGAGTCGCTCGGACACGGAGCGCGCACTCCAGCGATCGGTCGTCTTGACCTCGATTCCCGTGACGGCATCTGCGTAGCCGGCCAGGTCCTGCGCGGCCGCCAAGGCGGTATACACGTATGCGTTGTCGTACTCATACATGCCCGAATCGAAGATGCCGGTAACCTCAAAACGCACCGGTCGAGGGACGAATGAGCCGGTGACTGGGCTCACCTGTGCCGATCCAAGCGTCAACAGGGTGATCGAATCACCCGGATATACGTTCAGCCGCTGAGACAACAGCTTCCCGAGTACGACACCGCGCTGCGCCCCGTCAGAACTGGCAAATCGGAAATCCCCTTGGACGGCCCGGTCGCGAATGGTCGTCACATCGGGAGCGCCGCGACCCTGCGGGTCGATTCCCATGATGTACGTCCCCGTCACGTAGTCGTGGCCCGAACTGATTACTCCCTGCGTCAGCACGAACGGAGCGGCCGCAACCACGCCATCGGTGGCCTTGACCCTCTCGAGTGCGCTTCGCCAATCCGCCATCTTCATGTCCTCGCCGTAGGTGAGGACGCGGACGTCCGGGCTGCCAACCAGGATCTTCTCCCGAAGGTCACGCTGCAGGCCGGTCATGACTCCCATTACGACGATCAGGGCGCTGACGCCGACGACCACACCGCCGATGGCAATCACACTGATGAACGAGAGCAGTCGCGAACCACGACGACTCCTGAGATAGCGCCAGGCGATCGCGAACTCCAACGAGGTCTTCATTCGGGCCGCAGCGTGGGGAAGAGGATCACATCCCGAATATTGGCGACACCGCTCAGGTACATGAAGAGGCGATCGATACCGACACCAACCCCGCCCATCGGTGGCATCCCATACTCCATCGCACGCAGGTAATCCTCGTCCACCTCGACGGCCTCCTCGTCTCCGGCCGCACGCAGACTGGCCTGTAGTTCAAGGCGCCGGCGCTGGTCGATCGGGTCGTTCAGCTCGCTGAATGCATTCGCGAGTTCCTTTCCCTTGGCGAACAGCTCGAAGCGCTCGGTCAGCCGAGGATCCCCGCGCTTGGGCTTCGCAAGTGGAGAGAGCTCCATGGGATAATCGACGACGAAGGTCGGCGACTCTATCTTCGATTCGACGAGTGCCTGAAACACCTCGTCGAGCAGTTTGGGACGACTGAGCTTGTCCGGTTGAAAAACGCCAACACGCAGTGCGAGGGCACGAAGCTCGTCCTGGCCCATCGTCAGAACATCGGCGCCAGCGGCCTGAGACAGCGTGGGCGCCCAACCTATACGCGGGAATGGCGGAGCGATGTCGGGAACGGCGGAAAACGCTGCGTCAGTAAGGAACGCCCGCTCGTCGGCTGGGACCGCCTCGCGCGCAAGCACGGACCGCACGGCCGACGCTGCCCGGAGCATCAGCTGCTCCACACGCCCCATCATGACCGTGTAGTCGGCGTATGCTTCGTAGAACTCCAGCATCGTGAACTCAGGGTTGTGCGTTCGATCTATCCCCTCGTTCCGGAAGTCGTGTCCGATTTCGTAAACGCGATCAAGGCCACCTACTACAAGACGCTTCAAGTACAGTTCGTCAGCGATTCGCAGATACAGGCGCATGTCGAGCGCGTTGTGGTGCGTGACGAACGGGCGAGCGGCCGCGCCACCATACTGCGGCTGCAAAATCGGAGTTTCGACCTCGATGTACCCAAGTTCGTCCAGCCCCCTCCGTAACTCGGCGACCATACGCGATCGGGCGATAAAGCGCCGGCGCACGTCGCCGCTCACCGCCAGATCCGCATAGCGCTGCCGGTACCGCATCTCCGGGTCGGAGAACGCCGCGTGACGAACGATCGCGCCGTCGACCAACTCCTCCTTTCCCAGGGGAAGCGGACGCAGCGACTTGGCAAGCAACTCCACTTCACGAACCTTCAGCGTCGGTTCCCCTGTCCTCGTCCGAAACAACGGGCCGACCACGCCGACGATATCGCCGATGTCATAGTGCGCCAACGCGTCGAACGCCGCATGAAGGTCATCCCTGCGGAAATAGACCTGAATTTTGCCGTAATGATCTGCCACATGCCCGAAGATCGTTTTCCCATGCGGACGCCATGCGACGATCCGTCCCGCAATGCGGACCTCAGGGCCTTCATCGACACCCTCGTGGAGGAGTCTGAGAGCCTCGACAGACGTGTGCGTGGAATCGAACGAGTACGCGAATGGAGGTACCCCTAACGACTCGAGCGCGGCGAGTTTGTCCCGGCGCGCCTTCAGGACGAAGTTCAGATCCTCGCTCACACGACCTCCGCAGACCCAGCGCCGAACTTCTTCAGGAACTCCTCCATGAAGGGATCGATCCCGCCATCCATGACCTTTTGCACGTCCGGGATCTTGAGTTCGGTACGATGGTCGTTGACCATGGTGTACGGTTGAAATACGTAGCTCCGAATCTGACTGCCGAACGTTACATCCTGCTTCGTTGCATCAAGTGCCGCCTTGACGGCCGCTCGCTTTTCTATCTCGAGCTGGTACAGCTTGTTCTTGAGCATCTTCATCGCCACCGCCTTGTTCTTTCCCTGCGACCGTTCCTGCTGGCACGCGACGACGATACCGGTGGGCAAGTGAGTGAGCCTGACGGCGGAACTCGTCTTGTTCACATGCTGTCCACCAGCACCGCTGGCCCGAAAGACGTCCATTTTCAGATCTTCGTCCCTGATCTCGATGTTGATCTCTTCATTTACGACGGGATACACGAACACGGACGCGAAGCTCGTGTGGCGGCGCGCGTTTGCGTCGAATGGCGAGATCCGCACGAGCCGATGAACGCCCGTCTCCGGACGAAGGAAACCGTATGCATACTGTCCTCTGATCTCCAGTACGGCGCCCTTGATCCCGGCCTCTTCCCCCTCGGACAAGTCGAGAGCGGAAATGGCGTAACCGTGTCGCTCCGCCCAGCGCGTGTACATGCGCATCAACATGGCGGCCCAATCCATCGCCTCGGTACCGCCAGCACCTGCGCTGATCTCGATTTGCGCATCCCGCCAGTCATCGGGGCCGCGCAGGAGCGACTGGAGTTCAAACGCGCGCAGATCGTCGTCGATGGCGTCGATCTCGGTGGCCAGTTCCGCCGACATGCCGGCGTCGGGTTCAACACTCAGCAACTCATCGAGTTCGAGCGCGCTCCGCATCCGGCCCTCGATCCTGTCGTACGGCTCCGTCCACACCTTCAGGGCCTTTAGCCGCTGCACAGTCTGTCTCGCCCGCTCCTGGTCATTCCAGAAGTCGGACGCCGCCATAAGCGACTCCCCCGCGGCTAGTTCCTCGCGAAGTCTCGGGACGTCAAAGATACCTCCGCAGCTCTGCGAGCCGGGCTTCGTATGCTCGCAGCGCGCGAGTGCGTTCCGTCTCCGCCATGGTCCGGTAGTCTCCAAATGTGACGCGAGCCGCTCCCCATGAGAGAACGGCTCGGCGGTTTGCCAGCGTGCTCGCGTTCCGGTGGAATCTAGCGACGTCGCGAAAACGCATCCACCCCGCTAGAACAGCTTCTTCCCGCCCGATAGCACATCGTTGAGCGCGTCCTGGAAGTGCGTCGTGGCCTCTGCGAACTCCCGCCCAATCTGTTCGACGTACTCCTCGTAGCTCTTCTTGATTTCCTCGCGGAAGAGTTGCTTCAGCGTCCCATTGCGGAGACCATCCTCACGCTTGCCAGGATGGTACGCAATCATGTCGGAAACGAGAGCACGCGCCAAGCGCCTGGCCTTCTGATTGGGATCGTTGGCCAGGAATGGATTGATGGGGCGTCGGTCTGCGGTGCGCTCGACATCGGTGCCAGTCGGAGCGGCGATCGTAGGTGAGGCGATGGGAGTGGGGAAACTCGTTCGCGGCGGCGGCGGGAGCGGTGCACCGAACGCAGGCGACGCCGGTCGCGTGGGACCGCGATGGTACGACGGATTCCCTCCGATTGGCGTCAGCCGTCGGGGCGTCGGGATCGTTCGACCCGGTACGGCGGGAGTCGCGCGTCCGATCGGTGGTGAGCCGCCAGGAGTCGCGCGTCCAAACGCTGTTGAGCCGGCGGGAGTCGCGCGTCCGATCGGCGGCGAGCCGGCTGGCGGTAAAGCCGCAATGGACCCGATCAACGGCGTTGGCTGGGGCGCTTTCGCCGTATCAGGCGGCGACTGCTCGGACCCTGACGGACTCGCTGGTGAGGCGTCGTTTGGCGTGGGCTTCGCAAGTTGCGCTTGCGCCGGTACCTCTGGCGACGACTCGACAGCTACGCGCTCAGATTGGACTGCAACCTCGTGCGGCTGAGTATCAACGCTGGTCTCTGCCTTGACGCCCGGACTTCGATCCAGCTCGACTGCTTCGCCCGGTACAGCGCCGGGATGTCGCTGCTGGCTGGCCAGGTCCACGGCCTCGAGCGACGGCTCCACACGCTCCTTGACGACGATCTCGCTCGGGGAAACAGCCACGTGGTCGGGCAGAATCGGTCGATGGCCGATCGGTGTCGATCTGGCAGCTGGCCACAGGCCAGCGGGAAGCGCTGAAGAAATCGCGTCGGATGCTGCTCGCTCACCCTCCCCAAGCGCTTCTGTCGGCTGGAGGCCGTCCTCGTGTCGATTCAGGTCCGGTGCCGCAGCGTCAGAGAAGGCGTCTGCCCAGCTCGTCGCCGCTCCAACAGGAATAATGCCTCCGCACACAGAGCATCGCGCGCGAAGCCGCTCGCTCGTCACCTTCGCCGGGTCGATGCGATAGACGGAGTGGCAATCAGGGCACGAAACGTTCATCAGTCGTCAACAACGCTTATCGGTGGATGTGAACGAGGCGGCGTGGGTTCCCGGCCGCTCACAATGTCCTGACGACGGTCGACGGCATAGACCGACCCCGCCAGCGTTTTCGCGTAACCCTTCATCTCGGTGGCCAGCGCACTCACTTGCGATGCCGTCGCGAACAAACGGCGTTCGTTCGTAACGACGCCGATGGAAACTGTCATCAACGGAACCCGGTGCAGATGTCCGCGTCGATCCTTTCCGAAGAAGTAACCAGCACCTCTATCGTGTTCCGAGTACTGAAGCGGAATCAGCAAGTCGAAAACCTCGATGATCTCGGAACATACTTCCGCGACCCGGCTCGCGGCCACAATGAAAATGAAATCGTCACCCCCGATATGGCCCACGAAGCCGTCTTCGCCACAGATGCCCTTCACCACGTCGTGGAGTAACTTGGCGAGAATCTGGATGACTCGATCGCCCTCGGAATAGCTGTACCGATCGTTGAACTCCTTGAAGTGGTCCAGGTCCGCGTAGCACACCGCAAACGGGACCGCCGACCGCAGGCGGCACTCGATCTCCCGTTCGATCTCGTGGGTCCCCGGAAGTCGCGTCGTCGGATGCACGAGAGTGTCCCGATCCGAACGCCTGAGGAGCAGGTCCAGTCGGCGCATCGTCTCGAGCAGAGACGTTCCGTCTCCGAGCACCTCATCGGCTTGGGCATCGAACGCTTCACCCGCGGAGACCTCATCCGTCGTCAGGCATACAGCCGGAATGATTGCCGTATAGGAGTCCGCCTTGAGTTTTCGACATGCGTTGAGTGTCGCATGCGAGTCCACGCGCGCGTCGAAAATTACCAGTCGTGGACGACCACGAAGCGCCATCCCCAGCAGCTCGGATTCCGAGCGTAACAATACAGGGAAGAGGCCTCTCCCTTCCAGCCAGATGCGCACTGCCTCTGGCGCGGGAGTGCCGTTCGGAGAGAACAGCACGGCAGGCGGCGGGATCACTCGAGGAGAAGCCAGAGTCGTACTAGGAGACTGAGGTGCGAGGGTCTTTCAGGTATGGCAAGTGCCGGATCGTGACTTCGCTCACATAAGACTGTGAGCACACCGAACCGGTGATATCGGCGTCCGCGGCGGAGAGCTTGCCCGCATGGCCTGATCCTTCACTAGAGACGATTCGCAAGCGCTCCCGTGACAGTCCGGCCCTCGACTCAGCGTAATGCCGGGAATGAGACCTCCAGTTCACGGACCTCACCGGCACTGCCAGTTCGTCTCCGTAGCCGCACCGTGATGAAGGCATCGACGAGGCTGAGCGCGTGGTTGGCGATGATCAGTCCCAGATCCTGAATGGAACGCCGACTTGCGTCATTCGCACCCCGGATGAGACGTCGGTACTCGTCGAACTCGAGATGCGCATTGCGCCACGACCATAGGAAGTCGTCACGATACGCGCGGCGAACGTAGAGCATTTCCGCCTGCTGCCACTCGGGACTGGAGCGCGATGGAACCAGGTTGACGTCTTTCCAGAAAGTCCGACGCGCAAGGTACCAGATCGATCCGTTGTAGGTCGTGGTATCCGTCTCCGGGTCGAGGTCACCGCCGGCTACAACGTCGAACAGCCCGCTCTCGACGTAGTGCTCGAGACGCTCGTAGTAATCGAAGTCGCCCGTCGGACGGTTGGCAGAGAACTTCGCGCGTGCGACGCTGGAGGCGAGGGCACGGTACTCGCGGCGACGTGCCCGTGCATCGCGTGCATGCGACGCGTACAGAGCCCAAGAGAACAGCTCGAAGGCCGCATAGGGCAGAAAGCGCTGTTCGCCGAGCAGTGCCTGCCCGGATCCTGGCGCCAGCGCGGACGCCACGACCGACCAATAAGAGCCATCCCGATTCCGGACCGACAGCGCCGGCGTGCCGGCCAATGCTACCAGCGCGCTGCCGCCCGGTGCACTCTCCGCTCTTCGCTCGCCAAACCGCGCTACCTCCGTTGCCTGCAGTCTCGTGATGCCTGCGGCAGAAGGATTGCGCTGTGCGCCAGCCATGCCACTCATGAACACCATAAGGGCAAACGCTTGCCGCGTGCACATCATCAGAAGCTCAATCGAAGCGATAGGGACGTCGGAGCCATGTTCGCATCGGCGGAGAACCCCGTGAGTACTCGCCCAAGGTCAATCGCGAACCTGCCCGAGACATAACCAAAGCCGATGGACGGCCCACCGTTTTCGGAGCCAGGTTGGCTCGCAATGTAGCCAGCCCTGGCGAACGCGCGCCGACGCCAGGCGAGCTCCCCTCCGATGCGCGGGCGCGGCGATCCGAAATCGAGCCCACCCAACACGTCCAGCGACGCCCGCACCTCAACACTATCGGCAACCGAAGGCGGTGGCGTCCAGCGATACTCAGCGCCAACCTGCACGCGATGCGGCAGGGGATCCGATTGCGCCTCATCGTTGATCTGGAACGGCAGACCGATGTTCCGAATCGATGCACCGACTGTCACAGGAGCATGTTTGCCGAAATCGTACTGTGTGCCGAGGTCCACCGCGTAAGTGGTAGCCGAAAACGACGGCAGCTGGCACGAACCGGTGCAGTCGGCACGCATCTGGATCAGTTTGAATGTCAGGCCGACACCTGCAGAGGCACCGATGAGCGTGCCGTATGTCGCTCCAACAACGAAGCTGCGTGGCAGCAGGGTGCCAAGCAGGTTGCCGGCGCCATCGCGGTTCTGCTGCTCTCCATAATCGAGGATGTTGAACTCGACGCCGAGAACGCCGAGGACGTCCGATGGAACAATGAGGCTGACTGCGTCGCCAGTTCCGACGAACGAGTTCGAATGGTGAACGGCGACTTGTCGATGTGTGGCCGTGCCAACCGCCGCTGGGTTCCACCAGATCGCTTCACTGGGGTTGCGGCTCGCGACGACCGCCTCGCCGAGAGAGGTGGCCCGTGCGCCGACCGGGAGCAGGAGGAAGACGGCTCCCTCAGTCCCGGTGGACGCCTGTGCCGACGCTCTGCCCGGACCGATCAGGAAGAGGGCGGCCGAGAGAACGCAACTCCACCGCCTAGAGCGGCGTGGCCTCATCGGTGAGCATGATCGGGATGTCGTCGCGAATCGGATACCGAACGCGGCACTTCGGGCAGACGAGACTCGATTCCCGCTCGCGATACTCCAAGTCCCCCTTGCAGCGGGGACAGACCAGAATTGCGAGCAGTTGCGGCGACAAACTCACGAGTGATCCTCCTTGGGTAGTGGATACCCCAGTCGGCGCAGCGCCGGGACGTTTCGCCGCCAGTTGTGCAGCACTTTCACCCACAAGTCCAGATAGATGGGCCGCTCGACCAGCGCCTCGACCTTCTCCCGAGCCGCGCGGCCAAGATCCCGAATTCGACTGCCGCCTGCGCCAACAAGGATCCGCTTCTGGCTTTCACGCTCAACGTACAACACCGCCCGAATGTATACGGGCTGCCGGTCCTCCCGGAACTCCTCTATCTCGCATGCTACGGCATACGGTAGTTCGTCCGCCAACAGCTCGAACGCGGCCTCGCGGATCAACTCGGTGACGAAGAAGCGGAGCGGTTGGGTACTGATTTCTTCTGTCCCATAGAGGAAGGGACTGACCGGGAGGAGGCGGGCGATCGTGTTCAGCAAGCGATCGATACCTTCGCCGGACGCGGCAGAGATGAAGAGCGCGTTCGGATCCAGCTTCCTGAGTGCGTCGATCGTCGAATCGGGGACGAGATCGACCTTGTTGTAGGCCGTGATGATGGGCGCCCGCGGTGGTACCTCCAGTCCCGCTGCAGAAGCGAGGTCGGCAGCCAGACCTTGGGAGGCATCGTTGAGGTAGACGATGACATCGGCATCGGCGACTGCGGACAGTGCGACGACGCGCATCGATTCGTGGAGCGCGTATCGCGGTTCGAGCAGCCCTGGAGTGTCGAGCAGGATCAGTTGGCTATCCGAATCCGACAGAATTCCAACGACGCGGTTGCGAGTGGACTGCGGTTTGGCACTCGTGATTGCCAGTTTTTGCCCGACCAGTCTGTTGAGCAGTGTGGACTTTCCGGCATTGGGTCGCCCGGTGACGGTTACGATTCCGGCTCGTGACATGCGGGGAAGATAGGGATGCGATCGTACGGCCGGGGTGGTCGACGTCGCCGAGTGACGACACATCGGAGGGGTTGGGCCCCTGAGAGCGAATCGGCGGGTGCGGGGAAACGCAAAACGCCGTTCCACGGAGGGAACGGCGTTTTGAAAGGGGTGCCGGCGACGGCCTACTCTCCCGCGCCCTCTCGGGCGGAGTACCATCGGCGCTGTAGGGCTTAACGACCGTGTTCGGGATGGGAACGGGTGTGGCCCCTACGCTCTAGTCGCCAGCGAAGAAATGCGACAACAGGGGAAGTAATCGGAGGACGCCGAATCCAAAGAAAGATCGTGCAAGCTCTGCGAGTAAAGAAAAAGGGAGAGTCAAGCCACACGGGCAATTAGGACCGCTGCGCTCGGAACGTGTTACCACGTGTCCACGTGCGGCCTATCGACGGAGTCGTCTCCTCCGGCCCTTTAGGGGGCTCAAGGCCCCGGGAACGTTCATCTTGGGATGCGCTTCCCACTTAGATGCTTTCAGCGGTTATCGCTACCGATCATCGCTACCCGGCGTTGCCCTTGGCAGGACAGCCGGGACACGAGCGGATCGTCCGACTCGGTCCTCTCGTACTAGAGTCCGCTTCCCTCAACGTTCCAACGCCCACGACGGATACAGACCGAACTGTCTCACGACGTTCTGAACCCAGCTCATGTGCCACTTTAACCGGCGAACAGCCGGACCCTTGGGACCTTCTCCAGCCCCAGGATGTGACAAGCCGACATCGAGGTGCCAAACCGCGCCGTCGATGTGAACTCTCGGGCGCGATAAGCCTGTTATCCCCAGCGTACCTTTTATCCGTTGCGCGATAGCCGATCCACACCGGGCTACCGGATCACTACGGCCCACTTTCGTGGCGGTTCGAGCCGTCGCTCTCACCGTCAGGCTGGCTTCTGCCGTTACACTCTATAGGCGCGAGTACCGACCGCGCTGAGCCAACCTTCGCGCGCCTCCGTTACTCTTTCGGAGGCGACCGCCCCAGTCAAACTGCCCACCTGCCACGGTCCCAGCCAGGGTTTTCCTGGTATGGTGAGGACGTCGCATCCACCAGGGTGGTATTTCACTGTTCCCTCCCCCGAGGCTAGCGCCCCGGGCTCAACGGGTCCCACCTATGCTACACAGTTGAAAGCAACGTCCAATGACAAGCTACAGTAAAGGTGCATGGGGTCTTTTTGTCCTGTCGCGGGGACTCGGAATCCTCACCGAGACTGCAATTTCGCCGAGCACGTGGTCGAGACAGTGCCCAAGTCGTTACGCCATTCGTGCAGGTCGGAACTTACCCGACAAGGAATTTCGCTACCTTAGGACCGTTATAGTTACGGCCGCCGTTTACCGGGGCTTCGGCTCAAGGCGTCGCCTTGCGGCTAACCTCTCCCCTTAACCTTCCGGCACCGGGCAGGCGTCAGTGCGTATACGGCGCCTTACGCGGCTTTGCACGCACCTGTGTTTTTGCTAAACAGTCGCTTGGGCCGATTAACTGCGACCGAGGCTAGCTTCCGTGTACCAGTAACCAGCCTCGGCACCCCTTCTTCCGAAGTTACGGGGTCATTATGCCGAGTTCCTTGACCACGACTCACTCGTTCACCTGAGGCTACTCGCCTCGCCCACCTGTGTCGGTTTGCGGTACGGACGTCTGCAGCACTCCTTTCCAGGCTTTTCTTGCGTGTTGACTCCAAGCCGCTTGATCGATTGATACAATCGCCCGAACTCGCACTCCCGTCTCGGGTTGCCCCTACGCGGTTGGACGGCCATCCACAAAGCCGCCGGCTCTTCGTTCCACGGTCCCCTGGAAGATCAACGTACTGCAGGCGGGGCCGGAATATTGACCGGCTGTCCATCGGCTACGCCTCTGGGGCCTCGCCTTAGGGTCCGCCTCACCCTGCGCTGATTGCCATGGCGCAGGAATCCTTGGGCTTACGGTGTCAGGGGTTTTCACCCTGATTTGCGCGTACTCATTCCGGCATCCTCACTTCTGATCGCTCCAGGACAACGTTTCCACGGTCCCTTCACGGCTCTCAGAACGCTCCCCTACCCCTGACGCATACGCGTCAAGGCCAAGCTTCGGTGGACCACTTAATCCCGACCATTCTCGGCGCATTCCCACTGGACTGGTGAGCTATTACGCACTCTTTCAAGGAATGGCTGCTTCTAAGCCAACCTCCCAGTTGTCAGAGTAGAAACACATCCTTCGCTATACTCAGTGGTCACTCCGGGACCTTAGCTGTGGCTCTGGGTTCTTTCCCTCTCGCCGTTGGACATTATCGCTCAACGACTGCCTCCCAGGGTCCGTGTCGATGGTATTCGGAGTTTGGTTGGGGTTGGTACCAGCTTCGCCAGCCCGCGCCCATCCAGTCGCTCTACCCCCATGACATATGCCCTGAGGCGCTACCTCAATAGATTTCGGGGAGAACCAGCTATCTCCAGGCTTGATTGACCTTTCACCCCTACCCACAAGTCATCCGAGCGGTTTTCAACCCACACCGGTTCGGGCCTCCACTGAGTGTTACCCCAGCTTCACCCTGCTCATGGGTAGATCGCCCTGGCTTCGGGTCTACTCCCGGACACTTGACGCCCTCGTTACAGGACTCGCTTTCGCTACGGCTCCGCTGCGGAGCAGCTTAGCCTTGCGTCCGAGAAGTAACTCGCCGGATCATAATGCAAAAGGCACGCAGTCAGGCACTCCATGAACCGAAGTCCATGGCGCCCTCCTACCGCTTGTAAGCATGTGGTTTCAGGCTCTCTTTCACTCCCCGCACAGGGGTGCTTTTCACCTGTCCCTCACGGTACTCGTTCACTATCGGTCACACGGGAGTCTTTAGCCTTGGAGGGTGGTCCCCCCAGGTTCACGCCCGATTACTCGGGTCGGG
>JABAQJ010000017.1:0-156164 GCA_019186945.1 Gemmatimonadaceae bacterium
GTCGTACCGGGCGGGCCGCATACGAGGGGAACCTGACGGTCCTGTGGATAGCGCTCGTAGAGAGTCTTGCATACCTCGGCCTTGTCTTCCTTCCACCGAATCGCGTCATACGCCTCGGCCATGCGAAGGTAGGACTCGCGCGCCCGATCCGTTTCCGGGTAGAGACGGACCACATCGCGGAAGTAAATCAGCGCGGGGTCGTACGCTTTGCGGCGAAAGTAGTACATCGCCGTCTCGAAGTCCTTGGTCGCGAACCACTCCTGCATGTGGGCGATCTCCTTCACGGTCTTCTCTGTCAGCGGACTGTCCGGATACAGCGCGAGGAGCGTTTGGAACACCGAGAGAGCCTCGCCACCGTACTGCGCGTCGAGTACCGGCTTTCGCCACAGCTTTTCGTATTCGAGTCCGGCTTCGAACATCGCATCGTCCGCGAGAGTATCGGTGGCGAAGCTCTCGGCCAAACGATTGTATGCCTGCGCTGCGAGCAGATGGTCACCGCGCTGCGCATACGCTCGCGCCAGGAAATAGTGAGCGGTCGGAAGAAGGGTGTCACGCGCCGGGAGTTCGAGCGTCAGTTTCTCGAATGCCTGAATGGCGTTATCCCACTTTCTCTTCTGATACTGGTCCACGGCCGCGGCGTAAAGGCTCTCGCCCGTCGTGTAGCGCGTGAGCTTGAAACCGGACGCACAGCTGATTGAGAAGGCCCCGAGGACGATCAGTCGGAGGACGGGCCAACGGGATTGGTGCATGGCGGGTTGGGTACCCGTCGAGAAAGCAAGGGTTTGGGGAGCAGCCCTGGGGCGCTCGAGGCAAGCGGAAAAGATAATCGGCGAACCAGTTGGATGAGGTGGCAACCGCCTCAGGCCCAAAAAAACGGCGAAACCGGGACAGCGCGTTGAAAGCCATCCCGGTCCCCTCCTGTCGGTCACCCGATTCAGGCTCTTGGTTTCATGAGTGGCGTCCCCATCAGCGAGCGGAAGTAGTCGATCGTCCTGGTCACCCCCTCCCGCAGCGGAACCTTCGGCTCCCAGCCCAGGATTTCGCGGGCACGGGTGATGTCCGGCTTCCGCACCTTGGGGTCATCCTCCGGGAGTTCCTTTCGAATGATCGGCGAGGCTGTGCCCGTAAGTTCGACAATCAGTTCCGCAAGCTGCCTGACCGTGTATTCTGTCGGATTCCCGATATTTGTAGGCTGCGCGTCACCGTTCATGAAAAGGCGATAGATCCCTTCGACTTCGTCGTCAACAAAGCAAAAAGACCGGGTCTGCGATCCGTCACCGTAGATCGTGATAGGCTCGCCGTTGAGTGCCTGGACGATGAAATTGGAGACGACGCGACCGTCACGCGGACGCATTCGCGGCCCGTAGGTGTTGAAGATGCGAACGATGCGGGTATCCACGCCGTGATAGCGGTGGTACGCCATGGTCATCGCTTCAGCGAAGCGCTTCGCCTCGTCATAGACACCGCGCGGACCGATCGGGTTGACGTTCCCCCAATATGTCTCGCGCTGTGGGTGTACCAGTGGATCGCCGTAGACCTCGCTCGTCGAGGCAAGAAAGAACCGAGCCCCTTTCGCTTTCGCCAGGCCGAGCGCGTTGTGCGTTCCAAGTGCGCCAACCTTGAGGGTGGCGATCGGGTGCTCGAGGTAATCGACGGGACTCGCTGGCGAAGCGAAATGGAGGATACCGTCGAGCGGGCCGGCCACATACGTGTAGGTCGAGATGTTGTGGCGGAGGAACTCGAACGACGGGTTCCCCATCAAGTGCGCGATGTTGTCTGGATTGCCGGTGATGAAGTTGTCCAGACCGACGACGGTGTGGCCCGATGCGAGAAAGCGATCCGCGAGGTTGGAGCCCAGGAAACCCGCGGCGCCAGTAATGAGGACTCTCATTCGCTGCCCCGTCCGATAGACAGGTAGGTGAAGCCCAGTGCCCGCATCTTGTCCGGATTGTAGAGGTTCCGACCATCTACGACGACCGCCCGGCGAAGGGTGGACTTGATTCGAGTGAAGTCGGGATGCCGGTATTCGTTCCAGTCAGTGACGACTACAAGCGCGTCGGCGTTCGCGAGCGCGTCGTAGTTGCTGTCGGCATAGCCGATCCGGTCGCCGACCCTGCGGCGGGTTTCGTGCATGGCGGCCGGGTCATGCGCCGTCACCGTGGCGCCGGCTTCCAGCAGCCGCTCGATCAACACCAATGCTGGCGCTTCACGCATGTCATCCGTGTTCGGCTTGAAGGCCAAGCCCCAGATAGCCACATGCACGTTGCGCACGCTACCCAGTGCCCGTTCCAGCTTTTCGAACAGCCGTTGCTTCTGGCGGTCGTTCGCCTCCTCGACGGCGTCGAGTACGCCAAGCATCGTCTGATGCTCCCGGGCAGTGCGGACGAGCGCTTTCACGTCCTTGGGAAAGCACGATCCGCCGTAGCCTGGGCCCGGAAAAAGGAATGACGGTCCAATCCGCGCGTCCGTGCCTATCCCCTTTCGCACCAGATCGACGTTGGCACCCGTCTTCTCGCACAGGTTGGCGATTTCGTTCATGAAGGAGATCCGCGTCGCCAGCATTGCGTTGGCGGCGTACTTGGTCATTTCCGCCGATGGAATGTCCATGAAGATGATCGGCTTGCCGGTGCGAACGAACGGAGCGTACAACTCGGCCATCACGCTACGCGCATGGTCACTGTCGACACCTAGGACAACGCGGTCCGGCTTCATGAAATCGTCGACGGCTGCTCCTTCCTTGAGGAACTCGGGGTTCGAGCACATATGGAAGGGAAGCTTCGCGTGGCGCGCCACGGCCGCCGCCACTTTCGCTGCAGTGCCCACTGGGACGGTCGACTTCGTGACAACGACCAGTTCGCGCTTCATGTGCCGCCCGATCTTGTCCGCAACGTCCAGCACGTGGCGCAGGTCCGCCGATCCGTCTTCGTCAGGCGGCGTGCCGACGGCGATGAACGCGACATCGGCTCGACCGATGGCGTCTGCCACATCGGTGGTGAACGTCAGCCGACCCTGTCGCTGATTCCGCTCCACCAACGCCTCCAATCCCGGTTCGTAGATCGGGATCACGTTGCTCTTCAGACTGTCGATCTTGCTCTGGTCCACATCCGCGCACACGACATCGTTCCCTGTCTCCGCGAGGCAGGCGCCGACGACCAAGCCGACATATCCAGTACCGATGACCGAGATATTCACACGTACTCCGTGGGGGGAAGGCTGTTAGACCACATGCCTAACGAACTCCTCGATGGACTGTCGAATCTCCGTTCATTCACCATGATGGGACGTCAGCGTCACCAGGCGGGCGCGGGACGGATGCAGTCGCAGCGTGGAGTTGCGCGTGTCAACGACCAGCGTCGCGTGGTCGACGACGAATTGGTAGTCCACACCCGAGTGATCGGTGACGATCACGACGGCGTCGCTCGACTCCAGTTGCTCGCGGGTCAATGCGACGCCCGTGTGTATGACGCCATCCTCGCGAAAGCTGGGAATGTAGGGATCGTGGAACGACACTATCGCACCGCGCTGCTCTAGCAACCGCATCACGTCAAGGGCTGGGCTCTCGCGCATGTCGTCGATGTCCTTCTTGTAGGCCACGCCAAGAACGAGAATTCGGCTTCCGTTGGTCGCCTTGCGCTCGTCATTCAATGCCCGTGCGACCTTGCGCACGACGAACTCGGGCATCTCGGAGTTGATCTCGCTCGCGAGGTCGATGAAGCGCGTCTTGTAGTTCAGCGTCCGCATCTTCCACGCGAGGTAGTGCGGATCGAGCGGGATGCAGTGGCCGCCGATTCCCGGCCCTGGAGTGAACTTCATGAACCCGAAGGGCTTGGTCGCGGCGGCATCGATCACTTCCCAGACGTTGACGCCGAGCTTGTCGCAGACGATAGCCATTTCGTTGACGAGCCCGATATTGACGGCCCTGAACGTGTTCTCGAGAAGCTTCACCAGTTCGGCGGCCTCAGCCGAGGCGACTGGCACGACGACGTCGATGCACGCCGAGTAGAGGGCGGTCGCCACTTCGGTGCATTCCGGCGTGAGGCCTCCGACGACCTTGGGCGTATTCTTCGTGTGCCAGGTCGGGTTTCCGGGATCGACGCGCTCCGGGCTGAACGCGAGAAAGACGTCCTTCCCCACCGTGAGGCCCTTTTCAACGATGCGCGGCTGCATGACCTCCCGTGTCGTGCCTGGATAGGTGGTGCTTTCCAGGACAACCAGCATCCCGGGATGGCAGTTCCTTGCGATGGCTTCCGTGGCCGACTGGACAAAGCTCATATCCGGATCGCGCGTCTTGCTCAGCGGAGTGGGCACGGCGATGGAGACTGTATCGCAGTTCCGAAGCTCCGATTCGTTCGTCGTGGCCACGAACCGACCGGCGGCTACTTCCGCGGCGACGGCGCCCGACGGGACATCCTGAATATGGGAATGGCCGGCCATCAGGGCGGCCACGATCGGTTCGGAAACATCGTAGCCGATCACCGTGAAGCCCGCTCGGGCAAACTCTATCGCCAAGGGCAGCCCGACGTACCCCAAGCCCACCACGCCCACAACCGCCGTCCGGTCCTGGATTCTCTTGAGAAGTTGGTCTTTCATGCTATCTGGTAAGGATTTGCAGCATCGTCAGAGGGACGCTTGGCGGCCGTAGAAGGCACGAACTGTGCCCGCCACCTCGTCCAGTTGCTCGCTGGTCAGCTCCGGATAGATCGGCAGGGAAAGCACTTCCTTGGCGGCCCGTTCTGCCTCTGGCAGGGCCCCTTCCTTGTATCCGAGGTAGGCAAAACAGGGCTGGAGATGCAGTGGGAGCGGGTAGTAGATCGCCGATCCTATACCTTTCGACTTCAGGTAGGCTTGGAGCTCGTCGCGCCGGTCCACCCGGAGGGTGTACTGATTGAAAATCGACTCATTTTCAGGGGCGACCACTGGCGTTGTGACCTCAGGGACGTCCGCGAACGCCGAGTTGTAGTAGGCAGCGTTGGCGCGCCGTCCGGCGCTCCAATGGGCAAGGTGTGGGAGCTTCGCGACAAGGACGGCGGCTTGTAGCGCATCAAGTCGCGAGTTGTAGCCCACCTCGTCGTGGAAGTACTGCTTGGCGCCCCCGTGTACGCGAAGTCGCCGCAATCGCGTGGCGATCTCGTCGCTCTGGGTGACCATCATTCCTCCGTCACCGTACGCACCGAGGTTCTTGGACGGGAAGAATGAGAAGGTACCGATCGTTGCGGTTTCGCCGGCCATCCTCCGAACGCCACCTATCGTTCGGCTGGCGCCAATGGACTGGGCTGCATCCTCGACGACGGGTATACCGTTCATCCCGGCCGCGATCTGCTCGATTGGTGCCAGCTGGCCGAAGAGGTCGACCGGGACAACTGCCCTGGTTCGGGGCGTGACGGCGGCAAGCGCGGCGGCGGGAGAGATGTTGTAGGTGGCGGGATCGATGTCGACGAACACTGGCGTCGCCCCGACGTTGTGGATGGTGCCGGCGGTCGCGAAGAACGTGAACGGGGTAGTGATGACTTCGTCGCCACGGCCGATGTCGAGGGCGCGATAGGCGAGCAGGAGCGCGTCCGTGCCGTTGGCGCACCCGATGGCATGCGCCGTGTGCGAAAGGGCCGCGACGCCTCGTTCGAGGTGTTCGACAGGCTCACCGAGAATGAACAACTGGTCGTCGACGACCTTCATGAGCGCTGGCACCACGTCGTCACGAATCGTGGCGAATTGCGCGCGCAGGTCGAGCAGTGGGACTGGCATGGTCAAAGGTGGGAAGCGTGGGTCAGGGGCCGGGAGACGGCACCGGAAGTTCACCGGGAGCGTGTATCCGCGTCAACGTGGTGTGTCAATGCGTTCGTCGGCGCTCCGGCGTCGCACCGGCTGGCCGCTGCCTAACGGCTGGCATTGGCGCTGGAGCCTGCGGTGACTCAGGGACGGGCAGCAGGCGCTCACCTCAAACCCTGGGGGACAGCGGAAGAGTTACGTCCCGCCCTAACCGCGCCGATTCGTAGATGCCGAGGATCAATTCGAGCGACTTGCGCCCCTCACGACCGTCGGTATCCGGAGCGGCGCCGCTGCGTAGCACCGCCAGGACATTGCGATAGTACCCTTCGTGCCCGAAGCCATAGACGTTAGGCGGATTGGTGGTCGCAGCCTCGATCCGCTTGTCGTCGTCGTCGTACTCGGCGAACGCCCAGTGGTCGACGCGGTTGACGGCGGTGCCGCCGATCTTCACCGTGCCCGTCTCGCCGAGGACGGTGAGCGAACCCTCCAGGTTCCTGGGGTAGGTGAGCATCGTGACTTCGATCACGCCAAGCGCTCCGGAGCGGAACTTGAGCAGCGCGAGCCCGGTGTCCTCGGTTTCGATCTGGCGAGCCAGGGTCGCTGTCTTGGCCATCAGGCTCTCCACGGGCCCCATCAGCCACTGGATCAGGTCGACGTAGTGCGATGCCTGGTTCATGATGGCGCCGCCGTCGAACGCCCAGGTGCCGCGCCACGGCGCCTGGTCGTAGTACTCCTGGGGCCGCGTCCATCTGACAGTCGTGTTCGCCAGGTACAATCGACCGAAGCGTCCCTTGTCGATGGCGCGCTTGACGAGCTGGATCGCCGGATTCAGACGGTTCTGCTTGACGACAAATAGCTGCACCGCTGCCTCGTCGCACGCGCGTACCAGCGCATCCGCGGACTCGAGCGTGATCGCCATCGGCTTCTCGCAAATGACGTGGCGTCCCTTTCGCGCCGCAGCGATGCCATGGTCTGGGTGCAACCCAGACGGCGTGCAGATCGCCACCGCGTCGCAGTCGACGCTGGCGAGCATGTCCTCATAGGAGGCAAACCACGGAACGCCATGCGTCTCGCCCACAGTGCGTGAGCGCTCCTCGACGATATCGCACACGCCAGCGAGGGCGAGGCCGTCGATCGCAGTGATGGCATCGACGTGGTTGCGGCTGATGCGACCGCAGCCGACGATAGCAATGCGAATCGGGGGGTGTGTCATGGCGCGTCTGCTTGCAAGGTTCCCTGAGTCAGCCGGTAGCGGCGACCGCATGCGACACACTGCGCTTGTCCGTCCACCGTCGGCTCGTCGAGGCGTTCGCCGCACACGCACATCCAGCCCACCTGAGCGGCCGGGACGCCCATGACCAGCGCATAGGGCTCCACGTCACGCGTGACGACGGCCCCGGCGGCAACGAAGGCGTAGGCGCCCAACGTCACGCCGCAGACGATCGTCGCATTCGCGCCGATCGTGGCGCCGCGCCGCACCAGCGTGCGCTGGTACTCGGACTTGCGAGACACGTGACTGCGAGGATTGATGACATTCGTAAACACCATCGAGGGACCGCAGAAGACGTCGTCCTCCAGCTCGACCCCCTCGTAGATGCTGACGTTGTTCTGGATCTTGACATTGTTTCCGATCCGCGTTCCCGGCATGACGACGACATTCTGGCCCAGGCTGCAGCCAGCGCCGATCACGGCTCCCGGCATGACGTGACAGAAGTGCCAGATCTTCGTCCCGGCACCGATGACGGCGCCGTCGTCCACGTAGGCCGATTCGTGGATGAATGCGGGCGACGAGCTCACAACTGCTCCTGCGCCAGACCTTCTTCGCGAACCATCTCGTGCCACTCCTGCAGCGACCGCACGGAAGCCGCCCGCGAACGCAGCGAGAGGATGGCATCGCACGCGGCGCTGGCGGCGGACATCGTGGTCGTGTAGGAGACGCGCTGGCCGATCGCGGCCTGCCGAAGCTGATAGTCGTCGAACTGGGCGTGCTTACCCAACGGCGTGTTGATGAGCAGCTGGATGTCTCCGTTCTTCAGCAGATCCAACCCATTCGGCCGGCCCTCGTGGACCTTCCGGATCGCCCTTGTCGGAATACCGCGGCGCGTCAGGTATCGCGCGGTTCCGTCCGTCGCGTAGAGATGGAAGCCCATTTCGTGAAACCGACGGGCAATGGGCGTGACGGTGGGCTTGTCGCCGTCATTGACGGTGATGAAGATGGTGCCATCGAGCGGCAGGGCATTGTCAGCCGAAAGCTGCGCCTTGGCGAACGCACTGCCAAACGAATCGGAGATCCCCATGACCTCACCCGTCGAGCGCATCTCCGGACCGAGGAGCGGATCGAACTCGCGGAACTTGGTGAACGGGAAGACCGCTTCCTTGACCGAAACGAACGGCGGGACGATCTCACGCGTGAAACCGACGTCCTCCAGCGTTTCGCCCAGCATTACGCGCGCCGCGACTGAGGCCAGCGGCACTCCTATCGCCTTCGACACGAACGGAATGGTCCGGCTCCCTCTTGGGTTCACTTCGAGCACGTATACGATGCCGTCCTTGACGGCAAACTGCACGTTGATCAGCCCCACCACGCCTAACGCCTTGGCCAGCGCGACGGTGTGCCGTTTCATGGCGTCGATGTCGGACTCGTCTATCCGGTACGGCGGCAGGACGCAGGCGGAGTCGCCCGAATGGATGCCGGCGTCCTCGATATGTTGCATGACGCCACCGATGACCACGGTCTCGCCATCCGACACCGCGTCCACGTCCGCCTCGAACGCATCCTCGAGAAAGCGATCGATCAGAACGGGGCGTTCTTCGCTGACCCGCGCCGCAGTTTCGAAATACTCGCGCAGCGACGGCTCGTCGTACACGATCTGCATCGCACGGCCGCCGAGGACATAGGACGGCCTGACAAGCACCGGATAGCCAATGCGCGCCGCCGCGTCTGCCGCATCCTCGACGCTGGTTGCGGTGCCAGCATCGGGCTGCCGGATCCCGAGATCGCGCGCGATCGCCTCGAAGCGCTTCCGGTCTTCGGCGATATCGATCGATTCCGGCGACGTACCGAGGATGGTCACTCCAGCCTCGCCCAATCCCTTCGTGAGCTTTAGCGGTGTCTGCCCGCCCAGCTGAACGATCACGCCCAGCGGGCGCTCGCGATGGACTATCTCGAGCACATCCTCCAACGTCAGCGGCTCGAAATACAGCTTGTCGGACGTATCGTAGTCGGTGGAGACTGTCTCCGGGTTGGAGTTGATCATGATGGTTTCGTAGCCCTGCTCGCGCAGGGCCAGAACGGCACGCACGCACATGTAATCGAACTCGACACCCTGGCCGATGCGGTTCGGCCCGCTGCCAAGGATGATCACCGACTTCCGACCGGTTCGCGGCGACTCGTTCTCGACGTCGTAACTGCTGTAAAGGTACGGCGTCGACGACGGGAACTCCCCCGCGCACGTGTCGACCATCTTGTAGACGGGACGGATACCCATCCGCCATCGGCGTTCGCGGGCGGCTGCTTCGGTTTCGCCGCGGAACTCCGCCAATTGGCGATCCGAAAAGCCCAGGCGCTTCATCTGCCGGACGTGATCCGGCTCGATGGCGGTCAGGCCGGCAAACCATCGCTCGGCCTCGATGAGCTCGAGCAACTGGTCCAGGAACCAGCGGTCGATTGCCGTGATCTCGTGGATCTGATCGAGCGACATGCCCGCGATCATCGCGCGTTTGATCTGGAAGATGCGCTCCGGTGTCGGCGTCGAAAGCGCACCACGCAAGGATTCGATCGAGTCGTCGGAAAGGCGGTCGTCCGCCAGACGCGCACCGATCTCCCATCCCGCCCGTCCGATCTCGAGAGCACGAAGACCCTTCTGAAGCGCCTCCTTGAACGTCCGGCCGATGGCCATCGACTCTCCGACAGATTTCATCTGCGTCGTGAGAATCGGTGAGGCCTTGGCGAACTTCTCGAAAGCGAAGCGCGGACACTTGACCACGACGTAGTCGAGGACTGGCTCAAACGATGCCGGCGTCGTCTTCGTGATGTCGTTCGGGATCTCATCGAGCCGGTAGCCGATGGCCAGCTTGGCACCGATCCGCGCAATCGGGAACCCTGTCGCCTTCGATGCCAGAGCCGACGACCGGGAAACTCGGGGATTCATCTCGATCACGATCATCTCGCCGTCGAGCGGATTCACAGCGAACTGGATATTGCACCCGCCGGCCTCGACTCCGATCTCGCGAATCACGGCGCAGGCCGCGTCGCGCATGATCTGGTATTCGCGGTCCGTGAGAGTCATCGCCGGGGCCACCGTGATCGAATCCCCGGTGTGCACGCCCATGGGATCGAAGTTCTCGATCGAACACACGATGACCACGTTGTCCGCGTGGTCGCGCATTACTTCCAGTTCGAACTCCTTCCATCCCAGGAGACTGCGTTCGATGAGCACCTGCGACGAGGGCGATGCCGCCAGCCCACGCCGCACGATGTCTTCGTACTCCTCCCGGTTGTACGCGATCCCGCCACCAGACCCACCTAACGTGAACGACGGTCGGATGATTGCCGGATACCCGGTGAACTCGGCGATGCTCTGCGCCTCCTCCCAGGAGTGAGCGATCCTTCCCTGCGGGACCTTGAGCCCGATGCGCTGCATCGCGGCCGCGAACTCCTGTCGATCTTCGGCGACCTCGATGGCGCGAGCCTTGGCACCGATCAGTTCCACGCCGTAGCGCGCCAGTACGCCCCGCGCCGACAGCTCCATTGCCACGTTGAGTGCCGTCTGGCCACCCATGGTCGGCAGGAGTGCATCCGGTCGCTCGCGCGCGATCACCAGCTCTGCGTACTCCGGCGTCACGGGCTCGATGTAGGTTCGGTCGGCGATCTCCCCGTCGGTCATGATCGTCGCCGGGTTCGAGTTGATCAGCACGACCTCATAGCCCTCTTCCCGCAACGCACGAGCCGCCTGCGTTCCGGAGTAGTCGAACTCCGCCGCCTGCCCGATGACGATCGGGCCGGAACCGATGACGAGAATCTTGTGAAGATCGGAACGTCGGGGCATGCCGTGTCAGTGGGGATTGGGGTCGCGCGCTGCGTCTACCAACATGCGCACGAGGTGCGCGAAATCTACCGTCGGAGTCCAGTCGAGGCGCTCCCGCGCCCGCACCGGGTTGGCCACCAGCATCCGCGCATCGTCGAGCCGGACAAGCGACGGGTCGATCGCCAAATGGGCTGCCAGGTCGAGCCCGAGCATCCGGAATGCTTCCTCCGCAAACTCGCGGACCGAGTGTCCTACGCCGGTTCCGATGACTAGGTCTTCTGCTGCTGGCTGCTGCAGCATTCGCCACATTGCTTCGACGTGATCGCCGGCAAACCCCCAGTCGCGGACTACGTCCACATTGCCCAGGCGGAGTTCGCGCGCCTCGCCGCGGGCAATGAGGACGGCGGTATCGACGATCTTCCGGGAGACGAACTGACCGTCGCGTCTGGGGCTTTCGTGGTTGAACAGGATGGCGGTGGTCGCAAACATGTCGAAGCGTTCGCGATACAGCGCCGTCATCCGCTGGGCGAACGACTTTGCCGCACCGTACGGCGAGATCGGCGCGTGCAGCGTGTCCTCCGACAGCGCGGCGGACGCCGTTCGTCCGAACACCTCGCACGAGCCCGCCATCAGGAGCCGTGGTTTTACGCCAGGCAGCGCGCGTACGGCGTCCAGGATGTGAAGCGCCCCCAGGCCGGAGACGGCAGCCGTCTCCACCGGATCCTCCCACGACGCCCCGACGCGACTCTGCGCCGCCAGGTGGTAGATTTCATCCGCTGGTACGTCTGCGACCAGACGTGCGGTCTCCACGCGATCGCGGATGTCGAGGACATGGAGTGCGATCGTGTTGGCCCCGGCGGCCAACCACGCAGGAAGTACCGAACCCGGACGCACCGTCCCGGATACGTGGTATCCCTTCGCCAGCAGGAACGGAGCGAGGTACGAGCCATCCTGGCCTGCGATGCCGGTAATGAGGGCACGCTTCATCGCGTGCTCCCGGGCGAAACGCAACTGGCGGTCGCGCGAAAGAAAAAGGAGCGCGAAACGCGCTCCTCTCGTTCTGTACCAGTCAGCACGTCGTTATGCAACGCGAGGCTCTCGCGGCGCGCGTTGGACCTTTCCCGCGTGCAGGCAGCGAGTGCAGACCTTCACCCTGGTTGGCTTGCCGTCGACGAGGACGCGCGCAACCTGCAGGTTGGGCTTCCAGGTGCGCCGTACCTTGTTGTTGGCATGGGAAACGGCGTTGCCGTAGGCCACGCCCTTGCCGCAGACGAAACAGCGGTTCCGGTCGATTGCCATGAATCAGCCTCCGATCAATTCGATGCGAGCCATCTCTGCCCCGTCACCCTTTCGATGCCCCGTCTTGAGGATACGAGTGTAGCCACCGGCCCGCGTGGTATATCGCGGACCGATTTCCTTGAAGAGCTTGTCCGCGGTCTCACGCTTCTGGATGTGGCGACCGAGGAGACGGCGGTCGTGCAACGTTCCGGAGCGGGCCTTGGTGATCAGTCTCTCGACGAACGGGCGCAGTTCCTTCGCCTTCGCCTCCGTCGTCTCGATCGCGCCGCGTTCGATCAGCGAGCTGGCGAGCGATCGCATGAGAGCGAGCTTCTGCTCGCTCGTCCGCCGCAGCTGGCGGCCGGCCTTTCGATGTCTCATGACCCTATTGCTCCTCGTCGTCGTCCGGCGCGATCGCGGCAGCGCGACTGGCGGGCGTTCCCCAATCGATGATTCTGACGCCGTCGCCGTTCTCCTCGTAGCGCATGCCGAAATTGAGCCCCTCACGCTCCAGCAGGTCCGCGATCTCATGGAGCGACTTCTTGCCGAAGTTCTTCACCTGCAGGATCTGGCTTTCCGTCTGGCGTACCAGATCGCCTAACGTGCGAATGCTCGAATTCTTGAGCGAATTGACGGAACGCACTGACAGATCCAGCGCGTCGATGGACGTACGGAAAAGCGACTGCAGGCGCGCGGCATCGCCGCTTGGGGCATCACCGGCCACCGACACTGGCGCGGACAAATGCGACCCGAAACCAGCGAAGTACTGGAAGTGCGTCTGCGCCAAGGCAGCCGCGTAGCTGACCGCCTCTTCCGGCGTGACGGTCCCGTTGGTCTCGACCGTCAGCGTGAGGCGGTCGTAGTCAGTGCGCTGGCCGACGCGCGTCTCCGATACGGAGAAGTTGGCGCGTCGCACAGGGTTGTAGAGTGCGTCGACCCGTACGAGATCGACTGGCAGTCCTCGATCCACCACATGCAGGTCCGCTTCCACGTACCCGCGTCCCTTGTTCACGTAGAGCTCGACGTTGATATCGCGATCGGCCTGCAAGGTGAAGAGATGCTGGCGAGGATCGACGACGCGCACCGAGCCGCTGGCATCGATATCGGCCGCGGTCACAGGACCCGCGACGCCCTTGCCGATACGCAACACGGCTTCCTCGACGTCATCGGCGAGTTGCAGGGTGAGGTTCTTCAGATTCCCGATGATTTGATGAACGTCTTCGACGACACCCTCGATAGTCTGGTGCTCATGGACGACGCCATCGATCCGAAAGCCCCAGACGGCCGAGCCTCTGAGCGACGACAGCAGCATGCGGCGCATGGCGTTGCCGAGTGTGTGCCCGTAGCCCCGCTCGAGGGGTTGAAGCCGGAACTCCGCAATATTGGGATTGTCGTCTCGCTTCTGGACCTCGACGAGGTGCGGGCGGACGAGTCCCTTCAGATCAATCGCTTTAGCCATGAACGAAATCCCGATGTTGGTCCTGCCGAAGCATCGCGTCGGCAACGTCCCACCCCGCCCCTGACGCGCGGTGGGTTCGTGTGGGAGTCAGGGTCCCGACCGAAGGTTTGTCCGGCGATCGGCGCGACATCGGCATCCTCACCGCCGTCGCGCGCGCCGTTTACTTCGAGTACAGCTCTACGACCAGCTGCTCCTGTGCAGCTATGGCGATGCTGGGGCGCTGTGGGCGTTCCAGCATGCGTCCGGAGAACGATTCCCGGTCCACTGCGAGCCACGTCGGTGCCTGGCCACGCGCTGACTGATCCATCGCATCGCGCACGAGGCCTAGCTCCCGTGACTTTTCGCGCACCCGGATTTCCTGACCGGGCACGACAGCATAGCTCGGAATGTCCACGAGGCCACGGTTCACTTCGATGTGCCGATGCCGAATAAGCTGGCGTGCGGCACTTCGGCTGGGCGCGAAGCCCATGCGGTAGACGAGATTGTCGAGGCGGCTCTCGAGCGCCGCGAGCAGGTTGTGTCCGGCGATTCCCGGCTGCACAGATACGCGCTCGAACGTGTTTCGGAACTGCTTCTCGCTCAAGCCGTAGATGCGTTTCACTTTCTGCTTTTCGCGCAGCTGCTTCGCGTACTCGGAGGCCTTGCGACGACGGGAAGTGGACTGACCGTGCTGTCCAGGAGCGTAGGCACGTCGTTCGATCGGGCACTTTTCAGTGAAACACTTGGTGCCCTTGAGAAACAGCTTGGTTCCTTCGCGGCGACACTGACGGCACACGGGTCCGGTATAACGCATCGACTAGACCCTCCGCCGCTTCGGAGGACGGCAGCCATTGTGCGGAATCGGCGTGACGTCCTTGATGGACCTCACCTGCAGGCCGGCCGTCGCCAGGGCCTGCACCGCTGACTCGCGCCCACTGCCGGGACCTTGAAGGCGAACGTGCACGCGGCGAACGCCCTGCGACATCGCCTCGCGGGCGCACTGCTCAGCTGCAACAGTCGCTGCGAACGGCGTGGACTTCTTCGAGCCCTTGAAGCCGGCCTTCCCAGACGATCCCCACGAAACGGCATTGCCGTTCATGTCCGTAATCGTGATCGTCGTGTTATTGAACGTGGCGTTGACGTGCGCGACGCCCTCCGCCTCGATGATGCGCTTGGATTTCTTTCCAGTGGCCATAGTGCTACTTGGTTACCTTTTTCTTGCCGGCGATGGCTCGCCGGGGACCCTTCTTCGTGCGTGCGTTGGTGTGCGTCCGCTGGCCGCGAACCGGCAAGCCGCGACGATGGCGGATTCCACGATAGGAGCCGATGTCCATCAATCGCTTGATGTTCATCGCGACTTCGGTGCGTAATGCGCCTTCGACGCGAAAGTCCTTCTCGATGGCCTGGCGCAGGCGATTCACATCGGCGTCCGTGAGGTCGCGCACGCGGATGCTCGCGTTGACGCCCGTGGACTCGAGGATCTGTTTCGCGGTCGCGCGACCGATACCGAACACATACGTTAGGCCGATCTCCACTCGCTTGTCGCGCGGCAGATCGACTCCGGCAATGCGTGCCATATTAGCCCTGGCGCTGCTTGTGCTTAGGGTTGCGTTTACAGATGATGCGCGTCACTCCGGCCCGCTTGACCACCTTGCAGTGCTCGCAGATCGGCTTCACGCTGCTTCGAACTTTCACCGGCGGCTCCCGATAGAACAAAAAGAGTTTCGGCCAAGACCTTGATCATAAAGGCCTTAGCCGTCTCATGCAAGGGACACTACCGCATTTGCCTTCGGCTCGTCGCGGACCGGGTCAGCTCGGCCACTCCAACGCTCCGACGATCTCCTCCAAGCTCCGTACGCCACGGCGATTCGCCCATCGATCCAGGTCTCGAACGATCCGCTCCGGCGCTCGCGGATCCCGAAGGGCAGCAGTCCCGATCGCCACTGCGCGTGCGCCAGCCAGCATGAACTGCAAGGCATCGTCCGCCGTGGAAATGCCACCCACGCCAATGATCGGTGCTCCAGTCGCCTGGAAAACTTTCCATGTCGCCAACACCGCAACCGGCCTCAGTGCTGCACCACTCACACCCCCCGTTCCGAACCCGACAGCGGGACGACGACGAACGACGTCGACTACCAGCCCGGGCAGCGTGTTGGTCAGGCTGATGCCGTCCGCTCCGGCGCCCAGCGCGATGCGCGCCGATTCGACGATATCGGCGAGCGTTGGCGAGAGCTTCACGAAAATCGGGAGCGAGGTCACCTCGCGCGCGCCACCGACGACCGCCGTCAGAGCACCAGGATCGGCGCCGAACTCCATGCCACCGGCCTTCACGTTGGGGCAGGATACATTGAGCTCGAATCCGTCCTTGCCGGCAACCGCATCCAGTCGCGACACTACCTCCTTGAAGTCGTCGACATGGTTCCCGACGACGTTGACCAGGACGCGGGCTCGCGTGTTAGCCGCCAGCCAGGGAAGCGCGTCAGATGCGACAGCCTCCAGCCCGGGATTCGCCAGGCCGATGGCGTTGATCATTCCCCCGCGAAACTCCGCAACCCTCGGTGCGGCCGCGCCAGGACGGGGCATGACGCTCACGGCCTTGGTGACCAACCCGCCTAACGCGTCAAGGTCGATGACGCCTGACACCTCGCGCCCATAGCCAGCGGTGCCTGCCGCCAACATCACGGGATTACGGAGCCGAAGACCGGCGAGCGACATGCCCAGCGCCGCTGGCGCGCTCAACGCGACGCCCCCACCGAAGTGCGACGCTCCAGTTGCGCCAGATAACTGGTCGCCGCCTCGGCAATCGTGTTCGCCAGAATCTGCTGCCCGGTGGCGCTGGCCATGAAACGCGCATCCGGGATATTCGTTCCGAAACCGATCTCCACGAGCACGGCCGGCATGTACGCCGAGACCAGCACCATGAAACCCGCCTGCTTGACGCCGCGATCGGGACCCGGCAACACCTTGGCGAGCGATCGCTGCATTGTCGCGGCGAGATCGCTGGACTCGCGAAGGTGCTCGTTCTGCTTCATATCGTTCAGAATGAACGAAAGCGCATCTCCAGCGCTCGTTTCCACCTCCGCGTCGTACTTCACGGCCTCGTTCTCGAGCTGCTCGACGCGCCGCTCATCCTCAGTCTTCGCTTCTGCCAGAAAGTACGTTTCGAACCCGCGCGCGGCCCCGGGATCGCGCCAGCGCGGGTTGGCGGCGTTGACATGAATCGAGATGAAGAGGTTGCCGCCTGCACGATTGGCAATACGACCGCGATCGCCGAGTGCAATGAGCGTGTCGCGATCCCTGGTCATGATCACACGCACCCCTTTCGATTGCAGCACATCACGGACCCGCCGCGCGACCTGCAGGGTGATATCGGCCTCGTAGATCCGAAACTTGCCGCCACGGATCGGCCCGGACATGCCCCGATCCTGCCCGCCATGCCCGGCATCCACCACCACCACGTGTTCCTGCCGCTCGGGTGGTTCGGTCATTGACCGCTCCGGGCGACGTGCCGGCAGTGGCGGATCAGCTTTCTTCGGCAGCGACGCAACGACGGGACGGAAGCGCCGCAGCTCGACGCGCGATGCGTCGAACTGGAAGCCGGCGGCAACGCGAGGCAGGAGATCCGTCGCAACGCTCACTGGCAGTAGTACGACGCCCTGGGACGCGACTGGTGCCGGGACTAACGGGGTCACGTCAGTCCCGACACGCGCGAAAGGGACGCCGATAGTGAACTCGATGCTTGTCCCGGCCGCCGCCAGGACAAGCCTGTCGGGACCTGTGCGTTCGATCTTGGTCCCCAGCGCTGCGCCGAGGTCGTCCGCTCGGAGCATTCGGCCCGCTCGCGCGAATACGATGGGTACGCGGCTGATGCGATCTCCGTCTCGCACCGTCAGCGCCGTGACGGTGTCGGCGACTTGCAGTAACAGGAGGGCAGCGAGCGCGATCATCGGCTCCGGAACGCCCGGGCGATCTCCCGCTCGGCGTCCTTCCTGCGCGAGTCGTCGCGTTTGTCGTGCAACTGTTTCCCCTTCGCGAGCGCGATCAGTACCTTCGCGCGACCACGGCGGAAGTACAGCTCCAACGGAATCAGGGTCAGACCCTGCCGTTCCACGGCACCGATCATGCGCTGGATCTCCTTCTTGTGCAACAGGAGCTTGCGTAGCCTCGTCGGATCGTGGTTGACGTAGCCGCCGCGCTCGTATGGAGAGATATGCGCGTTGATGAGGAAAACTTCGCCTGAGCGGACGATGCCGTAGGCATCCTTGATGTTCGCCTTGCCGTCGCGCAACGCTTTCACCTCCGTGCCGCTCAAGACGAGCCCGGCTTCCCACGTGTCGAGGACGTGGTAGTCGTGGCGTGCCGCGCGATTGCGTGCGACACTGATCTTGTCCTCGGGTTCGAGAGCTTTGGCCATCCGGGATGGTCGGTCGACGCCTGAGTGAGAGCGGTCGAGAGTATAGTAGCGACTCTACGTGGGAGACGACGCAACGTGTCGCTCGTTATTCCGTTGACTTGGCTTTTTTGCGCCGATAGCTTCCGCGTCCCTGCCGAAGTGGTGGAACTGGTAGACGCGCTGGCTTCAGGAGCCAGTGGGTGCAAGCCCGTGGGGGTTCGAGTCCCCCCTTCGGCACTCTGCAGGAGAGGCGCGTCGCTTGGAGCCGCGGCGTGCCAGCGGCAATTCGTCGTCAGTGCCTGCCTGGCCGGACAGCGGATGGCGGTAAATCGTCCGGCAGCGACACCGTCCCGAACGCCTTCCGCAACGCGTCGTTGGCCTCACCCAAGTAGCGCACAAGGATCTCTCCGGCCCGCTGTGCACTTTCGGTTCCCGGATCCCCCGGACTACCGGACAGCCTCAGCAGGGCGCGGCCGAGCCGGGTACCGGTCCCCTCATCGGGACGTCGTGTCGTCAGCACATCGCGGTAAACGGTGAGACGCTCGTTGAATTGACGCTCGGCGACATTGATCATGTCCGTGGCGACATGCCGGTCCCGATGCATCTCGCCGGACAATGCGTGCGCCACTTCGGCGCCGGTACGATCGTCCATGGAATCGCGCTGCGCCACCAGGACACCTAACGCGCGCCGCGCGTAGCGCAGTTCCCAGCGTGCGCGGTCATCGTCTCCACTCGTCGCCAGGGAACTCAGCCACGTCAGGTCGTCCGGCTCCGGATCCTTCAGCAGGCTTTCGACGTAGGCAGCGGTGCCGCGGCGCAGTCGCCATTCGTTACGCCATTCGTTGAGCAAACCCGGCGACATGGCGGGCGTCCTTCAGGACTGGAGCACCGGGAGCCCCACGCGTTCGCGCACCGTCGCTTCGTCATGCAACAGATCCGACAGAACGACACTCTCGAGCACCTCGTCTATCCGGTGCTGGAGCATCATCCACACCGGTCTAATGGAGCAGTGGCTCGAGTCGGCACAGCGTTCCTCTCCCACTGGATGAGAGACGCAGTGGAGATCGAACGTCGCGTGCTCCGAAGCGGCAATGACTTCGCGAACGGTTATCGCCGAGGCGTCGCGGGCGAGTACGTATCCCCCGCGTGCTCCACGCACGCTGGTAACGATCCCGGAGCGCCGAAGACGCAGCAGAATCTGCTCGACGTAGTCGCCCGGAAGCCGCTCGCTCGCCGCCACGTCACGTCCGGTGATCGGGCCCTCACCGGCACGCCTGGCAAGGTGCAGCGTGCAGATCAGTCCGTATTCAGCCCACGTAGTGATGCGCATGCCGCAGGATAACGGGACGGCCGCGTCGCCGTCCAGTGAGCGACCGATCGTCGCGTACTCACCCCGCCGCCGCCGCGCCGTGCTTGCCTTCCGGAACGCCGATCTCCGTCATCTTTCGCAAGTCGAGAACGCGGTCCACGTCGTCTTCCGACATCACGCCCTCCCGCTTCACCAGATCGCGTATCAGCACACCCTCCTTGACGGATCGCTTGCTGATGTCGGCGGCGGCGGCGTAGCCGATTTGCGGCGCCAGGGCAGTCGCCAGCGCCGCCGAGCGTTCGACCCAATACTCGCACATCTCACGATGCGCCTCGATCCCCTGCACACATCGCTCCGCCAGCACGATCGCGGCATTCCCGAGGATCTGCATGGAGAGCAGGACATTGTGCGCAATCACCGGCATCATCACGTTCAGTTCGAGCTGACCATGCTCGGCAGCGATCGCAACCGTGGTGTCGCACCCCATCACCTGGAAACAAACCTGGTTCACCATCTCCGGGATGCTGGGATTGATCTTGCCCGGCATGATCGACGAGCCGGGCTGCACGGCCGGCAGCACGATCTCGTCGATTCCCGTGCGCGGGCCCATGACCATCAGGCGCAAGTCGCTGACGATCTTGCTCAGATCGATCGCGAGCACGCGAATGGCGGCGGAGAACCCCGCGACGTCTCCCATACTCTGCATCAGCTGGATGCGATCGGCGCCGACGCGCAACTCCAACCCGGTGATCCGGGTCAAGTACTTGTTCATCAGCTCCGGATACTGGGGCTCCACGGTGACGCCAGTGCCGACGGCACTGCCGCCAATGCCGAGGTCTCGCAGGTAGTCCGCCGCCTGATGAACGCGCCGAATACCGCGATCGAGCGATCCGGCATAGGCGGTGAACTCCTGGCCGAGGCGGATCGGCATCGCGTCCTGCAGATGCGTGCGCCCAGCCTTGACGATATCGTCGAACTCGCGGCCCTTGTGCGCCAGCGCGTCACGCAAGCCCTCGAAGGCGCGAGTGAACTCATCGAGCCGCGACAGCGCCGCCAACCGGATGTTGGTCGGAATCGTGTCGTTGGTGCTCTGCGCCATGTTGACGTGGTCGTTCGGATGCACCGGCTTGTACTCGCCGCGCTTCCCGCCTAACAATTCGTTCGCACGGTTGGCCAGCACCTCGTTGGCGTTCATGTTATGCGACGTGCCGGCGCCAGCCTGATAGGGATCGACCACGAAGTGCTCGCGATGCTGTCCGGCCAGCACCTCGTCCGCGGCGGTCACGATCGCATCCGCCAGTCGTGCGTCCAGCCGTCCGGTTTCCTTGTGCGCGAGCGCCGCCGCCTTCTTCAACCACACCTGCGCGATCACGAACGGCTCCAACGGGCGAAGTCCACTGATGGGGAAGTTCCGGACGGCACGGAGCGTCTGGATGCCGTACAGGGCGTCGACAGGGACCTCGAGCGTTCCGAGGGGATCCTTCTCTGTGCGAGTGGCTGTCATGACGGATGCCTTTGTCTAATGGGAGCCTGGGGTGTTCGCCGCTGGCGAAAAACCCTAACCCGTCGCGACTACGCCACGACGGGAGGCGGGACGTCAACCCGAATTCTAATCGACCGCAGAGAACTTCTCGCCTAGTTCAGCACCGGCGTCGGCATCTGGAACCGTGAGATGATTTCGAGCACGCCTTCGTTCTGTGCCTTGATCGAGGTGCGCAGCCGCGTAAAGACGATCTCGCGTCGCTTGACTGTCGAGTCGGACCAGCCGCGATGATTCCGGAACGGCACCGAGTCGGCGCCGTCGTCCGTGAAGGCGCAGAGAATCTGCTGGCGGAGCACGTTGTTATCGGTGGGGCCCGCGTAGCGCATCGAGATGATCATGGCGCTGTTCAGGTCATGCGCCGGTGTCCAACGGAACTGGATGGTTTCCGTCCCTGCTGGAGGCGTGACAGGATCGTGCGTGAACGCCTCGGCCGTCTTTCCGCGAATCTCGGAAGCCGGATAGCCACCGTCCGCACCGGGAATCGTTACCACGATGCTGTCCCCGGGCGTGTACACGACCGGTGCGGCAACGCCCTTCTGGTATGTCGTGCTCGTTGCCCCGGTCACGCGCGGTAACGTCTCCGACTTCGCCCCGATCCTGAGTTCGAGCTGTGGACCGGCGTCCAGGAAATTGACGCCGCCGACTATTTCACCGGCATCGGCATACGAAAGCCCCGGGACGCAGGAGTCGAACACGACCTGGGCGTTCGGCACGGAAGAGAGCGCTCCCTTGAAGAACTGGCCCAGCGGCGTTGTGCGGTATTCCCCGGTGTTGGACTTGGTGGCGGCGATCGTCACGAACCCCCATGTGGCGTTCTGTCCGGCGATGATCATCCCCCCCTCGCAGGCCGCAATCGTCACGGTTGCGGCTAGGATCCCGCACCAGGTCCATCGGCTCGGTCGGCTTGGCCGGTCACGGCGGAATTCCTTGGACATCTCAGGCTGCATTGTTCCGAGTATTCGAAGTTGGCTCGAGATTGGAGCGAAACGCGCATGCGATGCGTTCGCACAGGACTCCAATATTGTTGGATCGCCGCCCAGACGCGACCTGTGGAAACACGCCAGCGCGCTGTCTACCCCGAACCCGCCGGCGATGCCCGCGAGCCCTCTACCACCAGCACCAATGCAGAGAGCACGCCGATGCCCAAAAGCATCAGGCTGACGCCGTGAAGACGACCGAACGCGATTCGGCGTTCATCCTCTTGCGCGAGAGACTCCAGGCGGTTCCCGGCGGACTCGCGAACCGCGCGGATCCTTGGCAGCACGACGAATTGCGCGGCCAACATCGCCACGCCAAGCAACCATGCTGCCGCGCGCACCCGCCGACGGCACGCTGCACTTCGGTACGCCAGCACAGACAGTACGGCGGCCACGGCACCACTTGCAAACAGCACTGGCAGGACGCGACCAACGAGCGCTCCTGCGAGCGCCCGCGAGGGAAGGATTGCGAAAGCCGCGGGCGCGACGACAGCACTCGCCAGGAACGAGGCTCCAAGCCATGCTGACAGCACGAGCGGCACGAGGCGGCGGAGCCGGACCATGCTACCGCGTCACCGGTCGTGCGATACCAGTGAGGAACGGGTTCGTTCGCAGTTCGGCGCGGATCGTCGTCGCTGGGCCATGCCCTGGATAAACGATGGTCTCTTCCGGGAGCGCCGCGATGCGGGCAAGCGATCGCTGAAGCTCTGCGCCGTCGCTCAGGGGAAGGTCGGTACGTCCAATCGAGCCAGCGAACAAGCAGTCGCCGACGAACGCTATTCCTTCGCCATGGAAGACGACGTGCCCCGGCGCGTGACCCGGCGCAAAAAGCACCCGGAACCGAAGGCCGCCTAACGTCAGCTCGTCGCCGTCCGCTAGTGTCCGGTCTGGCTCGGGCGGGTCGTCGAAGGGAATGCCGAAAGCCGAGGCCGTCTCACGTCCACGGCGGTAGATGGGAAGGTCTGCCGGATGCAGGTAAATGGGGACGCGAAACTCGTCCACGAGCGGCGCGATGCCGCCGATATGGTCGACATGCGCGTGGGTGATCCAGATGGCCGTCAGGCGCACGCCGGCCCGGCGCACGGCGTCGCAGAGATGCCGGCCATCCGCTCCCGGGTCGATCATCGCTGCCACCCCCGCTACCCGATCTTCCAGCAGGTAGCAGTTCTCCTGAAACGGGCCAGTGACAAACGTCGTGACGTTCAAGCGCCGGCGCCCGCGGTCTGCGCTGCGGAACGATCGCGCCGAGCAGTCAGATACTTTTCGGCCGCGATCGCAGCCGTGGTCGCATCGCCCACCGCCGTGGTGACCTGCCGCGTAAGCTGAACGCGCACGTCACCGGCCGCGAAAAGCCCCGGGATGGAAGTCGACATGTTGGCGTCCGTAACCAGGTAACCCTGGGCATCATGGTCTACGTGATCGGCGATGATTGTCGTGTTTGGCTGAAAACCGATGAAGACGAACAGTCCGGTAACTGCCAGCTCCGACAGCGCACCGGACTTGACATGACGCAGTGTCAGGTGCCTCACGAGGCCAGCATCGTCTCCGTGCACGGATTCGACTTCCGTGTCCCAGACCACCTCGATCCCGGGGTTTTCGAACAGGCGCTTCTGCAGGATCCTGGAGGCGCGCAGCTGGTCACGGCGATGGATGAGGTACACCTTGGCTGCATAACGCGTGAGGAAATCGCTTTCCTCCACGGCGGCGTCACCTCCGCCGACGACTGCAATCGTCTGTCCCTTGAAAAAAGCGCCGTCGCAGATCGCGCAATAGGACACGCCCTTCCCCGCGTACTCCGCCTCGCCCGGGATTCCCAGCTTCACCGGAGTTCCACCCGCAGTGACAATGACCGCGGGCGAGAAGTAGACATCGTCGTTGTCGCACGTGGTCTCGAACGAGCCATCGTCCAGGCGACGGATGGAGGTCACGTTAGCCGTATGAAACTCCGCACCGAACTTCTTCGCGTGCGCTTCGAATCGTGACGCGAGATCCCAGCCCTCGATGCGCTCGAACCCCGGATAGTCCTCGATCACTTCGGTATTGAGGAGTTCGCCACCTGGTGCTCCGCGTTCGATCAATACCGACTTCAGCATCGAGCGGCCGGTGTACAGTGCGGCTGTCATGCCTGCGGGACCGCCGCCGACAATGACGACATCGTAGTCGTAGGTTTGAGGCACAGAGTTACCTCTGGGCGAACTGTGACGTGATGAACAAAGCGGAGGCCCGTGCAGAAATCTGTCGTAACACGTGCCCTGGCGGAATCGCGACCTGACGAATCAGTCCGACCATCGCAAGCGGAGTTCCCTTTGTCTATCGAATGCGCCGGCCGCCATCGACGTGCATGATTTCTCCAGTCACGTAGTCGGCCTCGAGGAGATACCGGATTGCGCCGACCACATCGTCCGGGGTTCCGTTGTGCTTGAGCGGCGTCGTGCGCGCCAGTCGGTCGGCCACGGACGTGTCCCACGCGTCCGGCATCAACACTACCCCAGGCGCGACGGCGTTCACGCGGACCGCAGGCGCGAGAATCCTGGCCAGCGCTTCCGTCAGGTACACAATCGCCGCCTTGCTCGCCCCATGAAGTACGTAGTTAGGCCAGATCTCGAAGGCAGCCAGATCTGCGATGTTGACGATCGCGCCTCCGGAGCGCATGTGGGCTGCAGCCGCCTGGGCGAGGAAAAACGGGGCGCGAGAGTTTACGGCGAGTATCCTGTCCCAGTCATCGACGGTAATGGTCCCGAACGGCGTTCGTTCCATGGATGCCGCCGAGTTGATCAGCACGTCGAGCCCACCGAACCGGTCGGCGACGCGATCGACGAGCTGCGACGCGGAATCGCGCTGCGCCAGGTCTCCCTCCACGCACCACGCCCGGCCACCGGCAGCCTCAACACGCGCTCGCGTCAGTTCCGCCCCCTCACGTGATGTCCGGTAGTGCACGGCAACGGACATGCCTTCTCCACCCAGCGATTCGGCGATCGCCGCTCCGATGCGGCGGCCGGCTCCGGTCACCAGTGCTACTTTTCCGCGCAGTTCCATGGCCTCAGCCGGCTCCTGCCCGCTGCTGGCGGGCCAGCCGTTCGAGCTGCAACCCGAGCCAGGTAGACGGAACCGGCATGGCCCCAACCATTCGCGATCCCTCGGTCGCCCCGTGCGAATCCGATCCGCCACTCGGCACGAGCCCGAAGTGCTCGGTCAGTGCCATCAGCCGACTGCGGTCATCCGTCGAATGCGACGGATGGATGACTTCCAATCCATCGAGCCCCATGGCGGCAAACGCCTCGACGCGAGCGCGAGTGCCGGTCGCCCCTGGATGAGCAAACACGGCAAGACCGCCACATCGGTGAATCAGCGCAATCGCCTCACTGACGAGGAGCCGCCGCTTGTCTAGAAACCCCGGGCGGCCATGACCGAGATATCGGTCGAATGCATCGCGCTGATCGCGGGCCCATCCGTTTGCAACGAGCGCCCTGGCGATGTGCGGACGTCCGAGCGTCGCTTCACCGGCAAGCGAGAGCACGTCGTCGAACGTGATGCGCACCCCTATCGCGTTCAGCCGCTCCACGATCCGGACAGCCCGATCGCGCCTCGCGTCGCGGAAGACCGAGAGTTGCGCATCGATCTCCTCCACGCCCGACAGATGCAATGCGAGGATGTGGAATTCGTCCTGGCCTTCGTAGGCGCTGAGTTCGGCGCCACGCACCACGAGCAGCGGCGTCCCGCGGGCAGACGCTTCCGCTTCGGCAATGCCGGACACCGTGTCGTGGTCCGTGAGTGCGATGGCGTGCAGATTCGCAGCCAAGGCCGCCGCCACCACGCCAGCGGGCGACTGTGACCCGTCGGACGCTGTCGAATGCATGTGCAGATCGATTCCCCGTTCGGGTGTCGGCGTCGCCGACGACGCGGTCACAAGACGTAGCCCGCTTCCGGAGACGTAGCGCTGGGCTGTGATGACGCGAACAGGCGGTGCAGATCCGAATCCGTCAGTTCCATCAGGGACGCTTCGCGCGACCGCGTACCGAGCGGAGAGTAGCGCGTCACGCGTACCGTCCTGTCGTCGCCCGAACCACGCACGAACATCAGTCCGAATTCGTCGCGCGTGTACTGGGTGACAAACCCGGACGACAGTACTCGCCAGGTATCGCGATCGATGGATATGGTACGTATTGCCATTGTCAGGCCAGCTCCAACTCGCTGAAGATCGTGGGCTCCTGAGGAGTTGCATCGAGCGCCTTCAACGTCGCGCGTATATGCTGCGCGTCGGGCCCTTCGAAGAACTCGATCCAGGAGACGGGATCGGCGTCGTCCGAAAACGCCCAGTAGTTCACGCCACCCGCACGTGCCACTTCGCGCGCATGACGAAAGCGCGCCAGCACGCTTGGAGTTTCGGAGGCAGGCGTACGTGTCTGCAACATGACGAGGGCTCGGGCCATGCTAGAATCCGGCATCGGGTACGTTTTCCAACTGCACTTTGACGAACGCCATGAAGCGATCGGCGTCGGCTCCATCGACAATGCGGTGATCGAACGACAGTGCGAAGTACGCGCACGTCCGGATCGCGATCACGTCGTCGCCATCTGGGCCGACGATCACCTTGGGGCGCTTTTCGATCGTGCCGGTACCAAGAATAGCGACCGTCGGTTGCGGAATGACTGGCGTCCCCCACTGCGATCCGAACACACCGGGGTTCGTTATGGTGAACGTTGCGTCCTGCACGTCTTCCGGCTTGAGCCGCTTGGTACGTGCTCGACTGGCCAAATCGTTGAGTGCGCGCGTGAGTCCCGCCAGAGAAAGGTTATCCGCGCCCTTGATCACAGGAACGATCAGCCCCCAGTCGACGGCGACGGCGATGCCGATGTTGTATGTCTTGCGGAAGACGATGTCACTGCCGCGCACGGCGGCGTTCAGGACTGGAAATTGCTGCAATCCTCGCACGACGGCCTGGACTACGAACGGCAGGTATGTGAGCTTCTCACCGCGCGCGTCGAACTCGGGACGGAGCGCGTTCCGAACCTTGGTCGCGCGCGTGAGATCGAGCTCGAACACCGACGTCACGTGCGCCGACGTGCGCTTCGAGTAGACCATATGCTCGGCGGTAATGCGCCGGATCCTGGTCATGGACTCCACAGTATCGCCGGGCCACGGCTCCACGACCGGGATCTGGTAGTCGCCGCTGGCCGGTTGTGCGGGCAGGACGATGGAGGCGGACGGCCGTCCAGCTTCAATAAACTGGAGCAGATCCTTCTTCGTGACACGGCCGGCCAGGCCGGTTCCCGCAAGCGCAGAAAGCTCGATACCGTGATCGGCGGCGATCCTTCGGACGAGCGGGGATGAGTTGGTACGGGGTCTCGCCTCGAGAGTACCCGCTGCGGGCAGTGGCGAGATGATGGGCGCGAGGTTCTGATGACGCGGGGCGGGCTGGAGCGGCGTAGATTCTCTTACTGGGGGGGGGGCCCCAGATCCCTCGATCGGCGCATCTCCCTTCGCGTCACTGCCGACCGATTCCCGTGCCGCGTCCGTCGACGATGACATGGTAGCCGCGACAGCGGCGTCGGTCTCGATTCTTGCGACGATCGTCTCGATCGGAACAGTCTGACCCTCGGCGACCAGCACTTCTGCCAGGATGCCGGAATTGGGAGCGGGTATCTCCGCGTCCACCTTGTCCGTCGAGATCTCGAAGATGGGCTCATCGCGCTTCACGGCGTCACCCACCTTCTTGAGCCACTTCGAGAGTGTCCCTTCGGCGATGGACTCCCCCATCTGGGGCATCGCTACATCGATTCGTGCCAACGAAAGATCCTCAGGTAGTTGACCGCGGAGTGGCCTTGCCACGGCGCAGCCGCAGGAGCACCAGAGCCGGCAACGAGATACTGCCGACGATTCCTCCGATCAATGCATACGTCCACCAGTCGCACGCCGGCAGTCCCTCGACGGGAACGCACTTGCGAGCGGCGCCGACGATCTTCGCAACCAGCACCCCGATCATCGCTCCGCTGGGCGCACCAATAAAGGCCGTGAAACAGCCAACACCGATGTTCCGTGCGCGCAGCATCTCCGACTCGCTCATAGCCGGCCGACGTGTCCGCTGGTTGCCCATGCCTGAACGACGATCCCACGGCTCCCGCCGCGCGATACCGCCTCACACCTCTCCCGGCAGCTCGCACATCCGCCATTGAGTCCACCGGGCATCACGCACACCCGGAACGCGGCACGGCGAGCACCGGGAGCCAACAGCATGCGCTGGGAGCGCTCGTCATCGTCAGTATGCTGCCCCGGCCAATCGCCGCGGATCCTCGGCTCGACGCAGCTCCACAAAGAAACGCTTGATGTTGCGATCCAGTCGGCTCTCACCGATCTGGTCGGAGATCGCCTCGACAAACGTGAAGTGTCCGCCCTCCGGCACGGCTGAAAGGCGCACGTTCGCAACGATCTCCGGGGTTCCAACGATGCCCTGATAGGTTCGGGTGCGTGGCGCCGACTGGTGTACCTGCAAGCCAAGCTCGCCGAAGAAGGCATCGGCTGCCGTCATGACGTCGCCTGGAGCCAGGTGTGAACGATAGAAATGTCGCATACTCGTTAGGGTTGTTCGCCGCGCGCCGCAAAGACCTCCTGCATCCAGTCCATTCGTTGCAGCCGTCTGGTAGAATCGCGCCGGAACTGGAGCGCCACGGCCCATTCCCCCGCGGTAACGTAACGCAGCGTCGCATAGTACGTCCCCAGTTCTTCACCCTTGACCAGCCCGTCCCACGTGCTCGCACCATCGCGGCTGCTCGCAAACATCCGCCCTTCGCCGCCCTCGACCGGTTCTCCCGTCTTGCTGTCACGCACCTGGATCTTGTACAGCACCTTTTCCCGCGCATGAGGTGGCATCGGCTCCGAATTGATGCGAAACGCCATGTCTTCCGTCCACTGACGCATCGACAAGTCCTGCTCTGCAGGACCGCACGTAACGAGCGCAAGCGCGAGAGCTACCCGGAAGAGCCGTATCAGTAGCGTCATGTCTGGTAATACTCGAGACCGAGGTGCGTGATCTGCTCCTCACCCATCAAGTGGCGCAACGTGTTCTTCAGCTTCGTCTGCTGGATGAACAGATCGTGCTCCGGCTGCAAGCCCGGTGCTGCCATCGGGCTCTTGAAGTAGAACGACAGCCACTCCTGGATCCCCTTCATCCCGGCGCGCTGGGCGAAGTCAGACAGCAGCGCCAAGTCGAGCACGATCGGCGCGGCCAGGATCGAGTCACGACACAGGAAGTTGACCTTGATCTGCATCGGATAACCCATCCAGCCCACGATGTCTATGTTGTCCCATCCTTCCTTGTTGTCCCCGCGAGGAGGATAGTAGTTGATCCGTACGACGTGCGAAAAGTTCTCGTAGAGCTCCGGGTACATCTCCGGCTGCAGGATCGTATGAAGTACCGACAGCTTGGATTCTTCCTTCGTCTTGAAAGACGCAGGATCGTCCAATACTTCGCCATCGCGGTTTCCGAGAATGTTCGTCGAGTACCAGCCTGCCAGTCCGAGCATCCGGGCCTTTAGCCCAGGTGCGATAACGGTCTTCATCCAGGTCTGACCGGTCTTGAAGTCCTTCCCCGAAATCGGAACACCTCGATCGATAGCGAGGGCCTGCAGCGCTGGCGTGTCGACCGCAAGGTTCGGTGCGCCATTGGCGTACGGCACACCCTCCATTATCGAGGCCCACGCATAGAGCATCGAGGGCGAAATGGCATCGTCGTTCCGTTCCATCGCCCTCTCGAACTGCTCGATGGTCGCGTGCTGCGGGCCTGGCTTGATGAAGATCTCCGTCGACGCGCACCACACCATGACGACTCGATCCAGGCCGTTGCGCGACCGGAAATCGCGAATATCCTGACGCAGTTGCCCGGCAAGATCACGCTTCGTCTTCCCCTGCTTGACGTTCGTTCCAGACAAACGGGTCACGTACTTGTTGTCGAAGGCAGCCGGCATGGGCCGGATCGACCCCAGGAAGTCGGCGATTGGATCCAGGTGCCTGCTTTCCAGGACCCCTGCCTTGCGAGCGGCTTGCAGTGCGTCATCCGGGATCGGGTCCCAGGCGCCAAACACCAGGTCCGAAAGATCGGCGAGCGGAGCGAAGTCCTTGATCAGTGGAGATCGGTTGTCGGTGCGCTTGCCGAGCCGAATGGTCGCCATCTGCGTCAGCGACCCGATCGGTTGACTGAGCCCACGACGTACGCTCTCCACACCGGCAATGAAGGTCGTGGCGACGGCGCCCAGACCGGGCGTCAGGATACCGAGTTTGCCCGCGGCGGGACGGACGTCAGTACGTGTTGCAGGAACGGGCGAGCCCGGCACGAAGAATCTCCTGTCTCGAGAGGTTGCCTAACGAACTGCGTCGGCCGGCGCGGGCGCGGTGCCCCCAACGCGAGCTGGAGCCGGATCCGCCATCGTCGCGTGGACGACGCCTGTTGTCGCATCACGGGGAGTCGTGGCGCGATGTACGAAAACAATGCGCTGCACCGCCGTGATCCAAGCCGTGACTGAAAGCAGGGTGCAGATAAGTATCAGGATCCATCCGTCCAGGGCCAAGCCAAAAAATGCTTGCGGCGCGGAAAGCAGGGTGACGCGCTCCGGGCGCTGGAGGATGCCGACCTTGGCGTCGATGCCCAAAGCCTCGGCGCGGGCCCGTGTGTACGAGGTCAGGAACGTGCCGATGATGCCAAACATGAGCACGCCCACCATCGGCATCGCGACCCAGTCGGGCACAGCGTGATGATTCCAGTTCCGAGCGAAGAAGATCGTCAATCCACCCAGAACCGCGCCGTCAGCCACACGATCGAGCGTGGAATCGTAGAAAGCGCCAAACGCCGTGGATCGTCCGGTTCTCCGTGCCACGGTACCGTCGAGCACGTCGAACAAAGCGGTCAGCCCAAGCACCCAGCCGGCGATGGAAATGTGCCCGGTCGCATAGATGACGCCCACTGCAATACTGCAGAGCGTCCCGATCGTCGTAATGGTGTTCGGGTTGATCCGGCGTCGAACCATCCAGTCGGCGACCGGTTCAATAATGCGTAGATAGCCGCGCTGAATCGACTCCCAGATCGCTTTCATGCCGCGTCGGCGGGGTTGCAAAATGTGAAGCTCGCGAAGGGCGTCAACTCATCGCAGGAACTCGTCCCTGGCACCAAGCAAGCGAATGAAGCTACGTGCTTTAACAGGTCGTTACAACCCTGATCTACGGAACCTGCCATGCATTCGTGGCCTGCAGGGCGACGCCCGCTTTCGTGTAGGTCTTCGCTCCATCCGCAGTGACCGCCTTGAGCTGCACGACCGACCCGGTCGCTACACCGGCTACGGGAAGCGAAGTCGTGGAATTGGCCGCAACCTGCTGGAGGAACCGATCAGAGCTTCCAGTAACCACATAGATGTTGAGCGCCTGCGGAAGGGCGTTCGTGACCGTCAGAGTGACCGCGACGGTTGCCGCAGGGGCGCTCTCTACACTGACAGTCCGCGCACCGCACGCGGATAGCACAACGGACATTACAAACCAGGCTGGGATGCCGCGCATGTTCGTCTCCGTTCGGAAGAAATTCGCGGCGCCTGACTCCGAGATGCGCCGCCGCCAGCAGTTTGGCACCTGTAGCCTGCGGCATCCAGAGGGATGCCGACAAATGCATCGTGCTTGCCTGAGAGCTCGTAACCTTTCACCGTTCGGAATGCGCAACTCCAGCATCCTACCCTCCCTGCCGCGTGTGTTCGTACTCGTCGCCTTGATTGGGGCAATCGGCATCGTACCGTCGCTCGCGGCGCAGGATGCCGTGGATCCGCGGCCGCCGCGGGACGTTGGCGTCGCTCGCCGAATCAATGTCCGCCTCCTGAGCGACACCCTGCAGCAACTACTCGATGCCGGGGTGCGGGATTCGGCGTTTCCGGGAGCCATTGCCGTTGTCGGAACCCGCGACGGCATTCTGGCCCAGGTCAGCGCCGGCCATCTCGACTGGTCACCGTCGCCAGCTCCTAACGGCACGACACTCTGGGATCTGGCCTCGCTCACCAAGGTGGTGGCTCTGACGAGCGCCATGTTGCAACTGGTGGATGCCGGGAAGATCGCCCTTGACTCCCCGGTCCAGCACTACTTGCCGAGCTTCGATGGCCCAATGAAGGAACGGGTGACTATCCGCCACTTGCTGACGCATTCATCGGGACTCCCGGCGTGGCGTCCCCTGTACAAGGAGGCGACCTCGGAGCAGGAAGCGCTCGCGCTCGTCCTTGCCACACCGCTAGATACGGTCCCCGGCGTTCGCATGGTCTACAGTGATCTGGGCGCGATCCTGCTCGGCGAAGTGGTCCGCGTCGTGAGTGGCGAGCCGCTCGATGCGTACGCTGCCAGGCACGTGTTCGCCCCACTTGGCATGCGGGACACCCAGTACCGCCCGCCAACGTCGTTGCTGCCACGCATTGCGCCAACCGAAGTCGATCCCTGGCGCCAACGTCACTTGCGCGGCGAGGTGCATGACGAGAACGCCTTTGCGTTAGGCGGTGTATCCGCACACGCCGGCCTGTTCTCGACCGCGTACGACCTGGTCCGGCTGGCGCGGGTCTACCTGAGCGGAGGGACGCTGGACGGTGTAACCGTCTTCTCCCCTGCGGCCATCGATGCGTTCGCGCAGGTGCAAGACGCCAGGCTCTCGAACCGGGCCCTGGGCTGGGAGAAGCCGAGTGGCACCAACTCCGCGGGACACGACCTGTCCGCAGCCGCTTTCGGCCATACCGGATTCACGGGAACGTCGATCTGGATCGATCCCGGGAACAACGTGTTCGTCCTCCTGCTCTCCAACCGCGTCAACCCGACGCGGGAGCATCGCGCGATCGGGACCGTGCGGGTGGAGGTTGCCGATGCCGCCATGTCCGTAATCGGTACCCTCGCCCGAGCGCAGCGCTGATGCGCATATCGGCCCGTTGTGGGGCGCAAGGCCATTGGCGAGGAATTAGCGTCCCAGGCGCCTGCCAACGGCATGACGTGGTGGCGGGAAGGCACGGGATCGTCCCGGTTTCTTGAAGGCCGGGTAGCGCGTGACTATTTTGCTGCTGGTTACGTCGCATGTCGCGACACTCGAGGAGGAATGATCGTGAGCACGTTACAGCAGCCGGACGTCGTGATGACGGTAACGCCCGCGGCGGTCGCGGAAGTCAAGAAGTTCATGGAAGCGGAGAAGGTACCGACCGACGTCGGGGGCCTTCGCGTCAGCGTGCAACCGGGCGGGTGCAGCGGATTCAAGTACGCGCTCCTGATCGAAGATCAGGCGGCCGATGACGATTTCGTCATTCCGAGCGACGGGTTCCGCATGTTCATCGATCCCTTCTCCGCGCAATACTTGAATCAGGTGACGATCGACTATGTGAGCTCCATGCAGGGTTCGGGCTTCACGTTCAAGAACCCCAATTCCACCGGCGGCTGTGGGTGTGGGTCGTCGTTCTCGGCATAGTCGATTGCGATGACAGCGTCTGGCCACGCCAGCGCCCAACAGAGGGAGGCCCGCGACACCACGCGTGATCGCGGGCCTTCGGTTTTGGAGGACCGGAGCGACCGCGCGCTCGAGCGCATCCCCACGCGCGTGTTCGCCGATCACGACATGCTGGCGCGCGCGGTTGCGCATCGGATCGCGGAGGTCGTGCGCGATAGAGCAGCCATGGGACAGCGTTGCGTGCTGGGACTGGCCACCGGATCGACGCCGATCGGTGTCTATCGCGAACTGGTGCGTCTGCACAGGGACGAGGGCTTGAGCTTCCGTCACGTCGATACGTTCAACCTCGACGAGTACTTCCCGATGTTGCCGGAGAACCGGCACTCCTACCACCGCTTCATGCGGGAACACCTGTTCGATGCGATAGACATCGACGACGCGTCAATTCACTTGCCGCGGGGCGACATCGATCGAGCCGACGTCGCCGACATGGCGCTCAATTACGAGGCCGCAATCCGAGCTGCCGGTGGCATCGACTTCCAAGTGCTGGGCATCGGCAAGACCGGACACATCGGATTCAATGAGCCCGGGTCGGGGCCGGATACCCGCACGCGTCTCGTTACGCTGGACCTCGTCACTCGCCGGGATGCAGCCGCCGATTTCTTCAGTGAGCAGAGTGTTCCGCGCGAAGCGATCACGATGGGCGTCGCCACCATCCTCGAGGCACGCGAGATCGTCATCCTCGCGACTGGGGAGCACAAGGCCAGCGTCGTCAGGCGGGCGGTGGAGGGCGACATCGATCGCGACGTCGCTGCCACCTTCCTGCAGCGACACGCGAACGCGACGTTCTACATCGATTCGGCCGCTGGCGCCGCCCTCACGCGAATCTCTACGCCATGGCTCGTGCGCGAAGTGGAATGGACCGAGGATCTGATCGTTCGTGCCGTGATCTGGCTCTCGCAGGCGACGGGGAAGGCAATCCTGAAGTTGACGTCGGCAGACTACATCGAGCACCGTCTGTCCTCGCTGTTGTCCCGATCGGATGGCGCCGGGGAGATCAACGGCTACGTCTTCAACGCGCTTGGAGCGAAGATTCGCGGAAAGTCGAAACTGCCGAGCAAGGAACGCATCATCTGCTTTTCGCCGCACCCGGACGACGACGTAATCTCGATGGGCGGTATACTCCGCAAGCTGGTGGAGAACCGGAACGATCTGACGGTTGCGTACATGACGAGCGGGAACATCGCCGTCTTCGACCATGACGTCCGACGTTATGTCGACATGGTTACGCGGCTGGCGCGCTCGGGTCGGATCTCGCCTCAAGCCGTCGAAGGGCTCGATGCTCGCGTTCGCCGCGCGCTCGAGACCAAGCGTGCTGGAGACGTCGATACGCCGGAAGTGCTCGACCTGAAACGGGTCATCAGGGAGGCGGAAGCGGTGAGCGGGCTCGAAACAGTAGGTCTGTCGGCGGAGTCCGCGCGATTCCTCGATCTCCCGTTCTACCGCACGGGGAAGGTGCGAAAGGACCCCGTCAGCGACGCCGACGTTACGATCGTGAGGCAACTGCTCGAGGAGATACGGCCGGCGCTCATCTTCGTGGCCGGCGACCTGTCGGATCCGCACGGCACGCATCGCATGTGCAAGGAAGCGATCGACCGCGCGCTGTCCGCGATGCGACGCGACCAGGGCGATGCAGCAGCGCTCCCCGAAGTGTGGCTCTATCGCGGCGCCTGGCAGGAGTGGGCGGTTGACGAAGCGACGTGGCTGGTGCCGCTGTCCCAGGAAGAGTTGCGTCTGAAGATCCAGGCGATCTTCAAGCACCAGTCGCAGAAGGATTCAGCACCCTTCCCCGGGCAGGACGATCGGGAGTTCTGGCAACGGGTGGAGTCGCGCAACAAGGATACCGCGGCGGTGCTCGATCGGCTGGGGCTGGCAGAATACTTCGCGATGGAGGCGTACGTCGTCGCCCCTGGAGTCGGCGAGTGACCGGACGTTTCGGTCTGTTGGACCTGGCGGTGCTCGTTGCGTATCTCGCCGGAACGACGGCCTTGGGTATGTACATCGGGCGTCGGCAGAAGGGCACGTCGGACTACTTCGTAGGGAACCGCAACATCCCGTGGTGGGCCGTCCTGTTCTCGATCGTAGCCACGGAGACGAGCGCGCTCACGTTCATTTCGATTCCCGGGCTGGCGTACGTTGGGAATCTCGGGTTTCTTCAGGTGGCTGCAGGCTACATCCTGGGGCGAATCGGCGTGGCGTACCTCCTGCTCCCGCGCTACTTCCAGGGTGACATCGTCACCGCGTACGCCATGCTGGAGCAGCGTTTCGGACGGGCCACGCGACGTCTGACGTCCATCGTGTTCATGGTCACGCGGGCGATGGCGGATTCGGTACGGGTGTTTGCCACGGCCATTCCGGTTGCGTTGATCCTGGGGAGCAGCGTCCCCCGCCAATGGGTGATGCCCGCGGCGATCCTCGTCCTTGGCGCACTGACGATCCTCTACACATACCGCGGTGGCATGCGCGCCGTCGTCTGGACGGAGCTGTTGCAGGCGTCGGTCTACGTGGTTGGCGGATTGTCGGCGGTCGTTCTGATCGGAATGTCCACCGCCGGTGGCTGGAGCGCTATTCTCGCGTCGGCCCGGGCACAGGGCAAGTTGCAGCTGCTGGACTTCTCGCGCGTCATCGATCAGCCGCACACGGTGTACGCCGGACTGATCGGTGGCGCTTTCCTGGCCATGGCATCACATGGCGCCGACCAGCTGATCGTGCAACGACTGCTCTCCTGCCGGTCGCTACGCGACGCGCAGCGCGCCATCATCGGCAGCGGCGTGGTCGTCTTTCTGCAATTCACTCTCTTTCTGATGGTGGGGATCGGACTGTGGGGCCTGTTCGGCGGCCGCGAGTTCGCGACACCGGACTCGATTTTTCCCACGTTCATCATCGAGCAAATGCCCACGGGTCTGACGGGCCTCCTGGTAGCAGCGATCATCGCCGCCACGATGAGCACACACTCCGGCGCCATCAACTCGCTCGCGGCGGCGACCACACACGACATCTACATACCGCTGTCAGGTCGAGCGGCCACGGATCCGGTCACGTTTCGCATGGGTCGGCGCTTTGCACTCGTTTGGGGAGTGGTCCTTACCGCCGGGGCCCTGTTGTTCAAGGAACAGGGCACGCCGGTCGTCGTCGTGGCGCTGGGGATCGCGTCGTTCACCCTCGGTGGGCTGTTGGGCGCGTTCTTTCTGGGCAACTTCTGGGCTCGTGCCGAGCAACGGGACGCGATCCTTGGCCTGGTGATCGGCATCGCGGCGATGAGCTTCGTCGTATTCGCCAAACAGTTGTCAGCCTCATATCCTTCGCTCGCGTCCGCGCTCGGTCCGCTCTCGCGCGTTGCGTGGCCGTGGTACGTCCTCATCGGAACCTCCATAACCGTTGGCATTGGCATGCTGTCTTCGTTCACGCATCCCCTTCGCGCCGCTCCAGCACAGGCTCACGAGACACTGGAAGAGAACGCGCGATGACTTCAGTCCTGGTTGGTGTTGACGGTGGCGGTACACACACGCGGGCGATGGTCACGGACGAAGCTGGAGTTCAGCTTGCCAGCTCCGACGGCATCGGCAGTGCCATCCGCCCAGGCGAGGTCACACGATCGGCCGATATCGTCGCCTCCACGATCGAGGCGGCCATCAGGGAATCGGCTGTCGAGGATCCGCAGGTACGGATCGCATGTGTCGGTGTGGCCGGCGCCGGCCGCGAGGAGGAGCGGCACGCCCTCCACGAGGCGCTGGTCTCCCGTGGCATCGCCGACGAAGTGCATGTCGTGACCGATGCCGAGATTGCGCTCGAGGATGCCTTTGGCGATGGCCCTGGCGTGCTACTGATCGCCGGAACAGGTTCGATCTGCTACGGACGCGGGCCGGCGGGTGCAGTGGCCAGATGCGGGGGCTGGGGTCCGATCATCGGCGATGAGGGTAGCGGCGCGTGGCTCGGGCGCCGCGTGCTTGGCGTGGTCGCGGCTGCGGCGGACGGTCGAGAGCCGGATACGGCCCTGACCGCAGCGATCCTGGCCACCACGGGGGTTCCCAGCGTGGACGCACTGGTTCCGTGGGCTTCACATGCGACCGTCGCGCAGTTGGCGTCCCTTGCTCCTGTGATCATGGAGACAGCGAAAGCAGGCGACCTCCGTGCAAACGCGATCGTAACGCTAGGCGTCGAAGAGCTGGCGCTCCACGTGCGGACGCTTGCCCGCCAGTTGTTCGTGGACGAGCGTGCCACGGTGCCGCTGGCGTTGAGCGGGGGTCTGGTGCACAAGGGCACGCTGGTACGGAAGCGTCTCGAAGTCAGGCTGCGATCGATGGTCCCGGGCGCAATGCTACATGGCGACGAGGTCATCGCCGTGCGTGGCGCCATCAAGCGTGCCATGCGCACGCCAAGCGGAATCGTCGCGCGGCAGCGCGGTGGCTGAGCGGCGCGACAGCCGTCGCCGCATCACGCCGCCTGCGTGCTGGTCAGCGCCTCTTCCGGCGCGGCATCGTCGAACTCGCCCTCCCAGCGAGCCATGGCGGCGGACGCCAGGCAGTTCCCGAGCAGGTTGACTGACGTTCGCGCCATGTCCATGATCGCGTCCACGCCAAGGATGATCGCCACTGCCTCCAGCCTCAGCCCGAAGGTGGCAATCGCGCCCGACAGTATCACGAGCGACGCCCTGGGCACGGCCGCGACACCTTTGCTCGTCAGCATCAGCATCAGCATCATCAGGATCTGCTGACCAAGGGGCATATCGATGCCCGAGGCTTGCGCCGCGAACACGGACGCGAGCGCGAGGTACAACGTGCTTCCGTCCAGATTGAACGAGTATCCCGTTGGCAGGACAAAAGCAACGATCCGCCGCGGCACTCCGAACTTCTCCATCTGCTGCATCGCGAGCGGTAATGCAGCCTCGGACGAAGCTGTGGAAAACGCGATCAGCCATGGCTCACGCACGGCGCGCCAGAACTTGAGGATCGGGATGCGGAACAACAGCATCACGGGCACAAGCACGGCAACCACGAAGAATATCAGCGCGCCGAACAACGTCAGCACCAGGAGCCCGAGGTTGCTGAGTACACCGAGGCCGCTCCGCGACACCGTCACGGCGATGGCTGCGCCGATGCCGAATGGCGCGAACCCCATCACGATCGCCGTGAACTTGAACATGATGTCGGACAGGCTCTCGAGGACACCGAGCATCACTTCCTTGTTCTTCCCTTGAACGCGGGAGAGCGATACGGCGAAGATGATCGCAAAGAATACGATCTGCAGTACTTCGTTGGTCGCCGCCGCCTCGAAGAAGCTCTGGGGCACGGTATGTTCGAGCACACCGGAGATCGTCGTTTGCCGGGCGGCGAACTCCGCCCCTTCCTTGGACGACGCGGCCCCAAGGTCGATGCCCACACCCGGCTTCGTGATATTCACGGCCAGGAGGCCGACCGCCAGAGCCAGTGTGGTGACGACCTCGAAGTACACGACGGAACGGAAGGCGAGCCGTCCGACCTTCTTCATGTCGTCGCCGTGACCGGCAATTCCGACGACGAGCGTCGCGAACAGGAGCGGCACGATCAGCGACTTGATCATTCGCAGGAAGATCGTCGACAGGACACTGAGGTCCGAGGCGGCCCAACCGCCGTGGGCATCGCGCGCCGATTCCGGGAAGAGCCAGCCTAGCGCGATACCGACGACCATCGAGATCAGGATCCACTGGGTAGCCGAGATCCTGCGGAGTCCGGTCTTCGCGGGCGCCGGTGCGCCGCCTGCCGGCATGGGTACAGTCTGCATCATGTCCGGAGCCTGGTTAGGCGTTCGATGACTGCCGTCGCAGCACGGAATTCTTGTATCCGTAGACGAAATAGAACACGAGCCCGATTGCCAGCCAGATCCCGAATCGAATCCAGGTCACGCGAGGCAACTGGAACATCAGATACAGACAGGCCGCGACCGAGATGAGTGGCGTAAACGGGACGCCCGGCACGCGGAAGGGACGTGGCCGGTCCGGATCGGTGCGGCGCAGAAAGATCACGCCGATGGACACCAGCACGAACGCGAACAAGGTGCCGATGTTCGTCAGATCGACAACTTCGGCGATGTTCGCGAAGGCAGCGAAGGTCGCCACGAACGTACCCGTCAGTATCGTACCAACGTATGGTGTGCGGAAGCGCGGGTGCACCTTGGCCATCACCGGGGGCAAAAGCCCATCGCGCGCCATCGAATAGAAGATGCGCGGCTGGCCCAGCTGAAAAACCAGCAACACGCTCCCCATCGCGATCACGGCACCTAACGCGATGATGAAGCGGGATGCATTAACCAGCAGCGGCGGTCCATTGGAGAACTGCAGCGCCGTTATCATCGGTTCGGCCGTACCCAGCTGTTGCCAGGGCGACATTCCCGTCATCACCGCAGAAATCGCGATGTAGAGAACGGTACACACCACCAGGCTCATGATGATTCCGAAGGGCATGTCGCGCGCCGGATTCTCCGCCTCCTCGGCCGCCGTCGATACGGCATCGAATCCGATGTAACTGAAGAAGATGATCGCCGCCGCGGCGCTGACGCCGGCGAAGCCGTTCGGTGCGAAACCGCCGCTGGCTGCATCGTTCCAGTTCGACGGAGTAATGAGGAAAACGCCGACAGCCAGAAAGAACAGGATGATAGCGATCTTCAGCACCACCATCGCGTTGTTGAAGTTGGCCGATTCCCGCACGCCGATCACGAGGACGATGGTCATTACGAACACGACGGCGGCGGCCGGCAGGTTCACAATCACGGGAATCCCGAACAGATGCGGGGCACCGGTCCACGCCGACGCCAGGTACTGCGTGACGGCGTCGTTCGTCCCCCCAGCCAGCGCCGTCGCCGCATCGTGAGCGCTGCGATAGTCCGTCGCCAGCCACGACGGGATGTCGACGCCGAAGTGGCTGACGAGTTCTCGGAAATGGCCTGACCAGCCGATGGCGACGCCGATGTTACCGACTGCGTACTCGACGATCAGGTCCCAACCGATGATCCACGCCACGAGCTCGCCGAGCGCCGCATAGGCATAGGTGTACGCGGAACCGGCAACTGGCACCATCGCGGCGAACTCCGCATAACACAAGGCGGCGAAACCGCAGGCAATGGCCGTGAGCAGAAAGGAGAATACGATCGCCGGGCCGGCGCCGGGCCTGGCAGCATCGCCTACGATCGCCGTGCCGGTGGTGGCGAAGATGCCGGCTCCAATGGTCGCACCGACGCCGAGCGCCGTCAGGTGCCACTTGTTCAGCGATCGTTTGAGTCCGCCACCGTGGGACGCCTCGGACTCGAGGTCGGCCGCCGACTTGCGCGCCATGAGACCTGACATGCCGATACCGGTTGAAGGGACGATTCCCGATCCGGGGACACGGCGCCGGGGATGGATGGCCGACTCGATCCCCGGCGTGCGCTCCGACGATGCGGCTGGTTAGGCGTGCTCGCGGTGCGCCGATGGCGCGCCCGCTTCAATCCGCATCCCGTAGAAGGAGCGGTACACGAAGTACATCCCGATCGCGAGGAAAATCGCCGCCAGTCCGTGCGTGAGCCCTGAGCCCTGATCCGTGGTCAGCGATACCGCCAGCTCGACCGCGAGCAATCCGAACAGCGTAGTGAACTTGATGATCGGGTTGAGCGCGACCGACGAAGTATCCTTGAACGGATCGCCGACCGTATCGCCGACGACCGTGGCGTCGTGCAGCGGCGTTCCCTTCGCCTTCAGTTCCGTCTCCACGATCTTCTTCGCGTTGTCCCATGCCCCACCGGCGTTTGCCATGAAAATGGCCTGGTACAAGCCGAAGAGGGCGATCGAGACGAGATACCCGATGAAGAAGTACGGCTCGATGAAGGCAAACGCGAGCGTGGAGAAGAACACCGTCAGGAAGATGTTGAACATCCCCTTTTGCGCGTAGATGGTGCAGATCTCGACGACCTTCTTGGAATCCGACACGCTGGCCTTGGTAACGCCTTCCAGCTTGATGTTCGCCTTGATGAACTCGACGGCGCGGTACGCTCCCGTGGTCACCGCCTGCATGGACGCGCCGGTAAACCAGTAGATGATGGCGCCGCCGGTAATCAGCCCGAGCAGGAAGGGCGGGTGCATCAACGACAGGTTCGACAGCAGTTCGGGCTGCAAGCCATGCGTGAGCGAGACGATGATCGAGAAGATCATCGTCGTGGCACCGACGACGGCGGTGCCGATCAACACGGGCTTCGCCGTCGCCTTGAAAGTGTTGCCGGCTCCATCATTCTCTTCGAGGTGCGTCTTGGCAGCTTCGAACTCGGGCGTGAAGCCGAAGTCGCGTTTGACCTCGTCGCCGATACCGGGAATCGTCTCGATCATCGAGAGTTCGAACACAGACTGTGCGTTGTCCGTCACCGGACCGTAGGAATCGACGGCGATCGTGACCGGACCCATCCCGAGGAACCCGAACGCCACCAACCCGAACGAAAAGACGGCCGGCGCCATCATCAACTGCCCGAGGCCAAACTGGGACACGAAGTAGGCGATCGCCATCAGCACCATGATCGTGATGCCTAACCAGTACGCCGAGAAGTTGCCCGCCACCAAACCGGAGAGGATGTTGAGCGAAGCACCGCCTTCTCGCGACGACGTGACGACCTCGTTGACATGACGCGATTCGACCGAGGTGAACACCTTGACGAGTTCCGGGATGATCGCGCCCGCCAAAGTTCCGCACGTGATGATCGTCGCCAGCTTCCACCAGAGCGAGGGGTCGCCACCGATCGTCGGGATCAGCAGGTATGAGGCGATGTACGTGATGGCGATCGACACGATCGACGTCAGCCACACCAAGCGAGTGAGCGGTGCCTCGAAGTTCATCTTCGACGCCGTGGCGTATTGCGCTTTCGCCATCGCCTCGTTGATGAAGTACGACATGCCGGACGCCACGATCATCATCACCCGCATCATGAAGATCCAGACGAGCAGCTGGATCTGCACCGACGGGTCCGTCACGGCCAGCAGGATGAAGGAGATCAGCGCGACGCCGGTGACACCATACGTCTCGAATCCGTCGGCACTCGGGCCCACGGAATCGCCGGCGTTGTCTCCGGTACAGTCGGCGATGACGCCGGGATTGCGGGCGTCGTCCTCCTTGATCTTGAAGACGATCTTCATCAGGTCTGACCCGATGTCCGCGATCTTCGTGAAGATGCCACCGGCAATCCGCAGAGCCGCCGCGCCAAGCGACTCGCCGATCGCGAAGCCGATGAAGCACGGCCCGGCGTACTCGCCGGGGATGAACAGCAGGATCATCAGCATCAACAGCAACTCGACCGAGATCAGCATCATGCCAATGCTCATCCCGGCCTTGAGCGGGATCTGGTAGGCCGGGAACGGCTTCCCCTTCAGCGCCGCGAAGGCCGTGCGCGAGTTGGCGAAGGTATTGACGCGAATGCCGAACCAGGCGACGCCGTAGCTCCCGGCGATCCCGACCAGCGAGAAGAACAGGATGATCAGCACCCGGTCCCAGGGGAAAGCCAGCAGAAGCTTGAAGTACAGGAAGATCACAGCCCCGATGAACAGTTCCAGCACGAGGATGAACTTCCCCTGAGTGATCAGGTATGTCTTGCACGTTTCGTAAATCAGCTCCGAGACCTCGAGCATCGATCGATGCACCGGCGCGCGGTTGAGCTGACCGTAAATCCACAGTCCGAACAGCAGTCCCAGGACCGAGACGACGATCCCGCTCATCAGCAGCGTGTTCCCGGGCGTTCCGCCGAAGAACACCTCGCTGGAAAGATCCGGAACACGAAGGTTGGCTTCACCGCCACGCTGTTCGGTCTGCGCCGCCGACTGCAGAAGGGCGCCCGCCGGAGCCTTGGTCGCGGTTGCCGCCGCCTGCGCGGCAGCTACGGGCGCGTACCAGAGCGCGGCCACCCCAATGGCCAGGAACGTAAACAGAACTCGTCGCATGACGGGCTTCAAACGATTCATCGATCTCGATCTCCGTGGTGACACTACGAGTGACGGGAGTCTCGCCCAGATGCCGTTGGCCCTGGACGATGCGCCTCGTAAGGGACTGCTGCGAGGCAAGAAAAAAGGTCCGCCCGAGTGACAAGATCCGGGGGACCCACAAACGGCTGTGTCTGGCGAACCGACCGACGGCGCGAAGAGTACCGTTCGTGTTGCGTCGGTCCGAGCGGCCTCGCAGCTCATCTGATACGGGGTTGCGGGGGGTGGAGCCGGCGCGCCGCCGAAAGGACGCCCGACAAAGGCGAAAAAAAACCGGCGTCAAGTTATCCTTGCCGCCGTCCTAAAGCCAGTGCAGAAAATGCGATACGCGCTATCGTGCTTCCGCCGTCACCACCGCCGTGTCCTTGACCGGAACGCCGTTTCCGCGAACGGCCGGACGGAATCGCATCTCCAGCAGCATGTCCCGGATCCGGCGGTTGTAGTTCCCGTCCTTCGAGGGGTTGAATGACAGAAGTCGCGCACTTCCGGTCGTGTCGACCTCGAAGTACGCGACCATCGTGTACGGACGAACCTTGGACGGTACCGGAAGGGGCAGCAACTGCATCGAAATCACGGTAGGCGGATACACGGTGTCGGCATCGCCGCCTCCGGTCCCGGGCCCATTCCCACTCCCCTTCCCCGTCCCGACGCCCGACCCAACACCTCCACCGCTTCCAGGACCGCTACCGCCCGTTCCATCCTTTCCGGTCCCTCCGCCGGCTCCCTCCGTCGCTCCACTCGTCTTCGATGATGCCGACGTGTCTGCCGTTGCGGTGGGCCTCTCCTCTGGATCCGGCTTCGGAGGATCGGGTTCTTTCGTCTTCTCGGGCTTGGACGGGACAACCTCTTCCGGCATCTGCACCGCCGGCTTGGACCGGGTCGGCAGCGTGAAGTACCGGAGGCCCTCCTTGATCTGTTCGAAACCGCTGCCACTCGTTCCACCGCCACCGCCACCTACCGGTCCCGGCCCACCGGTCCCCCGATTCGCAATCTCATAGAGCTGCGATCCGACGAAGACCGTGGGTGCGAGAATGAGCAGGAGAATCGCCACATGCAACAGGACGGACGCTATCGTCGCCTGTGCTCGCGGTTCGGCGTGCGCCGGAATGCCTATCGGCGGCCGATACGGGCGCCGGGCGAGTCCTTCGCCCAGGCGATCAAGCCTGTTCTCCCGGCCCTTCATTCGCTGGAGTGAGTCGCAGTTGTTGAGGCGTGGATTGACGTCTGGCAGGTGCCACGGCGGTGCGGTGAAAACTAATACGGCGGGTGAGCCGCGAAGGGTTCACCCGCCGTATCCAGTTCCACCGCCGGTGCTACTTCGTCGGTGCCGCCTCGTCGCTCTTCGGCGGAACGCCGATCACTTTCACTCCGGCCCCGCGCGCGACGTCCATCGACCAGATCACATCCTGGTATTTCACGCTGGGATCGCCTTTCACGAACATGATCTTCTCGGGCCGCGGATCGTAGATCTCCTTGAGCCGGGCACCGAGCCGCTCCTTCGGGATGGTCTCCTTGTTGACCGCATAGACACCGCCGGGGAGCACCTCGAGCACGATCTGCTTGGAGTCGGGCGGCGGCGGCTCGTCTGCTGGCTTCGGATCCGGAAGCTGCAGGTCGATCGCGACGCGCGACAACGGGATGATCATCATGAAGATGATCAGGAGCACGAGAAGGACGTCAATCATCGGAACGACGTTCGGTTCGTTCCTGAGTCCTTCACTGCCAGCTGACATTCCTGCCATGAGTAGTCTCCGGAGGTCGCTACTTCTTTTTCACGAGTTCCGGCGAGTCTCCCGGAACCGTGGACTTGGTGCCTGGCTGCTGCTCCGAAATCGCTCCGACGACACGCACACCGTTTTTCGACGCAATGTCCATGGCGTCCAGAACCTTCGCGTACGGGAGGTCCTTGTCCGCCTTGACGTACAGGATCTTGTCGATCGTGCGAGCATCGAAGATGCGCTTGATCGTGATGTCGAGCGTATCCGGAGATACCGGGCGCTTGTTGATGTAGTACTGCCCGTTCTTGTCTATGCCCAGCACCTGATCGGAATCTTCTTCGGGGTGCGTCTTCAGGTTGATGCCCTGCGGTGGCTGCGCCGTAAACCCGGCCGCGATCGACGGCACCACCACCATGAAGATGATGAGCAGCACCAGCATGACGTCGATCATCGGCACGACGTTAGGCTCGGCCTTGACGCCACCTGTGCCCACTGACATTCCCATCGGGAAGCCCTCCTCTGGGGTTGGGGCCGTCGATTACTGTGAGACCGGACTGCCGCCCTGCACCTGCGTATTGAACTCGCGGGTGAAGCGCGAACGTCCGAATTCACCCGAGACACCCTTGATGAGATAGTCGATCATCTCCTTCGAGGTGTAGGTCATTTCGGCCGTCAGGTTGTCGATCTTCGTCGTGAAGTAGTTGTAGAACCACACCGCAGGGATGGCCACGATCAGACCGAAGCCCGTCGCGATCAGAGCTTCCGCGATACCGGCCGAAATCGAGGCGATACCGCCTGAACCCGACTTGGCCATCGAGACGAAAGCGTTGATGATGCCGAACACCGTGCCCAGAAGACCGACGAATGGCGCGGTCGCACCGACCGTTGCCAGGATCGCCAGGCCGCGCTTCAGCTGCACGATCTCCATCAGCATCTCTCGCTCGACCGCGCGCTCGGCCGTGTTGATATCCGACACCGTCACCGAGCCGTCCATGATCAGCGGCTTCACTTCGGCCAAGGCACCACCAAGGACGCGGGCCACGTGCGACTTCTTGTAGCGCTCGGCGAGGTTGATCGCCTCCGTCAGGTTGTCCTCTTCCAGGAACTGGGAGAACTCGGGAGCGAACTTGATGGTCTCCTTCTGTGCTCTCCGAAGCGTCCACCACTTCCCGATCGACGTCGATAGCGACCAGATCGACATGAATGCGAGAACGAACCACAAGAACTTTCCAAACTTGGGGGTTTTTTCCCAAATCTCGGCGAGGTCGAGATTCATAAGATGACGAGCTCCGCGGTGAGATGGTGAGGCGTTGGAACTACTTGGTGATGGCGAACGTGAACGGTTGCTGGACGAGCTGCTTTACACGCTTCCCGCCTACTTCGGCAGGGATGAAGCGCATACCCGGAAGGGCCGACTTGACGGCCTGTGCGAAAAGGTCGTGTGAGGACCGGAGAACCTTGAAGCTTCCAGTCTCCGCATGCCCAGTCGTGTCAACGACGAACTGTGCCAGCACCTCGCCTTCCACTCCGGCCTGCCGCAGAATGTCCGGGTACCGCGGTGACGACGAGCCAGGGGCCGGCACGACCGGCTTCTCGACCTGAAACTCGAAGTACGGCTGGTCGTCCTGCTTGACCTCGACCTTCTTCTCGACGCCCTTGGCAATACCGCCCTGGACTCCCTTCCCCGTGAAATCGGCTTCGTCGGTGACTTTGCGCGTCAGGTCGATGTCCGGGAGAACGTCAGGGATGTCGATCGGCGCACTCAACGTCTGGAATCCCTTGGGAGGTGGCGGTGCAGCCTGCTGCACCGGAGGCGGAGCCTCTTTTGGCTTGACCTCCTCCTTCTTGACTTCGACGAAGTCGACCTGCTCTTCCTTCGGCTTCTGCGCCTGCTGCGCCGCTTGCGCTGTCGCAATCACGGCTAGCGGAATGATTGTGGCGTGCACGATGAAACTCATCAGCGTGCCGCCAGCAGTCTTCTGCTTCTTCTTCTTCGACTCTAACAGGTTGTTGAACATGACCCTCGACCGTTTCTGGTTGAGACTCAAATCCCTTCGAGCGGACCCGAGTCGATTCTACGCGCCATCGTTAACAGCGGAATGGAGGTAACATTAAGTTTCGATGAAGAACATGTTACGATTCCATGCATATGCATCCCGAACGATCTCGTTAGGCACGTGCCGAATCGCCGGAGGTAGCGGACTCCAAGTTGTTGGTAATCAATAACTTTCAATTTGTATTGCGGGAAACATCGAAGCCGTGCACTGGTGCATTTTTGCGTGCACGCGCGAACCGACAGACGGACGCGCTCTGCATGTTTACGCTGCCCTTCCCAGCCCACCGAAGCTGGTCTGACGCCCCACTCACGAAGCAGACGCCTTCTCCACCGCCTCAGGGCCCATACCATCGACGTCACCATCGGCGACCGGTGCGTACGGAATCGTCACCGTGAACGTGCTCCCTCGATTCAATCGCGATTGCACTGTGAGCGTTCCTCCGTGCGCCTGGGCGATCCATTGCGAAATCGAAAGACCCAACCCGAATCCTCCGCGCTCGGCTGCTCGCGATCGCACCCGGTCCGCTCGCCAGAAGCGCTCGAATACATAAGGCAGCTCGGCGGCCGCGATGCCGATGCCGGTGTCCCTCACGCTGAACACGGCGAAGTCCGGTTCGCGCGACAGCGAAACCTCGACATCGCCTCCCTTCGGCGTGTATTTGATCGCGTTCGTGATCAGGTTGAGAAACAGCTGCCTGAGACGAGTCCTATCTCCCAGGACTGTGGATCCCTGCAGGACCGGCATCTGCACGTTCAGGGCACCGCCCTCACCGAGGATTACCGCCGTCTCGAACACTTCACGAACGAGTGGGTCGAGGTCGATCGGCTCCCGGTGCAGATCCAACCGCCCTTCATCAGCCCGAGCCAGGGTCAGGAGGCTGTCGACCAGATCGGCCATCCGGGTCGTTTCCTGAAGCGCCTCCTCCAGCGCTACGAGCTGTTCGTTGCCGTTGGGCGGAGCGTGCATGGCACGCTCGACGTCGGCACGAAGCACCGCGAGCGGCGTCTTCAGCTCGTGCGAGGCGTCGGCGGTGAATCGCCTCAGGGCGCCGAATGACGTCTCGAGTCTGCCGATCATGTCGTTGAGCGTGTGCGTCAACCCCGAGATTTCATCGCCGCCAGCTTCGACGGGTAAGCGCCGATGCAGACTGCGTCCATCGGTAATCGCCTCCACCTCCGTCCTGATCACCTCGAAGGGTTCTACGGCCTCCCCGGAGATCACGTAGGACGCGACGACGGAGATGCCGATCAGCAGCGGGAGCATGAGAGCCATGGCGCCCAATAGTTCCATGGTCGCCGGCTCTGCTGTCGAGCGCCCCAGGCCGGCAACCACGCGGAAGCGCGAATATCGCGGGTCGGGATCCGAACGCCTGACCAGTACGACCTCATCGTCCGATGTGCTGAAGACGGTCGAACTGGACCGCTCGAGTGACGCCAGAGCATCGTCGAGCGTGGCCAGATCGCCTGCCGGAAGCGCCCGCACCATCGCCGACTGATAGACGCGGCGATCGCTCCTGTCTAGCACGATGATATAGGCCGGGAGTACGTCGAGACGTTCCTGCCAGCGCGAGTTCAGCACTGGCCCCACGAGAGAGTCGGACGTGACTATCACGTTCTCGCTCGCCGTGCTGGCTTCGCGGAGAATCTGCACACTGAGGTTGGCGTAGACTTCCGACGTGGCTGTCATCTCGCGCATGACGGAGGACCGACGCACCACGAGGATCGCTGCGCTGAACAGCAGCAGCGTACCCAGCAGGGCCAGGGTGTATCGCCACGTCAGCTTGGATCGGATCGACGCCATGGTCACTGAGGGCGAGCCGTCAATGCGGCTCGACTACGCACTCAAGATGCAGCAACGGGCCCGTCCGAGGCCACCTGCTGTCCTGGATTGCTAACCCTTGATGACGTACCCGACACCGCGGACAGTGGTTATCAGCTTCCTGTCCGACTTCGCGTCAATCTTCTTTCGCAGATGGTTGATGACGACGTCGACGATGTTGGTACCAGGGTCGAAGTGGTATCCCCATGCGTACTCGGTGATCAGGGTGCGGCTCATGACGCGGCCGGAATGCCGCATGAGATACTCGAGTACCGCATACTCCTTTGGCGTGAGCTCGATCGGCTCGCCCGCACGCCGAACCTCGCGTGTATCTCGATTCAGCTCGAGGTCGGCGATCCGGACGACCGGTGATGCGAGCACCCGTGGGCGACGTGCCAGCGCCTCCACCCGCGCCAGGAGTTCCTCGAATGCAAAGGGTTTGGTGACATAGTCGTCTGCACCGGCCCGGAGCGTCTTCACCTTGGCATCTACCGCGTCTTGCGCCGTCAGAACGAGGACGGGTTTCTCGAATCCGCGAGCGCGTAGGGACTGCAACACGTCCAGTCCCGACTTGCCTGGCAGGCGCATGTCGAGGATTACGACGTCGAAGGCCTCGTTTGCCGCCAGTCTCTCGCCCTCTTCGCCGTTCGCCGAGAGCTGTACGCGCCACCGCTGCTCCTCAAGGCCGCGCTTGATGAAGCTGCCGACCGTGGGGTCATCCTCAATGACCAGAACATTCATGGCGAACGAACGTCAGGGAGCGGGTCGCTGAAAGCCGTATTCGCGGATCTTGCGATACAAGGTCTTTGAGGATATCCCGAGGATCGACGCTGCGCGACCCTGGTGCCAGGAGACGTGCTGCAAGACACCGAGGATGTGTGCGCGCTCGACATCGAGAAGGGCGCTGTGTGTGGAGGCGGACGGCGCAGCAGGCATCGATGCGACCACGTCGCGAAGCGGCAGGTCGTCGGGTCCGATCGTCGGACCGGACGCCAGCAGGACCGCTCGCTCGATCACGTTTCGGAGTTCCCGCACGTTTCCGGGCCAGCGATACCGTCGCATGACGCGAATGGCCTCGTCGGTCAGAGTGGGAGGAGTCGCGCCGCCGAACTGACGAAGAAAATGATCCGCAAGTACGGCGATGTCATCGATCCGCTCGCGCAAGGGCGGCAGTACGATTGCTATCGTGTTGACTCGGTAGTACAGGTCGGCCCGAAACGTCCCATCTGCCACGAGACGCGGCAGATCGCGGTTGGTCGCTGCGATGATCCGTGCGTTCAGTTCGATCTTCTGCCGCCCGCCAACGCGCAGGAAACTCCGGTGCTCGAGCGCCCTCAGGAGGACGCCCTGAAGCCGATCCTCCAGCCCTGCGATTTCGTCCATGAAGAGCGAACCTCCCGAGGCCAGTTCGAGCAGGCCGGTGCGAGCGGTCGTGGCGCCGGGGAACGCTCCTGCCTCGTGTCCGAACAGGTCGTACTCGACGTTGGAGCTGCCGATCGCCGCACAATCGATGTCGACCAGTGGACCCGCGCCACGCTCCGATCCGCTGTGGATGGCACGCGCCACCAGTTCCTTGCCGGTGCCGGACTCCCCGGTAATGAGCACGGGAGAGTCGCTCCTCGCCACCCGACCGATCAGATCGAGGACACCCCGCATCGATTCGTGGCGCGTGACGATCTCCCGGAGCGGGTCGACGCGCGCCAGTCGCGTCTGGAGTACCGCGTTCTCCCGCGCCAGTGCCCGGCGCTCGTGCGCCCGCCTGACGAGAACCTCGATCTCCGCCATTCGATATGGTTTGGCAAGGTAGTCGAACGCTCCGAGCTTCATCGCCGTGATGGCTGTCTCGATCGTCCCGTTCCCGGTAATGATGATCACTTCCGGCGGTGCCGGTTCCTCTCTGGCGGCGCGCAACACCTCGAGCCCGTCCAGTTCCGGCATCACGATGTCGATCAACGCCACGTCGAAGGATTCCATGCGCATCGCCTGAAGTGCCGACGCTCCGTCGTGGGTCGCGGTGACGGCGAATCCGCGCGACTCGAGGAAATCCTGCAGCAGCGAGCTGAGATGTCGTTCGTCCTCGGCCAGCAGAACCCTGATGCGGGGCGACGCGATCATGCAGCCGCTTCCGGCAACAGCACCCGGAACGTGCTCCCGGCACCGACGGCGCTGTCGACCTCGATGCGCCCGCCGTGCTCTGTCACGATCCCGTAGCAGATCGAGAGACCCAGACCAGTCCCGCGACCCGCGGGCTTCGTTGTATAGAACGGTTCGAAGATCTTCGGCAGATCCGCGCGCGAAATGCCCGGTCCCTCGTCGATCACTTCCATGACGACCTTCTCGCCCGCAGCGACGCCCGGCCGCGTGCGAATGGTGATGGTGCCCAGCTCGCCCATGGCATCCGCGGCGTTGATGAGAAGCGCCATCAGAACCTGGATAAGTTGCTCGCTGTTGCCACGGGCCGTCGGAAGCGTGGCATCGAGAATCGTCGACAGCTGCACGGCTTTGAAACGCGCGTGGTGCTTCAGGAGAAACAGCGTCTGGTCGACCACACCGTTGATGTCCACCGGTTCGCGGCGCACCGCCTGCGGTCGGGCAAACGACAGGAGCCGATCGGCAATTCCCTTGCAGCGCTGCACCTCGCCATCGATGAGCGCCAGGTACTCGCCCGCCTGCCGAGGAACGTCCACACCGGCTGCACGAAGGTCGTCCATCCGCAGGCCAAGGCTCTCCGCACAGGCCGCGATCGTCGCCAAGGGGTTGTTGATCTCGTGCATGACGCCTGCGGCGAGCTGGCCGATAGCCGCCAGCTTCTCCGCCTGCGAGAACCGGTTCTGGGCCGTGGTCCAGTCGGTGACGTCCTCGCCGATGCTTATGACGTGCGAGATTTCGCTGCCCGCCAGCCGCATCGGAACCTTGGTGATGCGGAAAGTGCGAGTCCGTCCCGATCCACCGTCGGCATTGGCCCTGGCCTCGATGTTGAACTGCTGGATCCGACCGGATCGGAACACGTCGTCGAACTCCTTCTTCAGCCCCTCCGCCGGTCGCCGGTGCAGTATCTCGAAGATCGTGCGCCCAAGCGCCTTGTCACGTGATATCCCCTGCCATCCGGTTTCGCGATTCCGGTTCCACACCTGCACACGATAGTCGCGATCGATGACGTACAGCCCCAACGGCAGAGCGTCGATGATATGCTCGGTCAGCTTCCGCTGGCTGGCGATTTGCGCGTCGCGAGCGCCAAGTTCAGCACGAAGTTGCTGCACTTGTTCGCCTTGCGCGAGGGACGCGCTGACGAGTGCTGCGAGCGTGTCGACGAATGCATCGCCCTCGGAAGGAAGCGCCGCTGTTGGCGCCACCACGAGCACTCCCATGGACCGGTTCCCCGACACCAGTCGCCGCACGATGATCCGTTCTCCTTCCCGCTCGCTCCGGTCTAGCGCCTGTTGGATTTCCTCCATGGAAATCGATTCCACTCCCGCGCGTGAAGCGAGCGAAAGGCTGTCGCCTTCATCGAGCCAGATGGCACACTCTTCGGCGCCGAGCAGAGCCTGCACGGTGCTCAGGATGCCTTGGAGGTTGGCAACCGTCCCGTCTGCGCTGGCCAGGCGTGCCGCTATGTCAGCGATCGCCGCGAGCGGCGGCGCAGCAAGTTGATGAGCGTTCATGAGGCGAAGCGCTTGGGTTCTGTCGAGACGACCGCGCTGGTCGTCCTCTTCGGACAGAATGACCGATTGGAACCGGCGGACGTAACGAATCCACCCGTCGGTACGGGAGGCGCTTCAACAGAACAGCGCCCACCGCGGCGCTGCACCGGGCATTCCTACTTGAAGCCGGTGAGCGCGATGCCCCGTGTGAAGTACCGCTGCGTCAGAAGGAACACGACAATAATCGGGACCAGGGCGGTGACGGCAGCAGCCATCTGATACGGCCAGTTGGCGTAGTACAGTCCGTGGAAGGACGCGACACCAACTTCGACCACGCGCTGCTCCATCGATCGCGTCACGACCAGCGGCCAGAGGAAACTTTTCCAGGCGTCGATGAAGGCGAAAAGGGCCAGGGTGGCGAGCGCCGGGCGGGCGAGCGGCAAGGCGATGTGCCAGAACACGGCCCACTCGCTGGCGCCGTCGATTCGTGCTGCATCCTCCATGTCGCGCGGAAGCGCAAGGAAGAACTGCCGCATCATGAATACGCTCCACGCGCTCACGAGTTCCGTGGAGACCAGGCCAGCAACGGTGTCCACACCGCCTAAAGCATCGACGATCAGGAATCGCGGGATCAGCAGGACGATGGCCGGCACCATCAGCGCGCCAAGGTACCCAGCGAACAGAGCGGATCGGCCGGCGAACTGGAAGCGGGCAAAGGCGTAGCCCGCGGCGGCGCCGGTGGCCACTTGTCCGACCACCGTGAACAGGGCCAGCACGGCCGAATTGACGAAGAACCGTCCGAACGGCATCGCCGAGAGCGCTTCCGGATAGTTCTGCCAGCGTGGGCTTGCCGGCACCAGCGGTGGCGGATAGCTGAACACCTCGAACTCGTTCATCAGGGATGTGGAAAGCATCCACAGGAACGGGAGGAGCATCACGAGGGCAAACGCGACCGCGGCCGCGGAGGCGCCGAGCTGCAGGAGACCGCTGGCCGCCGTCTTACGCGGCATGCTCGACTCGCCGATTGAGGATCCGCCACTGGGTGATCGTGAGCGCGAGCAGGAGCGCGAAGAGGAACCAGCTCATGGCTGACGCGTAACCCATCCGGCGAAACTCCCATGCGTTCTGGTAGATGCGATAGACCAGGACGTCGGTGGAGTGTACGGGGCCACCTTCGGTCATCACGTACACGAGAGTGAAGACCTGGAATGACCAGATGACGCCCGTGACGAATAGATAGACGCTGGTGGGGCGCAGGAGCGGGACGGTGATGCGCGTGAAGCGCTGCCAGCGTGAGGCCCCGTCGAGCGTTGCGGCTTCGTAGAGCGTCGTCGGAATGCCCTGGAGTCCGGCGAGGTACACGATCATCTGATAGCCGATCTGGATCCACGCGGACACGATCATGACCGCAAGCAACGCCGTCGAGGGGTTGCCGAGCCAGTCGACGCCGTTCAAACCGACGGATCTCAGGATGTAGTTCAGCAGGCCGTAATCGGCGTTGAACATCCACTGCCAGACGATGGCGATGGCGGCAAATGAGACGACGGTAGGGATGAAGACCATGGCGCGCAGTACGCGAATGCCGCGCATGGGTCTGTTGAGGAGGAGAGCGGCACCTAACGCCAGCAGCATGGTTACCGGGACGTAGAGCGCATAGATCGCGGTGTTCTTCAGGGCCGTCCAGAAGACGGGGTCGGCGATCATCTCCCGGTAGTTGGCCAGTCCGACGAACGGCTTCCGGTCACGAAGCAGATCCCAGTCGTGGAACGACACCCAGAGCGTGAACAGCAGCGGGATGACGGTGAATACCGTCATGTGCAACGCGCTTGGCGCCAGGAACGTCCATGCCGTCCATGTCTCGCGGCGATGGGTCCAGCCGCGTCGCGCCGACGACATCCAGACCGATGCCAGCACGGCGGCGACCGCCGCCAGCGCCACCAGAAAAATGCCGATGGTGGCCAGCGCCTGGCTGGGGAGCGGGACCGCAGTCGGATCCAGCCGGCGAATTCCGTCGGACGCGGCACCGATTGCAGTTGACGCCACGAGGATCTCTAGACGAGCCCGGACGATCACGACCGAACTTCCGAGCAGCAGCGCAACGCACGCACCGGCCGCGCTCAGGTGCCCGCCGGCGGCGTCGCCAGCGGCCAACCGTCGGGCTGCCAGGACGCCTTGCGCGCAGGCCAGCATTGCCGCCAGGCCGGCGATCAACGAGAGCGTCCAGACCCCTCTGAGCACGTCGGCGCCTAACGCGACCGCACCGGCGATATCCCACTCGTCGGCATCCTTGTACGGGACGACCACCGCACGATGCCTGCCCGAACCGAGTATGAGTGTCCGGTCCACGACGCCGATGCGACCAACGGCCCGACCGTACGTTCTCTCCAGTTCGGTCCGCACGCGGACGACGGAGCCCATGGACAGCAGCGGAGCGACGGTCAGCGGCGGTCGCACGGTTCCGGTACGGGCGATCCGCGCCACCGACAGTGCCTCATGGGCAGCGCGAGCGTATGCCACGCGCGCCGTAACATGCTGCCCCAGCGTCACGGTCACTACGGCGTACAATGCGCACACGCCAGCCGCGACGATCGAGGCCACGAGGCGAATCGGCGGGAGACTCATCGTGCCAGTATGGCGTCGATACGCCTGGCAACGTCCGCCGTCACGACCGACACGGACTCTCCACTGATGACGACCCGATCGATGATTTCCGGGAGCAGGGCCTCGACTTCCCGGTAGCGTGCAATCGCTGCACCCCAGGGCGGTCGCCCGGTGGGCACCTGCCGCAGGAAAGACGGTTCCAGACCTAACGTATCGCGTCTGGCAAACTCCTCCTGCACGGCGGGAATCGCGGACAGCTCAAGCCCAGCCTCGAGGCGCGTGCGCTGTGCCTCAGGACCAGCGAGGGCAGCGGCCAGTTCCACCGCGAGTTTTCGGTGCGCGGTGTTTCTTGGCACCGCCCATGCCGACGCGAACAGCGGCGTAGCCGGCTCCGCCGGCGGCACGCGTGGCGTCGACGTTACCCCAAGACGCAGCTTGCCCTGGGCGAGCTGGCGCTTGATGTTGGGTATGAGCCAGTGCCCACTGGGAAGCATGGCCAGCTTTCCGCTGTAGAACAGGCGTGTCTCGTTGCCGGAGACGGCCCGGAACGCGTTCGGCCGCGGCGCCACGTTGTATCTGACGAGATTGGTGAGCGCGGTCAAAGCCGAGTCGGTGGCTGGCGTGTCGAGCGCGCCGCTGGCGCGCGTCCCATCCGGCGTCAGCACGTCCCCGCCGGCACTCCAGATCCACGACTGCCACGCGTAGAACGGACGGGCGACGACGGCCCCCCACTCGTCAGGCCGACCGTCGCCATCGGCATCGCGCGTCAACGCCCGCGCGGCACTGAGGAACTCCTCCTGCGTCCAGCCGTCGACCGGATGCGGCACGCCGGCGCGGTCGAACATCGCTCGGTTATAGTACATGACGACCGGCGAGAACCCCTTGGGAAGCGCATACGTCCTGGCGCCTCGCGAGAACATCGCCAGCACGTTCGGATAAAACCACGAGAGGTCGATTCCGACGCGACCGACAAACGGCGCGAGATCGAGCAGGACTTCGCCTTCGACAAAGGCCGGCACGTCGATGCCGTCCAGCAACAGCACGTCCGGAGGCGCCCCGGACACGATGTTGGTGATCACCTTCTCGCGATACTCGGCCTGATTCGGTACTGGCTCGTTCACGACTCGAACCCCGGGATGCGCGCGCTCGAACGCGCGCACCGCCGGGAGATCGAGCGCGTTCTCCTCCGGTGATTGCCACGACGTCATGCGCAGTACGATGACGTCGTCAGTACTGCAGGCGCCCAGCAGCAGCGCGGCAGCGACGATCAGCGCGTGCCGGGCCATGCCAGCTGTCCCATGCCATCGAATACCAGTGCGTGCCGGGGGTCGACAGACACCGGGACGACGGCGCCGATCGGAAGCGAGTACGCGCCAGCGACGCGCGCCACGGCCTCCTCGCTGCCGTCGAACCGGACATGCACCAGCGTCTCCGGACCTAACGATTCCACCAGTACCACCGTCGCCTTTGTAGCCTCGGCAGTCTCGCCGATCACGAGGTGCTCGGGGCGCACGCCAAGGATCGCCGCCTCCAACAAAGGCGCGCCGACGGCAACGGCCAGCGGCCCGACGAAGCGCCGGGTTCCGTCCACGTCACTCACTCGGCCGGGCAGCCGGTTGATCGATGGCGAACCGACAAACGATGCCACGAACAGCGATGCCGGCGCCTGATAGACTTCGAGCGGCGCTGCGACCTGCTCCAGCCTGCCGGCGTTCATCACCGCAACGCGCGTCGCCATCGTCATGGCCTCGACCTGGTCGTGCGTCACATAAAGCACGGTAGTGCCCAGCTGTCGTTGCAACCGCACCAGTTCCGCTCGCGTCTGCGCGCGAATCTGGGCATCGAGATTGGAGAGGGGCTCGTCGAACAGAAACACCGCGGGCTCTCGCACGATCGCGCGCGCCAGCGCGACGCGCTGCCGCTGACCGCCGGACAGATGGGCCGGCATCCGGGCCAGCAGCTGGCCGATGCCTAACGACTCCGCGACCATACGCACGCGCCGCGCTGCATCCGCTGCCGCTACCCGTCGCATCCGAAGTCCGAACCCGATGTTCTCGGATACGTTCAGGTGCGGGTACAACGCATAGTTCTGGAACACCATCGCGATGTCCCGATCGCGTGGAGGCAACTCGGTAACCTCGTGGCGACCGATGAACACGCGTCCGGAGCTGGGAGCCTCCAGGCCGGCAACCATCCTGAGAACCGTCGTCTTCCCGCACCCGGAGGGACCGACCAGTACTCCGAACTGCCCCTCGGGGATTTCCAGCGACAGTGCTGCTACCGCCGGTGAGCCGCCGGCGTCGAAGCGCTTGGACAGTCTATCGAGCGTGATCCCCGGCATGATCGCCCCGGATAACGGTCAGGATTGCACGTTAGGTGCGGCGCACATCGTAACGCCCGCCGCACGAGATGTCACGGCCCTGCCGTTCGATTCACCTCGATGCGCCCTTCTCCGTCACCGACGGAAACGGTGACTCCCAGCCAGACCAGCCCCGGGCGACACTGCCGAGTTGTTCGTGTCTGCAGTGTGCCGCGCTCCACGGTCAACGCCACCGCATCCGTAGTAGCGGCAAGCACCTCCACGCTCACGCGATCGAGCGAGCTAGCGAAATCTCGTGCAAGAAAGGAGAGGCTTTCGACGCACGATCCGGCACGACGCTCGCGCCGCACGCGAAAATCCACCGTGGCCGAACCGATGCGAACGCCATCGAGAGACGCTGCCTCCCAATCTTCCGGCAACTGGAGGCTGACTCGAAGCTCGCGGGACGGGGCATTCGGCTGAATACCCCATGCTCCGCTGACGAACGGCGCAATGGCCATCGCCGCGGACCAGGCCTGGTCCGGGCAGACGCCGGCGGCGTCACCAGTGTCGCCGTTCAGGACTTCGTCGAATGCGCCCTTCGCCCGTTGCATCCAGAGCGATGTATTGCCGCGCACCAGGCGCAGACCGGCCGCCGAATGCCCGCGCGCATAGCAGGCCAGCGCCGTCCACCCGGTGAAAAGCGGCCAGACGGCGCCCGCCTGGTATCCACGCGGATCGTAGCGCCGATCGTGTTGCCCGATGAGCCGCATACCCCAGGGAGCCGCGAACTCGGGCCCGGTCAGTGCCTCCAGCACATCGTCAGCGGAGGCGGCGCAATCCACGCCGAGCGCGATCGGCACGGCGCCGAGTGCCGTCAGATCCAACTGCCGCTTGCCATCGGACCGCAATTGCAGCGCGACGCTTCCGTCCGAAGGATCGCGCAATCGGTCCTCGAATGAATGACGCGCGCGATCGAACACTGTGCGCCAGGATGTAGCGCTGCGAAGGTCTCCCAGCGACTCGGCCAGAGGCAACAGTCGCCGCAGCGCATCGATCCAGATGGACGCCACGTACGAGGTGACCGCGCCACCGCCGAGTGGCCCGGACTCGACCCAACCGTGGCCGACATCCACGTTCTCGGGAAGGCCGTCGCCGTCGCGATCCGTGGACATCACGAAGTTCATCGATTCGCGGACAGCGTCCCACAACTCCCGGACGGTGTTGACGTCGCTCGTCCATTGCCAGTACAGGCCGACGAGTCGGAGGAAGAGCGGCGTCGCATCGGCTGCGTCGTAGTGGGCAACGCCGCTGGTGGTCAGCTCGTGGATCACCTTTCCGGAGATGTCGCGGCTTGACGCCAAGTGCCGCAACACGTCGCGCACCTCATCGAACAGGCCGATCGCCAGCATGGCCTCCGCGCACCAGCATGCATCGCGGCCGAAGAACCAGGCATAACCCGGACGCGACACGGCCCACCCCGCCCGCGATGTCGCATAGCCGGCCATGAGCCCGAGTGCGCCATCCGGCGTATTGGCGAGAAACATGTCCAGACGATGAGTGGCCCAGAGGAGGCCGGCGTCCAGCACGGCGTCAGGCGAGGAGGATCGAACGGTACGCCGACGCAGTGCCGCGTAATGCCGGCGGCGCTCCGTCACCAGATCCGGCTCCTCGGCGACGCGTGCCGCCACCCGCGCGCGCAACGCCCCGACACCGTCGGTTCCCGCGGCGAATAGAAGGCGGACATTGGCGCCGCGGTCGCAACCGATGGTCACCGTCGGCACCCCGTCGCTGATGATGCAACTGGCGGAGCTGGCTCCGGTTGCCATGATCAAAGCAGTGCTCCGGTCGTCCGCGCCGGAGATCGCGACGACGTGGCGCCCGGTATCATGACCCCAGCATACGACCGAGAGCGGATGGAGCGCGTCGGCATCGTATGGCCACTGGAGGCGCAACGGAGCCTGGAACTGCAGCTCAAACTCGCCTGTCGCCATCGTGTCTTCATAGGTTAGAAGCAGCATGGGATCGCGAAGCGCTGGCACGATCCGCTCGACGACAGTACGCGAACCGGGTCTCCCCGCTTCGTCCCCAGCACATAACAACCGCCGAATCCCTGTCGGGGCGACTTCGATGCGCGCGGCGTACAGCGACTCGTCTTCCAGGCGAGCGGCGAGGCCGCCGCTGACAACGCACAACGGGTGGAGCCAAATATCCTGGATTCCCGATCGCTCCGTCCCTGTGACCAGAGCGCCACGACCGGCGATCGTGAACGGCGCGTCCGCCGCGTCACCGCGTGCCTGTGGCTCTTCAACCGGTCGATCGCTCGGAATGGCCGGCACGCCGACAGGGAGAACGAGCCAAGGTTCTGCCGGTGCGTCGCGCCGGGGCCAGCAGGCTTCAGCCTCTGCCGGTGGCGAGGACCTCGCTACCAGTCCAAGCGCGTTGCCAAGCAAACGGTCACGCTGCCTGTCGAGCAACGCGTCGACACCGGTGAGGGCGACGTGGGCGCCTATGCAAAGCAGGCGCCGGCCGCCGATTGGGTACTCCCACACCACTGCCCGGTGTGAGCGCAATTGCACGTAGGCGCGCTCGACGGCTACAACCCGCGCGTTTCGTCCCGTGGGCCAGTCCGGCCAGTCGTAACCCAGCTCCGTAAAGGGCTCCCCTTCCGCGAACCTCCTCGAAAATGTTCCGCGTTGGAACCCCTCGAACAACGGATGCGCACCCGTCGCCCACCCCTGGACTCCCCGAATGTGGGGGTAGTGTGGCCAGTCGCGAAACGCCTCGTCCCAGAGCGGATCGTCCCGGTGATGCCATGTGCCCTGCGATTCGATGGGGGGGCGAGACTCGATTCCGCAGGATGTAAGGAACTGGCACCCTCTCAGCGTGAGAAGCGCGCCGCCGGCAGCAACACGTTCACAGAATGCCTCCGAAGGGGGCTCCGACGCGAGCGCCGCACCGTGGCACCACATCGCGTCGGCCCATCCCGCATCCGCGCCGGACACCGCGCTTGCCAGTGCACGTCGAGCGACGAAACCGTGTTGTGCCAGCCACTTCTCGGCCGCGTCCGTCTCACGGTCGGCGGCGTGCCATCCGGCGAGCAGGATGCGCATCACCAGCGGAGGTCGAGCACCTCGCCTACCTCGCGATCGTGCCGCTCGCCGTCGATCACGACAGTGTAGCGATCGCCCGCGATGCCGACGGCCACCATCCGCCCCCGCACGTGCGCTCCCGTCAGCTCCACCTCGTCCAATCCGAATGGGAACGGATCGATCGTGACGCCATTGTCGTGCGGCCGGATGCCAGCAACGTATTGAATGATGAGATCGGCGATCCACGAATGCTGGTAGTCATCGATCCCCCGGTACACGGAAGCCTGGCCAGTGAACGGGTTGTAGTGTTCGAAACAATTGGGGCGATCGAGATTCCCATCGTGGTACATCATCCGCACGAACTGCCGCAGGAGCCTCACGAGCCCCTGGCGCAACTTCGGTCGTTCGGGCGTCGCCCAGCGGCCGAGGGCTTCTACGACGTGGCTGTTCGTCATTGGCCAGACGCGCCCGTTCCACGGACACACGTGTCGCTTGCCTTTCCATTCCGCCTCTGCGTTGAACAGCGGATCGTCCAGAGCACTCGATGGAACGGGGTACGTTGTCCAGAACCGAGCGGGATCGAACAGATTCCGTTCGAGGCCGTACAGGTGGCGTTCGTCGGCAAGATCGGTAAAGTAGGGATAGAAACAGACAGCAGCCGACACGTCTGTGCGTCCTCCCGTCACCGGATTCACGTCGCTGAACATCCCGGTGGCGTCGTTCCACATGGTATTGCGAACGCTCGTGGCGATGGCATCGGCCCGGGTGGACCATCGAGCGACGTCGTCAACCGCGCCGGCGCGCCGTGCGATCCGTGCCAGGGCACGCGCCAACGCGTAGGCGTAGACCGTGACGTCGATTCCCTTGAGGCGGATCCGGTTTTCCCATCCATACGTATCGGCGGAAGGATCGACCGCCTGATAGCGCGACATGTACTCCTGGCCCGTCTCGTACTGATCGACGACGTCGATCATTCCCGTTTCGCCGGCGTCGCGGGTTCGTGCCAACCAGTCGGAGTGACGCGCAAGCGCGGGATACAGTTCGCTCACAAAGGCGTCGTCAGGCCAGACGGCATCCAGTGCCAGCAATGCTTCGCCCCAGTTGGCGTGGTAGAAGTCGGTACCAGTCAGATGGTTGACGTAGATGCGACCGTGCAAGCTGCCGTCAGCCCGCTGGTGACGGAAGAACGACCGCAGGACGCCCCGGGCCCACGCCGGATCGGTCAGCCAGCGAAGCTCGCGCACGTGGCACTGGCCGCTGTACGTGATGGGCTGATGAAAGAACCCGATACCCTCGCACATGGTGGGCGAGTCGTAGTTTCCGACACCGCCGTCGATGGCGTTCAGCCACAGCCCGTACCAGCGATACCAGTAGTAGCGCTCGAAATAGGGATCCGAGCAGCGGAACCGGGGAACGAGCGCGAAAAGATCCTGCCATCGACGCCGGCTGGCGGCGCCTAACGATCCAGGCGTCGGCGCGACCGCGCGTGCGGCCGCCGTCGACGGCGGAGTCCAGGTCGTGCGCCGTGGGCCGGCATGTCTACCGCGCCCATGACGCATGGCATCGTCGGCAGCGGTCAGCCGCAGCGCAAACCCGGCCGACGATTCTGCCTGCGGAGGGAGTTCCTGGTGCAGCGCAGCGTACATCAGCCCGTCTCGCGATGTCCCCGTGAGCGCGATTCGCCTGGGCAGCGATTCCATCCGCCACTGCTCCACGAACGGCGTCAGCTTCCAGTGCGGGTGCAGCGCACTCCGTTCGCTCAATATCGCAGACCAGCTGGCAGCTTCCCGCCCCCCGGTACAGGCGAGTTCGGCCCGCACGTCGAACGGCACGTCGCGGCGGTCGCGCAAGGTGCGGCGAAAACCGAGAGTCCGCTCCCATCGCACGCTATCGTGGTCGATGTGCTGCGCGTCCTGGGCTGTCCAGCCGATCAAATGCAGGCGACGAACTCGGCTCACGGAAATCCGCCACTCCGATACGAAGACACCACCGATGTGCACGGAGCGCGTTTCCGTCGCACTCAGATCCTCTGCCACGTAGTCCACCGTCAGCTCGGACGGCGTCCAGCGACGCGACACCGGCCGCAATCGGAGTTCGCGCCCCCCCTCGTCCAGCAGCGCGACCGTGAACAATGGCGAAAACGCGTACTGGTAGATCGTTCCTTCATCCCAGAAGCCCGGGTAGTCCAGCCAGACTGGGAAAGCCGGCGCGAACAGAATGCCATCGCCGCACCCGAGAAACCACTTGTCATCGCGTGCAAGCAGGTCGATCGGGTCTACCGGTGGACGTGCGGGAGAATCGGTCATAGCGCGCGATCGTGGCCGCTGCGAGGGTGGCCTGGAAAACGACACCGCGCCCGGCCCTGACGGGCGCGGACGCGACGGCGAACGCGATGGAGCGGACCGGGATCGAACCGGCGACCCCCTGGTTGCAAACCAGGTGCTCTCCCAGCTGAGCTACCGCCCCGATTGACGAGGAATAGTAACGGTCCGGCCGCCGACAGAGGTAGTCGCGCCATCGTTTCAGCAGGTCGCCGGACCGAAATGGGGGAAGTCCTGACGTCGCCAACGATGATCGTCTCGCCTAACTTCAGGACGGAGATCGTGATCGCACGACAACTACGCCGAGTGTTGGAGCTTCGCATGAACAACGAACACGTCACCCTTCGCTGCCAGTTCTGTCTAACGTGGAATCGCGTAGATGCATCGCGCATCGACGATCGGCCAAAATGCGGCAAGTGCGAGCGCCCAATGCTGCTCGATCGACCGTGGAAGCTGGAAGAGGATACATTCGCCCGGACGATCGCGGAGAGCGAACTGCCCGTTCTGGTGGACTTCTATGCTGACTGGTGCGGGCCATGCCGGACCATGGCGCCCGCGATCGATGAACTCGCCAGAAAACAGCGCGGCAAGGCGCTCGTCGCGAAGCTGAACACGGACCTGGCACCCCAGACCTCCGAACGATTCCAGATTCGCGGCATCCCAACCGTCATCGTGTTCCGCGGCGGCGCCGAAGTATCGCGTGTGAGTGGCGCGATGCCGCTGCCGGCGCTGGAAAAGCTGGTAGACAACGCCTCTGTCAGCGCCTGATTGCTCGCCTGACGGACAGAACGTCGGCCGCGGTCAGCCCAGGCGAACCGGAACCATCTCCAAGGTCGCTCTGTCCGGTGCCGCCCTCCGTGCGCATTCCGGCAGCAGGTCGAATTAACTAGGTTTTTGTCTCCTTTTTCGAGAGTCGGAATGCATGTCAAACGACCCAAGTCCCGTTCGCCGCAGGTCATTCGTCAGTCGACTGGCCAGCGGAATTGCGGCGTTTGGAGTGGCCGCCAGCCCCGCTCGCGCCCAAGGGCAGCCAATTCCGGCCGATCGCTGGGAAGCTCGACGCCACCCGCAGGACGACTGGCTGGAGCAGATCCCGGGAGCGCACCGCTATTTCTTCGACACGTCGTCGGCGAACGGAGCCGGTGACGGCATCACCTTCGCCACGAACTATTTCGTTGCCAGCAAGAGCGGCTACGGTCTGGAGGACTCGGACTTGGCCGTCGTGCTCTGTTTACGGCACTTCTCGACGCCCTTCGCCTACTCGGACGCAATCTGGGCCAAATACGGAGCGGTCTTCGCCGATCGGCTGAAGTTTGTCGATCCGAAGACGAACGTCGCACCAACGGTTAACGTGTACCAGCAGAAGAGCTACGGAATGACGCTGCCGAATCGCGGTACGACCTTCGAGATGCTCGCGAAACGCGGAGTGCGCTTCGCCGTCTGCGATATGGCGACGCATGCTTTCGCGGGAATGATCGCCGCGAAGCATGGGCTAAGGTCGGAGAGCGTTTATCAGGAATTGCGTGGGAACGACATTGGCAGTTGCCACTTCATACCGGCGGGGATAGTCGCGGTGAACCGTGCGCAGGAGCGGGGTTACTCGATCATCTCGATGCATTAGGGCGCACGTCTCGGAACACCGGCGCGGGGAGCGGTTGCCAGGTTCACGTCCCTTGACAGCGCGACCGAGGGCGAGACACTCCGACTCGGACGTCGCTGGGGAGGTCAAGGCACGACGCAAAGACGACATCGGGGGCTGGTCGCATGGCGACCGGCCCCCGAATGCATGAACGTCTCGATTACTCGTGCGCTGGCAGCGGCTCCATCGTGCGCGGGTCGCACGGTACTTGGACCTCATCACGATACGGCGATGTCATCAGCACGACTCGCATACGGGGGAAGGCGTTCATGAACGCGAGGTATGACCAGCCCCACAGCCCGAGGAAGCCCAGGAACGTTGCGATCTCCCAGATGCCGAACGGCATCGACGCTGGGTTTCCGTGAGCTCCAGCGTAGATGTCCAGATACTGGTGGAAGTACAACCCGATGAGGCTCGAAATCGCGAAGAACGTCATGGTTGGCGCAAAGATCTTCGGGAACTTGCCCAGCAGGCCGAAGAATGGCAGCACGAATGCCATGATGCCGACAGCGATCGCCGTGCCTGTCCAGGGTGCGCTGAGGCGCTTGTGAAACCAGAACGTCTCTTCACCCATGTTACCATACCAGATCACGAGGAACTGGCTGAACGTTAGGTATCCCCAGAACGCCGTAAATGCGAAGCACAGCTTGCCGACATCGTGAAGATGCGACTCGGTGATCAGCGTGTGCGCGTTCAAGCTGTTGCGCCACGCCCGGACGATCAGAGCCAGCGCCATGAGCGACATCAGCCAGCCGGCCATGAAGAACTGCCAGCCGTACATGGTCGAATAGAAGTCCGGGTCAATCGACATCGAGTGATCCCAGGCGAGCACGATCCAGCCGAAGGCGAACACGATTGCGAGGATGACCGCCAGCCGGCCCTGCAGCGAGTGGGTCGTGTGGATCTCCCGCCGTTCCTCGCCATAGCCGGCGCGCATCCGGTCACGGAGCCCCTTGGCCCATCGGGCTCCCCATTCCGGGACGAGGCCAACGTCGAGTCGGACGGAAGTATACACGTACCAGCAACTCAGCCAGGTGATCGCGCCGAAAACGACGATGCTGCGAAGCGTCCAGAACGTGGTACCTAACCAGATGGCCTTTTCGTGCTTCGTCGGCGGCGTAATTACCCAAGGGAAAATGTGCTCCTTCCCGACGAATATCGTCAGCATCAACATGACGAACGCGATCGGAAGCCAAGCCACATAACCTTCCATGAAGCGGATCACCGGCCGGGACCAGCGCGCGGTGGTGATTCGCTGCACGGCGGCGAACATCACGCCCGCGGAGGACATGACCGTGAAGAAGAGCCAATTGACCTGCCATGCCTGCCACGCGCGGGCATTCCCGGTGGCGGCTCCAGCCAGCCACGTACCCAAACCGATGACAGCGAGCGCGAGACACACCTGTTGCAGCCGCGCCGGAACCGGTGCGCTCATCAGGCGGACAATGTCGTCGCGGGTCGGGCCCGGCGAATCGTGATGACTGCTCACAGGTCTTCTCCCGATTTCACGGAATCCGCCTTGACTGGCTCAGGTTCGGCGGTGTCCAACGGCGCCGCCGTCGGCGAAAGTGCGGGCAGTACGGGCGGCAGCAGCCGCGAAGGGCCAATCCGGCTGGGGCCAGGCACCATGTCTCCCGTCACGCCCGCTGGCGCCAGCGGTCCCGTGCCGAACGCCGTGCCCGCAGGCGCCTTGCCTTGCAGGGCCCGTATGTAGTTGACGACATCCCAACGATCCATCTCGGCGATCCGGTTGTAGCTGGGCATCAGCCCGCGTCCGTTCCGGATCATGCCGTAGAGGTAGCCATCCGTGCGCTGCGACATCATGGCCTCGGAGAGCAGCGTCATCGGGACCATGCCCCACTTGGTCGCCGCGCCGTCGCCCTTGCCGGTATCGCCATGGCACACGGCGCAGTCGATCTGATAGTACTTCCGGCCGTTTTCCAGAGATGCGGCCGTGATCGGCGTCGGATTGGGGATGTGCGCCATCGAATCGATCACCCCGGGAAGCTGCCCGTAGGAAACCTGATACGCTGCGACGAACGTGCCCGTCGTTGGAACCGAGCCTTGTGGCGCGCCCCGGACCACCGAGGAATCGCTACGCAGAGATTCCCACGTGACGACGTCCGGCTGGCGCTTGAAGTCCGTAAACCACTCGCAGGCACCCAGGGGCAGCAGGAGGGCCAGCAGGATCAGCCGGCGAACTCGCACGGGGGTGTGCCTAACGCTCATTCCGCACCTCCAGCGCACCGTGGTCGCGGAGCAGGGCCTCGACCTCCTTCAGCCGCTCGGGCGGCGCCTCCACAAAAATGCCGTAGTCCGTCGCCGTGAAGCGCGGATCGAAGCCGACGGTCTGAGTGATCTTGGGCACGCGCGACAGGATGAACATGCCGTATACCGTAGAGAGTCCGCCAATCAACACCATCAGTTCGAAACAGATAATGGTGTAAGGGATCCACGACGCGACGGCCTTGCCGCCGACAACCAGAGCCCAGTAGTCGCTTGTCCAGATGGAGATCCAGTAGCCGAAGACCGCCCCGCACAACCCGCCGATCAGCGTGAACTGCCGGACCCTGCTGATCGGCGGCTTGAGCGCGTGTTCGATCTCATGCCGCGGCGTCGGCGTGTACACCGTGAACTTCTCGATCTTGCGCGCCTTCAGATCCTCGATCGCATCGCACGTCGCATCGAGTTCCCGGAAGTTGGCCACCAGTCCGCGTGTCATCAGTCGAATTCTCCCGGAGTCTCAGTCCCGTAGTCCCGATGGTGACCCGATGAGTCGATGTCCGTGCCCCGCGCGTGCGACCGTAGCCGCGGCGGTACGACTTCCTTGACTTCGGCTATCGCGATGACGGGGAGGTTCCGGATGAAGAGCAGGAACCACATGAAGAACCAGCCGAACGACCCGATGAGGATCGAGGTATCGACCCAGCTCGGCAGGTAACCGCTCCACTGCCAGGGCTCGAATTCGTGTGCGAGCGTCGGGACGATGATGACGAAACGCTCGTACCACATTCCGATGTTGATCAGAATGGACAGAATGAATAGCCACGTCGGATTACGGCGCAGTCGCTGCGAGAAGAGAGACAGCGGGAAGATCATGTTGCAAGTGAGCATGATCCACGCGGACCACCACCACTGTCCGAAGACGCGGTTCATGAAGTAGTCCTTCTCAAACGCATTGCCGCTGTACCAGGCAACCCAGAACTCGACCAGGTACGCACAGCCAACCACCAGCGACGTGAACAGCGCCAGCTTGGCGGCGGCATCCAAGTGATTGATCGTGACGTAGTGCTCGAGCTTGAAGAACTTTCGGATCGGGATGATGATCGTGAACACCATCCCGATGCCGGAGTAGATCGCGCCGGCCACGAAGTACGGCGGGAAAATCGTCGTGTGCCACCCCGGGTTGATCGCCATCGCGAAGTCGAACGACACTACCGAGTGGACCGAGAGCACCAGCGGTGTGCTGAACGCCGCCAGGAAAAGGTACATACGGGCGAAATGCCGCCATTCCGGTTCCGAGTTCCGCCATCCAAGCGAGAGCACGGCCAGGAACCGTTTTCTGACCGGATTGGTGCATCGGTCGCGGAGCGTGGCGATGTCGGGTATCAGGCCGACATACAGGAATGTGGTGGAGATCGTCAGGTACGTTGAGATCGCGAACACGTCCCAGACCAGCGGGCTCTTGAAATTGGGCCAGATGAGGCGCCAGTTCGGATACGGGATCAGCCAGAAGAACTTCCACGGCCTTCCGATGTGGATGATCGGGAACAGTCCCGCCGTCATTACGGCGAACACCGTCATGGCCTCGGCGCACCGGTAGATCGTGGTACGGAACCCGGCGCGGAAGAGGAAGAGGATCGCCGAAATGAGGGTGCCGGCGTGACCAATACCGACCCAGAAGACGAACGTGATGATGTAGACGCCCCACATCACCGGCGGATTGTATCCGGCGTTGCCGAGTCCCCAGTAGATCTGGTACATCCACGTTCCGGCGCCCCACAGGAACAGGAGGATGGCGACGCCTAACGCCGCGAACCATCCCTTGCTGGGGTTGAGCGTCGCGGAAATCTCGCGATCGACCTGGCCATAGTCCTCGACGCCGGGCAGCTGGACGTTCGCCGAGGCGACATTCGGGCGCAGCGGCTGGGCTGAGACGGCCATCAGCGGGGCCCTCCCGCAGTTGCGGGTGTTGCTGCCGGCGGCGGCACCGCCGTCGGCACACCCTCGCCGCCCGTGTGATTCACCTTTCGCAAGTAGACCACCGCCGTGTAGGTGTTGAGTTCCTCGAAGACGTGGTAGCCGCGCCGGTCTCCGACCTGCTGGGCGACCTGCCACATCGGATCGGCCGCATCGCCGAAAACGATCGCCCGTGACGGACAGGCTTGCGCGCAGGCAGTCGTGAACTCGTTGGGCGCCAGGTCGCGCTTCTCGAGTGACGCAAGGTTTTCCGCCTCGCGAATCCGCTGCACGCAGAACGAACACTTCTCCATCACGCCCTTGCCGCGTACGGTAACGTCCGGATTGAGCTGCAGGTGCAACGGATCCGGAAACGCGTACTGACGCCGTGCCGTTTCCCCGTACCCGTGCCAGTTGTAGTACCGCACCTTGTACGGGCATCCGTTGGAGCAGTAGCGCGTGCCCACGCAACGGTTATAGACCTGCACGTTGAGCCCGTCGGGAGCGTGGTACGTCGCATAGACCGGGCATACGGACTCGCACGGCGCGTTTCCGCAGTGCTGACACATCATCGGCAGGAACCGGGTGTCGAAGGCGCTGGTACCGTCTTCCCCTCCCTCGAAGTACCGTTCGATGCGGATCCAGGCCATCTCGCGTCCCTTGAGGATGTTCGCGCCGGGCCGCGTGTCCCACCCCGATCCGTCCGAGGAGTGGAACGGCCTGAGCGAACGGCCCTGCCACCTTGCGCCAACCGTCGGCACGTTGTTTTCCGCGTAGCATGCGGTGACGCACGCCGAACAGCCTGTGCATCGCGAGAGGTCGATGGTCATTGCCCAGCGACGACGCGCCATGCCGCTGGGGTGCTCAGGATCGTACATCCCCTTGTCCTTCGCCTTCGGATTCGCCAGGTCGCCCTGTGCATCGGCGGCCACCGGCGAGCGCAACCCCGGCAGAAACTCGTGACTCGCATCGCCTGGAAGTTCGTGATGCGGCCGTTCGCCGTAATCGCCCGCGGCGAGCTGCGCCGTCGTCACCGCCTGCGCCAGTTCGCGTCCGTGCTGTCGCGCCGATCCTTCCGTGGTCACGAGTTCCGAGTACTCGTTCAGCTTCGCCACCGTGGCCATCGACTGCGTCAATGCCAAGGCTCCGGCGCCGTTCCATGTGGCGCCGAGCGCATCCAAAGCGTTCACGCCGATGTCCTGCGCATAGCGCCCGTACGCCGTGTGTCCCTGTCCCAGCGCAACGGCCACCGTGTCCTGCCGGATGCCCAGGTACAGGTAGGCTGGCGCAGTGATGCTGCCGCTCGCCGTCTGCACCTTCACGTGGTCCCCTCGCTCGATGCCCAGCTTCCTCGCGGTCATCGGGTGAATCTCCACCCACGATTGCCAGCAGATCTTCGAGACCGGATCCGGGAGTTCCTGGAGCCATGGCTTGTTGGCGCCCGCACCAGCGCCAAGGACGGCGTGCGGGTAGACCTGCAGGAAGTACTCGCCCGTCCCACCGATCGCCGCCGGTGGCGTTGTGCCTGAGGCGATGCGCGAGGAGGCCGCTGTTCTGGCCAGCGCACTGCCCTTTGCCATCGCCTTCGGCAGCGCTGCCGTGAACGCCGCTGCACCGCCAGAAGTGCGCGAGATAAGCCAGTCACGATATGTCTTCGCCGGGAACTTCGCCGTGGCGCCATTCGCTTGCGCCACCGCCAGCATCACATCTGGCGTAGCACGCGTCGAAAACACGACGTCCATCGTCGGCTGCTGCAACCCGAGAACGCCAGCCACCGGCTCGGCGTCGCCCCACGATTCGAGCGGATGACTGTCCGGGAGCACCAGGTCGCAAAGCGACGACGTCTCGTCCGGATACGACGAGAACGAGACACGGTAGCCTGCCTTGGCGAACGCCTCGGCGAAACCCATGCTCTTTGGAGTGTCGTAGACAGGATTGGCGCCCCGCACGAAGATCAGGGGCACACCACCGGCGTTGAGCGACGTGGCGACCCGGGACATCGCATCGGCACCGACGGCGCCGGCGAATGAAGTCAGCGCTCCGTCCAGTCGGATCGTCACGCCGACGTTTCCGGCCGCCTTGTTGATGGCAGCGACCGTGGCTGCGATCTGTGCGGCGTTCGGCGTTGTAACGCCGGACAGTACGAGACTGGGGCGGATGTCGCGGACGGAGGTCACCAAGGCATCGAGCGTCTCGACGGAAACGCCGCTCGCTTCCGCCGCCTGCGCCGTGGTCGTCGAGCCGCCGCCTAACGCGGAGGCGAGAGCGGCGGCGATCGTTTCCTCGCTGCCCGGCTTGCAGGCGATCCACTCGTCGGCGTTCAGCCCCGTTAGAGACCGTCGCGCGCCAATGTACACGAAACGCGGTCCATTCTGCAGCTTCGCCCGGGCATCCGCGAATGCCAACTGCTGCGGAACGTTGGCCTGCCAGGTCTCGAGGAAGTCGGCGCCGAAGGACACGATCAGTCGAGCTGCGCTGAAATCCAGGGCGGGGCTCATCGCGCCGTAGGTAGCCTGGTTGGCAGCCCGGACGGCAAGGTCCGCCTCGGGATCGTACTGGTAGTGGCTGCCGAAACCCAACGCCTCCATCCAGTTGTCCGCGAACGCGCCGAAACTCCCCGCCTCGTGGCGCGAAACGAACGCGACCTCGCGCGCCTTGACGTTGGTCCGTGCTTGCGCGACCTGCTGATTCAACGCCTGCATCGCGTTGTCCCATGTAGTCGGCACGAGCTTCCCGCCCTCGCGGATCATCGGTGTGCGGTACCGATCGGGGTTGTACAAGCCTTGCAGCGACGCCTGGCCGCGCGCGCATAGCGCACCCCGGTTCACCGGATGCTCCGGATTCCCTTCCACTTTGATCGCTCGCCCATCACGCACTTCCACGACGATTCCGCATCCGGCGGAGCATTCCCGACAGGTGCTGCTGTAATAGTTGGAGACGCCTGGAACAGTCTGGTCGGGCGAATTGAGATAGGGGACCAGCTTTTCGATGTCCTCCTGGAAGCAACCGACGGTGCCGGTAGCCGCCGTTGCGGCGCCCAGCACCTTGAGGAAATCGCGTCGCTTGACGCCCGCCGTCTCCGTGGACTGGCTCATTCAGTTCATCCTCAACGTTCGAAAGTCGGCGCAGCGTTCCTGACGGCCATTCGTCAGGTCCAGCGGCGCGAACGAGCGCATCATGACGCTAGTAATGGCAGATCGCGCAATCGTAGCGGGCGGTCTTGGCCGGCATGGCCTCCTGCTCGGCCGTGGGAGTAACGCCCGCAGCTCGCAAACCATCGGCGAGCTTGTAGCCGTCGACATGGCAGTTCACACACCAGCCCATGTTGAGCGACGAGTACTGATAGACCTGTGCCATGTCCTGAACGGGCCCGTGACAGGTCTGGCAGGTGACGCCAGCATTGACGTGCCTCATGTGCGGGAAATGCACATACTCGGGCAGTTTGTGGATACGAACCCAGTCGATGGACTTCCATTTGTCCGGCTGCCCAATGGGTGCATACTCCTGAAGCTTCTTGATTTCGACGCTGGTTCGCGCCGGCTGGCCGTTCAGAGCGGGGCGTTGCGGCCCGATGAGCGTGTGGCACCCCATGCACGTGCCAACGGCCGGGAGTCCCGGATCCGGCGATTCATTGGCGGAGTAGTGGCAGTACAGGCAGTTCATGCCCAGATCCTGTACGTGCCGCGGATGCGGGAACTTGACCGGCTGCTCGGGCGCGAATCCCTGAGACGACGACGCACCGCTGTAGGCCGACAGTGCAAACGCGGCGACAGCAATTGCGAGAAATCCCGGGACCAGCGCCCACGTGCGCCTGCTCGTCATCGAGGCGAAGGAGTGAAAGGGGAAGGACACACGCGGATTTTGTGAAAGTATTCACAAGGCCAGAGGTCCGCGGCGAAAAATGGACCGGTACCTGAGGGCGCGCAAGAGTTGTCAGCAACACCATTTGACTAGTGTCGAACCTCGCGTGCCAAGCGGTGTTTTCTCCCACGGACAATCCCGATTCAACTTGTCCGCTTTCCACGTTAGGCACCCTTGGGCACGCCGGGCACGCCAAGTCGGTACGCGCGCAGCTCCGCCGGCAGCAACGCAAGGTTGGCCCGCGCGACCTGCGTCAGCCGCAACGGCCACATCGTCCCGAACGCCAGCCGATCGGCGCCGATGGTCCGCACGAGGTGCGCCAGATCCTCTTCCGGCGGCCCCCAGATCCAACTGATGTCCCACCACACGTGGCGTCGTTCGCCAGCAGTCAATCCCCAGTGCACTTCCTCGATGAACTCGCGGCCGGCAGCCGTGACCAGCAGATCAACACCGGTGCCGGCCCTCGCCAGCGCCCGGACGGCTGCCGGCTGCAAGTCGCCCGCAACGTCCAACGGATGGCGCTGGCGAAGATCCTCGAACTTCACGGTCAGGACGAGAGGCAGGCGGCGCTCCGCGCAAGCAGCCGACAGCTCAATCATACCGTCATCGCTCGGCCCCAGCCCCCATTGCGGCGGGTAGGCACGTATCGCCACCGCACCGCGATTCCAGTACTCGTCCACCTGGGCACACCAGTCGGGCCAATCCGGCCGAACGGCAGGGACGGCACGGAGGCGCTCGGCATGCGGCGCCAGCAACTCGAACAGCTCCCGCGATCCCGGGCCGGGATCCCGGTGAAAGACGCCAGGCAAGTGACCTACCCACGCTTCGTCAGTGCCCTCTCGGTCCAACACGCGTACCAGAGTCGCCGGATCCGGATGCGGAACATGACGAAACGGATAGGCCCCAACGAAGGCGTTGACGTCCACACGAGGCCGATCTGCGTCCCTCATACTGGCAGATCCGTGAAAGCACGCGGTGGAAAGATGCGGCGCGCGTTCCGCCAGCGAATCGCGTCCCGATCGTCTGCGGCAAGGCCGATCACGTCGAGTGCCCACAGCCTCGCAAGTCCGGTGTCGAGAGTCAGGTCGGCTCCCCACAGCAGTCGCGCTGGCCCCACGGCCTCGATCGCGTCGTCCAGCATGCCGCGATCGGCGCCGCTCCCGGAAAGATCGAGGTAGATGTTCGGGATCTCGCGAACGGCGGCGAATGTATGCCGGTAGTCTCCTCCGCCAGCGATGTGGGCGAGGATAAACGATACGTGCGGGTGCCGCGCAGCAAGCAGCGCCAGATCGCTGCCATCCGAGATGTCCTGCGACGGCCAGTGACGGCGGCGGTGCTGCCAGACGTGATGCAGGACGGGAAGGCCGTGGGCCCGTGCGGAGGCGCACAGCTCATCGAGCAGCGCGTCGTCCGCGCGCCTGGCTGCCGCCAGCTTCAACCCGATGGCGCCAGCGGCCACGCAGCGCTCCACCTCCTCGACCGCGCCAGCCTGATCGTTCGGATTCACGGCCACGTAGCAGCGGATGCAGTCGGGGTGCGCACGCTCGAGCGCCAGCATCGCATCGTTGCCGGCTACCGTGTCCGCGGGGGACTGAAAATACGTGGGTGACGTTGCGCCCCAACTTCCCAGGATCGAGGCGACATGATAACGGATCCCGATCCGCGCACCGGCCAGCAGCCGCGACGCGTTGAGGTGGCGCCACGTGGCCCGTCCTGCTCCGTCATAATAGAAGTGCGCATGCACGTCGATCAGCGGGCCGGGACCACCTAACGCGATTCCGGCGTCATCGACGGTCACGCGATTCCTTCCTCCATCAGCTCCACCAGCGCCGCGCTGGCGATGCTCTCCAACTCAGTGAGAACGTCACCTTCGCCGTGGGCAAGCGATGCGTAGTTGTACGCTCCACGCTTGAAGAGCGCACCGTGACGAACGGCCCGCTCGAGGAAGGCACGTTCCACGTCCGGGCGATCGAACCTGAGCTGCCACATGGCATCCAAACCCTCGATACGCACGCCACCCACGCCACTCGCCCGAATGGCGGCATCCACACCCGCACGCATCGCGGCCCCGATCTCACCCAGCCGAGCACAGACATCGCCCTCGCTGTCATAGCGCTCGATGACGGCTGCGGCCGCGGCCAGCGCAACGGCTTCGCCAGCGAGCGTCGAGGAAATCCAGGTCTCCTGTGCCGCCGACATCACCCGATCGCGCCCCACGACGGCAGCCAGCGGATAGCCGTTCGCCAGCGCCTTGCCGAACGTCGCCAGGTCGGGCGTGACACCCGATACCTCCTGATAGCCGCCAGGCCGGAGCCGGAAACCGGTCTTCATTTCGTCAAAGATCAGCACCGCGCCAGCCTCGTCGCACAGCGACCGCGCGGCGCCGAGCCATTCGGGAGATGGCTCACGATCGACCACCGGCTCCAGGACGATGGCGGCGAGGTCGCGTGCTGCATCCCGCACGGCATCCTGCAACGCGACCATGTCGTCGAATGGCACCCGCGTCACGTCTGCATGGGCGCCCGCCGGAATGCCCGGTCCAGCATTCGACCAGTCGTGCCAGCCCAGGTAGCCCGTCGCGATCACTCGAGTGCGCCCAGTTGCGGCGCGCGCGATTCGCACGGCAGCGGCGGTAGCTTCCGCACCCGACTTGAGGAACCGCACACGTTCGGCGCACGGGATCAGGTCGCACAGGCGTTCGGCGACCTCGATCTCCAGGTAGTGGGCGAGTCCGGCGACATGCCCGGCGGCTGCCGCCGACACCACGGCGCGGGTTACGCCTTCGTCGGCGTAACCTAACGAGACGGCGCCGAGCGCCATCGTACAGTCTAGAAGCGTGCGCTCACCGACCGTGACGAGATGGCACCCGGACGCGCGGAGGAAGTGGCCCGGGTACTCGCTGGCCGCATCGCCGAACAGGTTTTGCGGTTGTTTGCTGCCCGTGGAAGCGCCACCCGGGATAACTGCTGCAGCACGCGCACGCCAATCGCCTTCGATTTCGGTGGCCGACGACTGTCCTTCAGGAATGCCCGCATCCCATTCCGGCGTTCCGGCGTCGTCGTCCTGTGCTGTGGCGTCGTCGTCTTTACCCGCTTCTTCTGCATCGTCCGGTGGCGCGTCGGCCGGTCGCGCCCGTTCATTACCTCGGCCAAAGAATCGTCGGAATGGCATGGACGTGAAAGTATGCGTGCCAGAGCAGCGAGGCGAGTCAGGCAGGTTCGTCTACGGCGGCCTCCCCCGCAACGTCGTCCTCGCTTCGCTTGACCAGCTCGGCCTCGATCTCTCGCCGAAAGCGCTGCTGCTTGTTCACGACTTCGATGGCCATGGCGCGGAGCAGCTGGATTTCCCTCGCGTCCGGACCGGCGCGGAGGGTAAGAGACCTGAGGGTCCGCAGGATGTTATCCCGGTGTCGCGTCTTGAAGAAGTCGATGGCCTCCAGCGAACGCTCGGCGTCAGCGAAGTATCGCTCGATGGCCTCGGCAGGCGCCGGCGGCGCGTCCTTCCGAGGTGGCTTCCGCCCGCGAGAGGCATCGCCGGCCGCCAGGTGAAGTTCGTATAGTGCGACGATGATCGCTTGCGCCAGGTTGAGCGACGCATGGTCGGTCGTAGGTATCGTCACGTGGAGATGTGCCCTGTCGAGCGCTTCGTTCGGCAGGCCGCAGTCTTCACGGCCAAACAGCACGGCAACGGGACCATCGGCGGCACGATCGAGCAGCCGGAAGGCGCTCTCGCGAGCAGTCGACACAGCCCACTTGGCGGACCGGTTCCGTGCCGTGAAGGCCGCCACGAATACACAGTCCGCCAACGCGTCAGCGAGCGACTCGTGCACCTGAACGCGACGCACGATATCCGACGTGTCGTGGGCGATGCCCTCCACGCGCCAGCTATCGAACAACGCTGGACGAACGAGATACAGGTCGCGAATACCCATGTTCTTCATCGCCCGCACTCCGGCCGCGATATTCACCAGATCCTGCGGTTCGTAGAGCACCACGCGTACACGGTTCAGCAGCGATTCAGTCATCGACGATTGCAAGAGGGAGAGCGCGATCCGGGTTCTGGCGGTCCCCTTGAAGATAGACCCATTCTCCGCGCGCACCGCTCAACACCAGTTGGCCCTGGCGACGTTCGCGTTCCGGCGCCATCAGATTGACGATGAGGTCGAACAGGAATGGAACGGTTCCCGACTCCGACAGCAGGCTGCGCGGAATCGCGATCTGCATGCGCCATCCATTCGCGGAGACGACCGCACGGGCTGAAGGCTCCTCCATCGCCGTAGCCGCTCGCCCACCAGATGTCACTCGCACGGCCCCCGAGTGCAAGGGCTCCGGGACTAGTATCCAGGACATCTGGCGTCCGCCCGAGTGCAGGTAGAGTTGCACGCCATCGGAGTTGGTATCCGGGTGTTCGTTGTCAAGCGGATTCTCTTCTCGCCGCGGGGCGAATACCGCGTGCGGTGTCTCCACGTCGACGCCCACGAGAAGCGACTCGGGGTTGGCATGGACGGTGACGCGCGCGGTGGGCCGACCTGCCTCGGCCCAGGTAGGTTCGGAGCGGCGGTACGAGGCTTCGCCGAGGACGAAACCGACAGTGTCTTCCGTCACCGTGTCCATCCCCACGTGACCCGGCTCGCCGTCAGGCGCACCCACTGCCAGCGCACGGGAAGGAACTATCGTGGGTCGCGGCCGAGCGTCGCGGTGCTCGGGAACGTGCCGATGCCGCGGCGACGACGCAGCGGCCCGAATGAGTCGTTCGGTGTCGGCAATGCCGGGGATCGTGCTGCGGATACGGATCCCGCCGTCATTCGTGAGCGCGGTCGCCAGATATCCCTCGGCGCATCGGATCGTGACCGTAGACTGCCCGAACTCCACTTCGGAAACATCGGAGGACCACGCCCAAACGCTACGGAGACTGCCGTTGCTGGCGCGCATGCGCTGCAGATGGAACTCGCGTGGTGGCTGGCCCGGCGGGCCGGGGCCGATCGCTCTCCACCATTCGACGCCGACTGCATCGAACCATGCGTGTGCTCCTGAAGTCGTCAGGTACAGGCGCTGCGACGTAGCGGTCGCGCGCCACGCCGAGATCACGGAATCAAACCCGTCCGCCGTCCCCTGGCCACCGCCGATCGGCGCCTGCTCCCACGAGGTCACGCCAGACAGTTCCCCGACAGCATGAACGGGCAGATCGAGCTGCAATTCGTGGCGAGCTGTCCAGGAAACATGATCGACCAGGCACCTGTCGAACACGACCACGACACGTGTGACCACGACGTTCGGTGCGACTTCCGCTCGGGCTGCGATAACTCCCGCACCATCTCGATCCTCGAATCCGAGCAACTCGCCATCGACACGATCCTGCGACACGCCATTCACCAAAGGAGCGTTGTGGGCCAGCGAACTTCGGTACCAGTGAAGATCCGGCGATGTGTAGGAGCCCGTGCCGACGTCCTCCAGCACGCGATGTCTGCCGCGTACGAGCCAGAGATTCAACCTGTCGGGATGTCCGTGGCCGGAACCGCTGTTCCCATAATCGAGCGCTACGTAGGTCTCTCCGCGGTCTCGGCGGATCACGCCGAATCCCTGCGCCGCGAGCAGCGCCGACGCCGGGGTCGCCTGGTGGATGCTGGGCAACGACTCGACAGCAAACAGCAGCGCTTTCCAGCTGGCGGACGCTCGTGCGAGACGGACCGGCGGAGCGTTCTGCTCGACTTCGGCCGTGGAGCGTGACCGGCCGGTGTCGCCGGACGGCACGTCTATCCGATACAACTCACCTAACGCGGCGAGCAACGGTTGGTCATCCGGATTCCGCGCCACGCCCAGTTCGCACGACTCGGCCACGCGCCATTGTCGTAGCGACACGCCGTACTGCGAATCGCGACGCGCGGGGAACGTGAGGTCTGGCAACGCCGAGACGAAAGGTGTCCTGAAGCCAAGGTCGAACCTGGCAAGGAGCTCCGCCGGGATATCGACGCCGGCGCGTTCGGCGAACGTCACGCCGTACCAAAGACCGCGGTGAGCGAACAGATGGTAGTTCTCACCCTCGTACCATGTACCGTCGGCCAGCAATCCGGTCGTCAGGTGTCGCACGAGACCGGTGCTGCCCGTGGTAGCACGATCCACCAGTTCTGGACGATCGAGGAGGCGACCGCAGGCAACGAGCGCCGCGTTGTTCCAGACCTGCCGGTTGGAGTCACCCTCGTCGAATCCCGCGATCAGCTTGCCGCTTGGTTCCACGATTCGGTCGCGTGCTCTGTCGCCGGTCGTGCTCCTTCCCCACGCGGCCTCGAGCAGATCGATGGTCGCTGCGATCTGGAGCAGCCAGATGGACTCGAGGTAGGTGCTGAAGAACAGACGGGTTGGCCCGAGCACGTTGTCCCTGTTCGCATAGTCGAGATACCGATCTGCATAGCGCGTCAGGATGGACTCGGCAAGCGTCGCCAATCGTGGCGTTCCCAGCAGAGCGCTCAGGGCGGCGGTATGCACAGCGCGCTCGGCAAGCCAGAGGTGGTAGTTCATGATCCACCAGCGGTAGTGCACTTCATCCCGGTACATCGCGCCGCATTGCGGGCACGTGTGCGCCCGTGGTGAGCCGGGGTCGAAGCGCAACAGCATGCCGTCTGCCGAACACCGGCCACCGCGTCGCGTGAGTTTTGCCTTCTCCGGCGGCAGCCAGTCTAGACCGAACGCTCCTGCAACCGCGAGATCTTCTTGCAACGACTCCGCAAGCGCCGATAGTTCAGGCGTCCGGATGACCAGCCGTCGTCGCGCGATGTCGATCGGAAACAGCCGGCTCACGGGAGTGGATCGCGCGTCGTTCCCGCCCTCGTCCATCGGGAGATAGTGACAAGCTCGCCGCGCAGGTCCATCACCACGCCTGAGAGTTGCCGACTGACACCCTGGACGCCACGTGCGTGGTACAGCCACGTGACCGGAAGCGACTCGGAGAGCAGGCGCTGGACGTGTTGCCACGCTGTCCGTTCGCCGCGCGCGTCGGTACTGGCGCGCACAGCGCCGAAAGCCGAATCCAGCTGCGCGGTATGGAAGCCCGCGTAGTCCAGTGCGCCACCGCTGAGGGCGCCGTCGAACATTCCGCGCAGGTAGGCGAGTCCCAGATCGCCTGGGACGAGCGTGATCAGGGCATCGAACTCCTTGGCCGGCGCGCGGGCGATGGCGAGGAACGCGCCGAGTTCGAGCTGGCGTATGGACATGTCGATGCCATGGGCGCGGAGGTCGGCCTGGATCAACTGTTCGATGCTGTTATCGCCGCTCCCGACCGTCAGGAGCGTGAAGGCCAGCGGAGCACGGCCTTTGCTGCGAATCGCGCCGGACCCGCGCGTCCATCCGGCGGCGTCGAGCAGAGAGTCGGCGATGCGTGCAGGGGAGCGCGCGCTGGCGGTCCAGGCTGGATGCTCCGGAGGGATGGCGCCGTCGGCTGGCGTGCCAAACCCGGCGAGCGCCACCCTCACCAGTCGTGCGCGATCGATCGCGACATCGATGGCGCGTCGTACCCGGATGTCGTCGAGCGGTGGGCGCGCGGTATTGAATACCAGCACCTGGGTGGCGAGGACGGGATACGCGATGGTTCGGAGAGCCGGGTCGCGATCGACGAGGGCCGCCATGGAGGGTGCGATACCGGCGACGTCGAGATCGCCGGAGACCAGACCAGCGAACTTCGTCGTCGGCTCGTCCACCAGGGTGACGACGAGACGCTCAATACTTGGTGGTCCACCTAACGACTTCGGAAATGCCGGATTCCTGTCGAAAATCCATCTCTGGCCAGGGTCGCGGCGCAGGAAACGGAACGGCCCGTTGCCGACCGGCGCCGTGTTGAAGCTGGCGCGGCGCAGATCCCGCGGCGCAACGGACGCGAGCAGGTGTCGTGGGGCGATCGGAAGCTCGGAGAATACCGTGGACAGCGCTGGCTGTGGGCTCCGGAAGAAAATAGTCAGCGTCGTGTCGTCCGGCGCCGTGACCGAATCGATGGCAGCAACGTCCGCGGCCCTGGGCGACGCGGACGTCGGATCCATCACCGCGCGCAGCGTAAAGGCGGCATCTCGCGCCGTCGTGCGGACGCCGTCGTGCCAGTATAGCGATGAGTCGAGAGCGAACGAGAGAACGCGGCGGTCGGCGGACCACGTCCATCGGCGCGCGAAGTACGGCGAGGGTTTGAGCAGCGAATCGTAACGCGTCAGTGTCACGAGCAGCGCGTGGCGCTGGACCTGGCGTGCGAGCGGGTGGACGGTGGTGATGGGATTCGCGCCTTCCAGGTCGGCGCCGGTCGCGTACACCACTGTCCCGGTCCGCTCGGACGGAGCGGCGCAGGCCGCGCCCGACATCAGCGCCACAAGCAGGGCGTTCGTGGCCACCGTTGACGACCGCGCGCCTCGTGGCAATATCACCGTGTGCATGCTCTCGTCAGGCGCGCCCTCGATGCATTCCTGCTGTTCTGGCTGGTGGTCACGCTCACCTTCATCCTGGTGCGTGCGGCACCGGGCGATACGGCGGACCTGCTCGTGCCGCCGTCCGCCAGCGCCGGGGACGTCGCGAGAGCACGTGCCGAGTTCGGGCTCGACGCGCCGCTTGCCACGCAATATGCACGGTGGGTTGGGCTCGTGTTCAGCGGCGACCTTGGCGAAAGCTTCGCCCTGCGCGAGCCCGTATCCCGGATCCTCGGTCGCACGTTACCGGTGTCGCTGTGGCTAGGGACGTGCTCGCTGGCGCTGACATTCCTGCTGGGTATCGGCGTGGCCTTCTGGCAGGTTCGGCACGCTGGATCGCGACTGGATACGGCGGTGACGTCGGCGACGATCGCGGTGTATGCGGCGCCCAGCTACTGGGTGGCGCTCACACTCGTCGCCGTGTTCACGTACGGTGCGGCACGACTTGGGTTTCCGCATTGGGCGCGCCTGCCGGCGTTCGGGATGACGGATCCCGCCCGCATCGGATTCTCGCTTTCCAGCGTAGCTGACCTGCTTCGGCACTCGGTACTTCCGGTGGCGGTACTGACGTCTGTTGGGGCTGCCGGTATCGCCCGCTATGGCAGATCGCGCTTGCTCGATCTCCTGCACGAAGACTGGGTGCGGACAGCGCGAGCGAAAGGCCTGTCGACGCGACAGGTCCATCGCATCCACCTGCTCTGGAATGCCCTTCCGACATTGGTTGTGCTGCTCGGGTTGGCGCTTCCCGGCGTCGTTGCCGGATCGGTGTTCGTCGAGACTGTATTCGCCTGGCCCGGAATGGGGCGGGCAATGCTGTCGGCCATCGCGTCACGCGACTACCCGGTGGTAATGGGGGTGACGATCGCCTACGCCTTCGTGGTGATCGTCGCGAACCTCATCGCGGACCTGCTGTTGCCGGCTCTCGATCCACGAAGGCGCGGATGACGCGGGCAGCGCGCCTCTCGCTGTGGTGCCTTGTGGCGCTCGCCGTTGCCGCCGCGGTCGTGCCGGCGATGTCGCCCCAGGACGGGCAAGTCCTCGCCGATGGGCTGGTGGAGCCTCTGGGAAGGGATGGCTCCGGCCACTGGCACCTGTTCGGTACCGATCGCTTCGGCCGCGACCTGGTGGTGCGGATCCTGGTTGCCGCCCGGTTGTCGCTGGCCATCGGCATCGGCGGATCGCTTCTGGCATCGGCGGTAGGCGTGGCGGTTGGCGCGTGGGCGGGGTGGAGCCGGGGTGTTGTGGATCGTGTGGCGATGGCACTGGCGGACATGCTCCTCGCCATCCCGCGCCTGATCCTGTTGCTGCTGGTGGCTGCGCTCTGGCAACCCGGTGCCGGAACGGTCGTGCTGGTGCTCGCCGTCACTGGATGGATGGGTGTCGCCCGAATGATCCGCGCCGAAGTGCTCGGCGTCCGCGAACTGCCGTTCGTGCAGGGGGCGACGGCATTGGGCAGTCGACCGGCGCGTCTGTTGTGGCGTCACGTCGTGCCTAACGCGATCGGCCCGGCGATAGTCGCCACCACGCTTGGGGTCGGTAACGCCATCGTCCTCGAAAGCGGCCTGGCGTTCCTCGGCCTTGGCGTCCAGCCTCCCGATCCCAGCTGGGGAAACATGATTGCCGGCGGACGCGAACTCATCGTCACCGCTCCGTGGATCGCGATCGCACCCGGCCTGGCGCTGATCCTCACTGTCCTGGCGACGACGGTAATTGGCGATGCACTGCGCGACCATTTGTCCGGCCATCGCGTCGTCGTTCTGGCCGACCGCGCCTAGCACAGTAAGCCGCCGTAGATGCTGGCGTCACGGCGACCGTGCCGTCATGTTGAGAACATCGTGCGACCTGCCGCGCGCCATCTGGCCTCCGCAGCACCGTCGCCCCGCACCTTACACCCAGATTCGGGAGGTCCGTGTGGCCATCGCCAAGGTTTCGGAAATCATTGCGTCGAGCACCAAGAGCTTCGACGACGCCATTCAGAATGGACTCAAGCGCGCAAACAAGACTCTACGCGGCGTCAGCGGCGCTTGGGTCAAGAGCATGCGCGTCGAACTCAAGAACGGGAAAATTCAGGAGTATCGCGTTTCGCTCAAAGTCACGTTCGTCCTGAGCGATTGACGACACGGACCACACATTACCGGCAGCCACCATGACGAACCCGAACGAGCCGCTTCCGGATTTCTCCGATGTGGAGAGCGGCAGTTCCTCGGCGTCGATGCCCGAGGCGGAAGCGCAACAGCAGACCTACACCGTGAAGTCCGGCGACTCCCTTTCCAGGATTTCGCGCCAGGTGTACGGCGACGCCAGCAAGTGGAAGCTGATTTGGGAGGCGAACAAGGACATCGTCCGGAATCCTGACTTGATCCACCCGGGTCAAGTTCTAAGGATCCCGCAGGCCTAACGAGGTGCGAAGCATGTCTCGATTCCAGACGGCCCCAGCCGTACTCCTTGTTTGCAGCATCGCGCTCGCGTGCGGCAAGAAGGCAGAACAGGCGACCGATTCCGCGGTCGCTGTCGCGCCGGCCCCCTCGCCCAGCGTGTCTGCGATCGCACTTGGCCGCCACCTCGGTAGCAACAACGTCGTGTCGGACACGGCATCGGTGTTCGGCAGGCGCGATACGATCTACGTATCGGTCACCGTGCAGAACGCGGCACCGACATCGGCGCTGACCGCCAAGTGGACGTTCCAAACCGGTCAACTCGTGGACTCGACGTCGCAGGCCATCGCACGAACGGATGCGACCAACGCGACTACGGTGACCGAGTTTCACATCTCGAAGAAGTCCGCGTGGCCAGCCGGGAAATACAAGGTGGAAATCTGGTTGGACGGCGCCACGGTTGGATCGCGGGACTTCCAGGTCAAGTAGACGGCGCTATCCGTCCGGCGCAACCTCGGCCGGCAGCCATCGCCGCAACAGGATGGTGACGACCGATCGCGGTGGAGCGATGAAGGCGACTCGCCCTTCCGCGATCGGTAATGCGCCTAACGGGGTTTCGTCGAGGCGTGCCAGCATGGCATCGATCGCACCGGGAAGTCGCCAGCTTCCCTCGACACACTCCTCCAGTACGTTCAGACAGCGCACCGCCGTCCACGACCGATCCTCCCCGGGCTTCGCGCACGAGAAGACCAGCCCGCGACCGGCTAGTTCGATGCCGTGGAAGGCGACCGGAGGATCGATGGCAGAACGCCAGGTCGTCCCGACGATGGGGAGCAACACGTCTTCCGCCATCTCATGCACCGCCACGACCTGGTCCGGCGTCCGCGGCCCGTGCAGCGCCAGGGCGAACGTTGCCTCGTACGGTCCCCTGCTCTGTGCCATGGGTGTGGCCGTGGGCCATCCCGCATGACCCGGACGCTCCGGCAGGTGGGCGCGAGACAGGTCACCGGTGGATCGCACGAGCGTAATGGCAATCGACGCGTCGTCGTCCGCCTCGTACTCCGCGAGTCCGTCACTGAACACGGTCGTCCCGGACCGTGCCGAGTAGCGCGAGACGAACCGATGGAGCGGCGCACCCGGTTGCAGCTGTTCGACAGCCCGGTCGGCGCAGCGAAGTTCCGGTCGCGCGCGCTCGACGTCGCCGAACATCGCGTCCGCCCAGGTTCGCGCGCTCGCAATCCCGGTATCGAGGCGGACTCGGAGCCGTGCATCCGACGCCCGCCACACGCCTCGCACGACTATTCGCACGAACGAGGCGCCGGCGTCCAGCTGCAACCTCGCCTCCACCAGTGCCATCGTCCGACGATGCCGCACTCGCTCCCCCGTCGCCGTGTGCACGGTTCGCTCGGCGACCGGTACGGTCCACCATGTCGTGAGTTCGCTGCGCCACGGACCCTTCGCCGTCACGCGCCATCGCGCCAGAGTCCCGATGCAGCGGGATCCTGTGAGAATCGACGGCGTGTAGAGGTCGCCTGCGTCCGCCTCTGACTCGAACGACAGGAAAGCCGGAAGCTCACGTGCGCCGGCTGTGAGCCTGATCGCGTCGCCCCGAACCTCGACAGACAGCACGCCATTCGCGATGGACGCCGATCCGGCACTTGCCGGCACAACGGACTCGGCGGCCCGGACATCGCCGCGGCCCGGAGGCACAACGCGCATCCCGTATGCCGGAACGGCGTCGATCCACGTGAGAGCGCGCCGGCGCTCGACCAGTTCGTCGCGCGGATAGTCCCGCGGCGATTCTTCTCGAATGTGCAGGCGTTTCCGGGCCAGGGTTTGAAACGTAGGCAGGCCATGGAGCGACCGGCTCCCTGAGTTCGGAATCGCCTGAGGCGCCAGGGACGCCGAACCCGGTCCGACACGCACGTGAGCGAGCGGCACATCCCATTCGATCTCTACCACGCCGCTCCGCGGGCGCGGCGCCCGATTGCGAACGATCAGGCGGGGACGCCATGCGTCGACATCGCTACGCGCCAGGTCCGGCCTGTGGCCCAGCAATTCCCGAAGGGTGCGATAACGGAGAAACTCGCCTTCGCGAATCGCGGCGACGAGCCGGGCATCCACGGCTGTCGCGACATCGTCCGTCGAGCAGCCGCAGAGAGAATCGTGCGGATGGGCCAGCAGCACTGCGCGCCAGCATGCGTCCACGAGGACCGCCGAGTGTGCGGCACCGCGCCGCGGGAGGAACGCTACCCAGGGCTCGACGTCGCGGACCAGGAGCCGCTCGACACGGGCATTGGCTCGCTTCTGCGCCGCTCGCGCTCCAAGCGTTCCACCTAACGTCCAGGTGTAGCCATACGAGTCGCGCAATTCGCCGCGGATCGACGGCAGGCGCTCCGCTGCCGCCCGCGAGACGATTTCTCCCGCCAGCTGCGCCAAGCCGGCGGCACGCACCCGGTCCGGAATCGCAGCCTCTCCGAGTTCGGCTAGCGCCCGATCGAGATTGAGCTGGCGGGCATGGTGATCGGCGCCGTTGGGCAGCAACACGATGCCAAGCATGCTCCGACCACCAAGGATGTCGCGAAGCTCGCGCCAGCGTCGAGTCGCCGCGTCGGAAGCGATCGGCAGCGACGCGCCAATCTCGTAGCCATCTGGAGCGAGATGCAGGAGGACGCACTCCCGACCGCTGGGCGCACGCCAGCGGACGAGATCGCCGGCCGGCCAGCGGGCACCGCCGTACCCGCGCCAGACGATGGCGAGACCGGCCCCGAAACCGTGGGCCAACTCCGGGAGAGCGGCCGGATGGCCGAACGCGTCCGGTGAGTAGAGCACGGGAGGCGGCGATGCTCCCAGCCGGCGCAAGACACGCGAACCGGCGAGCAGGTTACGGACAAGGGCCTCAGCCGAAGGGATGAGTTCGTCGGAGAGTACGAACCATGGCCCTGCTTCCAGTCGCCCATCCGCGAAAGCCCGGCGCAGATCGCTGGAGCGCTCAGGCCGCACGTCGAGATAATCGTCGACCAGGATCGCCTGGCCATCCAGCAGGAACGGAGCGGTGCCTGGCCTATCCAGCAGATCGTCAATGAGTGCGACCAGGAGCTGCCGGAACTCGCCCGCCGTCCGATACCACTCTCTGTCCCAGTGCGTGTGTGAGACGACCAGTACGTCGAGTGGGCCGGCACCGGGATGGCGTGGATCTGGCATCCCGGCGAGTCTGTCGGGTCGCTGGCGGTAACGCAAGCGGCTGGGCGTTGACCCCAGGACGCCTACCGTCGAGGTTTCGCGTCGCTCTTCCTCGAATCCCCATCATGTCATTCCTTGCCGATCTTTTCGAACGACTGCGCGACCTACCAGCGCTCGTGCAGTGGGCCGGCTACTTCGGCCTTACCGCCATCATTTTCACGGAGACCGGGCTGTTCTTCGGGTTCTTCCTCCCCGGCGACTCCCTGCTAGTGACCGCCGGCCTCCTTGCCTCGCAGGGTTTCGCGCTCGATGTGTACCAGCTCGGTCTGCTGTTGAACGTTGCAGCCATCGTCGGCGACAACACGAACTACTGGATCGGCCGCCTGACGGGTGCGCGGATCTTCAATAGGAGCGAGTCGATCTTCTTCCACCGGAAGCATGTGGACCGGGCCCATGCATTCTACGAGAAGCACGGGCCGAAGACCGTGGTGCTCGCGCGGTTCATGCCGATCATTCGCACTTTCGCTCCGCTCGTGGCCGGGGTAGGTCGAATGGACTACAAGGTCTTTCTGACGTTCAGCATCCTGGGCGGGACCGTTTGGATCTGGAGCATGCTCTTCACGGGATATTTCCTCGGACAGTATGTTCCGGGTATCGACAAGCGCATCGAGCTCGTGATCATCACGGTGATTTTCCTGTCGATTCTCCCGGGGCTGCTGGCGTGGCTTAAGGAACGACGTCACGCCACGCAGGTAGCGGGGAAGTAACTCATGCGACGCCGGTGGCGTCGCCTTCACATCGGAGAGTTCACGACATGGCACATGCACTTTCGCCCTTGCCATACGCATTCGATGGCCTGGAACCGCACATCGACGCGCAGACGATGCAGATCCACCACGGAAAGCATCATCAGGCATATGTCAACAACCTTAACGCGGCGCTGGACAAGCATCCGTCGCTACATGCCAAGTCCGTCGATGCCCTGGTGAGTGACCTGGCATCCGTTCCCGAGGACATTCGCACCGCGGTACGCAACAATGGCGGTGGGCACTGGAACCACACGTTGTTCTGGCAGGTGATGGCGCCGGGTGCGGGTGGTGAACCTGGCGGTGCGCTGGGCGACGCCATCCGGGCGTCGTTCGGCGATTTCGCCGGATTTCGGGAGCAATTCGCAGCTGCTGGCGCTGGCCGATTCGGTTCAGGGTGGGCTTGGCTGGTGAGGAAGGGCAGCGTCCTGTCGATCTCTTCGACGCCAAACCAGGACAATCCGCTGATGGACGGTGTGAGCGCCGGCAACGTGCTGCTCGGACTCGACGTGTGGGAACACGCCTACTACCTGCGGTACCAGAACCGGCGCCCCGATTACATCGCGGCCTGGTGGAACGTGGTGAACTGGGGTGAGGTGGCGAGACGGTTCGGTTGATCGAGTGCCATTGTCGCTAGAGCCGGGCTCAAACGGCGCCCGGCTCTAGCTGAAGTCGACTTGCTTGGGGAGGGAGCGAAGGCTGGCCACGCGCCACTTGGCGGCGTCGCTCACTTTGGGATGCACTTCCAAGTCAGATTGCTTGCAGCGGCGTACGCCGGCCCCGCTATTTCGCGGCGTCGCCCTCCAGGTACGTGTAGCCCTCCAGCCCGGCCACGTACTCCGCGATGAAGGTATTCGCTTCCTGGCGGGTGAGACCCGGTGCCGAGGCCACCTTGCGCCGGAACGTGGTCAGCAGACCCGCAGAACTGAACTGCACGTAGTTGAGCACCTCCGTCACCGTGTCCCCGTGTACCAGGTGCGAGATGTCGTAGCCCCCATCGCGCATGCGGATATGGACGGCGTTCGTGTCGCCAAAGAGGTTGTGCAGGTCACCGAGGATTTCCTGATACGCGCCCGTCAGGAAGACGCCTAACACGTACTCCTCATCCTCGCGATACGTGTGAAGCTCGAGGCTCGGCCGGCCGTGCTTGTCGCCGACGAACCGGTCGATCTTGCCATCGGAGTCGCATGTGATGTCCTGCAGCGTGGCTCGGCGGTCCGGTCGCTCCGTATGACGATGGATGGGAATGATCGGAAAGAGATGATCGATCGCCCACGAGTCCGGTAACGACTGGAAGAGCGAGAAGTTGCAGAAGTAGCGATCGACGAGTGCCGCCGACACGTCCTTCGAGATCTCGTCGAAACCGTTGGCGCTCTCCTCGATGTGCTGCGCGATCCGGTTCACCGTGGCGATATAGATCGTCTCCGCCATGGCGCGTTCGCGGAGCGTCATGACGCCAGCCGTGAACAGCTGCTGCGCCTTCTCCTTGTCGAACGTCGCGTCGTGATAGATTTCGATGATTTTCCGTCGCGCGAGCTTCTTCTTCGTGACCGCCCGGAAGTCCTCCATCATCTCCACGAGGAGCGCTGGCGCATCGTCTGTCAGATCCGGCAGCGTGGGATCCGCATGGGATTCGACGTCAATGACCTTGAGCAGGAGCAGGGCGTGATGAGCCGTCAGTGCGCGTCCCGATTCGCTGATCAGGTGCGGCATCGGCAGGTCGTGCTCGCGACACATCTCGGCGATCGTGTACACGACGTCCGAAGCGTATTCCTGCAGTGTGTAGTTGGCGCTGGCGTGCGATGTGGAGTTCGTGCCATCGTAATCGACGCCCAGGCCGCCACCGACGTCGACGTGCGTAATGTCGACTCCCAGCGTACGGAGTTCCGCGTAGAAGCGTGTGATCTCCTGCAGGGCCGCCTTGATGAAGCGGATGTCCGTGATCTGGCTTCCAAGATGGAAATGGATCAGCTTCAACACGTGGAGTTGATCGCGTTCGCGTAGTCGGTCGATCAGCTTGATCAACTCAGCCACGTTGAGGCCGAACTTGGATTTTTCGCCGCCGCTCTCTGCCCAGCGGCCCGCGCCTTCGGACGCCAGCTTGATGCGGACGCCGGCTGTCGGAACGACGCCGAGGTCGCGCGCCGCGTCGAGCAGAACATCGAGCTCGCTGAGTTGCTCGAGGACGATGAAGACGCGATGGCCAAGCTTCTGCCCCATGAGCGCAAGCCGCATGAACTCCTCGTCCTTGTAGCCGTTGCAGATGATGATGTGCTCGGCGGACTCCGAGAGACCGAGGACCGCCTGAAGCTCGGGCTTTGACCCGCACTCGAGCCCGACGCCATGGGTGATCCCGAACTCGACGATCTCCTCGACGACATGGCGCTGCTGGTTCACTTTTATCGGGTACACCGTGGTGTAACCGCCGGTGTACTCGAACTCCCTGATCGCCGAATGAAACCGCTCGCTGAGTTGCTCGATCCGCGTCTTGAGGATGTCGGAGAAACGGAGCAGGACCGGCAGCATCACGTTCTGCTGTTCCAGATCGCGCGAGAGTTCGAACAGGTCGATCGATGCGTCCGGGCGGTCGGGATCCGGACGCACGATCACATGTCCTTTCTCGTTGATGTCGAAGAAACCGACTCCCCACCCGTCGATATTGTAAAGCGCCTTCGATTGCTCGACCGTCCAAGTCGGCTGGGACGACGATACCTGTGCCGTGTCGTTCGGCGGAATGCGTGTGCTCGTCATCGGCGTAAGTCTACAGCGCCTCGCTTCGTTTCGCGAAGCACGGCGTGATGGAACTTGCGCGCGGCCGCGCCAGTTTGCGTTCCCGCTCGATCGGGACTGTCGACGGGGCCGCGGCTGGGTGACTGGCACGTGACCTCGACACCGTAACGGCGACCGGACTTCGATGGCTGCACTACATCACGTATTCGTTACCGGTGGGACGGGGTACCTCGGCTCGCGGCTGATACCATTGCTGCTCTCGCGAGGCCACCGCGTTCGCGCGCTGGTGCGGGGAATCCGGCCGGCGCCCGCAGCGTGCGAAACGATCATCGGGGACGCGCTCGACGCGGCGACGTTCTCGGAGCGCGTCGCACCATGTGACACATTCGTACATCTTGTCGGCACTCCTCACCCGAGCCCCTCGAAAGCCGCTGAGTTCGAGCGCGTCGACATGGCATCGGTGCTGGCAGCGGTCGGGGCTGCCCGCGCCGGCGGCGTGACGCACTTCATCTACGTGAGTGTGGCGCGGCCGGCGGCGATCATGGCCGCATATGTGAGCGTGCGTGCACGAGGCGAGGCGACGATCCGTGAGGCGGGCATCCCCGCGACGTTCCTCCGGCCGTGGTACGTGCTGGGGCCCGGTCATCGCTGGCCACACGCGCTGGCCCCGCTCTACTGGGCGATGAAAGCGCTTCCGGCGACGCGCGAGACGGCGCAGCGACTCGACCTCGTCACGCTTCCCAGGATGCTCGGAGCTCTCGTGCAGGCGGTGGAGTCGCCGCCTGCGGAGTCGCCCAGGATCTGGGACGTGCCACGACTGCGGCTCGCACCTGCACTACAGCCGCCCCGAGTCCGATGAGCCCGGCGCAACCTTGGGAGAAGCGAGTTGATCGCGTCCCTTCTCCAGGAACGGGATCCCCTTCACCATCCAGTCCGGGGCTGGAGCGCCTTTGAGCTTGGTGGCGAAGAACTGCTGCATGCGCAGATCCACATCCTTCTGATTTGCGCGCTTTCGCGGATTGTGGACATCGCCGTTGTAGGTGATGAAGTACACTTCCTTGCCCAGGCGGCGCAGACCGACGAACAGTTCGATCCCCTGATACCATGGTACCGCGTCATCGGCGTCGTTATGCATGAAGAAGACCGGCGTGGTCACGCGATCGAGCTGGAAGAGCGGCGAGTTCTCGAGATAGCGCATCGGGTACTCCCAGAGCGAACCGCCGATTCTGCTCTGCGTGTGCTCGTACTGGAACGCGCGGGCGAGACCCGAGCCCCAGCGGATCCCGCCGTACGCACTCGTCATGTTGGCGACCGGTGCGTTCGGGACTGCCGCCGCGAACATGCTGGTCTGGGTGATGAGATAGGCCGTCTGATAACCACCCCACGATTGCCCCGCGAGCCCGATCGCGCCTGGCTCGACGAATCCGCGCGCGACCAGCGACTGCACGCCCGGCAGGATGCTCTTGACGGCGCTCGGCCCCGGCCAGCCGGGTTCGTAGACGATGTCCGGGAAGAAAACGAGATAACCTAACGATGTGTAGACGGACGGGTTAATGACGTTGCGACCCGTGGGAGCGTTGTAGTTGTGCAGCCCATCGGAGAGACGCTCGTAGTAGTAGACGATCATCGGGTACCTGCGCGACGGATCGAATCCCTCGGGCCGATACAGGAGACCCTGCAGGGGAATGCCGTCGTCGCTCCGCCACGAAACCAGTTCCACACTCGGCCACAGGTATTCCTGTTGCTGCGGATTAGCATTCGAGATCTTCACGAGGTCCGTCAGCGACGATCCCGCCCACAGATCGGGGAACTCGGCAACCGTCTGTTCCGTAAGCAGCAACCGGTCTGCGTGACGGGCCCGCTGCGGCATGCCGAAGTTCCGGTCCGCCATGATGATGGATTCCGGCGCCCGCGTGCCATCGAGCCGATCGCGGTAGAAGCCGCTCGCCTTCGTCTTCTCGTTGAACGCGCGCAGCAGCAACGGCGCGCCCGGATCGATGTATCGATCCTCGGGGTCGAGGTCTACTACGCGAAGCGCCGTCTGCGATCGCACGCCGGCCGAATCCGTAACGACGTGCGGCGCGCGCTGTCCCGATGGATCCAGTTCCCAGACATCGTAACGATCGTACACGAGCACGCTCCGATCGCCACGCGTCCATCCGGCTACGCCGTATGGCGGTGGAGTGTCCGGCTGATCGAACAACTCGTTCGAGAAACAAACACCCTTGAGTGCGCCCGTCAGATCGACCGTCTTCGCGGTCGCGACGTGGTAGGCGTTCCAGCGATCGTTCTGGAACCAGAGAATATACCGGCCTCCAGGCGAGAGCGTGGCGTTGAACTCGACCTTGCTCGCAACCTTGCTCGTGCGGCCCGCGGTCGGGTCAGTTACATAGACATCGCTGCCACCTTCGCCCCACATCGCCTCGACCATGTATGGAACCGGGGTGACCTGGAGTGCCACGCGCCCATCGTCGCTCACCTGGGCTGTCGGCATGGAGTCGTTCGCCAGACGCACGACCTTGCGCGACTTCACGTCGAACCATGCTGCGAACGTTCGATCACGATCGCGCGCCGCCTCGAGCCGCTGCTGAGGTTGCAAGCGGTCGTCTTTCCAATTCCACAGATCAAACACAGCCTTGTCAGCCAATGAATCGGCCGGAATCGAATCGCGTGGCGTGGGTGCGATACCGAACACGAGAGCGCTACCATCGCGAACGAACTCCAGGCGTCCCTTGTCTGAGGCGTTGAGGCCATCGATCTGGCCGGGCGCGACAATGGCTATGGCGTTCGGTTCCTTCGTCGCCGCGTAGAACGCCGTGAATCGCGGCTTCTCGGTCCGAAACTCGTCGCGATTGGACAGGAATGCCACCGCAGTCCCGTTCCGATCGATCGTCACCTGCCTATAGTCCCCTTCCCCGCTCATCACCGTCGCAACAGCGCCACCGGGCAACGATCGGAGGTAGACGCCATCCGATCCCGGAGTTCGCGATGTGACCGCATAGGCAAGGAACCTGGCGGAGTCGTCGAAAACGTAGCTGACGACATCCGGGACGCGGACCTCGCTGCCGTCGGACTGATCGCGAATCACCAGTACCGAGCCGTAGTCGCGCCGCTTCCGGTTCGGGGTCCCCTCCCCCTGCGTTCCGCCTGCGCTGTCGCGCGGCGCCTCGTCGGCTTCGAGCAGGTAGGCCAGGTATCGCCCAGACTCGCGCGGCTGCCGGAACGAGCGAACCCGAGGGATGGCGATCGCCCGTCCAGTCGCCAGCTCCATCACCGTCAGCGACGCTTTCGGTTGCTGCGAAGCCGGCTTCCGGTCGCGCCGTGCCTGGTCGAACTCCGCCTTTGGGGCGTAACCGAGGAACGCCAGGAACTTCGAGTCCGCGCTGAACTGGGCCGGGGCGGCGACGAACGGAGAGTCCACCGTCACGGACATGATGGGTCTGCCGGTCCAGCCGCGCGCCACACGATACTCTGTGCTGCCTTCCGTCGCGCGCACGATCACTTCGCCGTCTCCGACCACCGGAGAGAGAGTGTAGGCAGCCCAGCGGCCGTCAGGAGATAGCGACGAACCAGAGATCGTGCGCCAGGAATCGTAAGTGTCCTGCGTCAGAACTCGCTTTCCGGATTGAGCATCGAGCGGCAGAGCGGCGAGTGCGAGCGCGAGAAACAGCCAGGCAGCGAAGCGCATAGTCGACGCGGAGAGAGGGTACGGGAGATGAAGATGCAAGGGCTGGTATGGGCTCCAGCGATCGGTCAGCTTTCGGGGCCTCGAGGTCCGCTACGCAGGTCACGTGCCCCCCGTTGGAGTTTCCGTCCCTTGCTGATCAGGCGATTCTATCACGACGGCCTCGCACAAGCGAGCTATCTGGTCGGGTGCCAGCGCACCGGCGAGGCGCTCGTCATCGATCCGAACCGCGACATCGACGGGTACCTTGCGGCTGCAACCAAGCATGGTCTTCGCGTCAGCCACGTCACGGAGACTCACATTCACGCCGACTACCTGTCTGGCAGCCGCGAACTGGCAGCGCACGCGGGCGCACGGCTCCTTCTGTCCGCCGAAGGAGGCAGTGACTGGCAGTACGGGTACGCCGCGCAGGCTGGCGCAATGCTCCTCCGCGACGGTGACGCGTTCGACGTTGGCTCGGTGCATTTCGATGTCGTCCATACGCCGGGCCATACGCCGGAGCACCTCACCTTCGTCGTCACGGACACGGCCACGGCCTCCCACCCAATCGGCGCATTCACGGGGGACTTCCTGTTCGTCGGGGACGTGGGGCGACCGGATCTGCTCGAGCGAGCCGCGGCTATCGCCGGCACGATGCGTAGCAGTGCCGCCCAGCTGTTCGGATCGTTGCAGCGTTTCGCCAAGCGCTATCCCGACCATCTGCAGATCTGGCCGGGGCATGGCGCCGGCTCTGCCTGCGGCAAGGCGTTAGGTGCGGTCCCGCAGAGTACGCTCGGGTACGAAAAACTCGTGAACTGGGCGTTCGCCGGTCACGATGAGGCGACATTTATCGAGAGCGTGCTCGAGGGACAGCCGGATCCGCCCGTATACTTCGCAACCATGAAGCGGTTGAACCGCGATGGACCGCCATCGCTGGGTGCGGCTCCTCGACTGTCCCGCCAGCCGGCGGCGACACTGGACTCCGTGCTGGCACAGGGCGGCGTCGTGGTCGACGTCCGGCCGCACGCCGAGTATTCCGCCGGTAACGTTCCAGGGACGCTCAACATCCCCCTGGCCAGATCCTTCGTGACCTGGGCCGGCTGGTTGCTTCCGTTCGATGTCGATATCTACCTCCTGGCTCGCGACTACAGCGATGAGCGCATCCGTGCCGCCTGTGCAGAGTTGTCGATGATCGGACTGGATCGAGTAGCTGGCTGGTTCGGTGCAGACGCGATGTCGGACTGGGAACGGCAACACGGCGGGTTGGACACGGTACCCCAGGTCACCACGATGGAGCTGGCGGAAAGGATGGCCACGGACGCCTTGCCACCCCGGGTGCTCGATGTCCGAGCGGACGACGAGCGATCGGGGGGGCACATCCCCGGCGCACTGCACATCCCGTTAGGCAGACTGCGCGAACGTCTGCCCTCGCTCGGACTCACCGGTAGCGAGTCGGTCGTCGTTCAGTGCCAGGGAGGAAGCAGGTCTGTCATCGCCGCCAGCCTGCTGCGTGGCCGTGGCATCCCGGCGGCGAACCTCCACGGCGGAATGACCGAATGGGTGCGCGAGGGGCATCGGGTCGTGCAGGACGAAGCGATCACGACGGGATAGCGGAAACCAATGAGACGACTGCTCGGGTACTTCCTCAGAGGACTCGTCTTCCTGGCCCCGGTGGCTGTGACGGTCTACGTGTGCGTGGTGGCGTTCACGACCATCGACGGCTGGCTCGGCATCGCTATTCCCGGTGTGGGCTTTCTGGCGACTATCGGACTGATCACGCTATTCGGATTCCTCACCTCCAACCTGCTGACCCGCGGCGTCCTGACGTTGCTGGATCGCTCGCTCGAGCGACTTCCGTTCGTGCGGTTGCTGTATACGGCCACCAAGGATCTCGTCGGCGCCGTCGTCGGCGACAAGCGCAAGTTCGACAAGCCGGTTCTCGTGCAGATGCACGAGAACGACACCGGACTCACGCTTGGGTTCATGACGCACGAATCGGCCGAGCGACTGGGGCTGGAAGGCTACGTATCCGTGTATCTGCCGTTCTCGTACAGCGTAGCCGGCCGCGTCTATCTCTTTCCATCGCACGTAGTATTCCCGGTGGACGCCAGTAGCGCGGACGTCATGGCATTCATCGTGGCCGGCGGCGTACCGGCGATTCCGGAGGTCGGTTCGCCGCCGAGCCTTCCGCCGGGATTTCCGGTGCGCGCAGCTAGTCGCGCAAGCGACGAATAGTCGCTCCTCGTGAACGATACCGCGTCGTCAGTGCCAGCAAACGATGCAGCAGTGGCAGCGCTATCCTCGGCAATGCCCGCCGTCCCTTCGTTGCAGGTGGCGAGTTGACGGCGCTCCCTTGCGTCGGCCGGCTGGGCCACCGTGCCCACGGGCGGAGTCGGCAGCCGCTCGGCGAGTCGCCGGAGAGTTGACGAAGATTCAGGGATGCAGTGCGCGCCGTGTCGGTGCGAGGCAGATTGGTGCCACGCGATGGCAATCCTTAGGCCGATGCACGCATCAGGTAGCGCAACGTATCGAAGCACCGCAATTTCCAGACGCGCCTTCAGGCGCCGAGGATCCCGTACGCTTCCCCATCGTTCTGTCATGCGCCGTTTCGTTCTGACGTCGTTGCTCGGACTTACCGCAATCGTTCCGGCGTCGGCGCAGAGTGCCTCCCCGGCCGCCTCATCACCAATCCTTCTGCGGCCCGCCAGGGTATTCGATGGCGTGAGCGACGGGTCGCGCGAGGGACTGGTGGTCCTGATAGACGGCGACCGCATCAAGGCGATCGGCTCCGCCACGGATATTACCGTGGGGAAGGACGCGAGGATCATCGACCTTCCTGGACTCACCCTGCTGCCCGGCCTGATCGACGCCCATTCCCATGTCCTGCTGCACCCGTATAACGAGGCCAGCTGGGACGATCAGGTTCTCCACGAACCGTTAGGCATGCGCGTCGCGCGTGCCACGGTGCATTTGCGCCAAACGCTGTTGGCGGGTTTCACCACACTGCGAGACCTGGGCACCGAAGGCGCCGGCTACGCCGACGTTGGGCTCAAGCGGGCTGTGGAGGCGGGCGTCATCCCGGGCCCAAGACTGCTCGTCACGACCCGGGCGATCGTGGGAAAGGGAAGCTATGGACCGAAGGGTTTCGTTCCGGAGATGGACATCATCCAGGGAGCCGAAGAGGCTGGCAACGCCGATGAGCTCGTGAAGGTCGTGCGCGATCAGATCAGCCGCGGGGCCGACTGGATCAAGGTGTACGCTGATTACCGTTGGGGGCCAAACGGAGAGACTCGTCCGGCATTCACGCAAGAGGAGTTGCGCCGGGCGGTAGAAGTCGCCGAAAGCAGCGGTCGTCACGTTGTGGTGCATGCGAGCAGCCCTGAAGCGATCCGACGCGCCGTCGAAGCTGGAGTGGTGAACGTCGAGCACGGCGATGGCGCGACCGCCGAAACGTTCGCGCTGATGGCAAGCAGGGGTGTAGTGTTCGGACCGACGCTGGCAGCGGGAGATGCAGTGACGCGCTATCGCGGATGGCGGCGCGGCGCCGAGAGCGATCCGCCGCGGATCGCCGAGAAGCGTGCCAGCTTCAAGCTTGCGCTCGCGTCCGGCGTCTCGTTCCTCAACTCGAGCGACGTGGGCGTGTTCACGCACGGCGAGAACTACCGCGAACTTGAGTTGCTCGTGGACTATGGAATGACGCCGCTCCAGGCTGTGCGGACAGCCACCTCCGGGACTGCACGCGGTCTGCATCTGCAGGAGTCGTTAGGTGCGGTGAAGCCTGGCCTGCTTGCGGACCTGATCGCCGTCGATGGTGATCCGACCAGCGACATTACCGCCACGCAACGTGTACGTTTCGTCATGAAGGGCGGGACCGTGTTCCGTGTGCCTGCCGATGGCGCCAACCCCCGAACGCCCGACCACCCTCGTTGATGCGCTTGTCGCCATGAACCGACTTGGTTGCGCACGCCGCGCACTCTTCCATCTCGCCGCCTCGGCGACCATCGCCGCATGCGGAGTCGGCGCGCCGCAGGAGATCGGCGCGTTCGCGCCAATCGACTCGCCCGCCGCCGCCAACAGCGGCGAGAGCCATCTCGTTGCATCGAGCGACGGCACGCTGCACATGACGTGGCTCGAACGGCTGCCGGATTCGACGGTTGCCCTGCGGTACGCCCGTCGAGTGGGCGATGCCTGGGACGCGCCCCGAACCGTCACCACGCGGAGCGACCTGTTCGTGAACTGGGCGGACTTCCCTTCGGTCGCGGTCACGTCCGCGGGCCGGCTGTACGTGCACTGGCTGCAACGCAGCTCGGCGAGCAAGTACTCGTACGATGTCATGCTGTCGCAATCCGCGGACGAGGGCAGAACCTGGAGCGCTCCCCTCCGATTGCATGGCGACAGTTCCACCGCCGAACATGGATTCGTGTCGATGCTCCCGATGGCGGACTCGATCCTTGCCTTCTGGCTCGACGGGAACCAGACGCATCCTGGCGGGGGAGCCATGCAGGTGCATGCACGATCGATCTCGGGACTCGGGGCGCCTGGTACCGAGAGCGTTGTGGACACGCGGACGTGCGACTGCTGCCAGACCGCGGCGGCGATGAGTGGACGAGGACCGGTGGTCGTGTATCGTGATCGCAGCGAGCAGGAAATCCGGGACATCGTTATCGCGCGCTGGGTCGACGGCGGCTGGAGCGAACCGATACGAGTTCATGACGACGACTGGCACATCGAAGCCTGCCCGGTGAACGGGCCGGCGGTCGTTGCGGCTGGAGACACCGTCGTCGTGGCGTGGTTTACCGGGGCGCGCGACACGGCCAAGGTGCAGGTCGCCTGGTCGTCAGACGGCGGCGCCACGTTCGGGAGTCCGACTCGTGTGGACGCGGGCAATCCGGCGGGCCGGGTGGCCATGACGAGCGACGGGCGTGGCGCCGTGGTGGTCGCCTGGCTCGAGCGGCTGTCAGGCGACAATGCCGAAGTGCGAGCGCGGCTGGTTGCTCCCGGCGCTGATCCCGGTGACCCGGTCGTGATCGCGAGATCGACGCACGCCCGGGCCAGCGGTTTCCCGAGGCTGGCGCGTATAGGCGAGCGCTTGTTCGCTTCCTGGACGGCTCCCGGCGACTCGGCGCGCATTCGGCTGGCGGTCGCTCCCATCGGGACACGCTAGGACCACGATGCGCTCGCTATGGATTGCTTTGCGACTGACCGTCATGGCGCTGGCCGTCGCATGCGGCGAGCAGGTGCCGGCAGTAGTGGAGGTTGGCCAGTCGGCCCCGGTGTACTCGGCGGAAACGCTGGACGGACGCACGATCTCGACAATGTCGCTTTCGGGACGCGTCGTACTGCTCAACGTGTGGGCGACCTGGTGCGCTCCCTGTCGGGAAGAAATCCCCTATCTGCAGCGGCTTCATCAGACGCGCGAGAAGGACGGGCTGTCCATCGTCGGTGTGAGCGTCGACGCCGCCGGAGAGGATGCCAGGATCTCGGCGTTCGTGAAGGAGTTCGCGATGACCTACCCGGTCTGGCGCGATCCCAACGAGCGGATTCTCACGCAATTCATGGCGATCGGCGTGCCGGCGTCGTACCTCATCGATCGTCGCGGCGTGCTCGTGTGGAAGCACGTCGGTATCGTCCGTGAGACGAACACCGAGTTTACGGACGCCCTGGAGCAGGCGTTAGGCGATACCACGGGTTCGGACTGATTCAGGGCGCTGGTTTGAGCGGCACGGCCACCAGCGCCCACGGGCGGGCCGCAGAAGCGGTCCAGCTCATGGTCATCGTCGTTGCCCCGGCCTTGCTGGAGCCACTGGCAACCACATTATCGACTCCGAGAAGCGACCCCGACTGCCCGACCCAGTGACGCGTCTGGCCAGTTCCTGCCGTAACTGTCTCGGCGCTGTTCTGCTTGGCGGCAACGTCGATCACCACCTGACCCGCGCCGCTGGATACCGTCAGCGACGCCGCCGTACTGGCCGACTGTGCCTTGGTGACCGCTGTGCCTAACGGTGTAGTCTGATGTACGCCGGTGAACGAGACCGCGCCACCCGCCATGGCTCCCGACTTTCCGCCCGCGAGCGCGACAGCGATTGTTCGCGTCCCGGTCGGCGGATTGACGAGGTACCACAGCTCCGCCCGAACGTTCTTGCCCTGCGTGACCGCTCCCACGCGCGTCATGGGGGCGGTTCCCCACTTCACCGAGGCCACCGTCTGGGTATTGTTGGCTCTAATGCCCACGGAAACGATGAGGATGCGATTGGTGCCAGTCGTACCTATCGTGTGACTCCAGGACAACGTCCTCAGGGAGAACAGCCCGGTGCTGGAGCTGGATGACCGATCGACGGCGATTGCCTGACCTTGGACGAATCCGAAGTCTACTCCCGCATCGACGCCAGAATGAGTCGCCAGCGTCACAGAGGTCGGGCTGCCGTTGCTGTCCTTGAGCGGATCGCCGCCCTGCCCGGACAGCGTCGGACTGTACCCGCTTGGGGTGACCACTGTGACGGTGTAGCTGCCGGCGAACAGCCCCGCAAACGCGTAGCTGCCGTTGGCCGCGGTGATGGTGCTGGCGTTACCGGCGCCAGAGAGCGTAACCGTGACGCCCGCCAGTCCTGGTTCGCCCGCGTCCTGAATGCCGTTTGCGTTGAGATCGTTCCACACGAAATCGCCGATCGAGCCCGTCCCTCTGACGAAGCCGACGTCCACGGACACGTCCATCGTGGACGACGTTGCCAGTGTGACGGAGGCCGGAGAGCCGTTGCTGTCCCGGGCCGGATCCGCACCCTGCGCCGTCGGACTCAAGATGTACCCGTTGGGGGTGGCGACCGTCACGGAATAGGTACCCCCAGCCAGCGACGTGAACGAGTACGCGCCCGTGGCGTCGGTAGTAGCAACCTGGGTGCCACCAGGACCGTTCAGCGTCACGGTTGCACCCGCGATCCCGGCCTCGCCGGGATCCTGGATGCCATTGCCGTCCGCGTCATCCCAGACCAGGTCGCCGATCTGCCCCGTGGCAATCGCCGCAAATCCGAAGTCGATCCCGTCGGCCGCGCTGTTGTTCGCTGCGAGTGTTACTGCAGCCGGACTCCCGTCGCTGTCCTTCGACGGATCGCTCCCCTGATTCGACGGACTCGCCTGGTAGCCTGCTGGCGTCGATACCGAAATCGTGTAGGAGCCGGCGAAGAGTCCATCGAACGAATAGCTGCCGTCGGACGCCGTCGTCGTGCTGCCGCTGGCCGCGCCTGTGAGCAGAACGACCACCCCTGCCAAGCCTGGCTCGCCTTGATCCTGGAGGCCGTTTCCATTGGCATCGTCCCACACGAAGTCGCCGATCGAACCGATTCCCTTCGTAAAGCCGAAATCGACTGACAGGTCGCTCGTCGACGGAGTGGCCAACACGATCGTGGCGGGATTGCCGTTGCTATCCTTGAGCGAATCGCCGCCCTGCGCCGTAGGCGATGGGACATACCCGTTAGGCGTCGCGACCGCGATCGAGTAGCTGCCTGCATCCAACCCGCTGAACACGTAGTGTCCGGCCACGTCCGTCGTGGTGGACAGTGGCCCGCCGGGGCCCGTCAGGTTCACTGCTACGCCAGCGATTCCAGGCTCGGCAACGTCCTGCACGCCGTTGCCGTTCGCGTCGTACCATACCACATCGCCGATCTCACCAATCCGATTCAGCACGAAACCGGCATCGATGCTCAAATCCGCACTCGCGTTGGTCGCCAGCACAACGCTCGCTGGGCTCCCGTTGCTGTCCCTGAGTGGATCGCCGCCTTGGCCGAGGAGAGTTGGATTGTACCCGACTGGCGTGCTGACCGATATCGTGTACGCGCCAGCGAACAGCCCTCCGAAAACATAGTGTCCGGTCGAGTCTGTCGTGGTCACCGCCGTCGCGGCCCCGCTGAGTGCAACGCTCACGCCCGCCATTCCCGGTTCGCCCGGATCCTGCACGCCGTCCCCGTTCAGATCATTCCAGATGAAGTTTCCGAGCGCTCCCGCTCCCATGGTGAAACCGAAGTCGACGGAACCGTCGATCGTCGCGCTGGTGGACATGGTCACGGAAGCCGGGCTCCCATTGCTGTCCTTGGCTGGATCCGAACCTTGCGACGATGGCGTGGTGACGAACCCGTTCGGTGTCGCCGCATCGATCGTATAGGTGCCGGCGGCAAGGCCCGAGAAGCTGTAGTGACCAGTGCCATCGGTGGTGGTGGTGCGTGGACCGCCGGGTCCGTTAAGCGATATCGTCACGCCCGCGATCCCAGGTTCAGCCACGTCCTGAACGCCATTCGCATCGACGTCGTACCAGACGAAGTCTCCGATCTCCGCCAACGCGGGCTGTCTGAACCCGAAGTCGACACTGAGGTCCGTGGCCGCATTCGTCGCCAGCGAAACCGCCGCCGGATTGACGTTGCTGTCCTTGAGCGGATCGCTTCCCTGGTTCGCCGGTGTCGGAACATAGCCGCCAGGCGCAACCACGGTCACGGTGTAGGTTCCTGCGAACAGATTCCCGAACACGTAGTGTCCAGTCGCATCCGTCACCGTGCTCGCCGACGCGTCACCCGACAGCGACACCGTAACGCCGGCGAGTCCGGGTTCGCCCACATCCTGCACGCCATTGCCATCGAGGTCGTCCCACACCGCGTCTCCGATGGCACCGACGCCCATCGTGAACCCGACATCGATCGAGGAATCTACCGTCCTGTTGTTCGCCAGAACGACCGTCGCTGGACTCCCGTTGCTGTCCATCTGCGAATCGCCGCCCTGCGCCGATGGCGAGGCAATGAAACCGTTGGGCGCGGCGACGGTGACGACATAGCTGCCGGCGCCCAAACCAGTGAACTCGTAATGCCCCGTGCCGTCCGTCGTGGCCGACAGCGGCCCGCCGGGGCCCGCCAGGTTCACGGTCACGCCAGCGATTCCGGGCTCGGCGGCATCCTGCACGCCATTGCCGTTCACGTCGTACCAGACGATGTCGCCGATTTGCCCGCTCAGGATTTCGACAAATCCGAAATCCGCCGACAAGTCCGCGCTTGCGTTGGTCGCCAGCGTCAGCGTCGTTGGGCTGCCGTTGCTGTCCTTCAGCGGATCGCCGCCCTGACCTGCCGGCGATGGGCCATAGCCATCTGGCGTCGCCACCGTCACCGTATACGTACCGGCGAACAGGCTGCCGAACACGTAGTGACCCGCCGCATCTGTCGTCGTGCTGCCGCTCGCCGCACCTGACAGGTTAACTGTCACACCCCCGAGACCAGGCTCGCCTGCGTCTTGTACGCCGTTGCCGTTCAGGTCATTCCAGACGACATCGCCGATCGCACCGTTGCCCTGAGTGAAGCCGAAATCGACCGAGACATCGACGCTCGTGTTGGTCGGCAGCGTCGTCGTTGCCGGACTGCCGTTGCTGTCGGTCAGAGAATCGCTACCCTGAGCGGGAGGAGTAGCCGTGAACCCGACCGGAGCAGCAACCGAGATCGTGTAGCTGCCGGCGCCAAGCCCGCTAAAGCTGTAGTGGCCAGTTCCGTCCGTTGTTGTCGTGCGCTGACCGCCAGGTCCGTTCAGAGTCACCGTCACACCGCCGATCCCGGGCTCTGCGAGATCCTGAATGCCATTGGCATTGACGTCGTACCACACGAAGTCGCCGAGCTGTCCGACCTGGTTTTCCCTGAAGCCAATGTCGATCGACAGGTCCGAACTGGCGTTCGTTGTCAGCGTCACACTTGCAGGGCTGGCGTTGCTGTCCATCAGCGGATCCCCCCCTTGGGCAGTTGGCGCAGGCGAGTAGCCGGCCGGGGTCGCGACAGCGATCGTGTACGCACCGGCGAACAGACCGGCGAACGCGTAGTGCCCGCTTGCATCGGTCGTGGCTGTAGCTGATGCGTCTCCGGAGAGCGTCACAGTGAGGCCAGCAAAGCCAGGTTCTCCACTGTCCTGAATCCCATCGCCATCGACGTCATCCCAGACGAAGTCACCAATGACACCCGTCCCCATCGTGAACCCGATGTCGATCGACGGATCGACGGTTTGGTTGCCCGTCAGGGTCACCATCGCCGGGCTCCCGTTGGAGTCGACGAGACGGTCGCTTCCCTGGTTCATCGGCGTGGCCACGAAGCCGTTCGGCGCCGAAACAGTCACGGTGTAGCTGCCGGCACTCAGCGCCGTAAACTCGTAGCGGCCGGCGGCATCTGTGGTGGCCGTGTACGGACCGCCGGGCCCGGTCAACACGACCATGACACCGGCAATACCGGGCTCACCGGCATCCTGAAGTCCGTCGCCATCGACATCGTACCACACGAGGTCGCCGATTCGTGCCGCCGGATCCTCGATGTACCCGAAATCCACCGCAAGCTCGGCTGTGGCGTTCGTCGCAAGGGTCACGTTGACAGGGCTGCCGTTGCTGTCCTTGAGCGGATCCCCACCCATGCCCACCGGAGATGCCGAGAAGCCGGGCGGCGCGGCGACGGTGATCGTGTAGCTGCCGGCGATCAGTCCGCCAAAGACGTAGTGCCCGACGGCATCCGTTACGGTAGTCGCCGTCGCAGCTCCCGTCAGGATCACCTGTACGCCGGCCAGCCCGGGTTCTCCGGAATCCTGGATGCCGTTGCCGTTCAGGTCGTTCCAGACGAAGTCCCCTATTGCGCCCGTACCTTGCGTGAAACCGACATCCACCGCGAGTGTGGAGCTGGTGTTCGTGGCGAGCACCACCGTGGCCGGACTGCCGTCGCTGTCGGTGTCGCGATCCAGCCCTTGCATTGCCGGTGCGGGCACGAAACCGCTGGGAGTCGCTACTGCGATGGTGTAGCTGCCGGCCGCCAGACCGGCAAAGCGGTAGTGGCCGGTGCTGTCGGTGGTCGTCACGAACGGGCCACCGGGCCCAGTCATGGTCACCGCATGTCCACCGATTCCCGGCTCGAGAGCATCCTGCAGCCCATTGCCGTTCACATCGTACCACACGAAATCGCCGATCTCGCCCGCCGGTGTTTGCCTGAACCCGACGTCAATCGAGAGTTCGGAAGCCGCGTTCGACGTCAGCACCACCGTTGCTGGGCTGCCGTTGCTGTCCCTGAGTGGATCGCCGCCCTGTTGCGATGGCGAGGCGCTGTACCCGTTCGGCGCTGTAACCGAGATCGAGTAGGTGCCGGCGAACAGGCTCCCGAACACGTAGTGCCCGGCGGCGTCCGTGGTGGTTGTGGCCGAAGCGTCACCCGAGAGCGTAACAGCCAATCCTGCCAGGCCCGGCTCGCCACCGTCCTGAATCCCGTCTCCATCGAGATCCTCCCAGACGTAGTCGCCAATTACCCCCGCACCCATGGTAAACCCGATGTCCAGCGACATGTCCGCGCTGGCGTTCCCGATCAGCGTTACTGGCGCCGGACTGCCGTTGGAGTCCGTCTCAGGGGCCGATCCGGGAGCCTGGGTCGGCGCCGGCACGAAACCAGGAGGAGTCGCGACCGCGACGGTGTAGCTGCCGGCAGCGAGTCCGGTGAACAGATAGCGTCCCGTGCCATCCGTCGTCGTGGTTTGGGATCCTCCCGGCCCCGACAACTGGACCGTCAGCCCCGCGATCCCAGGTTCGGCCGCGTCCTGAATGCCGTTCCCATCCACGTCGTACCAGACCAGGTCGCCGATTTGACCCGCCAGGTTCACCACGAAGCCGAAGTCGATTGCCAACGCCGAACCGGCATTCCCGTTCAGTGTGACCGATGCCGGGCTGGCATCGGAATCCTTCAGCGGATCGCCCCCCTGCTGAACGGGACTGGCGCTGTACCCGCCCGGCATGGTCACGGTGACGGAATAGGTGCCGGCGAACAAGCCACCGAACACGTAGCCACCAGTGGCATCCGTAGTCGTAGTGGCCGACGCCGCGCCGCCTAACGTCACTACGACTCCAGGGATCCCTGGCTCGCCCGCATCCTGAACGCCGTTGCCATTTGTGTCGTCCCAGACGAAGTCGCCAATGACGCCCACGTCTTTGGTGAAACCGAAATCGATGGAGACATCCGAACTGCCGCTCGTCGCCAGCGTGACAGTCGCCGGACTGTCGTCCGAATCGTTGTCGCTCGTACTGCCGCTGGCGCGCGCGACAGTGGGCACGAAACCGGACGGTGTTGCCACACTGACGGTGTAGCTGCCGGCGGCCAGGCCGCTGAACAGATAGTGACCCGATCCATCGGTCGCGACCGTCACCGGTCCACCGGGACCGGACAGCGTCACGTCGACGCCGCCGATCCCCGGCTCGGCCATGTCCTGAATCCCGTTGCCGTCGACGTCATACCACACGACATCGCCGATTTGGCCGCTGCGAATCTGGACGAAGCCAAAGTCCGTCGACAGGTGGGATCCAGTGTTCGTCATCAGCGTCACCGAAGCCGGGCTGCCGTCCGAGTCCTGAAGCGGATTTCCCCCCTGGCCGGCAGGGCTCGGCACGTATCCCGGAGGGGTCGCGACAGCGACGGTGTAGTCGCCAGCGAAGAGCGCACCGAACGAGTAGAATCCGCTCGCATCCGTGACAGTCTGGGCGCTGGCTGCGCCGGAAAGAATCACCTGCACCCCGGGAAGGCCCGGTTCGCCGACATCCTGGATACCATCGCCATCGACGTCGTCCCAGACGAAGTCGCCGATCGTCCCCATACCTCGCGTGAAACCGACGTCGATCGTCGGCTCCCTGCTGGCATTGGTGCCTAACGTGACGGTTGCCGGACTGCCATCGCTGTCGGTTCCGGCATCGTTGCCCTGCGTTGTCGGCGAAAGCACGTAGCCGCTCGGCGTCGTCACGGACAGCGTGTACGTGCCCACACCAAGACCGCTGAAGACGTAATGACCAGTGGAATCGGTCGTGGTGCTCCGTACGCCGCCCGGCCCCGACAGCGTCACGTCCACGCCCGCAAGGCCCTGCTCTCCAGCGTCCTGGACGCCGTTGCCATCGGCGTCGTACCAGACCAAATCCCCGATCTCGCCCGTCTGATTCTCGACGAAACCGGCATCGACGGCCAAGTCCGTGCTCGAGTTCGTGGGGAGCGTCACCGTAACGGGGCTGGCGTTGCTGTCCTTTAGCGGATCCGACCCCTGGTTCGATGGCGACGGACTGAAGCCGGCGGGCGTGGCTACGGTGACGGTGTAGTTTCCTGCGAGAAGGCCAGCGAACACGTAGTCGCCATTCGCGCCCGTCGTCGTCGTTGCAGTCGCCGAGCCGGACAAGGTAACCTGCACTCCAGCGAGACCGGGTTCGCCGACATCCTGGATACCGTCGCGATTCAGATCATTCCAGACAAAGTTGCCGATCGCGCCAGTTCCGCGAGTGAATCCGATGTCGATCGACGCATCGGCGGTCGCGTTGGTTGCCAGAGTGACGCCGGCTGGACTGCCGTCCGAATCGTTGCTTGCGGTGCTGCCGGGCGCGTGGACCGTGGTGGGGACGAAGCCATCGGGTGTGGCTACGGAGACGGTGTAGCTGCCGGCAGGCAAGCCGGAGAATGCGTATTGACCGCTGCCATTGGTTGTGCCGGTGCGATTGACGCCCGGACCGACCAGGGTGACCGTGAGCCCTGCCAGACCCGGCTCGCCAGCGTCCTGAATGCCGTTGCCGTCGACATCGTACCAGACCACGTCGCCCACCTGGCCGGTGTTGTCGAACCACCACGATGCGGCGAATGGGTCCGACTTGAAGCCGGCAACGAGCCTCGGACCTGCCTTGTCCACACCACCGCGGATGAAATGGATTCCTGCCGTGTCGTAGTCGGCACACACCACTGACAGGCCGTTGTCGTTCGGAACGATACCATTCGAGAACAGATGCGCGCCCCACCCGACCCAGGGCGCAACGACGGGTCCAAGGTCGGGATCCGCATTCATGTTCCCCCGACCAGCGATCTGGTCCTCGATGATCCACTTGAGGCCGAACCCCTGTTCGAAATTGTTAGGCTCTGGCCCGGTACCGGGGCGGTAGCCCTGATAGTAGTGCGTCGTCAGGTACGCCAGCCTTGTGTTCGGATATCGCTGCTTGAACATGCGGATGACGACTTCCATGCTGTCGCGATAGTTTTCCTGCTCGAGCGGAAAGCCATAGACAGGCGGCCGGGTTTCGCCCAGCATGAACCACACGACCTGTACCTGGGCAGGCGTCACGCCGGCCAGCGAGAGTCGGTAGTCGACACCAAGCCACGCAGTATCGCTCGGTACCAGCCACGAGCGGATGGACTTCGCCTTCTGCGCACCATTTACGATGATCAGCCTGGGGTTCTTCGATGCGTCGGCATCAGCCAGCGGCTTGTACGCATTCGCGTAGATGCCGGCGATGCCGGCGGAGTCTCCGGCGAACACGCGTGCTGCTGTGGAAGCGCCGACCGATACTTGCACGATCTTCCCGTTGACCAGATCCACATTCCCATTTCCGTCGCGCGGCTGAACTTCCGCTGCCATGCGATAGCCGAGGGCCACGTGCGCCGGCGGCATGACGTTCGAACCGCCGGGATAGTTCCCTCCCTGCGATCCGAGATAGGTGGATGTGCCTAACGACGGAATCGCCGTCACGCCCGCAATGGAGGTCCGCGTGCACGCTGGAGCCAGGATCTGACCTGGGTCTGCCGGCAGCGCCGGGGGGCCAGTCGCGGGGTCGAGGTCCGTTGCCATCTTGCAGGCGGCCACGAACGCCGCGATCACTCCGGCAACGCGCCATCCCTTGCGCATCATGGCGCGGGCCTCAACGGGACCGCCACTATCGCCCACGCTCGCGCGGCGGACGACGTCCACTTCATCGTGACGCTGTTGGCTCCCGGACGTTCCGACGCCGCGGCCACCACGTTGTCGCTTCCATTCGTTCGGCTCGTCTTGGCGGTCCAGCGTTGTAGCTGGCCGACAGCCGGAATCACCGGCTCCAGGGCGTTCTGCTTGACGACCGCGTCGACGACGACCTCGCGAGCGGTACTGGCTACCGTCATCGAGACCGCCTTACCGGATGCAACCGTCTTCGTCACTGCGCTGCCGAGTGGCACCGTCTGGTGCACCCCCGTATAGGAGACTGCTCCAGCCACCATGCCCGTAGCCGCACCGGAGAGCGTCACCTTGATCGTGCGGATGCCGGTCGGCGGGTTGATCAGATACCAGAGTTCGGACCTGACGGCGCTCCCCTGTGTGACGCCCTTGATTCTGGTGAGGCTGGCACCACCCCACTTCACGCTGGAGACGGTTTGACCCGCTTTCGCACGCACGCCGACGGAGACAAGCAGAATGCGGTACGTACCTGACCCAGTAACCTTATGGCTCCAGCTCAGGCTCGAGGCGACGGCCCCTGCTGTCGTGGCGTTCGACGTGTTATCGATCACGATGACCTGCCCAGGCACAAACCCGAAATCGACTCCGCTGTCGACGCTCGCGTTCGTCGCCAGCGTCACGGATGCCGGGCTGCCGTTGGAGTCCTTGAACGGATCCTGTCCCTGGTTAGGCAGCGTTGGACTGTATCCGGCCGGAGCAGCGATGCTTACGGTGTAGCTGCCGGCAGCCAGACCGGCGAACAGGTAGCGACCGGCTGCGTCCGTCGTCGTTCCCACGGTCCCTCCCGGACCTGTAAGCGTTACGGCAACACCGGCCAGTCCGGATTCACCAGTATCCTGCAAGCCGTTCCCGTCAGCGTCGTTCCACACGAAGTCGCCGATCGACCCGTTCGCGTCAGGCACGAATCCGAAGTCGATGCCCGTCACGATCTCGCTTGGTACAGTCAGTGTCACCGCTGTCGGACTCGGATCGCTGTCACGCTCCGGGTCGCTCCCCTGCTTCGCCGGTGTGGGCTGATACGCCGCCGGAGTCGTGACCGAGACAGCGTACGTACCGGGACCGAGCCCGGTGAAGACGTAGTGCCCAGTGGCATCGGTCGTTGCAGACGCTGTCGCGGCTCCGGACAGCATCACGGAGACACCCGCCAAGCCCGGTTCGCCCGGATCCTGAATGCCATTGCCGTCGGTATCCGACCAGACCAGGTCGCCAATCTGTCCCGTCGGCTGCTGCGTAAAGCCGATGTCGAGAGACAGATCCACAGCCCGGTTGGTGGCGAGTACGACCGCGGCAGGACTGCCGTTGCTGTCCATGAGGGAATCGCTCCCCTGCCGTGTCGGGCTGAGCGAGTACCCACCAGGCGTTGCCGCTGTTACCGTGTAGCTCCCCGCAGGAACCGCCGTGAACAGGAATGCGCCATTCGCGTCTGTCGTCGTGCTCCGGTTCACCGCCGGCCCGGAGAGCGTAACCGTGACATTCGACAGCCCCGGCTCTCCCGAATCCTGAATCCCGTCGCCATCCACGTCGTCCCAGACGCGATCGCCGATCTGACCGGTGTTGTCGAGCCACCACGAGACGGCTGTGGGGTCTGTGCGGAAGACACTCTCGATGGCTGGGCCGGCCTTGTTCACGCCGGGACGCATGAGGTGCACTCCGTTCGAATCGAAATCCGAACAGATGAAGAACAGGCCATCCGCGTTGGGGACGATACCGTTGGTCCACAGGTGACGTGCCCATCCCAGCCACGGCGCCGTGACCACACCGCGCGCCGGATCCGCGTTCATGTTCCGCTGCCCCGTGATCTGGTCCTCGATCACCCACTTCAGCCCGAAGCCCTGCTCATAGTTCTGCGGTTCCGTGTTGCCCGGCCGGTACCCCTGGTAGTAGTGCGTGCTGAGATATCCCAGCTTCATGTTCGGGTAGCGCGCCTTCGCCATTCGGATCACGACCTCCATGCTGTCGCGATAATTCCGGGCTTCCTGCGGGAACCCTGTCGTCGGCGGACGTCCTTCGGCGATCATGAACCAGCCCACCTGGACTTGCGCCGGCGTTACTCCGGCAGCGGCGAGTCGCTGATCCGCGATGATCCATGCAGAGTCCGCTGGATCCAGCCAGTACTTGAGCGGCTTGTTCGCCTGCGCCGTGTTGACGATGACGAGCCTGGGATTCTTGTCCGGGTCCGCGTCGGCGAATGGCTTGTACGCGGTCTGGATAACCCCATTCATCAGGGCAGAGTCGCCAGCAAAAACACGGACCGCCGTGGATGCACCGAAAGACACTTGTACGACCTTTCCGTTGAAAGGATCGACGGCACCGCTGGCGTCGCGCGGCTGCACTTCGGAAGCGAGGCTCAGTCCCAGGCTCAGGTGAGCAGCGGGGATCGTGTTCGTTCCGCCGGGATACATCCCGCCCTGCTCACCGAGGTACGTCCCAGTGCCCAACTGCGGGATCGAAACCAGACCGGGAATGGATGTCCTCGCGCAATTGGCGAGGAACACTCCGGCGCGACTTCCTTCCAGCGTCTGACGCACGCCAGGCGCGTCGTGCTCCACGATTCGCTCGCACGCCACTGCGAGCAATGGAAAGACCAGCCACGCAAGGCGTGACAACGTTCCGCGCCCGGGACAGGACTCGCAGCCCAAGCCGTGATGCTGCTCCCGACCACCTTGTTCCCACATCATCGTGCCCCCCTCCATAGCGTGTCTTCCATGTCACGCTGCCACCCCGAGCCTCACGTACAACACTCGCGATCGAACTCGCGAAAGTGTGAGCTACATCACCGAGTCATGGCGCATTATGCTCCACAGGTGGTGAAATCGCCAGTGGGATATGCCCGGCGTCAGCCGTCAGGCATTCCCGCATACCGATGAGGTCGGTGAACCGCTGCCACAGTGGAACCGCCCCGATCTGCGAGACAGTCGGGGCGGTAGGCCATTCGCGAAGTCGATTCACCCGGTGCGCACGCCGCACCCTATTTCAGCTTCTTCCGCTTGCGGTTCTTGACGACTACCCCAGCTGCAACAACGGCGGCGGCCACACCCAAGGCAGTCGCAGCCACCTTCGCTCGGCGACGCTTCGCGGTCCGGCCCGAGACCGAATCCGCCAACTTCGCCGATTTGTCAACGAGCGAGGACGCAGCCACCTTCGCCCGCTTGGAAATCGTCTTCGCTGTCTTGCCAGCTTCCTTCATCGCCTTCTTCGCGGTTCGTTCGAGCCCTGCCATGGTCACCTCGCTGGTGAAACGTTGCGTCGTCCCCTGTCCACGCCCCAATGTATGCCAGGCATCGCCACTGTGCGCGCTCTCGTAACTCACCCCGTCGACCGTGCCATAGCGTTCTCGCCCTTCGACTCAACCGATTTCGACAGGAAGACCGGTGATACGACTCGGTTCGTTCGACCCTGCGGTGTCCCCGGCCGCGCGCGAGGAATACCTGAGGCGCGTCGAGGAAGCAACGCGCGTACGCATTTCGGACCTCGCTGACGGAAGCGACCGCATTGCGCTCGTCCCTCTGCAGACAGATGCACAACAACCGATGTCAGTTACCGACATCCAGCAGGGGCTGGCGGCGGCGGGTTTCTTTCCCAGCGGAGCCATCGATGGTATCTGCGGCTACCGCACGCTCTCTGCCATGCGCCTGTTCCAGGAGTATGTCCGTACGGTCGAGGGTCTGCCGATGATTCCCGACGGACGATTCGGCGCTACGTCGCAGCAACAACTGAGGCGCTGGATTTCTGCTCGCCTGACGACACGATGGGAGCCGACCATCCGGGCATGGCGCACCGGACCGTCGGGCGCCGGCGAATACGCGGACTGGCTGAACTTGCTGGACCGGGTGAAACAGCGATATCTCGCCAGCCCCAACAGGATGCTGCAATTGGTTTCGGCATTCACCAGAGCGTCGGACACTCGCGACGTCACGCGCTGGGATTTCTCCCCTGATGCCATCCATCTGATCGGCGTACGTCGACAGGAAGCGTCAGGAAAGTTCGACGACATCTTCGTTCTGTTGATCAAGGGCCTGGTATTCAAGTTCCAGGGTTCCACCGAGCCAGGATCATCCACGAATCCGGCGGGCGTCCCGTACCTGGTACAGGGACAACATGACTACCATTTCGGCTGGCACAAGAAGCAGTATCTCGCGCTTCGCCCGCTGCATCTGGACCGAGGCGTACTGGTAGTCCGCTCTGGGGATCTGCGACTGGACGAAGCCGACCTGGACAATGGTCTGGAGGCGAACGCATCGATCAACGTACATTGGGGCGGCAAGGGGAGGACGTTCGATGTGAAGTCCTGGTCCGAGGGCTGCCAGGTGATAAATGGATCGGCGTATGTCGACGACGAGGATGCGCTCATCGACTGCTCCACATTCGCCGCAGCCAACAACGGCGAACTGGCGGCGAACCCGTCGCGCACGCGCGGTGCGTACAACGTCCTGCTGGATCTGGTAACGGCCATGTCAGGCGATATGTCGAGCAATGCGGTGCGTTACACGCTGCTGGTGGAGTCCGACCTCGATCTCGCCCCTTCCCTGAAGCAGCGTCTCATCGACGCGCGTGCCAGGGCGGTCGCCATTCTCGCCTGACGCGCGTTCTACCGAGGTATCGTCCCGTGCCCCTGACGACCGCGATCCTCCTGTTCGACGATGTGGAGGTGCTCGACTTCGCCGGCCCGTTCGAGGTATTCTCTGTGTGCGGCCGGCGTCACAAGTTCGAGCCGTTTACGGTCATTACGGTGGCCGAGCGAGCGCGGCCGGTGATCGCGAGGAACGGATTGAGCATCAACCCCGCGCACTCGTTCGCCGACTGCCCGGCGCTAGACATTCTCGTTGTGCCTGGCGGATACGGCACCCGGCGCGAGATGCACAGTCCGGTCATGCTCGAATGGGTCGCGGCACAAGGCCGGACCGTGCAGTTCCTTCTCTCGGTCTGTACGGGCGCTCTGATTCTCGGCGCTGCCGGATTACTGGACGGCCTGGCGGCCACCACTCACCACCTGGCGTATGGCGAACTGCGCGCCGTGGCGGGCAAGACGGACGTGCGCGAAAACGCCCGCATCGTCGACAACGGACGCGTGATCCTCTCGTCCGGAGTGAGCGCCGGAATCGACATGGCCCTGCATGCGGTCTCGCGGATCCTCAGCCCGGAAATGGCCCGCGAGACCGCTCGCTACATGGAATACGAAGGGAACTGGACGGATCGATCCCGCGCGTAGCTACGAAATCGTCTTCTTCGGGACGACGACGCCGGGAACGCCCTTCTCCTTCAGCAGCGCATTGAATCGTTCGATGTCGTTCATCAACGCGTCGAGTCTGGCGCGGATCTGCGTCCACTGCGCCTCCACCTCGACCGCGCGGCTCGTCATTCCCTGCGTCGGTGCAGCATCGCTGTTGTCGATGGCGCTTTGCAGGTAGGCGAACTGCGCGCTGATACCGTTCCGGAAATTGATGATGTCCTGCCCGTTCCTGGATTTAGCCTGCGCCATGCTCTCGTCGACCGTGTCGGCGCGCGCTGCCAGACTCTGACCCATCGTTACCAGCTGCGCCCCATCGACGACGCCCTTGGCGCGATCGGCAGCATCCTTCACCTGGTCACGAACGTTGCGCAGGTCCAGCACGCTTTGATGAATCTCGTTCATGCGCTGCCAGATCGACTTTGCCGCCGCGACGGCGCGTTCACGATCCGCATTCGACACGTCGACGCGTGGATCGCCAACGACGGTAACCTGCTCGGAGAGCGTGCGTCCATCCGCCAACAGGCGCACCGTGTATTGTCCCGGTGCCACACGGTAGCCGATCACCGGGTCCGGCAAGAAAAGGCCCGGTACCGTGACGGGCGGCATGCTGCGAAGGTCCCATGCGAACGAGTTCATTCCTTTGCGTCCGGGCAGCGTTCCCGAGGCGGTTCCACCGCCGAAGGGTCTGCCGCCTCCGGCGGCGCTGCGGTTCGGATCGGGCTTGCTGCTGTAGGTGCGCACGATGTTGCCGGCAGCGTCGACGATCTCCAGCTTCACCTCACGAGTGGAGTCAGCCGGCTGCGTCAACACGTACCGGATGTTCGCGCCGGGTACGGGATTCCGCCCCGCTCCGTTGCCGCTGCCAGCATCCCAGTCGATGCGTAACGCCTGACGCGGCTTGAACAGGAAGGGACCGGTCGCCACGCGCGCCTGGGCCATCTGACGCAGTGGCGTGACGTCGTCCATGATCCAGAAGGCGCGCCCCTCTGTCGAAATTGCCAGATCGTCGTGATGAACCTTGAGGTCCGTCACGGGCACGTGCGGCAGGTTCCTCTGCAACGACTGCCAGTTACCGCCATCGTCGAAGGAGACGTAGACGCCGCGTTCGGTCCCGGCATAAAGCAGTCCCTTGAGAACGTTGTCTTCCCGGATCACGCGAGTCGCTTCCACGGTCGGTATCCCGGTCGTGATTCTGGTCCACGTCTGCCCGAAATCGGTCGTCCTGAACAGGTATGGCTGGTCGTCGTTCCACTTGTACCGCATCATCGCGATGTAGGCCGTCCCCGCGTCGAAATGCGATGGATCTATCGCATTGACGATTGCATCGTTGGGTCCGTTCTTCGGCGTCACGTTTACCCACGTCTTCCCGTCGTCTCGCGTGAGTTGCACGTTGCCGTCGTCAGTGCCAACCCAGATGACCCCGCGTTGTACCGGCGATTCGCTCACCGCGAATATCGTCCCGTAGATCTCGCCGCCAGCGCCTTCGTTCGTGATCGGAAAGCCGCCGACTCCCTGCCTCGACTTGTCGTTCCGGGTCAGATCCGGACTGATGACGGTCCACGTGAACCCTCGATCGTTGGAGCGGAAGACGACGTTGGCCGCGTGATAGATCGTGCTTCCGTCGTGCGGCGACCCCATGACGGGCGAGTTCCAGTTGAAGCGGTACTTCATCTGATCGCTCGGCTCAGCAAGACCTAACGCAGGCCATGACTGCACGTTCCTCCGCATCCCTGTCACCCGGTCGTATTCCTCTATGATCCCCTGATAGCAGTTTGCATACGTGAAGCGCGGATTCTTCGGGTCGAAGGTGACATGGGCGCTCTCGCAGCCGCCATGGATCTCCCAGTCCTTGTCGCCAATCTCGAACGAGCCGAATACGCGGCTCTTGATCGCCACCGATGTGTTGTCCTGCTGGCCACCGTACACGAAGTAGTCGGGCGCGTCGTCGGCGCTGATGCGGTAGATCTGCGCCGTTGGCTGGTTGTTCTGCGTGGACCACGACTTGCCGCCGTTGAGCGTGATCGACCCACCCCCATCGTTCGCGTTCGCCATCACCAGCGGATTGGCCGGATTGATCCACAACCAGTGGTTGTCCCCGTGCGTGGCTGGCAACACCTGAAACGTTCGACCGCCGTCGATCGACTTCCAGATCGGCGCGTTCATCACGTAGACGACGTCGGCATTCGTCGGATCGGCAAACACGTTCATGTAGTACCAGGAACGCGCGCGGATGTCCGTAGTTTCCACCAGCCGACGCCAGGTTGCACCTGCATCGTCCGAGCGGAAGAAACCGCCGTCGGCGGCCTCGATTATCGCGAAGACACGATCCGGATTGGCTGGCGACACGGCCACGCCGATCTTCCCCATCAACGCTGGCAAACCGTTCGTCAGGCGATTCCACGTCTCGCCACCGTCGGTCGACTTCCATATCCCGCTGTTCGGCCCGCCCGAGCGCACCTGCCAAGGCACACGCTGGTGCTCCCAGAACGCCGCGTACAGCACGCGCGGATTCGCAGGATCCATGCTGAGCGCGCTGACCCCGGCTTTGGGATCGACGAACAGCACGCGGCGAAACGTACGACCTCCATCGGTCGACTTGTAGACGCCACGATCCTCGGTCGGCGCCCAGCGACTCCCTTGCGCCCCGACATAGACGATGTCGCTATTCCTTGGGTGGACGACGACGGCGGAGATCTGCTTTGTCGCCTCCAGCCCCAGATGCGACCACGTTCGGCCAGCGTCGGTCGACTTGTAGACGCCGTCGCCGTGCGACGACGCAACGCCACGCACCGGATGCTCGCCCATACCGACGTATATCACGTTCGGATCGTCGTCAGCTACCGCGATCGCCCCAACGCTGCCTGTCCTGAAATACTTGTCGGTTATGTTGCGCCAATTGAGTCCCGCATCGTCGGTCTTCCACACACCACCGCCAGTCGTGCCCATGTAGAACGTCAGAGGTTGCGACGGAACCCCGGCGATCGCGACCGCACGTCCGCCACGGAACGGGCCGATGGAGCGCCATTCGAGCGCCTGCAGTAGAGACGAGTCGACAGCGGGCGCCGCGATCGGCGCCTGAGCGACGGTCTGAGGCGCGGTACGCGGGCGCTGGCCGCGCACCTCGATCGGAACACTGAGCACGATCGCCGCGAGCGACGCGGCAACAAGGCGGGGAAAACGATGAAGTCGCAGCATGGGTCGTGGGATAACTGAAGGGCGCCGCCGCGCTGGAGTAGCGGGACGTCGAGAAACTACTGCCGCCGAGACAAGCGCGGAACGCGTGGTATGGCTGGTAATCGCCGTACCGAGGTTCGGTGCAATCCGGTTACTGAACGACCCGGCTGGTTGCGGCGGTGCCGTCGCTGAGGGCGACCGCAAGCAACAGGACCATCTTCGCTGCCGGCAACGCACTCGGCCAGTACGCCCATTCGGAGAGCGTGTGCTGGTTCCCTCCAACCGACCGGCCGATCGAGATGGACGGAATCCCGCGCACCACGCCCATGTTCGCGTCCGTCGAGCCGGTCGCGACAGCGTCTTTCCCGGAAGGACCGATGTCGATACCCAGGAAGTTGTGAACGTCGATTGCCGTCTGGACGATCGGGTGTGAACGAGCGTTGGTAAGCATCGCTTCGGTACCCCCGGCCCTGTTGTGCTGCACGATCTCCTTCCTCGTCTCCACGCCTTCCTGCCTCGCTGCGGCCACCACGACGCGGTCAATCTCGCCATCCAGCGAGTCGAGCAAGGCCGGATTCGGCGAGCGGAGATCCATGGTGAAGTACAGTTCCTGCGGGATGCCGTTGAAGATCGCGCCGCCGTGCACCTGCCCCACGTTGGCGACAGCGCCGTTAGGCAGCGGCGGGAAACGCAACGCGTATACTTGTCCGATTGCATCCGCCAGCGCCTTCACCGGGGTTGGCTTGCCACGCGATGTCACGGTGTGCGATCCCGGGCCCGTAAAGAAGTACCTGGTCCAGTAGATGCCGAGCGCCCCGTAGTTGATCGGTCCCAGCCCACCGTCCATCGCGACGAGGATGTCTGGCTTCGGGTTGTGCTCCAGCCAGTAGTCCATGCCGCGCAAGCCGAGTTCCTCCTGGGTCGTGCCTATGAACACGAAGTTGGCGGCGGTCTTGATGGCGGCCGCGCGCATGGCCCGAATGACGGCGAGCATGTTCGCGACGCTGGCGCTGTTATCGAAGATCCCCGGCGCTCGAAGAGTGTCGCCATCGCGCCGCACCGTGAGGTCTGTCGCTGGCGGATGAACGATGTCGATGTGGGCGGCGAAGACTATCGTCGGCCCGGGGCGTCGTTCCTTGAGGCGCCCGACCACGTTCCCGATCGAATCGACGGTTACCGACATCCCTTCCGCCTCCATCATTCGTCGCAAGTAGACGCCGCGCTCCTGCTCGTGTTCGGACTTTCCCGGCATTTCGGCAATGCGAATCCACTCTTCGACCTGCTTCGGGAAATTGCGTTCGAGATACGTCAGCGCCGACTTGACGTCCGGACGTTCGGCAAGTGCGGGCGACCACAGCGTAGGGTACGACCGCTGAGCGCCCAGCATGCCGAACGGGGAGACGACGAGTAGAAGGAAGCAGAAGATGCGTGCGGACATCGGAGTCTCGCGATCCAGGGTTCCCAAATATCGACGTCGGTCGACCACGGCGCGATGCGCGTGTCGTCGAATGCAACCCGGCGCGCGTGAACGACGTGTCGTTCATGCTCCGTCTTCCGGCTATCTCGTGGCCTCGCTCGCCTGGAACGACGCGTACGGTGGCGCTCACTGGGACGCTTCTGTGAGCCTTCACAGTCGCCTGAACGCTGACGGTTAGCACTTCGTCAGGAAAGGAGCCCAAGTCGCCGCAAGGCGGATCTGGCGGACAGGTGACACCGCCGTCGCGAACGACGATTGTCTTGAACGCCGCAATCGATCCCCGAAACGCACGTGTGGCGCGAGATCTCGCTCGAGCATGACCGTTGCGCCGAGTCCTTTGCCGGCTCCACCCTGATCGTTGGCCTGATAGACGCCCATTCCTAACCCTGCCAGTACGCGCACTTCCGAGTGCATGTGCTGCGCAGCAGCTGACCGTGCGCCTGCCAGAAAAAGCGCGATGACCGAGACGGCCCAAACGACGGCGACGGACTGGGTCCGCATCGTGCTACCAGAACCCGAGCGGTGGTCCCCGATAGGGGAGCCAGTCGAATACACGCAAGTGAAGGGTTGCTCGCATGGGGCCGAACCAGCACGTGGCGGCAGCAGGCCAGACGCAACAAAGTCGATCGACACCCGAGCAGATTCGCCAGGCGCTTAGCCAGGACATTTCGCCTACTTCTTGGCCATCAGCGTCTTCTTCACCCATCCCTCGCCGCTCGAACCCTGGACCTTCAGGAAACCATCGGATTCCTCGCCCAGGAAAACAACTTCGTCCGTCTTCTTCAGCATCGACACGACCTTGGCGGCATCATTCGCCTCGGCCAAGAGCTTCACGTTATCGATCTTGGGGGCGAGGACCGTACCCTCCGCGAACGTCGCCCCAGCCTTGGTGTCCGCACCGGAAAGCCCGGTCGCCTTGAACTTGTCCGCACGGCCCATCAGTTCCGGATCCGCCTTGATGGCAGTGACGATGTTGTTGAAGTTATCGAGGTATGACGCGGCGATGACCTTCCCTTCGGCCGTGTTGGTGTATCCGCCAACCGCACCAACCGCGCCGCCGGCCCAGCCTAACGCGCCGAGTGCGAAGTCGGTTTTCTTCGCCTTCCCTTCAGCCGCGGCAACCTGAATCGTCGTCCGCGCATCCGCGATCAACATGGAGGTCTGCGCTTCCTTGAACTTCAGACCTCCGGCGATAGCCGCAAGGCCGGAACGGCGACCAAGGAGACCGCCGACCGCCCCGCCAACGCCACCGGCGTTCGGATTGCTGATGACGACGGCAGGCGTCAGGATGAAATCAGCGGCCTTCATCTGCCCACCGCCCATGTTCTCGTCCTGTTGCAGCTCCCCGGCCTTCGCCAGCTCGCGTTCCTGCTTGATGTTGTTCATCGCCTGGCCTCGTTCCACAACCAGGAAACACTTCGACTGCTGCACCATCATGCGGATCAGACCCGTCGGCGACCCGAGCTGATAGCGCTGCAGGGCGATGAGATACTCGTTCTGTGGCTCGACGACGGCGAGGGTGCCGATCGGCTTGTCACACTTCTGCAGCTGGTCCTTCGTATCCTGCGCGCCCGCCGACGTTGCGACGAGGCCAAGCGCAGCGATTGCTACCCGGTACGTGCTCATTCCTGTCATCTCCACAAGTTGAACGGGCTGCGCCCGTAAGATCCATGTTGCACGGGGACGCGCTACAGCTACGGGAAACCAGATGCTTCGTCAAGAACCAGATGCTTCGTCAAGAACGAAAGCCCGCAGACAATATGCGCGGAATGCGAGCGAAAACCGTCACCCGGACAGTTCCCAGCCCAGACCAGCAAGACGAATGCCGATCTGCTGCGCGCTCGCTCGCGAAGGCGGCGCCCGTTCGCTAACATCGTGTTCACCACATGCCGCGGTACTCTCCCTCGAGTGTTCGCTTCCTCGCAAGCAAGGAGCTGTTCGGATGACTGTCGGTCGCTTCCTCGCCGCCTCCTTCACGACCGCCCTCCTCTCCACGATGGCCGGCGCACAGTCCAACCCCTTTGCCGCGCTCCGATTCCGCACGATCGGCCCGGCGAACATGAGCGGGCGGATCACGGACATCGCCGTTAACGAGAGCAACAGCTACGAGTTCTATGCAGCGAGCGCGACTGGCGGCGTATGGAAGACGAGCGACAACGGCGTCACATGGGCGCCGGTCTTCCAAAACGAGGCGACGCACTCGGTCGGTAGCCTCGCCGTGGATCAGCGTAACCCTCGGACCGTATGGGTTGGAAGTGGCGAGGCCACCAACCGTCAGAGTTCGAGCTGGGGAGACGGCATCTACAAGTCGACCGACGGCGGAAGAACATGGGCCAACATGGGGCTCCGGGACAGCCACCACATTGCACGGATCGTGGTGGATCCGGCTAACTCGGACGTCGTTTACGTCGCCGTCCCCGGACACCTCTGGGGCCCCAACAGGGAGCGCGGCCTGTACAAGACCGTCGACGGCGGCCGCACCTGGAGTCTCGTGCTGGCGAAGGACGAGGATACCGGCGCCGTAGACGTCGCGATCGATCCTTCCGATCCGAATATCCTGTATGCGGCGATGTACCAGCGACGCCGGCAACCGTTCGGTTTCGTGGGCGGCGGCCCAGGCAGCGGTCTCTTCAAGAGCACGGACGCGGGAAGGACGTGGCGTCGCCTCGATGCCGGCCTGCCCGAAGGCATAGTCGGCCGGATCGGGATCTCCATCTATCGAAAGGATCCTCGAATCGTCTACATCTCGCTGGAGCAGGGCGAACGATACACCTCCTCGATCTCATACGCCAAGCGCCTGGGCGGCGTGTTTCGTTCCGATGACAGGGGCGAGTCGTGGCGAGCGATGTCAGACTGGAATCCTCGGCCGGCGTATTCGTCGCAGATCCGGGTGGATCCCAACGATGTGAGCAGGATTTACATGGTGCAGTATTCGGTCAGCGACGACAGCGGGAAGACGTTCCGGTCGCCTCCTCAAAGCCTGCATGGCGACGATCGCGTGGTCTGGGTGGATCCGAAAGACTCGCGGCACCTGATCAAGGGCGACGATGGCGGAGTCGGCATCAGCTACGATCGCGGGGTCAAATGGCTGTACGTCAGTTCGCTACCGGTCTCCCAGTTCTATCACCTGTCCGTCAACAACGCCAAGCCCTACATGGTGTGTGGCGGTTTGCAGGACAATGGAAGCTGGTGCGGACCCAATCAGACATTCTCGACCGAAGGTATCTCCAACGACGATTGGATCCGGGTCGGCAGCGGCGATGGCTTTCACAACGTCATAGACACGACGGACAACCGAACGCTCTATTCTTCGTCCCAGTATCTCGGGATCACCAAGGTGGACCTGCGCACTCTCGAGGTCAGGAACCTCCGTCCGACGGTGAAGGAAGGTGAAGGGCCGAAGCTGGGTAACTGGGGCGCACCAGACCCGAAGGTGGGCAAGAAGATTCCGCCAGCGGGCTGGAACTCCCCATTCCTGATCTCGTCGCACGACGCCAACACGATATACGCCGGGATGGCGGTACTCTGGACGAGCAGCGACCGTGGCACCACGTGGCGCTCGTTAGGGAACCCAACCACCGGTCTCGATCGCCGATCGCTGACGATCATGGGCCAGACGCCTGAGCAGGTGTCGCTCTCGCTAGACGACGGGGTGTCCTACTTCCCGACGATTTCCGCACTGGCCGAGTCGCCGGTGGTGAAGGGACTGCTGTGGGTCGGGACGGACGACGGTAACCTTCAACGTTCGCGCGACGGTGGCAGAACCTGGAAGAACGTGATCGGCAACGTTCCCGGAGTTCCGAAGGGAACATGGGTCGCCGCGATCGCCGCCTCGCGATACGCCCCGGGGACCGTGTACGTAGCATTCGATGGGCACCAGGCGGACGACTATACGAACTACCTCTACAAGACCGTCGACCACGGGGAGACGTGGCATCCGATCGTTTCGGACCTGCCGGCCGATCGCGTGATCCATGCGATCCTCGAAGACACGCGCAATCCCAATGTGCTGTATCTGGGCACGGAGTTCGGTCTTTTCGTCACGACGGACGGTGGAACGCACTGGGTTGCGCTAAGGAACAACATGCCGACATTACCGGTGAACGACCTCGCATTGCAGGCGCGCGAGAACGACCTCGTCCTTGCAACGCACGGTCGCGGGATCTGGATCCTCGACCAGGTCAATGCCATCCGCGAGCTGACACCGGCGGTTGCGGCTGCCGACGGACACGTCTTTTCGATCAACCCGGCGGAGATGACGCGCCTGGCGAGCACGAAAGCGCATGCCGGCGACATGATCTTCCGCGGCGAGAATCCGCCAGCCGGCGCGATCATCGACTTCTACGTGCGTCAACCAGTCAGCGGCGCCCGTCTGCGCATCCTGACGCAGGCCGGCGCTACGGTCGTCGCGCTGCCTGTCGACTCGTCGCTCGACGCCGGCGTGCACCGCATCGTCTGGAACCTGCGGCAGCCGCCGCTCCGGCAACCCGTCAGACGCGCAGACGGCGACGACGACAATGGCGGACTGCCGGGCCGGTACGTCGATCCCGGCACATACGTCGCGCAGCTTATCGTGAGCGGCAAGTCCTTCGAGCGGCGCTTCGAGGTTCGGGAAGATCCGCGAATCGCCGTGACGGCTCTGGAGCGGAAGCGGTGGACAGACGCGTTGGACAGGATCGCGACGCAGTATCGCGCGTCGGTGGCGCTGGCTGACTCCGCTCGTGCCGAACGGACGAGATTGGAGCGCGATGGCACGACGGATCCTCGTCGCCTCGCCGAAGTCAGGGACATCGCCGAGACCGCAACTGAACTGGTCGAACGCATCGCGGCACTCTACGGCAATGTGGTTCGGGTCACGGAGTCGCCGACGGCCGATCAGCGCGCACAGGCAGCCTACTTCCCCACGGTGCTCCGCGAGCTGCAACTGCGCTGGCGTGCCGCAGGAACTCGCAGCTGATCCCGGTTCCCGTGCCTGAATCCAACGCGACCGATACCACCCAGCAGCCCGGACCGCTCGAACGTTTCGGTCTTCGCGGCGCCCGACCGCGCGACATCTTCCTGCTCGCGCTCTGGGTAGGAACGCTGGCCGGTCTTCTCGAGGCGCTGGTTGCCGAGGTCGGCGCCCGCATCCTTCACCTGCCCGCCGGCGACCTGATCCCGGCCGAAGTGTTCTGGATCGCTCCGCTGGCCGCGGCCGGCTGCCTGACGATCGTAGCCGTTGTGTTGTTCCTGCTCGATAGATTGCTGCCGTCGCTATCGCTGCGGAGCCTCGCATTCCCGCTCTTCGTGACGGTTTCCGCCTACAGCCTGATCCGCTCGTTTCGCCTGGGCGTCGCATGGTTCGCCGCGTTGGTGCTGGGCCTTGGCGTGGCCGTACTGTGCGTGCGCCTCGTCGCCAAGCGACCGGGGTTTACGGCGCGCACCGTTCCGCGGACGCTGGCCTGGGCGGCGGCCCTGCTGACTGCGTACGCGGCAATCGTTCCGATGGCACGGCGCGTCATCGAGCGCCGTGCGCTGGCCGCACTTCCCGCACCGCCCAGCGGAACTCCGAATGTCCTTATCGTGGTGCTGGATGCCGTGCGTCAACTGGACGTCTCGCTGTACGGATATCCGCGTGAAACGACACCCAACCTGACGGCATTCGCAAAGCGCGGGGCTACGTACGACCGCGCATTCGCGACGTCACCTTGGTCGCTGCCATCGCATGCGTCGCTGCTGACGGGAAAGTATCCTGACGAGATGACCGCCGGTCACCGGCAGCCACTCGACGGTTCGCTCCCAATGTTGCAGGAAGTGCTCGGAAGGAAGGGCTATGCGACCGGCGGCTTCGTCGGCAATCTCTCGTACCTCCAACCGGACTTCGGAATAGCGCGCGGATTCCTCACGTACGACTCGCGGGCACCCATCACGCTGCCTGCAATGCTCAACACGTGGTGGCTCGGACGAACTGTGTTCGAGTCGATCAACGCCGCTCGCGGTATTCACCAGAAGCTCCTGCGCCGCAGTTCTGCCCACGTCAACCAGGAGCTGCTTGCATGGATCGATCGACGCGGTGCACGACCGTTCTTTGCGTTCATCAACTATTTCGAGGCACACGAGCCGTACCTTCCGCCGGCACCGTTCGACACCGCGTTCGGCGACGGACGGCGGCGCCGATATTGGCACGACGAGTTGCCACGGCCCTATTCGCCCACGGAACTCTCTGACATGCGATCGTCGTACGACGGCGCCATCCGGTACATGGATGATCAGCTCCAGCGCCTGCTCGATGCGCTGAGAGAACGGGGCGAACTGGACAGGACGATCGTCATCGTCACTGCTGACCATGGCGAGGAATTCGGCGACCACGATCCGTCGCTGGTAGGTCATAGCCTGACGCTGCACACGACATCGACGCTGGTGCCGCTGGTGCTCGTTTACCCGCCGGCGGTCCCGGCCGGTGTGCACCGTGCCGAGCCGGTTAGCCTGCGCGACATCCCCGCAACAGTGATGGGGCTGGCGGGATTGTCGGCGACGCCACCATTCGAGGGAGTCTCACTCGCGGCCTACGCGCACGACTCGGCTCCGCCCACGCCACGTGCCATGAACGTGGAGCGGGCACGCAAGGGCGCGTTGCCGCCGTGGACGGCTAACGACGGCAACATGTTTGGAGTCGTCGAAGGCAACATGCACTTCTTCCTCGATGCCCAAGGCGGTGAGCACCTGTACGATCTGTCGACCGACATCGAAGAGCGCACCAACCTTGCCGACAGACCGGAAACGGCCGACGTGCGCACTCGGTCCCGGTTTCTGCTCGACAGCCTGATGGCGGGCCCCAACCACACGCTGCGAGTCCGGGCCCCAGCCACTGGCAAGGGCTTCGGCCGCGGCAAGAACAAACGCAAGGGCTAGCACAACCCAGCCGACCTCGCGTCAGCCAGTGCGGCTCGGATCGTCCAGGCCTTCCGCCGCTCTCGCCCACTGTTCCATCGCCGCATCGAGCGCCCGCTGAGCGAGCGACAGCTCGCGCTGCAACCTGACGGCGGCGTTTACGTCGCCGCTGCCGTCGTACAGCGTAGGATCGTTCAACACGGATTGCAGCCGGAGCACCTCCGCCTCCTTCGCGTGCACGTCCTGCTCCAGTGACTCGACGTCTCGACGAGCCGCGCGCAAAGAGTCCTGCTCCTTTCTTCGCGCCTCGATCGACTTCCTGTCGCGCAGCCGTGCCACGTCGCGAGCTGCCGCCGCCGTCGCTGTCTCGTGCCTTAGCCGCTGCGCGACACGCTCGGCGTGACGCCTCTCCCATTCTACGAACGGCCCGCGGAAATCCTCGACTTGCGTACCGTCGAACGCCCAAACGCGTGTCGCCAGCTCGCGCAGGAAGGCCCGATCGTGACTCACCAGCAACACCGTGCCTTCGAAGTCCTCGATGGCATCCTCGATGGCCTCGATCGATTCGACATCGAGATGATTGGTCGGCTCGTCGAGGACCAGCAGGTTCGCGTGCCGCAACGTCATTATCGCCAGCGCAACCCGCGACCGTTCGCCACCGGACAGCGTCGAGGTATTCCACAGCACCTGATCGCCACTGAAGCCGAAGGCGCCGAGGTGCCCCTGGACCTGACCGCGGTTCCAGAGAGATCGCAGATCCGCAATGCAATCGTAGATCGTGCGGTCGCGCGGCACTTGGGCCAGATCCTGTCGGAACCATTCGGCGGTCACCGAACCGCCAATGCGCGCCGTTCCGCTGGCGGCGGCACGGCTGCCCAATAACGTTGCGAGCAGCGTCGACTTGCCGGAGCCATTCGGTCCGACGATCGCGATCACGTCGCCTCGGCGGGCTACAGCAGTAAACTCGTCCACCAAGACACGCTCGCCCACCGTCACTTTCAGCCTGTCGGCGATCACGACCTGGTCACCGCCCCTATCGGCACACTCGAACCGGAGCGACATGGCGCCAGCCTCCCCCGGCGGCGGTGACAGGCGCGGAAGTCGGGCGAGACGCGTTCGCCGACCTTTCGCTTGCGAACTGTTCTGCCCGGCGATGTTGCGACGGATGTACTCCTCCTCCCGCGCAATCATCTTTTGCTGTTTCGACACCTGCCGTTCTAACGCCAGCTGCCGCTCAGCAAGCTGAGTGACGAACGATGAGTAGCCGCCTCGATAGGCCGCGGCCGTGCCGTTGGACACGTGGAGTACATGGTCCACGGTGTCGTCGAGGAACGCGCGATCGTGGCTGATCATCAGCACCGTTTCTCCGAACTCGTGGAGGTACTGTTTCAGCCAGTCCGTGGTGTCGAGATCGAGGTGATTCGTCGGTTCGTCGAGCAGGACGATATCTGCAGGGGCAGCCAGCTGGCCGGCGAGTCCTACCCGACCGCGCTCCCCACCGCTCAGGGAGGCGACCTGACGGGCCTTGGCCTCGTCAGGATCGAAGCCGAGTCCTTGCAACACGGCGTCGACGCGTGCGTGATACGAGTAGCCGCCGGCATGTGCGTAACGATCCTGGTCGCGGCCATAGGTCGCCAGGTCCGACTCGGTGACACGATCGCCGAGTTCGGCAAGCCGGGCACCCTGTTCCTCGAGCGATCGTTCGAGCGCCATCGCTTCGCCATACGAGATCGCCGCGGCATCCCAGACGCTCCGTGCACCGTTGAAGTCGCGATTCTGGTCCAGGAGGGCGAGACGGAGACCGGGCCGTCGCGCGACAGCTCCGTGCACCGGCTGGATCACTCCCGTGAGGACGCGGAAGAGCGTGGTCTTTCCGGCGCCGTTGCGACCGACAATTCCCCAGCGTTCACCCTCGCCGACCGTGAACGTCACGTCCTTGAGGATGGTATTCGCGCCGAGGTCAACGCGGAGATCGGAAACCGAGATTATGGACACGCGACAAATATGCCTGGCTGCAGCCGCTCATTGGCACCGTGTGTCTCCCGGAAGGACGAGCATCGCTGGCCCGACTGCCGGTGACTCTGGCCAGCCAGAGCCCTGGCGGTGCCCGAATGGCTGGGCTCTCAGGATGCGTTGCTGCTGCCGGGATGGCCCATCGCCGACAGGTACGCCCGATCCCACGCCGCTGGAATGGACTCTCGCGGCGAATACGGCCCAGGCTCGTACACGCGCGATGCGATACCCAGTTGTCCTTGCTCGCAAATATGCCAGTCCTGCCGGTTGGTCAGATCCCAGAAGTCGATCGCGCTCTGGGGCGAGTATCCGCCGGCGAGCGAGTCCGGATGCTGCATCCACTCGGTGACCACGATCGAACGATCCTCCCTGACCGGCCAGACGCTGTAATAGTTCACGTAGTCCGGATGAATACTCAGCATCATGTTTGGAAACAGCGAGTAGTAGTACGCCCGCCGTCTGTCATCGTCCGGCAGGTCGCCGATAGGCACGCCGCACGCCTTTCCACCCAGCGTGGCGCTCTCATTCGGCTCCAGGATTTCCATGTACCCGCCGAGAAACTCGCCCTCGAACAGGTCGTTGGCGCCGCTGGTATACGGAAGAACGCGCGAGAGCTCGGGATGGATCGTGGGGCAATGGAGACACTCGTTGTAGTTCTGGAGGATGAGCTTCCAATTCGCCCGAATGTCGTAGGTTCGTCGCTCGACGCGCCGAAGCGCCGCGAGGTTGAAGCGCGAGAACGTCGTGAGTACCGGCGCCATCGCATCTTCGAATGCGATCGGCTGCCGCGACAGGCTGACGAAGATCCACCCTTCCCATTCATGCACCGATGCGGCATGCAGGCCGAAGTCGTCCCTCGAGAAACCCTCGACTTCGTTCATATGCGGTGCGCCGATCAGCCGGCCGTCTGAGGCGCTGTACGTCCAGGCGTGATAAGGACACTGGATCGTCTCGGAGAATGTGCCGCGCGGCTCCCCGCACATCCGTGTGCCACGATGGCGGCAAACGTTGTAGAAAGCTGTCACACCGCCACGCTTGGTGCGTGTGACGACCACGCTCTCTCCGAACTTCTCGAACAGCAGGTAGTCGCCGGCATTGGGGAGTTCGTCACTCCGTCCGACCCACATCCAGCGACGGCGAAACAGCTGCTCGATCTCCTCGTCGAGGAGTGCGGGAGAACTGTAGTAACGTTGCGCCAGGGTCTGTGCGCCTTGCACGAAGGTGGAAGCTGTGCGCAGGTAGCCGGACTTCATGCGTTCCTCCGATTCGACAGGATTGCCCTTGCAGCCAGCACTCCGGATGCTCCGGCGGTTCCCGCACCGGGGTGCGTGCCGCTCCCACACAACCAGAGCCCTTCAAGCGGCGTGGCATGACGTGCGCACTCGGGTATCGGGCGCATGAACAGATACTGGTCGAGGGCCAGTTCGCCGTGGAGCACGCTGCCTTCGGTGACTCCGAAACGTGCCTCGAGGTCGGGCGGCGCCAACACTTGCACGTGTTGCACGATATCCCTGATGCGTGGCGCCACGCGGGTGAGGCCGTCCAGCACCGCGTTACTCATCGCTGCCCGCACCGCCTCGGTCCACCCGCCGTCGGGCGCGTAGGCGGTGTACTGCGACTGCACGGAGAGAACGTGTGCACCGGTCGGGGCAAGGGAAGGATCGTCAAGTGTTGGGATGGTGGCCAGGATCGCCGGTTGCGCCGCGATGCCGCCATGTTTCGCGGCGTCGTAGGCGCGCTCGACTTCTTCCACACTTCGCGGGAGGGCTATCCAGCCTCTCAACGCCTCCACCGGCCATTGGCTGCCGCCTGACGAGAACGCTGGCAACTCCGAGAGCGCCAGGTGCAAGCGCGTCGCTGGTCCCCGCATCCGGATGTTATCGATGGCGTTCAACATGCCGGGATCGAACCATCCGGGATCGATCATCGTCCCGAAAGTACGCCGCGGATCCGCGCTCGATACGATCGTCGCCGCCGACAGGACGTCGCCACGCGACAGGCGGACACCGGCGACCCGATCGCGTTCGACCACGATCTCCGCCACTTCCGAACGAGTGAGCACATCGACGCCGGCAGCTCGTGCGGCGGCCGCCAGCGCCAACGGCAGCCGGCCGACGCCGCCGGGCGTCATCCGACGTCCTCCGATGTGACCTTCCGGCAGCCCGACATGGCGATGCAGGAACACCAGCGACGTTCCACCCGAATACGGCCCGTGCTGCACGTTCAGCACGCCGAGGAGCGACAGTGCCGCCTTGAGGCCCGGATGCTCGAACCACTCGTCGAGCAGATCGGAGACGGGCATGGGAATGGTGCGCAAGAGATCGATCATTCCTCGCTTTCCCAGACCGCGCACCCGCCGCCCCAGGGACATCATCGTCAGGATGTCCGACATCGAGCGGGCGTGAACGTCGGGAGCCGGCGCCTCATACAGCACAGCAAGGAATCCCGACAGGCGCTCGACCATAGCGCAGAACGCCGGCCAGCGCGCCGCATCCGCCGGGGACAGGCGGTGCAGGATGCTTGCCGCCTCTCCAACGTTCGCCGGCAGGCTCACCGCGGTGCCGTCGTCAACCGGGAACGTGAGCCCCGATGCGGCAAACGCGGGTGTGTACCCATGGCGGGCAAGAGCGAGATCGCGCATGACTCGCTCCGGAACCCATCCGGCGTCGTCCACGGCGGTGTTCGCGCGGAACCCGGGATGAAACTCCTCCGTGACACTCACGCCACCTAACGACTCACGGCGCTCGCATACGACGACGCGCTTCCCTCCTTTCGCCAGGTAGCTGGCGGCCACCAGTCCATTGACGCCGCCGCCGATGACGATCGCATCGTACGTCATCGGACGCCGTCCCGGCGTATCTCGATCGCGGCCAGCCGCCCACCCGCACCCATTATGCCGCCCCCGGGATGCGTCGCCGAGCCGCACTGGTACAGACCACGCACCGGCGTACGGAACTTCGCCCATCCCGGCGCGGGACGCAGGAAGAAAAGCTGGTGCAACGCCAGTTCCCCCTGGAAGATGTTGCCCTCGGTCAGTCCCGTGATGTCCTCGATATCCTGTGGCGTCAACACCTGACGATGCATGATCGCACCGCGGATGTTCGGGGCAAAAACCTCGATGGCATCGATCACCGCGTCGCCGAATGCCTCGCGCTTCGCAGCGTCCCAGCCACCTCTGATGTTCGAGGGCGCGTACTGAACGAAAACGGACATCACGTGCTTCCCCGGCGGCGCCATCTGCGGATCTATGACAGATGGGAAGACGATGTCCATATACGGCTTCCTCGAAAAGTCGCCGTACTTGGCATCGTCGAACGCCGTCTCCACATAACGCATGGATGGACTTATCGAAACGGCGCCACGATGATGAGCCCCGACCCCTGGCAGGCACGTAAAGTCCGGCAACTCATGGAGCGCAAGGTTGACCTTGCCCGAAGAACCACGGATCCGGTATCGCCGGATATCCTGCACGAACTCGTCCGGCAGCTCATCCTCGCTCATCAATGCGAGGAAGGACCGCTTGGGGTCGAGCGACGTCACCACCACGTTCGCCTGGAGTTGGTCGCCATTTTCCAGCACGACACCCGTCACACGCCCGTTCGAAGTCGTGATACGTGACACGGGGGCGTTCAGCCTGATCTCCGCACCTGCCGCGCGAGCCGCGTTGGCGATTGCGGTCGAGATGGCCCCGGTTCCACCCTTGGCGAATCCCCAGGCGCGGAATGCACCGTCGATCTCCCCCATGTAGTGATGCAGAAGCACGTACGCCGAGCCCGGCGTCCGCGGCCCCATGAACGTGCCAATGATTCCACTTGCTGACTTCGTGGCCTTGAGGACGTCCGTCTCGAACCATTCGTCGAGGAAGTCCCCGGAACTCATCGTCATCAGCTTGTACAGCGCGTGAAAATGCGTCCGGCTTAGCGAACGGAATGTCCTCCCGAACTTCAGCATGCCACGCAGGTCGCTCGGTGCGAGGGATGTTGGATCTGGCGGCACCATGGCTAGAATGGGCTTCACGGCCATGGCCATGTGGTGCATGAGTCTTCCGTAAGTGTCATACGCCTCCGCGTCGCGCCGCGAGTGGCGTACCAGTTCCTGCCGGGTCTGATCGTGATCCGCCCACGTACCCAGATAGTCGCCGTTGAACATCGGCGTGATCGTGCTTTCCAGGGGCAGGATCTCCAGCCCGTGCCTCGGCAACTCGAGATCCCGGATGATCTCCGGCCGCAACAGGCTCACCACGTAGGAGAACACCGAGAACCTGAAACCAGGGACCACTTCTTCCGTCACCGCCGCGCCGCCCACCACGTGTCGGCGCTCGAGGACGACGACCTTCCTTCCTGCGCGCGCCAGATACGCAGCGTTGACCAGCCCGTTGTGGCCGCCACCGATGACGACCGCGTCGTAGCGCTCGCGCGTACTCCCCGTCATGCGCGCTTTCGCTCCGGGTTGAAGAACGGAAGTCGACGTACCGCGGCTTGGGCACGCCGACGCCGGTGCTCAACCGTGACCTCGATCTGGAGCGGCGTGTCCGGCGACGAATACCTGGCCTCGACGTGCGCCAGGGTCAGATACTTCTTGAGGAGTGGCGACCAACAACCGCTCGTCGCATAGCCAATCTGTTCGATGCCGTTGGCATCGTACAACGGAACGCTGGTGCGCCAAGCCTGCGTCGGCAGCCGCGGCGCCAGGCCCAGCGACGTGAACACGTCCTCGAGCGAAACCCAATCGACTTCCACACCCACGAACCGCCACTCCGGTCCGCGCTCGCGCTCTGCCCGGATCGGTAGGCGCCCGTTGAATTGAGGCTTGTCGAACGCGACGGTCCAATCCAGCGACAACTCCAACGGCGTCGACATCTGCGCGTCAATCAATGCCTGATTCGACGACACGTAATCCACATCCAGCAGCAGCAACCCAGCCTCGATTCGTGCCATGTCCAGTGCGAGTATCCCACAAGGCACGATGCCGTACGGCGTACCGGCTTCGATCAGCGCGTCCCAGACCGCGATCGCGTCGGTCGCGTCCATCCAGATCTCATATCCAAGGTCACCGGTGTAACCGGTCCGTGTAATCGTCACATCGCGTCCGCGCACCTGCCCGGTCGTCAGGCGGAAGTACTGCACGGCGGCAAGATCCCGTTCGACGGCCCGCTCGAGGATGACGCGGGCGCTCGGTCCCTGCAATGCCAGCGCCGCGGTGCGATCCGACACATCCTCGATCCGGACGTCGAGTCGACGTGCGTTGTCGCCGAGCCAGCGCAGGTTGGGCTCGGCAGACGTCAGGCGGAAGGAATGCTCGGCGAGACGCGCCACCGTACCGTCGTCGATTACCTTCCCTCTGGCATCGCACCAAGGGGTGTAGAGGACTTGCCCGACCTGCGTGCGACCGACGTCGCGAGTGACGACGCGATCGAGCAGACGGGCGGCATCGCGACCGGCGATGTGGTACTTGAACAGCGGGGAGACGTCGAGCAGTGCCGCCGAGTTTCGGATCGCGAAGTATTCGCGGTCGTGCGAAAGTTCGTATGAGCTGGCAACCGTGAAACCGGCCCAGCGGCGCCAGTTGCGGCCCTGGTTGAGCGGCGCTGTTCGGTCGTGGAGCGGAGTGGTGCGGAGCATCGCGTACGAATCGAGAAATCGAACGCGCCCGGGCCGTGTGGCCCGGGCGCTTCCTGAATACTGCGGGGACAGTCGTCGCGCCAGCCGGCTACCCGCCTACGAAGCGACCTTGTCCTTCTTCATCCTGCTCTTGAGGTGCTCCTCCATTTTCAGGCGCGGGACGCCATTGACGATCCAGTCGGCCGCGGGGGTGCCTCTGAGGAAGTGGTCGAAGTACTCCTGCATGCGGATCGTGTAATCCTTCTGGTTCTTGGGAACGGCGAGGCCGTGGTTTTCGCCAACGTACTGCAGCAGGATCACATCCTTGTTCTGCTCGCGCAACGAGTTGTAGAACGTGATGCCCTGATTGAAGTCCACCGCGCCATCCTTTTCGTTATGCAGCAGCATGATCGACGTTTGCACGTCTTTCACATGGAACGCGGGGGAGTTCCGGACGTAGGCGTCCATGTTGTCGAGATAGCTTCCCTTGAAGCGCCCCTGGCTCGTTTCGAAAATGGCCGCGTCCGCGCCACCGCTGTTCCAGTAGATCGAGTTGTACATACTGATCATGTCGGTCAGCGGCGCACCGGACACGATGCCGCGGAAGAGCTTCCCGGTCTGCGTGGCAAGGAACGCGCTCTGGTATCCACCCCACGAGTGTCCCTGCAATCCCACCTTGTCGGGATCGACTATGCCAGTAGCAATCGCCGCCTTGACCGCCGGCACAACGCACCAGACGGCCGACATCCCCGGGTCGTTGATCCGGTATACGATGTCCGGCTGCAACACGGCGTAGCCACGGCTGGTGTATACGCTCGGGTTGAAGGCTCTCGTTTCGTTGGGGACGGCGTACGTGTGCAGCTGCTGGGACAGCTTCTCGTAGATGTACACCACCATTGGGTACTTCCTGCCCGGTTCGTAATTGGCCGGCAGATACAACGCACCTTGCAGGCTGTCTCCCTTGTCGCTGACGTAATCGATCAGGCGGGCACCGGACGACCAGGCGTAGTCCTTCTGCTGCGGGTTGGCGTCCGTCAGGCGGCGCGGGGCCCCGAACGAGCCGTTGGCCACCCAGTAATCGGGGAAATCCCGGAAGGTCTCGCGCGTGAACACGAACGTCTCGGCATCGCGGGCGCGGCGCACGACGTACTTGGCGTCTTCCCAGAACAGTCGTTCGGCGGCCTTGCCCGGAACGAGACGCAGCAGTCCTTCCTTCTTCGTCCGCTCGCCGTAGGCCGTGACGTACAGCGTCTTCGTGAGGTCGATCCCCTTCTCCTTCGGATTGTAGCTGACGCGGCGCTGGTACCGAATCTTCTCGGCGTGCCCATTCCCCGTCAGATTCACGGCAGCGCCGGCACCCGAACTCGTGGGCACCTTCCAGATGTCGTAGTTGTCGGACAGCAGCACGGCTCCACCGTCCGACGTCCATCCCATCGCTGGAACGGGCGGGCGATCCACGTTGTGATCGTCCTCGGTGTTGACGAACGACGCCGGTACCCCTGCGCTGATATTGCGCGACGTCCGCGTGACCATGTCGTAGACATGGTAGTCGCCGTCGCTGTAGTACAGGAACCTGGTTCCGTCCGGCGACGGCGTCGTCGGCCAGGACTGCGCGGTCAACGCCCGCGTAGCCGTCCCGGTCGTGAGGTCGATCGCATAGACGTCGCGACGCTGCGTCCCGTCGATATTGTCGCGCTGCTCGTAAGCCCGGCGATCCGAGCCCAAGGCGAAGCGCTCGCGGGGGGCGATCGTAACATCGCGCATCTCGTCCGTCGCCAAACGGATGAACCGCTTGTCAGCGACGCGATACTCGGCAAGGTAGCTGTAGGTCTTGTCACGCCCCTCCTCCACCTGCTGCTGCGACTGCAACCGTGGATCCTTCACGTGCCACAGCACGAGCGTGGGCAGATCGTTGTCCGGCATTCCGGTTCCCGCCGGAGACTGCATGGCACCAGGGGTGCCGGCAACCGGCTTGACGTCGGGCCGACTGTCCTTCGATTCCGGCGACGAGCGCCGCTCCGTCAAGCCAAAGAAGATGGTTCCGAAATCCGCGCTGTACCGCGGCGACCGATCCGGAGACACGCGCATCTCCGCCGGGAAGTTCGCCGCGTCAGCCGGCGCGAATGTCGTCGTCACGATGCCCGTCGGGGCCGTGAAGCCGGTGAAACCGACAACCGCAAACGCCGTGTCAGCCAAGGCAGAGTCCGGCGTGCCTCGCAAGACGGCGAGGGCGAGACCGGAATCCGCCCACGCAAGCCGACGGTACAGTCGCTTGCTGCTGTCGAGCGGCCGGACCACGTCTGTGCTCATTTGGCGCACTGCCACGCCGTTCCCAACGCGATCCTTGGTGTCGATCGTCCAAGCAAGCCAGCCACCAGACTCGTCCAGCGCGAACTCGCCGACGTTGCCCACGTTGGTAACGAAGAACGAGCGCAGATCGACCAGGAGCATGTCGGCTCCGGCCGCCGCGGGCGCGCCGCCCGGGGCCCCCGCCGCCGGCGCGGGAGAATCCGCGTAACGATGCAGCACGAGCCAGTTCGGTCGCTCGCCGGCGAACGCGAAACGGCGAACCTTTTCGTATTCGTGCGTCTGGCCATTCGCCAGATTCACGACGACGACGTTGTTCTGGAGCGGTTTACGGTCCTTCTTCGCTTTTTTTGCCTCTGCAGCAGTCGGGTACTTCGTGTAAACCAGCCACTTGGCATCACCCGAGAACATCACCGGAGCTGCTCCGCCAAACAGCGACGGATCGAACTGCCCGCCCAGGAGCGCCGTTGGCTCGCCGATCGGAAAACGCCTCTCCGGACCGTCCCCAGTCGGACGGACGACCGCTTCGCCGTCGCCTTCGCTCGGCGCGATCTGATATGCGAACCACTTGCCGTCGTTCGACGTCTGCGGTGACCGGATCGTTTTCCAGAACGAAAGATCGGAAGGGTCCAGCACCTTGAGACCGCCGCGAGGCTGGCCGTTTGGCTGCTGGCCTGCAACAGGACCGGACAACACCGCAGCGGCGAGGACGAGAACGAACCACCGTCCGGGGGAGCGCAGCACTTTCATGGATGGATCTCCTGAGAATCGCCCGACAACATCGTCCTTTACGATGGCGCTCGCGAAGCGTTGGCGCCATGGATCGCGCGCACACCGCCCCAGCGCGCCGGTTGCCCGTTCAGAACTGCGACGGATGTCTTGCCGTGATGTTCCCGTAGTACGCCCTGATGGCACGCATGTCCGCTTCGAGACTCCCGGACGGGGCAATTGTCGGCCCGATGCTGACGACGCGGCGAGAATAATCGAGCCCGACAAGGACGATCGGGATCTGCGCGCCGCGGGCGATGTGCCAGAAGCCTGTCCGCCACTCGGCAACTTTCTTCCGGGTCCCTTCCGGCGCAATTGCCAGCACCAGTTTGTCGCGACGCGCGAACTCCTCGACCATCTGCTGCACGACATGTTCGCTCGTCGTACGGCGAACGGGAATGCCGCCGAACCAGAGCAGGAACCTCTTTACCGGCCAGACGAAGATCGAATGCTTGCCGAGGAAGCCGGCCTTCAGGTCGAGCGCGAGGTCGACGAACAGCCCGATGAAGAAGTCCCAGTTGGACGTGTGCGGTGCAACGACGACGATGGCCTTGGAAACGTCCGGGAACGCGCCTTCCCAGCGCCAGCGCAAGATGTAGCAGGCCATTCGACCGATAGCGCGCAGGACCGGGGTATTCCGCCGTGGCAGCGATGGCGGCAGAACCGCGCTATCCCTCGTACGGCTTCTTCTGGTGGCGGAACGTGATCCGTCCGCGCGTCAAGTCGTATGGCGACACCTCGATCTTGACGTAGTCGCCAGCCAAAACACGAATCTTGAACTGCCGCATCTTGCCGCCTAACGTACTGAGCACGTCGTGCCCGCCCTGCACCGCCACACGAAACGTGGCGTTGGGCAGTACTTCAGTGACTCGACCTTCCAGTTCGATTGCTTCTTCCTTGGCCATGCAGTGCTCCGGCGGCTGGGCGGCGTGTCTCGAAAGCTGGATCGTGACGCAACTGCCTTCAAGTGGGGCTCGACGACCTGCGCGCGGATTACCAGATGTCGCCAACGGTGAACCCGTCGGGGAAAGGATCGGTGGGATCGACCACGTACGTCGCCATTCCCGTGATCCACGCGGTCCCCGATAATGTCGGAACGACGGCCCGGTACGGCCCGACCTGCACTTCCTCTACGAGGCGCCCGGTAAACGTCGTGCCGAGTATACCCTCGTGAACAAAATCCTCGCCAAGTCCCAGCTGTCCCCTGGCGTGGAGGATGGCCATCCTCGCGCACGTTCCGGTACCGCACGGCGAACGATCGATGGCGCCGGTCCAGGTCGATGGCTTGCTCCAATCGAGCGTCCCCGTGGATACGACCACGGCGTTCCGCCGGTGGGCGCCGGGCCCGTGCGGTTCGCCGGTCAGCTGGCCGATCGTGATGCCGGAGAAACCAGGCTGCGTCGGATGCCGGACCGGCAGCTGTTCCGCTGCCGCGGCCTTCACCATCTCGCCGATTCTCACAATGTCGCGTCCTTCGTCCGGCGTTAGGCGAAGTCCGAACCGCGCTGCATCGGCGATCGCGTAGAACATGCCGCCATAGGCGACATCCACAGTCACCGTACCAAGCTGCGGTACCTCGATCGGGCGTTCCAGATAGACCGCGAACGCCGGAACATTCCGGAACGTCACGCGCGTCACCTTGCCATCGCGGCACTCCGCTCGTACCCCGATCAATCCCGCCGGCGATTCGAGAGTCAACTCGGTCACCGGTTCGCTCATCGGCAACATTCCGGTTTCCAGCAGCACGGTCGTCACGCAAATGGTATTCGTTCCCGACATGCCGGGGTACTCGACGTGCTCCATGATCACGTAACCGGCGTCCGCGCGTGGATCAGTGGGTGGGAGGATCAGGTTGCAGTTGGCGGCCGGATACCCGCGAGGCTCACGAAGCATGCGCCGGCGCAAGCGATCCCCATGATCTCGCAGATGACACATCTTCTCGTACATCGACGCGCCCGGGACGTTGACCACTCCGCCAACGATTACGCGGCCCGGTTCGCCGCAGGCGTGAGCGTCATATGCCTGGACGCAATCGGTCAGCCGCACGGGTTACCTCGGCAACTTCACGGGAAGGTCCGCAACCACATATGCCATGATCGCCATGGCGGCCACGCACAGGCCCAGATCGTGTGGATCCAGCTTGTCGACGGTGTCAGCGTCCGAATGGTGATACCAAAAGTACCTGGTTCCTTCGACGTTGAGTCCCATCCCGGGGACGCCCAGCTCCATCATTGGCCCGATATCCGCACCGCCCCCGCCGCTATCGATCGTTCCCGCGCCGAATGGGGCGAGAAGAGTGCCAATCTGCCTGACGATGGCCAGCGCCTCCGCGGACCCGGAGAAACCGAAACCCTGCGGCTTGAAGACCCCCCCGTCAGACTCAATCGCCAGCACGTGGTTGGCCGCCTCCTCGCGATACCGATCCCGGTAGGCATTCCCTCCCCTGAGACCGTTCTCCTCGTTCACCCAGCCGACCACGCGGATGGTCCGGCGTGGACGCAGTCCCAGTTCCTTGAGCAGGCGGATCGCCTCCCACGCCGCCACCACACCTCCACCGTCGTCCATGGCGCCACGACCGACGTCCCAGGAATCGCTGTGTCCGCCCATGACCACCACCTCATTCGGACGCTCCGTTCCACGCAACTCGGCAATCACATTGCGCGATGGCACATCCGGAAGCGCACGGGCAGACATTACCAGCTTCACCACGATCCTGTCGCCACGATCCTGCATCCGATGCAGCATCTCGGCATCCTCTACCGTGATTGCGGCATGCGCGATCTTGTGCACGGTGGAGTCGTACCGCATGCCACCGGTGTGCGGCGTCCTGTGTGAGTATGGCGTGACCGATCGTATCAGCGAGGCCACAGCTCCCACCCGCGCCGCTTCCACCGCTCCATTCGACCGGTATTGCACCGTCTCTCCATAGTCGGTAAACGGCACGTCGAACAACACGATCTTCCCCCTGGCCTGCGCGGCCTTCGCCTTCAAGTCGTCGAAACTGGAGACAACCAGAACCTCCGCCATGACGCCGCCCGGTGGCGTCGAAATGCTGCCACCAAGCCCCAACATTGGGAGACTCTGGGAGCGTGGCTCTATCAGTTCCGCACTCTCCTCACCCCGCACCCACTTCGGGATCATCACCGGCTCGCCGCGGACGTTGTCGAGTCCGTCCTTCCTCATCTCCTCGAGCATCCAGTCGAGGGCGCGTTCGAGCCCGATCGAACCGCTGAAGCGGTTGCCGAAACGCTCCGTCAGCTCCGCCAGCCGGCGCCATGCGGCCGAGTCGCCGGTCGCACGGACAAGGATGCGGTTGGCGGCATCCCTGTACCGAGTAGCGATATCCTGAGCCTGGGCCGGGACGTTCAGTAGTGCCAGCAGGCCCAGACCTAACGCGGCTCGACCGACGAGAGTCCGGTAGGGCGGTTCATGACGGATGCGCATAGCCTTGGGGCGAAGAGGGTCGGAAGGTAGCACCGGCCCACGGCATCCACCACGGACGCGTTAGGATGCGCCATTGACAGAAGCACAAGGTCGTCCTACACTAGTGCCGCGACGTACGCATGAGTGCGTGCTGATAGTGCGACGACCCAAGGCCCTCGCGTTCGCGATGGCCTTTTTTCGTGGCTCGATGCGTCGCCCATTCCGTTCGGCATGGTGCCGGATGAAACGGTCAGCTCCCCAGCGTGGGGTTTCACGAAGAACATGTGTCAGTCGGGATCCCCTTCCCCTGGCACATCACTCCTCAGGAGAAGGGCAATGCGTACGTCCGGCACCGTGAAGTGGTTCAACGACGCCAAAGGGTTCGGGTTTATCACCCCGGCGGATGGCAGCAAGGATTGCTTCGTCCATCACTCGGCCATTGACGGCCAGGGCTTCAAGACGCTCGCCGAAGGCGAGAAGGTCGAGTTCGACATTGTTCAGGGACAGAAGGGCCCTGCCGCACAGAACGTGGTGCGACTCGGCCGCTGACCGACACGAGTGCCCGAAAACGTGCGGGGCCGGTTCGAGCAGTCGATCCGGCCCCGCAGCGTATCTGCCATTCGGTGAATCAGAAGGTGAGCCCGAGCGTGGTCACGGTGCGATCCGCGGCATCCTGCCGCACGATTTCTCCGAATAGTCCAAACCGCCCCTGCCCGAGCCGGATCCCGCCACCCGCCTGCCAGCCTGTCACCGATGTTGATTCGGTCAGGACGTACTTCCCCATACCGGCAAGCGCGTAAAGCTGCAGCAGCGGAAGGCGGACCTGAAGCGCCCCACTAGCCGAATAGGAGAGGTGCTTCGAGTTGAACGACGTTCCCCAGTGCAGTGCGTCGGCGCGAATGGCCACCGGAAGGAACGGAAGCCCAAGTTGGACCCCCGCCTGCGCTCCCTTTGTTTCCAGTCGGACCGCATCTCCCGAGTCGGCCGACTGTGCGAACCCCGCCCAGAAGATCAATCCCGCCTGCGCCCGTATCGACGCGCTCGGGACCGCCAGGAGACTGAGGATGAGGATGAGGAATCGCTTCATGAGGTGCACGCTGGAACAGGGTGTCTGGATGCCTAACGGTTGGATACGTTGTACTTCGTCAGGATTGTGCGCAGACTGTCGAGCGGGAGCGCGTCGGCGGTTCGGCCACGGCCGGTCACCGTGGTTGCCATGAAGATCGAGTTGTAGATCGCCTCCTCCGTCGCCTCGACGACGCCTTCGAACAGCCCTGACATCGCGTCGTTGGGGAGGTCGGCGACAGGGCGTATCGCGCCTGCATTCGGGCCCGCACGGCGACGTACGGACTCGGCGGTCGAGAACGCGAGCACGTAGTCGCCGCTGCCGTTCGATGCAGATGACCCGGTGCGCGACAGGCCCATGATCGCTCGTGCGGCCAGACGCCTCAGGTTGCGATCCGAGAGGGGGGCATCGGTGGCCACCACGATCATTATGGACCCATCGCCACCGTCGCGATCGACCTCGTTCCTGAACGAGTAGCGACCGAGTTCACGTCCGACAGGTGCACCGGCAACCTGGAGGATGCCGCCAAAGTTCGATTGTACGAGCACACCAACTACGAATCCGCCCAACGGCGCCGGCAGGACGCGAGACGACGTGCCGATCCCGCCCTTCCAGCCAAACGCGATCGTCCCCGTGCCAGCCCCGACAGCACCTTCCTGCACACGGCCGCCGGCGGCCTTGCCCAGCGCTTCGCGAACGTGCTCGCGCCGTATGGGCCGGGATCTGATGGCGTTCAACACGCCGTCATTGGTCTCGCCGACCACCGGATTGATCGAGCCGACATTCTCCATCCCCGGTTGCTCCAACATCCACTCGGCGAGGGCGTCCGCCGCTCGCCAGACGCACAGCGTACACGTCAGAAGTATCGGCGTTTCCAACTCCCCCAATTCACCAAGCTGTGTGCCCCCAAGGAGCTTTCCGAAGCCATTGCCGACATGGAGGGCCGCCGGGACACGGTCGAGAAAGAGGTTCCCCGAATGCGGGAGGATTGCCGTTACGCCAGTTCGGACGGAGTCGCCTTCGATCACGGTGGCGTGGCCGACGCGCACGCCGGCGACATCCGTGATCGCGTTATTGACGCCTGGCAAGAAGATACCCGGAGCCACTCCGAGCGCCCGAGCCCGCACGCGCTCGCCGGCCTGACCATGGACGGGCGCGGCCACGGCCAGGAGCATGGGCGCGGCAATGGCGGCAGAAAGACGCATCGGTGCGGAACGAGGCCTGAGAGGACAGCAGAAAGTAGCCTGCCGAAGCCGGGGGCGCAGCGGGTCGGTCCCGGTTCGGGCAACACCACCGGTTTGGCGTTGCAGGCGGATTACCGAATGCCTAACGTCCGACGCCACTGCGCACCGGTTCGACTTATCTCGCTACCAGCCCTCGAACGCCGCCGGAGATCAGGGTTGCCACGTTGCCCAGGATTCTCGGCAGCGCCAGTCCACCGGGCGATGCCAGGTAACGCGGACGCCACACCGGGTCGAACTTCTCCTTGTACTGGCGCAGCCCCTGAAAGTTGTAGAAGTGCTCCCCGTGTCGGAAAAGAAACGCTCCTGCCTTGTTCCACAACGGAGCCAGGGCATGTTCCGGCATGCCGGCCATGGGCGCCATCCCCAACGCGAACTCCAGATAGCCCGCCGAACGTCCCCACGACATCAGCTCGATGAAAACGAACTCCATCACCCCGTGGGGCGCGTCGTCGGAATAGCGCATCAGGTCGATCGATAGCTCGCTTCCGGCCCCGCCAAGCCACACGTTGGCGAACGCCACGATCCTTCCCTGGCGTCGCGCAACCGCCACCGGGAAAAGCTGCAGGTATCGCTCGTCGAAGCGACCCAGCGAGAACCCCTTCTCTCGCACGCGCTTGCTTGCCAGCCATTGGTCGGACACGGCCCTGAGCTCGGCAAGGATCGACGCGACGCCCTCGACGGGGACGAGATCGAACCGAACGTCTTGCCTCGACATCTCCCGCTGAGTGCGACGGAGTCCCTTGCGGTCGGAGCCATCCAGCGTGAACGTCGAGAGAGGCACGACAGCCTCTTCCCCCAGTTTGAGAAAGGTCAGTCCCAGGTCGATGTACATCGGGAGCGACTCGGCCGTTACCTGGTAGAAGACGGGCCAAGCGCCATAGCTGTCAGCCATTTCGCGGAACCGCCAGATCAACTCCACACGCTCGGCCGGATCCCCCACAGGACTGCCCAGTGCGATCCAGCTGCGACTCTCCACGGCGTACATCAGCATCGACCGGCCGGTCCTGCTGAAGAGGAGTGCCTTGTCACGCATCAGAGCGAGGTTGGCCGTCGTGTCCCGCGACGCACAGGCGATGTTCCTCGCCAGCTCCAGCTCGGCCGTCGTGGGAAGCGCCGGCACTGCCCGCGCGTGACGCAGCAGGCGCGCAAGGCCAAACACGAACAACACCCCGGCAACTCCGACGGATGCGCGCAGGAACCGGGACGCATCGCCGTGCCGCGTGAACTCCCACCAGAGATCGGCGCGATACTCGACGTGCCTGTAGGCAAACGCGCCCAGTCCTACCGAGGCACCGACGACAGCGATGACCGCGACGATCCAGTCGGGCTCCAGCGGTTCGGCGAGCAGCGCGGTCTTGCGCGTGAATGCACCGCGTGCGCCGACGAGCATGGCGAGCACCACGGACAACGCCAGTGCTTCCTCCCAGTCCAGTCCCTTGAGCAGCGACGAGGCAATGCCAATCGACAGCAGACCCACCGTCAGCCCGTACCCGGCATCGAGTCGCCTCCGCAGTGCCCAGCCGAGAACGACGAGCGCGGCGCCAGCAAGGGATGCAACGAAGTGCGATGCTTCGATCATGCCGAGCGGCAATACGCGATCGAGGAACGCCACACGGCTGCGAATCGATGGCGTAGCTCCCGACACCAGCAGAATTGCACCGGCAGCGAACGTCGCCATCCCCATCGCATCGGGCAACACCGTCGGCATCCAGCGTCCCACGACGTCCAGCGTGCTCTGTACGCGATGCCGGGAACGCCATGCTTCGTGCGCTACTAGCGTCGCAACGCCTAACGTGAACGGCATCAGGTAGTACACCGCGCGATAGGCTACGAGTGTCCCGAGAATGACGTCCGGTGGCGCGAACGGGCGGAGCAATACCAGCATGGCGCCCTCGAAGACGCCCAGCCCGCCGGGGACGTGCGATGCCAGTCCGATCAACTGCGCAGCAACGAACACCGCGAGGAACTGGAGAAAACCTGGCCCAGGATGAAGGTCGAACAGGGCGAACAGCACGGCGCCGGCCAGAGTCCAGTCGACGAGCGGGACCAGCGTCTGGCCAACCGCGAGACGGACAGGCGGCACGGAGGCCGAGATGTCGCGGATTCGTACGTCCCGGCCGGAGTGCCTCGCACACCACGCTACGTATCCTGCCGCGGTAGCGAAGAACATCCCCGCCAGCATCAGCACGACGCCCTTCGGGACGTGAAGCATCGGGGCGAGATCCCCGGCCTCGGTCAGTCCGACGACGCCAAGAACCGTGAGCATGCCGACGGTGAACGTCACACCGATGAACGCCATCGCTCGCGTGATGTCCGGCGCCGACAGCCCCCACGCGCTCCAGAACCGGTAGCGCACCGCTCCTCCCGTGAGCGCGGCCAAACCGAGGGTCTGGCTGAGCGCGTAGGAAACCGCCGACGCGAATCCAATCCGCAGGAACGAGACCGGCCGCTGAACATACCGGAGCGCCAGAAGATCGTAGCACGGGAGAACGCAGTAGACGAGGCCCGTCAGCACGATGGCAGAGAGCACGCGGGATGGAGGGATCGCACGCACCCGTCCGAGTACTTCGTGATAGCTGAACGATCGCATCTCCCTGTGCAGGATCGCGACCGCAATCGCGGCGATCAACAGGGCTGCCGCCGGCGCCAGCCAGCGCATCCACCGCCGCGGCACGGGTTTCGTCATGCCGTGGGCTGCAACGGAGTAGTCGCCAGCATCGCCCGGTGCGAGACAACCGCCGATCGACGCCCAGGCCCCGTCATGGCCACACTACCGCCTCCCGATCACTGTCGCGGGGTGTTGCGCTCGACCTGTTGCATCATCTGGAGCAGGAGATCCTGGTTCGTCCACGGCTGCCATCCGTGCGGCTTGAGCGGGCGCCCATACTGCACAGTACCCGCATAGTATGGTCCCTTCCCCGGCTCCTTCGTGGCCTCCAGAAACGTTTCCATCCGATACACACCGAGGTTCAGGAAGTAGTTATCCATGTCACCGACCGCGATGTGCAGCTTGCCGACAAGCCTGGGCCCCACGGTGTGCCAGTTCCGCTCCAGGTAGTCTCGAAGGTCGTACCCGCCGGCGCGCATCGACTCGGCGACAGCGCGGTCGATATGCCCCGTGCGCTTGTCCCATAGCGGCTTTGGGTACCCGTCAGGGCCAACCGGTGCCCACGCTGCCTGCCAACCGTCCCACTGGCCTCCGGACCGGCCTTTCGAGGCGATCACGAGTTCTGCCTGGTTCTCCTCCCGCACCGTCAGTTCAGTGAGTCCCTCCGCCGAGCGACTCGAAGGTACTTCGCGCGGCAACCAAGTCCCGTCATCCGCGATGAAGGCGTTGGTGTCCGCGTAGATGTTCCCGAACTGGTAGTTCCGAAAGTCGAGCTGATCCGGGTAGAGAGACCACGCGCCACCGAATACGTCGGGGTAGTGCACTTGCAGGGCGAGCGCGTCCCAGCCCCCCGTCGAGCCGCCCGTGACCAGGCGAGCATAGGAGGCGCCGACGGTTCGGAATCGGCGGTCGATTTCCGGTATCAACTCGGTGACGATGGCGTCGCCGTATGGGCCGTTGTTCGCCGAATTGAGTGCGTAGCTGTCGTCGTAGAATGGCGTAGTGTGCTGGATGAACACGGCAATGAACTCTGGTACGCTGCCCGTTGTCCAGGCCTGTTGAAACTCGCACCCCGGTTCGCGAGCAGTGCGTGCAAGCCGTGCCGCACGCGCCTCGGCAGACTCCGGACGATCGCAGCCAGCGGTCGTGAAGCCGAACGGCGGCCGGTCGCTATAGTGGCCGATCGTGTAGATGACCGGATAGCGTTTCGACGGGTTGTGGTCATACCCCTTCGGCAGGAGCACCACGGCGCCTAACGCCATTGGGTGATTCCAGAAGGCGCTCACGAGCGTCGACGTAATCCGAACGTGCTTCACCCACGGCGTATCCTCGACCGGTTGCACCGGCGGGATGACGTTCGACAGCAGGAGCGACACGGCCGTCTGCCGTTTCGGGTCGATGTGCACCATTGTTACTGCGCTCACCAACGAGCCCGGCGCGGCATTGAAGCGCTGCCCCTCTCCCGCGTCCATATGCGCCCAGATCGTGTGTCCGTCGGCACGCACGAAACGCGTGTACGGAAGGATCAAACCCTGGACGAAGTAGTCGCCAGCGGGAATGTCAGCGGTCGATTCGAGCGGGAAACCCAACGTCGTTCGGTCGATCGTGATCGCTTTCCCCGGCATGACGCGGTCGATATCGACGCCAAAAAAAGGTTCGCTCCCGCGCTGTGCACCGGATTGCAGCCTGGGCTCCCGCTTGTCCGTACGGGAGAGGAAGACGTAGGCTCGACCGGTAACAGGGCCAGCGTTGGTGCTGGCCGGGAACGACAGCCTGAAGGTCTGGGCCGCGGCCGGGCCAGGAATGAGCAGCAGGGCTGCAAGCAGTGCGTGCCGCGCTCCGGGAAGGCGAGCCGTAAGCGAGGGAGTACCGCGTTGAGGCAGATGCGAGTGCATGGCGCAAGCATAGCGCGTCCCCCACGTGCAGTCCACGGCGTGGCCAGCGGGCACCGGCACCTGACCGGCGCCCGACCGAGTGGCCAAGGCACGCCTACGTCTCGTCCAGGGGGCGTGCTTCGCACACGCCATCGAACTCGGGCCAGTGCACGCGGTGCAACTCCATGAACTGTCGCGCGATTTCACGCGCATCGTGGTGCGAGGCCACCTCGATGATCGCGTAGCCGCCAACGACTTCCCTGGCCTCTGTGAAGGGGCCGTCCGTGGTCTTCAGAACGCCCCCACTGGAACGAATCCTGAACCCTTCGGCCGTTGACTTGAGGCCGGCCGTGTCCTTGAGGACACCGCTGTTGAATCCGGCGGCGACAAACTCGGCCATGGCGTCCTGCAGCCCTTGTGGAATGGGCTGCGAGCGATACGCTTCCGAGTGGTTGATGAGCATCAGGTATTTCATGCGACGTGTCTCCTGGGTCGTGTGGTGAATGCTGACCGATGGACGACACGCGCCTCGGAAAGGCCGCTTCCGATCGCCCGCACGGTCACCGATCACACGTCGAACGAGATCCACCGAATTCGACACAGACGGCCTCGGTCCTCGATGCCGAAGGACAGCCGATGCCCGTGCGCGGTGTCCTACGGTTTCACCATCACCAATGGCGGACCCACGTCGTTCTTCACCGGTGGCACGCTCCTGAGGTAGCGATACATCGATCGCAAGTCGTCTTCCGTCAATTTCGACAGGCCTGGCCAGGGCATGGGTGATCCATCGAGGATGCGGCCCTGTTTGAAGCGCAGTACGAACTGGTCCTCTGTCCACTGCGCGAGTTTTCCGGTCTCCGGATCGCTGGTGATGTTGGGCGCAGACCAGCTGTGTGCGGGGTCGTCGGTTTCGGTAAGTCCGGCCGCCCCGCCAAGATGCGGTCCAACGAGCTCGCCAGTCCGGTTGTCACGCTGTGTGTGGCACGCGCGGCAGATCGCGACCGACTCTACCAGGTACCGTCCCGTTTCGATGGAGGGGCTGCGTGGTGCACGCGCTGGCGGTGTTGCAGCCGGTCCGATGGGTTTGGCCAGTGCCGTTGCCATGAGAACCCTGCCGAGCAGCGAGAACTCGTGTGGAGGAACTGCTTTGCGCGTCGGAGGCAATGTGCGGAGGTAGGACACCACTGCCACTACGTCGTCGTCCGCCAGTCCCTGCATCTCCATGAAGGGGAGCAGCGCTCTGCCGTCGTAGCCGACTCCATACCGCAATGCTCTACCGATCGCCTTGTCGGAAACCTTGCCGAGACCCGTTTCGTCGTCGGACGTGATGTTGTGCGCGTAGAACTTCCCGGGTGGGATATCGAAGACGAAACCGCCGGAGAGCGGCACGTCGGCGCCGGCCGCGTACGACGCTTCTTGCGCCGGGTCGCCGTGGCATCCGGCGCATGGGGCTGCATCGCGCACGAGGTAGCGGCCGCGCTCGATCACCGTTGAGTCCGTGGATGCCGTGACGTCAGGGTATGGGACATCGAACGTCAAGTGCTGTCGCGAGGCTACGAAGGTCGCCCCGCCGATCAGGACGATCAGGATCAGGCTCCCAAGCGTGAGCAATCCCTTGCGAATCATGCGATGCCTCCAGTTGAAGGTCCGGGACGACCACCTCACTCGAGGGCGAACATGAACGTGAGGCGTTCCCGCACTACGTGCGCGCCGCGCATATGTTGCAGCTCGCAGGTGCAATGCGCCAGAGCCCCAGTTGGCGCCAATTGGGGGCGCCAAGTTGGGGTCAGACTCCCATTCGGGACAAATTGGGGTCAGACTCCCATTCAGGACTCAGGCGAGGCCAGACTCCAGGCAGGCGCAGGTCGATCCACCTGAGACAGCAGGCTTGGCCTCGCAACAGAACGATGCGAGGCGCTGCCGCCGAACCGCGTATGCTGCCTTATGGCACGGCTCCCACGCTTTTCGGCGCTGGAACATCCCCAGCATGTAATCCAGCGAGGCAACAATCGGACGCGGCTCTTCGACCAGGCCCAGGACTATCTGGTGTTCCGGAGATGCATGCAGTCGGCGCTCCAGCGCTGCGAGTGCGATATCCACGCCTACGTGCTGATGACGAACCATGTTCACCTTCTGATTACTTCGAACGCTGCTGGCGCCATCGGCAAGTTCATGCAGTCCGTCGGTCGCTCCTACGTTCGGTACTTCAACGATCGATACCGTCGTACAGGCACGCTCTGGGAAGGGCGGTACCGTGCCACGCTTATCAGCACCGACGAGTATCTGTTCAGATGCAGCCGGTACATCGAGGAGAATCCGGTTCGTGCCGGCATGGTCAGCAACCCGGCCGGCTACCGGTGGTCTAGCTATTCTGCCAACGCGTTAGGCATGGCAGATGCGCTCGTGACGCCACACGCGCGGTACCTCGCGCTGGGTGCTTCCCCGCACTCCCGTCAGCGAGCATACCGTGCGCTGTTCCGAAACGTGATCGATAAGGCCGGACTGCACGCGATTCGCGACGCGACGAACCACGCGTGGGCCCTGGGGGGTGAGCGTTTTCAGATCGAAGTGGCGTCACGCGATCGACGAGCGGCGCGACAGCCGCGGGGCCGACGTCCTGCGGTCCTACAGACCGGCCGCGTCGGCTCCGCCGACTACTGATCCCCATTCGCGTGCGTCGTCCCGGATCAGACCCTGGTTGGAATCAGACCTGACGTAGACACCCACGTAACGCCCAACCGGAGTCTGACCCCAATTGGGCCACCCCAATTGGGCCTGGCGGCTAGAAACGCACGCCGAGCTTTATCGAGCGTGACGCCACGTGGGCTGCGTTGTACTCGACGGCCAAACGCATCACGGACACCCGTGCCGCAATACCGACCATCGCCTGGGCACCAACCGTGGTCTCATCGGCGAGCGTCACCAGAGACGACGTCTCATGGGCGCGCGAGACATACGACGACACGCCCCCATATGGCGAGAGTGAAGCCCACGATGCCAATACGTACGTCTTGCTGGCCAACGCGTCGACACCTACAACCGTGAGTCCAAGGTCATCCGGACCGCTCAACGACGCAACGCTCACCCTGGTAGCCGCCGCCCAATTCTTCACCGTATCGTCGACGATGCTGAGTTGCATCTGCCCGGCATAGACCCCGTAGTTTGCCAGAGGATTCTTGGCAGCGTACGCCCCTACGTCGATTCTTTTCGTGACGCCCACCCGGAGCATGAAGCCCGGGAACGTCAGGCCGCTCCCATCGAAGAGGTAGTGCATCGAGTCCGGATGCACGAACGTGTCGTTCCACGCCGATTCCGTGTCATCGATCCCCGTCTGCCATTGAAGCAGCGAGAGCTCAAACGTGCCGCGCCCCATCGGCCTCGCGTCGGTAAGCGGGCGGAAGTACGATACCAAGCCGGCCTCCCTGGTGAACTGCCGCCATGCGCCCTGCGTGAGGGATGGATCCAACTGAAAGGCGCAGTCTTCCCATCGTGGACTGACATGAAGCGTGACGTTCTTTGTCTGCTGAGCGGATGCGCTCACGGAGACCACCGTCACTCCGAGAACGAGTTCCGCCACGCGAAAGGCGTTACGGTACATTGGGAATCTCCTGTCGTTGCGATCAGCGTCGGGGGGCGGAAGGCGATCCGTGACGCTCCCGGCGCCTCACAGTCGCGACATCGAACGATGCCGCGTCGCCGGCTTCCTACGGCCGCGAAGGCAATCGGGTTTCGCACACGCTTCCAACACTCGCAGCCGCGTTAGGCGGCAAACTGCGAGATAAATTGCAGCATTCCACGTTACTCGCTCAGAACGCCACTCGACTCAGTATGGAAGGCCTCAGCTACGGCCTCTCGATCCCTTCCGACCTGGCGCAGTCCGATCGGGTCACCGCACCTGACCGGCACGCGCCAGCCACCAGTACGACAGAAAGAGCGCCAGCCACACGACACTGCGAAACACCATGGCACGCACGCTGTCGAGAGCGACTGCCCCTCCCACGAGCGCGACGAAGATCACCGCTGCCAAAGCCGCGAGGTTCAACGCCAGAACCGCGCCTGCGAGAATCCTCCCTCGCAGCAAACTGCGCCAAGCCACGATTCCGGTTCCACAGTAGACGAGCCCCATGAGTGAATTGAAGATCACGAGCGGTCGGTAGACCACGTAGCCCGGATCCCGCCCGACGAGAACACTGCCGCCTGCCGCAGCAGTGACAAGTCCGAAGCCGATCGCGACCACCGACAGAAGCCGCCGAACCTGTGTGCGTTCCACCCGACCTTCGCCCACGGGGACCTCCTCGACGCCTGCGGACCTCGAATGACCTACCTCGCGGCCAGGAGTCTCCCGGCTCGCGACGCTGCCTCAGACAACCGCTCGGGGGACACGATGAACGAGATCCGAAAGAAACCCTCCCCTCCCTCTCCGAACGACGATCCCGGAAGCGCGATCACGCCCTCCTCGTTCATCAGACGATCCGTGAACTCGCGGCTTGGCAGATCCGCGGGAAGGGGAATCCAGAGATACATCGTCGCTGTCGGCGACTCGCACGCGAACCCAGCCGCGCGAAACGCCTCGACCGCGGCATCGCGTCGTTCGCGGAATACCGAAACATTCGCCGGCACGAATTGGTCGTAGCTCTCCAGCGCCGCTACCCCGGCGGCCTGAATGCCCATGTAATGCCCCGTGTCGACGAACGTCTTGACCTTCGCGAGGGCGCTGGCGATCTCCGGCCTGGCGGCCGCCCAGCCACAACGCCACCCGGTCTTGCTCAACGAGTGGAACTCGATCGCGACATCACGCGCACCGTCGATCTCGAAGATGGACGGTGGCACGTACCCATCGAACGCCAGTTCGCTGTAGGCATTGTCGTACACGAGCAGGACGTCGTGCTCCTGACAGAATCGGACGACACGCGTGAGGTAGTCCCGCGGCGCGATCGCCGTTGTGGGATTATTCGGGTAGTTCAGATACAACACGCGCGTGCGCACGACGACGTCGGCAGGCAACTCATCGACATCGATCAGAAATCCGGTCCTCGGCCGCAACGGATAGATGTACGGCGTCGCTCCACTCAGGAAGGCTCCACCGAAGTACGCCTGATACGCCGGCTCGGGGACAATGGCGACGTCGCCGGGCTCCAGGTACGCCGACGCGACATGTGCTAGCCCTTCCTTGCTGCCGATGAGCGGCACGATCTCGCGCAGCGGATCGAACCGCGTACCGAAGCGCCGCTCCATCCATGTCGAGATCGCCTCACGATACGGTACGTATCCCAGTCCGAATCCGTACCGACCTAACGACGGCTGTTCGGCAGCCCGCTGCAGCGCCGAGATGGCCCTGGAAGGCGCCGGAAGATCGGCGTCGCCAGCCCCGAGGTCGATCACGTCTACACCCCGCTCCAACAACTCGCGCTTGCGACCGGGGATGTGCGCGAGAGGGTACGCGGGAAGCTCCTGGAATCTCCGACTGAGGCGTGGCACGGCGCTGATCCGAAGCGGATGTGAAGAAATCGGGGCCACCGCGGTCGCCGAGGCAACTACGGTCACACCATACGGGAATGGAAGTCAATGCCCAGAGCTTACGAACCTCCACGAAAGCTATTTCACCACCGCGATCCTACCAACCGCGCTGGCGCCGAGTAATATCCGCCGATGCGGACGGTAGAACCGCCATCCGCGCGCCGCCACGGGAACGAATCGCACCTGTCCGCAACCATCTAGCCGCCATGCTGCTCACTGCCCTGTCGATCCTGGCCGCAACCTCCCTTGCCCCGACGCCGACGCTGTACCGCGCCGAATTCGTGCAGGCCGCACCGGGGCGACTGTTGGATCTGATCGACTTCGTGAAGGGTCAGATGCCGGCATATGATCGGGCCCGCGAGCCGCGCCCTTTCCTGATGCGCCACAGCCAGGGTGACCGATGGGATCTCATGCTGTTGGTTCCAATGGGAGATAACGCGCCAACGTACTTCTCCGCCGACCGCACGGCGCTTCGCGAACGCGCTGGCCTGAGCGGGGCAGCGAGCGATGCGCGATGGCGCGACCTGGTCACGTGGCACGAAGTGCTCTACGTCCGTGGCCCGGCACTCGACGACGTCAAACGGGAGTTCGACACGTCAGGATTCGCACACATCGAGATATTTCGGGCGCTTGCCGGTCACTTCGACGCGTTGAAGCAGGAGCGCGAGATGGAAGCGACGTTCAACGCCACTGTCGGGCGCGCTAAACTTCTCTACTTCGAACGTGAGCCGACACTCGGCGGCGCGGCGTGGGACATGTTCACGATCGATCTTTATCGCGACCTCACTCACTACGCCCAAGCATCGGCGTTCACTGCCGAGGCGGGAGATGCAGCGGCCAGGAAGGCGGGATTCGAGAGTAGCGCCATGATCGGCCCTACAATGCGCCGGCATATCAGCACGCACCACGACACACTTGCAGGCGTGTTGAAATAGGCCGTCCTTCGTCGGAAGCAACCGCTCACCCAGGTACCGAGCGTGCGCGGCCGGATCTCGATCGCGATGCCGAGTGTAGCGCCCAGATCCCGATACTCGGTCATCCAATGCCAGATGATGTCCGGCCTTCCGCCTATTCAGGGTCGGAGTGGTCTGAGGAACAGGCAGGCACCTCCCGGGAAGACGCCACTCGCATTCCAAATCGATCGACTCGGCAGACATGAAAATCGCCGCCGATGTGGCGCAACAAGCTCTCGCGTCACATGATCAATCGTCCCAACCCGCGAGTTATGATTACATCGGCATTCCCCCGGATCCCCGCAACATTCGTTCAGCGTCTCGTTTCGTTCGTCGCGGCGCTTCTGTTGCTCCCACATACCGGCACCGCTCAGAACACGACCGGACGAGGAGAAGCCAGGGATCCGATGCAGGAAGGACTCCCGCTCAAGCCCACGCGGAACATTGCGTTCCGCACGACGGTCGGGCACTGGATGTCCGTGGACATTACGCCTGACGGTCAGACGCTCGTGTTCGATCTACTGGGCGACTTGTACACGATGCCGGCGGCCGGGGGCAAGGCAATGCCGCTCACGCAAGGGATGGCATTCGATGCGCAACCTCGCCTGTCCCCCGATGGCAAACGCGTGGTGTTCGTCAGCGACCGGGATGGCGGCTGGAATCTCTACATCATGTCGCTGGACAAACGCGATACGTTGCAGTTGACGAGGGGGAAGACCAACACTTACGAGTCACCCGAGTGGACGCCGGACGGGAAGTACATCGTTGTTACCCGCAACATGAAGCTGCACTTGTACCACGTCGAGGGTGGCTCGGGGCAGCAGTTGATCCGCGAGCCCGCCCAACTCCGGACGATGGGCGCGGCATTCGGTGCGGACCAGCGCTACATCTGGTTCGCACAGCGAACCGGACAATGGGTCTACAACACGCCGATGTCCGACTACGACCTTGCCGTCTACGATCGCCAGACCGGCCAGACGACGGTCCGGGAGAACAGGTGGGGTTCGGCTTTCAGGCCGACACTCTCTCCCGACGGTCGTTGGCTGGTCTACGGAACTCGCCACATCGACACGACTCGCCTTCGCATTCGGGATCTCGCCAACGGAGACGAGCGGTGGCTCGTGATGCGAACGCAGCGTGACGATCAGGAATCGCGCGCCACGCTCGACGTTCTTCCCGGCATGACGTTCACCCCGGATTCGAGGAGTCTGATCACTACGTGGGATGGGAAACTGTGGAAGGTACCAGTCGAGGGAAGCGCGCCACCGGTCGAGATCCCATTCGAGGCGGACGTCAACCAGGCGTTAGGCCCTTACGTGGAGTTCAACTACCCGATCGCCGATTCGGCGACGTTCGTTGTGAAGCAGATCCGCGATGCGGTCGCTTCACCGGACGGGGCGAGACTGGCTTTCGTCGCACTCGATCGCTTGTACGTCATGGATTGGCCTGCCGGGACGCCGCGACGTGCGACGGACATGGAAATCGGCGAGTTCGAGCCGGCGTGGAGCCCGGACGGGCAGTCGATCGTGTATACGACGGCTAACTCGAATGGCGGGCACATCTACAAGGTTGGCGCATCCGGCGGCGGGCAGCCCCAGCGCCTGACGAAGGCTTCGTTCTTCTGGCAGCGACCGGTGTTCTCCCCTGACGGGCAGCGCATCGTGGCCCTGCGATCGGCGTTCAGAACGTACGAGCAGTCGGTTGCCGGCAGCCCCGGTGCCGGCGAGGACATCGTCTGGCTTCCGTCCTCGGGCGGCGATGCCACCGTGATCGCGCCAGCGAGCGGACTCGGCCTGCCGCACTTCGGTCGCGATGGCGATCGACTCTATCTGTACAGCGGACAGCGCGGGTTGGTGTCGATGCGGTGGGACGGGACGGATCAGAAGACGCACCTGCGGGTTACGCTGGCGCCGCCTCCAGGCGCTCCCGCCGGTGGCCCTCCTGGGGGCGCGGCCGCTGTGGCCGTGAATGTGTCTCCCGACGGCAGCGAAGCGCTGGCACAGGTCAGCGGCGACATATACCTGATGCCGATACCGGAAACTGGCGGGACAGAGCCGACGATCGCTGTCGGCGGAGGCGAGAGCACGTTCCCGGTGCGACGGCTCACGGACATCGGCGGCCAGTTCCCGTCGTGGCAGCGCGACGGTCGCGCCGTGCACTGGTCGATCGGCAATGCCCACGTCGTTTACGATGTTGCCGCCGGTCGCCGCTTCGACGACTCTGTCCGTCAGGCGCGACGCTTTGCTGCGGGCGGCGCCGACTCCGCACGCAGCCGAGCACCAGTGCCGGTGTTCAAGTCGTTCGAAAAGCGTGTCGTGGTCTCGGCAACGCGCGACATCCCGATGCAGAACGTCGTCCTGCGCGGTGCCCGGCTGATCACGATGAGGGGAAAGGAAGTAATTGCCAATGGCGACATCGTAGTCGCCAACAACAGAATCGTCGGAGTCGGCTCGCGTGGCAGCGTGCGCGTGCCGTCCGGAGCACGCGTGATCGATGTGTCCGGGAAGACCATCATCCCCGGTTTCGTGGACACGCACGCGCACGTGCGCGCAACGTTCGATATCCATCGCGAGCAGGTCTGGAGCTACCAGGTGAACCTCGCGTACGGCGTCACGACGTTGCGCGATCCGCAGACGTCGACTACGGACGTCCTGTCATACGAGGACATGGTGACCGCAGGCCGGATCGTGGGCCCGCGCATTTACTCGACAGGGCCCGGAGTGTTTGGAGGAAATAATCCCACGGGCAACAACCTTACGAGCCTCGATCAGACGCGCACGATCCTCAAGCGCTACTCCCAGTACTTCGACACGAAGACGATCAAGGAGTATCAGGCAGGTAACCGCGAGCAGCGGCAGTGGATCATCCAGGCCGCAAACGAACTCGGTCTCATGCCGACCACCGAGGGCGGACTCGACTACAAGATGAACATCACGGAGTTCATCGACGGCTACAGCGGTCACGAGCACACCATTCCCACATTCCCACTGCAGGACGACGTGGTGAAGTTCCTCGCGCAGGCGAAAACGGTCTACACGCCGACGATCCTCGTGGCCTATGGCGGGCCGTGGGCGGAGAATTACTGGTACGAACACGAGGATCTGCTCAACAACGAAAAGCTCAAGCGCTTCACGCCGTGGGCGGATCTGGAAGGCAAGATCCTGCGGCGCGGCGGCAACAATCAGGCCGGATGGTTTCACGAGTCCCAATATGTGATGAAACCGGTGGGCGAGTCGATCCGCGACCTGATTGCGGCTGGCGGGAGAGCCGGCGTGGGATCTCATGGGCAACTGCAGGGGCTGGGCTACCACTGGGAATTGTGGAGCATGGCCAGCGGCGGGCTGTCCAACCACGATGCGCTCATGGTGGCCACGCTCATGGGAGCCAACGCACTCGGACTGGGCAAGGATGTCGGATCGATCGAGCCGGGCAAGCTGGCCGATCTGCTCATTCTCGATCAGAACCCTCTGGTGAATCTCCGCAATACCAGTTCCATCCGAACGGTGATGAAGAACGGCCGGCTATATGACGCCAACACTCTGGCCACACGTTAGGTCTCGAGTCTCTCGCCCCACGCACGCGTACTGACGAGAGGGCCGGCAACTGATCCTGGAAATCGACTCGCCAGGATCGACGAACGCTGATCCCATGAACATGAGCGGCGGGG
>JABAQJ010000017.1:156174-189400 GCA_019186945.1 Gemmatimonadaceae bacterium
CGAGATCGCTCCGCGCCCCGCCGTTCCCGCCGGCGGCTACTGCAGCAATTGGCACCCCTCGGCTTTCGGGCATTTCGGATCCAGCGGCGGCAGCTTCAACCGCGCCAGCTCGACGTTTACCGCCGACAGATCGTTGGCCCAAACCTCCTTGAGGCGAGCGCTGTACCCATCGAGCTCCTTGGCGAGAATCTCGAATATCTCCGGCATGCGGCTCGTCGGACGGCCATCGCCGCGCTCGGACATCGAGAGCAATGTCGCCATCCGGTTGTTTACCTTGATCGGGAAGTTCAGCGGATCCTGCCCGCTCTGGTTCCGAACCTGGTACACGTTCTCCTCGACGCTCGACGCATTCGTGCGCAGCGTCTCACCCTTCGACTTGAGCGCGGCATCGTCGGAACGCTTGAGCCGGTCGTCGAGCTGACGCTTCACGTTCCGGATCGAGATGACCGCGTCATTGGCTTCCGTCACCCTGTCCCGCACGCGCTTCCCGAATACGTACTGCGCCCGGAGGTCTGCATCCGTGACGTCGGTGATCCACGGGTTGCGCCTGACGATCAACGGCACCGTCGAAGTCCGGCCATCCGTCGTCAAGCGAACTCTGTATCGTCCCGGCGGAAGGGCCGGGCCCGCCGTCCCAGCGCCCCACAGGATCATTCCCGGGAATGCCGAAGCGTTCTGGGCACGCAGATCCCAGCCAAGCCGGTTGAGACCGGAAGCGGCCGGCATGTAGACGATTCCCAGCCGCCGCGCGGCGGCCTGTGCGGAGTCCGTTCGCTGCGCCGGCGGAGTGGGGTCGGGCTCGTAGCTGCGCAGCACCGCGCCCGTCGAATCGACGATCTCCAGGCGTGCCGTCGTGGGTATTGTCTTCAACCAGTACGAGAGCGCAACCACGGGGCCAGACCTCACGGCCTCTGGCGGTACGAACAACTTCACGTCCGTCGTCGCGAGATCGGCGGTGACCTGACGAAGCGGTGCGACGTTGTCGAGGATCCAGAATCCTCGACCATGTGTCGAGATGACCAGCTCGTTACGTTCGACAATCAGGTCCGAGACGGGGACATCCGGCAGGTTTCGCGACAGGGATTGCCATGAAGCGCCATCGTCATAGGAGATGTAAACGCCATGCTGCGTACCGGCGTAGAGCATGCCCTTGCGATTCGGATCCTCGCGGACGGCATGCACGTAATCGTCTGCCCGAATGCCGTTCACGATCCTGGTCCATGTGGCACCGTAGTCGTGCGTCTTGAAAATGTACGGCGACAGGTCGTTGAGCAGCGGTCTCCTTACGGAAATGTAGGCCGAGCCGGCGTCGAACGCCGAGGCATCGATCTGACTCACCCGGCCAAAGTCCGGCATGTCTGGCGGCGTCACGTTCTTCCACGTGCGTCCGCCATCGCGCGTCACGTGCACCAAGCCGTCGTCCGAGCCGGTCCAGATGATGTTGATGTCGCGCTTGCCTGGTCCGACCGAGAAGATCACCCCGTATACTTCCGGTCCGTTCATATCGCCGGTAATCGGGCCTCCCGATTTCCCCTGGGTCGACGGATCGTGTCTCGTCAGATCGCCGGACAACGGCGTCCAGTTCTGGCCACCGTCGGTCGTCCGCCACAAACGCTGAGAGGAGACATACAGTGTCCTCGGGTCGAGCGGGGAGAAGATGATCGGAAAGGTCCATTGCCACCGCTCCCTGATATCGCGCGACGGCTCGCCCGAATAGAACCACGGGTACGGGTTCACTTCGCGCGACTGTCCGGTGCGGCGGTTGAACTTGTCGACGTAGGCTCCGTTGTTGGTTCCAGAATAGAACAGATCAGGGTCGCGCGGGTCCGGTGCGATGTAACCGGGCTCGCCGCCACCGGCGACATAGGACACGGCCATTCCTCCCGCGGTAATGTCGCCTTGCGGTCCCCTGCCACCGCCTCCACGCCGTCCGCCAGCCCCAAGGCCGAACGCGCCCGCGTTCCAGTCGAACGGCGTACACAACGTGCTATTGTCCTGTTGCGATCCGCACACGTGATAAGGCACGTGTTTGGTGGTGATCACGTGATAGAACTGCTCGGTCGGAAAGTCCTGTGCGGTCCAGCGCCCCCCCGTGTTGGTGCTGACGGCGCCACCCCCATCGTTTGCCACAACCAGATGCGTTGCGTCATCGCGGTCGATCCACAGATCATGGAAATCGCCATGGGTGCCGTTGTCGATCGCCGTCATGGTCTTCCCGCCGTCGGTGGATCGAAACATGGACGTGTTCTGCAGATACACGACATCCGCATCCTTCACGTCGGCGAACACGTGCGTGTAGTAGAACGCGCGCTGCCTGATCGAACGGTGGTCGTTCATCAGTTTCCAGGTGGCACCTGCGTCGTCGCTCCGAAACAGGCCGCCCTTCTCGTTTTCCACCAAGGCGTACACGCGGTTCGGCGCTCCACCGGAGACGGATACGCCAATGCGGCCGATGAGCCCTGCCGGCATCCCGGGCTTGCGAGTGATCTCCGTCCAATGCTCGCCCCCATCATTGCTCTTGAACAGCCCACTCCCGGGACCACCGCTCGACATCTGGTATTCCTTGCGATAAGCCTCCCACAAGGCAGCATACAGGATGTTCGGGTTGTTGGCATCGAGCGAGATATCGATCGCAGCGCTCTTGTCGTCGCGATAAAGAACCTTGCGCCACGTCTTGCCGCCATCGGTACTCTTGAATACGCCTCGCTCCTCGTTAGGTACCGAGTACTTTCCGAAGGCGGCAACCCACACGATGTCCGGGTTGGTAGGGTGGATGCGAATCTTCGCGATTCCGTGCGACTCGGCGAGCCCCATGTGTGTCCAGGTCTTCCCGGCGTCGGTGCTCTTGTAGACGCCATCGCCCGGCATGATGTTGCCGCGGATGCAGGTCTCACCCATCCCGATGTAAATGACGTCAGGGTTGGACTCGCTCACGGCCACGGCGCCGACGGAAGCACTCCTGATCAGGCCGTCGGTCACCGGCGCCCAGTTCTCTCCGCCATCGGTCGTTTTCCAGAGGCCGCCGCCGGTAGCGCCGAAGTACGCCTCCTGCGGACGTCCACGGACGCCACTCGCGGCAATCGACCTCCCGCCACGATCCGGACCGATGTTCCGCCATCGGTAGCCCGCGAGGAACGTCGAGTCGAGTACCACGGGCTGCATGGACATTGCTTGCGCGCCGAGCGGAGAAGGACCGCGCAGGGCTGTCAGGAGCAATGCGACCAGCGCCGAACTGAAACGAACCGAGTGCTTCACTGGCATGAGTGGAATCCTGTGGAGTCAAAGGGGGTTCGCGGAAACTACGTCGCACACGCCGAACACGCACGACCATCGCGCTGCGTTCGCCGCACCTCGGCTCCATCCTGCAATGCAAGAGCGGCCCGCGAAGGACGCGCGGGCCGCTTCCGTCCACTTGTCGGGCCTACGCCCGTATCCAGAACCTGCGCGTCATCGCCGACTGGAGCGGCTGCTCGCCAAGCGTGCCTGTCGCCGTCAAGGTGTAGAAGCCAGCAACCGGGATACGAATGTTCGAAACCGTAAGCGTGCCGTCGCTCTGCGTATACCCGGACACCGTCCGTCCTCCGGGGTGAATGGTTACGGTTACGAACACCCCGCCGACCGGTGTAGCCAAATCGGTCTGAGCCCTGAAGACGACGCTGATCGGCTGTCTCACGATCGCGTCGTTCGGCTCCTGGGCGACGACGATCTGATCATTGGACGGCGTCACCAGAACCGCACCTGACGGGCTGAGGCCGCTCAGACTCCCGCCGACACCACCAAGGGCCAGGACGCCGCCCGGCGACGGCTGCGAGGCACCGTTCCCCGCGCAGAAGGAAAGGGACGCAAGCGGAAGAATCTGCGAACCCGGCGTGTTGTGCAGCAAGCGCGAAAAGCCGTACACGAACGGATCGACGCAGATGCCTGCCGTCAGCTGCGACGAGGCCGGGAACGTCAATCCGGACGGGAACGAGGACAACTCAAACCCTGTGAACGGGACACCCTGATTCAGGACCGGTGGCTCCGTCGTGAAGTCGCTGACCGGACGCTCATAGCCGAAGAGCAACGTTCGCCCTCCCAGAGTCGCCGACCAGGAACCGGCCTGCGCGCCCCACATTGGGTTTGCCGGCGTCCGATACCCCGGACCAGCAGCGTACGCCAGCACTGGGTCAGCCGCGTCCAGCGGTCCGCCGCGCACTTCGAACGCGCCGTTGTCGATCGCCGAATCGAGCGAGTCGACGTCCATTGGGACGGCGGTGCTACTGGAACACCCCATGAACCCCTTGATCACCTGCTCCGCATCCGCTCCCGTCCCGGCCTGGTCGTCGGTTCCTCGAACCGCCGCCAGTCGCGCGAAGCCGTCGAAGATCTTGGTATCGGCCGCGGGCGCCCCTCCGGGCCGCCACAGGAGTTCGATGTCGTCGATTATCGGGAAGACCGGATCGCCGGGGGACGCGAAGAATGCGCTCGCTGCCTGCCGCAGTGCTGTGAAGTCACAGGAGAGCAGCACACGACTCGAGGCGCCAGCCACACCCCGTGTCAGTCCAGGCGCAGTACTCGGGTCGCTCTGGCAAGCGTTGGCCACCAGTACCAGCGACCCGATCGCCAGACCGACGTGCACGGGGAATCGCATACGTTCTCCTCATCTGAAGAAGCGTGCCGGACCGTGCAAATCATGCAATACAGGTCAGTATTTCGCCAGTGGGAACTTTCTAACGCGAGGATCCTGCTGCGGTTCCGACCAGCGCTTTGTAACGCGGGTCGTCGCGAATAGGGTCCAGCCACCACGTTTCGTCGTGTTGGGCGCTGGCCCGCTGCTGCGGATTTGTGGCGAGGTAACGCGTGAGCAAACGGATGGCATCGTCACGGTCTCCGACCTGGGCACGAGCATTGGCCTCCAGCACCGTGAGTTCGCCGGTCGGGTCCAGTTGTTCGTTGGCGCGGGACGCGACCATGACAGCCCGTGCGCTGTCGGGTAGGCCGGCACGGATCAGACCAATGGCCGCGATCATACCGCCTTTGTGCCGATTGAAATCGGTCAGGTTGGTCGGACTTGCCTTCACGTAAGCGTCAACGGCTGCCCAGATAGAGTCAGGCGCGGGCTTCTGGCCCAGCATGGCAAAGAGCCACACGCGGCACTCGTCGAACCGGAAGTTCGTCGGGAACCGCTGCTTGCCGATCGCGCACCACTTCTCCGCTTCTACTCTGCTGCCCAGGTCCAACGAAGCGATCGAGAGGCGGTAGAGTGTCCGGTCCGCATCGGTCAAATAGGGGTCAGACTCGTAGGCCGTCTGGGCGGCGAGTTTGGCTTGGGACGTCTGGGACTTGGCCATCAGCAGGTGGCTAAGCGTATTCCAGGCACTCGCCTGTAACGGATTGGCGGCGATCGAGGCCCGGAAACCGGCCTCCGCGTCAGCAAGGAGCTTGTCGGATCCTGCGGCGTCGGGAGCCAGGTTTAGCAGCCAGCGAAGATAGAGGAGCATCGCCCGCGCCTCGAGCGCATCGGGGTCGTTAGGCGCGAGCGACACCGCCTGCTGCGCGAAACCCATTCCGATGTCGATGTTCGTCGCGTACGCGGACGGATCGCCTGGGCCGAGGAGGCGCGCCAGCCTGTAGGATATCCAGGCGCGCTGGGTGGGTGGTGCTGCCCACTTCGCGTCCATCGCATGGACCTGCGCCAACTGGGAATCGGCCCGCACCAACTGGGCACGTGCTGCATCAACGTTCCCTCCATCCAGTAGTGGCGTCGCCCCAGCTTCGGTCTGCATCGCCCGCTGCATGGCCTCCCAGGCCTGCGAGTTCCGGCTTCCACTCCGGCTAACCAGCGTCTCCACCTCATGTCCAACCTGTATGCGGAGGAAGCGAGCGACCTCGGAGGCGAGTTCGTCCTGCAAGGCGAACAGGTCTGAGCGTGATCGGTTGTCGAGCGTGGTGGACCCGATTTCCGCCTTCGTCAGGGCGTCTTCTACCGAGATGTGCACTCGCAGATGTTGGCCGGACTGGGCGACGCTCCCGCTCACGATAGTCCCCACCTTGAGCGCCCGGCCAATGCTATCTGGCTCGACATTCTTGTCGCGGAAGGCAGCGACGCCGTTGCGGGAAATGACCTTGAACGGCTTCACGCGCGACAGTTCGCCGATCAGAGCTTCAGTAAAGCCGTCAGCGAGCGGACGTAACTCGCCGTTAGCGCTCAGATCGTCGAAGTACAGCACCGCAATGTGATTCGGGTCGGAATCCGTACCGATGCGCGCTGGCGCTGGACTCCCCCGGCTGAAGCGCCATGCTGCCCAACCACCAACCGCCAGCAATGCAAGGGCCGCGGCCGCGACCGCTAATCTGCGCGGCCTCATCGACCGCGCTGCTGGCGGAGGGATGCTCGGTCGCTGACCTGTCCGCGACGGCGGTTCCCGATGTGTTCGCCCACTCAGTGCGTCAGCGAACTCGCGGGCCGTCGCAAACCGATCTGCGGGAACCTTCTCCAGCGCGCACAGCACAGCATCCTCTATCGAACCAGCGACGCTGTTCCGTACGACCCTGATACTGGGCACATGCTCCAAGGAGTGCTTGGCCATCAGGGCCATCGCGGTCGAGCCCGTGAATGGGGGTTGACCGGTGAGCATCTCGTAGACCACGCAGCCCAGGGCGTATACGTCGCTCGAAGGGCTCAGTTCGCGGCTTCCGGTAGACTGTTCGGGGCTCATGTACGTCGGCGTGCCGATCGCCATGCCCGTCAGCGTCAGCTTCTCGCCGCCGGCATCCGTTACGGCTTTCGCAATGCCGAAGTCAGCGAGGAACGCCTGCTTTCCGGAGAGCAGGATATTGGCGGGTTTGATGTCGCGATGAAGCACCCCTTTGGAATGTGCAAACTCCAGCGCATCGGCGATCTGCACTGCAATCGCAACCGCCTCCTCGATCGGCAGCTGCGTCTCGCGTCGTAACCGGCCCTCGAGCGATTCTCCGTCGGCGAGTGGCATCACATAGAAGAGGAGCCCGTCCTCCTCTCCAGAATCGAGCACGCCAAGGATGTTCGGATGTGTCAACGACTTGGCAACCTGGATCTCCCGGAGGAAGCGTGTGGCGCCAAGAGTAGCGGCAAGGTCAGGATCCAGAATCTTGATGGCGACGTATCGTCCCGTCTGGTTGTCGAGTGCCACGAAAACGGCGGCCATCCCGCCTCGTCCCAGCTCTCGATCCACCGTGTAGCGCCCCAACAGGGTCCGCCCGACGGCGGCAATGGTCTGCATCATGGGTGGCGGGTACACTCGCCCGTGAATCGGGGAGACACCAGATAGTACACGTGCGGTCAAACATTGTCAGCACCTGCAGCATTCGCGCCTCGCCTGGCGTCCTTGATCGAGGCGGTGCCCTCAGGCACCGTTACGACGCTTCGGCGCCTCTGCGAACGAGCGTGAGGATCGTGTAGGTAGCCACCAGCTCGCTGTTCTGATTCGACACGTTCACGTCCCAGGCGACGACGCCCTGTGGGATGCCATCGGCGGGGGTGTCTCTCGCTGTCTTCGACTTGCACGTCAGCTTCACCTGGATGGTGTCGCCCGGATATACGGGTTTCACGAACCGCAGGCTCTCCATGCCGTAGTTGGCGAGCACAGGCCCCGGCGCAGGATCCACGAATAGTCCGGCTGCGGCAGCTATCACGAAGTAGCCGTGTGCCACACGCCGCTCGAAGATCGACTCGCGCGCGGCGACGTCGTCCATGTGCGCGTAGAAGTGGTCACCGCTGATGCCGGCGAAGTTCACGATGTCCGCTTCCGTGATCGTCCGCCGGTGGGTCGTCAAGGTCTCACCGATCTCCAGTTCCTCAAAGAAGCGGCGGAATGGATGCACGCGGTCGGACGGCTGGGCGGCGCCTGGAATCCATTCGTTCGTCACGCGCGTGACGGTCGTTGGCGATGCCTGGATGGCGGTGCGCTGCATGTAGTGCAGGACGCCGCGGATACCGCCCATCTCCTCTCCACCACCGGCGCGTCCCGGTCCCCCGTGCACCAAGTGGGGGAGCGGTGAGCCATGACCGGTCGATTCCTTTGCACTGTGCCGGTCGACGACGTACACTCGGCCGTGGTAGGGCGCGACGCCCAACACGAACTCGCGTGCGACGCCATCGTCGGCCGTTACAAGCGAGGCACAGAGACTTCCGTGGCCCAGCTTGGCCAGCTCGACGGCGTCCGTCACCCGATCGTAAGGCATGACGGTGTTGACCGGCCCGAATGCTTCCACCGTGTGCGGCGCCAGGGACGAGAACGGCGCGTTGCAGGCGAGCAGCGTAATCGGGAAGAAGGCACCCTTGCTCGGGTCTGCCCCGACGACCTCGCCGACGTCGCCGCCACCGAAGACGATCTCCGCTCCAGCCCTGATCGCATCCAGGCTTGCGCGAACCTCCCGCACCTGTGTTCGTCCCGCGAGCGGGCCCATCTTCACGTTGTCCAACGCGGGGTCGCCGACCGTCACGTCGCGCAATCGTTTGGTGAGTGCGTCGACGACGTATTCCATCATGCCAATGGGAACGATCGTGCGCCGGATCGCCGTGCACTTCTGGCCGGCCTTCGACGTCATCTCGCGCACGACTTCCTTCGTGAAAATGTCGAACTCCTTGCTACCCGGCGTGACGTCTGGGCCAAGAACAGAACAGTTGAGTGAGTCCGCTTCCATGTTGAAGCGAACGGCGTTGGACACGATCGCCGGATGGGCCATGAGCGCGCGCCCCGTCGACGCGGAGCCGGTGAAGGCAACGGCGTCCTGACCGTCCAGGTGTTCGAGCAGGTCGCCGGCGCTTCCACAAATGAGCTGCACGGCGCCCTCGGGCAGGATACCGGACGCGACGATATCGCGGAACACGCGCTCGGTGAGGAAGCTGGTGAGCGTCGCTGGTTTCACGATCGCGGGTACACCGGCAAGCAGCGTTGGCGCTACTTTCTCCAGCATCCCCCACACCGGGAAGTTGAAGGCGTTGATGTGCACACCGACACCTTCGCGCGACGTAGCGATGTGCCGTCCCACGAAGGTACCTCCTTTGGAGATGCCTTCGACGGGCCCATCGATGTAGAACTTCTCGTTAGGCAGTTCGCGTCGCCCCTTGCTGGCGTACACGAACAGCGTGCCGATTCCGCCGTCGATGTCGATCCAGGAATCGGTCCGGGTCGCTCCGGTCGCCGATGATAGCGCGTAGTAGCTCTCCTTCCGCTCGGAGAGATACTGCGCCAGCGCCTTGAGCATCCGAGCGCGGGCATGGAACGTCAGCGCTCGAAGAGCGGGGCCGCCGGTTCTGCGTGCGTACACCGTCATGGCCTTGAAGTCGAGGCCCTCGGACGACGCGATCGCCACGGGCTCTCCGGTGACGGCGTGCAGGAGCGTCGTTCCCTGCCCACTACCCTCCACCCAGACGCCGCATGCGTAGCTGTTCAGTTTCACTGGTCTCTCGCTCACAAATGAGGTGACGACTCCGTCCAACCGCTGCGCGCCTGCACAGTTGGCGCGACATTACCCGCGCCGGCATCGCCGTTGGCGCGTGCCCAGGTAAGCTACTGAGCCGGCGTCCGATCCTCATAATTCGTGTTCTCTGCTCAGCGTGATAGATTGCGCGCCTTGGCCGAGCGCCCTCCAATTCGGGGGGCGCGTTTCGTGAAAGCTCCGACTTTCCGTCTCGAAGGACATTGCGAATAGCGTGTTTTGTGATCGTCGTCGGGCTCGCCGCCCTGACGATCGGTCCCAGCGTTGCACAGGCGCAGAACTCGTCGAAGAAAGCGACCGCGGTGCGGCTGACGGGAGCGCCGCCGCACATCGATGGACGTCTCGGCGACGTCGCGTGGCGGGGGCTTCCCGTCATCGAGGACTTCGAGATGAAGCGTCCCCTCGAGGGTCTGCCGCCGACCGAGCGTACTCGAGTGTCGATCGCCTACGACGACGACGCCCTCTATGTCGGCGCCCGGATGTTCCGGCAGGACCCCTCCCGGATTCAGCGAGCGATGAGTCGCCGCGATGGCAACGCCAACGCCGAGTCGATCAGTATTACTCTCGACACGCAGCGCGACCGGCGCACGGCCGTCGGTTTCTCGATATCGGCATCCGGCGTCAAGGGCGACTTCCACCACACGCGGGACGACGAGATGCGGGGGCGGGAGAACCAGTACGATCCCGTATGGGAGGGCGCCGCGGTCGTCGACTCTCTGGGCTGGACGGCGGAGATGCGTATTCCCTTCTCGCAGCTGCGGTTCTCCAACGAGCAGCACCAGGAGTGGGGAATGCAGCTCGATCGCTGGATTCCCGACAAGAACGAGGATGTCATGTGGGTTGCCGTTCCGCAGCGGGAGACGGGATACATCTCGCGCTTCGGCACACTCGTCGGCCTCGAGGGGATTCGGGCTACGCGTCCTATCGAACTGCTCCCGTACCTCGCCGGCGATGCCACACGCGCGGCGAACGCGGATCCGGCGGATCCGTTTCGCAATCCATCTGCGCTGCGCGCCGGTCTTGACGCCAAGTTCGGCATCGGTTCCAACCTGACGTTGGACGCGACGGTCAATCCGGATTTCGGTCAGGTCGAAGCAGATCCCGCCGAGGTGAACCTGACGGCGTTCGAGACGATCTTCGACGAGCGCCGTCCGTTCTTCGTGGAAGGGAGCCAGATGATCCGGAGCGAGGGTCCCAACTACTTCTATTCGCGTCGGGTGGGCGGGGCGCCTCATCTGAGCCTCGATGGCCAGTATGTGGATCAGCCGCGCGCCAGTACGATCCTTGGCGCCGCGAAGCTGACGGGGCGGACGTCCGCTGGCGTGTCGATCGGGGCATTGCTGGCGGTGACCGGCGCCGAACGTGGGCGTCGCATCCCAACTGGAGGCGGTGCGACCGAACGTGTGTTCGTCGAGCCGCGCTCGGGCTTTGGGGTCCTGCGACTGCAGAAGGAGATCGGTGCTCAGGCCTCGACGGTCGGTGGAACGATCAGCGGGATGCGTAGGGAACTGTCAGGCCTCCCGGACCTGGCCGCACTGCTCACTCGCGAGGCGCTGGCGGGGGGGGTGGACTGGCGGCTCCGCTTCCAGCAGGGGAAGTATGCGATCACCGGATGGGCTGGCTTCAGTTACATCGGTGGCGACTCCCTGGCGATTGCGCAGCGCCAGCTCTCGAGTGCGCATTATTTCGCGCGACCCGATGCCGAGCATCTGACATTCGATCCTGGGCGGCGATCGTTGACGGGCTACACCGCGTCAATCCGTGCCGACAAGGACGCAGGGCGCCACATCCTTTGGGGCGCGGAGGTGACGACCGAGTCGCGTGGCTACGATGTAAACGACATGGGGCGGTTGCAGTCGGCGGACGACATCGACTACAACGCCGACATACAGTTTCGCGACACCGAACCAGGTCGCTACTTCCGCTCCTGGCGACTCGGCTTCATGACGCGCGGATCCTACAACTACGGTGGGGATCACGACGGGAACAATTGGAGCCAGAGCACGTCGCTCACGTTGAGGAACCTCTGGAACTTCAACCTGAACTCGTCGGTGGATCTGCGGCATCTGGACGATGCGTTGACGCGCGGGGGTCCATTGATGGCGACGGGATTCCGTTGGGGCCAGGAGTGGCGGCTCAGCAATCCGTTCGGAGCGCAAACCGGGTGGCGGATCCGCTACGCCTGGTCTCGCGACGAATTCGGCGGGTATCGAAATGAGTTGGGAGGGGGCATGACGATGCGCCCGTCGCCAAGCTGGCAGTTGTCGATCGATCCATCGTACGAGACAGTAAGAGAACCACGGCAGTACGTGATGCAGCTGGCGGATTCATCGGCCGTCGCCACTTTCGGTGGACGATATGTTTTCTCCCACGTGGATCGAACGACGATCTCCGTGCGAACCCGGCTCAACTACGCGTTTTCGCCGACGCTCACCCTGGAAGGATACGGTGAGCCGTTCGTGGCCAGTGGTCGCTTCTACGACTTCGGTGAGTTGCGCGCGCCCCGCAGTCGCGATCTTCGCGAGTACGGGACCGACGGCACGAGTATCGTTCGGCGCAGCGACGGCGCCTACGACGTCACGGCAGGCACAACGGCCTTCACGATCGACAACAACGACTTCAACGTACTTTCGTTCCGATCGAACCTTGTGCTGCGCTGGGAGTGGAATCCCGGGAGCACGATCTACCTGGTCTGGCAGCAGAACCGCCGGTCAGCGGACGCGATCGGGACACGAGTGAAAGTGGGGGATCTCTGGTCCACGACTCGCGCGGACGGCGACAACTACCTTGCGCTCAAGGTTACCTATTGGTTCCCGCTCGGCGGTCGGCGGTAGTCCGCCCCTGGATACTGACCGGTCGCGATCACTCGCGGTGCACAACGCTCCCGGCTGCGCGTGGCAAGTCAGCCTTCCCTGGTCTCGCTCCAGGTGCGGTACCCGGCAGGCTGAACCTTGCGATCGAGTGGTCGTTCCCGCAGCGGTTCGCATGGACGCCATCGTGCGCGCAAGTCCCCCGGCAGCCTCTGGTACAGCCGCGTCCCTTCCGTTTTCCAGGCCAGCATCTCGTCAGTGACGTCCTTGATGACTCGGGCCGGGTTTCCGACGGCGACCGCTCGTTCGGGAATCACCGTGTCCGCAGCCACGAATGACAGCGCACCCACGATGCTCCCCGATCCGACGATCGCGCGATCCATGACGACGGCGTTCATGCCGACAAGCGCATTCCTGCAGATTCGCGCTCCATGGATCACGGCGCCGTGTCCGATGTGCGCCGCTTCCTCCAGCACCACCGTCACGCCCGGGAACATGTGAATCGTGCAGTTTTCCTGCACGTTGCAGCCGTCGGCCACTTCGATCGCTCCCCAATCGCCGCGGAGCGCCGCCCCTGGCCCGACGTACACATCGCGCCCGATGATCACGTTGCCAGTCACGCAAGCGTGCGGATGGATGAACGCCGTCTCGTGAATGACCGGAATGTACTCGCCGAAGGCGTACACGTTGGACATGGTGCGTTTCCTCCACTCCGGAACGACTACGCCCGCTCGAGAATCATCGCCATCCCCTGCCCGACCCCTATGCACATCGTGCACAACGCATAGCGCCCACCGCTCCGCTGCAGCTCGATAGCGGCCGTCAGCACCAACCGGGCACCGGACATGCCCAGCGGGTGACCAAGGGCTATTGCGCCGCCATTCGGGTTCACGCGCGGGTCGTCGTCGGCTATGTCAAGCTCGCGGAGACAGGCAAGTGCCTGGGCAGCGAACGCTTCGTTCAGCTCGATCACCGACATGTCCCGCATAGATAGCCCGGCCCGCGCCAGCACGCGGCGCGTCGCCGGCACAGGTCCCATCCCCATAACGCGCGGTTCAACTCCGGCTGCCGCGGTGGCGACTATTCGCGCCGATGCCTTCAGGCCAAATTCGCGGAGTCCAGCATCCGACGACACCAGCAGTGCGCACGCGCCATCGTTGATACCAGAAGAGTTGCCGGCGGTGACCGATCCCTTGCCATCGCTGCGAAACGCCGGCCGGAGCCGGGACAGCGCTTCGATCGTCGTTTCGCCCTTGATGAACTCGTCCGCCGCGAACTCGCGCGTCATGCCCTTCTTCGGGCCGGCCACCGACATCGGAACGATCTCAGCCGCCAATCGGCCACTCGTTCCGGCAGCCGCCGCCTTTCGCTGGCTCCGAACCGCGAACGCATCCTGATCCTCGCGCGAGACGCGATAGCTCTCCGCCACGTTCTCGGCCGTCTCTCCCATGGAATCCACGCCGTAGGACGCCCGCATCGCCGGGTTCACGAAGCGCCAGCCGATGCTCGTGTCGAACAACTGCGCATCTCGCGCAAACGGCACGGCGGCCTTCGACATCACATAAGGCGCGCGCGTCATGTTCTCCACGCCGCCAGCGACATACAGGTCCCCCTCGCCAGTCCCGACCGACCGCGCTGCGCTCGCTACCGCGCTCAGTCCGGAGGCACAGAGGCGGTTCACCGTCTCGCCCGGCACGGATACGGGGAGCCCAGCGAGCAGCAACGCCATACGCGCGACGTTTCGATTGTCCTCGCCCGCCTGGTTGGCGCAGCCGACGATCACGTCTGCGATCCGCGACGGGTCGATGGATGTCTGGCGTGCGAGCAGCGTCCGGATCGCGTGGGCCGCGAGGTCGTCAGCGCGGACACCGGCGAGACTACCGCCGAAAACGCCGATCGGCGTACGGACCCCATCGACAAGAAAGGCATCAGTCATGTTCAGCGTCGGGAAAGTGCGGACGGGATGTACGGTAGGCGGTGCCCCTGAAGAGCGCCACCGTCGTCCCGTTCTGGTTCGTGACGTCGACGCGGTAGTACCCGAGCCGGTTCGACGAGGCCTCTTCGTACGCGACCGCCGTCAGAACGTCTCCCGGGTGAACGGGCGCCGGATACGCGATCGAATTCGCAATACTCACCGTGATCTTTCCGTGTGTGTTGCAGGCGAAGGCAAACGCCGAGTCGGCAAGCGAGAAGACAATGCCGCCGTGGGCAACCCCTAAGCCATTGACCATCTCCCGGCGGACAGCCATCCGGCAGGTGCAACGTAGTGGCGCGACAGCCACGATAGACAAGCCAAGCCACGCGCTAAGCGCGTCCCGCTCCAGCATTCGGGCCGCCACCCGCTCGGCAAGCGCCTGAGCGTCGGTGGCGAGATCCGCGTTCGGCTTCACCGGGAGATCCTCGTACCGTCTCGAGCCAGCCGCCGCAGGAGGACGCTGGCGCGATAGCGTTCCTCGCCGTACTCGGTCCGAAGCGCGTCGAGCGTGGCGAGTATCTGTGCCCAGCCGATCGCCTCGCCCCATGCCAGCAGGCCCTTCGGATAGTTCATTCCTTTCGTCATCGCCACGTCGATAGCGTCGGCGGTCGCAACCTGGAGGTAGAGCGCGTCGACGGCTTCGTTGATCAGCATGGCCAGAACACGGGAGAAAATCGATGCTCCGAGTGACGGATCCTGTGTCGGCGCCGGCGCCACGCTGCCCGCCGCGTAATCGTAGAACCCGCGACCGGCCTTCCTTCCCAGGAGTCCTGCCTCCAGCAGGCGCTGTTGCACTATCGACGGGCGATATCGCGCGTCGAAGTACATCGCCCTCCAGACGGTCTCCGTCACAACGTAATTGACATCGTGCCCGATGAAGTCCATCAGCTCGAACGGTCCCATGCGGAACCCGCCTAGCGTCTTCATCGCCCAGTCGATCGTCGCCGGGGTGGCGATGCCTTCTTCCGCGATCCGGATGGCTTCGCCATAGAATGGACGCGCGATGCGGTTCACGATGAAGCCCGGTGTGTCCTTGGCGAGGACGACTGTCTTCCCCCACTCCTCGGCCAGCCTCTTCACGCGCGCTCCGACCGCGGGTTCGGTTCTCGCCCCGGCAACGATTTCCACAAGTGGCATCGAGGTGGCAGGGTTGAAGAAGTGCATTCCCACCACGCGTTCCGGCCTTCGACATCCACCGGCGATCGATGCGATCGAGAGCGAGGACGTGTTCGTGGCCAGAAGCGTGTCGTCGGGGACCGCCATCTCCAGCGCGCGCATCACCTCCAGCTTCACGTCCAGTCGCTCGACGACGGTTTCGATCACGATGTCGCATGGAGCGAGGTCGGGCGCGCCGTTAGGCGATGGCGTGATACGGTCGAGCGTGGCGGCGGCATGATCCGCCGACAGCCGCCCCTTCTCCACCTCGCGCGCCAGCGCGCGGGCGACGTTCGAGCGTGCGCGGTCGACCGCCCCCTCGGCGGCATCGGCGAGAACGACGCGGTGCCCGTGCAAGGCCGCGACGTGCGCAATGCCGGAGCCCATCGCGCCGGCCCCGATGACGCCGACGACTGCCTTCTGGGTCACCTCCGTCATGTACCCGTGAACGTCGGCTTCCGCTTCTGCTGGAATGCCCGAACTCCCTCGCCGAAATCGTGCGTGCGTCCAGCCTCGGTCTGGATCGTAGCTTCGGTCTCGAGCTGGGCGTCGATACCCTGTTCGAGGCCGAGATTTACCGCACGCTTGGTGAGGCCGATGCCGCGCGTAGGCATCGCCGCCAGTCGCACCGCGAGCGCCATCGCCTGCTCCCGAAACACGGCCGGCTCGAAGGTGCGGTAGATCATGCCCCACTCTTGAGCCGTGGTTGCCGGCAGCTTCTCTCCAAGCAACATCAGAGCCATGGCTCGGGCCGCGCCGACCAGACGCGGGAGAATCCACGTTCCGCCAGAGTCGGGTATCAGTCCGATTCCCGCGAACGACTGGACGAAGTACGCGTCCGTCGATGCGACGACGACGTCGCAGGCAAGCGCGAGGTTGGCGCCGGCGCCAGCGGCCACGCCGTTCACTGCGCAGATCACCGGCTTCTCCATCGTCCAGATGGCGCGCAAGATCGGGTTGTACTGCGCCCGAACGATCCCGCCGACATCGACGCCGGCAGGCTCATCCAGCGCGAGCGCGGCGAGGTCCTGTCCGGCACAGAAGCCGCGCCCTGCTCCCGTCAACAGCACGCACCGAATGGCAGCATCACGAGCCGCATCATGCAGCGCGGTCTGCAACGCACTCGCCATGAGGCCGTTGAAGCTGTTCAGTACGTCGGGCCGGTTCAGCGTCAGCGTCAGCACACCCTGCGCCACGTGCTCGATTACCGGATTGCTGTTCATGCGCCAGTCGATGAAGGTGAATGTGGTGATTGCCGATCGATACTCGCCGGCGCGGCAGCCTTGGCGGTCACCGCGGCCGCCCCTCGGGCGCTCCGTATGAGGTAACCGTGACCCGCTCGATAACGTCGCCTTCGAGGATTCCATCGACTACCGACATCCCTTCGGTCACGGTGCCGGCCACCGTGTAGTCGTGGTCCAGGCGGAAGTTATCCGCGAGATTCACGAAGATCTGGGCATCGCCCGTGTCACGACCACGCGTCGATATGCCGACAGTTCCGTAGACGTGACTGGCGAGATCGACCTCGTCGCGCATGAACGGGGAGTTGCCGATGTACTCGGTGGCGCCCGGACTACCACCTTGAATCACGAATGCGGGCTCGACGCGATGAAACGACAAACCGTCGTAGTAACCGCGCTCAGCCAGCTCGATCAGCCGCTGCGCCGTCGCCGGTGCGGCTTCCGTGCGAAGCCGAACGACGAACCTGCCTCCACCGCTTGCCGCCGCCATGGTGATCCGGAGATCAATGGGCGAACCCGTCGCGACGCGTGCCAGCTCGGACGACACACGCTCGATTCGTACGGCTGCCGGTGCAACAGAGCGTCCAGTCCAGCGCGTGACGATCTCTGCGGCCTGCTGTGCAATGGCCGGATCGAAGTCAGTCAGGTACCGCTCCACAACCGACTCACTGGATCGATCTCCCAGTTCACCGATGCGCTGCAGCACAGCCGCTCGCGGATCTCTCGAGTTGTCTTCCCCCGTGCTCGTCAGGCGCACGAGCGTGCGTAGCAATGCGGGCAGAACGACGCCGGGCGCTCGGGTACCCCGGAGTGCGTTGGCTGCCGCGAGCACGACGTGGTACTCCGAACTCGCGAGCGCCTGCACAAAGATCGAATCCGCCGCGTGCCCTACGACGGTCGACAGGCCCTGGATGGCGGCCTCGCGCACCCCACCCTTGGCGTCGTCAGACAGCCGCCAGAGCACCGCCGTGTCGCGAAGCACCGCTGCGGCTCTGGCGGCGTACATCCGCACCTGCCAGATGGGGTGCGCAACGGCGTCGCGCACGATCTGGCGCGCCGCCGGCGCATCGACTCGGGCGAGGGACACCACGGCGTGCGCGTGGGTGTGCCACGAGGCGCGTCCGCTGACGCGATCCGCCTGGCGCGGCGCGGGCCGAACCAGGGATGCCAACACGGACCGGACTTCGTCCGATGGTTCGCAGCCGCCTAGCGCGTCGATCGCCGCCAGCGCGACGTGTGGCGCCGCGTCATGCGCAGCTGCTGCAACTGGCCTGCAATCGCTCGGCAAGAAGCGCCGCCATGCCCGTACCGCTTCCATGCGCACCAGGAAATGGCTGTCGGCGAGCGCACGGACGAGGAGTCGCCGTCGTGCGCCGGCATCGACGACATTCGGTGCTGCCAGCACGGCCAGGCGTCGCATCTGCACGTCAGGGTCCGCCAGCGCCAAGGCAGCGGTACTGTCCGCGCGCACAACAGCAGCATTGAGCGTCAGCATCGTCAGGCGCCTGATCCGAACTGCGGCGTCGTCGCTGGCTCGTTTGGCCGCGACCCCACGCCCGTAGCGCAGCAAGTGAAGATCGACAGCGTCGGGCACATGGGTGGGCCGATTCGGCGGCGGCCGCGTTGTGCGCGCCAGGTTGTAGCTCGCGTGCAGGACGCCGAACAGTTCCGTCGGGTCGGCGTCGTCGACATGCGCCGGACTGGCAAGCAAGCCCCCGGCGTGCCGGAGTCCGGCCAGCGCCTGGCGGATGCGCTCTCCACTGGAGTCGGCGCCAGCGATTCGCCCTAACGAGCGGGCAATAGTACCGCGTACCGCTGGATCGCGTTCACGCGACAGCGCCGGGACCAGCAGATCCCGCACCTGCTCCACCACCCGCGCCGACGCTCCGCGACGCTGTCCATGTGCGATCTGCGCCAGCGCATTAAAGACCTCCTCGCGCACGCGTGGCGATGGATCGCCGACATGCGCAGCCAGAACATCGATGAACTCGATCCTTTCGAACCGGCCAAGGGCGCGAGCGCCCGAGGCCCGTACGTCGGAATCCGGGCTGTCGAGCGCGCCCGTGAGGATTCGGAGCGAGTCGGCATTCGAAGTTCGCGCATCCTCGGCCGCGAGGCGCGCCTGCAGCGCCATCACGTCTTGCGCAGCCGCAACGCGCGTGACGCCGGTCACCGCCAGCAATCCGGCCGCGGCGGACAGACCGAATGTGCGGAAGGCCCTGGGGTGGAACCGTGCCTGCCGTGCGTTCGCCATGACCAGAAGTCCGTGGAAGCGATGGAACCGAAAAGTGCACTCCGATCCGCATCCGCACCATCGACATTCCCATTGCCATCGAGGGCAGCGTGAGCCGCTGCCCTCACCAACGCCAACGACGATTTCCCGGAGCCCTGGTTCGACTCCGCCCTCCGTTCGCCATCTGCCCGTGTGTAGATTCCCTCGCCAGTCGCTTGCCGACCCTTCGCCCGTCAGACCGCATAACGCATGGCCGCCTCACTCCGGAGACCGCGCGCTCCCCGAGCCAGCACGCACGCCGCCGCACCGTCGATCGACTGGAGCAAGGTGGCTTACCACACACTGGTCTCCCGTGCGCTGGACGACATCGAGGAACAGACGAACCGGAAGAAGGGTGCTGTACCGAAGGATTACCAGGTACTGTACCAGTTCTCCGCCCGCGGGCATGACGTTGCCCAGGCGATCCTCGGCGCCTTTGTGACCCATCCGCGCGATGCCGTCGGTGCCTACTATCGGTCGCGGCCGCTCCTTCTCTCGTTAGGTCTGTCGATCGAGGATGGGCTTGCATCGCCATTGGGACGGGCAGGGGGCTTCAGCGATGGGCGCGATATCGGCGTCGTATGCAACATGCCGAATCGCAATACTCCCAAGGTGCTGCCCATGAGCGGCGATGTCGGATCCCAGTACACTCCAACTGCCGGCTGGGCTCAGGCCATCGCCTACCATCGCGACCAGCTCGGTGACGAGGCGTACCGCGGGGCGATCGCCATCGCGCTCGGCGGCGAGGCCTCGGTGGCTACCAGCGGCTTCTGGTCCTCGCTGACGATCGCCACCACGTTGCAGTTGCCGATGCTCTTCTATATCGAGGACAACGGCCTCGGCATCAGCGTGCGCGGCAGCATGCAGACGCCGGGCGGCGACATCGCCTCCAACCTCGCCAGCTTCGCCAACCTCCTGGTTCGCAACGGCGACGGTACGAACCCGCCAGAGGCGGCCGCGCTACTGGGAGAGGCCGTCAGGCACGTGCGTGGCGGCGCCGGTCCCGCCTTGGTGAGGCTGACGGTCCCTCGCCTGAGCAGTCACTCGGGGCCGGATAACCAGAAGGGCTACCGGACCGACGCCGAGATCGCCGCCGATCGCTCACGCGACCCACTGCCCCGACTCAAGAGCTTCCTGGTGCCTGCCATCATGGCCGAGCGACACTGGAGCGAAGTCGAGAGATCGGTGGCGCGCGACGTCGATGCCGGGCTCCGGGCTGCCCGCGCACGGCCGGCGCCAGACCCCACGACGATCAAACGCTTCGTCTATGCGGAACCCGGCCGATCGGGAGACGCAGACACCATGGGCGGGCTCTCGCTGGCCGAGCGCGAGGCGTTAGGTGGGACGGAGACCGCGGCAGAAGGCGGCGATGCCGTCCGATTCGCGGAAGCCATCCGACGTACGCTGCGTTCGGAACTCGCGCGCAATCCCAAGGTTGTGGTCTTTGGCGAAGATGTCGGTGTGAAAGGGGGCGTGCACCTGGTGACCGAGGGACTCCAGAAGCAGTTCGGCGAGGCCCGTGTCTTCGACACCAGCCTCTCGGAGGAAGGCATTGTCGGCCGTGCCGTCGGGATGGCCATCGCCGGCCTCGTGCCCGTCGCTGAGATCCAGTTCCGGAAGTACGCCGACCCGGCAACCGAACAACTCAACAACTGCGGGACGATGCGATGGCGCACGGCAAATCGCTTCGTCGCCCCGATCGTCGTGCGCATGCCCGGCGGCTTCGGCAAGGACGTCGGCGATCCCTGGCACTCCGTGAGCGCAGAGGTAACCTGGGCACACGCAGTCGGCTGGCAGGTCGCAATCCCGTCAACGGCCGCCGACGCCGCCGGGCTATTGCGATCAGCCATGCGCTCGCCGAACCCGACGATCTTTTTCGAACACCGCGCCCTCCTCATGACGAGCGACGGCAGCGGGCACTATCCGGGTGACGAGTATGTGATTCCGTTAGGCAGGGCCCGGCGCGTGCGCGAGGGTCGCAGCCTGACGATCGTGAGCTGGGGCGCCCTCGTCCATCGCTGTGCCGACGCCGCTGAACTTGCAGATGCGGACGTGGAACTCATCGACCTCCGCACGATCGCGCCGTGGGATCGGGATGCTGTCCTGGCTTCGGTCAGGAAGACCGGCCGCTGCCTGATCGTCCACGAAGACACGGTTACGGCCGGCTTCGGGGCGGAGATCGCGGCCACGCTCGCCCGCGATGCGTTCTGGTATCTCGATGCACCGATCGACCGGCTCTGCGTCGACGACACGCCGGTGCCCTATCATCCGGCGCTCATGGACGCAGTCATCCCCACGACCGCCCGAATCGCCGACCGCATCGCGTCCCTGACCAGCGTCTGAAAGCCGGAAGCCGGACTGAGCGAAGAGCTCGAATCAGGGGCCGTCACCTGCCTCAGCACCGCGCCGCCCACGGCTGAGGATCGAAACTGCGGTGAGATGCCCGGTTACATTCAGCAGCGTCTTGAACACGTCTGGTAGCGCGTCCAGCGCAATCAGGATTCCCACGCCTTCGACCGGAAGGCCAACGGTTGGAAAGAGGGGAGCGACGATGAACAAGCTCCCGCTGGGAATCCCCGGTACGCTGAAACTCATGGCCACCGATGCCACCCCGATCGTGACGATCGCTGCGGCTGGCAACGGCACGTTGTACAGCGCGCCTATGAAGAGAGCTCCCACGATCCATGACACAGCCACGTTCAATCTGAACAGCGATACGGCAAACGGCACAAGGAAACCCGCCGTCGCCCGCGGTACGCCGAATCGCTGTTCGGCGGCTTCGAGCATCGCCGGAATAGCGGCCAGGGAAGATCGCGTCCCCATCGCGACCGCCTGGGCCGGAATCGCCGCGCGCGTGAAGGTTGCGATGCCAACGCTTCCGAAAATGGCGATAAGCAGGTAGAGCACTCCCAGCACTGCAAACAGCATCGCAACGTGAACGCCAAGGTAGTATGCGACCGCGCCGGCAGCAGAGACTCCCAGTTTCGCGCCTAACGCTGTCGCCAGGCCAGCGATACCGATGGGAGCGAGGGCAAGCGCCCACCGCACCAGCACCAGCATCGCGTCCCCAGCAGACCTGAAGAAACCGACTACCGCCTCTCGCTCGTTACGCGGAATAGCCCGTACCGCCAGACCGAACGCGGCGGTAAATGCGAGCAAGGGCAGCATTGTGCCGTCGACCGCGGCCTTCACCGGATTGCTCGGGATTAACCCGGTGACCCAGCTGGCGAACGTCGGCAATTCCGGGATCGTGCCGGCGCTCGTGGCGACCGAAGATCTCAATGCGTTGGCCGACGTCGGATCTACCCGCAGGAACGCGAACATTGCCGGCGCCAGCAGCGCCGTCATCGCGGCGGCAGTCGTCAGTAGCAACGCAAAGACGCCGAGGGATCGGCCGCCCAGCCGCGCTACCGCACCGGTTCCGCCACTCTGGGCGATGCCGGTGATCACCAGCGATACCATCAGCGGGATCACCGTCATGCGGATGGCGTTGACCCACAGAGTGCCCACGGGTTCGGCGACCGCAAGGACCGCGGACGTCGCACCCGGACCGATTGCGCGGAGCGCTATCCCAAAGGCGAAGCCCAACACGAGCGCCGCGATCGCTAGGACGCCCTGAGACGAAGAACTCCTCGCGTACGGCACTGGCGTCGTGCGTTGCCAGTGCGCCTAGCGGAACTCCTCCATCAACTCGTCGAGCGCCGCACGGCCGGGGCAGAGCGACGCAAACGGCACATCGACGAGCGGCGTTGACACCGTCCTGTTGGACGCGTGCATCTCGAAGCCGCGTTCGTCCAGATAGAGCAGGCCGGTAGCGATCTCGCCTCGCTCCTGGGCATGGCGCACGTATGCGTACGCCGCGTCGCGATCCGTCGGATCGTACCCCTCCTTCACGCGGCGAAAACGAACCGTGCTCCCGTCGTGCATGGTGACCGACATTGCCGTCCCCTCGGCGCTCTGCGCCGTGATTTCGCGACGCAGCGGGATGAAATCCACCGGCGCCACTTCCTCCGCATGCTCCCGGGTGTAACGGTAACTCTTCGTGCTGCCCTCGTGATCGTTGAAGCTGACACACGGCGAGATCACGTCCACGAGCGCGAACCCGTTGTGCGCCAGGCCGGCCTTGAGGATGGGAATCAACTCGTCCTTGTCACCGGAGAAGCTGCGGGCGACAAACGTGGCTCCCAGCGAAAGCGCCAGCAGCACGGGATCGATTGGCGGTTGCAGGTTGGGCTCGCCGCGCTTGGCCGTCGACCCGACGTCAGCCGAAGCGGAAAACTGGCCCTTGGTCAAACCGTAGACGCCATTGTTCTCGAGCACGTACAGAAGGCGCAGGCCACGGCGGATTGCGTGACAGAGCTGCCCCAGTCCGATCGATAGCGAATCGCCGTCGCCGGAAATGCCGACATAGGTAAGGCTGCGATTTGCCGCGTTGGCTCCCGTCGCTACCGACGGCATGCGTCCGTGCACGGCGTTGAAGCCGTGCGACTGCCTCATGAAGTACGCGGTGGTCTTCGACGAGCAACCGATGCCGCTCATCTTGGCGGCGCGATGCGGCGGAATGTCCATCTCCCAGAATGCCGTGATCAGCGCGCTCGTGACCGAGTCGTGCCCGCACCCGGCGCAGAGCGTCGACATCGCCCCTTCATAATCGCGTCTCGTCAATCCCAGTGCGTTCTTCTGCAGGCCGGGATGCCGAACCGGAGGTTTCGCGATCGACGTCATGCGGGCACTCCAGCGAAGTGTTGGCTGACAGCGGCCACGACCACACCGGCGGTCAGCGGCTCACCGCCATAGTCGAGGATCGAGAACAACCGATCGCGAGCGATACCGGTCTCCAGCGCGAGTAGCGACCGCAGCTGTCCGTCACGATTCTGTTCGACGACGAATACGGTCTCATGCTCTTCGAGGAAGTCCGTCACGCTCGACGGGAACGGAAAGCCGCGGATCCGCAAATAGTCGCAGCGCATGCCGCGATCCCGGAGACGGTCCACCGCCTCGACCACGGCCGCGTTGCAGCCGCCGATGGCAACGATGCCGATACTTGGGCCCACCGAACCGTCGGCGTCACTCGCGATGCGAAGGATCGGCGCGGGCACGTGGTCGGCGGCCGCGTCGATCTTCCGCTTCAGCCGATCGACGACCTCCTGGTACGCAGCCGCATCCTCCGTGTATGCCGCATGCCTGTCGTGGCCAGAACCGCGCGTGAAGTACGCCCCTTTCGCTCCCACACCCGGGAGCGTGCGGGCTGCAACCCCGTCGCCGTTGGTCGCCAGATAGCGCGAGAAGCGCGGGAGCTTCTCGACGTCGGCTGCCGTCAGCACCTTGCCGCGGTCCGGTACGAACCGATCGTCCCATCTTGGACGTTCGATCATCCAGTCGTTCATCCCGATGTCCAGATCGGACACGACGAACACAGGCGTCTGGAAACGCTCCGCCAGATCCAGCGCCTGCATCGCCATCGTGAAGCATTCCCCCGGATCGGCCGGGAAGAGCATGATGTGCTTCGTGTCGCCGTGCGATGCGTACGCGATCGACAACAGGTCGCTCTGCTGCGTACGCGTGGGCATCCCCGTGGCCGGTCCGGCGCGTTGCACATCGAAGAATACGGCGGGGATCTCCGTGTAGTAGGCGAGTCCGATGAACTCCTGCATCAGCGAGATGCCCGGGCCCGACGTGGATGTGAACGCCCGTGCGCCCGCCCATCCGGCGCCGATCACCATGCCAGCGGCGGCCAGCTCGTCTTCCGCCTGCACGATGCAGTACGCCTTCTCGCCTGTTGACTTGTCTGTCCGATAGCGTCCGCAATATCCCTTGAACGCCTCCATCAACGACGTCGCCGGAGTAATCGGGTACCAGGCGCCAACCGTGGCTCCACCCCACACGCAACCCAGCGCGGATGCCGTATTGCCGTCCAGCAGTACGTGCCCACCGGTTGCGTCCATCCTCTCGAGGTGGAAGGGCAGCGGCGAAGAAAAATGCTCGCGCGCATAGTCGTACCCCATGTGCAACGCACGGAAGTTGGAGTCGAGCAGCTTCGGCTTCCGGCCGTACTGCTCCTTCAGCATTTCGCTTATCACGTCCATGTCGATCGCGAACAGCGCCGCGAGCGATCCAGCGTAGGCGATGTTGCGCAGCAGCGTGCGCTCGCGATCCCCTGTGAAAGCCTCGGCGCACATCTCGCCGAAGGGAATGCCCAGCACGTCGATGCCGTCACGCGACAGCGTGCGCTCCATCGGCCAGGTGGAATCGTACAGCAGATACCCACCCGGACGTACCTTGGCGACGTCACGCGCGTACGTGCCGGGGTTGAGCGCCACCACAAGGTCGAGACTCTCGGGCCGAGCCGTGTATCCGTCCTTGCTGACGCGGATCTCGTACCAGGTGGGCAGCCCCTGGATGTTCGACGGGAAGATGTTCTTGCCCGTCACGGGAACGCCCATGCGGAAGATCGACTGCATCAGGAGAGTGTTGGCGCTGGCTGAACCAGTGCCGTTCACCGTGCCGATCCGGAACGCGAAGTCGTTGATGCCAGACATGAAGACCGAAAGGATCGAGGGACGTGCGTCAGGCGGAGACCGCTGCCAGCGGGAGGGATCGCGCGGATCCCGCCGGACGACCGGCATATGGTTGCAGCAGATCGAACCTCCGCATGTCCCACGCTGCGGTGGGACAGCGCTCGGCGCACAGGCCGCAGTGCAGACAGAGGTCTTCGTCCTTGACCATGATGCGGCTCGTCTGCGGCAGCTCGGCCGATGCGTAGAGCGCCTGCGTCAGGTTTTCAGCCGGCGCCGACAGCCTCGTGCGGAGGTCCACTTCGTCGCCATTCGCCGTGATAGTCAGGCAGTTGACCGGACAGACGTCGACGCAAGCGTCGCACTCGATGCACAAGTTCGCCGTGAAGTGCGTCTGAATATCGCAATTCAGACAGCGCTCGACTTCCCGCGCCGTCTGTTCGGCATCGAAGCCCAACTCCACTTCCACGGAGAGCGTCGAAAAACGAGTCGAAAGCTCCGCGTGCGTCATCGACGTGCGCGCCGCCGGGCTGTAGTCGTTGCTGTAGCTCCACGCGTGCATGCCCATCTTCGAGGAAGCCAGCGTCATTCCTTGCGGCGGACGATCCTCGACCGGAATGCCCTGGCAGTGGTTGTGGATCGAGATCGCAGCTTCATGTCCATGAGCGACTGCCCAGATAATGTTCTCCGGACCCCACGCCGCATCTCCTCCGAAGAAGACACCGGGCCGGCTGCTCTGCATCGTTCCCCGGTCCACCTTCGGCATCCCCTGCTGATCGAAGTCGATACCTATGTCGCGCTCGATCCACGGGAAGGCGTTCTCCTGACCGATCGCGAGGATTACCGCATCGGCCGGGATTGCCACCGTCTCGATTACGCTGCTGCGCTGCTTGCCACTCGCGTCGGTCGTCCATTCGAGGCGCTCGAACTCCATCGCAACGAGCACGCCATTCTCGGTAACGAAGCGCTTCGGAGCGTGGTTCTCCACGATCTGCACGCCCTCCTCCTCCGCGTCTTCCAGCTCCCACGGCGACGCCTTGAAGTAGGGACGCGATCGGCGGGCGACTACCTTGATGTCCGTCCCGCCTAACCGGCGCGACGTGCGACAGCAGTCCATCGCAGTGTTCCCGACCCCGATGATCAGGACGCGCTTTCCGATAGACTCCACGTGGCCGAAATGAACATTGGCCAGCCATTCGATGCCGATGTGTATCTGGCTCGGTGCGTCCCAGCGGCCCGGCACGTCGAGTTCCTTTCCTTTCGGCGCGCCGCTTCCCACGAACACCGCGTCAAAGCCCTCGGTGAGAAGTCGGCGCATGCTCTCGACCGGCGTGCCAAAGCGCGCGTCCACACCCATGTTAAGGATGTATCCCACTTCCTCGTCGAGTACCGATTCGGGAAGCCGAAACGAGGGAATGTTGACCCGCATCAGGCCCCCGGCCCGCTCGTGCTTCTCGAAGAGACTGACCTCGTAGCCCAGTGGCATGAGATCGTTCGCCACCGTTAGCGATGAAGGGCCGGCACCGATCAGGGCCACTCGCTTCCCATTCTTCTTCGCCGGAACCGCCGGAAGCATGGCCTGGACCTCGTCCTTGTGGTCGGCAGCCACCCGCTTCAGCCGGCAAATCGCGACCGGCTTGCCCTCCACTCGCGATCGGCGGCAGGCTGGCTCACATGGACGGTCGCACGTCCGGCCCAGGATACCGGGAAAGACGTTCGTCTCGCGGTTGAGCAGGTACGACTCGGTGTATCGACCTTGGGCAATGAGCCGGATGTACTCGGGCACATTCGTGTGCGCGGGACACGCCCATTGGCAGTCGACGACGCGATGGTAGTACTTCGGGTCCGATACGTTCGTGGGCTGCAAACCCCCTCCTGACGCGGGCTAGGCTCGCATCTTCGCTGCGAGCACGAGGACTTTCAAGTCCTCACCGCGCTCGTCGTCCGTCGCCTCTGCGCCTCCTGTGTGCTATTCCCGTATCGCGAGACGGCAAAATGCTGGTAGTCCCAAGAGGACGGCGTACGACAAACGCCGCTCCCGTGGCGTCCCGGAGCGGCGCGGAAACCGGCGGCGACGCGCCTAACGCTACTCCCTGAGGCTCTTCCGGAGGAACGCGATCGTCCTGGGCCAGGCATCCTTGGCAGCCGCCAGGTTCGCCTGTTCCTCGGTTTCGTCGCGTGTTGCCTTGGGATCGGCCTGCGCTCGAAGGAATCCGTGTACGGCACCCTCGTAGTTCATCGCCGAGTAGTCTTTCTTGAGCGCCTTCATGATGGAGTCGAGCGCTGGCATGGCGGCGCTGATGCGAGCATCCTTCGATCCGTTTAGCAACATGACTGGCACCTTGATCTTCGCGATCGAATCGGCCACGATCGACGCGGGGACGGCCGGACTCGTCGCGGTCGCGGATGAGCCACCGCTGGTATATGGCAGGCCGTAGAAGGCGACCCCTCCGGAGAAGCCTTTCACGCCTCCATTGATCGCGTGATAGAACGTCGTCGATCCACCCCAGCAGTATCCGATCACCGCATACTTCTGAGTCGCCGCCGGCAGCATCATGGCGTAATTCGCCGCTGCAGTGACGGCGCGATTGCGTTCCGCAGCGTCCACGCCGCGAATCAGCTTTGTCGCCGAGTCGGACTGGAGTTCGTCCGTGCTTGGGCCGCCGCGCACGCGCGAGAGGAAGTCCGGTGCAATGGCAATGAATCCGTCGGCTGCAACCTGGTCGGCGACACCGCGCACCCATGTGGAAAGCCCGAAGATCTCGTGCACGACGACCACTACCGGTGCCTTTCGCGATGTCGACGGATAGACGATCCATGCCATCAGGGAGTCGGCGGAACCAGGTTGCCAGGCGATCTTCACCCATTCACCGTGCCGAGGGCTCGAGGCGAGGCGAGCTCTCGCGGTCTGGTTGCTAGGCGGGAGCCCTGTGGTTCCTTGCTGATCGGTGGCATTGCCGGCAAGCAGAGGGGCGGGTGGTGTCGCATCGGCGACGCTCATGTGCGACACGTGTTCGTCGGACGCAGACTCGGCCATCTGCGTGGAGCGCGGCAAGGCGCACGCGGCTGCTAGGGACAGAGCGAGAAGCGGCAGGCGACGCGTCATGGGCGCAGTCCTCAGGAAAGATTGAGATACAAGGCGACTTAAGCTAGACGGGAGCGGCCATGCCTGAAAGGGAGGCGGATGCTGGTCGAACAATGGTGATCCTTCGCGCGACCTCAGCAGTGCTTCACGCGCCGGTCAAATTGCTTTGAAGTGCTCGAACGGCTGCCGGCAACCGTTGCAGAAGTGAATCGACTTGCAGGCCGTCGAGCCGAAGTGGCTTCGCTCCTCCGTGCTTTGCGATCCGCAGAACGGGCAGGGTACCGTCAGAGGCCGCCGCCGCAACTGGGTCAGCGTCGGGTGCTCGGCGGCGGATGCGGCCCCGGGCGGGGCGATGCCGAAGGCACGCAGGCGTTCGCGCGCGTCCGGCGCGATCCAGTCCGTCGTCCACGCCGGCGAATAGACCGTGCGAACGTGAACCGTCGCTGCGCCGGCGCGCCGCAGAGCCTGGACGATACCGCTCGCCATTTCGCTCATCGCCGGACAACCCGAATACGTCGGAGTAATCTCGACCGCAACGTCGCCAGCTGCATCGACACGAATGTCGCGAACCACGCCAAGGTCCACGACGCTCAGGACCGGTATCTCGGGATCGGAGACACCATCGAGCGCGCGCCAATAGCGTGCGGTTGCGGGATCCGTCGCCCGCGCTACCACTTTGCCCCCGGAAACGACCGGGCCACGATCTGCATTTCTGCGAGCATATGGCCCAGGTGTTCGGTATGGCGGCCGACGCGTCCGCCGCGCATCATGTAGCCGTCCGCCGGCAGCTTCAACGTCGCGCGCTCCACCACTTCGGCCACCTGCGCTCGCCACTCGGCAGCCAGCGTCGACGAGTCGACGCCGATACCGCGCTCGACCAGTCGGCGCTCCACGCCGTCCGTATCGAACAGTTCACCCGTATACCGCCAAAGGTCGTCGAGCGCGCGTTGCGCCCTGCGGTGCGACTCCTCGGTGCCGTCGCCGAGCTTCACGATCCAGTCCGCACTGTGCCGAGCGTGATAGCGCACTTCCTTGAGCGCCTTGGCGGCGATACCGGAGAGATCGGAACGCGCGCTGTGGGCCAGCCGGTCGAACAGCAGCATGTCGCGAGCGGCTACCACTAGCTGACGGACGATCGTGAAGGCGAAATCCCCCCGTGGCAACTCGCAAATCAGCGCATTGCGATACTCGACGGCTTCGCGGAAATACGCCAGCCGATCCTGATCCCGGCCCGCCCCCTCAACGCTGCCGGCCAGTTGCAACAAATGGTTCGCTTGCCCGACGAGGTCGAGCGAGATGTTGGCGAGCGCGATGTCTTCCTCGAGGATCGGGCCGTGGCCACACCATTCGGACAGGCGGTGGCCAAGCACCAGTCGGTCGTCAGCAATCCTGAGCAGGTACGCAAACAGATCGGCGTCCATCGCTCAGAAGACTTTGACGCCGCGTGGCGTCCTGTAGAACTGCGGATGCCGGTAGACCTTGTCGTTCGCCGGGTCGAAGAATGGCCCGGTGTCGGCCGGTACTGTCGCGGTGATGTTAACGCTGGGCACGACCCACATGGATAGCGCGCCCCGACGGCCGTACACATCGCGCGCGTTCTGGAGCGCCTGTTCCGGGTCCACGGCGTGGACGCTCCCCGCATGGAAGTGCGGTGCACCCTGCTCCTCCTGGACAAAGACCTCCCACAGAGGCCATTGGGAATCGGTCATGGTCGTGTGATCACGTGCAAGGGTAGCATTATTCTATGGGCACGATCTCGTCAGGCAGCAGAGGCTCTCGCGCGACCTGCTTGCTTCGCGACATAGGCCTCCGCCGCCTCGCGAACCCAGGCGCCCTGATCGTGCGCCGCGTTCCGCGCTGCCAGGCGCTCCCGATTGCACGGCCCGTCACCCTTGACGACAGACCAGAATTCGCTCCAGTCGATCTCACCGTGGTGCCAATCGCCGGTGACCTCGTCATGTCGAAGGTCGGGATCCGGGAGCGTCAGGCCGATCGCCTGTGCCTGGACCACCGTCATGTTCACAAACCGTTGCCTCAGTTCGTCGTTGGTCTTCCGCTTCACACCCCATCGCATCAATTCGGCCGAGTTTGGCGAATCCGCGTCTGACGGTCCGAACATCATCAGGGAAGGCCACCACCATCGGTTCACCGCGTCCTGCACCATCGCCTTCTGCTCGGGAGTGCCGGCAGCCAGGATAGCACAGCTCTCGTATCCCTGTCGCTTGTGGAAGTTCTCCTCCTTGCAGATTCGCACCATGGCCCGCGCGTACGGTCCGAACGACGCCTTGGCCAGCATCGTCTGGTTCACGATCGCGGCGCCGTCCACCAGCCAGCCGATCACGCCGACATCGGCCCACGTCAGCGTGGGATAGTTGAAAATGCTCGAGTATTTCGCTGCTCCGGACAGCAGCTGGGATATCAGCTCGGCGCGGTCCACACCTAACGTCTCTGCCCCGCAGTAGATATAGAGTCCGTGCCCGGCCTCGTCCTGAACCTTGGCAAGCAGGATCATCTTTCGCCGCAATGTAGGCGCTCGCGTGATCCAGTTGCCCTCAGGCAGCATCCCGACAATCTCGGAGTGCGCGTGCTGCGACATCATTCTGATGAGCTGCTTCCGATACCGGTCCGGCATCCAGTCCTTGGGCTCGATGCTCTCGCCGCGCGCGATGCGCGCCTCGAACTCCTTGAGCCGCTCGATGTCGGCGTCCTGCGCGGTGACGTTGGGCTCCATGGACACTGTCGCGGAAGGTCGTGGGCAGGTGGCGCGTGCAGGAGAGAATCTAACGCGGGAATGGTCGTCTGGGCGCAAGTCGCTCCGCTTAACTATTGTATTCCGAAACGAGCCGGAAACGAACGATGCCGGTTCGTCTCACCACGCGGACGTTCTCCGGTAATCACCGTCACAACAGCACCGCACCTGCCCGATGACTGAGCCCCTTTTTTCCGCGCACTCCCTCGCCGACGGATATGTCGATGTCGCGACGTCAGACGGCATCGCCACGATGTTGTTCGGGCATCCGAAGGGCAATTCACTGCCTGCCGCGTTGCTCATGCGCATGGCAGCGACATTCGACGACATGGCTGGCCGCTCCGATGTGCGGGTCATCCTGTTGCAAAGCGGTGGCGCTGGTGCGTTCTGTGCCGGCGCGTCGTTCGATGAACTCCGAGCGCTGCAAAGCGAGCAGGATGCTACGCGGTTCTTCAGCGGATTTGCCCATCTGATTCTGTCGATGCGTCGATGCCCGAAACCGATAGTGACCCGTGTGCACGGAAAGGCTGCCGGTGGAGGAGTCGGAATCATCGCTGCGTCCGACTACGCCATTGCCACACCGAACGCAGCCGTCCGTCTGAGCGAGCTGGCGATCGGCATCGGACCGTTTGTCGTGGGACCGGTGATCGAGCGGCGGATCGGACCCGGCCCATTTTCGGAGATGGCGTTGGACGCGGACTGGCGCGATGCAGCCTGGGCGCAACACCACGGCTTGTACGCGCGAATCGTGGACGCGACCGCTGCGCTGGACCAGGTGGTCACGGCCTTCGTGAGTCGCCTGGCGGCATCGAGTCCTGACGCCACGGCTGCTCTCAAGCGCATCTTCTGGGAAGGTACGGACGCCTGGGACGCGATGCTGTTCGAGCGCGCAGCGATCAGCGGCCGTCTCGTATTCACCGATTTTGCAAGACGCGCGATCGACGCGTTCATTTCGAAGTGAGGTCTACCGCCTGTCCCGTCCGACGAAGCGGTCGCTTGCGCTCATTCGAATAGACAAGACGTTTCAACTCCGGCGTGCGACCGAAGTTCAGCAACAGGCCGATCTCGAAGGTGGAGGCGCGGAGATAGTTGATCAATTGCGCCTGGTGCTCAGGCAGCAAGGAGCGTACGGCCTTGAGTTCCACGACGACCTGACGCTCGACGACGAGATCGGCGAGAAATCTGCCGATGATGGCGCCGCGAAAATGCACGTGGACAGAGCGTTCCTGCTCGACGCAGAGTCCCCGTTCTGTCAGGACTTCAGCCATTGCGCGCCGGTAGACGGACTCGAGGAAACCTGTCCCGAGCTCGTTGTACACGTCGAAAAATGAGCCCAGAATGGCGTGAGTCAGGCTACCGTCATTCGCACCGTTTACCTGCTGCGTCCCTGAGTCCTCAGTTTCCTGTCCCAAGCCCTTCGTCTCCTCGTCGAATGCGTCCCAAGAACCTCTTCACAGCAGTCGGGCGCCCACAGAAGCGTCACCCAACAAATCTGGCTACCGGGTGTCACACCGCCGCTTCGTTGGGCTTGTCTCAATCCGTGTCGAACAGCGTCTCGCAATGCCCAGCGGCCTCAGTGCCAGCAGCCGATGCCTTTAGTATTTTGGGCTGGCCGCTGATCGCGCCGATGGAACTGGCGTGGCAATCCCGGTGCATCGCTCACTTGGCGCCCACAACAGGCAACCGCTGCCTCATGGCTCCATCAGCTTACATCTGCGGCTGGTGTGTCCGACATATCGTGTGGTGCAGCTGATCGCGCCGATGGAACTGGCGGGGTCCCGGTGAATAGCTCACCAGCCGCCACGCCAGGCAACCGCTGCCTCATGGCTCCATCAGCGGACATCTGCGGCTGATGTGGCCGACATCTCGTGTGGTGCAGCTGATCGCGCCGATGGAACTGGCGGGGCAATCCCGGTGCATCGCTCACCTGCCGCCACGCCAGGCAACCGCTGCGTCTTGGCT
>JABAQJ010000011.1 GCA_019186945.1 Gemmatimonadaceae bacterium
TGGTGCAGCTGATCGCGCCGATGGAACTGGCGGGGTCCCGGTGAATAGCTCACCAGCCGCCACGCCAGGCAACCGCTGCCTCATGGCTCCATCAGCGGACATCTGCGGCTGATGTGGCCGACATCTTGCGTGGTGTAGCTGATCGCGCCTGTGGAACTGGCGGGGCAATCCCGGTGAATAGCTCACCAGCCGCCACGCCAGGCAACCGCTGCCTCATGGCTCCATCAGCGGACATCTGCGGCTGATGTGTCCGACATCTCGTGTGGTGCAGCTGATCGCGCCGATGGAAGCGGAGCGGCCCTCAGAATTCGTGGCTCACCTAACAGGACACGCTAGGCACGGGGTCGCCAAACAGCGGTTCCGCAGAACCGTACCTCGGCAAGCGCGAAGCCCCGCCACACATGAACCCGGTTCATGGCGGAAGAGAAACGCCCCTCCCTGCTATTCAGCCCGAAGCGTCGCCGCCAGATCGATTCGTGAGGCACGCCATGCCGGCACTGCGCAGGCGGCCGCTGCGACTGCCGTCAGCACCAGTATCACAGTCGCATACGTAAATGGGTCGAGACGCGAGATACCATAGATCAGCGACGCAATGCCCTGTGTCGCTAGAACGGCGCCCGCCAGGCCGATCGCCACACCGGCGGTCGTCAGGCCCAGCCCATATCGCGCGACCAGCATTCCGATCTCGACACGCGATGCGCCAAGCGCCGCACGCACGCCGAGCTCGCGCGTTCGTTCGGCCACGCTTCCGGCAATTACGCCATAAACCCCGGCCGCTGCCAGCACCAGAGCCACCAGCGCGAACGCAACGAATAGCATCATCGCAAACCGGCGCTCGGCTGCAGAGTCTGCAACGATGCGGTCCATGGTCGCCACGCGCGAAATGGGTTGGTCCTTGTCCACAGACCAGATTGCGTTACGCACTGCTGCCGTCATCGAGGATGCATCACCGCCGGTTCGCACTACGAGCGACATCGCGTTATCGGCGAAGAACCACTGGCTGGATGTGACATACACGGCGTCAGCCCTGTCGACGGCAAGCGACACCTGTTTGACATCACCGACCACGCCGACGATCGAATACCATGGACCGTCAGTCGAACCGATGTGCAAACGCTGGCCGAGCGGGTTCTGCCCGGGGAACGCTCTTCGCGCATACGACTCGTTGACCAGGACGGCGAGTGGCGCTCCGCCAACATCGTGTTCATCGAGCAAGCGTCCGCTTCGCAGCGGAATACCCATCACCGCGAAGTAGCCTGGACTCACGGCGTACCGATACACCGAGCGATCTGCCGTCGCGTCGCCTTCCCGCTCGAGCTGTACGCCATACACATCGGCATCGCCGCTCAGCGGGAGTTGGCTCGTGAAGGCTGCACCGGAGACTCCAGGGGTCTGGCGCACGGCCTCCAGGCTCCGGTCGACAAACTGCCGAGTTGCACTGTCGTCGGAGAAGCGGCGCCCGGCAGTCTGTACCTGCATCGTGAGCAGGTTGGTGGGGATGAAACCTGGCTCCTCGTCGAACAAGCGCTGCACGCTGCGCACTAGAAGGCCTGCCGTCAGCAGCAACACCACTGCCACGGCGACCTCCGAGACAACGAGGAGGCGCCGCACCAGCTGCCGCGAGCCTGCGGTCCGGCGGTTCGCTAACTGCAGTGTGCCATGCAGATCCGCCTTTGCGGCACGCAGCGCTGGCACAACGCCAAGTGCAATACCCACCAGCACGGTGACCGCGAGTGCGAAACCGAAAACAGCACCGTCGATCGAGATGGACTGAATCCGCGGCACGCTGGCAGGACTCATGGCAACCAGTACTCGTACGCCGGTCCATGCCACGGCCAGGCCAGCCATACCGCCTAACGCAGTCAGCAGGAGGCTTTCCGTCAGCAACTGGCGGACCAGCCGTCGGCGCCCGGCGCCGAGCGCCGCCCGTAATGCGAACTCGCCCTCTCGTTGTGTCCCGCGAGCTATCAGCAGGTTGGCGACGTTCACGCAGGCAATCAGCAGCAACAGCAGTACCGCTCCGCTCACGGCAACGAGCGCCGGCTTGACCTCCCGAGTAACCTCGTCCTGCAGCAAACTGACCGCGAGATCCGGATGGCCAAACGCTTGCGGATGCTTCTCCACCAGCGACCGCGCGATGCCATTCAGATCGCGGTGTGCTGTCTCGATGGACACGCCGGGGCGCAGGCGTCCTACCGTCCGCAGGTGATGTCCCCAGGCACGCCCTTCGGACATGTCGTACTGCAGAGGCGCCCAAAGCTCCGCCGAGGATGCGACCACGTTCTCGAATCCGGGGGGCATCACGCCGACGACCGTGTAGGTGCGATCGTCGAGCGTGATCTGGCGCCCAACGATGGCGCGATCCGCCGCAAACCGTCGGTGCCAGATGCGGTCGCTCAGTATCACGACTTGCGGCCCGCCCTGCCGATCTTCGACAGGTTCGAACGATCTGCCAAGGATTGGCGCCACACCGAGCACGCGGAAATACGACCAGGACACACGCTGCCCTTCGAAACGCTCCGGCTGTTCCGGCCCCGTCAGCGTCGGCCGCCATGGCTTCATCACCGCGATCGCACTGAATGTCGCGTTCCGATCCGCCAGTTCTTTGTACGTTGCGAACGTCCCTTCCTGCTGCGTCCCACTCGCGCCGACATCCCAGATCATCACTACGCGATCGGCGTTCGGATATGGCAGTGGCTCGATCAGGATCGGATGGACGGCACTGAAGATCGCGGTCGTTGCGCCGATCCCCAGCGCGATCGTGATCACTCCGATGAGCGCGAAGGAAGGGTTCCGCCTCAGCTGCCGGCCGGCATGGCGCGCGTCTCCCGCAACTGTCGCGATCGCGTTCTCCCACCCGTAGGATCGGACCTCTTCTTGCAGCGCCGTGCGATTTCCAACCTCGAGCAGTGCGGCCCGTCTCGCGTCCTCAGCCGGCATCCCCCGCAAACGATGCGCGTTCGTGACCTGCTCGATGTAGTGATCGAGTTCATCCGACAGCTCCCGATCTGCGGCAGTCCGTCGCGTGAGGACGCGAAGACCGTGTCTGATTTGCCGCCACACGGACATGGCCTATGCCTCCGACCTGAGCAGGCGCGTCACTGCCGTTGCCCGTCGCGTCCAGTCCGCCGTCTCGACGTCGAGCTGACGTCGACCAGCACGCGTGAGCGTGTAGTACTTCGCCCGTCTGGCGTTGTCCGTTTGGCGCCACTCGGCGTCCAGCCAACCCGCTCGCTCCAGTCGCTGCAGCGCCGTGAGCAGCGACCCGGGATTCACCTTGAAGACGCCACGGGAGACCTGCTCAATCCGGCGGCCGATGCCGAACCCATGCATCGGCTCGAGACTCAGCGTCTTGAGAATGAGCAGGTCCATGGTGCCCTGAATGACGTCGGTGTTCGGCTCGTCCATCGAGCGCTCCGGAGACGAAAGTCACTCGACGATAGCGGCCGCTCATCTTGTCTGTCAAGATGTGAGCGCCAAGGGTAGGGTGCGGATCGTCACCGGCGTCGACTGGGTTCGGAATCGCGCGTACCGGGACGGCCCCTTACGTTGCCGGTGCGCGGACCCGCTCGCATAATACCGCGTGCAATCTCCAAACGCTGGTGCCTTATGAAACGAAGGGAGTTCGTTGTCTCCTCGGCGCTCGGCGCCGCGGGCGCCAACCTCGGTTTCACATCCACGATCCCCGATCGAGGCAGCCCGGCACCCGACGCTGGCATGCCGCCAGCGGCCGGAGTACCAGCCGCAACGCGGAAGATCCTCATCGCCGGCGGCGGATACGGTACCGCTTTCATTCGCTACTTGGCAGAACTGACCGGCAAGCCGCGCCCGAAGCTGTGTTACCTGCCGACGGCCTCGGCCGACAGCGCACAGGGCACGATCGCCTGGTTCAGGAACTGCGCACCGCTCGACGTCGAACCGCACATCCAGGAGAGCTTCATCGCCAGCAGCGAGCAGAAGCTCGGCTGGGATGAGGTGCTGCTGTCCATGGACGGAATCGTTGCATCTGGCGGGAATACGCTCAACCAGCAGGCAATTTGGCGCGCGCAAGGCATCGACGACGTCCTGCGTCAGGCCTGGGACCGCGGAATCGTACTGGGAGGCGCGTCGGCCGGGTCGCTCTGCTGGTTCGAGGAAGGCACGACCGACTCCCGTCCCAAGGAACTCACGATCGTGAAGTGCCTCGGATTCCTCCGGGGAAGCCACTCCCCCCACTACGATGGCGAAGCAGACCGGCGACCCACCTACCATCGGCTGATCGCATCGGGCGCGATGAAAGCGGGCTACGCCTGCGATAACGACGCGGGGATCTACTTCGAGGACAACGAGGTCAAGCGCGTCGTGGCAACGCGCGACGGCGCCAAGGTCTATTACGTGAGCGCGTCAGGCGGAACCGTCACCGAGCGAGTCCTCGAACCGGAACGCATCGCTTAGTCTGATGGGCAGGGCGAGGCGCGCCGACGCGACGCGCTCGCCCTTCGCTCCACTGTCAGCTCGTGGGCGGATTGAATGCCTCGTTCTGATTCTCGATCCAGCTCCGGTGATACTTCGTATCCTCGATCGCCATCGCAGACTTGGCAACCCGAAGCGGACGAAACGAATCCATCATCACCGCCAGCTCGTTCGTTGCCTTCATCCCGACGCTCCCCTCGTACCGACCCGGATGCGGTCCATGGGGCAACCCATCGGGATGGTGCGTAATACTGCCGTACTCAATGCCCTTCCTGCTCATGAACTCGCTCGACGCATAGAACAGCACTTCATCGGAGTCCACGTTGCTGTGGTTGTACGGCGCCGGGATCGCGTTCGGATCGAAATCGTACGGGCGGGGACAGAACGAGCAGATCACGAACCCGTCCCCCTGAAACGTCTGATGTACCGGCGGCGGTTGGTGAATGCGGCCAACGATCGGCTCGAAATCGTGGATGTTGAAGGCCCACGGATAGAAGTAGCCATCCCAACCGATGACGTCGAACGGATGGTGGTCCAGCATCAGTTCGTTGATCGCGTCGTATTGCTTGACGAGCAGTCGGAAGTCGCCCCGCTCGTCGTGCGTATCGAGCGCCAGTGGACGGCGAATGTCCCGCTCGCAGTACGGCGCGCCTTCCAGCAGCTGCCCCATGTCGTTCCGGTAACGGCTCGGCCATCGCACGTGCCCGCGGCTTTCGAACACGACGAACTTGTTCGGCACAGCCGTATCGATCTGCCAGCGATGCAGAATATTGCGGTGAATGACGATGTAGTCGCCATCCTGATACGGGAGATTCCCACACACCGACTGCAACACGCCCTTCCCCTCCACCACGTACACAACCTCGTCTGCCTGAGAATTGCGATAGAAGAAATCATCCACGCGGTCCGGCTGCACGTACAGCATGCCGATGTCGCTGTTGAAGAGCAGCGGAACGCGATCCATGGTCGCGCTTCCGCCTGCCGGAACGCGCCCAGTGAGGAAATGCCGATGGCGGAGCGACGTATCGTCATCCGCCTCCCAGCGGATCGCCTTCATGCGTCGCGCAGACGTCACGGTTGTCGGCGGGTACGTGTGGTACAGCAGCGACGACGTTCCCACGAACCCTTCGTGCCCCATCAGTTCCTCGGCGTACAACCCGCCGTCTGGACGACGAAAGACCGTATGGCGCTTCTTCGGGATGGTGCCTAACGTGTGATATATCGGCATGAATGGCGGCCAGAATGTTCCGGGGCGATGCCAGAAGTGCTACAAGTTGCCGCGGAGCGCCTGCTCGCGCTCGATCGACTCGAAGAGGGCGCGGAAGTTTCCCTTGCCGAAGGATTTCGCGCCCTTCCGCTGTATGATCTCGTAGAACAGCGTGGGTCGATCCTGGACCGGCTTGGTAAAAATCTGGAGCAGGTAGCCTTCATCGTCGCGGTCCACGAGAATGCCCAGCTCCTTCAGTGGGGCCATGTCTTCGTCGATCGTGCCGACGCGCTCCAGTAATGTCTCGTAGTACGATGACGGCGTGCGGAGGAACTCGATTCCGCGATCACGAAGCGTCGTCACCGTTTCGATGATGTCGTTCGTGGCCATCGCGACGTGCTGCACGCCTGGTCCGCCGTAGTAATCCAGGTATTCCTCGATCTGCGACTTCTTCTTCCCCATCGCCGGCTCGTTGATCGGGAACTTGATCCGCCCGTTGCCGTTCGACATGACCTTGGACATCAGCGATGAGTACTCCGTCGAGATGTCCTTGTCGTCGAATGTCAGGAGATTGTGGAAGCCCAGGACGCGCTCGTAGAAGCCGACCCACTCGTTCATCTTTCCCAGTTCCACGTTGCCAACACAGTGGTCGACGTACTCCACGCCAACGGGTGCGGGATTGTACGGAGAACTAACGGGAACGAAGCCCGGAAGGAACAGACCACGGTAGTTCCTGCGCTCCACGATCGAGTGAATCGTGTCACCGTAGGTACGAATGCCAGCCATGACGATTTCGCCATGGTCATCGTGCAGGACCACCGGTTCCTGCGCGGAGGCCGCGCCACGCTCGATCGCCTTGGCATAGGCGTCCCGTGCATCGTCCACCCAGAAGGCGAGATCCCGAACGCCATCCCCGTGCGCACGGATGTGGTCAGCCATCGGGCCCGTCGGACCGAGCGGCGTCGTCAGGACAAATCGGATCTTGCCCTGCTCGAGAAGGTAGCTGCAGCGATCACGAACGCCGGTTTCCGGGCCCCGGTACCCGACCAGCTTGAACCCGAACGTGGCACGATAGTAGTGCGCCGACTGCTTCGCGTTGCCAACCCAGAACTCCACATAGTCCGTTCCGTTGATCGGAAAAGTGTCGTGGACCTCTGGAGACGCAGGAGAAGTGAGGCTAGCCATAACGTCCTGGGAATGGGCGTGCGTAGTAGTGGTATTGACCGGTCGAACGTTCCTTGGCGCTCGCCGCGGCGGCGGGCGTAGCGGAATCTAGCGAATTGCATCCGGCTCCGCCCTCTGCGCCGGCGGCCCACGGTGCACCGAACTCCGCACTCCCCCCCAGACTTCACGCACGTCATGTTTCGCAACATCGGTCTCCCGCGACCCGTACGGTCCCGAGCGACAACGCACCTTCACCGCAACGAACTTGGACAACCTCGCCCCGGAAACCATCGAACTGGCGAACGCTCTCTCTGGGCAGTACGCGTTCGTCCGGGAAGTGGGACGAGGTGGCATGGGCATCGTGTGTCTGGCGCGCGATCTGAAACTCGATCGTGATGTCGCGATCAAGACACTTCCACCGCATCTTGCCGACAACGCCGAGATCCGCGAGCGGTTTCTGAGGGAAGCCCGGACTGCGGCAGCGCTCTCCCATCCCAACATCGTCCCAATTTATCACGCGGACGAAGTAGGCGGACGAGTTTTCTTTGTCATGGGATACGTGAGCGGAGAATCGCTCGCGCAGCTCATACGACAGCAGGGCCTGCTGGCACCGCGCCGTGCGGCGGAGATTCTGATCGACGTCGCATATGCCCTGACTTACGCGCATGGACGGCGCGTCGTACATCGCGACGTGAAGGCAGAGAACATCCTGATCGACGCATCGACGGGTCGTGCGATGGTGACGGACTTCGGCATCGCCCGTTTGGCCGAAGCCAAGCCGCTGACTCAGACCGGGAGCGTTCTGGGGACAGTGTACTACATGAGCCCAGAGCAGATCACCGGCGATGTCGTCGACGGACGCAGCGACCTCTACGCGTTAGGTGTGGCCGGTTTCCTGGCGCTCAGCGGGCACTTTCCGTTCGAGAGCGATACACCGTCGGCCGTGCTGGTGGCACACGTGACGAAGCCGGCACCGCCGGTTTGCTCCCTGGCGCCACATGTACCGGTGTCGCTCGGCGCCATCATCGACCGCTGCCTGGCCAAGGATCCGGCCGATCGATTTCCCGATGGCGACGCGCTGGCCACGGCGCTCGAGAGTATCGTGGGCGGCCTGCCGTCCGAACTGCCGGCGCCGGCCATGCCGCATGACCTGCTGATGACGGAAACCGAGGCCCAAGCCGTGTGGCAGCGGGCCGCGGAACTTCAGGCATCGACCGGAGCGATCGCCCGACCTGTCGCCGCGGACTTCGCGAATCGGCCACGCCCGGCCTCGGCTACCTCGGCATACTCTCTGGGAGACGTGGAGGCCGGCGCAGCAGGTGTCGGCGTCGGCAAACATTACGTCTCACGCGCCCTCGCCGAATTGGGGCTGACGACGCAGCCACCAGTGGCGATGAGCGGGACCATCGTCCAGGCGAGCAGCGTCCCGAAGCGCAGCGCGTTTCTCGGTGCGTCGAGCACGATCGGATTCGAGTCGGTCGTGGACGGCGAGATGCCGGAACGCGACTTTGACGTCATGGTGGACCTCATCCGTCGATCGCTCGGTGACGCCGGGCTAGTGAGCGCCGTCGGCCGATCGCTCACTTGGAGTTCTGCCGATCGCCAACGCAAGGTGTCGATCACCGTGCTGGTCCGCGGCGGAAAGACGAGCATCCACGTGTCCGAACGGCTGCGCGAATTGGCTGGCGGACTCTTTGGCGGCATCATGGGTGGCGGCGGCGGCGCCACCATCGGCCCGATCATCGGCCTGAGCGTGAACGTGACGAACTCCGGCGTCCTCGCCATGCTCGCGGCCGCAGGCATGCTCGGAACCACCTACGGTGTGGCTCGGACAATCTTCACCCGGATTTCCCGCTCCCGTGGCAAAGCGCTGCAGGCGCTCACGGAGAAACTGGCAGACCAGGCACGCGAGTCCATCGCCGCGAACGCATTGCCCATGGCGGGCGATCCCCGCCGCTTACGACGTTAGGCATCCCAACACGTGCATCGATCGAATCTCCCAGCACTCCAGGCCCTGCAGCGCCTGAGGGACGGCAATGCCCGTTTCGTGGCAGGCACGAGCGGTGTCTCCGCGTACTCGAGTCCGACCCGTCGCACCGAAACGGGCGCCAACCAGCGCCCGTATGCGATCTTGCTGGGGTGCTCCGACTCGCGGGTACCAGCCGAGATCGTCTTCGACCAGGGTGTGGGCGATCTTTTCGTGATCCGCGTGGCCGGCAATATCGTCGCCCCGTCGCAGATCGGGAGCGTCGAGTTTGCCGCGGCAGCCTTCGACACACGACTCGTCGTCGTGCTCGGCCATACGCAGTGTGGGGCCATTCATGCGACAATCGATGAACTCATGGGCACAGCCGAGGCTCAGTCGCGGAATCTCCGCTCGATCGTCAATCGCGTTCGCCCATCGGTCGAAACGCTCATGGCGACAGATCTCCGGAACGATCGTGAGGAGCTGGTTCGTCATGCGGTGCGCGCCAACGTACGGGCCTCGGTGAGCCACCTGTGTCACGGATCCGACCTGATCGAGCAGCTGATCGAAGAGGACGGACTGCTGGTCGTCGGCGCCGAGTACTCGCTGGAGACCGGCGTCGTCGACTTTTTCGACGGCGTCGACGGCATGTAGCGACGAAGACAAGGAACCCGTCGCCGGTCGACGACGGTACCACGCTCGTTCTACCTGTTCAGTCCCTTGGCGACAGCTCGGGAAGGTTCGCGAACAGCGCGAGCGCGTCGGGGTTCGCCAGCGCGTCGATGTTTGCGACAGGGCGTCCATGGATCACCTCGCGAACTGCAAGCTCGGTGATTTTCCCGCTGATGGTGCGCGGTATGTCCGCGACCTGGACGATCACCTTCGGGACATGGTGGGGGCTGGCGTTTTCGCGTATCCGGGCGCGGATGCGGGCGCGCATGGCGTCGTCCAGCGTTAGGCCAGAACGCAGTCGGACGAACAGCACGACACGGACGTCGCGATCGGTCGCCGTGGCGATGTCCTGACCAACCACGAGACTTTCCACGATCTCCGGAAGCTGTTCAACCTGCCGGTAGATCTCCGCGGTGCCGATGCGGACGCCGCTGGGATTGAGCGTCGCATCGCTGCGACCGGTGATGATCAGACCGCCATGGGTCGTGATTTCGGCCCAGTCCCCGTGCTGCCACGCTCCCGGGAAACGGTCGAAGTACGCGGCGCGATAGGCCCTCCCGCCGGGATCGTTCCAGAACGCGATCGGCATACTCGGGAACGGTCGCGTGCACACCAACTCCCCCGGGACGCCCCATACCGGCTTCCCGTCCGCGTCGAAGACGTCCACGGCCATCCCCAGCCCGCGAACTTGCAGCTCGCCGCGCCAGACCGCACCGGCTGGGTTGCCCAAGGCGAAACAGGATACGATGTCCGTGCCGCCGCTGATACTGCTCAGACAAACGTCGTTCGACACGTCACGATAGACGTAGTCGAAGCTGGACGGCGCCAGCGGACTGCCCGTCGACAGTATGGTACGTAAGGCGCCGATGTCGTGCGTCCGACAAGGCGAGAGACCCTCCTTCTCCGACAGCGCGAGGTACTTCGCGCTCGTTCCGAACACGTTCACGCGCTCTGCCTCCGCCATCTCCCACAGGATGTCCGGAGCAACCGATCCCCTGCGACGACTGCGTGGCCCAGGAACGAGCGGGGCGCCGTCGTACAGTACGATCGTAGCGTCGCTGGCAAGCACGCTGACGAGCCAGTTCCACATCATCCAGCCGCACGTCGTGAAATAGAAAACGCGGTCGCCTCCGGCGATGTCCGTGTGCAGGCGGTGTTCCTTCAGATGCTGGAGCAACGTGCCGCCAGCTCCATGCACCATGCACTTTGGCAGCCCGGTCGTGCCTGACGAGTACAGGATATAGACCGGGTGATCGAATGGCAGTCGGGTGAACGCGAGCGGCGGCGAATCGGCGTGCAACCAGTCCCCCCACCAACGGCCGATTCTCGGAATTGGCTCCGTACCGCTCGATCGGTCTGGCTCTTCTCCACGAGACGGTCCGCCGCGAACGTACGGGACGACCACGACGCGACCGATACCCGGCAACGCCTCCACGATGTCGTGCAATCGCGTCCGGAGGTCGATTTCCTTGTCCGCGTACCTGTACCCGTCAGCTGCGAACAACACCTTTGGCTCGATCTGTCCGAAGCGGTCGACGACGCCACGGACGCCGAAATCCGGTGAGCAGGACGACCAGATCGCCCCCAAGCTGACAGTCGCCAGCATGGCGATCACAGCCTCCGGGATGTTGGGAAGATATCCCGCCACCCGGTCCCCCACGCCCACGCCCTCGCGCCGCAAGGCAGACGCCACTCGTGCGACCTGCCCGTAGAGTTCGCCGTACGTCAACGTGCGATAGCGACCCTCCTCGTTCCAGGCAACGATCGCCTCGCGATCGTCCGACCGGCGCATCAGGTTCTCCGCGAAGTTGAGCCTTGCTCCCGCGAACCAACGCGGTCCCAGTTCGGGGTCAGGTGGCGCCATTCTATCCAGCCCGACCACGACGTCCTGCCAGGGATCGCCGGCAGGCACGGAGGGTGTGGAAATCACTCCGCACGATCGCCAGATCTCTGTCCAGAACGCTGCCGGCTCGGCGACGGACCATCGCCACAACGTCTCGTAGTCGAGCGAACCTCGTTCGTCCACCGAATGGACGACACCCGCCGCCTGCAGCCGCCGGGCCAGGGCCAGGATCTGCGTGCGTGACACGCGCTCTGCCGATGGCGTCCAGAGCGGACGTTCCGCCGTGATCGTCACTCTGACCCTTGAGTTGCGTAGCCGGACCGGCGCCGGCTACCGGAGACCGGTGAGTTCCACGTCGAAGACAAGATTGGCGTACGGCGGAATCGGCCCCGATCCGCTCGCGCCATATGCAAGCGACGACGGGATTACCAGGCGCCGCTTACCGCCGACCTTGAGCCCCAGCAATCCCGACTGCCAGCCCGGAATCAGACCCGACAGCTGATACGTGAGGACTGCGCCGCCAACGTTCGTGTCGAACATCGTACCGTTGGCGAGCCACCCGGAGTAGAACGCGAGAATGGTGGACGACGACACGACGGGCCCCGCTCCATTCCCGGCCTGCAGATCCTTGATGTATACGCCGGACGGCAGCTTCGTCATCGTCGAGAGGTCGACACCGAGCGAGGCCGCGAACGTCTGACTCTCCAGCGGAGTCTCTCTCGCATCCGTGCTGCTATCCGAGCAGCCGACGATGCCTACCGCCAGCAGCAACACCAGCACGATGCGCAGCATTGGCGGACGTCGAATTCCGTTCATGATCACTCCTTGACGAGCAGGTCACTGGTGACGTCGGCGACCGTACGGCACCCTGCCAACGCCATCGCCAGATCGACTTCATTGTAGAGCATCCGCAGGACATCGTGCACTCCCCTTTCGCCGTCGACCGCGAGCCCCCACAGGACCGGTCGCCCGATCATCACCGCCCGTGCCCCCAGCCCCAGCGCCTTCAGGACGTGCGTACCGCGACGGATGCCGCCATCCACGTACGCTTCCCCGCGTCCCTTCATCGCGTCGACGATCGCCGGCAGCGCCTGGGCCGTGGCTACAGACGTATCCAGCTGTCGTCCGCCGTGATTCGAGACGATGACGCCAGCTGCGCCGTGATCGAGGGCGCGCACGGCGTCGTCCGAACGCACGATTCCCTTCACCACGACCGGCAGCTTGCACACCGAACGCACCCACTCGATGTCGCGATGGGTCACCGCGGGATCGTGCAGTCCGCGGAAGTGCAGCTCCAACCCGGAGTGGGTTGCGGTGGCGGGCGGGACGGCACCGGCTGCCGCACCCTCGGCGTTCGCGATCCGAAGACCGCTCGGCAGCGAGAATCCGGCGCGAATATCGCGCTCGCGCCGACCGATCACCGGAGCGTCCACAGTCAGCACCACGGCTTGGTATCCGCACGCCGCGACGCGTCGCAGGATATCCGCGGTGACGCCACGGTCGCGGTACACGTAGAGCTGAAACCACTGCGTCCCCGCGGCGCTGGCGCGCACGTCCTCGAGCGCCGTCGTCGCCGTCGTACTGACGATCATCGCTGTCTGCATTCGGTTGGCAGCACGTGCGGTGGCGCACTCGCCATCAGGATGCGCGAGGCGCTGCATCGCGATTGGAGCGATCAGAACCGGGAACGACACCGGCGCGCCGAGTACCGTCGTTGCGGGCGATCGCTCCGAGACATCCACCATCGTCCGGTACTGGAGGCGCAGCCGATCCCACGCCCGGCGGTTATCGTCGACGGTGATCTCGTCGTTGGCTGCGCCTGCCATGTAAGCCCACGCAGACGCGGGAACGCGCGGCTCCGCTGCGCGTTCGAAGTCGTCGAGGTTCAGGAGTTGCACGGATGTTGCGGATGTGGGCATGGCATCCCGCTCGCCAGACCACACCGGCGGGCGGGACGCCGTCACGAAGGCCTAACGCGTATAGCCGCTCGCGTCTCTCAGCGCCGGCGTGCAGGTCGGCCAGCTTGTGGGCGATGGGAACCCGCCCGGCCCCCGAGCGCTCTGGCGCGGTCCGGACTCGAAAACGCGACGGTCACGCGGTACGGTCTGAGGATCCTCGGACGCCAAATATGCCAGCATCGCCGTCAGCGTGGCGTTGTTCCGCAGGTCGTCGAAGACCACCTTGTCGAACGTGTCGCGGTTCGTGTGCCATGTATACATACCGTAGTTCCAGTCCAGCGCCCCGAGCCCAAAGCCGGGAGCGCCGTAACACGCGAACGACGCGTTGTCGGACCCACCACCCGGCGGCGCACCCGGGAAGGAAAACTGCACGAACCGGGCGATATCGGTCGGCACGCTTGCCATCCAGCGCGCAAGAAACCCGGCAGCCCCAACCAGACCCGAGGAACCGAGGTTCACCACGCGTCCCGTGCCGTTGTCCTGGTTGAACAACGCCTGGAGACCGTTCACGACCTCGGGATGATCCTGGGCCCAGGCCCGTGACCCGTTGAGTCCCTGCTCCTCGCCTGACCAGTGCCCCACTACGATGGTTCGCTTCGGATTCGGATAGACCTTCTTCAGGATGCGCATCGCCTCGAGCATGGTCAGCGTGCCCGTGCCGTTGTCGGTGGCGCCAGATCCGGCGTCCCACGAGTCGAAATGCGCGGACAAGACCACGTACTCGTTCGGCTTCTCGCTTCCCTTGAGCTCGGCGATCGTGTTGAACACCGGCACTTCGCCCGTCGGCTCCGCTTCCGCACGCAGGCGAATCGTCGGCCCCTGGTTGTTTTCGGCAAGGCGGAACAGGAGACCATAGTCCTCGCAGGAAAACTCCAACGCCGGCACGACCTGCCGCAGGTCGCCGAACACGCGCCGCGTTCCCCAGCCACCATTATCCCAACGCGTCGTCAGAACGCCCGCGGCACCGGCCTCCCCCAGTCGCCTACCTAACGATCCAGCCGCAAGGCTGGTGCTGTAGCCGGTGGCAGAGACTCGTCGCTGCCAGGCCGCCCGGGCCGCCGTTCGCGCTTCTTTCATGCGATCGACGGATTCAGGAGTCGCGTACTGCTGCCAATCGGCATCCGGCCGGCACGTCGGCTCCGGAAAGGAAACGAGCACGAACTTCCCCTTCGCCTGCGGCAACCACGCGACAAAGGCAGCACTGTCGGTGACCTGCGGCAGGACGACGACTGAACCGGTAACGTCTTTCCCCATCGTACCGGGACTCCACGCCAGCAGTCCGCCTTCCAGCGTCCGCACCCGCGGAGTCAGCAGGTCGACGTGGGAGATGCCGCGCCGCCATCCTCGCCACGTTCCATACTGCTCGTTTCGAGCCGGCACGCCCCAGCTCGTGTACATCCGGACCAGCCAGTCGTTGCCGCTCTTCATTCCCGGCGTTCCCGTCAGACGGGGACCGATCGAATCGAGGAGGCTCTGCGCCAACCGGTAGGTCTGCGAACTGTCCATACCCTCGGCGAAGATGCGGCGGATCGTCTGATCCGCTGACGTCCATGACTGCGCACCGGCCGGTGCGACCGCGACGAGCGCGGCGCTCAGGATCACAGGAAAACGACGCATGGGCACTGTTGGTGAATGAAGGTGAAACGGCCGACTCCGGCGGCCGAGAGGACAATCTACGCCAGCCACGCCAGGATCGAACACCGACCCTGAACTTTACAAGACAAAGTACTTGTCATACTTTTGGGCGGAACTGCCCAAGGGTGGCATCCATGACCGCACTGACACGCTTCTTCTTCCGCGAACGATCCCTCGAACCGACGACAGCGGCACAAACCATCGCGTGGTGGGAGTCGCGACGTCTCCCCTTCAACATGGCCGTCGGAGCTACCGGTTTGATCACACTCGCCGCAGTGAACCTTCTCGTCGCCCTTCCGCCGCACGCGAATATTCTTCCCTGGCAGGCGAATCTCATTGCCCCAGCCGTCTACGGCACTCTGGCGAACATCGCCTATACGAGCGGCTGGATGGCCGAATTAGGCATTCGCCGGTGGCTTGGCGATGAAGTCGAACCGGCGGGGCCGGCGTTGTTTCGCTACGGCTTCGCGTTCTCGATCGGTTTGACGCTGCTGCCCACTGGCCTAGCACTCGTCGGCTGGCTTGCCAGGATTTCCAGCGTGTTGTTCTTCGAGTAGACGGAAGACAGATGGGCGAACGCGACCGACGTAAACACGCCGGTCGCGTTCGCCATCCACCGGAGCGCTACTGGATGTCCGTCTTCTTCGTGTCGGAGTAGATCCCGTTGAAGAAGAACTTGAATGTCCCGTGTGGCTGACCGCGGAAGAGAATCTCCGGGCCGAACAGGAAGAGCTTTCCCTGTCCTACGTCGGCCTGTGCAATCGCCACACCGCCTTCGAGATATCCCTGACCCCACGCCCATCCCGACCGCAGTGGTTTGGCTGAATCGTACCACGCCACGGCTTTCACACCGCGGGCAGCGGCGTCTGGCTCCAGACGGAACGTCGGCGATTCATCGAAGAACACGTCGGCTTCCTTGCCCATGCCGCTCGCCAATGGCAGCGTATTGTCCACCGCCACGCGAAGCACCGATCCAGGCACATAGAACTTGTCGTGTGGCAGCTCGCGCTCACCGCCGCCGGGGATCTGCTCCACCAGTTGATTCCTCACGGGGAGGCCAAGGTGTTGCGCAAGATTCGTGGACGTCCCGATCGTGATCACCACGCCGCCCTCGTCCATGAACTTCTTGATCTGCGGGATTGTCTTCTCGGCCGTGATCCTGCCTAACCAGGAGCGATACTCGGCCGGCACGCTCTGAGCATCCGGCTGACGACCGAAGAACGCGGCCATCGGCGATTCACCGCTGCCCCCATCGGCAGCCGGTATCGCTCCGGTGACGAAGACCAACACATCGAACTTCTGCCGCAGGTTCCCCGCGTCCAGCATCTGGGGGAAGACGACTTCATACGGGAACTCGAACTGCTCGAGAAGCCACTTGGTGTGGCCCGCGGGCATGGATCCGCCGTACTGATCCCATACGCCGATTCGCTTCGGTGTCACCCTGGCAGCGTCGCCAGCGCTCGCTGCCGTCGCTGCTATGTGCAGATCCAGGTCCTTCGCGGCCTTGTCGACGATCGCTTTCGTTTCCGGTGTCGCCGCGATGTAATACGAGCCCTGCCCGTACGCACGACCGCCAGCGGTCACAGGGCTCGACAAGCGATACACGGCGGCGCCGGCCTTCAGCGCACGATTGACCGGAATCACCGCATCGTTGGCGGCCGGGTCGAGCAGGTAACCTTTGGCGCCCGCGGCTTCAGCCACCGTTGCTGCTGGCGGCGTAGCGAGTCCAGGAATCACCTGACAAGGGCAGTCGAAGCCATCCAGGATCCTGTCGAACTTCACGCCCATCTGGAACGCCAGCGTATAGCCGGCATTGTCATACGGCGCCTTTGGCGGACCTCCCGGGTAGGCGAAATCGTTCGGATGATCCTGCGGCTCGAACATGTCGAGCACGTGCGGCCGGAAAGCCTGCGCCGACTTCACCACGTACGAACCAGCTGGATACTGCTTCCCTGCCACCGAAAACGCCTGCGTGGCTCTGTGCACCGTCACATTCACGCGGCGTAGGGCATTGACGAACTTCGTCGCCGTCCCGAAGTCCGGTTGATCGGACGGAAGGATGTATCCGCGTGGATCCCGCTTCGCCGGATCCCGCAACAAGTCGAAGTACTTCGCCGGCACGGCTCCGCCAAACGGATTGAGCGCGGCCGACAACCGATCGCGCCCGTTCCCCGTGGCCGCGCCTGCCGCACGGTCCTTCGCTACCTGCGCCTGCAAGTCCGCAATCTCCGTTGGCGTGGTCGTCCACGAATCGCGACTCCCACGCTCGATCGAGTTCTTCCCCATGCGGTAGATGTTATAGAGGAAGTTCTCGCGGTTGCGACTGGCGATGTCAAATACCGCGTAATTCGCGGTCACGGAGTAGTCGATCGATTGCCGGAAATGCCACTTCTGAGGCGCGATAGGGAACGGCAAGTCGCCTCGCGGCAGCTGATTGTTGACCACGAGTGGCAGATCCATCGGCGTCGGACCCCCGATGGTCTCCGTCAACAATCCAATCATGTTGTGGAAATATACGGTCGTTCGCAGACCCCCGTTCCACCACGTCGAATAGCTCGCGCCGGTCCGCATGGTGACCCCGGGCTTCCCTTCCGCCTCGAACCGCGAGTGCATGGCGGCAGCCACAAGGTCCAGGCTCACCGGGACCAGCGGATCGAAGTGATAGTTGAACGGATCGCGGAACGGCGGCGCGAACATTACGGTTCCGGCAGGTCCGGTCTGGTGATGGTTGTAGACGATCTGCGGGAACCACTCCAGGTACTGGACGCGCGCAATGTTCTGCGTCTCCGGTTGATTCAGGATATAGAAATCGCGGTTGTTGTCGTGGCCGATGAACTTCTGGTATAGCCGCGGAATCTGGGTATTTCGCTTGAGCGTATCCGGTTCCTGCATATACCACCCAGACACGAGTTCCATCCCGTCGGGATTGGCATGCACCGCGAGAATGATGTTGTCGCGAAGGATGCGGAGCGTTTCCTCGTCGTTGCGGCTGACGAGCTGATACACAGTCTCCATCAGCTGGTGCGCTCCCAATACCTCGGTCGCGTGCAGACCGCCATCGAACCAAACGACTGCTTTGCCTTCCTTCGCCAGAGCGCGTGCCTCCGCGTCGGTAAGTCCCTCCGCCAGCGCCAGCCGCCGCGAGATGTCCTTGTAGCGGGCGAGCTTTCCGAAGTTCTCCGGCGCAGTGACGATCGCCATCAGCTGCGGACGCCCTTCGGCGGTCTTGCCGATCTCCTGCACCACCAAGCGGTTGGACTCGCCGTCGATCTTCTTCCAGTATCCCTGCAACTGCGTATACGTGGACAGGAAGTAGTCGTCGCCGATGTTGTGGCCGAAGAACTCCTTGGGCGACGTGATTCTGCCCTGCGCAAGCAACGGCGGCGCAGCTGCCGCCAGAACCACAGCGGCAAGCCACCAGTGGCGCAGGGGGAGTCGAATACCTCTCGATCGTGGAAGCAGCATGAATGGCAGACCTCGGAAAAAAGGGGGCGTGAAGTACAAGGACTGTCGGACCATCGCCACGGGCTCGCTTCAAACCTGCGTGCACGTCCGCGTGGCCACCAGAGCGGCTTACGCGCATACGCATGCGCGACTGGCAGCGCTGTGGCGCCAGCGCTCCACCGACAAACGCTCCAGTGTGCCGCGCGTCATTTACATTCTCCGCGAACGAATCCGTGTCCCTCGCCCTTTCGATTCAGTCTCGTGAAGCATTCCTCGCCCGTCGCCGCAATTGCCCCTCCCAGCATCGGGAATTTTGGTCCGGGGCTCGACGTCGTCGGCTGCGCGGTCGCCGGTTCGCCGGACCTTGTGACAGCCGAGTGGGATGCGGCGAGGGTGGGCGTTACGGTGGTCGAGCCTGGCCATCCCGATCTGCCAACGGATCCAGCGGAGCACGCCTCGGCAATCGCGGCGTCAGCCGTACTCGATGTCGCCGCTTCGTCGGGACGGGGCCAGTTCTATCCGGGTGGCGTCGTGCTGCGTATCCGAAAGGGTCTCCCGCTTGCCGCAGGCCAGGGCGGGAGTGCGGCCTCGGCAGTCGCCGGCGCTGTGGCCGCCAACGCGCTGATCGGCGGACTGTTGACAGAATCGGAACTGCTCGCGTGCGCGCTCAAGGCGGAGAGCAGGGTGGCTGGCGCCCACCTGGACAACATCGCACCATCCCTCCTTGGCGGATTTGTGTTGGTCAGGTCGCTTGACCCCATCGACGTCATTCGCCTCCCATCACCCGATGAGCTTTTCATTGTCCTGGCTCAACCGCATCAGCAACTCCGGACGGCAGAAGCCCGGGCAGTGCTTCCATCGCAAGTACCCAGAGATCTCGCGGTGCATCAGTTGGCACAGGTAGGCGCCATGGTCGCAGCACTTTACACGAACGACCTCGAGTTGCTCGGGAGGTCGATAGACGATCGAATCGCTGAGCCGGCTCGGGCGCCATTGCTGCCGGGTTTCACGGCAGCGAAGCGTGCGGCTGTCTCTGCTGGTGCGCTGGGAGTGTCGATCTCAGGAGCTGGCCCCACATCCTTCGCTATCGTCCCGAGCCTGGACGTCGGCCGTCGCGTGGCCAAGGCCATGGAAGACACGTACGCGCTATCCGGGGTGGCAACCACTGTGCGAGTGACACGACCTGGTCCCGGCGCACGCGTGGTCGACCCAGACCTCCCACTAGTGGTCGAGCCATGACGAGTCCCAATGCCGGCGGCCAGTGGGTCGTGCGTTGTGCAGACTGCGGTGGCACGTTCTCGACCCAGACCGAGCACAGCGTCTGTCCCGCTTGTGGGGGTCTGCTCGATGTGCAGCGGACGACTCCGTGGCCGAGTGCCGCTGAACTTGTCGCGCTCTTCGACTCCCGATCGCGAATTGCTGCGCGGAAGGATACCAGCGGACAGTCTGGCGTCTGGCGTTACCGCGAACTCCTGTTCGATGTTTCCGGGCCGATCGTTTCGTATCCGGAGGGCAACACGCCGTTGGTCAGGCACAGCCGTACTTCTTCGTTCAGCGGCGTCGAGGATCTGGTGCTCAAGCATGAAGGAATGAACCCGACGGGGTCGTTCAAGGATCGCGGGATGACCGCTGGCGTGACGCAGGCGAGGGCGCTTGGTGCCAGAGGAGTGGCTTGCGCTTCGACCGGCAACACATCGGCCTCTCTCGCGGCATATGCCGCCATTGCTGGGCTGCCAGCGTATGTCTTCGTTCCCGCAGACGGAATCGCTTTGGGCAAGCTCACGCAAACCCTCGCATACGGCGCGCGCACGATCCTCGTACGCGGCGACTTCGATCGGTGTCTGGCATTGGTACGAGACGTTGCGAGGGACGAGGGCGTGTACCTACTCAATTCAGTCAACCCGTTCAGAATCGAAGGACAGAAGGCTATTGCGATCGAGCTCATGCATCAGCTCGGCTGGCGAGCGCCAGACTGGATTTCCCTGCCCGCGGGCAACCTCGGGAACACGTCGGCGATCGGGAAAGCACTTCGGGAGATGCTGGCGGCAGGGCTGATCGAACGCCTTCCTCGGATCCTTGCCGTGCAAGCGGAGCATGCCGCTCCCTTCGCCGAGAGCTACGCCGCGCACTTTTCCACACGACGAGTCGTTAGGGCTGAGACGGTAGCGACCGCGATTCGAATCGGGAATCCGGCATCCTTCGATCGCGCGGTGCGCGTCATTCGAGAGACGGACGGCGCCGTCGTGTCCGTCTCCGATTCGGAAATACTGGCAGCGAAGGCCGTGATTGATGCTGCCGGCATCGGATGTGAGCCGGCGAGCGCGGCCAGCGTCGCGGGGATCCGCCACGCCGTAGCGCACGGTCTCGTCAGGCCAACAGACACTGTCGTGGCGATACTAACAGGTCACGTATTGAAGGATCCCGGAGTGCTGACCTGGTATCACCGTGAGCTTGAACCCCGACCACTTCTCGCCAACCGGCCGATCGTCGCCGACGACGACGCTGCATCGCTCACACGATTGATGAGCGGCGAGTGGCCTCATGCATAGCTTTTCTTGACGAGTTGGCGCTTCGACGAGTCTCTATGAAGGAGAGGGGCAGGCTCGGCGTAAGCCTTTGTGGCAGCGAGCGTAGCTGTTAATTTCCGTGCGCTTTGGGGTTTCCTCCGCGCACCCGTACCGGGTGGCGACAAAACGTCGTGATGTCCTGACATCCTCCAGTAGGCTCCATCCACCAGAGGAATTGCATGCGAAAGATCCTAGTTGGAGCGGCAGCGCTTGTCTCTGTGATCTCCGCGAGATCAGCGGAAGCACAGCGCCCGCTGAGTTTCGAGATCGGGGCCTTCGGCCAGTACAACTCATTCGACAAGAACTTGAACCTGGACAACACGCCCACCATCGGCGGTCGGGCGGCGCTGTACCTGCTGAAGAATCTCGCCGCCGAAGGCGACATCCAGTTCGGCAAGGCCGACTGGACGCATGCAAACGGAACGAAGTCGCTTACGCTGACACCGTTTGCCGCCCGACTGGTGTACGGCCTTCCGCTCAACGACAAGCTGAAGTTCCTGATCGGTGCGGGATATCAGAACAACGTTTACAAGGGCCGATTCGAGAACATCAACGGGTTCGTGGCCGCGAACGAGTATGAAGACGCGTTCACCGGTCTGGTGGGCCTCAAGTACTGCTTGAACGACAAGTGGAGTCTCCGTGGCGACGTCCCGGTAATCGACTACAACCCGTCGCCGAACTTTACCGGCGATCCGGTGACATTGGACGGAACGTCGACCAACTACGGCTTCCGGGTCGGCATCGGTACGATGCTTCGTGGCGAGTGTGTCGGAACGAAGTTCGACTGGACGCTTGCGGTGAGCCCAACGTCATCCACTCACAAGCCGGGAGAACGTCAGGCGATTTCCTGGACCGCGAGCGACAACAAGCAGAAGACGATTCTGCAGCCGAAGATCCGCAACTTCCGCTGGTCGTCGAGCAATCCTGCGGTTGCGACCGTTGATCAGAGCGGGAACATGACTGCGGTGGCGCCGGGCAGCGCGGAGATCAGGCTCTGCGGCATGGTCAGCAAGATCGAGCGGTGCGCGTCGCATAACGCCACTGTTCGTAAGCCTGACTGGCGCGTGAGCCTCAATGGTGGTCCGGCGACCCGCATGGTGGGAGAGAGCGTGAGCCTGTCCGCCAGCGCCGTTGACGAAGACGGCAAGCCGGTGACCGGAACGTGGGCGTGGACGTCGAGCAATCCGGCGGCGGTCACGGTCGACAGCAACGGCAGCGTTCGTTGCGTTGCTGCCGGCACGGCGACAATCACCGCGACGCTGACGGCGAGCGATGGCGATTCGCGCAACGCTTCGACTACGATTACGTGCAACGCCCCACCGCCACCTCCGCCCAAGCCAATCCTCGTGGTCCGCCTGACCAACGTCCATTTCGGTTTCGACCAGATCACGCTGACGAAGGCCGGTCGGGATACCCTGAATTGGGTAATCGGCCAGCTGACCTCGGAACCGGGGTCTGGCTGGGTGGTGTCCGTGGAAGGTCACACGGACCCGTACGGCAGCGATTCCTACAACGATAGACTGTCGGATCGGCGCGCGACGACGGTCGTCAACTACCTCACCCGGCGACCGGGCAAGATCGACGCAGGGCGCGTAAACAAGGTGGCGTTCGGCGAGCGCTGTTTGCTGCTGGACGACGATCATGACAGGCCGGCGAAGTCCAAGCGTGAACACTCCGTAAACCGGCGCGTCGAGATCTGGAATCTGAATGGTACGCCGGTTCCAACGGCCTGTCGTCAGGAGTAGCAAGGTCGGATCCGTACCATGGACACGAAGCCCGAACCCCCCAGAGCGATGCTCTGGGGGGTTCTTGTTCCCGTCGATACGGTGGGCGCGATGTCACGCGGCGGTGTCGCGTCCGGATCGTCAGGCAGTGGCCGCGGTCGGTTGCGCCGATCGGGCTCTTCGCGCGATGTCGCGGAGCAGCATCACGGAGGCCGCCGCCAGCACCAACTCGAGTGCTCCGACCATCGCGAAAATGCTGGCGTACGCCGGTGACTTCTCGCCAGCGCCCGTTATGGCGACCAACACTCCTCCGACGATCGGGCCAGTGAGGAAACCAAGCGATCCCGCCACCTGGAAGGCGCCGAAGAGTCCCTCGCCGTGACCAAGACGGGCCAGGTCCGAGATCACCAGCAGGTTCGGCGCGAACATGAGCGCGCTACTCACCCCAGACAACAGCATGACGAAGGGCATCGCTTCGCGAGAGACCACGCCATACGACGCGAACAGCAGCCCGAAAGCGACATTACCGCCCAGTATCGGCAACAGCCAGCCGCGGCGATCCGCCAGACGCCCGACCGGATAGGAAAGCGCCGCGAACGGCGTCATGAACAACGCGATCAGGACTCCGCGTTCCATGGCAGACACACCATGGACTTCGGCGAGGAAGATCGTGAAGGTCGAAACGAAGACGCCGATCGAAAAGCGATCCATGTAACCGTACGCAAGCGGTACCCAGGTCAGCCCGACGCGCCAGTTCCACCGATACCGACCCTCCTCGCGTGGCACATCCGGGATGCTGCCTATCCACCTTGACACCAGCGCCGCCAGCAGAAGCAGCACGAAGCCAGTGCCGTACACCCACACCGGCCCGAATCGCACCAGCCAGCCGCCTAACGGCGAACCAACGGCCACACCGATCATCAGGGCCGAGGCCAGGGCACCGAAGGTTGCTCCCCGCGTGAGGCCTGCCTGTCGATTGCTGGCCACCATCAGCAACGTCACCGCGGGCAAGTGAGTCGCGCCATCCAGCGCACGAAAGGCTAACAGCGCCGGCAGCCCGGACGCCGTTCCCATCCCAAGGAAGGCCGCGGCATCCACCAGGAGCAGCATCGTCAGCCACATGCGCAGGTCGGGCCAGCGCCGGGTGAGTCGAAGCACGACTGGTACCGCGATGATGCCTGCCACCATGTTGACCGTCATGAAGGCATGGGCATCGCTGGCGGACCCGCCGTGCGCGCCCTGCACCAGCTCGTACAGGGCCGGTACGAGGAGCGTAACCGGAACCAGCGTCAGGAACATCGCTGCGCCAGCGGCAGGTCGAAGCTTCATGGCGGCGAAGGATCGCATGTCGTCCCCCTCGCCGGCAACGGAGGCAGCAAGATCCCCGACGACAACAGGTCGTGGATTGCGTACTTGCCTTGCCCATGACCGTGGGACGGGGCTGCCGACAGGCAGCCCAGCGGAAGTATGGCCGACGTGCCGCTACCTCGTTAGGTCCGCGCGCGTCCGCCACGGCGATTACGCCTCGCCGCGTCCGGGCGCATAGATTGTCCGGCAGTCCCATATCGAGGCCCGGCATGTCGTTCCGTTCCTTCCAGCACACCGTCGGCCATCCTATAGCGGCTGCGCTCGCATTCAGCCTGGCGGCGCCGTGCGTCCTCGTGTCTCCGGCACAAGTCGCGGAGCCCGCCAGCCGCATTCCGTTGGACCCAGCGGTGCGGCATGGCACGCTCCCCAACGGCTTCACCTACTACATCCGGCACAACAGCCGCCCGGAAAAGCGCGTGGAGCTGCGCCTCGTGGTGAACGCCGGGTCGGTGCTGGAGGATCCGGATCAGCGGGGCATGGCGCACTTTGTCGAGCACATGCTGTTCAATGGCACGCGGCGTTTCCGGAAGAACGACATCGTTTCGTACCTGGAATCGATCGGCGTGCGGTTTGGCGCGGACCTGAACGCCTACACCAGCTTCGACGAGACGGTCTACATCCTGCCAGTGCCAACCGACAAGCCGGGTCTGGTGGAACGAGGGTTCGACATTCTCGAGGATTGGGCATCGGCGGCGCTGTTCGACTCCACCGAAGTAGTCGCCGAGCGTGGTGTCGTATTGGAAGAGTGGCGCAGCGGCCTCGGCGCCGACGCACGCATCCGCGACCAGCAATTCCCCGTATTTTTTCAAGGCTCCCGGTACGCCGAACGACTGCCGATCGGACTGCCCGACGTGATCCGGTCGGCCAACCCGGCTCCGCTCCGGCGTTTCTATCGCGACTGGTATCGACCGGACCTGATGGCGGTTGTTGCAGTGGGCGATATCGATGCGAACCGGGTCGAGCGCCTGGTGCGTGAGCATTTCGGGAAGCTGCGCGGTCCGTCGAGCCCGCGCCCGCGCACGGTATTTCCCGTTCCACCTAACGACTCGACGCTGGTGACGATCGCTACGGACCGCGAACAGGAGGTGTCGACGGTCCTCACCCTGTACAAGCAACCGGTTCGCGAGATCGAAACACTTGCCGACTACCGGGCGTTGCTCGTCGACCGGTTGTACAACGGCATGCTGAACGACCGGCTCAAGGACATCGTCAGGCGACCGAATGCCCCGTACTCGCTGGCGTCGTCGTCTTACGGATCGCTCGTTCGGTCGAGCGACGTCTACCAACTCGCGGCGCTGGTGAAGGATGGAGGCATCGAGCGCGGATTGACCGGCCTTCTGCAGGAAGCGCGCCGCGTGGACCAGCACGGGTTCCTGCCCTCGGAATTGGATAGGGCCAAGACCGCCATGCTGCGCAACCTGGAAAGCTCGTTCGCGGAACGCGAGAAGACGGAATCAGCCAACTACGCCGGCGAGTACGTTTCGCATTACCTGTCGCACGAGCCAAGCCCGGGAATCGCCTACGAGTACGAGCAAGCGATAGCGCTCGTACCGGGGATCGCCTTGAGCGACGTCAATGCCTTGGGTCGGAAATGGATCTCGGATCGCAATCGCGTGGTGGGCGTGGCCGCGCCGGACAAACCGGACGTAACGCTTCCGTCACCGGCCGCGCTTCTGGCCATCTTCAGGGCCGTGGACACGACGACGATGGCGCCATGGACGGAAACCGTCTCCGACGCGCCGCTGGTCGCGAGCGTTCCGACGCCCGGAACGATAGTGTCGGAACGCCGGATCGCCGATCTCGACATTACCGAATGGCGGCTCTCCAACGGCGTTCGTGTACTGGTCAAACCCACGGATTTCAAGGATGACGAAGTGCTGCTGCGCGCGTGGAGTCCAGGCGGCTCCAGCCTGGTAGCCGATTCCGATTTCGTCAACGCCACGTTGTCCACGCTGGCCGCGGAACGCGGAGGTGCGGGCGACTTCGATGCGATCGCGTTAGGCAGGAAACTCGTCGGCAAGCAGGTGGCGGTCGCACCGGTGGTGGACAACCTCACCGAAGGCTTCTCCGGCCGGGCATCGCCCAGGGACCTCGAGCAATTCCTGCAGCTCATCTACCTCAAGATGGCGCGACCCCGCCGCGACTCCGTCGCATTCGATGCATTCCGCAGCCAGATCGGTCCATTCTTCGCCAATCGGGCCAACAACCCGGACGCGGTCTTTGGCGATACGGTGATTGTCACGATGGGAAGCCACAGTCCGCGCGTCGTGCCGGTCAACAAGGAACTCATCGACAAGGCGAGCTTCTCGCGCGCCTACGACATCTACCGGGACCGGTTCGCCGACGCCTCGGACTTCACGTTCCTGTTCGTCGGCAACGTGTCGCCGACGACGCTCCGGCCGCTCGCCGAACAGTGGCTCGGCTCACTACCATCGATCGGCCGGCAGGAAACCTGGCGAGACGTCGGCATACGCGCCCCCACCGCCGGATTCGACAAGATCGTGCGCAAGGGGGTGGAATCCAAGTCCACTACACTCATCTTCTATACCGGCGAGGAGACCTTTACCCCTGCCTCTCGTTATGCGCTTCGATCGCTCGCAGAGCTGCTCGAGATGCAACTGCTGGACACCCTTCGCGAGGCGCTCGGCGGCACATACTCCGTCTCCGTGAACGGCGAGACGAGCAAGTACCCGCATCCCGAGTACTCACTCACGATCCAGTTCGGCTCAGCTCCGGAACGAGCGGACTCGCTGTACCAGTCGGTGCGCCGCGTCATTGCCGCCATCCAGCGCGATGGTGTGCCCGATGCCTACGTGCAGAAGGTGCGCGAGCAACAGCTCCGAGAACACGAAGTGAGCATCAGAGAGAACGCGTACTGGCTCGCCAACATCGCCGCCCGCATGGAGAACGACGAGGATCCCGGCGGATTGCTCCGTTATCGTGATTTCATCAGCGGACTTAGCGGGACGCAGATCCAGGAAGCGGCCAGGCGCTACATCGACTTGTCGAGGGGAATGCGATTCGTCCTGCTCCCGGAACTGCGTCCTGACGCGAGCCTTCGGCGCGGGTGACTGCCGGGCGGCTCGGCGTTCAAGTACCGAGGACGACAGGCCGATACAGTCTGCAGGATGCCAGCCGATCTCTGGGTTCACCTCAGCTTTCTGGCCACGCCGACGCCAGCAGCCATCGTGATGGCGGTCATCGCCCTCGTCTGTGGCGGATGGGCCTTTCACGCTGCGCTGCAGTCAACCACGTCGCCGAACTGGCTGCGCGCTGACGCCGCAGTCGTCGCGGTGGCGCTGTACGCGTTTGCGTTCGGTCGACTGCAGGTCATCGACAGCCAGTCCGCCGTGCGGATTCTGGCGTACGCCGTTGGATTCCTGGCCGCCACAATCATCGAGCCGCTACACGCGCGCCTCGTCGGCCTCCAGGAGCCGGATCGGCGCGACTAGCGGGCCCGCGGCCCTGGTGCCGCGTCGCGCAACGTGCGATCGCTCGGGAGCGACGAGTCTGCCGGGCATGCGTCTCCCGGCACCACATCCAGTGGCACCTCGACGTCGACCGCTTCGCGGAGAAATACCTCAAAGCGCGAACCTTCGCCCTGTTTGCTCTGGACGGAAATCGTGCCACCGACCTGCGTCACGATGGAATACGCCGTAGGAAGACCAAGGCCAGTGCCGCGGTCGCCACCCTTCGTCGTAAAAAACGGATCGAAGATCATCGCCAGCGTGGCTTCGTCCATCCCGGTGCCGGCATCGATGACCGAAAACTTCAGGTACTGTCCGGCGGCGAGGCCCTTGTCGCCTGGCCGGCTTCCGATGGACACGCGTTCGGCCGCCAGACGCACGGTGCCTGCGCCCGTCGTGGCATCGATCGCGTTCGTGAGGAGGTTCGTGAGCACCTGGTCGAGCATTACGGGATCCATGAATACTGCCGAATCGACATCAGGTGCAACAATCTCGACCTGTACGCGACCGCGCGCGAGGCCGCGTGTGAATTGCGACGCGCGCGCCAAGGCCTCCTGTGCGGTGATCCTGCGCGGAGCGTTGGCTGCGGGTTTGGCGAACGACAGGAGCCGCCGGGCCAGTTCCCCCCCGGATCGGGCCGACTCTCGGATGGCCTCCGTGGATTCATGGGCCGGGTGACCGGGATCGAATTCATCCTTGAGCAGCTCGGCGTGACCGGAGATCGCGGACAGGTAGTTGTTGAAATCGTGAGCGATACCCCCAGCCAGCCGACCGATCGCTTCAATCCGTTGAGCTCGTGCCAGCGCCATCTGGCTTTCGGCGAGCGCCTTCGTGCGCTCGCGGACACGGTCCTCCAGCGTCCTGCTCAAGAGGCGCACGTCGCGAATGGCCAGGATCTGCCTCGCCAGCAGCAGCGCGACGACGTCGACGCACACGACGCGGCTGAGCGTGTCCAGCGGTACGCCGGTCATGGTCATGGCAGCTGCAATGACCAGGGCAACGATCGCCGGCAGATTCGTCAGTGTGTCGCCACGGGCGTTTCCGGCATCGTCCGCCGCGATCGGTGGGGGAAGCGGATATTGCGACATCGGTGCGATTGCGAATGCGAACAACGGCAGCTGCGAAACTGCGTCGAGCGGATGCCCAGGGTAAAAGACACCGCGCATCGAAGCTGACGCGTACCCGAGCGCACCCGCGAGGAACAGCAGGTACCCAATACCGAACCATGTCAGCGGTCCTCTCAGACGGTCGGAGGACCGCGCGGAAAGGAACGCAACGATGCCGAGTCCGGCGCAGGTGAGAGCGAACGGGATCGCAGATCGCACCACGCGGCCGAACGATACTTCCGGGATCGCGGCCAGCTCCGCTCCCTGTATCCACCAGGCGATCAGGAAGAACGATGCCGCGAGCAGCGTCGCGTCGAGCGCTGCCCGAACGGTAGCGCTCGCGCTGCCCGCCCTTCCAGTCCAGGCGAGGAGTCCCCCGAGCAGGAGGCACCAGGTGGCATTGTCCATGAACGCGATCACGATGGGGGACAATGGCAACCTGCCATAGACAATCCACAGCACTGCGTCGACAGTGGAAACGCTCGCTATCATCCAACCCGCCGCCGACACGAGCCACCAGCCCGTGGCTGCCCCAGGCTCTCGACGGGCCCGGCGACCGGAGAGGATCGCGCACAACACTCCGAGCGAAACCCATCCCACGCAGTCCGCAACGAAGCGGAACGGGCTTCGTTGCGGGAGCAGTAGCAACGCGACGAACTGGGCGGTCCAAATGCCGGCGACGACACCGATCCACGGACGCGCGTCAGTATCGGCGCTCAGGCGCGCGGTCGTCGCCTCGGGCGTTCTTGGTCCCAACCCGCCCCTGACGCCCGAGGCGGGGTTAACCATCAGGCAGGAACGTTTCCGAACGGATCTTCCAGGCTCGGGCTCTGTGGCGTGAACATCTCGGCACCGGATTCCGTCACGACCCAATCGTCCTCGAGACGCACTCCGAACTCCCCTTTGATGTATATCCCGGGTTCATCGCTGAATGTCATTCCCGGCTGCAACGGCAGCGGATTGTCCTTGACCAGATACGGCCACTCGTGTCCGTCCATACCTAGTCCGTGTCCGACCCGGTGGGAGAAGTACGTGTAACCCGGACCGAACCCGGCATCGACGATGACCTTGCGCGCCGCGGCATCGATGTCGCCGCAGGGAACGCCCGGTCGTGCCGCGGCCAGAGCCGCCGTCTGCGCGGCATATTCGACGTCGAAGACCTTCTTCATGCGATCCGTCGGCTTGCCCAGGACAAATGTCCGCGACAGGTCGGAACTGTACCCTTCGACCCTGCACCCGCCGTCAATCAGCAGGATCGACCCTTCCTCGATCGTCTGCGGCGTGATCGAGCCGTGCGGGTTGGCAGACCAGACACCGACCTGAACGCCTGCCCCGCCGGAGAATCCCAGACGATCGTGGGCCAGCGACACGAGCTGCGCAAAGTCGTTCTGCGTCATCCCGGCATTCATGGCCTTGTACGCTGCCTGGTACGCTTTCAGCGTGACGAGCGACGCCAGCTTCATCAGCTCGAGTTCATGGGCATCCTTCAACATGCGGCAGCCGGCAGTCACCGGTGTCCCGCTCGTCAGGCGCATCGCCGGCAGTGCCTGTCCGGCCATGTCGCTGAAGACCCATTTTACCGTCTCCTCGATACCCAGCCGACCGGTGACTATGCCACGCGACTTGAGTCCCTGCGCCACACGGACGTGCGGGTTCTCGTGCTCCTCCCAGGTCAACACGTCCGTTCCCTCGCCTAACGGCCCGAGCTTCACCTGTTCGATCGTCCGCTCTTCCTCGAACTTGGGCGTGACGATGAACGGGGCGCCCCTGGCCGGGATGATGACGCCCGTGAAGCGCTCACTATTGCCCCAATTCATTCCGGTGAAGTAGACCAGCGACGTACCGCCAGCCAGAATCAGGGCATCGATCTGGTTGTCCACCATCAGGCGACGCGCTTTCTCGATCCGGGCCTTGCGTTCATCGACGCTGATCGGCGTGGCGCGACTCTTCATCGAAGTGAGTGCCGCGATCGATGGTGGGAGGCTCCCGGCCTGCCCAACACCGCCCCCCTCGCCCGTTCCCGGAGCGCAGGCAGCACCGAGAAGAGCCAGCGAGCTCGAACCAACGAACGATCTACGCGAAACCATGGGTAGCGCCTCGAGGCTTAAGGATGACCGACAGAACTTACTCCCGGGACTTCATCCGTCGAGACGCACCGGGCGTGCCCGACGTTGACTCGACCGGCACTACCCGGTAGTTCACACTTCAAGAGAGCGAGAGAGGCAGGCGGGCGTTAGAATAGGCAGCGCGCAAGCCCGCCTGCGGGCCAGGCGCTCGACCTCCACCAACCCAGCCCATGCAATTCACCTCGTTGGCGTCCGCGTGCATCGCCGGCATCCTGCTGGCCGGACCGCTCTTCGCCCAGCAGAAGCTAAAGGTTTACATCTCCGTCGATCTGGAGGGGATCGCCGGCGTCGTCTCCAACGACCAGACGCAGCCTAACGGGAGGGACTACGGCTGGGCGCGAACGATGATGTTGGCGGAGACTAACGCCGCAATCGCCGGTGCGTACGACGCGGGCGCAACCGAGGTGCTGGTGAACGACTCTCACGGATCGCAGACGAATCTCCGTCCCGACGAATTGGACCGGCGTGCCGCGTTGATCACCGGGCAGCCAAAGCCAATGGGAATGACTCAGGGGCTCGACTCCACGTTCGACGCCGCGATCTACATCGGCTATCACGCGAACGGTTCGGTCGCGAACGCCGTCCACGGCCATACGTTCAGCGGCGCACTCAAGCACGTACGGCTGAACGGACAGGAGGTGGGCGAGTACGGTCTCAATGGCGCCGTCGCCGGATGGTTCGGTGTGCCCGTGGCGTTCGTGTCCGGCGACTTGGCTTTCGTCGAGGAAGCACGAACCTTCTTCCCTGGCGTGGATGCGCTCGCTGTGAAAGAAGGAATCGGCTTCTACGCGGCCAGGACGTTGAACCCGCTGGATGCGCGCGAGCAGATCCGTGCCGGGGTGCGGGCGGCCCTGGTCAAGCGCATTGCCCGGCCGCCCGTCCGGCTGACATACCCGGCCACGCTCGAGATCGAAGTCGGCGAACTGTCGTGGGCCGACAGGATCGCCATCGTGCCGGGGGTGAAACGATCCGGACGAATCGTCAGCTACACTGCGTCCGATATGCCGACGCTTTATCGCATGGCGCGGGTGATGATGATGCTGGCCCAGTAGCAGCCGCAACCGGCGAGGCTCTGGCGGTCGCGAGTACCAGCACCGACTTTTCCACGGTTGTCGCGTACGGCGGTGCGTGGACACCGACACGACTGCAACGAACGGCAACGCACGACTAGACATGGTTCAGAAGAAGATCTGCTTGGTAGGCGTCTTCGGCACCGGCAAGACCAGCCTGGTGCAGCGTTTCGTACAGTCCATTTTCGCCGTGAAGTACCACAGCACGATCGGTGTGAAGGTCGACCGCAAAGAGGTGCTGGTGGATCGTGTAGGGGTGAACCTCCTGCTTTGGGATCTGGCCGGGCGGGACGCGGACCAGGACATTTCGCCGAGCTATCTGCGGGGATCGCATGGCGTCTTCTACGTCGCCGACGGCACGCGCCCGGAGACAGTCCATGAACTCGACGACCTTCGCCGCCTGGTGACCGATGCGATCGGCGCCGTTCCGTCCATCGCCGCCATCAACAAGGCGGATCTCGCCGCCGACTGGAAGTTCACGCCAGCCGATGAGCAGGCGCTGCTCGCCCGGGATTTCCAGGTGATACATACCAGCGCCGGGACTGGCACCGGTGTCGACGATGCGTTCAATCGGCTCGCTCGATTCGTCCTGGCCGCTCGGCCGCCGCATGCGACTTGACGCGCACGGCCGCACGGACCGGGGTAAGGCCCGCGACGTCAACGAGGACAACTTCGCCATCGCCACCGTTCGGCGAACCGTGACGATGGAGCTGACGAGTCTGGCGGCGTCGGCCAACCGGGACATGGGGCTGTCTGAGGCGCACGTGCTCATTGTCGCCGATGGTGTAGGGGGGCTGGCCGGCGGTGAACTGGCCAGCGCCATGACCGTGGAGACGATAATCGGACAGCTCGGACAGCTACCCATCGCCGCTAACGGCGCGGACCCCGACGCGGAAAACGACTTCATCGGGGCTATCGAGCGACTGGCCCACCGGGCTCACGCCCTGATTCAGGAGACCTACGGCGCGCCCGGTCGTGCTCCGGCGACCACGCTAACCATGGTCGTACTGTCATGGCCACGCGCGTATTACGTGCATGTAGGCGATTCGCGCGCCTATTACCTGCACCGTGGACGCCTTCGTCAGCTCACGCGAGATCAGACGACCGGCGACTACGCGGTCGATCTCGGCATCATGACGGAGGAGAAAGCGCGCAAAGCCGGCCTGTTCAACCGCCTGTCCAGCGCCATCGGTGCGGAGTTGACATCGAGCGCCGGCTTGATCGACCTGGATGATGCCGACGTCCTGCTGCTTTGCACCGACGGGCTGACCAAACACGTGACTGACGACCAGATCGCCGATGTCTTGCGACTGCCGGCGCCATCGCCAGAGAAGACGGCACGCCTGCTGCAGCGTGCGCTCGATGCCGGTGGTTCGGACAACGTGACGGCAATCGTCGCGCAAGTCGCCGAGGCATGACCGGCACCCCGCTTCCCCCAAGTCGGGTCAGCTCACTGGCAAAACGCGCACATCCGGCCGTGGACGGCGGCACCCGTCAGCTCAACATGTGGGGTCAGGTAGTCCGGTTTCACCGGTTCCTCCCGCAGGAGGTCCGTGCTCAGGTATTTCTTGTTCGAGTCGGGAAAAACCGTCGCGACAACCTGATCCCCGCCTAGCGAGTTCTGGACCATCAGCGCTCCAAGGAGGTTCGCGCCAGACGAAATACCGACCGCCAGTCCGAGTGTCGAAGTCAACTGCTGTGCCATGAGAATGGCATCGCCATCCGCGACCGACACGATTTCATTCAGGCTGTCCAGCTTCAACAGATCGGGAATGAACTCGTCCGAAATCCCCTGAATGCGGTGGCGCCCCACCTTTTTTCCGGTGGTCAGCGTTGGCGACTCGAGAGGCTCGAGAGGATGCACGCGGATACGCGGGTCGTTGGCGCGCCATGCCTGGGCCACGCCCATCACGGTGCCGCCGGTCCCAACACCAGCGACGAAAGCCGCTGGCCGATGGCCCGCTGCCTCGAGCTGCGACCAGAGTTCCGGCCCGGTGTGCAACGCATGCGCCTCGGCATTTGCGACGTTCGAGAACTGTCGCGGCAGGAAGACCGATCGATCCTCGGCGGCAAGGGCTTCGGCGGCCGCTATGCTTCCGAGAAAGCCTCCGGCCTCTCGCGAGATCATCCGGATCTCGGCTCCGAAGCTGCGAATCAGGTCGATGCGTTCGCGACTCATCCAGTCCGGCATGAAGATCGTCACCTGGTGACCCAGCGCCCGGCCGATCGCCGAGAACGAGATTCCGGTGTTTCCGCTCGTCGCCTCCGCGATCCGATCGCCGGGAGAGATCGTCCCCTCGGCGTACGCCCGTTCCAGGACGTGCAACGCCATGCGGTCCTTGATGCTCCCCGTCATGTTGAAGCTCTCGGCCTTTGCGAACAGCACCCTGGGCTCACCACGATAGCGTAGCCGGATTTCCAGGAGCGGTGTGTTTCCGACGAGTTTCTCGAGCCCGGCAAAGCGCGTCTGCCAGGAACTGGACTGAACCGACATGCAGCCTCCGCGACGCGTGTCGCACGAAGTCACCTGAAAGCATTCGTATCGGGCGGATGTCGCCAGCATCATGAGCCAGACGCCTCGCCGACCGACCTCCTTCCGGCGGCGCCCCCAGAATGGGAGCGCCGCTACCCAGCTAACGCGGGCCCGAGGACTGCTCGCTCGTCCACGTGGCGACCGGCAGCTTCTGGATGCCCCGCTCCTTCTTCTGCTTGTCGACCATCTTCGCTACGTCTTCGAGCAGCTTCTTCGCATCGTAGACGATCCCGTCCTTGATCGTGTACTTGACGCCACCGACACGTTCCGTCTTGCCGGTCTTGTCGTTCAACCGGAGGAAGCCGGTTCCGTACAGCGTCTTCAGGTTCGAAACCGGGTTCTCCGGCGCAATCACCAGATCCGCGAGCAAGCCCGGACGAACGACACCAAGTTCGATCGGCTTGTTCTGGCGCTTCACCAGCTCCTGTGCTGCCTGCAGCGTGGCGGATCGGATCACCTCGAGCGGATGGAAACCGGCTTCCTGGAAGTTCTCCAACTCCTCGATGTACGAGAAACCATACGTGTTGTAGATGAACCCCGCATCCGTCGAGGGGGTAACCCTGCCGCCCATGTTCTTGTAGTCGTCGATGAACTGCATCCACACACGGTAGAAGTTCTTCCACGCGACTTCATCCCACGTCGTCCAGTTGTAGAAGTACGCGCCGTGATTGGAGCGGTTCGGCGTATAGAAGTCCCACAGCGAAGGCAGCGTATACTTCTCGTGCCAGTCGGCGTTTCGACGGCGCATGAGATCGCGCCCCGACATGTACGTCGTCATCGTCGGGTCGAGCGTGGCATCGTTGTCCTTCAACAGCTTGAGGAAAGCGTTCCACTTCTCGCTTCCCGGCGTAACCAGGTTCCACTGCCTGGCGACTTGGCCGAAGCGCCACTGCTCATCGCTGTAGTTCATCTCGGCCGGCCACGGTTGCACGTCGTTCCTGTCGTACATCGACTCGAAGATGCCGTAGAAATGCGTGATCGCGCCAAGTCCGAGTTTCACGGCGTCCGCGCCATTCATGCTGGCGACACCGGTCTGCGCCAGGTGCGCCGTCGACCCCATGCCGAGCTTGCGCGTCTCGTCCAGGACCGCTTCCATGATCGACGGCTCGTGCGCTCCCAACTTGAGGCCATCGACGCCCTGCTCGTGCGCCCACCGAACCCACTCGCGGGCCTTGTCCGGCGTCAGGAGCGGACCGCCAGTCCAACCCTTTCCCGATCCAATGCGCTGGTAGTTGTACATCCGCGGCGCGGTAATCTCGTTCGCGTTCGCACGTTTCGTCTCGCTAGCAGACCACTCGAAACCACCGAACGGGACACCCCGCACCGTGGTCACGCCATGGGCAAGCCAGAGTTTATAGCAGTACTCTGCCTCTGGAGCTTTCGGAACCCCGCAGGAGTGCACGTGGAGATCGATGAAGCCTGGCATCACGTACATGCCCGTTGCGTCGATCTCCCGCGCCGGACCCTTCGGACGACGGTTCTGGTCGATGGGGAGGTTCGGGTATCCAACGTCAACGACAGAAGTGATCCTGTTCTTCTCGATGACTATGTCGACCGGACCACGCGTCGGAGCGCCTGTACCGTCGATCAGGTTGGCGCCACGGATGATCAGCTTGTCGAATGGGCCTTCTCCTTCTGCCCGTTTCGGCGCAGGCGCGGCATCCTGCGCAAGAACGCCGGCAGCAGGAGCAATCGACAACGTCGCGACGGCAAGCGTCAGGCGGCGAGTGAAGCGAGACATGGGGGGCACCTCGGTCGCAATGTGAGAGAATCCCGCCTCCGACGTTCGTGCGCTCTCGGGAGTTGCAGAACCGTCGTCGGATCCGGGAATCGTAGCTCGCAGATGGTTCGGCCGCGAGAGGCCCACCGCGCGCCATGGACTGTCTCCACTCGGCCGTCAGCAACCAGCCGTCAGATTCTTCGCCAAGTCGGCGGCGCCTCGATTCCTGCGGGCGCTCGCCGGAATTTCCTGCCGATCGTTATCCATCGCGCGGCTTATTGCCCGAACTCCGTAGCGAGACCACGCGATTCAGCAGATCAAACCAGAATGGTGCGCCGAGTGTGATGGCGAACGCCGTGAGAAGGAGGCCAAGCCATCCCCGGCGAACGATGGGCCATCGTTCGCGGAACACCGCGCCCGCGAACTTTCTCGCCGGGCCGTTTCGCAGCTGTTCGGTCGCTGCACTGAGCGGCGGATACCCGATCGGCAGGCCAAGAACGCCGATGGAATCGAGCCTGATGGTGAGATCCGTTACGCGCGTGAGCGCCACGTCGCTGGCGGCGGAATCCGACATCGTCGGAGGATTGGTGGAATCCGTCACGACATCCGTCGCCATCGCCACCAGCGCTTGCCGGAGCGTGGCATTCGTGGACAGGGTGCGAATGATTGCGATGGTATTGGCGTTCACCGACACGGCGACGACGATTGCCACCGCCATCCCCACGAGCTGCACTCGGCGTTTGTAGCTGGCGCGAAGCCGATCCATCGACTCGTCGAACCATCCTTGCAGATTCCGCTCGAACCGGTGGATGTCTCCATGAGCACGATCCGCAAACAACCTGAGCACTTGTCCAACCTGGCCGAAGTCGGTCTCGAGCTGCTGTCCGTTCAGCGGAATCTGCGCGATGGCCGGAACCGCCGTTCCCGCGGCCAGATCGTGACGACGGATTACGTCGAGCAGAACGCTGACGAACGTGGCCGAGGGGATGTACGACGGGGTCAGACCCTTTCGCCGAAAGAAGTTGAAGACGCGAAGCGAGTAACGCTCCTTCATGCCGGCGATTAGCGGATGCGCATACACCTGCTCCGCCAGCCGATATCCAGCCACCGAATACGTGCGATTCATCAGGGCGTTGCCGAAGCCTCGTGCCACCTCGGCGCGGTCCGGTCGCTTGGGTGACGTCGTTAGCAACTGGAAGATCGCGTCCTGCAGCATTTTCCCGCGCAGGTGCAGGAAGTGAGCGATAGCTTCATTCAGCGCGACGCAGATCAGGCTCAGAAGCAGATAGACGAAGAGGAGCCCGATGACGACGTCCAACGACTCGAGGCCAAACATGGTGGTTGCCCCTGCGTGCGTGGTTGGGCCGGCGATGGTGCGTCGCCGGCACGCCGGGTCGTAGCACGCCGCGGGCATCCGATCCATGCCGGTTTGAGCGACACGATCTTAATTCCCGCCCAGTCCTCCGTCGAGACGGGACGGTATCACTTCACGGACGCACCGGTCCAACGGTCGAACCACTCGATCACTCGTCCCAGCAGGTCGAGCTGATGTTGCTCCTCACGGATGCCGTGTCCCTCGCGAGGATACACGATGAACTCCACCGGTACTTCGTAGTGCCTTAGTCCGCGATAGAACTGCTGGGCCTGGCCGATGGGATCCGTCGGGTCGGCCTCGCCTTGCAGGATCAGCGTAGGCGTTCGTGCCTGCTTGATGTACGTGATCGGAGAACTCTCGATGAACTCCTTCAGGTTCTCGTACGGCGTGCCGAAGAACCAGCGGTCGTAGATCGCACTTGCCTCGGTTCCGTATTCGCTGGCCAGATCGCTGAGTCCGGCACCGTTGATCGCTGCCTTGAATCGATTGGTCTGCGTGACAGCCCACGCCGACATGTAGCCACCGTAGGACCAACCGCCGATCACGAGCTTCGTAGAATCGGCGATGCCGCGCGCCACCATCGCATCCACGCCGGCCATGACGTCCTTGAAATCGCCGCCACCCCAGTCCGCCCGATTGGACTCGATGAAGGCATGTCCGTAGCCGGACGATCCACGAATGTTGGGGTACAGAACGGCATAGCCGCGTGCGGCAAGAAGCTGGCCCCAGTTCTCGTAGCGGTCAGCCCAGCGCCCGGTGGGACCGCCATGCACGAGAACCGCGAGTGGAACCCGCGTTCCTTCGCGGTAGCCAGCAGGCTTGATGATTCGAGCATCGATGGTCTTTCCATCGAAGCTCTTGAAGGAGGCCGGCTCCGTCGCACCGACCCAGCGCTCCCGCCAGCGACCATTGATCGATGTCAGGCGTTGCGCATTCCCCGAGGCATCGCGCAACCAGAGTTCTGGCGCTTCGATCGTGGATTGTCCGATGAAAGCCACGGCGCCGCCACCTGCTGGCGTTCCACCGGACGGCAGGACCGGAAGCGCGGGAAGAGTATCGACGCGTCCGTCGAGGCTGACGCGGGCCAGGCGCGTGGAAAAGCCCTCGTCGAATGCGATGGCGATCGTCCGTGCGTCTATCCATGACACCGAGCTGATCGGACGGTCCAGAGCACGGGTCAGGTTGCGCGGCTCACCGCCGTCGACCGGGATGACGAAGAGATCGTGAGGTGACGGGCCGTCGACGGGAGCTGCTGTGTACGAGAGCCAGCGGCCATCGGGTGAGACTCCCAGCCCGCCGAACGGTCCTTTGGGTTGTTGCAGCGGACGCACCAGGCCCGAATCCGCCGAGACCTCCACGAAACGCTCGGTTTCCTTCTCGGCGTTCACTTCGTCGCTCGCGATCGCGAACAGCCGGCTGCCATCGGGCGCCCAGGCGATTTCGCTGAGCGACCACGGTGCGGCAGTGAGGCTTTTCGTCGATCTCGAGCCGACATCGAAGATCCACAGCCGCTCCGGGCGCACATTCCGTTCGACCACGCGCGCATCCTTCTTCTCCTTGATTCCCGCCTCTTCTTCAGCGGGAACCGGGTCGCGGCCCGTGAAGGCGATACGGCTACCGTCGGGCGACCAGGCGATGTTTCCAACGCCGCCTTTCTGCTCTGTCACGACCTGAGCCTCGCCGCCAGCGGTCGCCATCAGATAGAGCTGGCGGGAGCCGCCGCGGTCCGACACGAAGGCGAGTGTGGCACCGTCGGGAGACCAGCGTGGAGAGGCATCGCTTTTCGGCGACGAGGCGAAGCGCCGCGCTTCCTGGCGTGCACGGTCGTACACCCAGATGTCCGTGTCCCTGAAGTCACCCTTGGGCGGTCCGGTCACGGTGAAGGCAATCCGCTGTCCCACGCGGTCCACCTGGATGTCGCCTAACGTGTGACGGTCCAGTACTACGGACGGCGTGATGTCGGCCGGGCGCTGCGCCAGGAGTCCTGCCGGAAAGGCCAGGACAGTAGCGAGCAGCCGGCGCGCAACTGTCAGGGAGTGCGTCATTCGTGGAACCTCGAAAGGGGAACCGGAACCGCGATGATCTCGCGATCCGACATGGTCTGAAACGGGAACCTTACCGGGCGACGCCACGGCGCTCAAGGCTACGCAACCGCCTCGCAGAAACCACGCGCTCGCCTTCGAGACCAGCGTGGCCTGAAGGCGCTCGGGTCTCGCGCTGTTTGCTACCGGGCGGGCGCCGTCCCGGTCGGCTCGTGCGGCACGACCTTGATCTGGACCCCGCGAGGGATCTCGACCGAGAGGTACTCTTTGGCCGTGCCTTTCAGATACTTGCTGAAGAACGCCAACGTGTACGAGGCGATCGCTGAATGCGCACGCGCCGGATCGTCCTCTCCGACGAAACCGAGGCGGCGGCCAATCAACGGACTCCAGCGCGCCACATCAGCAAAGCCCATGTGCTGCACGCCGTCCATACGGATTTCGGTCCCGCCGAAACGGAGGAACGAGTTGACTCGCGTGTCGAACGTCCGGAAAACCTGCTCCAGCGAATCCGGACCGATCCCTGCCGCCTTGAGTTGGCTGGCGACGGTGACAGGGTCGGGAGGGTGAGCGCGAAAGACCAGGAAGGGCGCGTCGATGCCTTTGCTCCACGACTCGCCGTACAGCATCCCATCCATATCGATCCCTGCCCTGATACGCGGATCGCGCACCATCGCTGCGGCCGCGGTCGCGCCGCCAAACGAGTGTCCAAAGTAGCCGACCTTGTCTAGTTGCAGCCGACGGGCAACGGTATCGGTGACGTCGCCGAGAGGCAGCTTCTCCAGGCGGTTGAGCACGAACTCGGCATCCGCGACCCATGTCTCGAGCAGGCGCGTCGCGCCGGAGTCGGAGCGGATCATCGCCTGCGTGGTAATCGGGATATGCCGACCGTCCGGGAAGACTGTGCCCGCCGAGGAGTAGGAGTGGTCGATGCTGACGATCACGTAGCCGTAACTGGCCAGTTCCTCGAACTCGAACGTGTTCTGCACCCGTGAGCCACCGTATCCATGCGAGAACAACAGCACCGGCGATCGGCCCTCGCGTCGGTTGAAGGGCGCACTGAGCGTGGAGTGCGTTTTCGCCCGCACCAGGTTCCAAATGAGAAATCCGGGGAAGCCCGTACCAGCGAGTGCATCTCGCGCCAGGACGGATGGATTCGGATGGTATGGGCTGATGCGGCCACCGGTTACGGTATCGGCGGGATACCAGACCGTCAGCATCAAGGAACGTTTGCCGCCAGGCGTCGTCGCGAAAGTTTCGTCACGGGTCGAGTCGACCCAGAAAGCTTCGATCCGCCCGACTGGGTAATACCCACTGGGACGCGCGAACTCGACGCGTGGAAAGAGCACGCCGGGAATGACGACCGCGATCAGCCCACAGATCACCACGAGGGTGCCCACGATCGCGCGATGTCGGACGATCGGCGCCACCACCTGTCCCCCGTGCCTCCGAAAATCCCGCCACGCCATGACCGCGCCCCAGACGCCCAGCAGATACGCGGGGATCATCTCCCATCGCACGCCGTCGAAGTACAGATGCAACCCGAAAACGATGACGAGGAAACCGAGGAACGTCTCTGCCGCCACACGCGACCTCGGCCCGGGGGTACGATAAACGAGCCAGATGAGCACCACAGCCAGGAAGGCCGTTTCGACGGGACGCATGAAGGGCTCGCTTTCAGTTGGGCGGCGCGACGGAATTCACGCCGGGAACATACTACGGAACGACCATCCGCGTGAACGGCGGGACATACGCCTGGAGCAGCACGAGCAGGCCAACCAGCGTGGCCAGCGCGAGCGAGTGCCAGAAGACGAACCGCAGGATACGGCTTTCCTGCCCGTACCATCGTGTGGCGGTGCTCGCTACCACGATGCTCTGGGCGTCGATCATCTTCCCCATCACGCCGCCAGAGCTATTGGCCGCCGCCATCAACGTCGGGCTGACTCCCACCTGCCCCGCCGTAATCGTCTGGAGATTCCCGAACAGCACGTTCGACGACGTGTCCGAACCGGTGAGCGCAACCCCGAGCCAGCCGAGCATCGCTCCGAAGAACGGGTACAGTACGCCGGTGTTGGCAAACGCTAGTCCGAGGATCGCGTCCATTCCGGAGTAGCGCGAGACATACCCGATGCCCAGCATGGCGGCGATCGTCAGGAGCGAGTGACGCACAACCACGATCGTCCGCCCGTACTCGCGAAGCGCCTCCGACGCGCGGAACCCCAGGAACCGCGCACTCACGAGGGCCGCGACAAGGATGGCCGTACCCGTAGCCGAGAGGATATTCGCGCTGAACACCGCCGACTCCGGCACAGGAGTCGCAACCACTGGGGCGCTGCGCATGACCAGCTGGTCGAGTCCGGCTACAGCCAGCCTGGGAGCGAAGACGCCGTTGAGCAGATCCTTCACGTCAGGTATTCCCCACAGGAAGACCACAACCGACAGAACGATCCACGGAATCCACGGTCGCCAGCTCGTTGCCTCCGACGGCTCGTCTTCCGATGCCGTCTCTCCGGTGAGCCTGCGCCAACGTACATAGAGAACCAGCGAGCCCATGGAAGCGAGCGACGAAACGACGTCGACCAACCAGGGACCGTGGAAGTTGGATACGATGAACTGGGTGATGGCGAACGACATGCCGGTCACCAGCAGCGCGGGCCAGGTTTCGCGAATGCCGCGCCAGCCGTCGTACGCGCCGATCAGCCAGATGGGCACGATGATCGACAGGATCGGGAGTTGACGTCCGACCATGGCGCTCAGACTATGCAGGTCCAGACCGGTGACGCTCTGCAGAGCGACGATCGGCGTGCCTAGTGCGCCGTAGGCAACCGGTGCCGTATTGGCGATCAACGACAGCGCGCTGGCCTCGAGCGGAGGAAAGCCGAGTCCGATGAGCATCGCGCCGGTGACGGCAACCGGTGTCCCAAAGCCCGCGGCGCCTTCGAAAAAGGCACCGAACGAGAATGCGATGAGCAAGAGTTGCAATCGTCGATCGCGTGTGACGGACGCGATGCCATGGCGAAGTGCGTCGAACGCGCCTCGTTCGCTCGTTAGGCGGTACAGGAAAATGACGTTGACGACGATCCAGCCGATAGGGAAGAGCCCATAGGCAGCCCCGAACAGCGCCGCCCGGAGCGCCATGCCCGCAGGCATGCCGATCGCCGCGACGGCGACACCCATCGCCGCGATAACCCCGAGCAAGGCTGCGTAATGCGCTCGCACGCGATGGCTCGCCAACAGCCCCAGGAGCACCACGAGTGGGGACGCCGCGGCGATGGTGGACAGCACGGCGTTGTGCAGCGGATCGTACGTCTGGTTCCAGGGGAACACGGCGGGCGGCGCGACGAGGGGAGACGAGGTGCGCCGAAACTGCCTGGAAAACCCGCCGCGTCAAGATACCGGCGCGGCAGCACGAACCACCGACGCCGCGCCTTCCCGCCGGCGCCTAACGGCCGCGCAACGCGTTGGCGATCGACAACCACGCCTCCTTGCGCTGCAGGTCGGCGTCCAGCGGCAGAACGCGTGGCGGGAGGCCGTCCTTCCGCGGCGCATGATGCGAGAGCCAGGTGATCCGGTCGCTGAGGCCCCAGATGACGACAGTGGACACGGCGGGATGCGGCAGTACGATCTGCAGGAACTCGTAGTACTTCGCCGCGACGGCGGCGTCCCGCGTCTCGTGATCCGCCGGCAGCGACTGGTCGCTCACATCGAGTTCGGTGATGAAGATACCGAGCCCAAGGTTCTGTACCGCGTTCATGAAGTTCGTCAGCTTCGTCGCGCTGAGCGGCGTGTTGGCGTACAGGTGCGCTTGCAGCCCGAGGGCGTGCACTGGCACTCCGGCGCTCACGAGGTTCTGGAGAAGCTGCAACACGTAGGCGCGTCGCATGTCCGCATTGGACGTGTCCGCCTCGCACCCGAAATCGTTGTAGGTCAGGACGGCCGTCGGGTCCACCTGGGACGCGAACGTGAAGGCCATGTCGATGTACTGTGGCCCCAGTAACTGCATCCACGGGGAGTTGCGCAGCCCGTCGGGCCGGCCGTCGACGGGGAAGACGGCCTCGTTCACCACGTTCCAGGAGTGGAACAGCCCCTGGAAATGCCCAAGGAACGCGACGATGTGTTGCTCCATCACCTGCGCCGCGTTTGCCGGCGTCACGTCCGTGTAAAACCACGGCGGCAGGCTCGCGTGATGGATCAGGTGGGTACCGCGCATCGGCAGATTCACCGTCTGCGCGAATCGCCACACTCTGTCCATCGTCCTGAAGTCCCAGGTGTCGATCGCCGGATGGGTGTCCTCCCACTGCCCTTCAGCAAGCGGCACGACCATCCCCGACTCGGCCGCGTGGGCGGCCAGCAGGTCGTTGTCACGTAACGTGCGGCTGTCCACGCCGGTTCCAAGCACGAGGCCTCGCGCGTTGGCGAAGTCTCGAAGTCCAAGGTTGATCGGCGTGTGGCGACGGCGACGACGTTCCACGAGCTGATCCGGATCGGCAATTACGTCTGGCGGCGCCATCGGGAGTGCGTCGCTGCCACAGCCGATCGCGCCACCAGTGGCTGCGAGCGCCGCCAAGCTGCGCATGAACGCGCGTCGATCAATCCGCGAAGTGCTCATGGAGCGTCCCCCCGTGCCGTGGATCCGCTTTCCACTCAGAAACATCAAACCCGGTGCGCTCCCGGCAGACCGATAGCTTGTGCCGCGCGGCTCGACTCGGCTTCGACAGTCGTGTGGTCTGTGCAAGAAGGACGCCACGGTTGAGCTCGACGTGAAACCCCAGCGACTGCTCGCCAGTCACCGGAGTCGTTGTGGCGCCGCCGCACAGTGTGCGCCACGGACGCGAAACAAGGAGCCTTCCTTCGGCTTTTCCCGAAGCAGGGACGAACGCAGCTACTGGGTTGCCAAGGGACCGTCAGCGTCCCGTGAACGAGTTGACTATCGCCGTCCAGGCAGGCTTCCGCTGCAGCTGGTCGTCCAGTGGGAGAACCCGGACAGGAAGTCCGTCCGGCCGCGGCGCCTGGTTGGTCAACCATGTCAGGCGGTCGCTCAACCCCCACGTGATCACGACCGAAACGGCTGGATGAGCCAGCATCGCCGAGAGGTAGGTGTGGTACATCGCCGCCACGCCGGCGTCGCGGGCGGCAATGTTCGCGGGAAGCGTTTGATCCTTCACGTCCAGTTCGGTGATGAAGATCCTCAGCCCCAGCGCAGCCACGGCGTCGAGGAATGCCGTCAGCTTCGACGCATCGATCGCCGAGTTCGCCGCGATGTGCGACTGCATGCCCAGCGCGTGGATCGGTACTCCCTGCTGCACGAGCGATTGAAGGAGTTGCAGGGTGAACTGGCGCTTCCGGTCCGCGAGCGGCGTGTCCTCCTCGATCCCGAACTCGTTGTAAACAAGGGTTGCCGACGGGTCCACCTGCGCAGCGAAGTTGAAGGCTTGCGGTATGTACTGCGGCCCCATCAGCTGCAACCACGGCGAATTCCGCAGTCCATCAGGCCTGCCGTCGCTCGGAAGAACAGCTTCGTTGACGGGATTCCAGGAATGGAACAACCCCTTGTACCGACCCAGGAAGGCCTGGATATGATCGCGCATGTACTGCGAGGCATTGGCAGACGTGACGTTGGCGCTGAACCACGCCGGAAGCGCCTGATGCCAGACGAGATGTGTGCCCCGCATCGGCAGATGCACCGACTGAGCCCAGCTCCACAGATCGTCCATCACGCTGAAGTTCCAGGTCGATGGCCCGGGATGGGTCTGGTTCCATGCTCCCTGCGCAATTGGCACGACCATGCCGGATTCGCGCGTGTGCGCGGCGAGGAGCGCGGCATCCGACAGCCCCGCGTAATTGAGTCCGCATCCGAACGTGAGACCTCGTGCCCGCGCCGAAACGAACATGCCGTCGAGGCTTGTCGGCGGGGTCACTGGGGGCGTCGTGTCCGGCGGGAAGCCCCGCGGACCGGTGACCACGCCTGCCGAGCATGCGGCCGTGGCGGCTCCGCCAGCGAGGACGGCCAGTTGGCGAATGAAAGCGCGACGATCGAGTTCAGCGTGCATTTCCATGCGGTTCCGGTTCGTGAACGCCTGCACCGGGCGATGAAGGCGCCGGCGTCCCCCATCGCACAGCGCAATGAAGTTCTCGCCTCTTCTGACCCGACACGCACTGCGTCACTCTGCCCCGATACGCGACAGCCGTGCGCTCCAGACGAACGTCGACCAGCGGAATCGGAGATCACCATCCGGAGTGACGTCGATCACCAGTGCTTCAAGCGGCGAGGCCGCCTGTGAAACGCGGAGCGGTATCCGGTAGAGGTCTTTCGCGGCATCGCGCTCGGTTCCCCACTGGCCGTGTTGCGCGTTGACGATCAGTTCCGCCCCGTCGACATGCGGAATCGTCCAGAGCGAATACGTGCCGGCAGGTACCCGGACACCTTCGATCGACAGGTCGCCATTCAGCTTCAACAACGTCGCCGCGTTGGCTCCTGTCCTCCAGACAACGTCGTACGGGAGCAGGTCACCAAGGATCGCCCGGCCTCGCATGCGCGGGCTGCTGTAGTCGATCGCGAGCGCCACACCTCCGATTCTGGTCCGAACCGAATCCGGCGGCGAGGCGACGCCCAGTCCTTTCCCCTCGCGATCCTGCTTGCCGAACTGCCGCGCGTGAAGCGCGACGTCGATCGCGTCGGCCCGTTCCGCATTCGCCCGCACCGTCGTGCGTTGGGCATCCACAGCCAGGATGCGACCCCCGCCGTCCAGTACAACCGGCATCAACGTCTCGCCGAAGAAGTCGATATCCGCGCGCCTCGGCGAGCGGCGGACGAACATCAGACTCCCCGCGCGTCCGGTTACGGGCGAGATGGCAGCGAGGGTGACCGAGTCGCCGTCGGCCACGCCGGCGATCAACCACTCATACGTCGCATAGGACGTTCCATACGGGCCGGCGATGAGCGGAATCGAACCTGGCGCACGAGCGCGTACCTCTACACGATGCAGGGATGCCGAATCAACCGTGATACGAATCGAGTCGTCACGAAAGTCTATCCTGACGGTATGCGCACTCGCCTTGTCTGAACCTGACGGGTCGATGCGCACCGTACTGCGCACCGGTGCGCCGTCAGGCCGGAGATCGTACTGGTACCTGACGTACGTCGTTTTCGGTACGCGCAACACGATCTCGCCGGTAATCCGGTCGGGAGTGCGCTCGTAGGTTTCCAGCGCCACGGTATCCCGGCCCAGACGGAGAACGAAGCCACCGCTTATGGCCGCGGTACGCTGGCCGCCGACCCTCACCGGCAATGCCACGATCGCCAGCAAGGTCAGACAGCCACAGCTGCGGCGCAGCCGGTCGGCGATCGATCTCCTCGAATCTCGAACGACCCTTTGCTTGCGCCAAAATGGACGACTACGAGCCGGCACCAGGAGCACGGGCGAAGCAGTGCTTCTGACCAACAGTCCACTCGTCAGCGGCGATCCGATCATAGCGTGACTTCTTCTCCGGGTATCGTGCGATATCCACAAAACTGAAACCGCAGTGCTGGAAGAGCGCGTCGGAGAAGGAGACGGCAAAAACTTCGGGATAGCCACGGACCGCCGCCAACTTCACAGCCGCGCCGATCAGCGCACGTCCCACACCTCGATGCTGGTACGAGGGCGCGACCGCCAGGGATACCAGTTCCACGAGCGACGGCGAGTAGTCGTCGAGACAGACGCAACCGACGAGAATGCCGTCGTCGTCGCGCACTACGCGGTAGTCGGCAAGATGCGCTTCGACGAACGTCTCGCTACGTGGCAGCGTCAGGCCTTGAGGGGAGAACATGTTGTTCAACTCGGCGAGTGCCGGTATGTCGTACTCGCGAGCGGGAGCGATCGGGCGCATGCAACGATCCTATCGACAAATCGCCGGATTTCAATCCGCTCCGGCGAAACGTCGCTAAGAATGGAGCCTGGTAGTGGGAATGAGTAGGTTGGTGTTTGATCGAACCGTGCCATCCACACCCTCGCATCTGACGACTATGCGCTACACCATCGCTCTGACCTGCGTCGTACTCGCCGCTGGCTGTGGAGCGGAAAGGACGCCGGAGTCGAACCCCGCCGATTCAATGCGACCTGCCCTTCCCGCCGGCGAATCGTACCTCTCGGTGCCGGGAGGCAAGATCTGGTACAAGGTATCCGGAAGCGGGACGGCGACGCCGGTGATCCTGCTCCACGGGGGGCCGGGTTACGGCAGCTTCTACATGAAGGCAATGGAGGCCTTGAGCGATGAGCGCGCAGTCGTGCGATACGACCAGCTTGGTGGTGGCAAGTCCGACGCCACGACCGACACGACGTTGTTCAATATCGCGCACTTCGTCGCCGAACTCGATTCGCTCCGTTCTGCACTCGGCTACTCGGTCTTCCACGTCGTCGGACACTCATGGGGAACGATACTGGGCCTCGAGTATTACCGCGCCCACGCTGATCATGTGGCGAGTCTGACCCTAATGAGCGCGGCGCTCGATCTCCCAGCATGGGAGCGGCACGCTCGCGAGTTGTTGAAGACGTTGCCTGATTCGTCGCAGAGAGCGATCGCGGCGGCGGAGGCAGACAACAAGTACGACGGCAAGGCGTACGAAGCCGCCAACGCCGAGTTCATGTCGAAGTACGTCTTCCTTCGTCCGCCGCAGGCAGACCTGGACAGTACGATGGCCGCTGTCGGGATGCCGATCTACATGTACATGCAGGGGCCGAGCGAGTTCACGATAGTGGGAACGCTCAGGCAGTACGACGCGACGGGTTTCCTGCGTGACGTGAAGGTGCCGACCCTTTTCACCGTCGGCAGCGCGGATGAGGCGAATCCGGTCACGATCAGGAAGCACGCGGCGATGACGCCGGGGGCGCAAGTCGTGGTGATCCCGGACGCGGCGCACGTTACGATGTGGGACAATCCTGGCGCGAGCGTCAAAGCGGTGCGCGATTTCCTTCACCAGGTCGAGTCCGGAGTGAAGTAGCCGAACGCCGTTTACCGGCGGCTGAGGTTTGGGCCGTCGGTCCTGACGTCTGCTGCTCTACTTGGTGATGATCCGGGTCGGCAGAGTGATGCGGTGCGGTACGGCCTCGCCGGCCAGGATTCTGACGGCCATATCGATTGCCTCGCTGCCGCCGGTGGGATAGACGAAGGTTGCCGCCAGTTTGCCATCCTTGACGCTCTGTTCGCCGCCGTCGAGCCCTGGCAGGCCATCGATGCCGATGAACTTCATCTCCCCGTCGCGGCCCTTGGCCTTGGCAGCGAGATATGCGCCCACCGCCATGGGATCGTTATGCGCGTAGACGAGGTCGATACGAGGGTGAGCAGCGAGGGCGGACTCCATCTGCGACATGGCTTCCTCGCGTAGCCAATTGGCCACGGGGTCGTGAATGATCCTGATTCCCGGGAACGCAGCGATCGCCTCGCGGAAGCCTTCGCTGCGATCGCGCGCCGGCGTTGAACCGGGGAGCCCCTTGATCTCCACGACGTCGCCGGTGCCGGCCAGCAGCTTCGCGGCAAGCTTTCCGGCCTCGGCGCCGATCTCCCGGTTGTTGGCGCCGATGAACGTCGTATACGAGTCCCCTTCGATCTCGCGATCGAGCACGATCACAGGGATCTTCTGCTCGAACGCGCGGCGGACGATGGGCGTGAGAGGTTTGGCCTCGTTCGGCGAGATGATCAGCAGGTCGATCTTCTGACGAAGGAAGTTCTCGACGTCAGCGACCTGCTTGGCGTTGTCCTGCTGTGCGTCCGCATAGATGACGTCCATGTCGGGATGGTCCTTCGCCCGGGCCGCGATCTCCGCGTTCATTGCCACACGCCATGGCTCGCCGAGATTCGCCTGGGAGAAACCGATGAGGTGCGCGGCACGCCGCTCCCGGCCGCAGGATCCGGCGATCAGGGCCAGGATCGCGAGCGCGGCGACGGACGTGGGCCAGCGCATCCGGTCAGCGACGGCGTTGGAGCCAAACCGCACCGAGGATGATGACGCCCTTGAGTATGAGCTGGAGATTCGCATCTACGTTGTTGAGCCCCATGCTGTTGTTGATGATGCCGATGATGAGGATGCCGACGAGCGTACCGGCGACGCTCCCCACGCCACCGCGGAGCGGTGTGCCGCCGATGACCACGGCCGCAATAGCATCGAGTTCATAGGCCACGCCATCGTTCGGGTTTCCCTGTTCGAGCTGTGCGCAGTGAATTAACCCGGCCAGCGCGGCCAGCGTCGAGCAGAGCACGTACACCCACAGGGTGTGCCGATCGACGCGAACGCCGGCAAGTCGCGCGGCTGTCTCGTTATCCCCAATGGCATAGAGATACCGTCCGGTGCGGGTACGCGTGAGCAGGACATGCGTGGCGACGACCGTGGCGAGGAAGACCAGCGCCGGCATCGGCAGGTACGGCACGATCGGCGCGGCCAGGACGTGCACCGACTCTGGCGCCCCTCCGACTCCGAAGCCTAACGGGATGGCGCTGCCGCCGCTCAGGTAGCGCGCCACGCCGCGGGCGGCACTCATCGTCGCAAGCGTGGCTATGAAGGGCGGCAGCTTCCAGCGCGCTATCACGGCACCGTTCATGGCGCCCCACGCGGCGCCGACCACAAGGACGACGACGGTCGTCAGCGCCAGTCCCGCACCGAAATCCATCAGCATCCATGCGGCCAGAGTCGCACCTAACGCGAGCATGGAGCCGACGGACAGGTCGATGCCACCGGCGATCACCACTGCGGTCATGCCCACCGCCAGGATCCCCTTCTCCGCCACCTGCCGGAGGATATCGCTCAGATTCCCCAGATCCAGAAAGACCAGCCGGCCGCCGCGCACCGGCGAAGTCGCGATCGCCAGAACCAATACGGCCAGCAGACCGAGGAGATGCGACGACCGCCGAATTCGCTCCAGCCAGCCGGCATATGGTGCGCCCGCACCGCTATCTCCCGCGCCGCCATGCGCGGCGTCAGGCGACGTCTCCCGCTGATCGTCGACCTCGGCCGCGGCACGGTTGGCCATCCGGGCGAAACTGCCCGCGGACGCCGCGGTCACAATGGCCTGCTCGGTCGCCTGCTCGCGATCGAATGCCGCCACCAACCTGCCGTTTCGCAACACCAGGATGCGATGGCACTGTGTTAGAAGCTCGGGCAACTCCGACGACGCGAGCAGGATGCCATACCCCGCGCCTGCCAGGCGCCGCAGTTCCCGGTAGAGTTCGTCCTTGGCAGCCAGGTCGATGCCTCGCGTCGGCTCGTCGAGGAGGAGCATCCTTGGCGAGGCGAACATGGCGCGCGCCAGCAGAACCTTCTGCTGGTTTCCGCCGCTCAGAGTCTCGATCGTCACTCTGTCCGAGACCGCTCTCACGCCAGCGGATTGCAGCACCTCGGCCGCCGCCTCGCTTTCTGCCCGACGATCGATGAACCCGAAGCGCGAAACCCTGGCCAACGCCGACAGCGTTGCGTTGGTCCTGACGCTCAGATTCGGCAGGATGCCTTGCGACTTGCGCTCCTCGGGCAGCATCACGAGTCCGGACTCGCGCGCGACGGCCGGCGAGACCGGGACATAGTCCTGCCCGTCGAGTCGCAGGCGGCCAGTGACACCGCGCGTCAGCGCACCAACGATCGCCAGCAACAGCTCCGAGCGTCCCGCGCCCATCAACCCGGAGAGCCCGACGATCTCCCCGGCACGAACGCTGAACGAGATTCCGCGAAGCCGGTAACCGTCGGGACGGTCAGGTTCGGCAATCGACAGCCCATCGACCCGAAGCACTTCGCTCGCGTCGGAGGGGACGTCGGGAAGGGTCGTCGGCACGATCGAGCGGCCCACCATCAGTCGCACCATGTCAGCTTCGCTTACGCCGGCTGCCGGCATCGTCGTGACGCGCCTTCCGTCGCGCAACACGGTGAGCCGGTGAGCGAGCCGCTGAACCTCGTCGAGCTTGTGGGTGATATAGACGATGGCAGTGCCACGCTCCGCCAGTTTCAACACCAGCGACGTGAGCCGTTCGGCGTCGGCGGCGCCCAGCGACGACGTCGGTTCGTCCATGAACAGGCAGCGGGCACGAAGCGCCAGCGCCCGGGCGATCGCCACCAGTTGCCTGGCCCCCGGACCGAGGCGTTCGACTGCGGCATCGGGTCGGATGTCGGCGGCGCCAAGATCGTGCAGGATCTGGCGGGCCGTCTCTCGCTCGGCGGAGCGATCCACCAGGCGCGCCACGCCGACCGTTTCGTGGCCTAACGCGATGTTTTCAGCAACGGTGAGGGAGTCGACCAGTTGCAGTTCCTGCGGGATGACGGCGATGCCGGCGCCCGACGCATCGCGCGGAGACGCGAACTCCCGCGGGATGCCATCGATCGCGACCGCGCCGCCGGTGGGTGACGTCTCGCCCGAAAGAATCCTGACCAGCGTGGACTTCCCCGCTCCATTCTCGCCAAGCAGCGCGTGGATCTCGCCGGAGCGGACGTCGAAGTCGACGCCGTCGAGTGCCAGGACGCCTGGGAAATGCATGCTTAGGCGCCGCCCTTCGACGACGGGCGGCTTCATGTCGCCGGACGATCGCCCGCGGGCTGGTGGCGTTCCAGTACGTCGTCGAAATCGCCACAGAGGTTGACGCGCAGTCCCATCGCGGCCGCCATGCTCGCTTTCCGTACCAGCGCCTGGCGCGCCTGAGCCGCCGTGGGAGCGTAGGCCACCTGTATGTGATTCGATTGGTGCTTCGCCATCAGCTGGTCGCGCGACACGCCGTACAGCACTGCGTGCATGATTGGCCATTGCGGCGTCGTGGCGGCCCAGCGGCGAGCGGTTTCCGCGTCCGACAATTGCACCACACCGCCGCGGCCGATGTCCATGTGCAGCGCGTCACCGGACACGTACACGCGACTCCAGACAATCTCGCCCGGGCGACTGACCCCCTTCAGGGTCGATCCGCCACGCGGGAAATACATCGGCGGCTGCCGTTCCCCAACCGCTCCAGCGTAGCCACCGATGAAGTGTGAAGCCGGAGCCCCACCGGAAATCTCGAATACCCAGACGAACTCGTCCACGCCGACTTCGTGAACGTGCGCGCCCCAACGGACGTCGTGAAGCGTGTTGGACGGATCGATCGCCATGTCGCGCCACACCCGATCCGTCATGAGCGCATCCAGTCCAGCGCACTCATCCACTTCGTTGAAGTGCGGTACCGCACGACGGACGTAGAGCACCGACCCATCGTCAGCAAAGACCGGCGGACGGTCCGGGTTGTTCAACAGGCCTTCGGCCAGATCGCTGGCGACGCAGGTGTCCTTGAGCCCTTGCTGGTACTGTATGCCAATGGCGTCGCAGCCGAAGTCGTGGGCCATGCGCACGGCCGCTTCGTACATCCTGAGTCCCTCCAGCACCTGGGCTTCCGTCAGCTCGGTTGCATCCTCGGCTCCAAGCACGAATCGCATTCCTCGCGATGTCAGCCAGGTCAGGTGCCGCCGCGCCACGTCGTCGCTTACGCGTTGCATGGCAGCGTACAGCGCACTCTGGCTCAAGCGCTCCTTGAACACGCCGGTTGCATGCAGCAGATGATCGGGAACGATGGCATTGTACATCCCCATGCAGCCTTCGTCGAAGACGCCAATGATTGCCTGGTCGTGGCGGAGAGCCTCGCCTAACGCTTCGCCACGGGCACGATCGACGTCGTAAGCGCTGCCGAAGCTGGATGGATCGACGGGTCGGGCGTGCGATAGATCGTGGCTCACCGTGCCGCCGGCAAGCCACTCCTCGAGCGCACGCCGCGCGAAGGCATCGGTGAAGTCCTCGCTCCAGATCGTACTGTATGAGACCCCCGCCTTGGTCAGGGATCCGTTCAGATTCAATAACCCGACCAGGCCCGGCCATTGACCGCTCCAGTTCGCGAGTGTCAGAATGGGCCCCCGGTGCCTGGTAAGGCCCGGCAACACATGACTCGTGTATTGCCAGACCGCCTCGGCTACGATCAGCGGTGACTCCGGCGAAATGGACCGGAAGACCTCGATTCCGCGCGCCTGGCCGTCTATGAAACCGTGACCCTTGCGCCGATCGAACTCGTGGCCTCGCCGCACACTCCAGCCACGCTCGGCGAACCGCTGGACAACGGTCGCCTCGAGCTCCGCCTGCGCTTCCCAGCACACCCGATTCGCGGAGAGGCGCGAGTCCCCGCTGGCAACCAGAATGATCTCGGCCTTCCCGTCACCGGTGTGTGTCATGGGCATGGGCAGCGTTTCCGTCGGTTCGTCGTGGGCACGCGCAGGCGTGCGGCGACAATAGATGACGCGGTGGTGACGGTCGCAAGCCATTGTGCGGCCCGAACACGACGAGCGACCGCGAACCCTTGTGCCGAGCGATCGCAGAGGACACCCTGGGCCAGCGTGATCCGTGATGAAAGTCGTCAAGTCAAGGCGCACCGCGGAAGCGACCGCACTCGATGTCCAACTGGATGTCATGACCGGGTTGAGGCTCGAGCGACTCGCCTTGCATCTCCAGGCGTCGACTGCGGATGTCCTGCGGCTGGGGCTGTTGGCGCTGGAACGAGAGACTTGGGCTCCGGTGTCGCATCCTGCGCTACGGTTGCCGGGTGCCGAAGCCAGTCGGCAGGCCACGGCGCGGTACGATGCTACCGATCGTCCGGACCAGCCAACCACCACGGCCGGAGGTTCCGCGACGCGGGAGGATCGACTTCCGTTAGCACAGGCTGCGAACCCACGGTGTCGCAGGCGCGGTCGCTGAAGTATCGTCGACGCGGGTGCAGTCCCGGATGTTGGCGGCAGCTCGCGCCTTGTCCATGATCACCTGGCGCCCGACTCGATCCTCCCTACCCTCCTCGCGACGCGCATGCGATTCCTCGCGTTCTTCCTCTCCACGGCCATTGTCGCCGGCTCGGCGCCCGATCCGATCGCCGCTCAACGCCAGACGCGCAATGTCGTTCTCATCGTCACCGACGGTCTTCGCTGGCAGGAGGTGTTCTCGGGCGCCGAACGAGCGCTCCTATCCGCGCAGCCTGGCGGAGCGCGTGATACCACGGGCCTCATTCGCGATTTCTGGCGGAGCACACCTGAAGCGCGACGCGAGGCGCTGCTGCCGTTCTTCTGGAAGACGATAGGGAAACAAGGCGTGATCTACGGCAACCAGACGAAGGGCTCCATCGCCCGGATCACGAACACCATGAAGTTTTCGTATCCTGGCTACAACGAGATCTTCACCGGAGCGTTCGATCCTCGCATCGATTCCAACGGCTACCCGCCCAACCCGAACGTCACCGTTTTCGAGTGGCTCGCGAAAAAGCCGGAGCTAGCGGACAAGGTCGGGGCAGTTGCCACGTGGAGCGCTTTCCGGCGCATCCTGAACAAGGAGCGTTCCGGCCTGCCGATCCTGGACGGTTGGGATCCGCCGTTCGCTGCCGACTCGGCCAGATCGGAGCGCGCCGCGCTCATCGACGAACTGTACCGGACGTCCATCCAGATGTGGCCCGATAACGCGTTCGATGCTCCGATGAACCTGGCGGCGAACGAGTTCATTCGTACCCGGAGGCCTCGCGTGCTCTTCGTCGGCTATGGAGAAACCGATGAATGGGCGCACTCCGGTCGCTACGACCTCGTGCTCCGCTCCGCACATCAGGTAGACGCATTTATCGCCGAATTGTGGCTGACGATGCAGCGAATGCCGCAGTACCGGGGCGTGACCACGTTCATCATCACTACCGATCACGGCCGCGGCAGCGGACCGACGGCATGGCGCGATCATGGCCAGGACGTCGCCGGCGCGGAGAACATCTGGATCGCCATGCTCGGGCCCGATACGCCGGCGCTGGGCGAGATGACGTCCGGTACGGTCACACAAAGCCAGATCGCCGCCACTGTCGCCGCGCTCCTGGGCGAAGACTGGACCGTCGCGAACCCGAGGGCAGGAAAGCCGCTCCGGTAGAAGGCCGTTTGGCCGCACCAGGACGCTGAACGCCTGGTTCCCGGTACGGCCCAACGAGCCCGGCTCGGCATCCGCCCAATCGCATGCGCATGAGTGGGGGGCGCTATCTTGTCGCATGGCGACGCCACAATGCAGTCGCCTCCGCTCGAACCCTCACCCGGACTCATGCCATCCCCACGCCGGCGCTCGCGCATTTCGCAATCCGAGGATCCGGTTCCCAGGCCAGCTCGTCAGGAATCGAGGGAGAGACGCTCGTGACACCGTGGGTTCGCCGCCTGATCTTCGCCAACGTCGCCGTCTTCTTCGTTCAGATGACGATGCCGACCCTGGCGAACGGATTCGCTTTCGTGCCGATGCTGGCGCTGGTCCGGCCGTGGACGATTGTCACATACATGTTCCTCCACGGTGGCCTGATGCACATCGGCTTCAACATGCTGGCGCTGTACTTCTTCGGCCCGGCGGTTGAAGCCAGGCTCGGAGGGAAGGACTTTGCCAAGCTCTACTTCGTCAGCGGCATCTCCGGTGCGCTCCTGTCGATGGTCTACGCGCCGAACGCACCAATCATCGGTGCCTCAGCGGCAGTATTCGGTGTGATGCTCGCGTTCGCGTTTTTCTGGCCGGATGCCCCGATCTACATCTGGGGCGTGTTGCCCATTCCTGCGCGCTACCTGGTGATCATCACCACGGTCCTTGCCCTGTGGAGCGGCTTCAGCGGAGCCGGGAGCGGCATCGCGCACTTCGCGCACCTGGGTGGATACGTCGGTGCGTTCATCTACCTGAAGTGGGTTCGCAAGTGGTCGGCGGATTTGCGCGTTGCTCGGGCCGATGCCAGGGGCATCCGTGCGGCACCGTCGGTCACCAACTGGCGCGCCATCGACAAGAGCTCGGTCCACGAAGTCAACCGTGACGAAGTGAATCGGATCCTAGACAAGATCAGCGCTTCCGGAATCGATTCCCTCACGGTGCAGGAGCGAACGTTCCTCTCGAACTTCATGCCGAAGGACGATCGAGTGCCGCCATCGTGAGCCATGGGCAACGCGTTCGATGGACTGACAACCGTCACCCTCGTCCTGGCAGATGCGCCTTTGCGCTCGATGCGAGTGGAGTCGCGTCGACGGGACGCTTCCCGGCATCGCGACTGGCATAACGTCGAGCACGCCAGGCAGACGCCGCAGGCGCTCACCATCAGTGCTATACTGGGAGCGTGCCCGCCTCCGCTTCGTGACACGCCTTCGCATTCCGCCGCACCTTCATGCCGACGTCGTTGTCGCTGGCGGAGGGCCGGCCGGCGCGTCGTCGGCAGCGCGGCTGGCTTCCGCAGGGCTGCGCGTGCTGGTCCTGGACCAGCGTTCGTTCCCGCGCGACAAGGTGTGTGGCGATTTCGTCGGTCCGGCCGCGCTCGTTGAACTCGCGGCGCTGGGCGTCACCAACCGGACGGACTACGTCTCTTCGAATGTCATTCGGCAGGCCGCGCTGTTCCTCGATGGGCGTGAACTGATCCACCGCCGGATGCCGGAAGTCGGGCACTTGCCGGCCTACGGCCGGTGCATCCCTCGCATGCAGCTCGATCATTGGCTGCTGGACGCAGCTCGAACCGCTGGCGCCGGCATCATGGAAGGGGTACGCGTGCAAGGCTTCGACGTGCAAACCGACTGCGTCACGGTCTTCGCCGAGCGCCGGCACGAGAAGGTGCAGCTGAGGGCACGTCTACTGATTGGTGCTGACGGGAGCAGTTCTGTGGTATCGCGCACGCTTCGCGGCGCCAGCCCATCAGACGAGAACCGCATCATCGCGGTGCGTGCGTACTATGACGGCGTCAGTGGATCGGAGGATCGTTGTGACTTGTACTTTTCGGCCGAGTCGTTCCCGGGCTACTACTGGCTCTTCCCGACTGCGGCGACCACGGCCAACGTGGGCGTGGGAATGGTCCTGGAGACGTTGCCTCCGACGGCCGACCACCTGCGTGACTTGCTCGCCGGCCTGGTTGCGTCGGACAGTGCGCTCGCCGAACGCCTGGCGGGAGCACGCTTGCGCGGCAAGGTCGTCGGATGGCCATTGACGACATACGACGCACGACTGGCGCTGGTCGCCGACCGTGTCATGCTCACTGGCGACGCCGCTGGCTTCATCAACCCGCTGAACGGTGAGGGCATTCAGTACGCGCTGACTAGTGGCCGATGGGCGGCGGAGTGCGCGGTGGACGCGTTGGGAGACGACGACTTGTCTAGCGCACGGCTTGAAGCATATGCCTCCCGTGCCACACGTGAACTGCGCTACGACATGGCCCTCGCCGGACTCATCGTCCAGCTCATCCGAAATCGACACCTGACGCCGGTCTGGCTCGAGGCCCTCAAGGTCATTTCGGCGCGGGCCAGGATCGACGAGGAGTACGCCCAGACTACCGGTGGCATTCTTGCCGGGCTGACGCCGGCGCGCGACGCGTTGTCGGCAAGGATCCTCGGGCGGACGATCGACCAGGCGGTGTACTCTGCCGTGCTGGGCACGGCATGGGCAGCACTCAAGGGGCCTTCGCACTTGGCAAGGACGGGCGCAAACATGCTGCAGTCCGGCGTGTCGATCGCCGCGACCCTGCTGTCGAATCCGGCTGCGCTGGCGGACTGGATCGCTGGCATAGCTCGACAGGGTGGTGAGCTGGCGCTTCAGGTCGCCGCCCACCTGGGACAAGACGGGGCCATCGCCCATCCGCCCAGTCCCATTCTGGCGTCTGTTGCTCGCCTCCGCATCCCCAGCGAAAAGCCGGCAGACTACAGGTCACGCTCGATCATGTAGTGCACGATCTGTTCGATGAAGCGCCGATCGCGCGATGGGGGGGCATCGGCGTAGGCAGCGTGGAACTCGTCCAAGGCCGCGGCAGCAAGGGAACGCGCCGACTGGCGGGCGTGGTCCAGGCTCCCATAGCGGTCCATGAGCGCACGTACCCACCGGACGTCACGATCGGTGCGTCGCTCACGCGCAGTGGCGAGAAACCGGCGCAGCCGATCGCGTTCGCGTGGCGACGCATGGCGATACAGGTGGATCAGCATCATCGTCCGCTTTCCTTCCTGGATGTCGCCGCCGATCTCCTTTCCGTAGCGTCGCTCGTCCGCCACCAGGTTCAACACGTCGTCCTGGATCTGAAAGGCCGCCCCCATGAAGTAACCAAACCGGTTGAACCGATCGGGATCGATCGCGCCTCGACTGGCGATGACGGCGCCGATGCGGCAGGGGTGAATGCAGGTATACCAGCACGTCTTCTTCAGCGTCATCCTCAGGTAGTCGGCATCTTCCAGATCCAGAACGTTGTCGCGAACCCATCCCAGTTCCGTCGCCTGCCCTTCCGTCGACTGTCGCACCATGTGCTGGATTTCCGCCATCACATCCCAGGTCACCTCGGGGCCAAGCAACTCGAGGTTGCGCATCAGCGGCTCGATGCTCAGGACGTTCATCGCGTCGCCGACGTTCACGGCTACGGCGAGGCCATGTTCAGCTGCGAGTGTAGGAAGGCCCCGCCGTGTCAGGCTGCCGTCCTCGACGTCATCGTGCACGAGAAATGCGTTGTGGAACAGCTCGATCGCGATGGCCGAGTTGAGCGCCAGACGCGGTGTACCTCCGAATGCACCGCAAGTCGCGATCGTCAGGCCGCAACGCAGCCCTTTTCCGCCGCGTCTCGGATAGACGGGGACGAGGTCGTACAAGTACCGCCGCGGTTCCATGTCAGGCAGGGCAGACAGCAACCCGGCCATCGTCATTTCTCTGTACTCGGCAAGACACCGCTCGACCAGGGCAAAGCGACGGCGTCCAGCCCGGACCGGCGGGCGGCGACCGCGCATCCGTGCCCCGGCGTTGCTCACCCGACGTCGATCGTCAGCAGCGCACGAAGGGCGTCCATCTCGGTCGCGCGCACGAGGCCCTCGTAGACACCTGCGTCGGCCTTGGCTGGAACCCTGACACTTACCGTCACCTGACCAGCAGAGCGCGGTCCCACGCTCAACGTGCGCGGCTCGAACGAGACATGGTCCGCGGGAATGCGCGCGCCGGATGCGCTCACCAGCTCCGCCGAATGCAGCGTGAACTCCGCGGTGGCACGGTCGCTTTCGTTCTCGAGCGACATGAGGAGTTCACCGATCGCTCCCGGTTTGACCTTGCCAGGGATGCGGACTGTGGCAATACGCAACCCCGACTCTCCAGCCTCACCGGGCCCGGCGCTCGATCGCGCAGGACGGGGAGAGGTAGTATGACCGGCCGTCACATTGACGATCCGTCCGGCGCGCTCTCCAACCGTGGTTGCCGCCGCGGTTACGATGTCGAGAATGATGTCCACCGCCTCGTGGGCATCGCGCCGGAAGCGGGACATGACGGCATCGGGAGGCTGTGCGCGAAGTGCCGCAACGTCAAGGAAACGCTGTTCGATGCGCTTCGCTGCCCCAATGCCAGTCGCGACCTCTTCCTCGAGGATCGACGCCGCTTTCTGGACAATGAGTGGCGTGGCTCGGAACGCACGGCGCGATGCGCCCACGGCTGCATCCGTCGCGGCACTCAACGACGATCGGGAGACTTCGGCGCGGAATCCGCGTCGTGGCATTTCGCGATCGCCGGTCGGCGGTACCGGGGCCTGGCGCGCCGGCTCCGGTTCGGCCGTGCGCTTGCTGCGCCCGATGCCCGCCGCAGATCGCTGCTTCTCGCGACCCGGCGCAGGCGTCCGCTTCGAACGAGTGTCAGGTTTCCTGGACGGCATGCCTAACGCTTCTCATCGCAATTGAAGAGACGTGTCTCGCCGCTCACCGTGATGGTGGCCACGGGACGGTCGAAGATCGTGATTCCGATCGCGTACTCGCTGCGCGCGCAGATAGGCTCGCACACGCGAATGCAGATTGGTACCTGTCCTCGCACGGCAATCGTGGAATCGGTCGCCTGGTTCACGGTTGCCGGTTCCTTCGGCCAGCTGAGGATATTGATGTTAGTCGTTTCGCCGTTCGCCATGGGGAGTCTCCGGATGTATGGGCGCCCCACCACGACGCCCAGGGGTTTCCTGACCTGCAACGCGCCGTGATCCGTCGGTGGCGTCAATGCAGATGTCGATCAGCAGCCCTTCGCCGCCACCACCGGTGAAGAGAAGCGATGTGATACCTTCCGCCGCAATGGCGAGAGCCTGCGGTGTATCCACGCTCGTTGCAGAATGAGCGTCGCCGACGCGGGTGTGGACAGCGCTGAACGCTTCCATCCGCACCGCAGCCTGACCCAGCGAGAGTACGTGCGCAACCACCCTGAGCGCTGTGAAAGGAAGCGCGACTTCGAGCGCCTTGCGCGGCAGCGCGAGTTTTCCTGCGCCGGCGGGATCGCCCCAGACGGCGATTCGAAGCGGGTCGCCGCCTGACGACCTGAACGCGAACCCGTCCTGCTCGAACGTGGGGCCAATCACTCGGGGACGTTTCTCCGCTCGCCAGTCGATGCAGCGCCGACTGGGTTTGTCCGGCGTGCATGGCGGCGGATCGCCAAGGGCACAGGGGTAAGCCAGGAGCGAAACCGAATCGAACCACGCTCCGCCCGATCCCTGCTTTCCGGCGTATTCGACAAAGATGGTGATCGCGCGCGCCGTGGCGGTGTGACGGACCGTCAGCTCACGCCATGCGTTGCTATCCACACCAGTCGCCCAGACGATCGCGGCTGAAGTCGGGTCCGTTCCGCCAGCCGCGTCTATACCCAGCCGTACCGCGTCGTTGTGGCCGGCAGCCAGATGGTACCAACACGAGATCTGGTAATCCCAGCCGACATTCGCACCGACGACTTGCCACAGCCCCGCCACACCGGTTCCGGCACCGCGCACGTGTTGCGAGCGCTGGCCATCGCGAACGATGAACTCCTCACTGGCAAACCGTACTGTCTTCGCTGTTGCTGTAGTGGACTCTTCGGCGTACGGCTCCCAGGCATTGGCGACGACGCCTGACGCGTGGGTACGGAACCCGGCCTCGAAGTCGCCATTCTTCACGTCGACAACGCGGACAATCAGCCAATCCTCACCCACTCCTCCATCGTCATCGGTCACCGTGCACACGGCATGGAAGGAGCCGCAACACTCATAGCGATGCGTGGCCGCGGCAATGCCGCACCCGGCAGGCGGCTCGTGCCACTCGCGCACGGTCGCTGGCACGGGTGTGCTGCAATCGCCGAAGTCCCATGTGGCAGTGTGCGTGTCGCACCAGCCCGGATCCGTGAACTTCGCGACCAGTGTGATCGGCGTGCAGGGATACGCGAACATGTCGACACCGGCGTCGACGCTCGGCGGCACATTGGTCACGAGCACACGCTTGGTCGCCACGCCGACTCCACCATCGTCATCGATCACGCGCACCGTGACGCGATAATCTCCGTTGTCGCACCATGCGTGCCGGGCGCGCGCCGTTCCCCGGCCGAGAGGCGCGTCGTGAGTCTCTGCGATCGCACCGACAACCGGTGTGGAATCGTCGCCAAAGTCGAAGATCGCGGTGTGGGCGTCCGGCCATCCTGGGTCCGTGAACGTAGCCACGATTTCGATCTCTTCGCCTTCGGGGATCGTGATCGGCGGCCCCGCATCGACCGTGGCCGGAACGTTGGTGACACGAACGGCGGCGAAGTGCCGTGTGGTGACGCCACCGTCCTCGTGGACGACTGTCGTCAGCTTGGCGACGTAGAGGCCGTCGTCAGAATATCGATGGGTTGGCGTCATCTGTGCCGCGCCAGCTCCATCGCCAAAGGTCCAGGAATACGTGGTGTTCGCCTTGGCCGGCCCGCCGTCGAACACCACGTTCGCGCCTTCCGGCACGACATACGGGCCCTTGGCGTTCGCCAGCGCATCGGTGACCGACTCGTAAGTCGCATGGACGACGTACTCGTCGCCGAACAGGATGCTGTCGGGATCGATGACGATCGGGTTCTCGAAACGCGTGGTGATTTCGCCTATGCCTTCGAGCGTCTGTGGCCAGGCGCCGATGCCCTTGATCTGGCCGGTAATCTCGTCGCGGATGATGCCGCCGCCGATCTTCTCGGCGATCCCCTCGACCACGGCGAGCACCACCAGCGCGATGATGCCACCGACGATGCCTAACGTGATGAAGCCAATCAGGAACGAGAGGATCCATGCCAGTAGCGACAGATCGACGTCCGGCTCGCCAATCAGGAACGGTTTGACGATCTGGCCGCCTGACGGGTTGTCCTCCCACTGCAGGCCTACTTCGGCCTCGAAGTCGGCGTCGACGTCGATGCTATCGGCGATCGCGTCGATGACCGTGACGTCGCCTTCGACGTGGATGGAACCCGTTCGCAGCGAAACGGAAAGCCGCGTGAGCTTCGCGTCGTGACCGTCGACGTTCTGGAACGTGTGCGGCGGGAAATCCGGGCCGAAGCCGCCTTCGTCCTCCGGGCGGTGAATCTGCTCGTCCACGATCTCGAGCACCTTGTTGCCATCGATGGCGATCGCGCAACTGCGTCCGGCGGGGATGAAGTTGTGGATGGCGCCGGTGTCGCCGGCGGGATTGTTGAGGCAGAACGCGATGGCATCGGAGAGAGCCAGCGGCCTGACGTCCGTTACGGACACGCTTCCGTCCGGCGGCGGCGTTGGCGTCCACAGCCCGATGTTGCCGCGCCCGACGATGGTCTCGTGTGCTCGATCGGCGATGAAGGTCTCTATGTCGCCGACCGTCGGGACGAACACGTGTATATCGCCGATGGCAGCGGCTGTCGCCTGCGCACGCGCCGTCAGGTTGGACTTGATCGCGCCCTCCAGCAGGCCACCGCTCCCGGCGTTATCGACCGAGTAGTTCGATCCCTCGCTGTCGTACGATCCCGCGGCGTCGCTCATCGGTGCCGGCGCGAAGTCCTGCACTTCGACGGTGGCGCTCGATATCTTCGCCGTGAGGGATCCGGGAGCCACGACAAGATCGGCCAGGAGCGAGAGTTTGCAGACGACACCGGCGGGCGAGAGCCCCGCCGACATGTTGCTGAGCTTCAGGTGCACCGGTATCGACAGCCTCACCTGCGCCGGTGTCGGCTGGGCAACCGTGATGCGGTGCGTGGGTTTCGACGGATCATCGTAGATGTCGACCCATGCGTCCGCTGTAAACGCGAGAAACGACACGCCCGGCTGGCTGACGTGATCCGGTATCGTGTGGTCGACGTACCGGGCGTGGACGTACTCCTCGACCGCCGTCAGCGTCAACGCCGGGACGGGATCGCCACTTGTCAGCGTCGCGGTAACGCTGGCGCGCGGCACGGTGTCGAGGAGCGCGGCGACATGGATCGTACCAGGTAGCACGCCGATGGGAACCCGAACGTCGACATCGGCCCGCAAGTCGAAGAAGCTGGCGCCAGGGATCGGCGGGTTGGCGATGTGAACCTGGATCTCCGACGCCAACGTGACCTTGACCCCATTGACACCGGTGTCCATTACCAGTCTGACACCAGCACGCGGGATGTCCACGACGCCATCGGCCACCGAGTACGGACCGAACGACGTTCCCGCGACGATGTCCGTGCTGTGCGGGATGATATTGTTGTCCCATGCGCCCTGAAGAATCTGGTTCAGGACGCCAACGGTCAGTTCCCCGACAACCTCGAAGCCACCGAGCTTCGGCATGCGACGATGCTCCCTATTCCGGTGTCGGACCGCGCTTCAGGCGAGCCCGAATGCGCATTCTCGGCCCCCCGGACTCGCCACGCGCCAAGCGCTCGAGCAGGTCCGGTCCCGCGAGCGGCGGCTGCGTAGCCTGAAGTGCGCGATACTCGAGCAGCGGTGGCATCACGGGATGCTCGTGGCGCAGCGGCTCCAGTGGGTCCGGTCTTCTCACCTGCCCCGGAGCCGCCCACTCGTGGACCAGCGCATGCGATGGCCTTGCGGCCCGGCCATAGGCCACCGGCGCGCGAGCAATCACCACCGGCTGCACCGCCTTCCGTGCCTCCGCCAGCTTCAAACGCTCGAACAGCACACGCTCGAGCTCGTCCATATCGTCCGGGTCGAAGGACTCCCCCGCGCGCCGTTCGATTTCGGCACGGAGTTCCTGAAGACGAACCACCTCTCCGGGACGGAACCGGACACGCAGTTCGACCTCTCGCCTGAGGCGCTCCGTCAGCTCAATACCGAGCGCGTCGAGTACAGCCAGCGGATTGGCAGCCGCGCGCAGCGCCAGCCCCGGATCCTCGTTGACCCGCTTCACGATCGACGGGACGCGCCGCCGCAATGCGTCCATGGAATCGAGCGCTCCTGCCGATTCCCGGTGGCTGCCGCCCTTTGCCACATGGCCTCCCATCGCAAGAGCCGTTACCAGCAGCGCTCACACGTCGCCGAGCGCTCGCACGTCCCTAAGTATGAGGGAGACACGATGTGGCACAAGGAGAATCGTCACATGCGCGGCGGCCTGAGCTTTACCGTCCGCGAGAAACGTCGTCGCCCATGTGCAGCGCTTGCCAGGCAAGCGGCAGCCAACAGCTGAAGCTATGTGGACTCGTTGTCAACTCGTGTTCGAGATCTGGTGGCGACAACCACCGCCATTCCATGACTTCCGCCGGGTCCGGGACCGGATCGCGGTCGTGCAGGCCCAGGAAAACATGATCGAACTCATGCTCGACCAGTCGCCCGGTTACGGAACGCCGATAGGTGAAGGACGCAACCTCGCGCAACGGACAAGAGATCCCCATCTCCTCGTACAGTCGCCGATGAGCCGCGTCGCCTACCCCTTCACTTGGCCGCGGATGGCCGCATGCGGTGTTCGACCAGAGGCCCGCTGAGTGGTACTTGCCCAGGGCTCGTCGTTGAAGGAGGACGCTGCCGTCCGTCCTGACCACGAACACGGAAAACGCGCGATGCAGGAGCCCGAGTTCGTGGGCACGCAGCTTCTCCTCGGTCCCGATCCGCGCGTCGTGGACGTCGACGAGGATCACGCGCTCGTCGTCGGCGGCGGTCAATGGCGCTCCCTCTCGCGTTGCCGCCTCGTCACCGCCCGCGCGTAGTGGCAGTGTGAACCGGGAATCCGGTAGTGTGACCCGAACACAGGAGACTCGTCGGCGTTGAACGAGTCAGCGATCGGTGGGAGCTGGCGGGGCCAGATCTCCCGCTTCAACCGCGCGCTCGGCGATGGCGTCGAGGCGCGCGTCCTGATTCGTGCGAAGGGCACGCAGGTTGCGGCGCGTTCGGCGATATGCCATGTGCGAGAAGACTCGCGCACAGTCGAGTTCTGCGGCGACAGCGGCAACGTCACCGTTGGCCCGTTCGACTTCTGCCGTCGCTCGCGAGAGCGTAGCAGTTGCCAGGAAGATGTCCATCGCCGCATTTGCGAGTCGTTCCTGCACGTACTGCCGATGGATGATGCGCTTCCCGTATTTGCGCAGCGCCGACTCGACCGCTCGCGCCAGCGCATATACCTGCCCCGCGATCAGCCTCGCTTCGTCCTCCAGCACCTCGTGCACGCGAGTGAAGTCCGGGCGATCGATGGTATTCCGGGCGCGGCCCGCCAGATAGCTGCCGATGGCGCCAAGCGAGTGAATGGGATCCTGGAGGGCCTGACCTAACGCCTTGAGGCGTTCGCCGGGCTGCTGCAGCCCCATCAGGGCCACGAGCGCGCGGAGGACTTCGTTCGTCCCCTCGAAGATAAGCATGATCCGCGAATCGCGGACGGCCTGCTCGTACGGGAACTCCGTCGAGTACCCGAGTCCGCCCGCCATCTGCAGCGCGTCGTTGGTGACGCGATACGAGGCTTCCGACGCGAAGACCTTGCAGGTTGCCGTTTCGAGGGAGAAGTCGATGCCGCCACGGTCGACCATACCCGCCGTCAGCATCCACGCGGCATCTGCCGCGTAGCACTCGGCGGCGGCAAGTGCGATCTTGCGCCTGATCATCTCGAACGACGCGACGGGTTGGCCGAATTGCTCACGCTGGCCAGCGTACGCGATCGCTTCATTCATGATGTGTCGCATTCCCCTCGCCGAGCCCGATGCCAGGCCAAGACGTCCGGAATTGAGGATCTCGAGCGCAATCTTGAAGCCCAGCCCCACTTCACCCAAGCGGTTCTCTACGGGCACTCTCACGTTCTCGAAATGGACCGCGCGCGTGTCGCTCGCCTTGATCCCCATCTTCCCTTCGATCTTGCCGAGCGAAATGCCTGGACTGTCCGCTTCCACGACGAACGCCGTCACCTTTTCCTTCCAGGTACCGCTTACGTTGACGGCAACCTTGGCGAAAACCGTAAACAGACCCGCATAGCCTGCGTTCGAGATCCAGATCTTGGTGCCGTTCAACAAATAGTGCGAACCGTCTTCGCCAAGGGTGGCAGTCGCTCGCATGGCTTGAGCGTCGGAACCGGAGCCGGTCTCCGTCAGACAGAACGCAGCAACCAGATCGCCGGATGCACAGCGCGGAAGGTATCGCTGTTTCTGCTCCTCCGTCCCGAACAGAACCAGACCCTTGCAACCGATGGACTGGTGAGCGCCGAAATAGACGGCGAGTGCGGGGTCGGTGGCGCCAATTTCTCCGAAGACTCGATTGAACACTGCCGCCGATGCACCGAACCCTCCATAGGCCTCCGGGATATTGAGTCCCATCAGCCCGATGGAGTGGAACGCGGAGCGCATCTCCTCGCTGAACCGCCCCTCACGGTCGTGACGTCGCGTGTCCACGTGGTCGGCGGCAAAGGCGCGGAACGAATCGAGGATCGCCATCAGGCTTTCGGACTCCGCCGTCGACAGCGACGGAAATGGGAAGACGAGATCCTCGCGAATCTCCCCGAGGAAGAGCCCCTTGATGAAGGACGGATGTTCGTCCGGCGCGGCGAGGTGCGGCTCGGATGCTGGCGATGTCGCGGCAACGTTGGTCATGACGCATGACGGCGGATGGTCGGGCCGGACGCACTCCTGCCGGCCATTCAATCTAGTGTGCCCAGTGTACCTCCTGACGGTTCTCTGGCTTGGCAGGCGAACGGTCAACCGTTGCCACGAGGTTGGCCCACTGGGTAGCGCTCCAGCTTCCGCAGCCAGTGTCCGAGACTCCGAGGAGAGGGACGAGGCCGTGGGAGGCCGTGCCGTGGCACTGCTGGCAGCGGCGCGTCAGGCCGGAACACATCATAGCGGCGTCGGAGGCATTCATGCGCGCACGGATCGGGACATCAGGACTCGCGACGTCGATCGCGGTCGCCTGTCTGATTCAACCGGCCGTACTGCGGCCGCAGGACGCAAGGGCCGTGACGGACTTCCTCATTACCGCGCCGTGGGGATCGCCGGCGGATTCCGTCGTCAGGAAGGCCGCGAATGCGGGCTGGGAGTTCGTCAAGGTGGACGAGGACAGCGATTATGTGTTCCATGCCATGCTGCACGGGCGCGCCGCCCTGGTCTTCGCCACGTTCGGATCTGCAGGGCTGGCACGGATAGAAGCCGCATTCGCGCCGCAGCCCGCGAATGAGTTCGCCTATCGCGTGCTCACCGACACATTGACGGCGCAGTACGGGCCCGCATCCGTCGCCACGACGCCCGACGGCACGATACGACCTGCCCGGGGAATACTTGCTGCGATCGCTTGGCCGGGCGTGATCATGGCGCTGCGCCGCGATGGTTGGCTCTCCCAGATTTTCACGTGCCCAGAAGCGTCGCTCGCGCTCCCCGCCACGCGCGGGCGCGTTGCCTTCACGCGCGCCTGACACGTTCCCGCCCGCGGGACCCCGCGCCGAATTGGGGTCAGACTCCAGCGAACACACGCTCGCCGATCAGGCATGCGATGCCCAGATCGTCTCTCCCGCGGCGTACGGCGCACAGGGATCGAACCGTCCTGGCGACTCCACGTAGCGCATCGCCTGCGTATAGCCAATCTCCGACGTGAAGTACCCGAGCAGCGTCAGTTCCTTGATCATCCGGAAGTAGTGTCGCGGCGCGTCCTTTGCCGCGGCGTCCATGTAGGTCTTCGCCTCGCGGTCGAGGCCTTCTATCCAGGTGAGCCGCGCCTCTGGCGTGGCAGCACCGAACCGGACGTTGCCCGTGGCCGGCGTCGCTTGATCGAACTGGCGGAGTCCATCCATGAAGACCTTCTGGTCCTCCGTGTCGAAGCAGTCGGTCACCATCAGCGCGATGAACGGCCCGACCATGGCCGCCTTGGCCCCTGGCGTTTCGGTTGGCGGAAGAATCGTATCGGCGATTTCGTCGAGGAGAGCAACGTCTTCGGACGTGAACGTGCCAACGCCCTGGTACGCCGCGCCCCGTTCCTTCTGGCACGCGGTCCAGAACGCCGTGCTCCCCACGAGCGTTGCACCGCCAAATATCGAAGCAACGCGCCGGATGGCCTCGCGGCGATCGATCGTCGATCCGGGTCTGTACGGCATGCCGTTTCCTCTGGGCGGAATGTGACAGCGATGGGGGGTTGCAGCTGATGCGACCATGCTGGCCCCGGGGTACGGGCCGCAAGGCCGCTCGCCGATGCACGACTCAAAGGTTACGTCGATTCAACTCGTTCACGGCATGATCCGCGGCACGAGCCGTGAGCGCCATGTAGGTAAGTGACGGATTCTGGCAACCTGCGGACGCCATTCCCGATCCGTCGGTGACGAAGACATTCGGGCAATCCCAGACCTGACTCCACTTGTTTAGCACCGATGACCGGCGATCGCGGCCCATCCGCGCGGTTCCCATCTCGTGAATCCCCATCCCGGGGAAGTAGTCCTCATCGAAGGTTTTCACGTCTCTCACGCCGGCGGCGGTGAGCATCTCTGCCATGTCGGCCGTCATGTCCTTTCGCATGAGAAGCTCGTTCTCGCCCATGGCACAGTCGATCGCCAGCACCGGGAGTCCCCACTTGTCCTTCTTCTGCGGATCGAGGCTGACCTTGTTGTCGTGGCTCGGCAACATCTCGCCGAATCCAGTGCCGCCTATCGTCCACTCGCCGGGCCGGGCAGCGGCATCCTTGAACGCCCCGCCGACACCCAGTTCGGCCACCGCGCGAGACCAGTCCCTTCGACTTGCGCTCCCCTGATAGCCGAATCCGCGGAGATAGGGGCGTTTGTCACCGAACAGGTTGCGGTACCTGGGGATGTAGAACCCAGTGGGCCGACGTCCATAGACGTACTTGTCAGTCAAGCCCTCGATCGAACCGGATGCGCCCAACCGGAAATGGTGGTCCATCAGATTGTGGCCGAGTTCTCCCGAACTGCTGCCGAGCCCGCCCGGCCACACGTCCGTGGCGGAACGCATCAGCAGCCACGTCGAGTTGAGAGTCGAGGCACAGAGGAACACGACTCGTGCCGAGTAATCCGTGGTGGCGTCGGTCACCGCGTCGAGGACACGGACGCCCGTGGCTCGCCCGGCATCCTTGTCATAGACGATTTCCGTTACGATCGCGAACGGCTTCAATGTCAGTCGCCCCGTGGCCATCGCCGCCGGCAACGTGGACGATTGCGTTGAGAAGTATCCGCCGTAGGGACATCCCAGCCAACAGGCGTTGCGGTACTGGCACTGAGTGCGACCTGGCAGCGCCTGCGTAAGGTTCGCGACGCGTCCAGGTATCAGGCGCCGCTTCCCACCAAAGGCCTTGCGCAATCGTTGGGCAACCAGCGTCTCGCCACAGTTGAGCGGCATCGCTGGCTGGAAGTGGCCATCCGGGAGCTGCGGCAGACCTTCCCGAGAGCCCGCGATCCCTGCAAACGCCTCGACGTAGTCGTACCACGGAGCAATCTCCGCATACCGGATGGGCCAGTCCGTTCCGATCCCCTGCCGCGCATTGGCCTCGAAATCGAAATCGCTGAGGCGGTAGCTTTGTCGTCCCCACATGAGCGACCGGCCGCCAACCTGATACCCGCGGTACCAATCGAAGCGTTTGATCTCCGTGTATGGCGATTCCTCGTCCTTGACCCAATAGTCGAGATTCGTCTCGTTGAGCGGATAGTCGCGCTTCAGCACCGGGTAGCGCCGCTCCATCTCCTGGGTGCGCCGACCGCGATGCGGGAAGGCCCAAGGCGGCTTGGTTGCGTTTACGTAGTCCTTGACGTGCTCGATGTTGCGACCGCGCTCGAGCAGCAAAACCCTGAGCCCTTTTTCCGTCAGCTCCTTCGCAGCCCATCCTCCCGAGATGCCGGAGCCAACCACGATGGCGTCATACCGGGTCTCTTGCACAGCTCCCTCCAGAACCGTGAGGTGTTACCTGACGTAACTGCGTGCCACATTCACGGGATCTGCCATACGTAACGTGCGCGCTCGACTCGTTGCGTACGGCACGCGCAAAGTTGGCGGACGACCGGCGCCGGCTTGGCGGCCGGCGCCTGCAGAATCCGTTCCCAATGCTACCGATGGCATTGCGATCCGGCCAGTGCGGGTTCGTGACCGGACGCGGCCCGTACCGCAACAGCACCGACGTCGCTGGCCGGCATCTCGTTAGGTTCCCGCATCATTTGCGGGTGCCTTGCGGCCACCACGGCCGGCAACCGCCATTGACGGCGACTCGCGACCGGGGCATTCTGCGTTCCCGGTCACATCACCTCTTCCGTCCCGCGACATGCGATACGTTCTGGCGCTCGACCAGGGAACGACGAGTTCCCGCGCGATTCTGTTCGATCGCAACTGCGCCATCGTCGCGGTCGCACAGCGGGAATTCCCCCAGATCTTTCCACGACCCGGGTGGGTGGAACACGATCCACGCGACATCTGGACGTCACAGGCCGAAGTGGCGGCGGAGGCGATCCGCAAGGCGAATCTGACGGCAGCTAACGTCGAGGCCATCGGCATCACGAACCAGCGTGAGACTACCGTGGTTTGGGATCGACAGTCCGGCCAGCCCATCTACAACGCGATCGTCTGGCAGGATCGCCGGACCGCCTCGCTGTGCGAGCGGCTCAAGCTGGAGAAGAAGGACCGGGAGATCCGCCGGAAGACCGGGCTGGTAGTCGACGCCTACTTCTCCGCGACCAAGCTGCAGTGGATCCTTCGGCATGTGAAAGGGGCGCGCGCCCGCGCCCGGTCGGGACAGCTGGCCTTCGGCACCGTCGACTCGTGGCTGGTCTGGAACCTGACGGGCGGCCGCGTGCACGTGACGGATCCGAGCAATGCGTCTCGCACCATGCTGTTCGACATTGCGCGAGGCGAGTGGGACGACGATCTGCTGGCGCTCTTCGGCGTGCCGCGATCCATGCTGCCAGAGGTCCGCACATCCAGTGAAGTGTATGGCGAGACACGCTTGTTAGGTGCGCCGATCCCCATCGCCGGCATCGCCGGCGACCAGCAGGCTGCGTTGTTCGGACAAGCCTGCACGAAGCCTGGCATGGTGAAGAACACGTACGGCACCGGCTGTTTCATGCTGATGAATACCGGCGCCACGGCCATCCGCTCGAAGAACAGGCTGTTGACGACCGTAGCGTGGCGAATTGGAGACCGGACCGAGTATGCGCTCGAGGGCAGCATCTTCATCGCGGGCGCTGTTGTCCAGTGGTTGCGCGATGGCCTCGGGATCGTTCGCACGGCCGCAGAAGTGGAGACGCTGGCTCGAAGCGTCCCGGACACACACGGCGTCTACCTGGTGCCGGCGTTCGCCGGGCTAGGCGCACCCCACTGGGACCAGTATGCGCGAGGAACGATCGTTGGCCTGACGCGGGGTACCGGTGCGGCGCATATCGCGCGCGCTGCTCTCGAGGCGATCGCCCTCCAGGTCCGTGACGTCCTTCTGGCGATGGAAGCGGACGCCGGAATCCGGTTGCGCGAACTCCGCGTCGACGGCGGTGCGTCCGGGAACGACTTGTTGATGCAGATGCAGGCTGACCTGTTGAACACGCGCGTCATTCGCCCCCGCGTAGCGGAAACGACTGCTCTCGGTGCCGCATGCCTGGCCGGCCTGGCCGTTGGCTACTGGGGCAATGCCGCGGCGATCGAGCGTCGTTGGCAAACGGATCGGACATTCGTGCCTTCGATGACGAGGCGCGAGCGGGCCACGATAACTTCGGGATGGGCAAGAGCGCTCGCCCGCGCCAAGTCCTGGGAGTTTCCGTAGCCGCGACCCGTGCGCGCCTGTGTATCATTCTCGTCCCCGGCAAGAGCCACCGATCAGTTTGACAGACGCCCGCACCCAGTCCTCCCCGTCCGCGAGCCGGCATGCTCCGGACGTCGCCGCCCGGTCCGTGGAATCTGCTGCCGCTCGTTACGACCGCTCCATTGTCGAGGGTGCGTTGCAGCCCGCCGTATGGAAGCTCGCCTGGCCCACGATGCTGACCAACGTCGTGGGCGGGATGCAGGGCCTCATCGACCACGTTCTCGTCGGTCACCTGGTTGGCTTCAAGGGGAACGCCGCAATCGGCGTGGCGTGGCAGATCTTCATCGTTGTCATCGCCTTCATCATGTCGCTGTTCACCGGCATGAGCGTGCTGGTGGCGCGGTTTGCCGGCGCTGGCGACGTGGACAAGGTGGACCGAACCGTCTACCAGGCCTTCCTCACCGCGATCGGCATTTCGATGTTCGTGATGGCGCCGCTGGGGTATTTGCTGTCACCGGTGCTGTTGGACCTGGTCAACGCCGCACCTGAAGTGAAGAGCGAAGCGCTGCCTTTCCTGCGCATCATGTTCATGTTCAGCAGCGGCATGCTGGTGTTCTACATGTTGAGCGGCGCGCTGCGCTCCGCTGGCGACGCACGAACGCCGATGATTCTCGGAATTGGGCTCACGGTGCTGAACATTGTGCTCAATGTGATCCTGATCGACGGTCTCGGGCCTGTACCCGCGTACGGGACTGCTGGCGCGGCGATGGGAACATGCCTGGCATCGGTCATGGTTGCGGTGTACGCGCTGATGAAGCTGTGGCGCGGCGGATTGATCGTGTCGTTCCCGCGAGATCGTGGGCTGGGTCCGGACTGGTCGATCATCAGATCGCTGTTCCGCTACGGGCTTCCGACAGGGGTGCAGGGCATCGCGATGAACATTGGCGGGGTGTTCATGCTGTCGTTCATCGGCTCGTTGGTGCAGAGCGCCGCGGCGCAGGCCGCATTCGCCGTGTCGTATTCGCAACTGTTCTCGTTCGTCACCTGGACGTCGATCGGGCTGATGGGCGCGGCGGCGGCGGTTGCGGGGCAGAGCCTGGGTGCCGGCAAGCCGGACCGTGCGGAAGAGGCCGTACACGTGGCGGCACGTATCGCCCTTTTCGGCGCGAGTGCGATCGGCTTCTTCTTTCTCGTCATTCCGGACCGGCTTCTGAGCGTTTTCGGGATGAGCGATGCCGCCGTCGTCGAGATCGGCGTTCAGTTGCTCCGCATCCTGAGCGTATCCGGCCTGTTCATCGCCGTCGCGCTCACCTATACCGGCGGGCTCCAGGGGACAGGCGACACGCGGAGCCCGCTGTATATCTCTATCGTTTCGCAGATCGTGGTACCGTTGGGAATGTGCTTCGTCATTCGCGAGTTCGGCACACTCCAGCCTTGGCACATCTGGCTCGCGATCCTCATTGGCCACGCGACGAGGTGCGGGCTCAGCATGCTCCGTTTTCGCCAAGGCAGGTGGCGATCGATCAAGGTGGATATTTCGTCGGCCGAAGTCGCGTGAGCAGGGCCGAACGCGCGGATGCGGGCCTCCGCGACGTTCAGACTCCGGCCTTGTTCTCGGGAACGAGTTCACCGTGCACATCGGCGCCACGCGACTCGCTCGCCTTCTGGAGCGCCACTCTTCGCGCCAGTCCGGCGAGCGCGAGCACGACGCCGTAGCTGCAGACGATCGTCGGGCCAGTCGGCAGATCGCTCTGGTACGACGCCCAGAGTCCCAGAGCCGATGCGATTGAGCCCGTAGAAAAGGCAATGATCGTCAGCCGTACCGGTTCGCGGGTAAACAGGAAGGCCGTCACCGCGGGCACGACGAGGAAGCTGAACACCAGCAGCACGCCGCCTAACGGCACGGAGAACGTGATAACGATCCCGAAGATGCAGTAGAACCAGAAGTCCCACCAGCGCAGACGCCAGCCTTTCCTCTGCGCCTCGGCCTCATCGAACGAGATCGTCTCGAATCGTCGGCGCAGGGCAAACAGGATCGTTCCCAGTATCGCATAGGCCGCCGCCAGCCTGGCGATCGCCGGCCATGTGACCCAGAGGATCGTTCCCACGAGGACGTCCTTGATCGCATCCGCGCCGCGCGGCGCCTTGTCGGCGACCAGCAATGCGGCCGCCGAGGCAACCACGTAGACGATGCCGATGATTGCTTCCTGCGGAACGCTGCCCTTAGTGTGCGTGCGGGTGGCGGCGAACAGCGCCGCGCCGAGGACGACGAAGGCCAGCGCGAACAGTTGCGCCGTGCCCGACCCTGGCGCAACGCCGACGAGTAGCCCGGTAGTGGTCCCGAGCGCCGCCATCTGCGCCAGCGACAGATCGACGAAGATCACCTCGCGCGCGATCACGTGCAGTCCGAGGTACGAGTGGATTGCCACCAGTATCATGCATGCCACGAATGGTGGCAACATCAGTTCGAGGCCGCTCATTTGGACACCGCTGCACGAAAGCCGTTGCCTAACGCCGTAATCCAGGCATTCATGAGGTCGAAGTACGTTTCCACGCCCGGCGCGCCGTGAGTGTTCTCCGGCACGATTACCGCCGCGGCGCCGGTCCGCGCCGCCACATCCTTTACCTGGTTGCGATCGAAGTAGTTCGACGCGAACAGTACGGGGATCTTCCGGTCGCGCATCAGCGCAATCACCTCCTGCACATGTCGCGGCGTCGGCGGAATGCCCGGTTTGGCCTCGATGAACTCGACGCAGTTGACGCCGTACCGGCGACTGAAGTATGCCCACTCCTTGTGGTAACAGACCATGTCCTTCCCCCGGAACGGCATCGCCTGACCCATCCATCCTCCCAGCCGCGCCTGCAAGGGCCTGCCCTGATACGGATTCTGCAGGAACGCCATGACCTTGTTGCTGCGTGCCAGCTCAAACAACGTCGCTGGCGTCACGATGCGAACGATCTCGTCGCCGAAGGTTGCCTTGAGCAAGCGGTCCTCGAAATCCTTCTCGCGCGCCGCGAAGAACTCGGCGTTGGCTGGAGACACGCGCTTGAGCCCATCGAGAATGTTGCGAGCGATGATGATCGCGTTGATCGGATCCGTGTGAATGTGCGGATTCCCGTCCACGTGGATGTCCCCCTGGGCGCGTGACAGCGACGTCGGAACGTCGAGCAGCGGGATCCCCTTGAACGCGGCTACGTAACCCGGGCCACCCTCGCGGACCTTTCCATTCCCGGCCCGATCGAGCAGCGCCGGGACCCACAGCTCCAGGTCCATGCCGGTCGTCACGAAGAGGTCGGCGTCCCTGAGCAGCGGGACAAAACTCGGTCTTGGTTGCACGAAGTGAGGATCTTCGTCGCCCTCGGCGATCGACGTAACCGTGGCGCGATCGCCCGCGACCTCGCGGGCAATCGCCCCATAGGTAGTCAGCGACGTGACGACCCTGACCGGCGCCACCGGGCGGTCGACTTGCCCGGCAGCTGCAATCAGCATCAGCAGGAACGTGAGCATGTTCAGAAGAGTTCGTGTTTGTGGGGTCCCATCGCGAAAACCAGCTGTAGCGTGAACCGATCGCGAGTGGCCCGCGCGAGGTCGCGCGACCGCTCGTACAGCCCGCGCACGTAAACGAATTCGCTTGGCCAGAAAGTGAGCGTCGGCGTGACCGCCCATTCGTGGTCGACCGGACCGCGATCCGGCGACTCGACGTAGTCACCGCGCACGCTCGCTATCCATCGACGATCCAGCTTCCACGATCCGTCCACGTATCCACCCGTCCGGCCCCGGTCGAAGTACTCGTCTCCCGGCAGATCGAACGTCCGCTTCAGGAACCAGACCTCGCTCCGGAGCGTCAGTTCGCGAGCCTGCGCCTGTTGTGGCGGACGCCAGCTGAAGCGGGCGGCGGCCACCCCCAGCCGTGACGTCAGGCTCGAGTCCGGGTTGGCGGCGTACAATCCGCTGGCACTGACCTGCGCATACGTCGATCGGCTAAGCTGCCAGAACCCGGCAAGCTGCATGTTGTAGCTGGGGCGACGCCCTCCGGCATCCAGGATATCGCTCGTCCCGGTCGTCGCCTGAACCGTCAGCTCATAGGCGCCGCGCGCTCCGGAAAACGGGAGCGGCCAGTACAGCGACACGCCCGGCGCAGAGAGACCGTCCTCACCCCCGAAACGCCGCAGGACAAGCGGGTACTCGTCCTCCGGAAGCGCATGCAGGTGCCACCGATTGAGTTCGCCCACCTGCTGGCGGAATCGGCCCACATCGAGACGCAGGTGCGCCGGCAAGGATGTGAAGTAGGCATACCCCTCCTCGACAGCGACCTCTCCATCCTCGACCGACAGGAAGACTTTCGCCGACGAGAACGGATCGAGTGCGGACTGGAACGCGACCTCGAACTCCCGTGCCGAATAGGTATCCGTCTGAGGTCCCGGCCGCCGCCCGTGAGCGCGGATGTCACCCGTCACGGAGATCTCCGGATTCAGTGCATTCTGACCGAGCCGCGCCGCCTGTGGTCGCGACGCCGCGGCCGAATCGGTGGCTGCCGCGGCCGCCGCGGCTCTCAAAGCCGCCAGCTCGTCCACGACTGATGTGTCCCCGGTGGCCTTCATTCGCTCGAGGACGGCAATCCGGACTCCGAGCGAGCGAAGCTCGGCAGCCAGTGAGTCGAGCGCGCGCTGCTGGCGCCTGACGAGACTGTCCGCCGGCGTTTGCGCTCCGAGCCGGCATCCTGCCAGGATCGCGGTCGCGACAACCGTCGCGCGCCACAAATGAGTTCGCATTGGTTGCGTAGTTGCAGACTGTTGAACGGGGAGCGATCCCTCGACCGATCGGCCGACGGGCGGCGGCCGCGAGAAACACGCGACCGCTGACGGCTCCACTCGCTGATGACTGCCGCTGCCTACGCTACGGGAGGTGCGCGAGGCCCGAGAACTCCCGCGATATCGGCACGGGTCGGTAACACCGCCGTCCTGTACAGCGCGACGTCGTCCGCCAGCCCCACGGGGAGGAGCGCCACAGAAGCCGAAAGGATGACTCCCTCAGCAAGGGTGCGGCAGATGAGGCAGTCGAGGTGGCTGTGCGCCCGCGGGCACTTCGTGCCACCCAGTTCCTCGACGTGCGTCTGCGTCCCGGCGGACGCCGCTTCGTTTCGTCCATCGACAATAGGACCGCCAATCCACAGAAGCGCCTGGAGCGCCAGCAGAAACACCGCCGTCATCCTGGAGGCCGTTCTAACGGGCTCCGATGCGGCGATTCTGCGTGCGGAGAATCCAGGTGTTTCCATGCGCCGATGTCTATGCGAGGCTAGCAGAAACGGTCCAGCCTTGTGTGGGAGCGCCACGTCGCCGGGCACCATTGGCCATTTTCGCGCGTCGAACCCGCCGGGCCGACCAACTCCCGATCCGCCACGACGACATGCCCGTGGCGCCAGCTCGATCTCGTTCCCTCGAAACGCTACGCACCACTCGTCGTTGCGTTGAAGGAGGCGTCCCCGAACGGCCTGTCGCCAAGCCGTCTCCCACTTTAGTCGTATTCCGGCAAGTCGTATTGCGAGCGGACGACATCGTCGCGAACGGGTAGTCCAGGGATTCCTTGCGCGCTGTCACGACACCGAAGTCGCGAGGCTCGCCACGAGTGTCTACCCAGCCGCCGACACAGGGACGAGTCTGTCCAGGCTGGCACCAATTCGGTCTAGCGCACCACGAACCTTGGCCGGCTCATAGCCCAACGTGATTCGCAGGTGGTGCTCGGTGCCCAACAGCGAACCGGGTGCGACCAGTACGCCCGTCGCCGTGCGAATGTGATCCGCCAGCGCAACGGACTCGATCGGCAGATGGTAGCGCACAAAGGCAATGGCGGTTGCATCTGGCGGGACCACGCTGAATCGTCCGCCCTGCCCAGCCAGCCAGTCTTTCAGTACATCCCAACCAGCACGCGTCAGTGCCTCCTGCCGCGCGAACAATTGTGAGCGCTTGGCGGGCGACACCGCCAGCTCGGCGAGCGTCATGCTCGGTGCCGCCGCGGCAATTACCGCGTACTCGTGTCGGCGCCACAGCGCCTGGATCGTCTCCCGGTCAGCCACTGCCCAGCCGATCCGCAGCCCAGCGAGTCCGTACGCCTTCGACAAGCTGTTGGTGCATATCACGCGATCATACTCTCCCCAGAAGCTTCGCGTTTCCGGCTGGCCGCCGAGTTCCGTCCCTTGATAAACCTCGTCCGCAAGCAGCCACGCGCCGACGCGAGCGCATGCGGCGACCACACGTGCCCGTTCCACATCCGTGAGGATCGTCCCAGTCGGATTGTTGGGATTGACGATGGCTACGAGCTTCGTCTTCGAGGTGATCAGTCGATCGAGCGCATCGAGGTCAGGACGCCACGCGTCTTCCGGAGTCAGGATCAGTTCGCGGACATGGCACCCGGCATTCAGCGCCAATCCCCAGACCTGCCGGTACCCCGGAGAGACGACGACGACCTCGTCGCCGGGGGCCAATATGGCCTGGCACACCATGCTGTTCGCCTGCGCGGCGCCGACCGTGACGAGCACATTCGCGGCGCTGGCCTCAGGGTACATTGCCGCGATGCGCTGCCGCAGACCTGCGCTGCCGTTGACTTCAGGGTAGTACAGACCAGTGCTCAACAGAGCAGCTTGCTCATCCGCCGTCAGCCATTCCCTCGTAACAAGGCACTGGACGCTGCTATCTGCCAGGTTCACCTCCACGGTGCGTTCCCAGCGGGACTGGTAGTGCTCCAATTCGAATGGCTGGAAGCTCATGCGACTCCGCACCGAAGCGATGCGCGCACGTTGGCGTCACGGTGACGCCGGAGCGCGATGGGGATCATGGTTAGGTGCCGGGGCGCCCGTGACGCGCCAGCCGGGACAACAGATGCCGTTTCACGTCGGGCCACTCGGACGAGAGCACGCTGTACATCACCGTGTCCCTGACTGAGCCATCCCTTCTCGTTCCGAAGTGCCGTATCACGCCATCCTTCTTCGCCCCCAGCGCCTCGATCGCTCGCTGCGACCGGAAGTTGTAGCTATCGGTACGAAAACCCACCACGCCGCACGCGAGTGTCTCGAATGCATGGGCGAACAGCAGCAGTTTGCAGGTCGTGTTCACATGGCTGCGTTGCCACCGCTCCGCGTACCAGGTATAGCCAATTTCCACCCGAGCGGATTGCGGAACGATGTCATGATAGCGCGTCGACCCGACGATCGTCCCGCTGGCAAGCTCGCGCACCGCCCACGGCAACATGTGACCCGTGCGTTGGCCGTCGAGCGCTGCCCTGATGTACGCGTCCATCCTGTCCTTTTCGGGCACGGATGTGATCCAGAGTTCCCAGAGACGTCCGTCGCTGGCCGCAGCCTGGAGCGCGTCATGGTGTGCGTCGGCCAGTGGCTCGAGTCGGATGCCGTGACCCTCGAGGATCACGGGCACCGCCTGTTGCATTGTCGGCATGGGCGAACGAGATGGAATGCGAACGTTCAGGAAGTCGTAGCGGTTGGAGCGGTTCCTGCACGCCTGGGAAACACTGGAGGCGGCGCCGTGCGATCCGTCATCGATGCTACGGGTGCCGTTTGATAAACGCCAGTGCGCGCTCGTTCATGTCGGAAAAGAAACCGTGCTCCGCGAAGGCATCGTCGAGCAACGCGCCGATGTTGGCGGACAGCGCACCGCCTCGATAGGCCGGTGGAATCGCTGCCTGCCACGGTCCGGGGTTCGTCGTCGGATCGCTCAGCAGGTAACCGCCGGCATCCATCAGACCCGCCGCGTTCAACGCATTGAAGATCGCGATCGACGCCGCGTCGTCGATGCCGGGAATCCGCGCGAACTTCTTCGGGTAGAGCGGCGAGCGCCCCCACAGCACGAACTCCGACGGTACGCCTCGCGCCTGCATGTTCATCGAATAGCGCTGGGCATCTTGCCAGTTCACCAGCGCCTGGCTGTCGTTGCGTCGCATGTAGAACGCGGTGGGCGTCGTCGATGCCATCATCAGGGTGTCCGGATCTCCCTGCGACACGTAGTTCACCACGGCGTTCCAGCCCAGAACTTGCGCAATCCGCACCGTCATCCTGCCGCCGTTGCTCGCCCCGACCGCGTAACGTGGAGTCGATGGCGAAATGAGCCCGGACGCCTGCAACCGCGCGAGCGCTGACTGGACGTTCTGGACATCCGGGTTAGCGGTGGAAATCGGCGTCAGCGTCCATTGCTGGCTCGTGCGGTCATGGCTGCTGAGCGCCGCAACGCCATACCCATCGGCAACCGCGGCGCGCGAGAAACGAAGGTTCTCCGCGTGCGTGAACCAGTTGGCCGCCGATCCGCCCGAACCATGAAACGCGAAGATGATGCCGTTCGGATTCTGGGGGACGTAGTACCAGAAATCGACGCCGCTCACGGTCGTCTGAACCGGGTGCCACGGCGCTATCGTGCGATACACCGCTGTCAGCCTGACGCTCTGAGCGTTCCAGATGAACGTCGTATGTTCGGCGGTCGGATCCGCGAGCACGCCAACATCGCCGGACCAGTGATCGAAAAGCTGACTCGCATTCGAGGCCAGATAATCGGCGAAGACATGCACTGAATCGCCCACGGCCCGATAGCCGGCAACACTGGCGCTCGTGGCAGTGATGGTGGGCGTTCCGCCGTTATTGCCCCCACCGGGACCAGGGCCCGGAATCGGACCGGCAATCGAGTCGCTCCCCGAGCAGGCTGACGGCAGTACGATGACGGGGACAAGGATCGCCGTTCGGACCCGCAGAGAGAGTCTCGGATGTACGGGAGTCTTACGCGTCGGGTACGGAACCGCTCTGATGAGAGCCTGGTTGCATTCCATGAGAAGTCGCGAAACGTGGGTAGAACGAAAGCGATACCATCGTGCCGCCATGAGCGCAGGTACCGGACGATGAGGGACGCACAATACCCCGAAGGGCCCCTTTCGAGCGCCGGATCGAGCGGAGAGTCTGGGGAGAGATTCTGCGTGACGAGGTGACGTGGCGCACATCCAGAGAGAGCGAACGATGCCCGCGCCAGGCAGCGAACCGCATCGCCAGCGCGGCGCCGTCATCGGAGAGCCGATGGAGCAGGCAAGGCGGGCATGACGTGCTACCTTCGCGCCCGGAAGACACCTATTGGGTCCCGGGGATACCGTGGCGGCTGACAAGACGATACGTATCTGTCCGTGAGAGTTCTCGTCGTCACGAACGATTTCCCTCCCCGGATCGGCGGTATCAACGACTACGTCGACCGCATGTTCCGTCCGTTCCCCGTTGGGAGCGTCACGATCGTTTCGTCGCGGTTTGGGGACTGGAAAGCGTTCGACCGGGATTATCCGCACGAGGTCGTTCGCGTCGCCACCGGAATGATGTTGCCGGTGCCGTCGATTCGCCGTCAGTTGCATCAACTACTGGCGGATAGAAAGCCGGACGTCGTGCTCTTCGGCGCGACCTGGCCCCTGGCGCACATGGGACCGGCGATGGTTCGCAAGCATGGCGTTCGTTACGGTGGATTCACGCATGGGCTGGAACTGACCGGGGCGCTCGTGCCGGGGCTGTTGCGTCACATCGGACGTCACGCGACGTTGTTGACCGCCGTCTCGTCCTGGGCACGAACGAGGCTGGAGCCTGCGTTCGGCTGGAGCGGCGGGATGCAGCTGCTGCCCAGCGGGGTCGACACCGCCAGCTTCCACCCGGGGGTGTCCGATGCCGCGGTTCGTGAGCGCCATGCGCTGGGTTCGGCGCCGGTCATTGCCTGCGTCTCGAGGCTGGTCGCACGCAAGGGCCAGGACACACTGATCAAGGCGCTTCCGCTCGTGCACCGCGAATTCCCCGACGCACGACTGCTGATCGTCGGTGGAGGACCGTACGATGCCGCGCTCAAGCGAATGGCGAGCGCAACACCGGGCGGCGATCGCGTGACATTCGCTGGCGCCGTGCCTTACGCCGACTTGCCAGCGTATTTCCGTGCCGGTGACGTCTTCGCGATGCCGTGTCGCTCGCGCATGATGGGTCTCGACATCGAAGCTCTGGGCGCCGTCTTCCTGCAGGGCTCGGCCGTCGGCCGTCCAATCGTGGTCGGTAACTCGGGCGGAGCCCCGGAAGCGGTGCGCGACGGCGGAACCGGGTTGCTGGTGGATCCGGAGGATCCTGCCGCGGTAGCCAGTGCGATCCTCACGCTCATGGGCGACCCCGCGCGCGCTCTCGCCATGGGTGAAGCAGGAGCCAAGTGGGTACACGGGGACTGGTCGTGGGACGCTACCAGCGCCCGACTGCGAAGCATGCTCGACGCATTGGCGTAGTCGGCGACCCGGAGCCGCGGGCCTACGACGATGGCATCGCGGTATCCTGGCAACCTGGCAAATTGAGAGTCGGACGCGTCGTCTGACTAGCGTCCGAGGGTGCGGATTCGTCGCCACCACAAGGCGACGAGCAGAGGTGCGACGACAACGAGCAATTCGTATGCGCCGCTGCCGCCGTCAGGGGCAACTCCGAATAGGCGCTCAGCGAAGTCCATAGCTCCTCCCTCGCTCATCCAAGACACCGCGTGAACGGTCAGGCTGTCACTTCGCGGGCCAGACTACTCCCTGATGCCCCTTGGTCAAGGATGCCAGGCCCTTGTAGACGAACTTCTGTACGCGCTTGCCTTCGTACGTCTCTGTCGTGTACAGGTTTCCCTTCGAGTCCGTGGCGATGCTGTGGACTGCGAAGAACTGCCCGGGTTGCCGACCGCCATCGCCGAAACTCGTGAGTATTTCGAGCGACTGACGGTCGATCACGTAGATCTTCTCATTCTTGCCATCGGCCAGCAGGATGTACTTCTGTTGCGGATCGCGTGAGAACGCGATGTCCCAGACGGATCCGTCGCCCAGCGTATTCGGCGCGATACGCTGCTCCTTGACGAACGCCCCGTCCTTGCGGAAGACCTGGATACGATCGTTCGGGCGATCGCAGACGTAGACCAGCCCGTCGGTCGTCGGTTCGGCGCAATGCACGGGGTTGCGGAACTGTTGCGCGAGCGGAGCGTCTGGCCGGTAGGGACCGAGGTTGGCATCGTCCGGCTTGTTGCCGTACGCGCCCCAGAAGCGCTTGATCGCACCCGTGGTCATGTCGATCACCGCGACGCGCTTGTTGCCATAGCCATCGGCGACATAGGCCTCATTGGCCTTGTCGTCAAACGAGACCTTGGCGACACGACCGAAGGACGTCGTGCTGTTGCTGTTCGTGGCCTGATGCGCCTGTCCGATCTGCATCAGGAACTTGCCGTCATGCGTGAACTTGAGGATGTGCGAATCGCCGCCGCCATTTCCGCCGATCCAGACATTGTCCTTGGCGTCGAGCGTGATCCCGTGGTTTGAGCTTGGCCAATCGTAGTCCGGGGACGGACCGCCCCACGCGTTCACCAGGTTCCCTTCGGGATCGAACTCGACTATCGGCGGCGCGGATCGGCAGCACTCGCCGATCGGCGGGTTCGCATCCGCTCCGGTCTCCGTACGCCGGTTGAGCGTAGAGTCGCCGCGATGAATGATGAAGACGTGGTCGCGCGAGTCGACACCGACGCCGATCGTCGAGCCGAGGAGCCAGTGGTTAGGCAACGGCTTCGGCCAGAGCGGATCGACCTCGAATCTCGGCGCCTGGACGGTCTGCGCGTCCGTCGCGCCTTGCAGTGCGTGCTGCCCGACCGCCAACGCTGCCACGAGCCCGACGCCCACCGCCAGCCTCCGTCTCTGCGACATGGACAGTCTCCTTGTTCCGGTGATAGTTGCCGAAGGTGACGCGTGCTGGATCCAAGGTACCCCGGACGTTACCCTAATGAAGCACCTGACCCAACGTCCGTCCATAGCCCGTCCGAGGCGACTCTCTCCGCACCACCGCTCATGTCACGGCTTTCCGTATGCTTCCTGTCGGCGGTGCGTCGCCTAACGCTTCCAGCGGTGGCTGGCTGCCTGATGCTGCTCGCCGTGCCGGCGGAGCCGTCAGCGCACGAGGTACCAAGCACCGTCACGGTGTTCATGTTCATCAAACCCGAGGGAAATGTGTTGCGGACGGTCATCCGCGTCCCGCTCGCCGCCATGCGGGACATCGAGCCCCCGCAACGCGGGCCAGGCTACCTCGACATTCCACGTGCGACGCCAGTCCTTCGCGAGGCAGCGCAGCTCTGGCTAGCGGACTACGTCCAGTTATTCGAGGAATCGCGACGCCTCGACCGCCCTCGGATCGTCGCAGTTCGGGCTTCGCTCCCGTCAGAACGTGCGTTCACCTCGTTCGATGCCGCGGTGACGAATACCGTTGGACCTCCGTTGCCAGCCGAAACCGACATACCGTGGCAGCAGGCGCTGCTCGACGTCGTCTTCGAATACCAGATCGCCAATGCGACTTCGCCATTCTCGATTGAACCGTCGCTCGCGCATCTGGGTGTGCGCACCACAACGGTCCTCCGTTTCGTGCCGGCCGGGGGCAACGAACGTGCCTTCGAGTACATCGGCAATCCGGGACTGGTGCGGCTGGACCCAAAGTGGTATCAGGCGTCGCTCCATTTCGTCAGACTCGGATTCGAGCACATCCTGGACGGCATCGATCACCTGCTGTTCGTGTTCTGTCTGGTCATTCCGGTCCGGCGGTTCCGTCCCCTTATTGCCGTCGTCACTTCATTCACGGTCGCGCACTCGATCACGCTCATCGCCTCGGCGCTGGGCATAGCCCCGGATGGGCTCTGGTTCCCGCCGCTGATCGAGGTTCTGATCGCGGCATCGATCGTCTACATGGCGTGCGAGAACATGCTGGGCGCTCGAGTGGACCGTCGCTGGCTCGTCGCTTTCGGCTTCGGTCTCGTTCACGGATTTGGCTTCTCGTTCGCGCTGCGGGAGTCGTTGCAGTTTGCCGGCGCGCATCTGGCTACATCGCTCCTGTCGTTCAACCTTGGCGTAGAGTTGGGACAGATCTTCGTGCTGCTGTCGATGGTGCCTGTGCTTTCTTTCGTAATGCGCCGGATGCACCGCGAACGCGGCCTGACGATCCTGCTTTCCGCCCTGGTTGCGCACACCGCATGGCACTGGATGCTGGACCGTGGCGCCGTCCTGCGGCAGTACGAGTTCACCGCTCCCGTGCTGGACGCCGCCTTTCTGGTGGCGGCGATGCGGGTCGCGATCGCACTGACCCTGGTCGGGGCGATCGCGTACGGACTGTCCCTGATGTTCGGACGAACCGATTCGACGGTCGTCGGAAGCGCCTCGCCCTCGGCGACAGAGCCCGCGTCGAGTGGGTAACGGCTTGGCGTGACCCGTACTTGGCAGTCGCGCGGTACGCCTGACCGGTGAGGCCAGCCTGGCGGCGGTAGCGCGTGAGCATCCCGCGGTCGCGGCCTCCTTCATCGGCGATGAGGAGCACGGAATCGCCCAGGAACACCAGGCCTTCGGGTTGCGGATGCAGCCGACGGTCGAGCGCTGTAGCGCCGACGGCACGCCCCTCGATCGTCAGCTCCACCACCTGCCATCGGGGGCCGGCTATCGCGAACAGGTGACCCGTGCGCGGATCGAGATCCACGCTGGAAACGCGCACGCTCGATGCCGCCGTCGTAGACATCAGGCCCGTCAGGTCCACGGTCAATCGATCCGGTGAGGCCGCTCGCCCGTGCTCGACGGACCAGCGGAATAGCGTCAGCAATCGTGGAGTTTCGCGCACCCGAGGCTGCTTGCAACCGAGCAGGAGGACGCCCTCCGTCGGCTCCCACGCCAGCCCTTCTATCTCGCACAACTTCCCGAAACCGGTATCGGTGACAGTAAACGGCATCGAGGACCCGTCTGCCCCCTCCCGGGTCTCGAACAGGCGCCCATCGCTCGTCACGAGAAAGATGCGCTCGCCAGCAACCGCAATTCCCTCGAAGTCGCCTCGCGGCGGTTGCTGGCCCAGCGCGAAATGCTTGATCGCAGTGCCGGTACCGGGATCGATCTGCGTCACGACACCGACTTCGTCGGCATGCGCGAGCACGCGACCCTCGAGCGTCACCGCCAAGCCAGAGACCTCGCGGAGATCGGCCGGCAGGAAGACACGCATCGCCCCAGCGCCATGCAGGTCGAATCCTGCGAGCGGCGGCGTGCTCTGGCGAGGCGATTCCTGCGCGCAGGCCATTCCAACGAACAGCCCGACGGCAGCCATGCCGCTACGCACTGCGCCTGCACGCATCTTCACGGCGCGGGACGCATCATGTCAGCTCGACGCCAGTCACGCTCGGCGCCGCCCGTACCGCATCGAGCAGGGCAGCACGGGCTCCATGCCCGACGCGGACGCGATACGTCAGCTTCAACGTATCGCCATCTCCCGGAACGAAGCCGGACAAGACCCACCGCTTGGCATGGATTCCCAGAAGTTCCTCCACAACGGGCCGAGTCGCGTCACCGGATACGGAGTGAACGCGCAATGTCGCGTTGAAGCGTTTGGGTCCCGGAATGCCACGTTCGGCAGTGATCTGCAGCTGCCGCCGCCACGCCTGTGCTGCCTGTGCGAACAACTCGTCCCCCATAGCGGTATCGGCCGCAACATCCAGGTCGTCGCGCTTGTGCGCAGCCACGACCCTCGGAAGACGCGCCAGCTTTCGCAGTCCGCCGTGCCCGCCTTCCATCGGACGCCGGGCGAAGTCCAGCCACCAGAGCACGAGGACGCAGGCATTGAAGACCACTGACGTTACCACGCCGATCGCCAGCGCACCCACCGCCGCAGACATGCCAATACTCACGGCGATGAACACGAACACGCCGTCCTTCACGTCTTCGAGGGTATTCCGAAACCGCAGGACGGCGACGATCCCGGTCAGACTGAACGCCAGGGCCAGGCTGCTCCGGATCAGGACCACCATGCCCGCTACGGCGATCGGCAGCAGCAGGATGATGTGCACCATGGACTGCTCGAAGCCGCGACGACGGCGTGTCAGGGAGTACACCCAGGCGACCGGGAGAGCGGTTGCGACCGCGCCCACCATTGCCATGAGTGCAGCTGCTGCCTGATCGCGAAGCGACAAGGACTCGATGCCTTGCGTACTCAGCGCCTCGATCGCTCGCGATCCAATCCCGCGTTCGTCGCCGCCGAGTGCCTTCAGCGGTGTCCCGGCAACGCGCTGCACTACGTCCGGCGAATAACGAAGCGCCAGGATCAGCAGGACTGTGGCAACGAGATAGTAGGCCACGATCTCCAGCAGGCGCTTGGCAGCGAGCGATACGCCAGGCTCCGTTCCCACATGGTAATCGTGATGAGACATGCTGGCCGGCCAGAAGTCGCGCCATTCGTGGGACCGTTGGACGCACCAACCCCAACACGAACCGAGATCTGCGCTTCGCCACCGATCCACACCCGAAGGCCATACCATACCGCCGGGCTGGCAGCGAGACCAGTGGCCGCCTTGTTTGGTCAACCTGGACTTCGCGCGAAACCCCGCATACCCCGTCGGTGTCGGAGTCGCCGGCGGCCAGAGCGACCTCCGTTAGCCGTTCGTGCGACACCAGGACTGTACGAAACTCGTACCAGCGCAGAAACTGTTGTCGATGACCGTGCCATGATTCTTGCACGTGGACACGTGTTCACCTGACTCGTCCGCTCGTCACTTCCGCCACGGCTGACTGCCAACGCAGCATGGGTCACCCTGACCGAACCAACGCACCTTCGGACGGCGAAGCGAACGCTCGCGAGAATCTGGATGTCATTTTCTCCGCGACCTATGAGGAACTACGCCGACTGGCCGCAAGCGTGCGTCGAAGCGACCCGGAGGCCACCCTCAGCCCAACGGCGCTAGTCAACGAGGCATGGCTCAAGCTGTCAGCCACGCCGCAGGTGGGTTACGCTTCGCACCCGCACTTCAGGCGCATCGCGGCCAGGGCAATGCGACAAGTGCTCATCGAGGCTGCGCGGAGGCGGAATGCATCCAAACGAGGTGGCGGAGCGGCGATGGTGACTTTCACCGACTCGAACGATGCGATCCCCTCGACGGCAGCGGAACTGCTGGCGCTCAACGATGCGCTGGAGGTGCTCGCGCAAGTCAATCCGCGTCAGGCCATGGTCGTCGAAAGTCGTTTTTTCGGCGGTTTCGACGTCGCGGAGACCGCTGAGCTTCTGCGAGTGTCGGAAGCGACGATCCTGCGCGATTGGCGGGCGGCGCGAGCGTGGCTGGCGCGTGAATTGCGCGCCACGTCCTAGACGGCGGTCCTGAGGGTAACGGTGCGCCAAATGGATGCCGCACGCTGGGAACGTGTGCAGGATCTCTTCCACCGCGTCGCCGACCTCGCGAAGTCCGAGCAGCTTCGTATCCTCCGAGAGGAGTGCGGGGCAGACATGAAGCTCCACGACGAAGTCATGGCCCTGCTGGTCGAGGATGCCCGAGCCGATTCATTGCTCGATCGGCCCGTGGCCAACATCGCTGACGCTGTCCTGAATGCACCGGATGCCGGCGTGCGTGCCGGCGCGCGGTTCGGCGCCTACACGATCCGTCGCAAGCTCGGTGAGGGAGGGATGGGCGTGGTGTACCTGGCGGATCGAGTCGACTTGGGCAGCGTGGCAGCGATCAAGGTGCTGCGTGATGCCTGGTTGTCGCCCGGACTGCGGGAACGATTTGCGTTCGAGCAGCGCGCGCTTGCGCAGTTGAACCATCCGTCGATCGCGACGCTGTTCGATGCCGGCACGCTTCCGGACGGGACTCCATGGTTTGTCATGGAATACGTCGAGGGCGTGTCGTTGACATCCTGGTGTGCCTCACGCGCGTCGACGCTGCAACAGCGCCTCCGTCTCTTCAGGGAGGTATGTGCAGCCGTGATTCACGCGCATCGTCATGCGATCATCCATCGGGATCTCAAGCCTTCGAATGTCCTGGTCACCGAAGATGGGTCGGTGAAGCTGCTCGATTTCGGCATCGCCAAGCAGCTCGACGTCCTGGACGACGCGACGCGGACACGCACCGGACTGCGACTGATGACTCCGGCGTACGCCGCGCCGGAGCAGATCGCCGGCACGCACGTCGGTCTGCATACGGACGTCTATTCGCTCGGGGTCATCTTGTACGAATTGATCGCCGGTCGACTCCCGTTCGATCTCTCGGACCGGACTCCCGGGCAGGCAGAGGCCATCGTCCTGGAGAGCGATCCGCTCCGGCCATCGCAGGCAGCCAGGCTTCCGGCACACGGGGACAGCGTTCCAGCACCGGCGGTTACGCGCGACGAGTGGAAGGAACTGGACGTTCTTTGTCTGACGGCCATGCACAAGGAGCCCGGTCGGCGCTACCCCTCGGTGGAGGCGCTCGTTCGTGACGTTGACCATTTCGTGCGCGGCGAACCGCTCGAGGCCCAACCGGACAGTGCGCGGTACCGCGTATCCAGGTTCGCGCGGCGGCACTGGCGGCCCCTGGCCGGCACGGCCGCAGCGTTGGTGGCGGTCATTGCGCTGACAGCCTTCTACGCGTTGCGTCTGGCGGACGCGAGGAATGCCGCGGTGGCGGAGGCCGAGCGAACCCAGCAGATCCAGGGCTTCCTGATGAACCTGTTTCAGGGAGGCGACGAGGCCGTCGGCCCCGCGGACAGCCTGCGCGTGATCACGTTGATCGACCGCGGCGCCCAGGAAGCCGCCCGACTCGACGGCGAGCCTGAGGTGCAGGCCGCACTCCATGAAACGCTGGGGAGCATATACCAGAAACTCGGCAAGCAGGAGCGCGCGGATACGTTGCTCGAGTCCGCGTTGCGGCAGCGTCAGGCAATCTTCGACCCGCAGCATCCGGAGATCGCGCGCAGCATGGTGGCGCTCGGCCTTCTGCGTGCAGACCAGGCACGATACGACGAGGCCGAGCGTTTCATCCGCGATGGCCTTGGCTATCTGAAACAGCGGCTGCCACCGACGGACGCGCGAATCGCGCGCGCCACGACCGCGCTGGGAGTCGTGCTGCAGAATCGTGGCGAGTACGCCAAGTCGATCGCCGTGTTGCAAGATGCAGTCCGCGCGCAGTCCGGGCCCGCCAGGTCGAGGGCTGACCTTTCCGCCAGCCTCACCGAACTGGCCAACAGCTACTTCTACTCGGGCAACTACACTGCCTCGGACTCGCTCAACCGTATCGTGCTGGCGCTCGACCGCGAGATCTTCGGCGCTCGGCATCCACATGTTGCCGATGACCTGATCAACCTCGGCGCCATTCAGTTCGAGGCTGGCCACTATGCGGAGGCCGAGCGGTACGATCGCGAGGCGCTGGACATCATCAGTTCTTTCTACGGTGCAGATCACCAGGAAACGGCGTCCGCGCTCGTGATGCTCGCCCGGGCGATCGTTTCGCAGGGGCGCCTTGATGAGGCAACGCCTATCCTGCGGCAGGTATTGGCGACGCAGGAGCGCGTCTACGGCAAGTCGCATCCCCGGGTGGCGTCGGCACTGAACGAGCTTGGCCGTGTGGCCCAGCGGCAGGGACGTCTGGACGAAGCCGAGGCCGATTTCCGCCGCATGGCCGACATCTACCGCAACGTCTACGAAGACAAGCACTACCTGATCGGGATCGCGCTATCCAACCTCGCGGGCGTGTACGCGGAGCGACGGGAGTTCGTCCGTGCCGAGCGAATGTTTCGCGATGTGCTCCGTCGATACTCCGAAACGCTGGAGCCGGATCACCTGTATGTCGGGATTGCGCACGCCCGACTCGGCCGCGCGCTGTTGGGTCAGCGTCGTTTTGCCGAAGGCGAGAGAGAGAGCCGGGTGGCGTATGACCTCTTGTTGAAGCTGCCGAGTCCGCCGGCGCCGTGGGTGCAGTTCGCGGGGACCGACCTGGTGGCGGCGTACGACTCGCTCCAGCGGCCGGCGGATGCCGCGCGAATCCGAGCCGAAATGGCGGAGGGCGCGGGTATCCGCCGGTGACGAGCGGAGTGAACTACGGCGTCAGCGGGTCAGCCGGACATCCGGCATACCGCCATCCGGCGCCGCCGGCATCGCCAGCAGTGCACGACGATCCGCCTGTCGCCGCACCAGCGCGGCCAGTGCCAGCCGCGAGCCCACGGACATCTTCTGCAGAACGCTGTGGACATGGCTCTTCACTGTGTGGATAGCGACGCCTAACGTCGTCGCGATCTCCTTGTTGCACATGCCGTCGACGATGAGTTGAATGACCTGTCGTTCCCTGGGCGTCAGTTGGACCTCGCGTGACAAGCGTGGATCAGGAGCGTCGGCGTCGTCGGACGGCGACTGCGCCATCAAGGTGGCCGGCACGTCGATTCGCAGCGCCGGTGTCTCGGCCGACAATGCGCCGATCACGGCGACGAGTTCGCCCGGGGCGGCGCCCTGCAGCACGAATGCGCGAACGCCGGCGTCGATCAGAGTGCCAATGACGTCACGATCATCGACTCCCACGACTACCATGTCGCTCGTTGGCGCTCCTCGACGCGCAGCGGCAATGAGGTCGACCATAATGCCACCATCCGTGGCGTGGTCGAGCACGATGATGTCCTGCGCGCCTGAGGTGCGACGTTGTGTTGCCAGCCACTCCGGCGCGGACGCGTCGACGATGAATCCGGTTCGCCTTGCCAGGCTGTCTGCCAATGCCTCTCGCGTCAGCCTGCTGGAACTGACTACACGCACCGTAGGCGACGACGACGCAGCGGGTGTCGGTTCAGGTGTTGCCGGGGCCACCAACCGTAACGTCGACCCGGCGGTGACCACATCGGGGCCCGCCAGCGAGAAGGAACCGTTTCGCAGCTCATTCGCCATGACAGCGACCTCCGCCCGGTGAACACGGGCCGCAAAGGTACGAAAAACGAAGAAGGCACGATGCGCGCCGACGTTGGCGCTGCGTCATGCCTTCGACTCACGGAGCCATACGCCCCGTTCGACAAGGTTCCGGCGGTGCACCGGATATGATGGACGTCGCCGAGCGAATCACATCGGCGGCCCCATCGCATCTTACTTGATTTTCGGCTCGGCGCAAGCCGCAACGCGCCGGTCCGGATTGTCAGTTGGTCGCCAGCAGCAGTTCCAGTTGACGGCGCAGTTCTGCCAGTTCCTTTGACTTGAACGATCGCCTGGTTTCCTCCAGCACATCGACCGTGCGCTGCACCGCATTTCGCAGCTGCGCGCCGCGCGGGCAGTTGAGCAGCGTACACGCATGACACTCGACCGGATTTCCCGCCAGAGCGCGACCGATCTCCTGCAGATCCGTCAATGATCCCATGACGTTGCGTAACGTCAGGGACAGGAAGACGTCGGCGCCGGCGCCAGCGCCCGCCAGCTCGCGGACGGCCGCCAGCTCTGTGTACTCCTGACGTGAAGCCGCCAGGCGCTGCTCGATCCGCTGCATGGCCTGATAGGAACGAAACCTTGTAACGGAAGACTTCACCTTGGCCAGCAGCTCCGGGATATCGGGCGGTTTCGTCAGGTATGCGGACACCGGTAGCTCGATGCATGCCACCGCCGACCGCACCGACGGATACCCCGTGATCACGATCACCGGGAGTCCGCCGCTTTCGCTGGCGATCTGCCTGACGAGTGCGAGGTTGGCATTGCCGGGCATCTCCAGATCGGCGATCAGCAGATCGAACGACTCCTGACGCACACGTTGCAGTGCATCCTCGCCATTCGAAACCGTCTCGCAGGCGTACCCTTCGAGGCGCAGAAGCTCGGCCGTGGAGGTGGCGAAAGTCGGTTCGTCGTCAGCGAGCAGAATGCGTCCCATTTCCATAGGCTGTTCCGTCGAGAGAGTGCGGAAGGGGAAGTCGTACGACAAACACGGACCCACCTTCCGGCGCGTCGTGCACGCCGACGGCGCCGCCGAACGCCGTCACGGATCCGTGGACGAGCGCAAGACCCATCCCCATTCCCCCAGTGCGCCGACCCGGCTCCTTGGTACTGACAAACGGATCGAAAATGCGTCCCCGGACTTCGGGCGGGATGCCACTCCCCTGGTCGCGCACCGCCAGCGTGAACAAACCATGGTCGTGCGTGGCCGTCACATACACCGTTCCATCGCGTGGCGACGCGTCCACGGCATTCTGCACCAGATTGTAAACTACGCGCCGGATCAGCGCATCCGGAAACGGAACGACCGCGGGCGCCGCCGTCAGATCAACGCTGATGCGGACGCTCGCCGCTCGATTCACCTGCTCGATGAACGCCACGGCATCGCCCACCACGGTCTCCACCGACGCGCCACGACTGGCCTCGGGCTCGTGACGGTACGTCTCGTAGAGCTGACGCGTAACCTGCGCAATCCGGGCGATTTCCCGTTCGATCGCCCCGACGTACTTGTAGTGCGGATGTGTCTCGGGCACGGCGTGCTTCACCAGGCTGAACGCTGAGTGGATTCCCGCAAGCGGGTTGTTGATCTCGTGCGCGACGAGCGCGGTCAGCCGACCCATGGTAGCCAGGTTGCCTAGTTCGCGCAGCGCCTGCTCGGCGCGTTTCCGATCGGTAATGTCGCGGGCGTTCACCAGTAGCTGCGTGATCGTGCCGTCGTCGCTGGCGATCGGCGTGACCGAAAGATCCCATGTGTGGACCTCGCCGTAATCTCCTTCCCGCTGCAACACGAACGTCGACCCCATGCCGGTGTACCCGCGCGCGCAGGCCTCTTCGAGCGATTGCCTAACCGTTTCCGATCCTCGGAACGCCGGGAACTCCCAGATCGGCCTTCCGATGACGGCGGCCTCGTCCGCACAGAGCCGGCGGCCGGCCGGGTTCATCTCTCTCACGCATGAGCGCTCGTCGAGCAGGGCCTTCATCTGGCTGGCGCTATCGAATGTCGCCCGATACTTCCGCTCGCTCGCTGCCAGTGCCGCGTCCGCGTTCTTCCGCTCCGTAATATCCGCAGTCACGCCCAGCGCACGGAGCGGGAGCCCGCCCTCCGAGCGTTCGACCACGCGCCCGCGTTCGACGAGCCAGTGCCATCGATCGTCCGCATCCCGAACGCGGTACTCCAGCTCGATAGACTCCGTGGCGCCGGCCAGATGGCGGGACATCGCCCGAGTGACATCCGAGCGGTCCTTCGGATGTACCAGCTGCAACCACTGGCTCAGAGGGACGGCGGCCAGTGGCGGTGCGTGACCCAGCCGAGTCCAGAGCGCTCGGCCCCGCTCGATCGTGTCATCCACGATGTCCCAGACCCAGAGGCTGTCGGTCGCGCTTTCCAGCGCCGCGTTCACGCGCAGGCGTTCTGCCCGCGCCGACGCCGTCCATGCAGTGTCCGCCAACCGCAGTGTCACCGGAAGGAGGACGGCAAGCACCAGCCCCAACAACAGGACGCCCTCAGGCAGATCCGACTGGGCCCGCGCAAGCGTCGATGCCGTTGGCCAGACGGCGATCTGCCAGCGCGCACCGGCCGCCGGCACGTCGACCACGGCTGTCCGCAACCACTTCATGTTGCTCGCGCTGTCGGGCGCCGAGCGAACTACCAGACTCGAGCCAAGCCGCACTGCGAGATGGAACCCTGTCAACGAGTCTGCGAGCAACGTCCGAAAGGCGCGACGTGCGTCGAAAAGGACGGCGAACGGCGCACGACACGGTCCCGCCGAGCAATCCCGAACACCCAAGGCGAACGCCTCGCGTCCGGTTGGGGACACGATAAACTCGCTAGGCGCCTCCGACTGCACGAGCGGAGGCGCGGGCGACGCCTGCATCCTGGCCACCATCGCCGGGAGGATGCTCGTGAACGCGGAGTCCGAGGGCACCACGATCGCGGTTGGAAACGCGCGTGCCCGCGGCGTGCCCGCTCGCGGCCAGGCCGCTGCAGCGATCGGCTGCGTCTCGTCGGCCACCAGCACGCGCACCTGTGCCACGAGCGCGCTATCGATCGACGGTGTACGCACGGCGGCTCGCATGGCCAGGCGTTCCACGCCGTTCATCAGCCTGACCAGCTCCGCGCGCACGCTCCGATTGGCCAGCACCGCCGCCAAATCGATCTGTCGTTGCATCTGCTCCTCGTCGCGCTGGACCAACGCCAGCCAAGCGAAGATGACGGTCAGCGCCGCGCCAACGCCGACGGCGTTCGGCAACCAGCGTCCGAGAGGCCAGCGCGGGGAATGCGTGCTGGCCGCTAGCCGCATCAGCACGCCGCCGGTGATGCCGCAGATTGCCAGAACGTACGGCGAGGCTCCGAGAAAGAATACGACGTCCGTACCACCCTGGCTGCCGACGACGCGCCCAAGGAGCACCGTGATCGACAGCAGCAGGGCGACCGCCCCGAGCACTCCTGCCACCGCGCGCGCAACGCTCCGGTCCCGACGCCATGTCAGCGCCAGAAGCCCGACCGCGCAGAGAGTCAGCAGCAGGGCCGATGTCGGGGGAACGGCCTCGAGCCATCCAGCACCCCTCCTTCCCCCTTCGATCGACTGAGGGCTTGTCGAACGCATCACCAGAACCGCCAGCCCGAGCGCGGCAGCCAGCACTCCGCCGGCGCGCACGATCCAGCGGCGTCGGAGCGCGCGCCCCATGAGCGCAGCCGCGACCGCCGTGCTGCCCAGCGCCGCGCCCACAGTCATCGCAGGAAACGATGCCAAGGGCTGCCGCAGTCCGCTCCCGGGAACCAGTGCCCCGACCATACCGAGCGCGGCAAGGGCAGCCACCACCGACGTCACACCGTTGAGGGATGGCGACGACAGTGCACGCATGGCGCCTTGGGGGCTCAATGGAAGGATCGATCGAGTCACGAGCCGGACCGTCGCTTGCTGCGGGGCGAGCCGCCCCCGGGGAACACGAACGTCACCGTCTGGCTCCTGCTGTGGAGCGGGCTCCACCAGAGTGCGTGCCCCGGCAGTAATGCGCCGGTGCTGCCGCCGCGAGTGCTGCCTGTCACGCTATGCGAGGAGTCCGGACGACGCAAGAGCGCGGACCGCGTCATCCGGGATGAGCGCGCCACGGAACCGCCTAACGTGAGCACTCGGAACGAATGCCTGCGATACTGCGCCATCCATCCACGCCGAAATAACCTGGCGCGATCGCCCTGCCTGTCAAAGGGCGCGCTTCGCACGGCAGTCGAAGGGTTCGCGAAAACCGGTTCGCATCCGCAAGCTGTCAATTGTGCCTCCAGCGACCCGGAGGCCCAGCGGCTACAAGCTGACCAGTGGTGTCCTGCCGCGGGTGGCGGAGCCACACTGCTCAACGCCACCCGCCGCACACGGCATCGCAGTAAGTTTCGCTGCTCATGTCCAGCGATTCCCAGGGTCAGCGCTCCGCCTCGTCCGCAGGAGCTTCCGACACGCTCATGCGGTGCGTAGTCAAGTTCGCCGCCGTCATGTGTATCATGGCCCCAGCAGCCCACGGTCAAACAACGACGGCGGGCGCCGAACGGACAACCTTGACTGGTGTGTACACCCGCGACCAGGCGAATGCCGGCCGAGATGTCTATGCAGGGCGCTGCCAGAGCTGTCATACGGCGGCATCGCATACCGGCCCGGTGTTCGCGAACTCCTGGGCTGGGCGCACGCTCTCCGATCTGTTCGCGTTCGTCAGCGAGCGGATGCCGAAGGATGCGCCCGGCAGCCTCACGCCCGAGGAATGCACGCAGGTCATAGCGCTCATCCTCCGGCTCAACGGGATGCCCGCCGGCGACGACGATCTGCCCGCGGATACCGCGGCTCTCAGACACATTCGTATCGCAGTGCGGACGCCGTAGCGCGATGGGAGGGCGGCGCAGGGCACGTCGTGGCGGAGATTCTGCATCGGTTGCCCCTCACGAAGCGGCGTTCTGTCCGCCAAGTTGACTGGTTCCGAGCCCACGGCGGCTCCCCGATGAAACGCTGTCCACGAGGAGTTGAGATGATGCGACCCGTGATCAGTCGGCGTGCCATGCTCCTGGCAGCCTTGTGCGCCGCGGTTCTCTCCGGCGCGATCCTCTTCCGCGCCGGGTCGCTCGGTGCCTCCCAGGCGCAGACGACTATCCGCGGGAATGCTCCCGGCGAGTGGCGGTATTGGGGAGCGGATGCGTGGAGTACACGCTACTCTCCGCTCGACCAGATCGACGCGTCGAACTTCAAGGATCTCGAAGTCGCATGGCAATGGAAGGGCGGCGCCTTCGGAGCTGACGAGTACTACCGCACGACGCCGCTATATGCGAGCGGGCGCCTGTTCACAGTGGCCACAACACGCCGCGTGGCGATGGCGATCGATCCCGCGAATGGTGAGACCCTGTGGATGTGGCGCCTGGACGAAGGGATCCGTTGGCAGAAGGCACCCCGCCAGTTCGCGGGCAGGGGCCTGTCGTACTGGACCGATGGGCGGGAGGAGCGCGTCATAGTGGTAACGCCCGGATACCACATGGCATCGCTCGATGCCCGGACGGGTCGTCCGGACCCAGGGTTCGGCAAGGATGGCGTCGTCGACCTGATGGAAGGACTCGACCTTCCGATGGTGAAGCTGGCGGTCGACGATACCGGATCGCTGATCATCTCGGATGCGGCACCGTACCGGAAAGCGCGCCCCGGCGAGACGTGGAATCCGGTGACTCGCACGGGAGCCGACGGCACTGTCGGAATCGACCCTTCCTACGGACAGATCGCCAACAGTTCGCCAGCGATCATCGTTGGCGATGTCATCGTGGTCGGTAACTCGTCGATCCACGGCTATTACCCGATTCGCTCCCGCAACATCCCGGGCTACGTTCGCGGTTACGACGTGCGAACTGGCAAGCAGCTTTGGCGGTTCAACCTGATACCGCAGCCTGGGGAGTTCGGCGCCGAGACGTGGACGCGAGGCTCGAAGGTTCATACCGAGGGCGTGGGAAAGGTGGATGCCTGGGCCACCTACGCCGCCGATCCCGAGTTGGGTTTGGCGTATATCCCGACGGGGATGCCGTTGCTCGACGAGTACGGCGGCCATCGACCGGGCGCCAACCTGTTCGGCAACAGCCTGGTAGCCATCGATGTGAAGACGGGGCAGCGGAGGTGGCACTATCAGTTCGTCCACCACGACATCTGGGATTACGACACCCCGATGTCCCCGAACGTGATGGATGTGACAGTGAATGGGCAGCGGCGAAAAGTCATTGCCCAAACGACCAAGCAAGGGTGGATGTACGTGCTGGACCGGGTGACCGGCGAGCCGATCTGGCCGATCGTCGAAACGCCGGTTCCGCAGAGCGAGGTACCGGGCGAGGAATCGTGGCCAACGCAGCCTATCCCCACCAGGCCGGCACCGTACTCGCAGCAGGGATTGGTGGAGTCAGACTTGATCGACTACACGCCGGCGGTGAAGGATTCGGCCTTGAAGCTGGCGAAGCAGTGCAGGATGGGCCCGTACTACATTCCCGCTTCGCCGACCGATGGGACCGCGAAGAGCGGCTACAAGTGTTCGTGGTACGCCCCGGGAGCGAGCGGCGGCGTGAACATCGATGGCGGCGCGGCCGTCGACCCGGAGACCGGGATGATCTACGTCGGCTCGCAGACCGGCATGAGTACCATCCAGGTGCAACACGACCCCTGCTCGGAGTTCCGGTACAGCTCGCCCCGCGACAATTGCGGCTTGGCCGGCGCCCTCCCTCCCCCGCCAGGTTACACACCGGGCCAGGACCGTGGAGGCGATTGGGAGGCGCGTTCCCGCATGTCCATGATCGGCGGCGTCTCGATCGTAAAGCCGAAGGAATACGGCGGCGTGACAGCCTACGACCTCAACTCCGGCGACAAGGCGTGGTGGATCCCGAATGGCGTCTGGATGCAGGTGACGAGCAAGGATCCCATCCTTGCCGGCGTTACTCTTCCGCCGGTCGGGGGCCGCGGACAGGCACAGATCATCACGACGAAGACGCTGGTGATCTACGGTACCGGACGGAACGGCTCGGACAATCCGCCGCAGCTCTACGCGGTGGACAAGGCAACCGGCAAACAGGTGGGCTCGGTGCGGATACCATCCAGAACCACGGCCGTGCCGATGACTTTTCTGCACAAGGGGAAACAGTACATCGTCTTCGCCACCGGAGCGGGATCGAATACCTCTTTGGTGGCGCTGACACTGCCTGACGGGGGCACGAGATAGCGATGCTACGGCGCGACCGAGCTACCGTTCGCAACTCGCCAGGCGGACGTCCCCTGCATCAGCACCCCGTTCTAGACCGTGCGGAACCCGTGCCTGGAAAGTGGAAGCGAACGGATCCTCTTGCCAGTTGCCGCAAAGATCGCGCTGCATAGCGCCGGGACGGCCGGCGGCAGCGCCGGTTCCCCAATACCTGTCGGCGAGAGGTCGCTCTTGACCCAATGCACCTCGACTGGCGGGGTCTGCTTGAGGCGTAACAGAGGGAATGCGTTGTAGTTCGACTGCACCGCTTTCCCGCCCTCGATCGTGATCTCCTGTGCGAAGGCCTCCGACAGGCCGTCCAGCACCGCGCCCTGCACCTGATTTTCGGCGTTACTGGGGTTGATGATCTGGTTGCCGATGTCACAGGCCACCCAGACCTTGTCCACTTTCACTCCGCCGTCCACGCTTACCGTGGCCTGCACGACTTCGGCGACGTAGCCGCGATGGCTGAAATGGAATGCGATCCCCATCCCCGTCCCCTTCGGCAGGGACTTCTTTCCCCAACCCGACTGCTCGGCGACCGCTGCAACGACCGCCTTCATTCGCGGAGCGTTGAAAAGCACGGGCTGAGGTCCGCTCGCCGGCGCAGGCTGGTCACCGATCGGCGCGTTCGACAGCAATTCCAGCCGGAACTCCACTGGATCCTTTCCTGCCGATTCCGCCAGCTCATCGATGAAAGACTGTGTGGCGAAAGCGATGCCGTTGCTGCCCGGCGCCCGCAACGCGCCGGTCGGGATGCCTAACGGCATGACCGAGACATCCAGCGCGAAGTTTGGGATGAAGCGCGCCGGGAACTCAGTTGCGCCAATGCCCGCGCTGGGCGCGAAGCGCTCGCCCTCGCCAAACGATACGAAATGGTTCTTCCATGCCGACAGCCTGCCGCTCGCATCCACGCCGCCAGTGAGGTAGTGCCACCCAGCTGGTCGATAGAAGTCGTGCCGCATGTCGTCTTCGCGCGACCATAGCAGCTTCACCGGTGCGCCGACCTGCCTGGCGATCCAGGCCGCCTCCACCATGTAGTCGTTGTTGAGCCGGCGGCCGAAACCGCCACCCGCCCGCGTCAGGTGGACAGTGACATCGGACTCCTGGATGCCTAATGTGCGCGCCACCAGGGTGCGGCCGCCCGCAGGAGTCTGCGACGGCGCCCAGATCTCGACCTTGCCGTCACGAGCGTGCGCCGTGCAGTTCTGCGGTTCGAGTGTTGCGTGGGCAATGAACGGATAGAAGTACTCGGCAGAGACGGTCCTGGCAGCGGCCCCGAGCGCCGCATCGGCATCGCCGTCCTTCCGCATGGAGCGCTGAGGCCCCTGTTTCGAGAACGCCGCAGCCTGGACGGCAAACCCGGCGCTGCTCTGTGTCGACGTAGGATGGTCGCGCCAATCGACGATCAGCTTCTGGCGGGCAGTCTGCGCCGCCCACCATGTGTCGGCGACGATCGCGACACCGCTCAGCAGGCCTGTCAGGTCCGTTCCGCCGTCGACGACGAAGGCGTGCTTCACGCCCCACATCCGTCTGATGTCCTCCAGGTTCGCCCCGGCGACCTTGGCGGCATACACCGGCGCCTTCTCGAACACGGCGTACAGCATGCCGGGGAGCGTCACGTCGATGCCGTACAGTGGCTTCCCCGTAACGATCGCATGATTGTCGACACCGGGAACTCGCGTGCCGATCAACCGGAAGTCCCCGGGTTGTTTGAGCGTCACCTTCTCCAGCTCGGGCGCTGCCACGGTCGCTGCTTTCGCCAGAAGCTCGCCATAGCGCGCGCTCCGGCCTGACGCCCTGTGAAACACGACGCCCGATGCCGTTGTGCATTCGCCCTCCGGAACACCCCACGTTTGCGACGCAGCAGCGACCAGCATCGCGCGGGCCGCCGCACCCACGCGTCGCATCGGCAGCCAGTTGGTCGGCGTCGCGGTACTCCCACCGGCGAACTGCGCCTGGAAACTCACCGTGTCCAGGTCGCCCTGCTGCACCCGGACGTTCTTCCAGTCGACGTCCAGCTCATCGGCTATCAGCATCGGGAGCATCGTCTTCACGCCCTGACCGATCTCCGGATTCTTCGCCACGATGGTGACGATGCCATCCGGAGCGATCCGGATGAACGCGTTAGGCATGAAGTCCGCCGCCGGAATCTGCGCCAGCGCTTCGACGGGTCGCAACGCGTCGAGATACGTGCCGAACATGAGGCCGCCGCCGGCGATGGTCGTGACGCGCAGGAAGTTGCGGCGATCGACTCGAAAGGGGGTGTCCATGGTCGGCTCCGTTACTCGTTGGTCTCGCCGGCCGCATTCGAGCGGCCGGGAGTCGAGGCATTCGCCGCCGGCGCGTCCGCAGCACGATGGATTGCCTCGCGGATTCGCACGTACGTCGCACATCGGCACAGGTGTCCGTTCATGGCCGCGTCGATGTCTGCATCGGTCGGCTTGGGATTCTTCGCAAGCAGCGCTGCCGCGGACATGATCTGTCCGGCCTGACAGTAGCCGCATTGCGGGACGTCCACCTCTTCCCATGCCCTCTGGACTGGATGCGATCCGTCTGGCGACAGGCCTTCGATAGTGGTGACATCGGCGCCAGCAACACGAGAAATCGGCGTTCGGCACGAGCGCGTCGGAACGCCTTTCACGTGCACCGTGCAGGCGGAACACTGTGCGATGCCACACCCGTACTTGGTTCCCTTGAGATCCAGGACGTCGCGAAGAACCCAGAGCAGAGGCATGTCCGGAGGGACATCTACCGTGGTGCGTTTCCCGTTAACGGTGAACGTGGTCGGCATGAAGTGCGTTCCCCCGAAGCGTGTGGTGCTCCAATGTAAGTCGATCCTGTCGCCGGCGAGAGCCCATTGCAAGCAGACGAATGCGAACCGGGATCTCTCTACTTCCGCACATAGCGCTTCAGCGCTTTCTGGCCAACCTCGGCGCCGTACACGTTTCCATCGACGTCCACGGCAACCCCCTCGGCCGAACTCGTGCTCGGCGGGTTCTCGGCTGGATCGGGAATGAACGCAGAGACGCTTCCGTCCTTCGCACTGCCGATACGAATACCGCGCTTCCAGGCCTTGCGCGAAGGCTCGACCGAGCCGGATTCCGAGTCGGCTACGTAGATCCGGTCCTGCTTGTCGATGTAGATCCCGCTCGGACGTGAGAACTGATACCAGGTGTCCAGTATCCTGCCATCCTGATCGTAAATGACGATCCGATCGTTCCCGCGATCGCCCACGAAGAGCCGGCCCTGGGAATCCATTGCAAGAGCATGTGGCTGGTCGAGCTCGCCCGTGCCGTGTCCCCACGTTCCCCAGGTGGATAACAGCGTCCCTTCTTTCGAGAACTTCAGGATCCGTGCGTTGGCGCCTGCGGACGACGAGTGTCCTTCGGCAACGAAGATCGTCCCGTCAGACGCAACCAGCACGTCGTTCGGCTGCCAGAAATGTTCGGGTTCCTTCCCTCCCCCCGCCTTGCCCAGCGTCATCAGGAGCGTACCGTCGGGACTGAACTTGAAGACTTGATGTCCCTTGGCAGGACCATCGGCTTGCGCACGACCGGTACACGCGCAGTCGGTGACCCACACGTTCCCATCGGGATCGACCGCAATCCCGTGCGGCGAGATCAGCAGCCCTCCGGCGAACGCGTGGACCAGCTCTCCCGCCGGATTGAACTTGAGAATGGCCGGGAGCGCAGACGCTCCGCAGCTGTTGGCGCCGCACCGTTCGGCAACCCAAATGCTCCTCCCGTCCCTGTCGATATCGACCGCGCTGGTGGATCCCCATGTGCGTCCCTCCGGGAGCCTCGCCCAACCCTCGACCGTCCGGTATGGAGCAGGAAGCTCGTTGTTCGGCTTGGCCTGCGCTGCAAGGGAGAGCGGGGTCAGAATCAGAACGAGGGCAACGCGTGGCAGCGGCATTGGGGGGAGCCTCGATAGGTGTTGGCGTCGCAGCAAGATAGCACGCGGCCCCGCGAAGAACGGCTCACGCGGTCGTCGTACGGGACAGCGCTATTATCGTGTCCCACTCGGCAGGGGCAACCGGAGTAACCGAAAGCCTGCCGATCCGCAGCATGGCCATGGCGGCCAGCGCCGGCGTTCGCTTGATCTCGGCGAGCGTCACCGGTCGTGGCAATCGTTCGATGGCGTGCAGGTCGACCATGAACCAGGTGGGGTCGGCGGGATCGGACCTGGGATCGTATCCGTGGTGCTTGGCGTCGAACGCCGTTGAATCCGGATGGGCCTCCTTCGCCACCTCACAGATGCCGACGATGGCCTGCGGGTTGGTGCTCGAATGATAGAAGAAGACGCGGTCTCCCTTCCGCATGCCAACGCGCATGAAGTTCCTGGCGACGAAGTTCCGGACGCCGTCCCACGATGTCGTCTGCCCGGGCAGGGAGAGCAAGGCGTCGAACGAGAAGGTATCAGGCTCGGACTTCACGAGCCAATAGCGTTTCTCACCGGCCCTGCGTGGTGACAGCGCGGCGTCCCATGGGCCGGCGCCGGCCGCCGGTTTCCTCTGAGCCGATTTCAACGGCTTCTTTCTGGTGGGCATACGCTGCCTCGTGTGGTTGTTGCTGTCGTTGATGCGCCTTGGCGACGAGCGTCCATATCGGCGCGAACGGCTATGGCGGCGGGGCGATCGAGTAATTCTCCGGCGCCGTTCCGTGCAACAGGTGCTCCACGAAGAAGTCCCACGTCCGGCGAATCACGTACGGATGTTGCGTCAGGTTGTGATCGGCATCGGGCAGGATCAACAGGTCAAACCGCTTGTTCGCCTTCACCAGCGCATCGACCAGTGCGATCGTATGAGCGGGATGGACGTTGTCGTCCATATCCCCATGGACGAGGAACAGGTGCCCCCTAAGGTTGGCGGCGAAGGTCTTGTTGGCGGCTTGCACATAGCTGTCGGTCCCGCGCACGCTGTCCTTCACCAACGGACCCTGAAATCGTTCTCCCCACCCGTGGTAATACGTGCGGTTGTCGTGATTGCCGGCCGTGGAAACCGCCACTGAATAGAAATCGGGAAAGCGCAACATGGCATCCGTGGACGAGAAGCCGCCGCCGGAATGTCCGTAGATGCCCACGCGCGTCATGTCCATCCACGGGAATCGTGCACCGAGTTGCTTGATGGCCGTGACGTGATCGGGAATACCGTTGTCCCCCATGTTGCCGTACCAGAGCGTATACAGCGACTTGTTGCGCGGAGTGTTGCCCAACGCATCGATCTCCAGCACCACGAAGCCAAGTTCGGCGAGGGCCTGCACCTGTCCCATCTGCGAGTAAGAGAAAGACGAAGACGACGGATAGAAAACCTTGCTGACCGGCGAGATGAGCGGACCCGGATAGATGTGATCGATCACAGGATAGCGTTTCGTCGAGTCGAAATTGCTCGGCTTGTAGAGGACGCCGGTGATCTCCGTGATTCCGTCACGTGCCTTGGCGGTGAAGATTTCACCCGGCCGCCAACCGGTCGAGCGAAGTTGCGCGATGTCGGCCCGCTCCAATTCCCTGACGATTTTTCCTTCAGCAGAACGGAGGACGGTCGTCGGCGGCGTGTCTACGCGGGACCAGACGTCGATGAAGAACTTGCCACCGGCGATCGCCGCGACGCTGTGCATGCCCTCCTCGGGTGACAGCAGCGCGAGTCCTGATCCGTCGAGATTCACGCCATAGAGGAAGTCGTACTCGGGATGCCTTCCTTGCTCCCTGCCCCGGGCAAGGAAGTAAAGGCGACCACGTGTTTCGTCGACGGCGACCAGCGCGGTGACGACCCACGGTCCACTGGTGATCTGACCCTTTTTCGCACCGTCAGCACCCACGAGATAGAGGTGACCCCAGCCATCGCGCTCGGAGAACCAGATCATGTCCCCGCTCTTGAGCGGACGCCATAGAGTGCCGCTGGTGACGACGTCCGGCGACCCGATCACGTACGTCCTGCTGCTGTCCGCAAACAGCGTTCGCGCCGCGCCGCCAGCCGCATCGGCCACCATTACCCGCACATGTTTCGGCCCGCGGTCGACATGCGTGAAAAAGACCTTGTCCGAGGCTGGCGCCCACTGCACGACTTTCGTGCTGAAGCCGTATAACGACATCAACGGCTGCGCCGGAGCGTCGATCTTTCGCGACGAGCGCGCCGCCACGTCACCGACATACAGCTCCAACATCTCGACTGCCGAGTCGCCGGGAAGGGAGTACGGATACTCATAGGACGTCGGCCGTATCGTCGTGGAGGAGTACAGATGGAACTTCTGGACGCCACGTTCGTCGATTCGGGCAATCGCCAGCCGCTTCGAATCCGGCGACCAGTAGACCTGTGGAGCAACCGGCTGCTTCAGCCTGATCAGCGTTGGCGATGGCGAGCCAGCTCCGTAGCCGTACCCCGCGACGCCGTCCGTCGTCAGCTGGATCGAGTCCCCTCCGCTCACCGGCCGGATCCAGATATTGTGGCCCGCGATGAACGCGTCCCAACGCTCGTCGGGCGACCGGACGAAACGCAGCCGGTTGGGAAGGGTGTCAGCCTTGACACACGTGTACTCGACGATGTCGCAGCTGAAGCCGCTCTTGCCCATCCTGATACGCAAGCGACGCTCATCCCTGCCGTCGTTCTCGAACCGGAAGGTACGAAACGGCAGCTTGGTACCGGCAACCGCTGTGTCCGCAGCACGCGAAAGCGCCGCCGCCAGACGATCGTTATCGAACAGCAGCGCACGTTGCGGCGGCATGGAGGCAGGATTCACGGAAACGAACTCGGCGCCACGCGGTGTGGTTACCCGGTACCAGAAGCGGGTGCTGTCGCGATACCAGTTAGGCGTGACCTGATCGCCGTATACGAAACGCGAGGCGTTCCAGGTGAGCATCTGTTCCGCGCGCCCGTAGTCGACGACCTGGGTACGGACGGCGCCGAACGGGATGGCCACGGCGAGCGCAACGAGTGAGGTGTTCGAGGCGAACGGGGGCATGTGCACAGGGTGGCTGAATTCGGGATCATACGGGGGGGCGCCACTCTGCGGCAGGGCTAATCGCTCCCTGAACACCGGGCTTCGCCGCCACGCTGGAGACAGGGACGCTGAAGCGGAACTCGGTACGCCCCGGCCGCGATTCCACCAGTTCCAGCCGGCCGTGGTGAAGTTCAGCTATTCGGCTTGCGATGGCGAGTCCCAGCCCGGCGCCGCTCGTGCCGGAGTTCTCTGCCCGAGATCGCGCGGCATCGGCACGAAAGAACCGCTCGAAAATCCGCGGCTGCACGCCCAGCGGAATCCCGGGCCCGCGGTCGCTCACGGTCACGCGGCAGTCTTCGCCCGACGACTCCATGCGCACTTCGACGGTTCCACCGCTGGGTGAGTACTTGATCGCGTTGTCGAGCAGATTCAGCAGCAGCCGGCCGAGCAGGTCGGCGTCGCCACGTACCAGGGCCGGGACGACCTTGGTCACCGACACAGTGACCTGCCGCTGATCCGCGATCTGGCGAACGGCGCGCGCGGCATCGATCACGGATTCCTCCAGGTACAACTCCTCTTCGCGGGTGACTAAATGGCCGGCATCTGCCCTCGCAAGAAGGAACAGGTCGTCGACGATGCGCGTCAGTCGTCGTGCGGCATCCTGGATGATCGACACGGACTCGCGGTACTCGGATTCCGATCGGTGGGGTCGTGACAGCGTGACGTCGGCTTCGGCGCGTAGAACCGCCGTCGGCGTGCGCAACTCATGGGAGGCGTCCGCCATGAAGCGCTGCTGCTGCGCGAATGCGTCTTCGAGCCGGTCGAGCAGATCGTTGAAGACACGGGAGAGCCCACCGAGTTCGTCTGAGCTGGCGACAGGAAGTCGCTCGTGCAGGTTGGTCGCACTGATGACGGCGGCGCGAGCAGCCATGGCGGTCACCGGTGCGAAACTGCGGTGCGCAAGGAAATAGCCGCCGCTCGCGGCCACGAGCAGGAGGAGCGGTATGGCGATGAAGTACGTGGTCTGGATGCGGGTGAGGATCGCGTCGAGATCGTTGAGCGCATAGACCCCAACCAGCACGAACTCTTCGCCCTGGAACGGAAGCGGTCTGGCAACGATCCTATAGTCGATCGGCAAGTGCGTCAGGGTGAGCGCGACTGGCTGCCGTGGATCGTGCCCACGCAGGACGGGACGGAGCAGCTCGGGGTCCAGCAAACGCGGTTCTCCTCGCTCGATACCGCGTTCTTCAGGGGCAGCCCCGGCCACGATCGTGTGCAGCGAGTCGTCGAGAATGACGATGCCCAGCTCACGGAAGCGCACCTCGTCCACGGTCGTGCGCATGGCCTCACGCGTGGAGGGCGCAAACCGCCGTTCGGCGGTGAGCTCGCGCGCGAATGCCGTGAGGGCGTCATTGATGAAGCTATCGGTTCTGCTCAGCAGTGTGCGCGCGAACACGAGGTACGAAATCAGGGTGAGCGCGATCAGTGGTGCCCCGAGAACCAGCGTGTACCAGATCGTCAGGCGACCGCGAAGCGAGGAGGGCCAGACGCGCATGGGCGTCACCCTCGCCGTCGAGATCCCGGCTTGCGTCTGGCAGCCGGCGTGGTGCTTGCTGGCGACGGTTCCTGCAGGACGAATCCGACGCCGCGCAGGGTCGCGAGGAGTTGGACCTTCTCCCCTTCGTCGATCTTGCGTCGCAGGCGCGCCGTATAGACGTCGATGATGTTCGAGTACAGGTTGGCCGTATCGTCCCAGACGTGCGCCATCAGCTCGGCGCGGCTGACGACTCGCCCGGCGTTCCTCGCGAGGTGCAGCAGCAACGCGAACTCCTTCGCGGTCAACCTGATGTCGCGCGCACCGCGCTTCACCGTGTGACGCGCCGTATCGATCACGAGGTCGCCGATCGTGAGCGGCGACTGCATTACTTCACCGCGTCGCCTGGTGAGGGCTCGCAAGCGTGCGAGCAGTTCGCCGAAGTCGAAGGGCTTCACCAGGTAGTCGTCGGCGCCAGCGTCCAGCCCGCCGATGCGATCCGCGACGGCGTCCAGAGCGGTCAGCATGAGGATGGGAACCTGGCTCCCGCCTGCGCGGATCGCACGACAGATTTCGATCCCGGAAGCGCCCGGGAGGAGGACATCCAGGATGACGACATCGTACTTGTTGTCGCCGAGCAGCTCCATGGCCTGAGCACCATCGGCCGCCGGGTCGACAGCATACGAGACTTCGCGGAGGCCGCGAGTCACCGCGGTCCGAAGCTGCTGGTCGTCTTCCGCGAACAGGATCCTCATCCCGGCAACCTAGTGCCTAACAAGGCGCGCCGCGACCGGGGGCCAGGACAGGGGAGTCGGCGACGACGCCGAAACCGCGCGGCGCGGCCCTGGCGACGTCCAGAGGCCGTTTTCGACAGAATGCGGCACGGCGACGAGTCGAAGCGCGCGAACAAGCGCCACTCCACCGGCGCGAGTCCTCCGGCCCGATCGGATCGCGCCTGCCTCCGTCCGCCGGCCGGCACGCGAGTGCGCAGGCGCTCCCCGCTTCCCCTGGTGCCTGACCGCGCTAAGACTTATGTGCTCCATCGCGGCCAACCATGACGTTTCGCCTCCGTTCGATACGACGTAGCCCGGCCCTCGCGCTGGCCGTTGCCGGAATGATCGCGTGCGGCATCGGCATCACGACCGCCACGTGGTCCATGGTCGACGCGGCGATCCTGAGTCCTCCGCCGTTCGCCGATGCCGGTCGTCTCGTGATCCTGTACACGACGCATCGCTCGCCAGCCGAAGGGCGCTACAATGCCCGCTGGTCGTATCCACGAGTCGAGTGGCTGCGCGGACAGTCGCGCACTCTGGCGGTGGTGGCGGACTACAGCGGTCCCACGTCGTTCACGCTGGCGGGCGACGTCTCCGGTTACGCCGAAGCGGTGACGGGCGAAGTCGTCTCGCCGGAATACTTTCCGACGCTCGGCGTTTCGGCGTCCGTCGGTCGCACATTCGCCGGCGAGGGAGTCGGCAGCGGCGGCCAGGCGGTGACGGTGATCGGTTACGATCTGTGGCGCAGACGGTTCGCTGGCAATCTCGCGATCGTGGGACGCGAGGTGCGAATCAACGGCACGCCGCTCACCGTGATCGGTGTCATGCCACCAGGCTTCCGCGGCTTGACGGACGAGGCGCAGCTGTGGATCCCGGCGGCCCTTGCCCCCGCGGTCGCCTTCCCGGAGTACCTCGTCGCGGATGACGATTTCATTTCCGCCGTAGCGCGTCTTGCACCCGGCGTCTCGCTGGAAGGGGCGCGCGCCGAACTGGACGCGTTAGGGCGGCGCGCCTATGAGGCGATACCGCTGCCGGATGCCGACCAGGACGACCCTGGTGCGACAGCGGTCCCGCTAAACGAAGCTCGCGTGCACCCGACAGTACGGCGTGCCGTCCTGCTGCTCCTCGGCGGCGTTGCCCTGCTGCATCTGCTGGCGTGCGCCAACGCCACCAGCCTCCTCCTCGGGCACGCAGTCGCACACCGGCGTGAGGCGGCGGTGCGGCTGGCGCTGGGGAGCAGTCCGCGACGCCTGTTTCTTCACTACGCTGCGGAGGCGGCAGCCGTCGTTGTGGCTGGCGGCATGTTCGGCATTGTGCTGGGATTCTGGCTCAGCACCTGGATCGAGACGCCGGCGGCGATGTGGGGACCGCGCAATTTCTACGGTAGCCTCGCCGCGTTCGCCGACCCCGACTACTCGTGGCGATCCGTCGTGTTCGGGATAGTGCTGACGATCGTGAGCGCCGCTCTTGTCTCCGTGTGGCCAGCGTTCACCGCGGCCCGCGTCCCGGTGCATTCCGGTTTACGGGAGGGCACGCGCGGTACCTCCAACGATGGCGCGCCTGGCAGAGGGCCGTCGGCGCGGGCCATGATCGTGACGCTCGAGACCGCGCTGGCGATCGTCCTGCTGGTCGCCGGCGGGATGCTGATCGACAGCTTCAATCGAATGCGCAGCACACCCCTCGGCATCGCGTCGGATCGAGTGCTCACGTTCTCCATTCAGCCACCCGAAGCGGCGGTCCCGGTGGCGTCCGCACCGGCGTTCATCCAGCGGATGCTGGACGCGATCGGTGCCGTGCCGGGCGTCGTGTCAGCGAGCGTTGACGGGGGTGCCCCGCTCAGCGGGACTGCGCGCAGTTCGCTGTACATCGTCGGTCGTCCCTGGCCGTCGGCGTCGGGGCCACCGCCGGTCCTGCGTCATTATGTCGCACCGTCGCACTTCGCCACTCTGGGTATTCCTCTTCTGCGCGGACGCGGTTTCGGCGCGCAGGACATCGCCGGCAGACCAAGGGTGGCCGTGATCAGCGAAACGGCGGCGCGCACCTACTGGCCGAACGAAGACCCGCTCGGTCAGCGCGTATGGTTCGGCTCCAGCAGCTTCGATCGACCGGACTCCAGCGCCGAGATAATCGGGATCGTGGGCGACGTATTGTATGAGCCGCTCGATGTCGGCCCGAACCGCAGCAGTTTCTACACACCGTTCGCACAGTTCAGCTATGCGGGACGACTCTACTTCGTACGCACCACCGGCGCGCCATCGCTCGCCGTGGCGGCGATTCGCGATGCAGTACGGTCGGTAGAGCCGGACCTGGCGCTGACCGATGTCCGATCGCTCGAGGATCGGATCGGTTCGTCATGGGCCCGACAACGATTCGATGCGGTGTTCTTCGGCGTCATCGGCGTGCTGGCGCTACTGCTCGCCGTGAGCGGAATCTTCGCTGTGGTGATGGCTTCGGTGGGTCGGCGCCGGCGCGATATGGGTATCCGGCTGGCCCTGGGCTCGTCACCCCATTCGCTGGTGCGGCTGGTGGTTCGCGAGGGCATGATGGCGCCGCTCGCCGGGGTGGCGATCGGAGTGGCCGCGAGCATCGCCGGAAGCGGTGTCCTGCGCGCGTCGCTCTATGGAGTCTCCCCGGCGGACCATCGGGTGCTGGTCATTACGGTCGCTGTGTTGCTCCTGGCGGCGAGTCTCGCCTGCCTGGCGCCGGCACTTCGGGCAACCCGGGTGGACCCCTGCGAGACGCTCCGCATGGATTGATCCGCCCCTCGCTCTCCATGCGTGGCGACGGCGCGCGCCGTTCGTTGCCAAACGGACGATCAGGCGCGCCTGGCCACCAGCAGACCGTCGCGGATCGGTACGATGGAACCGCTCCACTGCGGGGATGCGAACACCAATTGCGTGAACTGGCGGATCCCCTCGGTGCCGAGCGACCGGTCCGCCGAGTCGAAGATCCTGCCGCTCCACAGCAGGTTGTCGGCGATCAGGAGCCCGCCCGGACGAAGCTGCCGTTCGATCACACCTAACGAATGCGGGTACCCGGACTTGTCGATGTCGTTGAATACGAGGTCGAACGGTCCCACTGCCGCATCGAGGGTGGCCACAGCCTCCCCGACGTGAAAGGTCACCGTGTCTGCGAAGCCCAGCTCGCCCAGGTACTTGCGCGCCCGCACGGACAGAGCCTCGTCCCACACCACGTGATGCACCGTCCCGCCACCGTTCTCTCTGACGGCTCTGGCAAACCAGGCAGTGGAATAACCGAAACCGGAACCCAGTTCGAAGACCTGCCTCGCGCCCGTCAGACGTGCCAGAAGGTAGCAGAGATGACCGCAAGCGGGACCGATGATCGGGAAGTCCGACTCAGCCGCTTCTTCCTCCAGGCGCGCGGTCAACGCGTCGCGTGGCGGAACGAGTCGATCGAGATAGCTGGCGACCTGCTGCGAGATCAATGAATCCTGCATACGAAGGAAGGATCGAGGTACTGTGCTGCGTTACCCGGTGTGCGGGCCCGACACGCCGTCATCCCGGCTCGTTCCGCATGTGATCCGCCAGGAAATGCAGGCGCTGCCGAAGGCGCTCGCGCAATTCAGCCGACATCTCCTGCTCGTCGAGCGCGCGGTCCATGCACCACACCCACTGATCGCGCTCTTCTTGCCCGATCCGAAAAGGGACGTGTCGCATACGAAGGTGAGGATGACCATACCGATCTTCGTAAAGCGGCGGGCCACCAGACCAGCCGGTCAGATACATGAATAGTTTCTGCCGGGACCACTTGAGGCTCTGAGCATGCAACGACCTCACGCCACTGGCCTCCGGGGCCGTGTCCATGATGTCGTAGAATCGATCGACCAGGCGGCGAATCCCCTCCTCGCCACCCATGAGTTCGTACGGTACGGGCGCTGACATGCCGAAATCTAGGCAAAGTCGCTCTCGAACGCCGGGCATTCCCGGTCAGGCTGACTCGGCGGGGAGAACGACGCGATGTTCGTCGTCCGTCACCGAGTCCTGGCTCACACGCTGTGCGATGCCGACGAGCGCTGATGGGGATGCTTCGTCGCGCTCCGGATGCCAGATTTCGCCACCCTCACAGAGTCCGAGTCACCATGCGCCGAGCAGTTGCCGTCCTTGCCTCTGTCGCGCTCATGTCCACGAGCGTCGCCGCACAGTCCGCCGACCCTTCCGCCGCGCTGCGTTGGCGCTCGATCGGCCCCACACGGGCAGGACGCGCCCGGGCACTCTCCGGTGTAGCAAGCCAGCCTAACGTCTTCTACATAGGGTTCGACAACGGCGGCGTGTGGCGCTCGACCGATTACGGCAGCAACTGGGTGCCGCTCTTCGACAGCCAGCCGACGGGATCGATCGGCGCGATCGCCGTCGCGGCGTCGGATCCCGACGTCATTTATGTCGGCAGCGGCGCGGGAATCATTCGACCCGACCTTGCCGTCGGGAACGGCGTGTACAAGTCCACCGACGCCGGTCGCACCTGGACGCACCTCGGCCTCGACGACACGCAGATGATCGCTATGATCGACGTCGACCGGCGCAACCCCAACCGCCTCTTCGTCGCGGCGCTCGGCCATCCCTACGGCCCGAATGCAGAACGCGGTGTGTATCGGTCGACTGACGGCGGTCGGACCTTCCAGAAGGTGTTGTACAAGGACGAGTACACGAGCGCCAACGACGTACAAATCGATCCGAACGATCCAAATACGGTCTATGCGACGCTCTGGCAGCAGCAGCAGAGCTTCATCGAGGGTCAGGGTTTCGGCGGCGCGGGGAACGGTATCTTCAAGTCGACCGATGGTGGCAACACTTGGCGCCAGCTCACGGAAGGACTTCCGCCAGTGATTCAAGCCAACCTGGCGATCGCACCGAGCAATTCAAAGGTGCTCTACGCGACCGTCGCGGGGACGAGACCGGACAACCCGCAGTCGACCACAGGTGTCAACGGCTTCTACGCGTCGGAGGATGGCGGTGAGCACTGGAGACTCGTCAGCAGCGATCCGCGACCGCTTGCGCGCATCGGCGGCGGCGATCTGCCCACCTTAGGTGTCGATCCGAAGAATGAACGCGTGGTCTACAGTGCGTCTGTCGTATTCTGGCGATCGGAGAACGCTGGGCAGACCTGGTCTGCCGTGCGGGGTGCGCCAGGAGGCGACGACTATCAGAAAGTGTGGATCAACCCAAACGATCCGAAGATCATCCTCGTCGTCACCGATCAGGGCGCCGTGATCTCTGCCAACGGCGGGGTAAGCTGGAGCAATTGGTACACGCAGCCGACAGGAGCGATGTACCATGTGACGGCGGACAACGCGTTCCCCTATCGAGTATGCAGCGGGCAGCAGGACTCCGGTTCGGCATGCGTCGCGAGCCGGTCGATGCATGGAGAGATCACATTCCGCGATTGGAGCCCTGTCAACATCCAGGAGTACGGCATCGCGGCACCCGACCCGAGGGATCCGGACAAGGTCTACGGCAGTCAGCGCCAGGGCGTATCGCTTTTCGACCGAAGAACCGGCCAGTCGACACAAGTTGGTCCCAGTGCCGAACAGCGCGGAACGCAGTTCGGGAGAAACGTCCGAACTATGCCCATCGCGTGGTCACCAGTAGATCCGACCGTGTTGTTCTATGCGAGCAACGTCGTTTGGAAGAGCACCGACCATGCGCACAGCTGGAAACGGATCAGTCCCGATCTCGCGCGTCAGACATGGGAGGTTCCTGCGAGCGCCGGGAAGTACGCGTTCGGTGTGAAGCCGGCGCCGGCGGGCTCGATCACCGCGCTCGCGCTCTCGCCGAAGGACATAAACGTGATCTGGGCGGGGACTGACGATGGAAATGTCCAGATGACCGTTGATGGCGGTGTCACGTGGCGGAACGTGACGCCGGCCGGGATCAAGCCGTGGACGCGGATCTTCAACATCGACGCGGGGCATTTCGATACGCAAACTGCTTATGTGGCGGCCAATACGCTGCGGATCGACGACCTGAATCCGCACTTCTACCGGACGCACGATGGGGGCAAGACCTGGACGGAAATCAGCTCCGGTATCGCACCGGGTAATGTTGCCAACGCGATCCGTGAGGATCCGAGGGTCCGTGGCCTGCTCTACGCAGCGACGGATGCCCAGGTCTGGGTGTCATTCGATGACGGCGATCACTGGCAATCGTTGCGCCTCAACATGCCGGCAATCTCGGTGCGCGACCTGAAGGTAAAGGATGACACCACCTGTTTGTGCGCGGATCTCATCGCCGGAACGCACGGACGCGGATTCTGGATCCTCGACAACCTGACACCGCTGAGGCAGGCCGCTTCCATGCGTGCTGCCGCGGATGCGTATCTCGTTCGGCCGCTGCCCGCCGTACGGGTGCGTTTTGCAACGAACGATCCGACACCATGGCCACCGGAGGTGCCGGCCGGCGAGAACCCGCCAATGGGGGCACTGATCGACTACTACCTCGCGAAGGACGCTAGCGGGCCAGTGACGATCGAGATCGTCGATGCCAGCGAGAAGGTCGTGCGTGCGTACTCGAGCGCGGATCCGGTACGCTCACCCCATCCGGCGCTGGATCCGGCGGCGTACGATCAGTTGTGCCAGCGGAACCCAACCTTGCGGGACTGCAATGTTCCGCTGTACTGGCCCGCACCGCCCATCGTTGTGTCTTCGCGCGCTGGCGCACATCGACTGAACTGGGACATGCGGTACGCGCCTGTGACTGCCGGGGAAGAGTCGGCCGGCGATGACGAGGAGGCAGACGGGTCTGTGCCGCGACGGACGTATCAGCTGGCGAACGCACCATGGGCAGCGCCGGGACAGTATTCGGTGCGCCTGACGGTGGATGGCAAGACATACACACAGCCATTGACCGTCCGAATGGATCCGCGCGTACGCACGTCGCCGACTGCGCTGGCGCAACTCGCCTCATTGTCGCGCGAAATGTACGACGGCGCACTCGCCACGCGCGCCGCGTATCAGTCCGCGCGGGCCCTGTCGGCGTCACTGGAGTCGGTCACGGTCGCTGACGCTCCAGCCTTCAAGGCGCGACTCGATTCGCTCGCACCGGCTCCACAGCGCACTCCGAGATCTCCGTTCCGAAGGCCTGGAGCCACTGCCGGCGTAATGACGCTGGACGGCGCGAGCTCGGCGTTACTCGACGCCGCGATGGCGATGCAGTCTGCCGACGTTGCGCCGACAGCTGGTCAGGTCACAGCCGTCTCGAAAGCGCGCGAGCAGGGTCGCGCCGTCATGGCGCGGTGGAACGCGATCAAGACGACGGGCCTGACGGCGCTCAACGCGAGACTGAAAGCAGCCGGACAACCGGAAGTGAGTATCCCGAAGTAAGGCGCGACGCGGGTTCCGCGAGGCGCGTCTGTCGGGCGACGCCACAGGCATGGCGGCGGACCGGACTCCGGCCAGTATGGCGTGAGGGGTTCGGCCCATGGTTCCGCACTGAGCGTCCGTCGCCACTCATGCGTTCTGTTGTTGCACATCCCATCCAGCGTTCGACGGAGAAACCCTCACGATGCCACATTCCCTTCCAGTCCGATCGCACGCAGCAAGGATGTCGACGACGGCGCTCGCGCTCCTCGCGACGTTCGTGCTGTCGGCTTCAGCCGTCGCAGCCCAAGCCAAGCCACTCCCGGCGATCGCCGAGCGCACCGCCGGGATGACCGCGATTCCCGGCTTCTTCACTCTGTACCTGGACGAAGCGGCCGGTCACCTGTACTGGGAGATCGACAAGCTCGACACCGAGTTCCTGTATCAGGTCTCCATGGCATCAGGTTTGGGTAGCAACCCGGTCGGCATCGACCGCGGACAGCTAGGTGGCACGTATGTGTTGATGGCGAAGCGTACCGGACCTCGCGTGCTGTTGTTCGAACCGAACTATCGCTTCCGCGCGCATAGCACCAATCCGGATGAGGTCGAGGCGGTCCGGGATGCGTTCGCTCCATCCGTACACTGGGGCTTCGACATCGCGGCACAAACGGGCAACAGAATACTGGTCGATGCGACAGCGTTCTTCCTGCGAGACGCACGCGGAGTCATCCAGCAGATCTCGTCCAGCGGCCAGGGGACGTTTCAGCTGGATGCATCGCGCAGCGTGCTCTATCCGGAACGCATTAAGTCTTTTCCGAACAACACCGAGGTGGAGGCTCTGCTCACATTCACCAGCAACGCACCGGGTTCTCTCGTCGCCGGCGTTGCCGCCACGGGCGAGGCCGTTTCGCTCCGCGAGCATCATTCGTTCGTGCGGCTCCCGGACGACGGCTACACGCCCCGATTTGCGGACCCGCGAATCGGGGTACTGGGGCCGGACGTGATGGACTACGCGCAACCGATCGACAGGGACGTCATGCTGCACTACGCGTCACGGTTTCGCCTCGAGAAGAAGAACCCGAGTGCCGCGCGTTCGGAGCCGGTCGCGCCAATCGTGTTCTACGTGGATCCCGGGGCCCCCGAGCCCGTACGCAGTGCACTTATCGAGGGCGCCAGCTGGTGGAACCAGGCGTTCGAAGCCGCCGGCTACATCAATGCGTTCCGCGTCGAAGTCCTCCCGGCCGGCGCCGATCCGGATGACATCCGCTACAACCTCATCCACTGGAACCATCGCCGAACGCGCGGCTACTCGTACGGCATGTCGGTGATCGATCCGCGCACTGGCGAGATCATTCGCGGCAATGTGAATCTCGGCAGTCTGCGTCTGCGGCAGGATTACCTCCACGGCCAGGGCATGGTGGCGCCATTCGAGTCCGGCGGCGACAGCGAGATGGCCGGCGGACCGGAAATCGATTACCTGGCTGAGCTGGCGGACAACGGCGACGCGTTTCAAATGGCTCTCGCGCGCGTCAGACAGCTAGCCGCGCACGAAGTCGGCCACACGATCGGCTTTCCTCACAACTATATCGGAAGCGCCCAGAACCGCTCGTCGGTCATGGACTACCCAGCACCGCTCGTGCAGATCACACCGCAGGGCGGGTTGGATCTATCGAACGCCTATGCACGCGGCATCGGCGAGTACGACAAGCTCGCGGTCACGTGGTTGTATCAGGATTTCCCTGCGAACGTGAACGAAACGCAGGCGCTCAAGGCAATCGCGGACTCGAGCGTGCGACGCGGCCTGCGCTACGTGGGTCATCCGGACAACAACTTCATTGGCGCGGGCCATCAGTACGCGTCGGTTTGGGATAACGGAGCCAACCTCGTCGACCAGCTGATCCAGGAACTCAAGGTGAGGCAGATCGGACTCGACAGGTTCGGCCCTCGCGTGATCCGTCCTGGCGAGCCGATGTCGAAGCTGGAGTTCGTGTTGCTGCCGCTGTACATGCATCACCGGTTCCAGATGCGATCGGCGGCGCAGACTCTCGGTGGCGCGGACTACACGAACGCAGTTCGCGGCGATGGCCAGACACCGATCACGATCGTGCCCGGCGCCGAACAGCGACGCGTACTCGACGTGATGCTGTCGACCGTGTCGGTGGACTTCCTTGCCCTTCCGGAGCGCATCCTTCAGATGATTCCACCACCGGCGGACCGTCACGAAGAGGGTGAAGGGTTCGCGCGATCCACGGGCCTGATCTTCGATCCCCTAGCGGTTGCGGCTGCCGCATCGGCGTTTACCGTTGGCGAGATCCTGCACCCGGAACGCATGGCACGCCTGGTCTCGTTCGGCAGCATGGGGGACTATCCCACGCTCGAGGAAGTGGTCGACAAGCTGATCCAGGCGACGTGGAGTGCACCGAACCCACCGGACAAGTACCGGGGACAAGTGCTACATGCCGCGCAACGGGCAGTCGTCGATCACCTGATGGCACAGGCTGCTCGCTCGGACAACTCAGCCGCGGTCCGTGCCGTGTTGACCGACCGAGTGGTGCGCCTTGCCACCCGCATCGAACAGCAGGCAGTACGTTCGCCGCACGAAGCGTCGGTTGCGGCTGATGTCCGGCGATGGGAGCAACGCCCGGATCGCACGATACCCGTGCCAGCGTTGAAGCTGCCGCCGGGCGACCCGATCGGCGCAAACGCGATGAAAATTCCCTGACGAGTCGACGGCATGCCGGCCGGTACACATTGCCGCCCGCCCGGGCGGCAACGCCGGCCCGGACCCGCATGAACGGTCAGCCGCAACTACTCGGCAACGTCGGCGTCGCGATACGCCTGCTCGATCAGCGCCAGATCGCGTCGCGCCGCTTCCACAGTCATGAGGGGTTGCCGTCGCGTCTCCAGCGTCCGAACGAAATCGCGCCACATGCCGCGGAAACCCAGGAAATCCCGGAGCCCTGGCATTCGCATGCGCGCCCGTCGTCCCCGTTGCCAGAGGACCAACCCGTTCGACTCGAAGTGCGCGCTTCCCTCCGTTCCAAAGATGCCGGAGAAACGGACTCCGCCGAACGGCGCCGGGATCTCCCAGGAATGCGCCAGCGTTCCCACGGCACCGCCCTCGTAGTCGAACGTCACGAGCATGCTGCGTTCCGGTGAGCCGGACTGGGCATCCGGTCGTGAAGCTCGAACCCGACGGACTGTCAGGCCGAGCGAGGCCATGAGGTGCACCCAGTGCACACCGCCTTCGAAGAGCGCACCGCCACCGGCGAGCGCAACGTCGTCCCGCCACCCCGGAGCAACCTGGCGCTTCAACGCATTCACGTGGATGAACCGCACGACACCGAGATCGCCGGACGCGACTATTTCGCGCAGCGCCCCGACCAGCGGCTTGTAGTGGTAGTTCTCTGCCACCAGCGCCATGCGGTTGTTGCTGGCGGCTGCCGCTAATACATCGTCCACGTCGGCGCTGGTCAGGAAGGCCGGCTTCTCCACCACGACGTCCTTGCCGGCGGCCAGCGCTTCGAGCGCAAGCGGGCGGTGGGTCGATGGTGGCGATGCGATGACGGCGCACGTGACCCGCGCATCGGCGAGGGCCGCCTCGTACGAGTCGAAGGCACCGTCGCCGCGCAACTCGACGTTGGCAGCGACGGCTCGCGACGGATCGCGACTGGCATGAAAACGTCGGGCCGCCGAGATCGTCCGGAGCAGTCTGCTATGACGGCGAGTAATCGCACCGCAGCCGAGGAACGCGAAGGCAAGGTTGGCGCCGGTCGCCTCCCCCTCCAGGTTCTCAGGGGACATGAACCGGAGCGCTCGGTGCGTGGAGCGGCAAGCTGACTCGCGCCCGCGCGAGCGGTTGCCCCACCAGCAGGGATCCGATACGCAACGCGTTGGCGGCGATCGTCAGGCTCGGATTGACGCCCGCCGATGTGGGAAGCGAACTCCCATCGGCCACGAACAGGTTGTCCAGTCCGCGAAAGCGGCCGGTTTCGTCGAGCGGAGAGGTGGCCTCGTCCAGCCCCATGCGAACCGTCCCGACAGCGTGCGAGAAGGACCGCAGATCGTGCACCGCAGTGGCCCATGCTCCTGCGGCACGAAGAATCCCCTTGGACTTGCTTACAAGGGCGCGCGAGGCTGCTACATCACGGCGCGTGTACCGATGGTGGATCTTCAACAGCGGCAACCCGAAGCGATCTCGTTGCCCATGATCGATCGTCACACGATTGCCTGCTCTCGGTTCGTCCTCGGCGATGCTCATCAACGCGAGGATGTACGGCACGCCGGCAGCGAGGAGCGCGCCGATCGGTCGCGGAAAGATCCGCCTGACGTAGCCAGGTCCGGGCGGTGTGATCTGCTGGATGGCCCCGAGTTTCCCGAGCCGCGGGTCCACGTCCTGCGCACCGAAGTAGAAGTCGTGGATCGCGACTTGTTTGTGGAAGAGACGGGAGGGATTGGTACGATCGCGGAAGGCGCCCATGGTCAGCAGGTTGCAGTGGCGCATCAGGTACCGCCCCACGCTGTCGCTCGCGGGTGAGTATCGATCGAGACCCGACGCGAGGAGCAGATGCGGCGTCGCCAGCGTGCCGGCGGCGAGGATGACGCGCGACGCGTTGAGGTGAGACACCGCTCCCGTGCTGCGGTCGACGCAGCACACCGCCTGGATCAGACGCCCGCTGACCGTCAGCTGCACCGCGACCGTGTTCGCACGCACTTCGAGGCCTGCCTCCATCAGCCGTGGGATCACGTTGGTCGCGAGGTCGTTCTTGGCTCCGATCGCGCACGCAAACCCATCGCAGGTGGCACACCGCGTGCATGCCGCACGTCCCGATGCCTCCCGGTAGTTTATAGCCAGCGGCAACGGGAAGGGATGCAAGCCCAACGACCGTGCCGCATCGGCGACCCGCTGCGACGGCGGCGTGAGCGGCGTTGGCGCCTGCGGATACGCGCAGTCGCGCGGCGGTGCCGTCGGGTCGTCGCGATCGTCGCCTGCCACACCCAGCAACCACTCGGCTCGATCGTAGTACGGCGCCAGTTCGGCGTACCCAAACGGCCACGCAGCATGCGAGTCGCCGAGGATCTCGGAACCGGGATCGAAATCGCGCTCGCGCATCCGCAGCGCGACACCGCCATAGTAGACTGACGGCCCACCCACGCAGTGAAACGACCCCGTCGTTCGCGCCCACCGAGCGTCCTTCACCCAATAGGTCGACTCCCGACTGAAATGCCGCGACAGCTCGTGCGCGTTCACCGGATCCCAGTTCTCGAGCCGTCGCTCGACCCACTCGCCACGCTCGATCATCAGCACCCGCTGACCGGCCATGACCAGCGGGTACGCGGCCATGACGCCACCGAAACCGCTGCCCACGACGATCGCGTCGTATGGACGCACGTCTGACGTCACGCTGCCGTTCCCATGATGCCCGCGCCCCGCATCAACCGGCGGTGGACGACGACGTCCTGTCGCCTCGTGCCCCAAAAACACCACGCGACGGTTGTGCCCACGCGGTCGCGTATGCTGCGGTCACCACGACCCAGATCAGTCCGAACAGATAGGCAAACTTCACCCTGCGCGACAACATGCCCGGATCCACGATCGGTTTCCCGGCGAACTTTCCGCGAGGCTTGTTCGGAAAAAAGAACGTCTTGTATGTCTCGACTGCCGCCCGCTCGTAGCCAAGTGCCGCCATCGCCAGATACAGCCAACGTTCCGTGAACGGCGCCAGCAGCAACGCAAAGGCCATCGTCATCGCCGGGCTCCGGAAGAACTTCAGCGGCTCGAATCCTTCGACAGGTGCATCCTTCCATGCGCCTCCGACAGCCGTCAGCCACCCGCCAACGCTCCCGACTGCCAGCGCCGCCAGGATCGGATTCACGGATAGAGACGCACCCTGCAACCGGTCGATGCCCATGGCAGCCAAGCCAACCACCGCCAGGCAGAGTACCCCGATCGAGGCGCGCAACAGCCGGCTGCGTACGGGCTTGTTGAGGAGTCGGAACTGCATCGGGATCGTGTACTTTCCCTGATCCTCGTCACGAAAGAACGTTTTCCAGATCTCGACGATCACGCGCTCGCAGACGTAGACCAAACCGAAAAACACCACCAGACCGCCAGCCGTGGTTACATCCAGGTCCACTCGCGGCTGGAGAATGACGGCAACGACTCCACCGACGATCACGCTCCTGAAGTACCGCGCCCTGTGAAATCCCTCGTGAATCGCGTCCTTGTACATCCCCCATGTAGCAACGTGAAGCCCTGCTAGCAATCCTACGACGAGCGCGACGAAACGTGGCACGAGAAGGGGGACGGGGGGAGCGGGGACGGGCGGTCGGGCGGTCTGAACGACGAGCGATCAGGACTCAGCCGGTGAACGAAACGTACGCGCTCGCCTTCCGAGCGCCAGAGTCGCACCGCCTGCCGGCACCGCCGAAGGCGCTGGCAGGCACCTTCAGTCTCGCAGCCGGTGTCCAGCGGCAGAGGAGTCTCAGCGCTCCAAGGCCTCGTGAGCGAAGACGGCATCGCGGGCAAGTTCGGCGCGAAAGTCCGGGTGGGCGACCGATATCAGGGCGGCCGACCGTTCGGTCACGGAGAGGCCATGCAGGTTCACGGCACCGTATTCGGTCACCACCCAGTGCACGTGACCGCGCGTCGTGACAACGCCTGCGCCGGGCGCCAACCGGACGACGATCCGCGAAACGCTTCCGCCGCGCGCGGTCGATGGCAAGGCGATGATCGGCTTGCCGCCGGGCGAACGCGCCGCGCCACGGATGAAATCCATCTGGCCGCCGATCCCGGAGTAAATACGGTGTCCCATCGAGTCCGCGCAGACCTGCCCCGTCAGATCGATCTCGATGGCCGAGTTGATGGCGGTCACACGAGGATTCTTCGCGATCAGCGCCGTATCATTGGTGCGGTCGCAGGAGTGAAACTCGACCATCGGATTATCGTCGACGAAGTCGTACAGTCGTCTCGTGCCGTTCACGAAAGACGTCACGATCCGTCCCGGATGCACCTGCTTGAACCGGTTGGTCACGGCCCCCGACTCGACGAGGTCGACGGCCCGATCGGAGAACATCTCGGTGTGGATGCCGAGATCCTTCTTGTCGTGCAACCTCGCCAGCACCGCATCGGGGATGGCGCCGATACCGAGTTGCAGGGTCGCCCGATGCTCGACGAGACCTGCCACGAGTTCGCCGATGTGCGCCTCCGCAGGGCTCTCCATGCCCGGAGGATGTTCGGGAAGCGGGCGGCTGGTGACGCAGAACGCATCGAGGCGATCGAACGGCACGGCTGTGTTTCCGTGCGTGCGTGGCATCTGTTCGTTGATTTCGGCGATGACGAACCGCGCGGAATCCACCGCCGCCCTTGCCGAGTCGACCGACGTACCTAACGAACAGCAGCCATGCCGATCAGGAGGCGAGAGCTGAACTATCGCCACGTCCAGTGGGATTCTGCCACTATGAAACAGCGACGGGATGTCGGACAGGAAGACCGGAATGAAGTCCGCCCGGCCGTCATTGATGGGTGCGCGAAGAGACGGTCCGCAGAAGAACGCCATGGAGCGGATACGCCCAGCGCGATCGCTGTCCGTCCATGGTGCCGGTCCCTCGGTATGCATGTGATACAGCCGGATGCCCTCGACGTCGTCACGAGCCGCCAGTGCATCGAGCAGAACGGTTGGCGTTGCTGCGGCTCCGTGCGCGAACAGCCTCATTCCGCTGGCCACGAGCGAGACGACTTCGGCGGGCGCCACCGCCCGCGTGCGCCATGGAATCGTCAGCATGCGTCGTGTCTACTGGCGACGACGCGGTTCGTCGTCGTGCAACACACGGAGCGGCGGCGTGTCCAGGTCGTCGAACTGGCCTTGCCGCGTCGCCCAGACGAATGCGACCACGGCGCCTAACACTATTACGAGTGCCAGCGGGAGGACGATGTAAAGGATACTCACGACACTCGTGGGAAAGTGCGTCCGAGCCACGAACCCAGGACGACGGTCAGCGACGACATCGGCATCATTATCGCCCCCAATAGTGGGTTGATTACACCCGTAATCGCCAGACCGACTCCCAGCACGTTGTAGGCAAGCGAGAACGCGATGTTACGGCGGATCACCCTCATGGTGTTGGCCGCGCCGGCCGAGAGTTCGACCAGTACGGATAGCCCCGGTGTCGTGAGGTACACATCGGCCGTGGCGAGCGACGCTTCGGCGCCGCCGTGGACCGCGATCCCAACCGTCGCAGCGGCCATCGCTGCCGCGTCGTTCACGCCGTCACCGACCATCACCACGGTGCGCCCGGGATCCGCCGCACGTGCCTCGGCCACCTGGCGCAGTTTGGCCTCCGGCGACATCTCCCCCATGCAATCGACAACCGCCAGCCCCAACTCCGACCCGACGGCTCTGGCGACATCGCTCACGTCGCCGGACAACATGCGCACGCGCCAGCCTTGGGCGCGCAACCGATCGAGACTCTCGCGCGCATCGACGCGAATCGCGTCCCCAAACGCTGCCCGCGCCCGCACGACGCCATCGACCGCGATCCAGACCGGCGTGTACGCGGGATCCCCGTGCATTTCGCGACACGAAGTTGCCCCAGTTGCAGCCGACGAAACGAAGGATGGCGATCCGATGACCACGTCGTGGCCCAGGACGCGACCACGGATTCCTCCACCCGGCACATGGGTCGACGATTCCACCGGCGGCGTCTCGAGGCCCGCGAACGCCTGGCGGAAACCCTCGGCCAGCGGATGCGTGGATCCCTGCTCCAGGGAAAGGACAAGTGGCTTGAGCGACTCCTCACCGTGCCACTGCAGCAGCGAGGAACGCCCCTCGGTGATCGTCCCTGTCTTGTCGATGAAGAGCAGTCCCGGACGCGACAGCGACTCCAGCGCATCTCCTCCCTTCACGAAAATCCCGCGGCGCGCCGCGCGCCCCGCCGCTACCGTGACAGCCAGGGGCGTTGCCATCGCAAGGGCGCACGGACAGGTCACGACGAGAAGCGCAATGGCATGATCGAGTGCGCGCGTCGCGTCATCGCGATACCAGAGTACGTACGTCGCCAGCGCAAGAACGAGCGTGACGATCACGAATACGCCCGCCATGCGGTTCGCGAGCAGAACGATCGGGGCACGGCGCCTCGCGCTCTGCTCGACCTGCTGCAGAAGCCTGGCCACACGGCTGCTCTCCCCCGATCGCACGACCCGCACGCGCAGCGGGGCGGCGACGTTGAGCGTCCCTGCATAGACGTTCGCCCCCACGTCGACGCTCACCGGGCGCGGTTCGCCCGTGAGCAGCGACAGGTCGAGCGTCGACTGGCCATCGACGACCACTCCGTCGGCAGCGAGCGTCTCGCCGGCACGCACGTCCATCGTCATGCCAGGCAGGAGCGCCGTCGCCGGGATCTCGCGGACCACCCCCTGTTCATCTACCATGCGTGCCCCGTTCGGCGTTACCGTCGAGAGCAGCTCGGAGGCGGCAGCAGCCGCGCGCTGGCTACGCTGCTGCAGGAAGCGTCCGATCAGAAGCAGGAATATCAGGACGCTGACGCCGTCGAAATAGATCGGCCCGGTATCGGTGACGGTGTTCACGGCGCCACGCACGAACCCCGCCGCCAGCGCGATGGCAATGGGGACATCGAGGTGCAACGATCGGGTCCGCAGGGCTCCCCAGGCGCCGGTGAAAAAGACGCGCCCTGGGCCGAGGATGGCCGGTACCGTCAGGATCAACGACGTCCAGCGGAAGAAGCGCTCGAAGTCCGCTTCGATGCCGGCAGAGAGCCAGCCGCTGTACATCGCCAGAGCCGGAAGCATCACGTTGATCGCGATTGCACCCGCGATGCCGATCCGCGTCAGCGCGACCCGGTCCTCGGCGCGACGGACTTCGCCCGCGCGGATGCCCCGGTACGGATGCGGGACGTAACCGAGCGACTCCAGGAACCTTGCGACTTCCGACAGCGGTGTGCGGATCGCATCCCATTCGAGGGTAGCCTGCGACCGACCCACATGCAGCTCCGCCCGAACCACACCCGGCAGCACCAACGGCACCCGCTCTACCAGCCACACGCAGCTCGCGCAGTGCACGCCTTCGAGGTATAAATGCACGCGCGACAGGCCGTCAGCCGTCCGCTGCACGTACAACTCATGGAAGTCCGGGTGATCGAACTCGTCGTAACTGCGGCCGGTCCGGACCACCGGCGTGGTGCGGCGCTCGGCGAATTCGTAGTAGCGATCCAGGCCGTGATCGTGGAGTATCTCGAACACCGCGCGGCAGCCCCCGCAGCAGAACTGCGCCCTCGCTCCGTCTTCATGAAGTGCGGTCGGTACCGGCAAGCCGCAATGCGCGCACGGACTCGGCACTCCGGCCCCTTCGTGGGACGTGGCTCCAGCTGTCGCGGCGCTAGTGGCGAGCATGCGCTGCCGCCGGGTGTCCCGCAGACGGCCCTGACAGGCGCGCCTCGACCCGCAGGCGCCCGGCGATCGACAGCAGCCCGATGACCACGACCGCGACCGCCGATACCATTGGCAAACGTGCGCGCCATGGACCGGCCAGCCGTTGAACCGAGTAACCCGCGGCCACCATTACCGGAAGCGTTCCGAGCCAGAATGCGACCATAGTAAGGATAGCGACGTCGACACGCCCAGTACCGGCGGCCGCAGCCACAAAAGCGTACAGCCACCCACAGGGCAGCAGTGTCGTGAGCAGTCCGATCGCGCCTGCGCGCACGACGGCTGGCTGCCGGCGAAGGCGCGCCAGCGCCGCGCCTAACGCTCCTGGCGCACCCCGCCCCGGGGCGGGGAAGATCCGCATCCCGCGCTGGGCCAGTACCGTAGACAGACCCCACGCCACCATCGCCGTACCGGAGAGGATCGCTGCCACGCGGGATACGCCGGCCAGTGCGCCCAGGCGATCGAGAGTGGAGCCGGCGACGCCGGCAACTGCTCCGAGCGTGGCGTACGACAACAGGCGACCGACGTTGTACGCGGCGTGACTCCGGATACCGTTCCCGGGCCCGACCGCGTAGTAGCACACGAAGGGGCCGCACATCCCCGCGCAGTGTACGCTACCAAGGAGCGAAGCCCCCAGAACCCCAAGCACCAACAGCATCGTCAATGGACCCGTGCGTCCACGCGCTCGCGAGCCGTGAAGCGCTGGCCGCCGCGCCGTACCGTGAAGCGCAGTTCCCATTCGCCGGGGCGCTGCGCGGGTAGCTCGGCGCGGTATTCCCCGCCGCCTAGCTCCGTCAGCGTCGCGAACAGCTGGCGCGCGGCGCGCGCGTTATGCATCGCAAGCACGTCCACCGCAGCGCCGGCAATCCCCACGCCGGTGGAATCCCTCAGGACGATGGACACTGCCCCCTCTCCATCTCCCGTGCGAAGCATCAGCGTGGGATCGATCCGCCACGAGAGCATGCGGTTCACCTGCCGCTGCGCAAGTTCGTCGTCCCAATGCACTGCCTTGTTGTAGTAGTCACCTTCCACCGCGAAGGACGGATCGGCAGATGCTACAACAGCGAACCAGACCTGGGCGACCACCGTCATGATCAACACGACCGCGATCGCAATCGGCCAATGCAGCCCGCGCTTCACCTGTTCCGCTCCTTGTCAGAGGCATCGCCCGGAATCGCCTCACCGCCATCGCCCGTGCCTTCGGGACCCAGCAGCCGGTACGGGTACGCCTGAGCGAATCCCTGGCCATCCGAGATGCGGACGGTAATCGCATGCCCGCCAGCTGCAAACGCCGAGCGTGGCAGCACGACGAACAGGCTCAACGTCTCCGATTTCCCGTTGGCAACCGGGAATGGATTGACAGGGATGATCACGTTCCCGCCTTCTGCGCCCGTGACATCTATGCTGTACGAGCGATCGTCGCCGGCGCGATTGGTGATCTTCACCCGTACCTGGTTCTGGATCGCGCCATCCGGGCTTTCGGTGTATGGCGTCTCCGTCGATCGCAGCAGCACGATGTCGGCCGCCTCCTTCGTGCCCAGTTGCCACACGAACAATCCCACGACCACCGCCAGCAGCGCGGGATACACGACCGTGCGTGGCCGGAGGAGGTGCTTGCGTTCTCCGGCCAGAATCTCCATCGACGTGTATCTGATCAGGCCACGCGGTTTGCCGATCGCGTCCATGATCGCGTCGCAGGCGTCCGCGCACTGCGTACAGTGGATGCATTCCATCTGGAGTCCATCCCGGATGTCGATCCCCGTCGGGCAGGTCGCGACACACGCGACGCAGTCGATGCAGTCGCCCGCGTCGGACGCTCGATCCTTGGTGCCTTTGGTCCGGGGCTCGCCGCGGTTCCGGTCGTAGGCGACCACCAGTGAGCTCTTGTCGAGTAACACCGACTGCCAGCGACCGTAAGGGCAGGCAATAGTGCACGTCTGCTCGCGGAAGTACGCGAAGTCGAGGAACACCAGAATCGTCGTCACCGCCATGACGGCGAATGACGACGGATGCTCCACGGGCGATTGCGTGACCCAGACCTTGAGTGCGTCCACGCCGACGAAGTACGCGAGGAACGTATGCGCCAGAATCAGCGACAACACGAAATAGATCGCGTGCTTCGCCACACGACGCGGATGGAAGTGATTCCGCGTCTTGTCGATGTTGATCGATCCCATGCGCCCCCCTTCCACCCAGCGCTCGATCGGGCGGTACAGGAACTCCATCCATACTGTCTGCGGACAACCCCAGCCGCACCAGACGCGGCCGAAGAGCGCCGTGAAAGTGAAGATCGTCAGCGCCAACGCTCCCAGCAGCAGCATGAACAGTAGCGTGTCGGTCGACAGGAACGTGTGTCCGAAAAACGTGAACTCGCGGCGCGGCGCATCCAGGAGGATCAGCGGCTTGCCGTTCATGCGGATGTGCGGGATGGCGAGATAGATGACCATCAACGCATAGGCGACGATTCGGCGGCGCCGCTGCCAGGGTCCATCGGATGGCTTGGGACGGATCCAGCGACGGGATCCATCCTCGTTCATCGTGGGCAGAACCCTCCCGCGGGCGCGCGGTGGAGCTGCGGTCGTCACGGCGCGATCGGGACGCCCTCCGGCGCCTTCGGACTCGGCGGATTGGTTCCCTTTAGCGAAGCGACGTACACCGTTACCGCGTTGACCTGTTCAGGCTTGAGGAGCTTCCCCCAATTCGGCATTCCCTTCGCCAGCACTCCGTCACTGACCGTCTTGTAGATCTCCGACAGAGTCGCGCCATGAATCCAGTAGGTATCCGTCAGGTTCGGACCGATGCTCCCACCGCCGTCAGCACGATGGCATGGGACGCAATTGGTGGCGTAGACCTGCTTGCCAAGTGCGAGCGCAGTCGGGCTGCTGGCCAGGGCCGCCAGTTCCTCCGGCGTCGCACCACCGACGGGTTCGGGATGCGCCGCCTTCCAGGCAGCAACATCGGCATCGTAGTTCGCCACTCTCCCCTTACCCACGCCAATGCCAGGCACATTGAACGCATAGAGCACGGAGAAGATGATGGTGGCGTAGAAGAGGTACACCCACCAGCGCGGGAGCGGATTGTCGTACTCCTGGATGCCGTCGTAAGTGTGCTCAATCAGTTGCGAAGGCTTGTCAGCGGCCATGATCACCTTCCGCGCTCGCGCGGCGTCTGAGGGTGCTCGTCGTCGAGCGGCATCCTTGCTGCGGCATCGTATGTGGCCTTGAAGCGGGGCGAGAAGATGCGCCAGCAGATCAACACGAACGCGGCGATGAAAAGCAGTAGCGCGACTTGCGGATACACGTCCAGCCCAGCGGCACTCATGATCTGGGTGAGACTCATGGATTTCCTCTCCCTGTCGGCGGTACCGCTGCCGGCACCGGTGTCGCGATCTGCGACGCGCCACGTGACGCCGCCGTCGCCGGATATCCGCCCTGGGCCGTTGCCGAAGGTGATCCGCCCTGTACGTCCTTCCCGAGACGCTGCAGATAGGCAATTACCGCGACCACCTCCTTTGTCTCCAGTCCCTTGACACCGCCACCCTGCGCCAGGTCGTCGGCGATGACCTTCGCCTGGACACGCGCCATGTCCGCGGCGCTTGCGACGGCGTCGCCGTAGGGCACGCCAAGCATCGCCATCGCATCCACCCGCTTCTGTACCTGCGCGAAATCGATGTCCTGCGTCAGGAGGTGAGCGTATGCCGGCATCAGGGACTTCGCGTTCACCTCGCGCGGGCTCTCGAAATGGCGCAGGTGCCAGAGGTTGCTCTTGAGACCGCCCTCCCGGGCCAGATCGGGGCCGATACGTCGCGAACCCCAAAGGAACGGGTGCTCATACACCGACTCACCGGGCTTCGAGTACTCGCCATAGCGCTCCGTCTCGAACCGGAGCGAACGCACCATCTGCGAATGGCAGTTCACACAGCCTTCCCGTATGTAGACATCGCGACCCGATAGCTCCAACGGCGTGTACGGATGAACGGAGGCAATCGTCGGAACGTTGCTCTTGATGAGGAAGGTCGGGATGATTTCGAACAGCGAGGCGACGGCTACCGCAACGGCCGTCAGCACGGTGAACGTGATCGGCATCCGCTCCCAGCGGCGATGGAACGTGAGGTTCAGGAAACGGCCCCAAGCCGTAGCCGGCACGTCGATGCCCGGCCGGAGCGGCTCGGGAACGAACGTCTTCGACAGCGGTGCCGCCCGGATTACCGGGACGTCGTAGGTCTTCGGGCGAGCAGCCCACGTCTTCAGGATATTCCACGCGAAGATCACGACCCCAGTCAGATACAACACTCCACCTATCACGCGCACCCAGTACATCGGCACCAGTCGCGCAACGGACTCGACGAAGTCAGGATATTGCAGCCGACCCGTCTCGTCGAATGCGCGCCACATCAGCCCCTGCGTCACCCCGGCCGAGTAGATCGAGAGGATGTACAGGACGATCCCGATCGTTCCGATCCACAGGTGCGTGTTCATCAATCGCTTGCTGTACAGCGGCGTCTGGAAGATCCGCGGCGCCAGCCAGTAGATCATTCCGAACGTCAGGAAACCGTTCCACGTCAGCGCTCCGGAATGAACGTGCGCGATCGTCCAGTCGGTGTAGTGCGAGAGGGCGTTGACCGACTTCACGGAGAGCATCGGTCCCTCGAACGTGGCCATCCCATATCCGGTCAGCGCGAGGACCATGAACTTGAGCACGGGATCCTCGACGACCTTGTGCCAGGCGCCGCGCAGCGTAAGCAGACCGTTGATCATTCCGCCCCACGATGGCGCCCACAGCATCACGGAGAACAGCATGCCCACGGTCGATGCCCACTCGGGAAGCGCCGTGTAATGCAGGTGATGCGGGCCGGCCCAGATGTACATGAAGACCAGGGTCCAGAAGTGGAGGATCGACAGCCGATAGCTGAAGACGGGACCCTCCGCCGCCTTGGGCATGAAGTAGTACATCATCCCGAGGAACGGCGTCGTCAGGAAGAACGCCACCGCGTTATGCCCGTACCACCACTGCATGAACGCGTCCTGCACGCCCGGATAGAGACTGTAGCTCTTGAAGGGACCAGCCGGGAGCGACAGGTTGTTGAAGATGTGGAGGATCGCCACCGTGAGGATCGACGCCAGATAAAACCAGATCGCGACGTACAGGTGCCGCTCTCTGCGCCTGAGCATCGTACCGATGAAGTTGATCGCGAATACGACCCACACCACCGCGATCATGATATCGATCGGCCACTCCAGTTCAGCGTACTCCTTGGCCTGCGTGTACCCGAGCGGGAGCGTGATCGCGGCCAGCACGATGATGAGCTGCCATCCCCAGAAATGCACGCTGCTCAACCCGTCGGAGTACATCCGCGCCTTCAGCAGCCGCTGCGTCGAGTAGTAAACGCCCGTGAAGATCGCGTTGCCGGCGAACGCGAAGATCACGGCGTTCGTGTGCAGGGGACGCAGCCGTCCGAACGTCAGGAACGGGGCGATATTGGACTCCGGATAAGCCATCTGGATCGCGATGACCACTCCCACGAGCATCCCCACGAAGCCCCAGAGAATCGTGGCGAACAGGAACTTGCGGACGATGTCGTCATCGTAGGAGAACGATTCGAGCCGGCTCGCTGTCATGGCAGCGTTGCCGGCAGGAGCGTCCTGCGGACCGGTCATGCGGGGACCCTCGATCGATAGGGGACGGGAGAACGCGACGCTACGGCAGTCACCGGCACTTTCCCCGCCGCCACGCGCGCGGGGAATCTCGACCGGTGCCCAATGCTAGCGGTCGGGGAGCAACCCGCACAGAGTCGGCGTTTCCCTGACGAGCTGGGCGATAAAAATACCAGTTCGCCGACCTTATTTGAGGAAGCGCTCGAACATGGCATGAACAGCCTTTTGCACGAAGCTGTCCATCGCGCGGGCGTCGTTCATCGCCGCTCCGAAATCGGACTTGGCCCACCCCCGCCAGATGACGCGCTTGGTCCTCGCGTCGGCAACGTCAACAAGGATCGTTCCTTCGTCGTAGTTCACAACCGAAGTCTCAGCACCGGTGATATCGGTGTACCCGCGCTCCCTGTCGGCGCGGATCACGTCGAGACGCTGCTTCACGCTGGCGTGATAGTGCACGAGCAGATCGGGAGAGGACTCCGAGTGGCGCAGACCCTTGGCCGCCATCTCGAGCTCCACGGCCGCCCGCATCCGGGCATCGAAGAACGGGTTGTTGTCCAATCTCGGGTCACCCGTCGGCAGCGCGTCGGGTGTGTCGAACGCGTACGTTCGGAACGCCGCGAGTGACACCCCGCGATCGTAGTCCGCGCCGGATTCGAGCGAGGCACATCCTGCCACGGCAAGCAGCGCCAGGCATCCCACTCCCCATGATCGCATGGCCAGACACTCCGCATGAAGGTTCGTCGCGCCCCTCGCTCACAGGCGAAGGGTCATAACGCGACTCGAACGTCGCGCATCAAGTAGAGCCTCGCGAACGGCCTGCGAGTGCCAGCCATTGCCTGACATCGCGTCAGTCATGAGCCGCGTCAGTCATGAGCAGCGCCCGTCATTTCCCGGCCCCTCGAAAGAGTTGACTTGCCTACATAGCTATATAGTGATATAGTTCTCCAGTCAGCACGGCCGCATATCCGCCAACCCACTGCACCATGAAGTCCGGCCCACTGGGCGCCCTTCTCTCTATCCTGGCTCCAGTCCTCGTCCCGCTCCGAGCGCAGGTCCTGACACTGGATCGCGTCCTCGATCGCGCCGACCGCTCCGCCTACGCCGTCCGCGCCGCACAAGGCGCCGCCGACGCACAGCGGGCGCAATCCACCGCAACACTTCGTGCCTTCCTGCCGTCCATTCGCGCTGACGCCGGGCTGGTGAAGACGACGGATCCCATTGGCGCCTTCGGCAACACACTCAGGCAACGAATCATCACGCAGGCCGACTTCGATCCGGCGCGGCTCAACTTCCCGGATGTGTCCAGCAACTGGACTGGCGCGCTCGTCATCGAGCAGCCACTCGTTAATGCCGACGCCGTCGCAGCGCGTGCCGCGGCAAGCCACATGCAACGGGCCGCCCAGCGCTCCACGGAGTGGGTCGTCATCGAGACCCGGGTGAACGCGATCCGTGCCTACTACGGCGCCACCCTGGCCACGATCAAGGTAGGGACGCTCGAAGCCGCGCTCCGCGCGGCCCACGCGCACGTCAGCCAAGCCGAGCAGTCGGCGATAAACGGCATGGTGACGCCATCCGACGCGCTCCTGGCTGCCGTCAAGGCCGGTGAAGTCGAGGCCCGATTGGTTCAGGCACAAGGCGATGCCGCCAGCGCCAAGCTCGCCCTCGCGATCGCCATGGGGACACCAGCCGATACGATGTTCGCTCTGCCGTCAGTACTTCCCGCTATCCGCTCCATCGAGACCGGCGCCGCTGCCGCCATCGACGGACACTCACGACCGCGTGCCGATGTTGTAGCTGCTGCCGAAAGCCAGGAAGCCACCAGTGCCGACCGATGGCGCGCCAAAGCGCTCGCGTTCCCACGCATCAACTCGTTCGCCCGCTACGACTGGAACTCGCCGGCACGCGTCTTCAACGGCGACAGGAACTGGACGGTAGGCGTCATGGCCTCGTGGTCCATCTTTTCCGGCGCCGCGAACCTGGCCGAACGCCAGGCTACTCACGGGCGAGCGGAGCAGGCGGAGGCGATGCGCGACGCCGCCGACGCGAAGGCCACGCTCGATCTCCAGCAGTCGCGCTCCGCACTGCAGGCCGCGCTCGCCCGCCTGACGATCGCCACGCGAGCTCTCGCTCAAAGCATCGACGCGCACCGCATCGTCGGCCGGCGCTACGACGCCGGCCTAGCCAGCGTCGTCGAACTGCTCGACGCCGCAGCCGGGGAGACCCAGATCCGCCTCGCGCTCGTCGGTGCGCAGTACGACACGATCGTCGCCACCGCGGAGCGCCTCAAGGCCCTGGGCCTCGATCCCGCGGCACTTCGCATACTGGACGGCACGGCGGAAGTCGCCAGCCCAAACGACCGTCCCTGACCTCACGGAGCCAGACATGTCCGCAGGCCGTCTCCTTACCGGCATCCTCGTCGCGGTCGCGGCGTGCACGCCGGAGCCCGATATCGCTCGCACGGCGAACGGCGCTCCAGCTCCCCCTCCCTCAACCGGGAAGGGGGGAGAAGCGACGGAGTACGTGGTTCGCGACTCGACGATCGACGCAACGCTCGACGCCAGCGGTGTGGCCGAGCCATACGCCCAGTCGACGCTATCCACCAAGATGGTCGGCACGGTAATCGCCGTACTGGTTAAGGAGGGCGATCGGGTGCGGAGCGGCGATCCGCTCGTCCGCATCGATGCGCGCGACCTCGACGCGCGTCGCGATCAGGTGCTGGCGTCCATCGCCAGCGCGGAGGCGGCACAGCACGCGGCAGAGCTTTCCGTGACGCGTATGCGCGCGCTCTTTGCCGATAGCGCAGCCCCGCGCGCACATCTGGACGCCGCCGAGGCCGCCCTCGCACGCGCACTGGCTGGCGTGAACGCGGCTCGCGCCAGCCAGGCCGAGCTTGGAGCGATCGCATCCTACGCGCTCGTACGCGCGCCATTCGACGGCGTAGTCACGCAGCGCGCGGTTGACCCCGGCGCATTCGCGGCACCCGGTACTCCGCTCCTTACCATCCAGGATGACTCCAGGTTGCGCCTGACGGTCGCCGTACCGCCGTCGGCGGCGCACGGTCTGCACCGCGGCGCGGCGATCGCGGCCAGCGTCGAAGGCATCCCGGCACGCGCTGTCCTGGAAGGAGTCGTTCCCGCTGCAGGGAGCCTCTACGCGGTCAACGCGATCGTTCCGAACGCGAACGGTCGCTTCCTTTCGGGATCGGCCGCGGAACTGCACCTGATAACGGGCAAGCGCTCGGCGAGATTCGTTCCCAGTCGCGCGATCGTCCGCGAGGGCGATCTCACCGGCGTGCGCCTGAAAGCTTCTGCTGGTCCGCTTCTCCGTTGGGTGCGTCTCGGTCGACCTGTCGGCGATCTGATCGAAGTGACCGCGGGTCTCGATGCCGGCGCGGTCGTGCTGGTGCCCGACTTACCCGCGGTGGAAAGCTGACATGGGGATCTCCGGGAAGATCGCGCGAGCGTTCCTCCGCTCGAAACTGACGCCGCTGCTCGTCATCACGTCGCTGGCCCTTGGCGCGTTAGGCCTGGTGGCGACGCCGCGCGAGGAGGAGCCGCAGATCTCGGTCCCGATGATCGACGTCATTGGCGTCTGGCCGGGGGCGGCGCCGGCCGAAGTCGAAAATCAGCTGACGAGACTCCTCGAGCAGCGCATGTGGGAAGTTGGCGGTGTCGATCACGTGTACGCGTCAGCTGGCGAAGGCTTCACGCTGGTGACCGTGCGCTTCAGTGTCGGGGAGGACCAGGAGCGAAGCATCACCAAGGTCGAGGCCAAGCTGGCTGCGCTGCGGGATGCGTGGCCCCGCGAGGCGATGCCGCCGGTCGTGAAGGCGCACGCCATCGACGACGTCCCGGTAATGACGGTGACGCTGGCATCGCGGGCCTACAGCTCCAACGACCTGCGTCGCATCGCCACCCAGCTTGCCGAGGAGGTCCGCACCATCCAGAACGTCGGGGAGACGTCCATCGCCGGGGGACGGCCGCAGCAGATCGCCATAGAACTTGACCACAGCCGGATGATGGCTCGGGGCGTTAGCCCGCTCGAAGTCATGAACGCATTGCGATCCGGGAACTTCCGTGTGCAGGGCGGCGAACTGGCGCAGGCCGGACAGATGTACCGGATCGACGCTGGCGCCGCCCTCGCGACGTCCGCGGATGTGGCCGGTGTGGTCGTCGCGGTGCGTTCGGGCATGCCCGTCCATGTTCGTGACGTAGCCGCAGTCCGCGAAGACTTCGGCGACGTCACCGAGTATGTCTCGCACACCGCGCGCGGCACCGCGCCCGAACAGGCCGTCACACTCAGTATCGCCAAGCGCAAGGGTGCGAACGCGAGCACGGTCACGCACCTGGTGAGCGAGCGGCTGGAGCAGGCGCGTGAGCGGCTCCTCCCGGCCGACGTCACGGTGGACATCACGCGGGACTACGGCGAGACGGCGTCGGAGAAGGCGCGGGAACTGATGCTGCACCTGCTGCTGGCGACGATCTCGGTGACCGCCCTGGTCTGGGCGTTCCTCGGCTGGCGCGAGGCCGTGGTGATCCTCGTCGCCGTGCCGGTGACACTGGCGCTGACGCTCTTTGCCTATTACGCGCTAGGCTACACGCTCAACCGGATCACCCTGTTCGCCCTGATTTTCTCGATCGGAATCCTGGTGGACGACGCCATCGTCGTCGTGGAGAACATCTACCGTCACCTGCAACGACCCAACGTCGACCCGGACGAGGCGACCGTGGACGGCGTCGACGAGGTCGGGAATCCGACGATTCTCGCCACGTTTACGGTCATCGCCGCCATTCTTCCCATGGCGGTTGTCTCCGGGATGATGGGGCCATACATGCGACCGATCCCCGTTGGCGCCTCGGTGGCGATGCTGGCATCGCTGGCGGTGGCGTTCATCGTTACGCCGTACCTGGCGCGGCGGCTGCTGCAAGGCCACGTGAAACCGGTGGCGGCACCAGTCGACGCCGCGCACGAACCGGAGGAACAAGGACGATTCGGCCGCTTCTATTCCCGCCTGCTGTCTCCGATGCTGGACCGCACCGGGCGGCGCCTCGCCTTCTACGGCGGAACGGTCGCGCTGCTGGTGCTGTCGATGGGTTTGCTTGTCGTGCGCGCCGTGCAGGTCAAGATGCTGCCGTTCGACAACAAGAGCGAATTCCAAGTCATCGCCGACTTGCCGGAAGGTGCGTCCCTGGAAACGAGTCAGGCGTTAGGCGCCGATCTGTCGCTCGCGCTGCAGCAGGTTCCCGAGGTCCGGAGCACGCAAGTCTACGCCGGCACGGCGGCGCCATTCAACTTCAACGGCCTCGTCCGTCACTACTTCATGCGACGCGGCAATAACGTGGCTGATGTCCAGGTGAACCTCCTGCCCAAGGGCGAGCGCGATCGCCAGAGTCACGAGATCGCCCTCTCCGTACGGCCAATGCTGGATTCGATCGGTGCGCGTTATAACGCCAGTATCAAGATCGCCGAGATTCCGCCAGGTCCTCCGGTCCTGTCGACGCTGGTCGCCGAAGTCTACGCCGCCAGTGACGGCACGCGCATCGCGACAGCCAACGCCGTCCGACGTGTCTTCGAGTCGACCGCCGGAGTCGTCGATGTCGACTGGACCATCGAGGCGCCGGAGTCGAGACTCCTGTTCCGCGTCGATCGGGTTCGCGTCGCCCAGGCTGGCGCGAGCGTCGAACACGTCGCTCAGGCACTCCTGCTCGCGGTCGCCGGCGCACCTGGCGGGATCACGGCTAACCCAACGGTTCGCGAGCCGGTACCAATCGTCCCGCGCCTGACATTGTCTGACCGGGCATCGGCGGCTCCCCTGCTGGCGCTGCCCATCGCCACGGCCAGCGGGCCGCAGCCGTTAGGTCGCTTCGTCACGATCGTCGAGGGCCAGCGCGACCCCGTTCGAGTTCGCAAGGATCTCCGCCCCGTGATCTACGTGACGGGAGACGTCGGCGGCGCCATCGAATCGCCGGTCTACGCCATCATGGAGATGAATCGCAAGCTCGACGCCATTCGCATCGACGGAGCGGAGATCGCCAGATACAACGCATCCGCGCCCTCGTTACTGACAGAAACCGCGATCAAATGGGACGGCGAATGGCAGGTGACGATCGAGGTCTTCCGGGACCTTGGCCTCGCGTTCGCCGTCGTTCTGCTGCTGATCTATGTCCTCGTGGTCGGCTGGTTCCAGTCCTTCAGCATCCCGCTCGTCATCATGGCACCTATCCCGCTCACGTTGATCGGAATCCTCCCGGGTCACGCCGCGTTCGGCGCGTTCTTCACCGCGACGTCCATGATCGGCATGATCGCCCTCGCGGGCATCATCGTGCGCAACTCGATCCTTCTCGTCGACTTCATCGAGCTGGCCAGGCAGCGTGGCCGTTCGCTGAGAGACGCCGTGATCGAAGCGGGCTCGGTCCGGTTCCGGCCGATTGCGCTGACGGCGGCCGCGGTCGTGATCGGCGGACTCGTGATGGTGCTCGATCCGATATTCCAGGGCCTCGCAGTCGCGCTCATCAGCGGCGCCATAGTGGCAACGCTGCTCACGATGGTCGTCGTGCCACTGCTCTACTGGGAGCTGCGGCATCGCGACGCCGCAGCCAACACGCTCGCGACCGGAAGCACTCACGCCACCACCAGCGACAACGCGCTGCCGCCACGTGAGCTGCCGATCGCCGCCCTCCAAAACCCGACGCCTGAACCCCTTCCCGATTCATATCATGTGCGATGACGTGATCATCCGCCGGTTCGCTGGCACATTCGTCCTGGTTTCGGTTGCGCTCGGATGGTGGGTGCATCCAGCCTGGTTCCTGTTCACCGCGTTCGTGGGGGCGAACCTGCTGCAGTCCAGCTTCACCGGGTTCTGCCCGCTGGAGCGGATACTCGGCGCATTCGGCTTCCCCAGATGTCGCCCGCGTACGCAGCGTTCCACTCCATGACTTCGTAGCGGGCGATACTTTCCTCGCTTCATGTCGCGCGCGGGAGTCCAGATGACCGCGGGAGTATGTATGCCGACGATGAACCCCGAGCTGATGAACCTGGTGGCCGATCGCTTCAAGGCGCTCGCGGACCCGGCGCGCCTACGCATCCTCAGCGCGCTGCGATCCGGTGAGCGGTCTGTCACGGACCTGGTCGACGAGACAGGCCTTGGCCAGGCCAATGCCTCGAAGCACCTCGCCCTCTTGTTCAGCCTCGGCTTCGTCAAGCGCCGCAAGGAGGGGCTGTTCACGTTCTACGCGCTGGCAGACAAGGACATTTTCCGCCTGTGCGATATCATGTGCGGTCGCATCGACGCGGAAACCAGCGCCCGACGACGCGCCGTCCGCTAGGCACGCCCCGCGTACCCGAGGTGTCCGTCCCCGGCGTGAGGGTCCAGCGTGCGACCTCACATACATTCATGCATGTCAACCTGTGAGCGCTCGCCGAAGTGCGATCGCGTACATCGATGCGCCCCGTGCACAGCGACTTGCCGCTCGAACGCATCAACCACCAATTCCCGATGACGTCTCCACTGCCCGAGCCGTGGCTCCGCGGCCCCGTTCCGGACGTTCCACCACTCCTCCAGCCAGCCGCTCACGCCTTCCTGATGGCCGGCGAGGATGTTGAGGAAGCTGTCGCTGGCCTGACATCGGATCAGGCATGGCATCGCCCGCTCGGCATTACACCGATCGGCTTCCACCTTCTGCACGTGGCCGGCAGCACCAGTCGGCTCCTGACGTATGCCCGTGGGGAGTCGCTGTCGGCAGAGCAGCGTGCCGCCCTGGTTGCGGAACGGAACGCAAGCGACGTCGGTCCATCGCTGGAGCTGCTGCGCACGGGCTGGCAGCAGGCCGTCGCGGACGCTATCCGCGAGTTGCAGGGCACTCCGGAGTCGGTCCTGTTGCAGCCGCGCACTGTCGGCCGTGCGCAGCTTCCGTCCACAGTCATCGGACTGCTCTTCCACGCCGCCGAGCACGCATCACGTCATACCGGACAGATCGTGACAACCGCCAAACTGGTGCGATCGCTGACCGCCAGCGACGACACGTCGGCGAGAGTTGCCGGCTGAGGGTTACGACATCTCCCTATCGGTTTCCATCACCGGTTGCCACGATCCTGGACGGCGTGCGGATTCTCCTGTCGGTACGCGGTCGGTATGGGGGGCGTGGCTGCAGGACACCTGCGTTCACGCAGCGAGGGGGTGAGGCGTAGCGCCTCGCCCCCCCGCCGAGGACTCATCGGTGCGACCCGTGCCTACGGAATAGGCCGTGTATTCGTTGCCTGTTCCAACAGTCTCGCCGCGCGCGCAATCAGATCGCTCTCGCGCATGAGCGCTGCGGAGAGCTTCCCGATCTGCTCGTCGGCCTGTTGCCAATTCTTCTGTTCGATCGCCTCGCGCACCCCCGGCATGGTCTTGACGCCATATCCGGTGTAGAGGCCCGGCGCATACAGGGAGTGCCTGTACCAAGCTCGCTTCGGCAGTCCTTCCGGTATCAGGAGCATTTGGTCGGTCTGCCGCAACAGCGCGTTCACCTGAGCCAAGGCGGCGGCGTTTACGGGACCGGACGCAAGACCGCCGTATGCCTTTTCGAACCGATCAGCCGAGCGCGCCAGCGAGTCCGTGGCGTTCTGGAGCGGCGCGAAGTTGACGTGTGGAACCGTCGCTTGCGCCTTGGGCGGCTGCAGTGGATTGCGCGGATCGTTCGCCGCCGCGAACATCCCGTCCGCCAGTTGCCGATTGAGCTCCTCGACTTCTTTCGCTGTCGTCTCCCGGAGCGTGGTGATCTCTTTCAGATAGCCCCGCGTGGTCTCGGTGAGGTTTCCGAATTCCTCCGGTAACACGTCAGCGTTGGCGACACGCATGACCATTGTGCCCGCCAGCTGCGCCAGCGCCCGTCCGTAGACAAACGAGCTGTCGCTGAACCGGGTATACCAGGCGAAGGTATCGTAGATCGAGTGATAGATGCCGCCACCGTCCTCGCCACCGAACCCGATGTTGAGCGTGGGAACGCCTGCGTGCTGCAGGAACGGCGTGAAGTCCGAACCGGAGCCAAGCGCATCGAGTCGGAGATCCTTGCGATCGCGCGCCTCGGTGTTCCCCGCGATGGTTGCGGCCGCCCGGGCCCGCTGGGCGACTGACACATTCGACTCCGGATCGATGACTTCGTTCGCCGCCTCGGTGACGAAGCGCTCCAGCGAATGCGAACCGCCCGCATAGAGGAAGCCGCGTCCGTTACCGTCGGAGTTCAGATAGAACACGCCCTTGCTCCGCATGTCGCTCATGTGTTCCTCGACCCATTCGGTCGAGCCGAGGAGGGACGGTTCTTCGCCGTCCCAGGCGGCGTATACGATCGTCCGCTTCGGACGCCACCCCTGTTTCACCAGTTCGCCTAACGCGCGCGCCTCCTCCAGCTCGGCGACCATCCCGGAAATGGGATCCTCGGCGCCGTTGACCCAGCCGTCGTGGTGGTTGCCACGAATGACCCATTCGTCGGGATACGTGGAACCCTTGAGGGTTGCGATCACGTTGTAGAGCGGTGCCTGCTTCCAGTCGAACTCCAGCTTCAGATGCACCTGGGCAGGACCTGGACCGAGCCGGTAGGTGATCGGCAGACCGCCACGCCATGCCGGCGGAGCAATCGGGCCCGTCAACGCAGCCAGCAGCGGTTGGGCATCCGCGTAAGAAATCGGCAGGACCGGGATCTTCATGATCGTCTCGGCGTCCTTTCGATCGAGTCTGGTTGCACCTGGCGACGAGCCGACTCCCGGTGTGAGCGGGTCACCTGGGTACGTGGGCATGTCGAGCACCGATCCGCGCTGGACACCGTCCTTGGGCCGGTAGGGACCGTTCGGATACGTCTCGCCCTCGGCGAACCCGTCGTCGCGAGGGTCGGAGTAAATGAGCGCTCCCACGGCGCCGTGCTCGTATGCCACCTTTGGCTTGATGCCGCGCCACGATCCGCCGTACCGGGCGATGACGATCGCACCCTTCACGGAGATCCCGCGACGTTCCAGTTGCTCGTAGTCCGCCGGTACGCCGTAGTTCACGTAAACGAGCGGTGCGGTGACGTCACCTTCGCCCGAATACGCGTTGTACGTCGGCAGCTGTTCCGCCCGCTGGCTGGTGCTCGGATCCTCCTTCACGATCGGCTCTTCCAGCCTTGCTGTGAACTTGGTGGGAGCGACCAGTTCCAGGACGCGGATGCGCGGCGTGGGGAACAACACGTCGAAGCGCTCGACCCTGGCTTCCCATCCGTATGAGGAGAACTGCGCCGCCAGCCACTCGGCGTTCTCCTTGCCGTACGCGGATCCCAGGTGGTGCGGGCGCAATGACAGTCGGCGCATCGCTTCTCGCATGCGCGCGGGATCGGGAATTGCCTTGAACTTCGCCTCCCACTCACGCTGGATCCTGGCGGATTCCGGCGTGAACCCGCGCATTGGCGGATCCTCGAGCGGCGTGGCGGCGGCGAGCAGCAGAATCGCGGGTGAGAGCAGAACAGCTGGGACCAGTCGCATCGTGGTCAGTTGTGAGAGGTCGATGACTGCGGTCGTATCACGGTCGTGCCGGCCAGGCGCTTCCCGTGCCGAACCATGATGTTGCGCGCACGCGCCTGACTTTTCCAGTCAGGCGGACAGGAAAACGTCGTCGTGCGAATCTACGAGGGCCATTGAGCGCCGCATCAGTGTGGCGTCCAGCGCGGGTTGTCCGTGAAGAGCCCTTGAGTGATGCCCACGTCGTAGGCGATTACGAACCCGAACACGACACTGATCGCGCCAGAGGCAACCCGGAGGCAGCGATGCCATCGCGCGCGATTCGTGCCGGCGGCGAACGGTACACCGAGCAACGCCGTCACCAGCCCCATTCCGGCAACCGTACCCACGCCGAAGACCGCCAGATACAACACCGCCCATGCCGGCTCCGGAATGGTCGCCAGCACCAGCAGCGCTACGGCGGCAGAGCCTGCGAGGCCATGCACCACGCCAACTACGAGCGGCCGGACGAGCTGATAGCCACGGAACTGACCCAACCTTCGGTCGAGCCGCTCGATCGGCGTCCGATCCGGCGAATAGGCGAGATGCCCGGGGCCGTGGCCGTGTGGCTCCGCGTCCGCACGACCTCCGTACGAATGCGAATGCTCGGTAGCCACAGCCAGGTAATCGCCAGCTTGTGGGTTCGAGGAGCCGATCGCCGGATCGTCACGCCGAGCCTGCCGACGGAATGCCATCAAGTTCACCACACCAAGGATCACGAGCATGGCACCAACGGACAGCTCCAGCGACAAACCGACGCGCGGCGGGATGACCCAGCCGAACAGCACGATGCCGCCACCGACGATCAGAAGTGTGAGCGTATGGCCAATGCCCCAGACCGCACCGATCGTCGCTGCGGCACGCAGACTCCGATGCCGGGCCACGATCGTCGTCACGGCCACCACATGATCGGGATCGGTCGCGTGCCGCATCCCGAGAACGAATCCGAGCGCGATAATGGCAAGAACGCTGGTCATATACCGAAATGAGGAGCCCTGGACAATTTCTGGGCCGGACAAGTTAGCTGAAGTCAACTAAGCCGCCGATCGCAGGACGCATTGTCACGGGCGCAGTGCACCCGTCGATCTCGACCGGTAGCGTCAATCTGCGTGAAAACAATTCATCCCGATACTCGCAAGCCCCTGACTGAGACGCCGGCATGCTACTACGGTAATGTCTTCGCTGCCTCGACCGTCTGTATGAACCCGAAAACCGCACGTGTTCGCAAGCCCGTGCAGCGTTATCATTGGCAAATGGGGTCAGACTCCTTTCCAAGGTGGGTCGAATTGGGGTCAGACTCCTCTGGGGTCGAATTGGGGTCAGACTCCTCTGGGAAAACCGTGCGTGTTCGCAAGCCCGTGCAGCGTTACCATGGCGCAGGCGTTCTTCTGCGCGACGGCGCAGCCAACCGGACGGGCCTTGGAGAGGCCGGCGCCATCCAGCTGGCGCTTCGACGATTCGTGCGGGCGCCAGAACCGGGATCACATCCCGGAACGGATCTCGACGCTCTCGCCACTCGGCTCCTGCTGTCCTCCTGACGACTCCCGCGCAAAATGGCCCTTCACGTCGTCCTCGTTCACCCTGAAATCCACTGGAACACAGGCAACGTGGGTCGCACCTGCCTCGCGACCGGCGCCGTGTTGCACCTGATCGAACCGCTCGGCTTCTCGCTCGACGAAAGGGAAGTCAAGCGTGCGGGCCTCGACTACTGGGAGCGCGTCGAACGACGCGTGTGGCCAGACTGGCAGCAGTTCGAACGAGCCCTCCCGGAGTTGGGCGAACCTTACTTCTTCTCCACGAAAGCCAGCCGGCTGCTGTGGGACGCACCGCTCGGGTACCTGGCGGACGTCGTGCTGGTCTTCGGACGCGAAACGGGCGGGCTTCCAGCAGACCTGCACGCCCGGAATGCGGAACGCTTTCTGTCCATCCCGATGCAGTCCAAGCACATCCGATCGCTCAACCTTTCGACCAGCGTTGCGATCGCCGTCTATGAGGTGCTGCGCCAGAGGCGGACCGCCAATCCCTGAGACGATCCGGTGCGCCTGCCGAGGGTTCGTCGTACGGGCGGGTCAGGCATGACCCGCCCGTACGAGACCAACGCGCGTCGTGATCGCTGGCGCGCCGGCGCAGCGGCCAGCGGTCAGCGGTCAGCGAATGCCCGCGTTCGCTGCCGGCGCCGGCGCCATCCATTGCTGCACGGGCAGCTTGCGCGCCACGGGGTAGAGTTCGTCGAGCGTGTTCGCGTCGTAGAGCCGACCGTTCTTCATCACGAGCGCGAGCGAGTTCGTATTGCGGATGTCCTCGAGCGGGTCGCGATCGAGCACTTGCAGGTCGGCGAGCTTCCCAGCCTCGATCGAACCGATATCCTGACCCAGACCGATCGCCTCCGCGCCATTGATGGTGGCGATACGCAATACTTCATGCGGTGAGAGCCCGCCACTCTGCAGCATCCATATCTCCCAGTGCATCCCGAGTCCCTGCAACTGCCCGTGGCTGCCCGCGCCGATCTTCCCGCCAGCAGCAACCGTTCTGGCGATGTCCTTGGCGTGCTGCCACATCGCGTACTCCTCCTTGAGCGCGAAGCCGGCCGGGCCGGGACTGCCGCCGCCACCAACGCCACGCCGCCGGATCTTGCCGTCGAGATCGACGGGGTGAGTGAAATGCTGCAACTTGGCGTCTCCGGCAAGATCCTCCGACTGGTAGAACCAGTTCTCGCCGAATGGTCCGCCATACTCGACGATCAGCGTCGGGGAATTGACCACGTTCGTTCCCTTGTACCACTGCAGGATATCGTCGTACTTGGGAGTGATCGGCAGGGTGTGCTCGATACCCGGATAGCCATCGAGCCCATGAGTGATGTTGAGCTTCTGGTCGATTCCGCCCTCGGTTGTCGGCATCAGCCCAAGCTCCCTGGCCGCCATGATGATCCACTGACGCTGCTGGCGATTCCCCGCCATGTACATCTTCAGCGTCCTGGTGTCGTAGTAGGCGGCGTACCGTTTCAGCACGTTTCGGGCGTCGTCCAGGCTCGTTATGGGTTCGCCGAGTCCGACGCCGGGCCCGGTCGTGTAAATGCGAGGGCCGATGACGTCTCCCATCTCGACACGATCTGCGTAGGTCATGAAGTCGGTGCTTCCTGTCTGCGGATCGCGCGTCGTGGTCGTGCCATAGGCCAGCGTTGCCAGGTACTGCCACACCTGGTTCGTGTGCACCTGTGGCGTCAGCCACTGCGGGTGATAGTGCGTATCGACATACCCGGGAAGGACGGTTTTCCCGCTAACGTCGACGATCCGGGAGCCGTCGGGAACAACCGCACTGCCGCGCGGGCCGACCGACATGATCCGGTTGCCCCTGACGACAACGTCGGCATTCTCGACAATCTCGGTGCCGCGCATCGTCAACACACGGCCACCGCGGAGCACGACCGTTCCACTCGGCGCGTCGCGTGGAGCGCGCACAGCGATTCGCGCCTCGACCGGCCGATATCCCGGTTTCTCTCTTGCCGTCGTGTCGCGTCCGGCGACACTGTCCTGCTTCGCCGCCGTGTCGCCCGGAGCGACCGTGCGGGTGCGCGCATCCGCCTTGAGCGAATCCTCGACGGCCTTCGCGCGGTCGAGGTCATAGGTCCAGACCGAGTTGCCTAACGCCCACATCACCTTTCGGCCGTCGGCGCTCCACGCCGGGAACTCGCCGCCGATGTCGTTCAGCTTCTTCACAGGCACTGACGCCGAGGCCGGACTGGCGACGGAGACCGTTGGCGGCGTCGTCCCCACGCGCGGGACAGCCACGGTGTAGAAGTCCATGCCCACCATGGCCAGCGCCTGTTCTCCGCCGGGAGCCATCAGGACCAGGCTGGCTGGCGGCGGCTGCGGCGGTGTCGGTTCCGTGGGATCCGCTGTCAGCCCGACATCTCCAATCAACCTGGCGGATCGCCCGCCGATCCACCGACTTGCTTCCTGCGTCGTGAGTCCGGCGTCGAGCGTAAGCGAGGTGCCGGCGTTTGGCGGCATCGGCCCAGAGACCTTGAGGTGCGTCCTGAGGTCGGTGCCGTCCCAGCGAACGGACACGAGACCGTCGCGTGGGCCGTAGGCATAGATGCGGGTTGGATCCGCGGTGAAGTGCGGGACGCCGATCGTGCCCGCTGGCATGATCATCGTCGCCGGCCCTCCGGCCGCCGGTATCCAGACGAGTTCGGCCGCCGCTGGGCCGAAGAACGCGGCGCCGGCTTCCTGCAGTTCGCGCGCTGCCGCCCGCACGGCCACGATCCGCTCGCCGTCGGGCGACCACGCGAGGTCCGTGTACAGTCCGGGCTGCCGCGTCAACGTCGTTATTACCGGGACTTCCCTTGCATCGAAGGTCGCCCGCACGATATGGCCACCGGAGGCATCGCTCCATGTTGCCCACGCGAGCGACCTGCCATCCGGTGACCACACCGGCCCGAATTCGCCGGTTTCCGCCTTCGATACGCGCGATGGCGTGCCGCCCGGCAGATCCATGACGTAGATGCGATCGAGCGCACTGAAGGCGAGGCGCGTGCCGTCCGGGGACGGGGCAATGTCGCGGATCTGCTTTGCCGTCAGGTTCGCCGCCGTGTCCACGCGATACGCGAACTTGACTTCGGGCCCGATCTCCAATTGCACACTTGCCTCGAACGGGATTTTCGTCGGAGCGGTCCGATCAACCGGCACGCGCCAGATCTCACCGCCAAAGGACACGACAATGGCCTTCGAGTCCGGCGTGAACGCGTACCCGGGATATGCGTCCATCGTGGCGCGACCTTCGGTATCGTCGCGCTGCACCGGAAAGGCCAGCCACTCTTCCTGTTGAGTGTCCAGATTGCGGAGCCTCAGCCCGGTTTGCGTCCGGTAGCGAGTTGCGTACACCAGCCAGCGTCCGTCGCGCGACAACGCAGGACGGAAGGCCGAGCCAACACGTGTCGACATCTGCGACGACTTTCCGGTCTCCCGGTCGTACACGTACAACTGGTACTGCGGCCCCAGCGCGTTGTACTGCCAGTCGCCGATGCGAGCGGCGTACCAGACGTAACGCGACTCCTTGCCGATCGCCGCGCCAATCATCTTCTGCTGCGCCGGCTGCGTTACGAGACCCACTCCGCTACCGCCATCGACGTGGTACATCCACAACTTCGCGGTGCCACCCAAGCCGCCCGATTTCGATGCGACCACGTACTTCCCATCTGGCATGAAGATGGGCGAGACGTAAAGGTTGTCATTCCCTTTCGTCACCTGGGTCGTGTCCTTGCCGTCGAGGGACTGGATCCAGAGGTTGTCTCCGCCCGAGCGATCGGAGACAAACAGAACCTTCTTCCCATCTGGCGAGAATCGCGGTTGGGCATCGTACGCCAGCCCGCTCGTCAGGCGCGTGGCCTTCCCTCCAGCGATCGGCAGGGTGTACAGGTCGCCAAGCAGATCGAACACGATCGATTGGCCGTCAGGCGACACATCCAGCGATATCCACGATCCCGTTGTCGTGGTGAAAGTGTGGGTCCGCGCGGCCTTGAGCGGCAGCGTGTTGGCCGCGGCGCCGGACTTGCCGCCAGGCGCGGCCTGCGCTGTGCCATCATCTGGAAGGAGAGCCAGCGCAACCAGCGCTGCGAGCCGGAGAGAGGAGTGCATTCGCATGAAAAACATCGGGATGGGAGTGTGCGCATCGTCGCGGGGGCAACGATGCCGACATGCGCCTTGGCCGGTGCGGCGCCGCGCACCAAAGCGAGGTGGAGGAGATGACGATCCCGACCGGCCCTTTCTACTTCGGCGGTGCCGTGTGCGATGGATCGTAGAAGGCGAGCGGCAAGGCCTCGCCGCGAACGAACGCACGCAGCACGTCATCGTGGAGCGATCGCTGGTCCAGCCAAATCAGGTGACCGGCGGCAGGGATCGCCACGTACTTGCTGCCTGCCAGCGCTGAGAGGTACTCGTAGGAAACGCGCCAGTCGATGTAGTCGCAGCTTCCCCGCATGATCACCGTGGGCACCTGGATGTTCTTCAGGGCCGGCCGGGGGTCCGGCAAGCGGGCGGCGTCGCGCACCGTGTATGCGTACGAGAAGAAGCCGAGTCCGCTCAGCGGAAGGAGCACTTCCGGAGTCGCGTTGGCGCAGCTGACCTTCGGTTGGCCCTGGCGGAGCGCAGCATCCTCGAGACGTGTCCACCATTGATCGGCCTCCCAATCGGGCACGATTTCGTGTGCGACACGGGAATTGAAGTCGGAGACCATACGGCCGATCGCGAGGCGCGGCGTGGGCCGTTGCAGGAGCGCCAGCGCCGTCGCTTCGACGTCGGTGATCCGGGCACGTGCCGCCGGTTCCACGAAGGAAGGCCAGCCTGGGTACCAGATCGGCGCGGGCGATTCGAGTATCAATCGCTGGACGCGATCGGGATGGGACGCCAGGTACTGCACCGCAAGTGTCGATCCCCAGCCCTCGCCCACCAGCAGCAGCTGAGGAGCGCCTAACGCGCGACGAATGGCCTCGAGGTCTTCGACATGCCGTGCGACCGAGTAAGCGGGATCGTTCCCGAGGTCGATACGGGACGACAGCCCCGACCCCACTTGATCGTAGTAGTAGACGTCGTATCTGTCTTCCGCCAACACGTCGATCGGTCGCGACGCGAGCCGTTGCAGCCGTGGCAGGATCGGAACTCCGGGGCCGTCGTGCAGGAAGATCGCGGGGATCTCACGCACCGCCCCGCGCGCAGGAGTCTTCACGTACGCTACCCGCGATCCGTTCGACAGGCTCCAGTACTGCGTTCCGGGTGCTGGCTCCGGTGGCACGAGCGTTCGCGGCGGACCTCCGCCGACTGCCACCTGGGCGATCACTACATACGCGATCGTCCCGCCAAGCAGCCACCAGCGAGCACGCTGTCGTGCCTGAGCCTCCGAGACCCCTCCCGTTCGCGCAGCCACCGGCAGGAGCGACCAGGCCACGATCCAGAACGCTCCGAGCGCGAGCGCAGCGAGGGGGAAGAAACCCAGCCCGAACCAGGCCAGGCTGATGAACGTCACTACGGCGGCCGCGCCGGCCACTGCCAGCGCTCCGAGCAGTCGCAGGCGTGCGATGCCCTGCGAGGGGGGGCGTACCTTGCTCATTGTCGACTCCTCAGGCGCGACGAAGGAGCTCCACCAGCTGTGACACGTCACCCTGCACGCGCGTCGCCGCACGGTGATCGGCATCGACCAGCACGACCAGGACGGCATGCGACACGTCGCCCGTCGTCTCGTCGCGCGACCGACCCACTCCCCAGCGATCGAGCGCGTCGTTCACTCGGCCGATCTCGCCACCCAGCACGAGGTCATTGGCCGCCATACCCCATCCATTCGCGATCGCACTCAGACGCGACGGCACATCGCGCCATGGGTCGACCGTGACAACCACCAGAGGAATATCGGTCCTCGCGGCCGATTCCCGCATCGTCATCACCTGTCGAACCACCGTCGGACATACCGTTTCGCAGTGCGCGAACGCAAACGTAACCAGCACCGGCTTGCCCGCCAGACCAGAGAGCGCGAACACGGCGCCCTGCTGGTCGATCAGGTTCAGCGGAGGCACATCCGGAATCCGCGTCACCGGCATCGTGCGGCCGTCAGACACCGCGAACGATGCGGCGCCGTCTCGGCTGGCCAACGTCGAGGTTACGATCCGGCCGGCCTGAAGCGCGCCTAACGCCAGGCCCACCGCCACCGCGGCTAGAACGAGCCGTCCGGCAGGGCGCGCGCGAATCCACCGGAAGTCGGCGGCCAGGGCATTGCCCCAGGCGATGCCAAGAACCGCCAACATCCCGATCGGCTCACCGACAAGCAGAACCCATCCGCCCGCATTCGGCAATCCACCGGGCGCTGCCCCGAAACACGCTAGGCGCGTTCGCGCCAGCCACTCGGGCGCCGTCGCGCCCACCGGGTAGAGGGCCAACGCCCACCATCCCACCGTGACCACGACGATCACGGCGAGGGCGCTGACCGCAACACCCCGATGCGCGCGGGTCGGCAGCTGCATCTATCCAACCTTCCAGAGAACGGTGAGCAACTTCCAGTTGGTAAAGTAGTAGACCATGAACGCCATCAGGAAGATCGTCACCAGTCCAAGCGTTCCCGGCGTTACGCCGCCGATCCCGCGTCCCGGGGCGTGAAGCCGCTCGTTGATTGCGTCCACATCCGGCGGGAACGTCGGCGGCTTGGTAAGTCCGCGCGGTAGTCCAGGGACGTCGACGCCCATCTGCAGTTCGCCGATCGGTTCGCCGAAGAAGACCGACTTGACGGCTATCGCGATGAAGATGAGCGCGCCAATCACGGCCAGAATGCCACCGATGCCCATCACGGCAAGGACGAGATCCACGGTCGGATTGAACTGCACGTCAAATGGCGACATCGAGAACGAGATATCCCAGTGCCGCCTCGGTACGCCGAAGCTGCCCGCGAACGTCATCCCCATCGAGAGGAGGAAAATACCGCCGGCAAAAAGGTACGGTTGCCACTGTGCGGCCTTCCAGTAAGCCACTTTCTTCCGAAAGACCAGCGGAATCAGGTAGTACGTCGCCCCCATGAACGCTGTGGCCGTACCGGAGACTACCGTAGAGTGGAAATGACCCGGCACGCGAAGCGTGTTATGGACGATGATGTTGATCTGCTCTGTCCCGATCGTGACACCGGTTATGCCGCCGACGAAACCAAACACGATTACCGATAGAACGGTCGCGGAAAACCCGGGATCCCCCCAGGGAGCGCGCCGCAACCAGCCGAACAGCCCATCAGTGTATCCGCGAAGCCGCATGCCCAGTTCCATGCCCGCGGGAACGGTGAAGCCGTGAATCATGGATGCGAGCACGGCCATGTACATGAAGTACGAGGTGTTCACGATTTTCCACGCTGGGCCGAACCCGGGATCCACGAGCAGGTGATGCGCCGACGCCATCGAGATGAACAGGATGTAAAGCACGAACGCCGAGCGACTCACCTTCTCGTTCAGGACTACGGCGCCGACCGTAAGGCCGCCGAGCATGTACCAGATGGCCACCATCGCCGCGACGTTGATCTGCTGCGACGAGTGTCCGAGTGCCCACCAGAACAGCCGGTACGTCTGCGGGTCGACAGCGGGGATGAGGCCAACTGACCAGAGAAAGGTCGGGACATAGATCATCGCGCCGTGGAGCAGCGTGATAACCGCGATGATGGCCGCCGTCATCGCCCCGTAGACGACGAGTGGCAACGAGCCCTCGTACGTCTTTTCGCGTTTCGCCACCGTGAGCGTTGCGAAGAAGATCCCCACTACCACCAGCGCGCCAACGGCAAACAGGATCACGCCGAGATAGAACACGGGATGTGCCTTGAGCGGCGGGTACGACGTGAACAGCACGTCTGCGCGGCCGCTGAACTGCGTCCACTCCACCAGCAGGGATCCGAGCACCATCAGACCGAACATCGCCTTGCCAAGCCGTGGCGTCACCGGTCGCGCGTCGAGCAGGACCGTGCTGGTAAACCAGAGCACGGCCATCTCGAAGTAGATGATGAAGAAGATCAGCATGTTCATGCCGTGCACGCCTAACAAGCGGTAGTACCACGTTGCCGGCAGCAGATGCACCGCTTGCCATCTCGTCAGCACCAGCAGCAGGGCGGCAATCGCGCCGACCAGCAGCGAGACGACAGACACGACGGCATTCACCTTGACCAGATACTCGGCGTCCTTGTGGACCTTCTTCTGCGTGTACGGGCAGGTCCTGAAGAGGGAGGCGATCGGGGAAACCGCGGCGGTCACGGGGTACCTCCCACGCGCAGGGTTACGTCATTCCGATCGGAGACCTTGTTCCCCGATTCGTCCAGCACGATGACGCGACCAACCATCGTATGGTGGCCGATACCGCAGAACTCGTTGCAGATGATGCGGAAGTCGCCAGCCGCCGTCGGCGTGACCTCGAGGGCGTAGTCGTATCCCGGGATGATCTGGAAATTGACGTTTAGCGGATAGAGGCTGAAGCCATGGTTGAAGTCGAGCGCCGAGAGGTGGAGGCGATAGGTGACGTTCCGCTGAAGCTGGAGGATCGGATACCACTGATAGGTCATCGCCGTCAGGTACACGTCGGCACCGGCCGGTGGCTGCACGATCGGAAAGCCCTTGTCGTCGCCTACCTTGTACTGCTTCACGAACTCGGTCGTCCGGGCATAGAAGGCCCTTGGATCCACGCGGGTGCGGATGCCTGACGGGTTCTGCCCGCCTTTCCAGTGCCAGAGCGGCATCATCGCGAACAGCACGAGGCACCATGCGAAGGCGATGCCCACCCAGACTTTCTCCGCCTTGTGCGCCGGGTGCCACCACGTTCCGGCGACCGGCTCCAACCCAGTGTGCACTTTCGTCAGCATCGCGGCCTCAGGGAAGCGTGCCTTGCGGCATCGTCAGGATCTCCCACATACCCCACCCGGTGTACACGATCAACATCACGACAATGCCCAGTACGAGGAGCAGGTACACGTTGTCGAACAGTCGCTGCATCAGGGGCGGCGACTCGGCGGGGGGAGGGTTCGGAGGCGTCATCGGGCGAGGGGTGAAGGGGGACTACTTGCGTCGTGTTGCAGCTGTTGTCGTTCGCTTGCGTCGGGCACCGGGTCGGGCACGGGAGGCGAGAGCCGCCTGAACCCGGGCCGCGCTGTCGGGTCGCATCAGGTCCGCGATGGTGGTCTTACCGAAGAACTCCGTAAGCGAGGCCGAAATCGCCTCCCAGCGCACGTGCGCGGGACACGCGGTTCGGGCGCCACACGTCTGCTGCCGCAGGAGACAATGCCGTTGCGCGAGGTCGTCGAAAGGAGCCGCCACACGGGCCAGCGTGAGGCGCTCCGGCAGCTCCGCCAGCTGAAACCCGCCGCGCGGACCGCGTTCCGACCGCAGTACTCCGGCACGGGCAAGGGAGTGCAGCGTCTTGGAGAGGTAATTCCGCGGTACGCCGAGTGCATGACTGATATTGTCCACATGCAGCGGCACGGCACCCCCATATTCGGCGACGTACAGCACGGCACGAATGGCATACTGCGTCGTTCCAGAGATCCACATGCGATCGGGGGGCGGATTGTTGCTATTATCATGTGAATATGATAAACTCGCCGCAAGAGGGATCCGGAGGACATCCTCCGGCAGCATCCGCTGCCCGCGCTGTCGGGATCCTTGAGTCACCAGATGCCGTGCCCACTCCACCACCGTCCGACCGATCCCCCGTGCGCGCGATCGAGCGCCTCGCACGCAACAGCCTGCGTGCAGCGGACGCCGCCGCCACCCGCTTCTACGGCTGGCGCTACAACCCGCTGCATCAGACCGGTACCATCGCTGTCGCCCTGCTGATCGTCCTGATCGTAACCGGACTATACCTGCTGGTTTTCTATCGGGTGAGCGAGCCATGGGAATCCGTGCAGCGTCTCGCCGCCGATCCCTGGCTGGGACGATGGATCCGCAGCCTCCATCGCTTCGCGTCCGATGCCATGGTCGTCGCCGTGGTCGTTCACGTCCTGCGGATGTTCGCGCAGGAACGGAGTTGGGGACCACGCGCCCTGGCATGGGTGTCCGGCGTCGTCCTGTTCCTGTTCGTGTTCGTGAGCGGATGGACGGGATTCGTAATGGTCTGGGATACGTTCGGGGCGCGTCTCGCAATCGTCGGCGCACGTCTCTTCGATGCGTTGCCGATCCTGTCCGAGCCGGTACAGCGCGTGTTCTCCGGCGAGCGCCCAATTCCCAGCGCGTTCTTCTTCGTCAACCTGTTCCTGCATATCGCCATCCCGCTGAGCGTCGGCGCGGGATTGTGGATCCATGTGTCGCGACTGGCGCGGCCGACGTTACTGCCACCGAAACCACTCGGCGTCGCGGTGATCTCCGGGCTATTGGTCCTGTCCGTGGTCTTCCCCGCCCCGTTGCCGCCCGAAGCCGATCCGTTCGTCATTCCGGAGGGAGTACCGGTCGACTGGTTCTTTGCCTTCTGGCTGCCGTGGGTAGAGGCACTGCCGATCTCGATTGCGTGGGCAGGAGCGGTGGCCACACTCGCGCTGGCGGCGGCGGTCCCGCTGTTCACACGCCGAGCGCGCGAGGGCGCACATGCGCCGAGCGTCGTCGATCCGCGCCTCTGCACAGGATGCAACCAGTGCCCGCAGGACTGCCCCTGGCACGCCATCACCATGGTGCCACGTGACGACGATCGGCCAACGCTCGTTGCCCTGGTCGACCCCGCCTTGTGCGTCAGCTGCGGTATCTGCGCCGGTTCGTGCGCTCCCATGGGCGTGGGTCCGCCGGGACGGACGGGCCGTGACCAGTTGCAACAGGTCCGCGGATTCGACTTCGCCATACCAGCGATCCGCCGCCGAGCACCAGTCGTGGCGATCACGTGCGCCCAGTTGCCGGCAACGCACGTTCACGCGCTCGAAGAGGCGGGCGCTCCCATTCACATGGTCAGCTGCAGCGGGAATCTGCACACGTCCGCCGTCGAGCAATTCCTGCGCGACGGCGCCGCCGGCGTCATCGTCTTCAGTTGTGCGCCGCGCGATTGCCGGGGACGCGAGGGACCGAAGTGGCTCCTCCAACGCATGTATCACGACCGCGAAGCCGAGTTGCAGCCGCGCGTCGACCGGCGCCGCGTGCGTCTCGCGACCGCGGCCCCGGGGAACCTCGCCGGTACGCTTGCCGAGTTCAGAACCTTTGCCGACTCGGTCGAGGCGTTAGGTATTCAGGATCTGCAGCCGGATAGCGAGGATCTGGTGTGCGAACCCCAACCGGTCGTCGCCAGTAAGCGGCGCGCCTGGCGATGAGTATCGCCCGAATGGCATGGCACGTCGCCGGCGTCGCCGCCGCAATCGGTGGCGCGCTCGCTCTCCGTGAGGGAAGCGTGCACCCATGGGCCATCCCCAGGAAATCGGGGGATGCGCAGGTACGGCTCAGCTGGAGTGCCCGACCCGAACGTGTCGAACAGTGTCGTCGGCTATCCGACGCCGAACTGGCGGAACTTCCGCCACACATGCGACTGCGCCTGCAGTGCGAGGGCGTATTCGCACGCTACCTGTTGACTGTCCGCGTCGACTCCTCCGGAATAGCGAGCGACACCATACGAGGCGGCGGTCTCCGGCACGACCGGCCCATTCGACTCTTCCGCGAAATCGGAGTTCCCAGTGGCCAACGACGCGTTAAGGTAGAGGTGGCTCGACTCGACAGCACGAGTGCGGCGGGAGACACGACGGAGGATCACGATACGCCCGGCGATACGCTCCTTGGATTCCGCGCGGGACGCGAAGCGGACGAGCGCCAGCGCCGGGCCCGTGAGGCAATGCCAGCAAGGCTCGTACTCGATACGTTGATCTCGCTTGCACCAGGGCACGTCCTGCTGGTCGCCTACGACGAAACAGCGCGACGCCTGACGGGTCGGATGGCACGTTCGGTACCTTGAGCAGCCTCGACGCACCGCTGGAATGCTTGACGTGACTCCGGTCGCACCGGAGCTTTGACGTTCTCCGAGCATCGCGCCATGGCCAACATCCCGTTCTCTTCCAACTACACCGACCTCTCGTCGCAGCGAGGCTACCAGTTCCAGTTCTCCTGCAACAAGTGCGGGAACGGCTACATGTCCACATTCCAGGCGAGCACGCTCGGCGTAGCGGCTTCGGCAGCCAATGCGGCCGCCTCGCTCCTCGGCGGAATATTCGGGCGTGCCGCGCAGTCGGCGCAAGCGCTGCAGTCCGTAATCGGCGGGCCGGCGCACGACGCCGCGCTCGACGCCGCGGTTCGGGAGATCAGCCCACTGTTCAAGCAGTGCACACGGTGCGGCCAGTGGGTTTGCGAGCCAGTGTGTTGGAACAGGAAGGCGGGACTTTGCGAAGGCTGCGCACCAGACCTGGACGAGGAGATCTCGGCGGCACAGGCACAGGCAGCCCGCGAACAAGCCAATGCAAAGGCGCGTGAGGTCGACTACCTCGGCCAACGCAATCTTGCGCAGGTTTCGGCCGCGATCTGCCCGTCCTGCGGAGCGAAAACGCAGGGGGGCAAGTTCTGCCCGGAATGCGGCACCGCCATCTCCGCCAGGCGCAAGTGCGCGAACTGCGGCGCCGAAGCCGACGGCTCGCCGAAGTTCTGTCCCGAGTGCGGAAAGGCTTTCGGGATCTGACGTGGTGTCCGACACCAGGCGGGCGGAGGTGTCGTTCGAACTATCGGTGCGTGACGGCCCGATTCTGCAGTCCGCTGCCGCCGAGGCGGCGGTCGGCGATGACGCACTGAATGTCGGCCCGCTCTCCGTGTCCTACCTGGATGCGGATACGCTGGACATCGGTTCGTATCGGATCGCAATCGACGTATGGCCTGACCGTAGGCTCGTGCTGACGCAGCTCGGCCGCCGCTTCGAAACCTTCGTCGCCGAACTCCGTCGCGCCCGCAACCGGGAACGCGTTGCCGGACTCCTTGCGCACGGCATCACGATGCCGGAAGTGTTCGCGGGCGCCATCGTGTCGGACGCTGGCCGGCCCGGATGCGACGTGCAGGTGTACGACACGCACCTGACGATCGTGCCATCGGTTGGCGATCCCTGGCAGATGCCGTTCGGCACCCTGTCGTCCATCCAGACGCAACACGATCCACCGGCGATTGTCCTCAGCGACGGACCCGCGCGCGTCTCCCTGGGCCAGTTTGGACGCGCGCTCGATTCCTGCCGTGCGGCGATAGTTGCTCGCCGCGATGAACAGCTCCGTGCCCTCGCGGCGCTGACAGGGCAGGATGGTTTCGCTGACGGCCTTGGCCGTGCGGCGTCACGCGTGCACGGCTTCGCTCGGCTGCTGGAACGCTTCACCTCGCGCGAACGCGTTCGCAGTCGTGACGTCATTCTGTCTGTCGCCACAGGCGAGCCCAGACTGGGTTTTGTGCAACTGCTCGATCCGGAAGGCGAGCGCCTGGAATCCGGCAGCGCGCTGCCCGCACCGTGGGCGTCGTTCCTGCTTGCGTCTTGCCGGGATCTGACGATTCTGGAGATCCTCATGGGGCCGGCGGCTGCAACCTACATCTTTCGCGGCGACATCGATGCGATCAACCGCGATCTCCAGTCGCTGCACTTCCGTCGAGCTCCGCTCGCCTTGTCGGCTGCTCAGGCGGAACAGACGACGTTGAACCCATATCGGCTGGCGCTGCGGCGGCTGGAACCGCTGCTCCAGCTTCGATCGGCCACGATCGCGCGTCTCAACCACACCGAGGGATGGGAGGATGCCTGTCGGGCAGCCCTCGCCTGACGAGCGATCGGGTGGCGCGGCTCGATCCGCCACGACTGACGCTCCCGCACATGCGGCCATGTTCAGAGTCGCCAGCTGCCACGAATCGACGTCGAAGCGAGTCTTTCGTTCGCTCCGCTGGTGTCATGTTCCACGCTGCTGCACTCGCGTGCGCAAAGGTGTCGCCTCCATGAAGGGATCCTCTTGCAGGACCGAAGACAAGCGAGCCGCGAGCCGAGTGAATCGGAGTCGAGAGCTCCGTCAGGCCTGGGTTCGTTCGTACCGACGGCCGTGAGGACGCCGCATCGGTCGAACGATGGATGTGCCGGCTTGTGCGCCACGTGCACCTTCATGCGCCGAGTCGAGTCCGGACGGGGGTCGACGTTCTACCTCTGCCAGCGCTCGCTGAGCGACGTTGCCTACCCGAAGTACCCAGGGATCCCGGTGACCGATTGCCGCGGCTACGAACTGGCAACCCGCGTGGACTCGTCGGAGCCACGCACGACGGCGCTGGCATCCAATCCGAAACCGGAGAACCGGTCTACAGGAAGGCACAGCAATTCATAGCCGTCATGGATGGCAACCTAACGAGCTGCCGACCTGTCGAATGCTGTCCGAAAGAAAGGAATCGGCGCGACGCGGAGCTCTTGACTCCAGCCGCGCAACGGCATTCACCCTCACGCCGAGTGCGCCCCGACGCCAAATTTCCAGGAAGGTTCGTAGCGTGCCGCCACGGACCTGTTGATCGGGCGATCTCGTCCGTGCCCCCCAATCCCGTTCCATGACTGCCCTGCCCCGCGCCGCCGGAATCCTCCTTCACCCCACGTCGCTCCCGGGACCGAACGGAATCGGCGAACTCGGCGACGACGCCCTGCGCTTCCTCGATTTCCTCGCCGAATCCGGGATGTCGATCTGGCAAATGCTGCCCATGGGCCCCACAGGATACGGAGACTCGCCGTATCAGTCCTTTTCGGCTTTCGCCGGAAATCCGCTGATGGTCGCCGCGCCCGGCACTGGGGCGTCGTTTCACCCGCACCGGGTCGACTTCGAGGCTGTCATCCCGTACAAGCAATCGCTGCTGGCGTCCGCGTTCGACGATTTCGCGCCTGACGACAGCTACCGCTCGTTCGTGGTAGCGAACGCCGAATGGCTCCAGGACTACGCGCTCTTCATGGCGCTGAAGGACCACCATTCCGGCGCAACATGGACCGCATGGGAAGCAGGAGCCGCAATGCGGGCTCCCGGAGCGATGGAGGAGTGGCGCACCAAGCTCGCTATTCCAGTCGCGCGAGTGTACGTCGAGCAGTACCTGTTCCGCCGGCAGTTTCACCAGCTGAAGCAGGCGGCACGCGAGCGTGGCATACGACTTATGGGCGACTTGCCGATGTACGTTGCGCACGACTCGGCGGACGTCTGGGCTCATCGCGATCTCTTTCGACTGGACGGCAGCGGAGTCCCGCTGGTGCAGGCTGGCGTCCCCCCCGACTACTTCAGCGCCACCGGTCAACTCTGGGGAAATCCCATCTACGACTGGGCGGCGCTGCGCGCCCAGGGATATCGATGGTGGATTCGCAGGATCCAGGCAATGTTCGATCTGTTCGACATTGTGCGCATCGACCACTTCCGCGGCTTCGAGTCCTACTGGGAAGTCCCTGGCGATGCGACCACCGCGGTCGATGGCCGTTGGACGCCGGGACCGGGTGCGGAACTGTTCGACGCCATCGCCGCCGCGCTGGGACCGCTCCCTATCGTCGCGGAGAACCTCGGCCTGATCACGCCGGAGGTCGAGGCGTTGCGTGAGCAGCTCGGGTTTCCGGGAATGAGCGTACTGCAGTTTGCCTTCGAGGGAGACGGCAAGGGTTCCGAGTTCCTGCCGCACAACTTTGTGCGCGACCGCGTCGTTTACACCGGGACGCACGACAACGACACGACGATGGGGTGGTGGGCTTCCGCCGCACACGGCGATTCCACCCGCAACGCAGAGGCGGTAGCGCGAGAAAAGGCGTTCGCCTTGCGCTACCTGGCGGCCGATGGCAGCGAGATGAACTGGACGCTGATTCGCGCCGCACTGGCATCGGTCGCCAACACCGTGTTGATCCCCATGCAGGATGTGCTCGGCCTGGGAACCGACGCACGAATGAACCTGCCGGGGCGCCAATCCGGAAACTGGCGGTTCCGGTTCACCTGGGACCAGGTCACGGATGGGATCTCGCGACGTCTGCGGGAGTTGGCCGAGACGTACGAACGCACGGATCGCCGCGCGATCGATCGTCAGGTACGGCGACAGTCGCCAGGCTGATCGAGCTGAAGGCGCAGCGTGGCGGCAATCCGGGATCCAGCCGGTGTGGCGATCAGGTCGTGCTGCTCCCAGCGGTCGCTGGCAATGTCGTAGAGCTCCTCACGCCCCTCATCGGTGCGGATGAGGTGGTAGCGATTGCCGATAATGGAAGCCAGTTCGCGCTTCGATCCGGGGAACCAGGGACCGGATCCCCGCGGCCGGCGGAGGTAGGATATGGCTGGCGAGCGGCAGGCCGCGCTGGTGCGCGCCAGCTCCAACAGGTCGAACCCGGGGATCGCGCCCGAATCCGCATCATGGCCGGCGGCCGCCAATATCGTCTGTCCGAGGTCTCGCAGGCTGACGGGTGTGTCGATGACCTGCCCAACCAGCGAATCCCCAGTCGGAGGGCAGATCAGCAGCGGTACATGGATGGCTGGGAAGTACAGCGTGTAGCCATGCTGCAATCGTTCGTGCTCAGCGAACTCCTCGCCATGATCGGCAGTGACGATCAGCAGAGTGCGGTCCAGCATACCTCGCTCCTGCAGTCCGCGCACGAGCGAATCCAGTTCAGTATCGAGGTAGGCCACGGCGCCACGGTAGGCGTTGCGCAGGCCCTCTACTTCCGGCGCGTCCGGTCTTGCCACCACGTTCTCGATCGACCGTGTTGGCGGTTCGCTCTGCAGGAAGGCATGGCGCCAGGGCGAAGATGGAGCGTACGGATCGTGCGCATCGTACCAGTTGACGAAAGCGAAGTAGGGCCGGTTGGCGGCGGCCTGTGCGTCCATCCAGCCAAGGATATCTCTGGAGATCCGTCCCGCGCGTTTCCGTCCAGGTACCAGGTAGTCGCCTGCAACCCGATTCCATCCGCGTGCCAGGTAGTCGGCAACGACGTTGCGCGCACCAGCCTGGTCAGGCGACGTTCCGTAGTCGTCGTAGTGCGCGAAGCCGCGCGACAGCCCGAACTCATGGTAGGTATAGAGGAAGTTCCCTACTGCGGCGCCGGTGGCATAGCCCCTCGCAGTCAGCAGCTCCGCGATCGTCGGGAACCTGGCGCCGAGCGGTACGTCCCAGTCGGCAGCCAGATCGCGCGGCCAGCGCCCTGTGAACATGCTGCCGTGGGAAGGCAGGGTCCACGGAGAGGGCGCAATCGCGCGCCGGTAGTCGATGCAGTGCGACGCGTACGCTGTCAGGAACGGGGTTGTTGCTGGAGGTCCTCCGTACAGGCCCATGCTCTCCGCGCGGACGGCGTCCAGGACCACCAGGACGATATTTCGCGCGTCGGCCCGCGACGGCGGGAGCCGGTCCAGCAAGCGGGCTTCACGTTGCCTTCGCTGCCACAGTCCTCCGAGGCCAAGGGACCAGGATGCGGCCATGAGCACGACCGCGGTCGCTCTCGCCAGCACCAACAAGGGCCCTGGCCAGCGCGCGACGACGCGTGCCGCCTGCGCGGAGATTCCAATAGCCAGCAGCACGGTCGCCCAGGGAGCGATACGAGGAACGAGTAGCAGGATCTCGAACGAGACGAGGATACTCGCGAGGAACGCGAGGCGGAGCGGACGCGCGTCTTTACGGCTCGCGATGCAGATCAGCAGCGAGGGAACCGCAAGAACCGCCAGGTTCAGCAGCGGACCGAGCCAGATGGCGTTCGGATTCAGGAACGTGGGCCGGTCGAGAGCAGCCCGCGCAACGTAGCGTGCGCCAACTTCGCCGATGGCGCCGACGAATGCACCTGCGACGACCAGCCACAGCACATTCGGCCGGCCGACGACGATCGTCCCGATCGCGCGGTTAATCTCGTTAGGCTCGGTGTGCGATGGCGGCGCTTCGTCCACGATGCGTCGGCAACCTGAAAAGCGGTTTCAATGAGGTTCTCGCTCAATTTGGCGTACGCTCGTCATTTTCCTAGCCCCGCTACCCGGTAGCGATTCGAGTCCCGGCTCCCCGCCGCTGTGCGCCGTCCCGCGGCGCGATTCGCCCAACAACGCACCTTCGAAATCGCAATTCGGACGCCTGGCGATCCCGATCGGCAGCGATTCAAAGCAACCCGCGGGAGAGGCCCGGACGTTAGGCATCGCGCGGCGGTGGCCGTGGCCGGGACATGCGCTTGCCAATATCCCGCACGGCACGGAATATCCATCGGGCTCGCAACGGTCGCCATGCGGCGCGTGTCCAATGCCCGATGCACGGCACTCCCCCGCTCCACTACATGGACGATTCACCCTCGCTGCTGGGCGCCCTCCTCAACGATCGCTACCGTGTCCTGGAGATCATCGGACGTGGGGGGGCCGCCACGGTCTTCAAGAGCGAGGATCTGAAGCACCGCCGTCACGTAGCCGTCAAGGTTCTGCGTGCCGACACCGCCCAGTTCGGCGGACCCGAACGGTTCGCGCGCGAAATCGCCCTCCTGGCGTCGTTGCAGCATCCGCACATCCTGGCCCTCCTCGATTCGGGCACGATCGACGATCACCCGTTTTTCGTCACTCCATTCGTGCAGGGCGAGTCGCTCCGCGCCCGCCTGCTCCGCGAGGCACGGCTGCCAGTAGGCGAATCTCTCCGACTCCTCGCGGAAGTCGCCGAGGCGCTGCGATACGCGCACGAAAATGGCGTCGTCCACCGCGATGTGAAGCCTGAGAACATACTTTTGTCCGGACGGCACGCCCTGCTTTCGGACTTCGGCATCGCACGCCTGACGAACGTGTCCGACGATACCCACAACACGACTTCCGGCATCGCCGTGGGTACGCCTGCCTACATGTCGCCGGAGCAGGCGGCTGCCGATCCCGACGTCGACGGACGGGCGGATATCTACGCGTTAGGTTGCGTGGCGTTCGAGATGCTCGCTGGGCGACCGCCATTCACCAACGCCTCGCCAGCGGAGATCCTGTCGGCGCACGTGCACAAACCACCGCCTTCGTTGGTAGCCCTGCGACCGGAAGTGGGGCCCGACGTCGACGAGATCGTCATGCGGTGCCTGGCCAAGCGTGTCGAGGATCGCTGGCCCTCGGCGCAGGATCTGCACGCTCGCCTGGAGCCGCTTGTCGTGTCGAGCGGCGGTATCACGCCGACGTCCAGAGCGCCGGTGCCGAAGTTCCGTCGTGCCAGGATCTGGCTCGCGGGACTTGCCGTGGCTATTGCCGGTGCGGCGGTCGCGCTGATCTGGCAGGAGCAGCGCACCAGGACGCCGGAAGTCCGCAACTCCCGACGCCTCGGCGCCAGCGCTCCGCTCGAACTGGATGCCGTCGTTTCGCCTGACGGACGACTGCTCGCGTACGCGGCCGGGATGAACGGGTCGTTGCAGATAGTGGTCCGGCAGGTGGATGGCGGAGGAGACCCGATCGCGATCGCGCGCGACGTCGCCGGCAACCAGCGCACACCGCGCTGGACGCCCGACGGTTTGAGTGTCGTGTTCGGGGCTGACGGATCCATCTATCGCGTGCCGGCACTCGGCGGCCGCGTCGAGGCGCTCGTCAACGGCACTGCGGCGGCGCCGGCACAGTCACCGGCCATCTCACCCGATGGAGGGTCACTTGCCTGGGTTCAGGGTGACGGCATCTGGATTGCGCCGCTCGAGTCACTTGCCGAGTCCAGACGAATCGCAACCGACGGCGCGGCGCACTCGGTCGCGTGGTCCCCAAACAGTCGCCGCCTGGCCTACGTCTCCGGCAATCGCGAGTTCGCGCTGAGTCCAACGCTGCTGGGTAACATCGCGCCTTCCGTGCTGCGTGTCGTCGATGTCGACGGGGGCGAACCGGCCAGCATCACGGCAGACAACCTGCTGGCGACGAGCCCGGGATGGCTATCTGAGGATGACCTGATCTTCGTGGCAGCACCCGGAAGCGTGCGCGATGTGTACACCACGCGCGTCTCACGTCGCAACTCCGGCCCGAACGACTGGAAACGCCTGACGACCGGGCTCGGCCCGCATTCCATCAGCGTGTCCGCAGATCGAAAGCGCATCGTCGTGAGCGCGTTACTCCAGGAGTCGAACGTGTATGCGCTCCCGATCGACGGTCGCCAAGTAGCGGATGTGCGCGACGCGGTGGCGCTCACACGCGGCGCGCAGATCGTCGAGGACGTCGATGTGCATCCCGCCACCCGCTCCCTGCTGTTCGATTCAAACCAGGCCGGGAGCCAGGATCTCTATATGATGCTGGGAGGAACCGGACGGCCGGTCCAGCTGACCTTCGATCAGCGCGACGAGTTCGGCCCTTCGTGGTCTCCGAACGGCCGTGAGATCGCGTACTTCGCAATCGACCACGGCGTCCGACACATCTACGTCCGGCAGCTGGGTGCGCTCGGCACGGCGCGACAGGTTACGAACGACTCACTCCAGGATCATCAGCCACGCTGGTCACCGGACGGTGAACGACTGCTCTTCTACCGTCGCGATGCCACTGGGCACGATCGTCTGCTCGTGGTCGAGCGCGGTCCGGATTCGACGTGGAGCGCACCACAACCCCTGGGCGATGAGTTCGGATCAGGCGCCAGCTGGTCACCAGACGGCGGATCGATCGCGTTTCGCGACTCGCTTGGTCGAATTGCGATCATGCCGGCTGACGGCGGGCCAAGCCGCGTCGTGCTGTCCCCGGATGCCGTTCACGCCAGCGCGGTGACACGCCCCGAGTGGATTCCTTTCTCGTTCGACCTGCTGGTTCGCTCGCAGCTTCCCGGTGGGCTCGGCAGCATCTGGCGCGTTCCGCTCAACGCCGATCCGCCACGCGAGATGGCGCGCTTCGACGATCCCACGCGCCCGGTTTTTCGAGACGATTACGCGACCGACGGCAAGCAGATTTTCTTCACCGTAAGTCGGTTGGAGGGTGCACTCTGGCTGCTGGATCTGGGATCGAGCTGACCGGCTCGGGCATGCCGCTCATTCGATGTCCTGTTCGGATTCGTTCTCTGTGATCGAATGCGGGCCGCCGATGTGAAGCGGCGTGAAGGCAGGCGGGTCGGACGCGGGGAAGGAGTCTATGGAGGCTACGTCAACCGCATCGCGTGCAATAGGTCTTACCGGCGCGGCACTCGCCGCACGATCGGCCCGGTCAGGAGTGCGGGCCGTTCCTTTCTGCTTGGTCATATGATTCCGTGGGACGCCATTCGAGCGTGCGTCCGGACCTCGTAATTCGGAAGATAGTCGAGCAGCAAGGGTGTGGTCCATCGTTCGTCCGATGGGATCGGCAGCGCAGCGTCAGCAGGCCCGACGGCGCGTGACGTGAGTCGCGAGAAATACCACGGCTTGTCCCTGGCTGCACGCGGTCAGCTTGGTGGCGCGATACCTTTGCGCCACCCGCGATCGTACGTTACCTGCTCTCATCGGGAGAATGGTCATGCGAGTCGAACGCAGCACAGTCATCTTCGTGACCCTGGCGCTCACGGCCTGTGTTGGCGAAGAACAGCGGCCGGCGACACCGCCAGGATCGGCGATCGAGACGCGTGAGGTCAGCTACAACGCCGGCGAGACCCCGCTCGAGGGATTCATGGCGTGGGATGGCGCGCGGCAGGACAGGCGCCCCGGAGTGATCGTGGTGCACGAGTGGTGGGGCAACAACGACCATGCACGACAGCAGGCGCGACGACTGGCACAGGCCGGGTACGTCGGGTTCGCGCTCGACATGTACGGAAGCGGCAAGACGACGACGCACCCGGACTCCGCGCAGTCCTTCGTGACGGAGACGCTCGAGAACTTGGGGGCGATGACGACGCGGTTCCAAGCCGCGGTGGAGCAGCTCAAACTCGATCCACACGTCGACACTACGCGCATCGCCGCAATCGGATATTGCTTTGGCGGCGCTGTCGTACTCGGCATGGCCCAGGATGGCCTGCCGCTGCGTGCCGTCGCCAGCTTCCACGGGTCCATGCCGCCCGCGGCACGGATCGACTCAGGGTCGGTGCAGGCGCGGATGCTCGTCCTTACCGGAGCCGCGGATCCGATGGTTCCGCTTGCACAGGTGGATTCGTTCGCGATGCGCCTTCGCAGGGCCGGTGCGTCGATCGAAGTCGTCAGCTATCCAGGCGTCATGCACAGTTTCACGAATCCGAACGCCGGTTCGTTCGGCATGCCCGGTCTGCAGTATGACGCCTCGGCGGATCGGCAGTCGTGGGAAGCGATGCTCGCGCTGTTTGCCGCCGCGCTCAGGTAAATCGACTCGGCGATTCGTCGCGGTACACTGCCCCGCGTCGGTCGCTCATCGCCATTTCGCGACCGGCGCGGCAGTCGCGCCGTTCTGCGATCGAAGCGGGGCAGTCGGGCGCTGGCTCGTGTGTATCGCAGCGGTAGGCGCTAGCTTTCCGGCCCACACCCTTTCCGACGCTGCCCATGCGCCTCTCCTGCGCCATACTGTTCCTGCTCGCTGCGCAACTTCCCGCGCAGGATCCACGACAGGTCTCCGCCGACGACTACGCGCGCGCTGAGCGTTTCCTGACCCCGTCCGTGATGCCCCTGGTAAGTGGCACCGCTGGCCGGCCGAGTTGGCTCGCGGATGGAAGTGGGCGGTTCTGGTATCGCGCCACGACGTCGAGCGGGAGTGCCTTCTTTGTCGTCGATCCAGCCCGACGGACGCGGTCGCCGTTCTTCGATCACACACGCCTCGCAACGGCACTCGCCACCGCGACCGGTGCGTCCGTCGACGGAAGTCGCCTACCGTTTCAGACTGTGGACGTCTCCCCGGATGGACGCGCAATGACCGTCAGTGTGCAGGGACAGCGCTGGCAGTGCGACATCGCATCATATGCATGCAGCAGGGCGGATGTGCCTGCGACCAACAGGCCACCGGCCAACTCCAGCGTTTCACCGGACGGAAAATGGGCTACGTACATCCGTGACTCGAATCTGTGGGTCAAGAACCTGACGACAGGCAAGGAAGCGCAACTCACGAGCGATGGCACCCGGGACTTCGGGTACGCCACCAACAACGCCGGTTGGGTCCACAACGACAGTCCGGTCGTCTCGTGGTCTCCGGATTCGCGACAGATCGCGACCTTCCAGCACGACGGGCGCGGCGTGCGTGATATGTACCTGGTGTCGACGAACGTGGGGAGCCCGAGGCTGGAAGCGTGGAAGTACCCCCTGCCTGGAGATTCCGTAATCTTCAGGATCAGCCGCGTCGTTGTGTCACTCGGCTCCGACGGGAACCCGCGCCTCGTCAGGTTCCAGATGCCGCCGGACGCGCACCGGTCGACCGTCTCGGATCATATCGCCTGTGGCGCGTCGATTTGCGACGTTGCGTGGTATCCCGATGGTTCGAATGTCGCGTTCGTGTCCAGCTCGCGCGACCACA
>JABAQJ010000010.1 GCA_019186945.1 Gemmatimonadaceae bacterium
ACGGATCGGGCGCGCGAGTCCTACCTTCGCATGGCCGAGGCGTATGACGCGATTCGGTGGAAGGAAGACAAGGCCGAGGTATGCAAGACTCTCTACGAGCGCTATCCACAGGACCGTCAGGTTCCCATCGTATGCGGACCGCCCGGTAAGACGGATTCGACGTCCGCGGGCCAGCTCTAGCCAGTGCGCCTTGGCATACTCGGAGGAAGCTTCGACCCGCCGCACATGGGCCACCTGCTGGTTGCCCTGGATGCGGTTGAGGCTCTAGCGCTCGATCGACTGGTCTTCATTCCCGCGGCCAAGCAGCCGCTGAAAACTGGACGAGGCGCTAGTGCGGCGGAGGCCAGGCTGGAAATGGTTCGGCGGACCGTGGATGGGTTTCCTAGTCTCGGCTGGGACTCCGTCGAGGTGGACCGGGCCGGCTTATCTTACAGTGTGGAAACGGTGGCCGATTACGCATCGCGCTTTCCGGATGCCGCGCTGTACTTCCTGCTTGGTGCGGATGCCGCGCGTTCACTCCCCATGTGGCGCGAGCCTGAGAGGCTGGCGAGCATGGCTCGACTCGTCTTGCTCGCGCGAGCGACCGATGGGCAGGATGCGGACGTGGCGGCGCAATTGGAGTCGGCGACGCGACTTGCAGATCTGGGTCGTCGGCCCGTTGTGCTCGCGACACGACGCATCGACTTGTCGTCCACGGAAATTCGTGACCGTGTTCGGCGCGGCCTGTCGATCAAGGGATTCGTGACCGACGCAGTCGCGAGCTACATCGCGATGAGTGGGCTTTATCGACAGGACTAGGCAATGATCAAGGGACTACTCGGCAAGGTATTCGGTACGCGACATGAGCGGGAACGGAAGCGCGTCCAGCCGATCATCGACGAAATCAACCGCGAGTACGAGCGACTCCACGACGTTTCCGAGGACGAGTTGCGCGGACAAACGGAGAAGTTTCGCGGCATCATCCGCGAACGCACCGGTGCGATGGAAGCCCGCATCGCCGAGTTGAAGGAACTGAAGCGCATCACGAAGGACACGACGGAACGCGATGCCCTCGACAACGAGTTGAGCGGCGCAGATGGACGCGGCGGAGTGGAGCAGCAACTCCGGGCCGAGTTGTCCGAGGTGCTCGACGAAATTCTCCCGGAGGCCTTCGCGACCGTGCGGGAGGCGGCGCGACGTCTGGTTGGGACAACGGTGGCCGTCACCGGGCACGAGACGCTGTGGGACATGGTGCATTACGACGTGCAGCTCATGGGCGGGATCGAACTGCATCTGGGGCGGATCGCGGAGATGGCGACCGGTGAAGGGAAGACATTGGTCGCCACACTCCCGTTGTATCTGAATGCGCTTCCGGCGAAAGGCGCGCACCTGGTAACCGTGAACTCCTATCTGGCGCGCCGCGACTCGCAGTGGATGGGGCACATCTATCGGTATCTGGGGCTCACAGTCGGCTGCATCGATGATACCGAACCGGGAACGCAAGCGCGCCGCGCTGCCTACGAGTGCGATATTACGTACGGTACCAACAACGAGTTCGGGTTCGACTACCTGCGCGACAACATGGTCGTATCGCTCGAACAACGGGTGCAACGCCAGCACTGGTTCGCGATCGTCGACGAGGTCGATTCGGTCCTGATTGACGAAGCACGGACGCCGCTGATCATCTCGGGCCCGGTCGGCAACGAGAACGACGGGATGTATGCCGAGCACAATTCCGCCGTGACGCGACTCGTCCGTCGCCAAACGGAGGTAGTCAACGCGCTGGTCGCCGAGGGAGACAAGGCCCTGGCCGAAAACGACGAGCGCTCGGCGTCGCTCGCATTGTTCAAGGCGCAGCTGGGAAGCCCCAAGAACAAGCGATTGATGAAGACGCTGCAGGAGCCCGGGGTCAAGCAGCTCGTCCAGAAAATGGAACTGGAGTACATCGCCGATCGGAAGATCCCTCCGGCGAAGCAGCAGTACCGCGACCTGGAAAACGACATGTACTATGTGCTCGACGAGAAGGGGCACACCGTACATCTCACCGATCGCGGCGTCGACGAACTGTCGCCATCCGACCACGATCAGTTCGTGCTGCCGGACATTTCGACGGAGGTGCATCGAATCGAACACGATCACGCTCTGTCGCCGCAGGACAAGCTCGACATGCGCCGGCACATCGAGACCGAGTACGCGCTCAAGAGCGAGAAGCTGCACATCGTCCACCAGCTCCTGCGGGCGCACGCGCTCTACGAGAAAGACGTCAACTATGTCGTTCAGGAAGGCGAAGTCCTGATCGTCGATGAGTTCACTGGCCGGACCATGCCTGGCCGCCGGTGGTCGGAGGGCCTCCACCAGGCTGTGGAAGCGAAGGAGAACGTGAAGGTGAAGGGCGAGACGCAGACGCTCGCCACCATCACGATCCAGAACTACTTCCGCATGTATGCGAAGCTCGCCGGCATGACGGGAACGGCGGAAACGGAGGAGCGCGAGTTCTTCGAGATCTACAAGCTGGAAGTCGCGGTCATCCCTACGAATCGTCCGATTGTGCGCGATGACCGTCACGACCTCGTGTACAAGACGCGGCGCGAGAAGTACAACGCTTTGGTGGAAGAGACGCAACGGCTGAACGGACTCGGATATCCGGTGCTGGTTGGGACGACCAGCGTCGAAGCATCGGAAACGCTGTCGCGCATGTTCAAGCGCGCCGGTCTTCTCCACAACGTACTGAACGCCAAGTACCACCAGCGCGAAGCGGAGATCGTCGCGGGAGCCGGCCAGGCATCCGGCATCACGATCGCTACCAACATGGCCGGTCGCGGTACGGACATCAAACTTGGACCTGGGGTCAAGGAGGCGAAGCCGTCGCGGGTGAAGGATCCCGACGGCAAGCTGATCGACGTCGAGGAGTGCGGCGGGTTGCACATCCTGGGTTCGGAGCGCCATGAGTCTCGGCGCATCGACCGCCAGCTGCGAGGACGTGCGGGAAGACAAGGCGATCCAGGAGCATCGCAGTTCTTCCTGTCGCTCGAAGATGACCTGATGCGACTCTTCGGGTCCGAGCGCATCGCACGCCTGATGGATCGGTTGGGCGCGCAGGAAGGCGAGATGCTGACCCACCCGCTCATCACTCGCTCGATCGAGCAGGCGCAGAAGCGCGTCGAGCTCCAGAACTTCCAGTCACGCAAGCGACTGCTGGAGTATGACGACGTCATGAACCAGCAGCGCGAAGTCATCTACTCGCTGCGCTCGTTCGCTCTCGAAGGAGGCGAGGAACTGCGAGGTGAGGCGTTCAAGATGGTGGAAAAGGCGGTGGCACGGCGGGTGGAAACCTTGCTGGCGGACTTCGAGGACGCGACGCAATGGGACCTCGGCCTCGTCAGGCAGGACATGCTCATGCACTACCTCCTCACCGTGCCTGAGCTCGAGGGTCACGATACGCCGACGACCATCGAGGGCGTCTCCTCGGCGGCTGTGGGTGCTGCGACGAGGGCGTTCGAGCACAAGGCGCAATCCCTGGTGCTCGAAACGCCGGATGGCCCGCAGGACTACTCCGGCCAGTTGCTCGCACTCATCATGCTCAACGTGCTCGACGAGAAATGGAAGGACCACCTGTACGACCTGGACCAGTTGCGTGGCGCCATCCACTACCGGTCATGGGGGCAGAAGGATCCGCTCATCGAGTACAAGCAGGAAGCGTACACGATGTTTGTCGACCTCATGCACGACATCCATCATACATTCACCGAGCGCTACCTGCGGGCTCAACTCGTGTTGAATCCACCGGCGCCGCCGCCCGTGGAGACCGGTGGACCTGGGCGTGACGCGGATGGGCGGGCTAGACCCCGTCGGCGCTACAACGCGTTAGGCATCCTGGAAGACGTCGTCGACGATGATCTCGCGACCGTCCCGGATGCCGGTGAGACCAGCGACCCGCCGGAGGCCGCCGCTCACCAGCCGGCTGTGGCCGCCAAACGGCCGGATCCGATGGTCGTCGGAGCTGGCAGGAGTCGCTCGCTCTCGCAGATGGGCAGCGGCGCCGCCGGCGTTGCGGGTGGCGTCCCCAGGGATATCGATTGGTCCGCTGTCGGCCGAAACGATCCATGTCCATGCGGATCGGGGAAGAAGTTCAAGAAATGCCACGGAGCGTAGCCACTGACGCGCTGGTGAGTGACCCGCTGGAATAGAGCGGCCGGACAACCTGCCGCTCGTCGTTTTCGTGCGAAAATCCGCACGGCCGGCGTGGAAATGATGCGGTCGCCGCGGGGCGATATCGATACGATGTCGTCCTCACCTGCGAGTCACAGAGGCCCGATGTCCGATACTTCAAGCAAGGCACGCCCCGCGCAGCGCCCTTGCGACCGCATGAGCATTCGCGAGATGCCGGCAGCCGAGCGGCCGCGGGAGAGACTCACTCGTCTTGGTGCCTCATCTCTCAGCACGATCGAGCTGCTCGCGATCCTCCTGGGCACCGGAAGCGGCGGACGCTCCGCTCTGGTGTTGGCTCACGAGGTACTTGCCTCGGTGGATGGTTCGTTGCGGAAACTCGCGCTCGGGTCGGTCGGGTCTCTGACCGGCATCGAAGGAATTGGCAACGCCCGCGCGGTCAGCGTTCACGCTGCCATCGAACTGGGTCGAAGGATGTCCGGTGAAGGAAAGGTGGAGGGGGTACCGATGCGCTCGCCCAAGGACGTGCATGCGGTCTTCGGACCTCGGCTTGAGGACGTTCCGGTCGAGGAGTTTCACGTTGCGATTCTCGACGCGCAGTTCCGTCTCGAACGTGATGTGACTGTCACACGCGGACTTCTCAATACCTCCCTGGTCCATCCGCGCGAGGTTTTTAGGCAGGCGATCGCCGAGCGTGCCGCGGCGATCATTCTGATCCACAACCACCCGAGCGGCGATCCCACGCCCTCGCGCGAGGATGAGGCAGTCACCGAGCAGCTGTTCCTTGCCGGGAAGCTCCTGGACATCCCGGTGCAGGACCACGTGATCATCGGCCGAGGACGCTACGTCTCGATGATGGAAACCGGTCGGCTCGTGGCGCGCTGAACAATGGACAGCCGGCAGCTGCTCTGCTAAGTATCCAAAGGAACCCCACTACTGGTGTGGTGACCGGCGCTGCTGGGTCGGTCGCTGTCGCCTCCTGTGCGTCAAGCAAGCATGGCCACGATACTCAGCGAGACTATTCCCGGCTGGACGCTTCCTGAGAGCGCAACGGAGCGTCTGGATTCGGACTTGCTCGTCAAGGCGTATCGGTTTTCGCAGAAGGCGCATGAGGGCCAGCAGCGCCGCAATGGCGATCCGTTCGTGACCCACTGCGTTGAGGTGGCCAAGATCCTTGCCGAACTCCAGCTCGATTCGGTAACGGTGGCTGCCGGCTTGGTCCACGACGTGATCGAGGATACGGTTACCACCGTCGCCGATCTGGAACGCGAATTCGATCCTGCCATCGCGGAGATCGTCGACGGCCTCACGAAGATCGGAAACCTGCCGCTGAACTCGACAGAAGAGCGGCAGGTCGAAAACTATCGGAAGTTGCTCCTGTCCGTGGCGAAGGATGCGCGGGTCATCATCATCAAGCTGGCGGATCGTCTGCACAACATGCGGACGCTGGAGGCGCTTCCGGAGACAAAGCGGCGGCGGATTGCCCAGGAGACGATGGATCTCTATGCGCCACTGGCTCATCGCTTCGGGATGGCGCAGATGCGCTGGGAGCTCGAGGACTTGGCGTTCAAGCACCTCGAACCGGACGAGTACCGAAAGCTTGCCACGCTGGTGGCGAGCAAGCGCGTGGAGCGCGAGGGCTTGATTGCCCAGATGCGCGGTCCTTTGGAGCACGCTCTCGACGAGGCGGGGATAAAGGATGTCGAGGTGACGGGACGGGCGAAGCATCTGTGGTCGATTTTCAAGAAGATGCAGAAGCGGCAGCGTCCGTACGAGGAGATCTACGATCTGCTCGCCATCCGGGTGCTGGTCGGGTCGGTACCGGACTGCTATCACGCGTTAGGTGTCATTCACGACGGCTTCACCCCGCTGCAAGAGCGGATCAAGGACTACATCGCTCAGCCCAAGTCCAATGGCTACCAGTCGTTGCATACGACGGTCTTCGGTCCCGGCCGTCTGCTCTACGAGGTCCAGATCCGAACGCGGGAAATGCATCGGACGGCTGAGATTGGGATCGCGGCGCATTGGCTCTACAAGGCGGACGCCAAGGCGAAAGTCGACAAGGATACACCCGAGCTTGCGTGGTTTCGGCAGATCGTCGAATTGCAGCTGGATGCCAAGGATCCGAAGGAGTCGCTCGACCTGCTCAAGCTCGACTTGTATGAGGACGAGATTTTCGTCTTCACGCCCACGGGCGACGTGATTCAGTTGCCCAAGGGAGCCACGCCGATCGATTTCGCGTTCGCGGTACACACGGAAGTCGGCAAGAGGTGCGCCGGCGCCAAGGTCAACGGGAAGATCGCGCCGCTGTCGCGCCAGCTGAAGAATTCGGAGACCGTTGAGATCCTCACTTCGCCTGGCGCACGGCCGAGTCGCGACTGGCTCGCGCACGTTCGAACGGCGCGTGCGCGCCACAAGATCCGTCAGTGGGTACGCCAGGAGGAGGAGCAGTCATCGGCGCGCATGGGGCGCGAGATGCTCGACCGAGAGGTCAGGAAACGGCGGCTCGCGAAGCCCGAAGACGCGCAGCTCGAGGCTGCGGCCACGGCGCTCGGCTTGACGAGCGTCAATCACGTGATTGCCTCGTTAGGTCAGGGCGACTTGAGTATCACGCAGGTGCTCAAGGCCATCTATCCCGACGTGGACACCGCACCGGACTCGGCGCCGCGACCCACGGCGCTCGAGCGCCTGATGGACCGCGTGCGCGGGACCTCGAAGGGAATAACGATTCATGGCGCCGATGGACTGATGGTGCGGTATGCGCAGTGCTGCCAGCCGGTCCCAGGTGACACGGTGGTGGGCTATGTCACGCGCGGCCGCGGCGTGTCGATCCATCGCGCCGACTGTCCGAACCTGCTCGTCCTGATGCACGAGCCGGAGCGAAGGCTCGACATCGACTGGAAGGAGCAGGCGGGGGAACGGTTCGTGATCAGGCTGGCGCTGGAAGGCCTGGATCGCCGCGGACTCTATGCTGACCTGGCGGCCGCCGTCAGTTCAACCGGAACTGACATCCGCAGCATGGAACTGAGAGCCGTAGACGGTCGCATGACGGGTTCGGCGCTCGTGGAAGTGGAGAACCTGGCGCACCTGCAGAAGATCATGCGAGCGGCGCGTCGCGTGAAGGGCATTAGCGAGGTGCAACGGCGCGAACGTATCTCTGCCGACGATCGCGCGCCGCTGTGAGTCCTGGCGCCGAGCCGGCTCGGGTCTCCGGCAGCTCGTCGCAGCGGTATCCGTGACCTCGGGACGAGAGTATCGGTTCCTGGAGCGCTCGGACGAGGTGTCGTTGCGCGATGGCAGACAGGACGGAAAATCCTGGATCGTCTGCTGCCAGCGACCTGATGGCGTTCGGCCAGCCTGCCGGCGCCTCAGAGTGTCTCCATCGTTCGAAGGGAGTCCCGCAGTTCATGCATAGCCGTGCTCAGGAGCGCTCGCGCCGTCGGCGGTGCTATCCCCATGCGCTGGGCCGCGTCCAGGACGGACAGTCCGTCGAAGAATACGAGTTCAAGAGCCGCCGCCGAGAGCTCGTTCAAGCCGCCAAGCGCTGTCTGCACGCGATCACGACGTTGCACGGCCTCTGCCGACATCAGCGGGAGAACGCAATCGTTCTGGTCACCGGCGAATGCCCCGATCCGCGCGAACCCCGTGCCGCCCATGAGCCGCGGCTGCCGCGGTCGCTCGTTCGCTGCCTGCCGGCACAGACCCGTCAGCCACGCTCGCACCGTAAGACCGGCGGACCGCCCGCCAGAAGGCTGCTGCCAAACGGTCCGAAAAACGGCGCACACCAGGTCCGCGGCGTCGTCGACGTCACCGGTCAGCCGCAGCGCGTAGCCGTAAACCACCGCCGCATGCCTGTCGTAGAGCAGCCCATGGGCGGCTTCCTCACCGTTCTCGACGCGGTCGAGGAGCGCGGCGTCGCGTTCAAGCTCACCAGACGTGAAGTCGGTCATTGAGGAGGCTCGTCCAAGACTCCGTCTTCATACGAGCTTCCGCGTTGCCACGGAAGGGTCCGCAATTGGTATCGTGCGTCAGTGACCCGAACAAAAACCGGAGGGGCTGCTATATTCCGGAAATGAGAAAGGCACACTTTCGTCTTCAGGCGCCGTTTTCTCCGGCGGGCGATCAGCCCCGAGCGATCGCCGAACTCACGGCGGGACTGGGGCGCGGCGACCGATTTCAGACGCTGTTGGGGGTAACTGGCTCCGGAAAGACCATGACGGTTGCCAGCGTCATCGCCGAGTTTGGTCGCCCAACGCTCGTGCTCTCGCACAACAAGACGCTCGCCGCCCAGCTCTACGGCGAGCTGAAGGGATTTTTTCCGCAGAATGCGGTCGAGTACTTCATCTCGTACTACGACTACTATCAACCGGAGGCATACGTCCCGTCGAGCGACACGTATATCGAGAAAGACGCGTCGATCAACGAGGACATCGATCGCCTCAGGCTTCGCGCGACGTCCAGTCTCATGGAGCGCGACGACGTGGTGATCGTCGCCACGGTTTCCGCGATCTACGGTCTGGGCGACCCTATCGAGTATCGCGAGCAGTGCGTCATCCTGAATCGCGGGCAGCGCATCGCGCGCAACGACATCCTCAAGCAGCTGGTCGCGGTTCAATACAGCCGCAACGATGCTGCCTTCGAGCGCGGAACGTTCCGTGTCCGTGGTGACACCGTGGATGTGCTACCGGCCTACGAAGAGCAAGGCGTCCGCATCGAACTCTGGGGCGACGAGATCGAGCGGATCTCCAAGATCCATGCGCTCACCGGAGAAACGATCGCAGTGCTGGATCGTGCCGCGATCTATCCCGCGAAACACTTTATCACAACGCGGCCCACGCTCGTTCGGGCTGTCGAGGCGATCCGGGCCGAACTCGCCGATCGACTGCTGGCGTTGCGGAACGCCGGCAAGCTCCTGGAGGCTCAACGTCTGGAGTCTCGCACCAACTTCGACATCGAAATGATGCTCGAAGTCGGAACCTGCGCGGGCATCGAGAACTACTCGCGGCACCTGTCGGGTCGTGCGGAAGGCGAACGTCCAGCCTGCCTGTTCGACTACTTCCCTGAAGATTTCCTCGTAGTCGTTGACGAGTCGCACGTTTCGCTGCCCCAGATTCGCGGCATGTACAACGGCGATCGCTCGCGCAAGGAGACGCTGGTGGAGTACGGCTTTCGCCTGCCGAGCGCGCTCGACAACCGGCCGCTCGTCTTCGACGAGTTTCTTCAGCTGACGCCTCGCGCGCTCTTCGTGAGCGCGACGCCGGGCGAACTGGAACTGCAGCTCTCGCAGGGAGTGGTCGTCGAGCAGATCATTCGTCCCACGGGTCTGGTTGATCCAGAAATCGAGGTCAGGCCCGTGCGGGGACAGGTTGACGACCTGCTGGCCGAGATTCGGCTTCGGGAGCGCCGCGGCGAGCGCGTCCTGGCTACCACGCTCACCAAGCGGATGGCGGAGGATCTGACGGACTATCTACAGCAGATCGGCGTACGCGTCCGCTACATGCACTCGGACATCGATGCGATCGAGCGCATGGAAATCGTCCGCGGGCTTCGCCTGGGCGAGTTCGACGTACTCATTGGCATCAACCTCCTCAGGGAAGGCCTGGACATGCCGGAGGTCTCGCTCGTGGCTGTTCTGGATGCGGATCAGGAAGGATTCTTGCGCAGTGACCGATCGCTTATCCAGACGGTGGGGCGTGCCGCGCGCCACCTGAATGGTCGTGCGATCTTCTACGCTGACAAGGTGACCGATTCGATGCGGCGGTGTCTCGACGAAACGAATCGTCGTCGCGCTGCCCAACTGGCGTTCAACACAGAGCACGCGATCACCCCACGCAGCGTCCTCAAGAGTATCGATGACGTGCGACTGATCACGCGCGTTGCGGATGTCCGCGAAGCGCGTCAGGAGGGGAAGCGCGTGGCCGAGTCGGCGGCTGCATACGAGACGAAGGACCTCGAAGCGGTCATTTCGCGTCTGGAGCGCGAAATGCGCGCAGCCGCAGCGGAACTGGACTTTGAGACCGCAGCCCGTGTGCGCGACGAGGTTTTCGAATTGCGGGCAAGGCTGGACGGCCAGAAGGTACGGCGAGATGCTTTCGCCGGAATCCGTGCCAGTCGCTGACGTGGAAATGCCCGCGAGTGCCATTGCGCGTGGCAGCTGGCGCCTGTCGCGGGACGATCTGGTGGCGTTCGGCGAGCGCATGGGCCGTGCGCTCGCGCCACCTCATGTGGTTGCGCTGTCCGGAGACCTCGGCTCGGGGAAGACGACGTTGGCGCAAGCGATCTGCCGCGGCTACGGCGTCAAGGAAAATGTCACCAGCCCAACGTTCGCGCTCGTGCATGCATACGAGGGAAAGCACTCGACGGTCTACCACTGCGACCTCTACCGGTTGCGGGACGAATCCGAGCTGACCAACATTGGCTGGGACGATCTGCTGAACGAGCGAGCGCTCGTGCTGATCGAGTGGCCTGAGCGTGCGGGCTCCAGGTTGCCGGAGGAAGTGACGCATCTCCATCTAGACCATGTCGGCGACCAGACGGATGTACGCGTTCTGACGGTAGGGCTCGAGTGAGCGGCCGCAGGACATTGGCCGTCGAGGCGGCGACGTACGTTGCGAGCGTGGCGCTGCTCGACGGCGATTTCGTTCTCGATCATCGTCTGGTTGCGATGCGAGGCGCGACGGAAGAGCGGTTGATGCCGGCGATCGTCGACGTGCTGGGGCAGGCAGGTGTTCGTGTGGACGACCTGGCCGCGATCGCTTGCGGGTCGGGTCCGGGAAGCTTCACCAGCCTGCGAATTGCCGCGTCGCTGGCGAAGGGGCTGTCCGTGGCGGGGCGCGTGCCGTTGTTTGCGATGTCATCGCTCACGTTGATCGTTGCTGCCGCCGAATCTCTGGCTCCGGGCGCCTACCTCGCACAGCTAGACGCGATGCGAGGTGACGTGTACGTACAGCGAGTACGCGTTCGTGCCGACAGGACCATTGTGGAGGACGGCCGTGCGGAACTACTGACGACGACAGATGCCGTGGCGCTGGCGGCGCGGGACGGTTTAGTGACCGTCGGCGGCGCTGGAGCATCGATTTCCATGGTTCCCGACGCCCGCGGTTTCGCGTATGCCGCGTCCCTGATGCGGGAGGTTGACGTCGCGACCTGGGAGCCAGAGTATGGACGCATGGCGGAGGCCCAGGTCCAGTGGGAGCGGAGGTACGGGATCCCGCTCCAGGCGAAGCAGGATGCCTGACGATTGGGTGGGCGGGACGTCGATCCGCGCAGCCGTGGCCGACGACGTGGCGGACATCGTGCGAATCGAACGCCAGTCTTTCAGCCGACCCTGGAGTGCGCGGTCGTTCCATGACTTCATGCGAACGCCGTCGGCGTTCGTGATCGTGGCCGCTCCCGCCGCGCACCCGGTGTGCGCGTACGCCGTCGCGTACGTTGCAGCCGATGTCGGCGAGCTGGCGAACTTTGCGGTCGCGGTCGATGCGCGGGGCAAGGGAATCGGCCGCATGCTGCTCGAAGCCGTGCTCGACCGCGCTCGATCGCTGGGTGCAGCGTCGCTGTTTCTCGACGTCCGGGCTTCCAACGTGGTGGCTCAGGCGCTCTACACGTCTACCCAGTTCATCGAAGTCGCCCGTCGCCGCGATTACTACGCGCATCCGGTGGAAGACGCGATCGTAATGCGCCGCTCCCTGCCGTGATGCAACGGAAAGATCCGACTGGCAACGAAATGTACACGCAATAACTTGCCGTCCTGTTTACTCTCGTCGGCGAGGTCCAGTTCACCTTCGCCAGGAGGTCCCGTGAGCCGCAGTCTGAACAAGATCATGTTGATCGGCAATGTCGGAAATGATCCTGAAATCCGCACGACATCCAACGGTGCGAAAGTGGCCCAGTTGAATCTCGCCACGACGCGCACGTGGAATGGCCCCGGAGGGGATCGGCAGGAGAAGACGGAGTGGCATCGCTGTGTCCTGTGGAACGGGAAGGGGTCGGGATTGGCGGACATCGTCGAGCGGTACGTGCGCAAGGGGGACCGCTTGTACGTCGAAGGCCGTGTCGAATACCGCCAGTGGCAGGACAAGGAGGGGCAGACGCGGTACACCACGGAGATCAACGTTCGCGAGATGTTGATGCTGTCGTCACGAGGCGGAGCGTCGGCTGACGGGGAGACGGGTGGCAGTCGTCCGCGGTCGCAGGTGGAGCGGACGAGGACTCCGGCTGCGTCGTCCGCGGCGAGTGGGGGGGATTTCGAGGACTTCCCGGAAGCGCTCGCGGACGAGGACGATGATCTGCCGTTTTGATCGGCGCGCTCCCAAGAGCGCAACGCAATAGGTAGATTGGGCGCGACGCTAGTCGCGCTCGCGGCAGTCTGCCACGCAGGTGACGTACGGCGCTGGAGCGAGTTTCAATCGCCCAGCGCCGTTTCCGCACGGACGGTTCCGGCGCCAGCTTCCTTTCATCCGACACATCACGGAGACAGACATGATCGGGTACCGGATCTCGAGACCTTCTGCCAGCGGATTCGCGCGTCCGCGGCGTGGGTGCCGGCGATGAAGCCACGAGCGCTGGTCACCGGCGGTGCGGGTTTCATCGGTTCGCACGTCGCGGAGATCTACCTCGAACACGGTTACGAAGTCGATGTGGTCGACAATCTGGCCAGCGGCCGCCGCGAACACGTTCCCGTTGGCGCGCGCTTTCATGAACTTGACATCGGGTCTCCGGAGGCCGCACGGCTCGTGCGGGAGGGACGCTTCGACGTCATCTCGCACCTTGCGGCACAGATCGATGTGCGAAAGAGCGTGACGGATCCATCGTACGATGCCGGCGTCAACATTGGCGGGTCGTTGAACCTGTTGGAGGCGGCGCGGGCGGGCGGGGCGCGTAGTCGCTTCGTCTTTTCGTCGACGGGTGGAGCCATCTATGGTGACTTCGTGCCTGTCCCGACCATGGAAGACATGCCGAAGGATCCGGAATCGCCGTACGGGATCGCGAAGCTCTCCGTCGAGTACTACATGGCCTATTTCGCCCGCGTTCATGGCCTGGAGACGGTCGCGTTGCGCTACTCGAATGTCTACGGACCCCGGCAGAACCCACACGGCGAAGCGGGCGTCGTTGCGATATTCTGCGACCGCATACTCAGCGGCAGACCGATGACCGTGTTCGGCGACGGGATGCAGACGCGGGACTACGTATTCGTCGAAGACGTGGCTCGCGCGAATCTCGCGGCGGCTCGCGCGAGCCTGCCTGCGATGCGAACGCTCGATACGAGGTCGTACAACATCGGCACGGCGCAGGAGACGACCGTGTTGCAGCTTGCGGAGCTACTCCGCATTGCCGCGGGCGCATCGACGCCCATTCAGCTGGCGCCCGCGCGCGTCGGCGAGCAGCTCCGGTCTGTCGTAAACGTGGACAAGGCTGACCGCGAACTCGGTTGGAAGCCCCGGGTCTCGCTCGCCGATGGGCTCAGCGCCACCCATGGCTACTTCGCCAACCGCTACGCGATGGAGGACCGATGACGAGTGGATTGTGGCTGCAGGCCGGCGCCGCGATTCCTCAGACGCCGTTGGAACTCATGTTGTCGTCCACGCTGGTGACCAAGGTTGTACTTGGCCTGCTCGTGCTCATGTCGCTCGTAAGCTGGACGATCATGCTCGCGAAGTGGCGGGAGTTCGGAAGGATGCGGCAGTCGACCAGAGTGTTTCTAGAGCGGTTCGAGGGGGCGCACAGCGTCGACGAAGTCGCGCAGGTATCCAGACAGGGCCCGAGCAGCCCATTCACGCGCGTTTTTGACCGGGCGCAGCAGTTCATCGCGGAAACCACACCGGCGCTGTCTGCCACCCCTGATCGTGTTGCGCGCTTCAGCGCCAGCCAAGTCGAGGCATTACGGCTGGTGCTCGATGCCCAGACTGACTCCGAGCGCGACAACCTGACCCGATACGTTCCCTGGTTGGCGACCATCGGATCTGTATCTCCGCTGATGGGGCTCCTGGGCACCGTGCTGGGCGTGATCGAGGCCTTCATCGGTATTGCCACCAAGGGGTCCGGGAACATTGGGGCAGTTGCACCTGGGGTGGCGGAGGCCTTGACGGCGACGGCGATGGCGCTGGCCGTGGCGATACCGGCTGTCTTCGGCTACAACTTCTTCGCGAATCGCGTGAACCGGTTCGACTCCCAACTCGAGGGATTCGGGTCTGAATTGATCGCGCTCATGGTTCGCGAAGGCCGGATGTGATGGGCGCATGAGCCGGCGCCGAACGGACAAGGCTCCGCTGAATGCCGAGATCAATGTCGTCAGCCTGATCGACGTTATGATGCTGTTGATGGTGATCTTCATGATTACCGCGCCGATCATGCAGGGTGGTGTGGACGTCGCCCTGCCGAAAGCCGAGGCGAAGCCGCTTGAGCCCAAGAGTGGTCTGGTCGTGACGGTAAGCCGTCGTGGCGACCTGTTCGTCGACGAGACGCGAATGTCGTTGGGCGAGTTCCGGGCGAGTTTCCGTGCTCTGGCAGACCAGCGGGCAAAGCAGGGTGTGTACCTGCGTGCCGATGCGGCTGTGCCCTACGGTACCGTTGTGCAGGTTCTCGCTATCATGCGCGCTGCCGGAGTGGCGGACATTGGACTGGTTGCGGAACCGGAGGACGTGCGATGACGCCGGTGGCGATGCGACGCCCTGCCGCCGGATCCATGCGCAGCTCGTTAGGTCTGTCGCTGATCCTTCACGGCTCGCTGATCGCGTTGACGATCGTCATCGGCTGGCGTGGCAGACCGGTGGAGGCGCCGGTTTACAGTGTCAACCTCGTGGCCGCGCCTCCAGGTGAGCGCGCCATCGGAACCGTAATGGATACGCCGCCAGCACTCGACGCGCCGCCGGAACCCCCGAAGCGCGCAGAGCGTGCCCCCGACGAGCGTACCATTCCAACGAAGAAGCCGGCCCAGAGCGCAAGGAAGCAGCCTGCACGTGCCGCGCCCACCCCCAATGCTCGAAGCGCGCGCCGGGACGAGAGTGCAGCCCGCGCCGGCGGCGGGCCGACTGGCGGAAAGGGTGCCGATGTTGCCAACGTCCGGACGGAGGGGATCCAGTTCCCGTATCCTGCGTATCTGGAAAACATCGTCCGTCAGATTGCCTTGCGATTCAAGCCCCGCAATCCTGGCGCGCTCCGCGCAGAGGTTGTGTTCCTGATCCGGCGCGACGGTAGTGTAACGGGATTTCAGTTTCGCCAGCGGTCCGGTGTGTATGCCTTCGATCTGGAGGCCCAGGGTGCCGTGGAGGCGGCGTCGAGTTCTTTCGGTCCACTGCCCGATGGATTCAGAGACGACGTGCTGACCGTTATTTTCGCTTTCGACCCTCAGTTGATCAGATGACGCGAGTCAGGATGTCGTCCACCACCCCAGTCCGGCGGCGCGTGCGTCTCGTTAGGTGCGCAGAGGCCCGGGAAGCGTGTGTCCGAGGACGTTGGATGCCGCCATCGGGCCGTCATTCGGCGCGGTGTCGCGCTGTCACGTGCGGCGGGAAAATGGCGATGTTGGCAAAGAATCGGTGGGGCTGGCTCATGGTGGTGGCGGTGGTCTGGCTGGTGGGGGGTTGGGGGCGTGCCGCCGCGCAGGACACCACATTCAAGGAAGGGGTGCGGATCGGTCTCGTCTACTCGCCCGGAACGAAGCCCGGTGTCCTCATCATGCCCGTCGGTGGCGACATGGCAGATTCGATCCACACGATTCTCTCACGCGATTTCGAGTACGGCGACCGCATCAACGTCGTCGCACTCGACCCGAGCGCGGTCGCGGAAGCGACCACCGCCGCTCGGGTGGGAACAGGTCCCGTGCCCAACTATCCGCTCTACGCCAAGCTTGGCGTCCAAGTCCTTGTCCAGGCCAATGTCACGGCTGTTGGGCTCCACGTCTCCGTGCACAACGTCGTGAAGAAGCAGATTGAGCGGGTGAGGGATTACCCCCTGCTTGGTGTGCCACTCTCTCCGGAATGGCGGCTCGCGCTGCATAACGCGGCCGATGACCTCGAGTTCTTCGTGACTGGGACGCGGGGAATTTCGTCGACGCGGATCCTGTACGAGAGCGGCGGGCGGATCTGGCAGGTGGATGCCGACGGTGCAAACGCCATCGCCGTCACTACCACTGGTACGGCCATGTCGCCAGCATGGCATCCCAAAGCCACGCACATGGCCTATATGCAATTCGGATCGGCAGGAACGCAGATCGTCATCAAGGAGATCGGCGGGCCAACGCGCATCCTCTCGTCGACACCGGGAGGGCTCAATACCACGCCGGTATTCTCTCCAGATGGCTACACGATGATTTATGCACACGCCGCGGAGTCCGGCGCAGACCTGTTTGCAGTGAACGCTTTCGGTTCAGAGCCGGCGCGGCGCGTAACGGTGGGGCGCGGCAGCGACAATACCCAACCCACCTTCTCACCGGACGGTCGCCGTATCGCCTTCACTTCCAGTCGGAGCGGCCACCCAGAGGTGTATATTTCCGACGCGGATGGTACGAACGCAGACATCTTGACGACTTTCAACTTCGGCGACCAATCCTACCGCGGTAGCCCGGACTGGTCACCTGACGGACGTCTCATTGCCTTTCAGACGCAAATAGCGGGGCGATTCCAGATCGCCACGATCAGTCTTCGAGATCGATCGATCAAACAGTATACGAGCGAGGGAGTCAACGAGGATCCGTCGTGGGCACCCGACAGTCGTCATTTGGTGTTCACGTCCGACCGAGGCGGGACGAGACAGCTGTGGATCCTCGATACGGACTCCGGTCGTCCGCCGAGACAACTCACCCGGAGCGCGATCCGACGTGGCGCCCGATTGGGCGCTTGGTCGCCTCCGCTCCGTCCGCACTAGTTGCCGTACCACCGTCCCATACCCTTCCACACATTGGGAGAGCGCATGCACCGCACACAACGCCTGGTTGTCCTCGCCATCGTCGCCGGAACATCGCTGGTCGCTGCCTGCAAGAAGAAGCCGGACGTCGCGCCGGCGCCTGATGCCGGGCCTGGTACGCCACCGGCCCCCACCTGCGATCGCGCCTGTCAGGACAGCATTGCCCGCGCTCGTGCGGACTCGGTGGATCGAGCGAATCGGGAGCGGGAGCGGCTTGAGGCAGAGGCGCGCGCTCGAGCCAGCGCTTCGGCACGCGCCGCGATCGAAGCCAAGGTGTTCTTCGACTACGACCAGAGCGACCTGAGTGCGTCTTCTCGGGCGACGCTGGATGCGAAACTCCCCGTGCTCCGAGCGAATCCGGGTATGCGTCTTCGGATCGCCGGTCATGCGGACGACCGCGGATCGGACGAGTACAACCTGGCGCTTGGCCAGCGACGCGCGGCGGCGGTGAAGCGGTATCTCACCGATCAGGGTGTCGATGCCGGCCGCCTGGACGTCATCAGCTACGGCGAGGAGCGACCCGCCATGGAGGGAGAGAACGAGGAGGCGTGGCGGCAGAATCGTCGAGCCGAGTTCGAGATTGTAGCTGGCGGCGATAACATCGTCGTGCCGAAATGAAGCGCCGCGTCGCCCTGCTGGTAGCCACGGCTGCTCTCAACAGCGCCTGCTTTGCGACTCGCAATGACGTGCGAATCCTGCAGGGCGACGTCCTGGCAATGCGTGGCGAAATCGCCCGCGCGGATTCTGCACGCTCGCGCCAGATGGCAGGCGTCGCAACGCAGGTGGCGTCGCTGCTGGCCACGCTTTCGGACTCGATGCGCGTGACCTCTGCTCGGCTCGACAGATTGCGCGGGGACACCAGGACCGACCTGTACGATATCCAGCAGCAGCTTCTCCAGATCCAGGAACTCACCGGGCAGAGTCAGCGTCGGCTACAGGAACTGCGAGCGCAGATGGAGGAGCGTGCGTCGCAGGTTGTCGCACCAGCACCAACTCCAACGGACTCGACCGTGGCGGCGGCAGGAGCAACGCCGCCGGCTCAACCCACCGCACCCGGACCGAACCAGCTATTTCAGCTCGCACAGGACCAGATGCGACGTGGCAGCTACGCGACCGCTCGTGCGGGATTCCAGGAACTGGTCCGGCTCTATCCAACCTCCGACCTGGCGCCCGATGCTCTCTACTGGTCAGCCGAGGCGTTCGCTGCCGAAGGAAATCGCACCTCGTCGGACTCGGCGTACACGGAAGTGCTGACGCGCTATCCGCGCGCCTCGCGGGCGCCGACAGCCCTCTACAAGCTGGCGCTTTCGTTGGACCGCCAGGGCAAACGGAGCGAGGCGCGCGCAGCGATGGATCGGGTATCGCGGGAGTATCCGCAATCGGATGAAGCCGATCTGGCGCGCGATTGGCTCCGCACGAACAGGTAGCGACACGAGGTCTGGAGGAAATGTCGGCGAACGCCAATGCGGAAATGCCTTTCCTCGACCATCTCGAGGAACTGCGATGGCGCCTCATTTGGTCGCTCGGTGCTCTGGCGATCGGGTTCGGTATCGGGTGGTGGCTGCTGAGCAGCACGGACATTTTCCGGCTCCTCGAGGAACCGATCGCGCCGTACCTGCACGGCAAGCGGCTCGTCTATACGCATCCCGCCGACACGTTCCGCATCCTGATGAGCGGCGCACTCGCCGTTGGCATGGTGCTCGCCCTTCCGGTGATCGCCTACCAGACCTGGGCGTTTCTTTCGCCGGCGCTGCACAAGCACGAAAAGCGCATCGTCATTCCTGTTCTGTTCGCTGGAACCGGGCTGTTCGTGTGCGGGGTAGCACTGTGCTTCAAGGTGATTCTGCCGCTCACGCTGCGCGTGCTGCTTGGAATCCAGTCCGATTATATCGAGCCGATGATCACCGTGCAGGAGTACTTCGACTTCGCGATCACCTTCTGTTTAGGGATGGGAGCGGTGTTCGAACTGCCGATCGTGATCATCGCGCTGACGGCTCTTGGGGTGGTCACACCGGCGTTCCTGAGCAGGTTTCGGCGGCATGCAATCGTCCTGTGTCTGGTCGGAGCCGCGTTCATCACGCCCGGCGCGGATCCGTTTTCCCTGTTCGCCCTTGCCGTGCCGCTCTATCTCCTGTACGAAGTGAGCGTGGCAGCGTCGTACATCATCCATCGGCGCCGACTCCGTCGTCAGGCTGCTGACCGGATCGGAGCGCTGGCGTGACGTCCGCCAGGCAGCGATGGGGTGCCCGATCGGCACTTGCGTGCGCGATCGGGATCGTTCTCGCGGTGCCCGCCCACGCTCAAGTCAAGCCACCGCCCAAGCCCGACTCGGCGGCGAGCAGAATGCGCGCTGCCGGCGACACTCTCAAACCGGCCGACACGTTGCGAGTGGCCGGCGCGGATTCGGTGCCACGATCCCGCAGTCAGCAAGACTCCACCAAGGCTCGGAGAAATGTCGTCTGGACCGCCCCCGATTCGGTGATGGCGGACCTTATGGCACGGGAGGGATACTCCGTCACCCGCTACGAAGGCAGGCTCGTGGAGTTCCTGACGAAGGAGCACACGATCTACCTGCGCGGCAAGCCATCGCAGGTGGAGCGCGACGAGGCGCTCCTTACCGGTGATACGATCAGATTCAACGACTCGACGAAGGTCGTGGTGGCGACCGGCGACACGCTGCTGCTTCGAGACCCCGCGCAAGGCCAGGATGACATTATCGCACTGGGCCTGCTTCGCTACGATGTCGAGGCCAGGCGCGGTCTGGTCCGCGATGTGACGACGACAGTGGAGAGCGGGGAGCGCTGGGTCGTGCATGGAGGCGTGGCTGCCTTCAAAGGCGATTCGGCGACCGAAGGATCTTCGTCGGCGTTTTATGCCCGCAATGGGTGGCTCACCAGCTGTGAAGAAACCGAACCGCATTATCACTTCCAGGCTCGTGAACTGAAGCTCGTCTCCAAGAACATCATGGTCGCACGGCCGGCAGTGCTCTACATCGCCGACATCCCGGTGGCCTGGTTGCCGTTCATTTTTCAGGACATGCGTTCCGGCAGGCGGAGCGGAATCATCCCGCCACGCTTCGGTTTCAGCGACATTGTGCGAAACAGCACCTCGTACCGCCGGACGATCGACGACCTGGGCTACTACTTCGCGCTCAGCGACTACATGGATCTGGAAACGTCCGTGGATTGGCGATCCGACGCTGGCTCGGGCGGAATAGATCCGGGTTGGATTCGCGGTAAGGCGCTCCTCCAGTATCGCTGGCAGGATCGCTTCATCACGGGAAATCTTGGGGTCTCCTACCACTACCTCAAGAATGGGGAGACGAACAAGGAGTTCTCGCTGATGCATCAGCAGGAGTTCTCCCAGCGAACGCGTGTGACTGCTGACCTCCGGTACATGACGAATACGACGGTTCAGCGGAATACGACGTTCAATCCCTACCAGGCGCTGGGTACGATCTCATCGCGCCTGAACTTCACCTCCGGGCGCGGGCCGTTCACGCTTTCGCTCGGCGGGTCACAGACGCAGTATCCGGGGCGGGACGAGTTGCAGCGCGACTTCCCCAGCCTCAGCGTTACGTCGAAGGCGATCAAGGTCGGCGAATGGCTGACATGGACGCCGTCCCTTTCGGCCTCGACCAGCAGCCGCCTTCATATCGATCAGGTCGGCGACTTCGCGTATCGCCTCTTCGCACGATCGGATGGTTCGCTGGATAGCAGCAGGATCGATCGCAGCAGTCGCAACTCCAGAATCGCCTTCGACACGCCCATTCAGCTCTTCGGGTTCAATTGGCGCAACTCGTTCAACCTTGCCGATCGCGTCAACGACTTCCCGGAGAGGCGTATCATCTTCCTGTCGCCGACCGATACGTCGAAGAAGGAAACGCGCGTCTACAAGCGGACCTATGTGACTGACCTGAACTGGGAGACGAGCTTCAGCCTTCCCAGTTTCTCGCAGGGCAAGTGGCAGGTCAGCCCGAATATCACCTTCCAGAAGGTCGACGGCCGGTCCGGGCTGTTCGTGCGCTCGGAGCGCACAGGCGGCAAGTGGGTTGCACAATCGCTCCGGCCATCCGTCGGCCTGAGTATCTCGCCGACGTTCTACGGGTTCTTTCCCGGCTTCGGCCCGCTGTCCCGCATTCGCCACTCGGTCCAGACCGGCCTCTCTTATGCGTACACGCCCGCCAGCAAGGTATCCGACGAGTTTCTTGCGGCGAACGGAGACACGCGCGTCGGCTACCTGGGCGATCTGACGCAGAACACCGTCCAGTTCACGTTCAACACCAACCTTGAGGGGAAGCTGCGCGGGGCTGAGGATTCGCTGGCGGCCGGAACTGAGTCCGGACAGGACAACGCCAGGAAGATCAAGCTGTTGTCCGTCAGCTTCACATCGCTGGCCTACGATTTCGAACGCGCGCGGATCACCCACAAGACCGGGCTGTCCACGAGAAACTTCGGGTACACAATCAAGTCGGACCTTCTTCCCGGCATCGACTTCGGCAGCGACTACTCGCTGTTCCAGGGCGATCCGATCAGCGATACTGCGGTGTTCAAGCCGTATCGGGAAAGGTTCTCGGGAAGCATGTCTCTTGGTGCGACCTCCGGCATCGTCAGGTTTGTCGGCCGCTTGTTAGGCTTCCGAACCGATACGTCATCCGAGCGAGGCGAAGAAGGGGAGGAGGGAACGGATCGAGGAAGCCTGGCATCGCGTTTCGGTGGCGAGGCCGCGCGTCCGGGGCAGTCGCTCGGTGGTTCCCGCAACCGGGCATCGGCGTTCCAGATCCCGTCCGGCCAGGGTTGGCAGCTCAACCTGCAGTACTCCGCGACTCGACAGCGCCCGCCGGTAGGATCAGGAGTGGTCGCGCTCGACCCCACCGCCAAGTGCCAGCCCTTCAAGGACACGGATCCGTTCGCATATCAGTTGTGCGTCACGGCCAACAGCGCCCAGGCCGGCTCCTCGCTGTTCGAGAACACGACGCGTGGCGGAACGTTCTTCCGCATCCCGCCGCAGCAGAGCATGCAGGGCAGGATGTCCTTTCACATCACGGACAAGTGGGCTGGATCCTGGAGCACCACGTACGATTTCGTGGAGCGAAACTTCGCCAGCCAGGTGGTGTCGTTGCAGCGCGAGTTGCATGACTGGGATGCCGTATTCGCCTTCACAAAAGCGCCAAACGGCAACTTCGCGTTCAATTTCTTCATTGCGCTGAAAGCGGAGCCGGACCTCAAGTTCAACTACGACAGACGCGACTATCCGCGCGGCTACACGGGAAGGCGGCTAGCGCAGTAACGAGGCTTGAATTGGAGGCGCGCACGTTGGACCTTTCCGGCATGACGCCGCCAACTCCGCTTCAACTCGATGGTCGTTCGCTGACGATCGCCGACGTGTGCCGCGTGGCACGCGACCGCCATCCCGTCGTGCTCCCTGCCGAGGTCCGTGAACGCGTTCTGCAGGCGCGGGCCATTGTCGATGCCATCGTTGCCGAGAACCGCGTGGTATATGGTGTAACGACGGGTTTCGGAAAGATGTCGGACATCGCCATCCCTCCGCACCGGCAGGCGGAACTGCAGCTGAACCTGATTCGCTCGCACGTGGTGGGTGTCGGGCCCCTGCTTCCGGAAGCAGAAGTGCGTGCGATGATGCTGTTGCGCGCCAACGTCCTTGCCAAGGCGTACACTGGTGTCCGACCCGAAGTACTGGAACTGCTGGCGGGAATGCTGAACGCTGGCCTCTTCCCTGACGTCCCCGAACAGGGAAGTGTCGGAGCCAGCGGTGACCTGGCGCCGTTGGCCCATCTGGCGATCACGCTCGTTGGTGAAGGCGAATTGAACGAGGGGACGAGGCGAGGGGCAGCGACCGAGATGCTGCACCGGCATGGCCTCTCGCCCGTGGTCCTCCAGCCGAAGGAGGGCGTGGGGCTGATCAACGGCACACAGGCCCACACAGCGATCGCAGCGCTGGGATGGCACGATGCGGGTGTGTTATGGGAAACGGCACAAGTCGCTGGAGCGGCGACGCTCGAGGCACTGAAGGGGACGCCAGTCGCGTTCGATGCGCGCATCCACGAAGCCCGTGGGCAGGTCGGTCAGATGACGAGTGCTGCGCACTTCCTGCGCCTGCTCGCGTCCAGCGAGATACGCGAATCGCATCGCCATAACGACCCTCGCGTCCAGGACGCTTACGCGCTGCGATGCATGCCCCAGGTCCATGGGCCAGTGCGCGACCTGCTCGACCATGCGGAGCTTGTGATTACGCGCGAACTCAATGCCGCCACGGACAATCCGCTGGTGTTTCCCGACGGCGAGATGCTGAGCGGCGGCAACTTCCACGGGCAGGCGGTCGCAATGGTGCTCGACTTCATGAGCATCGCGCTGACGAATCTTGCGGTGATGTCGGAGCGGCGCATCGACCGCTTGGTGCATCCCGATCTCAACGAAGGCCTTCCGCCGTTTCTCACGCGCGACGCTGGCGTTTGTTCCGGGATGATGATGGCACAGGTTACCGCCGCAGCGATTACGAGCGAATGCAAGGTGCTCTCCCATCCCGCCAGCGTCGATTCGATTCCCACCGACGGCAGCAAGGAGGATGTCGTACCCATGGCGATGGGGGCCGCCTGGAAGTTCCGGCGCATCGTACACAACGTGCGTCACGTGCTGGCGATCGAGCTGTTGTGCGCGATGCAGGGGATCGACTACCGGCGGCCGTTGCGTGCAGGCCTGGGCGTCGAGCGGGCCTATGCCACTTTACGAGCGGCTGTCAGCTTCCAGGAGCAGGACCGACAACTGACGCCGGACATACAGGCCATCGCAAAAATGATCGAACGCGGTGCGTTCAGAGCGCTCGATCGCGCTGACTGACGAACAACGATCCACGCCGTTCACGGCGTGTCAAGCATGACGAGACCAATATGACCTCTATCCTCGACCAGCTCGATCGCACCGGGAGCGGACCGCGTCCGGTGCGCGCGCCACGCGGGAACGCCATCTCCTGCAAGGGATGGCAGCAGGAAGCCGCGCTGCGCATGCTCATGAACAATCTCGATCCGGAAGTCGCGGAACGTCCGGACGACCTTGTCGTGTATGGAGGCACTGGTCGTGCGGCGCGCTCATGGGAAGCGTTCGACGCGATCGTGGCCAGCCTTCGCGCGCTCGCCGCCGACGAAACGCTGCTGGTCCAAAGCGGAAAGCCGGTGGCCGTCTTCCGGACCCACACTACTGCCCCTCGCGTCCTGATCGCCAACAGCAACCTTGTGGGGCGATGGGCGACCTGGGATGTATTCCGCGAGCTCGAACGCAAGGGCCTGACGATGTACGGACAGATGACGGCGGGCTCGTGGATTTATATCGGTTCGCAGGGCATCGTCCAGGGAACCTACGAGACCTTCGGTGCCGTAGCGGCAAGACACTTCGGCGGCACGCTGAGGGGGAGGTTCGTGCTGACGGCCGGACTTGGCGGCATGGGCGGCGCCCAACCGCTCGCCGCCACCATGTGCGGTGCCGCGATACTTGCTATCGACGTCGACGAGACACGGATCGACAAACGGCTGGCGACGCGCTACTGCGACCGCAAGACGCATGACCTTGACGAGGCGCTGGCATGGATTCGGGAGGCCACGACTTCCGGGAACGCGCTCTCGGTCGGACTCGTCGGCAATGCCGCTGACGTACTCCCTGAACTCGTCAGGCGCGACGTCACACCGGATGTCCTCACCGACCAGACGAGCGCGCACGATACGTTACAGGGATACGTGCCCAATGGCATGTCGCTCGCCGAGGCGGCGTCGCTTCGCAGGAAGGACCCAAACGAGTATGTCCGCCGAAGCGTGGCTGCGATCGTCGATCACGTCCAGGCGATGCTGGAGCTGCAGCGACGCGGCGCCGTGACTTTCGACTACGGCAACAATATCCGCACGGTCGCCTTCGATGCGGGCGTGACAAACGCCTTCGACTTCCCGGGATTCGTTCCTGCCTACGTGCGCCCACTGTTCTGCGAAGGAAAAGGACCGTTTCGTTGGGTGGCGCTGTCAGGCGACCCGAACGACATCTATCGCACGGACGATCTGATCCTCGAGCTCTTTCCGAACGATGCACACCTGCGCCGCTGGATCACGTTGGCGCGCGAGAGGATCGCCTTCCAGGGACTCCCGGCCCGCATCTGCTGGCTCGGTCAGGGCGAACGGGCGCGGTTTGGAATGGCACTGAACGACCTTGTCGCACGTGGCCAGGTGTCGGCGCCGATCGCCATCGGTCGGGACCACCTGGACACCGGATCCGTCGCTTCGCCGTTCCGGGAGACAGAAGCGATGAAGGACGGCTCGGATGCGATCGCCGACTGGGCGATCCTCAACGCCCTTCTCAACGTCGCCAGCGGCGCATCATGGGTTTCATTCCACCACGGCGGGGGAGTCGGTATCGGCAACTCGCTGCACGCGGGACAAGTGATCGTCGCTGACGGAACTCCGGAGATGCGACTCCGGCTCGAGCGCGTGCTGACGAACGATCCCGGGATTGGAGTCGCGCGCCACGTCGATGCCGGGTACGAGATCGCACGCGAGACGGCGAGTCGTGAGGGGTTGCGGATCCCGATGATGTCGGTCGTAGCCGAGCGCTGAGGCGGTGCGATCCTCGTCAGGCGTTTCGATACTGACGCCGCCCGACGCTCCCGGCAGGCAGTTGTTCACGAATTGTGCACAGGTGGTGACATGCGCGGGGCCGCCCCGCGCCCGTCGTGGACCGGAACTCTCGGAGTTGCTAATCGAGCGCGATTGCTCTGTTCTGGTAGAGGGAGGCGCGATCGTGCAGGTAGGATCTCGTGCCGTGCTAGAACGAATCGCCGGCGTAACGGCTATCGATTGCGAAGGTGGCGTCCTGCTCCCAGGGCTTGTTGACTCGCACTCCCACGCCATCTTCGGCAAGCCGCGGTTCGAGGAACAGGAGCTTCGCGCCCAGGGCCTCGACTACATGGAGATCGCGCGGCGAGGCGGCGGCATCCACAGTTCGGTGCGAGACCTACGTCAGCGAGGCGAAGAGGAACTGTACGAGTTGGCGATGCGCAGGCTGCTCCGCATCGCGTCTCATGGGACAACTACGCTGGAAGTCAAGTCTGGGTATGGACTTACGATCGATGACGAGATGAAGATGTTGAGAGTCATCGCGCGTCTGTCCAGGTCGCTTCCCCTGCGGCTTGTGCCAACCTTCCTCGGTGCGCACGAAATCCCGCTGGAAGCGCGCGCAACCACATCCGGTCGTTCCGATTACGTAGCCTTGCTCGTCAAGGAGATGATCCCGCAGGTGGCCTCGTTGGGTCTCGCCCGTTTCGTCGATGTGTTTTGCGAACCGGGCGTGTTCACGATCGAGGAAACGCGCACGATTCTGTCGTGTGCGCGACGTGAGGGGTTGTTGCTGAAGTTGCACGCGGACGAGCTGCGCCCTTCGGGCGGAGCCGAGCTGGCGGCTTCGTTAGGCGCGACTTCCGCGGACCACCTGGCGGCGATCTCCGAGAGCGGTGTTCGGGCGCTGGCGGAGGCAGACACGGTTGCAACCCTCCTTCCAGGAACGATGCTGTTTCTCGGGAAAGACCGTCAGGCGCCGGCGCGCGCGCTCATCGAGGCGGGAGCGGCCGTTGCCCTGGCCACGGATTTCAACCCGGGTACTTCGCCCACGGTCAATTTCCCATTGATTCTCACGCTTGCGGTCAGCCAACTGCGCATGTCGGTTTCAGAGGCCGTTCTTGCCGCAACGGTCAATGGCGCCGCCGCGCTCGCGCTCGCGGATCGGGTGGGGCAGATCGCTCCCGGATTCTCCGCCGACTTCGCGCTATTCGACATCGCCGACGTGCGTGAGTTGCCGTACTGGTACGGCGACCGCCGATGCCGCGCGACGTGGGTGCGCGGCGTCCCCTGTCACGTGGAGTCCCGCTGAGCGCGGCGCTGCCGTCGCGCCCGCGGTGCCAGATCCCCCGGCATGTCGAATACGGCGAAGCTCAGGAAACGCGCCACCGAGTTCGAACAGAAGAAACAGTTCGATAAGGCGTTGCAGCTGTATATCCAGCTGCTGAACGAGGCCGGGCGCGAACTGGACGACAGCGACCTGCAGTTGTACAACCGCGTGGGCGACCTGCTCATGCGCCAAGGCAGCACGTCGGAAGCCCTTGGCTATTACGAGAGCGCCGTCGACATGTACGCCGAGCGCGGCTTTCTGAACAACGCCATCGCGCTCTGCAGCAAGATCCTCCGGCAATCGCCGGCACGAACGGCGGTGTACTACAAGCTCGGCAAGATCTCGGCAAGCAAGGGATTCAAGAGCGACGCCAGGAAGAACTTCCTCGAATACGCGGATCGCATGGAGAAGGCCGGACAGCGCCAGGAGGCGTTCCGTGCCCTCAAGGAATTCGCCGACCTCTGTCCCGACCAGGAAGATGTGCGGTTGATGCTGGCGGAAATGCTCTCGAAGGACAATCGCAAGAGCGAAGCGCTCGACCAGCTGTCTGCCCTCTACGAGAAGCTCAACGTCGAAGGCAGGGACGTCGAAGCCAGAGCGACGCTCAATCGCATGATCGCGATTGACCCGAACGTTCCGGCACCGGTGGCAGCCAGCAACAACAGCCGCAAGTCCAACGACCTCGTCTTCCTCGACCTTTCGGCCGAGTACGGTCAGTCGTTGGCACCGCCAGACGATCGCGCGCAGACCTCCTCCCTCGAACCGACGGACCCGCAGCAACCAGGCGACGAGGGCGATCGCGAGGACGCGCTGAACGCGCCATCGCTTCAGGGGCTGGAGATCACATTCGTGCCGGGCTGGGAGCAGTCCGACGTCTCGAACTCGCACCCGCCCGTCCTCGACGAGGTCGAACCGGGCCCTGGCGAGGACTTGGAGCACGGTGCGAGCAGCCTGCTCGATGGGCTGAGCCTGATTTCGCCGGCGATGGAGGACGCTGTTGCGAGTCTGGAGGCGCCGGACTCGCCAGGAATCGAGGACGCGATCGCGTCCGACGAGTCCAGCACCGATCGACGGGTTCAAGGCCTCGCTCACGACTCGACCATCGACGCGATCGACCTGCTGCTCGCGACGGAATTCGTGCCGCCGTCGCCGATCGACATCGTCGCCATGCCAGTCCCCATCGTAACCCACGAGATGGAAGCGGTGAGTTCACCGTCACCGATCGACGTGGTGGACGTCGGCGGCCAACCGGACGCTGGGCTGGACCTCCTGGCGGAACTGGCGTCGCCTTTCGAGCGGGGTCCGGCAACGGCAGGCGACTCTCCAGCACCGGAGCCGGCACCGATTCCTGGCTTCGAACTCGATGCGTTTGAGCTGCCAGTCCTGTCGATCGCACCGGAAGCGCAGGGCCTGGATCCCTTTGCTCTCGTCGACCTGATACTCCCGGTCGCGGCCGAAGCGGCCTTGGAGGACGCATTCGCCGAAACCGCGACGCATGCAACGGTCGAACCCACGGCAAGCGATCCAAGCGAAGCAACCGGCGCAGGCCCCGCGTCGGAAGGCCTCACATCCGGTTCCGTCGAAGCCGCCGAAGCAGCGATGCCGTGCGCCGTGAACATGGACACGGATGAGAGCGCGGAGTCACACCATGCCGCCGATGTGCCACGGGATCGCACCTTAACGGAAGAGCCAGTCCACGCAGCGGTCGATCCTTCTAACGGTGCGAGTTCCGTCGAATCGGAGGAGCGAATCGCGGCGCCAGCCGTGGCCGGTCATGGTGAATGCGCCAGCGCGCTCGGCCCCACCGTCGACGGGGTCGAACGCACCTCGAGCGATGCAACGGATACGGGCTGCCACGTCCCAGCCGCGACCGATACGGACTCCGGGGATGAACAACGAGTCCTTGCGGCGGCCACGAACGATAGTACCGAAAGCACGGCCTCGATCGATACGTCAACGGGCGGGCCAACGTATCCATCTGCCAACACCTCGACGGAACCCCAAGGTCAAGAGACGGACGACAACCAGCAGAGCGGTAGTGGCTTGCTGCTGGATGTACCGGGGTTTGGTGTGAGCGATCCGGAGGCCTCCACGTTCCATCCGAGCCCTCGGCTGTCGATTCTGACTCTGCAACCGGATTCCTGGAGCAGCGACGAGACTCCGGAAGTGCTGATAGACGGCGAATGGCACGACGAGCACGTCGCCGACGCAGCGCACGTTGCGTCGGGCGAGGCACCAGAGGATCACGCGCGATTCGACGACCTGTCGGCAGCGATGATGTGGACGCCAGAAGAAGAAGGCGCTCCAGATGCGTTTGCGATGTCGCCGATCCTGGGATCTGCGCATGGACACGTATCGTTCGGTGGTGTCGAGGATCAGCTGCGCAGGCGGTTGGAACTGGTCCCGGAGAACTGGGCGCTGCGCCGCCAACTGGGCGAGGCCCTGCTCGAAGCGGGCGATCGCGATGCGGGGCTGTACGAGCTGGATCTGGCGATGGTTGGCCACGAACTGTCAGGCAATCTGGACGGCGCGATGGACGTCGCTGACGAAATCGTTCGTCTCATTCCGTCGTCCGTTCGCCATCACCAGAAGCGGGTCGAGTACTCCGTGCGCGCAGGAGATCGCAGCAGGCTCGTTGGCGCGTACATGGAGCTGGGTGACGCCTTATTTCGTGACGGCGAAGTAGACAAGTCCATCGCGGTCTACTCCCGAGTGCTGGAACTCTCTCCCGGACACGACGGCGCAACGTTCGCCCTTTCCACGCTTGCGCCTGTGGGGTCAGTCACCGAAAGCGGCATCCCGACAGTGGTCGCCGTGCCCGACGATGCGTTTTCCGAGTGGGAGCCGCCGGCACATGTTCTCGACAGTTTCGTCTCGGCCCGGTCCGACGAGTATCCGTGCCTGGCAACCGAGTGCGAAAGCGCGTCGGATTGCGACCAATCGACTGCCAGCGATGCCCCCTGCAGGTCAGAAATCGATCAGGCTGCCACAGAGGATCCGGTCACCGCGGACCTCGACGAATCCAAGCGAGACGCGTCCGTGGAAACGGCTAAGGATGCAGATTCGGCGAAGATCGTTGCGGCCGCCGAATCCTCTGCCGGCCCCAGCATCGAGCTGGCGGACTCGCTGGTTGTGGCGAGCGGGGCTGTCGAGACGGCCGCCCTTCGAGAGGTCGATTCCTCCGATCGTCGGGAATCGGGAGCGCCCGAGGCGGTTGGAGAGCCAGATCCATCCATGGAGTCCGATGGAATCGGTGCCGAGGGGACGGGAAGTCAGGCAACGGTGATGGACGCGGGCGATCCGGTACGATGTCACGAGGAAATTTTCGAGGGCCAACAGGAGCCTGCTTCACCGGCCGAGAACGCCCCGACACTGGAGGTCGTCGTCGAATCCGCCCTTGACGTACCGGCGCTACGTGCTTCCATGCCGCAGCTCGCCGCTGACTCGCACCAGTCGATCATCGCCCCGGCTGATCCCGCTAACGCAGAAGGCGCACTCATCGCACGGGCTCGCTCGATGACCCCGGTCGGGGCCCGCGACGACGAGTACGTCGATCTCGGCGAATGGCTGCGGATGACGGAGCCACCTCGAACGACCCGAATGGTCGTGGCGGAAGCCGGGCCATCGGGTAATGAGCAGGCGGATTTTGAGGAGATGCTTCGTCGGTTCAAGCTGGGCATCGCGGAGAACGTCGACGATGAGGACTTCGCATCGCATTACGATCTCGGCGTAGCGTACAAGGAAATGGGACTGATCGACGAGGCCATCGCGCAGTTTCAGCGAGCGCTTCGCGGGGAAGAGCACCGGATCAAGTCGTATGAAGCGCTTGGGCAGTGCTTCGTGGACAAGAGCCAGTACGCAGTTGCCACGGCCCTGCTGCAGCGAGCCGCGGACTCATCGCATGGCGACGACCACCGTTTGGTGGGGGTCCTGTACCTGCTTGGATATTCGATGGAGATGGTGGGGCACCGGAGTGAGGCATTGCGTTATTATCAACGCGTCTTTGCCGTGGACATCGAGTTCCGAGATGTGGTAAGGCGAGTCGCCGCGATGGAGCATCAGCCAACGTGACATCACACCCCCGTGTGACACCGGTAGCCCCCGCTGGACTGCCAGACATTCAGGATCCCGTAGCTGACGCTCTCCGTCGTGTATCCGAAGAGATGTGGCGAATAGTGGCCATCTCCGGCGATGCTTTTGCTGGCGTCAGTCGGCATCTCATGCTGATGAAGGGCAAGATGTTTCGGCCCACGCTCCTGTTGTTGGCGAGTGAGGCCGAAGGCTCTCCCGAGCCGCGTGCTACCGCTTACGCCGCCGTGCTGGAACTGATCCACCTGGCAACCCTCGTGCACGACGATGCGGTGGACCACTCGGTGCTGCGCCGCGGCATGCCGACGATCAACGCGCTTTTCACGCATCAGGTGTCGGTCATTGCCGGCGATTTCCTCTATTCACGGGCCGTGCAGGAACTGGTGCGTCTTGGGGATATGGAGCCGTTGCGGGTGCTGGCCAAGGCATCCAACGAGCTCACGCTGGGTGAAATGCGCCAGCTTGCCGCGCTCGACGCTCTCGCGTTTTCCGAGGACGACTACGAGTTCCTGATTCGGGCCAAGACGGCGGCGCTGTTTTCCGCGGCGTGCGAGGTCGGTGCCTTGTGTGGTGCTCCTGCCTACAGGGAGCCGTTGCGGCTGTATGGGGAACGCCTCGGCATGGCTTTTCAGGTTGCGGACGACCTGCTTGACTACACGGCAAGCGAAGAGACAACCGGGAAACCGACAGGTCTCGACCTTCGCGAACACAAGGTGACGCTGCCGCTGATTCATGCGCTCAAGTCGCTATCGATACCGGAACGCGCTCCGATCGATGAGCTGTTTCGAACACCGGAGCCCACGGATAACCAGATTGCACGCGTCGTCGACGTGGTGCGGGAGGCAGGTGGCCTGGAGTACGCGAGGCGGCGTGGGGAGGAGTTCGCTGCTCAGGCAGAAGAGGCCATCTCTGTGCTGCCCGTGACCGCGGCGCGCGCTGCCCTCTACGAAGCCGTCGCCTACGTCATGGCCCGGAGGTCTTGATGAACAAGTCGTCGCCCCGGCACCGCCCGCTCTTTCATGCCTTCGTTCTTGCCCTCGGCTTCGTTGTTGGCGGGTTCATGACGACTTTTGCGAGGAAGTTTCTCCCCGTGGGCGCGGTGAAGGAGTTCCTGACGACAGGCGTCACTCCTTCTCTCGGGCCGATGAAGGTAGATTTGGTTATCTTAAGCCTCTCGCTGGGCCCAATCGCCCTCGACGTGTCGCTCCTGAGTCTGGTCGGGGTACTGATCGCGTACCTGATTGCGCGGTCGCTCTTCTAGGAGACGTTATGAATTTCGGCAACCTGGGCTTCACAGAGATCCTGATGATCGTCGTCGTCGTGCTGCTGCTCTTCGGCGCGAAGCGACTTCCAGAGATCGGCTCGTCGTTCGGAAGGGGGATTCGAGAGTTCAAGAAGAGCCTGACGGACGTGAACGAAGAGATCACCAAGCCCGCGCGAACGGAGCGCCTGTCGCAGCCAGCTGCGAACATGGAGACTCGTGCGGAGGAGGAAGCTCGGCCTGAGCCGAAGCGTCTGTTGAACTAGAGATCCGAGTTCAGTAGCGAAAGGGAGGGCCGACTCAGCGAGTCGGCCCTCCCTTCGTTATGACGCGGCGAGCGATTCCTACTGGACTGTAGCCGCGGCCTGTTCGCGGGCGGAAGCGTTCAGTTCCTTGCGCTTGTCCTTGATGTTCGCCTGCTTGCGAACGCCCTCGATGTAGTTACGAATCCGCGCTTCGCGCAGGGAGTTCATCGCCTGTTTCCGCTGGTCACTCTTCTGCACGACCCAGGCTGCCGAATCGGCTTCCACGCGCCGATCGACTCGAATAACGAACACGCCCTCGTCCGCGACGATCGGCTCCGATACGGCACCCACGGGAAGTGAGAAGGCAGCGCCAATCGGCGCGTTCAACCGTCCCAAGCCTGGGACGAAACCCGGTCGGGCGAAGGATGGTGACTTGGTAACGGTGAGATCTTTTGCCTTCGCAGCTGCATCGAGCGATGTGCGCGCGGCCTCTGAAGCGAACGCCTGCGCCTGGGGCAGTATCAGCTCGGCTTTCTTCCGCTGAGTCAGCGTAGCGACGATCTGGTCCTTCACGTCAGCCAGCGGAGCGATACCTCCCTCGCTGAGCGTATCGAGTCTGGCGACGAAGTACGCCTCGTCCGAGTCGAACATATCACTGATATCACCGACTCTCGCACCACCGAAGGCCCAGGCACTGACGCTCGGAACCACGCGCCCCGCAGCGAACAGCGGCTGTCCTTCGACTGCTATCGCACGTTCCGGGGCAAGCTTCAACAGGGTCGCTGCCGAGTCCAGCCGAGAGGGAATGCTCGTTCCCGCGGCGATCTTGACCAGTGAGTCCGCCTTCCTGTCTGTTCGCATCGCGGAACTGTCGCTCTGCTGAATGCGGAGCAGGATGTGCCGCAGCGAGAGCGTGTCACCCTTCCGCGAATCGATCTTGATCAGGTGATATCCGAAGGACGTCGCCACCGGCTGCGAAATCTCGCCGGGCTTGAGCGCATAGGCGGCAGACTCGAACTCCGGTACAAAGCGTCCCTTGCCGCCTCGTCCGAGCGATCCACCGTCGGCAGCGGACACCGAATCTGCCGACTCTCGCTTCGCGACGTCCTCGAACTTGGCTCCCTTGAGAATCTCCTCCCGCAGTGCAAGCGCCCGATTGCGGACGGTAGCGCTGTCTGCCGTGGTGATGGCGCGCGGAATTGCCAGGAGAGTCATGACCGCACGGCCTGGCCGTTCGAACCGCTTCCTGTTCTGGTCGTAGTAGGTTCGCACCTCGGCTTCGCTGACCTTGATCGTGCTGTCGGGGATCGACGATGGGTCGAAGTGCACGAAACTCACCTGAGCGGAATCGTTCAGATCCCTGTATACCGCCCACAGCTTCGCGTCGCTCACGTAAACGTCACCGGCGAGCTGGTCGTAGAGTTTCGCCCGCGGTATCTCCGACCTGTAGTAGTTCTCGAGCTGGACGAGGAGGCCCTGTTGGCGAGACGCCGGGCTCTTGAGAAGTCGCTGATACTTCGCGAGATCGAACTGGCCGTCCGTCTGGAGTTCGGGATTTTGCATCAGTTCCGGCGGCGGATTGAACTGCGCCGCCTGGATGATCTCGTCGTCCGTCACCGATATCTTGCGCTTCTTGTACTCCTGGTCCAGCAGAATTGCGGTTACCAGCTGGTCGAACGCCTGGTCCTCGACTCGGCGTCGTTCGTCCAGCGTGAGGCTCTTTCCAGTCTGGCGCTCCTCCTGCTGGGCAAGGTTATTCGATAGGTTGAGCCAGGAGACATACGGGATGTCCACACCGTTGACCGCGCCGACGACGGAGCTCGTGGAGATGGGTTCGCGGCCGAGGAGTCCGGACGTCTCCACGAAAAGGAATCCACCTACGAAGGAAGCGACCACGAAGAGCCAAATCCACTTGGCATTGGCCCGCATCTGTTGCAGCAAGGGCTCACTCCTGACGAAAATCGATCCTGATGACGCTCACTCGAAGCCAACAAAGCTATTTGTGACCTGAGTCTAAAAGCAAGTTGGAGTGTCACTTCGGCCGCGGGGACAGCGCATCCTCCGGCTGTCACGTCTGCAAACGTCGCTCGTCATTTGTGAGAGCGCTTGCGTGCGCTCGAAGGTTGCCCCATTTCACCCGGCGCTTTCCCACCGAGGCCGCGGCATGGCATCAAGTGCCCGTCTGGAAGAACTCACAAGGAAGTTCGACGAAAACCCGCGACGATACTTCGCCCCTCTGGCAAACGAGTATCGGAAACTGGGTGACCTGTCGCAAGCGATCGCCCTGTGCCGAGCGCACCTGCCGAATCAACCAGGCCATCTCAGCGGCCACGTCGTCCTCGGACAGGCACTGTTCGAGACGCACGAACTGGCGGAATCCAGATCCATTTTCGAGCAGGCACTCGAGCTGGATCCCGAGAACCTGATCGCACTCCGCACACTGGGCGACATCGCAAGCGCTCAAGGCCAGCCGTCAATCGCGCGCGGATGGTACGAACGGCTTCTGGAAGTCGATCCGCGCAACGATGCCGTCGCCAACCTGTTGCGCGAGATCGCGGCATCTGCCTCGGCAACGGAGTCCGCAGCCGTAGTCGAAACGCAGGCTCCAAGCCAGGAAGTCGCAGCTGATGCGCCCCGCTCCATGGCGTGGGATCCTGACAGGACACCGATCTCGAACGTAGCTGTGCCGGCCTGCGACGCGCATGTCCTCGGTAGCGACCGTGCGGACCTGACCGATGCTATGGCCGGTGACTTTGCGACGGACACCTCGTCGCGCCCCGACGCCAGGTATGACGAGCGTGAATACGCGGATGGAGCGAGTACGCTCGCGGAGCCACCGACGGACGTCGGTGCTGACGGCGTGGTCGCCGAGGCGGAGTTTATCGGTTACGATGCCGTCGACGTTGAGCCAACGAGTGGAGTGGGCGAGGACGAAGCTCCCTCCGCTGACTTCCCGACATTCGAGGAAGACGGAGCCGCCTTCGCCGTTGAGCAGTCGATGGGCGCTACAGGCGCGCAGCCCGACGACTGGTTCAGCGCGCCCACGCCTGCCCACGGGGCCGCTGTCGTTCCGGAGAGTCCCCACCTCGAGTCGGATGAGCCGGCCACCGGGACGCTTACGGTTCCCACGGTGCCAACTGGCGCCGAGCCCGGCAGCACGACCGTCGATTTCGAGATGTTCGACCTGGTCGAGAAAGGCGACGCCGCTGGAATCCCACCCTCATCGGTCGCAGACGAACCGGAGGTGCCGGCCGAGGCCAAGGTGGCTACGCCAGAACTCTATGACGACTGGTTTGCGGCGCTGTCCGCGAAGGATCAATCGCCGTCAGACGCGGAGTGTGCACCTGACCTCCCGGAGCCCGTAGTAGAGTCCGCCCCTCGATTGGACGATGCGCTCGACGAGCCCATCGACTCTCCGGATATCGGCGTTTCGACGATAGCCCACGCGGTCGCTTCAGAGTCGCTCGCCGAGTTGTCGAACGATGCCGCGGCGTCTGGTGGAACGATGACGGCGGACGGAACCGAGGCTACGGTGGCGGACGCAGTCTACGACCTCGCGGCGAGAAGCGAACCGGTCGACCTCGGGGACGAAGACGCGCCTGCTGCCAGCGCAGAGCTGCGAGTGGCGGAGGACTCGGCCGACACGGGAGCCGCAGACTGGTCTCACGACGTCGTTCAAGAGGCTGCCGAGGCGCTCGATGGCGAGTCGTGCGAAAACGTTCTCTTATCCGAAATTGTCGCAGGTCCATCTGTTGCGACTGAGCCCGAATTGGCGATCGCAGCACCGGATCCGGACAGCCACGCGGAACTTCATGCGGCTGTGGATGCTTCGGCGGATGCTGCTGCTCACGAGGTGCCGCCAATCGTGGTTCTGGAGGACGAAGGTACGCCGAGGGAGATCGACTGCGGAATCGTAGGCAGCGGTGGTGTTGGCGCTGAGTTTTCCGAAGCAGCCTCGGGCTACCGGGCCCCGCTGGAATCGACAAATGGCGAGGCCTCGACGACTCCGGAGTTGGACTTGGCTTACGAAGGGAACGGGCACGCTGATCCGCCTTGGGAGCATGCTGACCTGCCGGCGCCTGAAGCGGCAGACGCGTCCGAATTGACCGACATCACGGCCGAAGAATGGGCAGCCATTACTGAGCCCTCCTCTGTGGCAGCGAACCGCCATGAGACTGCGTGCGAGGTTGCTTCGGAGCGGATCCAGGACCCGGAGGAACCGGCTTCCGATTTGCAGGTGGTGGCCACGACCGGTTCTTCACAAGCATTGGACGGGGATTTCGGCGAAGGTGCGCTGCCCGAGATGTTCGTCACGGAAACGATGGCTGAGTTGTACCTCCAGCAGGGTTTCGTGAGCGAGGCGCTGCAGGTGTACCGGAAATTGTCGGCACGGTCGCCGTGGGATGAGTCGCTTCGAGCGCGGGTTGCGGACCTGGAGAGGGCGCCTGGGAAGGTTGGCCCGTTGCCAGCGTTGGATCGATCGGCGCAGTCTGTACGCGTTTTCTTTGGGCGTATTGCACGTCGCCAGCCGGCGCGTCGACAGTCGGGTAGCGCTTTGGACGTCGCGTCGCTGGGAGCGCAGGTGGCGAACCGGCAGGGTGTGGAAGTAACGACGGTGGAGCATGCCGCGCCGACGCTCAATGAGCTGTTTGCCGAGGCCCGCCCGGAAGTCGCGGACGATGCAGCTGCTCGTCGCTTGGCATCCGCGCTTGGCTCGGCTGAAGGTGCAGGACGACCGGCCCGCGTCGCCGAGTCGGAGTTGTCACTCGACCATCTCTTTCGCGATGTTCCATCCGGGTCGTCCGACGCCGTGACGCTGGACGCCTTCTTCGCCGCTCAGGGCGGCGCGGGATCCGAGGCTTCGGGTTCGGACCAAGGGCCGGACGAGGAAGCACAGTCGGGGGACATCGAACAGTTCACGGCGTGGCTCGAGGGCTTGAAAAAGAAGTGAGAATCGCCGTCCTGCACGGCCCCAACCTCAACCTGCTTGGAACACGAGAGCCGGAAATCTATGGCTCGACGACCCTCGCGCAGATCGATGAGCGCCTGGGAGCGGTCGCGCTCGAGCTGGGCGTCGACGTTACGTGCTTCCAGAGCAACCATGAAGGGGCCTTGGTCGATGCTATTCAGGGACTCGCCGGTATCGCTGTGGGCGCGATCATCAATGCGGGTGCGTTCAGCCACTCCAGCCTTGCGATTCGCGATGCCCTCACGGCCACGGGACTGCGGTACGTCGAGGTCCACATCAGTAACATTTTCGCGCGCGAGCCAGAGCGGCGTCACACCGTTCTGGCAAGTGGAGCCGTCGGAGTCGTGGCTGGGCTCGGCGCCATCGGTTACGAGCTTGCCCTTCGGGGGCTGGTGGCGCACCTAACGAATCGTGGCTGACGTCCGCGCCGTGCGGCTCGCCGCTCTGCGCTCGGTCCTCGCCGCGCGGCAAGTCGACGGGATGCTGATTTCGAGCCTCGCGAACATCCGGTACCTGACGGGCTTCTCCGGTTCGAATGCCTTGCTGGTCGTGGGACCCGCGGACAGTGTTCTCCTGACGGATTTCCGATACCAGACGCAGGTCGTGGATGAAGTGGGCGACTTGGTGCCGGTCCGGGTCGAATCGAAGTCGCTGTGGAACGGCCTCTGGGAAGCGTTGCCGGCGATGGTTGGACTCGAACGTCTGGGCTTCGAGTCTGCGCACCTGCCACACCGCGATTTCGATCGACTCCTGGAGCACGGGAGGAGATGGCGTTGGCAGGCGACGCTGGATGTCATCGAGGGCCTTCGCGAGAAAAAGGATAGTGGCGAACTAGCGTCGATCCGGCGCGCGGCGGAGATTGGGGCAGATGCGTTTGCCCGCACGCTGGCGGGCGTTCGCGTCGGAATGACGGAGTTGCAGCTTTGCGGCCTGTTGGAGCACTCGTTGCGCGACAGTGGCAGCGAGGCGCATCCGTTTCCTCCGATCGTGGCCTCCGGACCGCGGACTGCGCTTCCGCATGCGCGCGCATCGTCGCGGGCTATTGCGCTCGGTGATTTTCTGTTGTTGGATTTTGGGGCGACGCACGGCGGATATTGCAGCGACATCACTCGAACGGTCGTGGTCGGTCGGAGCAATGAGCGGCAGAGGGAGGTGTACGCCGCAGTACTTGAAGCGAATGAAGAATCGAGGAGATTCGTGCGGGCCGGGATGAGAGGGTGTGATGCGGACGCGATCGCACGCGACGTCCTGGAGAAGGCCGGGTTCGGTGAGGCCTTTGGGCATGGGCTGGGCCATGGGATCGGGCTGGACGTTCATGAAGCACCACGCTTGTCGCGTGTTTCGGAGACGCCGCTTCCGTCGGGAGCGGTGGTGACCATTGAGCCCGGCGTATACCTGGTGGGGTGGGGTGGCGTCCGCATCGAGGACGACATCGTAGTCCAGGACGGGGAAGCCGAGCTTCTGACGATGATTCCTCGCGAACTGATCGAACTCCTGTAGGCTGCCGCCGGACGCTACCATTCGCGTATGATCGATCTTCGATACGTCAAGAAACTCATCGAAATGCTGGACGGGTCGTCCGTGGACTCTGTTGAAATCTCCACGGACAAGGGGATGAAGATCCGCATCTCGAAGACTCCGCAGCAGCGAGGAGCCTTGCAGATACCTGCGCCTGTCCAGATGCCGGCCATGGTAGCGCCTCAGCCGACTGGGCGGATGACGCCGGCGGAAGCATCGGTGGCGATTCCCGAGCCAGAACCCGAACCGCCGAAGGCAAGAACGCTGGAGGTCAAGTCTCCCATGGTGGGGACGTTCTATGGCCAGCCTGAACCTGGTGCGAAGCCGTATGCCGGCGTGGGTTCGCGAATAGAGAAGGGTCAGGTACTGTGCATCATCGAGGCGATGAAAATCATGAACGAGATCGAGTCGGAGTTCAGCGGCGTCGTGCGCGAGGTGTGCGTGTCTGACGGGCACGCTGTTGAATACGGGCAGGTGCTGTTCCGGATCGATCCGAATGGCTAGTCCCGTCCCTGTTCCGGAGGGTGGCACCCAGCCGGTGCCACGCGCTCCGTTCAATTTCAAGGCTATCCTGCAGCAGATGGTGCAGGTGAATGCCTCGGACCTGCATCTGAAGGTCGGACGGCCCCCGACGCTGCGAATCAATGGCGATCTGTCGCCGATGCCGCTCCCCGCTCTTCGGCCGGAAGATCTGAGTTCGCTGGCGAAAGACATCATGACGCCCAAGCAGGTGAAGGAGTTCGCCGAGTTCCGTGAGGCGGACTTCGCGACCGGTGTGCCAGGTATTGGCCGGTTCCGCGTCAATGCCTATCAGCAGCGAGGCACGATCGCGTTCGCCGTACGGACGATTCCACACCATGCGCGCTCGATGAGCGAGTTGCATCTGCCGGCGATCGTGGAAGAGATCGCGCTTCTGCCGAGGGGACTGGTGCTCGTGACGGGGATCACCGGATCTGGGAAGTCCACGACGCTTGCATCGATGATCCAGCTGATCAACGAGCGTCGTTATGCGAACATCATCACGATCGAAGATCCGATCGAGTTCCTCCATCGCGACCTCAAGTGTCATATCAACCAGCGAGAGGTCGGGACCGACACGGGCAGCTTTGCTCAGGCCCTCAGACGTGTCCTTCGGCAGGATCCGGACGTTGTGCTGATCGGAGAGATCCGCGATCTGGACACGCTCGATACGGCGCTCAAGGCCGCGGATACTGGCCACCTGGTGTTCTCCACGCTCCACACGACGGACGCCACGCAGACCATCAACCGCATCCTGTCGTTCTATCCGCCGCACCAGCAGAACGAAGTGCGGTATGCGCTGTCCAGCGCGCTGGCGGCGGTCGTCTCGCAGCGCCTCGTACCCCGTGCCGACAGACCGGGACGGGTGCCAGCATGCGAGATCCTGATAAACACGGCGGCCGTTCGTGAGCAGATACGCGATCTGACGAAGACGCTGAACATTCCGGACCTCATCAAGGAGGGCACAGTCCAGTACGGGATGCAGAGTTTCGATCAGTCGCTCATGCAGTGGTATTCGCGCGGGCTGATCTCCTACGAGAGTGCGGTGTTCTACGCGACGAACCCCAGCGAGTTCGCATTGCGGGTGCAGGGCGTCGCGCAGTCGAGCGACACGTCGTGGGACGATTTCCAGAAAGATCAGACGTCATAGCGCCCGGACGCTCCCCATGTTCAGGAAAGTGCTGGTCGCCAATCGCGGGGAAATCGCCCTTCGCGTCATCCGAGCCTGCCGCGAGTTGGGAATCGAGACTGTTGCCGTCTACTCGGAGGCAGATCGGGAATCCCTGCATGTACGCTTCGCGGACGACGACGTGTGCATTGGCCCCGCTCCGGCACGCGAGTCGTACCTCAAGATCCCGCGGTTGATCGCGGCGGCCGAAATCACGGGCGCGGACGCGATTCACCCAGGTTACGGGTTCCTGGCGGAGAATGCCGAGTTTGCCGAGACCTGCGCTGCGTCGAATATCGACTTCATTGGGCCGACGGCGGAACAGATCCGCCTGATGGGAGACAAGGCGGCGGCGCGGCGTACGATGATGGAGGTCGGCGTTCCGGTCGTACCGGGCACACCCGGTCCGGTCGAGGATGCCGACGAAGCGCTGGGTTTCGCCAGAGGGATTGGTTTCCCGGTGATCATCAAGGCGGCCGCCGGCGGGGGCGGCAAGGGGATGCGCGTCGCCAGCGACGCGGAAGAGTTCCCCCGGGCGTTCTCGCTGGCCAGATCGGAAGCGCTGTCGGCGTTCGGCAATGGCGACGTGTACGTCGAGAAATACCTCGCGCGGCCCCGACACATCGAGTTTCAGATCCTTGGCGACAAGCACGGGAACGTCGTTCATCTTGGCGAGCGCGACTGCTCCGTACAGCGGCGACACCAGAAGCTGATCGAGGAGGCACCGAGTCCGGCGATGACACCGGAGTTGCGACTGGCGATGGGTACGGCCGCCGTTGCCGGTGCCAAAGCCATCGACTATGTGGGGGCAGGGACGATCGAGATGCTCCTGGACCAGGACGGCAGCTACTACTTCATGGAGATGAACACGCGGATCCAGGTCGAACACCCGGTGACCGAACAACTGACGGGCGTGGACCTCGTGAAGGAGCAGATTCGGGTTGCAGCTGGCGAAGCGTTGTCGGTACACGAACTTCCGCCACTGCGCGGTCATGTGATCGAATGCCGGATCAACGCCGAGGATCCGTCGCGCGGCTTCCAGCCATCGCCAGGGCGGATCGATGTCTTCCATCCGCCGGGCGGACCCGGCGTACGGTTGGATACGCACGTCTACGCCGGCTACTCCGTCCCCCCCTACTACGACTCGTTGCTGGCAAAGCTGATCGTACAGGGTCGGGATCGTGAGGAAGCGATTCGGCGCATGCAGCTGGCGCTGGAGAGCTTCATCATCGAGGGCGTGACCACGACGGCGCCGTTCCTTGCTCGTTTGATGACGAACGAGCGATTCCGTGCCGGCGACGTGGACACCAAGTTTCTGGAGCGGGAGCCGAGCCTGTTCAAGGAGTCAGCGCAGCTTGAAGGTTGATGTGTTGTTCGGGCCTGGCGGGATGGGGCCGGCGGAAATGCACGGACGAGTGGTTGTCGTGATCGATGTGCTTCGAGCCTCCACGTCCATTGTCGTGGCGCTGGCCAACGGGGCGCGCAACGTCGTCCCGTTCGAACATGCGGACGAGGCAGCGGAGCGGGCGAAGTCCTACGAGCGCCGTGAGGTCGTGTTGGCCGGCGAACGCCGAATGCAGCGAATCCCCGGGTTCGATCTGGGCAACTCGCCGCGCGAGTTCACCCGGGAAGCCGTCGATGGCAAGTCGATCCTCTTCACGACGTCGAACGGGACGGTGGCGCTGGTTGCGGCACAGGGAGCGGAGGAGGTGTTCGTGGGAGCATATGTGAACGTGTCCGCCCTGTTGTCCGTGCTGACGAGCCCTGCGCGTGCGCGAAACGACCTCGTAATCGTCGCCGCTGGAAAAGACAGGCAGTTCTCGCTCGAGGATGCCGCTTGCGCTGGCCGATTCGTGCGTGGTCTCATGGACGGTGGCGGTGCGTTGGAGCTGAACGATGCCGCCTGCGCGACCGTGATGCTCGACAAGCGATACGGACGCACGCTGCATCGCATGTTCAAGGACGCCGAGCACGCGAGGGCGCTCGTGAGCGCCGGATATGGCGACGACATTGCCGTCTGCGCCGCCATCGACGCCTATCCGGTTGTCCCAGTCTACGCCGATCGCTTGATTACCCGCATGAGCGCAGCCCAGACACGCTAGCACCGATGAGCGAATCGATCCGGCGAGAGCTCACCGGGATCGCGCTCCTGCTCGTCGCCGTCTTTCTGGCCGGAGCGCTGCTCCTGCCGTCGTCGCCGCCCGATGCTGGATCGTGCGCGAATGCCACTGGCGTGTTCGGGCCGGTTGGCGCCTGCCTGAAATCGCTGCTCTGGATCTCCCTTGGACTGCCCGGGTCGATCCTGCTGATCCTCGCTCCAGTCGTGCACGCGTTACGCCTCTTCGGCAGACTTCGATCGTCGACGGATCGTTCGTGGCTCGTCTTTCTGCTCGGAGCGGCGCTGATCGTACCGGTCGCCGCGGGTCTGGCGACAGGCGCACCGAGGGAGGCCACGAGTGTCGCGGGAGTTTGGGGCAATCTCGTCGCGTTCTACCTGACGGCTGCACTGGGCTCCGCGGGAGCCTGGATAGCCGTAGCCCTCGTGGGCTCCGTGTTGATGGCCGTCACCCTGCGATGGAATCCCATCCGCATGCTCGTGGCGCCCGCGCCAGCTCGACCGCCAGCGCCTTCGCTCGCCAGACAGCTGGAGCCAGAACCGGAGGAAATGCCGTCAATCGTGACGGACTCGAAGCCCGTCGATCGGCCCGAGGAGCGTCGCGTCCCGGAGAAGAAGATCCGGAAACCGACAGAGGAACACGCGGAAGTGCAGTCGCCTCGGCCGGTATTTCAATTGGGCGATGTCATGGTGGACGAACTGCCATCCCCGGATCTCCTGGCGGCCATTCCATCCGTGAACGTCGAGTCCGAACAGCGCGAACTCGACCAGATGGGGCAGAAGCTCATGGATGCACTCCGAACCTTTCGGGTGGACGGTCATTTGCTCGGGCGCACGACAGGGCCGGTCGTCACGCAATACGAGATCGAGCCCGCGGCTGGCGTCAAAGTCCGTCAGTTCGCGAACCTCGCCAACGACCTCGCGCTGGCCATGCGCGCTGCGAGCATTCGAGTGGTTGCCCCGATTCCGGGCCGCGGCGCAGTGGGAGTGGAAGTGCCTAACCCGATCCCGACGATCGTGTCATTCCGCGAGATGATCGAATCGCCGGAGTTCAGGAATGCGCGTGCATCGCTGCCGATCGCGTTAGGTCGGGATCTCGAAGGACGACCGGTTGTCGCTGACCTCGCGAAGATGCCGCACCTGTTGATCGCAGGGGCGACTGGATCCGGGAAGTCCGTCTGCGTCAACACGATCGTCACGAGCCTTGTTTACCGACACCAGCCAGAGACACTGCGTTTTCTGATGGTGGACCCGAAGATGGTCGAACTCTCGGTCTACAACCAGCTGCCACACCTCCGGTACCGCGTTATCACCGACAACCACGATGCGGCGGACGTGCTCGAGTGGGCCGTCATGGAAATGCAGGAGCGCTACGAACTGCTGGCAGCGAACGGCGCACGGAACGTCCAGGAGTTCAACAAACGGGTGCACGAGGGAGCCAAGTTGCTGGTCCCGAAAAAGGAGGACGTCGCATTCGAGGACCGCACGTATCGCCGTGGCATACTCCCTTACATCGTCGTCGTGATAGACGAGCTGGCCGACCTGATGATGACAGTCGCCGGCGAGGTGGAGCGCCCGTTGGCCATGCTGGCACAGAAGGCGCGCGCGATCGGTATCCACTTGATTCTCGCGACGCAGCGGCCGAGCGTGAACGTCATCACGGGCCTGATCAAGGCGAACTTCCCCAGCAGGATTGCCTTCCGAGTTGCATCCCAGATCGACAGCCGCACGATCATCGACGGCATGGGGGCGGAGTCGCTGCTCGGCAATGGGGACATGCTGTTCATCCCCCCGGGGAAGTCGGAGCCACTGCGTCTGCAGGGCGCGTTCCTGTCGGGCGAAGATACGGAGCGCCTGATGCAGTGGTACGAAGCGAGGCGGTTGGCCAAAAGGGAGGCACTGCGTGCCCGTGGAGGAGTCCCGGACCAGATCCCGGAGCCGGACATTCTCCAGGTCGCCCGCGACGCGCGGGCCGCAAGGAGCGCAGTGGACGACGAGGCAGACACGTCACGCGGCGAACGCGACGAGTACTTCCGGAAGGCGGGGGAAGCATGCATACAGCACCAGCTCGGATCGACCTCGCTGTTACAGCGAAAGCTCGAGGTCGGGTACGGTCGCGCTGCGCGGATCATCGACCAATTGCATGCTCACGGTGTGCTCGGCCCGCCTAACGGCTCGAAACCGCGGGAGATCCTGATGGGCCTGGAGGAGTTCCACCGCCTGTTCGACGATCCCTAGCAGGCTGTCCGGGAGCCTGCGGCGCTGTGCCGCGCTCTCGAGGTGATCGCCGGATTCAGCGCGATCCCGGGGACATATTGGTCGCACTTCCGGGGGTAAGCGCGCGGTGCGCCTCGCACGCCTAACGGTCTGGGGTGCCGCTGGGAGGCAATGATGTGGTACGGGATGCGCGAACATGATGACGCTCGCCGAACCGGAAGCCCCCAGGTTCTCCCCATGTCTGACGAACGACAGGTTCTGGGGTTGGCCGGCGAGCGAGTGGCCGAACGATGGCTGCGCCGAAGAGGGTGGCGAGTGCTGCAGCGCCGCTACCGGGCTGGGCACCGTGATATCGACCTGATCGCCGAGCGAGACGGCCTAGTGGCGTTCGTAGAGGTCAAGGCGAGAAGCGGCGAGGCGTTTGGCGATCCTGTGGCTGCCGTCAACTGGCGGAAACAGAACGAGTTAGTCCGCTCTGCGACCGTTTGGATAGACCGGAATGGCAAGCACGGTGAGCAGTACCGTTTCGACGTCATTGGAGTGCTGATCGAGGGACAGCGAGTACGGGTTCGGCACGTGGTGGATGCGTTTCGGCTGTCCGCACGATCTTGATGGCCAAGGTCAAGCTTCGTAGTTTGTTCGGGGGTATCGACTCGTTCACGCCACTCCGTAGATTCACGGCGGTGGCCAGAGCAGTTCAACACCAACGTTGCGAGTGAGGAATGGCGGTTTCCGCTCTCCAGGAAGATCGAAAGAAGGCGCTCAATCTGGCCATTGCACAGATCGAGAAGAGCTGCGGTAAGGGCTCGATCATGCGAATGGGCGCTGAGTCGGGACGTGTTCGCGTCGAAGCAATTCCTACTGGGGCCATCAACCTGGATGCGGCCATCGGTATCGGGGGAATTCCGCGCGGACGAATCACGGAGATCTACGGTCCGGAGTCCAGCGGCAAGACGACCTTGTGCTTGCACGTCGTCGCCAATGCGCAGCGGGCCGGCGGTGTGGCCGCGTTCATCGACGCGGAGCACGCATTGGACATCGACTACGCGCGCAAGCTTGGCGTCGACGTCGAAGGATTGCTGGTATCGCAGCCGGATACCGGCGAGCAGGCGCTCGAGATCTGCGAGATACTCGTGCGCTCAGGCGCTGTGGACATCGTCGTGATCGATTCGGTTGCGGCCTTGGTGCCGAAAGCCGAAATCGAAGGTGAGATGGGCGATTCCCACGTCGGGTTGCAGGCTCGCTTGATGAGTCAGGCGCTTCGCAAACTCACTGGATCGATCGCCAGGTCGCGAACGTCGGTCATCTTCATCAACCAGCTGCGTGAGAAGATCGGGGTGATGTTCGGGAACCCGGAGACCACGACTGGTGGGAAAGCGCTGAAGTTCTACGCGTCCGTGCGCCTGGATATTCGACGGATTGGTCCGGTGAAGGACAAGGAGGAGGTTACCGGGTCTCAGGTGCGTGTGAAGGTCGTGAAGAACAAGGTGGCACCGCCGTTCAAGCAGGCCGAGTTCGACATCATGTACGCCGAGGGCATCAGCCACACGTCGCTCCTTGTGGACATCGGGTCTGAGGCGGGGATCATCGAGAAGTCGGGCGCATGGTACAGTTACAATGGACAGCGGATTGGCCAGGGGCGAGAGAATGCCAAGATGTTCCTGAAGGACAATCCGTTGATGCAGTCTGAGGTGGAAGAAAAGGTGAAGAGCATACTCGGCCTTAAGGCGGCGGGCTCGCTGCCGGAAGCGGAGGGGACGGACGAGTAGAACGGTACTTTCCCAGTCGGCGCCTGCGATTCATAGGGGCCGGAGGGTCGCTCTCTGAGAAGGATGGTGCCCGGAACACCGCTTTGCTCAGAGGGCTTCACTCCGGCCTCTCGCGTCTTGGGACCTGCGGGTGTGCCATCACGAGGAAGTTGGGCGCGCTCCGGTGAAGCGCGATAACGCGAAAAGCTTCCGATGACTGAGCAGAGGCGACCCTGCTCCAGGTCCGCGTCCATGGAGACAATCACAGGCATTTCGGAAGCCAACGATGGGTCCGGTCGCTTCCTGATCTCCGTCGACGGCAGAGAACTCGGTCTGCTCTCGGCAGGCGCCTTGTCGGAACTTGGCTTGCGCGGCGGCGATGCGTTGGATGCGAGATCGAGCGATGCCTTGCGGGATGCCGTCGCCACGCAAGCGGTGTTCGACAAGGCAGTGGAGCTGCTACGTGCCCGTCAGCGGTCAACACGGGAACTGCAGCGTCGGCTGGTTCAGAAGGGCGCTGGGAGAATGCACGTCGTCGCGGCGATCGACAGACTGGTTGCGCTGGGATACCTCGACGACGCCGCATATGCAGAGAGCATCGTGCAGTCGCAACTGGTCGAAGGCGGTTCGTCGAGGCGACGCGTCCAACAAGACCTCCTCAAGCGGGGCGTCGAACGAGCAGTCGTTGCGGATGCCATCCAGCGAGCCGTCGACGAGAACGGGAGCGACGAAGCCGCTACCGCTCTGGACCTCGCACGAGGGCGACTTCGCACGATGCGAAGCCTTGAAGCTGAGGCGAGACGTCGCCGTCTGTACGGATTTCTCACGCGGCGTGGCTACGATCCCGACGTGATTGCGAGTGTGATGCGTGCCCTTCGGTCTGAGATTTCATCGACAGGGGAAGACGGGCCCGACGATCCTGCCCAATAGGCGCACGATCGCAAGCGCGTCCATGCCGTGTCAAACCTCGGCCGTCTATATTCTTCCGAATGCAAGCGACCGAAATCCGTAACAGCTTCCTCGAATATTTCCGCCGCCACGCGCATTCCGTGCGGCCGAGCTCTTCCCTGGTTCCAGCAGATGACCCGACGTTGCTTTTCACGAACGCGGGGATGGTCCAGTTCAAGAAAGTTTTTCTGGGACTTGAAGAAACGGATTTTGGACGTCGCGCTGCGACGTCACAGAAGTGTGTGCGAGCCGGAGGCAAGCACAACGACCTCGAGCAAGTCGGTCACACGGCCCGGCATCACACGTTTTTCGAGATGCTGGGAAACTTCTCCTTCGGGGACTACTTCAAACGCGAGGCAATCCGGTTTGCCTGGGAATGGGTTACGGGGTCACGTGATACCGGAAACCTCGGCATCGATCCCGGATACATCCGGGTGTCAGTGTACCGCGAAGACGATGAGGCGCGCGCCCTTTGGCGTGAAATTGCTGGGATCCCGGACTCCAGGATCTATGGGCTTGGCGAGAAGGACAACTTCTGGCAGATGGCGGACACTGGTCCCTGCGGCCCGTGTTCGGAGATCTATGTGGACCTCGCGCACTTGGCTGCCGATTGGGCTTTCCCTGAGGAAGCGAGTGGCGAATGGACGGAGCTGGATCGCGAGGAGTTTTCGCAGGATGCTTTCGTGGAAGGCGCGGAGGCAGGGCGTTTTCTGGAGATCTGGAACCTTGTCTTCATGCAGTTCGATCGGCAGCCTGACGGGACGCTCGTTCCGCTCCCGAAACCATCTGTCGACACCGGTGCTGGCCTCGAACGAATCGCGGCCGTCCTGCAGCGGGTCACGAACAACTTCCATACCGACCTCTTTTCGCCGCTGATCGCGCGAATCGAACAAGTCGTCGGCTTGCCGTATGAGGGACGACTGCCAGTATCAGTAAGGTCCGCGCAGGTGGACCCTGCAGCATTCCGGGTTCTCGCCGATCACGCGCGCGCGGTGGCCTTCCTGCTGGCCGATGGTGTGTTCCCGGCGAACGAAGGGCGCGGCTATGTCCTGCGCCGAATACTGCGGCGCGCTGTACGGCACGCGTACCTGCTGGGCAGACGACAGCCGACGCTCGCGCCAGTGGTGGAGTGCGTCATCGAGACGATGGGAGACGTGTATCCCGAGCTGCTTCATCGGTCGGCGCACATCCTTGAAACGACTCGCGCCGAGGAGGACCGATTCTTTGCTACGATCGAAGGCGGCATGCGCCGATTCGATGAATTGGCACCACACCACACGACGCAGGGGTCGACCGCGTTGCGGGGCACCATCAGCGGCGAGGACGTCTTTCGGCTGTACGACACCTACGGGTTCCCACTGGATCTGACGGAGCTGATGGCGCGCGAGCGCGGTTACACGATCGACATTGCGGGATTCGACAACGCGCTCAAGGCGCAGCGCAGTCAATCGCAGGAGGATCGGAAAGCGCGCAAACCAGGCGTGAGCATGGATGCGGCCCTGTCGTGGTCGTGGCGAACGCCCCAGGGTGAGGCGGACACTGCCGGGACGGCGATCCCATCGTTCGTCGGCTACAACACCGTGGAGATCGAGACGCAGGTGACGGCGATTCGGCACCTGCCGGAAGGGCGCATTGCCGTCCTGCTCAACGAGACGCCGTTTTACGCCGAGTCGGGTGGTCAGTCATCCGACCATGGCGAAATCGTTGGCAACGGTTGGCGCGTCGACGTCGACGACGTTCGGAAGCTCTACGGTCGAAGCGCGGCCATCGGCCGATTGACCGGCACGCCCGATTTCGGGATCGTGATCGCTCGCGTACCTGCCGTTCGCCGGCACGACACAGAGCGAAACCACACGGCAACGCATCTGCTTCACGCAGCTCTCCGCGATGTGCTTGGCGACCATGTGCACCAGGCCGGCTCGTTGGTTGCACCCGACCGCCTGCGATTCGATTTCACGCATCACGGGCCCGTCAGGGCGGAGGCGTTGCGGGAGATCGAGGATCGCGTGAACAGCGGAATCTGGGCGGCTGTGGACGTCGAGGTCGAAGAGAAGCCGTACCAGGAAGCCTTGGCCGATGGCGCGATGGCGCTTTTCGGCGAGAAGTACGGCGAGGTCGTGCGCGTGGTGCGAATCTCGGGGCTGTCCGTCGAGCTGTGCGGAGGAACGCACGTCCGCAACACCTCCGAAATCTCGATCTTCAGGATCGTGAGCGAGAGTGGAGTGGCCGCTGGCGTGCGACGCCTTGAAGCGGCTACGGGGCCGCGCGCATTCGCGTTGCTCCGGGATGCCGAGCGGATCCTGGCCGAGGTGAGCGATGTTCTGAAAGCGACGCCGGAGACCGTCGTTAAGCGAGCGCATCTCCTCGTGGAGGAGCGACGTGCGTTCGAAAAGAGGCTTGGCGAGGCCACGAAGGGGGGCGGTGGCGATCTGGTCCGGCGATTGCTGGAAGAAGCGCAACCTGTCGACGACGTGAAGGTCATTGGCGCTGTTGTGCCAGCGGAGGACGCCCGTGCGCTCCAGTCGTTGGGCGATGTGGTCCGAGAGCAACTGGGCACTGGAGTGGCAGGGTTAGGCGCGACGTTCGCAGATGGCAAGTCCGCGCTCCTGGTAGTGGTGACTGACGACGCACGCACCCGCGGGCTGCGTGCGGACGTGCTCGTTAGGGAGATCGCGTCTGCGGCCGGTGGGCGCGGTGGCGGGAAGCCGCATATGGCGCAGGCCGGTATTCGCGATGCGTCCCGGATCCCCGACGCCTTGTCCGCGCTCCTGCCGGCGGTGAGGAGTGGCTTGCACGGTACCGGACAGACGTCGTGAATGCGCGCGAGTGGCTGGCGACGCGCGAGCCACGTCCACCGGCAGCCCTGACGGCGCGCATCGACGCCGTGCTCGGGGATGTCAACATGGGAGCGCAGATCCCCGAGGTGCTTGTCGAGGCCGCCGGAGTGGCGCTCGAAGCATTGCTGTCGAGGCCGCAGCGAGAGCGCGCAGTCGCTCTGGACCTGCTGGCAGCAGACGCGCTGGCGACCTATGCGTTCGAGGCCGCCAGCGAGGATCCTGCGACGATTGAACAGCGGGCAACCGAAGCGATGCGACGACTCTCCGTCGTGCGGGTCGGCTCGTGATCGACCTTCACACGCATCTGCTGCCCGGCGTCGATGACGGATCGCCGACGATGGATCACTCGGCGATGGTCCTGTCCCGTTTTGCCGGTGAGGGGGTGCAGGGAGTCGCGTGCACCCCGCACCTGCTCGCGAGCGACAGCGAAACCGCTCCGATCGAGGAGTTTGGGGCGATCCGTCAGCAGTTACAGACTCGGTGTCCCGAGGGACTCACGCTGTACGGCGGCTGGGAGATCATGTTGGATCGGCCGGGGCTGCTCCGCGCGGCTCCCGGTCTCACTCTCGGTTCGTCGCACACCGTTCTGGTGGAATGGCCGCATGGCGAAGTTCCGGCGTGGGCGACCAACGAGCTGGCGCGACTGCGAGGGAACGGGCTGGTGCCGCTGGTCGCACATGCAGAACGATATCGCGGGGTGACGTTGGAACTGATCAGGGAATGGCGAGCGCTTGGGGCAGCGATCCAGACCGATGCCACGATCCTTGTCTCTGGCGGCGACAAGGGGGAGTTCGCGAAGGCGATGTTGCGTGATGGGTTGGTCGACCTGCTGGCGAGCGACAATCACGGTGACCGCCGTTCGCTAGGCATGACGCGCTGGTGGCTCGAGGAGATTGGCGCGGGCCATCAGGGCGAGCGGTTGACGGCAGAAAACCCGAGACGGCTGCTGGGGGATCAGGCGTTACTGCCCGTGGACGGCATCGAGTTCGAGCAGGGAATGTTCGAGCGGCTCCGAGCATGGTGGCGTAAGCGGAAGCGAGAACCGACGACAGATTCCGAGGGCTCATGAGCGATAGGACCGAGAGGGACCGTGCGCACGTCGAGGCACGGCTTCGCGATCTGGCGGACGAAGCCAACCGTGCAGCGGAGCGCCTGGGCGCCGACATCGCCCAAGCGGTTGGCATGATCCGGACCTCGCTGGCCGGTGGCGGCACACTTTACTTCTGCGGCAACGGCGGGAGCGCCGCGGACGCGCAGCACATAGCCACCGAGTATGTGGTTCGTTACATGAGGAACCGCCGGGCGCTCCCGGCAGTGGCGCTGACGACCGACACTTCGTTGCTCACCGCGGCCGGAAACGATTTCGGCTTTGACGAGATATTCGCCCGTCAGGTTGAAGCTTTGGCGCGCCCCGGAGACTGCCTCATCGTCCACAGCACGAGCGGCAATTCGTCGAACGTCCTCCGCGCCGCGGTCACGGCGCGTCGCCAGGGTGTGCAGGTGCTCGCGCTCACCGCGCGCGATGGCGGAGCACTAAGGGAGCTTGCGGATCACAGTATCGTCATTCCCACAGATCGCACTGATCGCGCCCAGGAGTTGCATCTGAACATCCAGCACGCGATCTGCGAAATCATCGAGCAAGAGCTGGCGGAGGCGGCACCATGATCGACTTGACCGGAAAGCGCGCCGTGGTCACCGGTGGAGCAAGAGGGATCGGTGGCGCCACCTCGCGGCTGCTCGGCAGCCGTGGCGCGCATGTCGCCATCAGCTATCGGACGCGCGCTGCGGAGGCCGAGGCGCTGGTTGCGGAACTCCGCAACGCGGGAGTTCGGGCGCTGGCGCATCGCGCGGAGATGGGCGATCGAGCCTCCGTGGATGCGTTCTTCGAGCGCGTCCATCGCGAGTGGGGCGGCATCGACATCTTTGTAGGGAATGCCGGCGTCTGGCCGGCGGACGAGGTGGCGGCGCCGGCGATCACGGACGAACGCTGGCATTGCACGATGGACGCCAACGTGCATGGCATGTTCTACTCGACTCGTGCGGCCTTGCGGCAGATGGATGCCGGCGGACGCATCGTCCTGATCTCGAGTACGGCGGGACAGCGTGGCGAGTCCATGCACGCGGACTACGCCGCGTCCAAGGGCGCGGTGATCGCATTCGTCAAGTCCGTGGCGGTAGAAGTCGCACCTCGACAGATCACCTGCAACAGCGTGGCGCCGGGTTGGGTGGATACCGAGATGTGCGAGCAACCGTTTGCGGGCGACGGCCGCTCGCGTATCGCCGCCGGGATCCCCGTCGGACGTGTCGCCACGCCGGAGGATGTTGCCGCACCGGTAGTGTTCCTGTGCTCCCCGGAGGCACGACACATCACCGGCGAGATACTGAACGTGAACGGCGGAAGCGTCCTGTGCGGATAGTGGCGCTCGTATTCACCGGCGGTACGATCTCGATGCGAGTCGAGACAGCCGGTGGTGGTGCCGTGCCAGCGTTAGGCGCGGCTGAAGTAGTTGCGGCGGCGCGCGGCATCGAGGCAGTGGCGGAGCTTCGAGTGGAGGAGTGGGGACGGTTCCCGGGCCCTCACATGACCATCGACAAGCTGTGGGCGCTCCGGAATCGCGTGGCGACGCTCGTGGCCTTGCCCGAGGTGGCGGGCGTCGTGGTCACCCACGGAACGGACACGCTCGAGGAATCCGCTTACCTGGCGACGCGCTCGATTGCAACGAACAAGCCGGTCGTCTTCACGGGCGCGATGCGAAACGCATCCGAACTGGGGTGGGACGGCCCGGCGAACCTCACCGATGCCGTGCGAGTGGCGGCCAGCGACGTGGCTCACGGATACGGCGCTCTCGTCGTGCTCAATTCCCGCGTCTTCGCTGCCGTCGACGTCACCAAGGCACATACGCATCTGTTGGACTCGTTCGAGAGTCCCGGATTGGGTCCGGTGGGTGTGGTCGATGACGGCGAAGTCATTTTCAGGCGGTCGTTGCCGTCGCTCCCGCCGGTGATCGCACCGGCGGCGTTAGGCGACCCGGTCGATATAATCCTCGCATATGCCGGAGCGGACAGCCGCCTCCTCGATGTCTCCGTTCGAACGGCGCGCGGAGTAGTGGTGGCGGCGCTCGGTCGCGGCAATGTGCCGCCCGACTTGGCGGCGGGAATTCGCCGGGGCGTCGACGCGGGTGTCCCGATCGTGATATCGTCGCGCGCTTGGCGCGGTCGAGTCGGTGAGACCTATGGCTATCAAGGCGGCGGTCGGAACCTGGCCTCTCTTGGCGCGATCCTGGCGGGGGCGCGCCGGCCGCAGCAGGCCCGCATTGACCTGCTCCTCGCGCTTGGCGCCGGCTACGATCGCGAACAGCTCACCGAGCTGTTCGCAACCTGACGAGCCTTGTCCTGTCCCGGACCCATGAGCGAGTTCTCGGCCATCCAGACGCTGCAACCGCCGCAGGCCGTGCGCGCGATTGCCGAAACGCTCGAACGTGCGGGCCACGAAGTCTGGTGCGTCGGAGGCGCCGTGCGGGATGCGCTCGCCGGCGAGCCACATCTCGACTGGGACTTCGCGACCTCAGCGACGCCGGCACAGGTGCAAGGACTGTTTCGCAAGACGATTCCCATCGGGATCGACCACGGTACCGTGGCAGTCATCGACCGGCACGGGACGCTGCACGAGATCACCACGTTCCGCCGGGATGTGCGGACAGACGGACGGCACGCCGTTGTGGAGTTCGGTGCGTCGCTGACGGAGGACCTTGCGCGCCGGGACTTCACGATCAACGCCATCGCATACTCGCCCACCCGCAACGAGATCCGTGACCCGTTCGGCGGCCGCGAAGACCTGGAAAGGCGCATCCTTCGGTGTGTTGGCGAACCTGGGCATCGCATGCGCGAGGACTGGCTCCGGGCGCTCCGGGCCATGCGGTTCGCGGGACGGTTCGACCTAACCATCGAGCCGGAGACATGGAAGGCGATCGTAGAAGCGTCGCCGTTCCTGCCAAGGCTCTCCGCCGAGCGCGTTCGGCAGGAGATCGAGAAGACGATGGAGCAGGTGCCGTGCCCAAGTCGCTCGTTCCTGCTGTGGCGCGCGAGCGGTGCACTGCACAGCCTGCTCCCGTCCGTCGCCGCTGGCGACGACGTGGCCGTTCGTGCTGCCGACTGGGTCGCTCGGCCAGAAGACACGCGGCGTGCCGAACGGGCCACGTTGCGGAAACTCGTCAGGTTGGCTTGCCTGTTCAGTGGGCCGGATCCCGATGTCGTCAGGGTAACCATGCGGGCGTTACGGTTTTCGAATCGGGACGTTCAGGCTCTGTCGCACATTGCCGCCGCACGAGCGGCAATCGAGGCAGGCGTGCACGCGTCGCTGGATGTGGCGAGTCGGCCCCGCGCGGTTGCGATCCGCCGCTGGGTCGCGGCGTCGGGCCGCACGGATTTTCCCGCCGTGTATCGGACGCTGTATGCCCGACTTCGTGCATCCGGCACACCAGATGCCGCACCGGACGCTCCCTTCCACGCTCGGCAGCTCTACCGTGACGGACTGCGGCTCGCGTTTCGGGACCCGGTTGCGATCGCCGACCTGGCGATCGATGGGGATGACCTGATGCGGAGCGGGATTCCTCCCGGACGCCGGGTCGGCGAGATTCTTCGTGGCTTGCTCGATCTGGTGCTTGAAGACCCGACCCTGAACACGCGGGAGCGACTTGTTCAGCTGGCGCGTGAACGAGAGGCGTGCCGTCCCGCTGGCTCAACGTAGGCGATCCGAATGTTCTTTCGCGGACGGGAGCACGAGTCAACGATATGGCAGCGATTTCACACGTCGAGCGACGGGTTTACGGTACGTCGATTCGATGGGCTGGTCGAGGTTGTGGTCAGCGCGAACGCTGACCGGCTCGTCGATCTATTCCTGGCGCTGCTGAACGAAATGCCGCCGGCCTTATCCGTCGAGGTCCACGACGTGCGGACCTCGCAGCGGTGGGTAGGTGTCGACCTCGCGCGGCCGGATGTGTCGGCGACGCTGGCACGCCTCAAGGTCTCGTTGAGCACATGGGCAGGAGCCGAGATCTGCGTCTACGGCTCCGATGTACAGCTGACCATCACGCCGTGGTTGGAGCTGTATGTGCACTCGACGAGCGAGCGGTGGGTGTTTGTGTTGACGGGCTATGGCCTGCAGCTGCGTGAACACCGTACCTCGCGCAGTTGGCGATTGCCTGCCGATGGATTTCCGCGCGCTGAAGATGCGTCGGCAGCGCTCCGTCAGGCTGTCGACAAGCTCGGCATGGAACCCGCATGAGTGTGGCCCTCCTGTGCGCGGCCGTGGCCGCGGCCGGGAACGTCCTTGGCGCGCTCACCGTCGTATGGCGTGCGACGTGGAATCGGGCCGCTCTCGAGTCGATGCTGGCGGTAGCGGCCGGTTTCATGGTAAGCGTGGCGATCGTCGAGCTGATCCCGGAATCCATCGCCCGCAGCGGCGTCAGCGCCGGCAGCTGGATTCTGGGCGGCTACCTGGTCGTGCATCTGACGCAGCACACGTTTGCCGGACATTTCCATTTTGGCGAGGAGCGACATCGGGTGTCGCCGTCCGTGAGTACGGCGGCGCTTGCGGGATTGATGGTTCACACCTTCGTGGATGGCGTGGCGATCGCTTCGGGGTATGAGGTGAGCACAGCGTTAGGCACGCTCGTGTTCGGCGCAATCCTGCTGCACAAGGTTCCGGAAGGGCTGGCGATCGCCAGCATGTTCGTGGCGGCTGGCGCAGGGCGCCGGGCTGCACTGGTGGCGGCGGCCGCTCTCGGCGTCGCCACGATCCTTGGGGTTGCCCTGACGGGCTGGATCGATCCGCTGGCGCGATACGGTCTGCCCCTGGCGGCCGGTGTGTCTCTGTACGTGGGTGCGTCGAACCTGGTGCCGGAGCTTCATCGCCTGCCTCGCTGGCGAACGGCGGCGGCGTTCTTTGGAGGTTGTGGGCTCTTCTTGCTGGCACGCGCCGTGGTGTTCCAGTGACGCGAGCCCCACGTATCCCGTCGCCCCGGAGTAGTGAGACGCTTTTCAGCAAGCGACGCGACGCGGAGCCGTTGGCGGCCCGGATGCGGCCGATATCGCTCGACGAAGTTGTCGGACAGCGCGGCCTGTTGGGAGCGGGGAAGCCGCTGCGTGAGGCCATCGAACGCGGCACGATCGGGTCGATCATACTGTGGGGTCCCCCGGGCTCAGGGAAGACGACCCTGGGACGACTCATGGCGCGTTACACGGATCGCGAGTTCGTCCCGTTCTCCGCCGTCACGGAGGGCGTGCCTCGCGTCCGCGAGATCCTCGCCGAGGCCGAATCCCGCCTTGGGATGGGCAGACGTACGATCCTGTTCGTCGATGAGATCCATCGCTTCAACAGGACTCAGCAGGACGCCTTTCTTTCTGCAGTCGAGTCGGGCATCGTGACGCTGATCGGCGCCACCACGGAGAACCCGTCTTTCGAGCTGAATGGCGCACTCCTGTCGCGGACGCGGGTCTTCGTCCTGGCCTCACTGGAAGTCGCCGACCTACACGTGCTGTTGCGACGAGCGCTGGCTGACGAGGAGCGTGGACTTGGACGGATGCACCTGTCGGCGGATGCGGATGCGGTGGATTGGCTGGCGGAACAGGCGGACGGCGATGCACGGCGGGCGCTGACGATACTGGAAGCCGCGGCCGAGTACGTCGGACAGGGAGGACGACTGACGCGCCAGGCGCTTCAGGATGCCCTTCAGTTGCGCGTCGCGAGGTACGACAAGAGCGGCGAGGAGCACTTCAACCTTATCTCGGCATACCACAAGGCACTCCGCGGCAGCGATCCGCAGGGCGCACTGTACTGGCTCGCGCGCATGATCGAAGGCGGTGAGGATCCGATGTACGTGGCGAGGCGCACAATCCGGTTCGCTTCCGAGGACGTCGGTCTGGCTGATCCGCAAGCGCTGCAGGTCGCCCTGGCGGCGCGGGATACGTACCATGCGTTAGGTTCGCCCGAGGGTGAATTGGCGATTGCGGAAGCGGCGGTATACCTGGCCGTCGCCCCGAAATCGAACCGCATCTACGAGGCATGGAATGCCGCGCTGGAGCTGGCGCGTGCGCATCCCGCGGAACCGGTGCCCCTCCACATCCGTAACGCACCGACGTCGCTCATGAAGGAACTGGGTTATGGAAAGGGGTACGAGTACGCCCATTCCGTCCCGGAGGGTTTCACCCCTCAGGAGTACCTGCCCGATCGGCTGCGCGGTGCGGTACTGTACGAACCCGGTGGATTCGGTTTCGAAAAGGACATCGCGAAGCGGCTTGCATGGTGGGCCGGACTGAAGGAACGGATGCTGGGCGCGTCTTCGCCTGGCGAGAACCAAGCACCCGAAAAGGATTCTGGAGGATCGAATGCGTAAGACATCGTTGGCTGCCGCGTTGTTCCTGACGAGCGCCTGCGCGACGCTCGGCATGGTACGTTTCAAGGAGCCGATCGTCAGCTTCAAGGACGTCAAGATCACCGGGCTCGGGATAACGGGTGGCTCGATGGAGATCGTCCTTGACGTGTACAATCCCAACAACTTCCGCCTCGACGGCAGCCGGCTCACGTACCAGCTGATGGTCGATAGCCTGACCTTCGGGACAGGAACGTACGATTCGCGGTTTCAGGTCGAGAAAGGCGATACGTCGGAGATCCGCCTTCCATTCAATTTCTCGTATGCCGGGGCTAATGCCGCCGGCCGGCAGCTTCTCCAGACGGGCAGCGTGGAGTACCGCGTTCTCGGTGACGTCACCGTCAACACACCTATTGGCTCCTTTACGCGCCCATACGACCAGCGTGGTCGATTCAACACGATGAGTCGATAGGCAGCCGCGATGCCTGCCAAGCCGGCGGCGATGCTGTAGATTCCGTGAGGCTGGAGCCAGGGATGGCGCCGGTGCCCATCCGTTACTTCAATCCGGGAGCTACCGATCGCACGCGAACCGATTTCGCTCGAACCGCCGATTGAGCGCGCCCTCCTGGTTGGCGCGCCGCGGAAGGGGAGCGGAACCCGTCATCTGACGGACGAGCACCTGCGCGAACTCGAGCGTCTGGCGGATACTGCGGGAGCGAACGTCGTCGGGACACTGACCCAGCAACTCGATCGTCCGAACCCGGCTACCTATCTCGGTTCGGGCAAGATCGACGAGTTGCGCGAGCGCATTGCCCGGGATGCCATTACGCTGGTGATCTTCGACGACGAGTTGACACCGTCGCAGGGAAAGAACATTGAGGATGCCGTCGGCCAGCGCGTTATGGATCGAGCGGAATTGATCCTCGACATCTTCGCCACGCGTGCGCGGAGCCGGGAAGCGCGCATGCAGGTGGAACTGGCGCAGCTCGAGTACATGTTGCCGCGCCTGACGAGAATGTGGACGCATCTCGAGAAGTTTCGCGGTGGAATCGGCGTTCGCGGCCCCGGCGAGACGCAGCTCGAGACGGACCGCCGACTGATTTCGCACCGGATCCGCGTGCTGAAGGAGCGGTTGGAGGATGTCCGCCGATCGAGAGCGGTACAGCGACGTTCGCGCAGCGACCAGTTCCGTGCTGCTCTCGTCGGTTACACCAACGCGGGAAAGTCCTCGCTCCTGCGTGCGCTTTCCGGCGATCGAGACGTCTTTGTGGAAGATCGACTGTTCGCAACGCTGGATACCTTGACCCGCGAGGTCTCGCTGGGTGCCGCGGATCGTCAGCACGTGTTGCTGACGGACACGGTTGGCTTTATCAGGAAGCTGCCACACCACCTCGTCGCGTCGTTCCGGGCGACTCTGGAAGAAGTTATCGAGGCGGATATCCTGTTACACGTCATCGACGCCAGCCACCCCTCGTGGGAAGAACAGCGCGACGTGGTGGACGACGTACTGGCGGAACTGGGCGCACGGGAAACGCCGGTCCTCCATGTGTTCAACAAAGTGGATCTCCTGACGTCCGACGAGCGTGAGGGTCTGAGTGCCCGCGTGACTGCAATGCTTCCGGGAAGCGTGCTCGCCTCGGCACGGATCGACGGTGGAACCGACGCACTGCGGGAGGCGCTGGCTGCGCGGTTGGAAAGGCAGCGTCCGGCGACCGAGTTGCGAGTGCCGGTCCGGGATGGACGGCTTCTGGCGGAGGTCCATCGAGCCGGCCATGTGATCGAGCAGCGAGCGGAGGGAGACGACCTCGTGCTGGTGGCACGGCTGGATGCGGTGGCGGTGGCACGCCTCCAGCGCGCCGGCGCCGTGGTGGGTTCCTCGTGACGTCCAGCGCAATGCGGACAGCGTTGATTACCGGCATTACTGGGCAGGACGGCTCGTACCTAGCCGAGTTGTTGCTGGGTAAAGGCTACGATGTGCATGGAATCGTGCGCCGGTCGAGCCAGTTCACCACGGCCCGGATCGAGCCACTGTACCTGAGCGAGCACCTCCCGGGGGACCGGCTGCACCTGCATTACGGCGACCTGAACGACGCCTCGTCTCTCCATCGCGTCCTCGCGCGCGTTGCCCCTGACGAGATTTACAACCTTGGTGCGCAGAGCCACGTCCGCATCAGCTTCGATGTCCCCGAGTACACTGTCGAAGTGGCGGGCGTGGGTGCGCTGCGATTGCTCGAGGCGATCCGTAACCTGGGGATGACGCCGCGCTTCTACCAGGCATCATCGAGCGAGATGTTCGGCAAGGTTGCGGAAAGTCCACAAACCGAACGAACGCCGTTTCACCCGAGATCACCGTACGCCTGCGCCAAGGCGTTTGCGCACGCGATCACTGTCAACTACCGCGAATCGTACGGGCTACATGCCTCGTGCGGCATCCTGTTCAATCATGAAAGCCCGCGCCGCGGCGAGAACTTCGTCACTCGCAAGATCACGCGAGGGCTGGCGCGCATCAAACTCGGGTTGCAGCCGAAGCTGTACCTGGGCAATCTGGATGCTCGCCGCGACTGGGGCTTCGCCGGGGACTACGTCGAGGCGATGTGGCGCATGCTCCAGCAGGATACGCCTGACGACTACGTGATCGCGACTGGCGAGACGCATTCGGTGCGCGATCTCCTCGATTCGGTCGGCGCCGTGCTCGATCTGGATTGGAGGCCGTATGTCGAGATCGACCCGAAATACTATCGACCCGCCGAGGTCGACTTGCTGCTTGGGGACGCCAGCAAGGCGCGGGAGCGTTTGGGCTGGACGGCAACGACGTCCTTCGGCCAGTTGGTGCGGATGATGACGGAAGCGGACTTGCGCCTGGCGAGGGCCGAGCTGGAGGGCTGAACATCGAGGCGTCGTCTCGCCCAGAACAAGGGCGCCAGCCAGCGGCAGCTGACGGGCTGGGTGGTATGGTCGCGCAGGGACTCGAACCCCGGACCTCTGGTATGTGAGACCAGCGCTCTAACCAGCTGAGCTACGCGACCGGAATACCCCGCGCCGAACCCTCGCGCGGTCGCGAAGGTTAATCGACCGGTCGTGACGAGGCTAGTCTCCGGAGGCAGCGCGTCCGTTGCGAGCCGCCGGCCTGACCGCGCCCGGCAATGGGCCCTCTGGGGATCGAACCCAGGACCGTCGGATTATGAGTCCGCTGCTCTAACCGGCTGAGCTAAGGGCCCGACAACTGCCGAAAGATACGTCACCGTCCGCAACGCGCCAGTTGACGCGCGGTTGGTTTGGAGACGTAGCCGTTCCGCCGTCTTCGTTAGGCCGAACTCGATCGATGGCTGTCGTAGGCGTTCATGACCTCTTCGGGCGTCACCGTCGCCGCGCCGAGCTTTCCCACCTCGACGCCGGCGGCGTAGTTCGCCACCACCGCAGCTTCGCAGGCCGTCGCGCCAGCGGCAAGCGCGGTCGCCAGGTAGGCCGTCACGGTATCGCCTGCTCCGACGACGTCGTACACCTCCCGCGCCGTCGTCGGGATCCGACCCACGGTCCCATTCGCGGAGATCAGCACCATCCCGCGTTCTCCCAGAGTCAGCAGCAGGTGGTCGACTCCAAGACGTCGAAAAACGTCGGGCAACGTATCTATGTCGTCGAGCACCACCGAGGCACCTAACGCCGACTCAAGCTCGCGCCGATTGGGCTTGAAGACAGTCGCTCCGCGAAAGGCGAAGAAGTTACGGAACTTCGGATCGACCACGATCGGGATCCGTCGCTCGCGGGCGGCTGCGATCGCCCGCTCGATGATCGCGGGCACCAGCACGCCCTTGTTGTAATCCTCCAGCACCAGGGCATCGGCCTTCGTCAGCAGATCGTCGAGATGCTCGGCTATCCGGCGCACCTCGGTGGCTGACAGGTCGGCGTCTTCCTCTTCGTCGAAACGCACGACCTGCTGCGCTCTCGCCACCAGTCGCGTTTTGGTGGTTGTGGGGCGGTCCACGTCGATCAGGCCGCGTCCGTCGGCGGACAGGGCGGCGAGCATGGTCCGCAACCGCTCGCCGGCGACGTCCTTGCCGATGGTTGCAACGAGGTACCCCAAGGCGCCCGCCGAGATGACGTTCTGAGCCACGTTCGCCGCCCCGCCGAGTGCATAACGACGGTCGCGCACGCGCACCACGGGTACCGGAGCTTCCGGCGAGATCCTGTCCACCTCGCCGTGGAGGTACACATCGAGCATGGCGTCGCCCACGATGACCACGCGACGACCCTGCATTGCACGAAGCAGTTCCTGCAGGCGATCACGCGCCAGCGACGGGACGACTTGGCTCGACATTGCCCCGAAGCTAGAGGCGCGCGCGAGGAATGGTCAACGTCCCGTGCTCACGAACGTCGTGTCGTGGCGGTTATCTTCCCGTCCCGGCCGATCATCAAGGCGCATGCACACATTTCAGATCGACGTCCAAGTCACGCGCGGCACGTGCGTGGAATCGCGACACCGCGTGCATGGTGCGGTCGTGTCGGCCGATGGCGCCCTGCTCGGCGCCGCGCGCGATGCCCAGCTCGTGACCGCGTGGCGCTCGTGTGCCAAGCCGTTTCAGGTCATGTCTCTTGTGGAAACTGGCGGTCTCGATCGGCTGCACTGGGGCGACGATGAGCTGGCCCTGGCGTGCGCGTCGCACGGCGGCGAGCCGGAGCACGTGTCCATTGCCGAGCGGATGTTGCGCGATATCGGGCTCGAGGAAGGCGACCTCGCGTGCGGGCCGCATGAGCCACTGTCAAGGCGCGGGGCGCGGATACTGCACGATCTCCACATGGCGCCAACCCGGCTGCACAACAACTGTTCAGGGAAGCATGCCGCCATGTTGGCGCGCGCTCGTCTCGCAGGCTGGCCAGTATCCGGCTACGAGCGCGATGGGCATCCCGTTCAGGAAGCTTGTGCCGACATTGTCGCGGCCTGGACCGGCCTCAGGGCGTCGGACCTGGTGCGGGCGACCGATGGGTGCGGTGTCGTGGTATTTTCGCTTCCGCTCAGCAACATGGCGTCGTCCTTCGCGCGACTCGGCGATGCGTGGGCGCGAGTTGACGGAGCTCCGCGACGCATTGTGGAAGCCATGCGAAGTCGTCCATTCCTGGTGGGTGGAACTGAACGCTTCGATACCGTGTTGATCGAGGAGTCCGGCGGCCGCATCCTGTCGAAGATCGGTGCTGAAGGAGTACATACCGCCGTGGATCTCGACCGGGCAATTGGCGTGGCTATCAAGGTTCAAGATGGAGCGGTTCGCGCGCAGTATCCAGCGCTGCTCCGCCTGCTACAACACGTCGGCGCACTCCCGGGCGTGCTTTCGCCGCGGCTGCAGGCATTCGCCCGCACGCCGATTCGCAACACGAGGGGCGACGTCGTCGGCGGCGTATACGTGATGGACGCGTGAGCGGCAACGGAATGTGCCGGCGGGGGATGGAATGATGACGCACAACGGCGATACCACGGTCATCGTGGACGCACTGGACGACGGCACCCGCGCGATCGTCAGGCTGGCGGGAGCGATTGCTGCTCTCGACGAGGCAGGGATTCGCGCGCATATCGCGGCAGCCGCTGGGATCGCACCACACTCCTGGGTGGAGGAAGTATTGCTTCAGTCGTATCTGTTCGCCGGTTTCCCGCGAACGTTGAACGCCATGCGTGAGTGGCGGCGTATCGGGCAGGCGGTTGCTCCCACTCGCGATGACGGAGAGGATTTCGACCGCACTGTCGAGTGGCGCGAGCGCGGCGAGGTTACCTGCCGTACGGTGTACGGTCCGTTCTACGATCGGTTACGCGCGAACGTTCGATTGCTGCACCCGGCACTGGATGCATGGATGATCGTCGAAGGTTATGGGAAGGTGCTGTCGCGGCCGGCACTCGACCTGGCGCGTCGCGAGATCTGTATCGTCGCGGCCTGCGCCACCTCGCGACAGGACCGCCAGCTGCATTCCCATCTCCATGGTGCGCTGCATGCTGGCGTGGCGCCTCAGGCGCTGGACCAAGCGCTAGATGCTATCGCCGATCTGCTGACACCCGATGATCGGATCCGGGTGGACCTTCTGTGGCAGCGTGTTCGGCCGGTGTCAACCACGGAAGTCGAAACGACGCCGTTGCCTCTTCCCGCGGAGGACGTCCCCCGTGTTCATTGATCGCGCCGTGGTCACCGTATCGGCTGGCAACGGCGGTTCCGGGATCGCCTCGTTCCGTCGTGAGAAGTTCGTTCCCATGGGCGGGCCAGACGGCGGCGACGGTGGTCGCGGAGGAGACGTCATCGTCAGAGGGGACCGCAATCTCGCGACCCTGCTGGACTATACGTACCGCGATTCATGGACAGCGGAGAGCGGGGATCACGGATCCGGCTCGAACAAGACGGGTCGGTCGGGCAAGGACGTCTTCCTCCCCGTCCCACCAGGCACCGTCATCCGCGACGCCCGGAGCGGCGAGTTCCTCGGGGAGATCCTCGAGGATGGCGAGCGGATAGTAGTGGCCAAGGGCGGGCGCGGCGGGCACGGCAACACCTGGTTCCAGACGTCGACCCACCAGGCCCCGCGCGAATGGCAACCCGGCGAAGACGGTGAGGTTCGATCGATCGAGCTGGAGCTCAAGCTGATCGCCGACGTCGGCCTGGTTGGTCAGCCTAACGCGGGGAAGAGTACGCTCCTCTCGGTCATCTCGGCGGCTCGACCGAAGATCGCCGATTACCCGTTCACCACGCTGTCACCGAACCTTGGTGTGGTGGCGCTTCCGGATTCACGCAGCTTCGTGGTTGCGGACATCCCGGGCATCATCGAAGGCGCGCACTCGGGCAAGGGGCTGGGGCTACAGTTCCTGCGCCACATCGAGCGTACCCGGATGCTGGCGATCCTCATCCCGATCGATTCGCTGGACTGGCAGGCCGAGTACGATCGGTTGCGCGCCGAATTGACGGCGTATTCGTCGGAGCTGGCGGCAAAGCCCCACTGCGTCGTCTTCACGAAGCTGGATCTGTTCGGCGAGCAGTACGTTCCGGATATCGTCGCTCCGGGGTCGTTCGGCTCGTGGAGCGTGAGCGCAGCGGCCCGAATGGGACTCGACACACTGCTCGCCGCGTGGTGGTCCAGGCTCCTCGCGCTCAAAAAGGAAGCGCAAGCTGTGGCGGAGAGCATCGACCCGATTCAGTGAACGAAGCGTGGAGGAAGACCGCAAGGCGTTGCTTACGGTGGCCTGCGTGCGTCGAATGGGCCCTGTGCGCTTCCGCGAGCTGCTGGCGAGATCCGGCTCTGTCGAACTTCTGCTGGCGGAGCTGCCGACCGCGGAACGTCGCGACGCCGAGCAGCGCGCGCGGCACCTGACACGGAATGCGGACCGCGTCGGCGCGACGTTGCTGCTTCAGCGGGACCACGGGTATCCATCGGCACTCCTCGATCTCGAGGATCCACCGCCATTCCTGTTCTCCTTGGGCTGCGTGTCGCATCTGGAGATGCCCATGGTGGCGATCGTCGGCACGCGAGAGGCGACAGGATACGGCGAACGTATCGCGTCGCGCTTCGCGGCTTCGCTGGCCGATGCCGGCATCGCCGTGGTGAGCGGGCTGGCGCGCGGCATCGACACCGCGGCGCATCGCGGCGTCCTCGCCCGCTCTGGCGCAACCGTTGCCGTGCTCCCAAGTGGCGTGGACTTGCCGTGTCCACCGCGACACAGGACGATCCACGCGGAGATCGTCGCGCGCGGCTTGGTGGTCTCGGAGCACGAGTGTGGATCGACGCCCAGGCGAGGATCCTTCCCACGGCGGAACCGCCTGATCGCCGCCCTCGGCGCGGCCACGATTGTCGTCGAAGCAGGACACAGGAGCGGCGCGCAGCTGACAGCTTCTCTCGCGATCGGGATCGGTCGACCCGTCGGTGCGGTCCCGGGCGCCATCGATTCGCCGGCAAGCGTGGGAACGAACGCACTGATACGCGACGGCGCAACGCCAGTCGTCTGCGTCGAGGACATCCTCGCACTCATCGGCGCTCCCGTGGTGCGTTCGTCTGCCCAGCCGGCGACATCGCCGGCCCCACAACCCATGGTCGCCGACGAAATCGGTACTCGGCTCTGGAACCGGCTTCGTCGCGAGTCTGCGTCACTGGATGTCCTCGTCACCGAGTTCGCGACGAGCCCGCGCGAGATACTGCAAGCCCTGACCAAGCTCGAAGTCGCGGGCCTCGTGAGATCGGAAGCCTCGGACTACGCCGCGAACTAACCGCCGAACGTTCGAAGCGCACCGCCGACAAGATGACTGTGCCTGTCGATCCGACCAGGCCCAGCGCAGACAACCTCGATACCTTTCGACGGTGCCAGCACGCCACGTCTACGTTCATGTACCGTTCTGCGCTCGCAGATGCGTTTACTGCGACTTCGCGATCGCAGTCCGTCGCGACGTTCCCTTAGACGAGTTCATTTCGAGACTCCGCAGCGAGATCTCGCTGCGGTTCTCCACGCCGCCCGCGCTGCCAGCACGGTCGTTCTACCTGGGTGGCGGAACACCATCCAGACTCGGCGCCGGCGGCATTGAGCGCGTCCTGGAGACGCTCGATCGCCACTGGCTGCGGGAGCCCGGTGCCGAAGTCACGATCGAAGCGAATCCAGAGGATGTCACGACGCGTGTCGCCACGGCATGGAAGGGCGCTGGGGTGACGCGTGTGTCGTTAGGTGTGCAGAGTTTCTCGCCCGCCGTGCTCGACTGGATGCACCGCACGCACGACGTCTCGTCCATCCATCGAGCCGTGGAAGCCGTACGTCAGGCGGGGATCGAACGTCTGTCGATCGATTTGATCTTCGCGCTCCCCGAGGCTCTCGGTCGCGCCTGGGAGGCCGATCTCGATTGCGCCGTGCAGCTCGAACCGGACCACGTTTCTGCATACGGCCTCACCGTCGAAGAGGGCACGCCGCTTTTTCGAAGCCGGCGACGTGGCCAGACGGCTGAGGCGCCAGATGCTGCCTACGCTGCCGAGTTTCTTCGCGCCGATGCATTCCTGACCGCCGCGGGGTTCGAGCACTACGAGGTCTCCAACTACGCCAAGCCGGGCGCGCAGGCCGTGCACAACTCGGCGTACTGGACGCATGCCGAATACGCAGGCTTGGGGCCATCCGCGCACGAGTTCGTTCAGGGACTCCGCCGCTGGAACGAGCGCGACTACGCTACATGGAGGCGCGTTCTTGCGGAGGGCATCGATCCGATCGCTGGTTCCGAAAGGCTGACCACCGAACAGCTTGCGCTCGAAGCGCTCTTTCTTGGTTTGCGGACCGCCAACGGCGTTGTATGGGACGAGGGAGACCGGGAAATCGTCCGAGGTTGGACGGATATGGGATGGGCGAAAGTTGACGGGAATCGCGTGAAGCTGACGCCCGAAGGGTGGCTTCGTACGAACGCCCTGGTCGCCGCCTTGACGGAGCGTCGAAGTCGTTACTAGCTTTGTACTTATGACGCCTCAGGAACTCGACGAACGAGAGCGGCGTGTGCTCGAGGCCGTGATCCAGAGCTACGTTGAGACAGCGGAGCCGGCGGGCTCGCGCACCCTGACTCGGCGGTTCAGGCTCGGTGTGTCGCCGGCCACGATCCGGAACACGATGAGCGATCTCGAGGCCAAGGGCTATTTGTACCATCCCCACACGTCTGCGGGACGAGTGCCGACAGATCTGGCGTACCGGCTCTACGTGGATTCGCTGATGCGTCCGGGACGGGTACGTCCCCGCGAGGCAGGACGGCTGGCCGAGCAGATAGCCTCCGGTGGAAACGCGATCGAAGCGATTCTTCGGCGGGCGGCGCAGAGTCTGTCGGTCGTAACCCAGGAACTCGGCGTGGCGTTGGGTCCGTCGCTGGATGGCGCCATCCTGGATCGGTTGGAGCTGGTACGGCTGTCCGAGGAACGACTGCTGCTGGTGCTGACTCTGTCGGGAGGCGCCGTCCGCACGATTTTCGTCGATGTCGCGGGCCAGATCGCGGACAGCGCATTGGCAGAGGTAACGCGAGTCCTGAACGAACGATTGTGCGGGCTGGCGCTGCACACGATCCGTTCGTCGCTTGCCGTCAGGCTCCGCGATGCCGGGACACATCCCGGCTCCCACGACCTGCTGAACGTGTTCGTGCAGGAGGGCGAGACGCTTTTCTCCATGCCGATCGCGATCGGCGACGAGCAGGTCGTGCTGGGACACGCGTCGACGCTGGCAGAGCAGCCGGAGTTCGCATCTGGCGAGAGCATGCGACGGTTGTTGGCGCTGACGGACACCCGTGCCGATCTGGCAACGCTCCTCCGCCGTCGTGCGCTGACGCCGGGCATTTCGATCACTATCGGCAACGAAAACGCCGATCCACGCCTTGAGGATTTCACGGTGGTGACCGCGGAGTACCGGGTGGGCGCCCTGTCCGGTGTGATCGGTGTGATCGGGCCGACGCGGATGCCATACGAGAAAGTGGTCGCACTCGTGCGGCACACGTCACTCCTCGTATCGGACATACTCCACTGATTGGATCCATGACGGACTATTATCGACTCCTCGGCGTAGAACGCACGGCGTCCGATGAGGACATCAAGAAGGCATACCGCAAGCTCGCCATGAAATGGCACCCGGACAAGAACAGCGGGTCGAGCGAGGCGGAGGAGCGGTTCAAGGAAATTACGGAGGCCTACGACGTGCTCCGCGATGCCGACAAGCGCGCTGTCTACGACCGGTATGGCGAAGCGGGGCTCCGTGGCGGAGCTGGCGGGGCGAGCGGGTTCCACCACGTGGACCTGTCCGAAGCGCTCAACATCTTCATGCGGGATTTCGGCGGGTCGGCGTTCAGCGACCTGTTTTCGACCGGCGGTCGGCGCCAGTCGACGGGTCCGCGGGCAGGGCAGGACGTCAAGATCTCCGTCCCGCTCTCGCTGGCGGAAGTCTCGACCGGCATCCAGAAGACGTTCACCGTCAAACTGCTCGATCCGTGCGACAAGTGCGGTGGCAGCGGTGCCGAGCCGGGCACGAGTCCACAGGTGTGCCACACCTGCAATGGCGCGGGTGAAGTCCGTCGGGCACAACGGTCGTTCTTTGGCCAGTTCGTCAGTGTGGTACCGTGCCCGATGTGCTCGGGCGAGGGATCGGTGATCACGGCGCCGTGCAAGAAGTGCCGGGGTGAGGGGCGGCTGCGCGGAGAGCACACGATTCCCGTCCAGATTCCCGCCGGCGTCGCCACGGGGCAGTACATGACGCTCCGTGGACTCGGCAACGCCGGACCGCGGAGTGGCCCACGGGGAGACATCCTCGTCGTGTTCGACGTGGCGGAGGACACGAGATTCGAGCGGGATGGCGAGGATCTCTATTGCGAAGTACTCGTCGGGTATCCCCACCTCGTGCTCGGCGGCGATATCGATGTACCAACCGTCGGTGGGACGATAAGTGTCCGTTTGCCGGCAGGGACACAGAGCGGACAGGTCATGCATCTGCGGGGAAGAGGCCTGCCGCGCGTGAATGGCAGCGGCTCCGGCGACCTCCACGTTCGCGTGCAGCTCTGGACTCCGGATGCGATCTCACGCGAGGAAGAGGAGCTGATAAAGCGCCTGGCCACGCTCGCCAAGGCGCCGCCGGAACAGGCGCGTCCCAAGGGCTTCTGGTCCAAGATGAAGGAAGCGTTAGGCGCGTGACATGGACGTCGCTCCGCATCGCGGGCAGTTCGCACCGCGATGCGGTGATCGCGGTGCTGTTCGCGGCCGGGGCACAGGGCGTCCACGAAGATGGCGCCACATTGGTCACGCACTTTCCGGATTCGCTGGACGTAGGGGCGATCGTGGGGATGGTGCAAGCAGCCGATCCCTCGGCGCAGTGCGTGACTGCACCAACATCGCCGATCGACTGGTCCGTGGCTTGGCGCGAGCGAATGCGGGCCTACGAAGTCGGTTCGCTGACGGTGGCGCCACCTTGGCTGACAGATGGTTGCGACGCGAGCCGTACCGTAGTGATCGATCCCGGCATGGCCTTCGGGACTGGCGACCACGCCTCGACACGCGGCGCGCTGCGCCTCCTTCAGCAAAGGATGCGGCCTGGCTTGGCTGTCGCTGATCTGGGTGCCGGCAGCGGCGTGCTCGCCATCGCGGCCGCCAAGCTCGGTGGCTCGCCCGTCTTCGCGATCGAGGCGGATCCAGACGCGATGGGCAATGCGACCGCCAACGTGGAACGGAATGCCGTCGGAGACGTGGTGCACCTGCTCGAGGGAGAAGCGAAGGCTCTGCTCCCGCTGGTCGCGCCAGTCGACCTGATCGTCGCCAACATTGTCTCATCGGTGCTCCTCGAATTGCTCGCGACATTCGCGCGCGCCCTCCAGCCGAGCGGTATCGCGATTCTTGCAGGGATCCTGAACGACGAGCGGGAGACGATCCTGGATGCCGTCGCAGCCGACGGATGGCGCGTGCTGGCTACCGACGACGAGGAGGAGTGGTGGAGCGTCGCGATCGCACGTCCTTAGCCGCCTTCTGCACTGCTGACGAGACGTTAGTCCTCGGTGCAGCCGTCACCCTGGGCGAGGATGCGGCGCGACACATGGCGGTCCGCCGAATCGCCACTGGCGACTCGATCCGGTTGTTGGATGGCCGAGGGAGTGTCGCAGATGCCACGGTAATCCGACTCTCGCGGAACATGGCCGCTGCCCAGGTGGAACGCGTGAGCGTCGAAACTCCGCTACCGCCGGTGCACCTGCTGGTACCGATCGCCGATCGCGATCGCATGTTGTGGCTGGCGGAGAAAGCGACGGAACTGGCGGTCACCAGCTGGCGACCCGTTCTGTGGAAGCGATCGAGGAGCGTCAAGCCACGCGGCGAAGGTCCCGTCTTCATGGCCAGGGTACGACAGCGGATGATGCACGCGCTGGAGCAGTGTGGCGGTAGCTGGCTCCCCGCGATCTACCCCGATGCCACGTGCGAACGGGCGATGACCGGCACCGCGGATGGCGCCAAACTCGTCCTGGACGCCGGCGGCGACGCGATCATGACAGCACTGCCCAGCACCGCTCCGGTCACCTTGGCCGTGGGGCCGGAGGGTGGCTTCGATCCGTCCGAACTTGACGCACTCTCGTTGGCGGGGTTTCGGCGGGTGCGACTCGAAGGTTATACGTTGCGCTTCGAGACCGCGGCCACGGTGGGACTCGCCCTCGCTCGCGCCGCCTTGCATCCATTACCGGGAGCTGTCTGATGGTACATGACTGCCTGTTCTGTCGCATCGTGCGGCGAGAGATCCCGGCGACAGTAGTCGCCGAGGACGAGCACTGCCTTGCCTTTCGCGATATCGCGCCCAAGGCACCGACGCATGTACTGGTGATTCCGAAAGTGCATGTCCGTACACTCGACGACGCCGATGACGCCAGCGTCGTGGGACGGATGCTGCTGATGGCAGCACGGGTGGCGCGCGACGAGGGGATTGCAGCCGCCGGTTATCGGACGGTGGTCAACACGAATGCTGGCGCTGGACAGACTGTCTTCCACCTGCATGCACATGTCCTCGGCGGGCGCCCGCTCGAATGGCCGCCCGGGTAACGCTTCTCGAGTGTTCTGCTTGACCGAAAGAAAGGAAGGCTCGTATGTTTCGCAAGTCACAGCATATCAGGCACTTGACTAGCGAGTTGGCGAGTAATGCCCGAGGGAGCGAATCACGACGACGCGATCCTCGAACATGTTCGCGGGCCCTCCGACAAGCCGCGCGAGTGGGCATGATGCCTGTCGATCCTGTGGACGCGATGTTCCAATGGACGGCCGCTGGGACTCGGCAAGGGCAACACGCGCGGCAAATGGCGTCGGCGCGATCCTGAATGAACCGACACGCGCTGGCCGTTCTGGAGTTTGACCGTGCACTCGAGTTTGTGGCAGGGTATGCCTCTTCCGCTCCTGGCGCCCGCGCCGTGCGGGAGCGTTCACCGCGCGCCGATCGGGATGAGGTCGAACGCGAACTCGCGATGGTGTTCGCTCTGGTGGCCATGCTCCGCGGGGAAGTTGGTTGGGGCCTGCCCGCCATTCCCGACTGCCAGCAGGCGCTCGTCCGGTTGCGGATCGAGGGGACGACGCTCACCGGCATGGAAGTGCTGCAGATCTGGACGCTGCTTCGCGGCTCGCGCCTGGTGCATGAAGCGTTAGGTGACGCGCGGCATCCCGCGATGTCGCTGGCTCTCCTCGCGGATCTGCGGATTCGCCTCTTCGTTGACAGGCGCCTGGAGGAAGCCATCGAGCGTGTGGTTGACGACGATGGGCTGGTGCGCGATGACGCGTCGCCGGCGCTGCGACGCATCAGGCGCGAGTTGCGGTCCTCCGAAGGCGATCTCGTCTCGCTGCTGGAGCGGATCATGGGGCGCCTGGAATCGCAGCATCGCGTCCTCGATATGTCGATCACCATGCGCAACGGACGCTACGTGATTCCCGTCCGGCGCGAAGCGGCGCGATCCGTCGGCGGGATCGTGCATGATGTCTCCCACACGGGAGCGACAGTCTTCGTCGAGCCGCCGGCTGCAATCGCCGAGTGCAACCGGATTCGCGAACTGGAGGGCGAGGAAGCGCGTGAAGTAGACCGCATCATGTTGGAGCTGGCAGACCGACTTCGTCCCGAAGCCGAGGCGATGCATGGTAGCATGGATGCGCTCGTGACGCTCGACGATCTCCACGCAAGGGCGCGCTATGCCATCGCCTTCGAGTGCCAGCCTGTCGCACTGTGCCTTCCCTTGGACGGCTTCGATGTCCGTAGGGGCCGCCACCCTCTGCTCCTGGCCCAGGGAGTGGCCGTGGTCCCGTTCGATCTGCAGCTGCTCCCACTGGAGCGAACGCTGCTCATCTCCGGTCCGAACACGGGTGGGAAGACAGTGCTGCTCAAGACGCTCGGGCTGTTCGCGGCGATGCTGCAGAGCGGCATCCCGGTCCCCGTTGCGCGCCAGAGTCGGTTGGCGGTGTTCGACGACTTGTTTGCCGACATCGGCGACGAGCAGTCGATCGAGGCGTCACTCTCGACATTCAGCGCGCACGTGAAGAACCTCGGGGAAGTACTCGATGCGGCCACGGAGCACTCGCTGGTTCTGATCGACGAACTTGGCTCGGGTACGGACCCGCTCGAGGGCGCTGCCATTGGCGGAGCGATAATCGAGGCGCTGACGACGCGCGGCGCGACGACGATCGCCACCACACACCTCGGAGCACTCAAGGAACTTGCCTCCGAAATGCCTGCTGTGGTGAACGCATCGCTACAGTTCGACGAGCGGGTACTGGCACCCACATACAACCTCACGAAGGGGATCCCGGGTCGATCGTATGGCATCAGTATCGCGCGGAGGTTGCGACTGCCGGAAGAAGTGCTGGCGCGCGCGGAGGCGCGGATTCCCCAGGTCGAGCGCGATGTGGCGGCGCTCCTACGCACGCTTCAGGCACGGGAGAATGAGCTGGCGGTGCAGCTGTTGCACGCGGAGCGGACGAGTGCGGAGAACGAAGCGCGAGCGGCGTCGCTGCAGCAACGCGAACGAGAGGTTCGCGACCGGGAACGAGCGGTAGAGCGCGAGGCGCGCCGCGAGGCCCGTGGTTTCCTCCTCCAGGCGCGCGCGGAGGTCGAACGCACTATTCGCGACTTGCGATCACGCGCCGAGTCGGACGTCGACGAAGCGGCGCGCGTCGCTCGCCAGAGCATCGAGCAGATGGCGGCGGAGCAGGGGGCGCACCTCGCCGCGCTGGAAGAAGTACGGCCCGAGGAGACACCACTGCGACCGATACGCGGCGATCTTCCTAAGATCGGCGATCGTGTCGAGGTACTTTCCATGGAGGGCAGGGAAGGGCGTCTGGTCGAGCGTCGAGGCGACACCTGCGTGGTGGCGATAGGCACGGTGAAGATGTCGTTCCCGATCACCGGAGTCCGTCGCTCAGGGCGGGACAGGCGTGCGCCTGAGGCGATCGTGCCGATGCGGGGCGACCTGCCTGACGACGCGGTTCCGACGGAGATCGACTTGCGCGGTCTGCGCGTGGGCGACCTCGACGACATCGTCCTGACGGCGCTCGATGCCGCGATCCGGGCGGACCTGCGGTCGCTGCGCATCATTCATGGGAAGGGCACGGGAGCACTCAGAGACCGCGTTGCCGAAATGCTGCGAAAGGACACTCGCGTGAAGAGCTTTCGACTGGGCGCCTGGAACGAAGGCGGCGCTGGCGTGACGGTCGCGGACCTGTGATCCCCGACGATGAAGTCGAACGCGTCCGGGAGATGGCGGATATCGTCGCCATCATCGGAGAGCACGTCGCCTTGAAGAAGTCGGGCGCCGACTTCCGCGGGCCGTGTCCTTTCCACCAGGGTACGCACAAGAACTTCTCGGTCTCGCCGCGACGGCGTGCCTATCACTGCTTCGTGTGTGGCGAAGGGGGCGACGTCTTCTCTTTCCTGATGAAGCGACTCGGTCTGGACTGGCCGACAGCGGTGCGCATGGCCGCGCAGAAGAGTGGCATCGATCTGCGTGAAGTCCGGATGCGGCGCGAAGGACCGGATCCGCGCGAGCCCCTCTGGGAAGTGAATGGCGCCGCGCAGGCATATTTCGAGCGTGTGCTCTGGGATGATCCATCGGGACAGCCCGCACGCGAGTACCTGGCTCATCGTGAAATCCCAGAGGAATCGGCCCGGCGCTTCGGGGTGGGTTTCGCGCCCCGCGAGATCGGCGTGTTGCGCGCGGCACTCGCGACGCTGGGCTTCGACGACGATAGGCTGCTTGAGGCCGGGTTGCTGGTCAGGCACGAGGAGGCGAGCGAACCGCGCCCCCGCTTCCGCAACCGGATTGTTTTTCCGATCCAGGACGCCGCCGGGCACGTCGTCGGATTCGGCGGCAGGCTGATCGGTCCAGGCGAACCGAAGTATCTCAACACCGGCGAGACGCCCGCCTTCAGCAAGGGAAAGCTTCTCTACGGCCTGCACCTGGCCAGGAATCCGATGCGTCGTACCGACCGCGCATTGATCGTCGAGGGATATGTAGATGTCCTTCGGCTGAATACAGCGGGGATCGAAGAGGTGGTCGCGCCCCTGGGGACAGCCCTAACGAGCGATCAGGCGACGCTAGTTACACGGTACTCGAAGAACGTTTTCCTGCTCTATGACAGCGACAAAGCCGGGCTCAAGGCGACCTTTCGGGCCGGCGACGCCCTGCTTGCCAACAGCGCCATCGTCAGAGTCGTTTCGCTGCCTGCCGGCGAGGATCCTGACACCTTTGTGCAGAAACGCGGCCGCGAAGCGCTGGAGAAGGAGATCGAACAGTCGATCGACGTCTTCGAGCGAAAAGTACAGCTGCTCCAGCGAGCCGGGTGGTTTGCGGACCTGCACCGGCGGCGCAAGGCGATCGACCACTTGCTGCCAACGCTGCGCGCAACGAGCGACCCGCTGACGCGCGACATGTACGTCGGTCGCGCAGCGGAAGCCTCCGGTCTGGACAGGCGGCTGCTCGCCAGGGAGATAACGGATAGCGCAGGACGCGCCCATGGAGAGGCGCCACCGGGCACGCAAGTCGCGCGGCCGAAGACATCGGCAGTGCCATCGAAGGGGGCTCACAGATCGAATCGCACCTCCCGCAAGAGCGCCGGCCTGTCCGCCGAGCGTGAACTGGTGCGAGCAATGCTCCAGGTCAGAATGTATGTTGAGAGGGTGGGGGAGCGGTTGAATCCCGACGAGTTTCGAGACGAGCGGTACCGTGAGATTTTCGCGACGCTCATCGAGCTTGGGCCGGACGTCCTTGCGGAGGATCTCGAGGCTGCGCTGAGCCCACCGGCGGTCGCGGCGCTCGATGAACTGATCGCGGAGCCGGATGCGATTCAGGACTTCGAACGAACGGTGCAGCACAGCCTGACACGCCTGGAACGACGGGTGCTGGAGGAGCGTGGCCAGGAGATCAACCGCCTGTTGTCGACGGCCACGCCGGAAGAGAAGGACGGGTTGTTGAAAGCGAAACAGGAGAACTCGGAAGCGATCCGGCGACTCGCGGAAAGCGGATCGAACGCCTGAAGCCCGGGCAGATGCCCTCTGGAGGAATAGTGACACCGGAAACTACCAGTCTGTTACTGCTGCAATCCGACGACGACGTAGTAGATCTGCTGCGCGCCGCGGCTGCGGAACTGGAGCCCCGTCGGCGAGCGCTGGAAGCGGAGCGAGAGGGAGCGCTTCGCAAGTTGACTCAGGCGCGTGCGGCCGTAGAAGCTGACGAGCGCAGGATACGGGATATCGAGGCCAGGATAGCGGACCACAAGGCGCGCCAGGAGCGCAACCTGGCGCATCTCGACGCCGTCAAGCGCATGCGCGAAGCAACGGCGGCAATGATGCAGGTAGAGTCGGGGAAGAAGATTCTCTTCGAGGAAGAGAGTGCGTACCGAAGCGTTGTTGCGCGCGTTGCCGACGGACTTGCCGCGGTATCAGCACATGAGAAGGCTCTGGCAGACATGGAGATCGCTCAGTCAGATGCTCGTCGGGCGCTGGACGCGGAACACGCCGCGATCTCCGCGCAACTGAGCGCCGCGCTTGCGAAGCGGACCGAGTCGTCCAAAGGCGTGCGGCCGCCGCTGCTGGCGAAGTACGAGCGCATTCGCGGTCGCCGCGCCGCGCAGGCGGTCTACGCATTGAGCGATGGCGCTTGCGCATGCTGCGACACGGCCGTGCCGGTACAGCGCCGGATTCTCATGGTAAGTTCCGGTAGCATCGAGGTCTGTGAGACGTGTGGCGTGTTGCTGTACGCAACCGAATGATGACGGGCCTGCCGCGACGAGCGGGTATATGCAGCACATGAGTCTTGCCGGTGAACAACGCCTCCAGGCGCGCTGGCTTCACCCGAAGCCGGTAGATCCCTCGGTGATCGGTGCTCTGACGGAGGCACTGCAGGTTTCTCCACTGGTGTGCACTCTCCTGGCTGCCCGCGGTTACGCCGACATAGACCAGGCCAAACGATTCCTTCGTCCGCGTCTGGATCAGTTGCACGATCCCGCGCTAATGACAGGAATGGACTGTGCGGTGGATCGGCTGTCTCGCGCGATCGGTGCTGGCGAACCCATTCTCGTTCACGGCGACTACGACGTCGACGGCATGTGCTCGACGACCATCCTGACGCGCACGATCCGTTCGTTGGGGGGTATCGCGCACGCTTTCATTCCGCACCGGCTGACCGATGGCTACGACCTTGGCGAGGCTGGCGTGCGTGCGGCGCGAGCGGCTGGTGCGCGTGTCGTCGTCACATGCGATTGTGGTACGAGCGCCCATGCTGCGGTGCGGTCGCTCGCGGCCCAGGGGATCGACGTGATCATTACCGACCACCACTTGCCGAGCCAGGCGCCGCCGCAGTGTCTTGCGATCCTGAATCCGAGGGTACCGGGGAACGCATACCCGGACAAGGATCTTTGCGCGGCCGGAGTCGTGTTCAAGCTGGCGATCGCGCTGTTGACGGCGAACCACGCCAACGCATCCTTCGCGTTCCGGATGCTGGATTTGGTGGCGCTGGCGACGGTGGCGGACGTGGCTCCCCTGCGTGGGGAGAACCGCGTGATGGTACGGTATGGCTTGCGCCTGTTGCGAGAGACACAGCACGCCGGACTGCGTGCCCTGCTCATGTCTTCCGGCCTCGATGAGAAGGAGATCACGGCCGGACGCGTCGGATTCATCCTTGCTCCGCGACTCAACGCGGTCGGACGGATCGGGAACGCGATGCGTGGGTTGGAACTGCTGATGACGGACGATATGACTCGTGCGATGGACATCGCGCGAGAACTCGAGGAACTGAATCGTGCCCGCCAGGATCTGGACCGGGAGACCCTGGTCGAGGTGCGCGAAACCGCCGCGCGACAGGTGGCCGAGGGCCGCTACGGACTGGTGGCCTCCTCCGAGCGGTGGCATCCTGGCGTGATCGGTATCGTCGCCTCGCGGATTGTCGAGGAGTTCAATCGGCCGACGATGATGATCGCCGTCCAGGATGGCATCGGCAAAGGCTCTGGCAGGTCGATCGGGGCGTTCGACCTGCATGCCGGTCTTTCGGCGTGCGCCGACCTCCTGACGCGGTACGGCGGTCATCGTGCCGCCGCCGGTGTCACGATCGATCCAGCGCGAATCGACGCGTTTGCACAGCGTTTCGCGGACGTGGCGCGCGATCGTCTCTCGCCCGACGACCTCGTTCCGGAGGTCCGTGTGGACCTGGTCGTGGGAATTGATGACGCCAACAGTGAACTCGAGCAGGTGCTGCGGTACTTCGAGCCATACGGGATGGGCAATCCGGCGCCGACGATGCAGACCGATGGAGTGAGGCTGGTCGGAGCGCCACGGGCGATCGGAGACCGCGGGATGAGGATGCGCTTCCAGACGGGGACCGGGACGCTCGATGCGGTATGGTGGGGCGCCAACGGCCGTGTCGCCGAACTTCGAGCCGGCGTGGACTACGCCGTTGCCTTCCGGTTGGAGCTGGATACATGGTTCACGCCGCCACGACTGACGGCGCGCATCCTGGACGTGCGCACCTGATGCGGATCATCGCCGGCCGCTGGCGAGGGCGAACGCTTCGGTCACCAAAGGACGCTCGGGTGCGGCCCACGGCAGATCGCGCGCGGGAGGCCTGGATGAGCATCCTGCAACGAGACATCCCGGAGGCGCGCGTTCTGGACCTGTTCGCCGGGTCCGGGGCGCTAGGCCTCGAAGCGCTGTCACGTGGTGCGCGACACGTGGATCTGGTGGACTTCTCGACGGCCAGCCTGCGTGCCATTCGCGCCAATGTGGAGACGCTCGGCGCACTTCCGTATGTCACGCTGCACCGCGAGGACGCCCTTCGGTATGTACGGAAACTGCCGCCGCTGGCGTTCGACGTTGCCTTCGCTGATCCGCCCTATCGATTCGGAATCGCACAGAAGCTGGCGGATCACTGGCTGGCGACGCCCTTCGCCCGCGTCCTCGGCATCGAACACGATGTGCACGACCCGCTGCCGGGTGGAGATACCCGTTCCTACGGCGGCACGGCGATTACTCTGTACCGGTACGAGGACGGTGCAGATATCGGCGGCACCTAACGAGCTTTCGGTACTCGCGCGCTGCCATCCTCGCGACCAGATTTCGCCAACCTGCGACCTCCACCCGATGCCGGCATGACCACGATCGCGCTCTATGCGGGCTCCTTCGATCCCATCACCCGTGGGCACGAGGATCTGATCCGTCGTGCCATTTCCTTTGTCGACCACCTGATCGTGGCGGTGGCGACCAACGTCGCCAAGGCGCCGGTATTCACCGTCGAGGAGCGGGTAGGGTTCATCCGTACGGCGATTGCCGACGTGCAGCGCGTCGAGGTGCAGCGATTCGACGGCCTCCTCGTGGACTTCGCGAGGGCTACCGGCGCAAGACTCCTCATTCGTGGCCTTCGTGCCGTGAGCGATTTCGAGTACGAATACCAGATGGCGCTCATGAATCGGCATCTCGAAGCCGGGCTGGAAACGATCTTCATGGTGCCATCGCTCGATACGACCTACATCAGTGCCAGCCTGGTCCGGGAAGTCGCGCGGTTCGGAGGCAGGCTCGAAGGCCTCGTGCATTCCGATGTAGCGGCGGCGTTGAAGCAGCGTTTCAACGTGCGTTAGGCGAAAGTGACGTCGCTGGCGCTGGATCTGCGGCAGCGCGCTTCGGGCGTACGGCGCCGCATTGCCTTCGCGGAAGGTCAGGACGACCGCGTGCGTGCGGCGGCCGAGCAGCTTGCGGCCGAAGGCATTGTGCATCCGGTCCTGGTGCTCGATCGGCGACGGCAAGCGGATCCGGTGCCCTCGGGCGTCGAAGTGATCGAATCGGTGAACGATCGGCGGCGTGAGCGCGTGCGGGATACCCTGTTGCAACGACGGGCATCGAAGGGCCTCGGGGAGCAGGAGGCGGAGACGCTCAGCGCTGACGCCCTGTTCTTTGCGGATGACCTCGTACGGGCGGGAGACGTCGACGGGTGTGTTGCGGGGTGCGTTCGTACGACTGCCGAAGTCATGCGTGCAGCGCTTTGGACGATCGGGCCTGCACCGGGGGTGCGGACCGTGTCGTCCGCATTCTATATGGCGGTGCCCAGGTTCAGGGGAGCAGCGGATGAAGTACTGACGTTCACGGACTGCGCAGTGATACCGCAGCCCACCGCGGAGCAACTCGCCGACATTGCCATTGCCGCGGCGCTGGATCGCCGGCGTATCGTCGGGGACACACCGTATGTCGCGTTCCTTTCGTTCAGCACATACGGCAGCGCACGACATCCGACGGTAGAAAATGTGCGCGCGGCATTGCGACTCGCGCGTGAGCGCGCGCCCGACGTGCAGTTCGACGGTGAGCTGCAGGGCGATGCGGCGCTCATGACCGCCGTGGCAGCGCGCAAGGCGCCGCGCAGCGAGGTGGCGGGTCGCGCCAATGTGCTGGTGTTTCCATCTCTCGAAGCCGGGAACATCGCCTACAAGCTGGTCGAGCGCCTCGCGCGCGCGCAGGCCGTCGGGCCCATCATTCAGGGTCTGGCGCGTCCCTGCAACGATCTGTCGCGTGGTGCGACCACCGACGACATTGTCAATGTCGCCGCGGTTACGGCGCTGCAGGCTGGTATTTCGCATCGTTAGCATCGGGCCACTCGGACCATATCGGGAGCGGGCAATGGGACTTGTCATCGAGAAGCACGGAGACATCTGTCTCGTACGGGTCGAAGGTCAACTCATCGTCAGCAATCGGCAGGAACTGAAGCAGAAAGTCCTGGACGAGGTCGAGCGAGGCGACCGCAAGATCCTGATCGACTTCACGAACGCAGGCTATATCGACAGCTCCGGGCTCGGTACTCTGGTCTCGCTGTCGAAGAAGATCCGGGATCTGGGTGGAGAACTGCGGCTCTCCGGTCTCAACGAGGAGCTGCGGACGTTGTTTGATCTGACAAAACTCGACACGCTGTTCCGTATCTCGGATGCACCGGAAGCGGGACTGCAGGGTTTCTAGGGTGCCGGCCGGCGCGCACCTTCCCGCCGCCTGACGGACGTCTCGCGATGCGCCACTCGCTCCCCGATCGATCGCCGTTGGTTCCCCCAGACCTGCGATTCCCGATCGATGTCCGGATCCCGAGCGACCTGCGCCTGATCGAGCCGCTGGTAGGCGCGGTCATTCGCGACTGCGCTGCGCACCGTCTCGCCGCTCACCACTGCGCGCTCAACGTTCCCGTGGCACTGACTGAAGCGCTGTCGAACGCCATCCTGTACGGCAATCTCCTGGACCGGGCGAAGTACGTCCGGCTCCGCGTGACGGTCGACGAGCGTTGCATAGTCTTCGAGGTGACAGACGAGGGCAGTGGCTTCGACCTCGAGCAGTGCACCACCGATCCGACGACTGCGGAGAACGTTGCGCGAGAGGACGGGCGCGGCCTGTTTCTCATGCGCTGCCTCATGGACCGGGTCGAGCGATACACGGATGGGGGCAACGTTGTCCGTTTGACGCTGCTGCGGCTGTGATGGAACTCGATTCGCTTCTGGCGATGTTCCGCGACGCCACTGGCTGCAAGGCGATCGCCTGGTTGCCGGATCGTACCGGTATGCTGACGAGCATCGGTGCGACGACTGAGTTCGGAAATCCGGAGGCATTGGAGTCGATCGCTGTCGCCGGAGGTGCAGTGGATGTGGACACACCCGCGGGTCGCCTGTGCGTTGTAGCTGTTCCCGGGGTTCGCGGATGCTGGGTCGGTGTAGCTGCTGCGACGGACCAGCAAGTCAGCGTCTCCCGGCAGGCGACTTTCCTCGCGGCCGTCGTGGGACAAGTCGTCCGCGCCAGACTGGACGCGGACCATGCTGCGCGCGAACTCGCCGAACGCTACGAGGAGATCAACCTCCTGTACTCGACCAGCGAGATCCTGGGACGTACCGTCACGTTCGAGGAAGCCGCCAGGGAGATACTGGTCGAGATTTCGGAGACAGTTGGCGCGAGGCGCGCAGCCATCCTCATGCACGATCCCTCGAACGATATGCTGCAGGTCGTCACCGCAATCGGCTTCGACGCGACGACCGCGGCGCCGATCGCCGTCGGCGATGAACGCGCCGCTTCCGCTCGAGCGTTCCGGGATCGGAGGGCGCTGATCCTCGAGCCCGGCGAGCTGGAGCACGAGGGCGAGTCGTATCGCTGCGGCTCGATGCTCAGCGTTCCCATCCGGTATGCGTATCCCGGCCAGGACGAGAGCACGCTGGGCGTCGTGAACCTCAGCGAGCGGCGAACCGGGGAGGCGTTCAGTCGCGCCGACGAGAAGCTCGTCAGCGCGATCGCGTCGCAGATCGGAACGGCGGTCCAGAATGCCCGCCTCGTGCGTGCATCGCTCATCCAGCACCGGCTCCAGCACGAGGTGCAGCTGGCGGGCGATCTTCAACGGAGACTGCTGCCGGATCCGGGACTGGTCGCGCCCGATGCGACAGTCGCGGCTCGTGTCGTACCCGTAGAGCGCGTTGGTGGCGACTTCTACCACCTCTTCCGGCTGGGTGGGGGAAAGACGGGTGTGATGATCGGGGATGTGTCCGGCATGGGCTATCCCGCCGCGATGATCATGGCGCTCCTGATGAGCGCCGCATCGATCCACGCACAGGCCGCGGCAGATCCGGTCGACATGCTGCTTGCGCTACTGACGTCACTCGAGGACGAGCTGACGGCAACAGGAATGCACGTGAGCGTTTTCTATGCCGTGATCGATGCGCCCGCATCGAGGTTGCGCTTCGCCAACGCCGGCCATCCCCATGCTTTCGTCGTCGGCGCCTCGGGCGGGATCGACCGCCTGTCCGCTCAGGTCCCGCCGCTGGGACTGGGTGACGACGACGTCAGCGTTCTCCGCCAGACGTGGACGTCGGAGCACCACGGATGGGAACGCGGCCGCGACCTTCTGCTCCTGTTCACCGATGGAGTGAGCGATGCGCGGAACAGCGGCGGCGAACGCTTCAGCGAGAAGCGCTTGACCGACCTGATCCGGGACTCCCGCCAGCGCAATCCAGTAGAAATCGTCGACCACGCATTCGCTGTGGTAAGAACGCACGTCGGGGACGCGCCCGCGCTCGACGACCTGACGCTGGTCGTGGCGCGCGCCTGACTAACGGTGTCGAGCACGCCTGCCGAAAGACATCGACCGAGGAAGCGCTTCGGTCAGCACTTCCTCTCGGATCGAGGCGTGTTGACGAAGATCGCCGAGTCGCTCGACGGCAGCCCAGGCGACGTGGTCGTCGAAATCGGGCCAGGTCGCGGTGCCCTGACGGACGAACTGGTCCGCCGTGGGTTCCGGGTCACTGCCATCGAGATCGATCGTGATCTCGTGGCACAGCTCCGCGACCGCTATTCGGACGTGCCTGAGGTACGCATCGTTGCCGCGGACGTCCTCGACGTCCCCTTGGGATCGCTGGCTGACTCCTACCGCCTCGTGGGCAATGTGCCGTACTACATCACCACGCCGATCCTCTTCCATGCGCTCCGACCTCCTCTACCGCTGACAGCGGTCTTTCTTGTGCAGAAGGAGGTCGCGGAGCGGCTTGCGGCGACACCGGCTTCGCGCGCATACGGTGCGCTGTCGGTCAATGTTCAGGCCACGATGCTCGTGGAGTCGCTCGGCCGCGTGAAGGCCGGCGCCTTCCACCCGCCACCGACGGTTGAGTCGGCGATCGTTCGCCTTACGCCGCTGGCGGAGCCAGTAGTTGCCGCGGGGAATGAGCAGCGCCTGCGGGAATTCGTCATCGCCGTGTTTGGACAGCGACGGAAGACGATGTTGCGCGTGTTGCGGCACGTAAGGCGTATCTCCGCGGTCGACGCCGAGCGTGCCTTGGAGGCCGTAGGGATTTCCGGTGCGCGCCGCCCGGAGACCTTGTCGCCAGCGGAGTTTGCCTCGCTGCAGGTTGCCGTGGATGGCAGTCCTCCGGCACGCCGAGCCTAACGACTGGCGCTGTCCAACCCATCCTCCGCGCCGTTTCGATCGCGCGAGGTGAGAGCGAAGCTGAGCCCTTCCAGTTCCATCGCCATGTTCACGGACCGTACGGTGACGTCGGCCGGCGTATGGATCTGTGTGGGCGCGAACGACAGGATCGCTTTCACCCCCGCCTTCACCAGCCGGTTCGCGATTCCCTGTGCTTCTTCACCGGGTACGGCCAGTACAGCGATGTCCGGCGCCGCGGCATCGATGTCCTTCTCGATGCCCGCGACGTCGCGCACGGTAAGCGACTCCCAGACGGTACCGATCTTCCGCGGATCGCGGTCGTACACGGCGGACACGATGAACCCGCGCTGCCTGAATCCACGATACTGGGCTAGCGCCGTCCCGATCTTTCCCGCACCGACGATTATCACGTTCCAGGTGCGTCGGAGCCCGAGAATGTCCCTGAGGCTCGCGGAAAGTTCAGGCACGGAGTAACCCAGGCCGCGTTTCCCGAACGAGCCGAAGAAAGAGAGATCCTTCCGAACCTGGGCGGATGTGGTGCCACCTCTGCGCGCGAGTTCCTGGCTCGAAATGGTCGCAAGACCGCGGTTCTCCGACTCCTCGAGGAAGCGGAGATAGATAGAGAGGCGGCGGACGGTGGACTCAGCGATGCGCTTCACGTGCAACGGAGCTTGTGAATTGATTCACAAATTATGGCAAGTCACGTGTCGGCACCAGTTAGGAACGACTCGGCTCCGGCTGATCGGAGGAAGGAATGCCGTCGGATTCGGTACGCCATCTGTCTGACCAGACCACGAGGGCGTTTACATTGCGTGATGCCGATGAGCGTTTCGTCAGAAATCGGGCGTCTCCGCCGGGTAATCGTGCACACGCCCGGGCCGGAGTTGCTGGCGGTGACACCGGATACCCGCGAGGACTACCTCTACGACGACATCATCGACGTCGAGGCAGCGCGCCGGGAGCACCAGCAATTCGTAGCGATCCTCGAACGTTTCGCTCACGTCCACGAGGTGCGTGACCTTCTGACCGACGTCGTGGATCGTGAGGAAGTCAGGCAACTTCTGATTCAGGGAACGCGCGACGTCGTACCGCTCGAACGTCTCGAGCAGGAGTTGACCGAACTCCCCGCCGTCGAACTGGTTCGCACGCTCGTCGAGGGTCGCGAAGATCCGCCAGGGCCGCTCGGTTCGGTACTCAATGAGCGAGGCTATCAGCTTCCGCCGCTTCCGAACCTGTACTTCACGCGCGATGTGGCGATGGGCATCAACGCGCATGTGATGATCGGCTCGATGCGTTACGGTGTGCGCTGGAGCGAGGAACTGATCATGAAGGCGCTGTTCGCCTCGCACCCGCTCCTCGCGAATCGTGGCATCCTGTACGACGGCTCGGCCGAGCGCCGGTTCGCCTACACACTGGAAGGAGGCGACGTCCACGTACTGCGAGCGGATACCGTGATGATCGGGTTTTCCGAACGTTCGAGTCCGGCCGCGATCGATAACCTGGTCAGACTCCTGTTCGCGCAGACGACCATCGAGAACGTGGTCGTCGTCGTCATGCCGAAGGAAAACACGGCGATTCATCTGGACATGATCTTCACGCACGTGGATCGTGGGTTGTGCGTGGTGTATCCGCCGCATTTCATCGGACCGGAGCGTCTGTCCGTCCTGCTATGGCGGCGTGGCGGGAGCAGGATCCGGGAGGTGCCTGACGTTTTTGCCGCACTTTCCGAGTGCGGACTTCCGCTGGAGCCGGTTTTCTGCGGAGGGCCGCGCCGCCAGATGCAGGAACGAGAGCAGTGGTCGTCAGGGTGCAATTTCGTCGCTCTTCGTCCGGGGTTGATCGCCTCGTATTCGCGGAACCAGGCTACTCTCCGGGAACTGGAGAAGGCCGGGTTCAGGGAAGTAGCCGCCGCGGCTTTCCTGACGGGCGAGACCCGGATAGAGCCCGGTGAGCGTGCGGTCATCACGTTCGAGGGAGGCGAGCTGGTGCGCGGGGGAGGCGGTCCCCGCTGCATGACGTGTCCGATCGAGCGGGACGATCCCTGGGTATGACTTCGAATGAGCCGAGCGTTTCGAGAGGCCCTGTCCGGTGAAAGGGATCTCGATCGTGGGCCGGGAATTGGCTCTCGTCGACAAGGCGCAGAAGTTCCTCGCCAACGGCCCATCGAGCGCCATCGAGGTGATCGCGCACGTCTGCAGCTTGCCGGCGCCGCCGGCTCATATCGCGTTGCGCCTGGCGGATGCACTACTCGGTGGCGATCAGCGCTTCGAACGCGATGGGGCGGGCCGCTGGCGGCTGACGCGTAGCGGCGCCCAGGTCGCAAGCGAGCCGAGTGCGCGCCCATTGGCCAGGCTGCGGGATCTTCGGTACGTGGTGGTGGATGTGGAGACGACCGGGACACGCGCTGCCGGGAGTGACCGGATAGTCGAGATCGCGGCGGTCGTCGTCGAGCGCGGCGAGGTGACCCGGGCGTTCGAATCGCTGGTGAACCCGGAGTGCCCGATCCCTTCCGAGGTGTCTCGACTGACCATGATCACCGGTGGAATGGTGCGCAGCGCGCCGCGATTCGCTCAGGTGGCGGCGGAGATCGCACCGTACCTCGAGGGTCGTGTATTCGTCGCGCATAACGCGGGTTTCGACTGGCGGTTTCTGTCTGCGGAACTCGAGCGGACGATGGGACAGCGGCTGGATGGCGATCGGCTGTGCACGGTACGAATGACCGCGGCATTGTTGCCATCGCTCAGGCGGCGCTCTCTCGATGCCGTGGCGAACTACTTCGGCATCGAGATCGGAGCGCGACATCGAGCGGGTGGCGACGCGCGGGCTACCGCGGCCGTGTTGTTGCGTCTGCTGCGCCTGGCGGAAGAGCGCGGTGCAGAGACGATCGACGACCTCAAGACACTTGGCCGTGCCGGACGACGGCCGAGGAAACGACGCAGGGCGTCACCACACTGGATGACACGAGACGAATCGGCATGACGAACGAACGGCCAGTTACGATGAGCCACCAGGTAGGGCGCTACCGCGTGCACGCGATCCAGGCCGGCTGGCAGCGGCTGGATGGCGGCGCAATGTTCGGCGTGGTGCCGAAGCCCCTCTGGGAACGGCGGATCCCCGCCGACGAGCGTAACAGAATCCCGTTAGGCATGCGGTGCCTGCTTGTCGAGCATGACGACGGACTCCTGCTGATCGATACCGGCGTCGGGAACAAGGAGAACGAGAAGTTCCATGGCATCTATGGAATCGAGAACGCGGGTCAGAACGGGGAGACCTGGCTGGAGGAGGGCCTTCGCGAGCTCGGTCACGCGCCGGGCGACGTGCGCATCGTGATCAACACGCACCTCCATTTCGATCACGCTGGTGGCAATACGCGGATTTCCGAAGAAGGTGAGGTCATGCCGAGTTTTCCCGCTGCGCGATACGTCGTCCAGCGCGGCGAGCTGGACTTTGCCACGAAGACGAACGAGCGAACAGCGGCGAGCTACTTTCCGCGGAACTGGGATGCCATCATCGCCGCCGGACGACTGGAACTGGTGGACGGTGGGACAGAAATCGTCCCCGGGGTTCGTGTGCTTCCCACACCGGGACACGTGCCGTTTCATCAGAGTATTCTGATCGACGGTGGTGGCGGGGAGCAGGCGCTCTTTCTTGGCGATGTGTGTCCGACGTCCTCGCACCTCCCGCTGCCCTGGATCATGGGCTACGACGTGGAGCCGCTGGTAACGCTCGAGTCGAAGCGCCGGCTGATGAAGCAGGCGATGGAGTCGGAGTGGCTGGTTGTTTTCGAGCACGATGCCGAGGTGCCATGGGGGCGTGTTGCTCATGACGGGAAGGCGTACGGACTTCGAGCCGAAGAATCGTGAACACGCCTTGCCTTCTAACTTCATGCCCAATAGCTTGTTACCGCAATTCGTCAAAGTAGAGCCGTAGGCTCTCACCCTCTGGCCCTCGTTGCGAGGTGCCGCAGGAGTTCACGATGGATCGACCGCCGGCGTTCCCGGCGGCGTTTTCATGTCGCGGACTCTGTGGTGGAGTCCGCGATTTTGCTTTTCCGGGTGACGGCTATCCTGTAGTTGTCACCATCACTTTGCTGGAGGACTCGTCCCAATTCAGGACAATTCCAAGCGCGTCCGCGTGAACCGACAGATTCGGATCAGTCCGGTCCGGGTAATTGGGGCTGACGGGAGCCAGTTGGGCATCCTCGAAGTGGATCGAGCGATGGCCTTGGCGGAGGAAGCCGGTCTCGATCTGGTCGAAGTGGCGCCGATGGCACGACCGCCGGTGGTCCGCGTCATGGACTACGGCAAGTTCAAGTTCGAGCAGGCGAAGCAGGCTCGTATCGCGAAGAAGAAGCAGCACGTGATCCATCTCAAGGAGGTGAAGTACCGGCCCGGGATCGAGGATCACGACTTTGAAACGAAGACGAGGCATGCTCGGCGGTTCTTGCAGGAGGGAAACAAGGTGAAGGTCACGCTCATGTTTCGGGGCCGGCAGATTGCCCATCCGGAGCTTGGGCAGGCCGTGGTCGAGCGAGTAGCGACGGACCTTGCCGACGTCGCTAAGGTGGAAAGTCCGGCGCGCATGGAAGGGAAGTCACTTACGATGATTCTGGCACCGAAATAAGCGAGTCGACCGATGCCGAAAATGAAGACACACAAGGGGGCGAAGAAACGCTTTTCCGTGACGGGGACCGGGAAAGTGCGCCGCCTCAAGGCATACAAGAGCCACATCCTCACGAAGAAGACCGCGAAGCGAAAGCGAAATCTTCGTCGTGCCGCCGTTGTCTCCCGGACGGGTGAAGCGAAGAACATCAAACGCCTGTTGCTGGCGTAGGGAGCGACCATGCCTCGAGTCAAATCCAACGTTGTTCGCCTGAAGCGCAAGAAGCAGGTGATGAAGGCAGCGCGCGGTTACTACGGCGCGCGGAGCAAGCTGTGGGGACCGGCCAAGGAATCTGTGGAACGCGCATGGCGTTACGCGTATCGTGACCGCCGGAACCGGAAGCGTGACTTCCGCCGTCTCTGGATCACGCGCATCAATGCCGCCGCGCACCTCTGCGGGATGAACTACAGCACGTTCATGAACGGGTTGCATCTGGCGGGTGTGGAGGTTGATCGCAAGATGCTCGCGGACCTGGCGGTGCATGACCACGCCGCCTTTACCCTGCTCGCGGACAAGGCGAAGGCTGCGCTGGCGTAAGGCGGAACAGGCGGTGCTCACCGCGCAACGCGGGAGCACCTGACGGCCGTCGGCAGGGCGACGCTGGCGTCGCCGCTGCCAAGTCGTGTGCCGTCAATTCCTGTCAGTGGTGGTGCGGTCGGGTTCCTCGCCAATCCCAGGTACGCATGACGCTCACCGAGTTTCTCGATCAGGTGCATCTCCTCCGCGACCACGCGGCGCAGCATATCGACGCCGTGAGCACGCTGGAGGATTGGACGACCCTGCGAAATCGGATCGTCGGCCGGAAGAGCGGTCGGCTTTCGGAACTCCTGGCTATCCTCCCGACACTTCCAGCCGACGATCGTCGTACGGCGGGTGCCGCCCTCAACGCCGTAAAGCTGGCCATCGAAGAGCAGCTGGAGCAGCGGCGCGCCCTCCTTGCCAAGGCAGCGGCGACAGCCAAGTCGCTGGACCTGACGATGCCTGGCCGCGACCCATGGTGCGGTGCGGTCCACCCGGTCACGCTGGTGATCGACGAGATCGTCGCCATCTTTCGGGAAATTGGCTTCACGATCGCGCTCGGTCCGGAGGCGGAGTCCGACTGGTATAACTTCGGCGCCCTGAACTTCCCGCCGAACCACCCGGCGATGGACCTGCACGATACGTTGTACCTGGAGGGAGGTTCGCTGCTCCGCACGCATACATCTCCGGTTCAGGTGCGAACGATGCAGCAGTATCGACCGCCCATCCGCGTGCTGGCGCCGGGTCGCGTCTATCGTCGCGACTTCTTCGACGCCACGCACGCACCGGCGTTCGAGCAGATCGAGGGACTGGCGATCGACGAAGGAATCTCTTTCTCCGACCTAAAGGCCACGCTGTCGTATTTCGCAAGACGCTTCTACGGCGGTGCTACGCGCACTCGATTCGGTCCCTCGTTCTTTCCATTCACGGAGCCGTCCGCCCAGATGGACGTTGAGGTCGACTTGGGTGACGGTCGCGGGAAACGATGGATCGAGATCATGGGAACGGGCCTGGTTCACCCGGCGGTAATCGAGGCCGCCGGCCTGGATTCGGAACGCTGGTCAGGTTGGGCCTTCGGGATGGGGCCCGGCCGCATCGCCATGTCCCGCTACGGCCTCCCGGATATCCGGCTGCTGTACGATTCCGATGTCCGGTTCCTGGCGCAGTTCGCAGTATGCTGATTTCGTTCGACTGGCTGCACGCGTTCGTCCCGCATGGCGAAACGCCGGAATCCCTGCGCGACCTGATGTCCGCGCACGTGGCGACGGTTGACGGCATGGAACAGCTGCGCGCCGATTTGCGCCCGATAATCATTGCACGCGTTCTGAGCGCAGTACGGCATCCGGACTCCGACCACCTGTGGGTGACCAAGGTCGACGATGGATCGGGTACCCAGCTCGACGTGGTCTGTGGTGCACAAAACGTGGTCGAAGGCGCTCTGTATCCATTCGCCCGCGTAGGCACGATCATGCCCACCGGGAACAAGGGTGGAATCCTTATCGAGCGACGCCGGATCCGCGGCGCGCTCTCCAACGGCATGCTCTGCTCGGCCAGGGAACTGGGTTTGGGCGAGGACCACGATGGTATCATGGCACTCGATCTGGACGCTCAACCAGGGACGCCGCTTCTGGAGGCGATGCAAATAGGCGACGTGCGCTACGATGTCGACGTCTTGCCGAATCGACCCGACCTGCTGAACCACCTCGGCATGGCACGCGAGATCGCGGCGATTACTGGAACGTCGCTGCGGTTGCCGGAAGAACTTGGCGGCGAACCGGAACCGACCAGGCTGGCGGCCGGCGCACGCGAGGCATCGTCAGCCGGCGTGACCGTGCGCATCGAGGATGCCGCTGGGTGCCCGCGATACATGGGTGTCGTGATTCGCGGTGTCGGCGTCGGACCGAGTCCGGCCTGGCTCGCGAGGAGGGTGGAGAGCGTCGGCATGCGGTCGATCTCCAATATCGTCGACATCACCAACTACATGATGCACGGGTTCGGCCAGCCCATGCATGCGTTTGATCTGGCTGCGCTGGCGAACAGGCAGATCGTGGTGCGCTGCGCACGTAGGGGAGAGCGCATGACGACGCTTGACGGCGTCGACCGGACGTTCGCCGGACACGAGACCATCATCACAGACGGCCAACGACCGATCGCCATCGCCGGCGTCATGGGCGGACTGGACAGCGAGGTGAAGCCGGACACGCAAGACATCTTTCTGGAGGTGGCATACTTCGATCCGGGGCGCACTCGAGCGGCGCGCCGCTCGTCGGGTGTTATCAGCGATGCCAGCTATCGCTTCGAGCGCGGGATCGATCCCGAGGGATCGCCGCGCGCGCTCGCGATCGCCGCGCAGTTGCTGTGCGCCGTGGCTGGCGGACGCGTGGATGGCGTGCCGATAGATGTCGGAGCGCCGCCGTCTCGATCCGCTCAGGTGACGCTCCGGCCAGCCCGGCTGTCGCGACTGCTGGGAGAAGCGGTTGAGGCTGGCGAGATCGCCAGGCGGCTGGAATCGATCGGCTTCGCGGTGAGTGCCGGCAGGAACGATGCATTGGTCGTGTCGGTGCCAAGTTGGCGGCACGATGTGTCGCGCGATGTGGACCTGGTCGAGGAGGTTGCTCGACTGCGTGGGTACGACGCGCTTTCGGACGAGTTGAAGCCATTCCGACCCGGCACGGTCCCCGATCACCCGTTCTACGAAATCGCACGACGCCTTCGGGATTCGCTGGTCGGCCGCGGGCTGGCCGAGGTGAGACCGCTGCCTTTCGTACGGGGCGAAGACGCGACACACGTTCGCGTGCAGAATCCGATTGCGGAGAACGAGCCGCACCTGCGTACAAGCGTACTCGAGACTCTGGCGCACCGGGCTGCCCATAACCTCACGCGGATGCAGGGAGACGTCCGTATCTTCGAGATCGGGTCGGTTTTTTCGCGTGGCGACCTGGGGAGCGGCGGTCGTCCGCGCGAAGAAGTGCGTGTCGGCGCCCTGATCATGGGCGCGCGTCGTCCCCCGCATTTCACGGAGTCCAAGGTGCCCGCGTTCGACGCCTGGGACGCTCGCGCTCTAGGCGAGGGAGTCGCTCGCGTGGCGTGCCCTGGCACGGCAATCGTTTCGATTCCCGGCCATGGCGATGTTCTGTGGCGACTGGTGAGCGACTCGGGCGAGTCGCTCGGAACGATCGAACGCATCGCGCTCGATCGCCCCGCGTGGGCGAGCGAGGCATTCGGCGTGGAGATTTCACTTGGACGGATTTCGAACGCCCCGGTTGCTCCGCCCGGGTCTCACGCACCGCACGAGCCGGATCCACAGCCCCGGGCCGGCCATGTCCGGTTCACGCCGCTCCCCACGACGCCAGCCGCTGAGTTCGATCTCGCGCTCGTCGTTCCGGATCGGTTGATGGCAGAGCAGGTCGAGTCGGCGATACGACGGTCCGCCGGCGACCTGCTGGAGCGACTGGTCCTGTTCGACGAATACCGCGGCCGCGAGTTGCCAGCGGGTCATCGATCGATCGCGTGGCGGTTGACCTTCCGTGACCCGGTTCGCACACTACGCGACAAGGAAATCGAAGGGCGGCGACAGAAGATCCTGCGAACCCTCGAAGGGGAACTTGGTGTCCGAGCGAGATCCGTCTGACCTGGCCGCGTTCCGTCAGCTTGAACAGGTGGTGCGTCACCTGGGCGAGACGCTGGCTGCGTTCCGGCGACGCGCGCTGCAAGCGGAGGCGCGCGTCCGCGCCTTGGAGGCGGCGGCTGTTCCCGGCGTGATCGGAATGGAGGCACGTGTCCGGGAACTCGAGGCCGAACTAGCAGAGGCTCGATCACGTCTCCTGTTCGCGGGAGAACGTACTCAGCAGATTCTCGATCAGGTCCGTTTCCTTCGGCAGCAGGAGGGCTCTCCGGTCCAGAATGGGAACGGTGAGCGATGACGGACCGGCGGAACACGGTGAGGGCACAGATCGTCGGCGAGGAGTACACGATCAAGTCGGACGCTTCCGCCGAACACACGCGAGCGGTGGCGCAGTACGTCGACCAGGCGATCAAACGAGTGCTCCGCAGCGGAACCGTGGTGGAAACGCACAAAGCGGCGATTCTCGCGGCGCTCCAGATTACCGACGAGCTGTTTCGCGAACGTGATTCGCGACTGCGGCTCGATGATGAAATGCGCAACTTGGGGGCCGACATCGGCCGCCTTCTGCCACCGGCGATGCGCAGCGGAGATCCAAACGAGCCGAGCTCGACGTCCTGATTGCCTTCCTGGGAATATCCGGCTAAGTTCGAACGTCAGCCGCAGGGACGTAGGTCGAAGCCCACGCGCGAGTTAGCTCAACCCGTCCCGCTCCCTTCGTCGGAGCCGGTCCGGTGGCGATCCACGCTCGTGTCGACTGACGACCCGCCGCACACTCTCCGACTCGCGATTCCTTCCGAATCGCGCTGGAGCTCATAGATGTCAAGCTCAATGGTCATTCTTGTGACTGCGTTAGGCGCATTGGGAATTGTCGCCGCCGCAGTCTCTTTTGTTCTTGGGCGACGCACTGGCGCCGCGGGCGAGGTCGAGCGCCTGCGGATCGCGAGGAACACCGCTGAGGAAGCGGCAAAACGCATCGTCTCTGAAGCCGAACGAGAAGCCGAGTCGCTCCGGAAAGGGGCGGTAGTGACGGGAAAGGAGGAGGTCATTCGCCTTCGCGAGGGATGGGAACAGGAAGCCAGACACCGCCGCGACGAAGTCGAACGAGAAGAGCGTCGTGTTGAAGAGCGCCACGCACAGCTCGACAAGAAGTTCGACATGCTCGATCAACGGGACCGGGACTTGGGGAAGCGTGCAAGCGACCTGGGCCGTAGAGAGAAGGCAGTCGGCGAGCGAGAGACCGAATTGGAAAGGATCGTTGGCGAAGAGCGCCGACGTCTCGAAGCGCTCGCCGGGATGTCGGCCGCCGAAGCGAAACAGGCACTGATCCAGCGACTGGAATCTGAGGCAGAGGCCGACGCGGCTAACCGTATTCGCGAGATCCGCGAGTTTGCGAAACGGAACGCCGAGCGAGAGGCGAAGAAGATCGTCGCACTGGCCGTGCAGCGAATCGCAGCGGAACATACGACGGAGATCGCTGTGGCGGCCGTATCGCTGCCGAACGACGAAATGAAGGGGCGGATCATCGGCCGTGAAGGGCGCAACATCCGTGCATTCGAGCTGGCAACGGGCGTGGACGTGATCATTGACGACACGCCGGACACGGTTGTGATCTCGTGCTTCGAGCCGGTGCGGCGTGAAGTGGCCCGGCTGTCGCTCGAGAAGCTCGTGGCCGATGGACGGATCCACCCCGGACGTATCGAGGAGGTCGTCGGCAAGTCGAGAAAGGAGGTTGAGGCAGCGATCGTCGAGACCGGGGAGCGCGCAGCGTACGAGACGGGGGTGCATGGGTTGCATCCGGAACTCATCAAGCTTGTCGGGCGGATGATGTACCGGACGAGCTATGGTCAGAACATCCTCGATCACTCGAAGGAAGTTGCCTACCTGGCGGGGATCATGGCGGCCGAGCTTGGACTGGACGTGGCGCTGGCCAAGCGCGGGGCGTTGCTGCACGACATTGGCAAGGTGCTCACACACGAGCATGAGGGGACGCACGTTCAGCTTGGCGTCGAGGTCGCGACGAAATACGGCGAGAATCCTCTTGTCGTGAACTGCATTGCGGCACATCACGACGATGTCCCGCACGAGAGCGAAGTTTCGGTGCTGGTGCAGGCGGCGGACGCTATTTCAGGCTCGCGACCCGGTGCCAGGCGGGAGGCGTTCGAGACTTACGTCAAGCGATTGGAAGGGCTGGAGCGAATCGCGTCGAGCTACAAGGGCGTGGAAAAGGTGTTTGCCATCCAGGCGGGGCGCGAGATTCGCGTGACCGTCACACCGGAGCAGATCGACGATGTGCGCATGAACTCGCTGGCAGAGGAAATCGCGCGTCGCGTCGAGTCGGAGCTGCAGTACCCCGGACAGATCAAAGTGGTTGTCATCCGAGAAACGAGGGCTGTGGACTATGCACGCTGATGCGCTGGCGCCGGCGGACGGCGCACGATTGATCGATGGAGTAGCGGTCGCCAAAGCCGTGCGAGCGGATGTGGCGCGCGAGGCGGCTGCACTGCGGGAGCAAGGCATCGTGCCCGGGTTGACGGTGGTAATCGTCGGCGAGGATCCAGCCAGCGTGACCTACGTTCGCTCGAAGGAAAAGGCGAGTGTCGAGGCTGGCATGAAAGGAGAAACGATCCGACTGCCTGCCACGATTTCGCAAGCGGATCTGGAGGCGGTCATCGACAGGTTGAACGCCGATGCGACGGTACATGGCATCCTGGTGCAGAGCCCGCTGCCAAAGCATGTTGACGCGAATACCGTGGTGCGGCGCATCGCGCCGTCGAAGGACGTCGACGGCTTTCACCCGGTCAACGTCGGCAAACTGCTGATTGGAGAGAAGGACGGTTTCGCGCCATGCACGCCGGCGGGCGTGCAGGAGTTGCTGGTGCGCTACGGCGTGGAGACGGCCGGGAAGGAGGTCGTGGTCATCGGCAGGAGCAACATCGTCGGCAAGCCGATGGCGGCGCTGTTGATACAGGCGGGCCGCGGGGGCGACTGTACGGTGACGGTGTGTCACAGCCGGACGAGAGACCTGAAGGCTCATACGCAGCGGGCAGACATCGTGATTGCGGCGATCGGCAAGCCAGAAGCGGTCCACGGCGACATGATACGTCCGGGAGCGGTCGTAATTGACGTCGGCATCAATCGAGTGCCGGACGCCTAGGTGTCGAAGGGATACAGCATCGTGGGCGATGTGCACTTCGAGAGCGCGCGCAGGGTGGCGTCGCTGATTACGCCGGTGCCTGGAGGTGTCGGCCCCATGACGATCGCGATGCTTCTCGCGAACACCGTGCGAGCAGCGAGGCAGGTGCGGGCGTGACCGAACGCCTGCGGGCGATATCGGACGCAAGGGGCGTCGATATGGGACGGCAGGAATCGACGATTCGCGAATCGTCGCCCGACGCCCGCGGCACTTTTCCCGGCGAGAGCCCGGCGATGCCGATCGCCGTTTCGGACCTGACGTATTTGACGAAGGAAATCGTGGAAGGGAGTGTCCCGCCACAGTGGGTTCGGGGTGAAGTCACAGGACTCAAGGTCCATCGAAACGGCCACTGGTATTTCACCCTCAGGGATCGAGCGGCCCAGCTGCGTTGCGTCGTTTGGGCATCCGACACCCGCCGCATCGTTGCTGTGCCTGACGAGGGCATGGACGTGGTGGTGCGTGGCCGCCTGACGATGTTCGCCGCCCGGGCCGATCTGCAGCTTCGGGTGGTGGCGATTAGAGGCGTCGGCGACGGCTTGTGGCGCAAGGCGTTCGAGGCAACCTGCGAACGCCTCCGTGCCGATGGGCTGCTCGATCCCGCACGGAAGCGCCCACTACCGTTGCTCCCTCGCCTCGTGGCCGTGGTGACGAGCCCGGATGGCGCCGTCCTTCACGATGTGATCAGCGTCATTGCGCGCCGCTGCCCCATCGTCCAGGTCGTCGCCGTGCCGGCCACGGTACAGGGGGACGGCGCGGTCGACTCGTTATGCGCGGCGCTTCGACGCGTCGCGGTCTGGCGAGAGGCGGACCTCGTGATCGTAGGGCGAGGCGGCGGGTCGCGAGAAGAGCTCTGGACCTTCAACGACGAGCGGGTAGCGCGAGCGCTTGCGTCCTGTCCGATGCCGACGGTTGCGGCGATCGGTCATGAGGTCGATGTCACGATTTGCGATCTGGTCGCGGATCTGCGTGCGGCCACTCCGTCGGCTGCGGCCGAGGCAGCGGTGCCCGTACTGTCCGACCTGGTGGCGCAAGTGCGCGAGTCGTGTTTCGCTCTGGAACGCTCGGCCCGATTGGTCGTCGAGCGCGGGGGCGCGCGCCTTAGAGCATCGTCTCGGCACGCCGCGCTCGCGTCGCGCGGCATCGTGGAGCGTGGCCGCACGCGTGTGGAAACGCTGGGCGGACGGCTCCATGCGTTGAGCCCGCTGGCGACAATGGGTCGTGGCTACGTGCTGGCGACGGACGCGCACGGCCGCCTGCAGAAGCACGCGTCGGGGTTCGCGGCCGGCGACGCCATGCATGTGCGGTTCGTGGACGGCAGGATCGAGAGCCGCGTGGAGCGCGTGGTTCCGGACGCCAGTGCAGGAGGGACATCATGAGTTTCGAATCGGCGATCGATCGGCTCGATGCGATAGTTCGGGAACTGGAGACCGGTGACCTGACGCTGGATCGGTCGCTCGCATTGTTCGAAGAAGGTGTGCGGCACCTGCGCTCGGCATCCGAGGCCCTGGCCGCGGCCGATGCCTCGGTGAAGGTGCTGACGGAGAAAGCCGACGGTGCGTTGACCCTGACGGACTTCCGTGCCTGACAACTTCGGCCGGGATTGTCATGTTCCGCGCAACTCGCTCGTACAAGCCATGCAGCGGCTTTGCGATCGCGAACTCGGTGACGTGGACCCGCGCGTTGGCGACGCGATTCGATACGCTCTGCTTGGGGAAGGCAAGCGACTGCGGGCCCTGCTGACGATAGGTGCGTATCGTGCCGGTGGAGGAACCCGGGATCCCATCGATCTCGCCGCCTCGGTGGAAGTAGTGCATGCATACTCCCTGGTGCATGACGATCTGCCGTGCATGGACGACGACGCAGTACGACGGGGACGGCCGGCGGTACATCGGGCGTTCGGTGTTCAGGTCGCGACTGCTGCCGGTCTGGCCATGGTTCCGATGGCGGCGCGGGCCGCATTCCGCGCTTCGAGAGCCCTTGGACTCACCGTTGTCGACTCTGGGCAGATCGTGCGCGTGTTGATGCAGGCTTCTGGCGCGGGAGGAATGATCGGCGGCCAACTGCTCGATCTCGAGGCCGAGGGTCGCCAGCTTTCGCTCGAGGAGCTGGAGCAGGTGCATCGGGCCAAGACGGGAGCGCTCATCGCGGCGTCCGTGCGCATTGGCGCCATGGCAGCCGGCGCCGGAGAGTCCAGCGTGACGGCATTGCAACAGTTCGGCGACGCTCTCGGACTTGCCTTCCAGATCGCGGACGACGTGCTGGACGTGACGTCGACGACCGATCAGCTTGGGAAGACCGCGGGGCGCGATCGAGCGCTGGGAAAGAGCACGTACCCAGGCATCCTCGGCGTGGATGGCGCAGTCGAACGGGCCCGGTCCCTGGCGTACCGTGCCTGCGAACGGCTGGAACGGAGTAACCTCCTGACCAATGCACTGCGGACCTTGGCGCATCACGTCGTGGAGCGCCAGTCGTAGGATCACTCGATAGATTTCGCGACCGGAGGCACCACGAGTAATGGCTGTTCTGGAACGGATCGACTCTCCCGCAGATCTGCGGGTGCTTGCGCGCGACGAGCTGCCCAGGCTGGCGGACGAAATTCGCGCGCGTCTTATCGACGTCTGCTCCCGCACCGGAGGACATATCGGCGCGGGGCTTGGCGTCGTGGAGTTGACCATTGCGTTGCATTTCGTGTTCGACACGCCGCGCGATCTGCTCGTCTGGGACGTGGGGCATCAGGGATACCCGCATAAGCTCCTGACCGGACGAAACGAGCGGATGGAGACCCTTCGGCAGGAAGGCGGGGTGTCCGGATTCCTGAAGAGGACAGAGAGCGAGTACGATACGTTCGGTGCGGGTCACGCGGCGACGGCGATCTCGGCTGCGCTGGGCATGGCAGCTGCACGAGACTTGATGAAGCAGGACCACAAGGTGGTGGCGATCCTCGGCGATGGCGCGCTGACTTGCGGACTCGCCTACGAGGGGATGAACAACGCCGGACACTCCGATCGCGACGTGGTGGTCGTCCTCAACGACAACGAGATGTCCATCGCGCCGAACGTGGGTGCGATCTCAAAGTACCTCAATCAGGTGCAACGGAACCCGATCTATAACCGCGTCCGTGGCGCGATAGGGTCGGCCGTTGGCGGCCACGCCTCCATCAAGCAGCTCCTGCTCAAGTGGGAAGAGAGCGTGAAGTCGTTCCTGACGCCCGGCGTGCTGTTCGAGGAGTTGGGGTTCCGCTACTTCGGCCCGATCGACGGCCACGACATCAACACGCTGGTGGACACGTTCGCTGCGGTTCGAGGCATGGACGGTCCGCGTCTGGTGCACGTGGTCACCCAGAAAGGAAGGGGATTTCCCGCGGGCGATCATGGAGAGAAGTGGCATGCCCTGCCGCCCGGACACGACCCGGCGACTGGAAAACTGCTTCACGCTTCGGCTGCGAATCCTGCCTACACCGCGCAGTTCGGCAAAGGGTTGAGCGAACTGATGAGCGAGGCACCGGACGTCGTGGCCATCACTGCGGCGATGCCGGGCGGCACAGGTACATCGCTTGTGGCGAAGGCACATCCGGACCGCTTCTTCGATGTCGGCATTGCGGAAGGCCACGCGGTGACATTTGCGGCCGGCATGGCGACTCGCGGCATCGTGCCTGTGGTCGCTATCTACTCGACCTTCCTGCAGCGTGCGTACGACAACGTCATTCACGACGTCGCCCTCCAGAACCTTCCGGTCGTGTTCTGCATGGATCGCGCTGGACTGGTCGGGGAAGATGGCGAGACGCACATGGGGCTGTATGACATCGCATACATGCTCGCGGTGCCTAACATGACCGTGATGGCGCCAAGTTCGGCGACCGAGATGCTGGCTCTCCTTCGCACCGCCGTCGAGCAGCGTCGGGGACCGGCGTGTCTGCGTTATCCGCGCGACGCGGCGCCGGATGTGGCGCCGTCGATGAGAGAGATTGGCGTCGTACCGTACGGATCGTGGGAGGTCGTCCGGCAGGGCAGGGACGTGGCAGTTCTGGCGGTCGGCACGATGCTGGGACCGGCATCGGCGGCGGCCGCAGCACTGGCCGCAGATGGGTTTGATCTGACGGTGGTAAACTGCCGGTTCCTCAAGCCTTACGACGAGCTGACGTTGGCGGCTCTGATCCATCGGCACCGCCACCTTCTTGTGGTGGAGGAGGGCACGGTGGTCAATGGATTCGGCGCCTACCTCTCCACGGTCGTCGAGCATCTCGATCCATCGGTGCGGGTAGTGGCCCTCGGCGTGCCGGATCGCATCGTCTACGCGGCGTCCCGGCCGCGCCAGCTCGCGCAATGCGGCCTGGACGCGGACGGCATTGCGCGAGCAGTCCGAGCGCTGCACGAATCCGAGGCGGTCGCCGGGTGATCCGCTTCGGCATCATCGGAAACCACGGTCACGAGGCACTTGGCGACCTCCTGCGCGCGCTTCCGCCAATCGGCGAACGGCTCCAGGTTGCCTTCGCATTCGAACGCGACGTGCAGCAGCGATGCGGCGGGACGCTGCTGACGCAGCCGTCGGAGATCGACGCGCTCATTACGCTGGGTGGCGACGGCACGCTTCTGCGCGGTGCGCGCTGGCTGCGCGGCGCACAAGTCCCGGTTATCGGCGTGAATATCGGACGCCTTGGGTTCCTTACCTCCTGCGGACGCGACACCCTCGAGGCATCTCTCGCCCGCTTCATTCGTGGTGACTACCTCAGCGATCGACGGATGGCTCTGGAAGCGACTGTGGGCGACGGAAACGGCCGCACGGCCTGGTACGGCCTCAACGATGTGGTCGTTCACAAGGCGGGGAAGGCACGTGTCATGCGCATGCGGATCGAGGTCGATGGCGAGGAGATCGCCACGCTGGGTGCGGATGGCCTTGTGATAGCGACGCCGACGGGCTCAACTGCGTACAGTCTGTCCGCCGGTGGACCGATCGTCGCGCCGGATCATCAGTCGCTACTGCTTACGCCGATTTCCGCACACACTCTGGCAATCCGGCCAATACTCCTCTCACCATCCTCGCATATCGTCGTGCGTGTCGACGATGAGGATCCCGATTGCCTGGTCACCATAGACGGGCAGGTTGGCGGTTGTCTGGATGCTTCGCACGCAGTCCACGTCTCGAGAGCCAGCAAGGGTGTGATACTCGTGCGGTTCCCGGAGTCGACGTTCTTTTCCCGTATGCGCCGCAAGCTGAGGTGGGGTATCGGGTCGTCGACGGACGACGACCCCAACCCGGAATGCTGATCGAACTCCGGATCCGCAATGTCGCGATCATCGAGAACGTTTCGATGACCATCGCGCCGGGATTCAGCGTTCTCACCGGCGAGACCGGAGCTGGTAAGTCGATTATCGTCGGTGCGCTCGCCCTCCTGCTTGGCGAGCGCGGTCATGCAGACATGATCCGCACTGGCGAAGATCGAGCCACCGTAGAGGGGGTCTTCGACACAGGCGACGATCAAGGTGTCACTGCACTTCTCGACGTTCGCGGGATCGTAGTTGAAGATGGCCAGGTCATTCTGCGACGGGAGATCACCGCGGGCGGCCGAAGCCGAGCATGGATCAACGGGTCGACGGTAACCGCGGCGCAACTTGCTGAGGTAGGCCAGCGGCTGGTCGGTCTTCACGGTCAACACGAGTCGCAAGCGCTGCTGCATCCAGAAGCGCAGATGCGAATGCTCGACGACTACGCCGGCTGCTCACTGGACGCCGAGCGTGTCTGCGTCGCACACGCCGAGGTACAACGTGTCGTGGAAGCTCGCCGTCAGCTCGCGCAACAACGAGCGGAGGCGGAACGTCGATCGGATTATTTACGTCATGTGGTGCGTGAGATCGACGAGGCCAAATTATTGTCAGACGAGGAATTGCGTCTGGAAGATGAAGTAAGGCGTCTGGTCCATGTCGAGGATCTCCGCAAGTACGTCAGCGCTGTCTCTGACGCCATGGAGGGGGACGATTCTGGTGTTCTTCGCCGGCTCGCAATCCTGCGTCGATCGTTGACGGCAGCCGAACGCATGGATCCGGCGCTTGGCCGTCTTGGAGAGATCGTCGAAAGTGCCATGGATGGGCTCGCTGAGGTTTCGCGAGAACTTCGAGACTACGAGTCTTCGCTCGACGCTGATCCTGATCGTCTGCGCGCACTGGAGCAGCGGCGGGAGGTCATATATCGGCTGACTGCGAAGTATGGGGGAAGCGTGCGAGGTGTGCTGGAGACGCTTCGGACGAGCGTGGCGGAACTGGATCTGGTGGACAGAGCTGCAATCGATCTGAAGGCGCTGGCGGCAAAGGAGACGGCTGCGCGCGAAGGACTGTATCGCTTGGCTGCCGGCCTTAGCGAGAAGCGGCAGGAAGGCGCGAGTCGGCTGGGGCGAGCAGTGTCAGCGCAGCTCCCCGATCTGGGAATGACCGGTGGGATGTTCGAGGTTGTGCTGACGCCACTGGCGGAACCGGGTCCAGCCGGAACCGAGACCGTGGAGTTTCGCGTGACGCTCAACGTCGGCCACGAATCCCGTCCACTCGCGCGGGTGGCGTCCGGTGGCGAGCTGTCGCGGGTGATGTTGGCTCTGAAGAGCGTGCTGGCACAGATCGATGACACGCCGACACTCGTGTTCGACGAGGTCGATACCGGAATCGGTGGTCGCGTTGCGCTACAAGTTGGCGATGCAATGCGAAATCTTGCGATGCACCATCAGGTGCTGGCCATCACACACCTGGCGCAGATTGCGGCTCGTGCGCATCGGCACGTGGTGGTTAGCAAGGACGCGCCCGGGGGTGTGACGACCGCCGGTATCCGCACCGTCAGCGACGAGGAACGAGTTGCCGAGATATCGCGGATGCTGGGTGGCGATGCCTCCAGTGAAGCGAGCCGTGCACACGCTCGGGAGCTGCTTGGCGCTGCCGGCGAGCAGGACAAAGCAAGGGTCGCTGTGAGGGGGCGTCGCCGTTGCTAGTGCCTGCGTCCGCAGGTCGCAGCAACGACTCTGCAGGCCGACTGCGTGCACCACTTCCTTGCGCCACTCGAAGGATGCCGCTTCTGGTTTGTAGACTCTGACATGGCCGCCGATGCCTTCGCGCACGCCCTACAGGTAATTCGCGAAGTCGACGGGGGCGGTAAGGCTCGGCTTGCACCTGCCCGGTGGCGGCATCGACTTCGGCAGAGAGCGTGGTCGTCCCGTGTCGCGTCTGATCGAATCGTGGGTAGGGCCAGAGACAGGGCGCCGGTTGGGCAGCCGCAGATGACCCTGTGAGCGTTCCGGGCCTGGATGTGCGGCTTCTCGTCAATCGACAGCACGATGGCGTCGCCGGGTTCACGCCACGACGGCGCGCGATCCGCGTCGTCTTCTCGCCGAGTGCGGTGGCCGGGGATAAACTGGGCGCGCTGCACCCACCGCTGGTCCGTCGGCATGGAGAATGGTCAGGCGTTCAGTGCCGGTCCTCCTGTACCGTCATCTCCATGGCCGCCGCTCCCATGGCGTTGCTCCCGGTACAGGGAGTCTGCGACTCCGGGCAGCGACGTACGGCAATTCGCTTGGATGCGGAAGTCAGTACTGGTCGCCGCTGTGCTCATTCAGGTGGCGCAGTCGGCGCCGCGTTCTGACACCTAACGGGTGAGTGGCGAAGCTGACGTGGTGGGCCGGGGCGGCCGCAGTGGGGCACCGAAGAGGCTGGAGTAATAGCGCACGCCGAGTGCCGTCGTCGTGAACTTGGTTACCGCGTTTGTACCCGTCAGTGACTGCCAGCGAACGAGCGCGACCTCGACGGGCCACCGTGCCCGACGTCGCTCCCAGGCTTGTACCGACGAGTACGTGACCGACACGCCCGCGCGCTGCTCTTGCTGGTCGGTTGTGACGTTGAGGGCGGATGCGTCCAGGTTCACGGTGGCGCCTGACAGGTCCGGAACGGTAAACGTCCCGGAGTAGGCGTCCGCACCCTTTTTCCAAAGGCGGTAGGATGCGGCGATCGTCAGCACTTCGCTGGGTGCGTATCGAGGGGTGATCTCGAGCGACATCGCGTCTCCGAGATTGCGTTGGACTGACTGCCGGCGGTACTGAGCTGGGAAAGGATCGCCCGGTCTGGCCGGGATGCGAAGTGGCAGTTCGTCCGCCTGTTGCACTGCGTACCGTGCAACGACCGACGCCCAGAGTCGGCGGGTGAACACTGCGTCGGCATAGGCGGCCAGTTCGATGTCCGCCTGGTGGTCGCCGGTGCCGACGTCTCCAAAATTGTCCGGTGAATCGAGTTGTGCGGTTCCGGGTCGGTAGAGCGCTGACACGGCCAGACGTGTACCGGGCCGTGGCATCCCACCGCGAGCGGTGTCGGGCTTTGTCGAATCGAACAGGAGGAACTTGCCGCCCAGCGAGATGTCGCTCAGGTGGCTGCGTTCGACCGTTTCGAGTGGGACAGCGCCGATCCCGCTTGTCGAATCCGTCAGAAGAGTCTGGAAGTCATTGTAGGCGAGCAAGTTGGAGCCGACGGGACGGGCATCGATCCAACTCTGTGCGGCCGGTGGCGCGCCGAGGAACCTGCCGAACTGCAGCGCCATGGCTGTCAGCCGTTCGTATACGGCGGCTTGCAGGGCAGACCCACCTAACGGGGCAAATACCGAGCCGGCCGCTGTGGTAGTGCCGTACAGGCGCCCGATGATCGCCGCCGCGCTGGTTGCCGAGGCGGTCAGCGCCGTAGCCCCGGCGCGGTCGGCGTTGATGGCGGAGCACGCCGGATCCGTACTCTGCGCGCAGCGGGCGAGTTCCGTTCCTAGCTTCGTTGCCGCCGCCGTCAACTGGGACACTACTTGTGCATTCGTATTCCTCGTGGAGGCGAAGAAGAGACCGGGGTTGAGTCCGACGTTCGCCGTGCCCGGTGGCGTATTGGCGTACACGGTCACGTCGTTCCGATTCTTCACGTACGGCGCGACGATAGAGAGCATGAAGCGGTCTGTCAGGCCGACGTCGACCGTGATCGGCGTGGTCACGACGGCGAGGTCCATCGTGGTGCGGAGGGATCCAGCGCTGAGGGGATCCACCGATGTGCCGAGCAATTGTTCGAGCGACGTTTGCACGGATGCGAGTTGCTCGAAGGCGCCGGCATCCATCGCTCGTGTGTAGTCAGTGCCTAACGGTTCCGGTCGTCCCGCGGCGCCAGTGCCAGCGCGGCCGAAGCGCTGGCCGGCGAACGACCAGTTGGTCAGGATTCCGATACGCATCTCGCCGCGGCGCAGAACCATGGCATCGTCTTCCGGGCCTCGCTGGCGTTGCGCACTGGCCGCCGGAAGGGGGGTGCACAATAGCAGAACAAGGAGGCGTAAAGCGCGTTTCAGAATCGAATGATGCACGGTAACTTGCTGGAGGCCAACCTGCAGTCATGCGACGCCGGCACGGTCACGCTGACCGGGTCGTCCCGCTGGAAACCTAACACATGGCAACTACCGCGCCGATTCCGTCCGTGCCTTGGCAGCTGACGGGCAACCACTGGCTCTCCATCCCGTGTATTCACCCGGGGGATGGCGGGATCCATGCGGTTGGCGTCGTGCACCGTGGCTCCAGAGCGGCTGTGGAATTCGCTGGCTCGAGCGACTTCCTGACTGGGCGAGGTCCGGCGCTGGCACGACCAGTGATCGAAATCGACGGTGTGCGATTCGGGCTCGATTCCACGGTCCTGGCGTGGGAGCGTGCCTATGCCTGGCTACCTACCTTCACGTGCACGATCGAGAGCATTGTGATTCGCGCGACCGTGTTCGCGCCGTACGGGCGCGACGCAGACACGGCGGGCGCCGTGTATGCGTTTGCGTTCGAGAGCCGCCGCGACGACGACTGTCGAGTGACCATTTCCCTGGAAGGCGTGCTCGGGCATCGGCAGTTGCGCGTTCGTACTGCTCACGCGTTCGAGGACGCGCATGTGGCGGTTGCCGGCGACGGGAACACGATCGTCCTCCGCGGGTCGGCGTTGCCGGGGATTGCGGCGCTGGCAATCGGATCCGACGGGGAGGCCGTGCGGGAACTGCCTAACGGGCAGGGTGGTGCGTACGCCATACGTCGAGCGGTGCGCGTGCCGGCGCAGGGACAGGCCGATGCGGCGTTCTTTCTGGCCGTCGGTCCGGAAGGCGACGGCGCCGTCGGGACCGCAGGGGTCATGAGGCGGCGTGGCTGGCGAGCGCTCCTGTCGGCCACGCGGGATGCGCTGCGCGTGCTCGAGCAGAGTACCGGCCAGGAGAGCATCGATGGACTCCTGAATCGCAACCTGTTGTTCGCTTACTTCTACAGCGTCGCTCGCGGCCTCGATGACGCCCATTTCTATGTCGTCCGCACGCGTGCACCAGGTCATGCCACCGGCGTGACCGTGCGGGAATGGGAGGCACTCACGTGGACGATCCCCGCCGTGCAGCTGGCGGATCCACCGCTGGCGAGAGAACTCCTCCTGCGCGCCTGCGAACTGCACGGCTACGCACCGGGCAGCGGTGTCCGATACCTGGACGGAACGCTGTTCGAGCCCGGCTTCTGCCTCGAAGGCGCGGCCGCCTATGCGCTGGCGACCGAACGCTACATTCGCGAGACCGGGGACGATCAGATTGTCGAGGAACCCGTCCTGGCGGACACCCTGTATGGATCGCACGAGGACATCGCGGCGCGGCGCCACGAGGAGATACCGTTGTATGGGACTGAAGTCACGCCGAATGGAACCCGCGCGGCGTTTCCGTTCACCCTGCATGGCAACGCCGTGACGGCGCAGGCGCTGGACGTGTTCAGGCGAACACTCGACGAGAACACCGCGCGCGAAGTCCAGAACCCGGAGGCCGTCCGGGCTGCCCTCCGCCGCCATTTCCTGGCGGATCGGGACGGAAAGCCCGTGTTCCGATCCGCGGTGAACCTGGCGGGTGAGGCCGTCGGTGACGACGATCCGCTCGTGTCCGTGCTCTGGTTGCCGCTGTACGACCTCGTCGACCGCAACGATTCCGCGTATCGGCGCACCGTGCGCAGCCTGGAACTCGAGCCGCGGTTCCTCGCGCAGCAATGCGCCCGGTTGTTGGGTCCGGATGCGCGCGACGTACTCCAATGGTTCAGGCGGGCGCCTCTGGACCGTGGTCTGGCGTCCGAGGAAGTCGATGCAGACGGCAAGGCCATCGGCAATGGCGGCGACGCAGCGCTTGCCGGGCTGTTGGCTTACACCTGCTGGTACGCAGTGCATGCGTTAGGCGTGACTCCGTGAGTGCGGAGCGCGCTGCCGCGACTTATCGACGCGCCTTCGGCGAGGATCCTGCGGTCGTTGCCTCCGCGCCCGGCAGAGTGAACCTGATCGGCGAGCATACTGACTACAATGGCGGCGACGTGCTTCCCATGGCGCTGTCGCTCCGCACGTCGGTCGCCGTTGGTCCGTCGACGGATGCGTTGTCGCATGCTGTCTCGGAGCAGTCGCCGCGAGTCGGCGCCTTCTCTCCGACGGGACCGTCCCGTAGTTCGGCGTGGTGGGATTACGTGGCCGGAACCATGCTGGCACTGGGCACGGCAGGTGTTGCCCCACGGCCGTTGCGTATTGCCGTGGCGAGCGACGTTCCCTCCGGTGCCGGCCTGAGTTCGTCGGCAGCGCTCGAGGTCGCGACCGCCTTCGCGCTCAACGCGTGGTCCGGTGGCGGGCTCGACGCCCGGACGCTGGCCCGCGTTGCGCATCGCGCCGAAACAGAATTCGTTGGCGTGCCGTGCGGCATCATGGACCAGTACGTGAGCAGCCTTGCGCGTGAGGGTCACGCGTTGCTGGTTGCCTGCGATCGGGAGGAGGCGACGCTCGTACCGATGGCGGCCACCGTCCTGATCTTCGACACACGAACGCCGCGTTCACTTCGTACATCGGCGTTCGCTCAAAGGCGGCACGAATGCGAGATCGCGCTGCGGGCGATTCAGCGGAATGAGCCGGCGGTGCGCTGGCTCTCTCGCGCGTCCGAGGAACAGGTGCGGCGCGCGACGATGGACGAGATCGTGCGCAAGCGCGCACTGCACGTGGTGCGTGAAACCGCTCGCGTCGCCGCATGCGTGCGTACGCTTCGCGAGACCGGCAGACTCGCCGGCGACTCGATGTACGCCTCTCACGCATCGTTGCGGGACGACTACCAGTGCTCAACGCCGGAACTGGACTGGTTCGTGGACCGGGCACAGGAAACCCGGGGTGTGACTGGCGCGCGCCTAACGGGCGCGGGCTGGGGCGGATGCGCGATCGCAGCGGGAGCGCCCGGTCCACTTCGGCAGCTGGCGGACAGTGCGATGGAGCCTTTCGCGACGCAGTACCGGCGCCGTCCGCGGTTCTGGATGTCCGCCGCCAGCGATGGCGCACGCGTCGATGTGTTGCGGGAGAACCTGGTGGGCGGAGCGACCGCCATGACGCTCAACCCTTGAGATCGTTCCCGGCCACGTTCACGCCGATTAGATTCATGAACGTATTGCCGTGGCATTGACCTCTTTACGCGTCAATCGTCATTGGAATGAAGGCGGCAATCGATCGATGGACCGTGCGCATGTGGGTGCGGAGTACAACGATAATCGCATGATATCAGGGAAGAAAAATCGAAGTCGAAGGGGCCGGCGTGGTGCCGGCCATCAGTTCAGCGACACATCGTGCCCGACCGGGCGGGTCGCTTACGCGGAAACCCGTCGCTGGCTACTTGCTCAGCACGGTCCGACCTGCGCCTACTGTGCCGTCACTTATGACGCGCCGTCGATGACACTGGACCACGTGACGCCGCGTCGCGGCCAGAGCGCCTACGATCGGCGCGACAACCTCGTGCTATGTTGCCGCCGGTGCAACGCGTCGAAGAAGGACACGCCGTTTCTGGCCTACCTTCTCGCCCAGCGCCGCCGCGCGGAAAATCTGCTTCGCTACGGGTCGCACTTGAGTGAGGGGATCCTGCAGAACGTGCGGCACCTCGCTGGCGTGTCCTGGTGCGAGCCCGTCCAGAAAGCGCCAGCTAGAATCGTATACGGGGACGACGGCGACGAGTCTCCCTACCAGGATTCACCGTACAAGGCGTCCGCCTGACACGGCTCTGGGACAGCTGTAAGTAACGTCCTGTGCTGTACGGGAGCGACGAATGACGTCGTGCGGTTAGCGTCGCGGTCACTGAGGGTTAGTTCGGAGGTGTTGTGGCCTCCTTGCGTTCGCCCTTGGGTGAGGTCGAGGGTCGGTGCCGCGAAACGTGGCTGCGTGTTCCGGTTCCTGCGTCCCACCGTTCCTCGGCAAGCAGGGGATTAACCTCACGGGCGGGAGTTGGTGTCGGCTTGGCAGCGCCACTGGATCGCTGAGTTCCTCCAGGGTGCGCGAGTCCTCGATGGCTGGCTGGGCTCGAGTCCACCGATTCCGGTGCTGAACCTCGGAGATGGCGAAGGGCTTGCGGCACTCGTCGTAACGATGGCCGGCTGGGCTCGAGCCTGCTGAATCCGGTGTCCGCTGGGGAAGTGGCCGAGCGCGCGATTCGCTCCGTCGTTCTTGTCCGCTTCCATGCCGAGCGTGGCAATGATGCGGGTTGCGTTGGCGTGGTGAGGTCAGGCTGGTTTTGCAGCGATATCCATTCGCGACACGATGTTAACGGCCAGGCCGCGAAAACTGCTCGCTCGAGTGCG
>JABAQJ010000016.1:0-10679 GCA_019186945.1 Gemmatimonadaceae bacterium
AACCTCCGCTTCCCTGGACAGTATTTCGACAAGGAAACCTCCACCCACTACAACTACTTCAGAGATTATGATCCAGCGATCGGACGGTACCTTCAAACCGATCCGATTGGGCTGGCGGGGGGGATTATTGAGTCCCGTATAAATGACTGTCAACGCCATGATGGGTGAGCGCGTTAATCTGCTTGTGTTCGTTTCGGAGTACGGTGATGAAGCACAAGCGGGATTTCAAGGCATTGGAGAAGCGGCGCCTGCAAGGAGCCAAGCTGCTTCTGCGCGGTGTGCCGAAGGCGGAAGTGGCCCGGCAATTGGGGGTGGCCCGGCAAACGGTGGCGACATGGGAGCAGCGCCTGGCCGAAGGTGGCAAGGAAGCCCTCAAATGCGGCGATCTGGGCAGGCCGCGCCAACTCGATGCGGAACAGGAGCGCGAGCTTGGCAAGCTGCTCATGGCCGGCGCCTTGGCGGCAGGCTTGCCGACCGAGCTGTGGACGCTCCCGCGCATCGGCAAACTGATCGCGGCGCGCTTCGGCGTGGAGTACAGCACCGGCCATCTGTGGCACCTGCTGCGCCGGCTGGGCTTCTCCTGCCAGAAGCCGGAGAAGCGCGCCACCCAGAGGGACGAGGCCGCGATTGTCCGCTGGAAGCGGCACACCTGGCCTGCGCTCAAAAAAAAGCCCAGCGGGAGGGACGCACCATCGTCTTCATTGACGAGTCCGGACTGAGTGAGCGCCCCAGCGTGGCGCGCACCTGGAGCCTGCGCGGCCACACGCCGATCCTGCAGCACAGCTTCACCTGGAAACAGCTCTCGGCCATCGCCGGGCTGACCTTCCGGCAGTTCTACTTCCGTTTCTTTCCCGGCGCCATCCGCTCCGAGCAGATCATCGAATTCCTCGGTGCGCTCAAGCGCCAGATCCAGCGACCGCTGCTGATCATCTGGGACGGCGTTGCCACGCACCGCTCGCGCCTGGTCAAAGCATGGCTGGAAGAATTGGACGGCCACATGGCTGTCGCACGTCTGCCGCCCTACGCGCCAGAACTCAATCCGGTCGAGGCCATCTGAGCCTATCTGAAGAAACACGAGATCGCCAACCTGTGCCTGCACACCATTGGAGAGGTCGGCCAGTTCGCCCGCAACCGGCTCAAATCCATGCAGCGCCGACCTACGCTCGTCGCTGCGTTCTGGAAGCAAGCTGAATTGGCGTTCTGATGTCATGTACTTATACGAGACTCAATAATTCGTACAGCTATGTCAATGGCAACCCGCTGAGCTATATCGATCCAGCGGGTTTAGATGCGACGGATTGGAACAACACTTCTGGGGGTCGGAGCCGTTTTGACGGACCGACCAATGGCAACTGGGGTGGAAAATGTTGGAGCGGCGGGAAATACTCCTGTGGAAAGGAAAAGCCGGGAAATGCCTCACCCACAGACAGTGGCGATGCATGCTATGAACGACATGACAATTGCTATGTGAAGTGCGGAACCGACCAGGAGTGCATAAGGGCTTGCAACAAAACCATGGTCAAGGAGTTGGAGGCGCTTGACGATAACCCACGACGTTGGGCGCAGCCTCCAAAAATCGGAACGGAGGGTGACACCCGTCGCTACAGGGACGCTGCCATTCAGTATTTCAAGTGACATTGAACGCACAGTTTGCCCTTTGGGCGCCTTTTGTAATTGCCTCTTTGCTGACATCGATTACCTATACGGCACTATGGGAGATTGGACGGTATTGGGCTCTGTTATCTCTGCTTGGAGTCCTGAGTGGAGCTCTTGCAGCTAGGATTCTTGCTCGTGCGAATTCAAGCCGCTGGTCTGTTTCGTTCGTTGTATTAGGGCTCATTCTGGGTCAGTGGTGGTTCATCGAGTTTGTGACTATGCAGTTACTGTGGAGCATCAGAGGCTTTGGCCCGTAGCGGAATGAAGCTCGTTGTCACGCAGCAGCGCGCAGGCTTGTATTCCATGCCTTGCGCGGCGGCTGTGTTGGCGTGATGGATTGCTGCACCAAGCCCGCCCGACAACGAATGGCAATGGCACGCGCGCAAATCATGGTCGCAAAAGGCCATGTGCGTGTGCCACGGCGAAGAAGTTAGCGCCGATTTCGAGAGAAGAGAGGGCGGAACGGAGGGCAACCGGGGATGTTCCTGCCAGGCCATAGGACCCCGGGCGCACACGCAGAATCTGCGGGAACCCCGCGTGTCATGCGGGAAGCACAAATGAAAACGCCCAACTGAGAACAGTTGGGCGCTGAATTTTGGTGGTGGAACACGGAACCGAACCCGCGTCCGTAATCCGAACTAAATAGTAACGCCTTGGCCTTGAGGACGTGGATTCGATGATTTGGCCAAAATCGTCCTGCGCTGCCACTGGGCTTCTTGGGTAGCGCGATCCGCAGCGACGACTGGGCCATTCCGCACATTGGCCTGAGCAGTCTCGGGGAAATCGTCGGCTGGGCGCGCCCAGACGAGTTTCCACCAAGGAACATGCGGACGAGCAAGGGGCTGCGGGCGCTCGGTTACAACGTGAGGATCGGTGTTTGATCTGCGGCCGTGGGCGGCGCCCGCAAGGTCCCGATCAACCCACCGTCCCCTGCGCCGGACCGGCCCGCCCTGGCATACCGTCCTTGAAGATTTGAGTCACATCAATCGCCCAGCAGGTCGCTGGATGTTGACTCTTGACTTTCGGCATGTTAGGCGCAATATCTTGCAAAGTCTTGCAAGAATTTCCTCGAGCGAGGCCGCGTGACGACGGAACTTGTGGGGGTGGTATGACAGCGCGCCAGCAGGCGATCTTCACACTCGACGAGTTGGCTACCTACTTAAAGGTCGGCAAGCGGACGCTTTACCGGCTCGCCGCGCACGGGGAAATTCCGGCCTTCAAGGTCGGCGGGACGTGGCGGTTTCGTCAAAGTGAAATCGATCAATGGATCAATGATCAGATCCAAGCAGGCAGAAAGAAGGAGGTGATACGCACAGATGAGCAGCCGAAGTCAGCGAAACATCCCGTGTTGCCTGGGCGCGCTATCCATAGCCGCAGGCAAACGGATTGAGTGAGTCTTCAATTGATTTCTGGAGGTGTGACATGGACATTGATTTCAAGAAATTGGCTCCCTGGAACTGGTTCAAGAAGGAGCAGGAAGAACAACAGAGCACTGCCTCGCTGCCGGTGCAGCGCAATGACCTGCCGGTGGCGGGTGGGCCCGTCAGTCCCATCCTGCAATTGCATCGCGAGATCGACCGCCTGTTCGACGACGCGTTTCGAGGCTTCGGTTTCCCGACGCTGGCCATGCCACGCTGGCCGTCGGACTGGCCGGGCATGCTGAAGCCGGCGCTGGACATCCAGGAGACCGACAAGCAGTACAAGATCGCCCTGGAAGTACCCGGCGTCGAGGAAAAAGACATCCAGATCACGCTCGACAACGACGTGCTGCTGGTGCGCGGTGAAAAGCGTCAGGAGCAGGAAACGAAAGACGGCGGTTTCCACCGGGTGGAGCGCTCCTACGGCAGCTTTCAGCGCGCTCTGAACCTGCCGGCCGATGCCAACCAGGACACGATCAAGGCCGCTTTCAAGAACGGCGTGCTCACGATCACGATGGAAAAGCGCGAGGCCAGTACGCCCAAGCAGGGGCGCTCGATCCCGATCAACGGCTGACGCGGGGCAGCGCGTTTTTCTCAAAAACCACAAAGAGATGAGGCACCGTGATCGGCGGTGCCTCGTCAGATCAATCTTTACAGGAGCATCAGCATGGCCAGAAAACAATGCCAAGTCTGCGGCCAGCCCGCCACGGTGCGGGTGGAAGCCAATCTCAATGGTCGCCACAGCACCATGCTGTTGTGTGACGATCACTATCGCCAACTGGTGCGCCAGCAAAAGCGCACCGTCTCACCGCTGGAAGCCTTGTTCGGCTCGCGCAGCGGGCTGTTCGAAGACTTCCTTGGCAGCGACTTCTTCCGCATCGGTGACGACGCACCGTCCATGGCGGCCGATACCGACGAGGTCGTCGATGCCTCGTTCGGCGAACCCGCCCCGGCCGGTACGGGCACCGCGCGCCGTCGCGGCAGTGGGCTCGCCAGCCGTATCAGCGAACAGTCCGAGGCCCTATTGCAGGAGGCCGCCCGACACGCTGCAGAGTTCGGGCGCGCCGAAGTCGATACCGAACACCTGCTGCTGGCGCTATCCGACAGCGACGTGGTCAAGACCATCCTGGGGCAGTTCAAGATCAAGGTCGATGACCTCAAGCGCCAGATCGAATCCGAAGCCAAGCGCGGCGATAAGCCGTTCGAGGGCGAGATCGGCGTGTCGCCCCGGGTCAAGGACGCGCTCAGCCGTGCTTTCGTGGCCTCCAACGAACTCGGCCACTCTTATGTCGGGCCGGAGCATTTCCTGATCGGGCTCGCCGAGGAAGGCGAAGGTTTGGCGGCCAACCTGCTGCGCCGTTACGGCCTCACGCCGCAAGCGCTGCGCCAGCAGGTAAGCAAGGTGGTCGGCAAAGGGGCCGAGGATGGCCGCGCCGAGACGCCGACCAACACGCCGGAACTCGACAAGTATTCGCGCGACCTCACCAAGATGGCGCGCGAGGGCAAGCTCGATCCGGTCATCGGCCGCGCGCAGGAGATCGAGACGACCATCGAAGTGCTGGCCCGGCGCAAGAAGAACAACCCGGTGCTGATCGGCGAGCCCGGCGTCGGCAAGACCGCCATCGTCGAAGGGCTGGCGCAGCGCATGGTCGCCGGCGAAGTGCCCGAGACGCTGCGCGACAAGCGTCTGGTCGAACTCAACATCAACGCCATGGTGGCAGGCGCCAAGTACCGCGGCGAGTTCGAGGAGCGCGTGCAGAAGGTGCTCAAGGAAGTGACCGAGCACCAGGGCGAGCTGATTCTCTTCATCGACGAGGTGCACACCATCGTCGGTGCAGGCCAGGGTGGCGGCGAAGGCGGGCTGGACGTGGCCAACGTGTTCAAGCCGATGATGGCGCGCGGCGAACTGAACCTGATCGGCGCTACCACGCTCAACGAGTATCAGAAGTACATCGAGAAGGACGCCGCGCTGGAGCGTCGCTTCCAGCCGCTGATGGTGCCCGAGCCGACGATAGCGCAGACCATGATGATCCTGCGCGGCCTGCGCGACACCTTCGAGGCGCACCACAAGGTCAGCATCACCGAGGATGCGATCATCGCCGCCGCCGAGTTGTCGGACCGCTACATCACCGCGCGCTTTTTGCCTGACAAGGCCATCGACCTGCTCGACCAGGCGGCCGCACGCGTGAAGCTGTCGGCCACGGCCCGCCCGGTGGCGGTGCAAGAGCTGGAGTCCGAACTGCACCAGCTGCGGCGTGAGCAGGACTATGTGGCCTCGCGCAAGCAGTACGACAAGGCCGCCGAGCTGGGCAAGCGCATCGAGGCCAAGGAGACTGAACTCAAGAAGCTCGTCGAGGAATGGGAACGCGAGCGCGCCTCGGGCAGCGCCGAAGTCAAGGCCGAGCATGTCGCGCAGATCGTCTCGCGCCTGACCGGCATTCCGGTCAACGAGCTGACGGTGGAAGAACGCGAGAAGCTGCTGCATCTGGAGCAGCGGCTGCACGAGCGCCTGGTGGGCCAGGACGAAGCAGTGCGCGCGGTGGCCGATGCCGTGCGGTTGTCGCGCGCGGGCCTGCGCGAAGGCAGCAAGCCGGTGGCGACTTTTCTGTTCCTCGGGCCGACCGGCGTGGGCAAGACCGAGCTCGCCAAGGCGCTGGCCGAGTCCATCTATGGCGATGAAGGTGCGCTGCTGCGCATCGACATGTCCGAGTACGGGGAACGCCATACCGTGGCACGCCTGGTGGGGGCGCCTCCGGGTTACGTCGGCTACGACGAGGGTGGCCAGCTCACCGAGAAGGTGCGGCGCAAACCCTACAGCGTGTTGCTGCTGGACGAGATCGAGAAGGCTCACCCCGACGTCTACAACATCCTGCTGCAGGTGTTCGACGACGGGCGGCTCACCGACGGCAAGGGCCGGGTGGTGGATTTCACCAATACCATCATCATCGCCACCTCGAACTTGGGCTCGGACATCATCCAGCGTCGGCTGAAGGCCCGTGGCGCCGCCGGCGAGGAATACGAGAAGACCAAGTTCGAGGTGATGGACGTGCTGCGCGGACACTTCCGCCCCGAGTTCCTCAACCGCATAGACGAAATCATCGTCTTCCATGCGCTGGGCAAGGAGGAGATCCGCCATATCGTCGGCCTGCAGCTCGATCGTGTGGCCCGCAACGCCGCCAGCCAGGGCGTGACGCTGACCTTCGATCAGACCTTGATCGATCACTTCGCGGAGGAAGGCTACAAGCCCGAATTCGGCGCGCGTGAGCTCAAGCGGCTGATCCGCAGCGAGCTGGAGACGGCACTGGCGCGCGAGATGCTGGGTGGCGGTATCGGCAAGGCCGATCACGCCAGCGCCCGCTGGGACGACAAGGCCGAACGGGTGGTCTTCGAGCGCCAGGAGCCACCCGCGAAGCCGGCCGAGCCTGAGAAGCCCGATGCCGCGAACGCGGCCGAGACGCCGCCTAGCGACGCGAGCAAGCCTGCGCGCAAGAAGAAGTCAGCGGGCGGCGAATCTTGAGTCATGGGGAGGCTGTCGTGTCCGACCCCAACGGGCTGACATGGGCAGCCACCCTCGTGTCGCTGGCGGTCGCTATCCCCACAGCGGGGCACGCGGTCATCTACAAGCGTGACCCTCGATCGGCCACGCTGTGGGTGCTGCTGATCGCGCTGTTGCCGCTGGGCGGTTCGCTGCTGTATGGGCTGTTCGGCATCAACCGTTACCAGCGGCGGGCGCGGCGGCTGTTTCCGGGGGCAGATCCTGCTGTTCGGCAGGACCTCGCGCCTACGATGCCCCAGGCCGTATCGGCGCCGTTTGCCGGCCTGGCGCACCTGGTGGGACGTGCCACCGGCCAGTCGCTGACCAGCGGCAACCGCATCGAGCCGCTCGTCGATGGCGAGCAGGCCTACCCGGCCATGCTCGCTGCCATCGAGTCGGCGCGGCACAGCGTCGCGCTGGCTTCGTACATCTTCGACAGCCAAGGCATCGGGGCGCAGTTCGTCGATGCGCTGCGCCGGGCTCATGAGCGCGGCGTGCAAGTGCGGGTGCTGATCGACGACGTCTATGCCCGCTGGAGGCCCCGCAGCGCCTACCGCGCCTTGCAACGCGCCGGCGTTCCGGCGGCGACGTTCAACCCGACGTTGATTCCCGCGCGCCTGCATGCCGCGCATCTGCGCAATCACCGCAAGCTGCTGGTGATCGATGGCGAGACGGGTTTCACCGGCGGCATGAACATCTTCAGCCCGTATTGGCGGCCCGATGCGCCGGGCCAGGCCTGTCACGATTTGCACTTTCGTCTGCGCGGGCCGGTGGTTGCGCATCTGATGCGGTGCTTCACCGACGATTGGTGCGATACCACGGGCGAGCGGCTCAGCAAGGGTTTCTGGGGCGAACCGCCCGCAACGGCTGATGAGCAAGGAACCTCTTGGGCGCGCGGCATCGAGGCCGGTCCCGATGAGGCCCTGGACAGGATGCGCTGGACCTTCATGGGCGCTTTGAGCGCGGCGAAGCATTCGGTGCGCATCTGGACACCTTACTTCGTGCCCGATCAGCCGATGATCGCGGCGCTGAGCACGGCCGCGTTGCGCGGCGTGCGCGTCGAGGTGCTGACGCCCGCAAACGGCGACCATCTCACGGTGCAATGGGCCGCGCGCGCCCACTACTGGCAGGTGCTGGAGCACGGTGTACGCATCTTCGAACGGCCTGGCCCGTTCGACCACAGCAAGCTGATGCTGATAGACGGCCAGTGGTGCTGCCTGGGTTCGGCCAATTGGGATGCGCGCAGCCTGCGCCTCAACTTCGAGTTCAATGTGGAGGTGTACGACACCGCGCTGTCTACGCGGCTGGAATCCCTTTTTGATGCCGCTCGTGATGCGTCGGGCGAGATATCGGCGAAGGCGTTGCGCGCCCGCCCGCTGGCCATCCGCTTGCGCGACGGGGTGGCCCGTCTGTTCACCCCCATTCTCTAGCGACACGACTTGCGAGGAACATTGCCCATGGAAAAGAAAGATCAATGGAACATTGGCTACTGGATCGTCGCCGGCCTGTTGCTGCTGACGCTGCAGAACTACTGGCAGGCGGCCAAGACCGTCGAGCCCGTGCCCTACAGCGAATTCGAGAAGGCGCTGGCCGAGGGGCGCGTCGCCGAAGTGCTGGTGTCGGACCGCACGGTCACCGGGCGCCTGAAATCGCCGGACAGCCGGGGCAAGACCACCATCGTGGCCACCCGTGTCGAACCCGACCTGGCCGAGCGGCTGTCCAAGTACGACGTGCCCTATGCGCGGGTGGTGGAAAGCACCTGGCTACGTGATGTGCTCTCCTGGATTCTGCCGGCGGTGGCCTTCTTCGGCGTCTGGTTCTTCCTGTTCCGCCGCTTCGCCGAGAAGCAGGGCATGGGTGGCTTCCTGAGCATCGGCAAGAGCCGTGCCAAGGTATTCATGGAGAAGAACACTGGCGTGACCTTTGCCGATGTCGCTGGCGTCGATGAAGCCAAGGCGGAGTTGGTTGAGATCGTCGATTTCCTCAAGAATCCGCAGGAGTATGGACGGCTCGGGGCGCGCATCCCGAAAGGTGTGTTGCTGGTTGGCCCGCCCGGCACGGGCAAGACCCTGCTGGCCAAGGCCGTGGCGGGCGAGGCCGGGGTACCGTTCTTTTCCATCTCAGGCTCGGAGTTCGTCGAGATGTTCGTCGGCGTGGGTGCAGCGCGCGTGCGCGACCTGTTCGAGCAGGCCCGCGGGCAGGCGCCGGCCATCATCTTCATCGACGAGCTCGATGCGCTGGGCCGCGCGCGCGGTGTCGGCGGCCCCATCGGCGGCCACGACGAGCGCGAGCAGACCCTCAACCAGCTGCTCACGGAGATGGACGGCTTCGACAGCTCGGTCGGGCTGATCATCCTCGCCGCCACCAACCGCCCCGAAATCCTCGACCAGGCGCTGCTGCGCGCCGGTCGCTTCGACCGTCAGGTGCTGGTGGACCGGCCCGACAAGAAGGGACGGCTGGACATCCTGAAAGTCCACGTCAAGAAGGTGACGCTGGCTCAGGATATCGATCTCGAACAGGTGGCTGCGCTGACCACGGGCTTTTCGGGTGCAGACCTCGCGAACCTGGTCAACGAGGCCGCGCTGGCCGCGACCCGGCGCAAAGCGTCCGCCGTGGAGTTGCAGGATTTCACCTCCGCCATCGAGCGCATCGTGGCGGGCCTGGAGAAGAAGAACCGAGTGCTCAATCCCAAGGAGCGGGAAACCGTGGCCTATCACGAGATGGGGCATGCGCTGGTGGCGCTGGCGCTGCCAGGCACCGACCCAGTACACAAGGTTTCAATCGTTCCGCGTGGCATCGGTGCACTCGGCTACACCCTGCAGCGGCCCACCGAAGACCGATTTCTGATGACACGTGCCGACCTGGAGCACAAGATCGCCGTGCTCCTGGGAGGGCGTGCGGCTGAGAAGCTCGTGTTTGGCGAGCTGTCCACAGGGGCTTCAGACGATCTCGCGCGGGCCACCGACATCGCCCGTGACATGATTACGCGCTTCGGCATGGATGAGGGTTTGGGGTACGTTGCTTTTGAGGCACAGAGGCCGCGTTTTCTTGATGCGCCTGAACTGGCACAGGGTGGCTGCCGAGTAGCCGAATCGACTCAGACACGCATCGACCAAGCCATCCGTGACATTGTGATGGGTGTGTTTGATCGTGCATACCGAATTCTCGAAATTAACCGAGATGTGCTGGAGCGATGCGCGCGCGAACTGCTCGCACGGGAAACGCTGGATGAATACAGCATCCGGCAACTGACGCAAGGGCTACAGTTCGAATCCCCATGTCACGGCGGCCCAACTGCTGGAGCCATTACTTCCTCTGTGTCCCAAGGAGCCACCTCATGAGTGACAGCATTCATATCGTCTGCCCACACTGCCAATCCATCAATCGCGTGCCAGCCAACAAGTTGGCAGAGAAGCCCAATTGCGGGCGGTGCCAGCACCCGCTGTTCACCGGAGAACCCATTGATCTGACCACAGCGACCTTCGCCCGTCATCTGGAGCGCAGTGACCTGCCGCTGCTGGTTGACTTTTGGGCGCCGTGGTGCGGACCGTGCAAGATGATGGCGCCGCAGTTCGAGCAGGCGGCCTCCCTGCTTGAACCCAAGGTGAGGTTGGCCAAGGTAAATACCGAGGCCGAGCCTCACCTGGCCGCCCAGTTCGGTATTCGCAGCATTCCAACCCTGATTTTGTTCCGAGGGGGACATGAGGTTGCACGTCAGGCGGGCGCCATGGGCGCGCAGGACATTATGCGCTGGGTGACATCCCGCTTGCCGCAATGACCCGGCGCGAACCACCCTGCTTATCAGTTGTTCGATCCTTGAAGAAAGTGCGTAGCCGCGATGCATAGCGACCCCAACTATACGATCTTTGACGAAATGCGTTCCCAGTTGCAGAAACTTTGGAACCTCTGTTTCACCCATAAGGAGCACCACCTTTGAACGAGGCTCCTCAAATCTCAGCCCGACACTGTGGCCAGATTAACCAGAATGCCCATTCTGGCAGTTGGCATCTCGATCTTGGCTCGCAACTCTTCACCTGCTCCGATGAAGCCTGCCGCGTGCTTGGCCTGGA
>JABAQJ010000016.1:10689-30104 GCA_019186945.1 Gemmatimonadaceae bacterium
GCTGGGTGGCTTCGCAATTGCCCCGGTGATTCAGGTGTGATCGAGTCGTCTTCTCGGACTCTCCGTTCCATTAACGTTTCATTGAAAGAGAGAGCGCAACGCTTATGAATAAAGAATCTGGCCACACGGCCCTTGACGAGATACGCTCCCAGTGGCGGTTGATGACGGGTTACGAGCGCTTCGAGCAGTTCGTTGCCATCACGCTTTCGGGCGTCATCGCGTTGGTAATTGTGATTTCGCTGATTCAGTTGATTCGGCTGGTGTTCACACTGCTCGTCATGGATGCGCTGAATCCACTGGATCATAAGGTTTTCCAGCTGGTGTTCGGTGCCACCATGACGCTGCTGATCGCCATGGAATTCAAGCATTCGATCGTCAAAGTGGCTCTGCGCAAGGAAAGCATCATCCAGGTCAAGACCGTCATTCTGATCGCGATCCTGGCACTGGCCCGCAAGTTCATCATCCTAGAACCCGACGTTGATCCTGCCAAAGTGGCCGCGCTGGCGGGGACGGTACTGGCCTTGGGTCTGACCTATTGGCTCATGCGTGAACGCGATGACCGCAAGAGCGAGTAATGGAGGCATGACCCCCTATGGTCTAGTCGGCCGACACGATGCCAGGTCGAGGCACCGCTGGCTCAATCGCTTTCAAACCGCGCTGCTGGTTTTGACCCTGGTGGGGATCGCAGCTGCCGCTGGCAGTCTGCTGTTCGGCGAGATTGGCCTTTGGCTGGCACTGGCAACATGCGCATTGACCCTGCTGATCGAACCTGTCGCCGCCTCCGCGATGACCTTGCGTCTGTATGGCGCCCGTCCCTTGCGCCCTGATGAAGCCCCCGCAATCTGGTCGTTGCTGCGAGCGCTCGCAGCTCGCGCAGGATTGCCGAACACGCCGGTTCCGTACTATGTGCCCAGCGACATCGTCAATGCCTTTGCCACCGGCTCCAGGCGCCTTGCCTCCATTGCCCTCACCGATGGCCTGCTCCGCAGCCTGAGTATGCGCGAACTGCAAGCCGTGCTGGCGCATGAAGTCGCGCACATCGCTCAAGAAGATCTTCGTGTCATGGGCTTGGCCGATTCGATCAGCCGGCTCACGAACCTGCTGGCGTTGTTGGGTCAGGTCGCGCTCCTGATCAGCATGCCAGCCTTGCTGGTCGGTGCAGCAGAAATTAACTGGATTGGCTTACTGTTGTTGGCCGCTTCGCCGCAACTTGCACTGCTCGCACAGTTGGGTCTGTCACGTGTGCGAGAGTTCGATGCCGACCGGATGGCAGTAGAGCTGACGGGAGATCCGCACGGGCTCGCCTCGGCGCTGGCGAAGATCGAGCGGGTGAGCCGCTCGTGGCGAGCCTGGTTGTTGCCCGGCTGGGGGAATCCCGAACCGTCCTGGTTGCGCACGCATCCGGCGACAGAGGATCGTATCGCGCGCCTGATGGCGTTGGCGCCTCAGCCATCGCAGGCCCTGCCGTTCCAAACGGAATATCTCGCGCCAAGGTCGTTCGCCCCGATGCGCCCGCCACGCCGGGGCCTGAGCGGCCTTTGGCGCTAAATCACTCGAAAGGAACCCCCGCCATGGCTTACCACGATCCTTACCCACAACGCCCAGCTCCGGATCATTTCGTCCGGCGGTGGCTCTTCATCACTGCGTGCGTTGCCGCACTCATGCTGTTCTGGCAGTTCCTGCCCGCCATCGAGGCCTGGTTCAGCCCGCGCCAAGCCGCTGAGCGCACCGTCACGCCGCGTGGCGATCTGGCCGCTGACGAACAGGCCACCATCGAACTGTTCGAGAAATCCCGGGCATCGGTGGTCTACATCACGACGTCCCAACTGGTACGAGATGTCTGGACGCGCAACGTCTTTTCCGTGCCGCGCGGGACGGGTTCGGGTTTCATCTGGGATGACGCCGGTCATGTCGTTACCAACTTTCATGTGATTCAGGGGGCGTCGGAGGCCACGGTCAAACTGGCCGACGGCCGCGATTACCAAGCCGCACTGGTGGGCGTGAGTCCGGCACACGATATCGCGGTGCTCAAAATCGGCGTCGGCTTCCAGCGCCCGCCCGCCGTTCCGGTCGGCACCAGCGCAGACCTCAAGGTGGGACAAAAGGTGTTCGCCATCGGCAACCCCTTCGGCCTGGATTGGACACTCACCAACGGCATCGTGTCCGCGCTAGATCGATCGCTGCCCGGAGAATCTGGCGGAGTGACCATCGAACACCTGATTCAAACCGATGCCGCTATCAACCCCGGCAACTCGGGTGGGCCGTTGCTCGATTCCGCCGGCCGTCTGATCGGCATCAACACAGCGATCTACAGCCCTTCCGGTGCATCGGCTGGGATTGGCTTCGCCGTACCGGTGGACACGGTCATGCGTGTGGTGCCACAACTTATCAAGACCGGCAAATACATCCGTCCGGCGCTTGGGATCGAGGTAGACGAGCAGCTCAACCGCCGATTGCAGGCACTGACCAGTACCCAAGGCGTGTTTGTGCTCCGTGTCGCCCCTGGCTCAGCGGCGCAAAAGGCGGGGCTGAGCGGTATCACCGTTGGCCCCGAAGGCATCGTGCCGGGAGACCGTATCACAGGCATAGACGGCGCTCCCGTCGACGATGTCGCCAAACTGCTCGCACGGCTTGACGACCAAAAGGTAGGAGATGTTGTGGTCTTGTCAGTCGAGCGGGCCGGTAAGCCACGGGAAGTGCGCGTGGAGTTGCAACCTGGCGCCTGATCTGGAGTTGAGGACTTCTGAGGATCGGCAAAGAATAACTGTTGATTTCCACCCAGAAGTGACCTGAATCGCCCCGGGTTTCGAGGAGGCCGGTTGGTTTAAGTTAAGACTGCGGTCTCTGTCTTCTCGGCGAGTTGCCGGAAGTAGTTTGCCTCAGCTTCGGCCGGTGGAATATAACCAATCGGCTCGAGCAGTCGGGTGTGGTTGAACCAGTGCACCCATTGCAGGGTGGCCAACTCCACCGATTCCCTGCTCTTCCAGGGCGCGCGGCGGTGAATCAGCTCAGTCTTGTACAAGCCGTTGATGGTCTCGGCCAGTGCGTTGTCGTAGCTGTCGCCACGACTGCCCACCGACGGTTTCACGCCGGCCTCGGCCAGCCGCTCGGAGTAGCGGATGGACAGGTACTGAGCGCCTCGGTCCGAGTGATGAACCAAGCCGTTGGCATCGGGCCGCCGTTCGTACAAAGCCTGCTCCAGCGCGTCGAGGACGAAATCGGTCTGCATGGTGCGACTGACGCGCCAGCCCACGATGCGCCGGGCGAACACGTCGATGACGAAGGCGACATACAACCACCCCTGCCAAGTCGAAACGTAGGTGAAGTCCGACACCCACAGCTCATTGGGGCGGCGGGCCTTGAACACCCGATTGACCCGGTCCAGTGGGCAGGGCACCGAGGCGTCAGGGAGCGTCGTGCGAATCTTCCTGACACCGATGCCGCCGAGCCCGAGCTGCAGTACATCAGTGCCAAGGAGATCGTCGAGGCGACGAGCCTACCTGCGCACCTGTTCACCGACCGAATCGAGCGAGAGCGCAAGCGCATCCCACATTTGCTGCTGGTCAGGAACCTGCGTTTTTCGCTGGAGGCCATCCTGCAATGGGAACTGGCGAACAGCGTTCGAGGTGGTGTACAGGAACCGGTGACGCAAATCGTCGAGCCAGAGCCTGAACCGGTCGTCCCGGGTCATGTGCCGCGCTGGCATGAGCTTGTGAGGGAGCAGGATGGAGAACGGTGCGATTCCGTTCGGTAGCCTGAACAGATGTCCCTTGTTTTGGCCCAAAGTCCACCGTTTCGGCCATTTGTCCCTTGAAGCGGAACACGGAACCGAACCCGCGCTCCATACCCGAGCCAGATAGCAACGCCTTGGCCTTGAGGGCGTGGATTCGACGATTGGCCGACTGGTCATCAACGGGGGGGATCAGTTCGTGCTATCTCGCTCCAGCCGTGGTCGAACGTAAAGGTCCGGGCATGGCCGACGGGGTTCTGAATTCTGAGCACGCGGGCTTGAGCTGGATCAGTTGCGCGCTCGACCACGTATAGCCAGTACGCATCGCCCTTTTCGCGCGCGCAGTCGAACTGCGTGTGTGACAGTCCCACGGGGCGATCTTGTAAGGTGCCCGTCATCGACTTCACTTCGACCCATCGAATCTGCCGGCCACTGCTGTCGGCCTCGAAGAGGTCAAAACCCGGGTTGCCTTCCGGGGTGCGGCGCAGCCCTGGCTCAAGGCGAAGGATCAGGTTGATTGCCAGCTCCTCGATCTGCATCCGTGCTGCCTGATCGAGGCCATCGGGATCGGGGCCGTCATCGTCGGGGTGCGTGCCGACGTAGGAAATGAATGGACGCCCGCCCGCGTGGCGGGGCGTCCTCTTTCCCTGACCGCCGCCTTTGCCGCCGCCCTTGTTACCAGCGGTGCCGTGGCCACCTGAGCCGCCGTGGCCACCTCCATTGCCCTGGCCACCGCCGCGCGAAGTCCCTGTACCAGTGCGCCCTTGGCCACCCCCTCCTGCGCCCGTGTCCACACCATCGCCGCCGTCTGGATCAGGAGTGCCGGGCGGGATATCCGGCATGTCATCGCCGTACAGATCTTTCGCGCCGTCGTACACGTCGCCATCGGACGGCTTGCCGGTCTCCTGTTCGGACTCTGCCGATGGCTCCGTCTGTGGCGCTGGGCTCGCGCTCAGTCGGGACGTCAGCTCGGCAACGATAGTGGGGTCTCTTCGTAGCAGATCGAGAATCGCCGGATCAATGCCCGCCTCTTTAGCCAGCTGATCGATGATCGGCGGCTTGAAAGTGATCTTGGTTTGCAGGAACGGGTTGGGCTTCCAGCCTAGGGTGTCGAACAAGACGAGCCCAGGAGGCACAAGCTCGCCGTCGGCATTCGGCACCCAGGCAACCTGATTGAGCGTCCGGACGAAAGCGGCATCGAACCGAGCGGTCTTTGTCTCGTAGAAGTAACCCCACTTGTAGGAGCCGTAGAAGGCGGTAGTACCGCGCGCCTCCAGATCGGCCAAGGACTCCCACAGCAACTTGGCTCGGGCGGCAGCATCCTTGGGTGGTAGTTTTGGTAAGAACTCCAGCAGCGCTGTCAGTCCGCGAAGGGTGAAATCTTCTGGCGGGTTTTCCCAGCTTGCGCGCTCAAGACCAGCTTCTCTGCGGATTCGCTCTTTCTCCGAATGCCCCAGACTCGACGGTACTGCTTCCGGAATGAGGTAGCGGCTTGCCCCGCACGACACCAGCAGGTCACGAATCTCCTCGCCCCGCAGGCAGTCGTACTCATTGTCGACGATCAAGATATCGGGCACGCCCGCGAAGAGCTGCTGTAGGCGGTCGGTGGCGATGTAGGTCTCGCCAGGCTTGGCGACATACGTTTTGCCGTCGCCGGTGTCGACCACCATCACAAAGGTGGTATCGCGCAAGGCTGACCGGAGCTTTTCCCTCTGCGTGGTGGAATCGGTACTAAAGGCGGTGCGAATGCGTTCGATGTCGGCGGCGTAGGTATCGTCGTCCACGTCGACCTCTGGCTGCTGGTACTTCGGCAGCAGGTTCCAGATGACGTCATCCACCGGATCGGGTTCGGTGATACCCAGCGAGCTCAGGAACAGGCGCGCCTCGGCCGTCGAACAGACTGCGCGGCGCACGGTGGGGAAGCTGGTGGCGATAACGCTGGGCAGAAAGGCCCTGATCGTCCCGTTTTCGCGGGCGACAACGTGCGAGCCGTTCTCCAGGCGGACGAGCGGGATGGTGTCGAGCTGAACACGCACGGCCCTTCCTTGGCCACCCAGGAACTCGTACAGACGTGATATCCACTCGTCAGGTTGCGCTTCCAGGAACGCCCTACTCAGGAGGGGGATGATCTTCTCTGGCCTGATCTCGTCGATATCAAGCTCGCGCATCAGATACTTACGGATCTCGGGCGTCTTGACCTCGGTGATATCGTCTGACAGCCAGGCGCTTACCTCCGAGCCGAAGAGCGATGCCAGCTGTTCCGGGCTGAACAGCTCTCGCAGCTCTTGCGTGCGTGCCAGCTTGGCTTGGTGAGCGGTGACGTACTTGCCGTCGAAAGCCGGAAGCAGCGGCTCCTCCTGAAAGGACTGCCTGACGGCATCGAACATCGGCGCGAACCGCGAATCCTTCGGGAACTTTTCGCGGTCAAGCGGCAGGCAGCGCAGCACCGAGATATCCAGCATCGCCTCGTCCCGCATCCAGCGCAGTGCTTCCACCAGCAGGCTCGATGTTTCCTTGACCAGATGCTGGTTCCACGGATCGCCGGGAGGGATGTTGTCGCGGCTGGGCGTGGTGCGGTAGGGCCCCTGCACGAGAAAACCAAGGTGGCTCTCGACCACGGTCGGGAAGAACACCACCAGCGGCGACCTGGCCAGCGGCTGTACGGCCCAGCGCCCCGGGGCGTCCTTGACCGCGACCACCGAAAAGGCGATCTCAACCCGCCCGACCTTTTTTCCCTCAGCAGAAAACACGTCGCGGTGGAACACCAGCCAGTTCTGATCGACCTCGGGTTGCCCACTCTCTTGGCCGATCACCGTGACGCGCTGCACGTTGGGCCCCAGCGTTTCAGGGGTGTTGCGCAGGTAGAAGCCGGAAGGGCCGCCCTCGACGCTCCAGTTGATTTCGTCGATGTGACGCAGGAACAGCAGCGCGCCCGGGCCCAAGTGTCGGAACCCTGCCGTGATCTCCTGCGCCGCCGTCGTGTCCTGCGGTTTCAGGGGCAGGATGATCTGCGTCTCATCCGGGGCGCGTGCGGAGCGTTCCAGCCGCTTGGGGAAGACGTAGTTCTCAATGGCGAAGTCCTCATCGCCGGAGTGGATCTCCGGGAGATCGGTGACGGTGTAGACTGACTTGAAGCCAAGGCCGAAGCGGCCAATGGAGGACTCGTTCTTGGTGCTCTCGGCGATGTCGCAGACGCTGCGGACATCGGCCTCATCAAAAGGCTTGCCGAAGTGCGAGAGCGTCAGGCGAGTCGCGCTCAGGGTGAACGAAACCTTGCGTGATCCGTGCCACTCGCCACGCCGGCCGAGCGCGTCCTCCGCGTTTTGCAGCAGTTCAAAGATGAAGTGCGTGCGGTCGTCATACAGCCCCGCGGCTAGGCTGCCGGATTTCTGGGCGCCCTTGGTGCCGTAGCTTTCCCGGTTCTCCTTACAAATTGCCTCGTAGTTGGACGCCACTGCCGCTCCCTCTCCGTGTCATGGAACCTGTTTGATGCCAGGTTTGCCCAAGTTTGCACACTTGTGGAATATTATGACGAGACATGGCCGTAAACCAAGCACAGCACAGATGACACGGGAAAGCCGATGAGCGACCAGCCGGACGAAATCCTCACCATTGACGAGGTTGCTGCCTACCTCAAGGCTGGCAAGCGCACGGTCTACCGCCTCGCAGCGAGCGGCAACCCGGTACACCACCATCGAGTTCGACACTGCGGCCATAGACCTCCAGGACGATGGCGCTGGCCGTAATCGGCGAAGCCCCGCAGGCCGCGGAATACAGAACGTGGGAGCACTTGCGGCTGTAGAGCCGCCGCAATCCGATACGTTTGAGACTGACTTGCGCCGACTCGCAGCGAACGCGAGCGACATCGTCAGCGACATCGACGCCCAGCACCCGGCCCATCCAGCGCGTGCCCGAGATCCACCAGTAGTCGCCCCAGGAGTCGCGCCGTCCGATCCGCAAGGTGACCGAGGTGGTATCCCCGGTGAGCGACGTGGCCAGCAGGTGGCGCACGAGATCGCAGTCGGGTGGCAGTTTCAGATCCAGCGCCGATTTGGCGGCTTCAGCACCCAGTGCCAGCTCGTTGCGTTCGATGGACAGGCTTGCGTACAGATTGCCATCCAGATCAACGTCGAATTCGTGCGGCGTCAGGTAGAACTGCGCGCTGTTGCTGGCGAAGGCGTATAGCTCGACTTCCAGCAAGGGATTCTGGCTCATCGTGCTTACTCTCCCTCGTAGGTTTGACGGTCATTGCCGCGTGGTTCGGGCAACTGACGCGCTGTCAGGGTGATCTCCAGCAGCGTCGGGCTGTGCCAGTACAGATCGATGGCATCGTGGTCGAGGCGGCAGCGCACGAGGCGAATGACGCGGCTGCCCGTGGGCACCCAGTCGTCGAGGCCCGAGCGCAGCACCAGCACACCGCCTTGATCCAGATGGCAGGTCGCCGTCAGGGCGTACTGCCGATAGCCGTCTGGGTGCACGATCAAGCAAGCGGCAGGGCGATGCCAAAAATCCGAAATTCGCGCGGAGATGTCTTTGCCTTCCACGCGCAGGTAGCCATCTTCGGGATCGGCCTCTGCCGTCACCCACAGGATCGGAGCCAAGCCATCGGGCAGCCAGAAGGCTTCCAGACGGCCTTGGGTTTGCCACAACCGCGCCCGCCAGATCTCGATTTCATCGAGTGAGCTGGCCAGATAGCGCCGTTGCAAAGCTGTCGTCGCCCAGGGATCGTCCCGGCGCACCCACGGATCTGCGGGCGAGAAGTCTTGTCGGGTGATCGTGGCAAGAGCTACGGCCGTCGGATCGTCACGCCAGTTGCCATCGGGCCAGACCGGAATCTCGTCGAGCCACGCGTCGTCGAGTGCATCCATGTCCGGCGTTTGCGCGGGCGTGACAGTCGTGGTGACGCTGCCGCCGACCATCCCCGGCACCCACTGGGTCAAGTCCGCCGGATCGACAGCGCAGCCCCACACCAGCGGCATCACGCTGCTACCGGCTCCGGCAGCACGCGCCAAGGGTTCGGCCAGCCACAGCAGATCGGTTTCCACGTCGCTGAGTTGGGCGACTTGCCAGCCCTCGGGCGCAATGATCAGCACCCAGCGTTCGTCGCTGTCCCAGCCCTGCACGCCGTCATAGGTCAGCCGCAGCGCAGCAGCCGGTGGGACAAAGCGCCGCCAGTCAGCCTCCGACACCCCGAGAGTCAGCGCGCCCTCCTCAGCGTTCTCAGTGAGATGAACGGCGTACTGTGGCAGTGGCCACCACGCGGCCTGGCCCAGATGATCGGCCAGCCAGTCGCCAATCAAGGCATCGGTCTGGCGGGCGTTGCCTACTTTGTAGGTGAGCCAGCGCCGAGGAACACGTCGGCGTGCCTGACGGGATTCGTTGCCACTGGCCAGCCGTGTGACGCTGGTCTGCCACTCCAGCCGTTCCACAAGGGGCTCCATCCAATCATGGCGGAAGGCAAACACGCCGCGTTGCGCATCCGGCCAAGGCTGGTCGCCAAAGGCATCCATACCGGTGGCGACGATGGCGCTCGAGGCCGTGTCCCGGCGCAACACTTCGACCAAGAACGTCGGTGCATCGATGGGTGGCCAGGGGCCCGCCAAGGATTCCGCCAGCAGGCTGGCCGCCAGATTGGGCGGCAGCGGAGCGACAGCTGTTTCCGGCGTGAAGCTGGCTGCGCTCGCCCCGAAGGTGGCGCGCGAGAGCACCTCACTCTGAAAAACGGGTAGTTCGCTTCCCGGCGTTGGCTTGCTGGAAACCTCCGCGAGGTCTTGAACGAGGACGCGATCCGTCATGCCGACTCCACGCCGAACTCAGCGGCATTGAAGGCGGCCTCCGTCCACTGCACGTTGCCGTTCGGATTACGCTCGAACAGCGTGCTCTGCCAGGCCAGTTGCTCCTGCAGGATGATGTCGGTGCTGACGGCGCTTTGCGCACCACTGACCACGAGGCCTTTGACCTTGCCCAGACCGGCGTCGGTTTTGCGCGCCAGCATCGTGAGCTGGACGCCGTAGATGGCGGGCGTGGCCATCACCGGCAGCGGCTCGACATCGAAGGACTGACGCAGACCGGCACTGGGCGCACTGAGCGACGTGACCTCGTCCTCGTCGCTCACGGCTTCCCATGCGGCAGTGCCGACCGGGCTTGCGGCCCACTGGTTCAGGCTGCCATCAGCCTGTGCCTGCAAGGCATCGACGCGCACATCACCGAGAAAGGTGTTGTTGATCGTGCCGCTGGTGTCGGCGATATAGAAGTCGTCGACGTCGATGGTGAGCGGACAGCTCTGTCCGGGCACGGCACCCACAAATGCCGTGAGCAATTGGCCACCGCCCTGGATGGTGTTCTGCGCAGTCATCTGTATGGCCAGGATGCCGTTGATGCGCACTGACAGAATGCCGTTGCTGGTGCCTTGCGTAACCTGCAACTCGATGTAGTGCCAGCCGCGCGCCGGAGCGCTTGCGACTGAGACAGAGATCAACTGGTCATAGCCGTATTGCCAGCGGTAGAGCTTGAGCCGACCGTCCTCGCCGATTTTCACGAGATGCGCGACCTGCGAGTTGGCGTCACGCACGCCCAGCAGCAGTGGCTCGGTGTAGGTGTTTTCAAAGGAGACCACGCGAATGGCCGCCCCGACGATCAGGCTGGTCTTGGTGGCGTCGAGGTTCTTGACGTAGCCACCACCAGAACCTTCCGGCAAACGCAGGGCATAGGAGGACGGGCGACGGCCATTGATCCTGGTGGCCTGCGGTGACAGATACGCCGCTTTGCCACGCGCAAGCCACGGATCGCCAAAGCTGTCCACGGCCTGCGGGTCGTAGTGATCGAAACCGTCGATGAACAGAAGTGCCATTGGACTTTCCCCTAAAAATTCAGCTTTGCAGCGCCGAGCGGATGGCCCGTGCATTGCGCCCGATGATGTTGACGATGACCCGCTCTCCGGCAGGCGACTGCAGGTGGTCGTGGGTCACGCCGGGATCGATGGCGTTGACGATGCGCACCGCTTGATTCATCTGCGGCTGTGCGGGTGGCACTTTGACCTCCGGCACCAGACCACCGGCAGCAAAGGCCAGCTCGCCGCCTTTAAAACGCGGGCCGACGGACAAACCGTTGAGCGAGTCAAGGAAGGCCACGCCGACCTGGCGCACGGCGGCCGCCCGCACCACGTATTCACCTGCGGACAGGCGCGCCGGGATCGAGTCCGAGGTGGCACTACCCGGGCCGGAGACCAAGCCACCACCCGCGAATTTCTTGATACCGCCCAGCAGCGCCATTACAGCGGCCACCATCGCCACCATTGCGGCAATGGCCAGTCCCGGGCCAACGATGGGAATCGAGGCTTGCGAGGCTGCCGCCCCGGCTCCTGCCTTGGCTGCATCCATCGACACCACGGCGGTGGTTTCGGTGGTCTTTTGCGCGACCTTGGCGGCGCTGGCCGCCGCATCGACGGTCTGCTCCTGCTGGATGAAGCCGAGCTTGAGCGCCAGCATCCGCGCCTGCATGGCGATCCACTGCTGGAAGGGCTGGATCACGATTTGCTGCAGGAAGGCATCGGCCACCTGCTGAAAGATGCTCGCCAAGGCACTGCGCCAGGTCTGCGCGCCGGTGATCATCCCGTTGAGCGCACCGCCGAAGCTCTCGCCGATGCGATTCCACAGCGGGGCCATTTCATCGACCGTGAGCTTGGTGCGATCCAGCTCGTTGCGCCACGCTTGTACCCGAATCACCGCATCCGGCCCGATGGCCTGCGCCGCCTGTTGCATGGTCGGCAACAAACGCTCCATCTCGGTGGCCGATTGCTGTTGCAGGGCCACGATCTGCTGACGCGCCTGTGCTTCGGTCAGTAGTCCAGCCTGTTGCTGGGTCTGGATCGCCTCCTGCGCATTGCGCAGACGCTCGGTGACCTGCCGCCATTGGGCTTCCAGCGCCGCCAGATTGGCCTGCGCCGCTTTCACATTGATCAGCCGATCAATGAGCGACACGCCGTCGGCATCGCTTTCTGCCGCCAGTCGCGCCCGTAGATCGCGGTAGCTGCGCTCGATGGCGGCTTGCCGGTCGGTATCCGTCGCCGTGCCGGTGATCTGTGCCAGTTCCTCACGTGCCTGCGCCAAGGCGTCGGCCAATTCGCGCTCGGCTTGTGCCGCCTTGCGGGCATTGGCCTGCTCTAGTCCCAAGCGCCGGTTGTTGAGCGTGATGAGGTCCGCTTCCGCCTTGGCGACCTCGGCCTTGGCTTTCAGGCGGTCGTTTTCCGATTTGCCGGTGGTGGCGACCTGCTGACTGCGGGCCCGCTCCTGCTGCTTGCGGGCGATCTCGGCGTCGACCTCGCGCTGCTCGATGGCCGTTTTCTGCGTGTAGTAGTCGCGCACCGAGATCAGACGATCCTCAAGCGCTGCATCCAGCGCGGTTTGTTGCCGCGCCAGTCCGTCCTTGAGCAGCGCGAACTCGGCGTCCAGCTGCGCTTTCATCAGCGTGGTCTGCGCGCCAGTGGAGTCCTGCGCAGCCTTGCCCGCTTTGGGTTTGGTCAGCCGCTGCAACAGTTCCGGATCGGCCTGAATTCGGGGTGCCTTGACCTCGATGGGTTTGGGGTCGAACAGGCTGTCGCGGAAGGACGCCAGCTCATCGAGCCGCTGGATCAGGCTGCCTTTGAGGTCGGCAATGATGGCCTTGGCCCCGTCGGTGTTGCCCTTGAGCGCTTCGACCGCCGCAGCGACACCGCCACCAATCGCTTCACCCAAGGCGACGAAGGCCTTGCCGACGGTGGCGGCACCGAGGGCCAGCGTCTTGAGCACCAACACGATGCCGTCCAGAATCACCCGCAGCGTGCCGCCTTGCTTGGCCGACTCGACCATGCCACCGGCCATGTCATTCAGCGCAGGCAGCAAGGAGGCGATGATCTGGTTGCCGATGCTCTGGGTGGCCAGCTTCAGCTTGTCGAGCGCGTCGTTGAAATTGCCCGCCTGTGCGGCGGTGTCAGCGGACAACTGCAACCCGAGTTCAGCCGCCTCCTGCTTCAGCGCACCAATGCCCTCCCGCCCTTGGTTCAGGAAGGGGATCATCTCCGCACCGGCTTTGCCGAAGATATCGACAGCCAAAGCCGCTTTCTCAGCGCCATCGGGCATGGCCTGGAAGCGGTCGGCCAGATCCAGCAATACCTGTTCGCTGTCGCGTAGGGTGCCGTCCTGGTTCTGGACCGCCACCCCCAGCGCTTCGAAGTTCTGTGCCGATGCCTCCGAGCCGGTTGCGGCCTCCAGCATGCCGGTGGCCAGCTTCTTGAGCCCGGCTTCGAACTTCTCGGTGGACACCGCTGACAACTCGGCGGCCGGCACCAGCAGCGACAGCGATTCGACGGCAATGCCGGTACGCTGCGCCATCTCGTCCAGCGCATCCGCCGAATCGATGCTGGACTTGATCATGGCCCCGATGCCCGCCAGCGAAACGCCCACGCCGAGGTTGGCCAGCACGCCGTTGACGCTCTTGGCGGTGTCGGTCAGGCCACCTAAGCCCCGCTTGATCGAGTCGAAAGCGGTCTTGGTCTGGTCGACGGCACTGATCAGGATTTGGGCACGATTGCTTGCCATCAGACTTTGTCCAGTTCTTGTTGAATCGCCCGAGCCAAGGCAGGGAGCGCACGTTGCACGCCGCCCGCCAGATTCAGTCGTCGTTTGAGATCGACGCGCTTGACCAGCACGGCGATGGGGATTTCCTGATCGCGCTTGATCTGCTTCGCGCCAGTGCGCCCGCGCTCGGCACGCTTGAAGCGGTTGAGTTGTGATGCGTTCTCTTTGATGTTCTCGGCCATCAGCAGCACGCGACCGTTCTTCTCGATGAAGAAGGCATTGCCCGAGCGCATCAGACCGTCGATAACCGCTTTGAAGCGCTTGGGGCCAATGCGTCCGGGCAGCAGCGGGATCAGCAGATTGCCGCTGACCGTGCCGCCTTTTTCGTGCAGACCGAGCCACGGGATCTTGCTGCCGACCAGCAAGGCGGGCAGCAGTGCGGGCTTCTTGTCGAACACCTTCACGCCCATCGAGGAGATGAAGCTGTTGCGCCTGACGGTGAAGGCACTGCGCATCTCGGATCGCGCCGCATCACGCACTTCACGCCCGCCCGATTGCATGCCCTTGGCGACGGCGGTGTGGATGGCACGACGCCGCTCGGTGCTCCACGCCGCCAACTGGCGCGGGTCCAGCAAGCCGGTGGTGGTGAGCGAGAGGCGCATGGGTCAGTCCTTGAGCAGATCGCGTTGCAGTTGTTCGATGCCACGCTTCTCGCCCTGTGCTGCCACGGCATGAATGCCGAGCAGCTGGGCAAGTTGCTGCCGTTCGATCTGTCCGTCGGCATCCAGAAAGGCTTGGGCTTGCGTGAGCGTGTAGCCCATCAAGTCACCGAGGCGGTGACCGGCGCGGATCAGGCGGGCGACGGCAGCGTCCCAGCCGAGTTCGTCAGCGAGCGCAGCGTCGGTGCGAGTCGCTGGGCCGCGCCCTGAATCGCCGGAACGACGTGCGCCACGAAAAAATCCGCATTCACCTCGAACACGGCAGCGGCCAGAAGAACGGCGTCCTCCAGCGACAGGTCATTGATCCACGCGCGTTCGCGCCGGGTGGTGATCGCCAGCAGATCGAGCACGGCATCGCCGTGCCGCCCCAGCAGCGCCATCCAGTCCGGATCACTGGTGATTTCCTCGGCCAGCGGACGCACCACGGCCAGCAGCCGTGGCAGCTCACCCAGCCGGATCGGCGTCAGTTCCAGCGCGGTACCGGACAGCGTCACGACCACAGGCTCAGGGGGGAAGGTCTTGAAGCCGTCCATCACAGCAGCACCAGACGTCCGAATTGACCGAGATCACCGCCGACTGGCTTGGTCAGATCCGCCAGTACTTGGCCCGACAGCTCGAACTTCAGCAGTTCGTCCGTGATGATCGAGAGTTCCTTGGCCGGGTTGATGGCCACGCGGTAGAGGTCGATCACCACCTCGCGGTTGCCGTCGGCGGTGTTGAGCCCCTCGAAGCGAATCCAGCGCTCGGGCAAGGGCTGGGTGAACATCGCCGTGCTCTGCGCCGCGCCATAGGCGTAATCGACGGTGAACGGCTCGGTGTACGGGCCGCCCGACGTGGCATCGAGCACCACCAGTGAACCGTGCTTGGCATTGACGCTGTACTGGCTGACCGGGAGCGTCTTGGGCGTGGCATCCGAGTCCTGGATCTGCACGGCGGACACGTTTTGCATGGCCAACGGATACAGACTGCCCGGGGTGACCGGGTTGGGCAGCAGTTCACCGGTCACCGTACCGGGGGTGATCGTGGTCGTGGTGCCATAGAGCGCGAGCGCCAGGTTGGTGGCGATCAGCTCTTCCAACGTGCAGGCGAACTCGCCTTTCTTGGTCTTGATGAGTTGCAGGTCGGTCAGGCGCTGACCCGACTGCGCTTCCTGGTGCTCGATGGTGTCCACCGACAGCGACACCTTCAGCTCGGGCACGTTGCCGACGAAGGTCAGTCCGGCCGGGTTGCCGAGTTCATCACGTGCGCCGATGTAGACGCGGCCTTGTCCGGAAAAGTAAGCCATGTTCAGTCTCCTTGGGTGGCTGCAGTTGTGGAAACACCGGACGTGGCATCACGGCGGGTGGGTTTGGAATCGGTGGCGGGGGTGGCCGCTTTGGCCGTGCCTTGTGTGATCAGCCAACGGGCGCTGGCGTCATTCAGATCAAGGCGATCACCTGCGGAGAGGCGCTTGCCTGCGTGGGTATGGGGTTTCAGTAGTTCGATGTGCATGTGGGATTCATCCTGTTTGGGTGAGGTCGATGGCGTGGGTGCGGTAACGGATCTCGTAACGGGCGGGCAGCGCGACGGCCCCGGCGTCGGCGTCGTCGAACCCCCATTCGCAGTCGATCTCGCGCACGGCGATGACCAGACCGCCCAGATTCGGGTCGGCGAGCATTGCCGCGTGGGCCGCGACCAGCGCCTGGTCGGCGACGTCGAAGGCATCCGCACCACGTGCCACCACGGCAAGCCGGACGATCAGCAGCCGGTCGACCAGGTGGTTGGCGTGGGCGGTGATGCTGTCGCCATCAACGAACAACAGCAGCGCGGGACTGGCCTCTCGGGTGACCGGCACGGCAGGCATGCGCAGCACCGGTGTTGGGGCAATCGCAGATGCCAGGCGCGTGACGATCTCCCGCAAGACGCGCTCGCGGACGGAGTTCATGGGGAGTTCCTCAGAGTTGGGAGAGCGAGGCGCGACGCTCGGTGCCGTCGCCGATGGCGCGCACGTCGCGCACCTGATAGGTATTGCCTGCCACCTCGACCGTGTCCCCGGCTGCCAGCGTCAGCCAGGACGCCGGGTAGTCGATCTGGTAGTCCCGCGATAGCGCAAAACCATCCAGCACGGTTTCGTCCGGGGCACGAAAGGCACAGTGGACTGTGGTGCCAGCTACCGTGACGGCGGTCAGCAGTCCTGCACTGCGGGCTGCCTCGTACAACGTCGCGACATCCATCAGGCGGCAACGAGCTTGATCAGCACACCCGGTCGGTGGCACATCGGCAGCGGGTTGCTCTGCGTGTGCAGATCAGTGCCCCGGTCGAATTTGCGCGGCTCCTGCTTGGCATACAGCGGCCGGCCGATGGTGTTCACGGTCTCGTTGAAGTCTGCTGGCGCGAAGTAGGTCGCGAAGGTATCCACCGTGCCGACCGGGAAGGCATGGGCTTCTCCTGCGGCAATGAAGCGGCGCGATCCCAGCGTGCCGTCGGCTTGCACAAAGGACGCCTGGCCACGGTATTCCTCGAAGGTGATGCCGCTGTAGCTGAAGCCCGAGCGCATGTCGTTGATCAGCACCGCGCCCTGCTGCCAGTTCTGGTAGGCGGTCTTGACCTCCTTGTGGGTGGTCAGCGCCCGGAAAAACTCGGTCGAGCACAGCACATGCACGCCGGTCGAGAACTCGCCGGTGAGTCCATCTTCCATGAGGCCCAGCAACTCCAGGCAGGCAGTCTTGATTTGCCCGTTGTCGGCCGCCGTCGAAAACTCAAACGACACCGATTGCGCAGTGATGTCGAACTCGTCGAACAGATCGACGAGTTCACTGCCGTCGGCGTCGAGGATCTTGCCCTTGAGCGCGCCCATGCGCAGATGCTCCAGGGTGATCGCGTGCTTGTTGCGCATGGTCTCCAGATGACGGGCCATGACACCGCCGATGGCTTCCATTTCGGTTTCGGAACCGAAGGCGCGCAGTCCTTGCACTTCCTCGGGCAGCACCACGTCGTCGTGGGGGATGTGCGGGATCACGAAGGAGCGCAGGTTGCGCTTGCCACGTTCACCCACCGTGCCGGGCGAACCGGGCGCCCGGGTGGGCAGCAGGTTCAGACGACCGGCGTACTCCTCGACGATGATCTGCCGGGTGCGCACCGGCTTGGCCGGGAACAGGTTGAGTTGCTCCAGCCGCCCATAGCGGTTGGGCAGGAGGTTGATGGCGGCCGTCAGGCTGGCCATCGAGAAGCCGGGGTTTTCAAAAGGGTTCTGCATTTGTGATCTCCAGAAATGACGAAACCCGCCAGCGGCGGGTTTGGGGGGAGTGAAACGGAGCGTTGGAAGTGGGTCAGGCGCGGGTTTTAGGCACTCTCGCGGGCCAGGACTCCACGTTCTGCGAGTTGCTTGATGGCAGCCACTTTGTGCGCAGTGCTGATGCCGGTCGGCCATACCAATGCGCCGCGCGCGACGATGGCGTGGCGGGCGATCAGGATCGCGTCCTCACGGTCAATCAGCGTCGCATCGACGTCATTGCCGAGGACGCCAACGGCGGTTTCCGTGCCGTCCGAGGCGCTCGGGTCGAGGGCCTTGAGCTTGGCGGTAGCCGTTTCGCGGCCCACCACGGTGCCCAGCGACAGGTTCTGCGCGGCCGCGACGGTGTCCTGGTCACGCGAGTAGAGATTCGGCGCTTCGTACTTCAACAGGTCGCCGAGATTCTTGGGTTGAGAGACAGTGGGCATGGCTTACTCCTTGGCGGTGAGTTTCTTGACGGCAGCGACCACCGGACTGTTTTCCGGGTGCTGGCTGGTTCCTGCCTCGGCGGTGATGCGCGAGGCGATTTCGGGTTGGTCGGCACGGGCGTCGAGCAAGGCGCGGCGCACCTGCGCTTCCGAGAACCCTGCTGCGAGGAACTCCGCCGTGCGTTGGGACTGGCCCGCGATCAGGCACATCTCTGCAATGGCCTGAGCTTGGCCGCGCCCGCTGGCGAAGGACTGCGCCAGTGCGGCTTGGGCGGCAGGCGTCGATTGCGGATCGCTCTCAAGCTGCGACTGGTCGCCTTGTGGGTCGGTGTCGGCCGGACGCTTAAGGTTTTCGTGGTCGTCTTTGGGGTCGGTCATGGTGTTCTCCAGGGTGAAAGGTTTGCATCGGTGCGGGTTTGAAATGGATTGAGTGGACAGGCTTCGCGGCGAGGCGCGGGCCACGCCAGGCTGCGCCAACCGCTGCTTGGCCGCCAACGCGTCGGTGAACTCGGTCATCACCGCATCAAACGGCATCACCGCGTCGGCGAGGCCTGCTGCCACCGCCTGCTCGCCATAGAACAGCCCCGCTTCGGTGGCGCGCACGGCATCCGGGTCAAGGCCGCGCATCTGCCCGACTTGATTCACGAAGATGTCGTAGAGGCGATCCACCTCGGTCTGCAACGCGGTGGTGGCCTGGGGGGTGAGTGGCTCGTGCGGGGAGAAATCGTTCTTGTGGCTGCCCGCGAAGACAGCGGTGTAGTTCAGGCCGTCCTTGGCGTCCTTCACCGACTGGTCGACGTGTAGCGCGATCACGCCAATCGACCCGACGCCAGCGGTCTGCGACAGCGTCAGGCGCTGGCAGGCTGCCGCGATGGCAAAAGCCGCCGAGTACGCGGCATCGTTGGCGTGCGCCCAGATCGGCTTGATGGTGCTGGCGGCGCGGATGCGCTCGGCCAGTTCGAACACACCCGAGGCCTCGCCGCCGGGCGAGTCCAGATCGAGCAGGATGCCCGCCACCTGCGGGTCGGCCAGCGCGGCGTCCAGTCGGGATTCGATCTCGCCGTAGGACATCAGGCCAGAGGCGGCTTCGATACCCATCGAACGTCTGACCAGCGTGCCGACCACCGGGATGACGGCAATGCCCGCCTGACCCGATGTGGCGCTTTGGCGCGGCATGGGCAGTGGCATCGCCATGTCCAGATCAGGCAAGCCGATGCGGGAACCCAACACCGAGAGGATCACATCGAGTTTGGGACGTGCAATGAGGAGTGGCGTCCCGTAGAGGCGGGACGCCAGATGAACGAGTTGCATGTCAGTTGTCCTGTTGGTCTTGCGGCACGGCCACCGTGGCGGCCGCATTCATGGGAGCGCCCAATGCCGATGGTTGTGGCGCTTTGTCGTGACGCGGGTCGGAGTCGAAGACCAGACCGAGCGCATCGGCACGCTGGTTGTCGGCGGCGATCTCGCGGTCGATGTCCTCGGCGTCGTAGCCAAAGGCCGAGATGGCTTCCGAGCGAGACAGCAGCCCGGCGCGAATGGCGATCAGCATCGCGTCGAATTCCTTCTTGGGATCGACCCACTGCCAACCCTGTGGAATCCATTTGGCCGCGAAGTAGTCGCGCTTCTTCTCGGTGAACTGCGGCAGCGCCAACGCGCCTTCAAGTAGCGCCTGCTCCATCCAGGCACGCCAGATCGGGCGGCACAGCTGGTGGA
>JABAQJ010000018.1 GCA_019186945.1 Gemmatimonadaceae bacterium
ACGCTACTCGAGGCGACCGCCTAACCTATGCTTGCTGCAGGCGCCGCACGCTGGTATCGTAGGCCGCTGTGCGCTGCGCCACAGCGGCCATTCTATTAAACGCGGCGCTGCAGAAGCATGTACGTTATACCGCAATGCGAAGATGACTTAGCCATGGAACGCCGCGTCTACATCCCCACCGCAGGCATTAGCGCTTGGCGCGCTCGCCTTGCGGATCCTGATGGACACTGGGTCCGCGGTAGGTCCGCATTTGAAACGGCCGTCGTTTGGGAACGCGGAAGTGTCACTGAGCGCGGCTTGGACTCGCGGCTGGCCACTCTTCTTGATCAAGCCTCCGAACTCCGCGGCGCGCAGCTCGTTGCCTCGTTCCCCGAGCACAAAGTGAGCCTCCCGGGAGGTTCGCGCGCTTCTCAGAACGACGTTTGGGCCATCCTCCGATCCGATGCTGGACTCGCGTCGCTCGCCGTGGAGGGCAAGGCCGGCGAGTCGTTCGCGGAGACGATCGCCGATTGGCGCTCTGACGATTCGGCAGGCAAGTCCACTCGCCTCACGTTCCTCGCAAAGGCCCTCGGCCTCAGCGAGCCTGTCAATCCGGCCTTGAGGTATCAACTCCTCCATCGCACGGCTTCCGCCGTCCTAGAGGCGGGCCGCATTGGAGCGCGCACGGCCGCTATGGTCGTTCTCTCATTCGCTCCCGACGATCGCTCGAAGGAGGACTTCCTCGCGTTTGCCACCTCGCTCGGCGCTACTGGGGCAATCGGCAAACTCGCTCGCGCCCGCTCGACCAGCGGGTGTGTGCTCTACCTCGGCTGGCTGGATCTACCGGCGGCCAGCGATTCGGAGATCGCCTCGCTTGCGGTATAACGAGCAATTGCTGCTGACGGCGCGGGACGGAAGCGGCTGGCTCGCTGCGCTCGCCTGCCGCATTGTTGATACTGCGCCGCAGCAGAAGTGCGGGCGTTAGGCGGCGGCACCCTAGGAGGCATTGATGTGCGACGTACAGTCGGACTTGCCCTCGCTGGCGTTGGAGCGCTTTTCATGGCGGCCACGTACCTCCGCGCCCAAGGGACGGCTCGGGACTCGCTTCCTGCTCACTACTCCGTTCTATCGCAGCGCGGCAGCGTCCGCATCTTGCGCTACCTGGCCGGCCCGGGTGACAAGACCGCGATGCATGTTCATCCGTCGCATTTCGCGTACGTTGTGCGGGGCGGGCAGGTGCGATTCACCTTTCGTGACGGTCAGGCGCGCGACGTCGCGCTCGTCGCTGGCCAGCAATTCGATATTCCGCGGCCGCTTTGGCATGCCATCGAAGTCACCGGCTCGGACTCGATTCTCGTCCTCCTGGTTGAAGACTTAGCGGATAGCTCCCGGCAAGCGCCGGCGCCGCACGGATCGGCCAGCCCGCCGCCTAACGAGCATTTGCTGCAGAAGTTAATCGGTCGCGGCGTGGCCCCCGTGGCCGGGGCACGCGTCTTTCCCTTCCTCATGGCGTCCGGCATCGCGGAACTCTCCTTCAGCGCCTGGCTGCTCGTGGTCGGCGTCAACGCGCAGCGCTGGAACAGCAGGCCACCGGCGCACTCACGCCTCGGTAGAGGCGGTGCCCTCCTTGGGTTCGCACCGATCCCACGCCGCCCACTCCTGGTCAGAAGCGTTTGATCGCGTCCGGCGTACTGCTGCGCGTGTTGCCGGTGAACCCGGTCTTCCTGCCCAAGCTTGATTCGGGCAACTACGTGCAGCTCGGCATTGCAGCCGCTGCCGCGCTGGCGTTGGTCGACGCGGGAGCGGTGGCGCTCGCGATGCTGCGATTCAGGCGCACGCGGTTGATCGCCGATTGAACGGGCGACGCTAAGAGGAGCGCACGGTGATGGATGGGTCGATCCGCGCGGCACGGACGGCGGGGATCCAGCACGACACCAGGCCGACGATCGCCATCCCGAGGGTGACGGCGACGAATGTCGCCGGGTCGTGCGGTGCGACGCCAAAGAGGAGGCCACGAATGAGCCCTCCGGTGGCATACGCAACGGACACGCCAATGGTGAGTCCTAGGAGGACGAGCACCCCTCCCTCCTGCAGGATCATGCGCTCGACTCGGAACGGAGCGGCGCCGAGGCTCATGCGGATGCCGATCTCGTTGGTGCGGGTGCCGACCGAGAAGGCGAGTACGCCCACGATGCCGACGGCCGCGATGAGCATCGCCAGCACGCCGAACGATGAGATGAGCACTGCATTCAGCCGTCGCGGCGCGACACTCTGATCTCTGATCTGCGCGATGGTTTGTACGTCCTCGATGGGCGCAGCGGGCGCCACGCGCCTAACGATACAAGTGACCGCGGGCGCCAACGCTGCAACGTTGCTGTCCGCGCGAACGACCAGACTTACGTCGAGTGCCGTCATCTGCCCAAAGGGCTGGTACACCACGCCGCGGGCCGGCGACTCGAGCCCGCCGTCCTGTGTGTTGCCGACAACCCCGACGACCGTTCGCCATTCCCGGCTGATGGGCGTGAACTTCAGCACCTCACCGGTCCACGCGATGCGCTGCCCCAGAGGGTCTCGGCCCGCAAACAACTGGTCAGCCAGCGCCCGATTGATGATCACCACCGGCGGCGGCGCGCCGTCATCCGTGGTTGCGAAAGCCCGCCCGTGCTCCAGCGGAATCCCCGCGGCCATGAAGAACTGCGGGCTGGCCGTCCTGTAGTCTGCCTGCGGCAGCGATACCCCTGCATCGATCGCCACGCCCTCCACTCGCACATCGAACCGCGCGCTCGACGCGCGCAGTGGCCCCGGTGAGCCGAGCCCCACCGCTGTCACCCCCGGCAACCGCGCGGCCTCGGTGCGCATCTGCTCGTAGAGCACCTTGGCCCTCGCATCCGCAGCGGGACCCGAAAGCAACTCGGTCTGCGACAGCAGCTGCACCTTCATCGACAGGACCTCTTCGGTCCGCAGGCCCGTGCTGACGTCGGACAGGCGCTTCATCGTACGCGTGAGAAGCCCCGCTCCGGTGAGCAAGACCACCGACACCGCGACCTGCACCACAACGAGCGCGCGCTGCGTTCGATGGCGCCCGCGTCCCAGGCTGACCCGATGTCCGCCAGAAAGGACCCACGACGCAAGGAGTCCCTCCTGCGGAAGATTCGCGATCAACGACAGCACGATCGCCACCCCGAACGCGAGGGCGAGCGCAAACGCCAGCGCAGATGCATCAAGGTGCACCTCGCTTGCTCGTGGTGTGTAGCGCGCAGTTATCGCGGACAGCAGTCGCGTGCCGCTCACCGCCACCACGCTCCCCAGCATCGCGCCGCCCAGAGCAAGCAGCAGATTCTCGGCGACCAGCAGTCGCCTCAAACGGCCGCCGCCCGCACCGAGGGAGGCTCGCACCGCGAGTTCGTGCGTGCGGCGCACGCTCCGCATCAACGTGAGGTTCGCGACATTCGCCACCGCGATAGCCAGAACAAACGTCGCGGCCCCCGTCAGCAACCATAGCAGCAGCCGCGCCCTCTCGGCCATTGCCAACTTGAGGGGAACTACGCTCATGCGGTAACGACCGGCAGCAGGATACGCCTCGGGGTGCTCGCGTCGCTCCCTCGCATGGACGGCCATGACTTCCGAGCGGGCGCTCTCGATGGATGCCCCCTCGGCAAGGCGCGCGACGACCTCTGTCATCCTGTGGGTGCGGCCTTCCACCATCGTGGCGCTGAAATGATGGGTGCTCGCAACCATGTTGAGCAGTGCCTCTGCACGGCCCGGGTAGAATGGCGCCGGCTGCAACACGCCGATCACCGTGGCCGATTTGCCGTCGATCGTGATCTGGCGTCCCACCACCGACGAGTCCCTGCCAAAGCGTCGCACCCATCCGTCGTAGGTGAGTACCACCACGGGCGCACTTGGCCCGTCGTCCTCTGGACCGGTGATGCGACCGAGAATGGGTTCCAATCCCATCACCTCGAACCAGTTCCCCGTAACGAGGGCAACATCGACGCGCTCCGCACCTTCTGCGCTCCGAAGTGTGACGGTCCAGTTGGACAACTCCGCGAGCTGCCCCAGCGACCGTGTGCCCGATCGCAGGTCCCGGACTTCTGGCACCGAGAATCCGATGTGTCCACCGCCAAGGCCCTCGGCGGACTGGCGGAGGTACACCAGGCGATCGCCCTCCCGGTGCGGCAGCGGTTTGAGCAGCACTCCGCGCACCGCGCTGAAGATCGCCATGCTGGCGCCGATTCCCATTGCCAGCGTCGCGACGACAACCACGACGAACGCTGGCGCGCGGCGCAGCGTGCGAATCGCGTACAGGAAATCGGCACCGATGTGCTCGAGCCACGGGATTCCCCGCTGGTCGCGTACCGCCTCGGCGGCCTGCGTGAGCCCACCGGACGCAACCAGCGCCGCGCGGCGCGCCGAGTCGGGGTCCATCCCGCGCCTAACGAACTCGGCGACCTGCATCTCCAAGTGAGCGAGCATGTCCTCGCGCACCTCGGCGACGTCATCGTCCTTCGTGAACACGCCTGCGAGCCGAGCCGCCCAGGCGCGCAGGATTCGCATCAGGCCTCGCGCCTGGGCGCTAGGAACGCGGCGATGAGGTCAGCCGTCTGGTTCCACTCTTGTGTCTCGCGCGCGAGCAGCCGTCTCCCCGCGGCGGTGAGCGCGTAGAACTTGGCACGGCGATTGTTCTCGCTCGGGCGCCACTCGCCCTTGATCGCGCCTTCCTGCTCCAGCTTCACGAGCGCCGGATAAAGCGTGCCGTAGTTGACCACCAGTCGACTCTTGCTTGTCTCCTCGATCCGGCGAGCGATACCATACCCGTGGAGCGGCCCGAGCACGTCCAGGGTTCGCAGGACCATGAGGATGAGCGTTCCCTGCTTCACGTCGAGTTTCGGCGGCATCGATCGTCCTCGGATCTTACCCTTGTTTGAATGCTGCCAGCTCTCGTGCGCTGTCCCGTCCGTGTGCGCCGGCGCCACATGCGCGCGCTGCCACCCCTATTATGGGTTGCCAATATGACTGTAGTCCCGCACCGCCGGGTGCGCAAGCGAGAGTGATTTCCGTCAACTCCCAGCCGGCGGCTCCCACAACTCGACCTTGTTCCCCTCGGGATCGATCACCCACCCAAACTTCCCGGACTCAGACTCTTCGGTCTTCTCCTCGACCTGGCACCCCTCGCCGCGCAGCGCGGCCAGCAACGCCGCCAGATTCTCCACCCGGTAGTTCACCATGAACGGCGACGCGCTCGGCGCAAAGTACATGGTCGATTCCGGCATGATGCTCCACACCGTCATCCCGGCGTACGGCTCCCCCACCGCGTCGATCCAGCGAAAGGCAAAGCCCCCCCACGACTCCACGTCGATACCGAAGTGTTTCATATACCAGGCACGCAGGGCCACCGGGTCCTTCGCCTTGAAGAAGATGCCGCCGATTCCAGTCACGCGTCGCATGGGTCGCTAGGTAAGGGAAGTCTGAATTGGAGGAAGCCGCAGGGCCACGCGCCCCACGAGGCGCACTTTATTTATTGGTTTCCAATATGACCGTCGTTCTGCCCCGCCAGGTGCGCCAGCGAGAGCGACCGTCGCCGTAGCGCCGAGCGAAGCGTTCATCCATCCTCACGCAGCAGCGTGGTCGTGGGCGCACGCGATGCCCGACGTGCCGGCAGGTAGAGTGTGACACCGGCGGCTGCGGCGACAAGCCCGGTGGCTCCTAGCAGCGCGACAGGGTCGAGAGGACTCAGGCCGAACAAAAGCGCGCGCAGCAGATAGGCCGCCCAGGTTGCAAGCAGCACACCGACGCTGAGGCCCACCGCGACTGGCCGTGCACCGCTCTGCATCACGAGCCGCTGCACCTCGCGCGGGCTCGCGCCAATGGCCATCCGCACACCCAGCTCGCGTCGGCGGACACTGACCACATAGCTGATCACTCCGTACGCGCCGATGACGGCGAGAAGCGCCGCGAGCGCGCCAAACGCGCCCATGAGCGTCGCACCGAGGCGTAGAGGGCGAAGTGCGTCAGCCAGTTCATCCTCGTACCGCCGTGCCTCCACCAGCACGCCTTCGTCGATCTCGAAGCCGATTCGCTGAATGGTCGCCGATAGCGGTCCGGCAGCCGCAGGCGACACCCGCAGAATGAGTCGCACACCGTCGTAGTGCTCGGGATCGACGGGAACATAGAAGAAGGGGCCGTCGATGCGCGACAGATCGGCGTTCCGCACGTCCTCCGCAACGCCCACGACTTGCCGTTTTCCATCTGACTCGAAGTGAAGCCCTATGGGGTCGCGTCCCGGCCATAGCCGCTCGGCCATCGCCGCGCTGATCACGGCTGGCTTCACGGCCGGTGCGCCGATCTGCTGGACGTCGGCCTCCGTGAATGCCCTTCCGCGCAGGATTCGCACATCCATAGCGTCGAAATAGTCCGTCGACACGGCATTAACGCCCGCGACCAGGGCCCGGTCGGCCTGAGGTCCGACGGCAGTGCCGTCCGCGCCCGTCACGCTCGCCGTCCAGCGACCGAGCAGGGGGATCCACGCGGACCAGGCGACCGAGCGTACTCCAGGCAACACTGCTAGGCGCCCGGCCAGACGCTCGTAGAACTGTCGCGTCGATGCCTTCCCGCGACTGGGTGGGACACTGACACTCAACGTCATCACCCCTTTCGTGACGAAACCGGGATCGGTGGCGCGAGCGTGCTGGACCCCGCGCTGGAAGAGCCCGGCCACGACGAGAAGCAGTACCGACCCTGCAACCTGTATGGCCACGATGCCGCGCCGCAGCCGGGACGTTCGCCCCCGTGCACCGCCAGGTTCACCGCCACCGCGCAGCGTCGCGGTGACATCCACGTTGGCCGCGCGGCGCGCGGGCACGAGGCCTGACGCTAGCGCGGTCATCAGTGATCCCGCGATGGCAAGCGCAAGGACGCCCGCGTTAGGCGTTACCTCGAGATTCACGGTGGAGCCGGGGAGCGCCGCGAGCACGAGCGGAGGCAACCACCACGCCAGCCCGAGCCCGAGCACGCCGCCCGCCAACGCCAGCACCACGATTTCTGACATGAGGTGCGTCAGGATCTGCGAGCGGCTCGCGCCGACGGCCAGGCGAATGGAGGCCTCGCGCTGCCGTGACGTCGAGCGGGCAAGGAGAAGGTTCATCGCGTTGGCGCACGCCATCAGGAGTACGATGGCCGCGGTGAGGCCCACGCCAACACCAACAGCGGCGGACGCCGCACGTTCCTCGGGCGTGTTGAGGAACGCACCACGCACCGCCATCGCGGTCGTGATGCGTCCGGGGAATGCACGGTCTGCAATGCGCGCAGACACCGCCAGCTCCGCTTGCACCTGCTCGATCGACGCCCGGTTTGCCAGCCGGCCAATCGCGGTGAGCCAGCTGATGTTCTCGTTCGACAGGAGATCGCGGCGCGAATCAAGGAGGGGCCGCATGGTGAGCGGCACCCACATGTCGGCGCCGACGAGCTCCGTTCCGTTGAACCCCTGTTCCGCGACGCCTATCACAGTCACCGGATGATCGTTCAGGCGCAGGGTCGTCCCGATCACCGCCGCGCGGCCACCAAAGCGCCGACGCCAGTATGCATCACCGAGCACGGCGACCGCGCCGGAACCAGGGGCCGCACACTCGTCGGGCGACGGAGGCCGACCGATGGCAATACGCACATCAAGTACGGCGAAGTAGTCGCAGGTGACAAACATCCCGGGAACGGGCACCGGCTGCGACGCGCCCTCCAGGAACGTCGCGTCATCGTACGCGGCGAGCCCTTGAAGCGACGGCGCACCGGCGCGGTACCGCTGAAACTCGGGATACGAGAGCAGGTACGCCGATCCTTGCACCTCGCGAGCGTATTCGCCGCCGAGCTTCTGGTAGACGTTCAGCACACGGTCTGGGTCGCGGACAGGGAGCGACCGGAGAACTGCCGCGCTGTACAGTGAGAACACCGCCGTGTTCAGGCCGATGCCGCAGGCAAAGGTCGCAAGGACCATGAGCGCGAATCCCGGATTGCGCCCTAGCGTCCGAAGGGCATGTCGAAGCTTCATGGCTGTCGCATCGAATAGCGCGCACTTAGCGCGGCCCACTCCGTGAGCGGCACGTGCTGCGCTCCGACCTTGAGTGGGTCGAGTCCGAGCGCTCGGATGGTTGCTACAACGTCACGCGCGTAGGGCGAGATGGCGCTCGGCTGCACGTAATCCCCAGCCCAGAAGAACCGACCCTGCGGGAGCCATGCACCGATCGCGGTTTCGGTGGACGTGTTCCCAAGGGGATAGAGGACAATCTCCCCGCCTGCGAGTCGCAGCGAGTCGCCAACTGAACGGATGCGAAGTTTGCGAACAGACCGCCGCGCCGACTCGAGCGCATCGGGATTGAGGGTCCATCGTCGCGCGTACATTCGCTGCAGGAGATCGATCGATTTGCGCGTGAGACACCACGGTCGCGCCACGTGCGATCCAGAAGCGAACGCCGCTCACGTGCGGCCACGCCACGTCGGAGACCACCAGCACCACCGGGTGTCGACCGGGGAAGAGCTGCGCAATCATCGCCGAGTCCCTGCGCGCCCGTGCTTCGCCTGTGGTGGCGTCAAACAGAAAGACCGTATCGCGACGAAGCGCCACCGCGTGGCTGAACGTCGAGGACTTCAGAATCCAGGTGTTCTCATCCACGCGAATCGTGTCGACGACGCCACCGTCCGCGGACGCTATTCCAGGTGGCATGGGAAAGGGACGTGCGCTCGACACCTCAAGGTCGGGAGCCGAATCGCGTAGAACAAGTGAGGCGCGCGAGACGCTGGCCCGCTCGTACACCGCCCCGTCCAACACGCGGAAGGATGCGAGCGGGTACAGTCCTCCGCCGGTCACCCCCCACCACGTGGTCCACAGGTACTCCGCGTGGACCTGCCCCCAGAGATAGTGCGGTTCGATCCGGTCAAGCTTGATGGGGACCGCATCGCTCTCGGAGAGATACAGTCGTTCGTTCCCGCGACGCAGCACCACCCGCCACGCATCCCGGTAGGCGCACCGCTCCGCCACCTCGACCGCCGAAGCGCCTGCGCCCCATTCGCGAAGCACGCTCCAGGGATTGAACAACGCCCCGCTTCGCTGCGACGCGAGCATGGCCGGGGCCCTCATGACGAGTGTGTCACGCACCAGGAAGAGCCGTGTCACGTCGTAGATCTGCGTCGGCCGCACGTTAGGCACGCTGCCGCGTTCAGCCGGGATCGACCCCTCCAGCCCCGATCGAGCGTCGTACCACCGGATCGTTTGGACGATGTTGGGGATGAACGGGCCATAGGCGCGATCGCTCTGCTCCCACAGGGGCGTGTCGTGTGCTGCGTGATACTGAAGGACCTGCGACTCCGCCTGCAAAGGGAGGATGCGCTGGCCCGCACGAGCGAGCCAAGCGTCGGCCCGAGCGTATGTGCGCGTCACCGGCTGGCAACGCTCCGGGGACTGAGAAGGGAGGAACTGCGCGGCCATGGGCCTTGAGACGGCCGCGATCAGCAACAACGTCGCGGCGATCGAGCGACGTCTCGACGATCGACATGCGGTACGACCCAGGGGACTCCACATAAGCGTAGGTGTCGAGGGGAGAGGGGGAACACGACGCGCCCTATTGGTATCCCATACGACAGACGCCGGCGAGTGGTTTCAGTCAGCTCGTCTGCCAGTCCGAATTAGGGGCCGATGGCGCGAACGCATCGGGTGGCTCGGGTCATTCCGCGCGGAGCCCCTGCACTCGGAGCTCGTTGCCAAGAGATTGTCTCATCCGGGACGAGTCGCGGAGGACAGCGCTTTCAACCAGACCTTCGACGGTCGCGTCTTCAGCGAGAGCTTGGAGGTCTTCGGGTCGAGAAACTTCGCCAACTCCCACCATTCCGGCCCAGGGCAGCCCAGCGCAACCCACGTCTCGAGAAACGCCTCCAGACTGTCTGCGAGCACGACGAAGTCGAAATCGCCCCCTTCGTGATTCAGGTAGGCGATCTCGTTCACCGGGTCCTCAGGCTCGACAACGACGATCTGATCCCCGTTGCCTACCGCTAACAACGGAAAGAGATGTTCATACACGTCGACCGTCAGTTCTGTCGGCCAGTCGTGTGCGGCGGGATCCTCGAATGCGGCACGCCAGCCCGACCAGTTCAGCATGCTCACCGGCAGCTCCGTCAACGACACATCGATTGCACCACCAAGGCTCTCGCCGAGCACCTCTGGCAATAGCCCTCCGGGTTCGAGGGTCCAGAACATCCTCACGCTCCCGGATTGCTCGAGGAACAGTCGTCGCAGACCGTCAGGCAGTGTACGGGCGATTTGTCGTTCGACGGCGTGTACTTGCGCTTCCGTCGCCGGCGGTCCCAGCTCACAAACGGCGACATCGCCGCCCAGCGCCAGAACGGCCCCCTCGATTCGGGCCAGCGTCGAGGGAACGTCGATCGGAAGTAACGTCATGCCTGCAGGGATCTCATCGTCCGTCGTCAGACATGCGAGCGCGTGCCACCTCGGTGAGAATGACGTGGAGAGTTCCGAGCGGCAGGGTGACCCCGACGTCCCAGGTCTCGTCGTCCAGCCCCACCAGGATCGAGAGTGTCCCAGCATCGACATCGACGGACCACCACGCGGGTGCGCCCGCGACCTCACCGATCTGCACGGACTCGCGAAGCCAGTGCGCTACCGAGACGGACTTGAGCAGAACGACTTCCGCGTAGGACATCCACACATTGAGCTCGACGTGCGGCGTTCCGATCTTGACGTGCGTCGACGGCGCCCCGTTCGACGAGGTGGCTTCCGCGCTAACCGCCGGCAGCGTCCCTTTGCTCATGGAATGCACAGATGGTTCAACGAACCGTTCACAATCGCCGCACGTCGATTCGAACGCGTCACACCTGACACAGCGGGACCACGTCGCACGCCGTCGCTCAGGCGGCGGTCGAAGTCGTATGTCGATCAGCCCGCCCCCGTCGCAGCGCCGATAGGCCGCGCACCGCGAGGATGGCAGCGAAGGTTCCTGTCACCCCCAGCGCGAGAAGCGTCCAGATGAACAGCAATGCGCCACTGGACCTCGCGACGGCCCCGCCCACGCCCGCACCCTTCAGGTGGATGACCGGCATGGCTGCTCCGAAGAGTGACCCCAGGAGGATGATCACGAGCCCCGATCGCCGATCGGCCAGCACCAGCGTCCCGAACAGCCAGAGGACGAGGATGGCGACGCCGATGAGGTTCTCGAGTCCTCCCGACGACATCCCGCGGACGACATCGTCCGCCTGGTGGAAGGAAAACAGGAGGATCGCGCTCAACGACGTGACGGTCAACGTGACGCGGTGTTTCACGCGCCATTCTCCGCGCGGCTCTTCTCGGTTCTCTGCGCCGCAATGACCTCCAGGACCATCGGCGTAACCATCAAGGTTTCCGGGGCCCTTTCCGCAGCGGCGAATTCATCCTCGACCACGCGCGCCCACTCCGCATCGACGCGTCCCAACTCGACGAGTCGTTTGAGGTTCAGGGTGATGAAGCTCGCGGGCCAACGCCACCTATGGTCGCGAGGGGTGACGCAAAACACCTTCGGCGCGGCGCTTCGCACGGTGAACCCGGCGTCGGCCAACAACCATGGCAGCCGCAACGCCACATCCGGCTCGCCTCCGGCCGCGCGCCAGCTCTCCATGACGTGATGCACAAACTCCTCCACGGCCTGACGTCGTGGCGCGAGGCGCCATGTGGCATAGTTCACATACTCGTGGAAGACCGCGACACCGCCCGGCCTGACGGCCGCGGCGATCCTGGACACAAGCGTCGTCGGGGAGGAGACGAAAGAGGCCACCCACCGACACCATGCGACATCCATTCCTTGAACGGGTAGTGGGTCGCTCATGAGATCCGCTTCGTGCACTTGTACGTGATCGTACCGGCGTGCTTTGCATACGGCTCGCGCTGCGTGCACGAAGCGAGTGGAACGCTCGACGGCGACGACCTGCCCAGTGGGGCCGACGATCTCCGCCAGATCGAACGTGGCATAGCCGGGCCCCGCCCCCACGTCGAGCACGCGTGAACCGACGGTGATACCAACGCGTTGCCAACAGTCGAGCACCGTCGAACGCCAGACGCGATGCTGGAGGCCGAGTCGCTCGATCTCCTCATCGTGCGTACCGAGTACATAGTCGCGTTCAGGACGCTGTGTCATGTCGTTCTCGTCAGGCTGTGTGGTTGCTTCAGTGCACATCGAGCCGGCCGTGGGGCTCGGCCTGGTGGCGCGCCAGCCTTGATCCAGCGCTGGCGATTCATGTCCCGGCGCGCAATACGGACCTGCCCATGGCGCGCTCTAGCTCCTCGCACAGCACCGCAACGTCCGTCGGCGTGGTCTCATCGTTCGTGATGCACGCCCGCAGCACTGGCCCTTCGGGCAACGTAGCCGCCGAAAGCCAGGCTCGTCCGCCGGCCGCAACCTCGCGCGCGATCTCAGGCAACGCGTCACGGCGCGTGAGCGACGGATGCGTGAAGCAGACCACGGGAAGCGGCGAGTGATTCACGATGACCCATCCCCCGCTCGTCAGGCGTTGCCGGAGGTAGTCCGCCGCATCGAGCTGTCGATCGATGCGTGCCGCGACGCCGTGGCGACCGATCGTGGCGAGTGTTAGGAACACCTTGAGCCCGATGAATCGCCGGGACCACTGCAGCGAACGCAGGTAGAGGTCTTCGCCTTCGGCCGACTCCTCGGGTACGTATGCGGCCTCCACATCGAACATGGTACGCAGCACCGCGGCTCGCCGGCAGAAGAACATCCCCGCGCCCATGGGAACCGAGAGCCATTTGTGGGCATCCCATGTCAGCGAGTCTGCCCGTTCCATTCCGTGGAGGTATGGTCGCAGGCGCGCCGAGAAGGCCCCTGCTCCGCCCCACGCGGCGTCGACATGAAACCACGCCCCGCTGTCACGCGCCACATCGGCGATCGCCGCGAGGTCGTCGATCGCACCAGCGGTGGTCGTGCCGACCGTCCCGACGAGCATGAGCGGCGTGCGTCCAGCTGCAACATCGTCCGCCACGGTCGCTCGCAGCGCCACGATGTCCAACTGGTGCGTCGCAGTGCACGGGATGACTCTGAGCACGCGACTGCCCAGCCCCGCGACGCGCACCGCCTTGTGGATGGAGTGGTGGGCCTGGGAAGAGACGTACACAGCGCCTCGTGCTGCCGCCTCACCCACTCCATCGGCAACCGCCGTGGGGTAGCCGGCCGCAATCGCCGCCAGCAGTGCCGTTAGGTTGGCCTCGCTGCCGCCCGAGGTGAAGTGTGCCGCGTCTCCTTCGAAGCCGATCACGCTTGCGAGGAAGCGCAGCGTATGTCCCTCGATCTCGTTGGCCGCCGGCGCGTGCCACCACGCGCCAAGTTGCGGGTTGTACAGCGCGACCAGAGCATCACCCCAGATGCCGGCGTCGTGCACTCCCGGCACGAAAAGCCCGAAGTATCGCGGATGCGTGGCGTGCAGCGTCCAGCGCTGCAGCATGTCGGCCACGTCGCGCAAGGAGTCCACCAGTGGCACCTGTTGCGCAAAGGTGTAGCGCTCGAGCCGCCGTCGGATCTCCGCGCTCGTGACATCGGATGCAACGCGCAGGCTGCGAGCGCGGTCACCGAAGTCGCGTAGCTCGTCGGTGATGATCGTCGAAGGATTCATCGTAACAGCATCGCCGATGCTCGCGTCTCGCTACGTCGCCACGACGGCCGCGGGCGGCGGCTTTGCCCCCCATACCACGAGCCAGAGGATGATCGGAGGCTCGCCGAAGTACAGTGGGAACGAAAGCTGTCTCACGATCGACGCGTACTGCGGGACCACCAATGTGGCAAAGGCCGTAGCCAAGTACGCCGTCCCGGCGATCATCAGCAGCACACCCAGCACGGGAGGAATGAAACCCGAGCGAATGACCAGCATCCCGAACGGTATGAGCCACAGTCCCCAGAAGACCGATGCCACGGTGAGCCCCGCACTGTGGAGGCGAAGGAACAGGTATGCGAGGGCATCGCGATCGGCGCGTGAGAACACGGACAGGAACTCAGTATCGCCCACCAGCGTCAGCGCCGCGACGTGATTCAGCACGTTGGCAAAGACGATCGGTACCGACACCAGTGCACCCAGCACCACCAGGAGACGTGCCCGCGAGGCATTCACCGGTTTGAACAGGGCATAGAGCGCCAGCACCACGAACACGGCGATAATCTGGCCAACCAGTTCACTGGCTATTCCGAGTCGCAACAGCCATTCCGACGCGCGGATCCTGTCGGCGGTTGCGGCGGCGTTGTCGGACACGATCAGCTTGCCCGGTACGTAAAGAAAGCCGAAGGGCGCCGTGAACAAGCTGGTGAGATACAGCAGCCCGGCAATGCGCGCCTGACGAACGATGGGGGTCATGCGCCGTGACTCGTTATGGCCGCCGGTGCCGCGACCCCCTTCACCATCAACCAGATGGCCAGCGGCACCTCGAACAGCAGCATCGGTAACCAGACGTACTGCGTCACCGGGCCGCGCAGCAGTCCCGCCAGCTGCAACGGGAGGCTCACGACCAGCAGGAGCGAGGCGAGCACTCCCAGCCAGGCCATGGCGGCAGGGACCATCCGCCCGCGGAGCAGGAGCCACGAGAAGCAGGTGCTCCCCACCGCAAAGAGCGTGGCGCTGGCACCAAACGACCCTTCCATCTTGAGGAAGTACGCGGCAAGCGCCGACGTCGCCCCGGCATCGAGCGAGGTGGTGTCGGTGGCTGTCGCGAGCCAGACCAGGCCGAGCGTCCGCGAGAAATCCATGCCACAGATGCCTTCGGCGACGCGAGACACCAGCCCCATCATCGCGATCTCGCCGTCTTGCTCCTTCGTGATCGCGAAGAGCGTGACGCCCAACACCAGGGCGCAGAGATTCCCGACCAGCGTAAGGAGGATGGTCAGGCGCACGTCCAACACGTGCTCCGCGATGCTGGCCACCTGCGCCGCGACGCCATCTCCGCTCGTCGCCCGCGTCCACAGACGTAGCCCCGTTAGTCCAGCCGCGATGTACACGAGGAACGCGGCCCCGGTGATTCTCGCGCTGGTGGCTCTCATCGCCATATGGACTCGCGCGCAGTGCTCGCCTGCTCCCTCCACCTGGTGTCGTCCACACCGAGCGTTAGGAGCCAGCCGATGTTCGCCAGCGAGCCAACGAGGCCCGCCAACAGGATGATCGGGAGGATACGCGTCGCGAACGGCTCGTAGAGATAGGCCAGCCAGGTGAAACCGCCTATTGCCGACAGCACGCCTAACGCCCGCGGCAGGAATGTAGACCTGAAGACCAGGTATCCCTTGACCGAGGCATAGAGGCCAAAGAAGACCATCGCCACGGTCTCAGCCTGGTAGTTCACCTTGAGCAGTAGCAGCGCCAGCGCGTGCGCCTGCTCCGCGCTAAACACGCTGAACGATGCCCCACCCTCAAGGACGAGAAGTGGCGACAGGAAGAAGAGGCGACTGACGATCTTGACGGTGCACCCCACCAGGCCAAAGAAGGCGGCGAGAAGGGAAGCGCTGCGGCTCACTGGCTTGAGCAGGTCGTAGAAGAGCGCCGTCATCGTGATCTGGCAGGCGAGTTCAATGAGGTAGACGGCATACCCCAAGCGGTACAGCGACTCGTGCGCCAGTATGTTGCTTGCGGTGGCTGCCGCATCGCCGTACCTGACCAACGCATCGCTCACCACCCGCTGTGAAAAGACCCCCAGCAGGATGGTGACCAGGTAGAAGGCTCCGGCGAGGCGCGCCTTGAGCCGGGGGGACATCTCGGACAGTCGCGCTATCGAAGGCACGGCGCTCATGCTGGTGACTCCCTCGTGCAGTTGATCTCACACCGAACGTCCGCACGCACTCGATCCGGAGTTGCGTGGCGCTGTCCGGTACTTGCCATATGGGTTACCAATACGTCACGGCCGCAGAGAGGTTTCACCAGTTACTCAAGGACTAGACGAGCTCGAGACCGAGGCCCTGCAGGTGCCCTCGCAGCTCGTGCAACATCCGCTCGGCGATTCGCCCTTCGGCCAGGCGCGTCGCTTCGCTTAGCGAGCCCCAGTCATCCGGCTGCTCCGCGTCGGACGGTCGCTGGCGCAGCAGCACCACAAACAGCCCAGCGGTTGGGCGCGCGAAATGCGCCACCCACCGGCCGTCGCTCATGGAGTAGGGGGTGAGCGGACGGGTGATGCATGCGGAGAGGTCCCGCATCTCTCCCATGTCGCCTCGCAGAAGTGGCGCCAAGCCGACGCTGTTGCAGGCCGACAGGTTACCGGATCGGGCGAGCACGGTCCCCTCGAGGGTCGCGACCAACCCACCAACGAGGTCGTAACGCCTGACGAGGTGCTCCAGCAGCGACACCAGGTCGACGACCTTACTGGCGACATCCTGCACGTGCCAGTGCGGAGATACATTGAGGCGCGCCGATCGCTCTTCGTCGAACTCGAAGGGCTCGTCCCAATTCGCCTGGCCCCACAAGAACTCCCAGTGCTTGATCGCCGCGACCAGCGTACCGTCGCCATGCTCGCGCACATCGCCGGTCGCGCCGGCTCCGGCAAACGTTGGATTGCGAAGGTCGCTGGCAAATAGTGCCTGCATCTCGAACAACAGCCGCGACGGCACGTACGTCTCGTGGAAGCGCACGCGCGCTTCTCCCACCTGCGTCTCCCCGGTCCCAGGCGTGGCGTATTGATGGAGCGCGCGCACGTGCATTCGATCCCGCACCAGCACCAACGTTGCCGACACCGGGTGTCGAAGTTCCCTCGCGACTCGTGCGAGTAGGTCGGGCAGTACCTGCTCGGCCACAGCGCGCGCGTGTTCGTATGGTGGGACTATGTCGGGGCGGTCCACTGTTCACCGTTTCGCCGCAGATCTCGCCGTGGGCGCAACAGCCGTCTCGACGTCATCGCCCGGCTCACGCGACGTGCGCCGGTACTGCGCGTACAGGTCCTCCGGCCGCTTTGCGTTCGCCACGACGCGGCTCCATTTGGGGGAGAACAGCCAGTCGTCGAAGTAGCGGGTGAGATCCACCGGGCTGACGTCGTTGCTGACCCGGACAAGCGCCGCGCTTCCACCACCACCCGTCGCGTATCGCCGATAGTACTCGCCGATGATTCGGCAGAACGTCTCGTGTCCCACGATTCGATAGAGCCCATAGAACATCAGGGCGCCCACCCAGTACGAGAATCCTGTCATCTCGCGCGTACCGTACTCGTTAGGTGGGACGGTGCGCAGCGCGCCATCCGTGGCCACTCGCCCAGCGAGCCATCGTGAGACGCGCATCGCGCTCGAGTCTGTGGTGGCAGTTCCGGTGAGGCTGTCGCTGGTCACGTCCTCGAGGAACGTCGCCAGTCCTTCGTCCCATCGCGGCGACGGCGTTTCGCTGCTCGGCACATTCCACAGGTGGGATATCTCGTGATAGAGTTCCGAGGTGCGCCGTGCGTCGCGAAAGGCGGATGCGGATTGAAGAATGCTCGTGGCGTCCGCCTGCGATCCCCACCCGTCCGGAATCTCGATCACGGCAAAGGGAGACGGGGCGCGGAGGGCCCCAAACCATCGTGTGTATGTCGTCAACGTGAGCGCCATCGCATCGAGAATGCGCCGTGCGCCTGCCGAATCCTCGCGCAGGTGAAAGACGGTGAGATCGCCTTGCGTGAGCCTGGTGAAGCGCGCGACGGCGAAGTCCATGCGCCACGAGGGCTTCAGGCTGCGATAGCGGTACGACACCGTTGCGCCGGGCTCCTGGCGCTGCACGAGCGCTCCGCCGTTCGCCACCATGTGCGACGAGGGCACCGTGATCCGAGCAGTGTAGCTGTATTCGGGAAGTCCGGCACGGCGGTTCAGCGCCTGCGAGGGGTATCCTGGCTGCGGATACGCGTAGGTGTCTTCGCGCAGCAACGTGTACGTGGTGTCGATCCGGTCCTGCACGTACAGCATCCCGGTTTCTGCGTAGCCCAGCAGGTGTCCGCCGTATTGCAGCTCCAGGGTGATCTCGTGTCCGGGTGCAAGCGCCGGAGCGAGCGGGATGAGAATCTGGTTCGCTTGTAGCTTCGAGAAGTCCGCGAAGGTCACCACGCGCTGGCTGAAGTCCCTGCGCGCACCGGAGGCATCGCCCACACGTCGCACATCGAGGAGCCGATAGAGTAGCAGCGCCGCCGTGCGGACCGGCATTTCATTGTCATTGCGCAATCGAACGCGAACGCTCGCCTCCATCCGCTGGTGATCGAGATCAAGGTGGACGTCGAGGTCGTAGTGCATCGGGCGTAGCAGCAGCGAGTCCTGCGCCGGCTGTGACACGGCGGGTGAGGCGGCGACGAGAAGAATCAGCGGGGCCAGAGTCGCAGTTCGCATAGCACTCGTCCTATTGGTATCCAATATGATCAAGTATGCGGAGATGCATGGCTCGGCGCCAGCCCGGCGGGGGGCGACCGACTCAGTCTCGTGGGTCGACAGTCGTGGATAGCCGTCGTCGGCTCAAAGCGGGCTACACGCGCTCGCACACATTTCGACTGCTACTGGCCGACGAGAACGAGGTCGGAAACGCGACGTCGCATCCACGCCGTACTGCGAGCACCATTACGGCTCCTCGCGGAAGCAGGTGCTGTCGGCGATCCGATTCGCGTACGACCGGGGGCGAGGCATGGCGCTGCCCTGACTCGACGAGTTCACACCTGCGCATCAGCCGCCCCGGCTGCCGGTAGTCTTGTCGCCGCAGGAGGTACGGGTGGTGATCGCAGAGCTGCGCGGCCTGGCGGAAGGCGGCGAGCGAGAGCGTGCCGAGGAGGGCGGTGACGGCGACGGCGTACCGCTTGAGGAAGCGAAGCTCGCGGGAAACCTGGGGGTCCATGGATGCTCCTCGCTAGGTCAGCTGGCGGCGTAGCGGCGGCGGGCAGATGAGGGTCACAGTTGTCGATCCTGCTCGCCGTTCAGCAAGGCCAGTTTCAGGGTTGGCAACCGCACCGAGGGTTCGTGCGCGACAATGGTCATTTGACCTCCTGTCCGGTCCATTGAGCGGCACGGCAACGACGCTCAATTGCGGCAGCCTGTGTTCAACGCACGCCGTCGGCACGGAATCGCTTCAGGATCAGGCGCAGCCGCAACAGAGGCTCGCGAGATCGGAGTCTTTTTCATCAACCAGGGGCGACGTATCGCGAGACTCCGGTCGATCCGACTCCCCGGGCGTTGTGGCTCGCTGCGGAACAGCTGGCTTGCCGCCAGCCACAACATCACGCGCGAGAACTCGCCCCAGACCCGCGATGACTCGCCCCCAAGAGCTACGCGCGCGAGCGACCGGACTTCGTGTCCGATGTTCAGCATCACCCGATCGGCTCCGGCCTGAACTCCGGCCTTGCCTGAGCGCGTTGAATTCGCTGATCGGCGGCAGAACGTTGTCGCGGACTGCCTTTGCGACGGGATCCAGTGGGTGGGTGTCGTGGGCAAGGAATTGATGAGAGCTGCAATGTCGGGATGATGCGCGGGAGCGCTGCAGGCCGGAGGTTGTCTCGATGCCGTCATCCCCCATCAATGGTGCCGCCCATCCGGAGAGTCCACCGGCGGCCGAATTGAGGCCACGAGAGTGGATGGAGGCGACGCGAACGGCGCTGCGCCTCAGGCGATACAGCAGGCGGACCGAGGAGGCGTACCTCGGCTGGTTGGTTCGTTTCCTGAGGTTCCGCCGGCGGCTGCCCGCAGGAACGCCGGACGCGGTGGCGGTGCAGCAGTTTCTGTCGCACCTGGCCGGGCCGCGTCGTGTGAGCGGCCCGACGCAGAAGCAGGCGCTGTCCGCGATCCGATTCGCGTATGACCGGGGGCGAGGCATGGCGCTGCCGTGGCTCGACGAGTTCATGCCCGCGCATCGGCCGCCCCGGCTGCCGGTCGTGTTGTCGCCGCAGGAGGTACGGGCGGTGATCGCCGAACTGCGCGGAGCGAAGCAGCTGGTAGCCATGCTGATGTATGGGAGCGGGCTCCGATTGCTCGAGGCGCTCAGTCTGCGAGTAAAGGACGTGGACTTTTCGCGCAGCACGCTCGTTGTGCGGAGTGGCAAGGGAGACAAGGATCGGGCGACGGTGTTCCCGGTGTCGTTGCACCAGCGGATTCGGGAGCACTTGGAGCGGGTGCAGCGCTTGCATGAACGGGACCGCAAGCGGGGGGCGGGCGCCGTTGTGTTGCCCGGCGCGTTTGCCCGGAAGTCGCCTAACGCGGCTCGGTCGTGGGAGTGGCAGTGGGTGTTTCCTGCCACCAGTTGCTACACCGATCGGGAGACCGGCGAGCGGCGCCGGCATCACCTGCACGAGTCGGCGATGCAGCGTGGCATGAAGGAGGCCGTGCTGCGAGCACGGATCGGGAAGCGTGCGACCTGTCACACGTTGCGGCACTCCTTCGCGACGCACCTGCTGGAGCAGGGCTACGACATTCGGACGGTCCAGGAACTGCTGGGCCACGCCGACGTTAGCACGACGATGGTGTACACGCACGTGCTGGATCGTGGGCCGGGCGGTGTGCGGAGCCCGTTGGAGCTGCTGGGCGGTATCGGTGCGGCATCCGAAAGGTTGAACGTGGACGCTGGCGCGGAGGGGGAGAGGCGGCCACCCGAACTGGGTCGAGGGTAAGCGAGGGCGCTAGCAGGATGCTCGTCGTTCTGGCCGCTCGATGGTGATCGCGCTGCGCTCTCCGCCGCCGCTTCGGGGAAACAGGCGCTCGTCCCCGTATGTGAAGGACGCCGACCTAGCCCTGCTGCCCATTTTCGACCTGAGCGTCTTGTTCGCGAAGCGGGTTCTCGCTGCCAAGCCTGCCGAGGCAGTTGCGGCTTTATTGCGTGCGCGTGAGCCAGCGCCAGAGGATCATATGACCTCGGGCAACGAATGCGTCCTCGTCCGGAGCCAGCGGGGGAATTCGGGTGTCGACTTGCGTCTTGGGAGCGGTGATCGTTCGACTGGAGTTGACCCGGTTTCGTGGACACTTCACCCTTTGGGGGAGGAGGAGTGTCCATGTCACGAGATCGGAGCAGGAAGCAGCGTGTGTACGCACCGGAGTTTCGTCATCAGCTCATTGAGTTGGTGCGGGCGGGGCGGACGCCGGAGGAGTTGTCACGGGAGTTTGAGCCGTCCGGGCAAACGATCCGAAACTGGGTGCAGCAGGCGGATCGCGATCGGG
>JABAQJ010000019.1 GCA_019186945.1 Gemmatimonadaceae bacterium
CCCGATCGCGATCCGCCTGCTGCACCCAGTTTCGGATCGTTTGCCCGGACGGCTCAAACTCCCGTGACAACTCCTCCGGCGTCCGCCCCGCCCGCACCAACTCAATGAGCTGATGACGAAACTCCGGCGGGTACACTCGCTGTTTCCTGCTCCGATCTCGTGACATGGACACTCCTCCTCCCCCAAAGGGTGAAGTGTCCACGAAACCGGGTCAACTCCAGTAAGCGGCTATGAACAGGACAGGGAGCGTGACGAAGAGCAGATACCGGTTGATCATTGGTCGTGGAGAAGGCTGTGCTCACGTTGATGCTGTGTCGCCATTCCTAGTGTCGCTGTTTCCGGACCTGGGGGAAGGCGATCATGACGATGGCAGCGATGATGGCAGTCGGACGCTCGTGCTGAGCACAGACTCCTACCCGATGTCCTCGGAGGCGACCCGCGCGTCTGCCCCATCGAAGGTCCGTATCATTCAGTATTGACTGAACGTACTGAACGAAGTACCTTTCGTACTCCTCCCGCTCCGACCATGGATTCCGCTGTTCGCCACTTCGTCGAGAGCCTTGGTCTGCACTTGGCCTCCGAAGGCATGCCGCTGATCGCCGGACGCGTCACGGCCTACCTTCTCATATCCGACGGACCACGCTCCCTCAACGAAATCGCCAGTGCCCTTTGCGTCAGCCGCGCCAGCGTCAGCACCGATGCCCGGCGACTCGAGGAAAAGGGACTGCTCGTTCGCTCGAGCCTTGTCGGCGACCGGCGCACATACTACAGCTTTGCACCTGACGGCTTCCGCATGGCACTGACCGGTCGCATACGCCAGATGACGGCCTTGCGCGACATGCTCGAAGCCGCCGCCCGGATTGCGCCGGCAGCTCGAAGTCCCGAAATCCGTGCCAGACTCGCCGAGTGGACAGACTTCCACGTCGCCGTCATTGACTCCCTGCAGGACCTCCTGACCGAATGGAACCAGCGAAGCACAAACGCCAGGCGCCCGTCATCTCGCCGACGCCGGGCGGCCACCGCATGACGGGACCGATGAGACTATTCCTGCTAGCCTTGCCATTGGCGCTAGCAGCTTGCCGTGGGGCCGGAAGGCCGGAAGCGGATACTGCAGTGTCTGGCCTCGCGACGGTGACGCTGACGCCATCCGACATCGCCACCGCTCGCCGTTTGGAACTGGTCGCTGCAGTCCCGGTGAGTGGATCGCTCGAGCCCATTCAGACGATCGTCGTGAAGGCCCAGGTAGCTGGACGCATTCGACGCATCACCGTGGATCGCGGGTCGCGCGTCTCGCGCGGCCAGGTTCTCGTGGAGCTGGAGGCCGAGGGCGTGCGCGGACAGGCCGCGAGCGCGCAGGCTGGCGTGGTCTCTGCCGAAGCGGCGCTGGCACTGGCCAATCAGCGCCTCGAGGCCGCGAAGCGGCTCAACGCCGCGGGGGCGATCTCGGACATCGAACTCCGGACCAGCGAGGCCAGCCAGCACGCCGCGGCGGCGCAGTTCGAGTTCGCGCGGGCGCAACTCGCCACTGCCAAGGAGGCGAACGCCCGCACGTCGATCGCGTCACCGATCGACGGCGTGGTGAGCGCACGCCGTATGGAGGCAGGGGAGGCGGTCAAGGACGGCGACCAGGTGCTGGAACTCGTCGACATCGGAACGCTGGAGCTGGTGGCACAGGTGGGTGTGGATGAGGCCGTGAAGGTACGCGTCGGCTTGCCGGTGACCTTCACGATCGATGCGTTAGGCGGTCAGACATTCCAGGGTCGCGTGGCCAGGATCGACCCGCGCGCCAGCGCCGGCACGCGCCAGGTCGGCCTGGCAGCGCAGCTGCCCAACCCCGGCGGCCGTATCGTTGCCGGTCAGTTCGCTCGCGGCCGGGTGCTGACTGGCGGGGCTCGCCGCGATTCCGCAGTAGCCATCCCGGTTGCGGCAGTCTCCGACAGCGCGGGCCGGGCGCAGGTGTTCGTCATCCACGACGGCAAGCTGGCGCTGCGTCCGGTGACGTTAGGCGCGCGGGACGAATCGAGGGGCTTCGTCGCGGTGACGAGCGGGCTCACGGACGGCGAGCAGATCCTGGCGCGCCCCGTGTCGGGCGCTGCCAACGGTCTGCCGGTCACGATCGCGACGGATTCGCTAGCCACGCCGCCAGCCGGGAAGCGGTAGCGTGGCCGCCAACTCGTCAGGCGGTGGATTGAGCGGCGTCGCGATCCGGCGCCCGGTCTTCACCGCGATGATCATGATAGGCCTGGTGGTGCTCGGGTTGTTCAGCTACCGGCGTCTCCCGATCGACCAGTTCCCGGCGATCGACATGCCGATCGTCACGGTGCAGACGACACTGCCGGGAGCCAGCGCTCAAGGTATCGAGCAGGAAGTCACGCGGCCGATGGAGGAGGCGTTCAACCCGGTCGAGGGCGTGCGCAACATTACGTCCGTGTCGCTCGAGGGCGTCTCGCAAATCATCGTGGAGTTCGAGCTGGGGCGCCGCGTGGACGACGCGGCGCAGGATGTCCGCAGCAAGATCGAGGGCATACGTCGATCGCTCCCGGAGGACATCGACCCTCCGGTCGTGCAGAAACTCGATCCCGCGGCGCAGCCGATCGTGTCGCTGGCGCTTTCGTCCACGACGATCCCGGTCGTGGAACTCACGACCTTGGCCGACGAAGTCCTCCGGCGGCGTCTCGAATCGGTGGACGGGGTTGGAGAAGTTCGCATACTCGGCGGTGCGGAACGAGAGGTTCGCGTGTTCCTGCACCCGGCGCAGCTGCAGGCGTCGGGTGTAACTGTGCCCGAGGTGATGAGCGCGCTCGGGCGGCAGAACGTCGAGATTCCCGCCGGGCGCGTACGCCGTGGCAGCGCCGAACAGCTGGTGCGCGTCGCGGGGCGGATCGAAAAGCCGGAGCAATTCGGTGACGCGGTCGTCGCAACGCGCGGGGGTCAGCCGGTTCGTGTGCGTGACGTTGCCACGGTGCAGGACGCGAGTCCAGAGGAGCGTTCGATGGCTCTGCTCGACGGCGTCCGAGCGATCGGAATCGACATCCTCAAGGTATCGGGCGCTAACACGGTGGCGGTGGCCGATGGCGTGAAGGACGCGGTGGCGGAACTCGAACGGTCGCTGCCGCCAGGAACGTCGCTGCGCGTGGTGCGTGACAACTCGACGTTCATCCGGAACTCGATCTCGGACGTCATCCACGAACTGATTCTGGGCGCCATCCTGACGGTGCTCATCGTCATGATCTTCCTGAATGACTGGAAGGCGACCGCGATCACGTCACTGGCGCTGCCGGTATCGGTGATTTCCTCGTTCATTGTCATGGGCGCGATGGGCTTCACGCTCAACGTTCTGACGTTGATGGCGCTTTCGCTGTCCATCGGCATCCTGATCGACGACGCGATCGTCGTGGTCGAGAACATCGTCAGGCACCGCGAGTTGGGGCAGGACCACTTCTCGGCCGCACGGGACGGCACGCGGGAGATCGTGCTCGCGGTAATGGCCACGACACTGTCGATCGTGGCTGTATTCGTGCCGGTCGCGTTCATGCGCGGCATCATCGGACGCTTCTTTTTCGCGTTCGGTATCACCGTCGCATGGGCCGTGCTCGTGTCTCTGTTCGTCTCCTTCACGCTGACGCCGATGCTAAGCGCGTGGTGGGGTGTGAACCCACACGCCGGGCACGCTAGCAATCCGCTCACTAGCTCGATCGCGGCGTTCAACCGTTGGTTCGACCGGCTCGCGGGTCGCTATAGGGGAGTCGTCAGCTGGGCGCTGTTGCACCGGAAGTCCACGCTCGGCATCGCGGCGGCCAGTTTCGTCGCCGCGATCATGCTCATGCCATTCATTGGCGGCAGTTTCACGCCGGATTCCGACCAGTCGGAGTTCGTCGTTCAGTTCGAGGCGCCCGAGGGCTCGAGTCTGGACTACACGCGGGAGAAGGCGACGCACATGGAACGCCTGCTGAGCGCCGACCCTGAAGTCGCGTACACTTTCGCGACGATTGGCGCGGGCGCGACGGGCACCGTCCGGTCTGGCGAGATCTACGTCCGCCTGACGCCGTCCGATGAGCGGTCCCGGTCGCAGGCAGAAATGATGCGAATTGCACGGACTCGGCTGAAGAGAGTGTTCGGCGTTCGGTCATCGGTGCTGGTGCCATCGGGGATAGGAGGTGCACAGGCGCCGCTGCAGGTTGAGATCCGGGGCGCTGAAACGGCTGAACTGCAGCGCATATCGGACCATGCGGTGAAGCTGCTGGCGAGCGTTGCAGGTGTCGCGGACGTGAAGTCGTCGATTGGGTCGCCTCGTCCGGAGTTCAGGATAGAGGTGGATCGCGATGCGGCCAACCAAGTGGGCGTCGACATCGGCACGATCTCAGCGACTTTGCGACCGCTGATGGCCGGTGAGACCGCCACCCGCTGGGAGGATGCCACGGGCGAGGAGCGCGACGTGGTCGTGCAGGTGGCCGAAGACGAGCGGCGGGGACTTGCGGACATTGCGAACGTGCCTGTTCCGACGGCGCAGCGGAGTGCGAACGGCGCACTGACAGTCCCCCTCGGCGGCATCGCGAAGATCGTGCCCGGCTCGGCGCCGGCGCAGATCGACAGGAAGAACCTGCAGCGGATAGTCTCGATCGGCGCCAGCAACGTCGACGGGGTCTCGGTCTCGGAGGCATCGACATCGATTCGTCAGGCGCTGGCGGGCATTGCGCTGCCGCCGGGGTACTCGATAACGCTTGGCGGACAGACGCAGCAGTTGGCCGAGACCGGTGGCTATGCGCTGGAGTCACTGGCGCTGGCGATCATCCTCATTTTCCTCATCCTCGCGTCGCAGTTCGAGTCGTTCACACAACCGTTCGCGATCATGCTGTCGCTGCCGTTGTCGCTGGTGGGCGTGTTGCTGGCGCTCCTGCTGACGGACACCACGCTGAACATCATGTCGATGATTGGCGTGATCATGTTGATGGGATTGGTGACCAAGAACGCGATTCTGCTGATCGATAACGCCAACGAGCGGCGGCGTCACGGAACAGAGCGTACTGCGGCGCTGGTTGAAGCTGGCGCTGTCCGGCTTCGCCCGATCATGATGACAACGATGGCGATGATCGCGGGCATGCTCCCGGTCGCGTTGGCGTTAGGCGAGGGTGGCGCCTTCCGCGCCCCAATGGCTCGTGCCGTGATCGGTGGCCTGATCACGTCGACGCTGCTGACGTTGCTGGTCGTTCCGGTGGCGTACACATACCTCGACGGGCTGGGAACCCGCGTGCGAAAGCTGTTCGCGGGCGATCAGCGCGTCCGGGAGATCGAGCGCGGGCAGCGTGAGGCGGGGCTGAGCCTTGGGGAAGGGGACTGAGAGCGCCGCCGGAGTTTGGCCCGCTGGTGATTCATGCCGCCGATATTGGCATTGGGGCGTCATTTCAGGTGCATGGCGCTCTGTGGCCCGATGACGCTTGCTGCTGTCCTTTTCTTGCCAAATACTCCACCGGTTCGTAGCGATGATCCGAGCGAGGAGGTTCTTGTGACCCCAAAGAAGGTCGTGCAAAGCTCCGCCAAGAGCGCCCCTGCGACCGGCACGAAGTCCAAGGGATTTGCGGCCGAGGAACGAGCCGCGATGAAGGAACGCGCCCAGGAGCTCAGGGCCGAAGCTCGAGCGAACAAGAACAAGGCTGATGGGGAAAGCGACGTGCTTGCGAAGATTGCCGAGATGCCAGAATCGGATCGGGCAATGGCCGAACGGCTCCATGCGATCATCAAGGCGAGCGCGCCGGCCCTCTCGCCGAAAACCTGGTACGGAATGCCCGCGTATGCCAAGGACGACAAGGTCGTCTGCTTCTTCCAAGGCGCGCACAAGTTCGGCACGAGGTACTCGTCGCTCGGCTTCACCGACAAGGCGAAGCTCGATGAAGGTGCCATGTGGCCCGTCACTTTCGCACTGAAGAACTTGACTGCCACTGAAGAGGCACGGATCAGCATGCTCGTGAAGAAGGCGGTGGGCTGAGGCTGATCTCATCCAGGAAAGCATCGCCCCCCGTTTCATGTTGGAGTGAACGACGTCAGCCATGACAATCATTCCTATCGTGCGCTGCGACAGCATGCGACAGTCGCTTGCGTTCTACATCCAGATGCTTGGCTTCGAGCGTATCGAGGGCGACGACGACGCGGACGATCCGTCGTTCTGTGTTCTGTCGCGAGATGGTGACCAGCTCTATCTATCGAGCCATCCTGGCGACGGCAAATGCGGCCAGGCGATTGTCATGGAGACCGATGATGTGGACGGCGAATGGCAGGCCCTTCGGCGGCGCGGTCTGCGCACTCCCGGCAACCCAGAGTCGCCGGTCCACGACGGCCCAGTCAACCAGACCTGGGGCAGCCGCGAGTTCTACGTAGACGATCCCGACGGCAATACCATTCGTTTCGTTCAGTGGAAGTAAAGCGTCGAACATGCCGGTATGCGGCCCTCGATGTCCGAGGTACGTTGCCGAGCCTGCTGCCTAACCGGCGCAGGAATCAGTCAGCCTGAAGTTCAAGCACGCTTCGCCATGTCGCATCAGCATGACTGCGAACGCGGCATTCCAGGGGTGGTGGCGTACTGTCCCGCGCGCTCTACCGCCCCCATTGCAACTGACAGCCGCGCAACGGAATGGTCACTCCGCTCGCTCGGTTGAATGTGTTTGCAGTTGAACAACGAGCAGCATGCCCTAGAACCTTGCCCCCAGGCACGCTCCACATGATCACGCCACGCGTTACTATGCGGCACGCGTTACCATACGGAATGATCGTCTCGTTCGGCGACTGTGACACCGAGGTGCTGGCGGGCGGTCACAGCACGCGGCGGTTCGCCAATATCGCAGCGGTCGCACGTTTCAAGCTCAGACAGTTGGAGATCACCGGCCGCCTCGATGACCTCTGGGCGCCGACGGGGAACCGGGTGGAGGCGTTGAAGGGTGGTCGAGCGTCGACTACCACTGAGGGAGCCATGCCATTGAGGCCCGTGACACCCGGCGAACTGCTGGTCGTCCCGATGCAGCTCTCGCAGTACCGCCTCGCCAAGGAGATCGGAGTGCCCGCGCAGCGGATTGGTGAGATCGTGGCGGAGCGCCGGGCGATAACGGCCGATACCGATTTGCGGCTCTGCCGCTTGGTTGGCCTCTCGGCGTGCTACTGGCTTCGCGCTCAGGCGGCCCACGACACGCCAAGTGGCGGCCAAGGCGCTCGCGCCCGTGCTTCGGCGAATCAAGCCTTGGGGGAGTGTGGCACTCCAGCGACGCGCGCGCCGGCAGCGCCCGCCCCGCATGACAGGAAGCGCTGTAGCTGCGCGGGATCGTTAGACGCCACGCATTGGCGGAGAGCGTGGCACTCGACTGGGAACGCAGCTTCGAACCGTATCAGGTTGTGTAAGAGTTCTTCGTTCGAGAATGACGAATCGCACCATACGACGGCGCAGACTGGGACGCCTGCGTGAGCCTGCCGAATCACCGATCGCAGCCGCAGCGTGTTGGACGAGAACCTGAACGGACCGACAGCAACTTTCTCCAGCGGACACCCAATTTCAGGCACATGAACTACGTCAAGTCCAAGCAACGCGTCGCTGACCACGGAGAGGTCTTCACTCCGCCGTGGCTGGTCGAGGCCATGCTCGACCTGGTGAGAGGCGAGGTGGAGCGCATCGACTCCCGTTTCCTGGAGCCGGCGTGCGGGAGTGGGAACTTCCTTGTCCGCATCCTGCAACGGAAGCTCGCCGCCGTCGAACTCAAGTTCGGAAAGTCGGACTTTGAAAGGCGGCAATACGCCCTTCTCGCCCTGATGTGTACCTACGGGATCGAGCTCCTGGATGACAACATCGCCGAATGCCGTGCGAATATGCTGGAGATCCTCGCCGACTACCTGAAGCTCGACGCGACCGATGAGCTTTATCGCGCTGCGTCCTATGTGCTCTCACAGAATATCGTCCACGGCGATGCCTTGAAGATGCGCACTAGTGATGATCAGCCGATCACCTTTGCGGAATGGGGCTACCTCGGCAAGGGCAGGTTCCAACGGCGTGACTTCCGTCTTGACACCCTGGCTACGTCGTCGCTGTTCAGTGCCGAGGGCTCGCTCTTCGCCCACCTTGGGAAGCACGAGATCTTCACGCCCACGAGGACCTATCCGCCCATGACGGTGAGTGAGCTGGCAGGCATGACTGGTGATGCGGAGAGGGAGGTCGTATGAGCAACCAGGCCAGCTTCGCGCTCCGCGGTCGCAACCCGGACGTACTGACATGCATCGCGAACCTCTCCAACGACGAAGTCTTCACCCCGCCCGAGCTCGCAAACCGCATGCTGGACACGCTGGCCGAATCGTGGGCGGCGGCCAACGGCGGCGCGCACATCTGGGCGGACAAGACGGTGAGGTTCCTCGACCCGTGCACCAAGTCGGGCGTCTTCTTGCGCGAGATCACCGTCCGTCTCACCAAGGGCCTAACGGGCGACATGCCGGACCTCGAAGAGCGCGTCAATCACATCCTGACGAAGCAGGTGTTCGGCATCGGAATTACGCATCTCACAAGCTTGCTGGCGCGGCGGAGCGTGTATTGCTCGAAGCACGCCAAGGGCAAGCATTCCATAGCCAAGTCATTTGCCAGCGACGATGGGAACATCTGGTTCGAGCGGCTGGGGCACGCGTGGGATGGCACGAAGTGCCGGTACTGTGGCGCGCCGCGAGCGATCTTTGACCGCGAGGAGGGGCTTGAAACCCACGCGTACGCGTTCATTCACACTGACAACGTCAAGACTCGAATGGCCGAGTTGTTTGGAGGCGAAATGCAATTCGACGTGATAATCGGCAACCCGCCATATCAGATGACGGGCGGTGCCGGCGGTTCGAGTGACTCCTCGATCTACCATCTTTTCGTTCAGCAGGCACTCAACCTTGAACCTCGCTATGCCGCGTTCGTCACCCCTTCACGTTGGTTGGCTGGCGGGCGAGGCCTCGATGAGTTCAGGGCGCAGATGCTCAACGGGGGGCATCTACGAAGTCTCACGGACTTCCCTGATTCCGGTGACGCATTTCCCGGGGTCCAGATCAAGGGCGGCATTTGCTACTTCCTCTGGGACACGGCGCACAGCGGCGCCTGCGATGTCACGCGCGTGGCTGGAGGCACGGAGCATCTGCAGCGTGGGCGGCAGTTGGGCGAATTTGATGTCTTCGTACGCGATGAGCGCGCACTTGGAATCCTGAGGAAGGTTCGTTCCAATAAGGAGCCGTCAGTGCTTGATCTTGTGTCTGGTGACACGCCGTTCGGTATTGCGACAAACTTCGAGGACTGGACGGAGAAAGGGGGGAACGGAAAGATTGCGCTCCACCTGATCAACAAGGGCAAGCGCGCCATAGGTTTCATGAAGCGCGGAGACATTCGCAAGAACACAGACTCAATTGATACGTGGAAGGTTTTGGTACCGAAAGCCTATGGGGCCGGCGAGACCTTCCCACATCAAATTCTCGGCAGGGCGATCGTAGCGGCACCTCCGTCAGCCTGCACTCAATCGTACCTTGTCGTCGCGCCGTTTCAATCAGAAAGGGCAGCGCAAAGTTTCGCTAGCTACTATCGGACTCGCCTGTTCCGTTTTCTCGTATCGCTGAGGAAGATCACTCAGGACGCCCTGCGATCGACTTACACATGGGTGCCACAGCAGTCCTGGAACAGGACCTGGACTGACGAGCTGCTTTACACGAAGTACGGCATCACGAAGAACGAAATCGCATTCATCGAGAGCATGATTCGACCGATGGGCGAGGATGATGCCTAAGCCCATCGACGAAATCCTCGCGCCCAAGCCGAAATCCCGGCCGCGCATCTACGCCTACTCGATTGGCGACAAGGCGCACGCGGGCCTCCTCAAGGTGGGCCAGACCACGCGTGACGTGAAGCAGCGCGTCGCCGAGCAGCTCAAGACCGCCGCAATCAAGAATTACAGGATCGAGCTCGACGAACCCGCCGAGCGTCACGACGGAACCCCCTTAAGTGACCACGAGGTGCGCGCGGCCCTTGTGAGGAAGGGCTTCGAGAACGTTGAACTGGAGTGGATGCGATGCTCGGTCAAGGAGCTGAAGACCGTCCTCTCGGAACTGTGTACCGGCCAGCGGTACACCGGCACGCATCACGAGACCTTCGTGATGCGCCGCGAGCAGGCCGAGGCCGTGAACAAAACGCACGCCTACTTTCACTCCATCTGGAAGGAGGACATGCACGCTGTCCCGCGCTTCCTGTGGAACGCGAAGATGCGCTTCGGCAAGACGTTCACCACGTACCAGCTCGCCAAGAAGCTCGGCGCCAAACGTATCCTCGTCGTGACCTTCAAGCCCGCCGTCGAGGATGCGTGGCAGACCGACATCGAGAATCACGTGGACTTTGACGGGTGGCAGTACCTCTCCCGCAACTCTGACGGCGATCCAAGGAAGATCAGCCCGCAAAAACCAGTCGTGTACTTCGGCTCCTTTCAAGATCTGCTCGGCCGCGATGCGGCCGGGAACATCAAGCCCAGGAACGAATGGCTTCACAAGGTGAAGTGGGACCTGGTGGTCTTTGACGAATACCACTTCGGCGCGTGGCGGGAGACCGCCAAGGAGCTGTTCGAGGGCGAGGAAGAGGCGGTCTCCAGGAAGGAGGCAAAGCTCGAGTACGCAGCCGGGCTGGAGGACGTGAACGAAGACCTTGCCGTCCTCTCGGAGAAGGAGACGGAGTTCCTCCCCATCACGACCAAGGCCTACCTCTACCTCTCCGGCACCCCGTTCAGGGCGCTGGCCACGGGCGAGTTCATCGAGGAGCAGATCTTCAACTGGACGTACACCGACGAGCAGCGCGCCAAGGAGGCGTTCGCGGCGAAGAAGCCGGGAGAATGGAACCCCTACGGCGCGCTCCCGCAGATGCGCCTGCTGACCTACCAGATGCCGGACGAACTGCTGGCGATCGCAAGCGCCGGGGAGTTTGACGAGTTCGACCTGAACGCGTTCTTCGAGGCGTCGGACACGGGCGCGAAAGCGCAGTTCAAGCACAAGAGCGACGTTCAGAAGTGGCTGGACATCATTCGCGGCGGCAACGCGCCAAGGGCGGTCGAGCACCTGAAGACCGGCACGCGCCCGCCGTTTCCGTATTCGGATGTGCGCCTCCTGCCGTATCTCCAGCATTCGTTCTGGTTCCTCCCCAACGTCGCGGCCTGCCACGCGATGGCAAACCTGCTTGCCGAGAAGCACAACACCTTCTGGCACGACTACGAGGTGGTCGTCGCTGCCGGCGCTTCGGCGGGCATAGGACTGGAGGCGTTGCCGCCGGTGCGCACGGCCATCGGCAGCGGATTCGACGCCAAGACCATCACACTCTCCTGCGGCAAGCTCACGACCGGCATCACGGTGCCGCAGTGGTCGTCGATCCTGATGCTGCGCAACCTCAAGTCGCCCGAGACGTACTTTCAGGCAGCGTTCCGCGTGCAGTCGACGTGGTCCATCAAGAACCCCAACGGCGACAACCCGAACGAGGAGGAGATTCTCAAGCCCGTCTGCTTCGTGTTCGACTTCGCGCCTACGCGCGCGCTGCGGCAGCTCTCGGAGTACGGCATCGGTCTCTCGCCGAACGAGCCGAACCCGGAGAACGCGGTCAAGGACCTCGTGTCGTTCCTACCCGTACTGGCCTACGACGGCGCGAACATGACGCAGATCGACGCGGGCGGCATTCTCGACATCGCGATGGCAGGCACTTCGGCCACGCTGCTTGCGCGCAAGTGGGAGAGCGCGCTGCTCGTCAATGTGGACAACGACACCCTGCGCCGCATCCTGGGCAACCCAGAGGCGATGGCCGCCGTGGAGCGCATCGAGGGCTGGCGCTCGCTCGGCGACAACATCATCGAGACCATCATCAACAAGAGCGAGAAGGTCAAGGAACTCAAGAAGAAGGCCAAGGACAAGGAGCTGACGGACAAGCAGAAGAAGCAGCTTACCGAGGAGGAGAAGGAGTACAAATCCAAGCGCAAGCTCGTGCAGGAGAAGCTGATCAAGTTCGCGACGCGGATTCCTGCGTTCATGTACCTGACCGACTTCCGCGAGAACACGCTGCAAGACGTGATCACCAAGCTCGAGCCAGACTTGTTCCTTGCCGTGACGGGCCTGACGGTGAAGGACTTCCACCTGCTCGTGCGGCTCAAGGTGTTCAACACCGAGCAGATGAACCAGGCGGTCTTCGCGTTCCGGCGGTACGAAGACGCGTCGCTCAGGTACACCGGCATAGAAAGCCACACCGGGCTGACGCACTTCGGGTTGTACGATACGGTAGTCGTCAGGGAAGCTGCGCCGTCATACGAGACGGCGCGGTAGCAACAGCATTCGGCAGTACGGCGCGATCGTGGCGGTGGCGCTGTGACGGTCGGGTGCTGGATGGCTGGGACGGGCCCCGAACCCATCCGCGCTTCGGATGGTGCTACGACCGAATAGTTCGACACTCAGGGCGAGCGTTCTCGAGGAGCGGCGAACGTCTCCTGGCTGCCAACGGGCAGGACGGCACGCCCCAATGACCCGCTTTCCGCTGGCCGCGGGTGTTGCGAGCCAAAGCCAGCCGCCACGACCGCCGGCCGAGACGACGGCCGTGAATCTCTCAATCCGGATTTACCGTACAGGGCCTCGGCCTGACGCGGGGTCAGACTCGGCAAACCGTTGCTGACGGTCGCGTGTCGAATGGCCGCTCGAGTCGTGCGCACACACCATAGTCACCTCCGGCTCACATGATCAACCTCCGGCTTGCAGCCCGCACCCTCGCGCGAGCACCGTTCGTGACTCTGACAGCCGTCGCATCGCTGGCGCTCGGCATCGGCGCGAATGCGGCCATCTACTCGCTGGTCGACCAGCTGCTGTTGCGACCGCTGCCGGTGCGCGACCCGGGACAATTGGTGAATCTGTCGGCTCCCGGTCCAAAGCCGGGCGCGCAGTCCTGCGATCTGGCGGGCGACTGCGCTCACACGTTCAGCTATCCTATGTTCCGGGACCTCGAGCGCTCGCAGACGGCGTTCACCGGGATCGCCGCACATAAGCTCTTCCGCGCCAATGTGAGTCTTGGCGGGCAGACGCCGGTGAGTTCGCAGGGAGTAGTCGTCTCGGGTTCGTATTTCCAGGTGCTGGGCCTGGGTGCGGCGCTCGGCCGCCTTCTGACACCCGATGACGATCGAAACATCGGCGGCCATTTCGTTGCGGTGCTTGGCCACGATTACTGGCGGTCTCGGCTCGGTTCCTCGACGGATGTCTTGAACAAGCCGATCGTGATCAACGGTCAGACGATGACGATCGTCGGCGTGGCGCCGGCTGGATTCGAAGGTACGACGGTTGGCGCACGACCAGACGTGTACGTGCCGCTGACGATGTACGGGCAGGTGCAATCGGACTTCGATGGCTTCGAGAAATCGCGCCGATACTACTGGGCCTACCTCTTCGCGCGCCTCAAGCCGGGAGAGACGATCGAGCATGCCGCGTCCTCGATCAACGCCATTTACGCGCCGATCATCAGGGACGTGGAAGCACCGCTCCAGGAGGGGATGAGCGACCAGACGAAACGTCAATTCCTCGACAGACAGATCGCGATCGTGCCGGGCGGGCGTGGACAGAGCCAGATGCGCCTGGACACGAGGGCCCCGCTGGCCCTGCTGCTCGCGACGACCGGGATCGTCCTCCTGATCGCCTGCGCGAACATCGCCAATCTTCTACTGGTGCGGGCAGCCGATCGCTCGACGGAAATGGCCGTTCGGCTGTCGTTAGGTGCCGGTCGCGGGCAATTGTTCGCGCAGCTGCTGACGGAATCGGTGATGCTGGCGGTCCTTGGCGGGCTGACGAGCCTGCTCGTCGCGCACTGGACGCTGCTCGGAATCGCCGCCCTGTTGCCGGCGGATTCCACGTTGCCCCTGCATGGGGGGCTGCGCCCCTCGGTGGTGGCGTTCACGAGCGCGCTATCGATCGGCACCGGACTGCTGTTCGGAGTGCTCCCCGCGGTCCATTCGACCCGTTCCGACCTGATATCGACAATACGCGCCAATTCGGGTCGGTCTCATGGCGCGCGCTCCGCCGCCCGGTTTCGCGCCGGACTCGTCACCGTGCAGGTAGCCCTGTCGATGGCTCTCCTGGCCTCGGCTGGCCTTTTCATTCGGAGCTTCGCCAACGTGAGTCGTGTGGACCTCGGCATGCGTGTCGACAATGTCGTGACGTTCGGTGTCTTGCCCGAACTCAACGGCTACACGCCGGCTCGCTCACGCGTTCTATTCGAGCGACTGGAAGAGGAACTCAGGGCCATGCCGGGTGTGACCGCGGTCGCAACTTCGCTGGTCCCCATCCTCACCGGCAGCAACTACGGAAGCGGTGTCTCGGTACAGGGCTTCGTGAGGACGCCGGATACAGACGTCAGCGCCCGATTCAACGAGATCAGTGCGGGCTACTTCCAGGCGATGGGGATTCCGCTTCTGGCAGGACGCGAGTTCGAGCCCTCGGACGCCATCGGAGGCGCCAAGGTAGCAATCGTCAACGAGGCGTTCGCAAGAAAGTTCATACTGGGGCGGGCTGCAGTCGGCAAGTTCATGGCGCAGCGCGGTGATGGCCCACTGGACGTGCAGATCGTTGGATTGGTGAAAGACGCGAAGTACAGCGAGGTGAAAGCGGAGATCCCGCCGCAGTTCTTCTTTCCATATCGGCAGGACTCGACGCTCGGTTCGCTGGCCTTCTACGTGCGCACTTCGCAGGATCCGGCGCCACTGCTGAAAGCACTTCCCATGGTGGTCTCTCGCCTCGATCCGGATCTGCCGCTGGAGAACCTCAAGACACTCCCGCAACAGATCAGCGAGAACGTGTTTCTCGATCGGATGATCGGCATGTTGGCCGCCGCATTCGCCGCGCTGGCAACGCTGCTGGCGGCGATCGGCCTGTACGGTGTGCTGGCCTACACCGTCGCGCAGCGGACACGCGAAATCGGCGTGCGGATGGCGTTAGGTGCGCACGCCGGTCAGGTGCGCGCGCTCGTGGTGAGACAGGTCGGCTGGATGGTCCTTGTGGGAGGCTTGATAGGGATTGCGTGTGCATTGGCGATCGGTCGCACCGTGCGGTCGATGCTTTACGGTCTTCAGGGTTGGGATCCGGTCGTGCTCGCCGTGTCCGCGGCGCTCCTTTCGATAGTGGCTGGCGTAGCTGGATACGTTCCGGCGCGGCGGGCGTCTCGAGTGGATCCGATACAGGCGCTGAGGTACGAGTAGTCGTTGGCGGACGTAGAGCGCAGGGCGCCGGCGTAGCCGTGTTGTTGCCGACGGTGCTGGCGGGCATCGGGTGAGAGCATGCGCGGTGTGAACGCCCACGCCGGTCAGGGCGCGTCCCGCCGGTGTTGTCCTGTGCACGCAGGCGTGCTGCACGTCAGCTGGACAGGCGTACTCGCTGGCGTTCCGGACCGCGTCGAGCGACACCGGTTGCTGTCTGCCGAGCATGACCGGAGTCGGGGCGTTGCTTGGCAGTAGCCACAATAGATGGCTATCTTGACCGTCGCGCGGGAATAGCTCAGTTGGTAGAGCACAACCTTGCCAAGGTTGGGGTCGCGGGTTCGAGTCCCGTTTCCCGCTCTGGAAGTCGATCGGGGGACTGCGGGTGTGAGCCGCTGCCGTCCCCCGTTTTCGTCCGGTCCGCGTGGGTGGCGAAATGGTAGACGCGGGGGACTTAAAATCGTCCAAATAGCGCAGATCGAATCAACTAAGTCACTGAAAATAGAAGAATTATTGACTGCATAGCGGGACCGTGATACTCTTTCACAACGCTTACACACTTTCACACAGAAAGGAGCGTCGGCAGCGTGATAGAGACACACACGATTCTCGGAGGCAAAGTCCACGTCTACAAGCGCGAGCGCAGCAGCAACTGGCAGTGCTCCACTTATCTCGCAGGCAAGAACCACCGCATCAGCACGAAGGAAGAGAGCCTCTCCCTCGCCAAGGAGATCGCCGAGGACTGGTACTTGTCCCTGCGCGGCAAGCTTCGCAGCGGTGAGATCAAGGACGAGAAGACGTTCGCCGATGCCGCCGCCCAGTTCCTCAAGGAGTACGAGGTCATCACGAAAGGCCAACGCAGCCCCGTCTACATCGCAGGCATCAAACGCCGCCTCAACGTCCATCTGATTCCATTCTTCGGACGGATGGGCCTCTCGGAAATCACACCGGGTGTCGTGCAGGAGTACCGCATCGCGCGCCTCCAGGGCGCGCAGGCGAAATACGGCAAGCCGCCGGCACGCAACACCATGCACCAGGAGATCGTCACGCTGCGGCAGGCGCTCAAGACCGCCGTACGCCACAGATGGATTCAGTACCTGCCCGACCTCTCCGAGCCCTACGGCGCGTCGGGAAAAGTCTCCCACCGGGCATGGTTCTCCGCCGATGAATACAAGCAGCTCTACGAAGCGACCAGGAAGCGCGCGCAAGCGCCGCTGAAGTCGCGCTACAAATGGGAGTCCGAACAGCTTCACGATTTCGTGCTGTTCATGGCCAACACCGGACTGCGGCCGGATGAGGCCTACCGTCTCCAGTTCCGCGACGTCGCCATTGTCAACGACGAAGGCGTCGGCGCGGAGATCCTCGAAATCGAAGTGCGCGGGAAGCGCGGCGTTGGCTACTGCAAGAGCATGCCGGGCGCGGTGCGCCCCTTCGAGCGGCTTAAGGAGAGGAAGCGTCCGCCGCGCGCGTACTCTGATTCAGAAAACGGCGATGCGCCGGATTCCGAAACACCGGAGCTGTGGCTCACGCCAAAACCAACCGATCTGGTCTTCCCCAAAACGCACCGCGAGCTTTTCAAGGCCGTGCTGGACGAAGAAGGACTTCGTGAAGACCGTGACGGCAGGCCGCGTACCGCGTACAGCCTGCGGCACACCTACATCTGCCTGCGCCTGATGGAAGGCGCCGACATCTACCAGATCGCAAAGAACTGCCGCACCAGCGTCGAAATGATCGAGAAATACTACGCAGCCCATATCAAGACGAACCTGGACGCCGCAGCCATCAACGTCATGAAACCCAAGCCGAAGGCTTCCGGCAAGCGCGCCCGAAGCGAGAAGGGTGCCCCCCGGAAGGGCAAGCGCCCGGCGCCCCCTACGGAGGAGGACTGAGATGAGCCGAAAAGCTCTTGGCTCGCCGGCCGAAGCCGGATAACCTAGATTGAGTGACGCGGGCGTGGCGAAACCGGTAGACGCATCGGACTTAAGGCAATCTTGAGTGCCCGCCGGGAAACCGGCGGTGCAGAACTGCCCAAACTCGGGGAACCCTCCCCAATGGCGATCCCGAGCCAAGCCCGGACGGCGCGAGCCCTCCGGGAAGGTGTAGAGACTAGACGGGCAGCACCTAAACCCCGGCTCCGGCCGGGACACGGTGAAGGGATAGTCCAGACCGCAAACTGGCCCTGAGGTATTCCCATACCACCCCTCGGGACAGGCGGCGAAAGCCGTAGACGGTAAGAAAATCCGTTGGGCCGCAAGGCCCGTGGGGGTTCGAATCCCCCCGCCCGCACCACCCTCTTTTCGCTTCCGCGCACCGGGAATCAAGCGGGGCACCTGACCCCACCCCGGCGCGCTGGGGATGGCGCCATCCCCGTCTCACAGGCAGGCGCACGCCCTGCCCCCCGCCGGAACCCCGGCAAGGTTTTCCTGTCAGCCCGGGGCGGTATCTTGGTACCTTGGGCCTGCCTGTGCAAGTACACCCAAATTCCCGCACTTGGTGATCAGCCAAATTCCCGCACGGGGTGTGCTTGAGTTAGTGTGTCGCGGGTCCTCCGGTGTGGGGTGACGGTGAGCTGTCGGCGGATGGCCCGAG
>JABAQJ010000014.1 GCA_019186945.1 Gemmatimonadaceae bacterium
GTCAGGTTCCAGATGCCGCCGGACGCGCACCGGTCGACCGTCTCGGATCATATCGCCTGTGGCGCGTCGATTTGCGACGTTGCGTGGTATCCCGATGGTTCGAATGTCGCGTTCGTGTCCAGCTCGGGCGACCACAAGACGGCGTGGTTCCGCGTCGCCAGCGCGACCACCGGCGAGGTACGCACCCTGTTCGAGGAACGGAGCGTCACGCAGATCGGGGATGCCTCCTTGCGCGACAAGCTATGGCGCGTCCTCCCGGCATCCAACGAACTCATCTGGTGGTCCCAGCGCGACAACTGGTTGCAGCTGTACCTGTACGACCTGACGACTGGCACTCTCAAGAACAGGATCACGAGCGGCGACGGCAACGTGAGCGACGTGATCCGTGTGGACGAGAAGGCGCGCACGATCTACTTCACCGCCAACGGAAAGGAAGCCGGTCGCGATCCCTACTTTCAGCACTTGTATCGCATCGGCTTCGACGGAAAGGGGCTGACGTTGCTCACCCCGGAAGACGCCGACCACACGGTCACCCTGTCTCCAGACGGCAAGTACATCGTCGACTCGTATTCAACGCCGAATACTGCGCCTGTGACGGTGCTGCGCGACCAGAACGGAAAAGTCGTCATGGAACTCGAGCGCGCCGATCTGTCGCGCCTCGTGGCATCGGGCTGGAAGCCGCCCACGCCTGTCCGAATGAAGGGCAGAGATGGCACGACCGACATCTACGGCCTCATGTTCACCCCAACCCACCTCGATTCGACGAAGAAGTATCCTATCGTCGATTACATCTACCCTGGTCCGCAATCGGGAAGCGTGGGCTCGCGGAGCTTTAATCCAGCGCGCGGCGACAACCAGGCGCTGGCAGAACTCGGTTTCGTGGTGGTCGCCATCGACGGGATGGGCACACCGGGCCGTTCCAAGTCATTCCATGACACGTACTACGGCCGCATGGGAGACAACACGCTCCCCGATCAGGTTGCAGGCATCAAGGAACTGGCGACGCGATACTCCTTCATCGACGGCTCGAAGGTGGGCATCTGGGGACACTCGGGCGGTGGCTTTGCGACGGCAGCCGCCATGTTCCGCTACCCGGACTTCTTCAAAGTCGGGATCGCGGAATCCGGCAATCATGACAATCGGAACTATGAGGACGATTGGGGCGAGCGCTACCAGGGGCTCCTCGTCCGCGCCGGCGATACGGACAACTATGCCGCAGAGGCCAACCAGACGCATGCCGGCAAGCTCAAGGGCAAGCTTTTCCTGGCACACGGCGGAATGGACGACAACGTACCGCCTTACAACACCACGCTGGTTGCCGACGCCCTCATCAAGGCCGGCAAGTCCTTCGACCTGCTCATCCTGCCTAACGCCAGACATGGCTTCGGCAGCGACTCGAACTACATGATGGCGCGGCGCTGGGACTACTTCGTCCGGAACCTCATGGGCGCGGAGCCGCCGCGAGACTACCAGATCGGGAAGCCTCGAACGCTCCCATGAACTCTGGCAAGCGGACGTGACGCGTCGGCACAAGCGATCGGCCGTGCGGGATCTGCGCCCGCACGACGGGTGAGGCACGCCGATGGCATGAGCCGATGCTTCTGGTGCGGCACCGACGCCCTCAACGTAGCCTACCACGACCGGGAGTGGGGCCGGCCCGTCGACGACGATCGCCGGCTCTTCGAGAAACTGTGCCTCGAAGGCTTCCAGTCCGGCCTGAGCTGGCTGACCATCCTGCGTAAACGCGAGAACTTCCGCCACGCCTTCGCCAACTTCGAGATCCAGCGCGTGGCGCGTTACACGCCGCGAGACGTCGAGCGCCTGCTGCGCGACGCGGGCATAGTGCGGCACCGCGGCAAGATCGAGTCGACAATCCACAACGCTCGGCGTGCGTTGGCACTGATCGATGAGTTCGGGTCGCTTGCCGCGTATGCCTGGCGTTACGAGCCGTCGCCCGCTTCGCGGCCAAGGACGGTCACCTGGAACCGGCTGCGCACGATATCTACCAGCGTGGAGTCGGTAGCGATGTCGAAGGATCTCAAGAGACGTGGCTGGAGCTTTGTCGGTCCCCGAACCGTGTATGCCTTCATGCAGGCGATGGGCCTGGTGAACGACCACATCGACACCTGCGATGTGCGCCGCCAGTGCCTGGCGGATCGCGCCGCGTTCGACCGACCGGAATCCTACATCCAGGGCTCTTCCGCCGTCGGTCCGTAGATGGACGGTACCTTCCCGCCGGCCATTCGGACGTAAATCGAGAATTGCCCACGATGATGGATCTCGTCGTGCAACATGAACCAGAGGAACTCCGTGCGGGTCATGTCGCCTAACGTCCTGGGTGCAGTGAAAAACTTCACTTTCTCGTTCATCGCTGCGTCGGGCGTGGATGCGATCATTGCCCGGAAATCCCGATGCCCGTTCTCGACAGCCGTCAGGATCTCCTCCAATGACCCGGGAGCGACAGGAAGGCCGCCCGATGGAGGTCCGCTCGCCAGCGCATTCTGGAACACCATCTGTCCCAAACTGCTCTCGATGGCAAATACCCACGCCAGCTCGCGGGCAGACTTGCACATCGTCGCCGGCTTGAGGTCGAGCTTGTCCGGTGGATAGGAGCGGAGGACGCGCATCGTGATGGCGTGCTCGCGATCGTATGTCGCGAGAAAGCCTTCCTTGGCAGAACGCGCCGGTGGAACGGACGGCGATGCAGTACCTGTCATCATGTTCTCCGGTTAGTCGTAGCTGGCCAAGCGTGCACGCCGGGTCCGGAGCGGTCAAGGGCGATTGCGTGGGACCGTCCCCGGATGATCGCTCAGACGTCCGACGATGCCAGCAGCGTTCGAACGCGCTCCCAGAGCGCGTCGAACATCGGCTCCGTCAACGTTCCGGTGAACGTATTGCGCTGGCTGGGATGATAAGATGCCAGCACCGTCAGGCCGTCGCGCAGTACAACCTCCACGCCGTGACCGAATCGCGGCCTCGGCGATGGAATCGCGACGCCGCGGGCGGCCTGGAGCGCGAGCGCCTGGCGCCATGCGAGGCTGCCCAACGCGACCACCACGCGCACGCGCGCCAATAACGCGAACTCGGCTGCCAGCCAGGAGAAGCAGGTGGCGAACTCCTGGGGCGTCGGCTTGTTCGCTGGGGGTGCGCAACGGACTGCCGCGGTGATGAAACAGTCACGAATCCGCAGGCCGTCGTTGCGGCTGACGGATTCCGGCTGGCTGGCAAAACCTGCTCTATATAGCGCTCGATACAGCCAGTCTCCCGACCGATCGCCGGTGAAGATGCGCCCGGCGCGATTACCGCCATGGGCGGCTGGCGCCAGCCCCACCACGAGCACCCGGCCACGCGGGTCACCAAACCCCGGAAGGGGACGACCCCAATAGGTCTCATCGCGGAACGACGCGCGCTTCTCGCGCGCCACTCGCTCCCTCCACCGGACCAGGCGGGGGCACCGCCGGCATACCACTACCCGCGCCTCCAGCTTCTCGATCTCCGTCTTCGGCATGAAGCGAAGCGTAACTACCGGTCACGACAGATCCGAGCCGATTCCCGGGCCAGCGAATGCGGGAACGGTCACCGAACGCCGTAAGACACATGAACCGCTATCGAACCGCGCTCGTCAAGCGAATCATGTACCTCTGCCGAGTTTCACCGAATAGCCGCTCCGGTCCCAGAGCATCTTGAGCGAGTCGCCTTCGATAAAGATCCGGAAGCGCTCCTCCGGAGTCTCGAGACTCCCGATCGTTTCGAGCGGGATCCGCGCCACGTTCTTCGTGGAATCGTACGCCGTCCCCCACTGGCCAGTCTGGGAGTTGACGATCAACCACGCCCGCTCGACGGTCGGGTACAGCCACAAAGTGTAGAAGCCGGCACGGACCGTCGTCCCGCCGATATCGATGTCCTTGGAGGTTCGAAACTGGGTTGCAGCATTCGCTCCAAAGCGCCATGTCGTGTCGTATGGAACCAGCGCACCCCAGATCGCTCGGCCACGCTTGGCGGGACGACCGTAGTCGATGACGATATCCGCGCCATCAACCGTCGCTCGCGCCGTGTCCCTTGGAGACGCCACGCCGATGGCGCCGCCGTTGGAATCGCGGACTTCCCACGCACGGGCGATCGACAGGGCGTCGATATCGGAGTCGCGCGCGATCAGGAACTTCTGCGTCGTCAGCGTGCCGTCGCTGCGCACGAGACGACCGTTCGCATCCATCTTGAATCCCATCCGGAAGCCCTGAACGACGATCTCCGCGGAATCCGGATCGATGAACCTGACGTCGACTTTCGTCGGCGCCTGCTGTGTGGGAACGAAAGACATCGTGTACGCAGCGCCATGGCGCCTGGCCGCCTCCAGTTGCAACTGATAGGACAGCCAGGACAGCCCGATCCCCGGGACCGTTCCCTTCGGGGCGACCGCGTCCAGAGTCGTACGCGGTGCGCCGCTCTGGATCTCGCGCATCACGCTGTCGGCCGTGAACGTCATCCTACCGCCAGGGGGCACGTTTGGCGGCGTCGATCCGTCCGAGCGCCCGGCGGACTGCTCGAATGACGCGATGCTGCCGTCAGCGTTCAATGTCATCTTGTATCGTACGACCAGGGTCGACGGCAGGCGTCGCACCACGAGCCCGTGAATCTGCCCTGCGCTCCTCGAAAACTGCTCGACGGCGATCGTGTCCGTCCCGAGCTTCACCAGGAACCCCCCGGATTGCGCGAGGGCGGCCGTCGAGGCAAGCGACAGCAGGACAATCGGCGTGACTATCAGGCGACACATGGTAAGCAGAATCTCCGGTTCGTTTCGATCCGATGACATTACGACAACGTCGGGCGCAACGGGAGGCCGGCACATCCGCATCGACTGGCTCCGGGCATACCGCAGCCGGCCAGGGAGCCGGTAGCGCCTAACGCCTCCGGCCGTGAATCGGCTCTCTGCACTAGCAACCGCTGGTCGCGAGTACGGAAGCGCCGCATCCGCCAACAGGCAGATTCGCGCGAGAACGCTTGGTCTGCGATTCCGTTCTCCCTATCGGCCGGGTCCAACTCGAATGATCGTGCTGCTCATCATGACGCTGTTGGGTACGACTACTTCGTGCTCCTCCTCGTCACGAAGCACCGTGAATCCCAGCGATATCGACTGCACGGTGGCGGATACTACGCCAACTGGAGAACCGATGCGAATCGTATCGCCAACGCGTATCGGCCGGTACAAGACCAGCGAGAACCCCGCGATGAGGTTCCCGAGCGTATTCTGGGCGGCCAGGCCTACCACGACAGAAACCACGCTCACGCCTGCCAGGAGCGCCGTTCCCAGAGCGCGCAGCTCAGGTATCAGATGGGCGTAGAGCACGAACCCGATGAGGAACGCCAGTGCCTGCGCGAAAGTGCTCACAAATCGAAGAGCGGTGACATCGGACAGGTGCCCCTCCACGTACCGCGCGCTACGTCGGATCAGGAGTCCGACAACCGATGCCAACGCGAGGAACAGCGCCCCAAAGAAGATCGCACCGGCCACCGACCGGGGATTGAACATGTCTCCAAGTACAGCATTGCCAAACTGATTCATCGTCAGCGGTATCGCGGCTCGGTTCATCGATCCGGTGTCTCAGGCGTTCATCAAGATACCGCCGCGTGGGGGATGGCCGTCCAGCGGATTGGGCAATCGCTCCAGCAGACAGCTATCGAGCGGCGTCGTGCTGCCGAAGCATTGACCACCGGTACGATGCCGCGTAGCCTTCAAACCTGCGAATCCGCGGCCTTCAAACCTGCGAATCCGCGCATGAGCACATCGGTGAGTGGAGCCCTGTGCAGTCCCGAGTGAACCAGAGTTTCGACTCCGCGTTGGCGGAGTTTCAGCAAACAGTCTCGAGCGGCGTCGGCAAGCAATCCGTCCTGGAGCAAACGGTTCGGATTCTTGCCGGCGCGTTTGACGTGCCGTTGTGCAAGATCCTGGAACTGACGGAGGATCGCTCCGCGCTCCTGGTAACCGCGGGTGTTGGCTGGGAGGACGGCGTGGTCGGAGTGGCGCGCGTTTCCGCCAAGCCGGATTCCCAGCCCGGGTACACCCTAATGGGCCGCGATGCCGTCATCTTCGAGGATCTGTCCGACACGCATCGGTTCACGGCGGCATCGCTCGCTCGCAGCCACGGGATTATCAGCAGCGTCTGCGTGCCGATTGGCGACGGCGTGTCCGCTCGCGGCGTGATCTGCATCCACGACACGAAGAAGCGGAAGTTTTCCCGAGAAGAACTGCGCTTCTTGCGCGACGTGGCGCGCGGCCTGCGCCCGGTGCTCTCCTTGCGGACGGACGTCTAGCCAGACGATCGCCCGGGGCGCTATTGTTGCGGCGGCGCTTTGCACCGGCGCGCACTGGGCAATCAACATCCAGCAAAGGGGGGCGAGGTGGTCAAGCTCAACTGGCGTACACCGTTTGCGGTGAGCCTTCTTGCGCTTGGGGCCTGTTATCACCAGGTGGTGGAAACGGGACTCCCGGCAGGAACGCAGACGGTGTCGAAACCATGGACACCGACGTGGATCTTCGGGTTGGTGCCGGCGACTCCGATCGATGTGCGTTCCACCTGCCGAAGTGGTGTGGCCTTCGTGGATACCAAGATGTCGTTCGCGAATGGCCTCGTCTCGGGCCTTACGATCGGGATCTTCACGCCGCGATCTGTAGTCGTGACGTGCGCGGCCCAATCGGCGGCGAATGGTGCAACGCGCATCGATGTCTCGTCGACGACGGACGACGCGCTCGAGGTCGCGCTGTCGCAGGCCGAGGCGATGTCGCGAGCGGCAGGGCATGGCGTTTACGTGGTCTTTCCGACGGCGACAGCTGAAACGTTCGAACTCACCATGGGAGGCGCCCGATGATGAAACGCCTGCTTGCTCTTGCGTGCGCCTCGGTCCTGTCGGTCGGCTGCTACCGCGTCACGGTAGTGACCGGCGCCCCGGCAACCGCGACGACGATTGACCTGCCGTGGCAGAAATCGTGGGTGTTTGGGCTCGTTCCGCCCGATACGATCCAGTCGCGAACCCGCTGCCCGAATGGCGTCGCTCAAGTAATGGTCGAGTCTTCGTTCCTGAACGGTCTGGTTTCCTCGATCACCTACAGCATCTTCACGCCAATCCATCCGGTCGTGACCTGCGCCAGCTCGCCGCGAACGCAGTAGCCGCAGCGCGCGTTTAGGAGGGCCCGATCCAGCGGATCGGGCCCTTTGTCGTCCATATGACCCCGAATCACTCCAGCGGGCTACAGGCTCCTTGTGGGCCACCGAAGACCGATCGGCGAGTGTAGCGAAAGAAGAACGCCGCCGCTCCTCACGGGGGCGGCGGCGCTCTCTTTAGCGCCGTCGTCGACCTTCACTTCATCCGCATTCGCTGAATCCGCAGACGTGGCACTTCACGCACCCTTCCGCGAACTCCAGCTGCGAGCCGCAGTCGGGGCAGGTGCCGATGAAGCTCCTGGCCGTTTCCTCATACGGCATGAACTCGATCTGTTCGCCAGTGGAGGACTTCACGGCTGGCATCTCCATCGTGACCGTCTCCATCGCCTGCGGCGCATTCGTGACCGGTTGGCGCGGATCGCGCAGCAGTTCCTGTTGAATCCCCTGCTTCTCCTGGTGCCACTCGAACAACGCCATGCCGATGGCGTCGGGGACGGAGAGAACCTTGTGCGGCCCGAGCCCAACCGCCCTGTCGGACGAAATGCCGCGGAGCTGACGGTGGATCTCCATCAAGGGGATTCCCGAGCGCAGAGCGAGAGAGATCATCCGTCCCATCGCTTCCGCATCGGCCATCGCGGACCCGCCGGCCTTGCCAAGGTTGATGAAGACCTCGAAGGGCTGACCACGTTCGTCCTCGCTGATATGCACGTACATCGTGCCTAACGGCGTTTCCTTCCTGATTGACGTGGAACGCAACTTGTCCGGACGTGCGCGTTTGGCGCGGCGTTGGAGATTCTCGCTCTCGGCGTCGAACAGGCTGCGCTTGAGGCGTTCGATCTCCGCATTCAACTCGGCGATGGTCCCGTGCAACTCGCCCATGGCACGCTTGTCGCTCTCGCCGGCAACGGTACCGTCCCGGGATGCCTTGGCCGTTTCGGTTTGACCTGTCGACAAGACCTGGTTGTCACGCGAGCCGTCGCGATAGACGGTGACGCCCTTGCACTTGAGGTCATAGGCCTTCTCGTAGATCATGCGCACGTCCTCGCGTGTGGCGGTGTGAGCGAAGTTCGTGGTCTTGGAGATAGCCGAGTCCGTGGATTCCTGAAAGGCGGCCTGCATGGCGATGTGCCATTCGGGCCTGATCTCGTTCGCGGTCACGAAGACCTTCTGCCAGCGTTCCGGGACTTCCTCGAAACGGATGTGGCCCTGTCGTGCGATGCGCTCCATCAATTCCGGGCTGTACCACCCCTCGCGCCTGGCGATGCCGACGAAGTCCTCGTTCACATCCGGCATCATCGCGCCGGCCTGGTTGCGCATGAATGCAACGGCGAACAGGGGTTCGAGGCCAGACGAACAGCCGGCGATGATCGAAATCGTGCCGGTCGGCGCGACCGTCGTCACGTTGCAATTGCGGAGCAGCTGCATCGGTCGGATACGCGCACCGTTTCCGTCACGCGCGCAGGTCTCATCCGGCCCGAAGATCGACCGGGCCCACTCCGGGAACGCACCGCGCTCCTCGGCCAGGCGCTGCGACTCCTTTTTCGCCTCGACGTCCACGAACTCCATCAATCGGCGTCCGAACTCCACACCCTCCAGACTATCGTAGCTGATGCCGAGCCTGATGAGGGCATCCGCGAACCCCATGACGCCGAGTCCGATGCGGCGAATGCGTCTGGACAACGCGTCGATTTCCGGCAGTGGATACTTGTTTACGTCGATGATGTTATCGAGGAAGTGCGTCGACAGATGCACATCGCGCCGGAGCGAGGCCCAGTCCATCTCACCGTCGCGCACGTAGTAGCCGACGTTGATAGAACCAAGGTTGCAGACATCGTAGGCCAGTAGCGGCTGCTCGCCACACGGATTTGTGGCTTCGTACGAGCCGAGGTGCGGAACCGGGTTGTATCTGTTCGCCTCGTCGATGAAGAAGACCCCAGGCTCGCCAGTGCGCCATGCCCCCTCGATCATCCTGTCCCACACCGTCCGTGCGTCCAACTGCCCTACGACGGCAGAGTTGGACGGATCGACCAGATCGTAGCTTGTCCCCGCCTTCACCGCTTCCATGAACTTCGTGGTCACCGCGACCGATATATTGAAGTTCGTGACCTGCGTGAGATCTTCCTTGCAGCTGATGAACTCCATGATGTCCGGATGATCGACGCGCAGTATTCCCATGTTCGCGCCACGTCGCGTGCCTCCCTGCTTCACCGCGTCTGTGGACGCGTCGTAGAGCCTCATGAAAGACACGGGCCCGGACGCTACACCGGTGGTCGAACGCACCATCGACCCTTTCGCGCGCAGCCGCGAGAACGAAAACCCCGTACCGCCACCACTCTGGTGAATCAGCGCCATCGCCCGGAGCGTGTCGTAGATCCCGGCCTGCCCATTCGAGAGCGCATCCTCCACCGGTAACACGAAACATGCGGACAACTGCCCGAGCGGCCGGCCGGCGTTCATCAGCGTCGGCGAGTTCGGAACAAAGCGTCGCTCAGTCATCAACCGATAGAACGCATCCGCCACCTCGTTCACCGCACCGTCGGTCGCCCCATACCGCCTGTCAGCCCCGGCGACGACAGTAGCGACGCGCCAGAACAACTGCTCGGGCGACTCGGCCGGCTTCCCCTTAGCATCGCGCGTCAAATAACGCTTCTCCAGAACCGTCAGCGCATTTGCCGTGAGATCGATTGGACCGGCTGGGGGCTTCGAAGGAAAGGGCATCAGCGCAACTCCAAGGACTGTATGTTCGGTTACTTCTACGCCAGCCCCCAGCACCTTGGGAAATCCACGTGACGTTGGGAGCGGGGCGCGCATTCTAGCCGCACACGTGAATGCGCGCCAGTCGGATGATAAGTGCTACATCGGTAATGTGTTACGTAATCAACATCACGAAAGATAAGTCGATGTTGAAAGTCCGAATGGGCTGAGGGTGGCAGGCTCGGCTGGTCAATCCGGCAACGTAACCTGCTTCCGATGCCACTCCCGAAGCCGGCAGTACGTATCCACCCCAGCCGAGACCCGTGCCTGAAGGTCCGATGCCACATCACCGACAACCCTCGCTGGCACCCCGAGTACTAGCGAATTGGGCGGAACGGCCGTTCCTTCGGGCACGACCGATCCGGCCCCGATCACCGACCCTCGCCCGATCACCACGCGGTTGAGCACAATGGCCCCGATCCCGATCATGCACTCGTCCTCCACGGTCGCGCCATGGACGATCGCTCGGTGTCCGACCGTCACCCTCGCGCCTAACGTGCACGGGACGCCGGCGTCCGCGTGCAGAATGGCCCCATCCTGGATGTTCGAGTCGCGTCCCACGCGAATGGTGTCGTTGTCGCCACGCAGAACGGCGAACGGCAGCACAAAGACCCCATCGGCCAGCTCCACGTCACCCACCACGCAGGCCAGCGGATGCACGAACGCTGCCGTTGTGTCACCGCTCGACACGAGCCATCCCCCGGAACCACGCTTCGAGTCCATCCACGACACCTAACGCGTATCGATCCTGGAAGTCCGGCGTGCGCAACGCTGCCTCCTGTTCAGGGATCATGATGAACGCACCTTCGCAAAGGACGGCCGGCATCCAGGTCGGACGTAACACCGCGAGGTTGTCGTAGTTCGTTCCCAGGTCGCGTAGCCCCATCCGCGCCACCATCCCCCGTTGTAGCTCGCGGGCAAGCGCGGCGCTATGGGCATTGAACCAGTATGTCCCGGTCCCGTGCGCGTTGAACGGGTTCACCCCGTCCGGCAACGCATTCAAATGGATGGATACGAAAGCGTGGGCGTTGGCGCGTCTTGCGATCACGGGACGATCCGTGAGCGGAACCGCGCCCGGAGCGGTTCGCGTCATCACCACACGCGCACCGCGCGCCTCGAGGTACGACTGCACGCGCTGTGCGATGGCCAAGGTCGCTACAGCCTCGTACAGCCCCGTGGGGCCTGTCGACCCTACCGGCGGATGCCCGGCATCGACCGCGATGGACAGGCCGGCGAGCGGGCGGGCAGCGTCGACGACCGGCGGCCTGCGTACTCGAATCACCAGCATCCCGTTCTCCCACCGCACAAGATATCCGTAGGGCGCGTGTTTCAACCGGATCGT
>JABAQJ010000009.1 GCA_019186945.1 Gemmatimonadaceae bacterium
CTCGGGCCATCCGCCGACAGCTCACCGTCACCCCACACCGGAGGACCCGCGACACACTAACTCAAGCACACCCCGTGCGGGAATTTGGCTGATCACCAAGTGCGGGAATTTGGGTGTACTTGCACAGCCCCACGCCGGGAATCGTCTGGAGCCGCTGGCTGACCGCATCCTGCCGGCACTCCCGCTGCAACGCCTTGTCTACCGCGAGAATCTGGCGCGTCAGCTGGTCCAGGTTCGCGAGCAAGAGGTCGACGTAGCGCCGGACCACGCGGGGCAACTCCACCGTCGCCAGCCACGCGCGGCCGGCCTGGCTATTCAGGTCGACCGTCGGGCTGTGCTGATTCTCCGCCGTGAGATACGCGTGAATGCGATTCTTCAGCACGGTCCGCCGCCGCACCAGGAACACGCGGCCCCGCAGGGCTTGGCGCAACGCACGCGTCCGGGCATCCGGGACCCACAACACCGGCAGCAGTCGCACCCGCGCGAGTTCCGCCGGTTTCTGCGCGTCGATCGGATCCGTCTTCGTGCGCGTCTGCCAGATGAACTTCACCTGACAGCCATCCACCACGTGCGCGACATACCCCGCGGTGGTGAGCTGCCGTTCGAGCCACCAGCAGTAGAGCGTGGCCTCCAGGACCACCGTAAGCTCCGACCCGAAGCGGGCGAGCCAGGCCGCCAACGCGTCCCACGTCGGCGCGAGCCGCCGCGCCTGACCGAGCACGCGCCCCTCAGCGGCGAGCGCACACGCCGTGATGTACCGCTTGTGTAGATCCAGTCCGATGAACACCATAACGCCTCCCGAACGGTATCGGGGAAGCTTGCGCTCCTCTGGCGTCGCTCCGCGACGCCCGGCGTTCATCAGATCGTGTTATGCACCACTGGGGTGCGGTCCGGCCGTGCGGATGCTCCGACGTACGTTAGCCCTTGAGCGGTGTCGACACACCCAGCTTGAACCCGTCCGGGTCGAGGAACTGGAACACCCGTGCCCCCCAAGGGCGGTCTTCCGGTTCGCTGAGGAGTGCCGCGCCCGCAGCCTTGAGACGCGCGGCGGCGGCGTCGACGTCGGCCGGGGTAGCGACGTTGATCTGGAGGTAGAAGCCCTGACCCTTCTTCCGGTCCCATCCAAGCTTGCCGTCGTCTTGGTTGAGCACGATGCGGCAGTCGCCGGCGACAACGACGCCCGCCGAGGGCTTGCCCTCGGGCGGGATGGTCGCCGCGACGGTAAAACCGAGCGCGTCGCGGTACCAGCGGATGGAAGCTTCCAGATCCTTGCAGGTGAGGGAGCAGCCGAGGTTCGTGGCGTTGAAGACGGTCATGGGCGTTGGCGTCAGGATAAGGTACGGTTTCTTGAAACGCGAAATCCTAAGCCTTGGCGCACCAGCACGCTATTGGGCCGCGGGGCCCCAGGCCCTGCACGAAGCGGCACTAACGTGTCCGTCGATCCAGTGCGTGATCAGCAGCAGGAACAGCTGCTGTCGGCTCTTTGCCATTGGCTGGATCTTCAACGCTTTCTTGCCTCGGACGCCATTTCCCGCTCGAGCAGGTCGAGCACGCTCCACTCGCGGGCAGCGTCGATGTAGGCGCAGCCCAAGCCCGCTTCGTGCACGAGCGCGGATCGGCGCCGTGGCGCAGAAGCAGCGGCAGCAGCTTCCGGCCGGAAGTCCGTTCGGCCGGCGTGTGTGGCAGCCGATTGCTGTAGGCCAGCGCGGCGTAGAGCGGTGCGGCTCGGGTTGGTCGCGTACCTTGGGATCCGCCCCCTGACGCAGCAGGGTCTGGACGCCAGCGGAGATCCCGCGCAGCGATCGTCCGGTGCAGTGGGTGGTCAGCAAAGCGCCCGCGTGCCACGTCGTCGGCGTCGCCGTCCAGCAGTTGGACCAGGGCCAGCTTGTCCTCGGTGGTCCGCCGGGCAAAGCGCTGGGTGTCGAAGGCCACGTCCAGCGCACGGCGCTCGCGGTGATCGAGCGCGTCGCGCGGTAGCCCCTGCGCCACCAGCCATCGCAGCACCTCTGGGCGCGGTTCGTAGGCCGCCAGGTGCAGCGGCGTCTGTCCGTCCTCGTCCGCCAGCACGCTCACTGCACCGCACTCGGCTAACCAGCGAAGTGAAGCGCTGCCATGAACAGCGCGGCCCCCGCCCCGTCCGGCCCGTCAGTGGCCGCACCGGCGTCCAGCAACTGCTTGACCACCGCAAGCTGGCGAGGTGGTCCGCCGCTCCCAGCGAGGTTGTGCGAATGCGCGACCGCCGCCAGCAGCGCGGTTTCGCCGAGGAAGCCGCGCATCGATCGCGATACGAGCGCTCAACAGTTCGGCCACTAGCGCTTCGTCGCCCGAAAAAACGGCTGCATCCTGCAGGAGCGTGTGCCCGGTGGTGTCGACCAGCCGCGGATCCATGCCGCGGCGGATCAAGCTGTGCGCCTCGTCGATACGGCCGTTCTTGATCGCCAAGCTGATGGCATCGCTTCGTTCTTCCATGGCTTGGCGACTCGCAGTCTGGGGCGATGTGGGGAACTGGACCTGAGCTGAGCCTGGGCCGTTTCATCTCGCGGGGCCGCCATGGCCGTGCCCACTGCAAGCAGAAGGCTCACCACCGATGCAGCCGCGACCTCGCACACCCGCAGCAACGACCACGATGTCTGACGCTGCATCACGGCCCTTCGCTCAAGGCATCGCCGATCGCCAGACCGACGAAAAGACCGACGCCGGCCAGAATCGCCGGTGCCCACAGGCGGATCCCGCTTACGCTGGGCACCATCGTTTGGCCCCCTCCGCGCCGCGCCAGCCACCAAGCCCACACCGTAGCCAAACAGGCAAGTGCGAGTACGGCGAGCGTCCACACCAGCACCATGCGCGCACGCCCTGCAGCGGCCGTGGCATCCAGCACCGCTCCCATCGCGCCCAGCACATCCTTTGGGGGCTCGAGCTTCTGTGGTGGCGCCAGCAGCGCCGACAGCACCGGTACCGCGGGCACCAGCAGCGCGGCCAGGTAGGCGACCGACAACACCAGTCGAAGTTTCAGGGGCATGGTTCGAAACCCGAATTGGGCATGTCGAAGATGCGTGATCGAGGGCGGTCGGCAGTACGGACTCGTGTAGTGTTCGAGACCGTGAAGCGACCAAGATAGCCGACAGGTCTGCTGTCCGGTGAACCGACGTGTGCGTGGCGTAAGCTGCAACCGCTAGCACGGAGTCGTGCGTGCACACCGCTCCTGAGCATACCTCGGGAACGCAGCGGGGGGTGTGTGCATCCAATGCGGTGAAGAGAACAACGACCGGGCCCCGGCCCGATAAAGGCTTCTCGATCCGCCACTCGATTCCTTGGAGACTCGGATGACTCGCTCGAATACCCGCACCTCGCTGACCCGTCGCGCTGCCCTCGCCGCCGCCACGATTGCAGTAACCGGAGTGGCATTCTCTCCTTCGATCGCGGCGGCGCAGCATGGTCCGCACGTTACGCCTGCCAGTTCCGTTCGCACTGCGAGCGCGAGCGCTCTTCATGACGCCATGCGGTCTCTCTGGGCGCAGCACATGGAATGGACCTACGCCGCCGTGACCGCGTTCGCCACGAGTTCGCCGGCGTTCGACGCCACCGCCGCTCGGCTCATGCAGAACCAGGCGGACATCGGCAACGCGATCGAGCCGTATTATGGAGAGAAGGCTGGTGACGCGCTGACGAAGCTGCTTCAGGCTCACATCGCAGGCGCTGTGGAGGTGGTGAAGTATGCCAAAGCCAATGACAAGCCCGCGCTCGACAAGGCTATCGCCGCGGCATACGCCAACGCTCGGGATATCGCCGACTTCCTCTCGGATGCAAACTCGAACTGGCCCAAAGCCACGGTCCGCGAGATGCTGAAGGGGCACATTGACACGACGCTCATCTACGCGACGTCGCTCCTCCAGGGCAGGTACGCCGACGGCATCTCGGAATACGGCAAGGCGGAGCAGCACATGATGATGCTTGCAGATGCGCTGACCGACGGCCTGGTGAAAGCGTTCCCGCAGCAGTTCGGCAAGTGACTCGCGAAGCGCAGCGCGCCGCGCCTGCTCGTAGCGCGCTCGGTATGCAACTCAGAGTGCCGGCGCCGCATCGTGCGGCGTCGGCTTCCGTTTCGACCCCGAGAACCTCCCCATGACTCACGCCACGGCGCGCGCTATCAGAATCGCACGTGAGGATCGTACTCCACAGGACGACGCTCGATCGGTGGCCGCGTGCATTCGCAAGCGTCTGATCGATGCGGGGCAGCGCTTCAACGCCAACGACAACATAGCCGCGTTCATCCATCCGGGCGAGCTGGATGCGCTTCGCGATGAGGTCGAAGAACGGATGCAGGATGTGCTCGACACGCTCGTCATTGATACCGCGAACGACCACAACACCGTGGATACCGCGCATCGTGTCGCGCGGATGTTCGTTGACGAGGTGTTTCGAGGTCGCTACGAGCACGCGCCGCGGGTGACGAGCTTCCCCAACGTCGCGGGGATCGACGAACTCATTATCGTGGGCCCGATCACGGTACGCAGCGCGTGCTCGCATCACCTCTGTCCAATCATGGGCAGGATCTGGTTAGGCGTGGTGCCGGATGCGGACTCCGACCTCATCGGACTTTCGAAATACGCTCGGCTCTGCGACTGGGTCATGAGCAGGCCGCAGATCCAGGAAGAAGCGGTGGCCATGATCGCCGACGAATTCGAGCGACGCATACGACCAGTGGGGCTAGCGATTCTCATGGAAGCGACGCACTTCTGCATCCACTGGCGTGGAGTGCGCGACGGTGAAGCCTCCATGACGAGTTCAGCGATGCGGGGAACATTCCGACACGACGCCGGCCTGAGGCGCGAGTTCCTCCACTTGGCCAAGGGCGCGGCAGGCCGTCAAGTGCACGCGGTCGGACAGGAATCTTGATTGGGTAGCGGAAACGCACAGACTGGCGACTCGCCCGAACACGGTACTCTCCATGGAAAACACGAATGATGCCGCGCCAACAGCATCTGCCGACGTGATACCGGATTCGATCGGCGCCGCGTCAACCGACGCGGTATCGGAACGGAAGATCGTTGCGTCGGCCGCCGCCGGCGATGGCGCTGCCTTCGAAGTGCTGATGCGCCGTTACAACCAGCGCCTCTACCGCACCGCGCGCAGTATCGTGAAGAACGACGCAGACGCGGAGGACGTCGTGCAGGACGCATACCTGCGCGCCTGGCGCGCGCTCGGCACGTGGCGCGCCGAAAGCAGGCTTTCGACCTGGCTCGTCCGTATTGTCACGAACGAGGCGCTGGGCCGACTGCGTCGGGAGAAAGCGAAGTCCATTCCACTGGATACAGCAATGATTTCTTCGGAAGCGAACATGCGGGAGGCTCTGATGGATTCGTCCCAGCCCGATCCTGAGCAATCGCTGCTACGCGAGCAGTCACGCGAAACGCTGGAAGCAAGAATAGATGCGCTGCCCGAGTCGTTCCGCACCGTCTTCATGCTTCGGGCAATCGAGGAAATGAGCGTCGAGGAGGTCGCCGGCGTGCTCGACATACCGCAGGCGACGGTGCGGAGCAGGTTCTTCCGCGCGCGCAGTCTGCTGCGCAGGAGTCTTGCAACCGAGATGGATTCGGAGTTCCGTGTGGCGTTCGCGTTTGATGGCGCGCGTTGCGACAGGATCGTCAACGGTGTACTTGCACGGGCACGTGTCGAGGGGCTCTGCACGACTCGGCACGGTTGACACGGGCTCGTCTGCGAATCCGAGTCGCTCAGTACCCCTCATGGACCACTCTCAAGCAGCCGCGTGGGTCACGCTGCACGACGAGGCTGACGCTGCTGCTCTTTCCGCGTCCGAGCTCCAAGTGTCCTGCAGGCCGATCGACCGCTGGACTTGGTGCAGCGAGACTTTACGGCCACGCGCCCTAACGAGCTGTGGGTTTCGGACCTAACGTTTGTGGCGACGTGGCGCGGTTCCGTATACGTCGCGTTCGTGATCGATGCGTTTGCGCGGAGAATCGTCGGCTGGCGGGCTTCATCGTCGCTGCGGAGTGATCTTGCGCTGGATGCCCTGGAGCAGGCGCTGTACGAGCGTGAGCTGGAGGGGCCACTGATTCACCACAGCGACCGCGGCTCGCAATATCTGTCGATTCGCTACACCGAACGTTTGGCTGAGGCGGGCCTCGAACCATCAGTCGGCAGTCGAGGTGACTCGTACGACAACGCGCTGGCCGAGACGATCATCGGCTTGTTCAAGGCCGAGGTGATTCATCACGGTGGTCCGTGGCGTGGTCTGGAGGACGTCGAGTACGCGACGCTCGAGTGGGTCAGCTGGTTCAACACACAGCGACTGATGGAGCCACTGGGCTACCTACCCCCGACGGAGTTTGAAGCGCAGTTTCGGACACGAGCCAGCGCGGACACCGCCGAGCTGGCACTCAACTAACCAAGTCTCCGGAAAAGACGGGGCGGTTCAGTATACCTCCCTTGCGTTCGGTGATCGCTGCGAGGTGCTGGGGGTGCGGCCGTCGCGGGGGACAGTGGGCGATTGCTACGACAACGCGCTCTGCGAAAGCTTCTTCGCCACGCTCGAGTGCGAACTCCTGGATCGTCGTACCTTCCACTCGCAGGCAGAGGCGCGGGCCGCCATCTTCCGCTTCATCGAGGGCTGGTACAACCCGCACCGCCGACACTCCACCCTCGGCTATCTGTCACCCATCAACTTCGAACGGCTTCACGCCAATGCGGCTTGAATTCGCAAACCGCTAACCGACCACGAAAGCGGGTGCACTCCAGTCCCACCGTTTTTGCGTCAGCAAGCCGTACTGCGCTACGTATGCGCGCGCCAGCGTAATTGCTTGCTGCTGGTCTATCTCAGGGAATGGGCCGCGTGCGGCCGCTGGGATGACGAATCTCCCGTCCGGGCCCAAGGCAGCGGCCGCCTGCCCCGTCACGAAGGCGTGGTCGACGGTCGCCGTACTAGGTGCGAGTATTTGATGGTCCCGAGCGCAGGCGGCGATTACTGGCGCGATCGAAAGGAGCAGGGTAGGAGGTAGGACGCGTCGTGAGTATCGGCGGCCGGGCGATCAAACCGCGGGCATTTTCGACTCCTGCAAGCTGTCGGCTCAAAGTCGAGTCCAGCTTGTGGAATCGCAGTCAGGGGAGTCCCCAAAGGCTAGTCGTGGAAGCGGAAATGCACTCCGTGATGGGCGGCCGAACGTCCAGCTTCAACTGCAGACGAATGGCATCTGGCGAAAGTTCAGGGACGAGCTGGTACCGCAGTACGTCTTCCCTATGCGGTAGGGAGGAGTTACTCCCGTTTCCCCGACGAAAGTCAGGGCCCAGCGTCTATTGCGGTGTTCCCGTCACTCCTTTGGCGTCGCCCAAGTGTTTGCGGAAGAACCCACGATGCGCTGCGCCGCATCAACCGCGTTCGGGCGTGTCCACGCGTAGATGACGTGCCCCATCCCTTCGTACGTCGCCAGCTGCACCGGCCGTTCGAGCCGGCGGAGGGCACTGAAGAGCTTTTGCGCATCGTGATACGCGTCGTCCTTGTCCCCGTGGACCAGTAGTAGCGGCGTGAAGATTCGATCCGCTCGGTAATACGGTGAATTCTCCAGATAGCGAGTGATGTTCGCCCATGGGTGAGTCCCCATGCGCGCCTGGCCGCTCTCGGACCAGCCGATCCAGAACGAGCCGCCGCTTTCGTCCATGTAACCGTAGGTGCCGCCCAAGTCGTAAATCCCGCTGACCGCGACGGCGGCACGACAGAGGTTCGTTCCGCTTATTATTGCTCCCGTGCCATATCCGCCGAACGACTGCCCGGCGATCGCGAGTCTATTGATGTCGACGTAGCCGAGCTCCGCTGCGCGATAGACCTGAGGCAGTAGCTCGTCAACCATTTCCTGCAACGGGTTGCCTGCCTCGCGATTCGGGCCTAACGGGAGGTTCGCCAACACCACGGCATAGCCTCGGCTCGTGAAGAGTAGGCTTGGTACCGTCAGCCCTCCGCCACCACCGAACAATTCCGTTTCGGACGTGCGGTCGCCTCCAGGGTACATGAGGACAACGGCCGGAAGCTTGTCGCCCTTCTTGGCTCCTGGCGGCAGAAGCACGGCGGTACGACCGGTGTCGAGCGTGCCGTTGTAGCCGGGGATCGTCGTCTCAAAGATGTCCGCGCTGCCAACGGCAACCGAGTCGAGCCTCGCGTCAACACGAGACACGCGCTCCTTACGCTCGAAGTCGGCCGTGAAACGATACACGTCGTTAGGCGTTCTGACGTCCTGATATAGACCGAAGACGGCACTGTGCGTGGCGTCGCCGGTCAGGCGTGAAATGCGTGCACGCCCCTTCCACAGCAACTTGCTCTGGCCGCCGGCGATGTCATAACGCACGGCCGCCCGCTCACCGGTGGACTTCTCGGTCAGCAGTGCCGTGATCGACCCGCCGTCCGGTTGCCAGATCGTGCGCGCGTCACCCTTCGCCAGGTCGACGAAGCTCCATGCGTCAGCGATGGGAATGCGCTTTGGCGTCGACCCATCGAGTGGGATGACGGCGAGCGAAGTCGGTCGAATGTCGCCATATCCCTTGTCGTCCACGGGATCGGCGCCAGCAACAACAGCCTTGCCATCCTTGGTGAACCAATGGTGCGTGGGAGCGAGCTTCCCTAACGATTCGCCGAGCCGCCGAGGCGGCGAGACGCCAGCCGTCGCAACGTCAACCAACCAGAGCGCGTCATCCTTCATGTAGACCAGCCGGTCTTCACTCGGGTGCCAGCTGTAGTTCTTGTTGTGGTAGTCGTTCAAAACCGGAAGGTCGGCGACGATGAGCGTGACCGATCCACCGCCCGAGGGCAGAACCGCCAGATCAAACGTGCTTGCCTGGCTGGCAATGCCATGGTCCTTGAACGCCGACAAATAGCTCAACCACTTCCCGGAGGCGGACAGGCGCAGCACGGACGGGCGCGGTGTCGCATGAGCGGGCACCAGCAACTTTGCTCCGCCGCTCCGGACATCGATGGCGGTGATCGCCGCATTATTCTCGCGCCAGTAGAACTCCTGACGCGGAGCGGCCGCCTTGCTGGTTGTGGCTGGCGGTGCCTCGCTTCCGGCACGCAGCACTTTCACTGCTGGTGCGTCAGCACTCTGGCTGGTTGGAACCGTATCAGCCGAGGGAAGCCATGCACCCGGCCCGCTGTCGGGAGCCGTTGGCACGTAGATCGTGCGGCTGTCCGGAGACCACTGGGCCTCATCGCCCGTCCACAACTTTGCCTTGATGCGGACTGCGTTGAGCTTGCGAGTTGTCCCTGACGGGGTGTCGAAAATCCACGCTTGAGGCGGACCGTCTCTATCCGAGTAGAACACCAGCGACACGCCATCCGGCGAGATCGACGGCGCCCAGCAATTCCCACCAGGACAAATCGTCACCGTCTGACCGTTCTGCCGATCAGTCAGCTGGATTCGCGAGCCGATCACCGAACTCGGCGTCCCGTTAGGCTGAAAGCGCGTGGACCTGTTTACAGTCCCGGTATTTTGCACGACCCCGTAGGCAACGCGCCGCCCGTCGCGCGCAACCGACAACGTCGAATTGTACGAAAACTCTTTGGCGTCGAATGCCAGACCATACGGCAGCGCGCCAGCGGGTTCGGCAACCTTCGACACTGGTGTTCGATCGAAGCCGGTGACCTGTGCAGCTGACGGCTGCGCGGCTGACTGGGCAAGAGCGATGGGCACAAGCAAGCGCCCAACAATGCGTCCGCGACTCATGGTTCTTCCTCCGGGACTACGTCAGGCTGCTCCGCCCATCGTCATCCGCCGCCGTACTCGCCCGAAGCCGGCGCTTGCCTCGGCGTCCTGCGTGGCCAGGGAAACAACGATGCCGATCACGAACGACAGCGGGATGGTTACCAGCGCCGGATTCTTGAGCGGGAACCACGCTGAGTCGTGCTTGAGGATGTCGACCTGAATGGTCGGCGAGAAAAATAGATGAGGAGCAGCGTAGTCACCGTTCCCAGTACCATCGACGCCACGACGCCTTGCGTCGTACACCGCTTCCAGAACACCGACAAGAGAATTGCCGGAAAGTAATGACGTCACTCGCGTTTTTGTGGTGACGGTCGCCCTGCGGCGCGGCGGTATGCTCGGCGGTCCCGTGCTTCGGAGTGCCGTGCGCGATGTCGGCGGTCCCCGCCTGCGCGGCTCTGGGCGTCTACAAACCGCGGCGCCCGCAGGCCTCGCCGCTCTTTCGCCTCGTCAGCGATCACTTCCGCGCGTTTCAGCACGCGTATGACGAGCGCTTTGCCCCGACGTATGGGGACTGGCGTCCCGTGGTCCGCGAGGTGGCCGACAGGTTTCTCGAATACGGTGTGCTCGACCACGGCTTCGCGCGCGTGCGGTGCGACACGTGCACGCACGAATACCTGCTGGCTTTCTCGTGCAAGGCGCGCTACTTCTGCCCGAGCTGTCACGCCAAGCGGTTAGCGCTCTGGACGCTGTGGCTGGAGGACTCGCTCCTCGTCGCCGGGGTGCCACATCGCCAGGTGGTGCTCACCATCCCGAAGCGGCTCCGCGCGTGGTGTCTCTACCGGCGCTCGCTCCTCGGCGATCTCGCGCGAGTCGCCGCGCGGACGG
>JABAQJ010000015.1:0-1584 GCA_019186945.1 Gemmatimonadaceae bacterium
GTGGCGGCCGCATTCATGGGAGCGCCCAACGTCGATGGTTGGGGCGCTTTGTCGTGGCGCGGGTCGGAGTCGAAGACCAGACCGAGCGCATCGGCGCGCTGGTTGTCGGCGGCGATCTCGCGGTCGATGTCCTCGGCGTCGTAGCCGAAGGCCGAGATGGCTTCCGAGCGAGACAGCAGCCCGGCGCGAATGGCGGTCAGCATCGCGTCGAATTCCTTCTTGGGATCGACCCACTGCCAACCCTGTGGAATCCATTTGGCCGCGAAGTAGTCGCGCTTCTTCTCGGTGAACTGCGGCAGCGCCAGCGCGCCTTCAAGTAGCGCCTGCTCCATCCAGGCACGCCAGATCGGGCGGCACAGCTGGTGGACGATCACGCCGTGCTGGATGGCCTCACAGCGGCGGCGAAACTCCAGCAGCCCGGCCCGGATCGACGAGTAGTTCACTTGCGTCAGGTCTCCGGTCAGCATCTCGTAGGTGATGCCCATCGCCGCTGCCACCGCCCGGAACTGCATGCGCAGGAATTCGGCGTAGCTCGCGCCAACGTCGGCTGGCTGACTGAACTTCACGTCCTCGCCGGGCTCCAGGATCTGCATCGTGCCCGGCTCCAGCCCGGCCAATGCCGCTCCGCTGGCATCCGGCAAGCCTTCACCCATCAGGTTGTCCTCAGGTGACAGGCGCGTGATGAAGCCCGCGAACATCGCGGCGGTTTTCTTGCGCACGAGCTCGGCGTCGTCGTACTGGTCGAGTTCATTGAGCTTGACCAATGCGCGCGCCAGCCACGGTTCGCCCCGGATCTGTCCGGGCCGCAACGGACGAAACAGGTGGATGATTTCGCTGGCTGAGACACGCACTGTGTCGAGGCCACCCACCATGCCACCGGCGCCCGACATCGGGGCCAGCGAACCATCACCCGGGTGCGAGCGATACAGGTGGTAGGCCACACGCCGCCCGAGCTTGTCGAACTCGATGCCCGCACGGATCACGTTTCCCGAAGCCAATTCCTGGTTCAGCGTGGCTGGCAGGTGTTCGGGTTCGAGCAACTGCAATTGCAGGCCCACCGGCAGGCCATCTTCCGGGCGGCGATAGCGCAGCCGCACCAGACATTCCCCGCCTTCGAGCATGGCGCGACAGGCCAAGGCCTGCAGTCCGTAGAAATCGGTCAGTCCGGCGGCATCGGCTTCCTCGCACCAGTCCCACCACAGGCTGTGGATCGCTTCGCGCAGGGGCTGATCGGCCAGCATGCTCTGCGGCTTGATGCCGGTGCCGATGGTGTTCGAGACAAAGGCCTCGACGCCTGCCGCTGCCCAGGCATTGCGGCGTACCAGATCGCGGCTCTTGGCGCGCAATTCGTTCTGGGTGAACGCCAGTGCTGCGACTGCACCGGGATTGCCGACCTGCCACGCCAAGGCGCGACGGCCGCCACCGATACCGTCATAGAACGGGGTGCCGCCAAGCAGACTCATGCCGACGCCTTTTCGTAACCGATCACGCATTCGGTCAAACCATTGCATGTTCAGAACCCTTTGCCGGTGGTGACCCGGATCTGGCGTGGCGCACCGGGCCACAGTCCGGTATCCACGGCCT
>JABAQJ010000015.1:1594-10296 GCA_019186945.1 Gemmatimonadaceae bacterium
CTGCCACGCCAAGGCGCGACGGCCACCACCGATGCCGTCATAGAACGGCGTGCCGCCAAGCAGGCTCATGCCGACGCGTCTACGCATTCGGTCAAACCATTGCATGTTCAGAACCCTTTACCGGTGGTGACCCGGATCTGGCGTGGCGCGCCAGGCCAAAGTCCGGTGTCCACGGCCTGCTCGAAGAGGTCGCGCTTGACCGCCGCAATGGCGGCCTGGAGTTCATCGACGCTGCGGTACTCGACGGTCTTGTCGCCAAAGGTCACGCGCTTTTCGCCCTTGACCAGCGCCGCTTCCAGTGCGTCGAGGTGTGCTTGTGTGTAGGCCATCAGCGGAACACCGTAAGGTTGATTTCGGAGGAGTCGTCGAACGATGCGGACGTGGTGGCGCAACTGACGTCGACGTACTGGGCGGTCTTCTGGTCGGTGCTGGATCGCACGATGGCAATGCGCTGCGTGCCGCTGTTGGTGCTGCTGCGGGCAAGCGCCGTCCAGCAATAGTTGGCGTCGGGCATGGCAACAGCGAAGGTCACGCGGTAGCGACCCGCCGCCGTCCGGGTCACGCTGGCCACGTTGTGCGATGCGCGCACGACGACCTGCGTGCCGACATAGCCGAAACACACCCACGCCCGGGCCACGCCGGGGTGGGTCGCGTCGATCTTGGTCTTCACCTCGAGTCCGACACGACTGGCCAACGCACTGATGCGCGATGCGAGGCTCATCAGACCAGCGCGCCTTCGAACACTGCGACAAAGTCGGTGTCGGTGTTGCCAATATCGCTGGCGGCGACCGCGCCGATGTTGCTGCGCGCCTGTGCCTGCTCCGGGGCGGTCAGCGTCTGAGCGGCGTCGAAACGCACGCGGTTGTTCACCGCCGTCAGCAGCGCGTCCAGGCCACTGGTGCCGTTTTGCAGCAGCTGCTGGATTTCCACCAGCGTGTCGTAGGCGGCGTCCGCTCCACCGAGGATTTCCGCCTTGAGCGCGTCGAGCAGCGTGACGATCTTGCTGGACGAATAGGTGCTGGTAGTGGCGACCTGCGCATCGTCGATCACCGCCGAGGAAACGACGGCCGCCTTCAATTCGTTGATGGCGGCGACCAAGCTGGATTTGTCGGTGGTGGTGAGGTTGGCCAGGTTGCCTGCCTTGGCGCGCACATCGTTGAATTCCTGCGCGACGCGGATGACCAGGCTTTCGATACGGGTAGCAAGACTCATGTTTTCTCCTTGGGATGTCAGGACAGCCAGCGGCTTTTGATCACGCGCCGACCGGTGTTGCGGTTGCCAGAAACAGCGAGGCCACCGCGTTGGGTGGCCTCGTTGATGGATTCAGTTGTTGTTTCAAGGGCTGGCGGACTGGCCAGCCCCAGTTGTCGCTCCAGTTCCCGCCAGTGGCGTTCCTCGAAGCGATCCAGACCCGCCGCAGATGCGGCCGCGCGGGCGTAGACGTAGCAGTCGAGCGCTTCATTGCGCTCGCGTATCTTTTGCCACTCACGCACAGGGAAGCCGTTGCGGTCGCGGCGGGTGATCAGTTGCTCCGCGCAGAGTTGCTGGATGAACTCGGCGTCGATCTTGGGCAAGTGGACGAACCCGGCGGGAAACACCGGGGTCGATCCGTCCTCGCCAACATCGGCGCTCTTGCGCAGGTTGTTGTAGAACTCCAGCTTGGCGATGCTGACCGCCACCGAATACACCTTGATGCCCCGGCGCAGCTTTTTGCCGCCTTGCGAGACATCGATGGCCGTCGGTGTACCGATCAGGGCTGCGCCGCGCGGCACACCCTTGACCGCCATCACGCGCGGATCGCGGCAGGCTCGCACGAAGGCGTAGGCTTCCTGTGTGGCAAAGCCGGTGTCCAGTGCAAAGCGGGCCAGCGGCATCGATGCGCCCGAAGCGTGTGTCCAGGTCTCGGCCAGCATTTCAGCAAGGTGCTTCCACACCGTGTCGCGGGCAGTGTCACCCATCAGTACGCGGTGCTCGACCAGCCACGATTCCTTGCCACGCCCGAAGGCCCAGACCGACGCCTCGATGCGATCCTTCTGCACGTCGGCCGCACCCACCAGGAGCAGTCCTCCCTGCGGCACGCTGCCGATGCGGTAGTCCTCGCGACGCTCGACCAGCCGTTGCCAATCCGGCGCTTCGCCTTCCTCGACCCAGGTTTCGCCTAGCTCGGTGTTCTTGAAGGTCTTGATGGCGGCGGCCGATCCCGACTCTTTACTGACGGCGGCTTCCCACGCAGCGGCGATCTCCCGCCACGAACGCCAGCCCACCGGGCTATACAGCGACGACAGGTGGAAGCCTGCAGTCTTACCCGCGCCATCGGTGATCATCGCGCGCCACTCGCCGTGCTCCAGCATCCACGTCTTGTGATGCTCGGCAATCGCGGTATCACATGACTCACAGATGTAGGCAGCGGTTTCCGGTTGCCCTTTGTCCCAACGCAGCTGCTCGAAACGCAGCCACTGACGGTGGGAGCAATGCGGACACGGCACAAAGTAGCGACGTTGGTCACTGGCCTCGTACTCGCGCTCGATAGCCGACGCCCCTGAGATCGTTGGGGTCGAGACGATGAAGATCTTGCGCCGCGCGAAGGTGCGCGTGCGCGCCTCGGCCAGCGAGATCGCATCGCCTTCACCCTCGACGTCCAACGGATAGCCGTCGACCTCGTCGAGGAACAGATACCGCACCGGCATCGAACGCAGCCCGACCGCGCTGTTGGCCCCGGTCATCACCAGCACGCCACCCCGGAACTCCTTGGCCAGGATGGTGTTGCCGGAATCCCGGCTGCGCGCCGGTGCAATCAGTTCAGCCAGTGCGGACGACTCCTCGATCAGCGGATCGATCCGCTGCTTGGAGTTGCGCTTGGCCATCTCCACTGTTGGCCACACCGCCATCATTGGCCCGGGTGCGTGGTGGATCACATAGCCGATCCAGTTCGATCCCATCTCCGTCGCGCCAAGCTGCGCCGCTTTCATGAACACCACACGCTCGACCGGCGAGGTCGGCGACAGGCAATCCATGATCGCTTTCAGGTACGGCGTGCGGCTGGTACGCCAGCGCCCGGGTTCGGCAGAGGCCTTGCTGGAGAGCATTCGGTGGCGATCCGACCATTCGGACACGGTGAGCAGCGGGTCTGGAGTCAGTCCTTCGCGCCACGCGCGTTCGATTTCTGCCGCGCCTTCGTAATCCATGTCCATCAATCCACCCTCGGGCGCATCTCGCCCAGTTCCTGCAGGTGCTCACGCACCGCCGCCTCCAAGGCGATGTGCATCGTGTGAGGATCGACGCCGAGCTTGGCTGCCATTTGTGCCGAGATGCGTGCGGGCCAGTTGAGCCAGGCATCGCGTTCGGAGCGCGCCAGCTTGAAAACATGGGCAATGGCCTGCGGCCGATCCACCAGCTCGCCCTTGAGGCGGGCCAGACGCACCTTGTTGGTTTGCGCCTTGACCACTTCGTTGACCGTCCGCGCCTGCAGCAAAGACGTGCCGCCTGCTGGTAACGCTGCGGGCCCGTCACCCGTGGTGCCGCTGGATTCCTGGACGGCGACCTTGACCGCGCTGGTGGCCGTGCCACTGCGCGGTGCATCGGAATTGCGCGCCCACTCGCGGTCGACGCGCTCGGCATCAATGGTTCCGTCTGCCTCCGGCGTGATCCGCCCAGCAGCGATGGCCTTGCGCACCGCTGCATCGGACACCCCTCGGTGGCGTGCGTAGGCACGAATCGAAATACCCATATTTCCCCTTCGGGGCACCTTCAATCATTTGTTCGTCATTCCGGCGAATTGAGCTTGGCTTCCATCGGGAACAGCGCGTTCATACGTTCGTCATCAACACCATGAAAGGACACGGACATGAGCAAGCTCGAACAACTCCTGACCCAGATCGCGCAAAACAAGCTGGGCATCGAAACCCTGGAAACCCGCCGCTCGGACAGCCTCGATTTCCACGATGTAGCGGTCTGGTGCCTACGCGATGCGCTTGAAGCCGCCTTCAACGCGGGTCTTGAGCAGGGGCGCAATGCCAACCCGTCAGACAAGGCCAACACCTGATTGCGAAGCGAAGAAGCCAAGCAGAAAGCGCTTGGCTTCACTTGAGAACAGCGCGTTCATCACATCACCGTCCACCACATCGAAGGAGCAAAACATGACCACCACTCAACTGACCCCTGCCCAGCAAGCGATCCTGGCCCACGCGGTTGAACACACCAGCGGCAAGATCGACTGGTTCCCCGACAACATCAAAGGCGGCGCACGCAAGAAGGTGCTCGACGGACTTTTCAACCGCGCACTGATCACCACCGATGGCACCGACTGGCTTGTCGCTGCGGAGGGCTACGACGCCCTGGGCATTTCGCGTCCCGACGTGAACAGGAAGGGCATCGGTCAGTTCGAAGCCAATCTCGACCGGATCATCGCCAACGCTGAAGGCGCGCCTGCGGCCGCGAGCGATCCCGAACTGGAAGCGGCCGTAACCGCCGCCGAAGCCACGTGGGTCAAGCCGCGTACCCGCGAGAACAGCAAGCAGGCCGAAGTGATCCGGATGCTGCAACGCCCCGAGGGCGCAACCATCGACCAGATCTGCACCGCCACCGGTTGGCAGGCGCACACGGTGCGCGGCACCTTCGCCGGAGCCTTCAAGAAAAAACTTGGCCTGACCATCGTGTCGGACAAACCGCAGGGCGGTGAGCGGGTGTACCGCATCACCTGAAAAGATGGCGAGAGGAGCCATGAATAGCTTGGCTTCTCTCCCCACCAGCGCGTTCATACAGATGTCGTGATTGACGACGCCATACCAGGAAAACCGCCATGAGCACCATGACCATCACCATCGAACGCACCCCACGCACTCTGCAGTTCGCAGGCCAAAGCCTCCAGGTCGAAGAGTTGAGCATCCGCCTGCCGTTTGCACGCAAACCTGCCGACCTCGGCGAACTGGGCGGGAGCGACCAGCACAAGGTCTACGTCACCGAGACCAAGGATCTCACCCCTGCCGAATTCGACGCCTTTGGGCTCAGCCTGCTGGTTTCACGCGACTGGCTGCGTGGCAAGGGTGGCGGCACTGGCGACGGCTACCTCTGCGTCGAGGTCACTGCTCCCGGACGTCCTTACCTCTACGTCAATCCCGAGGGCGGTGATTACGCCCGCTACGTAGCCCGTCTCGGGTAAGCAAAATTGATCGAGAAAGAAGCCAGGAACAGCTTGGCTTCTCAATCGAACAGCGCGTTACTACAGGTGTCGCAACGATCAACCCGGAGAAGACATCATGACCACCAACCAGATCCCCACCACCCAGAACGAAGCCTGGGGTTTTTGGGGCACGATGAACGAACACGCCAGCGCCGCATGGCCCCTGGCCATGAACGCCATTTCGGACGCCACCCACCAGCCCCTCGAATCGGTGCGGACCTTCCTCGACAGTCGCCACGGACGCCACTTTGCCGACGACGTCCAGAACGGCTTGTACCAAGGCCAAGCCTTGCAGGATGCGATCAACGCCGCCACCCAACGCTGGATGGGCTGGACGATTGGCCGCCAGACCAGCAAGCAGTACGGCATACCGCGCGGCATGCCTTACCTGACAGGCTTTGTGATCCACTGCGAAATCTGCGAAGAGATGGCTGCCTGATGAAAGCGCTCGCCACCGAACGGGAGCAGGCACTGCGTTGGCTGATTGCCAACCGGCGTCCAGACATCTCCATCGAGCAGGCTGTGCGCGTCATGTGCATGGCACTGCCGCGCGATCTCACCACCCTGCAAATCCTACGGCGCATCGCCGAGGAAGAAGAGGCCAAGCAGCCCGGCCAGCCATTCAACTGGCGCACAATTCCTGGTCTGCTGCCTCGCGGACAGCCGTCTGGCCGGTGAAGTCCTCCCACCGGCGCACGATCACATCCACGTACTTTGGATCGAGTTCGATCAGCCGCGCGACGCGCCCCGACTTTTCGGCCGCAATCAACGTTGTGCCAGAACCACCGAAGGGATCGAGCACCACGTTACCCGGGCGGCTCGAATTGCGGATGGCTCGCTCGACCAGCTCCACCGGCTTCATCGTCGGATGCAGATCGTTCTTCTGCGGCTTCTTGATAGCCCACACATCGCCCTGATCGCGGTCGCCACACCAGTGGCGTTGCGCGCCCTCGGGCCAACCGTACAGGATCGGCTCGTACTGGCGCTGGTAGTCGGCGCGGCCCAGCGTGAAGGTGTTCTTGGCCCAGATGATGAAGGTCGACCACTTGCCACCGGCTGCGCGGAAGGCGGCCTGCAGCACATCCAGTTCGCTGGAAGACATCGCCACGTAGATACCGCCCCGGCAATGCGCCACGGTGGGCGTCAATGCCGCCAGCAGGAAGTCGTAGAACCCGTCGCCCAGGTTGTCGTTCAGGATCGCGCGATCCTTGCCGCGCATCTTGTCTTTGGCGCTGTTGGCGTAGTTCACGTTGTACGGCGGGTCGGTGAAGACCATGTCTGCCATGTCGCCTTGCATCAGCCGGGCATAGCTCTCTGCCACGGTCGAGTCGCCGCACAGCAGTCGGTGCTGGCCCATGATCCAGACATCGCCCGGGCGCGATATTGGAATTTCGCCAACCTCCGGTACCGCGTCCTCATCGGTCTGGCCCTCGTTGTGCGGCTCGTCGCCCGCGATCAGTTCGGCCAGCGCGTCGGCGTCGAAGCCGGTGATGTCCAGATCGAAACCTTCCAGCTGCAAAGCCTCAAGTTCGATCCGCAACATCGCGTCATCCCAGCCAGCGTTCTCCGCGATGCGGTTGTCTGCGATGACCAAGGCGCGTCGCTGGGTCGGGCTCAGGTGATCCAGTACGACCACGGGCACGATTTCCAGCCCGAGTTTCTGCGCAGCGGCCAAGCGGCCATGCCCAGCGACGATGATGCCGTCACTGCCTGCAAGGATCGGATTGGTGAAGCCAAACTCGGCAATCGATGCGGCGATCTGCGCCACCTGATCATCCGAGTGCGTCCGCGCATTGCGGGCATAGGGCAGCAGTTTGGCTGTCGGCCACTGCTCGATCTTGTCGGCCAGCCAGTTCATGCCGCCACCTCCATTTCGCGTTCAGTGGCGATCTCGTCGAAAGATTGGCCAGTGGCGATGAGAGTGACCGGCACGCCGGGGTGGTTTTGCTGAAAACGCTTAATGGCCACGTCCACGTACTCCGGCGCAATCTCGACGCTGCGACAAATGCGGCCAGTGCGCTGCGCGGCCAGCATCGTCGTGCCACTGCCGCCGAACGGCTCGAACACGATGTCTCCGGCGTCTGTGTAGGACTCGATGGCGAACTCCGGCAACGCCACCGGGAAGACGGCGGGGTGATCAATGTCCTGACCGATCTTGCCCTTGTGGCGCATCACGCGAATCACTGAGTCGGGGATTCGGGTGTCCTGCGTCGGTTGACCCTTGTGCGTCCAGCCGCCGACCTCGCCATCCTTACCGCGCATCGCCGTGGACGACCCGTCAGCGCGCAGGTGCGATTCCTGGCCTGCGTGCTTGCAAGGCACGATCTTGTTGGGTTTGCGGGTGCTGCGATTGAAGTGGAAAACAAACTCGAAGCTGGGAGCCAATCGGCCCTGCCAGTCGCCGGGCATGCCTGGCCCCTGATCCCAGACGTACCACGCGAAGCGCCGCCACCCTAGCTGACGCATCCAGGACAGCCAGCCGTCCCAATAGGGGATGACTTCGTTGTCGCGGTGGATCAGCCCAAGATTGACCAGCACCTGTCCGTCGCCCGCCATCGGCAGATGTGCGAACACACCGCGCATCAGGACATCCCAATCGGCAATGCCGCCGGAGGTGTAGTCGCGCTGGTTGCCATAAGGCGGCGAGGTGAAGCAAAGCTGCGCGGTGTCACCCTGCATCAGCGTGGCGACCACGGCTGGGTCGGTGGCGTCGCCACAGATCAACCGGTGCGAGCCGATGGCCCAGACATCTCCCTCGCGCGACACCGCCACCACTGGCGTGTCAGGTACGTCATCGGTCGTATCGGGTTCATCGGCATCTACACCATCCTGCGCCGCCGGTTCACCTTCAGTCGACTGGGCATCTGCCAGCAGCACATCGATCTCGATGTTCTCGAAGCCGGTCAGCGCCAGTTCGAAACCCGCTTCGGAAAGCTCCGCCAGTTCGAGCGCCAACATCTCCTCATCCCAGCCAGCGTCAAGCGCCAGCCGGTTGTCGGCGATGACCAAGGCGCGCTTTTGCGCGGTGGAGAGATGGGCCAGTTCGATCACCGGCACCTGATCCAGCCCCAGCTTGCGTGCAGCAACCAAACGACCGTGGCCCGCGATGATGCCGTTGTCGCCATCAACCAGGACCGGGTTCGTCCAGCCATATTCGACGATGCTGGCGGCGATCTTGGTGATCTGGGCATCGGAATGTGTGCGCGGATTGCGGGCGTAGGGAATCAGCGCCTCGACCTTGCGGTACTCGACGTTGAGCGTATTCAAAGATGGTGTCCTGAAAATAGAAAACCCGCCGACGACAACCGTGGGCGGGTTTTTGGGGTTGGTGCGAACTGACAGGGTGCGAACTGCGAACCGTGCGAACCTTGGTTCGCACCCTGACGCTAAAAAAGCGCCGCGCTCGCGCCCCCCGCATGGGATTTTGGACAGGAAGGACCCATCGAACTTTCTGACCGGAAGCGATGCAGGCGTCACACCCGCACCGCTCGCCAGATCATAGCTGTCATCCTATCAAAATCCG
>JABAQJ010000020.1 GCA_019186945.1 Gemmatimonadaceae bacterium
GCTGAGCAGACTAGCAGTGAGACCAGCCTCATTAGTCTTCCTTTACCATAAGGATACTTCCCGCAAATGGGCCGCAGGTGGTCCGTTTGCCAGTTGAATGCACGGGGCTTTGCAGCGAAGGCTAACGCCCGGCATAAGCTGCAGCCGAAAAACAAGAGCGCCGCCGCAGGCGGCGCATTCCATAAATCGGCTGTCAGCTTCATGCCATCGTTAGGCACCCGCCGATTTGACCTGCGCCCACCGATTTAACCGGGGATGCATGCACACCCTACACCTCGTCTGCACTCACCACCACCGCGAACGGTACCTCCAGAGTCTCGAAGTGCCTCATGCCGCACCGCACCTTGTCCGCCTCCGAGGTCCGAAGCTTGAGGAAGTCACGCGTCCCCTTGGTCTCGCGCACGAGGTAGAGGGCCTGGCCATCGTGCTTCAGGATCGCCCAGTCGGGATTGTACTTGCCAATGGGTGTCTCGATCTCGAACCAGCCGGGAAGCTTCACGAAGAGCCTGATGTCCTCGCGCTCGTCCAGTTTCTTCGCGAACTCCCGCTCGACTTCCGAATCGTAGACGACGTACTCGTATACGGACTTCCTCACCTGCAACGCGTCGAAGTAGTTGATCAGCTCCTCGTCCTTGAAGAGCACCATTTCCCACTCTGCTTCCGGGCCCTTGCCGGCCAGCCGCTCGTACTTGATGCCGTCCACGAGGAGTCGGTGCAGCTCATACTTGAGAATCGCCGCTACCTGATCGAGAAATCGCTGCGGATTCCGGAAGAGCTCCCCAAGGCGGCCTGACTCTCTGAGAATCCGGACGAGCGTCGATCTGGTGAGCTCAGTCTCGTTCTGAAGGTAGGCGAGGATATCGGGAAGGGGTCGCGCGACATACGCGGGCGCTTCCTCAGCCACCTGCATCGCCTTCGCTTGAACCCCGCCTCTCTCCAGCTGAATCTGGCCGGCAGTCACACGAATCCTCGGCGCCTCGACCTTCTCCATCAGCTTGATGGCATCAACCGCCCGCCGTACCAGCGTCTCGGTCTCGAACTCCACGCGATAGGTGGTGCGTGGCTTGATTCGCTCCCACAACGCCTGGAACTCCGGGCTCAGGGCCACTTCCTTCCTGAAGCGGTTGACCCGCTCGTCGCGGTCTCGGCGGATGTGGCGCTCGATCTGATAGGCCGACAGCAGGTCGACGACGGCGGGAGCGAGATCACGGTGCACCTCGGGCAGTTCGAGCTTGAAATCAGCACGCTTCGGATCGAAGGCGGTCCGGATGCGGCCGTCCGTGTCAATTAGCCTTTGCTCCACCAGCGCCGCACGAAGCTGCTCCGCTGCCACCTTCCCGATTGGCTGCTCCACGCCGTCGACCACGCGGGTGAGCTTCACGAACGCCGTGAACGGCACCTTGCCGAAGGTGACGCCGCAGTCCTCCTCGTATTCGGTCTGCAGGGCGCGCGCAAAGTCCTCGTAGCTCTCGTTGGCCATCACGTAGAGCTTGTTGATGGACTCATCGAATACACGAACACCTGTCTGGTCAACCGGAAGCCGCAGGCCGCGTCCGATCTCCTGGCGCTTCTTCATCGTGCTTCGGGTCTCGTTGAGCGTGCAGATCTGGAACACATTCGGGTTGTCCCACCCCTCACGCAGCGCCGAGTGGCTGAAGATGAACCGCAGCGGCTCGTCTAGCGACAGCAAGCGCTCCTTGTCCTTCATGATGAGATTGTAGACCTCGTCATCGGCCTAGGTGTCGCCGCGCGTGTCCTTCAGCACCCCCTTCTTGTCCTGCGCGAAGTAGCCGTTGTGAAGTCTCTCCACCGGTTCCGTGAGCCACGGCAGCCCCTCGTATCGCGCTTCCTTCACTAGTTCTGCGAGAATCTCCTCAAATGCGGTGGCGAACTTGCCGCGCGACGGTTGGCCGTCAGGCCCGTAGTCGCGATAATTGGAGACGCGATCGATGAAGAAGAGCGAGAGCACCTTGATGCCGCGCTCGCGGCACTGCATCTCCTTGTCCAGATGCTTGCGGACAGTGTGCTTGATCTGAGCGCGCCACACGTCGTCACGCAGTCCGCCGATCTCCTCGCCCACGCGCAGGGTGCGGCCGTTCGCGAAGCGCAGGTACTCATTGCCTGGCTCCGCACTGATCTCGGCGATCTCGAATCCGTCCCGGTACGTCGGCCGCTCCGCAGAAAGCGTGAAGAGGTCGGCGCCCTGCTTCATGGTAACCGATTTCTCCCTCGGCCCATCCCCGGTCTGCAAGTGGATGCGGAGCTTGGCCTTGATGCCGTTCTTGTAGTCAATCCGCTCCACGCGGACGAACGCTTCGCTGAGCGCATCCTGGGCCGCGGCGCTCGCGACGACGATCTGCTTCACCAGCTTGAGCTCGAAGGCGCGGATCGGATCGAGCCTGTACACCAGGTTGTACGGGTTGCGGTGCGTGGCCGAGTAGCGGAGCGTGCAGAGCGGGTTGAGCGCCTTGATTGCCTCCTGCGCCTTCTCCGTCGCGTCGACACTCTGGGGCTCGTCGATGATGACGATGGGTCGCGCGGCCTGGACGAACTCGATCGGTTGGCGACCTGAGAGCTTGTCGCTCTCCTTATAGATGACGTTGCTCTTCTGCTCGGCCTCGGTGCCAGTGAAGTTCTTCCGGAACGCGTCGATGTTGATGACGAGGATCTGGAGGGTGTTGCTGGTGGCGAACTGCCGCAGCCGGTTCACCTTCCTCGCGTCGTAGACGAAGTGCTCGAAGGGCAGGTTGCTGTACAGCGCCCGGAAGTGCTCCGCAGTGATCTCGATGTTCTTGAGGACGCCCTCGCGGATCGCGACGCTTGGCACGACGATGATGAACTTCTGGAAGCCGTATCGGCGGGATAACTCGAAGATGGTGCGCAGGTAGACGTATGTCTTGCCTGTCCCGGTCTCCATCTCCACCGAGAAGTGCGGGCAGCGGCGCGGCTGATTGGCTGGGATGTCGAAGAGACCCCATGCTTCAGGAGCCGCCGCAGCGTCGGCGACCTCGATAGCGTTTCGCGTCTGAATCTTCCGCAGATTCTCCGCGAGGCGATCATCACCGAGCAAGAGACGGTTGCCGACCCCCAGTTCGCTGCGCCCCAGTACTTCGATCTGTTCGCCGCCCTGCTCGACGCTGATTACCGAGTACTCCGGCGGCCCCTGCGGCTGGCCTTCAAAAAGGTCGGTGACCGCGGCGACGGCGTCGAGTTGGAAGCTCTGATTCGGGTCGAACTGGAGTTTCATCGCCATTGCGTCAGGCCCGCCACACCTTTGCGCTCATGGCGTCGTAGAAGTGCGCCTCGAGGCGTCGGCTTCCGGGACGTGCGTCTACCATTGCCTGCGTGCGGTCGCGAATCTTGCGATTGGCGGGGGAATCAGGATCGCCGTAGAGTCCCACCAGAACCTGGGAGCACTTATTCTTTTCGATCAGGCGCAGAATGTGCTCATCGTTGGCGGCGAACGAATGGCCGTAGATGAAAAGGCCGCCGCCGATCTTGGCAAAACTCCGGTAGCCGCGGCCAAGGAACTCGCTGTGCTTGATCTTGCCCAGCTTCTGTCGGCTGTCCCCCTCTGACACGAAGAGTGGGTAGAGGTTCTGTTCGAGAGCTAGGCGGATCTGATCGATGAGGGGCACGCCCGTGTTGACCCACGTGTATTTCTGGACCTCATGGCCAGCGTCAAAGATGTGAAGTGCGCCGTGGAGGTAGAAGACGTTCTGGCCGTCGGTCTTCTCGACCTCCCACGTCACATAGTCCGCAGGGCCATCGTCTGGCTGGCGAAACCCGTCATCGAACTGGATCTGAGGTTCGATCTCCTGCTGCATGAGAGCCCAGTACAGCAGCAGGTCGTAATTGACCGAGTAGATGGACTTGAAGTTGGCCAGGAAAGCTCGGGCGTGCGCATACTCGTCATGCGAAACGTCGTGGGGTCGCTCGGGATGTCTGCCAGCGATGGCACGGACAAGTGTTTCTCGCAGACCTGTGGCGTCCTGGATAAATCTTTCGGGTAACGCGACGTTGGCCTCGTCGTAGAGACGGAGCAAGGCAGCGGCCGAGCGCAGGGCACGCATGACCTCCTCAAAGTCCGTCGTGCCAAGGGCGTCGAACGCTCGACGGGCGAATGGCGAGAGCCCTTCGAACCGCGCCTGCTCAAGGAGGGCGTCGTACGAGAAGATGTCGTCTCGCCAGGCACGACTGAAACCGTTGCCCAGCAGGGCGTGTCGCTTGCTGGTCTCGGGGACTCGGGCGAGCGCGTCAACGAACGAGAGAAGCTCGAATGGCACGCTACACCGTCTTGAAGCTGGTGACGCCCTTGGCCCTGAAGAGCTGCGCTGCGTTGGCCTTCAGCTGATCGTTGCCAGCGAAGCCGGCGTCCAGGCACACCACTCGCTCGGGCTTGCGGTCAGCGATCGCCCGGACCAGATCCAGCGTCAGTTCGCGGTTCAGGCAGACCAGCAGCGCACCGCTGGCGATGCTGTGCACCTGTTTGCCCGCAAGCGTAAGGGTTTCGATCGGTGTCGTCAGCGGAAAGCCGCTCTTAAGCAGAATCTCGTAGAGCAAGTCGCCTGCGTTACGGCCGTCGCGAATGTGCTCGACGTGAAGTTCGAGCTGCTTGGCAAGTGCCTCAGGGTCCTTCGGCTTGCTAGCCTCCCACGTCATGAAATTGGACTCGGCGAGCTTGAACACCCTGAAGCCACGATCCTGCTTTTTCGCGCCGTCGAGGTCGAGCTTGTCGCCGTCCTCGTCGTTCATCTTCCTGATGACGCGGCGGACTCGCTCCTTGCATATGTCTGCTATGGTTCGGAAGTCGTCTCGGCCTGTGGGCTCGGGCAGCTGCGCGAGCACTAAACTGCGGCGGCCGCCGTCCTGCCGATTGAGGTCCAGCACAGCATGAGCGGTCGTGCCGGACCCGGCAAAGAAATCCAGCACGATGGCCGAGGGATCGCCCAGCATCATGACGCAACGGCGTACTAGGTCCACCGGTTTCGGAAAGTCAAAGATGTCGGGATCGGCGAATAGCGGGACCAGGGCTTTCTTTGCCGACTCTGTAGTTCCGCTCTGATCCTCTGTCCACCAGGTCGCGCTGTTCTGTCCCGTCGATTCAGAAAGGAACTTCTTCATCCGAGGGACGCCATCTCCATCCTTGCCGAACCATATCCTGTTATCGGCGCGCAACTTGGCAAACGTCGCGGGAGCGACTCCCCAAGAGCGGCCAGGTGGTGGCCCGATTACGCGGCCACTTGGAAGGGCGACGTCAAAGAACTGGTCCGCCGTTGCGCGCCCCTTCATACCCGTCATGTCAACCGAAGCCCATGGCCCCCGCGAGTCGTTGTCCGGGTTGCTGAAGCTCTTCCGCCGTTCATCCGACAACGGAATCGTCCCGAAGGTCCCCTGCTTTCCAAGTGCGTCCGCAGAACGGCAGTAAACCACGACGTAGTCGTGTGTGGCATCGATATCCTGCCGTGCATCAGGCGTGATCTTCTTGCGCCACACGATTGTGGCAACAAAGCCCTCCTCCCCGAATACTTCGTCGCAAAGGCGGCGTAGGTTGGAAACCTCATTGTCATCGATGCTGATGAAGATGACCCCGTCGTCACGAAGTAGATTCCGCGCGAGATACAGCCGCGGATACATCATGTTCAGCCACTTCGAGTGGAACCGCCCGTCGGTATCCGTGTTCGTCCCGAACCGCTTCCCCTCGGCGTCCACCTGCCCCGTGTACTCCAGGTAAGTCTGCAGGCTCTCGGAGTAGTTGTCGGGATAGATGAAGTCGTTCCCCGTGTTGTAGGGCGGGTCGATGTAGATCATCTTCACCCTCCCGAGATACGACTTCTGGAGCAGCTTGAGCACCTCGAGGTTGTCCCCTTCGATGATCAGATTCTCGGTGGTATCGAAGCTTACGCTCTCCTCCGGACACGGCCGCAGCGTGCCGAGGCTCGGCGTCTGGATCACCTTGAAGCACTCGGCCTTGCCAGGCCACGTGAGCCCGTAGCGCTCCTTCCCAACGTCCACCGCTTCGCCGAGCGCAAGCTTGAGCCGGTCGAAGGCGAGTTTGCCGTCCTCGGTTCGAATCTCGGGAAAGAGACGCAGCAGCTCCTGTCGGCGTTCCTCGGCGATATCGTGGGAGCGAAGGTCCAGCTTCTCCGGCTCCAGCTCTGTCTTCATTTCGTCTGCCGACTTGCTCATCGGGCTCCACCTGGCATTCGTTTCGTTAGCGTCGGCGCAGGGAACGAGAGATCGCCGGGGTCCTCAACCGTGAGCAGTCGCATGAGCCTCGGATTGATGAAGAGCTTCTCCCGCCCGACCTTCACTTCGTTCAGCACGCCCGCGGCTACCAGCTTCTTGAGATAAACCGACGCCGTCTGCCGTTCGGCAATCCCCGCTTCAACCACGTTCTTAATGCGGCAGTAGGGCTGCAAGAAAGTCAACTCGACGAGCTCGCGGCTGTAGGCGCCGTACGCCTCCCGCCGTACGTACGCCGCTGTGTCCTTCATCAACTGTTGGATCGCGCGGATGCGTTCGGTCGTCCAGCGTGCCGTCTCGTCCACCGCGCGCAACATGTAGAGAATCCACTCCTCCCATGCAGCGTCAGTCGTGACCGCGAGCAGCAACCGATAGTAATCCGCCCTGCGGCGAATGATCGCGCTGCTCAGATACAGAACCGGAATGTCGAGCAATTCCTGCTCGACGAGGAAGAGCAGGTTGAGAATCCGCCCCGTGCGGCCGTTTCCGTCGGTGAACGGGTGTATGGCCTCGAACTGGTAGTGCGCCACGGCCATCCGGACCAGCGGATCGACGTCTGTCGCGTCGTGAAGAAACCGCTCCCAGTTCGCGAGAAGCTGCCGGAGCAAGGCTTCGCCGTCGGGCGGCGTGTACACCACCGTGTCGGTCCGCTCATTCAGCAGCTTCGTTCCCGGCACGCGGCGCACGTCGAGGTTCACACCAAGGAGCGTGCGGCAAACTTCGACGGCGGTTGCGGTCGAGAGCGGCTTCTTTTGAAGCAGGTCGAGTCCCCGCCTGAGCGCGGTGCGGTACCGCAGAGCTTCTTTCGTGGCGGGGTCGGCCAGCGCTTCGCGGTCAGGCTGCGCATACCGGAAAAGCTGGTCAGTGGTTGTGACAATGTTCTCGATCTCGGAGCTCGCACGCGCCTCCAGGAGCGGAATCGTATTGATGAGCACGTCCTGGTTGGGCAGGAGCCCCCCGGCCTGCTTGAGCTCGGCAACCGCGGCGCGCGCCCCGATGCAGGCCTTGAGCACGGCCCGGCTCTCCAAGTCCGCGGTCGGTGGCAGGAGCGGCAGGCTGCTGTAAGCCCTTGCGGGATCGAAGCTTGGGGCGTGCGTTATGGCGCTTTCCATCGACTGATCGGGTGAACCTGTCGCTCAGATCGACAGGTTATGAAAACCTGTCGAAAACATACCGCACTTTCGACATATGCGCCAGTCACAGCAGGCGCCAGCGGATGGTGAAGAAGGGCGTCAGCTCTGACCGTGCTTAGTGCCGTAGCGTTCGAGGGCGGCCGAAAGTGCGGCATCCTGTTCGCGGGGCTGTGGTTGTCGAAGGAATCCGCCGCCGATGCCGCCGGCGAGGGTGAAGTCTCTGTCCAGGGGCTGAACGACCTCGATTCTCGCGACACCGACGGAATCATGAAGGTTAGTGAGATCGATCGCTCGATTGATGGCGCCAACGATCTCGCCCGTTGGTCCTCGGAAAGCAAAGTTGAACTCCGTTCGGGTGCGGCCGTCCGCGACCACAAGGAAAGTGAGGACAACCCGCGCGAAGCCGAGCGCCGCTGTCGCGTTGGCCTGGCGGACTGCTTTGGGCATCTCGCCAAGTTTGCCCGGGAGCCCGGTGGCGAATGTGGCTTCGGTTACTTTCACCCGCTTGATCTGATACGCTACCGCATCGATGGGATTGCCATCTCGCAGGAGCACGGCATCAAGGTCGCTGTTGTGGCGTCCAATCCCGAGGTCGATGAAGGGCACCTGGAGGAGCCAGCGGTCTCGCGGCCCGGTCAGGAGTGGTGCGAATAGCCAGGTGCGCAGCATCGGGTCATCGCAGAGTGCAGTTACGAGCTCGGGTTCAGGAATCTCTGCGAGTGAGCGAGCCTGCATAGTGTGCGCTGGTGCGCCTAACGATTCTGCTTCTGCGGCGCGGCGCCCAACCAAAGGCCGCCATGGCGCAGCACATGGCGGCCTACCATAGCGTTCAGCCGCGTCCGCAGCAAGCAGCTGTTAGGCGTACCAAACGACGATCGGTCGACGCTCGCCGACCGATCTGTCTTAAAGGGCTTTCATTCACTTGGACCTAAACGCAGTCCTTCCGATGGTGTCTATCGGCGGGAGGTCGTAGGTACCGCTCAACACGACCCCCTCACGTTGCTTCTCGCGATAGAACTCCGCGAGTTCACGAAGGCTGGCGTCCTCGGAACGCTTCGTAAGGAGTTCTGCTGTTTCCTTCTTGACTTGTTCAACGAGGCTCATGGAACGCTCTTGCGGAGGCTTCAGAAGTAGTTTCTGCTGTGCATGAAAAACTTGTAGTCACTGCGCGCGATGTATTCGACGAGCAGGTCGTTGTAGGAGCGGACGAGCGGCTTCAACGTAGCATCATGCGAATAGTCGTCAATCCTCAGACGAAGCAGTCGCTGCAGCGTTGCGGGTCCGATCATTCTGCCGTGTGAGTGCCACAACTTGTTATCGCCCAACAGCCTGGCGATCTCCTCCGCTCTCTCTTCCTTCTCTGACGGTGTCACCGGGTGCCCAACCTTGGCAGGATTGGTCTGATGCTCCACCCAGTCCTTGAACTTGTACTCAACGAGCCACTTCTTCAGCAAGGTCACTGTCAAGTCGCGCGCTTGCTCGTATCGGCTGAGCATCGCCAAGTCGATGCCTTGGAGAATGAGGAATTCGGCGTTCGACAAGCTGTTGTTCCGCGCCCTCTCCAGCAGCTGCTCGACCTTGTCCAAGTAGCCGAGCGCGGGCACCCAATCCTTTCCGTTGAAGACTTGGGGATCTATGGGGCCCAGCGCCGACGAGTAGTCCATGAAAATGCGATCGCCGGACATACAAAGGATTGTACCGGCTGACATCGCGATGTCCGGAACGACAAAGTAGACCTCTTGGTAATGGAAGCGAATGATCTCCACGATCTTCTCAACCGCCTCGGCACTGCCACCAGGTGTGTTGACGAACATCGCCAAACGCGAGCGGGGTGCAGAGATCTGGCGAAGCGGCTCGATGAAGTCGCGAAAGGGCTTCGCCACAAAGGGATGGATCTCCCCGTAGTAGAAGACCACATCCGCGTCGAAGCGCGCTTCCAGGTCGCCCAGTCGCGTGTTGAGGGTTTCCTTAATCGTCGAGTCAAACACTCTCATCGATACGATCGTCCTCCAATGGTACGCCTAACGGACCAGTTTCTGCTGCAGCCGGTTCAATGAAAGCGAGCGAAGCGAGCCGACAAGCCCCGGCTGACAGCAGCAAACGTTGTTAGCGCTCAGCCGCGCCGGAGCCACACCTTCGGGTGCCGATG
>JABAQJ010000013.1 GCA_019186945.1 Gemmatimonadaceae bacterium
CGTTAGCCTTCGCTGCAAAGCCCCGTGCATTCAACTGGCAAACGGACCACCTGCGGCCCATTTGCGGGAAGTATCCTTATGGTAAAGGAAGACTAATGAGGCTGGTCTCACTGCTAGTCTGCTCAGCGCTGGTTGCTGTAGACGCGGCCGCGCAGGTGCCATCCCTTCCCGAGGGTGCTCAAACGCACTGGGCTGTGGGCCAACCGTATGAGATTGTCGCCTACGTCACTTTTGATCCCACCACAGTAGAGCGCCGACTTCCACGAACATTGCGATTCATCACGCTGAAGGAGCTGGCCACGACTGGCGTCCGCTGGGCGACGGACTACCTGGCCGAACACCCCACGCACGGTCACTGGGGCATTTCATTTCTCGAACTCGTTCGAATGGGAGCATTCACGATTGACGGGCGCGCCCCGCATTGGCCAGAGCACGGAGCCGCGGCGCTGTGGTTCGCTCGGGTCGCGCCATCAACGCCGGCGACGGACCTCGGACCAGGGCGCCCGCTTCTGGCCTTGGAGTTCTGGATGCCCGATAGTGCGTACGTCGCCTACATGCGCGGCAAGGGCCACTACGCCACGTACGGCGACGTGAAGCTTCTTCAGAAGTCCGACTCAGGTTGGCGGGGGTCGGTAAACGTCGCTGGGCTGACAATAGTCGCCGAGTGCCTGCCGACCGGGCCGGTTACTGGGGGAGCGGGAGCCGCCGGAATGCAAGCTCTCTTCCCACCACTATTGTCCTCGGTGAACAGCATTGTCCGCGTGGCGTTCGCTGGACACCGAGAACAGGATTGTGGGGGCGCTTCGGCTTGGAGTCTTCATGGCACTCATCCGCTCGCCAGCGGCGTTGTGCTACGGCCATCGACCTTTCAATTCGGTTACGAGCTCATCGGTGGTGCGTACGCGAAGTGACCCGCCAAACGAGTGACAGCTTCGCTGCTCCGGCGGGTCGCCAACCAGCTGGCGAGATAGGTTCCGGCGCGCGAAGGCTAACAAAAGGTTGCAGTTGACAGCCGATCTATTGTGCGCGCGCTTCGCGCGCTCTATTTCATTCGGCTGCAACTGAACCTTGGTCGTTCGGCAGACCAGAGGCGGCGCATCGGGACAATCGGGACATGACCCACGCGATGGTTGAGATGAGCCTACGAGAGCCGGCGTTGATGAGCTTCAAGGAGTTCGACGCCGCCTACTGCGCGCTCACCGGTCACGACGGCGCGTGCCGCTGGCAGCACCGGCTCTTCACGGACCTGGAGGCGGGACGCTTCCCGACCGACATCGTGCTCGCCACCGGCCTCGGCAAGACCTCGATCATCGCGCTGTGGGTCTTGGCGCTGGGCCGGGCGCTCGGGCGCGCCTCGCACGTTGTTCCCCGTCGGCTCGCCTACGTCGTCGATCGGCGGGTGGTCGTCGACCAGGCATCCGAGTTCGCGGAGCAGGTTCGTGAGCGCCTCGAGCAGGCCGCGAAGGACGAGAACCACGCGCTGCACACGCTCGCGACCGCCCTGAAGAACGCAAGATGCACGTCTTCAATCATCGAGGTGTCCACGCTCCGTGGCCAGCGCGCGCTCGACACGCGCTGGCGGGACGATCCGACGCGCCCTGCGATCATCGTCGGCACGGTCGACATGATCGGTTCTCGCCTTCTCTTCAGCGCCTACGGCCGCGTAGGCCCTTGGGGCCGCGCACTCGAGGCCGGCCTGGTTGGGCAGGACTGTCTGCTCGTCCTCGACGAGGCCCACCTCTGCTCGCCCTTCGCGACGACGCTTACCGCGATTGAACGCCGCGTCGGCAGGCTGGCTCCATTCGCGGTCGTGAGGATGGGCGCCACGATGGAGCCCGTTCGCGACCTGCTCCGGCGAACGCCCGGGCTGCCCGAGGAGCGGGCCTCGCGACGTGTCTTTCAACTCCTCGACGTCGCCACCGACATCGACGGCCAGACGTGGCCAAAGGAGACCGACGACCAGAAGGTCAGCGATCGCCTCAACGCCAAGAAGAAGCTCGAGGTCGAGGCGTTGGATGCCGACAAGGGCGTCGGCGTTCAGCTCGCGGCGTGGGCCATCGAGAAGTCGAAGGCCGACAAGGACGCGGTCATCGGCGTCGTGGTGAACACAGTCGCCGAGGTTCGGAAATGCGCCGCCGCGCTTCGTGAGGGCGGCGTGCCTGACGAGCAGGTCGTGACACTCACGGGCAGCATGCGCGGCTGGGATCGCGATGCCGTCGTGGAATCCGAGCGGTACGCGCGCTTCAAGAGCCAGCGTGATCGCAATGTTGTCTTCGAGGCGCCGCTCTTCCTTGTCGCGACCTCCTGCGTCGAGGTCGGAGCGGACGTCGACTGCGACCACCTGGGCGTCGAGGCCTGCGCCGCCGACAGCCTCATCCAGCGGCTTGGGCGTGTGAACCGGCTTGGCGCAAGCACTCGGGACGTCACAGTGAAGTTGGTAGGCGACAAGGAAAGGACCGACCCTGCCGGGAAAGTCTTCGTGCGCGTCCAGGCGCTCGTGACCGACGGCCAAGAAGTTCACGGTTCGCCGGGAACGTTCCCTGCACGTCTGCGAGACGGGCTCGTGGACGCGGAAGAGCTCGGGCTTTTTGATGTGCGCGTCCCTCCTCCGGCGCTGACCAGCGCGGTGCTCGACGACCTCGCGATGACCTCGAAGCACCCGAACGCCGGGGCTCGCCCGGATGTCGGCCGTTGGCTCCACGGCAGCGTCGAAGACGCCTCGCTCTACGTCGAGCTCGCCTGGCGCTCGGAGCTCGATCGGGTGACCGAGCCCGACGATGCCGAACGACTCGTTGCAGCGTTCCCGGTCGGTGCGCGTGAGACAGCGCGGTGTCCACTCTACGAGGCCGTCGATTTGCTCAAGGCGGTTCGTGGCCGAGCCGTCGAAGACGACGCACTCGGGGCGCGCGTTCTGCTCGTCACGCGCTACGGTGAGACTACGACGTTCCGCCTTCGCGACCTTCCCACCGACGACGACGGCGACCTTCGCGCTGCCCTTCACGACGCCACCGTCGTGCTGCCGACGAGCGCCGGTGGCTACGACGGCCAATTCGTGAACCCGGCCTCGAAGCGGTCCGTGAGCGACATCGCAGAGCAGGCGCAGCCGACGAGCCGCGCGCAGCGTCGTCGGCTCTGGATCGACTCCGGTAAGGTCACGGCGGCCTCAGCGAACGGCAGTGAGCCACAACAGGTCCAGTCCGACACCGACGCCGAGGATCTCTTGAGCGAGCTCGAAGACGTCGCCGACGGACTGCTCGATGGAGGCTGGCGGCTCGTCGAGGCGGCGGGCACCGGATCGCGCGGCGTGGTCGTGGCGCGTGAAGACCGCCGTGCGCTCGAAGAGGCCGAGGACGACGACGGCTCGCTCGGCTTCCAGAAGGACGTTCTGCTCACCCGGCACCTGGGCGACGCTCGCACCAAGGCGACGGAGCTGTGCCAGCGGCTGTCGCTGCCCACGGAGCTGCGCGACACCGTCATCGAGGCCGCTGGCCAGCACGACCTCGGCAAGGACCGCCCGTGGTGGCAGCGCGCCGTGGGCCGCGTCGAGAAGCCTGCGGTCGCGAAGTCGGACCACTCGCGCTTTGATCACAAGATCAACCGAGGCTACCGCCACGAGCTGGGCTCTGTTGCAGACCTCGGAGACGGCAAGGCGAGCTTGCCGACCACGGTTGACCGCGAGCTGTGCCTGCACCTCGTGGCCGCCCACCACGGTCATGCTCGCCCGGGCTTCCGCATCGAGGCGATCGGCCCGGTTGTCACCGATGGTGCGAAGCGGGTCCTCACCGAGACCCCTGCGCGCTTCGCCAAACTCCAAGCGCAGTACGGTTGGTGGGTGCTGGCGTGGCTTGAGGCGCTGGTGAAGGCCGCCGACGTGCTCGCCTCGCGCGACGAGGAGGGCTCGTCGTGACGACGATCCAACTCGCCCTCGATGCCCGCAACCCCGGCGAGTACCTCGCCGTCTGCGGCCTGCTTGAGGTGCTCAGCCGCTACGACGCGAACGCGACCTCGGCGTGGCGGCGAGCGACGGGCGTGCTTCCGTCGCTGCCGTCCGCCGCCGCCGACGTGTGCGAGGTCAACACGACCGTCGACGAGGCCGCCGTCGCGGCGCAGGTGGCGCAGCATCTCGGCTCGAAGGACGCATGGAAGGCGATCACCGAGAACAGCCGCGTGCCGCTCTCTGACTCGGTCGGCGGTTGGTGCGGAGCCCTCGAGTTCTCGCTGCCCGAGAAGCCGGTGGTCGTCGTCGACCACTGGTACGAGTGGGCGCACGCGTCGAACGGCCGCATCGTGCAACGTCTCGAGAAGCGCGATGGCAAGAGCCGCTGGAAGTTCTGGGCAGGTAAGCAGGACGAGGCGAGCATCAAGAAGGGAAACTACTCGGCCAGCTTGCGCGGCATCGCTGGACTCAGCTTGGACCTGGTTGAAGCGGCTAGCCAACTGTCGTCGGCGCAGAAGCTCCAAGACATCATCGCGTTCACGTCGCCGGGTGCGAGCCGCCTGAACCTCGACGCCGTGGCAACCAGGTCGTCGATCGATCGTGGCATCAGCGCGAACGACGCGGCCAAGAGCGGGAGAAGCTCCCAAGGTCGCCCTGCGCTGGAGCTGCTCGCCGCCATCGGGCTCTCGACATTCTTCCCTCCGCGCCGTGAAGGCGACAACGCACCCCACGGCGTCGTCGGGGTGCGGAAGCGGATCTTCACCTACAGCACTTGGAGCCCGCACCTCCCGTTGGCGCTCGCGCGCATGACCGCGCGAGGCGTGGAGGTCGCGCCCTCCGAGCTGGTGAAGCGCGAGGCCATCATCGGCATGATGGGGCAATACGGCTACTTGAAGCTTGCTCGTCCGGCCGGAATCACCGAGTCGGTGGACTCGGGCAACGACGACGAGAGCGATGACGAGGATAGCGATGAGTAACGACACGACCCTGACCCAGTACGACGACCTTCTCAAAGACGACGCCGACGTCGCCGCCATCGTGATCCGTGAGCGACTTCGCCCGGTACAGGGCGCACGCGGCGTGTTCTTCCCACCGACGTTCGCGGCCAGCGGCCGTGGCAAGAGCGACTACCAGCTCGACTGGTTCGCCCCACGCGACGAGGATCGAAAGACCCCCGAGGCGGCTGCAAACGAGGGCGTGATCGCGAACCGCTGCACCGTCGACTCGGTGCCGTCGCAGGCGAACCGGCTCGAGGCCCGGCTGCTCAAGTACTCGGGTACGTCGATCCCGAAGGTCACCATCACAGGCAGCCGCGTTGGACAGGCCTCGATCGACCTACTCGAGGTCGGTCACCGCGTGGGCGATGCCGTCGTCCGCTACAGCAAGAACGGCGAAAAGGACGGCTTCGAACCGTTCGAGGCGGCGCTCCAGTCCTACGTGAAGGGCGACGCCGCTCCGCTCGCGAAGCTCGCGCCGACGTCGCTCGTGTTCGGGCACTGGGACAGCCGCGACTCGGCCACGAAGAAGTCGACCAAGTCCAAGGCGCGCCGACTCATCCGCAGCGAGATCGTCGCCTTCAACGTGCAGAAGGTCACGAAGCGCAGCCAGTACTGGTCGAGCATCGATCCCGAGGTGAGCCAGGAGCTGGAGCAGATCCTCAAGGAGGCGAAGGAGGCGGCGCAGGAAGACCCGAACAGCAAGAACCCGGCGTCGCAGCTCGGCATGACCGACGTGCCCGCGCCTGAGTCTCCCGGCGGTGTGATCGCCTTCGGTCCCATCGAGCGCACCGCCATCATTGCGCTCTCGGGCGTGCGCGCCCTCGCGACGTTCAAAGAGGCGACGCCAGCGGGCGTAACTGAGATCGACGACGAGAAGACCCTCGCGCTGCGCCGGTACCTGTTCGCGCTGGCGCTGGCGTCGGCGGCGGACCCCGGCGTGTGGGATCTTCGCGAGGGCTGTATCCTCGTGCGCGAGAGCAAGAAGGAAGGCGAGAAGACCGTCGCCGATCCGACTGCCTTCACCGCCGTGACGGTGAAGCACTCGGGCGCGGAGCACACGTTCGCTGCTCCGGCGAACGGAGCCGCCGAGAGCTACCTCGACGCAGCCGCCAAGGCGTTCTTCGGCGCGGACGCGTTTCCGGCTGCCATCACGTTGGCGTTCGATCCGAGTGGCGCGAAAGCGGCCGTCAGCACGAAGGGCGGGAACAACGCGGGCGAGCCGAAGAAGAAGCCCGAATTTGTGAAGGCGCTCCTCGCGCTACCCGCCTACGAGGGCAAGGAAGCCGAGCTCAGCAGGAAGAAGATCGGCGAGCTGAAAAAGCTATGGGAAGAAGCCAAGCCGAAGACGGCTGACGCTCCTCCCGCAGGAGAGGCATCGACCGATGCCGAAGCGAGCGCGACGGGCGACGACGACGCGGAGACCTGATGCCTCTCGCCATCCGCGTTCAGTTCCTCGCCGGTTACTCCGGGCGTGAGTGGCCACCGAGCCCGGCGCGCCTCTTCAAGGCGCTCGTGTCTTCGGCGCGCGCAGGCTGGGCGCAGAGCAACCGCAAGGCGATCGACGACTCGCTGCGCATGCTCGAGCAGCAGGGCTGGACCGAGGACACGAAGCTGCCCGAGATCGTCGCGCCTCGCGCGGCGCTACGCCCACCGCGCCAGCGGCGATTCGTGCCCAACAACTCGAAGAACTGGCCGACCGAGCGCAAGCTCAACCCCGAGAAGGGCATCGATCTCGAGCCCGAGCCGATGGTCGGTTGGGACGTCGAGGCCCCGCACATCGTCTGGTACTGGTGGCCGAGCGTCCAAGCGTCGCACGTCCCCGTCATCCGCGATGTGTCGCGGCGGGTCGTCAGCGTCGGCAAGGGCGAAGACCTCGCTGTTCTCGATGCCACCGATGCAGAGCCACCTGCCGACGCCGTGCGCTGGCAGCCTGCTTCGAGCGGCGCTTCGCTGGAGGTACCCGAAGCCGGGTGTCTCGACGTGTGCGACACCGTCTTCGCCCGCAACGCCAACGAGCTGCCGCTGCCTGCGGCGGGCGTGCGCGCCGTGACGTACGCGTCGGATGCTCGCGCTGCTGACCGCGAGGTTCCGACCTTCGTGCTGGGCCTCTGGCGCAACGGAAAGCGCTGCTCATGGGACGCGCGCTTGCTTCGGCAGGTCGTCGGGCCCGTGCGCCATCTTCTCGACGAGGTCCGCGCCGAGGTAGTGGACTTGCTCGCGAGAGGCCCGAGCGACCGACCCGCGATGGAGGCGCTCGTTCGCCGCGTGCTCGTGGGGCACGACGAGAGCCACAAGCCCATCTCCGAGCCGCACCTCGCGATTCTGCCGCTACCGAGCGTCCTCGGCGCGTACCCGGATGGTCGCGTGCGTCGCATCGCCCTCGCGGACTTCGGCGGCGGCGATGACCCGCACAGGCGTGCGATCGTCGAGATGGCGCAGGTGCTCCTCCACGGCCGCGAGCTGCGCGACAACGGGCGCGGCACTGGTGTTGTCCTCGACACGGAGCCTGATGGACAGTGGCTGCGAGCCATCAAAAAGCGCTCGCGCACGTGGGCCACGGTGACCCCGTTGGTGCAGGTGGCGAAGGAGCTGACGGGGGCAGAGTGGAAGCGCCTCGTCGAGGCGAGGCGCAAGGCCGAACAGGAGCCCGCCAAGGCCGCTGCTCGCGAGCTTCACCTTCGGAAGCGACGCCTCGAGTTGGTCGAGCGCAGCGTGCAGCAGGCCATCGTGGGTCAGGAGGTGCGCATCGAGGCCATCGAGCTCGCGTCTGGCGGGCCCATCGCTGGCGTTCACGTCGCGACCCAGTACCGCGCCAACGGCTACCTCGGCGAGACGCCAAGACTTCACGTACGCCTGACCTTCGATCGCCCGGTAGCTGGCCCTCTTGCCGTCGGCAGAGGTCGGCACGTGGGCTTCGGGGTGCTCTGGCCTGTATAGGAGCACGAGTGAAGTGAAGCGCCTCTTTGCATTGAAAGGGCTGCCGAACAACAGCATGCAGCGGACGGCGCTTCGCGCCGCCGCTGATGCTGAGCGTTAGGCATCATTCCGGGCGGCGTTGCGGAATCGACAAGACACACCAATGTGCCGCCCCCACCACCGACCGGGTTGCGGAGGGCCATGATATCACATATGATATCGCATGCCGCGCCGGGTGGTGCTCGATACCAACGTGGTCGTCTCCGCCCTTCGGTCGCGGCAGGGTGCGGCGTGGCGGTTGTTCCAGCGCGTGGGTACGGCCGCCTTCGACCATGTACTCTCGGTCGCGTTGATTCTGGAGTACGAGGCGGTGTGCACACGTCCGAGTGCGGGGCTCCGACTGTCCGCGACGGAGATCGAAGACGTACTGGAGTATTTGGCGCTGACGGGGCTTCGGCAACCGATCCACTTCCTCTGGCGCCCGATGCTGCCGGATCCTGCGGATGACCACGTACTCGACTTGGCGGTCGCGGCTCGGGCTGCCATCATCACTTACAACCGACGAGACTTTGGTCCGGCGTCCCAATTTGGGATCGCCGTCCTGACGCCTCAGCAGTTCCTGACCCAAATCGGTGAGAATCCATGAGCGCCATGAGCCTACGGTTGCCCAATTCCCTGCATGCGGCTGCGAAAGAGTTGGCGGAGCGGGAGGGCATTTCTGTGAATCAGCTGGTAGCCACGGCCCTCGCGGAGAAGCTGTCGGCGCTGATGACGCTCGAGTACCTGGATAAGCGGGCGCGGCGCGGCAGCCGGACCAAGTTCCTGGCGGCGTTGGCGCGCGTCCCCGACGTGGCGCCGGCTCCCGAGGATCGCCTTCCCAGCCGCCCGGCGCGTGGGCCTCGACCAGTCCGGACGAGGCGGAAGGCGGCGAAGTCCGATCGCCACGGGTAACCTGAGCGAAGGTCGATCCGCATGATGCCTAACAGCTGCTTGCTCCCGGCGCGGCTGAATGGTAATGTAGGCCGCCATGTGCTTCGCCATGGCGGCCTCTTATGTGATGCCGCGCGGGAGAAGCAGGGTCGTTAGGCAGCCAACACAGGGACGGAGGGCAAAGGGAGTCTGTCGGATTTGCGGAAGCAGGGGTGCGCTGACTGACGACCACGTACCTCCAAAGTGCGTGACCACTCCGACGCACTTGGAGCTTG
>JABAQJ010000012.1 GCA_019186945.1 Gemmatimonadaceae bacterium
GCCAAGGGGTCGTGCGAGTGCACTCGCTGGGCAGTCTCTGGCAGATGAAGGACCAGCCGAACGGCGGCACTCGCGTGTGGAATACAACCGGCATCCGAGACGGCTGTCGCGTCCGGTCCTGCGCTACGCTGTTCGGTCAACTGGTCTTTGGACCGAAAGCGAAGCCGCTGTTGCAGGACGCGTCCCGCATTCACGGACGGAACTGGGTGACCAGCGACATCACCCAGACCTCTGCCGGCCGAAGCATCCGGCTCACCTGCCCGGCAGCTTCGGGCGCAATGGCGGATTGGCACTTGCATACCGTGAACGAACAACTTGTGGGTGTTGTGCCGCCGGACGGCCTTGATCCGGACAACATCCTGGTCCTGTCGGCGTCGCAGAGGAAGAATCAGCAGGAACTCCTGCTGCTTGTGAAACCGTTTGCCTGGCTCGCCGGACCAACCGGATCGGCGATCTTTGAGGTCACCGATCGTGGCATTGGCTGCTGGAACATATGCGGGAGGTGATTCTTGCGCTATTCGAAAGACTCCATTGTGATCTCCGAAACCGCGGACAAGCCGATCATGCGAACTGTCTACGAGGCCGGTCACGTCACGTTCGAGCAGCTTCATTGCAGTCTTCATCCATATGCGACCTCAAGGGCAGAGCGGAATTCGCTCGCCTGGAGGGTGCGCCGGCTGGTTCGTCACGGCTTCCTTGAATCGCGGCGAGTCGAAGGAATGGAGCCGGCGTTGTCGTTGGGTGAGTCCGGAGAGTTGTATTTGCAGAGCTTCGACGGCGCCATCGTTGAACGGCGAATCCGCTCGAAGGGCGCCAATGCGCGCAGTCAAGTGTGGCATGACGTCCAGCTATTCACGATTCAGTTGGCGCTTCGGCGCGCGGGAGTGGTGCTGACCTGGCAATCGGAGGCGGAAGTTCGGGCGCAGAATCGTGTCGCAAGTCTGCGCTTCGCAAAGGAGTATGACGCGGTGGTGACGTTCCGTTTGAGTGAAGTGCAGGCCGACGTAGCCCTGGAGTTTGAGCGAACCGTGAAGTCCGCCGACGCCTACCTGCGCATCTTCGCTCAACTGAACGAGGAAACTCTGCTTGCGCGGTTTCTCTATCTGGTGCCAGACAGCAAATCTCAACTGCTGCTCCGGGATGTTGCCCCGCGTCAATGCCCGCGCATCTACGCCGCGCTGACCCAGGAGTTTCGCGCGCAGCCGGCAACGGCTGGGCTATTGGATCTGCGCTCTGGCCAGACGGTCACTCTGGCAGACTGTCTCTCCTGAAGACCACTTCCCGCCTACAGTCCCTGCTATGTTTGCCCCTCGATTGCGTTCCGAATGCGTCTCTTTTGCCGTTTCACGACCCCTCGTAAGACGTTGATCGGCTTGGGCCAGTTTTCCGATATCCCCGTGTTTTAGCAGTCCGAACTCCGAGCAGACCGGCGGCGAGCATGGGGGAGGCAGGTGAAGAGGCAAGAAGTGATGAGTGGGAGTCCAGTGATAAACGAAGCCGTGATTGTGGCTGGAGAGTGGCCGGCAGATGAAGTGGTGGGTGTGCCGAGTGGATGAAAGAAAAGGAAGTTGTGGGTGGCACCGGTGGCTGGGTCGGTGACAAGGCACGGTGGCGCGCGCGCAAGTGCAAGTGGTGTGTGAGGGCGTGCGTGCCGTTGGGAGTGACGAAAGTAGCGCCGCCAGCGGCAGGAGCTTGTGCAGGAAGCGGCGCGTGCGTCCGGAGACGATGCACGGGTCGCGCCCGCAGTCGCGCAGTGCAGAACGAACCACGAAAGGAGCGATTGGTATATGGCGTACGTAAATGGTGCTGCCAGAGAGCGGCCCGGTTCAGTTCCCCCGGCGATGACCGCGCCGGTATCGGAACTTGCGGAGACCGCAACAATGAACAAGGAACGATTCCACGAGATCAAGCAGCGGCTCATTGAGCCGTTCGATCCCGAGGAGATCAAGTGGCGCGTGACGGCGACTTCGACGATTCAGACGAAGCACGGTCCGCAGAAACGCGGTCAACTGATCGCTTACGCTGACCAGCGTGCGTACACGGATCGGCTGAACTCCGTGTTCGGTGAATGGGGATGGACCCGCGACTACGACGTGCAGGTGGCGCAGAACTTCGAGCGGCGCACGGCCAGCGACAAGTCCCAGTCTGCAGTAGCGGCCAAGGTCGTCGTCGTTTCGCGCGTCACGATTCATGGCCTGGGCACGCATACCGGCGTCGGCGAGGAGTGGGCGGACGACGAGAACGCCGCGACTCGTGCCGAAGCACAGGCGTTCAAGCGCGCCTGCGCGTGTTTCGGCCTGGGCCGGTATCTCTACGACCTGGACAAGACCTGGGTGGATCTGGATCAGTCGAACCGTCCTGCGTACACGCCCAGTCTTCCGGAATGGGCGCTCCCGGCGTCGCGTCGGCCGCAACAGCGCGCGCCGGCGCCAAAGCCCGCATCCTCTGGCACCGCTGCGCAACGGAGCGGCCTGGTTCGTGACGAAGCGCTGGCTGCTATCACGACGCTGGGCGACAAGGTCGGATTCAGCCTGGCGCAATCGACGCTGCAGAAGTACGGCGGCACGGCCGATCTGAAACGGCTCGGATACGCGAAGCTGACGTTGGTCATGGACAAGTTGACGGATCTGAGCCGCGGCATTGAGCGGCTCCTGGCCGGAAGAGTAGCGCTCGGAGATGCTGCGTACAGCGTCCTGTGTCGCGAAATGAGCCTGGCGAGCGACAGCATTGACGACATCCCGGACCGCGGCACCTTGCGGGTGCTCGTCGAGAGAGTGGAAGAGCAGGCGCGCTCCAAGGCGCCCACTGCTGCAACGAGTCCGGCACCCGGGCGAATTGCCGAAGCTCGCGGGAGACTTCTCCAGGCCGCGCGCAAGCATGCGGACCGCACCCGCAAGCGTCTCGCTGACGTGATCGAACAAGCCTCGGTCGGCACCTTGACCCTTGAAGGACTCAAGGATCTGACCGACGCGAACGTGCCTGAAGTCGAAGCCGCGACGGCCCGCCTCTCCTAATCCCCACTTTAGACCGCCCCTCCCTCCCGACATCTCCGTTACATGCGGTCGCAGTGTCTCTGCGCCTGCACACTTTTGAAGCTCACAGAAGAAAGGACATGAACCATGAATCCGAATCCCGTCATCGCCTGCTCGGTGGTTTCGACCCAGGATCTGAACCTCCGTCCGCAGCACGACATCGCTGAAATCGTCAGCCGCTTCCTCACCTTTGGCGAGGGTGTGGTCGCCCACTGGGTCGAGTTCGCGCGCGGAGTGCTGCTGTTCGTGATGGCCCCGGGCGACGATCAGTCCGGCGAGTTCTACGTCTACGACCGTAAGCGCGGGCAGTTCTGGCTGCTGGAACTCGCCGACGGTGTCTTTGGCGGGTACGGCGTCGGCCAAATGCGCGAGAAGATCCGCGAGTTTGGCCTGCTCCGCTTCGCCGAGAACCCCTCGGAGATCGCGGCGCTGCGGTGAAGCGCCGAACTGGCTTTGGCAATTCCAGGATCGGGAGTAAACAGAGGCTATGCCGGACCTGCTTCGTGCAACGCCGGAATTGGCGACAGAGTATGCGCGGTGGTTTGTGAACCGCCGCGCATACACCCGCCAATCGGATACGCCGCACCCGGCGAGCGAGCGGCATTATTACTACCGCCCGAAGAAGAAAGGCGCCGAGGCCGAGCTCACAACGTGGGACATCCAACGGCACCTCGAAGGCTGGATCACTCTGGGGCTGTATGCCATCAACCCGCGGACGCAGCGGGTCAAGTGGATGGCGATTGACGCCGACTACCGCCGCGCGCTCGAAGACCTGCTCAAACTCCAGTTTGAACTGGGACAGGCTGGCATCCAGGCTGCGCTGGAGCAAAGCCGCCGCGGGGGTCATCTCTGGATCCTCTTCGAGTCGCCCGTCCCGGCGAAACAGGCGCGCATCTACATCCGGCACCTGGCGGGGAAGCTCTCGGTGGAGGTGAAGGGTTCCGGCAACACGGAAGGCATCGAGCTGTTTCCCAAGCAGGATCGCGTGCCGGACGGACAATTCGGGAACGCGATTCGCGGACCGCTTGGTGTGCATCGTGCCGCCAGGAAGCGGTACTGGTTCTATGGAGCGGCGTACAACTTGGTCGCTCAGATGGAGTACCTGAGGTCGCTGCGGCGCGTCAGTGAATCGCAACTCACCGACCTGGTTGCCGCGGTTCCTGCGGAGTCAGAACCCGAGCCGGCGCGCGTTGGGCCGCCAGCCTCGGAGCGGCCATGCTTCCAAATCCTCGATTACGTGGAGGTGCGGCGGCGCGTGGGCCGCAACTGGGTGACCCAATGCCCGTCTTGTGCCGCGGCCGGACACGACCGTTCTCAGGACAACCTGGCGATTTCTGTCGAGGAGCCATGGAAGTACCTGTGCTGGGCGGGATGCACGAAAGAACAGATCCGCGCGGCACTCGGCGCGCCTTCCCCGACGGCGAAACCCAAGGCGGTGTCCCAATGAATGCTCGCACGCCACGGCTCGTCTTGCCGAAGCCGTTCTTGAGGCGGCTCGAGGGTGCTTGTATCTACTGTCAGACCTGGGTGACAGCGGAACGTCAGGCACGCACTGGCCGCTGGGTGCTGCGCGCGGTCGAGAGCGGCGGCTCCGCAAGAGACATCGGCCGATACATCGGCTTCTTCGCCATCAGCGGTGGCCGTTTACCCTGGCTCCAGCGATTGGACCGCATCACCGCGAGCGGCGTACATGCCGTGACGGTGGCCGACGAACTCCTTTCCGTCGAGATGGCGCGCTGCGATCAGACCTATCAACTGTTGATCGCCGCGCACCGACTTGGTCCGATGCAGGAATTGAAGCGCCCGCCGGTTCTCTCCACCGTTGTGTATCGCGGCGTCGATGGGCAACTGTCGCCTGAACTCCGGCAGCAGGGACTCACGCCGGAATTCTTCAACCGGGCTGGCGAAGTCCGGCCCATACCCGAGCGGTACGTCGAGGCGGTTCGCCTGGTCACGGCGGGCGTCACTTGCATCAATTGCCGGCATGCTCACGCGCTGGTCGAAAGGCCCGCACCGATCAGCGCCGCTTCATAGAGGACACTCATGCAACAACTGAGCCGCAAGATCTGTCTGTTTCTGTTCCTGACCGCAGTCCTCTCCGGGCGGGCGAACGAACTCGGCACGCTCGTTGGCGCAATCACGGGGACGATTCTGCTATGGCCCCTGTACGAACGGTTCATCTCTGGCTGGCCATCACGGAAGTCACAGAGAGTTGCCGCCGAGGAAGAGCGAGAAGAAGTCGTCTCTCGCTAGGCGACTTGATGCAGGAGGCGGCCATGCGCGTAGGTCTCAAGAGCCTGATTGGCGGCGCGCATTGCGTCGCATTGCACCCACTCTTTGTCGCTTGGGGTTGGACCAAGCTCTACGGTTTCCCTTGGGACCCGAAGCTGTGGGCGGCATTCGGCCTGCACGACATCGGTTACATTGCTTGCACCTCAATGGACGGCGACGAGGGCGAGAGACACGTTGTGTTGGGCGCCCGGATCATGGGTCGTCTCTTCGGGCCGAAGTGGGAAAGCGAGTGCTTCCGCCACTC